>NZ_SZVI01000005.1 GCF_013416775.1 Rhodoferax sp. BLA1
TTTTCATATCCGCAGAGATGACACCAGCGCCCACAATGCCCCAGGCCAAGTCACCCGAGGCCAGCACGGCTTCGGTGAACATGGCTTGGTGCGCGCGGTGAAAGGCGCCTATGCCCAGATGCACGATGGATCCAACTACCTGGCTGCGGTCGTAGGTGGGTTGGCTGACCGTGGCAGGCAAATTGGCTCGGCTTTTTTCGTTCAGATGCATGGTGGCTGACATGGGTTGGGTTGTTGACGGTTGGGGTACAGCGATGCAGCCTTGATCGAACCACGCCATGGTCTGGCTTGGTCCTGCGTGAGGAAACATCACTGTTGTTGCAAGGGCTATTCCATGACCCTTGTTCGAAAAAAATTGTAGGGTTCAGCCTTGGATGCGGTCCAATGTTATTGGGGCATAGGGCGATACCTCCACAGCATGGCAGGCCGATCTGGGTGACAAGCTGGCCTTGACACCTTGGCCACTAAGGGCTGGGGGCGCCTGCCAGGCCGGAAGCATAGTGGTGACGGTAATCCCGGACACAAGCCAGCAAACCCGCCAGCAAGGGTGAGGACTCGTCCTTGCGGTAAATGCAATGCAAACCAATCATTGACGCACTGTCCTCGGCCAAAGGCAGGAACACCACCTCGGGCAACTTCAGGTTGAGGACCGACTCCGGCACCAGGGCGCTGCCAAACCCCCCGGACACCATCACCACCGCAGACACCATGTCCGCCGCTTTGTGGACGATGAGCGGGTTGATCTTTTGCAGCTGCGACAAGGCCGGACTGGCAAAAAAGATGCTCTGGTCTTGCTCACCAATCAGCGGCTCATGCTCCAGGTCGGCCAGGCTGATGCTGGTTTTGAGCGCCAGCGGGTTTCTCTGGTTCAGCGCCACCCACAAAGGCTCTTCACCCACCAGTTCCGACTGCAGCTCGGGCGATTCAGGGAAATAGCGGTCAAAAGCCACCATGATGCGGCCCTGCAGCAGGGCTTCCAGTTGCCGCTTTTTGGGCGCGTTGTGCAACACCACATTGACCTTGGGGCGTGAGCGCGAAAACGCCCCCAGTATGCGAGGAATGGCATTGAGCATGGGGGAGCCAAAAACGCCGATGTCGATGCGCCCCTCTTGGCCAGACGCAACGCGCCGGATGTGTTCGGTGGCCAGCTCAACGTGGGAGCTGATGTTGTGGGCATGCCCCAGCAGCGCCTCTCCGGCCTGAGTCAGCTCAACCCCTGAACTGGTGCGGGTGAAGAGCTGGACCCCGAGCTCCTCTTCGAGCGCCTGGATGTGCCGGGTAAGCGGTGGTTGCGTCATGTGCAGCCGCTCTGCCGCCCGGCTGATGTTGCGCTCTTGCGCCGTCACAATGAAGTATCTGAGTCCACGTATGTCCATGATGTTGTTTTCTAGGCGCCGCCGCCGCGTTGTCTCGTGGCGCAATCGTAGCGCCAGCACACTGGGTGACAGACAAGCGCAGCAGACTTGCTCGGAGCCAACAGCTTGCCCCAAGCCCTTGGGGTGCTGGAGCCCATTCAGTTGGGGCAGATCTGACACAGCGCCAGATCATCACAAAAAACCCTTGTAAACCTTTAGCTTACAAGGGCCTTCACGGGTGGTGGAGAGGATGAGGATCGAACTCACGACCTCTACATTGCGAACGTAGCGCTCTCCCAACTGAGCTACCCCCCCAACCAGTCTGCAGTCTATCAACAACGGCAGAACTTTCAAGCCACTCCAGGCTGTCCCAGACCATCTGCCTGGGATTCACAACGCGCTGGCGCGACTTTTTAAGACTTGGTTGACCTACATCATTGGCGCCTGTGTGGCGCTTGGGTACCCTCGGCGGCTCGACTTTACCGGCGCTGGCTCCAGCGCTGCCCCTCAGCTTATGAATGCCGCTATTGACTCTTCCCTGAATCTGAAGCCGGGGGCACCTGCCCAGAACCGGATGGAGCTGCTGTGCCCTGCCGGGAGCCTGCCCGCCCTCAAAGCGGCCATCGACAACGGTGCCGACAGCGTGTATCTGGGTTTTCGCGATGCCACCAACGCGCGCAATTTTGCCGGCCTGAACTTTGACGCTGCGGCCATCACTGCGGGCATTCACTACGCCCATGAGCGGGGTCGCAAGGTTCTGGTTGCACTCAACACCTACCCGCAGACGGCCAAGGCAGACCTCTGGCGCAGCGCGATTGACCGGGCTGCCGACAGTGGTGTGGATGCCGTTTTGCTGGCTGACCCGGGGTTGATGGCCTACGCCGCCAAACACCAGCCGCAGTTGCCGCTGCATTTGTCGGTGCAAGGTTCGGCCACCAATTACGAAGCGGTGGATTTTTATTACCAGCATTTCGGCATCGCGCGTGCGGTGTTGCCGCGCGTGTTGTCTTTGACACAGGTCGAACAACTCATGGAGCGGGTGCCGATTGAGATCGAGGTCTTTGGTTTTGGCAGCCTGTGCGTGATGGTCGAAGGCCGATGTGCCTTGTCCAGCTACGTCACCGGTGAGGCGCCCAACACCAACGGCGTCTGTTCACCCCCCAAAGCGGTGCGCTGGGTGGAAACACCCCAGGGCCGGGAGTCACGCTTGAACGGTGTGTTGATTGACCGTTATGCACCGGGTGAAAACGCCGGCTACCCGACGCTGTGCAAAGGCCGTTTTGATGTGGGTGATGACCACAACTATTACGCCATCGAAGAGCCCACCAGCCTCAACACCTTGAGTTTGTTACCCCAAATGATGAAGATGGGGGTGCGCGCCCTCAAGATCGAAGGCCGCCAACGCAGCCCGGCTTATGTGGCGCAGGTCACCAAGGTCTGGCGCCAGGCGATTGACAGCTGTTATGAGAACCCGCATCGCTACAGCGCCAAACCAATCTGGATCAGCGATCTGGACAAAGTGGCCGAGGGCCAGCAGCACACACTCGGCGCTTACCACCGCCCCTGGAAGTGAATGAGAAAGACACACGCAAAGCCGCACCAGCGTCGTTGCGTCGCCTTGTCGTACAAGCGCGTACTGCCTGCGGCGGCACGTCTAGCCAGGACGGCTTTGCGAGCGTCCGCCACCATATAGAAAAATAGCTTTATGAAATTAGCACTGGGTCCTCTTCTTTATTACTGGCCACGCGAACAGGTGCTGGCGTTTTACGAATCAGTCGCCACCAGCCCGGTGGACATTGTTTACCTGGGTGAAGCCGTGTGTTCGCGCCGCCATGAGCTGCGATTGGCGGACTGGCTCGACATCGCCAAAAAACTGCGTGATGCGGGCAAAGAGGTGGTGTTGTCGACCCAGGTGCTGATCGAATCAGGCGCAGATGTCACCGTGTTGCACAAGATTGCCGACAACGGTGAGTTCATGGTCGAAGCCAACGACATGGGCGCCGTGCATTGTGTGGAAGGCAAGGTTCCATTTGTGGGTGGACCCCACCTCAACATCTACAACCTGCCCACCCTGGAGTGGATGGCGCCCTTGGGCATGCAACGCTGGGTGCCGCCGCTGGAGATGGGGCGTGATGATCTGGCGCTGATCCAGCAAGGCCGCCCGGCGGGTTTACAAACCGAGGTGTTTGCCTATGGCCGTATGCCGCTGGCCTTCTCGGCGCGTTGTTTCACCGCGCGCCACGCCAACCTGCCCAAGGACGACTGCCAGTTCAAATGTATGGAGCACCCCGACGGCCTGCTGATGCGCACCCGCGAGAGTGAAGAATTCCTGGTGCTCAACGGCATCCAGACCCAGTCGGCCCGTGTGTACAACCTGCTGCCTGAAGTGAATGCCCTGCGTGCCATCGGTGTGGATGTGATTCGCATCAGCCCACAAGCGCAACACACGCTGCGTATCATCGAGCTGTTTGCTGCGGTGATGGCTGGCCAGAAAACAGCGCAAGACGCAGACGCCGAACTGCACACCCTGATGCCCGAGAAATCCTGCAACGGCTACTGGTACGGCAAACCCGGGCTGGAACAGGTGACGCCTGCGCTGGTTAGCGCCTGACTCCTTTTTGACACTTCCAAGGACTTCACCATGCAAACATCGCCTTTTGTGTTGCCCAAACCGGTCGGCCAAGCCTTGGGGCGCCTGCCCGCCTTGCCGGGTTCGATGTTGTTTGTCACCGGTCTGAATCTGGCGCTGGCCAAGCAGCTGGCGCCCGATGTGACCGAGATGCTGGTTGGCAAGAAGTTGCGCCTGTGTGTCACCGACGCGCAATGGGCTTTTGACTTTGTCTGGAAGAACGGTCGTTTTGCCGCCACCAAAAGCACCGGCCCGGCCGACCTGACCATCAGCGCCAGCGCCTATGACTTTGTGCTGCTGGCCCGCCGCCAGGAAGACCCCGACACCCTGTTTTTCAGCCGCCGACTGGCCATGGAGGGTGACACCGAGTTGGGCCTGCTGGTCAAGAACACCATCGACGCGATTGAGTTGCCGGTGTTCAACGCAGCCAAACTCCACCCGCGCCATGTGATGGCGCAAGCGCGTGAACATTTGATGGCCCGTCTGGCGGCTCTGCGGCCGCGTTGAGCCGATGATCGAAGCCGTGAGCCCGGCGCCCAAGCGCATTGTGGTGGCCATTTCCGGTGCCAGCGGTGCCGTCTATGGTGTGCGCCTGCTGCAGCTGCTGCGCGAGCTGGGTGGTGTAGAAACCCATCTGGTGGTGTCCGACGCAGGCTGGCTCAATCTGCAACAAGAGCTGGACTTGCCCCGCGAGCAGGTGGAAGCCTTGGCCGACGTGGTTTACCCGGTGCGTAACATCGGCGGGCAACTGGCCAGCGGCTCGTTCCAGTGTGATGGTATGGTCATCGCGCCGTGTTCGATGCGCACCTTGGCGGCGGTGGCGCATGGCCTGTCCGACAACCTGATCACCCGCGCCGCCGACGTGATGCTCAAGGAGCGCCGCCGCCTGGTCCTGATGGTGCGCGAGACTCCCTTGAATCTGGCCCACTTGCGCAACATGACCAGTGTGACCGAGATGGGTGGCATCGTCTTTCCGCCGGTACCGGCCTTCTACAACAAGCCCCAGAGCATCGCCGAGCTGGTGGACCACACCGTCAGCCGGGTGATCGATCTGCTGGGCCTGCCGCAACCCAATAGCCCACGCTGGAGCGGGCTGTAAACCCCGGGCAGCATCTGTCTGCCCTCTGACGTTTTTAACCTCCCCAGACACCATGGCTTACCACGACCTCCGAGACTTCATCACCCAGCTCGAACAGATGGGTGAGCTAAAGCGTGTGTCTGTGCCGGTGTCGCCCCACCTGGAAATGACCGCAGTGTGTGACCGCACCCTGCAAGCCGGCGGCCCGGCCTTGTTGTTCGAAAACCCTACCGGCCACACCATCCCAGTGCTGGGCAACCTGTTTGGCACCACGCGCCGCGTTGCTTTGGGCATGGGCGTCAAAGACATGGCTGAACTGCGCCAGTTTGGCCATGTGCTGGCCACACTCAAGGAACCTGAAGCACCCAAAGGCTTCAAGGAGCTGATGGGCATGGGCAACCTGGTCAAGACCCTGTGGAGCATGGCGCCCAAGGAACAACGCAGCGCACCATGTCAGGACGTGGTGTGGGAGGGTAAAGATGTGGATCTGGCCAGGCTGCCAGTGCAGCACTGCTGGCCCGGTGACGTCGCCCCCCTGATCACCTGGGGCCTGGTCATCACCCGCGGCCCGCACAAAACCCGGCAAAACCTGGGCGTCTACCGCCAGCAGGTGATTGCCCCCAACAAGGTCATCATGCGCTGGCTCGCCCATCGGGGTGGCGCGCTAGATTTTCGGGACCACGCCAAACAAAACCCGGGTCAGCCTTACCCGGTGTGTGTGGCGCTGGGCACCGATCCGGCCACCATCCTCGGCGCGGTCACACCGGTGCCAGACAGCTTGAGCGAGTACCAGTTTGCCGGGCTGTTACGCGGCAGCCGCACCGAACTGGTCAAGGCGCTGGGTAGCGACCTGCGTGTGCCAGCCTCGGCCGAGATCGTGTTGGAGGGCCACATCTACCCCGACGCCAGCCACAAAAGTGGTTTCGAACACGCGCTGGAAGGCCCGTTTGGTGACCACACCGGGTATTACAACGAGCAGGACTACTTTCCGGTGTTCACCATCGACCGCATCACCCTGCGCCATGACCCGATTTACCACTCCACCTACACCGGTAAACCACCGGACGAGCCCGCCATGCTGGCGCTAGCTTTGAACGAGGTTTTTGTGCCGCTGCTGCAACGCCAGTACCCCGAAATCACCGACTTCTACCTGCCACCCGAAGGCTGCAGTTACCGCATGGCGGTGGTCAGCATCAAAAAGGCCTACCCCGGCCACGCACGGCGCGTGATGTTTGGCATCTGGAGCTTTTTGCGCCAGTTCATGTACACAAAATTCATTGTGGTGGTGGACGAAGACGTGAACCCGCGCGCCTGGACCGACGTGATCTGGGCCATCACCACCCGCGTCGACCCAACCCGCGACACCATGCTGGTGGACAACACACCCATCGACTACCTGGACTTTGCCTCACCGGTAAGCGGCCTGGGCAGCAAGATGGGCATTGACGCCACCAACAAATGGCCCGGGGAGACAACTCGGGAATGGGGCCAGCCCCTGACCATGAGCCCCGAAGTCACAGCCAAGGTGGATCAGATCTGGCAGACGCTGGGCTTATAAGGAAAATTGGGCTCTAGCCCTTATTTAATAAGGGCATATAGCTATTAAATACATAACAATGCATTGAGACCAACCACGCTCCCAAGCAGCAGGAAGCAATCCACTCAGCAGACCAAAACCTGCTGAGTGGGCGGCTTAAGCAAACCTCAGCACCACCTTGCCAAACGGGCCACGCGCCAGATGATTCAGGGCCGCCGGTAGTTCTGCTGCCGGGTATTCGGCAGCGATCACCGGTTGCAGTCTGTTGGCATCCACAGCTCGCACCAGTTGCTCCAGCGCCTGCCGGTGGCCCACACTCACACCCTGCACCACTGCACGGCGGCGGATCAGATCGAAGCCGGACGCGCTGATCTCGCCGCCGTCCAGCACCCCAATAAAGGCCACATGCCCACCCATGGCCAGGGCTTGTAACGAACGCGCCAGGTTGGCGCCACCGACAGTCTCCAGCACCAGATCGGCACCACGGCCCTGGGTCAAGGCCAACACCGCAGCGGGCCAGTCGCTGCTGCGCTCCAGCACATGGCTGGCACCCAGCGCCAAGGCTCGCGCCCGTTTGTCGGCGTCACCCGAGACCACCATCACTTGAGCCCCGTGCAACAGCGCCAGCTGTAGCCCGAACAAGGCGACACCGCCGGTGCCATGGATCAGCAACGTCTGGCCTGCGCGCAGCTTGCCGTTGTCCACCAAACCAACCCAGGCGGTCAGCGCGGCGCAGGGCAAGGTGCTGGCGGCAGCGGCGTTGAGTGTGCTTGGTGCAGCGGCCAGCCACTGCGCGTCCAGCACCACGTGGGACGCCAGCATGCCCGGGCCGGGGCCACCCAGCGCCACCGCGTCAGGGGGTGCGGCACCGTCCAGCCAGCCTGCGACAAAAGTGCTGATCACCCGCTCGCCACCGCGCCAGCGGGTGACCCCGGCACCTACGTCGAGCACGGTGCCAGCCATGTCCGAGCCCGGCGTGAACGGCAACGTGGGGGCCATGCCGTAGTGGTTGTCCACCAGCATCAGATCGCGGTAGTTGAGTGACACCGCCTCGACCTGCACCAGCACTTGATGGGGTGCGAGGGGTGGCAAGGTGGTTTCGACGTAGCGCAGGTGTTGCGCCCCGAAGGCGCTGAGTTGCCATCGTTGGGAAGTAGACGTTGTCATGAGACATCCTTGGTGATAAGTCGCTGAAGTCTTATGCTACTGTCGCCTATTAATCCCGTGTGGCATCATTCATTCCCATCAATGTAGATATAAAGTTACCAATGAGTGAACGTTTACAAGGCATTGCCACCTTTGTCGCCACCGTTGAGGCAAACAGTTTTGCCGCTGCGGGCACACGTCTGCAGCTCAGTCGCTCAGCAGTAGGCAAGGCCATCGCCCGGCTGGAGGCGCGCCTTGGTGTGCGTCTGTTCCACCGCACCACACGCAGCCAGCGCCTGACCGAAGAAGGGCAGCTCTACTACGAGCGCTGCCGCCGTGCGCTGGCCGAGCTCGATGAAGCCGGTAGCGCGCTGGAGGCTGGGCGCAACGCACCGGTTGGCAAGCTGCGCTTGTCGATGCCCGAGCTGTTGGGCCGCCGCTGTGTGGCCCCGCTGCTGCTGGCGCTGGGCCGCGAACATCCCGGCCTGTCCTTTGAGATTTCATTCACCGACCGCCGTTTGGACCTGCTCGAAGAACACATCGACCTGGCCTTGCGCAGTGGCCCGCTGGAAAACAGCGCCTCGCTGGCGGCGCGACCACTGTGCCGCCAATGGATGGGGGTCTATGCCGCGCCAGCCTACCTGGCCAGCCACCCACACCCGGCCAATCTTGATGAGCTGTTGGCACAGCGCGACCAACACAGTTATGTGGCTTATGCGCGCGACGGCAGTCTCAAACCCTGGCTGTTCACCGATGCAAGTGGGCGCGTTGTGCCGTTTGAGGTGCGCAGCCGTTTTGCCTGCGACAGTCTGGAAGTGGTGGCCGATGCCGGTGTGGCTGGACTGGGCTTGGTGCGCGTACCGACCTGGCTGGCCACGCCTTTGCTGAACAGCGGCGCATTGGTCAGGGTGTTTGACGAACCACAGCCCTACGGTTACGAGCTCACCGCCATCTGGCCGCAGGCGCGGGTGATGCCACTGCGCCTGCGGGTGACGATTGACCGTCTGCTTGAACGGCTTCCGACCCTGCTGGAGGTGCGTTGAACACCCACCACCAAGCCGATCACCAGCTGGTCGCAAGTTCGCGTTTGGTGGTTAAGCTGCAGACAGGGTATCGATTGCCTCAGCGTGACCTCCCCCGTGAGTGGCCTGGGGAGACAACTCGGGAATGGGGTCAGCCACTGACCAAGAGCCCGGAAGTCTCAGCCAAGGTGGACCCGATCTGGCAGACGCTGGGTTTATAAGGAAAATTGGCCTCTAGCCCTTTTGAAATAAGGGATGATAGATATTAATTTTATAGCTCAGTAAGCTCTCGACGGCCATCAGACAAGCCACCACGAAGAGGGCGGCAAACGCTTCACTGCCGCCCAAGTCTCGCCTGGACTCTGGCGACCACGGGTCCAGATCAGTTGACGGCGGCACGCGCCGCCTCAGCGCGGTGCTTGGCTGCGTCGGCCTGGCGTTGCAATTCATGGGCCTCTTTTTCTGCGGCCAGTGCCTGAGCCTCTTTGGCCTGGCGGTCTTCATCGGACGACTTGCCACCCGCCAAGGCAGTGCCAGCCATGGTGCCAGCGGCGGCGCCCACCGCCACAGCCCCGACCGTGCCCAGTACGCCAGGGCTGCGTTTGGCAGGTGCCACGGTCGTTGCCGGAGCCTGGGTCGCAGCCGGTGCCACAGGTGCGGCTGGCGGCGTCGGGGCTTTGGTGACGCTGTTGCGCGGCATCGGTTTCACACCGCCAAACAGACGTTTGGCCTGAGCCACCGAGGGCATGGCCAAAGAAGCGATGATCAACACCAGCATGGCGGTCGCTGGGCGCCAAGACATGTCAAAAGCAGTGGGCATGGCAACTCCTGGTTTGAAAAAAAGAAACATTTGGACGCAGCGCCAAGGCCGATTCCACAATGGCCAGACCATGTTAACGACGGCAGAAAAGACGCAACGAATCTAGGAATTAGGCGGCGCCCGGGTGTGTCTCACCGCACCGACAGCCACTGCGCTGCCGCGTATCGTCAGTCCGATTCATCCACTGAACGAAAGCCTGACCATGACCTTCACGTTTGTTTCCTGGCGTCGCCATGCCTTCGCCGCATTCACAACGCTGGCCTGCACCTCGGCAGCGCTGGCAGCCCAGCCCAATGCCCTGGCACAGGCGCAAGAGCGTTACCAGCAGGACATGGCCGCGTGCGCCAGTGGCCAGTCCTACCAGGACCCGGCCACCTGCCGCCGTGAAGCAGGTGCCGCCATGGCACAAGCCAGGCGCGGGGACCTGGGCAACAACACGAGCGATTACGCCAGCAACGCGCTGCAACGCTGCGCGGTTCACAAAAACAGTGACGACCGCGCAGCCTGCGAGGAACGCATCCGAGGTCAGGGGAATATCACCAAAGAGTCACAGGCCGGCGGCCTTCTGCGCCAGAGCACCACGGTGAGTCCGACACCCTAAACGCTAGGTTCCGCTGGGCAGCGGCGCAGCCAGCTCGCGCAAGCAGGCCTGACGCGCCGACACGCCCGGCAGCTGTTGGCAGCGCCAGAGCGCCTGGGCCTGTGCGGAACGCGCCTTTTGCTGCAGCACACTCTGGTTCACCGCCTGGGTCACCACCGTGTGGTAGACCAGCAGCAGACCAGCCGCCACCAGCACCGCCACACCTGGCAGCACCGCCGGGTGGCGAATCAGCGACCTCAGCGTTCGCCCGCCCGGACCGGGCACCGAAGGCAGTCGGCCCGGATGGCTGGACAGCGGGTTCAAAAATGTAAGTTGGTGTGGCTGATGTTTCATGGTTTGGGGCGGGTGGCTGCCCACAAACAGGCAGACAGAGGCCTGTGACTCTAGGGCCAGGTCTGCTGGTTGGCTGTGCGTTGCCCCACACAGCCAGGGGCCTGTCTGACGCGTCCCTCCTGTTACAACACTTGCAAAACGGGTGGCGACTTCTGCGGCAGGCGGCTTTAAGCTGAGGTTTTCAAGGAGCTCTTATGGCCATATCACCCCACTTTTTCAACAAACGCGAGTCCGAAGCCACCACCGACCGGCATGTGGTGCCGCTGCCACAGGTGGCCAGCAAAAGCCCAACGGTCAGCACACAGGTCAGCCAGGACGCAGGCCGCAGCAACAGCACCCACATCAGCCAGCGCGGCGCCGTCACCCCGCCTGCGGGCGATGCCGGAGCCGCCCCCAGCAGCATCGGCAGCAAACTCACGGTGGGGCCCAACATCAAGCTCAAAGGCGTGGAGATCACCGACTGCGACACCTTGTTTGTCGAGGGTCTGGTCGAGGCCACGATGGACTCGCGGCTGATGGAGATCGCCGAGCAGGGTGCGTTCAAGGGCTCGGCCGAGATCGACCTGGCCGAGATCCATGGCCAGTTTGATGGCGACTTGACAGTGCGGCAAAAGCTGGTGGTCTACGCCACCGGTCGTGTCACCGGCAAGATCCGCTACGGCATGCTGGTGGTGGAAGAAGGCGGCCAACTCTCGGGGGACATCCAGTTTGGCACCGCGTCTGCGGCCAAACACAGCAGCACAGACAAGCCTCTGCTGTCGGTGGCCAACAAAGGGGCAAATATGCCTCTAGCCCAATAAATACAAGGGCTGATAGCTATATAAATAGGATCATCAAGCGGCGCTGGTGGACAGGTACTGTTCCATCAGCGCACGCACGTTCACACGCGCCTTGAGACGGCTGGCCAGCATGTAGACGCCGCCAAACTTGCGCTGCAAAAACAGCGTGTCCATTGGCGGGATGTGCCAAAAATCACGCTGTTCACCAATGGCCATGCCAGCGTCACGCAGACGTAGCGCCACGTCGGTGTTGCCAAAGTCGTAGTCGCCGGTTTGGAGTAGCGGCTCCAGCGACAGCTCAAAGATGTTGATCACCGCGTCTTGATGGCGTTGCAGCGCCTGTTCGTCAAAAAAACCGATGTTGATCATGGCCTGGCGTGCGCCAGCGCGGTCACCGGCCAGGCCAGCTTGCATCAGTTGGCGGTAGGCTGGCGCCATTTCTGGCGGAAAGACGCGGGTGGCGCCAAAGTCGAGCAGGATCAGTTGCCGGGTAGAGGTGTTGTAGCGGTAGTTGGCAAAGTTGGGGTCCGTCTGCATCAGCGCAAACTCGAACAGCTCGCGAAACAGCAGGCCGATCAGCAGCGTCATGAGGCGGTCACGCTCTTCCTGCGGCGCGTCCACCAGCGACTCGATCGGCACACCGTCCACAAAATCCATTGCCAGAACACTCTGGGTGGTGAAGTCGGCGTGTAACTTGGGCACCAGGAACTCAGGCGAGTCGGCCAGCAGCTCGGCAAAACGCTGCAGGTACTGGCCTTCGCGTTGGTAATCGGCCTCCTGATGCAGCTGGCGCTTGGCCTCCGCCAACATCGGCGCGATGTTGAGCGTCTTGGGCAACACACCTGAGAGGCGCATCAGTGAGGCCACGTTGTCCACGTCGCTGTCGATGCTGCGGCGCACGCCGGGGTATTGGATCTTGATCGCCAACTCGCGCCCGTCTTTGGTGGTGGCGCGGTGCACCTGGCCGATGGACGCAGCAGCGATGGGTTGGAATAAAAAAGTTTCAAAACGTTGTTGCCAGCCGCTGCCCCAGTGGGCGTTGAGTGCGGCGTTGAGCTGGCTTTGTGGCATGTGGTGCCCCTCGGAGCGCAGGCGCCCCAGAATCTCGGCCAGCTCAGGCGGCAGCATGTCACCTGCGTCCATCGACAGCAGTTGCCCGACCTTCATCGCCGCACCACGCAACTGGGCCAGCTGGTGGGTGACCTTGATGGCGTTGGCCGGGGTCAGCAACAGATCACTCACCGAGGGGCGCTTGCCCTGGGCCAGCTGGCGCGCACCGTCGAGCAACATGCCCCCGGCGATGTTGGAGGCCATGCCGCCAAAACGGGCCAGGCGCGACAGACGGCCGCTGGGAACGGCCAGCGCCTTAGATTCAAACTTGCTGTGTGGCATCAACTGTCAACCTTCTGGGTGCGCGAGGGCGCTTTCTGATCTCTGTCGGAGCGACTTTAGGCAATTTGGTTCGACTGACTTGGCCTTTTTTGCGTGCTGCCAGCGCCAGCTTGCGCACCTGGGCAATGTCTTCGTCGCTGAACGGCCCGTTGACACCGCTGATGGCGGCCAGCTTCATGCCGTGTTTGAGGCCCAGCTTGTAGATCTCACGCACCTTCTCCCACTCGATGGCGCGACCGACGGTGAAGTTCTCGAAGCGGCCTTCGAGCGCCAGCACAATCGTCTCGGCCAAGCAAGCGTAGGCCACACCCTTGGGCAGGCCGATGTTTTTCATGCGGATGTGCTCACCGGGCAGCAGGATCTCACCCGACTCGATCACCAGCACATCGGGGCGTTTGGCCACCTCGCTGGCGGGCAGGTCCAGCGGACGCGCCACGTCGGTGATCACGCAACCCGGTTTGACCTGCATGATGTCGAGCACCTTTTTGCCAGCCCCCGAGGTGGCGGTGACGATCATGTCCATCTCGGCGATGTCCTTGTCGGCCTTGGCGGACAGAAACAGCTGCGCGTCTGGCGTTTCACGCAGGATGGACTCCTTCAGCGCCAGCAGCTTTGCGGTCTCGGGCGACACCAGATACACCTCTTGTGCCACCTTGGCGATCAGGCGTGCACACACCGAGCCAATGGCGCCGGTGGCGCCCACCACCATGGCCTTGAATGGGATACGCGCCTTGCCACGCGGCTTGGGCAGCAGGTTCAGGCGCATCAGTGCGTCATGCGCGGCCCACAAGGCACCTGAGGCGCTGTAGCTGTTGCCGGTGGTGATCGGCAGCGGCGAGCGTTTGGCCACCGTCACCCCGGCATCCCCCACCACCTTGGTGAAGGCACCCAGGCCCATGATCTGCGCACCCAGGCGCTGCGCGGTGGCGGCGGCGTCGAGCAGGCGGCGGTAGGTGAACTCGGGGCTGTGGCGCATGATCTCCCTGGGCGTGCCTCCCACCGAGATCAGCCAGCCCTCGGCCTCGACCCCGGTGGGCGACTGGACGCCACTCACATGGGAATAGACAAACGGCGGTGCATAGGCCATGATTTTTTCCAGCGAGTTCATCATCACTGGGGGCGACACCTGCGACAGCAGGTCGATCGGTTTGACCTTCTTGAAATACTCTTGAGACAGCGGGTGAATCACAAAGGCAAAACGGTTCACACGCTTGAAGCCATTGGGATACAGAATGCGCGGCTCCAGCTGCAGGCCGGTGATGATCTCCAGGTAATCGTCTTCCAGAATGTCTTCGGGCGCCTTGCCGCTGGCGGCACAGATCATGGCGTCGAGCAGGTCCGGCCCCAGGCTGTGGCCGTGCAACACCGGTGCACCGTCGATCACCAGGTGCACCCCCTTGGCGGCAAAACTCGCCAGGCGCTCGTCGCTCACAGTGGAGGTGATGATGGTTTTGCCCGCCAGCTCTTCCAGACCAAATTCGTCGAGTTCGTGCACCGGCGCGACGATGACACTGGCCTTTTGCATGGCCTTGCGCAGCAAAAAGCGTGTCCACTCCTTGACAGGTCCACTGGACAAGGCCGAAGGCAGCGACCAGTCTTTGACGTAATGGGCGCCGCTGGCATACAGCTGCAGCGCCTGCAGGCTGGTCAGCAGTTTGGGCACCGCCAGCTGGGTCAGCGGGTCGGCAAACTGCAGGTTGCTGGTGTACTCGGCCATCGACATCGCGAGTTTGTAGTTTTTCAGGCCCGAGAAAAACAGCACCCGCGCGTTGTTGAAATAGTGGCCCAGTGCCACCTGGGTGTGGCGCAATGCCCACTCTTGCAGGATGTCACCCAGCGGCCCACCCATGGTGGCGGGCGCTTTGTGCGCCACCGATTTGAGTTTGGCGCTGTCTTTGTCAACAAAGCGGTGGCTGCCCGCCTTGTAGCTGTCTTTGAGCACCCCCAGACCAATGGCATCGGCACGTTTGTCCCAGGTTTTCACCAGCTTGCTGGCCTTGGCCAGGCTGCCGTCGGTGCCCAGGCGCTGGACACGCAAGGACTCACCCAGAAAACGGGTGCTGAACTCGAAGTTTCGGGCGCTGGACCCAAGGCTGATACCAATCACTGTTTTCATAGAAGAACATCACTCAATGCTGGTTTGGAGAGCCACAACTACACGGACGATGGCACGCAGTGCATCATGCCGCCTGTGATGGCGCGGGTGGGTGTTTCATTCTATGAAGAAGGGTAAGCGCAATGTTGGCGAATTTACTGACAAGTGGACTGCGTTCTGCGGGTTTATCGACGCTGATGCGCGCAGTTGGCGTGGCCACACGCTTGCTGCCGATTCCCCAGCCGACATTATTGGTCGGCCCGGGGGCCAGCGCACGCTTGGGGCAGGCCATCTGTGACTTTGATCACCAACGGGTGTTGATTGTGACCGACCCGGTGATCGCCAAACTGGGCCTGATGTTGCCGATGTTGCAGGCGCTCAAAGCCGGTGGTTTGGCCTATGTGGTGTTCGACAAGATGTTGCCCGACGCACCAGTGGCGCTGATTGAACAAGGGGTGGCGCTGTTCAAAAGCCAGGGCTGTGACGCGGTTCTGGCCTTTGGCGGCGGCTCGGCCATCGACGCGGGCAAAGCCATCGCACTGGCGGCGGCCAACAACAAACACCCGGTGCAACTGGCGGGCTACTTCAAGGGGCTGCGCGCACCGGCGCCCATTTACGCGGTGCCCACCACCGCAGGCACCGGCTCCGAGGTCACGGTGGCGGCCGTCATCTCGGACCCCGACACCCACAGCAAACTGGTGATTGCCGACACCCGCATCGTGCCGCGCATGGCGGCACTGGATCCCAGCCTGATGCTGGGCCTGCCACCCGACATCACCGCTGCCACCGGCATGGATGCGCTGACCCATGCCATCGAAGCCTACATTGGCCGCTGGGGCACACGCTTCACCAAGCAGATGGCGCTGTCCGCCGTCAGCAAAATTTTTGAGGCCCTGCCGGTCGCCTTCGCCAACGGCCAGGACCTGGCCGCCCGCGAAAAAATGGCGCTCGCCGCCAACGATGCCGGTCAGGCCTTCACCCGGGCCAATGTGGGTTATGTCCACGCCATCGCCCACCAGTTGGGTGGCCTCTACCACACCCCGCACGGCCTGGCCAATGCCATTGTGCTGCCGCATGTGCTGCGCTTTTTGAGCCCGGCGATCCAGCCACAGCTGGCCACCTTGGCACTGCGGGCCAAGCTGGGCGCCGCAGGCGAGAGTGAAGCCGCCTTGGCCCTTAAGTTTCTGGATGCCATCGATGCCTTGAACACCCAACTGGGCATTCCGCCCACACTGGCGGCGCTGCGCAAGAAAGACATCCCTGCGCTGGCCAGCGCCGCCTGCCACGAAGCCGAAACCAACTACCCGGTGCCGCGCTACCTGACCCAGGCTGAGTGTGAAAACGTGATCCGCCAGATCTTGCCGGACCCGGCCGTCACCCCAGCCGTGCTGCGGCGACGTGCCACCACCCGCAAAAAAGCCTGACCCAGACTGCCCGACAACCCAGCCCCCTGGGGGACGGGCCTCAGGCAGCGGCAGCTGGGGCAGCGTTGAATTGCTGCAGGATGTGTGCACTCATGCCGCGTGCCAGCTCCTGCTCACCCAGAAACACCGTGCCCAGGCTGTCCTGGCGCAGCAGGCTGGCCTCTTCCTCGTTGTGACTGCGCAGCACCACCACGATGCCGGGGTTGAGGGTGGTGGCGATCTCGACCATCTTGCGCGCCTGCACCGAGTCCGGGATGGCGATGACCAGCATCGCCGCCTCGGCCACATGGGCCTGGATCAGCACATCAGGTGCCAAGGCATCACCGCTGACGGCATGAACCCCGTCAGCGCGCAAGCTGTCCACCAGGTCTCGGTTTTGCTCGGCCACCACAAACGGCACCTGGTGCGCCCGCAGGTCCTCCGCAATGCGCCGACCGACACGGCCATAACCCACCAGCACCACTTGCCCGGTCAACACCGCTCTGGGGGTGGCCACAGGCAACTCGGCCAGCGGGTCTTCGCGCTGCTCCATGCGACGGGCCAACTCTGAGCGCTGCAGAATCCAGGCGCGCACGGGTTCGATGACCGCAAACACCGCCGAGTTGGCCGCAATCGAGATCAGGGCACCCGCCAGCACCAGGCTTTGGCCCTCTGTGGGCAACAGGCCCAGCGCCACGCCGAGCCCGGCCAAGATGAAGGAGAACTCACCAATCTGCGCCAGGCTGGCGCCCACCGTCAAGGCGGTATTGAGCGGGTACCGGAACAGCAACGCCAGGCCGACGGCGGCCACGGTTTTCCCGACCATGATGATGGCCACCACCACCAGCAGTTTGAACGGTTGGCCCAAGATCACACTCGGGTCAAACAACATGCCGACCGAGACAAAAAACAGCACCGCAAACGCGTCGCGCAGCGGCAACGATTCCTGCGCCGCGCGGTGGCTGAACTCCGACTCGCGCATCATCATGCCGGCAAAAAACGCCCCCAAGGCAAACGACACATCAAACAGCTTGGCCGCACCAAAAGCCACACCCACAGCGATGGCAACCACACACAAGGTGAACAATTCCTGCGACCCGGTCTTGGCCACGGCCCACAACAGCTTGGGCAACACGCGACGCCCGACCACCAGCATCAGCACCACAAAGCTGCTGACCTTGGCCAGGGTGATGCCCACGGTGGTCCAGATGGCACCCGAGGATGTGCCAACGGCTGCGGTATCGCCCGGTTCGGCCAACAGACCAGCCAGTGCGGGCAGCAGCACCAGGACCAGCACCATCACCAGATCCTCCACCACCAGCCAACCCACCGCAATCTGCCCGTTAATTGATTTCAGGATGCCCCTGGCCTCCAGGGCACGCAGCAACACCACCGTGCTGGCCACCGACAAACACAGACCAAACACCACCGACGCGCCCAGACCCCAGCCCCACAGGGACGCGGTGGCCATGCCCAGCAGGGTGGCCACCGCAATCTGAACGATGGCACCGGGCACCGCGATGCGTTTCACCGCCATCAGATCATCCAGGGAAAAGTGCAGGCCGACCCCAAACATCAGCAGCATGACGCCGATTTCGGCCAGCTGCCCGGCCAGGCCCACATCGGCCACAAAACCCGGTGTGGCCGGCCCGACCATGATGCCCGCCAGCAGATACCCCACCAGCGGTGGCATTTTTAAACGTGCAGCGACCAGCCCGAATAACAACGCCAGCCCAAAAGCGGCGGCAATGGTGGCAATCAGGCTGACGTCATGTGGCATGGGTACAAAATTCCTCGTGATGGTTGGCAAAGGGTGGTGCGGCAGAGCCGCTGTTGCAACTTACCACACTCTTTTCCCAGCGCTGCCGGATTGGGCGGGCTTTTGCAGCGCCACTCAAAGGTTTTTCACCAGCACAGTTGCTGCTGAAGAGACAGTCCTTGGCGCGCACCACCGCCAAAACACCGGCTACACCAGCAAGGCGCTCAACGCGGCCAGCGCGGCGGTTTCGGCGCGTAACACCCGCGGGCCCAGGGTCACCGGGTTCAGACCTGCCCGCAGGGCGGCGGCCTCTTCGGCCGGGCTCAAGCCACCCTCGGGGCCGGACAGAAAGTGGATGTCGGGTGAACTGTCGCTCTGGGTCAGGCGCGTAGCCACGGCCTCACCCACCGCCCGCGCACCAGCAGCCAAGGACAACAGCAGCCCGAGCGGCTGGTCTGCAGCGGGGGCTGCGGCAACACGCTCGGTATGGCTTGGGAGCCACTGCGCCAGCGTTGCCACCGGGTGGACCACCGGCACCCGGTTGCCACCACATTGCTCACAGGCGGCCACCGCCACGCTGTGCCAGTGCGCCACCTTTTTGTCGGCACGCTCACCACTCAGGCGCAGCACGCTGCGTTCGGTCATCAGCGGCTGGATGCTGGCCACACCGAGTTCGGTGGCTTTTTCCACGAGCCAGTCCATGCGTTCGTTGGCGGGCATGCCCACCACCAGATGCACACGCAAGGCGGGCTCGCGTTGGGTGGCCAGATAGTCGCCCACCTGCACCTGCACATGGCTGCGGCCCATCTGGGTCACGCTGGCACTGTATTCCCCCGAGCTGTCACCGGTGAATAGCGTGATGCCGTCCCCCGGCTGCAGCCGCAACACCTGCACATGGCGTGCCGCGCCCGCAGGCAGCTCCAGCAAAGCGCCAGAGTGGAGGGGAGTCGGGCAGTAAAAACGTGGCATGAATGACTTTAATAACTATCAATTAAATAGCTTATAGCCCTTGTTATAAAAGGGCCAGAGCATGATTTTATGCTTGACGCCCAAAACCAAAAACATCGGGCTCCACAAAGCCTTCGACTTTGTCAATCAGCCGCAGCAGCGGTTTGAGTTCGCGGTAACGGGCGCAGGTGCTGCGGATGTACTGGATAAAACGGGGGGTGTCGGCCAGGTACTGCGGCTTGCCGTCGCGCAGCGTCAGGCGGGCAAAGATGCCGGCCACTTTGAGGTGGCGCTGCAGGCCCATCCACTCGACACCACGGTAAAACTCACCAAAGTCGTCGCCCACCGGCAAGCCGACCTTGCGTGCTTTTTCCCAATAACGCACCGTCACGTCCAGACAAAAATCCTCTTCCCAGCTCAGGAAGGCATCCCGCATCAGGCTGGCAATGTCGTAGGTGATTGGGCCGTAGACCGCGTCCTGGAAGTCCAGCACACCTAACTGAGCGCCAGGGCTGGCAGGGGCCATCAGAGGTTTCGCCGCCGGGCCGCCCCAAGGCGAAACGGCTCCCTCGGGGGGCAACGCAGTACGCGCAGCGACAAGGGTGGGGGCCATCAGATTTCTCGGCATGAAATCCCGGTGCACAAACACGCTGGGTTGCGCCAGGTTGGTGGCAATGATCTGTTTGAACGTGTTGTCCAGCGTGAAACGCATGCCCTGATCGATGGCCACACCCTTGTGCTGCACCAGGTACCAGTCGGGAAACAGTTCCAGCTCGCGCCGGAGCAGAGCTTCGTCGTAAGGCGGCAGCACACCGGGTTTGGAAGCCAGTTGCCAGGTGATCAACGCGTCCACCGCCTGCAGGTACAGCGGCAGATTGGCCTGCGGGTGGGTCTTATCCATGACCTGCATCATGGTCTGGCCACCCAGATCACTCAGCAGCATGAAGCCTTGGAGCTCATCCCAGGCCAGCACCTCAGGCGCGTGCAGGCCAGCATCGTGCATCAGCTGCGCTACCTGGACAAAGGGCTGGCAGTTTTCGCGCTCGGGCGGGGCATCCATGATGATGCGACTGCCTGAACGGCTGTCTATGCGGAAATAGCGCCGGAAGCTGGCGTCAGCACTGGCCAGACGCAAACTGTCCGGCTGCAAACCGTGCTCTGCGGCGGTTGTACTCAACCATCGCTCAAACTGCGTGGCGCGCTGCGCGTCGGTCCAGACGATGGGGCTAGGAATCAGTGGGGTGGGGTTGGCTTGGCTCATGGATAATCCATTCTACTGACCGCCTTTTTGTCCCTCTTTAATCCAACATGGCCTCTGATGCCTCGCCCGATGTTCTTTCTGATGCTTGACCCCTTCTTTCGGGCAGATGGTGGCCGTTGGCGCGAGCTGGGCTTGTGTGTGGTCGGTGGTTTGCTGGCACCGGCGCTGGTGCTGGCGCAGGATGAGGTCCCCACCGAGCTGCTGCAACTCAGGAACAGTGCCAAGCTTGAGGAGTCGATCAGCCCGCTGACGCGCAGCCTGTTACCCAGTTTTGTCTCGGGTGACACCATCTCCGGTCGCACCGATCTGGAAACCGTGGTGGAGGGCCATGCCATGCTGCGCAAGGCCGACATGGTGATCAAGGCTGACCGGCTGGAATACAACCAGCCAACCGATCTGGCGCGTGCGACCGGTCATGTGCGCATCAACCGCTCCGGCAATATTTTCGAGGGGCCGCTACTGGAACTGCGGGTGGATGCGTTTGAAGGTTTTTTCAACACCCCCACCTACCATTTCCTCAAGAATGACGGCCACGGCCAGGCTGACCGGGTGAACTTTCTTGATGACCAGCGGGCCGTCATCCACAACGCCACCTTCACCACCTGCAAACGCAACGGTGGCCCGGACTGGCTGCCTGCCTGGATCTTGAAGGCCAGCCGGATCGGCATCGACAACGCCGAAGACGTCGGCACCGCTGAGAATGCGGTCTTGAGTTTCAAAGGTGTGCCCGTGCTGCCGATCCCGTACGTCACCTTTCCGCTGAGTGACCAGCGCAAGTCGGGCTTGTTGCCACCCACCATCGGCCTGGGCAACGTCAACGGTTTTGAGTTGGCACAGCCCTATTACTGGAACATTGCGCCAAACCGGGACGCCACCATCACCCCTACCCTGATGACCAAGCGCGGGCTCAACCTCGGCACCGAATTCCGCTACCTGGAGCCGACCTACACCGGCACGGCCAAAGTGGACTGGATGGGCACCGACGATTTGCGCGACCGCAGCCGCTGGAGTTTGAATGCCAACCATCAGGCCAAGATAGACAGTGACTGGACCGATGACGGTTTCAACCTGAACCTGAACCTGAACCGCGTCAGTGACGACAACTATTGGAAAGACTTCACCCGATCCAATGTCAGCACCGGCCTGCTGTCGGTCAATGACGCGGCGCTGTTGGCCGCCAACACCCAGCGTTTGCTAGCCAACGATGCCCAGTTGTCCTGGAGCAATGGTCCCTTCACCAGCATGGTGCGGGTGCTCAAGTGGCAAACCCTGCAAGATCTGGCAGACAGCGCAGCCAACATCGTGCCACCGTACAACCGGATGCCGCAGCTCACCACGCATTACGCGAGTGAAACCGAATCGGGACTGAACCTGGCGCTGGATGTGGACTACACACGCTTCGAATCTGATAACAAGGTATCCAATCAAACTAACGGACAACGCCTTTTTTCTTTGATGCAGGTCAGCCGCTCCTGGCGCGCCCCGGAAGGGTTCATCACCCCCAAGCTGCAGTTACATGCCACGCAATACCAATTTGACGCACCCTTGAGCACTGGTCAGAAACAGGCCAGCCGGGTGTTGCCCACCTTCAGCCTGGACAGTGGTCTGGTGTTTGAGCGTGACACCGAGTTTTTTGGCCGCAAACTGAATCAGACACTGGAGCCGCGGGCCTTTTATGTCCACACGCCGTACCGTGACCAGAGTTTTCTGCCCAACTACGATTCCGGCGCCAATGACTTCAATTTGTCGACCGTCTACACGGAAAACGCCTTTGTTGGCAACGACCGCATTTCTGACAGCCATCAGATGACCCTGGGTGTCACCAGCCGCCTGCTCGACCCCGATACCGGTGCCGAGGCAGCCCGTTTTGGTGTGGCTCAGCGGATTTTGTTTGCTGATCAGAAGGTGACCTTGCCAGGTGGTACGCCGTCCACCGACCGCGTCAGTGACTTGCTGCTCAGTGGCTCAGTCAACTGGGACCCGCGCTGGAACTTTGGTGGCACCGTGCAATACAACCCGGACATCGAACGCACCTCGCGCTCCACCTTGAACGCCACGTACCGTCCGGGCAGTTACCGCATCTTGAACGCTGCCTACCGCTTTCAGCGTGCCAGCAGTGAACAGATCGACCTGAGCTGGCAGTGGCCACTGGCCGACCTCTGGGGCAGCAGCAACCAGGCCAAGAACATGGGCGACGGTGCGGGCCGCTGGTACAGCGTCGGACGCCTGAACTACGGCATCAACGAGGGCCAGATGGTCAATGCGGTGCTGGGTTTTGAGTACGATGCGGGCTGCTGGCTAGGGCGCGTGGTGTTTGAGCGGCTGCAAACCGGTACCAGCAGTGCCAACCAGAGCATCATGTTCCAGTTGGTATTTGTTGGGTTCACCGGTTTGGGTGTCAACCCGTTGCAGGCCCTCAGAAACAATATCCCCGGTTATCAGAGCTTGAGCCAACCGGCGGGCTCACCCAGCCGTTTCAGCAATTACGATTGAACCAACCACCATGACCTACCGTCTCAAGACCCTCTCCATGGCCATGCTGGCACTTGGTGTGCTGTGCCAAGCGCAAGCCCAAGGTCTGCGCGTGCCGGATGCCACACCTGCGCCATCGCCGGTGGCTGGCAAGTCGGCCCTGGCGCAAGCCGACTACATCGTGGCGGTGGTGAACTCGGAGCCCATCACCAACACCGAGGTGATGCGTGAGGCACAACGTGAGTACCAGCAACTGCTGCAACAGCGGCGCGCGCCGCCAGACATCGGGCTGCTGCTGCCCGAGGTGCTGGAGGCACTGATCAACCGCAAGGCGCAGTTGCAAACCGCGCGTGACACCGGGCTGCGTGTGGAAGAGTCGGCCATCGACCAAGCCGAACTGGCGATAGCGGCGCAAAACCAGCTGGATGTGGCTGAACTGCGCCGCCGTGTGGTGCGCGAGGGCCAGTCGGTGAGTCAGTTTCGCGGCCAGCTGTCGGATCAGATCCTGTTGCAGCGCCTGCGCGAACGCGATGTGGAGTCACGCGTTCGGGTGAGTGAGCAAGACATCGACCAGTTCCTGCGTGACCAGACCAGTGCCGCCCCCACCGGCGACACCCAGATCAATATCGCGCAGATTCTGGTGGCCGTGCCTGAATCGGCTACCCCCCAGCAGGTAGATGCCCTGAAGCTGCGGGCGCAACGTGCCCAAGAGCGTGCTCGCAAGGGTGATGACTTTGCCGCGCTGGTGCGCGAGTTCTCGGACGCGGTCGACCAGGCCAATGGCGGCCAGCTGGGTCTGCGTAACACCAACCGCTACCCCGACTTGTTCGTTCAAGCCACGGCGGCACTGTCGGTTGGTGATGTGGCGGATCTGGTGCGCTCGCCCGCCGGTTTTCATATTCTCAAAGTGGTGGAAAAGGTCCGCCCCGGCGCACCCACCATGGCCGTCACACAAAGCCATGCACGCCACATTTTGCTGGTACCCAGCGCCCGTCTGAGTGAGGCTGAGGCGCGCCGCAAACTCAGCGACTTCAAAAAACTGGTGGTGGCCCAGCAGGCGGACTTTGCGACCCTGGCGCGTGACAACTCGCAGGATGGCAGTGCCGCGCAAGGGGGTGACCTGGGTTGGGCCGGCCCGGGCATGTTTGTGCCGGAGTTTGAAGCAGCCATGAACCGCCTGGCTCCTGGCGAGGTAAGTGACCCGCTGCTGTCGCGTTTTGGTTTGCACCTGATCCAGTTGCTGGAACGCCGCAAAGTCAGCCTGACGCCAGAGCAGCAGCGCGAAGCCACCCGAGCCATGTTGCGCGAGAAGAAACTCGATGAAACCTATCTGAGCTGGGCGCAGGACGTGCGCGCCCGGGCCTATGTGGAAATGCGTGAGCCGCCGCAATAAGACGTCCAGCCTGCACGTCCCTTTCTCCATCCATCCCACATGAAACACATCGCGCGCAAGCGTTTCGGACAGCACTTTTTGACCGACGGCGGCATCATCGATGCCATCGTCGAGACCATTGATCCCAAGCCCGGCCAGGCCATGGTTGAGATTGGCCCGGGTTTGGCTGCGCTGACGCAACCTCTGGTAGAACGTCTCGGTGTCCTCACAGTGATTGAGCTGGACCGCGATCTGGCGCTGCGCCTGCGCGCTCACGGGCAGTTGCGGGTGATTGAATCTGATGTATTAAAAGTCGACTTTTCCCTTATATCCAAAGGGTTTGATGCTCTTAAATTGAGAGTTGTCGGCAACCTGCCTTACAACATCTCGACACCGATCCTGTTCCATCTGCTGCAGTATGTGGACTTGATTGAAGACCAGCATTTCATGCTGCAAAAGGAAGTGATCGACCGCATGGTGGCACGCCCTGCGACGGCCGCGTACGGACGCCTGAGTGTCATGCTGCAGTGGCGCTACGCCATGGACAACGTGCTGCTGGTGCCACCGGAGAGTTTCGATCCGCCACCCCGCGTCGACAGTGCGGTGGTGCGCATGGTGCCGCGTGACGATCCGGCCGCCGTGAATGTCGCGCTGCTCAGCGAACTGGTGCAAGTGGCCTTCAGCCAGCGCCGCAAGCTGCTGCGCCACACCCTGGGCCAGTGGCTACAGGCCAGGAACTTTGCGGGCGACTTTGATGTCCAGCGCCGCGCCGAAGAGGTGCCGGTGGACGATTACATCGCGCTGGCGCTGGCCGTGGCCAGAGCATAAAAGAAGCCTGACTCGTCAGGCTTCTTTCTTGTGCGGGACATCCGCTTAACTGGCTGTCCAATACCCCGCGTTGAAAGGGCTGCTCATGCGCAATGCTTGTGGCGAAATGTCCAACAACTTGTCAGTGGGCATCTTCTCGCCGTTGTCCGACAGGACGTCATCGGCTTGGCCACTGTCGGTGGTCACGCCGCTGTTTGCCTCGTTCGCCCGTTCTGCTTGGCTGGTGTGTGCAGAACGGGCTACAGAAAAGAATAGAAACACCTGAAGGGTATTTTTCTGTCCCCCCAGTAATCAGCGGTGTCGCGGAAGATGTCGAGCAACTGCTCACGCGCTTCCTTGTCAAACTTGGCGTTGGCCGGAATGTGTTCCAGAACCGCGATAAAACCAGGCTGCGGGCCCGACTTGTGGACCGGGTCGGTCATGCTGTCGTACAGGGAATCAAAGTTTTTGCCGACCTGCACGGTCAACATGAATTGCTGGCTGATCAGGTCCAACACATCCTGCTTGCTCTGGGCGTTAGCCAGGTTGGCATACAGAAAGTGATGCCCCAAACCTTGCGCTGCGGCCTGCAGATCCGGCACTCTGAATGCCCGAATGGACTGAACAATATTGGGCCGCACACCGCGCAAAGGCACGTCGGCCGATGTGGCCGACGGCTTGAGGGTTGCCTGGTCAAGTAACATATTCATCTTCTCTCTTCTGTTCAAAGTAACAATTCAAATTCAGGGCACGATCTTGCGAAAACTCGCATAGTGATCGGCTGTGTAGTAACAAACGTCAGGAGTTTTCGGTGGCCCACCGCAAACAATTCGCCGGGTTCCCCGGTGGCTGATCCCAGGGGTTGCCACGGTGTATTCCCGGTAGTAACCCCGTTTAAAAAGTGGCAGCAACCTCTCACGATTGCCAAACACTGAGCCATCTTTCTCGCTGGCGAACGGCCCGCCCTGTTGAATCAGCGCCAACATCTGCTCACCTTGTCGGGGCAACTCCGTCACCCGGATGGTGGCTGGGATGTTTGTTGGCGCGCTTGCTTTGGCTTGGGTCGCGCCCGGTGTCAGCACTGCGATCAAACATAAGCCAGCGATCACCAACTTAAATTTTTCAAACCGCAACATGGACCAGCGTTCCTTATAGACCCAGGGTAAACCCGTACTTCCAAGGGCGTAAGTGTCGGTGATTTGCCAGATAAATGCAAGCCATTGCTCAAACAATGAGCAATGGCTGTGTGGGAATACAGTCCGGTGGACCTGTTCCGTCGATTTTTGTGCTGGTGGTTTTTTTACCGGCTGACGTTGGCATCCGCGACCGTCAAGGCGGTCATGTTGACGATGCGACGCACCGTGGTACTGGCGGTCAGGATGTGCACGGGTTTGGCCGCACCCAGCAGCACCGGGCCAATGGCGATGTTGCCACCTGCGGCGGTTTTCAACAGGTTGTAGGAAATATTGGCGGCGTCCAGATTGGGTAGAACCAGCAGGTTGGCATCGCCACTCAGTGTGCTGTTGGGCATCAGGGTCGCACGCGACTTGCCATCCAGCGCCAGATCACCGTGCATTTCACCGTCCACATCAAGCCAGGGGGTGTTGGCGCGCAACAACTCCAAGGTGTCACGCATTTTGACGGCTGTGGGCTGGTTGCTGCTCCCAAAATTAGAGTGCGACAACAAGGCTGCTTTTGGAGTGATGCCAAAACGCTTCATTTCCTCGGCGGCCATGGTGGTGATTTCTGCCAACTGGGCGGCGCTCGGGTCGTAGTTGATGTGGGTGTCGACCAGAAAAATCTGGCGATCCGGCAGCAACAAGCCATTCATACAAGCGTAGGTGGTCACACCGGCGCGTTTGCCCACCACCTGGTCCACGTAATTCAGGTGCAGCGCCAAACTGCCCCAGGTGCCACAAATCATGCCGTCCACATCACCTTTGTGTAACAGCATGGAGGCAATCAGGCTCAAGCGACGGCGCATGTCAATCTTGGCCATCTGCTCGGTGACGCCCTTGCGTTCGGTCATGCGGTGGTAGGTCTGCCAAAAATCGCGGTAACGGTGGTCCCTTTCGACATTGACAACAGCGTAGTCGTCTCCCTCGCGCAAGCGCAGGCCAAATTTTTCGATGCGCTCGGCAATCACCGCCGGGCGGCCAATCAGGGTTGGTAGCGCCAGACCTTCGTCCACCACAATCTGGCAGGCCCGCAGCACCCGCTCATCCTCGCCCTCGGAATACACCACGCGCTTTTTAAGACCTTTTTTGGCGGCAGTGAAGATCGGCTTCATCACCGTACCAGACGCATACACAAAACTTTGCAGCTGCTGGCGGTAGGCGGCCATATCCTGGATCGGGCGTGTGGCCACACCACTGTCAAACGCCGCCTGTGCCACCGCAGGGGCGATCTTCATCATCAGCCTGTGGTCAAACGGCTTGGGGATCAGATACTCTGGGCCAAAACAGAGCATTTCACCCGCATAAGCGGCTGCCACCACTTCACTTTGCTCCGCTTGCGCCAACTCGGCAATGGCGTGTACCGCAGCAATTTCCATCTCGATGGTGATGGTGGAGGCGCCCGCATCGAGCGTGCCGCGAAAGATGTACGGGAAACACAGGACGTTGTTGACCTGATTGGGGTAGTCCGAGCGTCCAGTGGCAATGATCGCGTCATCACGCACGGCTTTCACTTCTTCGGGCAGGATTTCGGGTGTCGGGTTGGCCAGCGCAAATACCAGAGGGCGCACCGCCATCTTGCGCACCATGTCGGCTTTGAGCACGCCGCCAGCGGACAAGCCCAGAAACACGTCGGCACCTTCAATCACTTCACCCAGGGTACGCGCCTTTGTGTTTTGCGCGAAAAAAGCCTTGTCGTCGTCCATCAGCTCGGTGCGGCCTTGGTACACCACACCCGCCAGGTCGGTGACATAGATGTTTTCGCGCGCAATACCCAGCTTGACCAGCAGTCCCAGGCAGGCCAGCGCGGCAGCACCGGCGCCCGAGGTGACCAGCTTGACCTGCGACGGGTCCTTACCCGCGACTTTGAGTCCGTTCAGAATCGCCGCACCAACGCAGATCGCCGTGCCGTGCTGGTCATCGTGGAACACCGGGATCTTCATGCGCTCGCGCAGCTTGCGCTCGACATAAAAGCAGTCGGGTGCCTTGATGTCTTCCAGATTGATGCCACCAAAAGTCGGCTCCAGCGAGGCGATGATGTCCACCAGCTTGTCCAGGTCGTGTTTTTCGTTGATTTCAATGTCAAACACGTCGATGCCAGCGAACTTCTTGAACAGCACGCCCTTGCCTTCCATCACCGGCTTGGCCGCCAGCGGACC
The DNA here is from genome assembly GCF_013416775.1 of Rhodoferax sp. BLA1. Lineage (GTDB taxonomy): Bacteria > Pseudomonadota > Gammaproteobacteria > Burkholderiales > Burkholderiaceae_C > Rhodoferax. Next base: position 28,144 of record NZ_SZVI01000005.1, read on the forward strand.
GATGTCACCCAGACCCAGCACCGCCGTGCCATTGGTGATGACCGCCACCAGGTTGCCACGGCTGGTGTATTTAAAAACGTTGTTGGGGTCTTTGACGATTTCTTCGCAGGGTGCAGCCACGCCCGGTGAATAAGCCAGCGCCAGGTCGTGCTGGTTGGTCAGTTGTTTGGTCGCAGCGATGGCGATCTTGCCCGGCGTTGGCATCTGGTGGTAGTCCAGTGCTGCGCGGCGCAATTGGGCACGCTTGTCTTCGGGGTTGTTATGGGGCATGCGGGTCTCCGGCGGCCACCGGTGCGGCGGTCCGCCACACCGAATGAGGGTAAAGGGCGCAAATTGTAGGCGCGCGTTTGAGTCCAGCCCGTGGGTGAAAACGAGGGGGTTTGTCACTACGTGACCCACGGCAGTTCGTGCGTGGCGCTGTAACAAAGCTGTTTCACTTTTTCAGCAGATTCCCCGACAATAGGGCAATGCGCTGATATGTTTCGACCCACTTCGTTTTTCACTTTATCCAAATTACACAACGTGCGCGATAACAAGATTGACTCCTACGCCGTCACCGATTTGTTTCCGCCTGTGAAACCTTATCGCAGCGGCAGACTTCAGGTCGATGACTTGCACACGCTGTATTGGGAAGAGAGTGGCAACCCGCAGGGTGTGCCGGTGCTGTTTTTGCACGGTGGCCCAGGCGCAGGCACCGCGCCCAGCCATCGGCAGTTTTTTGACCCGGCGTATTACCGCATTGTGCTGTTTGACCAGCGTGGCTCGGGGCAATCCACGCCGCTGGGCGAACCGCGCCAGAACACCACCCAGCTGCTGGTCGACGACATCGAACAACTGCGTGAGATGCTGGCCATCGAGGACTGGCTGATCTTCGGCGGCTCCTGGGGTTCCACACTGGCGCTGGCCTATGGGCAGGCGCACCCCCAGCGTTGCACCGGTTTTATCCTTCGCGGCATTTTCCTTGGCACACAGGCCGAAATCGACTGGTTTTTGCAGGGTATGCCGCTATTTTTTCCAGACGAACACGCCCAGTTTGTCAAGCAGATCCCTGAGGACGAGCGTGGCGACTTGTTGGCGGCTTATACGAAGCGCCTGTTCAGCGACAACCCCACAGAGAACCTGCGGGCTGCTCAGGCCTGGAGCCGCTACGAGGCCAATTGCCTGCACTTGGTGCCGCGCCCTGAAGTGGCCCGCATGTTCAGCGCTGCCAGCGTAGCCCTGGGTGTCGGGCGCCTGGGCGCCCACTATTTTTGCAACAAGATGTTTTTGTCAGAAGGTCAGCTGATTGCCCAGATGGACCAGATCAAGCATCTGCCTGCAGTCATCATTCAGGGCCGTTATGACGTGGTGTGCCCACCGCGCACCGCCTGGCAACTGCGCCAGGCCTGGCCGCAAGCCAAGTTTGAGGTGGTGGACGATGCCGGCCATGCAGCTTCCGAGCCGGGGATTGCCAGCGCACTGGTGGCCGCCACCGAACGCTTCAAGTTGACCGGCAGCTTGTAAGCAACACCGCTTGTTGGCGGTGCCATGTGCTGATCAATCGTTGTAGCGCCGCTCATCCCGGGGGCCGTGTCGGCCATGGTCAAACCGTCCATCCCGGCGTGGGTCACGGCCTTCATAACGCCGTTGTGGTTCTCTGTAGTAGTGCGGTGCATACACATCCCGGTACCAGCGGTCTTGCACAAAGTACACCGGCTGGCCACAGGCGCTGTAACGGCGGCAATGTTTGTCCCAGTGCCGTTCGTGCCCCGGTGGCACACGCAGGTAGATCGGCTCACGCACCATGGGCCCCCGGTGTTCAATCACCACCGGTTGCGGGTAGATCACCACCGGTTGCGGTGCCCGGCCGATATCGATGCGGCCATAAAACCCGGGTTGAGAGACATTGACCGACACCCCCACATCTGCCGCGAAAACCGCCGCAGACAGTGAGAACGTGCACAGCAAGGCGCCCAAAGAAAGTGTTTGTTTGTTCATCAAACCATTCTAGGAACGGTTTTAAACGGGCTTGTAAGCAGACGTAAGTGCCTGGGCCAGGCACTAACTGACCTGAGAACTCAGACCTGTGGCAGTAAAAACCGTCGCTCCCAGGCGCTGATTTCACTCAAATAGTGCTCGTGTTCAAGCGCCTTCACCGCGCAATATCCTGTTACAAAATCATCCCCAAACGCTTGTTTCGCAAGGGCACTGTGCTGCATTTTTTGTAGTGCCTCATCCAAGCTGCGTGGCAGGCCGTGGGCCTCGTCATATCCGTTGCTGGCCAATGGCGCGGAGGCTTGTAACTGCTGCTGCAAGCCCGCCAGCCCGGCCGCCAGCGTGGCCGCGATGGCCAGGTAGGGGTTGGCGTCGGCACCAGCCACACGGTTCTCCACGCGCCGCGCCACCGGGGCGCTGGCGGGAACACGCAGCCCGGTGGTGCGGTTGTCAAACCCCCAGGCCATGTTGGTGGGCGCCTGGCTGCCCGCCACATAACGTCGGTAGGAATTCACGTTGGGTGCCAGCATCAGCATCAGCTCGGGGCCGTAGGTTTGCAAGCCCGCGATGAACTGGCCAAACAAGGGGCTGGCCGAACCATCGGCCAGACTAAACACATTGGCGCCCGCCGCATCCAGCACACTGGTGTGTAAGTGCATCGAGCTGCCTGAACTGCCCGCAATCGGTTTGGCCATGAACACCGCGTTCAACCCGTGTTTGAGAGCGATCTCGCGCGCGGCGTACTTGAACAAGAAAGCTTGGTCAGCCACGGCCACCGCGTTGCCATGCATCAGGTTGATCTCGTACTGCGTTGGGCCGACTTCGTGGATCCAGGTGTCAGCGTCGATGTTGAGCGTGACCAACGCAGCCCGGAATTCGTCCCAGAACGGCGCGAGTTCATTGAGCATGTTCAGGCTGAAGGCGCTCTGACCCACCTCGGCCCGGCCACCACGCACGGTGGGCGGCGCCAGCGCCAGCGCCGGGTCGCTGTTGGCTGCAGTCAAGTAAAACTCGATCTCCGGCGCCACCACCGGTGTCAGCCCCAGCGCGGTGTACTGCGCCAGCACCCGCTTGAGCGTGCTGCGCGGCGCAAAGGTACACAACTCACCATTGAGCTCCAGACAGTCGTGCACGGCCACCGCACGCGCTGTGCTGGCCCAGGGGGCCAGCGTGAGCGTGTTGTAGTCGGGCAGCATCCGCACATCGGGGTCGCTGTCGGGGAACACCGGGTTGTAGGAGTATTCCCCGGTGACCGCCTGCATCGGGATCGCCTGGCAGATGCGCAACTCGGCACCGTCAGCAAAGCGGTCGGCCGGCATCAGCTTGCCACGCGGGTAACCGGAAATGTCGGCAAACAGGCACTCCACGTCCCGCACACCGTGTTGCTGGAAGAAGGCACGAAGCTGTTCGGGCGTGTTGGGCCGGGTCATGGCGCTGGCAGGCTGGGACTGAGACATGGTGTGGACTGGGTTAAAGGTTGTGCCTCCGCCAAGGCAGCAGCGGTGGCTGGAGGGTTGGCTTAACGCATCAGCGCCTCAATCTCAGCCACCGTTACCGGCACACCACGGGTGATCAACTCACAACCAGTGTCAGTCACGATAGCGTCGTCTTCAATGCGGATACCGATGTTGTGGAAAGCCTCGGGCACACCGGGCGCCGGGCGCACATAGATGCCGGGCTCGATGGTGAGCACCATGCCGCTGCGCAAGATGCGCGCCGGGCGGTTCTTGATGGTTTCTCCGGTGAGTGCGTCTTGGCGTTCGCTGACCTGGCCGATCTCGCCGGGCTCGGTGTAGGCGCCGCAGTCGTGTACATCCATGCCCAGCCAGTGGCCGGTACGGTGCATGTAAAACGGGAAGTAGGCGCGTTTCTCGATCACATCGTCGAGCGTGCCCACCAGGTTTTTGTCGAGCAGGCCAACATCCAGCATGCCTTGGGCCAGCACCTTGACGGTGGCGTCGTGCGGATCGGTGAAGCGAGCACCGGCCTTAGTGGCGGCAATCGCGGCCTCTTGTGAGGCCAGCACCAGTTCGTACAGTGTTTTTTGTGGTCCGGTGAATTGGCCGTTGGCCGGGAAGGTGCGGGTGATGTCGCTGGCATAACCGTCGAGCTCACAACCCGCGTCGATCAGCACCAGCTCACCGTTCTGCACCCGGCCTGCGTCGGCACGGTAATGCAGCACACAGGCATTGGCGCCAGCGGCCACGATAGAGCCGTAGGCCGGGTACTGCGAGCCATGTTGGCGGAATTCATGCAACAACTCGGCGTCCAGGTGGTACTCGCGCACGTCCTGTCCGGCGCGCAGCATCGTCACGCAGCGCTGCATAGCACGCACATGGGCACCGGCGCTGATGGCGGCGGCACGGCGCATCACGTCTTGTTCATGGGCGTCCTTGAACAAACGCATCTCGTCCAGCGGGCCACACAGGTCGCGTTGCTGCTCGGGGCACAAGGTGCCGTAACGCACGCGGGTGCGCAGGCCACTGAGCCAGCCGTCGATGCGCGACTCCAACCCAACGTGGGTGGCAAACGGGTACCAGACCGACTCACAGCCGTCGATCAGGCCGGACAACTGTTTGTCCAGCTCGGTCACGGAAAAAGCGGCGTCCACCCCCAGCGTCTCGGGTGCAGCCTGCGGGCCCAGGCGGTAGCCGTCCCAGATTTCGCGCTCCAGGTCCTTGGGCTGGCAAAACAGGGTGCTGCGGCCATCACCGGTCACCACCAGCCAGGCCTTGGGCTCGGTGAAGCCGGTCAGGTAGTAGAAATAACTGTCGTGGCGGAACAAAAAATCGCTGTCGCGGTTGCGCTGCTGCTCGGGTGCAGTCGGCAGGATGGCGATGCCACCCGGGCCGATGTGGCGGGCCAGGGCGGCGCGGCGTTGGGCGTAGAGGGTGCGGGTGTCGGGTGAAGTCATGGTGTATGTGGTGGCGAAGGATTCAAAAAGCGGGTGAGCTAGAAAAGCAAGTGTATTCAGGGCCCATTGAGCTGTGCCAGCCGCTCGGGGGTGCCAACATCGGTCCAGGGGCCTTGGTACAGCTCGGCCGATACCCGACCCGCATCCATGGCGGCACGCAACAAAGGTGCCAGCGCAGCCTTGACACCCTGCGGGTTGCCCGGCGGGATGGTGCACCAGGGCGGCGCAAACAGGTCGCGGTGGTACAGGCCGATGGTGGAATAGGTGTAGCGTGGCTGCGGATCGTCCTTGGGCAGGTTCAGCGCTTGGCCAGTGGTGGCATCTAGGCCAAAGTCGCCACGCGGGTTGTGGGCCGGGTTGGGCACCAGCCAGATGTGGGCCAGTTGGCCGCTGGTCGCAAAGCGCGTCACAGCCTCCTGTGCAAATTCAAAACCTGGTGTGAACACATCGGCCGCCAACACCCAGAACACCTCGCTCGCCGGTGAGCCCTTCTCCGGGAACAGCTGCGGCAGCGCCCGGCAGATGCCGCCAGCGGTCTCCAATGCGCTGCCGAAGTCACGGCCTTCGAGCGAGTAGCGCAGCTGCATACACTCCGATCTCGATAGCTTTTCACCCTTATCCAATAAGGGCTCAAGGCCAAAATCATCACCAAATGCCTGAACAATCCGGTTTTCCAACCAGGCGGTGTTGATCACCACCTGCCGGGTGCCACCGCGCAGCAACGCCTCCAGGTGCCACTGCATCAGAGGTTTGCCTTGCACGCTCAGCAAGGGTTTGGGACAGCTGTCGGTGAGTGGGCGCATGCGCTCACCCCGGCCAGCCGCCAGCAGCATGGCTGGGGCGCGGGTGTTGGGGTCAGCGGGGGTCAGCGGGCGGGGTGGGGCAGGAACGGGTGGCATGCGGTATTGGAGCGGTCAGTCCTCAAGCATAGCCCAAGGGCAGGCACCCGAACCACAGCGCTGACCAAGCGCGACATGGCAGTCACCCTGAACCTGCCGAGAGGTATCGGCGCACTCAGGGTGAACAGGCAAATTCCCACTCAATCGGGCTGGGTGACCTTGGCCAGTTCCGGCTTGGACACCCGACCGTCCCGGTTGCTGTCCACAGCATCAAAATTGGCCACCAGCCCTGGAATGGCTTCGGCTTCCGTCAGGCTCAGCACCCCGTCTTTGTTGGCGTCGGCTGGGTCAAACGCTGCCAGCAAATCCTTGGCGGCCGATGACTGGGCTGCGGTGGCTGGCGCAGCAGGTGCGATGGGTTGCGCCCACAAAGCTGTGGTGGTGCTGAGGATGGTCAACGCCACCGTGGCAGAGCGAAGGGGGTAGTTTTTGGCAGTCATGAGGAAACTCCGGTTCAAGTGAAAGGAAACCCATTTGAGCGCCCGCCAGCAGCGGCAACAAGGCTTTTTGCCTGCTGTTACCCCGCAGAGTGCTTGTTTACCTCAGACGGATTTGCTTACCTTTTGCCGACCTTGCAGGGCGCATGCAGACGCCCTGCTGGTGCTGGTCCAGCGCGTGGTGCCGGGGACAGGCCGCAGTATCATGAAAGCCATCGATCCCAAGGAGCAGCACATGGCACTGATGGACTTCATCAAGAAACAGTTTCTGGACGTCATCGCCTGGACGGAAGATGAAAACGGCACACTGGCCTGGCGTTACCCGATGGCAGACCAGGAAATCCAGAACGGTGCGGTGCTGGTGGTGCGTGAATCCCAGCTGGCGCTGTTTGTCAACGAGGGCCAGGTGGCCGATGTGTTTGGCCCCGGTAGCCACACACTCAACACCCAGACGCTGCCGCTGTTGACCAACCTGCAGCACTGGGACAAGCTGTTGGCCTCGCCGTTCAAGAGTGATGTCTACTTTTTCAGCACGCGCCAGCAGCTCGACCAGAAGTGGGGCACCCCCCAGGCCATCACCATCCGCGACGCCGACTTTGGTGCGGTGCGCCTGCGCGCCTTTGGCAACTACAGCTACCGCGTGGCCGACGCCAAACTGTTCCACACCGAAGTGTCTGGCACTCGGGATCGTTACAGCACCCAAGACATCGAGGGGCAGTTGCGTGGCCTGGTGTTGCAGAACATCAGCACGGCGGTGGCCAGCAGCGGCATTGCTTTTCTGGATCTGGCCGCCAACCAGGGCCTGTTTTCGCAAGCACTGACACAGCAACTGGCGCCAGAGTTTGCCAAGCTGGGCCTGCGGCTGGAGAGCCTCACGCTGCAAAACCTGTCCTTGCCTGAGGACCTGCAAAAAGTGCTGGATCAAAAAATCGGCATGGGCATGGTGGGCCAGGACATGGGCCAGTTTTTGCAGTACCAGACGGCGCAGGCCATGACGCAGTTGGCCCAAGGCACGGCTGGCGGCGGCGGCCTGGCCGCCGACGGCATGGGCCTGGGCGCCGGTATGGCCATGGGCCAGGTGCTGGCGCAGACCCTCTCGGCCAGCCACGCCCAACCGAACAGCGCCCGTACTGACGAGTTGTTAGCCACTCTGGAAAAACTCGCTCAGCTCACGCGCCAAGGGGTGCTGACAGCCGAAGAATTTGCAGCAAAAAAAGCTGAGGTATTGAAAAAACTGGGGTGAGGCCACCCAGCCGCTGGCGCTGGGCGACGCTAAAACACCGTCACCTGCCGGATGCCCAGCGCAAACGGCCCGGCCTGGCCATCGGCCACCATCCAGCCAACCTGGCACACCCGCTCGGGCTGTAACCGTGGGGCACGCGGCACCAGCTGCCCACGAAAGCTGGGGCGCATGCCCGCCACCCACACGGTGATCTCACACCACGCCCCGGCGGGTGGCTGAAAACTGGCCTGGTAACTCAGGCCGTCAAAGCTGGTCTCGGTGCGCAGGTTGAACTTGTAAGACCGACCATCACCCAGCACCGTCAGGCCATAACCCGCCACACCCGCCCGTGCCAGGGCCCGCGTGCTGGCGCGCACCGAGGCGAACCCGCCCTGGTTCTGCAACGACACTTCACCCTCAAACACCGCCCAACCGGCGGCATCGAAACGCAGGCAGCTGTTTGACAAGCCCCCCATGACCCGGTCGTCAATGGCCTGCCAGGGTGCACAGGCCGCTACAGTATCGAACCTCAGAACATTCACCATGATGCGCCATTGTGAGCGCATGACCACCCACACCACAACACCCATGAGCAAGGCATTCACCAAAGAGTCCGACAACGATGACGACGACGAGCTGCAACTGCCGCCGTTGCCACCGGGCGGCAAGAACTACATCACACCCCAGGGTTTTGCCCGCTTGCGTGCCGAACTCAAGGAGCTGGTCGAGGTGGAGCGCCCGAAGATTGTGGAAGCCGTGCACTGGGCAGCCAAAAATGGTGACCGCTCCGAAAACGGCGACTACCTCTACGGCAAAAAACGCCTGCGCGAGATTGACCGGCGCCTGCGTTTCCTGATCAAACGCCTGGAAATTGCGGTGGTAGCCGACCCGGCCGTGCACCATGGTCACACCCAGATCTTTTTTGGCGCGACTGTCATCTATGTGGATGATGAAGGCATCGAGCGCAGCGTGAAGATTGTCGGCATCGACGAGGCCAACAGCGCTGCCGGGGAGGTGAGCTGGATCTCCCCCATCGCGCGCACCCTGCTCAAAGCGTTTGAGGGCGACGTGCTCAAGCTGGTCATGCCCGAACGGGTGAGCGAGGTGGAGGTGCTCAAGGTGAGTTACCCGGCACCGGCCGCGCCGTGACGCGCTGGCGAGGCTGTGGACGTGGCGTGTGTGCGTGAGGGATTGCTCAAAGAATTGCAGCATGCCCTAGCATGCCCCCGTGTGTCGGCCTACTGGAAGCGAAGAACGGTCGACTGCCTGTCACATCACCCTTGATCAGACCATCAGTCTTGCAGAGATGTCGCAAATAGTCAGTTGTGCACATCTCCTTCTGTCAAGGACCTGGTTGCCCTGCTCAGGCAGCAGATGCAAAAAATTATGAGGATTTCTCCAACAAAGTGTCGGTTCTACTTACATATGACATATTTTGGTAGCCAGTTTGAAACAGATGACCAGCTGCAACTGCTTGTTTCATAAGTGTTTACACCTACCAAACATAAAATTGGCACAGAACGTGCTCTTTACGAGAAAGTTCCTCCTCTATTACACGTCAAACCAATATGAATATCTCGAAGTTGATCCTGCCGGCGGTTGCTAGTTTCGGCCTTCTGATTTCTGCCACGGCAGCTTTTGCAGCACCAGTTAACTTTACCGTGACGAATGCGGCGCAGACCGTCGGGCTGGGGTACGGCACCGACACCGTAGAAAACACAAACTCAGCCACTTTGCTGGACGTTCGATTCACCAATTCCTTCACAACCCAGAGTTTTGAGCTGCTGAGCGTCGGTGCTGCCAATAGTTTCACTCTGGGCACGGTTCAGTTCGCAGAACCCAACAGCAATCAGGGCATTCTGGAACGTGAGAAAGACAATCTTGACATCTCATGGGCATTCACTTTCACAAATCCTCTAGGCATCAGTCAGTCGATTTCGGCCACGGGCGTTGCGGTCGCGGGAAGTGTTTCAGACAACGCCGTCGATTACATCCTTGAATGGAATGACGTGATCGTTGATTTTGGTGCTGGTGGTCAGTTCAGCATCAGTTTCAATGATTTGTCGTTCAGCCGGGATGGCACCCAGACACAAACCGCCACCATCACCTTGCTGGCGATGCCAAGTGCAAACGCCCCGCAAAACGTGCCAGAACCTGCTTCTCTGGCGCTCGTGGGTTTTGCGCTCGCTGGGCTGGCAGCCACCCGCCGCAGGAAACATACGGAAGCCTGAGGCGACTGCACTTCACCTCAAAACGGGAGCTTTGTCTCCCGTTTTTGCATGGTGGGGCCGCTTTAGGTTGATGGTCTGTAGTCACCGCAGCAACATTTAGGCGGGTCCCGCGGCTACCACCGCGATATCAGCCTACTGGAAACACTGAGCGGTAGATTTTTTCGCTGGCCATGGTCTCCCAGTGGCCCGCCGCCAGTGCTTCATCCGGTTTCTGACATCCAGGTCTATCCTGTCCAACCACGGCGGGCACCCTGATCAAATGACAGCATGGGGTGCCCCGTTGAGGCATTGCCCTCGCTGATGGATTCAGATAGGCTATCTCCCGGCAACGGGAGAAAAAACCACAATGATCATTCGCAAGGAAACAGCGGCGGACATCGCCGCCATCGAAGAAGTCACCATCGCGGCCTTTCAGACGCTGACCATCAGCCAGCACACCGAGCAGTATGTGATTCGGGCCTTGCGCCAGGCCCGGGTGCTGACGGTGTCGCTGGTGGCCGAATTCGGCGGGCGGGTGTTGGGTCATTTGGCGTTTTCACCGATCACGCTGTCAGACGGCAGTCCGCACTGGTACGGCCTGGGGCCGATCTCGGTCTGGCCCGAGTACCAGCGCCAGGGCATTGGCAAATCGCTGGTCCACGAAGGTTTGTGTTCGTTAAAAGCCCTCGGCGCCCGTGGCTGCGCCCTGGTGGGTGACCCCAACTACTACCAGCGTTTTGGCTTCAGGAACCAGCCCCAGCTGGTGTATGAAGGTATCCCCCAGGCGTATTTCCTGGTCTTGCCTTTTGTCGAACCCGTTCCCCAGGGCACGGTGGTTTTTCACGAAGGATTTGCCGCCCGCGCTTGATCCAAGTCGCTTGCCAGCGACACACAGATGTCATCAAAATGACATGTCAAACCGTCACACTTGCCCAATAACCGATTTAGGCCCGCATGATCGACACTGCTCCCACCCCAGACGCCACGCCTGTCCCCGCCGTTTTGCCTGTCCCTGCCAAGACCCGGGTCAAAATCAAAGCCATCCCAACGCCGGTGCTGGTGGACACCAGCTGGCTGGACCGCGATCTGAGCCTGCTGGCCTTTAACGCGCGGGTGCTGCAGTGGGCCAAAAAGACCGACGTGCCGCTGCTTGAGCGGCTGCGTTACCTGACCATCGTGTCCTCCAACCTCGATGAATTTTTTGAGGTGCGTGCTGCCCTGTACACCAGCCTGGCCAAACCCAAGGCCGACCTCAGTGCGATTGATGCCAAGGCCCAGGAGTCTTTGAGTGGTGTGGCTCACATGCTGGTGGAGCAGCAATACGCGCTCTACAACGATGTGCTGATCCCGGCCTTTGCCAAAGAGGGGGTGCGCATCGTCTCCCACAGCGAACGTACACTGGCTCAGCGCCGCTGGGTCAAGTCGCTGTTCGAGCGCGAGGTGCGCCCGCTGCTGCTGCCGGTCGGGCTGGACCCCTCCCACCCGTTTCCGCAGGTGGCCAACAAGTCGCTCAATTTCATCGTGCGCCTGTCGGGCCGTGATGCGTTCGGGCGTGAGAACGAGATCGCCATCGTCAAGGTGCCACGCAGCCTGCCACGGTTTTTCCGCCTGCCCGAAAAACTCACCGGAAAACGCACTTTGTTTGTGTCGATTTCCAGCGTGATCCGCAGCCACCTGGATGACCTGTTTCCGGGCCGGACCGTGGGCGATTTTTCGCAGTTCCGCGTGACCCGCCATTCCGACCTGTCGGTGGACGAGGAAGACGTGAAAAACCTGCGCACCGCACTGCGCCAGGGCCTGGTACACCGCAACTACGGTCAGGCAGTGCGACTGGAGGTGTCGGCTGGCTGCCCCGAGGTGTTGTCGGACCTGCTGCTGCGCCAGTTTGAGTTGCCGGTCTCGGCCCTGTACCGCGTGCACGGGCCGGTGAATCTGGTGCGCCTGAACCAGCTGATCGACCTGGTGGACCAGCCCAAATGGTTGTGGCCACGTTATGAGGCCAGCTTCCCGCACCAACTGGCCTCCAACACACCTATTTTTGAACAACTCCAGGTGGGTGATGTGCTGATCCACCAGCCCTACGAGAGTTTTGACGGCGTGCTGGCCTTCCTGCGTGAGGCGGTGATGGACCCCAACGTGTTGGCCATCAAACAAACCATTTACCGCACCGGCTCGGACTCGGTGCTGATGGAGCTGCTGCGCCAGGCGGTGCAACGTGGCAAAGAAGTCACCGTGGTGGTGGAGCTGAAAGCGCGTTTTGACGAAGAGGCCAACATCAACTGGGCCGAGAAGCTCGAATACATCGGCGCCCAGGTGGTGTACGGCATTGTGGGTCTGAAAACCCATGCCAAGATGCTGCTGGTGTCGCGCCGCGAGGGCCGCGACATCCGCCGCTACGCCCACCTGTCCACTGGCAACTACAACCCGAAAACCGCCCGGCTCTACACCGACCTGAGCTATTTGACCGCCAACCCCAGTTTGACCGCCGACATGGAAACCGTGTTTGGCCTGCTGGCCAACCAGAGTCACATCCCCAAACTCAACAAACTGATCCTCGCGCCCTTCCATTTACAACGCAGCATGATTGACCGGGTGGACAAGGTCGCCAAGGCCGCCGCCAGCGGTGTGGCCGGGCGCATCATCCTCAAGATGAACAGCCTGACCGACGAGAAGCTGATGGAGGCGCTGGTGCGTGCTGGACAGGCCGGGGTCGAGGTGGATCTGATCGTGCGCGGCGCCTGTATGCTGCCCGCGCAGCGCGCCGGTTTCTCCGACAACATCCGGGTGCGCTCGATCATTGGCCGCTTTCTGGAGCACTCACGGGTGTTTTATTTCCAGAGTGGCAACAACGAGTCGCTCTACCTGTCGAGTGCCGACTGGATGAACCGCAACATGCTGCGCCGGGTGGAGTTGGCTTGGCCGGTGGAAGACGCCGCCTTGCGCCAGCGCATCATCCAGGAATGTCTGACGCTGTACCTGGCCGACGCGGTGGACGCCTGGACGATGGGCGCCGATGGCCATTACACCCAGCTCCACGCCGGGCGTAGCCGCGTGGCGGGCAAGCCCAAGACAGCGCTCGGTGCACAAGACAGGTTAATGGCCATTTATTCGTCTAAGCCCTGATGAAATAAGGGAGTATTGCTATGGATTTGGTACTCTGGCGGCATGCCCAGGCCCACGATGCCGAACCCGGCTGCGACGACCTGTCGCGCCCACTCACCAGCAAGGGGGAAGGCCAGGCGGCACGTGTGGCCAAATGGCTGGACCGCCAGTTACCTGACAGCACCCGGGTGCTGGTGAGCCCGGCCCGCCGGGCCGAGCAGACCGCCCGCGCGCTGGGGCGCAAGTTCAAGTTTCGTGACGAATTAGCGCCCGAAGCCAGCGCCGATGACGCCCTGGCTTTTATCAAATGGACCACCGAGAACGGCCCGCCGCACAAGGGCGCGGTGTTGCTGGTGGGTCACCAGCCGATGTTCGGGCAAATTGCCGCGCGTCTGCTGGGTGTGGCAGAGGCGGCCTGTGACATGCGCAAAGGGGCGGTCTGGTGGCTGCGCAGCCGCCACCACAACGAGGTGGTGCAGGTGTCCTTGCTCACCGTGATCAGCCCCGACCTGATCTGATCGCTGCGTGGCTTATTGCACCACCAGCTCAAAACTCCACAACATCTTCTGCCAGGCCAGGTTTTCCTGGCGCAACAGGTGGGCTGACTGCGGGAAGTCGATGGTCCAGGCTTCGTCGACTGTCAGCGTGAAACGCTGGCGTTTGGCGTTGTAGGCCAATGTCAGGCCCTGGTCCTGCGGGTTTTGGCGGGCGTGGCACAGGATCACCGCCAGGCGCAGCGCCAGCAGCTGCATCACAAAACCGGGCTCCTCCAGCTCGGCATCCAACTTCTTGAGCTTGCCCCGGTGGCCCAGCACCAACAGGCCCAGTCGGTGCAACTCGGGCAGGCTGAACCCCACGGTGTCGGCGTTTTCCAGAATGTAGGCGCCGTGTTTGTGGTAATCGCTGTTGGAGATCGCCATACCGACCTCATGCAGGGTGCTGGCCCAGCGCAGCTTGCGCTGCAGGCTGGTGGCCTCGGGGGTTTGCGGCGCGACCAGTTGCGCCAGCAGGCGCTCAGCCACCGCACCCACCCGCTCTGCTTGTTGGGTGTCCACCGCAAATTTTTGGGCCAAACGTTGCACAGAGACATCACGCGCATCGCTGGTCTGACCCTGGCGCTCGATCATCTCCAGCAACACACCGTGGCGCAGAGCCCCCTGGGCCACCTGCAAGGTGTCGATCTTGAGCAAGTCCATCAAACCACGCAGCACACTCACACCCCCACCCAGCACTGCGCGCCGGTCGTCTTTGAGGCCGGCCAGCTGCACCTGGTTGACGTTGCCTGCCCGCAGCAAGCATTTGACCAGCCAGTGCAGGCCTTCGGTGGTGATCTGGCCCTCAGGCCAGCCCGCCAGCGTCAGGATATCGGCCACCGCACCGACCGTGCCCGAGGCGCCATAAGCGGCGTCCCACTGCTGGCGCGGGTAGTGGATCAGCGCTTCATCAAACACCGCCTGGGCAGCAATTTCGGCACGGTACAACGCCTGCTCGGTGAATTCACCATTGGGAAAATACTTCATCGACCAGGCCACGCTGCCGACCCGGTACGAGGCGGTGTGCAGTGTCTCCAGGCCACAACCCAGCACCAACTCGGTGGAGCGCCCGCCAATGTCGATCACCAAACGCCGCTCGGCACTTTGCGGCAGCAGGTGTGCCACACCCTGGTAAATCAGCCGCGCCTCTTCGGTACCGGCGATCACTTCAATCGGGAAACCCAGCACCTGCTGGCCGCGTTTTAAGAAAACATCGCGGTTTCTGGCCTCACGCAGGGTCTGGGTCGCCACCGCACGCACCTGGTCCGGGCCAAAACCCGCCAGGCGCTCGGCAAAACGTGCCAAGCAGTCCCAGCCACGGGTCATGGTCTCTTCTGACAGGTTGCGGTCCTCGTCAAAACCGTTGCCCAGGCGCACGGTTTCCTTGAGGTAATCCACCCGCTGGATCTGGCCGTGGTCAAAACGCCCGACTTCGAGCCGAAAACTGTTGGAGCCGAGGTCGATGGCTGCCAGGAATGTGCCGTTGTTCATACCAGGAGTTTACGTTTGTGGCGTGACAACCAAATGTCAAAACCGTGTCAGACAGATACAGCTCGGGGTACACGGCCTGTGAGACTGGCCGAGCGGCACTTACCCACAGCGCTGGGCAAGGCCTGTTTGCCGCGGTTGTTGGCAGGACACGGCCAATCAATCAACACGTGCGCGGCCGTGTGTGCCATACTGAAAATATACAAATATGATTAAAATTGTTGATAAGTGATAAAATTGCTCGCAGATTGATTTGTTAACCGTCGTGGTCAGCGCCCGTGCAGCCGACTCTTCCCGCAACAAAGACACACGCTGCCGCTGACTCCCAGTGGCCATCTTTTTTCAGAGAGAAACCATCATGCTCAACAACTTCAAAATCGGTGCTCGCCTGTCGGGCGCCTTCCTGACCCTGGTGCTGCTGCTCCTGGGCATTGCCTACACCGGCTGGGCCGGCATCGAAAAGATGTTCGGCGGCACGGTTGACATGTACGCCGACAGCGTGGTGCCCATGAGCAAAATGAGCGCGGTGCAATACCTGGCCATCCGCGATCGCACCCTGGTGATGGACATGTTGCTCAACCCGGAACCTGCCAACATCAGCAAACGCATCGCCGAGATGGGCAAAAATGCCGCCACCCTTGACCAGGACTGGAAAGACTTCTTGACCACCCACCTGGCTCCTGAAGAAAAAGCCCTGGTGGCCGAGGTAGAGCCAGCCCTGGCGGCCTTCCGCAACGAGGGGCTGAACCCGGCCAAACAGGCCTTGCAAGACGGCAAGACCGAAGAGGCCTTGGCCATTTACAAAGAAAAAATCAGCCCGCTGGCGCCCAAGTTTTTTGGCCCACTGGAAAAGCTGATGGCGCTCCAGGTTGACATGTCCAAAGAGGACATCAGCACCGCCACCCAGGCCAATACCACCACCACCATCATCATCGCGGTGGCCACCGTGGCCGCCCTGCTGCTGGCGGCGGTTTTGGCGGTGGTGATCACCCGTTCGGTCACCCGCCCCATTGGGGAAGCGGTGCTGTTTGCCCAGACCACCGCCAGTGGTGACCTCACCGCGCGCATCTTGCACGCCAGCCGCGATGAGGTGGGTGAGCTGTTGGATGCCCTGTCTTTGATGCAGGCCAGTCTGGTCGAGGTGGTCAGCAATGTGCGCAGCGGCTCCGAAGGGGTGGCCACGGCCAGCTCTGAAATCGCCGACGCCAACCACGACCTGTCGGCCCGCACCGAACAACAGGCCAGCGCCCTGGAAGAGACCTCGGCCAGCATGGAAGAGCTGGGTGCCACCGTCAAACAGAATGCCGAATCGGCACGCACCGCCAACCAGCTGGCCATGAGTGCCTCGGCCGTGGCGCAACAAGGTGGCGAGGTGGTGGGCCAGGTGGTGCAGACCATGAAAGGCATCAACGAGTCGTCCCACAAAATCTCCGACATCATCAGCGTCATTGACGGCATTGCCTTCCAAACCAACATCCTGGCGCTCAACGCGGCGGTCGAGGCGGCGCGGGCTGGGGAGCAAGGTCGAGGTTTTGCCGTGGTGGCCTCCGAGGTGCGATCCCTGGCCGGGCGCAGCGCCGACGCTGCCAAAGAAATCAAGCAACTGATCAACGCCAGTGTGGAACGGGTCGGGCAAGGCAGCATCCTGGTGGACCAGGCTGGTGAAACCATGACCGAGGTGGTCAACAGCATCCGGCGTGTGACCGACATCATGGGCGAGATCAGCGCGGCCAGCACCGAGCAGTCCTTGGGTGTGGCCCAGGTCGGTGAGGCGGTCACTCACATGGACCAAGCCACCCAGCAAAATGCAGCGCTGGTCGAAGAGATGGCAGCGGCAGCCAGCAGCCTCAAGACCCAAGCCAAGAATCTGGTGCAGGTGGTTGGCACCTTCAAACTGGGAGAGACTGGCAACTACGCGCTCAGCGGCCCGTCCCGACCCGCCTTGGCCTAAAAAACAGCGGGCAGATCACAAACCCAGGCGCCAGCGCCACTCACAGCGTGCCGCTGGCGACATGGCAGCAGACTTGGCCACGTTCGTCAAATTGGACCTGGCAGTGGTCCACCAGCAACTGGCGCAGCCGCTGACGTGCACGTAACAAACGCGATTTGGCAGCAGGCAGTCCCAGCGCATGGGTTTGGGCAAAGGCCCGCACGGTCAAGCCGCTGATGTCGCAGGCCTGCAAGATGCTGCGGTCTTCCTCCCCCAGGCGTTCGATGTTGCGCAGCAGGCACAGGTCCAGCGCATCCACGGCGGCGCGCTCATCCACCGGGGCGGGCAAGTCGTCGGGCAGCTCACAAAGTGGTTTGCTGGCGCGCAGATGGTCGATCAGCGCGTTTTTGGCCACGCGGTAGAGCCAGGCGCGCGGGTTGTCCAGACTGCAAAAAACCCGGCCCAGGCGCATGGACTTGAGAAAAACCTCTTGCAGCAGGTCTTCGGCCTGGGGGCGGTCGTGTAATTGCTGCGCCAAAAAACCCAGCAACTCGGCTTCGTGGCTGTGCCAGGCACGTAACACACAGTCAAAAGCAGGTACCGCTGGTGCGGTGGCTGCGGTCTCGGACGGTTTGAGCAGGGTGTCAGATGCCATCCATCACACTGTAGCAGCGGCTCAGGCCTCAAACCACCGCGTCACCTTGTCGCGGCTGGGCACACCACCGGTATGCACCACTTGGCCGTTGATCACCACACCTGGGGTGCTCATCACGCCATAGGCCAAAATCTCGCGCAAGTCTTCGACCTTGCTCAGGGCAATTGCCACGCCTTTGTCTTGGGCCACTTGTTCGATCAGTGTCTGGGTGTTTTTGCAATTGGCACAACCGGTGCCGAGTACTTTGATGTCCATGATTTACTCCAGTAAAGATAGCTATAAGCCCTTTCTATATATGGGTTAGAGCCTGATTTGTCACATAAATGGTGGTCAGAGGCCTGCCTCGCGCCTACAGCACTGCGTTGAACACCCAGCCCACCAGCAGGATGCCGGTGGCCACCACACCGACAAAGGTGGCGATCAGACGCATTTTGAGCACCTTGCGCAGGATGACCATCTCGGGCAAGGAGAGCGCAATCACACTCATCATGAACGCCAGCACCGTGCCCAAAGCGGCGCCCTTGGCCAGCAGCGCCTGCACGATCGGGATCACACCAGCGGCATTGGTGTACATCGGCACACCCACCAACACCGCCAGCGGCACACTCCACCAGGCTTCTGTGCCCATGAAACTGGCCATGAAGTCCTGCGGCACATAACCGTGGATGCCCGCACCAATCGCAATCCCGACCAGGATGTAAGGCCAGACCTTGCCGACAATCTGGCGCACGGCGGCAAAACCGGCGTCCAGCCGCTCGGCCAGTGACTCCTGAACCGCCTCAAAGTTGGCGGCTTGTTGGGGCATGTCGCGCACCCAGTCTTCCAGGTGGGCCTCCATCTTGAGGCGGCCAATGGTCCAGCCCGCCACCATCGCCACACTCAAACCCAGGCCCAGGTACAACAGCGCCACTTTCCAGCCAAACAAACCAAACAGCAGGGTGAGCGCCACCTCGTTGACCATCGGCGCCGAGATCAGAAACGAGAACGTCACCCCCAGCGGCACACCCGCCTGCACAAACCCGATGAACAGCGGCACCGCCGAGCAACTGCAAAACGGGGTCACGATGCCTAAAGAGGCGGCCATCACATTGGCAAGCCCTTCACTGCGCCCAGCCAGCAGCGCACGGGTGCGCTCGGGTGTGAAGTAGCTGTTGACCAGCCCCATGACAAACACCACGCCGGTCAACAGCAGCAGCACCTTGGGTGTGTCGTAGATGAAAAACTGTAGCGCGCCGCCCAGGTGGCCGTCGCGCTCAACCGGTAATTGCGCCACCAGCGCCTCCGACATCGGCAACAACAGCTGGTACAAGCCGAGCCAGACGGCAGCGGCGACGATCAAAAAAAACAGCGGCTGGCGCTTGGGCCAGGTGCTGAGCTTCAAAGACAAGGTGTTCATACCTGTGTAGACGCAGCCGTTGCCAAAAGGATGCCGCCTGCGCACAGGTCACGCAAATGTCATCGTTCTTCCATCAAAGCGTCATCACGGTCTCGCAACATCCATGGCAAACCAAGGAGCATGACCATGAGAGAACTACCTAACCCCACATTTGCTTTTTCCCCGGTCTCGTTGCCCAGGGGGTCACTTCATCGACCTGACCTACGCCAGCCTGAACCGTCGTCCCATCTGGTTAAAACTGAGCGCGGTGGTTTGCAGGTATCGTGGGCGCGCCATGCCGACGAGGTGCGCCAAGCCCAGCGTCTGAGGTACCAGGTTTTTGCCGATGAGATGGGCGCGCGCCTGAGCACCACGGTGCCCGGCCACGACGTGGACATTTTTGACGCCTACTGTGAGCACCTGCTGGTGCGCGACGAGGCCACCCAGCAGGTGGTGGGCACCTACCGCGTGTTGACCCCGGCGCAGGCCAAACGCATTGGCAGCACCTACAGCGACACCGAGTTTGACCTGGTGCGCCTGCGCTCCTTGCGCGAACGCATGGTTGAACTGGGCCGCAGCTGTGTGCACCCGGAGCACCGCCACGGTGGTGTGATCATGGCGCTGTGGGGTGCGTTGGCCGAGTTTATGGTGCGCAACCAGCTTGACACCATGGTCGGTTGCGCCAGCATCCCGATGCTGCACAACGGTGTGGTCAGTGGTGATGTGGCGGCCAGCATCTGGCGCCAGCTGCAGGCCACCCACATGGCGCCGATCGAATTCCATGTGCGCCCGCGCCTGCCACTGCCGGTGGAGCAGCTGGACACCGGCCTGCAGGTGGAGCCACCAGCGCTGATCAAGGGTTATTTGCGCCTGGGCGCCAAAGTGCTGGGTGCGCCAGCCTGGGACCCGGATTTCAACACCGCCGACCTGCCGATGCTGATGCGCATCCACGACCTGCCCGCGCGTTATCGCAAACACTTTCTGGGCAACTGAGTCTTTTGTTGACGGGGCGCCGCGTTCAGGCGCCCCTCGCCGCTGGTGCGCGCTCAGCTCACACCAGACAACGCAGGTTATCCACAGCGGCGCGGGTGTCCTGGGAGAGTGCCCTGCGGTCCCGCCCCAAAGGCGGCTGCACCGGCCCCAGCCGCACCTCTGCCCGCAAACCCGGATGGCGCACCGTGCGCCACATCGACTGCAACAGCGTGTCTTCATCGATATAGATCGGTGCCAGGCTGACCTGGCCACTGGCACGCTCCACAAACTGCAGCGCCAGTGCCTGCACCGGCGCCTTGGCGGACACCGCCGCCTGGAACAAATTCGCGTGAAACGGCAGCACCTGCTGCCCGTTGCTGGTGGTGCCTTCCGGGAAAATCGTCAACACCTCACCGGATTGGAGGTGCTCGGCCATCTGGTGCACCACCCGCAGTGCGTCACGGGGTGACTCGCGGCTGATGAACAGTGTGCCGGCCTTGGCCGCCAGTCGACCCATCAGTGGCCACTGGCGCACCTCGGCCTTGGCGACAAAACGGCTTGGGCTGGTGGCCTGCAGCACCAGAATGTCCAGCCACGACACATGGTTGGACACCCGCAATGCCGGGCCGGTTGCGGGCGGCGCGCCAGACACTTTTAAATCAATAGCTAAAAGCCCAAGCGCAGCAAGGGCCCAGGCCTGAATTTCCTCTTGTTGCCGGGTGGCGGACCAGCCCGGAAAGCGCCAGCGCAACGTGGCCAGACCACCGATCAGGTGGCCGCCTAGCCGCAGCAGGCGCCAGCTGGCTAGCAGCTGCTGGCGCATCACCATGGAAGCCGCGCGCCTCAGCTACCGATCACACCACCGTCTTTTTTGGTGATGACGATGGTGGCGGAGCGGGGGCGTTGACCGGCGCCGTAGCCTGCGTTGGCAGGCCAGTGGCTGGTGTATTTGGCAGGGTTGCCAATGTCAGCCATCGGGGTGAGTTCACCGGGGTGCTGGATGTTGATGAACATCGCGCGACCGTCGGGTGACTCGCACAGACCGGTGATCTCGCAGTTGACCGGGCCCACCAGGAAGCGCTTGAGGATGTCGGCCGACTGCGCCTTGCCCATCGGGGTGTCGACACGTTTCTCGCTGCCGTCCTCGCGTTTGTAGGTCAGCGTTTTGCTGCTGCCGTCACCGACCTTGCCGGGAATGGCCGCCAACAACATGCAGTTGGTCTTGTCGGTCATGGCGCCGTCGTCGGTCTGGATCCAGCACACGCCGGTGGACGGGCTGAACACCAGGCCATCGGGTGCCGACAGCTCGTTGTCATCGGTCAGGTTGGACAGGTTGACACGGGTTTTGTCGGCATCGGCTTCCGAGGCAAACAGGTAGATGTCCCAGGTGAATTTGGTGTCAGCCGGGTTGGCTTGCGCCACGCGGATGATGTGGCCGTTGACATTGCCTTTTTGCTCTTTGCCCGCTTTGAGGTCGGTGTAGGTGCGCGGGTTGGCGGCATCCACACCCATCTCACCGTCTACCGTGCGGTTGCTGTTGTTGGTCAGCGTCATGTAGAAGTCACCGGTGCGTGGGTTCACACCGCCCCATTCCGGGCGGTCCATCTTGGTGGCGTTGACCGCATCGGCGGCCAGGCGGGTGAAGATGGCGATGTCAGCATCGGACTTGAAGGCAAAGTCGGGGTTGGCAGCCACAATCGGGTTGGCCATCGACAGCTCCAGCCATTGGCCGGTGCCGTCTGCCTTGAAACTGGCCGCATACAGCGTGCCTTTGTCCAGGTATTTGTCACCCACGTCCAGCGGGTTGGCGCTGTGTGCGTCGGCAGCGTCCCATTTGGCGCTTGATACAAACTTGTACATGTATTCACCGCGCGAGTCGTCGCCCATGTAGGCCACGATCGGCTGGCCGGGCACGGGCTTGGCAAAACTCACACTTTCATGGGCAAAACGGCCCAAGCCGGTACGCTTGCGCACTGCCAGACGGCTGTTGTAGGCGTCCATTTCCACCACATAACCGAAGGTGTTCATCTCGTTGCGGTAGTCGCTTTTGGCATCAGACGCCAGGGCGCCGTTGTTCCAGCGCACATAGCTGTCGCCCGCGCCCGCGCTTTCCCAGCCATGGCGGCTGGCAGCACCGGCTTTGCGGCCATAACGGTCCAGACCCAACACTTGCGGGTTTTTCTTGCCACGGCGGTCGTCGTCCTTGGCATCACGATAAAAGTAACCAGACCAGTTTTCTTCACCCGACACAAAGGTGTTCCAGGGCGTTTTGCCGGTGCCGCAGTTGTTGAGCGTGCCGCGGGCGCGGGTGCCGTCCGGGCTGAATTTGGTGACCAGATGTTCACTGCCCTTGGCCGGGCCGTGGACCAGGACTTCGGTCATGGTGGTGACGCGGCGGTTGAACGGTGAGCCCGCCTTGTAAGCCCACTGGCTGCCCTTGGCTTCAATTTCCACCACCGAGACACCGTGGATGGCCAGCTCTTTGTCCACCTCGCTGGCCGGACGCGGCAGTTTGGAGGTGCCGCCATTGGCGTGCAGGAAGAAGGAGCTGAGTTTTTCGTCGGTGGTGGCCTCGTGGTTGATGGCCAACAGGGCGCGTTGGGTGCTGGAGGTAGAAGGCTTGCCATTGGCATCCAGGCCAAACCATTCCATGCCGTCATGGTGGTCACCGGCGCGTTTGTCAAAGTCGGTGTCGGTGCCGTCGTTCTTGTAGGCGGGTGTGCTGGCGGTGAGCGGGTCGCCCAGCGCGTAGAGCACCTGGGTCTGGTAACCGTCGGCCACGGTCACGGTATCCATCAGGCTTTTGCCCACAGCGGCAAAACCCAGGGTGCTCAGGGGCGCAGACAGCGTAGCGGCACCGGCACCTGCGGTAGCCGAAGTGGCGCAGCCGCTCAAACCGATACCACCCAGCAGGGCACCACCGGCAGCACCCACACCACTGAGCAACATGCTGCGACGGCTCAGCCGGGCGCTGACCACCGCATCAATATGCGGGTTGCTGGAGGTGTTGGAGTCTTCTTCGTTGAAGATGTCGTTGGGACGAGGGTTGGATGTGTTCACGTTGACGAGCCTTGTAAGTGGGTTAAAAACAGACTGAGTGTTCCCGCCACTTGTGAAACTTTTGTGACAAAGTGCGCCGCCCACGGCGCGCAAACAGCCAACAGCCTACCGGCAAACACATATCCGCTCCCATTAAAGGAGCTATCTACCCTTATATCAAAATACCTAGAGGCCAAAATGGCCCAATATGTCACACACCTCGGTGCGCATCGGCAGGCTCAACGCCCGCCGATGCGCACCTGGCCAAAGGCGGCTTGCGCCTCGCGCGGCAGGCAGCGCCAGTAGCTGGGGCTGGCCGTCACCGTGCCACCCAGGCGGGCGGCGGCATGCCAGCCCCAGCGTGGCTCGTACAAAAAGACGCGTGCCAACGCCACCAAATCGGCGTCACCCGCCTGCAGCACCGCTTCGGCTTGGTCCGCGTCGGTGATCAGACCTACGGCGGTGGTCACCAAACCGCTGCTGGCATGGATGGCACGGGCAAAGGGCAGCTGGTAACCCGCGCCCAGGGCGATTTTTTGCTGCGGCGAGACGCCCCCCGATGACACATGGATGAAGTCACAGCCTGCGACCTTGAGCTGCTGGCAAAAGACTTCGCTTTGGGGCAGATCCCAGCCGCCCTCGACCCAGTCAGTGGCCGACAGACGCAGGCCCAGCACACCGTCATAAGCCGCGCGCACGGCGGCAAACACTTCCAGCGGGAAACGGCAACGGTTTTCGAACGAGCCACCATAAGCATCACTGCGTTGGTTGGCCAGGGGTGACAAAAACTGGTGCAACAAATAGCCGTGCGCCGCATGTAACTCGATGGCATCCACACCGATGCGCTGGGCGCGCAGCGCGGCCGCTACAAACGCCTCACGAGCCTGTACCAGCCCGGCCAAACTGAGTTCGGTGGGCGGGGTTTCGGTGGGCAAATGCGGCACGGGTGACGGCGCCACAGTCTGCCAGCCGCCCTGCTCTGGCGCTAGCAGCTGCCCGCCCTGCCAAGGGACTGCGCTGGAGGCCTTGCGCCCGGCGTGCGCGAGCTGGATACAAACGGTGGTGGCGGGCGCCAGTGCGCGGGCGCGCTGCAAATGATGAGCCAACGCGGCCTCGGTGCGGTCGTCCCACAGCCCCAGGCATTTGGGCGAGATGCGACCTTCTGGCTGCACCGCAGTCGCTTCGATGGTGAACATCGCCGCGCCACTGTTGAACAAGTTACCCCAGTGCATCAGGTGCCAGTCGGTGGCGCAGCCGTCAACAGCCTGGTATTGGCACATCGGCGCCACCACCATACGGTTGGGCAGGGTGATGCCGCCACGCGGCGAAGGCAGGTGCAAGGGTGAAAACAGCAGGCTCATGGTGCTAACAGGGTGGTGGTGGGTGAACAAGCATAGCCCAGCGGCTTGTCAGCCCAACATCAGCAGCGCGTGTTACCTGTTTGTACCTGAGCTGGCTCAAGCGCCCGTAAAATGATGCCTGACCCGCTTGGAACATGACAGCGACGGCCATGCGTGCCGCGTAAGCCACAGGTTGGTTTTATTAACTCCCGGAGAAAATCTATGACGATCAAGATTGGTATCAACGGCTTTGGCCGCATCGGACGCAATGTGTTGCGCTCAGCCCTGCAGAGCTTCGACGATATCGAAGTCGTGGCCATCAACGACCTGCTGGAGCCCAGCTACCTGGCCTACATGCTGAAGTACGACTCGGTGCACGGCCGCTTCAAGGGCGACGTGTCTGTGGACGGAAACACCCTCACCGTCAACGGCAAGAAAATTCGCCTGACGCAAGAACGTGACCCGGTCAACCTGAAGTGGAACGAAGTCGGCGCCGACATCGTGATCGAATCCACCGGCATTTTCCTGGACAAGGCCGGCGGCGAGAAGCATCTGGCAGCTGGCGCCAAGAAGGTCATCTTCTCGGCACCTTCCAAGGATGACACCCCGATGTTTGTGTATGGCGTGAATGACAAGACCTATGCCGGTCAAACCATCATCTCCAACGCGTCTTGCACCACCAACTGCCTGGCTCCTTTGGCCAAGGTGATCAACGACAAGTTTGGCATCAAACGTGGCCTGATGACCACCGTGCACGCTGCTACCGCCACGCAAAAGACCGTGGACGGCCCGTCCAACAAAGACTGGCGCGGTGGCCGTGGCATTCTGGAAAACATCATCCCCTCCAGCACTGGCGCTGCCAAGGCCGTGGGCGTGGTGATTCCGGCACTGAACAAGAAGCTCACCGGCATGTCGTTCCGCGTGCCAACCAGCGACGTATCGGTGGTTGATTTGACGTGTGAACTCAACACCAGCGCCACCATGGCCGAAATTTGTGCCGAAATCAAGGCACAAAGCGAAGGCGCCATGAAGGGCGTGCTCGGTTACACCGAAGAAAAAGTGGTGGCCACCGACTTCCGTGGTGAAACCCGCACCAGCGTGTTTGACGCAGACGCCTCCATCGCTCTGGACGGCACCTTCGTGAAACTGGTTGCCTGGTACGACAACGAATGGGGTTATTCCAACAAGTGCCTGGAAATGGTGCGCGTGGTCGCCAAGTAATTCTGGCCAAACCCAACAAAAAGGCCCGTGCTGCACAGCAGCCGGGCCTTTTTTTACGTCTGTGCCGGTCTGACCGGCCGCGCCAAGAGCAGCGCCGTCTCAGCGGATGAAGTCCTTGTTCTGCCCCAGCATGCTGGGTGTCACCAGCGTGATGCCCGACTCGGTGACGTGGAAACGCTGGCGATCCACTTCGGGGTTGACCCCAATCTCGGTGCCATCGGGCAAATGGCATTCACGGTCCAGAATACATTTTTTGATGACACAGTTACGGCCAATCTGCACATTGGGCAGCACCACCGAGTCCTCCACCAGGGTGTAACTGTGTACATGCACACCTGAGAACAACATCGAGCGCCGCACCGTAGCCCCGCTGATGATGCAGCCGCCTGACACCGTCGAGTCAATGGCGCTGCCACGGCGGGTTTCGTCGTCAAACACAAACTTGGCCGGTGGGCGCTGCTCCTGCCAGGTCCAGATCGGCCAGCTGTCGTCGTACAGGTTCAGCTCGGGTGTCACCTGCACCAGGTCCATGTTGGCGGACCAATAAGCGTCCAGCGTGCCCACATCACGCCAGTAGGCCGGTTTGCCGGGTTCCTGGACACAGCTGTCGGCAAAACTCTGGGCAAAGGTGCGGTAGCGTTTGACGCAGTGCGGAATGATGTCCTTGCCAAAATCGTGGCTGGATTTGGGGTCGTCGGCGTCGCGGCTGAGCTGCTCGAACAGGAAGCGGGCGTTGAACACATACACCCCCATGCTGGCCAGGGCCACATCGGGCTTGCCCGGCATGTGCTGGGGCTGGGCCGGTTTTTCCTGGAAATCGACCACCCGGCCTTCGTCGTTGACCGACATCACCCCAAAGCTGCTGGCCTCCTGGATCGGCACCTCGATACACGCCACCGTCATGTCGGCCTGGCGCTCCACATGGCCCAACAGCAGTCGGCCATAGTCCATGCGGTAAATGTGGTCGCCCGAGAGGATCAGCACGTATTTGGGGTTGGCGTGGCGGATTTCGCGCAGGTTCTGGAACACCGCATCCGCCGTGCCCTGGTACCAGTGTGATTCGTCCACCTGCTGCTGCGCGGGCATGATCTCGATGAACTCACCTAGACGGCCATCCAGAAAACTCCAGCCCAGCTGCAGATGCCGGATCAGGCTTTGTGACTTGTACTGGGTGGCCACACCCACACGGCGCACACCCGAGTTGACGCAGTTGGACAGGGTGAAGTCAATGATGCGGAACTTGCCACCAAAAGGCACAGCCGGCTTGGAACGCCAGTCGGTCAGTTCGCGCAAGCGACTACCGCGGCCACCCGCGAGCACCATGGCAAAAGTGTTGCGGGTGAGTTGGCTGACCAGTCGGGGATCGCGCCCGCTGCGTCTGTCTAGGCTGGATGCATCAAAGTCACTCATGTTGGCGCCTCAAATTGTTTTGCGCTAAGCCCTGTTGCTGGTCAACACAGCTTGCTGTTCCTCATTCTATTGATTTGGCAGCCAAAAAGGCGAAACTTCGGCAGCGGATTTCAGCATGTGCTGGCAGCGACCTATTTATATAAAAATGGCCTATAGCCCTTATTTAGAAAGGGCAAAGCGCTATAAAAATAGCATTATTCCGGGCGCTGTCTGGGTCATGTACTCAGGGGTTTTACTCAGGCACGCAGATCTGGCCGCGCGTCATGGCCTGCAGCGTGCGCCAGCTGATCAGGGCCACCAGCAGCAGCAACACCGTCAGCAACAGCGGGAATAAAGCGGCAAAAAAGCTGCCACCCAACTTGTCCAGCATCACCGAGGTGGCAATCGTCATGGCCGCCATCGGGAACGAATAGGCCCACCACGGCAGGGCAAAAGACAGGCGCCAGAAGTGTTTGACCTGCGACAGCAGCAGCAAGGTGATGAACAGGGCAAAGTAATACAGGATGCGCGCCACATCGTCCACCACACCGTTGTGCAACTTGACCCAGGAGATGAAGCCCACGGCGGGCGGAGCAATCAGGATGAACAGCGTGGGCAGCAGCTTGGCAGGCAGCATCGGGTGAAAGAAAAAGCGGTTGAACAACACCGCCAGCAGCGGGGTCCACATCATCAGCCCGACGCTGAAGTAAAACCACGAGATTTCCTGATAACCCAGCGGCACACCCGCGATGGGCACCAGGATGTTGCCCACAATCGGGATGAACCAAGCCGGGTTGCTGTGCTGCACCTGGAACTTCTCGTGGTGCATCCAGGCCGACAGGATGACCAGGGTGAACAGCAGTTGCACCGTGGCCCCCACGGCCCACAAGACCTGCGAAACAGCCGGTGCGTGGCCCAAGGCCGCAATGGCCAATAACAACATACCAATCGACATCGCCGGAAAGAAGCTCAGTCGAACCGGATGGTTGAACTCGGCCACCACCTGCGCGCGATGCAACAGCCATTTGCCCAGATAGGCCAAGCTGATGAGCACAAACACCAGCGCCGTCAGCACCAGCAACCCCACGCTGGGCGCCACCGGCCAGTGCCACAGGTGTTCGGCCTTTTCCAGCGCGATGGTGGTGCCCGCCAGGCCCATGACGATGGAAAACATCGACACCGGCAGGTGTTCAAGACGGCCATGGGGGGCTGCGGTGGGTGCAACAACGGCGGCGGCAGGGGTACTTATCACAACAAATCTCCAGTGTCATACAGCTGGAAACCATGATAGGGGTAACCCCGTCATTCAGTCGGTGACTAGAGTCACCCAGCACCGATTCGCGCCGAGTTTGGGCTTACTGAGGCGCTTTGGCTGGACTACGCGCCGGGCGCGGCAAGGCCCGCGCATCGCGCACCAGTTGGCCACAGTCGCTGTCCTGGCCGGGGCCTGCGTCAATCAGCGGCAACAAGGCCAGCAGCGGGTTGACCAGGCCCAATGCCACCGCACCGGCAGCGCGCGCGGCCACCTGGCCTTTGTCGACACTGACCTGGGGCTGGGCAAAACTGCCGCGAATGTAGATCGGGCTGCGCAAAGCCACCGGGCTGGTGGCCTTGGTCTTGGGGGTGAGCGTCAGGTTCAACTGCTCATGGGCCAAGTCAATGCTGCCGCTGCCCAGCAAGGTGGTGACCTGGGTGTCCACCACCAGTGCCTCGGTCTGCATTTTCCCGGCCTTCACCTGGAAGTCTGCCACCGCGCAGCGCAGCTTGATCAGCTTGTCGCCGGTCAGGTTCAGCGCCAGGATCTCCCACAGGTGCAGGCCGATTTTTTCCATCATCAAGCGGCTGACCTGGCCGCCAGCCACCACCAGACCCACCTGGCCGTTGGCACTGGCCAACATGTCACCCACCGAGTTGCCCGTGCCACTCAGCTTGAACTCGCCATTGATCTGGCCAATACTGGCCTGGTTCAGGTCCACCGTGGGGAACAGCTTGGACAACAACAGCTTGCGTGCCCGCACCTGGGCGCTGGCCTGGATCGGTGTGCTGCGCCCGTCCAGCGTGATCTGGGTCTGCAACTGCCCACCGGCCAGTCCAAAGTTGAGCGGGTCCAGCGTCAGCACCGAGTCGCTTAACTTCAAATGAACCGACAGGTCTTCCAGCGGCAGCGCCTCGGCTCGGCGCAGGGTTTTGGCAGTGAGTTTGACATCGGCATCCACCGAGTCCCAGCGCTCGGTCTTAAAAGGCAGCTCGGGCAACACCCGCTTTTGTGCCTGCGGGTCTTTCACGGCCTGGGCCAGGCTGCCGCTGCGTGCGCCAATCACCGGGCCCAGGTCGTCCAGCGCCAGCAGGCGCGAGTTGAGCACAGCGTTCAAGACCGGCCGTTGGCCACCAGTCGTGACCTCAACAAACCCGGCGATGTCGCTGGCGCCAAAACGACCGCTGAACTTCTCAAACCGCCAGCGCTGATCCATATGCAACAGATGGCCCGTCACCGAGTACGCGCGGGTGCCTGGGAAAGCGATGCCCAGCAGCGGGTAAAGCTGCTCCAGGCTGCCCCCCGACAGCGCCATCTTCATGTCCACCTCAGCAAAAGTCAGCAGACCGGTCAGCGTGCCGTCCACCTGCACCTGGGTCGGGCCGACGCTGGCGGTCAGTTTGAGCGGGTAGGGCTGGCTGGTGTCGCGCAGCGCCAGCACCGGGCCACCGCTGCCCTGCGCTCTCAAAGGCAACCCCTTGAACTGGCCGGTGGCCGAGAAACTCAAGTCCAGCGCCGTGGCCCGGCTGGCTTCACCCGAGGCGGTGGCCAGCTGAGCACGGATGCTGGTTTTCTGGTCCAGATCGTCATACCCCAGCGTGCCATGGTCCAGCGCCACCCGTCCGATGTGGATGCGGGCGTTTTCGTCCTGCTGCTGGGTGTCCAGCAACCAGCTTTTGCGCTTGTTGGACTGTTCCAGAAAAATGGCGGCCTGTTCCAGGCGCACTTCGGTGAAGGTGATGTTGCGCTTGAGCAAGCTGCTCAGATCGAGACTGACCGCCACACCTTCGGCCGTGACCATTTGTTTTTCCTTGGCCCAGGCCGGGTTGGCAAAACGCACACCGGCGGCATGTAAACGCGCCACCGGCCAGCCAAAGTCCACCGTCAGATCACCACTTAACACCAGCTCACGCCCGGTGTGTTGCAGGGCCAGACGCTCCATGGGCGCGCGCAACCAGTTCCAGCCGAACAAGGCGATGACCAGTACCAGCAGCAACACCCCGGTCAGCAGAGCCGCCAGCGCCCACAGCAAATAACGCCGCAACACCAAAAAGGAAGGAAAAACCATAAACGTGTGACTTTCACAGGGACTGGGTGCGGGGGCACCCTGGGTCTCGCGCGATTGTCTGCGTCAGCGGCTGATGGGACTGTGCGTCAGCGCACCCAAGCCCAGACGCAGCAGATTGCCCCGTCATACTCCGTGACTGAAGCCAAGCGCATAAGTTTTCGTAATTTATCTATTCACAAATGCACACAAGCTATTGTTTTGTAAGAACAATGTCATTTAAATATCTATTCATATAATGATTCGTGGCCACCACACCTGAGCTCACCCAACATGCCCTGCAGGCGCTGCGCCGCCAGGGCAGCGTGTTGACCAGCGCCGAGCTGCAGGTCACGCTGGGCGTGAGTCAGCCCACGGTGTCGCGCGCCTTGTCGCCGCTGATCCAGTCGGGCCAGGTGCTCAAGGTGGGTGCGGCGCGCTCACAGCGTTATGTGCTGGCGCGCAACGTGCCCGGTGTCGGGCGCGAGGTGCAGGTGATGCGCATTGATGCACTGGGTCAGCCCTCACCGTTTGCGCGGCTGGTGCCGCTTGAAGGGGGTGCTTTCTGGGTCGATGAGGCCGACGGGCTGAGCGAACGGCACGACGGCCTGCCCTGGTTTCTGGAGGACATGCGCCCACAGGGTTTTATGGGCCGCACCTTTGCCCACAGCCACCCCGAGCTGCAACTGGGCAACGACCCGCGCCACTGGAACGATGACGATGTGCTGCGCGCGCTCACGCTTTATGGCGACGACCTGCCCGGCAACCTGATCCTGGGCGAGGCCGCGTTTGCGCGTTTTTTTGCCTTGCCTGAACGCAGCTCTCGTGTCGACTCAGCCCTGGATTACCCACGCCTGGCGGACCAGGCCATGTTGGGCACCCACCCCGGCTCGTCGGCGGGTGGTGAGCAACCCAAGTTCTGCACCATCTGTGCCGGGCGGCCAGTGCTGGTGAAGTTTTCTCCCGCCGGGGACAGCCCGGTAGATCAGCGCCTGCGCGACTTGCTGGTGTGTGAACATCTGGCTTTGCAAACGCTGGCCGCAGCGGGCATCCCTGCCGCACGTACCCAAATTCATAGCGGTGCAGGCCGCATCTTCCTGGAGTCTGAGCGTTTTGACCGCATACCTTCGGCCGTCGGGGCGAGTGGTCAGCTGGGCCGCATCGGCATGGTCTCTTTGCAGGTGCACGACGCACAATTTATCGGTGAAATGGACAACTGGGCAGCCACCGCCAACCGCATGCTCGCCCGCAGGCAATTGCAAGCGGGAGACGCGCGCACCCTGCGCCTGCTGGAGGCCTACGGCCAGCTCATCGCTAACACCGACCGGCATTACGGCAACATCTCGCTGCTGATCCAGGGCGACGACTGGGTGCTGTCACCCACCTACGACATGTTGCCCATGCTCTATGCGCCGGTGGGTGGTGAACTGGTGGCGCGTGACTTTGCAGCGCGGCCTCTGCAACCGACGGCAGCCACGCTGCCAGAGTGGCCACAGGCACGCGCGCTGGCCATCAGCTTCTGGCAAGCCGCCGCCGCAGACACCAGAATCTCAGCCCCGTTCCGGCAGATTTGCGCAAACAACTTGGCACACCTCGCTGGATAAGCTCCGGGGACAGCGCCGACAGCGCAACACTTGAGCGATACGGTTTCCCAGGTCGGGGCGGCCATGACAAGGCAACATCAATCAGGCATAGTCTGGCCCCATAAGTACACCCGAAAAAAAGACCTTCCCATGATGACCGACCCAAGGGCAGACATCCGCCTGGCCCAGTTACACCTGTATGTGGATATCCATCTGCATGACCGCTACCTGGCGCCGTTGCTGACCTTGGTGGTCGCCGCAATGCTCACCAACTGGGTGCCGGTCAGCTGGGCCGCCATCTGGGCTGGTTTTGAGCTGCTGATCATCGCCAACTACATCCGCGTCTACCAGGCCTTCAAACGCAGCCAGACCGGAGCGTCCGACGAGCCACACTGGGCCAGGCGCATCGCCCTGGCCCACGGCGCCCACATGCTGGCCTGGTCGTCGCTGGTGTTCTGGGCCTGGCAGCATGACAACTTTGCCAGCCTGGTGTTCATCATGCTGGTGCACATCGCGCTGATCGCACTGACCACCTCAATGAGCAATGCCCATCTGCGCACACTGGAGCGCGACATGGTCTTTCCCGTCCTGGCCCTGCTTGGCCTGCCCTTGCTCGAACTCAGCTGGTTCAATGTCGGCCTGAGCCTGCTGGGGCTCGGTTTCAGCGTCTTAATGCTGCTGGTGGCAAGGCAGATCAACACCTACTCGACCGAGGCCCTGCAACTGCGCCAGCGCAACGAGATCTTGATCAGGGAGCTGGAATTGCAGGCCTCACGCGATGCACTGACCGGCCTGGTCAACCGCCGCTATTTCCTGGCCGAGGCCAACCAGCAACTCCAGGCCGCCCATCGCTCATCCCATGTGCTGGCCTTGCTGATCATTGACCTGGACCACTTCAAACAAATCAACGACCAGTACGGCCACCTGGCGGGGGACGAGGTGCTGGGTGCGGTGGTGGATGCCCTGAAGCGCAACCTGCGCACGGGGGACTGCCTGGGGCGGCTTGGCGGCGAGGAGTTCGCGCTGCTCATGCCCCAGACGACGCAGGCCGAGGCGACCGAAACGGCTGAGCGCCTGCGCCAGGCCGCCGCTGCGGTGCCGCTCACGCTGCAGGGTCAGGCCATCTGCCAGACCGTCAGCATCGGCATTGCCTTGTTACAAAAGGAAGACACCAGCCTGTCGAGCCTGATGCACCGGGCCGACCTGGCGATGTACGCGGCCAAGACGCAAGGCCGCAACCGCGTGGTGTGCGAGCTGCCTGCGCCAGCGGCAGAGGACACCAACCTGAGCGCAGAGACGGCGATCCAAGCCGCCTGATTCAGGCGACTTGCCGCGCAGAATCTACGCCATATTGCCCTCTAGCCCTTATGTAACAAGGGCTAGGCGCTATCAAAACAGAAATTTGAGTGTGGCAACCAAGCTGCCTACACCGGGCTGCGTTGTGGCACCAGCAGCCCACGCGCCACCGCAGGTCGGGCAACAAAAGCCGCCAGCACACGTGTGACGTGCGGGAAGTCGGTCATGCCCACCAAATCGGCCGCGTGGTAACGCTCGATCAGATTGCGCACCCAGGGCAGGATCGCGATGTCAGCAATGCTGTAGTCATCCCCCATGACCCAGGCGCGTGTCGCCAGTCGCTGGTTCAGCACACCCAGCAGGCGCCGGGATTCCGCCACGTAGCGGTCACGCGGGCGTTTGTCCTCAAAATCTTTGCCAGCAAACACGTTGAAGAAGCCGAGTTGGCCAAACATCGGGCCGATGCCGCCCATCTGGAACATCAACCACTGGATCGTCTCGTAGCGGGCCGCCAGATCAGCTGGCAGAAACTGGCCGGTTTTCTCGGCCAGGTACAGCAGGATGGCACCTGACTCGAACAACGCCAGCGGCTGGCCACCGGGGCCATTGGGGTCGATGATGGCCGGAATCTTGTTGTTGGGAAAGGTCGCCACAAACTCGGGTGAGAGCTGGTCGTTGGTCTCAAAACTCACCAGATGCGCCTCATACGGCAAGCCGGTTTCTTCCAACAAAATCGACACCTTGACGCCGTTCGGGGTGGGCAAGGAATAGAGCTGCAGGCGCTCCGGGTGCTGGGCGGGCCACTTGCGGGTGATGGCAAAGGAGGAGAGATCGGTCATGGGGTGTCCTGTTGGGGCAGTTGAATGCGGCGGATAATCCACCTCCATGGCAGTCTATGCCCACTGGTTCCGGCGTGTCCTTACCCTCTCGATTTCCCCCTTTTTTGACTGAGTTTCTGCAGCGCTGGCGCCGCCCGACCCGGCGCGAGCTGCTCTGGGCGCTGGCCGCGCTGCCCACGCTGCTGCTGGCCTACACCCTGCTGCTGATTCCTTTCACCCCGGCCATCAGCGACATCCGCAAGGCCAAGGTCGATTTGCCCGCGCAGGTGCTGTCGAGCGACGGCAAGTTGCTGACCGAGTTCAAATGGGCCAACCGGGTCTGGGTGCCGCTCAAAGATGTGGCGCCCTCGGTGGTGAACGCACTGGTCGCCACCGAAGACCACCGCTTTTACGAACACTTCGGGCTGGACTGGCGGCGCACCGCCTCAGCGGCGTTGCACACCTTTTCGGGTGAGCGCCAAGGCGGCTCGACCCTGACCCAGCAACTCGCACGCAACCTGTTCCCGCAGGAGATTGGCCGCGCGCCCACACTCACGCGCAAGCTCAAGGAAGCCATCACCGCGTTCAAGATCGAGGCGCTCTACACCAAGCCCGAGATTCTGGAGACCTACCTCAACACCGTGCCCTTTCTCTACAACGCCTACGGCATCGAGATGGCGGCGCGCACCTATTTTGACAAGTCGGCCGACCAGCTCAGTGTGCTGGAAAGCGCCACGCTGGTGGGCATGCTCAAGGGCAACAGCTACTACAACCCGGTCCTCAACCCCGAGCGGGCGCTGCAGCGGCGCAACACCGTGCTGGCGCAAATGGTCAAACGGGGGCAGCTGGACGCCGCGCAGTACACCAGCCTGAGCAAACGCCCGCTGCGCATTGACTTTGAGCGTCAGGTGGAGGACAGCGGGCCGGTGCCACACTTTGCGGTGCAGCTGCGCAAATGGCTGATCGACTGGGCCGACGACCACGACTACAACCTCTATGCCGACGGCCTGGTGGTGCACACCACCATCGACGCACGCCTGCAGACCCTGGCCAACCAGGCACTGGCGCGCCAGAGCCGCCACCTGCAAACCCTGGCCGACGCCGCCTGGCAGCCGCGCCGCGCCTGGGGACCGGACAGCGCCCTGGTCCAGACCCTTGTGCGCGAAACACCAGAATTCCGCCGTGCGGTCGAGGCGGGCCAAAATGCTGACGACGTGCTGAAGGCCTTGCTGAAAGACAGCAGCTTCATGGGCCAACTGCGCACCCAGAAAACCCGTTTGCAGGCAGGTTTTCTGGCACTGGACCCGCGCAACGGCCAGGTGCGCGCCTGGGTGGGCAGCCGCGACTTTGCGAATGAGCCGTTTGACCATGTGTCGCAGGCGCGGCGTCAACCCGGCTCCACCTTCAAACCTTTTGTTTACGGCGCTGCCTTCGACAAAGGCGCCAGCCCCGATGACACGCTGATCGACCAGGCGGTGGAGATCCCGCTGCCCGGCGGTGAAGTCTGGCGCCCCAGCGACGGTGGCCCGCCCAGCGACAAACCCATGCGTTTGCGTGACGCGCTGGCCTATTCCAAAAACACCATCACCGCCCAACTGATGCAATCCGTAGGCCCCGAGCGGGTGGCCCGGTTGGCACGTGCCATGGGCGTGAACGAAAGCCCGCTGGAGGCGGTGCCCGCGCTGGCCCTGGGCACCAGCCCGGTGAGCTTGAAGGAAATGGTCAGCGCCTACAGCAGCATCGCGCATGACGGCCAGTACCTGGCGCCGATGCTGGTCACCCGCATCGAAAACCGCCAGGGCGAGGTGCTGGCCGAGTTCGCCCCGGCCAAGCCACAGCGGGCCCTGTCGGCTCAAGCCAACTACCAGCTGCTCGACGCGATGCGGGGTGTGGTGGATAAAGGCACCGGTGTGGCCATCCGCAGCCGCTACGGCATCCGCGCCGATGTGGCCGGCAAAACCGGCACCACCCAGGACAACACCGACGGCTGGTTCATCCTGATGCACCCGCAGCTGGTGGCCGGTGCCTGGGTAGGTTTCAACGATGGTCGCATCACCCTGCGCAGCGACTACTGGGGCCAGGGCGCACACAGCGCCTTGCCGATCGTGGGTGATGTCACCGCCCAGGCGCTGCGATCCAAGTTGATTGACTCACGCGTGCGTTTTGAGACACCGCCCGAGGGCTTTTTCAGCCAGCTGGCCAAGGGCTTGCGTGACTGGGCTCAAGGCCTGATGGCGCCCGAACCTACGCCGGTGCCACAACCGGTGCGTCAGCCCGCCCCCATCCCGGACGAGGAGGTGGTGGTGGAGGAACCTGCTGTGCCAGCCAGCGAGCCGGTTGAGGTGGTGGCGTCCACGGTGACGCTGCCTGCCAGTGCGCCGGTATCGCCCATTTCAGCCTCCAGCGCCGCGCCCACGCTGGGACCGGTGGCACCGGTGTCTGTGCCTGCACCTGCTGTGGTGCCCGATGACGCGGTGCGTTAGGGCCGGGTTCATTCGCTGACGTGCTGCTCTGTGGGTAGGCCATGTGAGCTTGAGCGCGAGGCCTCAGACGCGCTGTGCTTTGCGACATCGGCCCCCCGCCCAAACTCACACGGCCCGAGAACATCGCCGGGACTCAGCTTTTTTCAGGGGTCAGGCTGTTGAACGGTGGCGAACCAAAGTGCGCGCCGCAGCGGGTGGGGTGTTGGGGTCCACCGATGTCGCAAAGCGCAGCGCGTCTGAGGTGGGCGCCAATACCCCACCCGCTGCCACCCAAGACGTGAGACGGTCTTGGGCCGCCAGCCTCAGCCCGCCGTCGCCATCCGCAGCCGACGCGCCGCGTCTTCAGCCCGGGCGTCGTCAATCTCGCGCAACACCGCCTGCATGTCGACACTGGCTTGTGAGCGCTCAAAACGACCTGTGAGCGGCATGTCCACACTCAGCAGCCCGGCCTGGTACAGGCTCCAGATTTCCGGGCCGTACTCGGTGGCCAGCAGTTCGGGGGCGAACTGGCCAAAGAAGTCGCGCAGATTCGCCACGTCGCGCAGCAACATGCGCTGGGCGTGGTTGTTGCCCGCCGCATCCACCGCCTGCGGCAGGTCGATGATCACCGGCTCATCCACACCGTCGGCCCCATCCACTCCGGGGGTGTGCGCCAGCAGGATGTTGAACTCGGACAAATCTCCGTGCACCACCCCGGCGCCCAGCATACGCACCACCTCTTTGATCAGCGTGGCGTGGTGTTGGCGCGCCTGCTCGGGCGTGAAGGCCACATCGTTCAGGCGCGGGGCGGCGTCGCCCTGGGCGTCGGTCACCAGTTCCATCAGCAACACACCGTCGCAAAAGTTGTAGGGCTGGGGCACCCGCACACCGGCGGCGGCCAGGCGGTAGAGCGCGTCGACCTCGGCGCTTTGCCAGGCGGCCTCTTGCTCCTGGCGGCCAAACTTGCTGCCCTTGGCCATGGCGCGGGCCGAGCGTGAGTTTTTCACCTTGCGGTTTTCGGTGTAGTCCACCGCCTGGCGAAAGCTGCGCTGGGTGGCCTCTTTGTAGATCTTGGCGCAGCGCGTCTCCGCACCGCAGCGCACCACAAACACCATCGCCTCCTTGCCACTCATGAGCTGGCGCACCACGCTGTCGATCAGACCCTCTTCAATCAGGGACATCAGTCGGGCAGGTGGTTTCATGGGGCGTTGGGTCGGGGCTGAGGGAGCTGGATTGTCAGCCCCAGCGCCTAAATCAGCCCAGTGCGTCTGGCTGAAGCCCTACTGGGGGTGTTTCAGGCAGTGCCAGAAATGTGCGCAAGCGTGCCAGTTCCTCCGCCAGCGCCTGCGCAAACCTCGCGTCCTTGGGTGGACTGCCCGCCACATAACCCAGGTCCACCTCCAGCTGGTCACCACGCACTGCCAGATTGCCCCAGCCAATGACCTGCTCGCGCCACAACAGCGGCAGCGCGTAATAACCACGCACCCGCTTGGGCGCCGGGGTGTAGGCCTCAAAACGGTAGGCCCAGCCCCAGAACAGCTCAAACCGGCGCCGGTCCCAGACCACCGGGTCAAACGGGGCCAAGAGCCGCAGCACATCGCTGTTGGCCTGGCGGCGGGTCCCCGGGTTTTCATCGGCTGGCCAGTACCAGGTGACACCGTCGATGCGGGCGCTGGTCAGGCGCTGTTTGGCCCGCTGGAACGCAGCGGCGCGCTGGGTCGCCCACTGCGGCGTACCACCACGCAGGTGGCTGATCAGCTCACCGAGCGAGCGCTCGGGCAAAGGTGCGTATTTGTTCACGATCACATCCACCAGCGCGTCCATGGCCTGGGCCGGGTCCGGCGCGGCTTCTGACATGCCGTCGCGCACGGCATAGGTGCGCACACCACTCACACGCCCGGCAATCCGCAGCAGGCCGCGGTAGTGCATGTCGTCAAGCAGTTGGGTGCTGGCGTTGGACGAGCCGCCAAACCAGTTGCGCGCCGAGCCGTGGGCAAAGTGGGCGTCCACCTCACGCGGGTGCACCACACCATGGGCCCGCACAAAGTCCAGCACAGCTTGCGCCTGCGTAGCACGTTCTGGCGTCCACACCGCCTGCGGCACACGTGGGTGCATCAGCGCCTGGGTGCTGCGTGGCACAAAGCCGTAGTTGACAAAAAAGTCTTCTTCAACATCAAGTTGGGGGTAACGCCGCTCCAGATCACCGGCGCGGTAAGCCTTGACGCGGTGGCGCAGGGTCAGGTCTTGCGCACGCGCTGGGGCGCGGATCGGGTCGGCCTGCACAAAACCCAGCTTTGCGATGGCCGCAGGCAGTGTGGTGGGTGCAAACAGACTGCGGGCCAGCGCAAACCGGCGCAGTTGGTGGAGGGTGATGGCCATGGTGCCCAGCCTTTGGTAACTGTGTAAAAATACAGTATATCTGCCAGACATTGGGTCAACAATCCCATGTCACACCTCTTGAACACAAGCACCCTCCACCATGGCTGAACCCCTGATCAAACAATACGGCGCCGACGTGCCACAGGCCATAACCAGCATGATTGCACCGGTCTACCCGGCCTTTGACTCTGCCGGTTTTGTGGCCGAGGTGATGGACGGTTTTGAGGAGCTGGCGCTGATGGCGCGTGGCCAACACATCGCCCGAGCACTGCGCCGCTTCTTGCCGGGCGACTACCCTGAGGCACTGGCCATCCTGATGGCGTCGGTAGAGCAACCCCATGGCCGCGACCCGAGCCTGACGCTGGGCTCGTTTTTGTACCTGCCGCACACCTTGTTTGTGGCCAGCTACGGGCTGGACCACTTCGAGGCGTCGATGGCCGCCCAACACGCATTGACCCAGCGCTTCAGCGCCGAGTTCAGCATCCGCCCGTTTCTGGAGCAGCACACGCAAGCCACACTGGCGCGGTTCAGGGTCTGGGCCACCGACCCGAGCGAACATGTGCGCCGCCTGGTGTCTGAGGGCTCGCGCCCGCGCCTGCCCTGGGCGCCACGCTTGCGTCAGTTCCAGGCCGACCCGACGCCGGTGCTGGCCCTGCTGGAGCTGCTCAAGGACGACCCGGCGCTCTATGTGCGCCGCTCGGTGGCCAACAACCTCAACGACATTGGCAAGGACCACCCCGAGCTGTTGACCCGCATCACCCAGGCCTGGCTACAAGATGCCAGTCCAGAGCGGGCCTGGATCGTGAACCACGCGCTGCGCTCGGCGGTCAAACGCGGCGAAGCCGGTGCGCTCACCGTGCTGGGTTTTGGCCAGGCCGCGCAGCTGGCTGTGGGCCAGGTCCAGATCAGCCCCGGCCAAGCGGTGATGGGTGGTGCGGTGCAGATCAGTTTTGCCTTGACCAATGCCCAGAAGCAGCCGCAAAAAGTGCTGGTGGACTTGGCGGTGCACTATGTCAAGGCCAATGGTCAAACCCGCGCCAAGGTGTTCAAACTGACCACGCTGGAGCTGGCACCCGGTCAGACCGTGCAACTGTCCAAAAAACTCTCCTTGGCTGAGATGACGACCCGCAAACACTACCCTGGGGCCCACCCGGTGGCGGTATTGCTCAACGGCCAGGCGCAGCCGCTCGGCGCGTTTGAGCTGGTGCCGGGTTGATGGACCGATTCTTGTGCATCAAATTGGCCTATAGCCCTTTGATCACAAGGGCCAATAGCTATCAATAAAGGAATGCAACGGACGTGCCATGGACCTCTTTGACGACCTGCCACCGGAGCCGGATGCGACACCCACAAGCCTCGGGCCGGGTGCACTGCTGCTGCGTGGTTTCGTCTTGAACGAAGCGCCCGAACTGCTGCAAGCGGTTGAGGCCGTGCTGCAACAGGCACCGCTACGGCATATGCAAACGCCAGGCGGTTACACCATGTCAGTGTCGACCAGCAGCTGCGGCCCACTGGGCTGGGTGTCCGACCCGCGTGGTTACCGCTATGCGGCGCAAGACCCGCTCTCAGGCCAGGCTTGGCCAGCCATGCCCGCTGTTGGTCTGGCGCTGGCTCAGCAGGCTGCAGCGCTGGCCGGTTACCCGCATTTTGCGCCCGACGCCTGCCTGATCAACCAGTACCAACCCGGCGCCAAACTCTCCTTGCACCAGGACCGCGATGAGCAGGACCTGAGCGCACCCATCGTCTCGCTGTCACTGGGCCTGCCTGCGGTGTTTCTGTTTGGCACAAGCAGCCGCCAAGACCGGCCGCAACGTTACCGGCTGGTGCATGGCGACGTGGTGGTGTGGGGTGGTCCGTCGCGGCTGGCGTTTCATGGTGTGGCGGCACTGGCCGAGGGGGAACATGCGCTGCTGGGCAGGCGGCGTATCAACCTGACGTTTCGCCAGGTCAGGCGCGGCACCTGAAGGTATTTTTGGCCTCTCGCCCTTTAACAACAAGGGAAGGCAGCTATTAATACAGTAGCAGTCAAGGCGCCTGTTCAAAGTGCGCGGTCAGCAGCGCCAGCGCATGGCGCACCTTGGCGGGCTGTTCACCCCGGCGCGGGGTGATGGCGTAAATCGGCATAACGGGCAGCTGCCAGCCCGGCAACACCGGCAGCAGGCGCCCGTCCACCAGCGCGCGGCGGTCATCGTCGCTGACCACCACGCTGATGCCCCAGCCCGCCACACACAGGGCGTGCAAGGCGGTGACTTGGCTGGCGTGGGCGCGGCTGTGCACCTGCACCGCCACCTCGTCACCGGCTGCGTTGTGCAGCAGCAAGGTGTCGTCACCACCGGTTGAGGGCCTGCCGCCAAGCCAGTCGTGCGTGGCCAGATCCTGCGGCTGCTGCGGCCAGCCGCGCTCGGCCAGGTAGGCCGGTGCGGCGCACATCTGCGCGGCCATGCCGCCAAGCTTGCGCGCCACCAGGCTGGAGTCAGGCAGCTTGCCTGCACGCAGGGCGATGTCCACCCGCTCTTTTATCAGGTCGATCAGCGCGTCGTCGAGCAGCAGGCGCAGCGTCAGCCGGGGGTGCTGGCGCAAGGGCGCGAGCGCCTGCGCCAGCAAGCCGCCCATGCCAATCGGCGCGGCAATACGCAGCTCACCCTCGGGCTCGTCGCGGTGGCGCGCCAGCGCCTGCTCGGCACTGCGGGCCGCAGCCACCATGGCACGGCAGCCTTCGATGTAGCGTTCACCGGCCTCGGTCAGCGTGAGCTTGCGGGTAGAGCGGTGTAACAGCGCCAGCCCCAGGGCCGACTCCAGCTGGCGCAGGTGCTGGCTCACCGCCGAGGGCGTCATCTGCAGCTGGCGTGCCGCTGCCGACAGCGAGCCGGTGGCCACCACCTCGGCAAACACCGCCATGCGTTTGAGTTGGTCCATCTGCGCCATGTGTTGCGCCCTATTCATTAGTTTTACTTCACAGTGTTAGTCAAATTGACCATCTAGTCAATGCTTTGTGAAGCAAAGACACTATCAGCATCTTAAACACACCGGAGATCACCATGAAAATTGCACTCGTTGGCGCCACAGGTTTTGTCGGCGCCCCCTTGTTGACCGAGTTGTTGAGCCGCGGCCACCAGGTCACCGTGCTGGCGCGTAACCCGGCCAAACTCAGCGCCCAGCCGGGTTTGACCGTGGTGCAGGCCGACGCGCTGAACGCGGCCCAAGTGGCACAGGCCGTGGCCGGGCATGACGCCGTCGTCAGCGCCTACAACCCGGGCTGGACCGAGCCGCGCATCCACGACCTGTTCCTGGAAGGCACCGCCGCCATCGTGGCAGGCACAAAGCAAGCCGGTGTCAAACGCTTTTTGATGGTGGGTGGCGCAGGCAGCCTGTTTGTGGCGCCCGGTGTGCAACTGGTGGACACCGCTGGTTTCCCGGCCGAGTACAAACAAGGCGCCCTGGCCGCGCGCGAGGCGCTGAACAGGCTCAAGCTCGAAACCAGCCTGGACTGGACCTTTTTGTCGCCCCCGATCATCCTGGCACCAGGTGTGCGCACCGGCCAGTACCGCACCGGTCTGGACCACCCGCTGCCCGGCGAGGGTGAGGCACCTGCCGCCATTTCGGTGGAAGACATGGCCGTGGCCATCGTCGACGAGCTGGAACAGCCGCGCCACATCCAGCAGCGCTTTACAGTGGCAAATTAAGGCTCTAGCCCTTATTGCATAAGGGCTGACAGCTACAACAACGGTAGTTACTGAGGTTCCCGCTGCAGCCCTGCCTGCGCCTGCACAGGCGCAGCCGCCAGGGCCTGCAGCCGCAGATGCGCGGCGTCTTCCAGGTCCAGCGGCTTCTGGTTCTTGGCCTGCAGGTAGTGGTGGGTGAACACATCGAGGTACGTGGCCAGCACCTCGGCCGCGTGGTTTTCACCGGCCAGTTCCAGGCACAGGGCCCCCACTTCCGAAGTGCAAAAGTGGTCGCTGCGGCTGGAGCGACGCAGCCGGTAGTTCGAGACCTGCTCGGGCTTGAGGCTCAGCACCGGAAAACTGTTCAGGTACGGGCTTTTGCGAAACATCTTGCCTGCCTCGGCCCAGGTCGCATCCAGCAGCACAAACAGCGGGCGCTTGGACGCCTGCCCTGGCGCCGCCGCCTCAGGGACCAGCGCATGCACCACCCGCTCGGGTGTCACAAACTCCCCCGGAAACACCACATAAGGCTGCCACTGCGGGTCGGCCAGCAGCGTCAGCAATCGCGGGTCGACCCAGGTGCGCGCCCAGCTGAACGCAAAGGTGTCACGCACCACGTCGGCAATCAGCCAGCCGGTGTTGCTGGGTTTGAGTGGTTCGATGTCGGCCATCAGCAGGCAGACGCCCGCCTGGGTGCTCACGTTCGGGCGCAAGTTACAAAAACAGTGGCTGAACATGACCCGGCAACCGGGGCAGCGTTCGGCCGGGCCTCCGCGCATGCGAAACGGTTTGACAGCACGCGCCAGGCGTTCGGTGCGCAGGCGGGAGACGGCGTGGGGGGTGGATGGAGACACAGGGAGCGTGGGCATGGGGAGCGGCGATTATGGCGTGTGGCCCAGCCCACAGACCAAGCCCGACCCAGGCCCCAAGACCCCCGCCACGGGTGACAAACAGGGTTGATTGTTGTGAATACAGCAATGTATCGGTGATGGTTTGGTTGTTTATCTATTGAATTAGAAACTTTACAGTTCATCCCATCAACGCGATGCAACCCTCTAGGCCACGCGATGACACCGGAAAAGGCCACAGGCCCCACCGGATTCACCTTATCAACTGTTAAAGGATTTGAACCATGAAAACCACTTACGCTGCCGTTCTCGCCATCACCCTGTCTGCCCTGACCGCTGGTTATGCCAATGCCGAGGCTGCTTACCCCGCCGACAACACCTCCGCCGCCACAACCGCCGGCAAAACACGTGCCCAAGTGCGTGCCGAACTGCTGGAAGCCCAACGCACCGGCGACATCGTTGCCAACGGTGACTCCGGCAAAAAGCTCAACGAGCTCTACCCCAGCCAATACCCGGTCAAAGCCGTTGAGGCAGGCAAAACCCGCGAACAGGTGCTGGCCGAGCTGCTGCAAGCCCAACGTTCGGGTGAGTTCTCTCTCAACGACAACCACGGCGGTTAATCCCGTCCCAGCCGACGACGCTCCACATGCAACTCTTTTACCAAGCGGAGAACACCATCATGTCCAAGTCCATCCAAAGTAGCCTGGCCCTGGCCTCGCGTTTGTTGTTCGTTGCCTTCTTCCTGCCCGCAGGTATTGGCAAGCTCACCGGGTTTTCCGGCACCGTGGGCTACATCGCGTCGGTGGGGCTGCCTCTGCCGGTGGTGGGTGCGGTGCTGGCGCTGGTGGTTGAAATCGTCGGCAGCCTGGCGCTGCTGGCCGGTTTTGGCACCCGGATCGCTGCGCTGGTGCTGGCGGTCTTCACCCTGGCGGCGTCGTTCTTCTTCCACGCTTACTGGGCAGTGCCTGCAGACCAGGCCTTTGTCACCCAGCTGCTGTTCTGGAAAAACATCGCGGTGGTGGGCGGCTTGCTGGCCCTGGCGGCCAACGGTGCAGGCGCCTTCAGCCTGGACGCCCGCAAAGCCTGAGCACCCTCTGAAGCGAGACCATGCCGCCAACACCCGACGCCTTTGCCCACCTGCCCCAGCTTCGGGGCAAGGTGAGCGCACCATGCCAATCGGCGCTGCGCGCCACCACCGAGGTGATGGCCGCCTGGGACGCGCTGGCCCGTAGCCAGGGCCGCCCGGACAACTGGCGTCTGTCAGACCAGGTGTTGCAGACCTCGATGGAAGTCTTTCTGGCCGACATCGACACAAGGCAGGACCTGTGGGTGTTTGCCTAT
Organism: Rhodoferax sp. BLA1; assembly: GCF_013416775.1. Taxonomy (GTDB): domain Bacteria; phylum Pseudomonadota; class Gammaproteobacteria; order Burkholderiales; family Burkholderiaceae_C; genus Rhodoferax. Next base: position 72,532 of record NZ_SZVI01000005.1, read on the forward strand.
GGTTCCCTGATGTGGAACCCGGGCTTTGAGTTTGCGGAAGTTCGCCTGGCCAGCCTGGCGGGTTACCAACGCTGTTTTTCCTTCAAGGTCGACATGGGCCGTGGCACGGTGGACTGTCCGGCGCTGATGTTGTCACTCGAACACCAAGCGGGCTGCTGCATCGGCCTGGCCTTTCGCATCGCAGCCCATCAGCTGCAGAACGAGCTGGCCATGCTCTGGCGGCGCGAGATGATCCAGGGCAGTTATGTGCCAGCCATGCTGCCACTCAGCACACCCCAGGGCCCACTGTGTGCCCTGGCTTTTGTGTCCAACCCCGCCAGCAGCCAGTATGTGGGTCGGCAACCGCTGGACAAGACCGCCAGAGCCATCGCCACAGCGTCTGGCTTCATCGGCAGCAATCGGCAATACCTCGAACAGCTGGCCGAGCAGTTGACCCACCTGGGCATTCAAGACCACTATGTTGACCAGTTGCTGGCGCGTGTGGCGCAGATCGCCGCCCCTGCGGTGGCGCCCCCTTAAACTGTGCCCCAAGCTCCCCCCTGCAACACCACCCCTCACAAGGCCTGACCGTGTCCGACGCCATCATCCTCCAGCAACCCACTCAGACCGCACAACAGCTTCTGATCCTGCACCATGGTGTGGGTGCCAGCGCCCAGCACATGCTGCCCCTGGGGCAGCGGCTGGCGCTGCAGTTTCCCAAGGCGTTCATCGTCAGCGTGCAGGCCCCGTCCCCCAGCGACACCCAACCCGGCGGTGCCCAGTGGTTTTCAGAGCAGGGGCTCACCGACGACAACCACGCCGAGCGGGTGGCAGCGGTGGTGCCGGCCTTCATTCAGAACCTGCGTTTCTGGCAGCAAAGCAGCGGTGTGGAACCCAGCGCCACGGCGGTGTTGGGCTTTGGCCAAGGCGCCACCCTGGCGTTGGAAGCCGCGCAGGTGCACACCGGGCTGGCCGGGCGCATCGTGGCGCTGTCAGGGCGTTATGCCCAGCTGCCAACCCACGCGCCAGACAAAACCACGCTGCATTTTTTCCACGGCAAGTCAGACCCGGTGGTCCACTACGGGCACTGCGTGACCGCCGCCCAACGGCTGGTGGCCCTGGGTGGTGACCTCACCGCCGATGTCATTCCCTACCTGGGCCATGAGATCACGACCGAGGTGATGGACCTGGTGGTGGAGCGGTTTGTGGGCCATATCCCTAAGCACCATTGGGACGCGGTACGTCAAGCGGCTGCCCAGCAAGCAGCTGCGGCACCTAAGCCGTAAGGCAGACTCCAGCGCTGCTGGGGTACAGGCGCCCTCAGGGCGGGCTCAAAGGCTTGGGCACAAAACCAATCACCAGCCCGGTGTCGGTCACGCTGATGCTGCCGGGCTGCAGACCCATGCTGTTGGGCAGCGCCAGGTCGCTGGGCTGCAGGCGGTGCAACACCACTTCCATCAAGGCGCGCTCGCTCAAAGTGGGGCCGTAGGTGTTGAGCAGCAAAGCCACGCGGGGCTGCAAGCTGGGCATGGTCAGCTGTTTAAAACGCAGTTGGTGGGCACGCACCGTGAGGTCGCTGGCCTCGTAACGCAGCGCAAAGTCCAGCGCCAGCGCGCCGTGGTGGCTGCCCTGCAGCGCCGGGCCTGCCGCATCGATGGCCATCTCGGCGCCCAGACGGTTTTGTGCGGGCAGCAGGCTCAGTTGCGGCGCCTGCAGGTCCAGATTCAACAGCCCCGACACCGGGTAACGCAGCGGAAAACGCTGCGCCACAGCTTGCTGCAAGCGCGCAGCAGACACTTTGAACTGCGGCAGCGCCTGCGTCGCGTCGTCTGGCTGCACCAGGGTATCGGCCACAGCGGCCAAGGTCAGGCCGCCCAAGGGCAGGAAAAAAGCAAGAGAGATCAAATGTCGACGGTGCATACAAGCGTTCCTTTGGCAAGCCATTGTGCGCCGTGCCTGTCAGAGCGCCAGCACCAAACTCTGACACGTCCCCTCAAGGCCTGTGGCATAGGAACGTGGCGTTCAACGCGGCTGCCCGGCAAGAAGCCGCTGCTCAATCCGCCGGTCGGGGATAAGCCAGATCAGCGCCATGGCCGCCAACACCATGCCAGCCAGCCAGGGCAGACCCAGCATCGCCAGCGGTACCGCCGCCAAGTAACAAGCAATCGAGGCCTTGCCTTTGAGGTCTTTGCCCAGTGCCTGGTGCAAGGGCGAGTCCGGTCCCAGCGACTTGACGACGCGCGCTTGCAGCAGGTTGTAGGCGATGGCGCACAACAACAGGTCTGCCGCATACAGCGCCACCGGCGCGGCTGCAAAGTGGTTCTCACCCATCCAGGCGGTGGTAAACGGCATGAGTGACAGCCAGAACAGCAGGTTCAGGTTAGCCCACAACATGGCGCCGTTCACCTGCTTGGCCGCATGCAACAGATGGTGGTGGTTGTTCCAGTAAATGCCCACGTAGACAAAGCTCAGCACATAACTCAGAAACACCGGCCACAGCGGCAGCAGATCGACCCACTGCGCGCCGTGCGGCACCTTGAACTCCAGCACCATGATGGTGATGATGATGGCGATCACGCCATCGCTGAAGGCTTCCAGGCGGTTTTTGTTCATGTGATGTCCTTGCTGGGGAATCGGCTGGGGGCCAATGGGGTGGGCCATGCAGCGCAGCCGTTAAGCCGCGCCGCTCTCGGTGCGAGAAGGTTTGCGTTCTGGCAGCGGAATGTGTTCCGCCTCACCCGGCACCTGGCCCATGCCTTGGCTGGGGTCCATGGCGGCCCAGGCGCGGGAGGCTTGTTCGATGCGCTCCCTGCTGGTTGACACAAAGTTCCACCAGATGAACCGCCGCCCCAGTGGCTGACCCCCTACCACCATCAGACGAGCACCTTCTGGCCCGGCGCTCAGCACGGTGCTCTCACTCAGCACGGCCAGGGTGTTCGGTGCCAATGGCTGGCCGTCCAGTTGCAGATCACCCTGCACCACATACACCGCCTGCTCGTCAGCCAGCATCGGCAAGGTCCACTGGCCATGGGCGGGCAGGCGAATGTCGAGGTACAGCGTGGGTGACAAGGTGGCCACTGGCGACTGGGCGCCCAGCGCCTGCCCCACCAGCACACGCACCTGGGCGCAGCCGTCCTGCAGCTCGGGGATGGCGCTGGCCGGGGTGTGGACAAAACTCGCGGGCACCTCTTGCGCGGACTCGGGCAGCGCCAACCACAGCTGCAGGCCGTGGTTGACGTACGTGCTGTTGCGTTCGGCCTCGGGCTTGCGCTCGGAGTGCACGATGCCGCTGCCCGCCGTCATCCAGTTGATGGCACCCGGCTCGATGCGCTGGGTGTAGCCCAGGTTGTCGCGGTGGAGGATGACGCCGTCAAACAAATAGGTCAGCGTCGCCAGCCCGATGTGGGGGTGTGGCCGCACATCGTGGTTGTCAGCCGGTGTGACGGTGACCGGGCCAAAGTGGTCAAAAAAGAGAAACGGCCCCACCGCCTGGCGTTGCGCGGCGGGCAACAAACGGCGCACCACAAAACCACCGCCCAGGTCATGGGCATGGGCGCCCAGCAGCTGCGGCGCGCTCATGCGGCCCGCTCCACGGTGGTGGTGATTTCGGTCGTCACACTGGTCATGAGCTTGTGCACCGGACACTTGTCGGCCACGGCGGTCAGTTGCGCCAGCTCGGCTTCGCTGAAGCTGCCGCTGATCACCAGCCGGGTGCTGAGCTTGTAGACACCGTTGCGCTCCTGGCTGCTGTCGCGCAGCACCTCGGTGTGCACATCGTCCACCGCGATGTTTCTCTTTTTGGCAAACCACATGACGGTGAGCGCCTTGCAGGCACCCAGTGCGGCGTCATACAGGTCGTGCGGGCTCGGGCCTTCGTCACCACCGCCCTCGGCGGCGGACACATCGGCGCACAGCTCGTGTTCACCAATATGGATGGTCTGGGCCAGGGGGGCGCCGGGTTTGCGCTGGATCTGAATGCTCATCTGGGTGGTCTCCGGTGGGGGTGAATTCCAGTGTAAAACGGGCCAGTCCATGCACCGACGCGTGAAACACCGCGCGTAACAAGGGCTCGTCACCTAAGCGGAACAGGCGTAGGCGCATGGTTTAGCGCGAAGACTAGTTGGCAGGCCGGTGCGCCGCACAAATCTTGTGGTTGTCCGGGTCGCGCAGATAGGCCAAGTAGATTCGCCCGGTGGGAAATTCGCGCCAGCCCGGCGGGTCTTCACACGTGGTGCCGCCGTTGGCCAGACCAGCTGCATGGAAAGCATCGGCTTGCTCGGGCGACTGCATGGCAAAACCGATGGTGCTGCCATTGGCATGGGTCGCGGGCTCACCATTGATGGGCAGGGTGATGCCAAACGCGCCGGTGGGGCTGCGGTAGAAATAGCGGCTTTTGTTGGCCACCCCTGGGCCGATGCCGAGCGTGCCGAGCACAGCGTCGTAAAACGTCTTGGAGACCTCAAGGTCTTTCACACCAACCATCACATGACTGAACATGGCTTTCTCCGGGGCTTGCGCAGAGCGCGGATTGTTGAGCAGATTTGAACCGGGGGATGGTACGCGAGACCCCAATGTCAGGTGTCGTTGCAAGAAAGACCGGCTCAAGGACTCGTCACACTCGTGAAAGGGGCATCCTTGCATGGTTGGTATTGAAAAATGAACGCTCCACGTTCAACACGCAAGCTTGCTTGCACAAACTCAATAACAAGATTGCCATGTAAGTTGGCATATAAGTTAGCAATAATTGAATTAAATATAAGTAAAACAATAGTTTACAAGCCAATAAAACTTGGCAAAATCGTAAGCATGTACAGCGCACCCCACCAGTTTGAGCCATTGATCCCGTCCGATGCACGTTTGGAGCCACTGCTGACCAAAGCGCATGACCTGTCTCGCGTGGCCTCCCCCCTGGCGGGCACCCGTGTTCCGCCGGAGCTGCGCGGCCTGCTGCGCAACATGAATTCGTACTACACCAACCGGATCGAAGGCCAGCACACCCGCCCGCGTGAGATTGATCAGGCCTTGCGCCAAGACTTTTCCCAAGACGCGGTGCTGGCAGCCAAACAGCGACTGGCGCTGGCGCACATCCAGGCCGAGCAAGCGCTGGAGCAACGCTACAGCCGGCCAGACGGTGCCGCCGCGCTGTATTCGGTGGAAGCGGTGCAGGACTTGCACCGCGAATTGTTTGGCCGGCTGCCCGCCGCCGACCTGTTGACCCCGGAACAAGCGCCCATCGTGCCCGGCGCCTTGCGCCAGCAGGACGTGCAGGTCGGCCAGCATGTAGCACCTGCCCAAGCCAGCGTGCCTGGCTTTTTGCAACGATGGGCCAGCTTTTACGGTGGTGTGCGCCGTGGCGAAGCCGCGCTGGTGGCCATGGCCTGCGCGCACCAACGCCTGGGTTGGGTGCACCCGTTTGTGGACGGCAACGGCCGCGTCATGCGCTTGCACACCCACACCCTGCTCAGTGCGCTGGGCTACACCGGTGGCCTATGGTCACCATTGCGTGGATTTGCCCGCAGCACCGAGCGCTACTACGCCCTACTGGCCGATGCCGACAGCCTGCGCCGGGGCGATTTGGATGGGCGCGGCAACTTGAGTGAACAGGCCCTGATCGCTTGGGCCGACTATGTGCTGGACACCTGCCTGGATCAGGTGCACTTCATGGGCAACATGCTCGACTTTGCAACCATGAAAGCGCGCATCGAAGCCTGCCTAGTGTTTGAGTCAACTGTCGTCAAACAAGGCGTGCGCCAGGAGTCGCTACGCGCGTTGCACTACCTGTTTTTGAGTGGCGAAGACATGACGCGCGGAGACTTCAAGTCCATGCTGGGCATGAGCGACCGGGGCGCCACCGACGCGCTGGGGGCATTGGTCAAACGCGGCTTGCTCAAGTCAGACTCGCCGCAAGGCAAGGTGCGTTTTGGTTTGCCGCAGCATGCGCTGCGTTTTCTGTTTCCGCAGCTGTGGCCAGAGGCAGAGGCCGATGCCTACGAACAGCACTAACTCATTGTTTCAAAACAAGTTTCGGTATATATCTGACATACAGACTGATGTACCGACATAAGACCGCCCGTTTCGATGGCGTTGCGCTGCAGCACAGTGGCCCTTCAGTGTGGCCTTGCCTAAAGCCTGGCGGGTGGTGCAGCCGATGCGTGGAAAATGCGGGCTTTGTGCCAACCGCTCTGACCGACCCACATGCTTCGACCCTTCACCTCCTACCTGCCCGACTGGACACGCGATTGGCTTGAAATCATTGTTCCGGGCCTGCAGATTCTGCTGATCCTGCTGGTGGCGTGGTTGCTGCAGTACCTGCTGCGCCGGGCGGTGAGCCGCGTTGGCCGACATTACCTGCTGCCGATTGAGTTAACGATGCCGCTCAAAGGCCTGCTGCGCTGGACCATCATGCTGGCGGCCCTGATGCTGGTATTGGAGCGCTTGGGCGTGTCGGCCACCGTGCTCTGGACCGCCTTCACCGGCTTTGCCACCGTGGGTGCGGTGGCCTTTTTTGCTGCCTGGAGCGTGCTGTCCAACCTGTTTTGCGCGTTCCTGATCTTCACCGTGCGGCCCTACCGGCTGGGTGACAGCATCGAGCTGCTGGACGTGGCCGAAAAACCTGGCGCCCGAGGCCGCGTGGTTGACATCAACCTGCTCTACACCTCGCTCGAAGACAGCGACAGCCCCACCCCGGGCACCCTGCTGCAGATTCCCAATGCGCTGATCTTCCAACGGGTGGTCCGGCGCTGGAAGGGCGGGCAAGCGCCCACACCCGCCGCGCAAGCTGCCAGCAGCAGCCCCGCCGCCGGGCAGACGCCACCGCCCAGTTTGTAGTGCCAAATTGGCCTCTAGCCCTCTGCCAATAAGGGTCTACTGCTATGAACTCAGGAACTAGCACTGACGCCCCAACAAGCCTGAATCCCGTCGTGATACAGGCTTTGGTGTTTGATGCTCGCGCGGTTTATGTTGGCTTAACGCGCGCGAGTGGCGTCACCGCCTTTACGAATTGCAGTGTCCCCCTTGCTGGAAGGGGTCGAGCAGGTTCTGGCAAATCCAGCGTGCCACGGTGTAGCGCCATCCAGCCCCCTGCGCTTTGTAACGCTCCAGCCGCTTGGTGAAGAGCAGTTCACGCGGCAGGTCCAGAAAAATGACGGTCGCAGGGACCAGGTTGAAAAAGACATCCATCAACACCGCAACCAGTGCCGCAGGCACCAGCAGCACACGGGGCACGATGCTCAGCTGGTCCCACGCCGCCTTGGCCGCCATGGTGACCACGAACAGCAGGTAAAAAAGGTAGGTGTAGATCGTCCAGTCGATGAGACCGGCATCTATGAGGGTCGGGAGTTGCATGGTGATGAGTTTTGGAAGAAAAGCTCAGGATGCCGGGGCTGGCGGGGCTGGCGGGCTGAGTCAAGCCCAAATCAGCCGCAAGGTGATCAGCCCATGGGCGTGCACAACTCCACCAGAAAACCATTGATGTCGGCCACATAAGCGATGGTCTGGCCCCATGGCATGACCTCGACCGGGCGCATGAGCGTGGCACCGGCGGCAATGGCCTGCGCCAGCGCGGCGGGCACATCGGGGGTGCACAGCGCAATCTCAAAACAGGGTGCGTGTGCATTGGCCGCCTGCGGGTTCTTGCCCAGCTGCTGCATCAGGCGGTGGGCTGAGAACGCCAGCGCGGTGCTGCCGGTTTCCAGCTCGCCGTAGTCGCCGCCCTCGGCCAAAAACCGCGTCTTCAGCCCAAAGGCCGCTTCGTAGAACTTGAGCGTGGCGGGCACGTCTGGCACGTAGAGGATGGTGTAGCCGAGTTGCATGGCGTGGCCTCGTGGAGGTGGGTTGAACAATGCACGTATTTATATGCCAAATTGGCCTCTAGCCCTCGTTGAATATGCGTAAGAAGCTATCAAAAATGAACCGTTCGCCTGCCACCGGAACCTTCCCCGGTTGCCTTCAATACACGCCCATGAAATCGCGCTTGCCAATAGTCAAGCCGTTGTGGCGCAGGATGTCGTAGGCGGTCGTCACGTGGAAGAAGAACTGCGGCAAACCATAGTTCGCCAGGTAGGCCTGCCCATTGAGTTTTTTCTCCTTGGGCGTGCCGGGGCGCAAGACGATCTCAGCGCCTTCCTTGCCTTCAAACTGCGCAGCGTTCACGCTGTCCAAAAAGGCCAGGGTCTGCGTCAAAAGCGCATCCAGATCGGCAAAGCTCTTCTCTTGCCCTTCCAACTTTGGCACCTCCACCCCCGCCAGTCGTGCCGAGATACCACGCGCGAAATCGGCGGCAATCTGCACCTGCTTGATCATCGGAAACATGTCGGGCGCCAGCCGCGCCTGCAACAAGGCGTCGGGCTCGATTGACTTGGCGCCAGCGTATTCGCTTGCCTGCGCAAGAATGGTTTTCAAAGCCGTCAGCATCTGCTTGAAGACGGGAACCGAGTGGGTGTACATAGCGCTGGTCATAGAGTGTTCCTGTAAGTGTTGGGGAGGGAGAAAGGGCGGGCTCCGCCGTGCCGCCGTGGCGTCGCTGGGCAATGTACCCGGTAGCTGCGCGCACCTGCGCTGTAAGGTTGAAACCCCAGCTTTGCTGAACCAGTCATTGCCGCAGGGTTTTATGCCAAATCGGCCTCTAGCCCACGTTGAATAAGCGCAAGCAGCTATTAAAACTAGAGTCATTGTGTGGACTCTGATGCTTGCACCGTGCATGCATTGCACCCAGCGCGGCGAATGTCACCTTTATTTGACGCACATAAAGCGGCGAATAAGCCACATAATCACCGCATGTTTACCGACAAACCCCAACCCCGGCGCACCTACCTTTGGCAGCGCCCCGACTGGCCGCAGTGGCGGTTTGACGCGGCTGCGCTGGCCGCGCCGCTGGCGCAGGTGCACCGCGCGCAGGGCCATCTGGCGGGCCGCATGGCCGAGTTGGGGCTGGCGCAGCGCGACCAGGCCACGCTGCAAGCCCTTACGCAAGAAGTCATCACCACCAGCGCCATTGAAGGCGAGGCGCTCAACCTGGACGCCGTGCGCTCCTCCATCGCCCGCAGGCTGGGCGTGGACATTGGCGCGCTGGCCCCCGCCGACCGGAACGTGGACGGCGTGGTTGACATGGTGCTAGACGCCACCCAGCACCACGCCCAGCCGCTCACCGCAGAGCGCCTGTTTGGCTGGCACGCGGCCCTGTTCCCCACCGGCTACAGCGGCCGGGTGCGCATACAGGTGGGCACCTGGCGCAACGACGCCGCAGGCCCCATGCAAGTGGTGTCCGGCCCCGTGGGCAGAGAAAAAGTGCACTTTGAGGCGCCGCCCGCCACCGCACTACCCGCAGAGACTGCTGCTTTTCTGCAATGGTTTAACGCCGCCCCTGCTGGCGACGCCCTGATCCACGCCGGTCTGGCCCACCTGTGGCTGGTGACCCTGCACCCGTTTGACGACGGCAACGGCCGCATCAGCCGCGCCGTGGGTGACATGGCGCTGGCCCGCGTCGAGGGCGCGGCTCAAAGGTTCTACAGCCTCAGCGCCCAAGTACAGCGCGAGCGCAAACAGTATTACGACCAGCTAGAAGCCACCCAGCGCGGCACGCTGGACGTCACGCCGTGGCTGAGCTGGTTTTTGGCCTGCCTGCTGCGCGCCGTGCAGGGTGCTGATGGCATGCTGGCTGGTGTGCTGATGAAGTCCCAGTTCTGGCAACGCTGGGCAGGCACCCCCATGAACGCGCGGCAAACGCTGGTGCTGAACCGGGTGCTGGACGGCATGGAGGGCAAGCTCACCAACGCCAAATGGGCAGCCATTGGCAAATGCTCCGCAGACACGGCACTGCGCGACATCAACGACCTGCTGGCGCGTGGCGTGCTGGGCAGGCTGGAGGGCGGGGGGCGGAGTACGGGATACGAGTTGTGTGCCAAATAGCCCTCTAGCCCTCGTTCAATAAGGGCTAGTAGCTATCACAATTGAATCATCAGCCTAACGGCAATGCCCAGCCCATGGGCGTGCATAACTCCACCAGAAAGCCATTGATATCGGCCACATAGGCGATGGTCTGACCCCAGGGCATGACCTCGACCGGGCGCATCGGCGTGGCACCGGCGGCAATGGCCTGCGCCAGTGCGGCGGGCACATCGGGCGTGCACAGCGCAATCTCAAAGCAGGGCGCGTGTGCATCGGCCGCCTGCGGGTTCTTGCCCAGCTGCTGCATCAGGCGGTGGGCTGAAAACGCCAGCGTGGTGCTGCCGGTGTCCAGCTCGCCATAGTCGCCACTTTCGTCCAAAAACCGCGTTGTCAGCCCAAAAGCCGCTTCGTAAAACTTGAGCGTTGCGGGCACGTCTGGCACATAGAGGATGGTGTAGCCGAGTTGCATAGGAGTGGCCTTTTGGTGGTGGGTTGAACAATGCACGTATTTATACGTCAAATCGGCCTCTAGCCCTCTAATATATTGGGCTAATAGCTATCAAATATTAAGTGAGCTGGTACATTCATTTGCTTCGAACGTTGCGTTTATTTCGAATAATGCTATTATTTCCACCCATTGCAACTGGCCTGACCCAAAGCCACCGCGCCAAGGAGAACCCCATGAAAGACCAGGAAGTGCTTGACCCCGCCAATGACGCTGAAGCCGACATGGCTGCCATTGCCCACCAATGCCTTATGACCGCGCTGGACCATTCCAATGCGGACCACATCAACATCATTCTGGATGTGAGCGAAGAGGGCGAAGCCAAGCATGAAACCCCGGTGCTGAAACTGCCGCCCCGTGCCCTGCGCTTTTTTGCCGACGTGCTGCGGCAAATGGCCAAACAAGAGCCCATGCTGCTGGTACCGCAAAAACACGAACTCACCACCCAAGAGGCCGCCAATTTTCTGAATGTGTCGCGGCCTTTTGTGATCAAAGAGATCGAGGCCAACCGCCTGGCATGCCGCAAGGTCAACCGCCACCGCCGCATCGAATTCGAAGAACTGCGCCGCTACCAGGCTGCGCAGCAAGAGCAGTCTGAACAGGCCCTGCAAGACCTGACCAAGTTGTCTGAAGACCTGGGGCTGGAGTTGTAAGTGGCTGGCTCGGCGCGTTACACGGCCATTCTGGATGCGAATGTCCTGTACCCGCAACTGATGCGTGACACCCTTCTGAGTCTGGCCGTTGAGCGCCTTTACCACGCACGTTGGACCACCACCATCCACGCCGAGTGGATGCGCCACCTGGCCCAAGACCGGCCCGAGATTGCCGCCAAACTGCCGCAGCTTGCTGAGCGGATGAACGCCAGCGTGCCCGACTCCCTGGTGACCAACTATGAGAGATTGATCACCAGCATCGACCTACCCGACCCGGACGACCGGCATGTTGTGGCTGCAGCCATTGCCGGGCACGCCGACGCCATCGTCACCTTCAACACCAAAGACTTTCCAGCAGATGTGCTGCAGCCCTACGGCATTGAAGTGCAGCACCCCGACGAGTTTGTGATGAACCAATTGCAGCTGCAGAAGATACCGGCGCTGAGCGCCATCAAAAAAATGCGTGACCGCTGGACCAACCCTGCGCGGCCAGCGCAAGAGTTGTTTGAGGCGTTTGAAAGGCGAGGCTTGCCAATGACGGCGGATTTGCTGCGTGAGGCTGTCACGCTTATTTGATAAATAGGCCTCTAGCCCTTGTAAAATAAAGGCAACATGCTACTAACACAGTAGCATTCACGCCATGGGCGTGCACAGCGCCACCTCAAAACAGGGCGCGTCTGACACAAGGGGATGGTGTAGCCGAGTTGCATGGGGGCTTCGGAATGGGGTGTATTAACTATTGTTCAACTCAGCAAACTTGGCCGCCATCGTGGGGTTGCCGCGTGTGAGCTTTTTGATTGTCAGGTCGTCGGCCTTGTCGTTGGCCAGGCGCAAATTGTTGGCTGACTTGTGAAGCGCTTCCTTGGTTTTTTCCAGGTCCTTGATTGCTTCGTCGATGCGCCGAATAGCTTCTTCAAAGCCTTCGGAGGCCAGGCGCCAATTGCGCCCAAACGCCGTCTTGAATTCGTCGAGCTGGGTCTCGAACTTCGTAATGTCCACGTTCTGCGAGCGCACCAGCGCCAGCTCGGACTTGTACTTCAACGAATTCAACGCGGCATTGCGCAAGAGCGTGATCAGCGGCACAAAAAACTGCGGCCGCACCACATACATCTTCGGATAGCGGTGCGACACATCGACGATGCCGCTGTTGTACAGCTCGCTCTCCGGCTCCAGCAGGGACACCAGCACCGCGTATTCGCAGGCTTTCTCGGTGCGGTCCTTGTCCAGCTCTTTCAGAAAATCTTCGTTCCGTTTCTTGGTGGCCGTTTCATCGCTCTCGTTCTTCATCTCAAACATGATGGAGACGATCTCGGTGCCGTGCTCATCCGCCTCGCGAAAAATGTAGTCGCCCTTGCTGCCGGTGCGCGCGTCGTTGTCTTTCTCAAAATGCGCGCGCTGAAAGGCCGCCGCACGAATGCGGTTGAACTCAATCTCGCAGTGCTGCTCCAGCGTCTCGCCCACCATCTTGGTCGATAGTCGCGCCTTGAAGTTCCGCAGGCTCTCAATCGCGCCATCGCGCTCCTTGATCTGCAGTTCGTACTTTTCCTTGATGGCCTTTTCTTCCAGCTGACTCTTGACGGCGATGAGGCTCAGGTCATTCTTCAAACCATCGCGCTCGCGGGCGACCACCCCCACGGCTTCATTCACCGCCAACTGGCGCGCGGTGTCGCTGGCCGCCAGCTTCGCTTGCAGCGCCTGAATTTCGGCGTCCTTTTTGGCCGCTTCGGCCTGCAGCGCATGAGCCAACTTGGCCTCTGCCAACTGTGCTGCCGCCTGCTGGGCGCTGCGCGCTTGGGCCAGTTCGTTGGCCAGCACATCGCGCTCTTTGCTCACCGCGCCCAAGGCCTCTGTGACCGCCAGCTTGCGCGCCACCTCGCCCGCGTCCAGTTGGGCCTTCAGCGCCTGAATCTCGGTGTCTTTGGCAGCCGCAGCCTTTTGAAGCGTGTTGGTCACCTCAGCCTTGGCCAAGGCAATCGCGTCGCGCTTTTCCCGCTCGGCCAGCTCCAGCCGTTCGTGCAAAGCTTGCTCAAACTCGCCATCGCGCACCTGCTTGAGGATGTCGGCATACCCCGCCTCGTCGATCTTGAAGGCTTTGTTGCAGTGGGGGCAGATGATTTCGTGCATGGCGAGAGGACCTCTTCTATTTGGTTGAGCTGGTAGCTACCTGAGCACACCGGCGCTTACCAGCTCTATTTACCCAGCAAAGAAGGGCTGCAGCAGAAGCTGGCTGAATGGGCGGGATTTGAGATTGAAATAGGGCTGCAGCCCTCGTGAGTTATTTGCAAGCAGCTATCAATAGCAGAGCAAATCCAATACTCTCGGCATGTTACCCCTTAATGATTTGTCTTATGGTTTCGATCCATTTGGGTTCAAAAGACCTATCTGGATCGCAAGCTATATAGGCTTTTGCGAAAGAAATTTTATTGTTGTCAATATCGAAAAATTCATTCATCAATCGCTTTTTTTGTTTTGGCCCAAGATTTAGATAGTCGTAAAGATTGTTTGAGCCTTCAGTTACGGATGTTTCCTTCACGATCTCCTGAAGAACTGAGAATTTTTCGATACCCTTGTACAGACCTGGAGATTCAAGTAACGTTTTGAAAACTTCTTCACGCAAGGCAAACTCAATTTCCGTTGGAAAACTATGTTGACTATCGACATCAAGAGCTACAACTTCCAATTTACTCTCGTCGCGCACTAATCTTTTAAAAAAAAGATTTTTTGCATCCTTTCTTAATTCAACGTGCTCCTTTTGTGCATCCGTATCTACGATGCACAGAGCTTTTCCTCTGAAGCCTGCTTCTTTATCGCTCAGAGGTGCCGAGAGATATTCATACACGCGGCGTACCTGTTTGAAGCCTCCGAGAGGAACGATTCGTAGACTTCTATTTTCAATAAGATCTGACAAATAGTGTGATAGATATATCTTATCAGATAGACCTTCGCAAAATATCCAGTTGTATGGCTTGTCGCGAAGCATACTAACAACAACTGACTGGATCATGTCCTGGTAGCTCTTTAGTTCGACCTCTTTCGGATACTTTCCATGAGATTTAGTGAAATTCTGATTAATATGTTCTCTAAAATTTTCCAAATTGAAGGAGAAAAATTCGATGGAATTTTCGCCTCGAGATAATGAGTGTGCTGTGCCAGAACGTATTACTGGAATGAAACCGTACCAGTGAGTGTTAATTAGAACTTGCGGGACGGGTTTGCACAGTGTTGGTATTCTGGCTATTTTTTCAAATTGATCATGACAAGCGGCAACATGCATTGATGCATCAGGCTCATCGATAGCTAGTATGACCCGGTAGTCTTTTAGCTCTGATCGAGAAATCAACGCATATGAAAGATCAATCAACGCCTGCCTCTTTTCTCCCGAGCTTAAGTCCTTTATCGTTGTTTCCTTTCCGCCATTTTTCTTATGTAAAACTTTTATTCCAAAATAGGCTGAAAAAATTCTTTCGATAAGATCATTTACTGTCAGTTGATCTTTGCGCTTGCCTTTGTATACATATTGATCAAGAGTTTCATTTATCTGATCAATGAATTCCTTAAGTTTTTTATTTATATCATCAATGCTATTTTTGCTAATTGAATCTTGAATTTTCTTCTTAATATCTTCATCCAAAAGTTTTCGAATATACACGGACTCCATTTTGCTAAATGTCAATGAGTCAGCCTCAGCTGGAAGGTATATGTATCTATAATGGGATTTGATCTTTTTTAGCAAATCCGCGAGCTCTTCGAAGTTAACATCAATGTGTTCTTCAAAAATTTTCTTAATGTCATTTCCAAAAAAAGGTATTTCTATTTCATTAGTTTTATATGTATTTCCGAGTACAAATAGATAATGTGTGTCTTTATTGCAACCTAAAGTAGCTGCTGCAGCTATGCTTTCAATAATGGATTTGACAAAAGAATTGTAAGGTGCTACCGAGAAATCCCAAAAAAAGGCACTTAACAGGCCAGCCAGTTTCTTTTCTTTCTTTGTTAACGAGATTTCATTTATTGGAATTAAAAATAAAGGAGAAACAAATGCGGAATCATCTGAGTCCTTCTTCGATTCATTGTTGGTGATCCAATCACCACCATTAAAGAAACGATCCAGGGCCTCAAAAATGGAGGTTTTTCCAATCCCATTAGGCCCAAGATAAGCTGTAAAACTTGCGCCCGATGAAATTGGAATAAATTGGATATTTTTATAAACTTTGTAATTCTTTAAACCTATTCCGAGAAGCATATATCTTCCTTTAATGTTTTCTGTTTTCAAATAGTGTGACTGCCAAGCGAGCAAAATCACACGAGTCCTTAGCAACTTTTGAAGATCTATTTGCTCAATTGATTTGCGAAAATCCCGTCCCCAATCACCCCTTCACCAACCTCTGCGTCGCCCGAGTAGCCGGCGCATAAAACACCCACGCCGCTTCCTTCCCATTCTTCCCAGGCGCTGGCATATGCCCCACGCCGGGTAACGCCACCACGGGGAATTCCAAGCGTTCGCGCACTTCAGTCATCCGCATCCTGCCCCCTCCAACAACACCCACCGCCGCGCCAGCCGTTCCCTTGCCTCAATCAAAGCCTGGTGCAGATGCTGCTCCAGCTCCGCCTTGGGCGGCAGTTCGGTCCAGTATTCGGCCACGGTGATGCCGTCTTTGTGCATTTGCAGTAGCTACACCTGTTCGCGGCTGGGTTCAGCGCGCAGGATGAGGCCGATGGGGGCCTCTTCGCCCGCTTGGCGCTCATGCTTGTCCAGCCTTTTGAGGGGCAATTAGTTGACAAAGTGGCTCCAGCCCAAATGTCGTGACACTGTCGCGACAAACTGCGTAAGTGGCAGTACAAGCTGCACCTTGTGTTGCAAGCTTTTTGCCGACAGTGTCGACAAAATTGGGATCGGGTCGGCAAACGCCACCATGTGACTCATGCTGCTTGCCATTGTCATGACCGGCGGGCGCATTAATGTCTTTGGTTGGACGACGCTCACGGGGCCTTCTTTCCTTTGGTCCAGCTGCTGGTTATCAGGGTGCGCAGTTCAGCGTGCAGGCTGCGGGCAGATTCAGGGACGACTTGGCTCATGGCTGCACCTTGCCGGTGTGCTGCACGCCAAGCTTGGCGCTGATGGAAGAAATGAAAGTCGCCATCCCAAATCACCCCTGAGTGAGATTGTTCTTGTCGCGTGCTTCATACCGCCAAGCTGTCTCGCAGCCATGCGGCTTACCCTTGTGATGGCATTCTATAGATAAAAGGTGCCTCTAGCCCTTATAAAACAAGCGGTATCAGCTACTCTATTTATAGTTGAGCCAAATCAATTTTTCAGACGCTGACCGGCAGCCAAATGTTGCAAGAACGTTCAAGTCGAACCGTGGCAAGGTGCATCAACCCGCCCCATGGTGCCTATCTTTCTAAACGTTAAGCACCGATTAACATTGAAATATTAACGTGACAAGTTAAAATTTCAATGATGAAAAGTCGTCAATTCGAATCCACCGTCCGCCAAAAACTGCTTCAAACCCCCGCCGTGGTGCTGTTGGGGCCGCGCCAAGTCGGCAAAACCACCTTGGCGCGCACCCTTGCCAAGGACTGGCCGGGCGGTGCGGTGTATCTGGACTTGGAACGCCCGGCTGACCGTTTGCGCCTCGATGATGCCGACACCTATCTGCGCGCCCAGCAGGGCAAACTGGTCATCCTGGACGAGATTCACCGCGCACCCGGTGTGTTTGAAGTCTTGCGCGGCATCATTGACGACAACCGGCAAGCAGGCATTCGCAGTGGGCAGTTTCTGCTGCTGGGCTCGGCCGCGCTGGATTTGATGCGCCAAAGCAGCGAAACCCTGGCCGGGCGCGTGGCCTACCTCGACATGGCGCCATTCAATGTGATGGAGGCCACTGCCGCCAGCCTGACTGAAAGCACCCTGTGGCTGCGCGGCGGTTTCCCTGACAGCCTGCTGGCCCCCAACGACAGCCAAAGCCTGGACTGGCGGCGCGACTTTATCCGCAGCTACCTGGAGCGCGACGTGCCCATGTTTGCGCCGCGCCTGCCTGCTGAGACGATTGGCCGCCTGTGGACCATGCTGGCGCACAACCAGGGCAGTGTGCTCAATCAGGCGCGCATGGCCAGTGCACTGGGTGTGGCCAACCCCACCATTGACCGCTACATCGACCTGCTGGTGGACTTGCAACTGGTGCGCCGCCTGCGCCCGTGGGGTGGCAATCTGGGCAAACGGCTGGTCAAGTCGCCCAAGGTGTATGTGCGCGACAGTGGTCTGCTGCATGGCCTGCTGGCACTGGAGAGCTTGAACGACCTGCTGGGCCACCCGGTGTGTGGCCTGAGTTATGAGGGCCATTGCCTGGAGAACCTGATCCAGGCGGCAGGCAGTTTGCGCGTGCCCTACTTTTACCGTACCCAGGTGGGCGCAGAAATTGACCTGGTGCTGGAAAAAGGTGGCAAGCCCGAGATCGCGATCGAGGTCAAGCGCTCCATGGCCCCCAGCCCGGAAAAAGGGTTTTCCATGGCCTGTGACGACCTGCAGATCACGCAGCGCTACGTGGTGTACCCAGGGCAGGAACGCATCCCTTTAAGGCATGGCGCACAGGCGATTGGCTTGCTGGAGTTGGCAGCGTTGTTGGCGCAGGGCTAGTGCGGCGCTGCCGTTCGTGGTCTGCACTCAGGCCTCAAACCTGCGCCCAAACCCACCTTCACCCCCCACCCCCAACACCAACCTCTGCGTCGCCCGCGTCGCCGCCACATAAAACAGCCGCGCCTCGTCCTTCTCGGGCTCACCGGGTGCGGGCATGTGGCCCACGCCGGGCAGGGCCACCACCGGGAACTCCAGGCCTTTGCTGACGTGCATGGTCATAACGTGGATGTGGTCGGCAGCGGGCTGGAAGTCGCCCGGTCTCGCGCGCACGCGAAACGGGAGCCCGCGCTGATGCAGCGCGTCGGCACATAGATTGATGGTTTGCCAATCGCGGCACAAAACGGCCATGTCGCCCCAGGCGTGGCCTTCTTCGTGCGCGGCGCGCAGGCTGTCGGTGATGGCGTAGGCCTCGTCGCGCAGGCTGGGCAGTTTGATGATCAGCGGGGCCTCGCCGTCGCGCCCGCAGCTGATGGGTTTCACCAGCG
Organism: Rhodoferax sp. BLA1; assembly: GCF_013416775.1. Classification (GTDB taxonomy): domain Bacteria; phylum Pseudomonadota; class Gammaproteobacteria; order Burkholderiales; family Burkholderiaceae_C; genus Rhodoferax. Next base: position 90,676 of record NZ_SZVI01000005.1, read on the forward strand.
GGATGCCGTCGTCGTCCTTGTCGTTGGCGGTCAGCAGATCGGCCGCGACCAGGCTGGCGGTTTGCAGAATCTGCTGGGTGTTGCGGTAGTTGATTTTGAGGATGGTGGTGCGGCCCTGGGCCTGGATGCCCAGGCTTTTGAAGCTGAACTGTTTGGCACGCGCGCGCTCGTAAATGCTTTGGGCGTCGTCGTACAGCACCAGCAGGCTGTTGGTGGTGGGGTCCACCATTTGCGTGACCAGCTTGAGCCACTCGGGCGCAAAGTCGTGGCCTTCGTCGATCAGCACCGCCTGGTATTGGCCGCTGGGGATGTGTTTGCGCTCCACGCCGCGTATGACAGCGTGCACCAGTTCTTCAAAAAAGTGGGCACCCTGCCCAGGTAGTGTCTGGCCAAAGGCCCGCATTTGCTCATGGCACCATTTGTGAAAGTGCCGCACATGCACCCGCTCGCTCAGGCCCTTGGCCACCATCATGCTGTGGAGCTTGACGCCCAGCGGCTCGTTGTAACAAAGGATCAGCACCGGTTTACTGCCCGGTGCGCCCGCTTTGGCCAGGTATTCGGCGCGGTAGCCCAGGATCATGGTTTTGCCCGAACCGGCCACACCGTGGATCACACGGTGGCCGTCGCCCAAAGACCGGGCCAGTTGCTCCTGCTGCAGGTCCATCACACGCATGATGCTGGGCAGGTCGGCCTCTGCGTCGTTGTCGTCAAAGAGGGCGCCCTGGGTGGGTACGCGCACCTGCGGGAACAAGATCCAGCGCACGCGGTCAAGCATGGGCAGGCTCAAAGCGCCGCCAAAGCTGTGGGGGAACATCTGCCACAGCCGTTGCTGGAAGGCCTCCACGTCGGCGGATTCTTCCATCTCGTCTTTGCAGATCACGTAGTGGGGTTCGATGACCTCGCCCAGCCCGGCACTCTCAAACTGCTTGCGGCTGATGTGGGTCAGCACCACACCGTGCCCCCACGGAAACGCCAGCTTGCCCTGGTGCGGGCCGTCGGCCTGCAGCAGCTGGGGGTCGCGCTCCAGCGCGTTGACCACCTGGATGGCGCAGTGGCGCGCCTGCGCCAGCGGGTTGATCACCACCTTGGGGCCGTTGTGGCCCAGGATGTCCCACGACTGGCGGTTAACACGCAGGATGGTGTCGAGCTTCCAGTCCTTGGTTTCCAGGATCAGCAGGCCGCAGCGCGGGTGCAGCAGCACAAAGTCGGGGTGGGTTTGTTTGGGGCCAATGGGGACGTCGTACCAGAGCAGGTAGTCGTCGTCGAGCTTTTGCTCCAGCCGCTGGGCCAGACGGCGCTCGCCGCTGGTCATGCGGGCTATGCATGCACCAAGTGCTGGTAAAAGGGTTGCCACTGCGCTGTCCCGTCCCTGAGATATGCCTCTCAGGATTATGGGACAGGCACGTGCCGTGTTACATGTTCAACGGCACATTTATAACGATGGGTGTTGGTTCAGTGGTGATGCCCGTGCGCGCCATGAACGTGGCCGTGGGCCAGCTCTTCCGCACTGGCGGCGCGCACCTCGGTCACCTTGAGGCTAAAGCGCAGTTCCATGCCAGCCCAGGGGTGGTTGCCGTCCAGCAGCACGGTGTCGCCCTTGATCTTGACCACGCGAAACGCCTGTTCGCGCCCGTCGGCGGTGTGGCCATGCAATTGGCCGCCGACTTTGACACCCGGCGGGAAGTCGCGGCGCGGCATGGTTTGCGCCAGGCTTTCATCACGCAGGCCAAAACCGTCTTCGGGTTGCAGCACCAGCGTGGTCTGAAAGCCTGCAGTTTTGCCTTGCAGCGCTTCTTCGATTTTGGGCAGGGTGTTGTTGTAGCCGCCATGCAGGTAGGCCATGGGCTCTTTGGCTTCTTCAAGGAGTTTGCCCTTGGCGTCGGCCACTTTGTAGCGCAGGGTGACAACGGTGTCTTTTTCGATGTTCATGGGAATGTGGGGGTTGGCCAGCGGGTGCGGCGGGTCGGGCATTTTCGCGCAAGGTGGCTGTCGGGTGGGGTGTGAGGGCTTGGCCGCCTCTGCGTGGGTGTTGTCAAAACACACGCCACCCAGCGATTTGTTTGGGCTGACTCTGAGCCACGTCAAGACATGGCCAGATTGCGGTGGCTCGGCGCCAGTGATTCCTCTACCATCCGCCGACTCATTGAGGGGCGCTGAATGGCCATGCCTGTTTGGCACAGCCTCTGACCCCTGCCGTTTGCGCCACAGCAGCCAAAACGCTGCCGCTTGCTTCCACCCTTTGTCCTCTTATGTCCGCTCTCACACTCAACCTCACCGACTTTTCCCTGGAACACTTCATGGCCCACTACTGGCAGCAAAAGCCGGTGGTCATTCGCCAGGGGTTCAAGAACTGGGCCGACCTGATTTCTCCCAACGAGCTGGCCGGGCTGGCCTGCGAGGACGAGGTCGAGTCACGCATGGTCTACAAACAAGGTGAGCAGTGGCAAGCCGAGTTTGGGCCGTTTGAGTCGTTCGAGCGTTTTGGCGACAACGGCTGGACGCTGGTGGTGCAGGCGGTGAACCATTGGTCGCCCGAGGTGGCCGAGCTGGTCAAGCCCTTTGCCTTTATCCCCAAATGGCGGCTTGACGATGTAATGATCAGCTACGCGGTGCCCGGCGGTGGTGTCGGGCCACATATTGATTTGTACGACGTGTTCATCTGCCAGGGCAGTGGCCGCAGGCGCTGGCGCGTGGGGGATGTGGGCAACCACCGGCAGTTTGCCGCGCATGCGGCGCTGCTGCACACCGACCCGTTTGAGGCGATCATCGACACCGAGCTGCTGCCCGGCGACATCCTCTACATCCCACCGGGTTTCCCGCATGACGGCGTGACGCTGGAAGAGTCGATGAGTTTCTCAGTCGGCTTTCGCGCCAAATCGGCCTGCGACATGCTCAGCGGCCTGGCCGACTACGCCATCGACAAAGACCAAGCGCAGCACCTGCTGGCCGACCCGCACCGCCCCATTCACCAACATCAAGGTCAGATCGACAAAGCTGACTTTGCCCGCATCAAGGCGCACCTGCAAAGTGTGCTGGACAACGATCTGCTGCTGGCCGACTTTGCGGGCAGCTATTTCTCCAAAACCAAATGCGCGCTGGACCTGCAGGCATTGGACGAACCGCTGGACGCGGCCGAGCTGATCAACGCCCTGCGTGAACAGCCGCTGGTGCGCACCGGTGGCCTGCGCTGTTTTTATGTGGACGAAACGCTGGCGCAAGGTGTGTGTTACGTGGACGGTGAACGTTTTGACTTTGGCCCGGCCTGCAAGGACGCTCTGCTGGCGCTGTGTGACCAAGACGAGCCGGGTTATGACGCGCTGCAAAGTGGTTTGAACAACCCGGAACTGGTGCGCCAGCTCACCGAGTGGGTCAACGCGGGTTACTGGTACTTCAAGGACTAAGGGCGCATCACACCAAGGTATTCTGCGGTCTGGGCAGTTGGCTCTGGCGGTGGCGGCGGGTGAATCTGTGTCAGTTTTTGAGGTGATACTCTCGCCTCATTCAAAATTTTTGCACACGTCGCTGGTGAAGCTCTTCCTCCTCTTTCTGTTGCCGCTGCTGGCCCTGACGGCCTGCCAGCGCGCCCCCGAGACTCCGGCTACGACCCTCCCCAAGACGGCAGTGACTTTGTTGCACTTTTTCCCCGGTCTGTCTGGCCAGGGTCTGACCGAAGTGACGCAGAGTTTGAACGCCCAGTCCACGCGTTTTGAGCTGAAGTCGGTGTTGCTGGACCATGACGCTCTGAAAAGCAGCATCCAGGGCAGTGTCAAGGGTGGGCACCCGCCTGACCTGTATTCCAACTGGGCGGGTGCACGCACGGCTGTTCTTGTGCCCGATCTGGAGCCGCTGGACGACATCTGGCAGCAGGCCAGGTTGGAGACACACTTTCCGCCAGAACTTGTGCGCCAGGCCAGTGACTACCAGGGGCACAAATACCTGCTCCCGCTGACCCAATATGGTGTGGGTTTTTTCTACAACAAAGCGGTATTCACCCAGCACCACCTGACACCGCCAAGCACCTGGGACGAGTTTTTGGCAATCTGCGCCACACTTAAGGCCAACGGTGTCACACCGATTGCCCTGGGTGCCAAAGACCGTTGGCCTGTGCAGTTCTGGTTTGACCTGCTGTTGCTGCGCACCGCACCCTATACGTTCCGGCAACAACTGATGCAGGGCCAGGCGCGTTACGACGCCCCGCAGGTGAAAGCGGTGTTTGCGCTTTGGGCCAGCCTGCTCGACAAGGGTTATTTCAACCCAGACCCTCACGAGCTGGGTTGGTACCAGGGCGCCAACGAGATGGTGTTCAAGGGCAGCGCCGCCATGACACTGATGGGCACCTGGAACATCGACTACTTCAGCGACAAGTCACACCGCTGGGTGCTGGGCCAGGACTATGACGTGTTCATGTTTCCGCAGATCCGTGACGATGTGCCACGCGTGGCACTGGGATCAGTGGACGGCCTGGTGCTGCCCAAAAAAGCCATCAACAAGGAGGGCGCCAAAGAGGTCTTGCGCTACCTGGCTGGCCAGGCGCCGCAGCAGGCCTTCACCCGCCACTCTGGCGCACTGGCACCCAGTGCGCAGGTGCCACGCAGCACTTACAGCCCGATCCAACAACGCCTGTTCGACGACATCGGTCAAAGCGCACACTTTGCCTTTTTGTACGATCTGACCACCCCGCACGCTGTGGCTGAACTGGGTTTGAACGCGTTTACAGAGTTTCTGGCCTTGCCCAAGGCCTACCCGAACATTCTGAACCGACTGGCCCGGGAGGCAGCTGCCTACTTTCAGACGAACCCGGTCCACTGAGCATGCGTTTTCTCAAACAACTCAGACTACATGACAAGATCCGCATCAGTTTTGGGGCGCTGACCGCGTTGATTCTTGTGAACGCGTTGGTGGTGGCCGCAGCCACCTATGCCATCGTGGGGCTGGTGGGGCAGAAACAGAACGTGGCCGAGGTGGTGTCCGAGGTCGACAAGGTGCGGCTGCTGGCCAGCCGCTACGTGAACGCGCTGTCACCACCGGTGGCCAGGCAGGTGTTTGATGGCCTGGAGAGTACCCGCCTGCGCATCAACGCCGCCGCCCAGGCGCAGGCGCTGAATGCAGAGCAGCTTGCCACCATGCGCTCGCTGCTGGGTGACTTCATGCTGCATTTTGAGAAATACATGGTGGAGGCGGACCAGAAAGCGACCGTGAAGAAACTGTCGCTGAGCCTGAGCCAGCGCATGAGTGCCCATCTGGACACCGCCCAGCTCATCAGCCTCAGCGCGCGTGACCGCCGCGCCCTGGCTGAGCTGCAGTCTGAGGTGATGCGGCTGCAAGGGCTGGGGCAAGCCATCCAGCTGAACCTGCGACTGAACCGCTCCGGCGGGTCCGCCTCAGCACGTTTGCATCAGACATTGGCGCAGCTGCGCGAGAGCGCCCAGCAGCTGCGCACACAATCGGATTTTCAGCAGTTGGTCTACAACCTCCAACGCGACGCCACCGATTACGTCACCAGCCTGGACAACTTCAACCGGTTGCAAGACTTCAACAACGCCACCGAGCAGCAGCTTGCCGACATCTCCGACACGCTGCAACAACGCAGCCAGCAGGTCAGTGACAGTGTGGACAAGACGATCCGGCGCCAGATGTCCTTGGCCATCACGCTGATGGGCACCATCTTTCTGCTGACCCTGCTCAGTGCGCTGGTGTCATCGCGTTACCTGTCGCAGGAAATCCTGCGCCCGATCCGCGCGCTGGTGAATGTGACGCAGCAAATCGGTTTGGGCCAACTGCGGGTGCGCGCCAAGCTGGGTGTGGCCGATGAAATTGGGGAGCTGGCGCAGTCGTTCAACGACATGACAGAACGTTTGCTCGGCCAGAATCAGGCTCTGGCCGTGGCACACCAGGAGCTGGAAAAGCGGGTGCAGGCGCGCACCTTGGAGCTGGCCGAACGCGGGCTGATGCTGCGCCAGATCATTGACACCGCGCCCATTGCCATCTTTCTGGTCAATATGCAGGGGCGCATTACCCAGGCCAATGCTGGCATGAGTGAGATGTTTGGCATACCGATGGACAGCCTGCTGGGTTCGGACTACCTGAACCTGGTGGACCCATCCGAGCTGTCTTTGCGCCGACAGACCATGGACGCGCTGATGCGTGGTGAGATACCCATGGTGGACCAAGACCGCAGGTACCAACGGGCCAATGGCGAGATTTTCTGGGCCCATCTGACCGGCAAGCTATGGCTGGGCACCCAAGGCGAAAAACTGGGCCTGATTGGTGTGATTGCCGATGTCACCGAGCGCAAACGCGCCGAAGAAAAACTGCAACTGGCCGCCAGCGTGTTCACCTATGCCCGTGAGGGCATCGTGATCACCGACGCCCGCGCCCGCGTCATCGATGTCAACGACACCTTCACCCACATCACCGGTTTTGACCGCGCCGATGTGTTGGGCCGCAACCCGCGCATGCTCAAGTCCAAGTACCAGACCTCGGCCTTCTACCTGGACATCTGGCGCACGCTGACCCGCACCGACCAGTGGAGTGGTGAGGTCTGGAGCCGACGCAAAAACGGTGAGGTCTACGCCGAAATGCTGACCGTCAGCGCGGTGCGCAACGTCGACGGCCAGCTGCAGAACTACGTGGCCCTGTTCTCTGACATCACACCAATCAAGGCGCACCAGCAGCAGCTGGAGAACATTGCCCACTTCGACCCGCTGACCCAATTGCCCAACCGGCTGCTGCTGGCCGACCGGCTGCACCAGGCCATGCTGCAATGCCAGCGCCACGAGAACCAGATGGCTCTGGCCTACCTGGACCTGGACGGCTTCAAGGCCATCAACGACAGCCATGGCCATGACGCTGGCGACGAGCTGCTGGTGGCCCTGGCGCAAAGCATGAAACACAGCCTGCGTGAGGGCGACACCCTGGCACGTATTGGCGGCGACGAGTTTGTGGCGGTGCTGGCCGACCTGAACGCGCTGGATGACCACGAACCGCTGTTGCAGCGCCTGCTGCAGGCGGCCTCCAGCCCGGTGTGGGTGCGGGGCAAAACCGGCCCGGTGGCGCTGCAGGTCTCGGCCAGCATTGGTGTCACGCTCTACCCGCAGGACAACGCCGATGCCGACCTGCTGATGCGCCACGCCGACCAGGCCATGTACGTGGCCAAACAAAGCGGCAAAAACCGCTTCCGGCTGTTTGACGTGGCGCACGACGCCGCGATCAAGACCCAGATGGAGAGCCTGGCGCGCATCCGCAGTGCGCTGGACCAACGCGAGTTTGTGCTGCTGTACCAGCCCAAGGCCAACCTGCTCACCGGCCAGATCACCGGTGCCGAGGCCCTGATCCGCTGGCGCCACCCCGAGCGCGGGCTGCTGCCACCAGCCAGTTTCCTGCCGGTGTTTGAGGACCACCCGCTCAGTGTTGACATGGGCGAGTGGGTGATTGCCACCGCTCTGGCGCAGATGCACACCTGGCAGACCCAAGGGTTACACCTGCCGGTCAGTGTCAACATTGGCGCGCGGCAGTTGCAGCAGGACGGCTTTGCCGACCGGCTGGCGCTGCTGCTGGCAGCCCAGCCCGAGGTGGCGCCGGGTCAGCTGCAGCTGGAAGTGCTGGAGACCAGTTCCCTTGAAGACCTGGCCAAGGCCGGGGTGGCCATGGTGGCCTGCCAGAAGCTGGGGGTGAGTTTTGCGCTGGACGACTTTGGCACCGGCTACTCCTCACTGACTTATTTGCGCCGCCTGCCTGCTGACACACTGAAGATTGACCAGAGTTTTGTGCGCGACATGCTCGACAGCCCGAACGACCTGGCGATTGTGCGCGGTGTGATTGGCCTGGCCCACGCTTTTGGCCGCGAGGTGATTGCCGAGGGTGTGGAAACCGCTGCCCACGGCGAGCTGCTGGCCAGCATCGGCTGCACCCTGGCCCAGGGGTATGGCATTGCCCGTCCCATGCCAGCGGCCGAGCTGCCCGACTGGATGGTGCGTTGGCACCAACACGCGCAGTGGACGGCGTAAAGCCGCCCAAGTTGGCAGAAAATGCCCCTGCCAACCCACACACACCATGCGAAACAAAGTCCCCGACACCCACACGGCCTGCCCTTGCGGCAGTGGTTTGACCTACGCCCAATGCTGCGGCCCCTGGCACAGCGGGCTGGCACAGGGCCAACACGCCCCCACGCCCGAGGCACTGATGCGCTCGCGCTACAGCGCCTATGTCAAAGGGTTCATCGACTACCTGCTGGCCACCTGGCACCCCAGCACAGCACCGGGTGAGCTGGAACTGCCGCCCGTGAAGTGGCTGGAGCTCGACATCCGCCACGCAGAGGCCACCGGTGACGCCGGTGTGGTCGAGTTCGTCGCCCGCCTGCGTGACGCCGGGCGCGGGGCCCGCCTGCACGAGATCAGCCGTTTTGTGCGCGAAGACGGCCGCTGGCTCTACATCGACGGCACCCACCCGGGCAAGGATGGGACACCCGACACCTGAGGCGCTGGTGTCTCTGGTTACTTCTTAAACAGTAGCTATTAGCCCTTATTGAATAAGGGCTAGGGGCATAAAACATGGATAAAACTGGGTTGACCTGAATCTCGGCTGGTTCGGTCCCAAATCCTTATTTGGATACTATTCACACAATTTGTGTTTTAATAGTTTTGACAACATTGCTTCCATCATCCAATGACTAGCCGCACAGGAGCCCCCACATGACCGCTGTACTTGAGCCGCAGCCCGCTGTCTCGCAAGACCGGGGTGCGTTGGCCAAAATGGTGATGACTTTGCTGGACCACTGGGCCTTGCCCACCGAGGACCAGGCGGCGCTGCTGGGCATTGCGACCAGCAACCGAGCGGCCTTGACGCGCTACCGCAAGGGCGAGGCCATCGGCACCAGCCGCGACCAGTTTGAGCGTGTGGGTCACCTGCTGGGCATCCACAAGAACCTGCGTTTGTTGTTCCCGCAAAACCGCGAGCTGGCTTACCGCTGGATGTCGACCCGCAACAAGGCGTTTGACAACCTGACGCCGGTGGAGGTGGTGAAAGCCTGGGGCTTTGCCGGTTTGTTGATGGTGCGCGCCTATCTGGACCGCGCCCGCGGGGTGTGATGGATTCGCTGTTTGCCCACCTCACGCTGGCCGATGTGCACCGCAGCGTGATCCGTAATGTTGTGTCCATCGGCACATCCCAAGACCTGTTTGATGACTTGACCAGCAGCCCGGCTGAGTGGGCGATGGCGCAGCAGGTTGAAGACGAGGTCAAACCCCCGCTCTATGTGTCCAGAACCCCGGTCATCCACCGGCCGTTTGAAGATGCCGCCTGGGCCAACGCGATTGGCTGGCCCTTCAAGCACTGGCAACGCAGCCGGTTTTCTGACGGCTCGTTTGGCGTCTGGTACGGCTGTGACTCCGCCGAAACCACGGTCTACGAGACCGCTTACCACTGGTTCAACGGGCTGCTGAGTGATGCTGGGTTTGAAAAAGAAAAGGTGGTGGGTGAGCGCAAGCTGTATGACGTGAGCTGTGATGCGGCGCTGCTGGACTTGCGGCCTTTGACTGCCCAACACCCCGGCTTGATGCACCCAACCGACTACAGCGCCACCCAGTCGGTCGGTGCCAGATTACACCGCGAAGGCCATCCCGGTTTGGTGACCACATCAGTGCGTTACAAACCAGGGCACAACTATGTGGTTTTTAACCCTGCTGTGTTGTCCAACCCGCGGCTTCACTGCCAACTGTCCTATCGGCTTGATGGCCAGAACATCATCGTCGAAAAGCAACCCGGCCTGACCTGGCTGACCGTGGCAACCGCGTCGCTTTGAGGCGTTGCACCGTTTTTTGCACCCTACCCTTGAGCTGAGCCAGGCATCAATGCACCCTGCACACACTATTGGTTTGATAGTTACCTGCCCTTGTTTTATGAGGGCTAGGGATCACTTTGATGTTTAAAGCTGGCGCTGCCCCGCGCATTGTTCTGGCCACACTGAACGCGCGCTACATCCATGCCTCGCTGGGCCTGCGTTACCTGTTGGCCAATCTGGATCAGCACGGTGGCGGTGGTTTGCGCCAACACACGCTGCTGCGCGAATACACCATCTCCCGCCCGGCCACCGAGGTGGTGGCCGATCTGCTGGCCACGCTGGGTAATGCCACTGGCGCGGTGCAGATCGTCGGGTTTGGGGTGTACATCTGGAACGTGACCCAGACGCTGGAGGTGTTGCACCTGCTCAAGGCGGCGCGGCCAGACATCAAGGTCGTGCTCGGCGGCCCCGAGGTCAGCCACGAGACGCAGCAGCAACCCATCACCACCCTGGCCGACTATGTCATCACCGGCTGGGGCGATGTGAGTTTTGCCAAGTTATGCCGCGCGCTGATCCACGGCCCGCAGCCTTTGATGAAGATCATCGCTGGTGAACAGCCGGACCTGGCCGAAATCAACCTGCCCTACGGCGAGTACAGCGAAACCGATCTGGCGCACCGCCTGCTGTATGTGGAGGCCTCACGCGGCTGCCCGTTCAAGTGTGAGTTCTGCCTGAGTTCACTCGACAAAACCGCCTGGGCCTTTGAGCAGGACCGGGTGCTGGCGGCGCTGGAAGCGCTGTACCAACGTGGCGCGCGCAACTTCAAGTTTGTCGACCGCACCTTCAACCTCAAGATCGAGCACTCGGTGCGCATCCTGCAGTTTTTTCTGGATCACCTGCCCGCCGCAGGTGCCCCGGCCAACGAGCAGCTGTTTTTGCATTTTGAGGTGATCCCCGACCACCTGCCCGAGCGCCTCAAAGCCATGCTGCTGCAGTTTCCACCGGGTGTATTGCAGCTTGAAGTGGGTGTGCAGAGTTTCAACGCCGAGGTGCAACACACCATCTCGCGCCGCCAGGACAACGCCGCGTCTGAAGCCAACCTGCGCTGGCTGCTGACCCACAGCCACGCCCACCTGCACGCCGACCTGATCTTTGGCCTGCCGGGTGAAACGCTGGCCAGTTTTGCCGAGGGGTTCGACCGCCTGCTGGCGATTGGCCCGCACGAGATCCAGCTCGGTGTGCTCAAACGCTTGCGCGGTGCACCGGTGGCACGGCACAGCGAGGTGCATGGCATGGTCTACGACCCCGAGCCGCCCTACACCGTGTTGCACACCGGCGTGGTCGATGCCAACACCGTGCAACGCTTCACGCGCCTGGTGCGCTACTGGGACTTGCTGGCCAACTCGGGGCGTTTTGCCCAGACGCTGGCGCTGGTGCTGCAAACACCACCTGCCGATGTGTTTGGCTCCTTGGACGGCACCGAGGCAGAGCTGGCCGCCGCGCAAACATCGCCGTTCTGGCGGTTTTGGCTGCTATCGGGCTGGTTGTGGCAGCGTCTGGGCAGCACCCACAAGCTGACGCCTGAGTTGCTGGTGGACACGTTGTTTGCCTACCTGAGCCAGAGCCTGCCCCCCGAGTCCGTGCGCCAGGCCCTGTTGGCCGACTACCTCGGCAGCGGCGCACGGGCCAACCCGCAGGTTTTGCAAGGCCTGCTACCGCGTCAGGCACCCGCTGCTGCCAAGGCAGCACGCACGCTGGCGGCGCGGCAAGAGCGGCACCAAGCCCAGAGTTGATTCCGAATTTCACTGAGCTATATTCCGAAATTTACGCTGTTAGATTCCGAATCTAATGCCACCAGATTCCAGAATTAACGCTACCATGTGCGTATGAATACGGCATCTCTCTACCCCCGTCTGATCCAAACGCGCATGGCTGAGGCCTTGGCGGATACGCCGGTTGTTTTGCTGGCAGGGCCACGTCAAGTCGGTAAAACCACTCTGGTGCGCCAACAAGCCCTTGCCATGGGCATGCGCTACCTGACACTGGACGATGACTTGACGCTGCTGTCAGCCCGGCAAGACCCGGCGGGCATGGTTCGCAGCTTGGACTTCGCTGTCATCGATGAAATCCAACGCGCGCCACAACTGCTGCTGGCCATAAAAAAAAGTGTGGATGAGGACCGCAGGGCCGGGCGCTTTTTGTTGACGGGCTCTGCCAACCTGATGACGCTGCCTGCGGTAGCCGACTCGCTGGCTGGCCGGATGGAAACCTTGTCCCTGTTGCCACTGTCTCAAAGTGAGTTGCACGGGAATGCTGCCAACTGGATTGATGCGGCATTTGCTGGCCAAGTGCTGACGGCTTCAACGGTGGTGGTGGGGGATACATTGGTTGAAACAGTTCTGCGCGGCGGTTACCCCGAAGCCTTGTCTCGCTCGACCGAGCGACGGCGAACGGCGTGGGCGCGCCAATACACCGACGCATTGATCCAGCGGGATGTCCTAGACGTGGCTGGTATCGACAAACTCGCCGAGTTGCCGCGCTTTTTGCGCTGCCTGGCGCAAGTGTCTGGGCAAATGTGCAATTACTCTCAATTGGGGGCGCAGGTGGGCCTGGACAGCAAAACGGCTGCACGCTACACGGGCGTGTTTGAGCAGATGTATTTGCTCAAACGGGTTGACGTGTGGGCCAGAAACCGACTCAAACGCGTCATCAAAACCCCCAAGCTTCAGTTTCTTGACGCTGGCTTGCTGGCCACGCTGGCCGAGCTCGGTTTTGCCGAGGCACACCACAACCGTACCCGGTTTGGGCATGTTCTGGAGACCTTTGTCTACAGCGAATTGCTCAAACACACCACAACCGCTGAAGGTGACTATCGACTGCTTTATTACCGCGACCTCGATCAAGTGGAAGTGGATGTGGTGATCGAAAACGCTGCCGGGCAATTGGTGGGTGTGGAGGTGAAAGCGGCAGCCACAGTCGATGAGCGCGATTTGCGTGGCTTGAAAAAACTAGCCAGCGCGGCAGGAGACCAATTCAAGATGGGTATCTTGCTCTACGACGGCACAGAGACCCTGCCTTTGGGTGACGGACTGTGGGCCGCCCCCTTATCTACGTTATGGGGCCAGACAAGCCCATTAGGCAGGCAAGGCAGATAACGCTGAAATCCTCCGATTTTTAGTTATTTTTATAGCATTTATCCCAATAAAACATTGGGCTACGGGCCATTTTGACTGTCAGACCGTGATGTATTTGACCAGCACCGGCGCCAGCGCCGGTGCCGTGTCACCGATGTGAATCAGGCTCAGCAAGGAAGCTCGCGCCCGCTCGGCAGAAGCCACATCGGCCGCATGTACCACAGCCAGCGGTTCACCCGCCTGCACGGCTTGGCCGATCTGGGCAAAGTCTGAGAAACCCACACGCGGGTCCACGGTGTCGCTGGCCAGGCGCCTGCCGCCGCCGAGTTCCACCACGGCCAGGCCAGTGTCGCGTGTGGCCATGCCGGTGACAAAGCCGCTGCGTGGCGCGGGCACGGCCAGCGTGACTGGGGCGCTGGCCAGGTAGTGGGCTGGGCGCTCCACAAAGTCGGCCGGGCCGCCGAGTGCGGCCACCATGCGAGAAAACTGCTCCAGCCCTTGTCCGCTCTGCAAAGCATGGTCTATTTTTTGTAGCGCTTCGGCCTCATCCACGGCCAACCCGCCCATCAGCAGCAGCTCGGCACTCAGGCGCCGGGTGACTTCCATCTGGCGCGGTTCTGTCGCCTGGCCCTTGAGGAAGGCCACGGCTTCAAGCACTTCGAGCGCATTGCCCGCAGTGTGGCCCAGCACCTGGTTCATGTCGGTGATCCAGGCGCGCGTGGGCAAACCGGCGCCGCCTGCCACCTGCACCAGCGACTCGGCCAGAGTGCTGGCCATGTCGAGCGAGTCGGCAAAGGCGCCGTTGCCCACTTTCACATCCATCACCAGGCCTTGTAACCCGGCCGCGAGTTTTTTGGACAAGATGCTGGCGGTGATCAGTGGCACCGATTCCACCGTGGCGGTCACGTCGCGGATGGCGTAGAGGCGTCGGTCGGCCGGCGCCAGATCGGTCGTCTGACCAATGATGGCGCAGCCTGCCGCCTGCAAAGCGTGGTGTAACGTGGCCACGTCAGGCGTGGCGTTGTAGCCCGGGATGCTGCCGAGTTTGTCGAGGGTGCCGCCAGTGTGGCCCAGGCCACGGCCCGAGATCATCGGCACCACACCACCACAGGCAGCCACCAGCGGTGCGAGCATCAGGCTGATCTTGTCGCCGACGCCGCCGCTGGAGTGTTTGTCCAGAATCGGGCCGCTCAAGTTGGCGCTGGACCAGTCCATCACCAGACCGGAATGGGTCATGGCCTGGGTCAGCGCCACGGTTTCGTCACGGCGCATGCCCTTGAGGAACATGGCCATGGCCAGCGCGGCGGCTTGGCCTTCGCTCCAGGAGCCGTCGACCAGGCCCTTCACAAAGCTGTCGATGTGGCTGCGTTTTAGGGTGTGGCCGTCGCGTTTGATGCGGATGATTTCCTGGGCAAGCATGGGGGTTCCTGTGGATGTGGGTGTTTAGCGACCGTAAGTGGCGGTGAAGCTGGCTTTGTCCAGCAGCAAGGCGCCCAGACCTTTGTTCAGCACAAAGGAGTACAGCGAGGGGCTGCCGGTTTTGGGGATGCCACCGGCCTTGGCCAGATCGTCCACCGCCAGCGCGTAGAGGGTGAAGATGTAGCGATGTGGCTTGTCGGCCTCGGGTGGGCAGGGGCCGCCGTAGTTGCCGTTGCCACCGGTGGCGCCGGTGTCCAGATAGTCGGTGGCACCGCCATAAGCCGGGGCGGGCAACTTGGCCGCTGCATTGCCCGCGCCCTGGGGCAGAGAGGTCAACGTGGGTGGCAGGTTGTAGACCGTCCAGTGCCAAAAGCCTGCGCCGGTGGGCGCGTCGGGGTCAAACACCTGCAGCGCGAGTGACTTGGTGCCGGGCGGCACGTTCTGCCATTCAAGCGCGGGCGACACATTGGCACCCTTGCAGCCGAAACCGTTCAGGACAAACTTGTTGTCAAAGGTGCCCATGGCCAGGTCCGGGCTGGACAACATAAACGGCGCCCTTTGCGCACTGGCCGGCCCGCCAGCCAGCCCCATGACCAGAGCGAGGGCACAAGGAACACGGAAGAGCAGTGTGGCGCAGGGCAAGTTCATGGTGGGTCTCCTGGTGGGGTTGAACAACTCAGTAGCCGCTGCTGGGCACAGCGGCGGGTGTGGCCGTGGGGTTCAGCACCGATTCGATGTGGCCAAAGATGCTGCTGGCGCCAATGCGAAAACGCTTTGGGTTCAAAGCCTCGACGCCCAGAATCTGCTGCGTCAATGCCTCATAAACAATAGCGTCCTGCACCGTTCGGATGCCGCCAGAGGGCTTAAAACCCACTGTATCTCTGGCAGCAGGGCTGGCTGCAATGGCGTTCAACATGATTTGCGCCGCCTCAGGTGTGGCGTGGGTCGCAGTTTTGCCGGTGCTGGTTTTCAGGAAGTCGGCGCCAGCGGCCAGGGCCAGCTGGCAGGCGCGCTCAATCAGCGCCGGGGTTTTGAGTTCACCGGTCTCCAGGATCACCTTGAGCACCATGCCCGGGCAGGCCTGACGAACTGCCGTCAGCAGCCGGGTGACTGCTGCCTCATCCCCTGCGATCAACGCCCGATACGGCAGCACCACATCCACCTCTTGGGCACCGGCCTGCACGATCTGCAACGTGTCTTGCACAGCGGTTTCCACATCGGTGTTGCCATGCGGAAAGTTGGCCACCGCCGCCACACCAATGTGGGTTGGCAACTGCGCGCGGGCAAAAGCGGCGAATCGCGGCCAGACACAGACGGCGGCCACCGGGCCCATCGGCCCCTGCGCGCGTTGGCAGAGTTGGGTGATGTCGACTTCGGTGTCGCTGTCGTTGAGGCTTGTGAGGTCCAGGCAGGCCAGGGTCAGGCGGGCACTGGCGGGCAGGTTTAGTGACCAGGGGGGTGTTGGCGTCGTGTTCATGAGGGGAATGATACGTTTGCACCGGGCACACCGAGCGGGAGTTTTGCGACTCATCGGTCGGCGGTTACCCCTGGCGGCCGGTCGTAGAATGTTTGCTCGTCGTGACAAATGTTCAAACAAAACAAGCTTCACGCGAACCAATCCCTCTGTCGGGCCTTGGTATTTGACGCAGGAGAAGAATCGTGAAAGACCTCGTTTGGGACAAGATACTCAGCGTGGGTGTCACCGAGATTGATGAAGACCATCACAAGCTGATCCACATCTTCAACATCCTCAACCACGCCATTTCAGACGGCGAATCCAAAGAGTATCTGGCGGCCACCCTGGACGAGCTGGTCTACTGCACGGTCTGGCATTTCAGCCACGAAGAGCGCTTGATGCTCAAACACCGCTATCCAGAAGCTGAAGACCACAAGGCCGAACACCAGGAACTGATCCAGAGCGCCAAGGAGCTGCAACAGCTGCTGCTCCAGCCAGGCGCCTCTTTCGCCGAGGAACATGTGCTGTTTCTGGAGCAATGGTTAACCAAACACATCCTCACAGCGGATGGGCGACTTGGGACGTATCTGTCGCGGGTGATGTAGGCGTGGCAGTCAAACGGGAGCCGGGTGAGGCTGGTTGGAGCCATTCGGTAGATTTGGTTCTAGCAACCGCTACACGTCAAGATCATGCACATGACTTTTGTAGCAGTGGATATTGCAAAAGCGGACTCATCTAGACTTACTGTAAATTCGGCGCGTCTGTCATGCAGCCTCTCCCTTCAGTAAGCTTTTGCATCAAGTATCTGAGTTGTTGGGGAAGGACGCGAGGGCGAACGAATCGATAATTTTTCAGGGATGTGAAGTGATACTAAAGAAACGAATTCAGGAGTTGCTTCGGCACCTGTCGGTCGGGATGTATGAGCGCGAGGAGATCGTCGCGGTGTCCTTTCTGGGGGCATTGAGTGGGCAGAACACCTTTCTTTACGGACCTCCAGGCACGGCAAAGAGCCTGATTTCGAGACGCATTGCCTGCGGATTCGAAGATCCCTCCTATTTCGAATGCCTGATGAACCGGTTCAGTACACCCGAAGAGGTGTTTGGACCTGTGTCTATCAAAGAGCTGAAAGAAGACAGGTACGTACGCAAGACCGAGGGCTACTTGCCCAGGGCCGAGTTCGCATTTCTCGATGAAATTTGGAAATCCAGTCCAGCGATTCTGAACGCACTGCTCACGCTCATCAATGAGCGGCGCTTTCGCAATGGCGATCAGATCGAGGAAGCCCCGCTCAAAGCGTTGATCGCCGCGTCGAACGAAACGCCGGACGACAAACAGGGCCTTGACGCCTTGTATGACCGCTTTATAGTACGGTTGATGGTGCCTCCGATTGCGCAATCAGACCACTTCGACAACTTGCTTGACAGCCCTCCGACCGAAGCCAGAGTGACCGTTCCACCTGAGTTGGTTGTCAAACAGGCAGAGTGGGATTCTTGGCGCAGAGATATACATTCGTCCGTTCGACTGTCCAACGAAACACGGACCATCATTCACCTGATCCGAGACGCCCTACACGCTCAGCATGAGATACTGAAAGTGTACGTGTCTGACCGGCGCTGGCAACGGGCCTCCATGCTAATGAAGGCTGCAGCATTCTTTAATGGCCGCAAGGAAACTAATCACAGCGACGCACTGCTGTTGCAGCACTGTCTTTGGACGACGAACGAGAACCGTGAAGCTGTTGCTGAGATCGTAGCCAAAGCTGTTCAGCAATCGGGATTCGATGGTGATGCTGACCTAGCTGCGCTTGATCGTGCGAAAGATGCCTACGACAAGGAAATTCATCAAGAGCTCTATCACACAGAGGACCTGTACGAGACGGTTGAGCATCAAGGGGAGCATTACTTTCAAGTTGAACTAGAAGACTATGAATCGTATGGGCACGGTCGGATCAAATCCATATTGATTCCATCTAAAGAATTGAAATCTGCGAATACATTCAAACCTCGCACTCTTCGGGGCTCCGTTTTGGAAGAAGTTTCTTGCAAATTCGACAGTCAAGGTGTGTGCGAAATTAAATTGGATGATGGCTATCGCCGCACACGCGTTGTTAAAGTAACCCCAAGTGTTTTGTTCCACAAGGGGGATAAAAAAACAGGTGTCAACAAGCGGCTGGTTAAGGCACTGACCCAGCAAGTGCTCGAGCTCAAAAATGAGCTGGAAACGGTCCGGGATCAAGTGCAAGCCCAAGTGAGCGCCTATCGTCTTTCGATGGCATCCACCTTCGTTCCTGAAGTCAAGACGGAATTGGCCTACAAGGGTGTGCAGGCGCAAGTCGAGCGCCTGAATCTCCGTGTACTGGACTGCGAGCGACTTCTTAGCTTGTGTCAGTGATGCCTGAGAACGCATCCAAAGCTGCGGCAATTACCTTACTGGATGACTTGCAAGCCAAGTTTCCATTGTGGACCCAGGTCGCTGAAGAGACTGTGAAATTCCGCGCTGAAGAGTGGACTCGACGTACAAAGCTCGATTTGGCCGCTGACAACCCGTTTGCGTCGCATGAGCAGGACTGGGAAGACTTTGTCGCCAAGGTTGACTTGGGAGTGATTCAGGAAGAGGAATGGCGTTCCGCCTCCCAATGCTTCGGTGAGTTATGCCAGGCGACGGGCAAGCCTTTCGATCAGGCCTTCTGGCACAAGCAGGTAAGCGATGAAGCGTCAGAGCGTCAAGACCAAAAGGAAATCAAGGGCAAGTCGCGCGAGCATCTTCAAACTGCAGCCGGGTTACTAAGTATCCGGTGGAGAGAAGCCCTAGATAGAGCCTTCAGTGAATGGGAGCTTCAAGAAATCGCTAGGCGACGCGATGCCCTGCGAAACGAGTTGGAGGCCTTTCTCGAGTTGATAAACACACTGTCTCGCCAGCTCGAATCGTTGGGACTCGAGCCTGGCATCCTGATAGACCTATCCCAAGGACAGCTTTCACCTCAAGACATTGATCAGTTCAAACGCTGGGCGCAGTACCTTGCTAACGATGCTGGCGTGAAGGCCTTGTGCAATATGCTGGGAAAACTCCGTCAGATTGAACTATCCGAGCGGGTCGAGCAAGTGAACACGGTGCACATCCAAGATGTATGGCAGCCTGATCCAAACTCACGGGAAGAGATCATCGGGATACGGCTGGGTCGGGATCTGGAGCACGCTTTGCCGAGCGAACTGGCGCTGCTAGCCGACTCGGACACGTCCGTTCTGTTTGACATGAAGTACCTCGAGTCCCGCTTGATGTGCTTTGACATGCGCGGCTTGCAATTAGTCGGTGAACAGCACGAATACGTGACAGAGCAACGCACCAGAGAAACGGACAAGATGGGTCCCATGGTTATCTGCCTGGATACCAGTGGGTCTATGCATGGAATGCCGGAGACCATAGCCAAAGCGATGGCACTGTACATGGCGACCAAAGCACGTGAGCAAAAGCGAGACTGCTACCTGATCAATTTTTCGACCAACATCGAGACTCTGGACCTCGGCTTGGAAAACGACATGAAGTCGTTGATGCGCTTTTTGCAAATGTCATTCCATGGCGGCACGGACGTCACACCTGCCTTGAAACATGCCTTGGACACCATGCAGCGCGATCAGTATGCAAAGGCCGATCTGCTCGTGATTTCTGATTTTGTCATGGGCCATCTGCCCGACAAAATCCTGAATGCCATTGAAGCACAGCGCTTAAATGGAAATCGGTTCCACTCGTTGGTGATCGATGAGGGTTTCCATGCGCAGGATGTGCGCTCGCTGTTCGATCATGAGTGGATTTATGACCCGCTCAGCAGCCAGGTTACAGAGTTGGTGGGTTTTCAAAAAAGAGTGGCTAGAAGTTCGTTTCAGTGAATCTGCTTCAGATTGACAAGGCAGGCGAGCCGGAGAATCGGCGGTTCGGGATACTGCAGCAGCTGTGAATCGACCAGCCTATCCAGGATAGGCTTCCGAACTCGCACTACTACTTCATCACCTTCGCTGAACGATGGCCGGACGGCAAAGAGTCGTTACCCATGTTGCTGAGTCAATTGGCTGCTTGCGCTGCAACCCAGCCGCTCACCACCCCAAAAGGATTGGTCAATACAGCACCCATCTATCCACCATCCCGGTAAAGGCAACAACTGGTACCGCTGATGTACATCCCACCAGCCGCCAACCTGCACAATAGCGCCGTATCAAGTACCAAGCATCAAGGAAAGCACAGCATGTTCAAAGGCATTCTCATCACCAAAGGCGACGCGGGCTACCAGGCTCAGCTTCAAACCATCGACGAGTCGGTGTTACCCGACGGTGATGTCCAGGTGAAGGTGGCCTGGTCCACCCTCAACTACAAGGATGGCCTCGCCATCACCGGCAAGTCGCCCGTGGTGCGTCGCTTCCCGATGATTCCGGGTATCGACTTCGCTGGCACCGTCACCCAAAGCAGCCATGCGGCCTGGAAGGTGGGTGACAAGGTCGTCCTCAACGGTTGGGGTGTGGGTGAAACGCATTGTGGTGGTCTGGCCCAGGTGGCGCGGGTCAAGGGTGACTGGTTGGTGCCTTTGCCCGCCGCCTTCACCGAGCGTCAGGCCATGGCCATTGGCACCGCCGGTTACACCGCGATGTTGTGTGTGTTGGCGCTGGAGCGCCATGGCATCAAACCCGCCGACGGTGAGATTCTGGTCACTGGTGCCAATGGTGGTGTGGGCAGTGTGGCCATCACCTTGCTGGCCAAACTGGGCTACACCGTGGTGGCCTCTACCGGACGGCTGGCGGAATCTGACTACCTCAAAGCGTTGGGTGCAGCCCAAGTCATGGACCGGGCTGAGTTGTCGGCGCCGGGCAAAGCCATTGGCAAGGAGCGCTGGGCCGGTGTCATCGACACCGTGGGCAGCCACACCCTGGCCAATGCCTGCGCCACCACCCAATACAACGGCGCAGTGGCGGCCTGCGGGCTGGCCGGTGGCATGGACTTCCCGGCCACGGTGGCGCCCTTCATCCTGCGTGGTGTCACGCTCTATGGCATTGACAGTGTGATGGCACCGCTGGCTGTGCGTTTGCAAGCCTGGGAGCGCTTGGCGCGTGACCTGGATGTGAGCAAGCTGGAAGCCATGACCCGTGAGATCAGACTGGACCAGACCATTGACGTTGCCGCCGAGCTGTTGCAGGGGCAAGTCCGCGGGCGCGTGGTGGTGAATGTGGCGGGCAGCTGAGCCCGCCAGAAGAACAATACAGGCTTCACATGAACCACCCCAGACGTAACTGCATCACTGGGCTTGGCCTGACCTGCCTGCTGGCCCTGCCAGCTTATGCACAACTGCCCCAGCGCAACCTGATTGTGGACGTGCGGCAGGTGGAGGCTGGCAATGAAGGGGGCTACTCGGCCAGCACAACGCGTGAGGCGCTGATGACGGCACAAACGGTCAGCGTGCGTAATGGCGAAAAAGCCAGCTTCCATGTGTCCAAGTCCATGCCGATGCAGTGGGTGCAATCGGTATCGGTGCAAAGCGCTTCGATGTCGGCGCCCGGCGTGTCTGCATCCAACACGGGTGGTGGCGTGACCAACGGTCTGGTGTGGCTGGAAGCGGGCCAGAGCCTGCAGGTGCAGCCGCATTGGCCCGGTGGCAAACAGCCGGTGCGCCTGGACATCGACGTGCAGTCGACCAGTGTCGGCCACCGCACCGGGACCGAGCTGCCCGACCAGAGCAAAAGCCAGCTGGTCACCACGGTGAATGCACCGCTGGGCCAATGGGTCACCGTGGCCATCAGCGGCAGTGCGCCGCAGGCCGGGGTGTACAGCAGCCAGGCCGCCGCCAACAGCCAACGTCTGCTGCAGATTCGGGTGCTGGCGCCTTGAAACTAGGCTGGCACCAGGCCCAGCTCGCGCAACTGGGCTTCCAGCTCAGCCATGGAGCCCCAGGGCAAGATTGGTGAATTCTGCCGTTCGTCCGGCGGGTTGCTGGGCAGGTCGTTGGACCAACCCCCACAACCCACCAACGGCAGCAAAGGCCGTTTGTGCAACCAGGCCAGGCAGACTTCCGAAATCGTGCCAGCGCGCCCGCCGATCACAATGCAGGCATCACCGGCCAATGCCATCAGCAGGTTGCGCGCGTCCCCCATGCCGCAGGGAATGACCACGGTGGCTGGCCAGTCCGGCGCAGGCATTTGGTCCGGCGGCACGATGCTGACCACCAGCCCACCCGCACCCATCGCCCGCTCAGCCGCCACCCGTGTCGCCGGGCTGCCACAACCACTCACCACCGTGATGCCCAACTGCGCCAGCAGCGCCCCGGCCTGAGCGGCGAGTTCATAAGCGGCAGAACCCGGCTCGGCACTGCCCAGAACACATATTTGGGGACGGCGGATGGAGGGGGTCATAAACGGGATACTCACGGCAACGCCGCAATGATGTCCGCCAGCAACCGGCTGGCTTTCGCGCTGCCTTCCTGCGCCTGTTGCAGGGTGTGGGCGTGGCTCAGGTGTTCGGTGGACAGGCCGGCGCCGTAGTTGGTGATGAAGGACAGCGCCAGCACACGCAGGCCCAGGTAACGCGCCAGGATAGTTTCTGGCACGGTGCTCATGCCCACGGCGTCCGCGCCCAGGCCTTGCACCATGCGAATCTCGGCCGGGGTTTCAAACTGCGGGCCCAGCAGCCAGGCGTACACACCTTTAAAAAGTGTAGCGCCTTGCCCTTTGGCAATCAGGGCTGCATGCTCTTTTAGCTCAGGGTCATAGGCGTCCACCATATTGACAAAACGCTGGTTGCCGGTGAGCCCGACCAGGGGTGAGCGCTGCGGCAGGTTCAGGTGGTCGCTGACCAGCATCAGGCTCTGCGGTGGCATGTCCAGCCGCAGGCTGCCCGCGGCATTGGTTTGCACCAGGGTGTGGCAACCCAGCGCCTGCAACACCTGCAGCGGCAGCGCCATGCCGTCCACTGCGCCGGTCTCATAACCGTGTTTGCGCCCACTCATCACCACCACCGGCTGTACGCCGATGTGGCCCAGCCACAACATGGCACTGTGGCCTGCCACGGTGGGCTGCGGAAAACCTTCCAGCTCGCTGTAGGGGATCTGGATGGCGTTGCTGATGTGCTCGGTGAGCCCGCCCCAGCCTGAACCCAGCACCACGGCGATGCGGGGTTGCAGTTGACCGGCGCGTGCCTGAATCGTGCTCAGCGCGTTCATGCTTGGGCTCCCAGGTGATCGGGCCCAAAACCCTCGGGCAGCAACTGCGCCAGCGTGTAGCTTGGGCCGGTGGTTTCGTTATTGGCGCACAACACGGGTAGGTCTGGCGCGCCAAATTCACGCAATTTTTGCCTGCAGCCCCCGCATGGTGTGGTCCAGGCGCTATGATTTTTGCCACCGTTGCCCACCACCAGCACGGCGCGGGCGCGGGTGCTGCCCGCCAGCACCATCGCGCTCAGGGCCGAGGCTTCGGCGCACACCCCCTCGGGGTAGGCGGCGTTTTCGACATTGCAGCCCGCGTGGATGCGGCCCAGGTCGTCCAGCACGGCGGCGCCAACGGGGTAGTGGGAATACGGCGCATAGGCCTTGAGCTGGGCGGCGCGGGCGGCAGACAGCAGTGCCTGCTGCTGGGATTCGGTCAGGGTTGTTATATGCATGGGGCTAATGTACTGAGAAAACAGGCACAAAGCGCGCCCCCGGTGGCAGTCCGCCAGGGCGCTGCGGACAAGGTCCAAGCCGCGTCATACGCACGCGGCCCAAGCGTCGTCACACCGGGCAAACGACTTCGATCAGGTGCGGGCCGGGCTTGGCCATGGCCGCACGCAAGCTGGCCACAAAACCGTCCACATCGGTGACCCGATCTGCGGGTACACCATGGCCTTCGGACAGCTTGACCCAGTCGAGCTGCGGCTGCTCCACGTCGAGCATACGCAGGGCGTTGCGGCCCACCTGGGTCACCCCCACGTTGGCCAACTCACCACGCAGGATCTGGTAACCCCGGTTGGCAAACACGATGGTGACCACATGCAACTGCTCGCGCGCCATGGTCCACAGCGCCTGCAAGGTGTACATGGCCGAGCCGTCGCCCGTGAGCACAAACACCGGGCGCTGCGGGCAGGCCAGGGCCGCCCCCACCGCATTGGGCAGGCCAAAGCCGATGGCGCCACCGGTGGTGTGTAACCAGTCATGGGGACGTGCCTGTTGTGTGGGCGGCATGAAAAAACGGGCCAGGGTGATGCTCTCGTCCACCACGATGGCGTTCTCGGGCAGCAGGTGCGCAAAAGCCTGCCCAATCAGTGTCATGTTCATCGGACCACTTGGCAAGGCGGGCAGGGCTTGCGGCCAGCAGTCGTAGGGGTCAGTGGTGGTGATGCCCAAACACTCGGCCAGCGTGTTCAGGGTGTAGCCCACATCCATGCTGCGGCTGCACAGGTCAAACACGGCGGTGTTGGGGGCTTCGGGCAGGCTGGGTTTGCCGGGGTAGGCAAAAAAATTGGTGGGCCGCTGGGCCCCGGCCAGCACCATGTGCCGCACGTCTTTGAGCACCGCCGCGTTGTCATCCACACCGTAGGCCAGCCGCTCAAAGGCCACGGCACCGGCACCGCGCCGGATGCGGGCGGCCAGGTACGGTGCAATCAGGCGGGCGCCGGTTTTTTTGGCGATCCGCGCGGCCAGCATACCCAGGTCGCCATGCAGTGTGGGGCCGTCCACCATCAGGGCGGCACCCGGCAACTGCAGCGTGTGGGCGGCGGCCTGGATGCGGGCCAGGTCGGGGCGGATCAGTGGCGACGGTGGCACGGCTGCGGCAGGCCCCGTGGCCTCCTGCCAGGCGGTGTTGGCCGGCAGCACCAGGGTGGCCAGCTGGCCGTTGTGCGACCGCGCCGCCGCCATGGCCTGTGCGCCGTCAGGGGCCACACTGGCCGCGTCGGGGCTGACACGGGTCCAATGGGCGATGCTGCGGCTCAGGCCGGGGATGTCGCCCTTCAAGGGGCTCTCATAAGCCATGTGGTGGGTGGCGTGGTCACCCACAATGGTCAGCACGCCGGACCCCGCCCTGCGGGCGGTATGGAGGTTGGCAAACCCGTTGCCCAGGCCGGGCGACAGGTGCAGCAGCGTCGCGGCGATCTCACCGCTCATGCGGAAATAACCGTCGGCCGCACCAGTGGCACCACCTTCAAACAAGCAGAGCACACAACGCATGTCGGGATGCGCGTCCAGCGCCGCGACAAAGTGCATTTCAGAGGTGCCAGGGTTGGCAAAACAGACGTTCACACCACCGGACAGCAGGGTTTGGACCAGAGATTCAGCACCATTCACAGCGAGCACTCCTCTTGAAGACTTCTGCAGCGATCTGCTTCAAAGTATCGCACCGCCAACAAACCCTCAGGAGGCTTTCACTAGGTGTGATCCTGGCCAACTTCCTGCCGAAGCCACTGCTGAAAGGCCAGCACCACCGGCTGGGTGGTGGCGGTTTTGGCAGACACCAGGTGGTAGGCGTAGTGTGAAGGCAGGCTGGTCGCAAACGGAATCACCAGCCGGGCGCTGGCCACATCGGCCTCGATCAGCTGTTGCTGGACCAACGCCACACCCTGGCCGTCCAGCGCGGCCTCCAAGGTCAGGATGGCGTTTGAAAACCGCAGGCCACGCGCCACATCCACACCGCTGACACCGGCCTTGAGTAGCCAGCTTTGCCAGTTGGGCATGGAGACCACCTCGCGGGTCGAGTCGTCGTGGATCAGCACATGCCGGCTCAGGTCCTGCGGCTGCCGCAGCGCCAGCTCACCCACACACAGGCTGGGGCGGCAAGCCACCACAAAGTCCGGGGTGAACAGGTGTTCGACCTGGTAGGCAGGGTAGCGCCCGTTACCAAACCGGATCGCCACCTCGCTGGTTTCGCTGCGTGGGTCGATCAGGTGGCTGGACTGGGCCAGCACGCCGTCTGGCTCATCGATGTTGCCAATCAGGCTGGTGATGCGCACCAGCACATCAGGGTGCGCGGCTGAAAACCGGCCCAGCCGGGGAATCAGCCAGCGTGCCGCAAAAGCCGGTGGGGCCGTCACATGCAGCGCACGCTGCGCATGGTGTTGGGTGAGTTCCACCCCGGCCGCAAACTGGTCCAGCCCGGCGCGGATCTTGGGGTACATGGCCTGGGCGTCGTCGGTCAGCGTCAGTGCGTTGGGGCCGCGCTGGAACAGTGCGACACCCAGGTAAGACTCCAGCTTCTTGATCTGCTGGCTGACTGCCGCCGGGGTGACGTTCAACTCGGCTGCGGCCTTGGCAAAGCTGAGGTGACGCACCGCCGCCTCAAAGGTGCGGAAGGTGGACAGGGCGGGGAGTCGGTAAACCACGGTGGGGGTCCAGCCGGTGGGCGGCAGGCTAAATAAAACTAAGGGTGAGCATCATAAATGATAGTTTGCTGCGGTGCAGCAACAGAACTACATTCGGCCATCGTATTCGCTTACCAGCCGTTCCTTGCGTGGTGCTGACGGCTGACCCACACAACCCGTTGCCCTTGTGTTTGACCTGTTCAGACAAGGCAACTTCGCCCTTTGCCAGGAGTTCGTCATGAACGCATTTGTGAATTTGAAACCCATGCTCACCCCAGTGGTGGCTGAACGTGCCTGGCTGGAATGGCCAGAGATTCTGGAACGCCAGCAAGCGCTGGACACCCCGACCTGGATGGCCGACTGGCTAGAGGCAGCCCATCAGCCTTTAGGAGTGGCGGCAGACGACAACGAGGTCGACACCTGGCCAGAGACGACCAACAGCCAAGAACCCATCCACACCCCCAACTGGCAGGCAGAGTGGCTGGACTGGATGGACAGTGGTTCTGCGGCCAAGCCAGTCGCCCAGTCCACGGCAGCACACACAGTGTGCGCGTTCAACACGACCAGGAACACAGGCGCAGCACCCAAAAACGGCCTGCCATGGCTGCTCTCACACCCACCGATTACCCAGCTGGACAAAGCGGCCTGAACCGCGCTTGATGTCCGTCAGTGGGTGTTGTTGGAGGTGCCGGGCTTGTTGCCCCGCATCAAAGTCAACGCCAGCACGGCGGAGGCCACCATCAGCAGCAGGCTCACCGCGTTGAGCACCGGCGTGGCGCCTTCACGCATCCGGCCATACATCATGACGGTGAGCGGTGAGTCGGAGCCGACCAACATCAGCGTGGTGTTGAAGTTCTCAAAACTCATCAAAAACGAGATCGCTGCCGAGCCGATCAGCGCGGGTTTGAGGTAGGGCAGGGTGATGGTCCACAACACCGCCAGGCGTGACGCACCCAGGTTGTAGGCGGCTTCTTCCAGGGTGATGTCAAAGCGTTTCAGGCGCGCGGTGATGGTCAGCGTGGCAATCGACACGATGTAGGAAAACTGCCCCAGCACCACCAACGGCAGGCCGGGGCGCAGAAACTCCAGCTCCAGGCCCCACAAATCATCAGCCAGGTTGGCAATGCGGCTGGCAAAGGCCAGGATCGAGATACCCAGAATCACCCCCGGAATCACCAGCGGCGCCAGCATCAGCAGACTCAGCGCCTGTTTGCCACGGAACTGGGTGCGTTCGATCAAAAACGCGTTGGCGGTGCCAACCAACACGGACAAGATAGTGACCCAGCAGGCCACCACCACACTGGTCCACAGGCTACCGAGCATCGCCGCGTCAGCAAACAGGCCGGTGCGCCCCGAACCGTCATGGCCGACAAACCAGTCCAGCGTGAAACCACGCCAGGGAGGCGCCGGGTAAGGTGCGTCGTTGAAGGCAAAGACCGCCACCACCACCAGCGGCAAGAATAAAAACGCAAAAAAGGCCAGGCCATAAACGATGGTGCTGGTGCGCAACCACAGCGGGCGGGGCAGGGAGGCAATCACGCGGCACCTCCAACATGTTTTAAGAGAAATTGGCCTCTAGCCCTCGTATCTAAAGGGCTACCAGCTATTGATTTTGAAGTGTCCAAGGTGATCATGAGCGTTGCATCACTTCACCAAATTTCTGACCGCTGAGCTTGAGACCAACCCAGACAATGGCGGTGCTCAGGGCCAGCAGCAAGAAACCAAAGGCCGCGCCCTGCTCCCAGTTAAACCGGGTGATGAACTGGGTGTAGATCTGTTCGGTGAACCACTGCGAGTTTTTGCCACCCAAAAGCGTGGGCGTCAGGTAGTTGCCCAGCGTCAGCATGAACACCACAATGCAACCCGCCACAATGCCGGGCGCCGCATGCGGGATGACGATCTGGCGCAGGATCGACCAGCCGTTGCCGCCCAGGTCGTAGGCCGCTTCTATCAGGGAATCGTCCAGGCTCTCCAGCGCGCTGATCAGCGGGATCACCATGAACAACATCGAGGTGTAGACCAGCCCGACCAGGATGGTGGCGTCGTGGTACAGCAGCTCCACCGGCGCTGGTGTCACCCCCATCCAGGCCAGCAGCGCGGGCAACACGCCCGACTCGCGCAGCAGAATCATCCAGCCCAGGGTGCGCACGGTTTCGCTGACCCAGAAAGGGATCAGGCACATCACAAACAACATCGACTTGGCGTGGCCGCGCACCAGCTTGGCAATCGTCCAGGCAATCGGGAAGGCCATCAAGAGCGTCAAAGCGGTGGCCACGATCGACATCAGCGCGGTGCGCATGAAGGTGTGCCAGTACAGCGGCTCTTCAAAAAAGGTGCGGAACTGCGCCAGGCTGGGTTCGTACACCCGTGGCGCTACGCGCGCGCGCATCGACAAGATGCCCAGCTCCACATGCGGCAACACAATCAGCCCAAGCAACCACAACAAGGCCGGAGCCAGCAAAAGCATCAGCATCAGCCGCGCGACATGGCGCGACTGAGAGGTGGGGTCAGCTGAAGACATGCTCATTGGCCGTAGTGCCTGCGGCAAAACACACGGCACGTTGCGGGTCAAAACCAAAATACACGGTTTCACCCACTGCCAGGTCGGCAAATTCACCGGTCTGTGGCAGGGCAATGCGGAACTCGGTGCCGGACTGGGCTTCGGTGAGCAACACCGCCGAGTTGGCGCCATCAAACAACAAACTCTCGACCCGGGCGTTAAAACTGGGCAAACCCGCATCGGTCAGCAGCGCCGCCTGGCGCGCCAGGCGGGCAACTTCGGGCCGCACAAAGGCCTCGACCGCATCACCTCGGGCAATCTGGCCAATGGCGCGCGCTGGCATCACCAGACCTTGTCCACTGGTGACCGTAACCATGTTGCCATTCACCTCGGTGGCGTGACCAGCCAGGCGGTTGTTGGCACCCACAAACCCCGCCACAAACGGCGTCTGTGGTTCGTAATACAGCTGTTGCGGTGTGCCCACCTGCTCAAAACGGCCATGGTTCATCACCGCCACATGGTCAGACAGCACCAGCGCCTCGGACTGGTCGTGGGTGATGTAGACAAAGGTGGTGCCAAAAGCGGCTTGCAACTGCTTGAGCTCGATCTTCATGTGTTCGCGCAGCTTCAGGTCAAGTGCGCCGAGTGGTTCGTCAAGCAGCAGCAGCGTCGGCTCCAGCACCAGGCTGCGGGCAATCGCCACACGTTGTTTCTGCCCGCCCGAGAGCTGGTCTACCCGTTTGTTTTGTGCGCCGGGCAGGCTGACCCGCTCCAGCATGTCTCCGACGCGGCGTTTGATCTCGTCTTTGGCCACCCCGCGACGCGCCAGACCATAACCCACGTTGTCACCCACACTCATCATCGGGAACAGCGCCAGGTGCTGGAACACCATGTTCACCGGGCGTTTGTTAGGCGGCACACCGTTCATCGGCTTGCCGCCAATCAGAATCTCGCCTGAGTCCGGGCTTAAAAAGCCGGCAATCATGCGCAACAGCGTGGTTTTGCCGCAGCCCGAGGGGCCCAGGATCGAGAAGAAACTGCCACGCGCCACCGAGAAGGACAAATCGTCCACCGCACGGAAGGCACCGTAGTGCTTGGCGACGCGGGTGGCTTGCAGGTCAGGCTGCGCAGCCGGGTTGGCTTGTAGAGGGGAAGGTGTCAAGACAGGTCCAACGCACATCCAGATCCAAATAGGGCCCTGCCACACCGGGGATGTCCGGCCTGGCAGGGTGTGCGGGCACAGCCCGCAGCGTCAACTTTAGTTGGCGGCCTTGATGCGGTCGAGCACCTTGCCTTCGATGTCCTCAATGCCAGCGGGCACGGCCGGGTACCACTTGATGTTCTTCAAAGCAGCTTCGGGGAAGCTGGTCGCAAACTGGGCCTTGAGCTTGGCGTCCATCAGCTGGTCCGCACCCTTGGACGCGGTGAAGTTGCCTGCCGAGCCAGCCACCTTGGCGGCGATTTCGGGGCGCATGTTGAAGTTGATCCAGGCGTAGGCTGCGGCGTCGTTCTTGCCTTTGGCGGGAATCGCAAAGGTGTCGATCCAGCCCAGTGCACCAGACTTCGGCGCGAGGAACTGGATCTCAGGTTTTTCGTTGTTGAGCTTCCAGCCGCCTGTGTCCCACATCATGGCGCCGACAATTTCGCCAGCACGCATGCCGTTGAGCAGTTGGTCCTTGTTGTCCCAGTAGAACTTGACGTTGGGTTTGCAGGCGGTCAGGGTCTTGCCCACTTCATCCATCAGTTCGGTGTAGGCCTTGGGGTTGCTGTACAGCGCAAACGGGTCTTTGCCCGAAGCAAAGGCAAAAGCCAGCAGGGTTGGGCGTTTCAGGCGGTAGGCCACCTTGCCCTTGAACTCGGCCTTGCACAGGTCGGTGTAGTTTTCCATCTTGGCCAGTTTGGTGTTGACCACCAGGCCGTCGGTGCCCCAGATGTGCGGCAGGCCATACACCTTGCCCGCCACCGTGGTGTTGATCTTGGTGGCATCCAACATGCTGGGGATGAACAGCTCGGTCTTGAGCTTGCTCAGGTCCATCGGTTTGTAGATGCCGAATTCGGTTTGCGGGCCGGCAATGCGGTCTTGTGAGGGCTGGGCCAGGTCAAACCCGGCGCCACCCGTGGCGCGCAGCTTGGAGATCATCTCTTCGTTGTTGGATAGGGTGAGTTCGACCTTGTAGCCGGTTTCCTTCTCAAACTGAGCCACCACATCCGCGGGCGCATAGTCGGCCCAGGTCAGCAAACGCAGGGTTTTCTCCTGGGCTTGGGCCAGGCCAACACAGCCCAGCGCGATCACAGCAGCAGCAACAAACGTGTAGCGGATTTTCATGGATGAGTCCTTTGGGTTGATGGGTGAAACTCAGGCCAGGTGGCATGCACGTCCTGTGCCAGCACGCCAGAATACGACACTTTAATGACATTTTGGTGTCCGCGCGAGCTCATTCTTGCCCCTGCGCCAGATGGGGTGGCGCTGTCAAAAAATCTTGCTATCGTTGCGCCCGGGCAGGCCGGGTGGCGCTGCTGTTTCAAGGAGTGAAAAATGGCGATGGATGTGGTGGACTACGAGATTTTTGGCAACGAAATGCAGTACGTCGAGGTTGAACTCGACCCCGGTGAGGCGGCCGTGGGTGAGGCCGGTGTCATGATGTACATGCAGGCCGGTATCCAGATGGACACGGTGTTTGGCGACGGCGCCCAGCAAGGCGGCCTGTTTGGCAAGCTGATGGGCGCGGGCAAGCGCCTGCTGACGGGTGAGAGCCTGTTCACCACCGTGTTCCAGAACACCGCCTCCAGCAAACAGCGTGTGGCCTTTGCCGCACCCTACCCCGGCAAGATTGTGCCGATCGACTTGTCTGCACTGGGAGGCACCTTGTTGTGCCAGAAAGACTCGTTTTTGTGCGCCGCCAAGGGGGTGTCGCTCGGCATTGCCTTCCAGCAAAAACTCGGCGTGGGCTTGTTTGGGGGTGAAGGCTTCATCATGCAAAAGCTCGATGGCGACGGCATGGCCTTCATCCACGCCGGTGGCACGTTGATGGAGCGCACCTTGGCCCCAGGCGAAACCCTGCGGGTGGACACAGGCTGTGTGGTGGCCTACCAGCCGTCGGTGGACTTTGACATCCAGTACGTGGGCAAGATCAAATCGGCGCTGTTTGGCGGCGAAGGCCTGTTTTTTGCCACCTTGCGCGGCCCGGGCAAGATCTGGCTGCAGTCGCTGCCGCTCTCAAGGCTGGCCAACCGCATCATCGCCTCAGCACCGGCTGCGGGTGGGCGCTCGTCAGAGCAGGGCTCGGTGCTCGGTGGTGCGGCCTTGGGTGGCACCTTGCTGGGTGGTGGCCTGCTTGGCGGCCTGCTGGGTGGCGAGGACGAATAAACGCCAAGGTTTCAAAGCATTTTTGGCCTCTAGCCCTTTTATATAAAGGGCTTATAGCTATTTAACCAGGAGCATCTATGCCAGTGATTGTTGTGGCCAACCCCAAGGGGGGCGTGGGCAAATCCACACTCTCAACCCAGATCGCGGGCTACTTTGCAGCGCGTGGCCAGGCCGTGATGCTGGGCGACGCCGACCGGCAGTTGTCGAGCAAACTCTGGCTGTCCTTGCGGCCCGACACCGCCCGGCCGATCACCAGCTGGGAGGTGGACCGCGACGACATCGCCAAACCACCCAAAGGCACAACCCATGTGGTGCTGGACACCCCGGCCGGGCTACACGGCAAACGGCTCAAGGAGGTGCTGAAACTCGCACACAAGGTAGTGGTGCCATTACAAGCCAGCGTGTTCGACATCTTTGCCACCAAAGATTTTTTGGACGAGCTGGCGCAAAGCGCCCAGGCCGCCAAAACCCAGATCGGCATCGTGGGCATGCGGGTGGATGAACGCACCCGCGCCGCCGAACAATTGCGCACCTTTGTCGAATCCACCGGCCTGCCGGTGCTTGGTTATGTGCGCAACACTCAGAACTACGTCCAACTCGCCGCCCGTGGCCTGACCGTGTTTGACCTGGCGCCCGAACGTGTGACGCGCGACTTGGCGCAGTGGCAGCCGATTTGTGAGTGGTTGGATCAGTAGCCGATTTCTTTCTGGTGCCGCAGGGCCAGGATCACAGCGGTTTGGCCGTCAAAGTGGTACAGCGCAACATATCCGCTGTTGCCAAAGTCGATCATCCATTCCCGGTACCCCGCTGCCATGTCGTCTGCCGGGCGGCCTACACCCGGCTGTAAAGCCAAGGTCTTGACGCCCTGGCGAATGGCTGCCACGGCGCGTTTGGCCGCATCTGGACTTTTTTCAGCCAGAAACCGCTGCAGCCTTTGCATGTCCAGCAGCGCGGGCTGCGACCAAATCAGACGTGGCATGCAGGTGGCTCTGCGTCCTGACCTGCCTCCAGCTTGGCCAGCCAGGCGTCCGCTTCTTCCTCAGTGACATGCAGTCCGGTGGCTTGGTAGGTGTTCCAAGCTGCGATGCCATCTTGTCGATAAGCCTCCAGCTTTTCTTCACGCTCAATGTACTGCTGGATGGCTTCGCGCATAAGCCAATGTGTGGTGCGCCTGCGAGATTGCGCCAAGCGGTCCATGCGCCCACGGGTGTCCTGGTCCAGCTTGACGGACATGGGTCTGGCAACAGTTGTGGTCATGTGGGAGCCTCCTGCGAAAACTAACAGGTATTACTTTACCTGACTTCTGCGTCAATCACAGTTGATTTGACAGGTACAACCTGACCCATGCGCTTTTCAAAATGGTCACACAGTGTGACCACTCCACCTCACCCCAAATGTTTACCCACAATGCCCGCCAGTTCAAACATGCTGACCTGCGGCTGGCCAAACACCGCGAGTAACTTGGC
The DNA here is from genome assembly GCF_013416775.1 of Rhodoferax sp. BLA1. Lineage (GTDB taxonomy): Bacteria > Pseudomonadota > Gammaproteobacteria > Burkholderiales > Burkholderiaceae_C > Rhodoferax. Next base: position 124,098 of record NZ_SZVI01000005.1, read on the forward strand.
GTCGGCGTTGATGGCGCGTTTGTTGGTGGCGTCTTGCAAGTTGTTGGCCTTGATGTAGTCCCAAAGCTTCTTGATGACCTGGGCGCGGGCAATTGGTTCGGCGCCAATCACTGCCGCCAGTGCCGCGCTGGGGGTGGAGCCCGCACCAGCAGCGGGTGCCTTGCGCGGTGTTTTGGCGGCCGTCTTCTTGGCTGCGGGTTTAGTGGCTTTTGTGCCTGTAGTCCTTTTATCACCTGGGCTAGCAGCTGCTTTTTTGCTAGCAGCTGCGGTGCGTGTCAGCGGTGCCGAAGCGGTTTTGCGTGGTGGGAACTTGCTGGGTGCAAACTCGAAGTTGACCTTGTCAGCGGTGGCGTCCCAGACCAGCATGGCCTTGAAGTTGCGCCGGGTGCGCATCGAGACAAACTTGTCGAGCAAGTCGGTCTTGCCGGTGCTCAGCAGCTTGCCCATCTGTTCGCGCTCGATGGGCTGTTGCAGGATGATCTGGCCGGTTTTGAAGTCGCAGCTGGGTGTGGGTTGCGCGTCAGTGGGCACGGATTTTTCACACACGTAGTTCTTGCCGTGTTCAAACACCGCAGCGCCACATTTGGGGCACGCGCCCAGGCTGACCTGCTCGCCAAAGTCGACCAGTTCGCCAGTTTCCTCACCCTTTTTGTCGTCGCCAAAGTCGAATTCGAGTTTGTAGTTTTTGGCCTCTTCGTCAAACTTGATGACCATCTCGGCGGTGAACGGCCAACCGGCCTTGGACCGGAAGCCGTCAAGCGGGCCAATTTTCTTGTCGCGAAGGAATTGCTCCACCTCGGCCAGCTCGAAGGTGCGGCCAGCCGGGGTTTTGCCAAACGAGAAGCCGCAGCCTTCGCCCTGGCCGTCAGCACCGGTGCAGGCATAACGGCGGTAGTTTTCCTTCACCACACCACCGCAGTTGGGGCACGGTGAGCTGAGCGTGGCGTAGTTGCCGGGCACGGTGTCGCGGTCGTACTCCTTGGCCTTTTTGACGATGTGTTCGGTCATCGCGGCGATTTCGGCCATGAAGGCGGCGCGGCTGAGTTTGCCTTGCTCCATCTGGCTGAGTTTGTACTCCCACTCACCGGTGAGTTCAGCTTTGGAGAGTTCTTCCACCCCTAGGCCACGCAGCAGGGTCATCAGCTGGAAGGCTTTGGCGGTGGGGATCAGCTCACGGCCTTCACGCAGCATGTATTTCTCAGAGATCAAACCTTCAATGATGCTGGCGCGGGTGGCGGGTGTGCCCAGGCCTTTTTCCTGCATGGCCTCACGCAACTCGTCGTCTTCCACGGTTTTGCCAGCGCCTTCCATGGCGCCGAGCAGGGTGGCTTCTGAGTAGCGAGCCGGCGGCCGGGTTTTTAAGCCTTTGGGGTCGACAGACTCCGTTTTGACCTTTTCGCCGGGGGCGACCGGCACCAGGCTCTGGCCTTTGTCGCCGTCCTTGGCATCAGCCACTTCGTCGGCGGCTTCCTTGCCGTAGATGGCCAGCCAGCCCGGTTTGACCAACACCTTGCCTTCGGTCTTGAAGTGGTACTCCAACGCTTTGGAGATGCGGGTGGTGACCTGGTATTCAGCGCTTGGGAAAAAAACCGCCAAAAAGCGCTTAACCACCAGGTCATACAGCTTCTGCTCTGCTTCTGATAGCTCGCCAGGCGCTTGCAATGTGGGGATGATGGCAAAGTGATCACTCACCTTGCTGTTGTCAAAGATGCGCTTGCTGGGCCGGATGTAGTTGTTGTTCAGTGCCGTCAGAGCATGTGGTGCCAGGTGCCGCATGCCGGAGTTGGCCAGCATCTCAAAGGTCTGTTTGACCACCGGCACATAGTCTTCGGGCAGGGCGCGTGAATCGGTACGCGGGTACGTCAGCGCTTTGTGGCGCTCGTACAGGCTTTGCGCAATCGACAGCGTGGTCTTGGCGCTAAAGCCGAACTTGCCATTGGCTTCGCGTTGCAAGCTGGTCAGGTCAAACAGGAGCGGGCTGGCTTGCGTGGTGGGTTTGCTTTCTTCGGTGACGGTGGCGTGTTGGCCACGCACTGCGTCAGCAATGGCTTGCGCTTCTTGCTGGCTCCAGACGCGATCTGCTTTTTTCTCGACGTCATCAGCGTCTTTTTTCCAGGTTGGATTGAACCACTTGGCCGGGTAGTCACCGGCCTGGGCGGCAAAGGACGCATGGATTTCCCAGTAGTCGCGCGAGACAAAACCACGGATCAGTTCTTCGCGCTCCACCACCACCGACAGCGTCGGGGTTTGCACCCGGCCCACGGTGGTCAAGAAAAAGCCACCGTCGCGCGAGTTGAACGCCGTCATGGCGCGGGTGCCGTTGATGCCCACCAGCCAGTCGGCCTCGGAGCGGCAACGCGCGGCGTCGGCCAGGGGTTGCATCTGTTTGTCGCTGCGCAGCGCGTTGAAGCCGTCGCGGATGGCTTGGGGTGTCATCGACTGCAGCCACAGGCGGCTGACCGGTTTGCCCAGCGGTTTGGCGCCGCCCGCGTATTGTTCAATCAGGCGGAAGATCAGCTCCCCCTCGCGGCCCGCGTCACAGGCGTTGATGAGTTGGCCCACGTCCTTGCGTTTGGCCAGTTTGACCACTGCGTTGAGGCGGGTCTTGGTCTTGTCAACCGGTTTGAGTTCGAAGTGCGGCGGGATCACCGGCAGATGCGCGAAACTCCATTTGCCGCGTTTGACGTCGTAGGCCTCGGGCGCCTGGATTTCGACCAGGTGGCCCACCGCGCTGGAGACCACATAACTGTCGTTTTCGAAATGCTCGTCGTGTTTCTCGAACTTGCCCGCCACCGGCGTGAGTGCACGCACGATGTCTTGTGCCACCGAGGGCTTTTCTGCAATGACCAGTGTTTTGCCTGCCACTGCTGTTTTAGTGTTTTCTGCGATAGTCATCTGAATACAATCCCTGTTTCTCGCGGGCGCACACGCGCACCCATACGAGTTCACGATACCAAATTTTTTAACCGTGTCGAAAAAATCACCCGCTACCTCCCGCCGCATCCAGGTGCGCCGCTCCGGCATCCATGGCCGGGGTGTTTATGCACTGCAGGACATCGCCGAGGGTGAAACCATCATCGAGTATGTGGGCGAGATCATCACCTGGGAAGAAGCCCAGGCGCGCCACCCGCACGACCCGACCAACCCGAACCACACCTTTTATTTTCATGTGAATGAAACCCGGGTGATCGACGGCGGGGTCAACGGCAACTCGTCGCGCTGGATCAACCACTCCTGCGACGGCAACTGCGAGGCCGACGAAGACAAGGGCCGCATTTTCATCAAGGCGCTACGCAATATCGCCGCCGGTGAAGAGCTGCACTACGACTACGGCCTGATCATCGACGAGCGTTACACGCCCAAACTCAAGGCCGAGTACCCGTGTTGGTGTGGCGCCAAAAACTGCCGTGGCACCCTGCTGGCCCCCAAACGCAAGCGCAAGTAGCGCCACCCCATGACACTACCCGCCCTGACGCCCTGGCCCAGCGAAGCACTCTGGCAAGCTGTGGAGCCCCAGTTGCCCGGCTTCAGCGTGGAGGTGCTGCCCGAGATCGACTCCACCAATGCCGAGCTGATGCGCCGACTGCGCGCTGGTGTGGAAGACCCCGTGCTCTTGATTGCAGAGCACCAGACCGCCGGGCGCGGGCGCATGGCACGCCCCTGGCACAGCAGCCCGGGCGTTGCTGGCAGTGCTGGCCCGGGCACGCTGATGTTGTCCCTGGGCCTGCCCTTGGCCCCCAAGGACTGGTCGGGCCTGTCGCTGGCCGTGGGCTGGAGCCTGGCCAATAGCCTGCACCCCGAGATCCGCCTGAAATGGCCCAATGACCTGTGGTGGCAGGGTCGCAAGCTGGCAGGCATCCTGATCGAGACCGCCAACACCCGCAACCCCGGCAAAGCAGGCAGCCGATATGTGGTGATTGGCATCGGCCTCAATATCCAACGCCCCGAGGTGGCTGGCTTGTCGACCGAACCGGCCGGGCTGGCCGAGCTGGTACCGGGCATCAGCGCGATGTTGGCCTTGGCCCAGATACTGCTCCCCTTGGTGCAGACCCTGCGGGCGTTTGAGCAGCAGGGTTTTGCGGCCTTTCAGGCACGTTTTAATGCCCGTGATGCGCTGGCGCAGACGCCGGTGAGCTTAAGCGATGGCCAACAAGGTGTGGCCATGGGGGTAGACCCGGTGGGGGCCTTGTTATTGCAAACCGGTCAGGGTCTGCAGCGGGTGACCAGTGCCGAGGTCAGTGTGCGGCGGGCCGCTGGCCTAGCAAACCCTGCCAGCGGCGGCTAGGAGCGGCTATGTGGCGCCTGATGGTTCTGCTGCTGGTGTTGCTGAACCTGGGTGTTTTCGCCCGGGGACAGGGCTGGTTGCAGGCCTACGGCTGGGGTCCGACGCAGCAACACGAGCCACAACGCCTGGCCCAGCAGATTCACCCCGAGGCGCTGGTGGTGCTGACGGACAAGGCAGACGCAACACACACCGCCGCATCCGCACCAGAGCCCGCCCCTGCGTCGACGCCCGCCGAGCCGGTGGCCAGCAGCTGCTGGCAAAGCGGTGAACTGGATGAAGCTCAGGTCGACACATTGCGCCCCCTGCTCGCGGCCAAATTGCCACCTGGGGCCTGGGTGCTGGACGAGAGTCGGCTACCCGCGCGCTGGATGGTCTACATGGGCCCCTACAACCAGGCGACTGATCTGGCCAAAAAACGTGAGCAGCTGACAGAGTTGAAGGTCAAGTTCTTTGTTTTGAGCAACACCGCACTGTCACCAGGCTTCTCGCTGGGTGTGTTTTCCACGGAAGAAGCGGCCAAAACCGGTTTGCAAGACCTGGTCAAACGCGGGGTGCGTTCAGCCCGGGTGATACAGGAGCGCCAGGCCAGCGTGACCTACCACCTGCGCCTGCCCAGCATCAGCGCGGCCGACCAGGCGGCGCTGGACAGCCTGCAGGCCGCTTTGCCGGGTAAACCGCTGGTGCTTTGCCCACAACTGGTGACAGCGCCGGAACAGACTGCGGCGTCGGCACCCACCGCCGCCACATCTCAGCCGTAGCGGCTGGCCTCAGGCCGGCTGCAGCTCATCGGGCAGGGTCGCGGTGAAAGTGACCACAAAACGGGCGCCAGGCGGTGTGTGACCCGGCTGGGTGTCTTCCAGACTGACCTTGGCACCGTGTTTTTGGGCAATTTCCAGAACAATCGGCAGACCCAGGCCCGAGCCATCCACATCGGTGCCCAAGGCGCGGTAAAACGGCTGGAAGATCAGTTCACGCTCAGACTCAGGAATGCCCGGGCCAGAGTCCTCCACCTGCAGCACCAGCAAACGGCCCACCGGGTCGGTCAAGACCCTTGCGGTGATCATGCCCGGTGACACCAGGCTGGACGGGGTGTAGTTGATGGCGTTGTCCACCAGGTTGCGGATCATCTCCTTGAGCAGGGTGACGTTGCCCAACATAGTGCAGCCTGGTGTGCCGGGCTGAGCGCCTTCGTAGCCCAGGTCAATGTGTTTTTCCAGCGCACGCGGCACACTGTCGCGCACCACCGACATACAGACTTCCGCCAGGTCACACAGGGCGCGTGGCATGGCCGAGCCGCTGCTCTCGGCCCGCGCCAGCGACAACAACTGGTTGACGCTGTGGGTGGCACGGATGCTGGCGCGGCCAATCTGGCGCAGAGAGTGTTTGAGGTCCTCGGCGCTGGCGCCCTCACGCTGGGCCAGGTCGGCCTGCATACGCAGCCCCGCCAGCGGGGTTTTGAGCTGGTGCGCCGCGTCGGCCAGGAAACGTTTCTGGGTGGCAATCGAGTCGGTCAGACGCAACAGCAGGTCGTTGACCGAGTCCACCAGGGGGGACACCGCCAGCGGCACCGCCTGGGCATCGATCGGGCTCAGGTCATCGGGTCGGCGCGCGCGGATACGTTCTTCGAGCTGGTTGAGGGGCTGGATGGCTTGTACCAGGGCCAGCCAGACCAGCAACACCGCCAGTGGCAAGATGACAAACTGCGGCAGCATCACGCCTTTGACAATTTCGGTGGCCAGCACCGAGCGTTTTTCCAGTGTCTCGGCCACCTGCACCAAGGCCAGGTCGCCGTTGCGGGTGGGTAGCTTGACCCAGATGTAGGCCACCTTGATGTCAAAACCCTGGATCACATCGTCGCGGATGCGCACTTCATCAGGCACCACCTTCTCTTCGGCCGAGGGCGCAGGCAGATCAGCTTCACCACTGAGCAGTTCGCTGCGCGGCCCGATCACCTGGTAATACACGGTGTCGGAGTCATCGGCGCGCAACAGTTCACGCGCCGGGCGTGGCAGCACAAATTCGGGCTTGTTGCCACGCATGGTGATGAGTTGCGCCATGGCCCGGGCGTTGTACTCGAGCGCCCGGTCAAACGGCTTGCCCGCGATGTTTTGCGCCACCAGCCAGGTCAGCACCAGACTCACCGGCCACAGCAGCAACAATGGCGTGAGCATCCAGTCCAGGATTTCGCCAAACAGGGAACGCTGTTCGCGCTGAAAAACGTTCACGGTGTGGCGAAGAAGTGGGGGCTACCCGGGGATCTTTTCGAGGCAGTAGCCCAGGCCGCGCACGGTGGCGATGCGGATCGGGCCTTTTTCGATTTTCTTGCGCAGGCGGTGGATGTAGACCTCGATGGCGTTGTTGCTGACCTCTTCGCCCCATTCACACAGGCGCTCGACCAGCTGGTCCTTGCTGACCAGGCGCCCGGCACGCTGCAGCAGCACCTCCAGCAGGCCTAGTTCACGCGCCGACAGCTCGACCATCACGCCGTCAATGGTGGCGACTCGCCCACCCTGGTCGTAGATCAGCGGGCCGTGTTTGATGGTGCTGCTGGCCGCCCCCATGCCGCGTCGGCTCAGGGCGCGCACGCGGGCTTCGAGCTCCTGCAGGCTGAAGGGTTTGGCCATGTAGTCGTCGGCGCCGTAGTCCAGGCCTTTTACCCGTTCTTCGACGCTGTCGGCGGCGGTCAGGATCAACACCGGCAGCGAGGAGCCGCGCGCACGCAGTTTTTTGAGCACTTCGAGCCCGTGCATCTTGGGCAGGCCCAGGTCCAGGATCAGCAGGTCGAACTCGGTGTTGGTCATCAGTGCCGCATCGGCCTCGGTGCCGCTGGCCACATGGTCCACCGCTGCCCCCGAACTGCGCAGGGTACGCAGCAAACCGTCTGCCAGCACCTGGTCGTCCTCGGCAATCAAAATTCGCATGGCTGTCTCCTCGTTGTGGCCACTGAGGCCTGTGGGGTTACGTGCTGTCTCGCGCTTTGTAAGGCCATTTTAGGCCGCGTATGCTTCCAGTCCGATAGCAATCACGGTGGCCACCTCCGACCCGACCGCGGCGCGCAATTCGGCCTCGGCCTGGGTCACCGCTTCTTCAAAAGCCTGCAGCCAGGCCAGCCCGGTGGGGGTGAATACCACGCGGCGGGCACGGGCGTCCTGCGTGTCGTCCTCGCGCCGCACCAGGCCCCAGGCAGCGCACTGGTCTACCAGCTTGCCCATCGCCTGTTTGCTGACACCAGCACGCTGCGCCAGCTCGGTCAGGCGCGAACCCTGCAGCGCCAGATGACGCGTGATGTGGATGTGGGAGGCGGTCAAACTGCCGCGCGCCGCCAGGTTGCTGAGTGCCAGCGGCACCTGGTCGTTGCGTGCCATCAGCTGCAACACACGCGCATCAAAACGCTGCAGCGCCAGCGCCAGCCAGTGGCCCAGATGCGCCTGGCGCCAGCCGGTGTCTGAGGGTAAAGTGTCCATGTCCAAAATAGTAAACCAAATTGACGATAAATTGTCTTTTCTATTTTTAACAGTGCTTGTAAACTACTGTTCAAGCATCCAGCCTGTAGTTATTGACAGAGGATGCGCAAGCTTTCCCACCCGCCCACTTGTTGACACCTCAGGAGACCACCATGGACGCACCCGCTAAAACACTTACCCCCGCCAACGCCGAAAAAGCCAAAGCCCTGCAAGTGGCGCTGGCCCAGATCGAGAAGCAGTTTGGCAAGGGCACCATCATGCGCCTCGGTGAAGGCGAGGTGATCGAAGACATTCAGGTGGTGTCCACCGGCTCACTCGGGCTGGACATTGCGCTCGGTGTCGGCGGCCTGCCACGTGGCCGGGTGGTGGAAATTTATGGCCCGGAATCATCCGGCAAAACCACGCTGACCCTGCAGGTGATTGCCGAGATGCAAAAAACCGGCGGCCAATGTGCGTTTGTCGATGCCGAACACGCACTCGACATCCAGTACGCGCAAAACCTCGGCGTCAACCTGCAAGACCTGCTGATCAGCCAGCCCGACACCGGTGAACAAGCGCTGGAAATTGTCGACAGCCTGGTGCGCTCCGGCGCGGTGGATCTGATCGTGGTCGACTCGGTGGCGGCTTTGACACCCAAGGCCGAGTTGGAAGGTGAAATGGGTGACAGCCTGCCCGGCTTACAAGCCCGATTGATGAGCCAGGCGCTGCGCAAACTCACCGCCCACATCAAGAAAACCAATTGCATGGTCATCTTCATCAACCAGATCCGTATGAAGATTGGTGTGATGTTTGGCAGCCCGGAGACCACCACCGGCGGTAATGCGCTCAAGTTCTACGCCTCGGTGCGGTTGGACATCCGCCGCACCGGCACCATCAAGAAGGGTGAGGAATCGATCGGCAACGAAACCAAGGTCAAAGTCGTTAAAAACAAGGTGTCGCCACCGTTCAAGACCGCCGAGTTCGACATCATGTTTGGCCAGGGCATCAGCCGCGAGGGCGAAATCATCGACATGGGCGTCACCGCCAACATCCTCGACAAGTCCGGCGCCTGGTACGCCTACAACGGTGAAAAAATCGGCCAGGGCCGCGACAACGCACGCGAGTTCCTCAAGGAAAACGCCGACCTCGCCCGCGAGATCGAAAACAAGGTGCGCGCGTCTCTGGGCATCCCGCTGCTGGCGGGCTCCGAGCCAATCGACGCAGCAGCCAAAGCTGCAAGCAAAAAGGGCGCCTAGCCCTTATTCAATAAGGACAGATAGCTCCATTTTTAATAGTGATGTGCTGAATGGGCTTTGCCACACCTTCACTCAAAGGGCGCGCCCTGCGCCTGCTCAGCGGCCGTGAACACTCGCGGCTGGAGCTGGAGCGCAAGTTGGCGCCGTTTGAGGAGGAGTCCGGCAGCCTGGCAGCCGCGCTCGATGACTTGCAGGCCAAGGGTTTCATCAGTGAACAGCGGGTGCTGGAGTCGGTGGTGAACCGCCGCGCCAGCAAACTCGGCGCGGCGCGCATCAAGCAGGAGCTGCAAGGCAAGGGGCTGGACCCGCAAGCGGTGGCGGACGCAGTCCAGGCTTTGCGCACCACCGAGCTCGAACGTGCGCGCGATGTTTGGCAAAAAAAGTTTGGTCAGGCCCCGCAAGATGCCGATCAGCGGGCCAAACAAATGCGTTTTCTGGCGAGCCGCGGTTTTGGTGGTGACACCATCCGCCGGGTGGTGACGGGCGCGGACGACGAGTAACGGGCCGCAGGTCGGGCGTCAGGTACCGCGTCGTCGACCGCCGTTCCAGTAGGCGAATTCACTCTCATGGCAATCGATGTCGAGCTCGTTGACACGGGCCAGCATCTGCGCCTGGGCGTCAGCCACCCCCTGGTTGTAAGCGCTCGGCGCCAGCTCCTTCAGGAAAAAGTCGAGCAGTTCGGCGGCCTGCATGTTGCCAATACGCATGTCCATGTGGGCCGTGAACCAGCGCTCGATCGAGGTCACCGCCGTGGCGCGGGTTTCCTTGGACAGCTCAACCGCCATGGACTCAGAGCCCCAGCATCAGTTTGAGGTTTTGCACCGCCGCGCCGCTGGCGCCTTTGCCCAGGTTGTCCAGCCGCGCCACCAGCAGCGCGTGGCGGAAGTTATCGCTGCTGTCTTGGTTGCCAAACACGCGCAGCTCCATGGCGTCGCTGCCGTCGAGTGCCACCGCGTCGAGTTTGTTGTCTGAGCTGGTTTCCACCACACTGACCCATTGACTGCCTGCGTAATGTTTGGCCAGTGCCTGGTGCAAGTCGGCCACACTGGGCTGGCCGGGCAGCTGGTCCAGGTGTAACGGAATCTGCACCAGCATGCCTTGTTTGAAGTTGCCGACCGAGGGCACAAACAGGGGGCGACGTGTCAAGCCGGTGTTGGCCAGGATCTCCGGGATGTGTTTGTGTTTGAGACCCAGCGCGTACAGCTCATAAGCCGGGGCTTTGCCTTGTTCGTAGGCCTCAATCATGGGGCGACCGCCGCCTGAGTAACCACTCACCGCAGGCAGGCATAGCGGGAAATCCGCCGGGATCAGCCCAGCATCCACCAGCGGGCGGATCAGGGCGATGGCGCCGGTGGCGTAACAACCCGGGTTGGCCACGCGCCGCGCGGCTTGGATGGCCTCGCGCTGGCCAGCACACAGTTCGGCAAAACCGTAGACCCAGCCCGGTGCAGTGCGGTGGGCGGTGGAGGCATCGATGATTTTGGGGCCTTTTGTGCCTGTAGCCCTTTCAATATCAGCGATCATTGATACAGATTCAATAGCAGCCTCGTCATGCAGACACAGCACCACCAGATCCACCTCGGCCATCAGCGCACGCTTGGCGGCGGCGTCTTTGCGCAGCTCGGGTGCGATGCTGACCAGTTCGATGCCGTCCAGATGCTGCAGGCGGTCGCGAATCTGCAGTCCGGTGGTGCCGGCCTCGCCATCGATGAAGATTTTTTGCATGGTGAATAAAAACGCCTGGTCTTGTAAGACTGGCTAAAGAATGAATCAATTCATCATGATACAGTCCGCGACGCATCACCCAGCGTCGGTAAACCGTTGCCCACAAGCGGCTTTCAGGTGCACTTTTAACATCCGTTCCCGAGAGAGACCTCATGAAAATTCACGAGTACCAAGGCAAGGACATCTTGCGCCAAGCTGGTGTGCCAGTGCCACGTGGCATTGCAGCATTCACTGTTCAAGAAGCGGTAGAAGCCGCACAAAAACTTGGCGGCCCGGTCTGGGTGGTCAAGGCGCAGATCCACGCCGGTGGGCGTGGCAAGGGCGGCGGCGTGAAGCTGGCGCGCTCGATTGACGATGTGAAAAAGCTCGCAGGTGAGATCCTGGGCATGCAGCTGGTGACACACCAGACCGGCCCCGAAGGTCAAAAAGTGCGTCGCCTGCTGATTGAAGACGGCGCCGACATCAAAAAGGAATACTACGTCTCGGCGGTGACAGATCGCGCCAGCCAGCGCGTGGCGATGATTGTCTCCAGCGAAGGTGGCATGGACATCGAAGAGGTGGCGCATTCCACACCCGAGAAGATCATCACAGAAATCGTTGACCCGGCCACCGGCCTGACCGATGCACAAGCGGCCAAACTGGCCAACGCGATTGGTGTGCCGACTGGCTCGGTCGCCCAGGCCGCTGACGTGCTGCAAAAGGTCTACAAGGTCTACATGGACACCGACGCCTCGCTGGTGGAAATCAACCCCATGATCTTGGAAGGCAATGGCGGCATCAAAGCCATCGACGCCAAGTTCAACTTTGACGCCAACGCGCTCTACCGCCACCCGGAAATTGTGGCCTACCGCGATCTGGACGAAGAAGACCCGGCCGAGGTCGAAGCCAGCAAGTTTGACCTGGCCTACATCAGCCTGGACGGTGACATCGGCTGCCTGGTCAACGGTGCCGGTCTGGCCATGGCCACCATGGACACCATCAAGCTGTTTGGCGCTGAACCCGCCAACTTCCTCGACGTAGGCGGCGGCGCCACCCCCGAGAAGGTCACCGAAGCCTTCAAGATCATGCTCAAAAACCCCAAGGTCAAGGCCATCCTGGTCAACATCTTTGGCGGCATCATGAAGTGCGACACCATCGCCACCGGCATCATCACCGCCTGCAAGGCGGTCAACCTGTCGGTACCGCTGGTGGTGCGCATGAAGGGCACCAACGAAGAAATGGGCAAAAAGATGCTGGCCGAGTCGGGTCTGCCGATCATCAGCGCCGACACCATGGCCGATGCGGCCCAAAAAGTGGTCGCTGCCGTCAAAGCCGCAGCCTGAGACTGAATAGGAAACACCATGTCCATCCTCATCAATAAAGACACCAAGGTCATCACCCAGGGCATCACCGGCAAGACCGGTCAGTTCCACACCGAAAAGTGCCAGGAATACGCCAATGGCAAACATTGTTTTGCCGCCGGTGTGAACCCGAAAAAGGCCGGCGAATCCATCTTCGGTATCCCGATTTACGCCTCGGTCAAAGAAGCGGCCCAGGAAACCGGCTCCACCGTGTCGGTGATCTACGTGCCGCCCGCAGGCGCCGCTGCCGCCATCTGGGAGGCTGTCGAGGCTGACCTGGACCTGGCGATCTGCATCACCGAAGGCATTCCGGTGCGTGACATGCTCGAAGTGCGCAACAAGATGAAGGCCAAGGAAGCCGCTGGCGGCAAAAAGACCTTGTTGCTCGGCCCCAACTGCCCGGGTCTGATCACACCAGACGAGATCAAGATCGGCATCATGCCCGGCCACATCCACCGCAAGGGCCGTATTGGTGTGGTCAGCCGCTCCGGCACCCTGACTTATGAAGCGGTAGCGCAGCTGACCGAAATCGGCCTGGGCCAATCGAGCGCGGTCGGCATCGGTGGTGACCCGATCAACGGCCTCAAACACATCGACATCATGAAGGCCTTCAACGACGATCCTGACACCGATGCGGTGATCATGATCGGCGAAATCGGTGGCCCCGACGAAGCCGAAGCCGCACGCTGGTGCAAGCTCAACATGAAAAAACCCATCGTGGGCTTCATCGCTGGTGTCACCGCACCCGCAGGCAAACGTATGGGCCACGCTGGTGCCTTGATTTCGGGTGGTGCAGACACCGCCGAAGCCAAGCTGGCGGTGATGGAAGAATGTGGCTTCAAGGTCACACGCAACCCGTCCGAAATGGCCAAATTGCTCAAAGCTTTGCTGTAAACCTGTTGGGGGTGCCGGCCACTCTGGCCATGGCACCTGCAGGACCAAGCGTTCAAGCCCTGGCGGCCTGAACGCTTTTTTTATGCCCCTGTGGCCACCTCACAAAACAAAGAAGCCGGACAAGCGCCCGGATGGTCGGCAGGTGGGCCGCACATTCAAGGCAAAATGCGGCGTTAGGCCTTCACATTGCCACAACGGTGGCTTTGACTCCCCCTTCAGGAACCGCCAATCAAGGACAGGCTGGACAGGAACATTGACGATTCATGATGCATTACAGTTTTCACGCACTGACCGACGCCGGCCTGGTCAGGGCCAACAACGAGGACGCCCTGGCTTTTGATACCGCTCTGGGCGTGGCTGTTCTGGCAGACGGCATGGGTGGCTACAACGCCGGTGAAGTGGCCAGCAGCATGGCGGTGCAGCTCGTCACCTCTGAGCTGGTGCGCTGGCTGTCTGCCGATGACACCCAGCACAGCCCCTCACAAGTGGCCAGGATGCTTGAAACCTGCTTTGACGAAGCCAATGTGGCCATTCTGAACGCGGCCAATGCCAACCCACAGTACGCTGGCATGGGGACCACCCTGGTGGCCGGTGTGTTCCATGGCGGAAAACTGATTCTGGGGCATGTGGGTGACTCGCGTTGTTACCGCCTGCGCGACGGGGTGCTGACCCAGATCACCAAAGACCATTCGATGCTGCAAGAGCAGGTGGATGCTGGTTACCTGACACAAGAGCAGGCCGCATTTGCGCCTGGCAAAAATCTGTTGACGCGGGCGCTTGGGGTGGAGGACGTGGTGCGGGTCGAAATCCACGAACATCCGGTCCAGGACGGTGATCTGTATGTGATGTGCACCGATGGCCTGACCGACATGTTGACCGACAAAGACATCCTGTCCAGCCTGAACAACCACAATAACCTGACTTTGGTGGCCACCGAGCTGGTGGCCCGCGCCAACCTCAATGGGGGACGCGACAACATTTCGGTCTTGTTGGCACAGGCTGGCAAGGCGCCGGAAAAATCCGGTTTAATCTCACGCTTGTTCGGCAAGCCCTGATCCATGAGGGCAACATGCCCGGTTCAAACCCATATACTGCGTTGTACAGGAGAGAATCATGCCCCACATAACGGTGATGATGGACGGCGTCGTCCACAGTGAAGTCACGCTGACCAAGGACCGGACAAGCATTGGGCGCAGGCCGTACAACGACGTCGTGATTGAAAACCTGACCGTCAGCGGAGAACATGCGGTGCTGATCAAAACCGGCGATCAGGTGGCGGTCGAAGACCTGCACAGCACCAACGGCACCTACATCAACGGCAAGGCCGTCAAGCGGCAAGTCCTGCAGCACGGTGATGTCATGGAGATGGGCAAATACAAGATCCGCTTTGACGCTGCCGGGGCCGACGATGCCTATGAACGCACCATGATGCACAGGCCGCAAGCGCCTGCGCCGATGCCTGTGGCCCCCACGGCAGCGGTTCCAGAGCTCAAAGGCGCCATCAAGGTGCTGACCGGTGCCGCTGCGGGGCGCGAGATGGCCCTGACCAAAGTGGTCACCACGGTGGGCAAACCCGGGGTGTCGGTGGCCGCCATCACCCAGCGTCGTCACAACTACTTTGTGCACCACGTCGAAGGCCAAGATCGCCTGACACTCAACGGCAACACCGTGGGTGATGAGCCCGTTGTGCTGAAACACGGTGACCGGATTTTGCTGGCGGGCACAGAAATGCAGTTCCTCCAGAGCTGACCCATGTGGACGGCTGACCCGGTACACGGGTTGGCCACCAACTCCGGAACCCCTTGCTCTGTTTGAGATCAAAGCGCCATGAACACCGGCCTCAAAATGCACCACGTTGATCGAAGTGGCATGACGTTTGAAGCGCTTTTTTACAAGCAGCTTCAGCATGTGACCGCCCGCATCCACGAAACCGACAACATCGAGCAGATCATGCTCGAAGCCAGCCAGGACATCTGCAAGCTCTTTGATGCCGACCGCTTGACCTTGTATGTGGTCAACGAAGACAACACCGCCATCATCTCCAAGGTCAAGACCGGGCTCAACAGCAGTCGCGACCTCAAGCTGCCGATCTCCCCGCAGAGTATTGCCGGGTATGTGGCCTACAGCCACATGCTGGTGAACCTGCCCGATGTGTATGACGATGAGTCGCTCAAGACCATCCACCCGGCCTTGTCGTTTTTGAAAGAGGTGGACAAACGCTCGGGCTACCGCACCCGGCAGATGATGGTGGCGCCAATTCTCGAGGGCGAAACGCTCTACGGCGTCTTGCAAGTTATCAATAACAAGAGCAACAAACCCTTTGGTGATCTGGAGATTGAGGGTATTTCTCAGTTGTGTAAAACCCTGGCCACGGCGATCCGCCACCGCATCCATGGCACCGAGGAAGGTGTACGACGCATGGTGACCAAATACGATGGGTTGGTTTCTGAGGGCGTGATGACCGCCAGTGAGTTGCAGCAATGCCTGCAAGACGCACGTGCCCAGGGGCTCACGGCTGAGAGTTTGTTGCTGACCCAGTACCAGGTGCGTGCGGCGCAGATCGGGCCATCGCTGGCCAAGTTTTTTGGCGTGCCTTACGAGCCTTGGATCGAGGGGCGCATCCGCGCAGAGGCCTTGCACGGCGCCCTCAAGCGCGAGTTCATTGAAGAACAGGGCTGGATTCCGCTGGAGGATTCACCCGCCGGGCTGGTCATCATGTGCCTGGACCCGGAGGCGGTGCGCAGCTCACGCATCGTACAACAGGTGTTTCCGCGGTTCACCAGCTTCTCGTACCGGGTTACCACCCACACCGAGTTTCGCGACACGCTGGGGCAGATTTTTGGTATCGAGGTCACAGGCGGCAGCATCAGCGAGATGCTGGCCGATATGGACAGTGGCCCGATGGATGATGAGGGTGGTCTCAGCGACGCGCTGGAATCGGCCGCAGCCGACAACGAACTGGTCAAGTTTGTCAACAAGGTGATCATCGACGCGCACCACCAGGGCGCCTCAGATATCCACATCGAGCCGATGCCGGGCAAGTTCAAGACCGGCATCCGTTTTCGCATTGACGGGTCCTTGCAACCCTACATTGAGGTGCCATCCCACTTTCGCCAGGCGATGGTCACCCGCCTGAAAATCATGTGTGACCTTGACATCTCCGAGCGTCGCAAGCCGCAGGACGGCAAGATCAAGTTCAAGAAATACGGCCCGCTCGACATCGAACTGCGGGTGGCGACCATCCCGTCTGCCGGTGGGGTGGAAGACGTGGTGATGCGGATTCTGGCCGCTGGTGAGCCGATTCCGCTGGACAAGCTCGGTCTGACCAGCCACAACATGGCGCGCGTGATCCAGACCATTGAGAAGCCCTACGGCCTGTTTTATGTGTGTGGCCCCACCGGTTCGGGCAAAACCACCACTTTGCACTCGATCCTTAAACACCTGAACAAGCCTGACACCAAGATCTGGACCGCCGAAGACCCGGTCGAAATCACCCAGAAAGGGCTGCGCCAGGTGCAGATCAACCGCAAGGCCGGTATCGACTTTGCGCTGATCATGCGGGCGTTTTTGCGGGCCGACCCCGACATCATCATGGTCGGTGAGTCGCGCGACAAGGAAACCGTGGCCATGGGGGTGGAGGCCTCACTCACCGGGCACCTGGTGTTTTCCACCCTGCACACCAACTCGGCACCCGAGTCCATCACCCGGCTGCTGGACATGGGCATGGACCCGTTCAACTTTGCCGATGCACTCTTGGGCATTCTGGCGCAGCGGCTGGCCAAAAAGCTGTGTATCTGCAAGGAAAGTTATGTGCCCGACGCCGAGGAGCTGCGCCTGTTTGCCATGGAATACGCCGAGGAGCTGCGCCACTCAGCCGCCTGGGCACAGGACTACGAGGGCGCCTTGACGCAATTGATTGACCGCTGGAAGCAGTTGTACGCCGACAACGGCCAGCTGCACTTTTACCGCCATGTGGGCTGTGACAAGTGCAACCAGACCGGCTACAAAGGCCGTGTTGGCCTGCACGAGCTGCTGATCGCCGACGACGGCATCAAGAAGCAGATCCAGGAGCGCGCCCGCGTCGCCGAGGTGTTTGCCACGGCGGTGGAAGGTGGCATGCGCACCCTCAAGATGGACGGCATGGAAAAAGTCATGATGGGTCTGACCGACCTCAAGATGGTGCGCTCGGTCTGCATCAAATAGACACGGGGCGCCGCTGACTTGGGTGCAGTGGGCAAATGCCCAGCCTGATGCTCTGTCTGTGTCTATATGAAGAATTGGCCTCTAGCCCTTATTAGATAAGGGTCTAAAGCTATTCTTTTTGATCAGCATCACAGGCTATTGGCAAACAGGCGGCGCATCACGCGGTCCTTGAAGCTGTGCACCTCGTCGAGCCCCAGGCGCGCCAGATAAGCGGGCGGCGCCTCTTTGCCCTCCCACAGGCTTTTGACCGCCATCGTGACCAATTCGGCCGGGTGGTGGCTGGCGTGTTTCATCTTTTTCAAAGCCCGCACCATGTGCAACTCGTCTTCGGTCAGGTCGGTGCCAAAGGGGAAGTCGGGCAGCAGCCCGGCCTCGGACCAGGGTTTGATCTTGGCGGCGATCACCTCGGGCAGGTTGTGGCGGTAACACTCGGGCACTTCGTAGTCGGCTTCGAGTTTGCCGTGGGCCTTGGCTTGTTTGACCAGCTCGTCCTGGAAGCGTGAGTCGGCAATCGCAATCAGGCGTTTGACCACCTCGCCATCCGACTGACCACGCAGTTCAGCGATGCCGTATTCGGTGATCACCACATCACGCAAATGCCGCGGAATGGTGACGCTGCCGTAGTTCCAGACGATGCTGCTTTTGAGGCCATGTTTGTTGTCATGGGTGGCGCGCAACATCATGATCAGGCGCGCGTCCGCCAGCGCGTGGGACATCGCGACAAAGTTGTATTGGCCACCCACCCCACTGACCACCTGACCCGACTCCAGCGTGTCGCTGGCCGCCGCGCCCAGCAGGGTCACCACCATGGTGGTGTTCATGAAACTGGCCTTGCGCCGCTGGGCACGTTTGAGCGCATCGTTGCCATAGAGCTGGTTGATGAAGTCGATGCGCGTCATGTCGATCTTGGCCAGGTCTTGCGGCGCCATGGTGCGCAGGCGTTCGTAGAAGTCGCGTGGCCCCAGGAAAAACCCGCCGGTCATGTACATCCCATGGAGCAGGTGGGTACCCAGCATGTGCTGGCTCACCAGCGCAAAGCTGGCCGGCTCGCGGATCTGGTTGCTGCACTGGTGGCTGCCACAGCGCAGCTGCTGGCCATGCAGCACCACCTCGGCACGCAGGATGCCATAGTGTTTGAGGAAGTCCAGGTCCTCCTCGGAGAGTGGGGAGCGGATGCGCCCGGCATCCAGCAAGGCCTGCAGCATGTGAGGCGTGACGCAGTTGTCCGGGATCTCACCGCTGTTGAGCAGCTGTTGCAACACCGCATCGTCATACACCTCGCGGCGAATGATGCCGGCCTCGATCAGGCGCAAAAAGGCGTTGACCAGCATCTCCGAGCAGCCATACAGCCCGATGTCAAAACGCCCAAGTTCCCGTCCGGCCAGCCCGCCCGGGCAGATCGATTCCAGAATGCGCCGGTACTCCGGCCCATGGCGGTCCCGCACGATCAACGACTGGCCAATCGCATCCCCGAGTGAACCAATGCCAATCTGCAAGGTGCCACCGTCTTGCACCAGACTCGATGCATGTAAACCAATGGCGTAGTCGGCGGGGCTGACCTTGTTGTTGGGCGGCGCAAACACATCGTGGGTGCCCGCCGGGTCGGTCACCACCACATCAAAAAAATCGGGGCTGACCTCGGCGCCATTGGGCATGAAGGGCGTCTTGTGGTTGATGACACCGACCGTGATGACCGGTTGTCCGCTGGCGCGCACACTCTCAACCACCGCCTGGGTGATATCGGGGTTGCTTGAGAGGCTCAGGCGCAGACTTTCCCCCTCACCCTTGGCAGCTACCGCTTGCGCCACCACATTCATGCCTTGCACCGCCATGTCACGCGCAGCAAAGGTGTAGTTGGTGGAAATATGGCCCATCTGCGCGGCGACGTTGCCAAGGTAGTCGCCGGTTTTCATGAAAAATTCCTGCACCTCGATGTTGGGGGGCAGCTGGTTGGCGCGCAGGTCCTTGACGTAGTCCAGGTCCGGGTAGTCACCAAACACCCGTTCGACCAGGGGTTGCAGAAAGTTCTTCTCCAGCTCACTGTGGCCGACCGGTTTCTCCAGTGACAAGGCGGTGATGATGCGCAACTGGCGCGCCGGGTTGGCCTTGATGCGCTGGTACAGCGCATTGACCAGCGGGTTGGGTTTGCCCACACCCAGCGGAATACCCAGCACAATCGGCCCGGCAACGGCGTCCAGAATATGGTCCACACAGGCGTCCATCGACGCAACAAACAGGGGGGCGGTCATCAAATGTCTCCTAGGCCTTGGGCGCAAATGGTTTTTATGTGGCTTGAATTTTCGCGCCTTGAGCCACAATTGCACAGACAAAATTACGAATCTGAGGGCCTCACTCTACAGAAGGGCCATGTCAGTTGACAGGACAAATCAACCATGAATAACCACCATAGCTGCTACTTTTGCGCGCAGCGGCGATTGCTGCTGCAAGGTGCCGCCCTGACACTGGCTGTGCCGGGCGCAAGCCTGCAGCTGGCGCAGGCCGAAGGGGTGGATGTGGGCCGCAACTCGGTGTTCACCAAGCTGGTGCCTGCCGAAACCATCGAAAAATCGGCCGCCCAGCAGTACGCGCAGATGCTGCAACAGGCCGCCGCGCAGAATGCTCTGGCGGGCAAGGACAACCCCCAGCTGCGCCGCCTGCGCACCATGGCCCAGAAGATCATCCCCCACGCGCTGGGCTGGAACCCGCGCGCTGCCAACTGGCGCTGGGAGGTCAACCTGATTGGCAGCAAACAAATCAACGCGTTTTGTATGCCAGGCGGCAAGATCGCGTTCTACACCGGCATCCTGGACCAGCTCAAACTCACGGACGACGAGGCGGCCATGGTCATGGGCCATGAAATCGCCCATGCGCTGCGTGAACACGCACGTGAACGCATGGGCAAAAACGCCGCCACTGGCATTGGTGCCACCTTGCTCAGCCAGGTTCTGGGCCTGGGCGAACTCGGGCAGACAGTGACCAACTACGGCGCCCAGCTGCTCACACTGCAGTTCAGCCGCAGCGACGAGTCCGAGGCCGATCTGGTCGGCATGGAGCTGGCAGCCCGCTCTGGTTTTGACCCGCGCGCCGGTGTCAGCCTGTGGCAAAAAATGGCCGTGGCCAACAAGGGTGCACCACCCCAATGGTTGTCGACCCACCCGGCGGGTACAACCCGCATCGCCGACATCGAGGCCAATCTGCCCAAGGTCTTGCCCTTGTATTCACGCGCCCGGGCGGGCTGACACCCAGCACAGCTGCAGCTTTGTTCAACCGGCCTTGAGCGCCAACGCCAACTCATACAAGGCGTTGCGCGGCTCGCCGGTGATCTCGGCGGCCAGTTTCACCGCAGTTTTCAGCGGCAGTTCAGCCAGCAACAGCTGCAGCACACGGGTGTCCGGCCCGGCGCTGGCCGTCGCGGCTGCCGGATGCAAGACCAGCGCAAATTCACCCCGTGTTCGGTTGGCATCGGCACTGAGCCAGCCCGGGAACTGGCTGGCCGGCAACGTGGCAATTTCTTCAAACTGTTTGGTCAACTCCCTCCCCACGGTCAGCGGCCGCTCACCGAGCACGGCCAGCGCACTGGCCAGGGCCTCGATGCGGTGGGGCGCCTCCAGCAGCACCACCGCACGTGATTCCGCAGACAGCGCCAGCACAGCCACAGAGCGCTCCGTGGCTTTGGCGGACAAAAACCCGGCGAACACAAAACCGCTGTGCCCGCTGCTGTCAGCCAGCACACCGGCCGCACTCAACAGCGTGATCACACTGCTGGCGCCGGGCAGCGGCACCACAGTGAGACCCGCCTCGCGCACCCCGGCCACCAGCCGGGCGCCAGGATCGCTGATGGCGGGCGTACCCGCGTCGCTGACATAGGCCACCCGCTGGCCTTGCTGCAGCCGCTCCAGCACCGTTTGCACCGCTTGCGCCTCGTTGTGCTGGTGCACCGCCAGCAGTTGCGCCGGCGTTTTGTCGATGCCATAGGCGCGCAGCAGCGCCTGGGTGTGGCGCGTGTCCTCACAGGCCACCACGTCGGCCAGTTGCAGAAGGTGCAAGGCGCGCAAGGTGATGTCGGCCAGGTTGCCAATCGGTGTGGCCACCACATACAGGGCACCGGGCAGATAATTCTGGCCAGCGGCAGCGTCACGCGCCGCCTGCAAAGCATTGACAAAGCTGCTGCTTAGCCGGGACAAGGGGGGAGAATTCAACATGGGACTTCTTTCGACAAAAGGGCAGCTCAAACCGCGCACCACCAAGCAGGCGGGCGACGCCGCCGAGGCGCTGGCGCTGCAGCATTTGCAGCGCGCCGGCTTGGTGCTGTTGCAACGCAATTATCGAACCCCCGGGCGCGGTGGCGGTGAAATCGACTTGATCATGCGTGCGCCCGACGGCACTTGTGTATTTGTCGAGGTGCGCCAGCGCCACAGTGACAGCCATGGCGGTGCGGCGGCCAGTGTCAGCGCGGTCAAACAAGGCCGGATTGTGTTGGCCGCACGCCACTACCTGATGCGCCTAGCACGCCTGCCGTCCTGTCGTTTTGATGTGGTGACGGTGCAATCGGGCGAGGTGGTGTGGATTCAGGGCGCGTTTGACGCCGCCTAGACAACACGATCCGAGCAGGTGGCACCATGGACAGCGGGTGTAAGACTTTGTGATAACCCGTTTTTGCCAGGGTTTTAAGACGTGGTTAAGTTCGGTCCGGGTATCATGCCACCCATGCTAGAGCAAAGAATCCAACAACATTTCATCGACAGTGCCGACCTGAAATACCAGGCCGCACCGGTCTTGAGTCAACCCATTGCCAACGCGGTGCAAGCCTTGTTGGCCTGTGTCACCAGCGGGGGCAAGGTGCTGGCCTGTGGCAACGGTGGCTCGGCCGCCGACGCGCAGCACTTCGCCGCCGAGTTTGTCGGCCGTTTTGAGCGCGAACGCCCCGAACTGGCCGCCATCGCTCTGACCACCGACAGCTCGATCCTGACGGCCGTCGGCAACGACTATGGCTTCGACGTCATTTACTCGCGCCAGGTGCGTGCCCTGGGCCAGGCCGGTGATGTGCTGATTGCCATCACCACCAGCGGGAATTCGGAGAATGTGCTCAAGGCGGTGGAAGCTGCCCACGAGCGCGACATGGTGGTGATTGGCCTCAGTGGTCGTGGTGGCGGCAAGCTCAACCGAGCGCTGCGCGACACCGATGTGCATATTTGTGTGCCGCACGAACGCACGGCACGTGTCCAAGAGGTTCACCTGCTGACACTGCACTGCCTGTGCGACGCGGTGGATGACCTGTTACTCGGCGATACGGAAAACCCCTTATGAACTACCCCTCACGACGACTTGTCAGCGTGATGGCGCTTGCCATTGGCCTGAGCACGGGCTTGACCGCCTGTTTCCCGGTGATCATGGGCGGCGCGGTGATGACCGGCTTTGTGGCCACAGACCGCCGCACCTCGGGCGCTCAGCTGGAGGACGAAGGCATTGAGTTACGCGCCGCCAGCCGCATCCGCGACAACCTGGGTGATCGCGTGCATGTGAATGCCACCAGCTACAACCGGCGTGTGTTGCTGACCGGTGAAGTCCCCTCGGCGCAAGACCGCCAGTTGGTGGAACAGGTGGTGGCACGGGTTGACAACGTGCAATCTGTGGTCAACGAGCTGGTGGTGTTGGGGACGTCCACGCTGACGCAGCGCTCCTCCGACGTGCTGGTGACTGGCCGGGTCAAGGCCGGTTTTGTGGATGCCAAAGACCTGTTTGCCAATGCCTACAAGGTGGTGACCGAGCGCGGCACCGTGTACCTGATGGGCCGCGTCACCCAGCGTGAAGCAGACCGCGCCACCGACATCGCGCGCTCGACCAGTGGTGTGCAAAAAGTGGTGCGGGTGTTCGAGATCATCAGCGAAGACGAGTTGCGCAACCTGTTGCCACAACCCGCACCCGAGTCCAAGACGACAGCCAAATAGGCCTGGAGTAGCTCTCGCAGTTCGAGTGCCACAGTCCCAAACCCAGAACACCATGGAACCGGCTTTGCCGGGCCGTTGGTGTTGCCCCCTTGAGGGGGTGACGCGCCGCCAGGCGCGGCTCAGGGGGGAACCTATTTCAAACGCTTGATCAGGCTGGAGGTGTCCCAGCGACGCCCACCCATGGCCTGCACATCGGCGTAAAACTGGTCCACCAGCGCGGTCACCGGCAACTTGGCGCCATTGCGCCGGGCTTCGTCGAGCACCAGGCCCAAGTCCTTGCGCATCCAGTCCACCGCAAAACCAAAGTCAAACTGATCGGCCACCATGGTTTTGCCACGGTTGTCGAGTTGCCAGCTTTGTGCGGCGCCCTTGCCAATCACGTCGAGCACTTGGTTCATGTCGAGCCCGGCCTTGTCACCAAAAGCCACCGCCTCGGCCAGGCCTTGCACCAGCCCGGCAATACAAATCTGGTTGACCATTTTGGCGAGTTGGCCCGCGCCGCTGTCACCCAGATAGGTGAAGGCTCTGGAGAAAGCCATCGCCACCGGCTGGGCGGCCTCAAACGCCAGTTTGTCACCACCACACATCACGGTGAGCACACCGTTCTGGGCACCGGCCTGGCCACCGGAAACCGGCGCATCAACAAAGCTCAGGCCCAGTTCTTTGGCGCGGGCATACAACTCACGCGCCACATTGGCCGAGGCGGTGGTGTGGTCCACCAGCACCGCACCGGCTTGCATGCCGGCAAACGCACCGTCTGGGCCGAGCACCACACTGCGCAGGTCGTCGTCGTTGCCAACACAGCAAAACACCAGCTCGGCACCCTGCACCGCCTGGCGTGGTGTGGCGGCGTAACTTACAGCATTTTTTTGGCCATCAGCCCTTGTGTATTCTGAACACCATGCTATGGATTTTGATGCTGTCCGGTTGTACACCGTGACCAAATGACCGGCACGGGACAGGTGGCCCGCCATCGGGTAGCCCATCACCCCCAGGCCCAAAAAGGCGACTCGGCGGGAGGGAATGGCTTCGTAGCTCTTGCTCGTCATGTATTGGGGTCTTTCAAAAAATCAGGTGATGGTGATGTTTTCGGTGCCAGCGGCAAGGTTGCTGCTTTTGCCGCGTTTGCTGTTGAGCTTGATTTGTAGACGCAGGTCGTTGACCGAGTCGGCGTTGCGCAGGGCGTCTTCATAGCTGATGCCACCGTCTTCGTAGGCCTTGAACAGCGACTGGTCGAAGGTCTGCATGCCCAGTTCGGTGCTTTTTTTCATGATCTCCTTGATCTCGGCGACCTCGCCCTTGAAGATCAGGTCGGAAATCAAGGGTGAGTTGATCATGATTTCGACCACCGCCGTGCGGCCCTTGCCATCGGGCTTGACAATCAGGCGTTGTGAGACCATGGCCTTGAGGTTGAGTGACAAGTCCATCAGCACCTGCTGACGGCGTTCTTCCGGGAAGAAGTTGATGACCCGGTCGATCGCCTGGTTGGTGCTGTTGGCGTGTAAAGTGGCCAGGCACATGTGGCCGGTTTCGGCAAAAGCAATCGCCAGCTCCATGGTTTCGCGGTCACGGATTTCACCCATCAGAATCACATCGGGCGCCTGGCGCAAGGTGTTTTTCAGGGCCGCGCCCCAGCTGTCGGTGTCGATGCCGACCTCACGCTGGGTCACCACACAGTTCTTGTGGGCGTGCACAAATTCAATAGGGTCTTCCACCGTGATGATGTGGCCATAGGTGGTCGAGTTGCGCCAGTCCACCATCGCCGCCAGCGTGGTGGTTTTGCCGGAGCCGGTGGCCCCGACCAAAATACACAGGCCGCGCTTGGCGTTGACGATCTCCTTGAGCACCGGCGGCAGTTTCATGCCGTCGATGGTGGGTAACACACTCGGGATCGTGCGCATCACCATGCCCACCTTGCCCTGCTGCATAAACGCATTGACCCGAAAGCGCCCCAGACCGGGCGGCGAGATCGCAAAGTTGCACTCTTTGGTGCGCTCGAACTCGGCCATCTGGCGGTCGTTCATGACGGAACGCGCCAGCGCAATGGTGTGGGTGCCGTTGAGCGGCTGCGGCGACACCTTGGTGACTTTGCCATCCACCTTGATGGTCGGCGGCAATTCGGCGGTCAGGAACAGGTCACTGCCGCCGCGCCCAATCATGAGTTTGAGCAGGTCGGTGATAAATGTCGTGGCTTGATCGCGTTCCATCAGAACACCTCCTTGTCTTTAAAACGGATGAGCTTGAACAGGTCTACGAGTGAACCAAATGAGGCCAGCAACGCCGTGGAACCGGCTCTGCCGGGCCACTGGCGTTGCCCCCTGCAAGGGGGAAAGCGGCCACACAGAGTGGGCAAGCCGGGGGGTGAGCCATGACGTTTCGGCGCCGGGCCGTCCCAAGCCGAAACCGCCCCCTTGGGGGGCAGCGCAGTACATGAAATGACAAGCGTGGGGGCATGTCAGCCGGGGAAGTTCTCAGGAATTTTCGCCTTGGTGCGGGCCTCGGCGGCGCTGATGACATTGCGCCGCACCAGATCGGTCAGGTTCTGGTCCAGTGTCTGCATGCCGACACTGTTGCCGGTCTGGATGCTCGAATACATCTGCGCCACCTTGCCCTCACGGATCAGGTTGCGGATGGCGCTGGTGCCCAGCATGATCTCGTGCGCGGCGATGCGGCCCTGGCCGTCCTTGGTTTTGCACAAGGTCTGCGAGATCACCGCCTGCAGCGACTCGGACAACATGGCGCGCACCATCTCTTTTTCTTCGGCCGGGAACACGTCAATGATCCGGTCGATGGTCTTGGCAGCGCTGCTGGTGTGCAGGGTGCCAAACACCAAGTGGCCAGTTTCGGCCGCTGTCATCGCCAAGCGGATGGTTTCCAGGTCACGCATTTCACCGACCAGGATCGCGTCCGGGTCTTCGCGCAGGGCCGAGCGCAGGGCCGCAGCAAAACTCTGGGTGTGGGGGCCGACTTCACGCTGGTTGATCAAGCACTTTTTGGACTCGTGCACAAATTCAATTGGGTCTTCGACGGTGAGGATGTGACCAAACTCGTTCTCGTTGAGGTAATTGACCATCGCCGCCAGCGTGGTCGATTTGCCCGAGCCGGTCGGCCCGGTCACCAGCACCAGGCCACGCGGTTTGAGGGCCAGGTCGGCAAAAATCTTCGGGCAGTTGAGCTGCTCCAGCGTCAGGATCTTGCTCGGAATGGTCCGAAACACCGCACCACAGCCCCGGTTCTGGTTGAAGGCGTTGACCCGAAAACGCGCCAGGCCTTCGATCTCGAACGAGAAGTCAATCTCGAGAAACGCCTCGTAGTGTTTGCGCTGGGCGTCGTTCATGATGTCGTAGACCATGGCGTGCACCTGTTTGTGGTCCAGGGCATCCACATTGAGGCGGCGCACATCCCCGTGGACGCGGATCATCGGCGGCAAACCTGCCGACAGATGCAGGTCGGATGCCTTGTTTTTGACGCTGAATGCCAGCAATTGGGTGATATCCACAAAACCCCCGGGATTGTTTGTTACGCTAAAGCAATTATGACCACGATTCCATTACAACTGGCTGCGGTGCGCTCGCGCCTGCAAGCCGCCTGCCAAAGTGCTGGCCGACCTGTCGATTCCGTCACACTTTTGGCGGTTTCCAAAACCTTTGGTACCGATGCCATTCAGGCCGCCTATGCCGCCGGGCAAACCTGGTTTGGTGAAAACTACATCCAGGAAGCGGTGCAGAAAATCACCGAGCTGCGCGCGCTGCCGCTGGTGTGGCACTGCATCGGCCCGATCCAGAGCAACAAGAGTCGGCTGGTGGCCGAACATTTTGACTGGGTGCACACTGTGGACCGGCTCAAGATCGCCGAGCGTCTGAGTGAACAGCGCCCGGCCCATCTGGCGCCGTTGCAGGTGTGTCTCCAGGTCAATGTCGACGGCGGCCCGACCAAGTCCGGCGTGCGCCCGGAGGAGGCGCTGGCGCTGGCCCAGGCGGTGGCCCAACTGCCGCAGTTGCGCTTGCGTGGCCTGATGTGTATCCCCGATCCAGCTCCTGATTTTGAAGCTGAATGTACTTTATTCACAAGGGCTAGAGACCTGTTTGATGCTTTAAAAAACGCAGGCCTGGAGCTCGACACCTTGTCGATGGGCATGAGCGCCGACCTGGAGGCCGCAGTGGCCTCGGGCAGCACCCTGGTGCGCGTCGGCTCGGCGATTTTTGGCGCGCGCAATTACCCGGCCTGACGGGGCCTGACCCGCCCTCGGCTGGGGCAACGTCTACACCAACTACCGCCGGGCAACTGCAGCCCTGCGGCGGCGCATCCATGCGCAGAGTGATCGGGCTGCCGCCGCATGGTCACCTTGAAATAGGTCAGCGTAAAACGATTGAATGTGCTAAATTACCAACCAGTCACAAAATTACGTCACCGTTTTTACCTGCCTCAACCCTTATGAAAATCGCCATTGTTGGCTCCGGCATTGCCGGTCTGGCTGTTGCCCACAAACTGCACAGCCATGCCGAGATCACCTTGTTTGAAGCCGACAGCTATTTTGGCGGCCACACCCACACGGTGGACATCACCCTGCCGACAGCGCAGGGCACGCAAACTTACGGTGTGGACACCGGGTTTCTGGTGTTCAACGAGCGCACTTACCCAAACCTGATCCAGTTGTTGGCCGACTTGCAGGTGCAAACTGCCAAGTCCGACATGTCGTTCTCGGTCCAGGTGCCTGGCCAGGCCGGTGGGTCACCGCTGGAATGGAGCGGCTCCTCGCTGAGCACGGTATTTGCCCAGCGCCGCAACCTGGTCAACCCACGTTTTTGGCGCATGCTGCGAGATTTGCTGCGCTTTAACCGGCTGACCACCGAACTGGCGCTGCAGGGCGTGGATTCCGAGCTGATGCAACCACTGGCCGACTTTTTGCGCCAGGAACAGTTCTCCGACGAGTTCCGCGACTGGTACCTGCTGCCGATGCTGGGCTGCATCTGGAGCTGCCCGACGAATCAGATGCTGCAGTTTCCGGTGGCCACCATGGTCCGCTTCTGCCACAACCACGGGCTGATCCAGGTCACCAAGCGCCCGCAGTGGTGGACGGTGCAGGGCGGCGCGCGCCACTACGTCGACAAAATTCTTGCCCACATCAGCGACAAACGCCTCAACACCCCGGTGCAACACATCACACGCGATGCCGATGGTGTGAGCATCACCGCCAACGGCTTGACCGAGCGTTTTGACAAAGTGGTGCTGGCCTGCCATTCAGACCAGGCGCTGGCCATGCTGGCGCAGCCAAGCCAGGCCGAGCAGCACACGCTGGGCGCCATTCAGTACCAGCCCAACCGCGCGGTCTTGCACACCGACACCTCGGTGCTGCCAAAAAACAAACGCGCCTGGGCTGCCTGGAACTTCGAGCGTGCCGCCGCCCCGGCCACCGCCCGGCGTGATGCGCGGGTCTGCCTGCATTACCTGCTCAACCAGCTGCAGCCGCTGCCTTTCACCCAGCCAGTGTTGGTGTCGCTGAACCCGGTGCACGAGATTGACCCGGCCAGCATCCACGGCGAATTTGAGTACGCCCACCCAGTGTTTGACCTGGACGCCATCCGTGCGCAAGCGCAGGTGCCTGCGTTACAAGGCCAGCAGCACACTTACTTCTGCGGCGCCTGGACGGGTTATGGCTTCCATGAAGACGGGCTGAAGTCCGGGCTGGATGTGGCACAGCGGCTGGCAGCACTGCCTTCTTTATAAGAAAACGGCCTCTAGCCCTTATTTATCAAGGCCCACCTGCTATGTATTTGCGCAACGTCACCAACACCCGGGCATGAACACGACCACCCCAGCCCCGCTGCAGCCGCTGATCGGTTTTGGCCAGGTGCGCCACACCCGCCTCAAACCCGTTCGCCACGACTTTCACTACCCGACCTACTTCCTGATGCTGCCGATGCGCAGCCTGCAGGCCAATGGCTCGGGCGCGCTGGCACGCAACCACTGGGCACCGCTGAGTTTTTACGATGCCGACCATGGTGATGGCCGGGGTGTGGCGCAAGGCGGCGCGCTGGCTTGGCTTGACGAACTGCTGGCGGGTGAAGGCATTGGGGACGCCACCGGTGAGGTTTGGTTACATGCCTACCCGCGGGTGCTGGGCTTCACCTTCAAGCCAGTGAGTTTCTGGTACTGCCACCGGCCCGACGGCAGCCTGCGGGCCATCGTGGCCGAGGTCAACAACACCTTTGGTGAGCGGCATTGTTATTTGCTGGACCAACCCGGCTTTGGCCAGGAATTGCGAGCGGCCAAGGTGTTCCATGTGTCGCCGTTTTGCCCGGTTGAGGGCGGCTACCGCTTTCGTTTCATGACCACGCCGGACTTCAAACGCACCGTGGCGCGTATCGACTTTGACGATGCTGCTGGCCCGCTGATCGAGACCAGTGTGGCAGGGCAGTTGGAGCCCTTGACCGCCCAATCGGCAAGGCGCGCCCTGCTGGGCTACCCGATGATGACCTTTGGCATCGCTTTTCGTATCCACTGGCACGCACTCAAGCTGTTTGTCAAAAAAGTGCCGTTCTTTCGCAAGCCCCCTCCGCCCGTTCACTTCACCACCCGTTGAGGTCACCCGCCATGCCCCCCACCAACAGCAGCACGACCAGTCGGGCGAGCGTTTTTGTTTTGCCCCAAAACTGCCCCAGACCCGCACGCACAGTTTTCAAGCTGCTGCAAAAACTGCAGCATGGCAGCCTCACCGTGCAGTTGCCCGATGGCAGCATGCAGCGTTTTGGCCAACAGACGCTGCCACATGCCACCCTGGTGTTGCACAACTGGACGCCGTTCAGCGCCGCGCTCAAGTCAGGCGACATCGGTTTTGCCGAGAGTTTCATCGCGGGTGACTGGAGCACCCCGAACCTGACCGAGCTGCTGCGCGTGCTGATCAAAAACCGCACCGAGGTGGAAGGTGTGATCTATGGCACCTGGCTCGGGCGCCTGCTGTACCGCATCAAACACCTGATGCACCGCAACACCAAGGCGAACAGCCAAAAAAACATCCACGCCCATTACGACCTTGGCAATGCCTTTTACAAGCTGTGGCTAGACGACACCATGAACTACTCGGCCGCCATTTTTGGCGGCGACCTGAACCAGCCCATGGCCCAGGCCCAAGATACCAAGGTGCGCCGCGCGCTCAGCATGGCCGGGGTGAAGGCTGGCGACCGGGTGCTGGAAATTGGCTGCGGCTGGGGCGCGCTGGCAGAAAAAGCCACCACCGAATTTGGCGCCCACATCACCGGCGTGACGCTCAGCACCGAGCAACTGGCCTTTGCCCAGAACCGCATGGCGCGCTTGGGTGTGGGCCAGCAAGCCGATCTGC
This sequence comes from Rhodoferax sp. BLA1, assembly GCF_013416775.1. Lineage (GTDB taxonomy): Bacteria > Pseudomonadota > Gammaproteobacteria > Burkholderiales > Burkholderiaceae_C > Rhodoferax. The sequence continues at coordinate 154,531 of NZ_SZVI01000005.1, forward strand.
GGCTGCAGGATTACCGCGACATCAACGACGCGCCGTTTGACGCGATCTGCTCGATCGAGATGATCGAAGCCGTCGGGCGCGAGTACTGGCCGACCTACTTTGCCACGGTGGCCAAGTTGCTCAAACCCGGTGGGCGCGCCTGTGTGCAGAGCATCGTGATCGACGACGCGCTGTTTGACCGCTATGTCAACTCCACCGACTTCATCCAGCAGTACATCTTTCCGGGCGGCTGCCTGCCGTGCCCACGCGAGTTCCGCGCCCAGGCCCAAGCGGCGGGGTTGGAGGTGGTGGACGAATACGCCTTTGGCCACGACTATGGCGAAACCCTCAAGCGCTGGCGCGACGCCTTCCTGAGCCGCCGTGCCGAGGTTCTGGCCAATGGTTTTGATGAGCGCTTCATGCACATCTGGGAGTTTTACCTAGCCTACTGCGAGGCCGCGTTTCTGGAAAACAACATTGACGTGCTGCAGTACACGTTGCGTAAGCGTGCGGATTGATTCAGGACGACGCCCGTGACAGCGCGTGGTCTATGGAAGTCCGGAGCCATTCCATGACGTGCCAGCCGGTGTGGTCGGCGAAGCGGGGGCAGGCCGCAGGCCTCAGACGCGCTGCGCTTTGCGACATCGGCCCACGGCCTGCCCCCGCCTCGCCTGAGACAGTCTGGGCATCTCCACCTTTTGGCAATCCAGCTGTTAAGCGCTCGCGAACCCAAACGCTCACTGCAGTGGGTGGGGTATGGCGGGACACCGATGTCGCAAAGCGCAGCGCGTCTGAGGTGGCCCGCCGTACCCCGCCCGCTGCCACCCGAGACCCAAGAACTCAACGGTTCGGTCCCCTCCGCAACACGCACAAGCCGAGCCACAGACCATGAGCACCCCACTCACCTGGCAACAAGGCTGGCGCTACGGCCTGATGGGGCTGCCGCTGGCCTTTGTGGCGCTGCCGCTGTATGTGCTGCTGCCCAACCACTACGCCCGCAGTTTTGGTGTGCCGCTGGCCACGCTCGGTGCGGTGCTGGTGGCGGTGAGGCTGTTTGACACCCTGATCGACCCGCTGCTCGGGCGCTGGGCCGATGGCTTGCACCAGCACGATCACGCGGCACAAGCTGCGTCAGCCCGGGTGCTGCGCTGGGCGGCCCTGGCGGCCGTGCTGCTGTGCGGCGGGTTTGCCTTGCTGTTTTTCCCGCCCGCCGCGCTGCAGAGCAGCCCCAGCCAGCTGCTGCTGTGGCTCGGGGCCACGCTGCTGCTGACCACCACCGCGTTCAGTGCGCTGACCATCCTGCACCAGGCCTGGGGTGCTCGGCTGGGTGGGGATGCGCTCTACCGCAGTCGTGTGGTCGCCTGGCGCGAGGGGCTTGGGCTGCTGGGGGTGGTGATAGCATCCATTTCGCCGGTAGCCCTTGGTTTACCTGCCACAGTAGCTATCTTGTTGGTAGTGAGTGTGGGTGGCTGGCTGGCCTGGCGCAGCGGGCCCAGGCCGCAGGCCAGTGGTGTGCTGGTCTACCAACCTGCCGCTGGACGCTTGTGGCTGCCGTGGCGGCGTGACCGATTCAGGCAACTGATGGCCGTTTTTATGGTCAACGGCATTGCCAGCGCGATCCCCGCCACCCTGCTGCTGTTTTTTGTGCAGGACCGGCTGCAGGCGCCCGCCAGTGCCGAGCCGCTGTTTCTGGGCAGTTATTTTGTCTGCGCAGCGCTCAGCATCCCGCTCTGGCTCAAAGTGGTGGCTCGTCTGGGTCTGGTGCGCACCTGGGGGCTGGGCATGTTGCTGGCGATTGGCGTGTTTGCCTTTGCTGCAGGTCTGGGCGCGGGGGATGTGGCCGAATTTGTGGTCGTGTGCGCCCTTTCGGGCGTGGCGCTGGGCACGGACCTGGCCCTGCCTGCCGCCCTGCTCGCGGGGGTCATCCAGCGCAGTGGTGACCAGCAGCAGTTAGAGGGTGCCTACTTTGGCTGGTGGGCCTTTGCCACCAAGCTCAACCTGGCCCTGGCCGCCGGGCTGGCGCTGCCTGCGCTGGGCCTGCTGGGCTACAGCCCCGGGGCCACCGACCCTGAGGCCTTGCGCACACTGACCTTGGCCTACTGCGTGTTGCCCTGCCTGCTCAAAACGCTGGCCGCTGGCCTGCTCTACCTCCTCCTCATCCGAAAGAGACCATGAAACGACGATTGCTTTTATCTGCCAGCGCCGCCGCTGGCCTGGCCTTGAGTGGCTGCGCTTCCCAAGACATCGAGAGTTACGCCAGCCAGACCCCGGTGCTGGATCTGCGCAGCTACTTCAACGGCCAGCTCACCGCCTACGGTCTCTTCACCGACCGATCCGGTGCGGTGGTCAAACGCTTCACGGTGTTGATGGTGTGCAGCTGGACCGGCAACGAGGGTGTTCTCGACGAGTCTTTCAGCTACTCTGACGGCACAACACAAAAACGCATCTGGCGCCTGACCCAGCTGCCCGATGGCCGTTACACCGGCCGCGCCGACGATGTGGTGGGTGAGGCCAGCGGCCAGACGCGTGGCAATGCCTTCCACTGGACCTACACCCTGTCGCTGCCGGTGGACGGCACCGTCTACGAGGTGCAGTTTGACGACTGGATGTACTTGATGACCGACACCGTGATGCTCAACAAGGCCACGATGAGCAAGTTTGGTCTGCGCCTGGGCGAGGTCACGCTGGCGTTCACCAAACAGCCGGTTTAACACCTTACAAGCTAAATTGGCCTCTAGCCCTTTTAGAAAAAAGGCTGATAGCTATTCTTATAGAAGCAATTCATGTCCCTACTCAACCCCCTGAATCCGCCTCTGACCGACTGGCAAGGCAAAACCGTGTGGATTGTGGGCGCCAGCAGCGGCATTGGTGCGGCCACCGCGCGGGCCTTGCTGGCCCAGGGTGCGCGGGTGGTGGTGTCGGCGCGCAAGGCTCAGGCCTTGCAGGCGCTGGCGCAAGCCCACCCGCTGTGCCAGGCTTTGCCGCTGGACGCCACCGATCAGGCGGCGGTGCAACAGGCCGCCAGCAGTCTGCTGGCCCAGGGCCCGCTTGACGGTGTGATGTACTGCGCCGGCCATTACGAGCCGATGCGCGCCGACGCGCTGGACGCGGCCAACATGCAGCGCCATGTGGAGGTCAATTACCTGGGCGCCTTGTACCTGCTCGACGCTGTCTTGCCCGCCCTGCGTGCGCGTGGCCAGGGCCACATCAGCCTGGTGGGCAGTGTGGCGGGTTACGGTGGCTTGCCCAACAGCCTGGCCTATGGCCCGACCAAAGCGGCGCTGATCAACCTGGCCGAAGCGCTGTACCTGGACCTGCATCCATTGGGTCTTGGGGTGTCAATCATCAATCCGGGGTTTGTCGAGACACCACTGACCGCGCAGAACGACTTCAAGATGCCTGCGCTCTTGAGCCCCGACCAAGCGGCACAGGCGATTTTGTCGGGTTGGGCCAAGGGGCGGTTCGAGATCCACTTTCCCAAACGGTTCACACTGTGGCTCAAGCTGCTGCGCCTGCTGCCCTACCGCGTCTACTTCAACCTGGTTCAGAAAGTCACGCAATGAGCACCCACCCCCAAGCATCCGTAGACCATACGGCAGCCATCGAACGCATGGTGCAGTTTTTCGAAGCCGTGTCGCCACAGAACCTCAACCTCCTGGGTGAGTTTTACGACCCGCAGGCGCGCTTCAAAGACCCGTTCAACGAGGTGGTGGGCATCCCAGCCATCCAGCACATCTTTGCCCATATGTTTGTGCAGCTGGAGCAACCGCGTTTTGTGGTGACCCACCAGGTGCTGCAGTGCCAGCAGTGTTTTCTGACCTGGGAGTTCAGGTTTTGCTTCAAAGGTTTCAAAACCAGCCAGACCCAGACCATCTTGGGTGCAACCCATCTGGTGCTCAACGAGGCTGGGTTCATCACCCTACACCGCGACTACTGGGATGCTGCTGAGGAGTTGTACGAGAAATTGCCCGTGCTGGGTGGCCTGATGCGCTGGCTCAAACGCCGCGCCAGTTCATAAACAGTGCGTGCCTGCTCAGTAGGGGACCGGCGTTTAGCCGGTCAGTTCAAACCGGTTGGGTGTCGATGAAGCTGGGGCGCTGCGCCAGCTTGTCATACAGCTTGTGCAGGTTAGGATGCGCCTCGCGCCAGTTGATGTCGGCAAAGCGGAAGTCCAGATAACCCAGTGCCACCCCCACGGCAATGTCGGCCAGACCCGGGTGGGTGCCGGTGTAATAGGCCTTGTCGCCCAAGCCTTTGCTCATGGCTTGCAGGGCGGCGTCAATCTTGACCAGTTGCCGGTCAATCCAGGCCTGGCTGCGCTGCGCCTTGGTACGCCCGCCCCAGGTGGCTTCCAGCCGGGCCAGGATGGCGGCGTCCAGCAGGCCATCGGCCAGGGCCTCCCAGGTTTTGACTTCAGCGCGCTCACGGCCCACGGCTGGAATCAGCTTGCCTACCGGTGACAGGGTGTCAAAGTACTCGACGATCACACGCGAGTCAAAAATGACCTCACCGTTTTCCAGCACTAGGCACGGCACTTTGCCAAGCGGGTTGGACTGGGCTATCTCGGTATCAGCGCTCCACACGTCCTCCAACACGTAGTCATAGTCGAGTTTTTTCTCGGCCATGACGATGCGCACCTTACGAACGTAGGGGCTGGTATTGGATCCGACGAGTTTCATGGGCATGTGGCTGGTGATCTGTGATCGTGGTTGTTTGCCGCAATTTTATCTGGCGAGATGAATGTGAGCTGACGGGCAAGGACATTGCCCTGGCCACCGTGGGCGCCCAGACCCACAACGCAGTCGGCCCCTACAATCCCGCCCATGAGTACCCACGCCATCTCCGCCCTCTCACCGCTGGACGGCCGCTACGCCGCCAAACTTGCCAAATTGCGCCCCGCCATGAGCGAACTGGGCTACATGCACCGCCGGGTGCAGGTTGAAGTTGCCTGGTTCATCGCCTTGAGCGACTGCGGCTTTGCCGAGTTCAAGCCGCTGTCACCAGGTGCACGCACCTACTTGCTCAGTCTGGTGAAGAACTTCTCGGCCACCGACGGTCTGGCGATCAAGGACATCGAGAAAACCACCAACCACGACGTGAAGGCGGTCGAATACTGGATCAAGGCCAAGTTCGAGGCCCGCCCCGAACTGTTGGCTGCACAAGAGTTTGTGCACTTTGGCTGCACCAGCGAAGACATCAACAACACCAGCCACGCCTTGCAACTCAAAACCGGGCGTGACCAGGTGCTGCTGCCCGCGCTGGACGGCATCATCGACAAGTTACGCGAGATGGCGCACAGCTTTGCCGCCGTGCCCATGCTCAGCCGCACCCACGGCCAGACCGCCAGCCCGACCACCGTGGGCAAGGAAGTCGCCAACGTGGTGGTGCGCCTGGTGTCGGCACGCGACAAAATCGCCCGCGTCCAGCTGCTGGCCAAGATGAATGGCGCGGTGGGCAACTACAACGCCCACCTGTCGGCCTGGCCCGAGTTTGACTGGGAGGCCTTCAGCCGCAAGGTGATCGAAAGCCCGGAACCACTCGGCCTGGGCCTCACATTCCAACCCTATAGCATCCAGATCGAGCCCCATGACTACATGGCCGAGCTGTTTGATGCGATGGCACGTGCCAACACCATCCTGATCGACTGGTCACGTGACGTCTGGGGTTATGTCTCGCATGGCTACTTCAAGCAAAAACTCAAGAAGGGCGAGGTGGGATCCTCCACCATGCCACACAAGGTCAACCCAATTGATTTTGAAAACGCCGAGGGCAACCTGGGCCTGGCCAACGCGGTGTTGCGCCATCTGTCTGAAAAGCTGCCGATCAGCCGCTTCCAGCGCGACCTGACCGACAGCACCGTGCTGCGCAACATGGGTGTGGCACTCGGTTACACCGTGCTGGCCTACCAGTCGCTGGCCACCGGCCTGGGCAAGCTGGAGATCAACGAGGCGGCCATCGCTGCGGATCTGGATGCCTCGTGGGAAGTGCTGGCTGAGCCGATCCAGACCGTGATGCGCCGTTTTGGCCTGCCCGAGCCGTATGAACAGCTCAAGGAGTTCACACGTGGCGCCCCGATGACACGTGAGCTGATGCAAGGTTTCATCAGCAATCTGGCGATTCCTGAGTCTGAGAAAACCCGTTTGCTGACCATGACGCCGGGCAGCTACACCGGCAAAGCGGCCGACCTGGCCCGACGCGTGTAAGCAGCCCCCTGATGGCCACCAAATCCACCATTTTCAAAGCCAGCCTGCAGATTGCTGACATTGACCACAGTTATTACGCCGACCAGACCCTGACCCTGGCGCGCCACCCCAGCGAAACCGACGAACGCATGATGGTTCGCCTGTGTGCGCTGGCATTGCAGGCGCATCAGTTGCAAAGTGTTTGTGGGGGTGACGGCACGCTGGCCTTTGGCGCGGGTCTGAGTGACCCGGACGAACCCGATGTCTGGCTACGTGACTTCACCGGATTGACGCGCCTGTGGATTGAAGTCGGCCAGCCTGAGGACAAACCACTCTCCAAAGCCTGCAACAAGGCCGATGCGGTGGTGCTGTATGCCTTTGGCCAGGCCGCCGACATCTGGTGGAAAGGCATCGAGAGCAAACTCACCCGGCTCGACAAGCTGCAGGTCTGGCGCATCCCCAGCAGCACCGCCCAGGCTTTGGTGCCGCTGGCACAGCGCAGCATGGCGCTGCAAGCCACGATCCAGGAGGGTGTGTTGATGCTGGGTGACGGCCAACACAACGTCGACATCGAGCCCCTGCGCTGGAAATAGTGGCGTCAAGACCAGGTTCTTGATACAAAGGGGCACCTTCCACTGCTGCCCCTGCCATGACCACCTCTGACACCCCGCTTGTCTTTACCAGCCGCGATCCCCGTGGCCTGGTCACCCTGACACTGAACCGCCCGGACGCTTTCAACGCGCTGTCCGAGGCGCTGATGAACGCCCTGCAACACGAGTTGGATGTCCTGGCCACGGATGACAGCGTGTCTGTGGTGGTGATTGCCGCCGCCGGAAAGGCCTTTTGTGCCGGGCACGACCTGCGCGAAATGCGCGCCCAACCCTTACACAGTTACTACCAGGCGCTGTTCAAACAATGCGCCAGGCTGATGGTCAGCATCCAGAAGTTCCCGGTGCCGGTGATTGCACGCGTGCAGGGCATCGCCACGGCAGCGGGTTGCCAGCTGGTGGCGATGTGTGACCTGGCGGTGGCGGCCAGCAACGCGCGTTTTGCGGTCAGTGGTGTCAATCTGGGACTGTTCTGCAGCACACCCGGTGTGGCGCTGTCACGCAACCTGGGGCGCAAGGCCGCGTTCGAGATGCTGGTCACTGGCGAATTCATCAGCGCCCAGAAAGCCCTGGCAGAAGGCTTGGTCAACCGGGTGGCCGAGCCCGATCAGTTGGACCAAGAGCTGGCCCGCCTGGTCGATAACATCCTGGCCAAACCCCGCGCAGCGATCACACTTGGCAAAGGCCTGTTCTACCGCCAGCTGGAGAACGGCATCGAAGCCGCCTACCTGGACGCCGCCCAGACCATGGCCTGCAACATGATGGAGGACAGCGCCTTGGAGGGCGTGCAGGCTTTTATCGAGAAACGGCCGCCAAACTGGCAGCACGCCGCGCCGATGAGCCAATCTTGACCTGGGCCTGGCCATCGATCACCACCACCTCTTTGACGCGGCAGGTGGTTTGCAAGCTAACCCGGCCTTTGTCGCCGATCTCCAGCACAGTCACGGTGGCCTGCACGGTGTCTCCCGGGCGCACCGGCGCCAGAAACTTCAGGCTCTGCTCCAGATAAATCGTGCCAGGGCCAGGCAGACGGTTGGCCAGCACGGCCGAAATCAGGCTGGCTGACAACATGCCGTGGGCAATACGCCCCCTGAACGGTGTGCTGACGGCGTACTCCTCATTCAGATGCAAGGCGTTCACGTCGGTGGACACCGCTGAAAACAGCAGAATGTCGGCCTCGGTGATGGTTTTGGCCAATGTGGCGGTCATGCCCACATGCAGGTCTTCAATGTCATAACCGTTTTGTTCGTTCATGGTGGAGCGTCCTTGGATGGGGATTGGCTGATTGTCATGCCATGCCAATGGGTTGTGCGTCGTCCATCGACCCAGGTCATTGCGCCAACTGGTCCGATGATGGGTTCATACCCTGCTTAAGGTGACAAAAATTGTCAGGTGAAGCGCACAGAGTGACAAAAATGGCTTTGCGTTTTGAGGACTTTTTACGCGCATTTAGCTAAAAAGTCGCTTGGATGGCCACCTCAAGGCCAAGATAAGGTTTGGCACGGAAGCTGCTGCTTGAGCCGGGTTACCGTTTTTTATTCTTCACCTTAAGGAGTTAGTCATGAAGCGTTCTATGCAACAGGGTTTTACCCTGATCGAATTGATGATTGTGGTTGCAATCATCGGTATTTTGGCGGCTGTGGCGCTGCCAGCTTATCAAGATTACACAACCAAAGCCAAGGTCTCAGAAGTCATTTTGGCGGCATCTTCTGCTCGTACAACACTGTCTGAACAAGTTGCGGTCACCGGAGGATTTCCGAGTGGCGTGTCTGCTGTCGAAACTCAGTCCTCAACATATGTTGCAAGCGTTTCCTACGCGCAAGGATCTAACTCACAGACAGGCGTCGTAACCGCCACATCGAAAGGCCTGCCAACTGCAGCAGCAGGAGCGATCATCATGTCAGGTACCGCACAAGCTAACGGTCAAGTAACTTGGGTTTGCGGAGGAACCATTTTGGCCAAATATAGGCCCGCAAGTTGCAACCAATAAGTTCATAGGAATTTTTTCAATCGCCCCCTTTTTGGGGGCTTTTTCATTATGGAGCCACAAATATAAATGAAGTCAAATCAGTTTTCTTTGTTATCAGTTTTGGCTTCCATTTTGCTTTGCCTAGCGTGGCTCCTACCCAACCACTATTTGCCATGGTCTGCTTTTCATTCAGAAGCATGGGCAGCAACATGGTTTGCGCTGCTATCACTATTTTCTATTAATCTATCTAAGAACAAAGTTGATTGGCCTTTTCTCTCATTGGTAGGTTTTGTATCGACGGGTATCGTATGGCTCCAGTTTTCTGCTGGGTTATTGCCATTTGTGCAACAGGCTTGGATGTCTAGCGTCTATTTGATAGGTTTTGGCTTGGCAGTTGCAGTAGGCTATCGCTGGGAAAAATATCATTCTGAAGTTTTACTGAAGATACTTTTACTCACCTTTGCACTGGCATCGGTGCTATCAGTTTGGTTACAATGGAATACTTGGCTCCAACTGCTGGATGATGGGATCACAGATATCTGGTCCATGGGTTTATCAAGCAATCGGCCATATGCCAACGTGGGGCAGCCTAATAACTTGGCAACTTTATTACTCTGGGGACTTCTGGCTTGCCTGTGGGCGGTGAACGCGCGGTACATCCGTGGTTCTGTCGCTGTGCTTATTGCTGCTTTTTTACTTACCGGGTTAGCGTTGACACAGTCCCGGTCAGGACTATTGGGCGCAACGGCCTTGGTAACGGCTGTTTGGTGGTGGCGACACTTGTGGGTGACAAGTCGCTTACCTTATGTCGTGAGCTTACTCTACGGTTATTTGTGGTGCTTGCCCTCTGCACTTCAGTTGCTTTACAAGAGTTTAGGATTAGGCGGCGAAGACGGCTTCCTGCGTCTTGCTCAGCAAGGTGAGCTTAGGTTCAGCGCATGGAGCCTTTTTGCGCATGCTGCGTTTGAACGACCCTGGTTTGGATATGGTTTTACCGAAGTCGAAAGGGCACAGTTGGACGTCGCTGACAAGTTTGCCAGTTTGACCGGCATCTTTGGCCACACCCACAACCTATTTCTAGATTTAGTGATTAGATTTGGAATTCCAATTGGCATACTGCTCTCTGGCTTGCTAGCTTGTTGGTTAGTTCGTGCATTCTTGAATGTCAAAAATGCAACAACTGCAATAATGGTTATGCTTGTTGGTGTGGCAAGCATTCACGCCATGTTCGAATATCCATTGAACTACGCTTACTTCTTGTTACCCACCGGGGTATTGATAGGTTCGATCAGTGTCTATCTTCCGAACTCGCAAATATTATCCAGTTCTCGCTGGTTATTTTTGGTTTTTTCATTGAGCGCTTCAATTCTACTTGGTGTAATCATTAGCGATTATTTTAAGGTTGAGGAAAGCTATTACAATTGGCGATTTAAAAATGCAGGTATTGGTCTTGAAAAAATACCTAAAGATTTCGTTCCAAATGTGCTTGTTTTGAATTATTTTCAGGAATGGATTAAGCTAAGTCAGCTGGATTTCGATCAAACACTTTCAGCAGATGACCTAAATCGGCTGCGTAAAGTTGTCGGGATTAAACCAACAGCCGATGGGCTGTATATGCTGGCAGTGGCGCTTGCACGCAATAAACAACAAGATGAAGCATCCACTATTTTGTCAAAAATCTGCAAAATAACAGATCAGACAAAATGCGACATCTTAAAGAAAGCTTGGGCAGCAGAAACCAGGAACAAAAAGTATGAAATTACACTTAAATGGCCACCGGAGTCCAATTTTCAAACAAATTAGTATTTGTATATTTTATACAACACCAATCACGAATTCGTTACCCACCAAATCACACCCGGTTCTCGGTCAGAGTAGCTAAATCCTGATCACAAGTTGTGATTTTGTATGCCCACCGCCGCCTTCCTCTTCATCCTCCTCCCCTGGCTGAACCCGTTTTCCCCTGGCCCGACGGCGCAGGTGGGGCCCTTGTTGTTTGCCTGGGCCTGCGCGGCCGGGGTGCTGCTGGCGCTGGCATTCGACAGGCAGCGGGGTGAGAACCAGCAGATGGTGAAAGCCGTGGTGTTGGCCTGGGCCTTGGCGGCGGTGGTGAGCGCTGTGCTGGGCCTGTTGCAGTACTTTGGCCAGACAGCTGTGTTTGGCATCTGGGTCAACCACACCGAGCTGGGCCAGGCGTTTGGCAACCTGCGCCAGCGCAACCAATTTGCCACGCTGCTCAGCATTGGGCTGGTGGCGCTGTTGTGGCTGGTGGCCCGCTCGGCGTCTTACACCGCCACGGCGGCGCCGGTGGGGGTGCTGCGGCTGCGGCCGAGCCAGCCGCGCTCGGTTTGGCCGTCGGCACGGCTGACGCTGGTGCTGGTCGCTGGGGTCTTGTTGGGTGCGGGCAATGCCGCCTCGGCGTCACGCACCGGGCTGTTGCAGCTGGTGCTGATTCTGCTGCTGAGCCTGTGGTGGCAGCGCAAGGTACCCAGGCCCCAGGCGCGACGGGTGTTCACGGTGCTGCTGGCGGCACTGATCGCCTACGCGGCGGCGAGTGTGGCCCTGCCGTGGTTGGCCGGGCTGGACCCGTTAAGCAGCGGCGCCTGGGCGCGTCTGCGGGCGGGGGATGCGGCTTGCGCCAGCCGACTCACGCTGTGGGGCAATGTGCTGCATCTGATCTCTCTCAGGCCGTGGACGGGTTGGGGCTGGGGTGAGCTGGACTACGCCCACTTCATCACGCTCTACCCAGGCACCCGGTTTTGTGACATTCTGGACAACGCTCACAACCTGCCGCTGCACCTGGCGGTGGAGCTAGGCCTGCCCATGGCGCTGGCGCTGTGTGGCCTGGCCCTGTGGCTGCTGTGGCTTGGCCAGCCCTGGCGCGAACGCCACCCGACACGCCAGTTGGCCTGGGGTGTGCTGGCGGTGATTGCGTTACACAGCCTGCTGGAGTACCCGCTGTGGTACGGGCCGTTTCAGATGGCTGCGGCCTTGAGTGTGTGGCTGTTGTGGTGGGTGCCGCCCCATGGTGGGCTGGCCTGCGCTTACAAGCGTTTTTGTGCTCCAACCCTTTATCTATACGGGCTATTTGCTATTGTTTTGGTGGCGTATTGCAGTTTTGCCTATTGGAACTATTTCTTGGCCAGCCAGATGTATCTGGACCAGGACCACCGCGCCAGCGCTTACCGCGAACACACGCTGGACAAAGTCCGTGGTGTCTGGCTGTACCAGGACCCGGTGCGTTTTGCTGAACTGACCATCACCACGCTGACCCCCGCCAATGCGGCTGCGATCAACACACTGGCGAAAAACATGCTGCATTTTTCACCCGAGGCCCGCGTGGTGGAGCTTCTGCTCAACAGCGCCTTGCTGCTGGGCCGCAACCATGAAGTGGCTTTTTACGCTGCGCGTTACCGGGCGGCGTTTCCCAAGGACTATGCGGTGTGGGCTGCCAAACATGGTGCGGCAGTGTCCGCGCTGTGAGCAAACCGGTGTCTACCCACCCGCCACAAAACTGCCCGACTTGCCACCGTGTTTTTCCAGCAGCTGGCAGCCGGTGATGAGCATGCCGCGGTCCACCGCCTTGCACATGTCGTAAATGGTGAGCAGCGCCACCTGCAGCGCGGTCAGGGCTTCCATCTCAACGCCGGTGGGGCCCACGGTTTCGGCGGTCACGGTGCAGAAAACGGCGCCAGACCTTGTTGAATCAGCCTGAATCACTTCAAATTCGATAGCTACCCGGGTCAGCGCCAGCGGGTGACACAGCGGGATGAGTTCGCTGGTTTTTTTGGCCGCCATGATGCCCGCCACACGGGCGATGCCCAGCACATCGCCTTTTTTAGCACTGCCGCCGGTGATCAGCGCCAGCGTGTCTGGCCGCATCTCGATGCGGCCAGCGGCCACCGCCACACGGTGGGTGGCGACCTTGCTGGCCACATCGACCATGTGGGCCTGACCTTGTGCGTCAAAATGGGTGAGAGTGCTCATGACAAACCGTTTCAATAAGGGGGACTGGGCAGTCCGGTGGGACCGAACCTTTACACGCGGCTGGCATCATACGGGCTGACGCGCACCACAGGCGCTAACCATGGACCTTCTCGGGACGGCATGCCACGCAAGAAAATTATGAATAATCGGCCTCTAGCCTTTATCAATAAAGGGCATATAGCTATTGTTTTGGCAGTATCGTGTGCCTGGCTGCCCAGCAACCTGACGGCTCAGACACCTGTACCCAGCAGCATCGACAGTGCCTCGGCAGGCTTGCCGCAACTCGGTGACGGCAGCGCCCTGGCCAGCGCCGAAGAGCGCCGTCTGGGTGACCGCATTGCAGCCGAGCTGTTTCGTGACCCCGACTACCTGGACGACCCGGTGTTGGCCGACTATGTGCAGGGCATCTGGCAGCCGCTGCTGGCCGCCGCCCGCCTGCGTGGCGAACTGACACCCGAGCTGGATGAGCGTTTTGCCTGGCACATCATGCTGGGGCGCGACCGCACGGTCAACGCCTTTGCCCTGCCCGGTGGTTACCTGGGGGTGAATCTGGGGCTGCTGGCGGTGGTGAGCAGCCGCGACGAGCTGGCCTCGGTGCTGGGCCACGAGCTCAGCCACGTCACCCAGCGGCATATCTCGCGCCTGATTGCCAAAGACAGCGCACAAACCCCCTGGCTGATCGGCGCCATGATCCTGGGCGCACTGGCCGCCAGCAAAAGCGCCGACGCGGGCAGTGCGCTGATGGTAGGCGGGCAGGCCGTGGCGGCGCAAAACCAGCTCAATTTTTCACGCGACATGGAGCGGGAGGCCGACCGTGTCGGTTTTGGGGTGATGACCCAGGCCGGTTTTGACGCGCAAGGGTTTGTCACCATGTTTGACAAACTGCAGCAGGCAGCACGCCTCAACGACAGCGGCAACTACCCCTACCTGCGCAGCCACCCGCTGACCACCGAGCGCATCGCCGACATGCAGTCGCGCCTGCCGCTGGGTGCACCGCATGCGGTGGCTGCGGCGCCCACCCTGCTGCACGCCATGATGAGCACCCGCGCCAAGGTTTTGTCCAACCCCGGTGTGGATGCCTTGCGCAGCTGGCTGGCACAAGCCGATGATGCGGGCTCACGCGTGTTCCCTGTGGCACAACAGGCCGGCACGGTGTATGGCGCTGCCCTGGCCGCCAGCCTGTTGCGTGAACCGGTGCAATCGCGACGTTATTTGGCCCGGCTGCAAACACTGACCGCTGTGGATGTGCAAGCGACAGCGCCGGTGCGCTGGTTGGGTGCTGAGATCGACCTGAGCGCACGTGACCTGACGCCAGCACAACTGGCGAGCCTGGCGACCAGCCTGGGCTTGACCCAGGGCACCAGCTTGCCGCTGGCCCAGATGCGCCGCCCGCTGCTGATCTTGCAGGCGCAATTGGCCTTGCAGCTCAAACAGGCTGACATCTTGGGTCAAAGCATCCAGAACCTGCAAACCTGGCTCAGCAGCCAGCCGCAGGACGCCTTGGTCTGGCAGACGCTGGCGGGTTTGTATGGGGCGCAGAACCAGGGTTTGCGCGCCCTGCGCGCCGAGGCTGAGGCGCAAGCTGCGCGGCTGGACTACACCGGCGCCATGGACCGGCTGCGCGCCGCACAAGACCTGATGCGCAGCAACGAGGCACTGGGGCGGGCGGCCGACCACATCGACGCGTCCATCATCGACACACGCCAACGCCAGATCGCGGACTTACTTAAACAACAGGCGCTCAAACACTGAGTCGATCACCATACCGAGCACGGAGTAAATCAGCGAGCCCAGCAGCGCCGCACCAAAGCCTTGCACGTGAAAGCCCTCCAGCACACCCGAGGCAGCCCAGAACATCAGGGCATTGATGACAAACAGGAACAGCCCGAGCGTGATCAGGGTCACAGGCAAGGTAAGCAGCACCAGCACCGGGCGCAACACCATATTGAACAGCCCGATCACCAGCGCAGCTTTCATGGCCGCACCAAAGCTGCCAACCACCACGCCGGGATAAAGATAGGCCACACACAGCAGGGCGGCGGCGCTGAGCAACCATTTGAGGAGTAGTTTCATGGGGGACAGCTTAACCCCAAAACCCGGCCTGACCCGGCCGAAAGGGGTTTAACCCACCAGCTGCTGGCTGACCTGGGCGCCGCGCTTTTTCCACCAACCGGACACCAGGACACCCACCACCACCAGCACATACACCACCCAGCGTGCCGCTGTCTGCAAGGGGGCGGCCGCAACGTCACCGTGAAAAGGACCAAACACGTCCTTGAGCACCGGCTCACTCACGATCATTTTGGCGGCGGTCAAGGCCAGCACCGCACCACCCAGCTGGACAATCAGCGGAAACCGCTGCACCAGCCTGAGCACCAGCGAACTGCCAAACAACACCATCGGCACACTGAGCAGCAGGCCAATGACCACCAGCTCCAAGGCGCCGTGCGCCGCACCCACTACCCCGAGCACGTTGTCGACACCCATCAGCGCGTCGGCCACGATGATGGTTTTCATGGCGGCCCAGAAGGTGTTGGCCACCGGGTCGGCCGAGGCCTCGTCGGTATCGTCGGCCAGCAGCTGGTAGGCCACCCAGATCAGACCAAGCCCGCCCAGCAACAGCAGCCCCGGGATATGCAGCAACCAGACCGTACCAAATGCCAGCATCGCGCGCACCGCAATCGCGCCAACGGTGCCAGAGACCACCGCCAGGTTTTGCAGATGGGGGGGCAAATTGCGCGCTGCGAGCGCAATCACGATCGCGTTGTCTCCGGCCAGCACCAGATCAATCAGCACAATGGCCAGCAGGGCCCACCACCAGGTGGCAGAAAACAGTTCCATAGGTGTTAGGTCAGTTCAAAACCGCCATCTTGCACCTTGCCACGTGAAACGCCTTGCACCACGTCAACACTTGCGCAAAATGGCATCCAGAAAACACACAGCTCTGGGCCAGGTGGCATTCGGCCAGGGTTGACGGGGGTGTGCACACGACACTGACGCTGGCTGTGGCACCGCCGAGGTCTGTTACAGCGAGATGCCGCCCGAGACTTCGATCACTTCGCCATTGATGTAGCTGGCTTCGTCACTGGCCAGGAAAGCGTAGACATTGGCGATTTCTTCAGGTTTGCCCAGGCGGCGCGAGGCCACCTTCTCGGCCATCTTGGCCAGCACTTCAGCGGGCATGGCGGCCACCATCGGGGTGGTGATGAAGCCAGGCGCCACCGCATTGATGCGCACACCCTTGGGGCCGAGCTCGCGGCTCCAGGTCTTGGTGAAACCGATCACGCCAAATTTGGTGGCGGCGTAGTTGGTCTGGCCAAAGTTGCCATACAGGCCCACCACCGAGCTGGCGTTCAGAATCACGCCGCTGCCCTGAGCCACCATGCCGTCGGCCACCGCCTGGGTGCAATGGAAGACACCCTTCAGGTTCACGTCGATCACCTTGTCAAACTGCGCTTCGGTCATTTTTTGCAGGCGCGCGTCCTGGGTGATGCCCGCGTTGTTGACCAGCACATCGATGCGGCCAAACTTGGCCTTGACCTGAGCCACCACCTCATCCACCACGGGGCGCTGGGTCACATCCATGACAAAACCTTCGGCGGTGGCGCCCAAGGCGCGGCATTGAGCGACAGCCTCGTCCACCGCCTCTTGTTTGACGTCACAAACAATCACGATGGCGCCTTCCTGGGCGAACTTGATGGCGGTGGCCAGGCCAATGCCCTGCGCAGCGCCAGTGATGATGGAAACCTTGTTGCTGAGACGTGCTGTCATGATGATCCCCGGTGGTTGGTGAGTAAAAGCCCCAAAGATTCTAGGGCCCGGAGATTGCACCAAGTTGACAGCGATAACACGCTTTAAAAGTCGTAATCCACAGTAATTGGCGCGTGATCCGAGAATTTCTCAGCCTTGTAGATCGCCACCGCATGGGCACAGGCGGCCAGTTGCGGTGTCGCCAGATGGTAGTCCAGCCGCCACCCCACATTTTTGGCATAAGCCTGGCCGCGGTTGCTCCACCAGGTGTAGGCCTCGTCGGTGGTCGTGGGGTGCAACTGCCGATAGACGTCCACCAGGCCACCTTCGCTGAGCAGCTTGGTCATCCAGGCCCGCTCTTCAGGCAAAAAGCCGGAGTTCTTCTGGTTGCTCTTCCAGTTTTTGAGGTCAATCTCTTTGTGGGCGATGTTGACATCACTACAGACAATGAATTCACGCTGCGCCTTGAGCTGTTGCAGGTGCGGGTAGATCAGGTCCAGAAATCGGTACTTGGCCAACTGGCGTTCCTCACCCGACGAACCACTGGGAAAGTAACAACTGATGATGGAGCGCCGGGCCGTGGGTGTGTCAAAACGCAGCTCCAGGTAGCGCCCTTCGGTATCAAACTCGGCGCCATCAAACCCGGCGATGACCTCACTGGGTTCCTGGCGGCTGTAGATGCCCACGCCTGAGTACCCTTTTTTGTCGGCCAGATGGAAGTAGCCCGGCAAACCCGCCAGGTGTTCAAACCGGTCGGCCAGGTCGGGGGCCTGCGCCTTGACCTCTTGTACACAAATACAATCAGGCGCGGTTTTGTCGATCCATGCCTCCAAGCCCTTGCTGGTGGCGGAGCGAATACCATTGAGGTTCAGGCTGGTCAATTTGAACAAGGAATTCCCCATGTCAGAGTGTGTCGAAATCGAAAGCTGTACCAGCCCGGGCCAGGACAGTCTGGCACAAGACTTTGTGCAGTTTGCGGTGGCCAGCGGCGTGCTGCGCTTTGGTGAATTCAAAACCAAAGCCGGCCGCTTGAGCCCCTACTTCTTCAATGCCGGCCTGTTCGACGACGGTGCCAAGCTGGGCAAATTGGCGCAATTCTATGCGCAGCGCCTATTGGGCAGCGGCATCGAATTCGACATGATTTTTGGCCCCGCCTACAAGGGCATTCCGCTGGGTGCGGTGCTGGCCGTGGAGCTGGCGCGCTTGGGCCGCAACGTGCCTTTTGCCTACAACCGCAAGGAAGCCAAGGACCACGGCGAAGGTGGCTCACTGGTGGGTGCGCCACTGCAGGGCCGGGTGCTGATCGTCGACGACGTCATGTCTGCGGGTACGGCCGTGCGCGAGTCCATCGCGCTGATCCAGCAGGCGGGCGCCACCGCCCATGCGGTGGTGATCGCGCTGGACCGCCAGGAAAAAGCCACGGAAAACGGCCAGGACGTCGAACACAGCGCGGTGCAATATGTGCAGAACCAGCTCGGTCTGCAAGTCTGCTCAGTGGCAAAACTCAACGATTTGCTGCAGTACCTGCAACACCACCGTGTGCCCGGGCTAGCCGATGCCCACGAACGGGTGGCTGCCTACCGCGCACGCTACGGGGCCGATGGCGCATGACCCACGCACCCGGCTGGTGGCAGCGCGGTGGCAGCCTAGCCGGTGGCCTGGTTCTGGGCTGGTTGGCAGCGCTGGGCCACGGGGCGGTACAGGCGCAGCTACCCACACCTGAGATCTATACCTGCCTGGATGCCCGGGGGCGCAAGCTGACCTCGGACCGCCCGATTGCAGAGTGCCGCGACCGCGAGCAAAAAATCCTCAACCCGAGTGGCACCGTCAAAACCCGGGTTGGCCCGACCTTGACCGCCAAGGAGTACGCCGAACAGGAAGCCAAAGAGAAGGCCGAACAAGCGCAACGCGCTTTGCTGGAAGAAGAAAAACGCCGCGACCGCGCCCTGCTGGTCCGTTACCCAACCCAAAGCGCCCACCAGCAGGAGCGGGCCAACGCGCTGGACCACATCAACCGCGTCAAACAAACCGCGCAGGTCCAGGTCACCGACCTGCAGGCCCAAAAGACCAAGCTGTTGGATGAGATGGCCTTTTATGCCAAAGACCCCAGCCGAGCGCCGCTGCGGCTCAAACGCCAGATCGATGAGGTCAACCAGACCCTGGCTGCGCAGGGGCGTTTTCTGGCCGACAAGGATGCCGAGATCACGCGGGTCAACGCCCGCTTTGATGCCGAACAGCAGCGCCTGATGCCGCTGTGGCAACTGGCCACAGCGCCCAAACCCGACTAAGCGGCGAGTTTTTTCTTCAGCAGCTCGTTGACCAGCTGCGGATTGGCCTTGCCTTGGCTCGCTTTCATGATCTGGCCCACCAGCGCGTTGAGCGCCTTGGCATTGCCCGCGCGGAACTCGTCCACGTTTTTCGGGTTGGCGGCGAGCACGGTGTCCACAATCTTCTCCAGCGCACCAGTGTCGTTGCTTTGTTTGAGGCCTTTGGCCTCAATCACCGCATCCACCTCGGTGTGTGGGTCGACCCACAGCACATCCATCACCTGTTTGGCCGCATTGTTGGAAATGGTGCCATCCTGAATTCGCGTCACGAGTTGCCCCAGCTGCGCGGGTGTAACCGGGCAGGCGCTGATGTCAGATTCAGCGGCATTCAGACGCCGCGAGATCTCACCCATGATCCAGTTGCCGACCAGCTTGGGCTGGCCGCAAGCAGCAGTAGCCGCTTCAAAATAGCTAGCAACCTCTCTGCTCTGGGTCAGGGCTGTGGCATCGTAATCCGATAAACCGTGGTCTTTGACAAAACGTGCCGCCATCACACGTGGCAACTCGGTCATGCCGACGCGAACACGCTCCACCCACTCGGGGGCAATCACCAGCGGTGGCAAATCCGGGTCGGGGAAATAGCGGTAGTCGGCAGCGTCTTCCTTGCTGCGCATGGCGCGGGTTTCACCAGTGTCAGGGTTAAACAACACGGTAGCCTGCTGGATGGCACGGCCATCCTCAATTTCGTCGATCTGCCAGCGGATCTCGTAGTCGATCGCCTGTTGCATGAACTTGAAGCTGTTGAGGTTCTTGATCTCGCGCCGGGTGCCCAGCGGTTCACCGGGCTTGCGCACCGACACATTGGCGTCACAGCGAAAACTGCCTTCTTGCATGTTGCCGTCGCAGATGCCAATCCAGGTGACGATCTTGTGCAGCTCCTTGGCGTAGGCGACCGCCTCAGCTGTGGAGCGCATGTCGGGCTCGGTGACGATCTCCAGCAGCGGTGTGCCGGCGCGGTTCAGGTCAATGCCGGTCTGGCCAATGAAGTCCTCGTGCAAGGACTTGCCCGCGTCTTCTTCGAGATGGGCGCGCACCAGGCGCACCGATTTCTTCTCGTCACCCAAATAAAACTCGACCAAGCCGCCCTGAACCACCGGGATCTCGAACTGGCTGATCTGGTAACCCTTGGGCAGGTCGGGGTAGAAGTAGTTCTTGCGGGCAAAAATGCTGCGTGGTGCAATGTGCGAGCCCAGCGCCAGGCCAAGCTCAATAGCCCGCTCGACCGCGCCTTTGTTCATCACCGGCAACGTGCCTGGCAGGGCTAGATCCACCGCACAGGCTTGGGTGTTGGGTTCAGCGCCAAAGGCCGTGGCCGCGCGGCTGAAGATTTTGGACCTGGTGGACAGCTGGGCGTGGGTCTCGAAACCAATCACAACCTCATAACCCCTTACCAGCAGGGACTTTTGCGCTACATATTTTGTATCAGTCATGGTTTTTTCTCAGATGCCTTGCGGGCGGCGGATATGCCAGTCGGTGGCCTGCTGGAAGCGGTGTGCCACATTGAGCAGGCGTGATTCGCTCAGGTGGTTGCCAATCAGCTGCAAACCAACAGGCAGGTTGCCTGCGCCAAAACCGACCGGCAGGCTCATGCCGGGCAAACCCGCCAGCGAGGCTGGCAAGGTGAAGATGTCGGCCAGGTAGTCGGCCAGCGGATCGTTGCCGTGGCCACCCAGTGCCCAAGCCACCGTCGGTGCCACCGGCCCGGCGATCACGTCGCACTGCTGGAAGGCCTGCTGGAAATCGTCGGCAATCATGCGGCGGATCTTCTGCGCCTGCAGGTAATAGGCGTCGTAATAACCGTGACTCAGCACATAGGTACCGATCATGATGCGGCGTTTGACCTCGTCACCAAACCCTTCGGCGCGGGTCTGTTCGTACATGTCGTTGAGGTCTTTGAAGTCTTTGGCGCGGTGGCCAAACTTCACCCCGTCAAAACGGCTCAGGTTGCTCGACGCCTCGGCCGGCGCAATGATGTAGTAGACCGGAATCGACAGCTCGGTGCGCGGCAGCGAAATCGGCACCAGCCGGGCGCCCAGCGCCTCGTATTCTTTCAGCGCGGCGTCCACTGCAGCACGCACATCCGGTGCCAGGCCTTCACCAAAAAACTCGGCGGGTACACCAATGCGCAGGCCCTTGATCGGCTCCGCCAGCGTGCGGGTGAAATCCTCGGCAGGCACATCCAGCGAGGTCGAATCCCGCTCCGGGTCCGGCCCGCACATGCTCGAGAGCACCAGGGCACAGTCCTGCGCGCTGCGCGCCAACACACCGGCCTGATCCAGGCTGGAGGCAAAAGCCACCATGCCGTAACGCGAGGCGCGGCCATACGTTGGCTTGATGCCGGTGATGCCACAAAACGAAGCGGGCTGGCGGATCGAGCCGCCGGTGTCAGTGCCGGTGGCGGCTGGCGCCAAGCGCGCAGCGACCGCTGCGGCGCTGCCACCGGAGGAGCCGCCCGGCGTGCGGGTGATGTCCCAGGGGTTTTTCACCGGGCCAAAGGCCGAGTTTTCGTTGGCCGAGCCCATGGCAAACTCGTCGCAGTTGAGCTTGCCCAGAGTGACAACACCGGTGTCGGCCAGCCGTGACACCACCGTGGCGTCAAACGGTGAGTGGTAACCGTCCAGCATGCGCGAGCCCGCCGTGGTGGCGAAATCACGGGTGACAAAAATGTCCTTGTGCGCCATCGGCACACCTTCGAGGACACCTGCCGTCCCAGCGGCCAGCCGTTCATCAGCAGTGCGGGCTTGGCGCAGTGTGACATCGCTGTTGGTGTCCAGAAAAGCACCCAGATCGGCGTGTGACTGTGCACGCGCCAGGAAATGCTGCGCGGTTTCGACCGCAGAGACCTTGCGGTCACGCAGCGCGCTGGCCAGTTCGGCCACGGTCAGATCGTGAAGATCGGTAGATTGCGTCATGATAAAAATGGGCTTGGCTTATTCGATGACCTTGGGCACCAGGAACAGGCCGGACTCGACCGCAGGTGCACTCTTCTGGTTGGCGTCGCGCTGGTTGGGCTCACTCACCACATCATCACGCAGGCGCAGCGCCATGTCGCCGGCCACATCCACCGGGTGCGCCAGTGGCACCACCCCTGCGGTGTCCACCAATCGCATTTTTTCAACCACGCCGAAAAAATCGTTGAGTTGGGAGCACAAGCGGGTGCGTTCATCGGGTTGGAGACCAAGCCGCGCCAGATGCGCCAGGCGGTCAATATCAGCAAGGGTCAGAGACATGGCTTTATTTTGGTTGCAACAGGGTGTAAATCAGGGTTTCAGCAGCCCCTGGGCACGGCTTGTGCGGGGGTGATAGGGTATTATCCCGTCTTTGGGCAACAGTCCAAAACGGCATGGTTTATTGCCGAAAACCCACCATTTTGAACACATTACAGGGTGACAAGCGAGCCGAAGTGCTGTTTGTACCCGAGAGGACCGATTCATGTTTGGAGCATTCCGTCAGTATTTCTCCACTGACCTCGCCATTGACCTGGGCACCGCCAACACCCTGATTTACGTACGTGACAAGGGTATTGTGCTGGACGAACCCTCGGTGGTGGCGATCCGCCACGAAGGTGGCCCCCAAGGCAAAAAAACCATCCAAGCGGTGGGCAAGGAAGCCAAGGCCATGCTGGGCAAGGTGCCTGGAAACATCGAGGCGATCCGCCCGATGAAAGACGGCGTGATCGCCGACTTCACCGTCACAGAGCAGATGCTCAAACAATTTATCAAGATGGTGCACCCGCGTTCGGTGTTTCGGCCCAGCCCGCGCATCATCATTTGTGTGCCCTGCGGCTCCACCCAGGTCGAGCGCCGCGCCATCCGCGAAAGTGCGCTGGGCGCCGGTGCCAGTGATGTGTACCTGATCGAAGAACCCATGGCAGCGGCCATTGGCGCAGGTTTGCCGGTGTCTGAGGCCAGCGGCTCGATGGTGGTCGACATTGGCGGCGGCACCACCGAGGTGGGCGTGATTTCGCTGGGCGGCATGGTCTACAAGGGCAGCGTGCGCGTGGGTGGCGACAAGTTTGACGAGGCCATCATCAACTACATCCGCCGCAACTACGGCATGCTGATTGGTGAACCCACTGCCGAATCCATCAAGAAAAGTATTGGCTCAGCCTTCCCCGGCAGCGAAGTCCGTGAGATGGAAGTGCGCGGGCGCAACCTGTCTGAAGGTGTGCCACGCAGCTTCACGATTTCCAGCAATGAAATCCTCGAGGCCTTGACCGACCCGATCAACAACATCGTTTCGGCGGTCAAGAATGCGCTGGAACAAACCCCACCGGAACTTGGTGCCGACATTGCCGACCGCGGCATGATGCTCACCGGTGGCGGCGCCCTGCTGCGTGACCTGGACCGCCTGCTGGCCGAAGAAACCGGCCTGCCTGTGCTGGTGGCCGAAGACCCGCTGACCTGCGTGGTGCGCGGCTGCGGCATTGCGCTGGACCAGATGGAACGTCTGGGCTCCATTTTCACCAGCGAATAAACACCGGGAGTCAGCGATGCCACTGGGTACGCTGGACAGATCACCGCCGCCATTCTTCCGGCAAGGGCCGTCGGCCCTGTCCAAGTTGGTTTTTTTTGGTGTACTGGCGGTGCTGATGATGGTGGCAGACAACCGTTTCAGCATCATCAAACCGGTTCGTGCAGCGATTGCCACGGTCATCTATCCCTTGCAATGGGCCATGCTGCAGCCGGTGATCTGGACGCGTGACGGTGGCAAATATTTTGATTCGCTAACCACCTCCCAGGCCAATGAAGCGGCGGCCCAATACCAATTGGGCCTGCAATCCCAACGTGCCCAACAGGTGGAACAACTCAGTCAGGAAAACGCCCGATTGCGCGCACTGCTGGGCTTGCGTGACCGTGTCAACACACCCGCCCTGGCGGCGCAGGTTCTGTATGACGCCGCCGATCCATTTAGCCGCAAGGTCATCATTGACAAAGGCGCCCTGGCGGCGGTACAGACGGGCTCACCGGTGCTGGACGAGCTGGGTGTGCTGGGCCAGGTCACACGTGTTTACCCATTGGTCAGTGAAGTCACCTTGATCACAGACCGCAACCAGGCCATTCCGGTGCTCAACGCCCGTACCGGTCTGCGCGCCCTGGCTTTTGGTGATGACACCCCGGGCAAAGGTTCACTGGAGCTGCGTTTTCTGGACGCCAATGTGGACCTGCAAGCCGGTGACCTGTTAACCACCAGTGGTGTGGACGGCGTCTACCCCCCTGGGCTGCAAGTGGCACGGGTGGACAAAATCGAGCGTGGCGCAGATTCTGCCTTTGCACGGGTGCGCTGCATCCCGGTGGCCGCAACCGCTGGCAGCCTGCATGTGCTGGTGTTGCAACCCCTGACCGGGCAGATGCTGGCACGGCCCGAGCCCACGGTCAGCCTGCCTTCGGCCAAAGCCAAAGGGGGCAAACCATGATGATGCCGCGTGGCCAACAGTTGTTGTTGCCGGCCAATCCCTGGTTCATCTGGGGCAGCCTGATCACGGCGCTGGCGCTGAACATGCTGCAAAACATGGGGCTATGGGGGCGCGCCGCCTGGCTGCCGGATTTGCTGGCACTGATTCTGGTGTTCTGGGCCATTCACCAGCCCCAGCGGGTGGGTGTGGGGGCGGCCTTTTTACTGGGTCTGGCGATGGATGTCCACCAAAGCGCACTGCTGGGGCAACATGCCCTGGCCTACAGCGCACTGAGTTTTCTGGCCATTGGCATTCACCGGCGGATTTTGTGGTTCTCGGTACCGAGTCAGGCGCTGCAACTGCTGCCGCTGTTTGCCGCCGCACACGCACTGACCTTGATCATCCGGCTGCTGACCGGGGAGTATTTCCCCGGTTGGTCGGTGGTGTTGTCCCCGCTGATTGAGGTCTTGTTGTGGCCAGTGGTGAGTGTGTTGCTGTTGCTGCCGCAGCGCCAGGCGCCCGACCGTGATGACAACCGGCCGCTGTAAACCATGACGGTGATCCGCAACGTTCAGGCCGAGCTGTCTCGTTTTCGCCTGCGGGTGCTGGTGGCCAGTATCGTGGTGGTGGGGTGTTTCAGCCTGGTGGCGGCACGGCTGGTGTATCTGCAGGTCACACGCCACGAGGATCTGCTGGCGCAAGCGGAGAACAACCGCACCGCCATCGTGCCGATCGTGCCCAACCGGGGCCTGATTCTGGACCGCAACGGGGTGGTGTTGGCGACCAACTATTCGGCCTACACCCTGGAAGTCACGCCGGCAAAGGTGGCCAACCTGGAGCAGACCATCGACGATCTGGCCAAGGTGATTGACATCACACCGCGGGATCGCAAACGCTTCAAAAAACTGCGCGAAGAGGCCCGCAGTTTCGAGTCCTTGCCACTGCGCAGCCGACTCACCGACGAAGAGGTAGCCCGCTTTGGCGCACAACGCTACCGCTTCCCGGGGGTGGACATCAAAGCCCGCCTGTTTCGCAACTACCCGTATGGTGCGCTGGCCAGCCATGTGATCGGTTACATCGGGCGCATCAACGCGACGGAGAAAGAGGAGCTGGAAAGCTCCGAAGACCCGGCCAACTACCGTGGCACCGACTACATCGGCAAACTCGGTGTGGAGCAGAGTTTTGAGCCACAGTTACACGGCATCACCGGCGTCGATTCGATGGAAACCTCGGCCGGTGGGCGCGCCACCCGGCGCCTGACCAGCCAGCCTTCCACACCCGGCAACACCATCAAGCTGTCGATCGATATCAAGTTACAAAAACTCATCGAAGACCTCTATGGCGATCGCCGTGGGGCGCTGGTGGCGCTGGACCCCAAAACCGGTGAGGTTTTGGCCTTTGTCAGCAAACCCACCTTCGATCCGAACCTGTTTGTGGAAGGCATCGACCAGGACAACTGGGCTTTGCTCAACGAGTCGATTGACAAACCGCTGCTCAACCGGGCCTTGCGCGGCACCTACCCACCGGGCTCCACCTACAAACCCTTCATGGCGCTAGCCGCCTTGAGCACCGGCAAACGCAATGCCAGCACGCTGGTCAACGACCCAGGCTTCTATATGTTTGGCGGCCACCGCTTCGGCAGTCCTGAGAATGATCGCACCGGCATCATGGACATGCACCGCGCCATCCTCTACTCCAGCAACGCTTATTTCTACTCCCTGGCCAATGAGCTCGGTGTGGATGCCATCCATGATTTCATGGCCCCGCTGGGCTTTGGCCAGATCACCGGCATTGACATCCACGGAGAAGTGCGGGGGGTGTTGCCCAGCCAGGCCTGGAAACGCGGCTACTACAAACGCCCTGAGCAGAAAAAGTGGTACGCGGGTGAAACCATTTCCCTGGGCATTGGCCAGGGGTACAACAGCTTCACCATGCTGCAGTTGGCGCAGGCCACCGCCACTTTGGTCAATGGGGGCCTCAAACACAAACCCAAGCTGGTGATTGCCACACAAGATGCCCACACCCGGGTCGAGACGCCGCTGGCGGCTGATCCGGTGGTGAACCTGGGGTTCAAGCCGGAACATGTGGACATCATCCGGCAGGCCATGGTGGGTGTGGCACAAGAAGGCACCTCCTCACGTGTGTTTGCCGGTGCCAGCTACGTCAGTGGTGGCAAAACCGGCACGGCGCAAGCCGTGTCGCTTGGCAAGAACGAAAAATACAGCGCCATTCGCATGGAAGAGCGCAAACGCGACCACGGCCTGTACGTCGCTTTTGCACCGGCCGATGACCCCAAAATTGCGCTGGCCTTGATTGTTGAAAATGCAGGTTTTGGCTCCACAGCGGCGGCCCCCATCGCCAGGCGTGTATTTGACTACTGGCTGCTTGGGCAATACCCCAGCGAAGAAGACCTGGCGGCCGTCAGCCGCGGTCAGGCCACCGCGCCGATTGGCAAACCACGACTGGCAAGTGAGGTGCTCCTGGCCAGCGTTTCAGGCCTGCCTAACGCCGCCGCCTTGGCCGCCAGTTCGGTAGCCTCTCAGGCAGCGGGTGCGGCCAGTGGGGCCACATCGGGTGCGTCGGCTGCATCCGCCGCGCCAGCCGCCAGCGCAGCGGGCCCGCTCACGCGCAGGTGATTCGGTCGCGCCCGTCCTGCTTGGACCGGTACAGCGCAGCGTCAGCGCGAGCCGTCAGGCTGTGTGTGTCATCCTCGGGCTGGGCCAGGGCCACGCCGCCGGACATCGTGACCGTCAACACCAACGCCTGGGTACGCCGATCACGGATTTTCAGTGCCTTGGTGCGTGCGCGCACCTGCTCTGCCACCTTGAGGCATTCCTCCAAGGTGGTGTCGGGCACCAGCACGGCAAACTCCTCACCACCGTAACGCGCCACACTCAGCGTTCCTCCCGGCGGGAGACAAGTTTTGAACACCTCCCCCACGGCCTGCAACACACGGTCACCCTTGAGGTGGCCATGGGTGTCGTTGACGGCCTTGAAATGGTCAATGTCAAACATGATCAGGCCATGCTGATGCGCCTCGCTGGCTGGCCGTGCCAGCATGGCGGCCAGTTTCTGGTCGAAGCCTTTGCGGTTGAGCACCTGGGTCAGCGTGTCGATCAGCGACTCGTCGCGCACCCGGTTGAGTTCGTTCTGCAGGCGCTGGATTTCGCTCTGGCTGCCCTTGACATCCGACTCCAGCGCATGGGCTGAGCTGCGCATCCGCGCCGTGCTCTCGATCACCTGAAGCACCATCGGTGCCGTGAGTGTGTTGTTGAGCGTTTGCAAATTGGCGGCCAGGGTGTCGAGCTGCGCACTGAACTGGTCGGCGCTGTTGCCGGTGCTGCCTGCCGCATCGGCCAGGGTGGTCATGACTTTCTGCAACTCGTTGCCAATGCGCTGCATCGCCTGCGGGTCCAGGTCCGCCACATGGGCCTGGTACAACATCAACAGGTCATCGTCGGTGAGTCGGCGACCACCGCGCATCAGCAGGTCCATGGCGTGGTTCAAGCGGTTGTTGCTGCCAGCGGCGTACTCAAACCAGACGGTGTAAGTCAGTGGGTTGAAGGCCGCATCATGCTGACCCATACGCGCCAGCACGATGCGCAGCAGCTCGGCGCTTTGTTCTTTCGACTGTGAGTAACGCAAGATCAACTTTCGAAGGAAGAGTCGACGGTCAAAGCCGTCATGTTAGCCACTCAGCGCAGAAAGGCGTCATAACTGGTCTTCAAGATGAGCGCACTGACCACCACCAGAAACACCCCACGCACAAAGCCGGTGCCATGTTTGAGCGCCAGCCGGGTGCCCAGCAGGCTGCCCAGCACATTGGCCAAAGCCATCACCAGCACAAAATGCCACCAGATGTGTCCTTTGCTGATGAACAACACCAGCGCCGCCACATTGGTGGCGCAGTTCACCAGCTTGGCGGCTGCCGAGGCGCTCAGAAAGTCGTAACCCAGCACCCGCACAAACAAAAACACCAGAAAACTGCCGGTGCCCGGGCCAAAAAAGCCGTCATAAAACCCAATGACCAGACCAATCGCAGCTGCCGCCAGCTGCTCCTGACCCCCCGCAAAACGCGGCACATGGGTGCGGCCCAGTTCCTTCTTGGCCAGCGTGTAGAGCAGCACCGCCAGCAGCACCAGCGGCAAGACCTTTCGCAAAAAATCTGGTGAGATCACCGTCACTAACCAGGCCCCGGCAAACGAGGCCACCAGACCCGCCACGGCGGCTGGCCACAGGGCGACCCAGCGTATCTGAACCCGGCGGCTGTATTGCCAGGTGGCAAAGGCCGTACCCCACAGCGATGCCCCCTTGTTGGTGCCAAACAGGGTGGCCGGGTGGGCGGTGGGAAAAGCGGCAAACAGGGCAGGCACCAGGATCAGGCCACCGCCACCAACGATGGCATCGACAAAACCGGCAAACAGACTGGCCAACGAGACAATGAGTAATTCCATAGGGACCATTGTCGCATTGGCAGCAACTCGAACAGCTTCTATTTGTATAGCTATTGACCCTTGTTAGATAAGGGCTGTAAGCCAATTTTTTATATAAACCGGGACACCGCCTTGTGGGCGGCGCAGCCATTAAAAAAGGCACCGGGTTGGCCGGTGCCTTGTCTCTGTTTTTTTGTGTGACCTCGTTGGGTCTGTCTCCTGGGGCCTCTCACCATGCCCGGGCGTAGCGCCCGGGTGATGGTTCAACTGTACGCGCCACAGCGGTCTGCGGCCATCGGGACATACCCTTTTCAGGTTTACCCTTGATCTGTGTCTAGGAATCGGGTGCCTTGTGGGCTCATGTGGCCCGCAGCCGCAGAACTACTTGGCCTCGCCCGTCACCACTGGCAAGCCAGCTTTGCTCCAGGCGATCAGACCACCCTCCATGTTCACCGCCTTGGTGAAACCGGCCTTGGCCAGGATCTCCTGGGCACGGGCCGAGCGTTGGCCGCTGCGGCAGAACAACACCACCGGCTGGTTCTGGTGGGCGCGCAACTCCGGCAGGCGGCTCTCCAGCTGACCCAGCGGGATCAGCGTGGTGCCGGGCGCATGGCTCTCGGCGTATTCGTTGGGTTCGCGCACATCAATCACCAACGCGCCCTGGCTTTGCAGGGTGGCACCCTGATTGACATCGACGCTGGCCACACCGGCCCAGGCGCCAAGCGAGGCGCTCAAAGCAACACACACCAGTGCAGATCGAAGCCATTGTTTGTTTGTCATGCGGTTCACCTTGTTTGAAAAAGAGACAGAGCATACAGGCGAGCACCGGCCCCAGCCAGCTCAGATGTCAAATCTGACACCTTGCGCCAGCGGCAGCGCGCTGGAGTAGTTGATGGTGTTGGTGGCTCGGCGCATGTAGGCGCGCCAGGCGTCCGAGCCACTTTCGCGGCCACCGCCGGTTTCTTTCTCACCCCCAAAAGCACCGCCAATTTCAGCACCCGAGGTGCCGATGTTCACATTGCTGATGCCGCAGTCCGACCCGGCTGCCGACAGGAAACTCTCCGCCTCACGCAGGTCGTTGGTGAAAATGCTCGACGACAGGCCTTGCGGCACGTCGTTGTTGAGCGCGATGGCCTGGGCCAGCGTCTGGTAGCTCAGGATGTAGAGGATGGGGGCAAAGGTCTCGTGGCGCACCACCTCGGTCTGCGCGGGCATCTCCACCAAGGCGGCGCTGACATAAAACGCCTGCGGGTACTGCGCTTGCAGAACCCGCTCACCCCCGGTGACCACCCCCCCTTGCTGGCGCGCCAGGACCAACGCCTTCTGCATGGCCTCAAACGCGGCCTGGTCGATCAGCGGGCCCAGCAGGGTGCCAGGCTCGGTGGGTGCGCCGATCCTGAAACTGGCATACGCCTTCTTGAGCCGCGCGACCAGATCACCATAAACATCCGCATGCACGATCAGGCGCCGTGCGGTGGTGCAGCGCTGCCCAGCCGTGCCAGCTGCGGCAAAAGCCACCGCACGCACCGCCATGTCCAGGTCGGCACTGGGCGCCACCACAATGGCGTTGTTGCCACCCAGCTCCAGCAGGCTGCGGCCAAACCGTGCTGCAACCGCCTGGCCTACGGCACGGCCCATGCGGGTGCTGCCGGTGGCCGACACCAGGGCCACCTTGGGGTGGTCCACCAGCGCCTGGCCGACATCGGCGTGGCCCAGCAGCAGCTGGCTCAGGTCGCGGCTGAGCTCCGGTTGGCCAAAACGCACACAGGCGCGCTCAAACAGGGCCTGCACCGCCAATGCACACAGTGGCGCTTTCTCGGAGGGTTTCCAGACCACCGCATTGCCACAGACCAGCGCCAAGGCCGCGTTCCAGGCCCACACCGCCACCGGGAAATTGAAGGCAGTGATCACCCCCACGGCACCCAGCGGGTGCCAGGTTTCCATCATGCGGTGGCCGGGGCGCTCGCTGGCCATCGTTGAACCGTAGAGTTGGCGCGACAGACCCACGGCAAAGTCGCAGATGTCGATCATCTCCTGCACCTCACCCAGGCCTTCGGAGGAGACTTTGCCCACTTCCAGCGTCACCAGCTGACCCAGCGCCTGCTTGTGGGCACGCAACTCCTCACCCAACAGGCGCACCAGTTCACCGCGCTGCGGTCCCGGCACCACACGCCAGCGCAAAAAAGCGCCATGGGCACGCACGGCGGCGTGGGCCACCTGGTCCAAGGGGGTGCTGTGCACCTGCGCCAGCAGCTGGCCGTCGATTGGCGACAGAGTAGCCAGATCTCCCCCTTGCAAGGCTTGGGGGGCCACACCCAAAGAGGCCATCAGTTCGGTCACAGAGGTCTGCATGATTGCTCCTGAAAAAGGTGCTATTGGCCCTTATTTTATAAGGGCCGAAGCTCATTTTTATCTATAAATCCTCGGGTCATCCGGTCGACCAGGGCCTCTGCGCCCGGCGGTCCTCTCAACCTATCGACTCGACCTGACGCGACTGCTGGTAGGCGCTGCCAAAGCGGTTGGCCAGCAGATCGGGCAGGGCCACCTGCTCTTGTTTGATGAAGCCCGACTGCGGCAGTTTTTTCTCGCGGAACAGGTCGATGGCGCCGCAGATGCCGGCTGCCGTGGTGATCTGGATCGCACTCATCGGGTTGGTCTCGGAACGGTCGGCAAAAATCTTGCGCGCAAACACCTCTTGCATGAACTTGCCGTCACATTCACCGCTGACGGTGACAAACACCAGCACCACGTCCTGCATCGTGAGCGGCACGGATTTGCGCAAAATCGCCTTGAGGGTTTCCTGGTCGTGCTGCATGCCCAGCTCTTGCAGCAGCATTTTCATGATGGCGCCGTGGCCGGGGTAACGCACGGTCTTGTAGTCCAGCGTTTGCACCTTGCCTTTGAGTGTGTCGCACAGGGTGCCCAGACCGCCGGAGGTATTGAAGGCTTCGTACTCGGTGCCGTCCAGGCTGAAATGTTCCATGCCTTCGAGTGGCAGCACCTCGATCACGTTGCCGTCACGGATGGCTTCGCAGGGGTGGCAATACTCGTTGATCAGGCCGTCCACACTCCAGGTCAGGTTGTATTTGAGCGAGTTGGTGGGGAAGGCAGGCAGCGCCCCCACGCGCATCTTGACCTCGTGCAACTCGGTGAATTTGCGGCTCAGGTGGTGCGCCACGATGCCGATAAACCCCGGCGCCAGACCACACTGCGGCATGAAAGCGGTTTTGGCGCCTTCGGCCAGGGCCATGATGCCGCGTGTGGCGGCCACGTCTTCGGTCAAATCAAAATAATGGCAACCAGCCGCCTTGGCCTGGGTTGCAACAGTGAGCGCCAGGTGGTAGGGCAAGGCGTTGATGACGGCGTCATAACCCGTCATGCTGTTGCGCAATTCGTCCACGTCCGAGGTGTCGATCAGCGCGGTTTCCACCGGCAGATGGGCCAGCGCCTTGAGCGCCACCACACTGCAATCGACCACCTTGACGGTGTAGTCACCACTCTTGGCCAACCAGGCCGCAATGGTTTGGCCGATGTGACCGGCACCCATTAAAACAACACGCATGACTTGCTCCTTAAACATCACCGAGATGCACCCAGTTTAGGTCTCCTGCGTGTCGAAAGTGGTGGCTTATTGGACAAAATCACGCTTGAAACAGACACTATGATGAATGTATTGTCATAACGTCAAATTTATGAAACCATGAGCCCAAACACCTTGCCCACACCTGTATTGCGCGACGCGCTGGACCGCCAACTGCTGGCACTGTTGCAGCTCAACGCGCGTGAATCGGCCGCCAACCTGGCGCGCCAGTTGGGCACCGCGCGCACCACAGTGCTGTCGCGCCTGAACCGCCTGGAGCGCGAAGGCGTCATTGCCGGCTACACCGTGCGCCTGGCGCAGGACATGCTCAACCAGGGCTTGCAGGCTTTTGTGGGCCTGACGGTGCAGCCCAAGGCCGGGCGTGGCATCGAGGAGCAGCTGCAACGTATGCCCGAAGTGCGCCAGCTGTGTGCGGTAAGTGGTGAGTTTGACTACGTGTTGCTGCTGCGCGCGGAGTCGGCAGTGCGGCTCAACACCCTGCTCGACGACATCCGCAACCTCGAAGGAGTGGTCAAAACCACCACCTCGGTAGCGCTGGCCTGGAAGATCGAGCGCACCTGAAGAGCGGCGGCCCCGCGCCAGCGCAGTGGTGCATCAGTGCACGCTCTAGCCTCTCGGTCCAACTTTTGGCACGTTCCTTGCAGAAAAAGTAAAATACTGTTTCGTTTTTTGCAAATCGTTGGAACAGGCCCCTGCCTGACATAACCGAGAGTCTTCCCGCCATGCGTATCAACCTCCCCGTGAGCCAGCAGGAGTACCAGTTTCCAGCGGCCGAAACCCTGCTGTCGACCACCACGCCAAACGGCACTATCACCTACGCCAATGCTGCGTTTGTGCGCACCAGCGGTTATGCGGTGCATGAGCTGATGGGCCAGCCGCACAATTTGGTGCGCCACCCGGACATGCCGGTGGAAGCCTTTGAGGACATGTGGCGCACCCTCAAAGAGGGGCAATCCTGGCGCGCGGTGGTGAAAAACCGGCGCCAGAACGGGGACCACTACTGGGTCTGCGCCAACGCCGCACCCATGCGGCGCAAAGGCCAGCTCACCGGGTATCTGTCGGTTCGCACCCATCCCCCGCGCCAAGAGATTGATGCCGCTGCCCAGCTCTATGCCCGTTTTAAAGCGGGTAAGGCTGGCGGGCTGGCGTTCCACCGGGGCTTGGTGGTGCGCACCGGTTTGATGCGCTGGGCCAGTACCCTGCAGCTGCTGCCCACCGCCTGGCGTGTGCGCTTGCCGCTGCTGGGCGTCGGGCTGCTCACCGGTTCGGTGCTGGTCGGCTCAGGCTTGGGCCCGACGGTGATGATGGCCAGTGCTGCGGCGCTGACGCTTAGCCTGTTGCTGGCCGATGTCTTCATTGAGCAGCAAATCACCACACCGCTGCGGCACATCAGGGTGGCTGCGCAACAGGTGGCGACCGGTGAATCGGCGCCCGACCTCAACCTCAACCGGGTGGACGACATTGGGCAAATCGCCCGCTCCGTCAACCAGTCCGGCCTGAACCTGCAGTCCCTGGTGGCCGATGTGTTTGAGCAGGCCTCGGGCGTGCAGGTGGCCAGCCAGGAAATTGCAGCGGCGGCCAGCGACCTCTCCAGCCGGACCGAGCAAGCAGCCTCCAACCTCGAAGAAACCGCTGCGGCCATGGAGCAGCAAACCGCCTCGGTCAAGCAAAACGCGGACACCGCCCTGCACGCCAGCTCCTTGGTGCAAAACGCCACCGAGGTGGTGGCCAAGGGTGGCAACAACATGGGCCAGGTGGATGCCACCATGGCACAAATCACCCGCTCCAGCCGCAAAATTGCCGACATCATCAGCGTGATTGACGGCATTGCCTTTCAGACCAACATCCTGGCCTTGAACGCAGCGGTCGAGGCGGCCCGGGCCGGTGAACAGGGTCGGGGTTTTGCCGTGGTGGCCTCCGAAGTGCGCAGTCTGGCAGGCCGCTCGGCCGCAGCGGCCAAAGAGATCAAGGCCTTGATCGACGACTCGGTCAGCCAGGTCGAAAGTGGCTCAAAACTGGTGGCCCAGGCTGGCCAGACCATGGCCGACGTGGTGAACCAAGTCAACCATGTCAACGACCTCATGCGCGAGATCACACTGGCCTCCAAAGAGCAGTCTCTGGGCATCTCACAAGTCGGTCAAGCAGTGGCCCAGCTCGATGACATGACACAACAAAACGCTGCCATGGTCGAAGAGAGCAGTGCGGCTGCGGCCAGCCTGGGTGAACAGGCCCAGCGGCTGGTGGGTGCGGTCAAGGTGTTCTCGTCATAGCGAGGTACAGTGCGACCCCATGACAAACCCTATTTCCCTCATTGGAGCACCGACCGACATTGGCGCGGGTAGCCGTGGTGCCAGCATGGGCCCCGAAGCCCTGCGTGTGGCCAACATCATCCCGGTGTTACAGAGCCACGGCCTGGATGTGATCGACCGGGGCAACCTGAGCGGCCCCAGCAACCCCTGGTTGCCGCCGGTGGATGGCTACCGCCATCTGGACCAGGTGGTGGCCTGGAACCAAGCGGTGCACAACGCGGTGTATGCCGAGCTGCAGCAAAATCGCCTGCCGATCTTGCTCGGCGGTGACCACTGCCTGGGCCTGGGCTCAATCAGCGCGGTGGCGCGGCATTGCCGCGACGTGGGCAAGAAGTTACGTGTGTTGTGGCTGGACGCCCACGCCGACTTCAATACCAACGCCTTGACCCCCAGCGGCAACATCCACGGCATGCCGGTGGCCTGCCTGTGCGGTTACGGGCCGGACGTGCTGACCCGCATCGGCGGCCAGGTGCCTGCGATCAACCCCAAATGGGTGCGCCAGATTGGCATCCGCAGCGTCGACGAAGGTGAAAAGCGCCTGGTGCACGAAGCCGGTCTCGATGTGTTTGACATGCGTTTCATCGACGAGATGGGCATGCGTGCCGCGATGGAGCTGGCACTGGCGCTGGTGGACGCCAACACCCACCTGCATGTGAGTTTTGACGTGGACTTTCTCGACCCCGACATCGCGCCAGGTGTTGGCACCACGGTGCGTGGTGGCCCGACCTACCGTGAGGCCCAGCTGTGTATGGAGATGATCGCCGACACCGGCCGCCTGGCCTCACTCGACGTGATGGAGCTCAACCCGGCCTTTGATGTGCGCAACAAGACCGCCGAGGTCGCGGTGGACCTGATCGAGTCGCTGTTTGGCAAAAGCACCCTGATGCGCAAAACGGCTGCCTGAGCGCGGCGCTCAGAAGCTTTCCCATTCACCCTCAGACGAAGCTGCTGGCTTGTCTGCGGGTTTCACCGGGGCTGGGGTGTGGCTGATCTGTGAGACGCCGGGCCGAACCGAGGGCGGTTTGGTGGCGACAGACAACTTGGCGCGGGGTGCAGGTGCAGCCACGGATTTGACGCTCACCTGGCGTGGGGCTTGCTGCACAGGCGTTGCCCGGTCGGAGGTTGCGCCTGTGCTGGACTTGAACACCGCCACGGTTTGCACCAGCTCCTGGGCCTGTGTGCGCAAACCACCCGCAGCCGCAGCCATCTGTTCTACCAGCGCCGCGTTTTGCTGCGTGGCTTGGTCCATTTGTGTCACTGCTTCGCTGACACTGGCCACACCGGAGGCCTGTTCACTGCTGGCGGCACTGATCTCACCCATGATGTCGGTCACGCGGCGGATAGCGTCAACCACCTCGGTCATGGTGGTGCCAGCCTGGTCGACCAGCGTGCTGCCCAGCTCCACCCGCTCCACACTGGTATTGATCAGGGTCTTGATTTCCTTGGCGGCCTCGGCACTGCGACCGGCCAAGCTGCGCACTTCAGAGGCGACCACGGCAAAACCGCGGCCCTGTTCACCAGCCCGGGCGGCCTCAACCGCCGCATTCAAGGCCAGGATGTTGGTCTGGAAAGCAATGCCGTCAATCACACTGATGATGTCGCCAATCTTGCGCGAGGCTTCGTTGATGCGGCGCATGGTCTCTACCACCTGTCCAACCACCTGCCCGCCCTGGGCCGCCACACTGCTGGCGTTCATGGCCAGCTGGTTGGCTTGGCGGGCGTTGTCGGCAGACTGGGTGACGATCTGGGTCAGGCTGGCCATGCTGCTGGCAGTGCGCTGCAAGTTGCTGGCGGTCTGCTCGGTGCGGTCGCTCAGGTCCTGGTTACCACTGGCTATTTCGGCGGCAGCCAGCTCAATGCTGTGGGAGCCGGTGCGTACCGACGACACCGCCACGTCCATGCGCTCCAAAGTGGTCTTGAGCGCCTGGCTGGAAGGCGTGCCTGTGGCAACCCCGGACACATTGAGCAAGATGCCATCGGTCTGGTTGATGCGAGAGACCAGCACCGCCAACTCTTCCCCGGCCTGCGCGGCACGCGCCATGCCGGTCACCAGCACAATTTCGACGCCCGACTGCACCACCACATACACCGCGTGCAGGACAATGACCTTGAAGTTGGGTTCTGTCAGGCAGTACAGGCCATAACCTGCCGCTTGCAGGCGGTCAAACAACACATGGTGCACCGCGTACATGGCCGCGCCGAAAACGATGAT
Source organism: Rhodoferax sp. BLA1 (assembly GCF_013416775.1). Taxonomy (GTDB): domain Bacteria; phylum Pseudomonadota; class Gammaproteobacteria; order Burkholderiales; family Burkholderiaceae_C; genus Rhodoferax. The sequence continues at coordinate 191,283 of NZ_SZVI01000005.1, forward strand.
GCGCCAGTCCCGGTACACCAGCAACAGTGCCAAGGTGACGAACACCCCAAAGTGGAACTCCAGCATGCCTTGTGCCAGCTGGATATGCAACACCACCAAGCCCACCAGCACAAAGGTCAGCACAAAACGGCTCAGCGTCGTGCCTTTGGCGCTGGCATACACCACACCCGCCAGCAACACAAAAGCCATTGTTCCACCCACCGCGAGCGCGGTATCCACAAACTGTGCGCCCAGAATCAGCGCCGCTACCGCGCTGAGCCCAATGGCCAGCAAAATGATCCGGTCACCAAACGTGTCTACCGGTGTTGTGTTTGCCGCGTTGTGGGTCATGTCTGTCTCCTGGGTATGCCGGTGGGTGGCCAGGTGCCACCATCCGTTTTGCACGGACTATGCCACAACAACCACCCCCTCGTGGGCGCCCCAGACGCCCCGGCTCAGGCGCTGCGCCCCCTATTCCTCACCCCGCCAACAAGGCCGCGTTGCCCCCCGCCGCTGTGGTGTTGATGGTGATGGTCTGTTCGGCGCAGAAGCGGTACAGGTAGTGCGGGCCACCGGCTTTGGGGCCGGTGCCTGACAGGCCTTCGCCGCCGAACGGTTGCACACCCACCACCGCGCCAATCTGGTTGCGGTTGATGTAGACGTTGCCGATGTGGGCTGCGTGCGCCAGGGCTTGAGCGCGGCTGTCGATGCGGGTCTGGATGCCAATCGTCAGGCCATAACCGAGTCCATTGATCTGTTCAATCACCTTGAGCGGGTCACTGGTCCAGCGCACGATGTGGAGCACCGGACCGAAAATTTCCTGCTTCAGGTCGCTGATGTTCGCCACCTCATAGGCTTGCGGCGCAATCAAGTTTGCTACCTTGCTGGTAGCTGCTTGTCCTTTTCCTGATTGGGCTGGAAGGCGTTTTGCCTCTACATCCAAGCGTTGCAGCTGCTGCTGGATACCGGCAAAGGCCTCGGCGTCGATCACCGGGCCCAGGTCGGTGGCCAGGTCGGCCGGGTCGCCCACCACCAGTTCGCGTGCGGCGCCGCAGATCATCTCGATCACATGGTCGGCAATTTCCTCATGCAGACACAGCAGGCGCAACGCCGAGCAGCGCTGGCCCGCACTGCGGAACGCGGATTGCATCACCACGTCACACACTTGCTCAGGCAGCGCGGTGCTGTCGACCAACATGGCGTTGATGCCACCGGTTTCGGCGATCAGCGGCACGATCGGGCCGTCTTTGGCGGCCAGGGTCCGGTTGATGGTTTTGGCAACCTGGGTGCTGCCGGTGAACACCACACCGGCCACGCCGGGTGCTGCCACCAGGGCGGCACCGACGGTCTCACCCGGGCCGTGCAAGAGCTGCAGCGCGCCTTCGGGCACGCCAGCGGCGTGCATCAGTTTGACCATCGCCAGCGCCACACCAGGGGTTTGTTCGGCCGGTTTGGCCAACACGGTGTTGCCGGTGACCAGGGCGGCGGCGATCTGGCCGGTGAAGATGGCCAGCGGGAAGTTCCAGGGGCTGATACAAACCCAGGCACCACGGCCCGTCAAAAACAGCTCGTTGCTCTCACCGGTGATGCCCAGCATGGTGTTGCCCTCTTTGCCCGGCAAGGTTTGCGGCTGCATGATGGCCTCGGCCTGGGCAGCGTAATAACGCAGGAAGTCGATGGCTTCGCGCACCTCGCTGATCGCGTCGTTCCAGGTCTTGAAAGCTTCCTTGACCAACAGGGCGCAGAACTGCGGCAGCTGGGTTTGCAGCGCATCGGCAGATTGGCGCAGCGTGGCAGCGCGCTCAGTTACCGGTATTTTGCTCCATGTTTTGTAGCTGCTAGTGCTTATTGATAAAGGGCCGGAGACCAATTTGGCATCAAACACTGGCACACTGGGCACCTGCGTGCTGGCGTAGGCGGCCAACAGGCTGTCGCGCATCGCGGGCACGGTCAGGTCCAGACCGGCGCTGTTGGGACGCTGTGTGCCAAACAAAGCCAATGGCAGAGGCAGCGACGGATGGGGTTCCTGGCGCAGCGGTGAGACCAGCAGCTCAGCAACCGGCAGGGTTTCATCAGCAAGCTGGTGCACAAACGAGGAGTTGGCACCGTTTTCCAGCAGGCGGCGCACCAGGTAGGCCAGCAAATCCTTGTGGGCGCCGACCGGCGCGTAGACGCGGCAGGCGATCTGCGGGTTTTTCAGCACCTCGTCATGGATGCCTTCGCCCATGCCGTGCAGGCGCTGCAATTCGAAGGGCGAACCCGTTTTCTCGGCCATCTGCAGGATTGCGGCGATGGTGGCGGCGTTGTGGCTGGCAAATTGCGGGTAGAGCGCGTCGGGCGACTCCAGCAGGGCCTTGGCGCAGGCCAGGTAGGACACGTCGGTGTGGTGTTTGTGGGTGAACACCGGGTAGTGCGGCAGGCCCAACTCCTGGGCGCGTTTGATCTCGGCGTCCCAATACGCGCCCTTGACCAGGCGGCACATCAGGCGCAGCTTGTACTGGCGCGCCAGGGCAATCACATGCTGGACCAACTCCTGCGCATTGGTCTGGTACGACTGCATCGCCAGGCCAAAACCGCGCCATTGCGGGCACTGCTCGGCCACCTTGGCCAGCAGCGCCTCAAACACCGCCAACGAGAGTTCCAGCCGGTCCACCTCTTCGGCGTCAATGGTCAGGTTGATGTTGGCGCGCGCCGCCTGTTCACACAAACCCCAGACGCGCGGCACCAGCTCGGCCAAAACCCGGTCCACCTGGGCGTATTCATAACGCGGGTGCAAGGCGCTGAGTTTGATGGATATGCCGTCATTGTCCTCACAAGCCCTTGTTGGGCTTGAGGTGGTAGCTATTGCAGCAATAGCATTCTGATAACTCTTCAAATGGTTCAGCGCATCGGCATCGGTGCGTGAGCCTTCACCCAGCATGTCGTAGCTGTAGCGCAGGTTGGGCGTCTTCTTTTTGGCCGACACCGCCTCGGACATGCCCTCGGCCATGGTCTGGCCCAGCACAAACTGGCGGCCCAGCAACTGCACCGCACGCAAAGTCGCAGCCACCACGGTGCGCGCGCCCAGCTTGGCCAGCAGACCGGGTTCACCGGTCTTGTCACCGACCGTGGGCAGGAAGTGTTTGCTCAGCGCGATGGCGGTGCTCGACAGGCGCGAGATCACCTTGTCGCTGCTGCCCTCAAAATCCGCGCGGCCCAGCTGGTCGGCGGTCAGCGCGATGGCGGTCTCGGCATCGGGCACACGCAGCAGGGCTTCGGCAAGACGCATCAGGGCCAGGCCCTCGGCGCTGCTGATCGGGTACTCCTTGAGCAGGCTCTCCATCGCCCAGAACGGGGGCGGGTTGTCGCGCACCGCCTGCACCCAGGGTGCGGCCACGCGGGCCACGGCCACCCAGTCCAGCGCTTGGCCCAGGGAAGTCAACCGCTGGGCAACGATGGCGGCTTCGGGACGGTACGGTTCAGGCAAGCGTTGGGTCAACAACATGGGGAAAACTCCGGCAACAAATAAAAGCGCTATGTTGTCGGTTTATTCGGTGAATTTTTCACTTTATTTTTGATTTGATATAGTGATTCATTCATCTATCCGGCGTTACCAGGCATGTTTAGACGCTCTGACCGCCACTGAGACAAGACAAATCCCCGAACACCATGGAACTCGACCGCATTGACCGCAAGATCCTGCACGCCTTGCAAGAGGATGGCCGCATCAGCAACCTCAAACTGGCCGAACTGGTCACCCTGTCACCCACCGCCGTGCTGGCGCGGGTGCAACGGCTGACCAAAGACGGTGTGATTCAAGGCTACGAGGCGCGGCTGGACCCGGTCAAACTGGGTGCCGGGCTGATGGTGTTTGTCGAGGTGCTGCTGGACAAGACCACGCCCAACGTGTTTGAGGCCTTCAAGGCAGCGGTGCAGGTGCGCGTCGAAATTTTGGAGTGCCACATGGTGGCCGGTGGCTTTGATTACCTGCTCAAGACCCGGATGGCCGACATGAATGCCTACCGCGAGTTTGCCGGCACCGTGTTATGGCAACTGCCGGGTGTGCGTGAGACACGCACTTATGCGGTGATGGAAGAGGTCAAGAACACCACCCATCTGCCGGTATAAGCAGACCGCCGGGCGGTCTGCCGGGCAAGCTCAGCAACAGCGTGCCGAGCTTGTCACACCGGGTCAGAACTTGGGCAGGTGGAACTTCGGTGGCACACCCATGCGGGTGTTGATGACCCACTGCTGGGCAATCGACAAGATGTTGTTGGTGATCCAGTACAACACCAGGCCCGAGGGGAAGAAGAAGAACATCACGCTGAAGGCCAGCGGCATGAACCACATCATCTTGGCTTGCAAGGGGTCTGGCGGCGCCGGGTTTAGCGAGGTCTGCAGCACCGTGGTCAACGTCATGATGATCGGCAGGATGTAGAACGGATCGGGTGAGGACAAGTCATGGATCCAGCCCAGCCACGGTGTGTTGCGCATTTCCACGCTCGACAACAACACCCAGTACAGCGCAATGAACACCGGAATCTGGATCATGATCGGGAAACAACCGCCCAAGGGGTTGACCTTTTCCTCGCGGTAGATGCGCATCATCTCCTGCTGCATCTTCTGCGGGTTGTCCTTGAGGCGCTCACGCATCTCGGTCACTTTCGGGTTGACCGCCTTCATCTTGGCCATGCTGGCATAGGCCTTGGCATTGAGCCAGTAAAACGCAATCTTGAGCAACAGCACCAGCGCCATGATCGACCAACCCCAGTTGGCGATGACGTTGTGCAGCTGCACCAGCAACCAGTACAGCGGCTTAGCCAGCATGGTCAGCCAGCCATAGTCCTTGACCAGTTCCAGGCCGGGTGTCAACGAGCTCAACACTTCTTCTTCCTGAGGACCAGCAAACAAGGTGGTGTCGAGTGTTTTGCGTTCACCCGGTGCCAGCTCGGCCAGCGGTGCAATCATGCCCACCGAGTACAAATTGGTGTCGACCTTGCGCAGGAACAGGTCACGGTGGATGCCATCACCCAACAGCCAGGCGCTGGCAAAGTAATGCTGCACCATGGCCACATAACCGTTGGTGGCGGATTTCTCGACATCGACCTTGTTCTTCTCGATGTCTTCAAAGTTGACTTTTTGGTACTTCTTGGCTTCGGTGTAAATCGCCGGGCCGGTGAAGGTGGAGTAAAAGCTTGACTCACCCGGCGGCTTGTTGCCGTCGCGCACCAGTTGCAGGTACAGCTGCGGCACCACAGGTGAGTTACCCACATTCACAATTTCGTGTTTAACTGCCAGGGCATAACTGCCGCGTTTGAAGGTGTAGGTCTTGATCAGCTTGACACCACCCACCTCGGGCGATTCGAACCGCACTTCGAGCGTCTGGCTGCCGTCTTTGAGGCTGCGCTCACCGGGTGCCAGGGTCATCACGGCCTTGTGGGTGGGCAGGGCAGGGCCGCCGTTGGCCGCAATCAGACCCGACTGGGCCAGGTAAACCCGCGATGGGCTGTCGTCGAGCAAGACAAAGTTGCGGGACTTGTCCGCCATATCGATGTGTTTGAGGAACTCGGTACGCACCACCGAACCACCTTCGGTGTCAAAGGTGACCTTCAGCACATCGTTCTGGACAACCACTTGCTCATGCGCGACTTTCGCCACATCTTGTGCAGGCAAACCGCTCGTAGCCTTGGCTATATCTGAGCTATTAGCTGCAGTATTTGTAGCAGTGGGTACCGCGCTTGGCACGCCGCTGGCCGGTGTTGCGCTGGCACCTTGGGCCACCACCGGGGTCGGGCTCGGGAAAAAGGTCGTTGCCCGCCCGTTGTAGACCTGCCATTGGTCCCATAGCATGACCAGAGACATGCCAAAGACCACCCACAACATAGTGCGCCGAATATCGTTCATGAAGACTTCTTTTCAGGGGAAGTTGAGATCAACCGGGTCAACAGGCGACGCGGAGAAACAGTGTTGGGCGGCGGGACGGGGTCAAGCCCTCCCTCACACCAAGGATGGCAACGCCCCAGACGCTTGAGCGTGAGGTAGCTGCCTTGGGCCGCACCATGGGTTTGCAAAGCTTGCAGAGCATACGCAGAACAGGTCGGCTCAAAACGACAAGCCGACCCCAGCGACGGGCTCAAAAACAGCCGGTAGCCTTTGACCAGGCCGATCAACAGACGCGCCATCATGGCTGTTGCGGGCGTGCTGCCACGGCCCGAGCAAACAACTGCTGCAACTCACTGCGCACCGCCGCTTTCAGCACCTCAGACGTGGCACTGACAAAGTGCTGGCGATCAAAACCGCTGCGCAGTCGCACCACATGGGCAGACCGCGTCAGTGAAGAGGCAAAGTCCTGGCTCACGGCGTACACCTGGCGCTTGATGGTATTGCGGGTGACCGCACGTTTAGCCCAGCGTTTGGGCACCATGGCGCCCAGCCAGACATCGTCCACCGCAAACAGTGGTTGACGGGCTTCATCGGTTTGATTGGCATTCAGGGCCACGCAATGCAAGGCAAAGTGAGGGGTTCGCGCCAAAGTGGAGCCAGCCAATACCGCCTGGAACTGTGGGCGGTTTGCAAGACGCTGCAAGGTCAGGCCGCGTGGAGAAGGCTGGACAGCCGCTGACCCATCTCGCGACGGGATTTAGACAGCCAGACGCTTGCGACCCTTGGCGCGGCGCGCATTGATCACAGCGCGGCCGCCACGGGTTTTCATGCGGACCAAAAAGCCGTGGGTGCGAGCGCGACGAATTTTGGAGGGTTGGTATGTGCGTTTCATTTTGGAAATCCTAAGAGGCTAAAGCAGCTGATTGCTCCACGGAACAAGTGCCCGTGCCAAATCAACCGACGTTCGGTTTTCTCCTGAAATGTTCAGGGAACCGCGGATTATCGCAAATTTTTGTGACCAGCGGTTCACCATTAGTTTCATAGATGTTCGCAAGGGCCTGCCAGCAGCAAGATTTGCGGGTTGCCACGGGGTGTGGATAAGGCTTTGATAAATTAGAATACAGGGCACAGCAATTTAAAACTATCCACACCAAGCTGACACCACATGACGCAGGGATCCCCACCGCAGCCAGACACCCACGAGGTCCTGGCCAGCCCCGATTTTTGGCAAACCTGCATCGAACAACTGGCGCAGGAGTTGCCTGACCAACAGTTCCAGACCTGGATCAAGCCACTGACAGCACAGGTCTCTGACGACCTGTCCAAAGTCACGATTTTTGTCGCCAACCGCTTCAAGATGGACTGGATCCGGGCGCAATACAGCGCCCGCCTGGCCGCCCTGATGGAGCGCCTCACCGGGCAACCCGTCAGCATTGAACTGGCTTTGGCCGCACGTGAGCCGACCCCCAGGGCGCCCCTGCTTGGTAAACCCGCCAATGCGCCGGGCCAGGCGGCCGCCCCGAGTCCAGACAACATCAACAGCAACGAGCCCCTTAAAAGCCGGCTCAATGCCGCGTTGACCTTTGACGCCCTGGTCGAGGGCAGCGCCAACCGCATGGCGCGCGCCGCTGCCATGCATGTGGCGGGTATGCCTGGTCATCTGTACAACCCCTTGTTTATTTACGGCGGTGTCGGCCTAGGCAAAACCCATTTGATGCACGCTGTGGGTAACCAGCTGATCAGTGAGCGACCCAACGCCAAGGTGCTCTACATCCACGCCGAGCAATTTGTGACCGACGTGGTGAAAGCCTACCAGCGCAAAGCGTTCGACGAGTTCAAGGAGCGCTACCACTCGCTGGACCTGCTGCTGATCGATGACGTGCAGTTTTTTGCCAACAAGGAACGCACCCAGGAAGAGTTTTTCAACGCCTTTGAGGCCTTGCTGGCGCGCAAATCACACATCGTGATGACCAGCGACACCTACCCCAAAGGCCTGGCCGACATCCACGAGCGCCTCGTCTCGCGCTTTGATTCGGGCCTGACGGTGGCCATCGAGCCGCCCGAGCTGGAAATGCGGGTGGCGATTCTGATCAACAAGGCGCATGCCGAAGGCATCGTGATGCCCGAAGAGGTGGCGTTTTTTGTTGCCAAGAATGTGCGCTCGAACGTGCGCGAGCTCGAAGGTGCTTTGCGCAAAATTCTGGCCTACTCACGCTTCAACCAAAAGGAAATTTCGATTGCCCTGGCACGCGAGGCGCTACGCGACCTGCTGTCGATCCAGAACCGGCAGATTTCTGTGGAAAACATCCAGAAAACGGTGGCCGACTACTACAAAATCAAGATCGCCGACATGTACTCCAAAAAGCGCCCGGCCAGCATCGCCCGGCCACGCCAGATTGCCATGTACCTGGCCAAGGAGTTGACACAAAAGAGCCTGCCGGAAATCGGCGAGTTGTTTGGCGGGCGCGACCACACCACGGTGTTGCATGCGGTGCGAAAAATTGGAGGGGAACGCCAACAATTGACGGAGCTCAACCAGCAGTTGCACGTGCTGGAGCAGACCCTCAAAGGCTGAAACAAATGAGTGGGAAAATAGCCGAAACACATCGACCAATCCATTAGAAACAGACCGGAAGAAGACAACATGATTGTGATCAAAGACACCCAAAGTAAAGTGCTCTCCGTGCTGCAGGCAGTCTCCGGCATTGTGGAGCGGCGTCATACCCTGCCGATTCTGGCCAACATCATGTTGCGCAAAACCGGCGCCAGCGTGCAGCTCACCACCAGTGACCTCGAAATCCAGATCCGCACCACTGCCGATCTGGGCGGTGATACCGGCGACTTCACCACCACCGTGGGTGCGCGCAAACTCATCGACATCCTGCGCAGCATGCCCAGCGACCAGGTGGTGTCCCTTGAATCCAGCGCGGCCAAGCTGATCCTCAAAGGTGGCAAGAGCAAGTTCACCCTGCAGACCATGCCCGCTGAAGACTTCCCGCTGGTGCAGGAGTCGGCCAACTTTGGCCCGGTGTTCAGCGTGCCGCAAAAAACCCTCAAAAATTTGCTCAGCCAGGTGTCTTTTGCCATGGCCGTGCACGACATCCGCTATTACCTCAACGGCATCCTGTTTGTGGCCGAAGGCCAGCAGCTCAGCCTGGTCTCGACCGACGGCCACCGCCTGGCGTTTGCCAGCGCCACGCTGGATGTGGAAGTGCCCAAACAAGAGGTGATCCTGCCGCGCAAAACGGTGCTGGAATTGCAGCGCCTGCTCAGTGATGCCGAAGGCGCCATCGAGATGCAGTTTGCCAACAACCAGGCCAAATTCAGTTTTGACGGCATGGAGTTTGTCACCAAGCTGGTGGAGGGCAAGTTCCCGGACTACAACCGCGTCATCCCGCGCAACCACCAAAACGGCATCACTCTGGGCCGTGCGGCCTTGTTGTCCACCCTGCAGCGCACCGCCATCCTGACCAGCGACAAGTTCAAAGGTGTGCGCCTGAACATCGACCCCGGCACCCTGCGTGTGGCCGCTAACAACGCCGAGCAGGAAGAAGCCGTGGACGAGCTGGACATCGACTACAGCGGTGACAGCATCGAGATTGGTTTCAACGTGACCTACCTGATTGATGCGCTGTCCAACATGAGCCAGGAGATGGTCAAGATCGAACTCTCCGACGGCAACAGTTCGGCCTTGCTGACCATTCCCGACAACGACACGTTCAAGTACGTGGTGATGCCCATGCGAATCTAGACGCACAGGCTGCCCCCGTGCACCCCACCAAACCCGCGATGAGCTGCTTGTTCCTTGCGGGTTTGATGTTTCCAGACTTCCCGAAATTTACGATGTTTTGCGACAGCGCTGACCGCCAAAAGCCTGTCTAACCTGATCAAGAGTGTGTCATGACCGAAGAAAACAAGCCCATCCCTGCCCCTGAAGCCACCGACAGCGGGGTTCACACGGGTGAAGGCAGCGCTGACAGCTCCAACTATCAGCCCAACATCGACGCGCACCAGGCCGGCGCCTCCGAGGCCTACGGCGAAGGCTCGATCCAGATCCTCGAAGGTCTGGAAGCGGTGCGCAAGCGCCCGGGCATGTACATCGGCGACACATCCGACGGCACCGGCCTGCACCACCTGGTGTTTGAGGTGGTGGACAACTCGATTGACGAGTCGCTGGCAGGCCATTGCGACGACATCCTGGTCACCATCCACGCCGACAACTCGGTGTCGGTGGTGGACAACGGGCGCGGTATCCCCACCGGCGTCAAGATGGACGACAAACACGAGCCCAAACGCTCTGCGGCCGAAATCGCGCTGACCGAGTTGCACGCCGGTGGCAAGTTCAACCAGAACAGCTACAAGGTGTCTGGCGGCCTGCACGGTGTGGGTGTGAGTTGTGTCAACGCCCTCTCCAAAATGCTGCGCCTGACGGTCCGCCGCGATGGCAAGGTGCATGTGCTCGAGTTCAGCAAGGGTTTTGTGCAAAACCGCATCACCGAGGTGCAAGACGGCATCGAAGTCTCGCCGATGAAGGTCATTGGTGACACCGAACGCCGCGGGACCGAGGTGCACTTCCTGCCCGACACCGACATCTTCCAGCAGAACAACGACTTCCACTACGACGTGCTGGCCAAACGCCTGCGCGAGCTGAGCTTTTTGAACCACGGTGTGCGCATCCGCCTGAAAGACGAGCGCACCGGCAAGGAAGACGACTTTTCCGGCGCGGACGGCGTGCGTGGCTTTGTGAACTTCATCAACAAGGGCAAGACCATCCTCAACCCCAACATCTTCCACGCCCTGGGTGACCGCCAGAGTGACCAGAACACCAACATCGGTGTGGAAGTGGCGATGCAATGGAACAGCGGCTACAACGAACAGGTGCTGTGTTTCACCAACAACATTCCCCAGCGTGACGGTGGCACCCACCTGACCGGCCTGCGCGCCGCCATGACCCGTGTCATCAACAAATACATTGACGACACCGAGATCGCCAAAAAGGCCAAGGTCGAAGTCACCGGCGACGACATGCGCGAAGGCCTGACTTGTGTGCTGAGCGTCAAGGTGCCCGAGCCCAAGTTCAGCAGCCAGACCAAGGACAAGCTGGTGTCATCTGAGGTGCGCGGCCCGGTGGAAGACATCGTGTCCAAACTGCTGTACGACTATCTGCAAGAGCGCCCGGCCGACGCCAAGATCATCGTTGGCAAGATCATCGAAGCCGCGCGCGCCCGCGAAGCCGCCCGCAAGGCACGCGACATGACCCGCCGCAAAGGGGTGCTCGACGGCATGGGCCTGCCCGGCAAACTGGCCGACTGCCAGGAAAAAGACCCCGCCATGTGCGAGATCTACATCGTCGAAGGGGACTCCGCCGGTGGCTCCGCCAAACAGGGGCGCGACCGCAAGTTCCAGGCGATCCTGCCGCTGCGCGGCAAGATCCTGAACGTGGAAAAAGCGCGCTACGAAAAGCTGCTCACCAGCAACGAAATCCTGACCCTGATCACCGCTCTGGGCACCGGCATCGGCAAGGCCGGTGGCTCCACCGGTAACGACGACTTTGACGTGGCCAAGCTGCGTTACCACCGCATCATCATCATGACCGATGCCGACGTGGACGGCGCCCACATCCGCACCCTGCTGCTGACGTTCTTCTACCGCCAGATGCCCGAGCTGGTGGAGCGTGGCCACATCTACATCGCCCAGCCGCCGCTGTACAAGGTCAAGGCCGGGCGCGAAGAGCTGTACCTGCAAGGCCCAACCGACCTGGACAACTTCCTGCTGCGTGTGGCCCTAGTGAACGCCTCCGTCCACACCGGGGGTGAAACCAACACACCGCTCACGGGTGACACCCTGACCGAGCTGGCACGCAAACACCAGGTGGCCCAGACCGTGATTGCCCGCCTGGGCAACTTCATGGATGTGTCGGCCCTGCGCGCCATCGCCGACGGCGTGGCGCTCAACCTCGACACCGTGGCCGATGCCGAGATCTCTGCCGCCGCCATGCAGGCCTTCTTGCCCGACGCCGAAGTGGCTGGGGAATTTGACGCGCGCACCGACAAACCGATTCTGCGCATCAGCCGCCGTTTGCACGGCAACATCAAGAGCAGCGTGCTCACGCAAGACTTTGTCCACGGCGCGGACTACGGTGCGCTGGCCGAGGCCGCCAAAACCTTCAAAGGCCTGCTGGGCGCGGGTGCTCGTGTCACACGGGGTGAAGGCGAACGCCAAAAAGAGCAAAAAGTGGCGGATTTCCGCGAAGCCATGGACTGGCTCATCACCCAGGCCGAAGGCGCCACCAGCCGCCAGCGCTACAAAGGGCTGGGCGAAATGAACCCCGAACAGCTGTGGGAGACCACCATGGACCCGGCTGTGCGCACCTTGCTGCGGGTGCAGATTGACGACGCGATCGAGGCCGACAAGGTGTTCACCATGCTGATGGGTGACGAAGTCGAACCCAGACGCGAATTCATCGAAACCAACGCGCTGCGGGCGGGCAACATCGATATTTAATGTCGTTGTTGGGCAAGTATTGTGGCGCTCTGTCGTCGGCAATTACTGGCAACAGCAGCCCCATTACTCCTGTTGCTAACGAGGCACAGGGGCGTGATGGCTGGCAGTTTGGCGGCGTCTGCGCCTCACCCTAAGCTGGTCACAACACAGGACGATTGGTCTTCTTTGGACACACGTCGCCAGGCAGATCCTGATCTGGATCGCTTGGCAACGAGCTTGCTGGATCGGGCGCGCAAGGACATCGGTATTGCGCCGTTGGCGCGTCAGCTGGAGGGCCGTCGGCTTCTGGGTGTGTCCCGGGAATTCATCCGCCGCAGCCTGCAGTGGGCCTTTGCCTACCGGGTGACTGGTGAATCCGTGTTCTTCGACCGCGCACGCCAGGAAATGCTCAACGTGGCCAGCTTCAGCGACTGGCACCCGGCGCATTACCTCGATGTTGCTGAAATGACGGCAGGCATGGCCATAGCCTATGACTGGCTTTGGGATGACTTGACGGCAGCAGACCGCGCCACCCTACGCGGCGCCATCATCGACAAAGGCATAACACAAGCCCGGCATGGCCATTCGACCTTCAAGGCCAAAAACAACTGGAATCAGGTCTGTATTAGCGGCATGGCACTTGGCGCGCTCGCGGTAGAAGAGGACCAGGCTTCGCTGGCGACAGACCTTCTTGCTGCGGCCAAACGAGATGTCTCGATTGGTCTGAATGCCTACCGTCCCGACGGCGTTTACCCTGAAGGCCCGGGGTATTGGGACTACGGAACCTGCTATTCGGTGTTGCTCATCGCGGCCCTGCGTGGCACCAAGGGCACCGATTGGGACATTCTGAGTGCGCCAGGCTTCAAGCGCAGTGCCGAGTTTTATGCCCACGCGATTGGCCCATCGGGCAAAACCTTTGATTTTGCAGACAGCAATGAAGGACCGGGATTCCCCTGTGCTTTGGTGTATCTGGCGCGCGAACTGGCGCAACCTGCCCTGCTGACCGCGATGCGGCAGATGATCCGGGCCAAGCGGGGTATGTCTGACCGTTTTGCACCCCTGTCCGCACTCTGGTGGCCCATGGAGACAGCTGGAAAGACCTCTTCCACAGAGTTTTCCGGTCAAGGCGACCAACCCGTGGCGATCTGGCGTTCGTCCTGGTCAGACCCCAACGCCTTGTGGTTGGCGATCAAGGCAGGGGGTGCCGCACACAACCATGCGCACATGGATGCCGGTAGCTTTGTGCTGGATCTGGACGGCGTCAGATGGGTCAAAGACCTGGGCATGCAGGACTACAACAGCTTGGAGTCCCGGGGCATTGACCTGTGGAACATGAAGCAAAACGCCAGCCGCTGGCAAGTTTTCAGACTGTCAGCGCAAGCCCACAACACGCTGACACTCCATGGGCTGCCACACAGCGCCACGGGCATGGCGAGTTTGCGAATGCTTGAGGCGCGCGAAGCGCTGATCGACCTCACCCCCGCTCTGCTTCCCGGCCAAGTCAAACAGGCCACGCGCCGCATCCGCTTCATGGACGATGCGGTGCTTTTGAGCGACGAGATTCAAGGCGCACAGGCTGGATGCCTGGTCCGATGGGCCATCAACACCGAAGCCGAGGTTCACATCGACGGCCATCGGGTGTCTCTCACCCAAAAGGGCAAACGCCTGGCCATACAGTTTGAGGGCACCGGACTGCAGTTGGCGGTGACGGACATCTCCGCCCCCCAGAACGACTATGACGCGCCCAACCCCAATGTCAGGCAATTGACCGTCACAGGTCAAGCAGCGGCAGATGGCAGCTGGAAACTAAGCACCACATTCTCCCGCGCCTGATGGGTGAGGGGAGGCGGTGGGCCACGGGTGGAAAGTCTGATCAACAGACGGGAGCACAGGTGACGCATCACGTCCTGGATGGACTTGATGCTGCTTCCCCGACTGAACAGGGTTTGTTGTGGCTTTATATGAAAACTGGCATCTAGCCCTTTTTCTAAAAGGGCTGATAGCTACTTAATCAATAGCGATTGATGCTGTGGCTGTCGTGCAAGTCACTCGGTCTGCCAGTCAGGTTGCGGCCTGGTTGGCCAGCCACCAACGGCCACATGCTGCGCAGCCCTGCTCGGCCTGGCGCTTCTATCTTGGCCCGAGCAGCCGTCCAAGCGGACAGCCTGCTCAACAGCCTGCCGCTTGGGCAGGCTGTTGGATCACTTCACCTGCAGCAGGCTCTCGTCCCACTTGGCGTGTTTTTCCAGACCCGCCAGGTTGGCCACGGTGGCGGCGATGTTGGACAGACCGGCGGTAGCGGTTTGGTTCAGCGCCAGCTTGCCACCGGTGACCTTGTCAAACAGGATCAGCGGCACCGGGTTCAAGGTGTGGGCAGTCTTGGCCTTGTAAGAGCCGTCCTTGTTCAAGGATGGCTGTTTGGTCTTTTTGTCCAGCTCGTACATCTCGTCGGCGTTGCCGTGGTCGGCGGTGATCAGCGCGACGCCGCCAGCGGCTTCAATGACCGGCAGCAGGCGCGCCAGGGCCAGGTCAACGGCTTCGACAGCCATGGTGGCGGCGCGGAAGTTGCCGGTGTGGCCGACCATGTCGCCGTTGGCAAAGTTGCAGCGCAGCAGCTTGTACTGGCCGCTTTGGATGGCGGCAATCATGGCGTCGGCGATCTCGGCTGACTTCATCCACGGGCGCTGTTCAAACGGCACCACATCGCTGGGCACTTCTTGCCAGGTTTCGCCCTCAAACTTGTTGGAGCGGTTGCCGTTCCAGAAGTAGGTGACATGGCCAAACTTCTGGGTTTCGGAACACGCAAACTGGGCCAGGCCAGCCTGGCTGAACCACTCGCCCGAGGTGTCGCGGATGGCGGGCGGGGTCACCAGAAAACGCTCGGGCAGTTTCAGGTCGCCGTCGTACTGCAGCATGCCGGCATAGGTCACCTTCGGTGTGCGCACGCGGTCAAAACGGCTGAACGCCTGCTCAACAAAAGCACGGGTGATTTCAATGGCGCGGTCGCCACGGAAGTTGTAGAACACGACCGAGTCACCGTCTTCGATGGTGCCAATAGGCTGGCCGTTCTCGGCAATGACAAACTCGGGCAAATCCTGGTCGATGGTGCCGGGGTAGCTGGCGCGCAGGCCATTCACGGCGGCGGTGGCGTTGGCAAACTGCGGGCCCTGACCCAGCACATGGGTTTTCCAGCCCTTTTCGACCATCGGCCAGTTGGCGTCGTAACGGTCCATGGTGATGTTCTGGCGGCCACCGCCAGAGGCGATGCGGGCGTCAAAACCATCGGTGCTGAGTTCGGCCAGAAAGGCCTCGAACGGCACCACATAGTCGAGCGCGCTGGTTTCGGGCACGTCGCGCCCGTCGATCAAGGCGTGAACACGTACGGTCTTGACACCTTCGAGCTTGGCCTGGGCCACCATGGCCTTCAGGTGGTCGATGTGGCTGTGTACATTGCCGTCAGAAAACAGGCCGATGAAGTGCACCACACCGCGGCCCGCCTTGGCACCAGCCACGATCTGCTGCCAGGCTTCGCCTTGCCAGATCGAGCCGTCGGCAATCGCGTTGGCCACCAACGCGGCGCCCTGGCTGTAGACCTGTCCAGCGCCGATGGCGTTGTGGCCAACTTCGGAGTTGCCCATGTCGTCATCGGACGGCATGCCCACAGCGGTGCCGTGGGCGCGCAGGCTGATGTGGGAGCATTCAGCAAACAGGCGGTCCAAGGTGGGCTTGTTGGCGGCGGCAATGGCGCTGCCAACATCGAGTTTAGGGATGCCGTAACCGTCCATGACGATGACAACAACGGGGCCGGGTACGCCGGGGAAGGCAGAAAATTTTTGAAGCATGGTGGGTTCTGAAGTAAAAGTTCGGTGGATGCCTCGATTTTGCGACGCATCCCGGGTCAGGTCAGTTTATCGCTGGCCATCGGGTTAAAAAAACAAGCAGGGTACACAACGCAAGACTCCCCGCGCCTTGGCAGGCGAGGGGAGTTCTCGGTCAGGGCGCTTCGCTTGCGCTGAAGTCTTGCTTATTCCGCCTCAGACTCATACACCTCGTGATAGGCGTTGCCATAGTAGCTGTGGATCAGCAGTTCCTTGAGTTCGCTGATCAGCGGGAAGCGCGGGTTGGCGCCGGTGCACTGGTCATCAAACGCGGCTTCTGCCAGGCTGTCCACCTTGGCCAGGAATTCGGCTTCGTTGACACCGGCTGCCTGGATGGAGGCAGGAATGCCCAGCACTTTCTTCAGGCCATCGACCCACTCCACCAGTTTCTCAACGTGGTCGTGGTCGCTGGTGGCTTCCAGGCCAAGGTGTTTGGCGATCTGGGCATAACGTTCCACACCCTTGGGCCGGTCGTACTGGCTGAAGGCGGTTTGTTTGGTCGGGATGTCAGCGGCGTTGTAACGGATGACGTTCGAGATCAGCAGCGCGTTGGCCAGGCCGTGGGCCAGATGGAACTCGGCCCCCAGCTTGTGCGCCATCGAGTGGCACACACCCAGGAAGGCGTTGGCAAACGCAATACCAGCGATACACGACGCGTTGTGGACTTGTTCACGTGCTTTCGGATCGTTGGCACCGTTGATGAACGAGGCTGGCAGGTAGTCCTTGAGCAGCTTGAGGGCCTGCAAGGCTTGTGCATCAGAGTACTCGTTGGCCATCACCGAGACATAAGCTTCCAGCGCATGGGTCACCGCGTCGATACCACCCACAGCGGTGAGTGACTTGGGCATGTTCATGACCAGGTTGGCATCCACGATGGCGATGTTGGGTGTGAGTTCGTAGTCGGCAATCGGGTACTTCACACCGGTCACTTCGTCGGTCACCACGGCAAACGGGGTCACTTCGGAGCCGGTGCCGGAGGTGGTTGGCACCGCGACCATCATGGCCTTGAGGCCCATCTTGGGGAACTTGTAGATGCGTTTGCGGATGTCCATGAAACGCAGCGCCAGGTCTTCAAACTGGACTTCCGGATGTTCGTACATCACCCACATGATCTTGGCCGCGTCCATCGGTGAGCCACCGCCCAGCGCCAGGATCACGTCAGGCTGGAAGGCGTTGGCCATCGACAGGCACTTGCGCACCACCGCCAGGGTCGGGTCGGCTGCCACTTCGTGGAAAACTTCCACTTCCAGGCCTTGTTTCTTGAGGATGCGCACGGTGTCGTCCACATAACCGTTCTCAAAAAGATAGCGGTCGGTGACGATCAGGCAACGCTTGCGGTCTGACAGGTCTTCCAGGGCAATCGGCAGGCAGCCGCGGCGGAAGTAGATGGATTTGGGGAGTTTGTGCCACAACATGTTCTCGGCCCTTTTGGCGACGGTTTTCTTGTTGATCAGGTGCTTGGGTCCGACGTTCTCGGAAATCGAGTTGCCACCCCAAGAGCCACAGCCCAGAGTCAGGGACGGCGCCAGGTTGAAGTTGTAGAGGTCACCAATACCACCGTGTGAAGACGGTGTGTTGATGAGGATACGGGCGGTCTTCATCTTGTCGCCAAAGTAGGCGATGCGGTCACCCTGCAAGTCCTGGTCGGTGTAGAGCGAGGAGGTGTGGCCAATGCCACCCATGGCCACCAAGGCTGCTGCTTTGCTGCAAGCATCAACAAAATCTGTGGCCTTGTACATGGCCAACATGGGTGAAAGTTTTTCGTGGGCAAAGGCTTCATTGGTTGACACATCGGTCACTTCACCGATCAACACCTTGGTGAAACCCGGCACAGAAATCCCGGCCATGGTTGCAATCACGATGGCCGATTGGCCCACGATCGCGCTGTTGAGTGAGCCATTTTTGAGGATGACCTTGCGCACAGCTTCGGCTTCTTCAGCGTTCAGGATGTAGCCGCCATGTTTGGCAAAACGTTCACGCACCGCCTGGTAGGCCTGTTCCACAATGATGACCGACTGCTCGGACGCACAGACCACGCCGTTGTCGAAGGTTTTGGACATCAGGATGGAGGCCACCGCGCGTTTGATGTCAGCGGTCTCATCAATCACGGCCGGGGTGTTGCCCGCACCCACACCAATGGCGGGTTTGCCGGAGGAGTAAGCCGCGCGAACCATGGCCGGGCCACCGGTGGCCAGGATCAGGTTGATGTCTGGATGGCGCATCAGCTCGTTGGACAAGTCCACGGTGGGTTCGTCGATCCAGCCAATGATGTCGGCTGGTGCACCAGCCGCCACAGCAGCCTCCAACACCAGGCGTGCGGCTTCACAGGTGGACCTGCGGGCCCGTGGGTGGGGCGAGAAGATGATGCCGTTGCGGGTCTTGAGCGCGATCAGCGCCTTGAAGATGGCGGTGGAGGTGGGGTTGGTGGTGGGGACGATGCCGCACAGGATACCGATGGGTTCGGCAATGGTGATGGTGCCGAAGTTGTCGTCTTCAGACAGGATGCCGCAGGTCTTCTCATCCTTGTACTTGTTGTAGATGTACTCTGACGAAAAGTGGTTTTTGATCACCTTGTCTTCCAGCACACCCATGCCGGTTTCCTGCACAGCGAGCTTGGCCAGCGGGATCCGCGCGTCGGTGGCAGCCAGCGCTGCGTTGCGGAAAATGGCATCCACTTTTTCCTGCGTGAAAGTCGCAAACAGTGCTTGCGCCTTCTTGACCCGCGCCACCAGTGCGTAGAGTTCATCCTTGTTCGTCACAGCCATCTTGATTCTCCAAAACTGAAGTTAGACACTCGCTGCCACCCCACAACCCGTCGGGCAGCGCGAGGGTTTTCTCAAAAACGCGCAAGATATCTTGACATGCCGATGGATGAAAAGTTCCTTGCATGAGCCAACAACACACCTCTCACTCTGTTCGTTTGGTCTGTGTTATTAGTTTGAGTGTGGTCATTTTACACACAATAACGAACACATACGAACATTTCAAAATAGTTTTTGGGGTCTTTCGGGCCAAGGGCTGCGCGTCACAAACCTTCGGCGTAACAGAGAGTGATGCCGGCGGCCTTGGCTGCCGCCACGCCGTCAGGCGGCAGGCCGCGGTCTACCACCCAGCGGCTGACTCCTTCGAGAGGCACGATGGTGGCAAAAGACTCTTGCCCCCATTTGGCGCTGTCACAGATGGACACCACCGTCTTGCTGCGCGCCACCACCGCGCGTTTGACCGTGGCCTCGATCAGGTTGGAGTTGGTCCAGCCAGCGTGGCTGTCGACCGCGCCCGGCGCCAGGAAAAACACGTCGATGTTGAGCTTGGCAATTTGTGCCAGGGCCACCGGGCCCACCGTGCTCAATGCGTTCTGGTAAATGTCGCCACCAATGAGCTGCAGCTGATAAGGCGTGCGGCCCGCCAGCTCGCCGGCGATGCTGATGCCGTGGGTCACGATGGACAGGTCACTCACCTCGGGCAGGCCCTGGGCAATGGCGCGGGCCATTTCGCAGGCGGTGGTGCCCGCGTCCAGATACACCGTCTGGCCACTTTTGAGCAAACGTGTGGCCGCCCGACCGACCCACTGCTTTTGCGCCTGGCCAAGGTCCCGGCGCTGGACAAAGTCCACATCCCGGTTGAGCAGCACCGCGCCGCCGTGGACCCGGCGCAGCAGGCCACGCTTCTCCAGTTCGGCCAGGTCACGGCGCAGGGTCATTTCAGACGACTGGAACTGCGCTGCCAGCTGTTTGGTTCGGCACTCACCCCGGGCCGAAAGTACCGACATGATCAATTCTTGGCGATGGTCGGCCAGGTGCTCAGCCATGGTGTCTCTTCCTGCAGTTTGGTGGCTGCTTAATAAGTTTGAAAATGTTCGTGTTGCAGAAAAGTCTCACAAATTCGAACACCTGCGAATTATCACCAAAAATGGCTGATTCGGCCACCTGTGCGGGCAGCCCGTGGTTTTGGCCCGTTTGCCGCTGGGGTAATTCAGCGGCAATGCACAAGCACCATGGTCAACTGGCGGTGACCGTGGTTTCGCTGCAGACGGTGTTGCGGCCCGCCGCTTTGGCGCGGTAAAGCTGCACGTCGGCACGCTCCAGCAAGGCTGTGATCGACTCACCGAGCTGCCACGCCACCACCCCGGCACTGATGTGAATGGCTTCTTTGGGGGCAGTCGGCATCTCTGCAACACGCAGGCGCAGTGTCTCGGCAATGCGCAGCGCCACCGCCATGGGGGTGTCCTTGAGCACAATCAAAAACTCTTCGCCACCCCAACGGCAGGCGATGTCCGAGGTGCGCAGGTTGGCTTGCAGAAGCTGACCTAGATGGCGCAACACACGGTCACCCGCCAGGTGGCCCAGGCTGTCGTTGAGCGCTTTGAAATGGTCGATGTCAAACAGGATGGCGGTCAGCGGCGAGTTTTGCCGTGTGGCCTCGCGCATCGCCTGCTGCAGCAGCAGTTCAAGGGCATGCCGGTTGGCCAGCCCTGTCAGGCTGTCGGTGGCGGCCATCTCTTCCAAAGCCTTGTTGTAGCGGTTGAAGCTGATGTAGAGCAGCGTCAGCACCAGCAGCGTGACACAGGCACAGACCAGCAGGTTGAAGTACAGCGCACGTTGCACATTGGAGACCGCCAGTTTGTCGTCTTTCACCACAAACAGCTGCCACTTGAGCTCGGGGATGTAGCGCACATTGACAAAGTGGTGACTGTCAGCACTCTCGTACTCGAAGCTGCCGCCCTTGCTGGCCAGGATGGTGTCGGCCAGATCCCGCAGGCCGGGGATGTCGCGGATGTTGCGCCTTTGCTCGCCACCTTCCTTGCTGCGCCCGGCCAGCACAATGTCACCTTCGCTGTTGGCAAAGTAGATGGTGCGACCAAACCGCCGTTGGTAGTCCTGGATGATGGCCACCACCGCATCCACCGTCAGCCCCACACCGGTGGCACCGATGTACTGGCCCTGGTAGTCCAGCACCCGGTAATTGATGAAGATGGTGAGCTTGTCACGGTTGGCGAGGTCGGGATCGACATTGATCTCGTAGGGCTCTTTCATCTGGCGCACCCGAAAATACCAGGCGTCGCGCGGCTCCTCGGGTGCCACGCGTTTCAACACACCGTCGGCGTGGTAGTAGGTTTTGCTGGCGTCGGATACAAAAAAAGCGGTGAAAGCGCCGTAGTGCGACATCACCTCCTTGAGGTAACGCGTCATCTGCCGGATGTCGCCCTCACCACCAATGATCCAGTCACGCAAAAAGGTGTCACGCGACATCATCGAGGAGATCAGCACCGGTCGCACCAGATCACGCTGGATTTCAGAATAGACGTTGTCCGAGGTCAGCGGCAGTTCGGTGTCGATGATCGCGGTGCGAACCACGCCGCGCGATGAAAAATAGCTGATCAGCGTGGTGGCCAGGAAGCCACAGCACAGCAACAGGCAGACCAGTGCCATCAGTTTGCTGCGGTCGGTGCCGCGTAGAGGTGTCATGCTTGTCAGGTCGAAGGTGATGGGCCAAAAGGGGATGCCTCGGATGTGTTGTGCCAAGCGTACCCACTGGCGACGCTCACCGGAGGCCGGTTCAAGTTGGCGCAATCACTGCTTGGCCACCCTGCGTGAACAGGCTGGCGAGTTTACGTGCCGCTCAACTTTGGCGGGCCTGCGGGGTCATGGCCTGCGCCTGCTGGGCCTGCCAGCTCAGCCACGGGCGAAGGCGGCCGCTTGCTGGAACAGGGCCTCACTCGGTCGTATCCCGGTGTAGAGCACAAACTGCTCCACCGCCTGAATCGCAAACACCTCGGCACCGGTGATGACGGGTTTGCCCTGCGCTCGGGCGTGACGGATCAGGGGTGTGTCTGCGGGCAGGGCCACCACGTCAAACACCATCTGGGCGCTCTCAATCGCCGTCTCGGCAAAAGCCAGGGTGGACACCTCCGCACCACCGGCCATGCCGATGGGTGTGACATTGATCAGCAGGTCAGCCTGCACCTGCGCCATGTTGGGCCGCCACGCAAACCCGTACAAATCGGCCAACTGCCGCCCGGCCACCTCGTTTCTGGCCACAATAAAGCCGTTCTTGAAGCCCGCATCTCTGAGGGCGCAGGCCACGGCCTTGGCCATGCCACCACTGCCACGCAGCGCAAACACCAGATCCGTCGGCACTTGGTGCTGGGCCAGCAGCTTGCTGATGGCGATGTAGTCGGTGTTGTAGGCCTTGAGATGGCCCGCTGTGTTGACCAGGGTGTTGACCGAGTCGATGGCCAGCGCCGAGGCGTCGAGCTCATCCACCATCGGGATACAGGCTTCTTTGAAGGGCATCGAGATCGCACAGCCGCGAATGCCCAGCGCGCGCACCCCGCCAATGGCGGCCGCCAGATCGGTGGTGGTGAAGGCCTTGTAGAGGTAGTCCAGGCCCAGCGCCTCGTAGAGAAAATTGTGGAAACGGGTGCCAAAGTTGCTCGGGCGCGCCGCCAGAGACATACAAACGATGGTGTCCTTGTTGATCTGTCGGGTCATGAGCGGATGGCCATTTCATCAAAGCGGGAGTGGGTTCTAGTTTAGGGTGTACCCAACGCGCAGTTTTGATGGACGGCATGACACCTAAAATTGACAGAAGATGGGCGGCCATGCACTGTGTTGATGTCCCACAAAGACATCCCGGTCTTTGTTACCTAAGATCGCCATGCGGCATGTTGCTGTGTCGTTCAAGGTATTTTATGCCTCTAGCCCTTATTCAATAAGGGCTGATAGCTACTGAATTTATAGTTAGGATGCCATGGCTGAGAAAACACCGTTCGAGGTTGCACGGGAAACGCTCAAGCAACTGAGCTTGCGCAAGCTGGCGCCCACGCCCCTGAACTACCAGAAGATCTACAGCGAAATCGCGCAGTTGCCGATGGAGCCGCCGTTTCCGGTGGACCGCCTGCGTGACATTGCGCTGGCCCTGCCCACCAAAACACCGGGCCAGCAAAAGCAGCGGGGCTTGCTCGAGTCGTCGATCAACCAGCTCAACTGGGACGGGGTCAAGAATGCGCTGATGGCCTATGGTGGTTTCAGCCCCCCGGCACCTGAGCCAGCCAAGGCGCCGGGCGGTGTGTCGACAGGCGCGTCCACGCTGCCTGTGCCCATGGGCGTTGAAGTCGCGCCAGCCCCCGCCAGTCTGACAGCCCCGGCACTGACGGCCGATTTTCTGGGCCAGATCGCCCGTTTGATCGAGTTCGCGTTGCCCGCGCTGGGTCAAGACGATGAACGTTTTGCAGAGCAGACCCAGAACCTGCTCACGTCCTTGCGTGACCCCGGCGCGGATGTGGTGGCGGTCAAACAGGCGATTGGGCAATACAGCCACCGCCTGTCCTTTGCCGCCGAAGACCAGGCCGAGATCAAGACGGTGCTGCTCAAGCTGCTGCACCTGGTCATCGACAACATCAGCCAGCTGAGCCTGGACGACAGTTGGCTCAAAGGTCAGGTGGACGCGGTGAAAGCCGCCTGTGTGCCACCGCTGACGCTGCGCCGCCTGGACGATGTGGAGGCCCGCCTCAAGGACGTGATCTTCAAACAGACCGAGGCCAAAAGCCTGGCAGTCCAGGCACAAGAAGAGATGCGCCAGATGCTGGCCACCTTCATCGACCGGCTGGCCGCCATGTCGCAGTCCACCACCGGTTTTCACAGCCAGCTGGAGGAGAGCGCCAAGCTGATTGAGCAGGCCCGCAGCATCACCGACATTGCGCCGGTGCTCAAGGAGATGGTGGCCGCCACCCGCACCATGGCCAAGGACAGCCAGGCCGCGCGCGACGAGCTGCAGACCATGAAACAGCGTGCCGAGGCCACCGAGGCCGAAATCAGCAAATTGCACCAGGAGCTTGACCGTGTCAGCGCGCAGGCGCGCCACGACCCCCTCACCGGCGCCCTCAACCGCCAGGGCCTGGAAGAAGCGGTGACACGCGAAGTCGCCAAGGTCAAGCGGCAGGACACCCCTTTGTGTATGGCGCTGCTGGACATCGACAATTTCAAAAAGCTCAACGACAGCCTGGGCCATGGTGCGGGTGATGCGGCGCTGGCGCACCTGGCCAGCGTGACGCGCGAGGTGATGCGCCCACAAGACACCCTGGCCCGTTACGGCGGTGAAGAGTTTGTCATCCTGCTGCCCGACACGCCGCTGGACAAAGGCATTGAGGCCATGACCCGGTTGCAGCGCGAACTCACCAAACGCTTTTTCCTGGCCGGCACCGAGAAGGTGCTGATCACCTTCAGCGCCGGTGTGGCGCAGTTGGCACACGGTGAAACCGGGCCACAGGCCATCAAACGCGCCGACCAGGCCATGTACCTGGCCAAACGTGCCGGCAAAAACCGGGTGCTTGGCGCCTGACCCCCATTTTTTTAGAAGGACTGAACCATGGCCATGTTGACCCTGATAGCGGGTTTGATTTTGTTTTTAGGGGTGCACTCGGTGCGCATTTATGCCGATGACTGGCGCACACGCCAGCAGCAAAAATGGGGTGCGGATGCCTGGCGTGGCGCTTATGCCGTGTTGTCCCTGGCAGGCCTGGTGTTGGTGATTTATGGCTTCGGGCTGGTGCGCAACGAGCCAGTGTGGCTCTGGATTCCGCCCGTGGGCATGCGCCATGCAGCTTCACTTTTCACCTTGATGGCGTTTATTTTGCTGGCGGCAGCCTATGTGCCAGGCAACGCCATCAAGGCACGTGTCTACCACCCGATGGTGGCCGGTGTGAAACTGTGGGCAGTAGCGCACCTGACGGCCAATGGCAACCTGGGCCATCAGGTCTTGTTTGGCAGTTTTCTGGCCTGGGCAGTGCTGGACTTCATCTCCGCCCGCAAGCGCGACCGGCGCAACCCGTCTGCCACTCGCCCGGCCACCAAGCTGAGCGCGACCCTGATCACCGTGGTGGTGGGGGTGGTCGCTTGGCTGGTGTTTGCCTTTTTGTTACACGGCCTGCTGATTGGTACCAAACCGTTCGGTTAAACGGTTATTTGATGTCCATGAAGTACTGGATCAGGTACTTCGCGGCAAAACCCACAAAACCAAACGCCAGCCCGAGAAACATCACAAAGGTGCCGAACTTGCCGGCTTTGGACTCCCAGGCCAGCTGGCCAATGATGAACAGCATGTAGAGGATGAAGGCACCAATGCCAAAGGTCATGCCAAAGTTGCTGATCTGTTCTTCCGTAAATCCCCACATCAACGCTGCTCCCACCCTGGCACACCTGACACATCCACCAAATCCCGGTAAGCATGCCAACTCGCATGCCCCAGCAACGGCACCACGATCACCAGGCCCAGCAACATCGCACTCAGGCCCACGAAGATCAAAACCATGATGATGGCACCCCACAAAGCCAAAGCAATCGGGTTGGCCACCACCACCTGCCAGCTCAAGGTGACCGCTTGTCGCACACTGACCCTGCGGTCAAGCAGCAGGGGAATGGTGATGACTGTGGAGGCAAAAATGGGTGCCACCAAAATACCGCCCAGCATCAACCACAGTTCAAACAAAAATCCTTTGGGGGCCAGCACCACGTGCACCAGAAAATCACGCGGGGCTGAAATCGGTGCCAGCGCCATCAGCTGAATCAACACCGCTGACAACACCACCCAGGCTGTTCCTGCGGCGGCAAGCAGGATGCCAAAGCGCACCAGATTCCAGTGTTCATCACCCCACTTGACGAAGTCGCCGTCTATCCAGTTCAGCCAGGTTTTCAGGACCAGCGGCCAACCCGCAGGTTCACGACGCTCCAGTGCCCGGCTCATGGCATAAAGACTGGTCGCCAGAATCGGCGCCACCAGCAAAAACCCGGAAAAAGCGCCGGCAAGCAGCCAAAACTGGTCATGCGCCAGAACCAGCAGCAAACCACCAAACACCGCCATGACCAAGCCATGTAAATAACTGATCCAACCGCAGCGCAAGGTGTCGCGTGCACCGCGAACCAGCCAGGTCAAGGGTTGCATCAGGCTGATGCTGCGTGGCGAAGCGGGATGAATCGGTAACGGTGTGGGGGCCATGGGCGATTGTTTCAACAAAAGGCCTGATGGTGACACAGGCCTGGCAACCGACCACGTTGCAAGGCCAAAAAAACAAGCCGACACCGGTCAAAGACAGATGTCGGCTGGGTGGTTGGGCCGATGTATCGGCCCGCTGGTCACGCTTTGTTTATGGCTTGACGGGCATCGGCGCTTTTCCATGGCGTGAGCCCATGGCACCACGATGACCCTGCATGCTGACGGCATCAAACACCTTTTGCTGCTCAGGCGTCAGGGCTGCGTAAAACGCCCGGGTGGCTTCTTCGTGTTTGGCCATGGCTGCGGTCATGGTTTTCAGGTGGTCCTCGCGCAGCGCCTTCATCTTGTCCAGGCGTTCCGGCGTGGTCAGTTTGGCCATCTCAACCGGGTCAGGGCGTTGCAGGTTGGCAGCGGGAGCTGCCGGCTTTCTGGCATCGACAAAACTTTTCCAGGCACCTTCCTGGGCCGGGGTGAGCTTCAACTGGGCTTTGAGCAGCGCGTCGCGTTTTTCCATCATGGCCTGCATACGGGTCGGGTCCATCTTGCCCATGCGGTCGTGCCGCATGCCCATACCAGCGCCCATGGCTGGGTCACACTGGCCACCCATCGGGCCTTGGGCGTAAACCGCACCGGTCACGGCCAGCAAACCGGCAATCAGGGAGAGTTTGAGATTCGTTTTCATGATGACATCCTTTGGGTAGAGCCTCTGACCTGAAAGTGGCATCGGCGTGAAAAGAAGTATCTGCGTCGCATGTATCCCAGCGATAACGCGGACAACAAGCTATGTAAAGTTGCATGAACGTTTGGCCCCGGATTTGATGGGATGATCACGGGTTAGCCAATTCAGTTTTCCAGCACAAAGGGATTTTCAGTGTTCAAAAATATCATCATGTACCGTCTTGATACCAACTGGAGCAGCACCGCCGAACAGGTCGAGGCAAGTCTGCAGGCCGGTCGATATGTCGAGTGCGGCGCCAGCCAGGAAAAGTCGATTGGCTGGGTCGAGCCACGCCGCCAGCCCAATGGCCCCTTGCTCGAAGCCGTGGCTGGCCAATGGATCGTCAAGCTGATGGTCGAGACCCGTGCCCTGCCCGCCTCGGTGATCAACCGCAAGGCCCAAGAACGTGTGGAGCAGATCGAAGCCAGCACCGGGCGCAAACCCGGCAAGAAAGAAATCCGCGACCTCAAAGATGACATCCGCCTGGAGCTGATGCCCATGGCATTCACCAAACAGTCCAGTGTGCTGGTCTGGATCGACCGCGACAACCACCTGCTGGTGATCGACGCCGCCAGCCAGGCCCGTGCCGACGAGGTGGTGACGCTGCTGGTGCAGGCGCTGCCGGGTTTTGCGGTAACGATGATCACCACCCAGGTCTCACCCGTGGCGGCGATGTCCGAGTGGCTGCTGAGCCTGGACGCCCCGGCAGGGTTCAGCGTGGACCGTGAATGTGAGTTGAAGGCCGCCGACGAGTCCAAAGCCGTGGTGCGTTACGCCCGCCACCGGCTCGATACCGAAGAGGTTCAACAACACATCCGCGAAGGCAAAATGCCCACGCGCCTGGCCATGACCTGGAACGAACGTGTCTCCTTCATGCTGACCGAAGGTTTGCAGCTGAAAAAAATCGCGTTTCTGGACGGTGTGTTTGAGTCGACCAGCGCCAACCACAAAAAAGACGATGACTTTGACGGCGACGTCACGATCTCGACCGGCGAGTTGCAAAAAATGCTGCCCGATGTGCTGGAGGCACTGGGCGGTGAGATGCCGGTGGCTTGAGGTTCAGCGCCGTAGCGCCAAGCATCTCAGCCGTTGAGCAGGGATCAGACCACCCAAAAAGGCAATACATGGTTGTGATGTGTTCATTTGCTTGCCTTGACGTGTTGAGCTGCAGACAGGTCTTTGACCTCGTCAACATGCGCCTCCACATCAGTGGGCAACAACTGGATGGTGGCGCGTAAACCCGGCACGGCGCGCATCAGCGCCTGTTCCAGCTCGGTCCTGACAGCAGCGGCACGCCCCAGTGTCCAGTGTGATGGCATGTGCATGTGCAAATCCACAAAACGGCGTTGGCCCGAGCGGCGTGTGATCACATGGTCAAAACGGATCGTCTGCTGGTCAAAAGAGGTCATGGTGGTCTGAATGTTCTGCAACACCTCGGGTTCAACGGCTTCATCCATCAAACCTTGGGCTGAACGCCACATCAGGTGACCACCTTCCCACAGGATGTTCAGCGCCACCCCGATGGCCGCCAACGCGTCCAGCCAAAGCCAGCCGGTCAAGGCCACACCCGCCAAACCCAGCACCACACCCGCAGAGGTCCAGACATCGGTGACCAGGTGCCGGGCATCGGCCTCCAGTGCAATCGAGCGGTGCGCCCTGGCGGCGCTGAACATCACCCAGGCCAGCAAACCGTTCAGCGCCGAACTGAGGATGGACAAGGCCAGGCCCCAGCCCAGTTCTTGTAACGGTTGCGGTGTGAACAGCCTCGACGCTGCCGCCCAGATGATGCCAAAGGCCACTCCCACAATCAGAATGCCCTCAAAACCGGAAGAAAAATACTCTGCCTTGTGGTGGCCATAAGGGTGTTCCTCGTCGGCCGGACGCTGGGCGATGGTGACCATCATCAAGGCAAAAATGGCACTGGCCAGATTCACAAACGACTCCATCGCGTCGGACAGCAAGCCCACTGAGTCTGTGACATACCAAGCCCCGGTTTTCAGGGTGATGGTGGTCACAGCCACCGCAATGGAGGCCCATAACAGGCGAGTCGGGGTCAATAAACGGGTGGGGAGATAAGACGTTGTCATGGTGAGGCTTTGCTAAGGTCGGCTGATGGTCGCAGGCGCAGCTTAAAGTCCTCTTAACGCGAAGCCGGGTGACTTCCCAGAGCGTTTTGGTAGGGGTTAAGAGTTGTTTAAGGTGGCGAACCTAGGCTGTGGTCACTTCGACATGAAGAAGGTGATCCAAGTGATTCTGAACTCTGAGCTAAGCGCCCATCGGGCCCGAGGTGCCATCACATGACCTCGCTGCATTTGTTGCTGTGGATCGTCGGCGCCATCCTGCTGCAACTCTCGATCTACCTGTCCATCGGCTTCTGGCGCCATTGGCAGACTTACGACGCGCTGCGCAGCTCGGTGGCCCAAGGTGGCCTACCAGCTGAGCCCAGCCCCGCGTTGGCACCAATGACCACGCCTGCGCCGGCCTGGTCGGGCTGGCGCGCCTTCAAAGTCACCCACAAAGTTGTCGAAAACGCCGTGGGTGACATCTGCTCGTTTCATCTGGAACCCCAAGACGCTCAAGCCTTGCCGCCGTTTTTGCCCGGCCAGTACCTGACCTTTCGGCTCGAGATGGACTCACCAGCGGGCAGCACCGAAGCCATCACGCGCTGTTATTCACTCTCAGACGGGCCACGGGCCAACGGCTACCGCGTGTCGATCAAACGCGCACCGGCGCCCTTGAACAGTACCCATCCACCCGGGCGTTCATCGAACTACTTCCATGACCAGGTGCAGCTGGGCAGTGTGCTGCAGGTGCGCGCACCTGCCGGGCACTTTTATATGGACCGCAGTGATGCGCCCGTGGTGCTGCTCGGCTGCGGCATTGGCATCACGCCGATGCTGAGCATGGTGAACTGGTGTTTTTCTGAACAACCTGGGCGCGAGGTGTGGCTGTTTTACGGCGCACGGCATGCCCAGGAGCTGATGGCCCAGGCGCACCTGGAAGCCCTGGCCGACATGCACCCCAACTTTCACCTGTTTATCTGCCTCAGTGACACCGACAAAAAGACGGACTTGGGCAGCCCTTACCAGCGCCAGGGCCGCATCACCATTGACTTGCTGCGCCAGCTGCTGCCACTCAAGCCCTACCACTTCTACCTGTGTGGCCCGACACCGATGTTGGCGAGCCTGGTGCCAGCACTGGAAGACTGGGGTGTGCCCGATGCGCGCATCCACTTCGAGGCTTTTGGTCCGGCGTCTGTCAAACGCAAAAGCGCTGCGCGGGAAGTGAACGCCGCCACCTCTGTGCAAGCGACTGACACTGCTGTGACGGTGAGTTTTGCCAAGTCAAGCCAACAACTGACCTGGCCTGCGGGTGGCACCAGCTTGCTGGACCTGGCCGAAAGCCAGGGCATTGCGGTGAACTCTGGCTGCCGCGCTGGCAGCTGTGGCAGCTGCCAGACCACCATCCGCTCGGGTGAGGTGGGTTACCAACAGGCGCCCGACTATGACCCTGAGCCGGGTACCTGCCTGCTGTGTGTCTGCACCCCCAAAACCGACGTTGTGCTGGAGCTGTAAATGAACCAATCCCTGTGGCGCGACCATGTTTTGCCGTTCTTTTTGCTGCTGGGTTTGCTGGCTGCGGCCACGCTCTCGGGTGACTATGTGCTGCACTGGCTCAACCTGGTTTGGGTCGGGCGCTACCTGGGCATTCTGGGCACCTTGCTGATCATTTTTTCGCTGTATTACTCGCTGCGTAAACGCAAATATGTGACATCAGGTGACCCGAGCATCTTGCTCAAGATGCACGAGTTCAGCGCCTGGTTGGGCTCGCTGATGATCCTGATCCACGCTGGGGTGCATTTCAACGCCATCCTGCCCTGGCTGGCCACGGTGGCCATGAGCATCAATGTAGTCAGTGGGTTGGTGGGCAAGATGCTGCTCAAGCGGGCACGGGCCCATGTGCAGAACCAGCGTGAGCAGTTTCAACTGCGTGGTTTGTCCAAACCCGAGGTAGAGCAGGCGGTGTTCTGGGACGCAGTGACGCTCTACATCATGAACCAGTGGCGTAAGGTGCACATACCGATCTACATCGTGTTCACGGTGATCGCACTGGGTCACATCATCAGCGTGTTCTTGTTCTGGGGCTGGGTATGAGCAAGCTGGTCAAGATCATCCTGGCCGTCAATCTGGTCATTCTGGGCGCATTGACTTTCATCTACCCCAATTTGATGGTGGGCCCGGGCAAACTCATTCCCGGCCACAAAGCGTTGGAGGGGGATTGTTTTGCCTGCCACACCAGTTTCACCGGTGCTAACTCTGAGAAGTGCAGCACCTGCCACAAACCGGCCGACATTGGCCGGCTCAGCACCCTCGGTGTGGCCCTGGTCAAGCCCAGCACCAGCACCGCCTTCCACCAGGAACTGCAAAGCCAAGACTGTGTGGCCTGCCACAGCGACCACGCCGGGGTGAAACGTTTTGCCCGCCAGCGCCAGTTTGACCACAGCCTGCTCAAAAAGGTCACGCTGGAACAATGCCAGAGCTGCCACAAGACGCCCACCGATATGCTGCACAAACAGGTCACCGGCAACTGCCTGCAATGCCACAGCCAGACCCAATGGACACCGGCCACCTTTGACCACAACAAGTTTTTTGTGCTGGACCGCGACCACAACGCCCCATGCGCCACCTGCCATGTGCGCAACGACTACAGCCGCTCCACCTGTTACGGCTGCCACGAACACACGCCCGACAACATCCGCCGCGAGCACATCAAGGAAGGCATCAGCAAGTATGAGAACTGCGTGGAATGCCACCGCAGCGGCAACAAACACGACATCAAAGGTGGCCGAGAAGGTGGCAGCGAGCGCAAGGGCCACCAAGATGACGACTGACATGCCCACATACACATCCACCAACTTGTTATGGATTGAGCGGCGGCACTTGGGTGCGGCTCGGCGGCTTCCAGAGGGTGTGGGCGATCCCGCTGAGCAATGGGTAAGTGCCCAGGCTTTATATGAAAAATCAGCCTCTAGCCCTTATCTAATAAGGGTATATAGCTATTAAAAGTATAAAAAAGCCTGCCGAGGCTGACATCGGCAGGCTTGTCTTATGAGATGAAACCCGCTGCAGACGGGTTCAAAGTGTCACTTCTTCGGGCAGGTATTCATGCCGATCATCGTGTACAGCGGGCAAAAACTCATGAAGCCGGTGGCCAGGGGCACCACACCAATCCAGCCCCAGACACCAATGGTGCCGGTCAGCGTCAGGCCAATCAGCACCAGACCCAAAACAATACGCAGAATGCGGTCGATACCGCCAACATTGGTTTTCATGACAACTCCTTGGTAAAAAAACACTGCCCAGGGGAGGGACGATGTGTGAATTACACGCGTGCACGCTACATTCGTCTGTGACTCAAGTCACCCAGGAGGGTCTGGCTGCGGTTGTCAATTCAACACAAGGGGGCGTGGCCCTTGGAGCATTGGCAAGCGGCGCGCTGTTGCAGTGATCAGCAGTTGTCCGATCCCCTCTGCCGGAGCATGGGGTGATACTGGTATCTGCTAGCTTCAGACCATGAACAAGTGGAACATTCCCGCCTGGCTTGAAAACGAAGTGCTTGAACGCGACCGAAACTGCGTTTATTGCGGCGTTTCATTCGCGCAGGTGTCGAAGGTGCGTCGTGAACAGCGCTCGTGGGAACATATCGTCAACGATGCGAAAATTGTCACACGCGACAATATCGCACTTTGCTGCATTGGCTGCAACGCAAGCAAGGGCGCAAAAACCTTGGAACAGTGGTTGGCGTCGCGTTATTGCAGAGACCGGCAGATTTCCGCGCAGTCCGTTTCGCCCGTGGTCCAAGCGGCCCTCGCCATGAGGGTTTCACCCTTCACAGGGGCGGATCCATCATCATCCTGAGCACTATTTTTGGAATTCCTCCATGGAAATTAAGGTCAACTTTCTCGACAAACTTCGTCTTGAGGCCAAGTTCGATGACTTCACGGTCATCGCCGATCAGCCGATTCGTTACAAGGGTGATGGCTCGGCGCCGGGGCCGTTTGATTACTTTCTGGCCTCATCGGCCCTGTGTGCGGCTTACTTCGTCAAGCTGTACTGCGACACGCGCAACATTCCCACCGAGAACATCCGCCTGTCGCAGAACAACATCGTGGATCCGGAAAACCGCTACCAGCAGACGTTCAAGATCCAGGTTGAGTTGCCAGCGGATATTTCCGACAAGGATCGGCTGGGCATTTTGCGTTCCATCGAACGTTGCACGGTCAAAAAAGTGGTGCAAACCGGGCCCGAGTTTGTGATTGAAGAGGTCGAGAACCTAGACGCCGACGCGCAGTCCTTGCTGACCCTGAAGCCTACCGCTGACACCCACACCTTTATTGCGGGCAAAGACCTGCCCTTGGAGCAAACCATCGCCAACATGTCGGGCGTGTTGGCCAATCTGGGCATCAAGATTGAAATTGCTTCGTGGCGCAACCTGGTTCCCAATGTGTGGTCGCTGCATATCCGCGACGCACACTCGCCGATGTGTTTTACCAATGGCAAGGGTGCGACCAAGGAAAGCGCGCTGGCGTCGGCTTTGGGCGAATACATCGAGCGCCTGAACAACAACCACTTTTACGCCGGGTCGTTCTGGGGTGAAGACATCGCCAACGCGGCGTTTGTGCACTACCCCAACGAGCGCTGGTTCAAGCCCGGCCGCAAAGATGCGTTGCCGGCCGGCATTCTGGAC
This sequence comes from Rhodoferax sp. BLA1, assembly GCF_013416775.1. Taxonomy (GTDB): domain Bacteria; phylum Pseudomonadota; class Gammaproteobacteria; order Burkholderiales; family Burkholderiaceae_C; genus Rhodoferax. The sequence goes on from NZ_SZVI01000005.1 coordinate 224,940, forward strand.
GACCACTGCCTGCAGATTTACAACCCCGATGGTGAATTGCGTGGCTCACACCTGATCGATACAAACTCCGGCCATGCCAAACGCGGCATCTGTTCGCTACCCTTTGTGCGGCAATCGGACGGTGCGGTGGTGTATTTCCCGTCCAACCTGATCGAAAACCTGTTCGTCAGCAACGGTATGAGTGCTGGCAACACGCTGGCTGAGGCCCAGGTGCAATGCCTGTCCGAGATTTTTGAGCGAGCCGTCAAACGCGAAATTCTGGAGGGCGAAATGACCTTGCCGGATGTGCCGCCCGAGGTGCTGGCGAAATACCCCGGCATCCTGGCAGGCATCCAAGCGTTGGAAGAGCAAGGCTTTCCGGTGCTGGTCAAAGACGCGTCGCTGGGTGGGGTGTACCCGGTGATGTGCGTCACCCTGATGAACCCGCGCACTGGCGGTGTGTTTGCCTCGTTCGGCGCACACCCGAGCCTGAAGGTGGCGCTGGAACGCAGCCTGACCGAGTTGCTGCAGGGCCGCAGTTTTGAAGGCCTGAACGATTTGCCCCAGCCCACCTTCACCAGCAACGCGGTGACCGAGCCCAACAACTTTGTTGAACACTTCATCGACTCCAGCGGCGTGGTGTCGTGGCGCTTTTTCAGCGCCAAATCCGACTTCGATTTTGTCGAATGGGACTTTTCCGGCCAGGGCGACAACGCCAATATCGAGGAAGCCGCGACCTTGTTCGGCATTCTGAGCGCCATGGGCAAAGAGGTCTACACAGCGGTGTATGACCAGCTGGGCGCTACCGCCTGCCGGATTCTGGTGCCCGGTTATTCGGAGGTGTATCCGGTCGAAGATCTGATCTGGGACAACACCAACAAAGCGCTCTTGTTCCGCAAAGACATCCTGAACCTGCACGACCTGGATGACGCCAGCCTAGAAGCGCTGCTTGATCGTCTTGACAACAGCGAGCTGGACGACTATTCCGACATCGCCACGCTGATTGGCATCGAGTTTGACGAGAACACGACCTGGGGACAGCTGACCGTTCTGGAGTTGAAGCTGCTGATTCAACTCGCCTTGCGGCAATGGGAGGAGGCGCACGAGTTGGTGGGCGCCTTCCTGCAGTACAACGACAACTCGCGCGAGCGAGGTTTGTTTTATCAGGCCTTGAACGTGGTGCTGGAAGTGCAACTTGACGACGACCTGGAACTGGACGATTACATCGTGAATTTCCGCCGAATGTTTGGCAACCAGCGGATGGACGCGGTGTTGGGGTCCGTAGACGGCAGCGTACGCTTCTTCGGCCTGACGCCCACCAGTATCAAGCTAGAGGGGCTTGAGCGGCACCACCGCTTGATCGACAGCTACAAAAAACTGCATACAGCGCGGGCCAAAGCGGCGGCTGTGGCCAGCTAAAGCCTTGCGTCATTGGGCACTGCGGCTGAATCGACCCATCCTATTTAACTGGCCAGGGCCCGCAAAGCCGCGCTGTTGAGGATGCTGATCTGCTCGCGCCCCAGCGCCACCCAACCGTCGCGCTCAAAACGGCGCAGCAGGCGCGTCACCATCTCGCGCACCGTACCCAACTCGTCGGCCAGGGCCTGGTGCGTGAGGCTCAGGTGCTGACCGCGCCCAAGCAGGGCGGCGGCCAGGCGCCGGTCCAGCCGGTGAAAAGCGACGGCGTCCACCAGCGCGGTCAGGTCGGCCATGCGTTCGGCAAACAGGCCCAGCACATCATTGCGAAAGGCAGGAGTCTCGATCCAGCGTTTGAACAGCTCCGGGCGAATCAGTAAAAACGTACTGGGCCGGGTGGTGATGCCACAGGCGGCCAGCGGTTGGCTGCGAAACAAGCTGGCGCTGGACACCAGGCACAACTCGCCCGGCACCACCCGGTATAACTCCAGCGAGCGGCCGTCGTCCGAGTGGCGTGAGACCTTGATCTCACCCTCCAGCACCAGCGGGAAACCCTGGCAGGCGGCGTTTTCGCTGAATAACTCGGTGTGGGCGGGCACCACCATCGGTGGCAGGCTGCTTTGTATCTCGGCCAGACCGGGCTGGACGTCCTTGAGTGAGGGGTACAGGCTGGTGACTTCAGCCATCGGCCAGTCACACACGGCATCCATGGCTCAAGCCACCACTTGGTAGCCTTCTTCCACAATGGCCTGGCTGATGTCTTGTGCGCTAGCGGTGGACTCGACTTCGACCTTTTTCTGCAGCCGGTCTGCCACCACCTGTGCGTTGTTGTCCAGTTGGCGCACTGCGCGCACCACGGCTTTTTCGCAGTGTTCGCAGGTCATTCCTTCGACGTGAAAGCTGTACTTCATTTGAAACCTCTGAAAATAGGGTGATCACAAAAGACTTATTGTGGACCCTGTTCCCTCTGTTTCGAGCCTCGCACCTCTATGACCACCCCGACTTCTGACCTTCCCCCCCTGCGTATTGACCTTGGCATCCACGGCATGACTTGTGCCTCGTGTGTGGCCCGGGCCGAACGTGCCCTGAAAAAAGTGCCCGGTGTGACCGAAGTGGCGGTGAACCTGGCCACCGAGTCGGCGCGGGTGATGGTGGCGCCGTCTGAGCAGATTGAGGCGCGGCTCAAACGCGCCATCCGTGATGCGGGTTACGAGCCGGTGGCGGCCAACGCTGCGGTGGATGCGCCGTCGGCCTCAGCCTGGGCTGGTTTTGGCCCGGTGGCGCTGGGCCTGGCCTTGTCGGTACCGCTGATGTTGCCGATGCTCGGTGACCTGCTGGGCCAACACTGGATGCTGCCCGCCTGGCTGCAGTTTGTGCTGGCCACACCGGTTCAATTTGTGCTGGGTGCACGTTTTTACAAGGCCGGTTGGCATGCACTGCTGGCACGCAGCGGCAACATGGATTTGCTGGTGTCTTTGGGCACCACGGCAGGCTGGGCGCTGTCGGTCTGGTTGTGGTTGCAGTCGCCTGCGGATGAGATGCCGCACCTGTACTTTGAAGCCTCGGCGGTGGTGATCACGCTGGTGCTGCTCGGCAAATGGCTGGAGGCACGCGCCAAGCGGCAAACCACCTCGGCCATCCGCGCCTTGCACGCGCTGCGCCCCGACGTGGCCCACCTGCTGGGGCTGGACGGTGAGGTGGATGTGCCGGTGGACGAGGTGCTGGCCGGCGACCGGCTGGTGGTGCGCCCCGGTGAACGTTTTGCCGTCGATGGCCTGGTGCTGGAAGGGCAGAGCCAGGTGGATGAGTCGATGCTGACCGGGGAACCCTTGCCGGTGGGCAAAAAAGAGGGTGACCCGATCACCGGCGGCACGCTCAATGGCGATGGGCGGCTCATCATCACGGTCAAGGCGGTGGGCGTGGACACGGTGCTGGCCCACATCATCACGTTGGTGGAAGACGCCCAGGCTGGCAAAGCGCCAATCCAGCGGCTGGTGGACCAGGTCAGCGCGGTGTTTGTGCCGGTGGTACTGGTGCTGGCGCTGTTGACACTGCTGGGCTGGTGGTTCACCGGCCATGCTTTTGATGTGGCGCTGATCAACGCGGTGACGGTGCTGGTGATTGCCTGCCCCTGCGCGCTGGGTCTGGCCACACCGGTGGCGATCATGGCGGGCACCGGCGTAGCGGCAAAACATGGCATTCTGATCAAGGACGCCCAGGCGCTGGAGTTGGCCCACAAAGCGCAGGTGGTGGTGTTTGACAAAACCGGCACCCTGACGGTGGGCCAGGCACTTTTGACCAATTTTGTGGTCTTGCCGGGGCAGGATGAAGCGCGCTGGCTGGCCGTGGCCGCTGCGATTCAGAGCGGCAGCAGCCACCCACTGGCGCGAGCCGTGGTGGCCGCAGCGGCTGAGCGACACATCAGCTTGCCCGAGGTCAGCCAGGTGCTCTCCACCCCCGGCAAAGGTTTACAAGGCACGGTGGACAACCAGGATTTTGTGATTGGCAACCTGGCTTGGATCGGTTCACTGGGCGGTCAACTGGCCGAGCTGGGTGAGGCTGTGGCCCGCCTGCAAACTGCGGGCGCCACGCTGGCGGCGCTGGCCCAACGCGGCCCTGATGGCGTGCAGGTATTGGCCCTGATGGCCTTTGGCGACGAGCCCAAACCCAGCGCTGCCCCGGCCATCACCAGTCTGCGTGCCCGTGGCATCCGGGTGTTAATGCTCTCGGGTGACCAGCAAGTGGCCGCGCAAGCCATGGCAAGGCGTGTCGGTTTGAGACCAGACGAGGTGACTAGCGATGTGCTACCGGGTGACAAGGCGGCCCACGTCAGCGCATTAAAACAGGGCGGTCAGACCGTGGTGATGGTGGGTGACGGCATCAACGACGCCCCGGCGCTGGCCGCTGCCGATGTCGGCATGGCGATGGCCAATGCGGGTGGTGGCACCGATGTGGCGATGCACGCCGCCGGCATCACCCTGATGCGTGGGGATCTGGCGCTGGTGGCTGGCGCGCTGGACATTTCTCGGCGCACCGTGGCCAAGATCCGGCAGAACCTGTTCTGGGCCTTTGTCTACAACGTGGTGGGCATTCCGCTGGCGGCGTTTGGTGTATTGAACCCAGTGATGGCCGGTGCCGCCATGGCGCTGAGTTCGGTGAGTGTCATGGCCAACGCCTTGCTGCTCAAGCGCTGGCGCCCGGGTTTATAAGGAAAACTGACTTCCAGCCCTTATTGATAAAGGGCTGGTAGCTCGTCTTTTTGTAACATTCAACAACCTGGGTCGGCCATGTGCTTGAGGGCTGGCCTTGGCGGCTGGCGGCCAACATCAAAAATCTTGAAAAAAGTGGACTTTGACATTTAAGTTCTCAAAAACCGCGCCGATAAGGTGATCAGGTAGAACTCTTTTTACAGAGTTACCTGGCTTCTTGTGTCGCAGGTGTGAGTCACTTAACCGTCTCTTTATAGAAAGGCCACTGTCCATGACCATCTCTATCTCCTCAAGTACCCCTGTTCAAGCTCCGCAAAAAACCAACCCGCTGGAGGCGACAGACGCCAAACGGGGTGATAAGCCGACACCCCCGCCGGCTGAGGACAGCACGTCCAAACCGGCCAGCACAGCACAGGCATTCACCAATGCCCTGGGGCAACTCACAGGCACTAACCTGAGTGTGAAAGCCTGATCGGGCAATCACCTTCCAGAGCGACTGACAAGGATCTTCAGCCATGGGTACTTTCGCCGTGACAGGAACTGCAGCGGGCCTGACGCCCTCAGGTCCAAGCCCAACGGCGATCAAAACGCCAGTGAACAACACAGTTTTACCTGCTGCAGGCACTGTGAACACCTCGGCACCAGCCAAGCAGCCAATCAAAAACAACCAGACCATTGGAGCCAGCAACACCACGCCCAGCCCTGCTGAGTTGAACCAATTGGTGAGTGACATGCAAAGCAAGGTGCCGGTGGCGGCCAAAGAGTTGCAGTTTTCTGTGGACCAAGACAGTGGCAAACAGTTGCTGACGCTGACCAACAACGTCACCAAAGAAGTGCTGTGGCAAGTGCCCTCTGAGGTGGCCCTGCGTATTTCAAAAGAGATGGACCGGTTCCAAAAAGGTTCACTGCTCAACCAGCAGGCTTGAGCAGCAAACAGGCTGTCATCCAGGCGGATGAGCAGCTCAGAGCCATCAGCGTTTGTCTGGCAGCTCGATCTTGACCTCGAGCACTTCCAGATTGTCCTGGCGCTCCAGGTTGACCTTGATGTCATCCTGATTGATCCTGACGTATTTACTGATCACCGCAATCAGTTCACGCTGCAGATCGGGCAGATAGTCGGGCGTGGCCGGGCTGCGGCCGCTGCGCTCGTGGGCCAGGATGATCTGCAGGCGCTCCTTGGCCACACTGGCTGTCTTTGTTTTTTCACCGAGAAAAAATGAGAAAAAAGACATGCTTTATTTGCTCCCGAACAGGCGTTGCAACAGGCCTTGCTTGGGCGCATCGATGAAACGCAAGGGTTTGTCTTCACCCAGGAAACGCGACACCACGTCCTTGTAGGCTTCCGAGACATCGCTGCCGTTCAGGTGCACCGCTGGCACACCCTGGTTGGATGCCTGCAACACACTTTCACTCTCGGGAATCACCCCAATGAGTTTGATACGCAAAATGTCCTGGATGTCTTGCAAAGACAACATCTGGCCCTGGTTGACCCGCGCCGGGTTGTAGCGGGTGATCAGCAGGTGTTCCTTGATAGGTTCTTCACCCGCCATGCCACGTTTGGTTTTGCTGGACAACATGCCCAGGATGCGGTCTGAGTCGCGCACCGAAGACACTTCGGGGTTGGTCACCACCAGCGCTTCGTCGGCGAAATGCATGGCCATCAGCGCACCGGTTTCAATGCCGGCAGGTGAATCACAGACGATGAAATCAAAGTCCATGGCGGTCAGGTCGGCCAGCACCTTGCCAACACCCTCTTGTGTCAACGCGTCTTTGTCCCGGGTTTGTGAGGCGGCCAGCACGTAGAGGTTGTCACACTGCTTGTCCTTGATCAGCGCCTGGTTCAGGTTGGCTTCACCATGGATGACGTTGATCAGGTCATACACCACACGGCGTTCACACCCCATGATCAGGTCCAGATTACGCAGGCCCACGTCAAAGTCGATCACCGCTGTTTTGTGACCACGCAGTGCCAGGCCGGTTGCAAAACTGGCGCTGGTCGTGGTTTTACCAACGCCACCTTTGCCAGAGGTCACCACAATGATTTTTGTCATAACTACACAATCTTTCAAACAGGAATTCAGAGGTCGCCTAGTGGCGACTTCGTCAGGATTTCAGGGATTCAAACAGCAGCTTCTCCTGGCCATCATCACTCAAACGCACTTGCGCTGCTTTGCCCTGGATGTCTGGCGCTAGCGGATTTTCGCTGGTGCGGTAAACCCCGGCAATCGAAATGAGTTCTGGCTCCAGGCAAGTCGAGAAAATACGGGCGTTGACGTTGCCACTGGCCCCAGCCATGGCTTTGCCACGCAGCGGGGCATACACATGGATGTGGCCGTCCGCCACAATTTCACCACCCTGGTTGACCATGGCCAGCACCACCAGATCCGCACCACGGGCGTACACTTTTTGCCCTGAGCGCACCGGTTTGTCAATCACCAGGGTGCCAGGTCCGGCCACAGGCACCTCACGCACCACTTCACGAATGACTTCGGTCACCACTTCTCTGACCACCTCGGTCGGTGCTGAGACCATTTTTTTGGCCTCTGCTGCGGATTTGCTGCGGGTCACCTCTGGCGCCGCAATCACCAATCCCAAGGCCACAGCGGCTTCGTTGTTGTTGGTCGGATGACCACGAAATGCCACTGGCTTCAGGCGACAACTCTGCAGGGATGTGATCAGGGCCGACAGACCCTGCTTGTCCACTTCCACCTGGTGTTTAGCGCAGTCAATGACCACCGCGTCCTGGTCAAAAAAATCGGCGTTGTCGCTGGCTGGCCCATAACGCTTGAGCAATTCAGCCGCCACGGTTTGCAAATCGGGCGTTTTGGTGACCAGCGACATCAGCGGAAGCTGGGCGCTTTTAATTTCGAAGGAGTCAGTCACAGGTGTTGGAGGCGAAACGGGTAAAGCGCAGGGGTTTGGGCAAGACAAATACCTTGTCGGGGACGGCGTCATCAAGCCAGGCCCAAATGTTACTTGATTGCACTCCAAAAAAAGGCAGGCAGACCAAGGATATTTCACTTTATGCACAAGCTTCTTTGAAATTTCTCCGTATCCAGTAAACGCTGTCAAAACTTTGGCCTTGTCTTTATCCAAATCTTGGAATATCAAATAGTAGTAGCAGATAAGCTTTGCTCGTCTCCGTGGATAAGTCCATTTAGTCCATATAAAACAAAGATTTACCGTACGAAAATTCCTGTGCACGTACCTGTCTTGCATCTGCTACCGAAAACTGAACAACTTCACTTTTTCAATTTTTTTGTGGATAAGTCTTTTTTTCAAGACACATTATTCACAGACTTATCCAAGTCACCTGTTGCAGCTTTGTCTCAGAGCTGTTGAGCCGTTTGGAATGAAAAGTCAGATTCGGGCATAGCGGCGATCTGTTTGTGGCCGTTTGGTGAAAAAAACAGTCAGGCTTAGCTGTGTGCCGCCAGCTTGGTTCTGGCATCGGTGATCTCGTTGTGCACGATATGGACCTACATATCACCATGGGTGGGTGTGACCAACAGGTCAACAAACTGGGTGATCACATTGGCGTCTGCTTCCGGCAACGAAATAGCTTTTACAGCCTCATCCAGCTTGTCCAGAACCTTGTAGGCGTCGGCCAAGCGCGCCCAGCGAGGAGCGTCACTGGCATTGGCTTTGAGGAGGTTCACGAGCCAACCCTCGATTTTTCTCCGATGTCAAAAATGGGTGTCAAAACTTCAGCCTTGTCTTTATTTAAATATTGGAATACAAAATAGTAGTAGTAGATAAGCTTTGCCCCCTTCCGTGGATAAGCTCATTTAATTCATATAAAACATAGACTTACAGCATTCCAATTCCTGTGCATGTGCATGCCTTGCAACTGCGCCCGGAAACTGGACAACTCCAGTTCAAAATTTTTTATGTGGATAAGTCATTTTTTAAAGACAAACTATTCACAGCTTTATCCAAGTCGCGTGTGGCACTTTGTTATGGGGTTGTTGAGCCGTTTTGGACGAAAAAAAACCAGATGCGGGCATCGCCCGCATCTGGTTGGTGGCAGTTGGGTGAAAAAAGCGTCAGGGTTTGCTGCGTGCTGCCAGCTTGGTTTTAGCATCGGTGATCTCGCTGCGCACGAGTTGGCTCTCTTGTGAGCCGCCAGGCAGCACCGTCAGCACGGTTTCCCAGTGGCGGATGGCAGTGCCGTAGTCAGCCGCCTGGTAAGCGGCTTGTGCTGCCATCATGAGGGCATTGGGCTGTTTGGGGTCGATGCGCAGGGCTTTGTTGACCAGTGCCAGTGCTTGCCCCTTGAAATCACCTTTGGCGCGTGTGGCCAACAGGTCGGCGTACTGGGTGATCAAGTTGGCATCGGTTTCCAGCAGTGGGCCGGTCTTGCCAAAGGCCTGGACTGCCTCATCGAGCCTCCCCTGGACCTTGTAGGCGTTGGCCAGCCGGGCCCAGCCAGGGTAGTCATTGGGATTGTCTTTGAGGCGACTGGCGAGCCGCTCTACCATCTGGTTGATCATCTCGGGTGTGGTGCTGCCATTGGCTGCGCCGGCGGGAACAGGTGGCAGTTTGGTGTTGTCTCCGGCGGGTAATTTGCCTTGGGCTCGTGCGTCGTCGATATTGGCCTGGATCTGTTGTGCGTCAGCTGAGTTGGGGTCCAACAGGCCGAGCAATTTCTCCCATTGTTTGACGGCAGTTGCGTAGTCTGCCCGTTGGTAGGCACTGATGCCCGACAACATCAGGCCATTGGGATGGTCCGGGCTGAGTGTGAGCACCTCGTTGATCATCTGTGCGGCTTGGCCCTCCAGCTTGCTGCCGTTGAGTATGCCAAGCAAGGCTGCGTAGTCCAACAACACATCTGGATCGGTGTGCACATAGTCGCCCGCCTTCTCAAAAGCTGCTTTAGCGTCTTCCAGTCGGCCCAGCACTTTGTAGGAGCGCGCCAGCATGGCCCAGCCTTTTGGATTGTCTGGATTGGCCTGCAATTTGGCAGCCAGGGTGTCGACCATTTGTTTGACTTGCTGGTCATCCACTGCGGTGGGTGCCACCCTGTCGATGGCGGTGGGTGCACCGAGTTGTATGTATATGCCGATGGCCAGCGCCGGTGTGGCCAAACCCATGAGCCAGGCGATGCGTTTGGCATTCCAGAAGCTGTTGCTGTGGTTGGGCTGGCGAGATTCGTGGCTTTCCGTGTCGTCGAGCAAACGCAGTTGCAACTCGTCGCGGCTTGCTTCAAAGTCTTGTTGGCTGATGACACCACGTTCCAGGTCAGCCTCCAGCGCCTTGAGCTGGTCGCGGTGGATGTCAATGTTCAAACGCTCGGCAGAGACACCACGGTGTTGTGGTGGACGCAGCAAGGGATAAATCAGCCAAGCCACCACCAGCAGCGTCATGAGCGCTGCGATTCCCATAAATAGAGTCATTTTGGAAGATCAGTCTTTTGTAAGAGGGCTTGTGCCCTGGCCCGCTTGGTATCGTCAAGCACCTCGGTGTTGGCATTGTTCTGGGTTTGGCGGATGGTGCGGATCAGCAACCAGACCGCGCCCAACAACAACAACAAAGGGCCAAACCACAACAGCCAGGTACTGGGCTTGACAGGCGGCTTGTACAGTACAAAGTCACCGTAACGGCTGACCAGGAATTCCTTGATTTCAGCGTCCGATTTGCCGGCAGTGATCAGGCTACGGACTTCGCGACGTAAATCGTTGGCCAGCTCGGCGCGCGAACCCGCCAGAGACTCGTTCTGGCACACCAGGCAACGCAATTCTTCTGCAATGCTGATCAGGCGCTGTTCCACCACCGGATCGTCCGCCAAAGGGGCAGCTTCGTTGGCATAGGTTGGTGCCAGCAGTTGCCAGCAAAGAATCAAAGCAAACCAGACTTTCATTGTTGTAGTTCCCGGATCAAAGGCAGCAGTTTGTTTTGCAGGGCGTCCGGTGTGAACGGGCCGATCTGCTTGTAACGAATGACACCGGCTTTGTCGATCAAAAAGCTCTCAGGCACACCATAGACACCAAAGTTGATGCCGATGCGGCCATCCCGGTCGGCAATCACCACGTCATAGGGGTTGCCAAAACGAGCCAGCCACTTTTGGCCATCCTGATCCTTGTCTTTGTAGTCCAGGCCAACGATGGGGATGGTCTTGGTTTTGGTAAATTCCATCAACAGGGGATGTTCTTCCCGGCAGGCTACACACCAGGAGGCCCAGGTGTTGAGCAACCAGACTTTGCCCAACATGTCTTGTTTGGTGATCTGCAGGGCCGGGTTGTCCAGCACCGGGGCAGAAAAATCGGGTGCGGGTTTGCCAATCAGCGGCGAAGGAATTTCACGTGGGTCACGGGTGAGGCCAATGCCGAGGAACACCAGCAACACAACAAAAATGCCTAGCGGGATATAGGCCTTTTTCATGTCGTGGCACCTTTCACCTCAACCCCTGTCCATGTGCTCACCAGCTTGCGGCGGTAGCGTTTGTCCATCACAGCCATGGCACCACCGAGTGCCATCAACAGACAACCGACCCAGATCCAGGGCACAAATGGCTTGTGATAAACACGTACTGCCCAGGCAGGTGGACCACTGCTGTCGAGTTTTTCACCCAAAGACACATACACATCGCGTGTGAGACCGCTGTCGATGGCGGCTTCGGTCATTGGCATGGTGGATGAAAAATAGCTGCGTTTTTCAGGGTGAAGGGTCTTGAGCACCTGGCTGTTCTTGATCAGCTCCACCGTGCCGACATCGGCGTTGTAGTTGGGGCCGACTTTTTGGCTGATGCCGGTCAGGCGGAAGGTGTAGCCACCCACTTCGACCGTGTCGCCGACAGTCATGCGCACGTCTTTTTCGGTTTCATAACCCTTGACCATGGTGATACCAACCACACACACCGCGATACCAATGTGCGCCACATGCATGCCCCAGAAAGACATGGGTGTCGACCTCCAGTGCAGTGTGTCTTTGAGCTGACGGTAGATTTGCACACAGGACCCCAGAACAATCCAGAAGGCCAGCGACAGAGACAGCGCCACCAGTGCTGACCAGGACCCCGCCAAAAACGGCGCGCCGCAACCCAGCAGTACCGATACCAGCGCCACCGGGCTGAGTTTTCTGAGCAGGTTACTGGCCGTGTCACTCTTCCAACGGGCAAAGGAGCCGATCACCATCAAGAACAGCACTGGCAGCATGATGGGTGCAAACACGCTGTTGAAATAAGGCGGCCCCACTGAGAGTTTGCCCAGATTGAGCGCATCAATGATCAAGGGGTAGACCGTGCCCAGCAGCACCGCAGCGGCAGCGGTGGTCAGCAGCACATTGTTGAGCAGCAAAAAAGTTTCGCGTGACAACAGGGCAAAGGAGCCCCCCGAGCGCACTTTGCCGGAACGCGTGGCAAACAGAACCAGTGAACTGCCCACCACCAATGCCAGGAACAACAGGATGAACACCCCGCGTTTGGGATCGGACGCAAAGGCATGCACCGAGGTCAGCACACCCGAGCGCACCAGGAAGGTTCCGAGCAGGCTCAGGGAGAAAGCGATCAGTGACAGCATGATGGTCCAGCTTCTGAACAGGCCACGCTTTTCGGTGACCGCCAGCGAGTGGATCAGTGCGGTGCCGATCAGCCAGGGCAAAAACGAGGCGTTTTCCACCGGGTCCCAGAACCACCAGCCACCCCAACCCAGTTCGTAGTAGGCCCACCAGGAGCCCAGGGCAATACCAATGGTCAGGCAGATCCAGGCAGCGGTGGCCCAGGGCCGGGTCCAGCGTGCCCAGGCGGCATCCAGGCGGCCATTGAGCAGGGCGGCAATCGAGAAGGCAAAGGGCACCGACATACCAACATACCCCATGTAGAGCATGGGTGGGTGAAACACCAGACCCGGGTCTTGTAACAAGGGGTTGAGGTCCCGACCGTCGGCCGGGATGTCCACCAACCGCAAAAAGGGGTTGGAGGTGAACAGCATGAACATCAAAAAGCCCGCCGCAATCAGGGCCATCACCCCCAGCACACGCGACACCATCACATCGGGCAACTGGCGTGAAAACAATGAGATGGCCATCATCCAGCCGCACAACATCAGCAGCCACAGCAGCAGCGAGCCCTCATGGCCACCCCAGACGGCGGCAAACCGGTACATGTCTGGCAGCTTGGAGTTGGAGTGCTGCGCGACATACATCACCGAAAAATCGTTGGTGTAAAACGCGTAGGTCAGGCAGCCAAAGGAAAACGCGGCCAGCAGGCACAACACCTGGGCACCAGGGCGCGCCAGAGCCATCCAGTCGGCACGGCCTTGCTGCCCACCGGCGATGCTCAGTACCCCCAGGAAACAAGCGACCAGCATGGCCAGGATCAGTGAAAAGTGTCCAATTTCTGGAATCATGGCGTGTTTTTTGTTAAGTGGCGGTGGGCCAGGCCTACTTGAGGGAGCTGGCGGCCTTGTTCAGCTGCGCCTGGTCCATGGCATGCTGAGCTTCGGGGGGCATGTAGTTTTCATCGTGTTTGGCCAGCACCTCGGAGGCGGTGAAATGCCCGCTGCCATCGAGTTTGCCCTGGGCCACCACGCCTTTGCCTTCCTTGAACAGGTCGGGCAGGATACCGGTGTAGGACACGTTCACCTCTTTGGCGGTGTCGGTCACCACAAAATGTACGGTCAGGTTGTCGCGCTTGAGGGAACCTTCCTTGACCATGCCGCCGACGCGAAAGGTACGTTCTTTGGGTGCCTCACCAGAGGCGATCTGGCTCGGGGTGAAAAAAAACACCAGGTTGCTCTCAAAGGCATTGAGCACAAAGTAGGCGGCCAGCCCAATCGCGGCGAGGCCACCAGTTATGAGGGCGGCGCGTTTATGACGTGGTTTCATGAGAGTGTGGACGAATGGTGATCGTCTTGAGAGCTGGTTTCGTTCAAAAGGTTTCGTAACAAGGCCCGGCGTTGTGCACGAAGTTGCCAGATCTCTCCAACGACCACCAGCGCGGTGATGCCAAAACTGCCCCAGACGTAGAGGCCGTAACCCCCCATCTCCCAGAATTCTGACCAGCTATGCCACTGCATGTTTCACCCATTCCGTATGACGTTCACGATCCAAAATGATGTTGCGCACCCGAAGCAGGGCGATGGCGATGGCGTACATCCAGAACGCCAGCACCATGATCAACATGCCGCTCAGCATGGTGCTGGCCATGGAACTGCCTTTGAGCGACACCGAGGCACCCTGGTGCAGGGTGTTCCACCATTTGACCGAGAAATAAATGATCGGCACATTAACCGCACCCACCAGCGCCAGTACCGCACTGGCTTTGTCGGCCCGGCGCGGGTCGTCAATGCTGGCGTGTAATGCCATGAAACCGAGGTAGAGAAACAGCAGGATCAACTCGGAGGTCAGGCGCGCGTCCCAGACCCACCAGGTGCCCCACATCGGTTTACCCCACAAGGCCCCGGTGATGAGTGACAAAAAGGCAAACAGTGCGCCCGTGGGAGCCAGTGCACAGGCCATCATGCCTGACAGGCGGGTGTTGAACGCCAGCCCCAGACCGGCCCAGGCAGCCATCACCAGGTAGATCAGCATTGACAGCTGTGAGGCTGGCACATGGACAAAGATGATGCGGTAACCCTGGCCCTGTTGGGCGTCCACCGGTGCCACAAAAAAAGAGATCCACAAACCGACCACGGCCAGCACCGTGGCCAGGCCGGCAAACCAGGGCCACATCTTGCCCGCCAGCCCATAAAAACTTTGTGGCGAGGCAAATTTGAACCAGTGAACAACGCGTGTTTTCATTCCAGAGAAATCCTCAGGGCAGCGGCAGTGGCCATGGGTGAAAAAAAGAGAGACAGCACCAGCAAGGCGGACAGCAGCGACAGGTGCCCGCCAAATCCCAGGCCAGCAGCATCCGCTTCAACCGCGCCGGCACCAAAGATCAGCACCGGAATATAAAGCGGCAGAATCAGCAGGGACAACAAAACCCCTGCGCCGCGTACGCCCAAGGTCAATGCGGCGCCAATGCTGCCAATCAGGCTCAAGGTGGGTGTGCCCAGCAGCAGGCTCAGCATCAAAATGCCCAGCGCCCGGCCGTCCAGTCCAAACTGCAGGCCCAACACCGGCGCCATCAGTACCAGCGGCACACCCGACAACAGAAAGTGCGCCAGCGCCTTGGCCAGCACCAGCAGGCCCAGCGGGGTCGGGGACAACACCATTTGCTCGAGTGAGCCGTCGGCGTAATCGGTGGCGAACATGCGTTGTAACGACAACATCGCCGCCAGCAATGCACTGACCCACAACACACCGGGTGCCATGCGCAGTAACAAACTCGATTCGGCACCCACCCCCAGCGGGAACAGGCTGGCAATCACCATGAAAAACACCAGCGGTGTCAGTACCTCGCCCTTTTGCCGCAGACCCAAGGCGATTTCGCGCCGGATCAGGGCCAGCATGACCGAGGCAGCGCCCAGTGGGGAGGGTGGGTGGGTCATGACGCGGTCAATTCCAAAATCTGTGGGCTGTGTGTGCCAACCGGCACCCGTTGGTGGCTGGTCAACACCGCCAGGCCGCCCTGGTCCAGATGGCCAGCAATCAGGTCTGACAACATTTGGATGCCAGCCTCGTCCATCGCCACATAGGGCTCGTCCAGCACCCACAGCTTGGCCGAGCTGAGTGCCAGCCGCGACAAGGCCACACGGCGCTTTTGCCCTTGGGAGAGGTGGCGCACCAGTTGTTGTGCGCGCCCGTGCAGGCCAAACCGCGCCAGGACCAACTTGGCCTGTTGCGCGTCCAGTGCCACCCCGGCCAACGCCGAGGTGAACACCAGGTTTTCCTGGACCGACATCGATTCCTGCAAGGCGTTGAGGTGGCCCAGGTAACACAGGTCTTGCCGGTAACTGTCACGCTGGGCGGCAATGGGGCTGTTGTTCCAGAGAATCTGGCCTGAATCTACTGGTGCCAAACCACAGACCATGCGCAACAAACTGGTTTTGCCCACACCGTTGGCGCCGGTGACATACAGCCAGTGGCCCGCTTGCAGGGTGTGATCCACATCCCTGAAAAGCTGACGCCCACCCTTGGTACAGCCAAGTTTGGAAAATGTCAGGGTAGGTGAGGTGTTCAAGAGCGTGCCAGCAACAAAATGCTCGAATTATCTTATGGCCCGCCCCTTGCCCGGGACCACAGACGGCTTCAGCGGGTGATGACCACCTTTTGATACAGGCCACCGAAATAGGTGTGTTTTTCGATGTGGCTGTAGCTGTCTGCAGGGGGCAGCCATTCGGTGATCTCGTGCTGCCACAAGTCCATCGCAAACGGCTCCAGTGTGGTCAGGATCGGCACCATGATGTAACGAAACGGGCTGCTGGCCACCGGCTTGTGGTAGTCGACAAAGATGACTTTGCCACCCGGCTTGGTCACACGCAGCGCCTCGCTGATGGTCTGGCGGCGCACCTCCACCGGCATTTCATGCAGGAGGAAAAACACCAGTGTGGTGTCCTGGCTGGCATCCACAAAACCCATGTTCGAGGCGTCTTGTTGCAGGATGCTGACCTGGCGTTTGTCACGCAGTTTCTGGTGCAAGTTCTTGATCTGCACCGGTGCCACGTCGATCACACTCAGGTGAGCCTGGGGGTCGAGGCGGCGCACGATGTGTTCGGTCAGGTTGCCATACACGCACGCCACCTGCAGCACCTGGCCGGTGATGACCTGGCCCATGTCCTGCAGCGCCAGATCACGCAGGCGCGAAAAGTTGCCCCACAGAATCAGGTTCACCAGCCACTGGCGCTCAAACACTCGAACCGCATTCGGGTGGGTATAGGCCCACCAGTAGGTCTTTTCGAGATAGTCGGGTACGACAACAGGGACTTGGGGAACGGTGGCAGCTGAAGTCAAGGATGTGTCAAGTGGGCGTGCGCTGGTTTTATCGAAAATCATGAACAGACCTTGAATCAGAGAGTGCGTGATGGCGCTGTGGCCTACTTCAACAAAGCTTCGGCCCGCAAGGCCGCTTGCACAGCCGGACGAGCCGCTACCCGGGTGGCGAAAGCGCTCAAGTTGACCAAGGCTGACACATCAATGCCCACGAACTTGCCCCAACTTTGCACCACAAAAAGATAGGCATCAGCGACGGTGAACACGTCTCCCATCAGGTAATTTTTGCCACTCAGTTCGCCGTCAACCCATTGTAGGCGGGCGTTTAGGCGGGCTTTGGCGGGTTCTTTGGCCTCGTCTGGCAGGTTCGGTGTGAACAGCGGGGAGAAGCCTTTGTGCAGCTCTGTGGCGATGAAATTGAGCCATTCCTGCAGCTTGTAACGCTCAAACGTGCCGTTGGCAGGTGCCAACTGCCGCTCTGGCACCAGATCGGCCAGGTACTGCAGGATCACCGCAACCTCGTGTAACTGCTTGCCATCGTCGAGCACCAGCAGCGGCACATAACCCAGCGGGTTGATGCTGTAGTAGTCGGTTCCGTCTTCCAGACGGTGGGTCTTGGTAGGTGCGGACACGGCTTCAAAAGCCAGCCCGGTTTCCTTCATCGCAATATGGGTTGCCAACGAACATGCGCCGGCCGAGTAGTAGAGTTTCATGCGGTGTTCCAGAAAAAATGAAGGTGAGCAACGCCACACCATGGCAACAACAACAGCGGTGTGCCGATGCTAACCCGCCTGTCTGTTCCGAGCGCGGCAAGCGCCCGGGAAGCCCTGAAATCGTGCACAAGAACAGCAAGGGTGTTTGGGGCAGTGAGCCCTTGTTTTGCTTGGTGAGTCAGCCATCAAAAAAGGAGCTGACAGTTGGCACCCCGGCGCCGACGCTGGGAACGGACCACGGTGAACCCCTGCTGGCCAAGTGAGACCCCGACAGATCTGGTCTCAGCGTATAGCCCAGCTATCACAAAAACGATAGCTACCAGCCCTTATTAAATAAGGGTTAGAGCATGATTTACCGGTGTAAAACCTTGGCAATCGGGTTGTGCCGCAGCCGGAAGGCATCGGGCATTTTGGAGCCCAGCAGCGGGCGCAGGTACATACGGAAGGCGTCGGTCACATCGGTGCCGCTGGCGGTGATGAACTCGTCTTCCATGGTGCGTGTTTTGCCAGCCACGCTGGCCAGCGGCAGCAGTTCGTAGTCGACCGAATAAAAGCCGGTGCGCTTGATGGCCACCGAGCCATCGCGGTCGCCCCACATGGCAAACTGCACCGCTTTTTCGCCGACCTCGCGCGCCTCGCGCTGGTCCACGTCCGAGACACAACCGATGAACGAGCGTTGCATGTAGCCAAAGGTGTCACCACGCACCCGCGTGATGTTGAGCTTGGACTTGATCTCTTCACACAACAAATCGGCCAGTGCGCCATTGCCCGAGAGCTGCACATTGCCGTGGGCATCGTGCTCGATTTTTTTGGCCAGCAAGGTGACGATCGGTGTGCCGGAGGCGTCGTGGATGCCTTCTGAGACCGCAATCACACAACGGCCAAAACGCTCGTAGGCCACTTTCACATCGGCGAGGAATTTCTCCAGCACAAAGGTGCGCTCGGGCAAGTAGATCAGGTGTGGGCCGTCGTCCGGGAATTTTTTACCCAGGGCCGAGGCCGCCGTCAAGAAACCGGCGTGGCGACCCATGACCACACCCACATAGACGCCGGGCAGGGCGGCGTTGTCCAGATTGGCACCGGCAAAAGCTTGCGCCACAAAACGTGCGGCTGACGGGAAACCGGGTGTGTGGTCACTGCCAACCAAGTCGTTGTCAATGGTCTTGGGGATGTGGATGGTGCGCAGTGGGTAGTTGGCGGCTTGGGCCTCTTCGCTGACGATGCGTACCGTGTCACTGGAGTCGTTGCCACCGATGTAGAAAAAATGCTCGATCTGGTGGGCCTGCAACACCTTGAAGATCTCGTGGCAGTAGGCGGCGTCGGGTTTGTCGCGGGTGGAGCCCAGGGCGCTTGACGGGGTGTTGGCCACCAGTTCCAGGTTGTGGCTGGTCTCCTGGGTCAGGTCGACAAAGTTCTCGTCGACGATGCCACGCACGCCGTGGCGCGCGCCGTAGATGTGTTCGATCTGGCCAAAACGACGAGCTTCGAGCGCTACGCCGACCAGGGATTGGTTGATGACTGCAGTGGGGCCGCCACCTTGGGCGACGAGAATTTTTCCGGATGCCATGGATTGTCCTGTTTCAAAAGAATGTTGCTGAAACTGCCAAGACCTATTGTGCGCCTGAACATGTTTGACTTTGCTGACGAAACAGCCCGAGAGACGTGGTTTTAGGGGGCTTCGGTAAAATTGCCGCAGTTGTACACAGGCGCCGGGCGAGCGCCGTTTTTTTTCCCGCCCATTCGATGGAAACACCATGCTTTATCCCCAACACTTTGACGTGATCGTCGTCGGTGGCGGCCATGCCGGCACCGAGGCCGCGTTGGCAGCTGCCCGCATGGGCTGCAAGACGCTGCTGTTGACCCACAACATCGAGACGCTGGGCCAGATGAGCTGCAACCCCTCGATTGGTGGCATCGGCAAAGGCCATCTGGTCAAAGAGGTGGACGCCCTCGGTGGCGCCATGGCCGCAGCTACTGACGAGAGTGGTGTGCAGTTCCGGATTCTGAATTCCAGCAAAGGCCCGGCAGTGCGCGCCACGCGTGCCCAGGCCGACCGTATTTTGTACAAGGCAGCCATCCGCAAGCGCCTGGAGAACCAGCCCAATCTGTGGCTGTTCCAGCAGGCGGTGGATGACCTGATGGTGGAGGGTGACCGGGTGGTGGGTGCGGTGACCCAGGTCGGCATTCACTTTCGTGCCAGCACGGTGGTGCTGACGGCGGGCACTTTTCTGGATGGCAAGATCCATGTCGGCCTGAACAACTATGCCGCCGGGCGTGCTGGTGACCCACCAGCGGTGAGCTTGAGTGCTCGCCTCAAAGAACTGAAACTCCCGCAAGGGCGTCTGAAAACAGGCACACCCCCGCGCATCGATGGTCGTTCGATCGACTTCAGCCGCTGTACCGAACAACCTGGCGACGGCATGCCCGGAGGCATGAGCCCGGTGATGCCGGTGTTCAGCTTTCTGGGCCGGGCAGAACAACACCCGCAGCAGATGCCGTGCTGGATCACCCACACCAACGAACGCACCCACGAGATCATCCGCAGCGGGTTTGATCGCAGCCCGATGTTCACCGGCAAGATCGAAGGCGTGGGCCCGCGTTATTGCCCGAGTGTCGAAGACAAGATCAACCGCTTTGCCGACAAGGACAGCCACCAGATTTTTCTGGAGCCTGAAGGCCTGACCACCCACGAGTACTACCCCAATGGCATCAGCACCAGCCTGCCGTTTGACATCCAGTACGACTTGGTGCGCAGCATGGTGGGTCTGGAGAACGCGCACATCTTGCGGCCCGGCTACGCGATTGAGTACGACTACTTTGACCCGCAACAGCTCAAAAGCAGTTTCGAGACACGGGTTATCAACGGCCTGTTTTTTGCCGGCCAGATCAACGGCACCACCGGTTATGAAGAGGCTGCGGCACAAGGTCTGTTTGCCGGCATCAATGCTGCGCTACAGGCGCGTGCCCTCGGTGGTGGTGACGGTGCAAGCAGCGCCACAGGCCGCATCGAGTACCAGGCAGACATCTGGGTGCCTGCACGTGATGAAGCCTATCTGGGTGTGATGGTGGACGACCTGATCACCAAAGGTGTAACCGAGCCTTACCGCATGTTCACCAGCCGGGCCGAGTTCCGGCTGCAGTTGCGTGAAGACAATGCCGACGCACGGCTGACCGAAGCGGGCCGCCAACTCGGCCTGGTCGACGATGTGCGCTGGGATGCATTCAGCCGCAAACGTGATGCTGTTTCACGTGAAACAGAGCGTCTGCGCTTGATCTGGGTCAGTCCCAAAAACCTGGAAGCTGCCGAAGCTGAGCGTGTGTTGGGCAAGACGTTGGAGCACGAGTACAACCTGGCTGAGTTATTGCGTCGCCCGGGTGTCAGCTATGCGTCGTTGATGTCTTTGGATGGTGGTAGATACGCATCGGCCGAGTTGGCTGCTGATGTTTCACGTGAAACAGCCGAGGCTAATGCGGCAGCGACGGTGATCGAGCAGGTTGAGATCGCCAGTAAATATTCTGGTTACATCGATCGCCAGAAGGACGATGTACAACGCGCCACCCACTACGAAAACCTCAAGCTGCCGCAGGATCTGGACTACATGCAGGTGTCTGCACTGAGCATTGAGGCGCGCCAAAAACTCAACCGTCACAAGCCGGAAACACTGGGCCAGGCCTCACGTCTGTCGGGCATCACCCCAGCCACGATTTCGTTGTTGACCATCCATTTGAAGAAGACCAAGTTCAAAGGTTTTGTGACACCCGACGACCGGCGTGTTGGGATACCCGTTGCGTCGGCGCCGGAGGTCAACAGCGAGGTGGCTCAATGAACACGCTGGAGGTACCACTGCGCCAGGGTCTGGCCGAACTGGGTTTGGCACTGACGGACGAACAGATAGCCCGGTTGCTGGACTATCTGGGCCTGATCCAGAAATGGACCAAGGTCTACAACCTGACTGCGGTGCGCGACCCGGCCGAGATGTTGACGCACCATCTGCTGGACAGCTTGGCGGTGATCAAGCCTTTGCGGCATCAGCTCACTGATGCAACGGCCTCGTTCAAATTGCTGGATGTGGGCTCAGGTGCCGGTTTGCCCGGTGTGGTGATTGCCATCTGCTGCCCCGATATCACGGTGCACTGCGTTGATACGGTGGCCAAAAAAGCTGCATTTATCCAGCAGGTGGCGGTCACCCTGAAGTTGTCCAATCTGCGGGGTGTGCATGCACGTGTTGAGAGTTTGACCGACAAATACCAGGTGGTCAGTTCACGCGCGTTTGCTTCGCTGCTGGACTTCACCAACTGGTCGGCCCAGGCCTTGGCAGAGCAGGGTATCTGGATGGCGATGAAGGGTAAACACCCGGCAGAGGAGATGGCGGCACTGCCGTCCAATGTGTCTGTGTTTCACGTGGAACAGTTGGAGGTGCCGGGACTGGGCGCGGAGCGGTGTATTGTCTGGATGCGGCCTGCGTTGATCGCTTGAGTCTTTTTT
This sequence comes from Rhodoferax sp. BLA1, assembly GCF_013416775.1. Taxonomy (GTDB): domain Bacteria; phylum Pseudomonadota; class Gammaproteobacteria; order Burkholderiales; family Burkholderiaceae_C; genus Rhodoferax. The sequence continues at coordinate 246,554 of NZ_SZVI01000005.1, forward strand.
TACCTCGTAGGAATCAGCCGGGCGACGCGTTTTGCTTCGTGTCCCCCGGCCTTCTGCCTCCTCCTTAACCTACGCAAAACGCATCATCCAACTGATTCGGGATGATCGTGGCATTCCTGTCAGGGTTAAATTCAGCGCTAGCGGTGGAGTTGGGGTGGGTACCAAAGTGAGGTTAAGGAGGAGGCCGCAGGCCGGGGGACACGAACGGCGGTATCCACCCCAACTCCGCTGCGGGTAAGCCAACAACAGATGAGGGCGGGGCTTTCTGACCGCAATCATTCCAACGTAAACTCTCAGCCTCCCCCTGTCTAAAGAATCCCATGCTCGGCATCACCGACTACACCACCTTTGTTGTCACCGTTCTGGTCTTCCTGCTGGTGCCAGGGCCGGGCAATTTGGCCTTGATCACCTCGACCAGCAAGGGCGGTATCCAGGGTGGACTAGCGGCCACGTTGGGGGTCATCCTGGGGGATCAGGTCTTGATGTGGTCGGCGGTGGCCGGTGTGGCCACTTTGCTGATGGCCTACCCGGATGCCTTCCACGCGGTGCAGTGGCTGGGTGCCGCATATCTGGCCTGGCTGGGGTTCAAGATGCTGCTGGCCAAGCCGGGTGCGGCGCCGGTGCTGAGCATCAAACCACATCACTTCCTGCAGCAGGCGTTGATGATCACGCTGCTCAACCCCAAAGCCATTTTGTTTTACATGGCGTTTTTTCCGCTGTTTGTAGACCCGGTACACCAGCAGGGGCTGCTGACCTACGCTGTTATGGCTGCCACCATCGCGGCGCTCACCTTGGGTTACGGTTTGACTTCGACCTTGTTGACCCACTTTCTGGCCGAGAGGGTTCGTGCCAACCCGATGATCTCGCGTGTGCTTGAAAAAGTGGCTGGTTTGTTTTTGGTCGGGTTCGGCATCAAGCTGGCGGTATCGCGCTAGTTTGGGTCGTCGCTGTTTCACGTGAAACCATGATCTTGTTGGATTCCTTTTTACCCTGAGTTTGTTTCTATGGCCAAAATCTTCTGCATTGCCAACCAAAAGGGTGGCGTTGGCAAGACCACCACCACCGTCAATCTGGCCGCCGGGCTGGCCAAGGTCGGTCAGCGCGTGTTGATGGTGGACCTGGACCCGCAGGGCAATGCCACCATGGGCTCAGGTGTGGACAAACGCAAGCTCGCGCTCAGTGTCTACGACGTGTTGCTGGAGTCCGCCTCGGTGCGTGAGGCGCGTGTACAAAGCGACAAGCTGGCAGAGGCGGGTTGTGGTTATGACATCCTGGCGGCCAACCGGGAGCTGGCCGGGGCCGAGGTCGAGATGGTCAGCCTGGAGCGGCGCGAGAAACGCCTGAAGACCGCGTTGGCCGAGGTTGACGGTGACTACGACTTTGTGTTGATCGACTGCCCACCGAGCCTGTCGATGCTAACCCTCAATGGGCTGTGTTGTGCCAACGGCGTGATTGTGCCGATGCAGTGTGAATACTTTGCGCTCGAAGGCCTGGCTGACCTGGTCAACACCATCAAGCAGGTGCACGCCAACCTGAACAAAGACCTGGCCATCATCGGCCTGTTGCGCGTGATGTTTGACCCGCGCATCACCTTGCAGCAGCAGGTCAGTGACCAACTCAAGGCACGTTTTGGAGACAAGGTGTTTGACACTGTGATTCCGCGCAATGTGCGCCTGGCCGAGGCACCCAGCTACGGTGTGCCCGGCGTGGTGTTTGACCCGTCAAGCAAGGGTGCACAAGCCTTTGTGAGCTTTGCCACCGAGATGGTGGAACGCATCAAAAAAATGTAGGCAAATTGGCTTTTAGCCCAATCAGAACCTGGGCTAATAGCTATCAAAACAGACATGATGAAACCTGAGAACATCCTCATCCTGCCAGGTTGGCAGAACTCTGGCCCAGCGCATTGGCAAAGCCTGTGGCAGGCCCAGTTTGGCTACGCCCGGGTGGAGCAGCACGACTGGATGCGCCCGCTGCGGGGTGACTGGATGGGCCGCCTGGAAGAGGTGTTGTTGTCGCTCGATGGTCCGGCCGTGCTGGTGGCGCACAGCCTGGGCTGCCAGTTGGTGGCGGCGTGGGCGGCGCACTCCAGCCACACCCGGCTGGTGAAGGCCGCTCTGCTGGTGGCGCCCGGTGATGCCGAGTGTGAAGAATTACGCTCGGTGCTGAGCAGCTGGTCGCCGCTGGTGCTGAAAACTTTGCCGTTTGCCAGCACCCTGGTGGCCAGCAGCGACGATCCGTATTGCAGCCCTGAGCGGTCCACCCAGTTTGCCAGCGCCTGGGGTTCCCGCCTGGTCAACATGGGCGCACGCGGTCACATCAATGCCGAGTCCGGCCTGGGCGATTGGTCGGCCGGGCAGGCCCTGTTGCAAGAACTGACAAACATTTAAAAAAGGGACACACATGGTCACCAAAAAACCCAAAGGCCTGGGACGCGGGCTTGAAGCCTTGCTCGGACCAACGGTCGACGAACTGCTCGGCACGGATGGCGCATCTTCGGCGGCTGCCAACAGTGGCCAACCGTCCACCCTCTTGCTCAGCGACATGGTGCCCGGCCAGTACCAGCCGCGCACCCGTATGGACGAGGGCGCGCTCTATGAACTGGCCGAATCGATCAAAGCCCAAGGCATCATGCAGCCGATCCTGGTACGCCGTCTGAGTGATACCGATGCTGACCTCAAACGCAGCCAGATCTCACCCGACATGCAAGGCGGTGCCGGGCGCCCGGTGTACGAGATCATTGCCGGTGAGCGCCGTTTCCGCGCCGCCAAATTGGCTGGGCTGGAGAGTGTGCCGGTGCTGGTGCGCGACGTGCCCAACGAGGCCGCCGCCGCCATGGCGCTGATCGAGAACATGCAGCGCGAAGACCTCAACCCGCTCGAAGAAGCCCAGGGTTTACAACGCCTGATCAAGGAATTTGGCCTGACGCACGAAACCGCGGCACAGGCGGTGGGCCGCTCACGCAGCGCCGCCAGCAACCTGCTGCGCCTGCTGAACCTGGCCGAGCCGGTGCAGACCATGCTGATGGCCGGTGATGTTGAGATGGGCCACGCCCGCGCCTTGCTGAGCCTGGACAAAGCGATGCAGATCACCGCTGCCAGCCAGATCGCCACCAAAAAAATGTCGGTGCGCGAGGCCGAAAGCCTGGTCAAAAAACTCGGCGCCGAGTTCTCGCTGGTGGCCAGCAAACCCAAAAAAGAAAAGTCACGCGATTTAAAACGCGTCGAAGAAGAACTGTCTGACCTGCTGATGGCCGAGGTTGAAGTGCGTGTCAAAAAACGTGTCAAACGGGCCGGGCGTATGGAAGAAATGGGTGAACTCAGCATCTCTTTTGGCTCGCTTGACGAGCTCAATGGGCTGATCGAGAAACTGCAGAAGCTCTGATCTGAGCACCAGCTGGCTGGGTTAAGCACGCCATGTGTGTTTCAGGAGTCCGGCTGCCATGAGCCGCCTGTCCCGCCTCTGGCCCCTGCCTGCGGTCCTGACCTGGCTGGCCGCCTGGGGATTGTTCACAAGCCTGTTACACAGCGGCCAGAGCCCCTTGCTGGCCCTGGGTTGTGCCTGTGGTCTGGGCGTGGTCGCCAGCCTGCTGGGCAGCAGCTGGTGGCGGCGGTTGATGATTGGCCTGGGTTTCCCGCTGCTGTTGCTGGTGTCGGGCTCCGTGAGCCTGCCAGCCTGGGCCTGGTTGCTGCCGCTGTTATTGTTGTTGCTGATTTACCCTTTGAACGCCTGGCGTGATGCGCCACTGTTTCCAACCCCGCCCCATGCCTTAAAAGACCTTGCAGACCAGGTTCCACTTGGTCCAGGCGCTATGGTTCTGGATGCAGGCTGTGGTCTGGGGGATGGCCTCAAGGCGCTGCGCGCCGCCTATCCAGAGGCGCAACTGCACGGGCTGGAATGGAGTTGGTTGTTATGTGGCCTGTGTGCGCTGCGCTGTCCGTGGGCGCGGGTGCGTCAGGGTGATATCTGGCAGGCCGATTGGTCAGGCTATGACCTGGTGTATGTGTTCCAGCGGCCCGAGAGCATGCCGCGTGCGGTGACCAAGGCGTTGGCCGAGTTGAAACCAGGCGCCTGGCTGGTGAGTCTGGAGTTTGAGGCCCTGGCTTTGCAGCCCCAGGCCTGTTTGCGGGCGCCGGATGGGCGCCCGGTGTGGCTCTACCAGCAGCCATTTATTTGACCAGCAGCACCGGCACCGGCGACAGGTGCACCACCTTGACGGTGACCGAACCCATGAGCAGGCCCACCACGCTGCCAAAACCATGGGCGCCCATGATGATCTGGCTGCAGTTTTTTTGCTGGGCAAATTCGACCAGGGTGGGCGCGGCCTCACCCACCAGGATGTGGGATGAAAAGTCCAGGCCGCAGGCCGTCAGCTTGGCCTTGGCCAGCGCCAGGGCTTCTTCCCCGGTCTCACGTTGGAAGTCGTTGATGGTGTCGGCGTCGATGTAGCGTGACACGTTGGAGGACAGCGCCGGCTGCACATTCACCAGGTAAAGGTGCGGGCACTCTTTGCGGCTTGTTGCGTCCGCAATGGCGTGCTCAACCGCACGTGCTGAGGGTTCTGAGCCGTCGATGGCAATCAGATGGGAAGGGCTCATGGCATATCTCCGTTGGTTGTTTTGTCTGGGGCCGGGGTGCTCAGTTCCACGCTGGGGCGCCTGGGCTGTCGGCTACCCAGCCACTTGCCCAGAACCACCACCAGCGCCGCACCCGCAGCGCCGAACAGGTGGTGTGCGTAAGGCAGGCCTTTGGCGATTGCTTCAGGCGTGGCCTGGTCGCTCAGCAGCATGCCACCGGCAATCCAGCCCAGCAGCGCTGCACCCAGGGTGATCACCACCGGAAAGCGGTCCATCAAGGTCAGCACCAGTTTGCTGCCCCACACCACAATCGGGATCGACACCAAGATGCCAAAGGTCACCAGCACCATCGAGCCGTGCGAGGCACCTGCCACTGCAATCACGTTGTCCAGGCTCATCACCGCATCGGCCACCACAATGGTTTTGATGGCCGCCATCAGCGTGGTACCACCGTCGATGCTGTCGTGGCCCTCCTCGTGCTCGGGCAGCATCAGCTTGATGCCAATCCACAGCAGCAGCAGACCACCCACAATCTTCAGATACGGCACGGCCAGCAGCTTCAGGGCAAAAAAGATCATCACCACGCGCAGGCCAATGGCACCCACCACACCCCAGAAAATACCTTTGTTGCGTTGTTCAGGGGGTAATTTGCGGCAGGCCAGGGCGATCACCACCGCGTTGTCGCCGCCCAGCATGATGTCGATGATGATGATCTGGAGGACGGCGATCCAGAACAGGGAAGAAGTGAAGTCAGGCATGGGGTGATTCTATGGACAGCGAAGCTGCACCTTCGGCCCGGCCAAGGCGGGTACCGGTCTGTTGGCCATGTATATGTGAAAAAAAGGGCTCTAGCCCTGATGTGAAAAGGCTATCCAGCTATCAGTATCAGAGTGTCTGATACCCCTCATCACCCTACAAGCTGTCGACCAGGGCCTGTGCCGCGAGTTCGTCGGTGACCAGCATGGTGGCGTGCCGACCTTGCAGCGCCGCACGGATGGCGGGTGCTTTGGCCACACCACCTGTGACACAGATGCGCATCGGAATGCGATCTATCTCATCGAGCGTTAAACCAATCATGCGTTCATCCAGCGGCCCGTGGATGGGCTGACCCGCGGCATTGAAATAACGCCCGGCAATCACCCCCACCGCGCCTTGCGCCAGATACGGTTGTATCGCGTCGGGAGTGACCGCGCCCGAGGCAAAAATCGTGCTGTCGCGCCCCACATGGCCCAGGCCAAAGACGATCTTGGTGCAGGTTTGCAGCAGCTCCAGCTGCGGGATCAGGGCCGGCTCCTGGTACAGCAGCTCGCGGATCTCGGCGCGCGACACCAGCGCGGGCGCATGCAGATTGATACAGCGGGCGCCAAAACGGTCGGCGATGTTGGAGGTGCACAGCTCAGGCGAGAACTCGAAGGTGGCCAGCATGCTGCCGGTGATCTGGATCACCGACAGCCCTGGCACGCGTTGTGGTGAGATCGCCTGCGACAGCGCCAGCACCGTGCGTCCCCAGGACACGCCCAACATGTCGCCGGTTTTCACCAGGCTGGACAACAGCTGCGCGCCGGCCTCACCCAGGCGCACCTCGGCCGGCCGGCGGCCCTGGTCGTCGGGGATGACGATACAACGCTCCAGCCCATAGTGCTGGCTCAGGCGCTGGGCCAGCCGCATGGCAGTGTAGTGTTCACTGTCCAGGGTGATCTTGACCACCCCCAGGCGGCGGGCTTCGTGCAGGTAATTGATGACCGAGGCGCGCGACACACCGAGCACCTCGGCAATGTCGCTTTGGGTGAGCTGGTCTTCGTAATACAGCCAGGCGGCCGACAACAACGGGTCCAGGTTGGGCGCATTGGTTCCGGCCACCCCTTTGCCACTTTGGGCTGGTTTGGGCGTTTTGGATGTACTCATGTGGGGGTCCTTTGTGGCGCGACCAGTGGGAGGGGGATCGGCTGGGTCCGGATGCCGATCCGGACAAATGAAATGGGCTGCTAACATATGTCAATGAGACATTTGTTAAAAATCAGCGACTTATGTTACTTGTTTTTTGAAAGCTTGTATGAACAGTTTGTGGAGTGATGTCGACGCGGCGGCTTATGTTGAGAAATATGCCACACACGCGGTACCGCCGGCCTTGGCCTTGCGCACCTATTCGGCGCGTCTGCTGGGCGCCAATCCCAAGCTGGTCTTGCATGGGGGTGGCAACACCTCGGTCAAGCTGACGATGTCAGACGTGTTGGGCCAGCCGGTGCGGGTGTTGTGTGTCAAGGGCAGCGGCTGGGACCTGGCTAGCATCGAGCCAGCCGGTCACCCGGCGGTGCGGATGGACAGTCTGCACCAACTGCGCCAGCTTGATCGTTTGTCTGACGAAGACATGGTCAACGCCTTGCGCACCAACCTGCTCGACAGCAGCGCCCCGACCCCGTCGGTGGAGGCCTTGTTACACGCCTATGTGGACGCCACCTACATCGACCACACCCATGCGGTAGCGGCCCTGGTGATTGCTGACCAGCCCAACAGCGAAGCCCTGTGCCGTGAGATTTATGGCGACGAACTGATCTGGATTCCGTATGTGATGCCGGGTTTTGCACTGGCCCAGGTGGTGGCCCGTGCCTTTGAAGCCCGCCCCAAGGCCAAGGGTCTGTTGCTGGCCAAACACGGCCTGTTCAGTTTTGGCGACAGCGCCCGCCAGTCCTACGAACGCATGATCGACTTTGTGACCCGCGCGGAAGTCTTCATTGCCGCGCGCAAGGCCAGCCGAGCAAGCGTCTCGGCAGCAAGCCGTACCGTGATGCCGGAGCAGGTGGTGAGCCTGGCCGAGGTGGCACCGTATCTGCGTGCGGCGCTGGCCGACATCGCGCCAGCCAATGGCCCGCAGCACTGGCTGCTGGATTTGCGTGCTGACGCCCTGGCGCTGGACTTTGCCAACGGGCTGGGTCAGACCGAGGTGGCCCAGCGCGGAGTGGCCACGCCTGACCATGTGATCCGCATGAAAAACCGCCCGCTGGTGCTGCAGGCCCCGTTGGCGGGCCAGCTGGATAACTGGGTGCGTGACACCCAGGCCCGGCTGGCCACCTATGTCAGCGACTACCACGCTTATTTTGAGCAACACAACACCCGCGTGGGCGGCAGTAAAACAGAGCTGGACCCATTGCCGCGTGTCATTGTCATCCCGCAGCTCGGTCTGGTGGCGTTGGGCAAAACCGCGGCCGAGGCGGCGGTGAACGCCGATGTGATGGCCTCGTGGATGGAGGTGGTCACCGAGGCGCAGGCCTGTGGCCGCTACGAGCCGGTGTCGCCCGCCGATGCGTTTGACCTGGAATACTGGTCGCTGGAGCAGGCCAAGCTGGGTAAAGCCACTGCCAAACCCTTGCAAGGCCGGGTGGTGGTGGTCACCGGTGCTGGCAGCGGCATTGGTGCGGCCACCGCGCGTGCTTTTGCCGCGCAAGGGGCCGAGGTGGCGCTGCTCGATGTGGATGCCACCGCCGCCCAGGCCGTGGCCAAGCACATCGGACGCTGGGCCTTGGCCTTGCACTGTGATGTGACCGATGCCGACTCGGTGCGGTTGGCTTTTGCGGCAGTGGTGCAGCGTTTTGGTGGGGTCGACATTTTGGTGTCCAACGCCGGTGTGGCGCTCGGGGGTGGCATGCTGGATCTTCCCGTTGAGCGGCTGCGCCAGAGTTTTGAGGTGAACTTTTTTGCCCACCAGCTGGTGGCGCAAACCGCCGTGGGTATCCTGCAAAAGCAGCGCCTGGGCGGTGTGTTGTTGTTCAATGTGTCCAAGCAGGCGGTCAACCCCGGCCCCGACTTTGGTGCGTATGGCACCTCCAAGGCGGCTTTGCTGGCCCTGGTGCGGCAATATGCGCTGGAGCATGGCAAGGACGGCATCCGGGTCAATGCGGTCAATGCCGACCGCATCCGCACCGGCCTGCTCAACGACCAGACCATCACCGCCCGCGCCAAGGCGCGGGGCCTGAGTGAGGCGGACTACATGGGTGGTAACCTGCTGGGCCAGGAAGTCACCGCGCAGGACGTGGCCGATGCGTTTGTGCTGTCGGCCCAGTTGAAGAAAAGCACCGGCAACGTCATCACGGTCGATGGTGGCAACGTGGCTGCCATGTTGCGATAGGAACGTCTGACACCGCACACCATGGACTTTACAAGCCTCAACATCAGCACCCTGGCGAACTACCTGCGGACCGTGCCGTCCGTCACCGCCTTGCTCGGCGACATGGATGCGCTGGACATCGTCGAGGTGGGTGACGGCAACCTCAACTACGTCTATTTTGTGAGCAGCCAGGCCAATCCCAGAGCCAGTCTGGTGGTCAAACAGGCCTTGCCCTACATGCGCCTGGTGGGTGAGGGCTGGCCTCTGACCCGGCACCGTTCTGACCGCGAGGCGCACGCCCTGCGGCAGTTTGGCGCCTTGTGCCCGCAGCATGTGCCCCAGGTCTTGCACTTTGACAGCGCGCAGTCGCTGATCATCATGCAGCGCCTGAGTCACCACCAGAATCTGCGCAAGGGCCTGATCCAGGGCCTGCGTTACCCGTTTCTGGCGCAACACCTGTCGGGTTACCTGGCGCGCACCCTGTTTCATGGCTCCGATCTGTACCTGGGTGCGGATGCCAAAAAACAGGCGGTGGCCCAAACCATCAATGGCGAGCTGTGCAAGATCACCGAAGACCTGGTTTTTACCTGCCCGTTTGAAGACCACGCCAGCAACGTCTACAGCCCGGCGTTGCCACGCACCGAGATTGAGCGGCTGCACAACAACCCGGCGCTCAGGGTGGCTGCTGCGCAGATGAAGTGGGCCTTCATGAACCAGACCGAAACCTTGTTACATGGTGACCTGCACACCGGCTCGGTCATGGTGAACCAGACCGACACCTATGTGATCGACCCCGAATTTGCCTGTTACGGCCCGCTGGGTTTTGATCCGGGCCTGCTGCTGGCCAACCTTTTCACCGCCTACCTGTCGCAAGACTGGCACCGTCTGCAGGCCGGGGAAGACCCCGCGCCCTACCAGGACTGGTTGTTGGCACAGGCCGGTGACCTCTGGCGCGGCTTCTCGGAGAGCTTTCTTCGTTTGTGGCAAGAGCATGAGGACCAGGCTGGCGCTGGCTTCATGGGCTGTGCCCGGGACGCCAGCAGCCAGACCCTGTTTCGCCAGCAGTTTGTGCGGCGCATCTTCAGCGATGCGCTGGGTTTTGCCGGTTGCGAACTGATCCGCCGCACCCTGGGCCTGGCCAAGGTGGCCGAGGTCGCCAGCATTCCCGACCCCCAGGCCCGGGCAGCCATTGAGCTGCGCACTTTGAGCCTGGGTGAGGCGCTGCTGTTGCAACGCCACCATATCATTAACATTGACCAGGCATTGGACCTGGCCCGACAGACACGACGATCTCTTCCATGAAAGTACAAGGACAAGCCTGGCGCAGCGTTTGGCTCAACACCGACCACAGTGTGGGTGTGATTGACCAGCGTTATCTGCCACACGAACTCAAAACCGCCTGCCTGCGTGATGTGGCTGACGTTGGCCAAGCCATCCGCGACATGTGGATTCGCGGTGCCCCGCTGATTGGGGTGGTGGCCGCCTACGGCATGGCGGTGGCCATGCGCCAGGACAGCAGTGATGCCGCGTTGATCAGCGCCAAACAAAGCTTGCTGGCGACCCGGCCCACGGCCGTCAACCTGCGCTGGGCGCTGAGCCGCATGTTGACCCGTTTGTTGCCGCTGCCGCGTGAACAACGGGTAGAAGCCGCCTATACGCTGGCCGCCCAGATGGCCGACGAAGACGTGGCCATCAACCAGCAACTGGGCCGACACGGGTTGGCGCTGATCCGCACCCTGGCGCAACAACGCCCGGGCCAGCGCATCAACATCCTGACCCACTGCAACGCGGGTTGGCTGGCCACGGTGGACTGGGGCACCGCCACCTCGGCGATTTACCAGGCATTTGACGAAGGCATCGACGTGCATGTCTGGGTCGATGAAACCCGGCCGCGCAACCAGGGCGCCTCACTCACCGCCTGGGAGCTGGGCCAGCACGGTGTGCCCCACACCCTGATTGTTGACAACGCCGGTGGCCACCTGATGCAGCGTGGTCAGGTGGACATGTGCATCGTGGGCACCGACCGCGTCACCGCCAGCGGGGACGTCTGCAACAAGATCGGCACCTACCTGAAAGCGCTGGCCGCGTTTGACAACCAGGTGCCGTTTTATGTGGCCATGCCGTCCTCGACGCTGGACCTGACGGTGCATGACGGTCTGCGCGAGATCCCGATCGAGAACCGCGATGGCTCGGAAATCTCGCACCTGTCGGGCTGGCATGCCGACGGTTACCTCAGCACAGTGCAGATTTGCCCGAGCAACACCGCTACCGGCACCAACCCCGGTTTTGATGTGACACCCGCGCGCCTGGTCACCGCCTTGATCACCGAGCGTGGCCTGTGCGCGGCGCATCCGCAGGCGATCCAGGCGCTGTTTGCACCCGTGCGCTGAGCGCCAGGGTCGGGCAGGTGATGCATCAAATTGGCCTCTAGTCCTTGTATCAAAAGGGCTTGTAGCTACAAATAGCAGAGCGATTCAGGGCGACACGACGGAGCTTCGGGATGTGTCATCCGCCGCCCCGTGGTCTAGGTTCTGAAGGTGAAGCTGGGTTCGCCAGTGTCCGGGGTCAGCTTGTGCAACTGACGCAGTTGTCGCAGCTCGGTCAGCAACTGCTGGCTCAGCTCGGCCAGCGCAGCGAGTTCCTGCGCTGTTTCGGGGGCCGTGCGCCTGGCCTCCTGCTGCAACAGCGCATCGGCGCGCTCGTGCAGGGTCTGGTGTAACGCTTCCAGGCGCGCAAAGCCAGGGTACTGCGTCAGCTTGAGCCGGGTGCTGGGTTTGTTGAGCCAGACCGAAAAGCGGCAGCACGGGCCGTCCACCACCAGCGGTGGGCGCTGTGAGTGGGTGGCCAGCGCCATCACACTCTTGAACCAGGCGCGGTGTTCGGTTTCGGCCAGCAGCATCGCAATGCCGCGTGAACCCACCGACTCGGACTCGGCCCAGCTGGCTGGCACAGACCACTGGGTTAACCAGCCCGGCACCTGGGCGGCGGGCATGGGTTTGGCAATCGCATATCCCTGGCCAAACTCACAACCAAATTCGATCAGGGCGCAGCCGTGGGCCACGGTTTCCACGCCTTCGGCCAGGGCGATGCGGTCAAAGTTGCGTGCCAGCCCCAGCACGCTGTTGACGATGGAAGCGTCTTCCACATCGTCGAGCATGCCGCGCACAAAACTCTGGTCAATCTTCAGGGTGTGTGCGGTCAGCTGTTTCAGAAAGGTCAACGAGGAATAACCGGTGCCAAAGTCGTCCAGCGCACACGACAGCCCCATGCCCTGCAGCCGGGCGATCAGCGCCGAGACCTGGGTGATGTTGCCTAAAGCGCCGGTTTCCAGGATCTCCAGCTCCAGCTGCTGGGGCTGGAGGGTGGGCTGCTGGTCCAGCTGCCACTGCAGCCGGTCGGCAAATTCGGGGTCGAGCAGCTGCTGCGCGTCGATGTTGACGCTGACGGCGGTGTTCAGCCCCTGGGCCTGCCAGCTGGCCAGCTGGGCCAGCGCGGTTTCGATCACCCAGTCGCCCAGTTTCACCGCCATCGGATGCTGCTCCAGCAGACCGATGAAGGCGTAAGGCGGCAGCAAACCCAGCTCAGGGTGTTGCCAGCGGATCAAGGCCTCAAAACCGACCACCTCACCCGTGTTCAGGCGCACTTTGGGCTGGTAAAACAACACAAACTCGCGTCGCACCAGGGCTTGGCCGACCTCGTCGATGCGGGTCAGGCGGGTGCGGGTGATGGCGTCCTTGACCGGGTCAAAGTGGTGATAACGGTTTTTGCCGGCCTGTTTGGCCAGGTACATCGCCTGGCTGGCTTGGCGCAGCAGCTGCTCGGCATCAATCGGATCGCTCGGGCTCAGCTGCGCGATGCCGATGCTGGCGGTCAGCGACAGCGTCTGCACCTGGTCGGCCACCTGCATTGGCTGCGCCAGCACGACCAGCAACTGGTCCACCAGGCGCAGGCCATCCTCGGGTTGTGCCAGATGGCTGAACATCACCGCGAACTCGTCACCACCGATGTGGGCCAGCAGCTGCTGGCTGTGCAGCGTGGCGGAGAGCCGATGGCTCACCGCCAGGATCAGCGCGTTGCCAATTTCGGGTCCATAAGACAGGTTGAGCGCGGCAAAGTTGTCTAGATCGATGTAGGCCACGGCCAACTGTTGTGGTGTGCTGTGTTCGGCCATGCTGGCGGCCAGCAACTCAACAAACAGCTTGCGGTTGGGCAGGCCGGTCAGCGCGTCGTGGTGGGTGATGTAGTCGATCTGTTCGTGGTGGTTTTTTTGTTCGCTGATGTCGATGGTGATGCCCGACAGCAGCAGCGGCTGACCGGTCTCGTCACGCTGCATCACCCGTCCCAGGGTGCGGCACCAAACCCAGTGGCCGTCTCTGTGGCACAAACGCAACTCCAGCTCGTAGCTGGAGGATTCGCCGCTCAGGTGTTGGGCCATCAGGCGTTGCTGGCGCGCCTTGTCGTCCGGGTGGATCCACGAGATGTACAAGCCGTACGGGCCTTGCCGGTGTTTGAGCCCGGGGTAACCGAGCATGGCCGAGCTGCGTTCGTTGAAACGGATGACATCGGTGCGCAGGTCCCATTCCCAGGTGCCGGCCTGGGCTGCGTCCACCGCGTTTTGCAGCTGCAGGCGTTCGGCTTCCAGGGCGGCGGTAATGGTCTGGCGTTCGGTGATGTCGTGGGCCACGCCCAACACCCCCTGCAACTGGCCCTTGGCATCACGCAGCGCCACCTTGGTGGTCTCCATCAGCGCACGCTGGCCGCTGATCGGATGGGTGACCCATTCCTCATAGACCAGTGGCTGTTGCAAGGCGCTGGCCACCTGGTCACGGGCTTGGAAAGCATCGGCGAGTTCTTGGGTGAACAGTTCGTGGTCGGTTTTGCCAACAATGGCCGCCTTCTCCAGCCCGAGAAAGTGCACAAACGCGGTGTTGCACGACAGCAGAACACCGTTCACATCCTTGAGCCAGACCTGATCGGGCAGGGTGTCCACCAGGGTCTGCAAATGGGTTTCGCTGGCGGTGAGCGCCAACTCGGCCCGGTGCCGGTCGGTCACATCGGTGAAGATGGCCAGGATGCTGCTGCGCCCGGCCAGGGTCATTGGCAGGCGCTCGATCTCGGCCATGAAGCGGCTGCCGTCCTTGCGCTGCGTGGTGATCACGCGCGGCGCTTTGGTGATGCCCCGCAACATCTCCTCAAAGTCAGCCTCTATCTCCGCTAGGGTTTCGGCGGGATGGATGTCCACCAGACCCATGCCCATCAGTTCCTCGAGTGGGTAACCCAACAGCTGGCAAAACCAGGCGTTGGCAAACACAAAACGGCGGGTCACCGCATCGGCCACCACCAGTCCGGTGGGGGCATGGTCGATCACGCTGCGCAGGGTCTGCTCCAGCGGCGACATCGACGTCGGGGCCCGCCCGGTGGGGCCATTGAGCAAAAACCGCCAGCGTTGCTGGCTGCTGGTCAGCGCACCTTCTAGCTGTTGGCGGGCCACTTTCTCCTGCATCAGTGACAAGGCCTGGGCCGACACCGTGCGGTACATCGCCAACACACCCTGCAGCAGTACCGGTGTGGCGTCAGACTTCGTGGCTCGCGCCTGCTGGTGTGCCTGCGCCAGACTGAGTCCTGCGTTGACGCCGAGCACCACCTGCGCCAGGTGTTTGTCGTGTTCCAGAATATGCACCGCCAGCCACTCGGTCAGGTAGGCAAACAACTCGTCCATCAGCTCGGGCAAGGGCGCCTGGACCGCCTGCAGCTTCACCACCTGGGCCACAAAACGCTGGTGTTCGCGCACATGCTCGTCCAAGGCGGCATGGCCTGCGAGCGTGGTCCGCCAGATGCCTTCTTCGGTGCGGAAATGGCTGTCGGCGTAGTCGGTCAGTTCCGCCAGGCTGGTGTTGAGGTCGACCAGACTGGCGCCGTGCACATGTTGCTGCACCAGCCGGTTGATCAGCCGCACCAGCACCTGATGCTGCTCATCGATCAGGGCAATGCCTGTGTCCAGGTGGCTGTTCCAGGGGAAGATCTCAAACATCGTCTGGTTCAGCATCAGCTGTTGCGGGTGAAAAAGACCAGGCTCATCACCAGACCGGTCACGATCACACCCCAACGGACCGCCTGCGCTGGCAAGCGTCTGGCCCAGCGCGCGCCGAGAAAACCGCCCACCGTGGCGGCCACCATCATCAGCAGGCCCTCGCGCCAGGCAATCGCACCGGCCAGCACAAAGGCCGCCACTGACAACCAGGACAACACCAGCGAGTTCAGGTTTTTGAGCGCATTGGCGGTGTGGATGTGGGACTCACCCGTGACGGCGTACAAGGCCATCAGCAAAATACCCAGGCCACCGTTGAAATAACCCCCGTAAATCGCCACCAGCAGCAGACCCGGCTCACGCCAGCGGTCCAGGTCGAGTGTGCTGCGCTGGGCCCGACGCGCCAGGCTCGGCCCTGCAGCAAACAGCGCGGTGGCGAACAACAGCAGCCACGGCACGATCACCGAGAACACTTTGGCCGGTGTCACCAGCAGCAAACAGGCACCGGCCACACCACCCAGCGCCGCAATGGCCATTTCACGCTGCAGGCGACGCGGTGGCACACGGCGCAATTCGTCCCGGAAACCCAGGGTGCTGCCGAGGTAACCCGGGCTCACCGCCAGCGCACTGGTGGCGTTGGCCATGATCGGTGGCACCCCCGCAAACACCAGCGCGGGCAGGGTCAGGAAGCTGCCGCCGCCAGCCACGGCGTTGAGCACACCGGCCGCAAAAGCAGCGCCAGCCAGCAGCAAGGGGAGGGTCCAGACGTCCAACAACATCCCGCCATTGTCACCCGCTTGGGCACCTTTTTTGTGCGTGGACTGGGGGTTTTAGCGCAAGTTGAGCACTCAGGCGGACACACCAAAGCGCTGGTTCAGGTAGCCGATGATCACGGCAGAGTCCTGCATCCACTGCACCTGGCCGTTGGCATCGGTGACCTGCAGGCAGGGCACCTGGTCGCGCCCGCTGCCTTGCACCAGCTCGGCTTTGTGGTGGGCGTCATGCTGGGCGTCACGCTTCTCGATGGGTAGCGCCAGCCGGTGCATCTCCTGACGCACCTTGAGGCAAAACGGGCAGGTTTTGAACTGGTAGAGCGCCAGGCTGCGGCAGTCCTGCGCGATCAGCGCCTGTTGTGCGGGAGTACGCTGTACAGCTTGGGGGCGGCTGAGCCGCTCCCAGAGCAGCATGACGGGGCCCAGGGCAATGCGCAGGCTGCGGAAAAAGAGTCGGATCAGAGGTTTCATCAAACAAAGAGGTGGCTGTTGTTTGATCATACGGCACGTACCCGGGGCGGGCTTTACCTGGGCTTTACACGGCGCTAACCGCTGCTTACAAACGCTGCCTAAACTGGAAGCAGATCACCCAAGGAGCCAAGCCATGACTGCGCCATCCCCAAGCACTGGGCTTTTGCCGCAAGCCCCCGAGATACCGATGGACCAGCTGCTGGTCGAGGTCTACACCCAAGCTGCACCTGCGGTGCAATCGGGCATGCTCTCCAAGCTGGTGGGCAAGGTGTACCAAAGTGCCGCCCCCGACGAGCGCCGGGTGTTGCTCCGCCAGCTGATGCAACCGCTGGGTATCCTGTCCTTGCTGGCGGTGGCCAACGGGGTGTTTGCCAAACTGCGGCTGCAGGGCGGGCTCTCGGGCTGGTCGACCCGGCTTGACGAGGTGCAGGTGGACGATGTGGTGGAGCTGACCAGTTTTGTGCAACAGGTCAGTGGGCAGGCGATGCACAGCCTGGCCCTGTGGCTCAGTGCCTCACCGGTGCTGCTGAGCTCGGCTGCGGCGGTGATGCTGGTCAAGCTGCTGCTGGACCGCGCTGCGCCAGACCAGGAGGCTGAACCGCAGCGCTGACAATACAGATCAAATTGGCCTCTAGACCTTTTATATTAAGGGCTGATAGCTCTCAAAACTATAGTGCAAAGATCTTCCCCGGGTTCAGGATGTTGTCCGGGTCCAGCGCGGTTTTGATGGCGCGCATCATGGCCACCGCGCCCACGCCAGCCTCTTCCACCAGAAAACCCATCTTGTGCAGGCCCACACCGTGTTCACCGGTGCAGGTGCCACCCAGGGCCAGCGCCCGGCGCACCAGCTGGTGGTTGAGCTGTTCGGCAGTGGCCCGCTCCTCGGGGCTGTTGGGGTCGATCAAATACCCCATGTGGAAGTTGCCGTCACCCACATGGCCCACCATGAAGTACGGGATGCCGCTGGCCTGCGTCTCTGCCACCGAGTCCAGCAAAGCGTCGGCCAGCCGCGAGATCGGCACACAGGCGTCGGTCGAGATGACTTTGCAGCCCGGGCGCGATTGCACCCCGGCAAAGTAGGCGTTGTGCCGCGCGGTCCACAGTCGGGTGCGCTCCTCGGGGGTGTGCGCCCATTCAAAGGTGTCACCACCAAACTCGGTGGCAATCGCTTGCACCGTTTCCACCTGCTCCTGCACCCCAGCCGGTGAGCCGTGGAACTCCATCAATAGCAAGGCACTCTCGGGCAGGCTCAGTTTGGAATGGGTGTTGACCATGCGCACGGTGACGGCATCGAGCAGCTCACAACGCGCAATTGGCACCCCCATCTGGATGATCTGGATGGTGGCATTGACGGCTTCGGCCAGGCTGGCAAAACTGCAGGTGGCGGCCATCACCGCCTCGGGCAGCGGGTAGAGCTTGAGCGTGATCTCGGTCAGGATGCCCAGCGTGCCCTCGCTGCCCACCATCAGGCGCGTCAGGTCGTAACCGGCGCTGCTTTTTTTGGCACGGGTGCCGGTGTGGATCAGCTCACCACTGGCGGTGACCACGTCGAGCGCCAGCACGTTCTCACGCATGGTGCCGTAACGCACGGCGTTGGTGCCACTGGCACGGGTGGCGCACATGCCGCCGATGCTGGCGTCGGCACCGGGATCAATCGGGAAAAACAGGCCAGTGGATTTGACGGCTTCGTTCAGGGCCTTGCGCGTCACGCCGGGTTGCACCGTCACCGTCAGGTCTTCAGCGTGGATGGCCAGCACCTGGTTCATGCGGCCCACATCGATGCTGATGCCGCCTTGCACCGCCAGCAGATGCCCTTCCACCGACGAGCCCGCACCAAACGGGATCACCGGCACCTTGTACTGCGCGGCCAGCTTCACTGCATCAGACACATCCTGGGCCGATTCGGCAAACACCACCGCGTCGGGCGGTGGCACGCTGAAAGAGGATTCGTCGCGCCCGTGCTGTTCACGCACCACCTGGGCCAGTGACAGCTGTTGGCCAAAGCGCTGGCGCAAGGCCTCGATCAGGGCAGGGGGTACCGGGCGGGTTTGGACAACTGGGCGCAGGTGGTCGCTCGTCAGGGATGCGTTCATGGGGTCTCCGTGGTGGAGGGGGATTATCGGCAATCGCCGCTGCATGCGGCGTGGGGGACAATCCAGCCGCAGCCGTTGGGCGCTGTTTTATCCGAATGTCAAAGGTCTTATCCCCATGGAGATGCAACACGCCCTGGCCCAGGAGTGGGCCACCCTGCAAAACCACCACGAAGCGCAAGAGCGCAACGCCTTGGGTCTCAAGCTGCTGGCCGTGCTGCTGGTGGCGGGTAGCTGGATGACCGGGCTGGAGCCGATGCTGGCGGCGGCCCTGGTGCTGGTGTTGTGGCTGCAGGAGGCCATCCTCAAAACCTGGCAGCACCGGCTGGCCGAGCGCTTGCTGGTGATCGAGGGGCTGTTTACGCGGGGACCGCAGGGCGCCGAGGCACCGTTTCAGCTGCATACACAGTGGTTGGCCCAACGCCCTGGTCTGAGCGGCCTGCTGGCCGAATATGGCCGCAGCGCTCTGCGCCCGACGGTGGCCTTCCCGTATGCCGTGCTGTGTTTGCTGGTGCTGTTGGTGTAAGGCTTTTGCACTGCTGGCGCTAGGGCCATTGGTCAGGTCCTGTGCTGCCGGGACCCGGCTCCAGGATAATCGATAGCTATTTTTATCATAGCAAGGTAGCCATCATGGGCCAGAGACTCACACAAATCGCCACCCGCACCGGTGACAACGGCAGCACCGGCCTGGGCGACAACACCCGCGTGTCCAAGAACAGCCTGCGCATCCACGCCATGGGCGACGTGGACGAGCTCAACTCCCACATCGGCCTGCTGCTGTGTGAGCCGATGCCAGACGCGGTGCGTGAGCTGCTGGTCAGCATCCAGCACCAGCTCTTTAACCTGGGCGGTGAGTTGTCGATCCCTGGTTATGAGCTGCTCCAGCAGGATGCGGTGCTGGCGCTCGAAGAAGCCCTGGCCCATTTCAACGCGCAGCTACCCACACTGCAGGAGTTCATCCTGCCCGCAGGCAGTCGTGCGGCGGCGCAGGCGCATGTGTGCCGCACCGTGGCACGCCGGGCCGAGCGTGTGGTGGTGGCGCTGGCCAACCAGGATGCACTCAAACCCACACCGCAGCAGTACCTCAACCGCTTGTCTGACCTGATGTTTGTGCTGGCGCGGGTGCTCAACCGCTACCGACCGGAAGGCGGCGTGGGTGACGACGTGTACTGGCGCAGTGAACGCCTGAAACAATCCGTGGCGGATTGAGGTTGGCACTGGCGACGCCGTGAAAACACGTGCCCCACGCCATCTTTACCAGAACTTTGCAGGGCACTTTACATGCCCGACATCCCTGACATAAGCCTGATTTATCATGGGCTATGAACTTTTTGCGCCCGTCTCTCACCACCACCAGCGCCGTGTCTGCGCTGGTTGTTTTGGCCCTTGTCGGCTGTTCTGACAAAGCCCCCATCCCCGCTGCGGCCACCACGGCACCTGCGGCCAGTGCCCCGGCAGGCACACCCGCCCCTGCTGCCAGTGCCCCGGCAGGCACACCCGCCCCTGCTGCCAGTGCAGCTGCGCCACCGGTGTCGGTGAGTGTGGTACACGCCGCGCAGCGCGACATGGCGGTCAAACTCAACGCGACCGGCACCGTGGTGCCACTCACCAGTGTGGATGTGCGCTCACAGGTCACCAGCACGATCCGCCAGGTGCATTTCAAGGAAGGCCAGTTTGTCAAAGCCGGGCAGCTGTTGTTCACGCTGGATGCCCGTACCGATGAGGCCAATGTCACCAAGGCACGTGCCCAGTTGGCCAAAGACCAGGCGAGCCTGGCGGAAGCGCGGCGCCAGTGGGAACGCTCCAAGCAGCTGCTGGCACAGAACTTTGTCTCGCAGGGTGCGGTGGATACCGCCCAGGCACAGGTGGACACCTGGATCGCCACCGTGGCGGCTGACCAGGCAGCGATTGCGGCCAGCAACGTGGCGCTGTCCTATGCCCGCATCACCGCGCCCAACAGCGGTCGCGCTGGTGCGGTCAATGTGTTTGCGGGCAGCGCGGTGCTGGCCAACCAGACCGCGCTGGTCACCATCACCCAGCTTGACCCGATCGGTGTGGCCTTCAGCATCTCGCAACGCGACTTGTCCCATGCCTTGACAGCGCTTCAGGGTGCTGGTGCCAAGGTGACGGCCACGCTGGCCGACGGCGGTGGCAGCTTTGATGGGCGGCTGCAGTTTCTGGACAACCTGGTGGATGCCAACTCCGGCATGGTCAAGGCCAAGGCGGTGTTTGCCAACCCGGCCAGCAAGCTCTGGCCGGGCGCTTTTGTCGAGGTGCAGCAAACCGTCACCACCCTGAAAGATTCGGTGGTGGTGCCACAATCTAGCGTCATCCAGGGGCCGCGCGGGACGATCGTCTATGTGATTGAGGACGGAGTGGCGGTGCCACGCCCGGTCAAGCTGTTACACGCCGAAGCTGGCGAGGCGGCGCTCAGTGGTGTCCAGCCCGGTGAGGTCGTGGTGCTGGATGGCCACCAAAACTTGCGGCCCCAAGCCAAGGTGGTGGTGCGTGCGCCAGCCGCTATGGCACCAGACGCGGGTGCTGGCAAAGGCAAAAGCAAAGAGCAGGGTAAAGGCGCTGGTAACAGCGCCACGGCACCCGCTGCTGCCCAGACAGCGAGCCAGCCATGAACCTGTCGGAGTTGTTCATTCGCCGTCCGGTGATGACGGTGTTGCTGAATCTGGCCATTGTGCTGGCCGGGGTGATGGCCTTCAGAAGCATCCCGATTGCCGCCCTGCCCAGTTACGACACCCCGGTGATCAGCGTCAGCGCCAACCTGCCTGGCGCCAGCCCCGAGACCATGGCGATCTCGGTCGCCTTGCCGCTGGAGAAACAGTTCCAGACGGTGCCGGGCTTAACCACCATCAGCTCCACCAGCACGCTGGGCAGCACCTCGCTGACGCTTGAATTTGACGCGAGCCGCAACATCGACGCGGCAGCGGTGGACGTGCAGGCGGCGCTGCTGCGTGCGCAGCGGGCCCTGCCGATCGAGATGACCACCCTGCCGTCTTACCGCAAGGTGAACCCGGCCGACGCACCGGTGCTGCTGATCGCCTTGCAATCACCCTCGTTGTCGCCAGCGGACTTGCAGGACTACGCCGAGCATCTGATCACCCCCACGCTGGCGACCCTGCCCGGTGTGGCGCAGGTGAATATTTTTGGTGCCAAGCGTTATGCGGTGCGGGTGCAGGTGCGGCCCGATGCGCTGGCGGCGCGCAACATCGGTCTGGATGAACTCAGCGCTGCACTCAGGGCGGCCAATGTCAACACACCCGTCGGCACCCTGGAAGGTCCACGCCAGACGCTGGTGTTACAGGCCAACCAGCAGCTCAAAAATGCGGCCGAATTTGCCGAGCTGATTATCAGCACCCGGGGTGGCAACTCGGTGCGGCTCAAGGACGTGGCCAATGTTGAGGACAGCGTGGAAAGCGATAAAAACTGGGCCACCTTCAACGGTGAGCCCAGCACCACCCTGGCGGTGCTGCGCCAGCCCGGCGCCAATACGGTGCAGGTGGTGGACGCGGTGCGTGCGGCCTTACCGGCCATGCAGGCGCAGCTGCCTCAGTCTGTTTCGTTGACACCGATCAATGACCGCTCGCTGTCGGTGCGCGAGGCGCTGCACGATGTGACGCTGACCCTGCTGGGCACGATTGTGCTGGTGGTGCTGGTGATCTTTTTGTTCCTGCGCCGGTTTGTCGCCACCGTGATCCCGGCGCTGTCCTTGCCGGTGTCGCTGATTGGTGCGGTGTCGCTGCTGTGGGGCCTGTCCTACAGCCTGGACAACATCTCGCTGCTGGGCCTTACCTTGGCGGTGGGCCTGGTGGTGGACGACGCGATTGTGGTGCTCGAGAACATCATCCGCCACGTCGAGCGGGGCGAGCCGCCGTTTCAGGCGGCATTACGCGGCGCCCGTGAGGTGGGCTTTACCATCATCTCGATCTCGGTGTCGCTGATTGCGGTGTTTATCCCGATCTTTTTCATGCCCGGTGTGATTGGGCTGTTGTTCCACGAGTTTGCGGTGGTGGTGGGTTTGGCGATTGTGGTCTCGGCCTTTGTGTCGCTGACCCTGGTGCCGATGCTGGCCAGCCGTTTCCTGAGTGATGAGGCGCACAAAAAACCGCCAGGTGCCGTGGTGCAGATGTTTGAGCGTGGTTTTGATCGCATGCTGGCGTTCTACACCCGCTGGCTGGACCGCGCGCTGGCGCACCGGGTGTTGGTGATGGGTGTGGCCACCGCCACCATCGTGGCTACCGTCGTTTTGGTCATGGTCATCCCCAAAGGATTTTTCCCTGAGGAAGACCTGGGTCAGATGTCGGTCAGCACCGAGGCCAGTGAAGACACCTCGTTCACCGCCATGGTGCAACTGCAGGAGCGTGTGGCCGAGATCATCCGCCAGGACCCGGCGGTGGCGGCGGTCAGCTCTTTCAACGGTGGCAGCGGTGCCCAAAACTCCGGGCGCATGTTCATCAGCCTCAAACCGCTCGGTCAGCGCCCGCCAATGAAGCAGGTGGTGGAGGGGCTGCGCAAAAAGGTCAACGCGGTGCCGGGCATCAAGATCTTTATCCGGCCTACACAGAACCTGCAGCTCGGCGGGCGCCAGAGCAAGGCGCAGTACCAGTACATCTTGCAAAGTGTGCGCGCCGACGAACTCAACGACTGGGCCAACAAGCTGCAGGACCGCCTACGTAACGACCCGATGTTCCGTGACGTGACCAGCGACGCGCAGTTGCGCGCGCTGCAAGCCCAGCTGCAGATCGACCGCGACCGTGCCAACGCACTTGGTGTCTCCATGGACACGGTACGCACCGCGCTGTACAGCGCGTTTGGTGAACGCCAGGTCTCCACCATCTACCTGCCCACCGACACCTACAAGGTCATCATGGAGGTGACACCCGAGGACAAACAGGACGAGAGCGCGATTGCCAAGCTGTATGTGCGCGCCTCCACCGGAGCACTGGTACCGCTCTCAAGCTTCACCACGGTGGTGCGCACCGTGGGGCCGACCTCGATCAACCACGTTGGGCAGTTGCAGGCGGTCACCGTGTCGTTTAACCTGGCCCCCGGTGTGGCGCTGGGTGATGCCACGGCCCACATCGACGCCGCGCGCGAGGCGATTCAGATGCCCACCTCGATCATCAGCCGTTACGGCGGTGACGCTGCGGTGTTCCAAAGCTCGCAAGCCAGCCAGCTGGTGCTGGTGTTGGCCGCGCTGCTGGTGATTTATGTGTTGCTGGGCGTGTTGTATGAGAGTTACATCCACCCGCTCACCATCCTGGCTGGCCTGCCCTCAGCCGCTGTGGGGGCGCTGGCCACCTTGATGTTGTTTGGCCAGGACCTCACCTTGATTGCCACCATCGGCATCGTGCTTTTGATTGGCATTGTGAAAAAGAACGCCATCATGATGATCGACTTTGCGCTGGACGCCCAGCGCCACCAGGGCATGGACCCGGCGCATGCGATCCGCGAGGCCTGCATCCTGCGGTTCCGCCCGATCATGATGACCACCATGGCCGCGCTGATGGGCGCCTTGCCGATTGCGCTGGGTATTGGCGCCGGAGCTGAGCTGCGCCAGCCGCTGGGTCTGGCGGTGGTCGGTGGGCTGGTGTTTTCGCAGGCCATCACGCTGTTCATCACCCCGGTGATCTACCTGACGCTGGAACGCTTCAGCGGCCGTGGCCCGGTGCTCACCCCCGAGGTGCCGCCTGAGCAAGACAAGGCGACCAGCGGCACGGCCTGAGTCGATGGCAGGGATTATTCAAAAAAATAGCTATTAGCCCTTATTCCAAAAGGGCTAGAAGCATAAAAGACTTAAAAGCCGTGGGCGCGAGGCCGGTGCTGGCGTTCAGGCCAGCTCAGACCAGGCGGCGTCGGCCTGCCAGGCTGCTGCCCAGGCCTGCAATTGCGCCGCAGGCATCGGCCGGGCAATGCCATAACCCTGGGCCAGCTCGCAGCCCAGGTGCAGCAGCGCGGTGCCATGCGCCACGGTCTCGACACCTTCTGCAATCACTTGGCGTTTGAAGGCGGCGGCCAGGCCGATCACACCTTGCAAAATGGCCAGATCGTCCGGGTCCTCCAGCATGTCGCGCACAAAACTCTGGTCGATCTTGAGGATGTTGACATGCAGGCGCTTGAGGTAGGTGAGGGATGAGTAGCCGGTGCCAAAGTCGTCCAGCGCAAACATCACCCCAAAACGTGCACAGTCTTCGATCACCTGCGAGACCAGCGCCATGTCCGACAAGGCGCTGGTCTCCAGCACCTCGATCTGCAGGTTGGCCGGGTTGACCTTGGGGTGTTTGGCCAGCAGGAATTGCAGGCGTTCCACAAAGTCCCCCTGTTGCAGTTGGCGCGCCCCCACGTTCACGCTGACCTGGCGCAGGTCCAGCCCACTCTCGTGCCAACGCTCAATCTGGCTCAAGGTGGTGTCAATCACCCATTCACCCACCGCCACGGCCAGCGGGTGGTCTTCGATCACCGGCAAAAACGCGCCGGGCGCCAGCAGGCCTTTCTCAGGGTGTTGCCAGCGGATCAGCGCCTCCACCCCGACGACCTGGCCACGGCGCATGTTGACCTTGGGCTGGTAATACAAGACGAACTCGTCCTGGGCCAGCGCCAGGCGGATGCGTTCCAGGCTTTCGTGGTGACCGCGAATCGAGGTGTCCTGCGCAGCATCGAAGATGTGGTAACGGTTTTTGCCCGCCACTTTGGCCTGGTACATGGCCTGGTCGGCCTGGCGCAAAAGCTGGTCCGCATCAATCTCCTGGGCTTGCGGGAAGAAGGTGACACCCAGGCTGGCCGAGGCTTGCAGCAGCAACTCGCCCACATGCACCGGTGCCGCAGCGGCCTCCAGCAAGCGGGCCAACATGGGCACGCAGTTGGGCAGGTTGTCCAGGTCACTGAGCACCGCCACAAACTCGTCCCCACCAATACGCGCCAGCGTGTCGCCCTCACGCAGGCTGTCTTTCATGGCTTTGGCCAGTGAGATCAGCAACTGATCGCCAACACCGTGGCCATGGCGGTCGTTGATGTTTTTGAAACCGTCCAGGTCCAGGAAAACCACCGCCAGCTGTTGCCCGCGCCGCTGGGCCTGCACCATCGCCAACTGCAGCCGGTCAGCCAGTAACACGCGGTTGGGCAGGTTGGTCAAGGCATCAAAATGGGCAATGTGCTCCAACTGGCTTTGCTGCAACTTGCGTTCGGTGATGTCGGTGAAGGTCACCACCACCTGCAGCAGGGTGTGTTCGGCATCCCGCAGCGGGAAGGCACTGCACAGCGCCCAACTGGGCGCTGGCTGACCGGCGTGGTGCACGCCCACCACATAATTCTTGAGCGACTCCCCCGATGCCAGCACCCGGTTGACCGGGTAGTCTTGTGCCAGCATGGGGGTGCCGTCTTCCTGCAGCAGCGGCCAGTCCAGATCGGTTGCGGTTTTGTCCAACATCTGATCCAGAGTCAGCCCGAACAGGGTGGCCGCCGTGGCATTGGCATACAGGACGGAGCTGTCTGGGTTGTGCACCACCACGCCCGAAGACAGGTGGTCCAGCAGGGAGCGGTACCTTTGTTCACTGAGCCGCAGCGCCAGCTCGGCCTGGTAACTTTCGGTGACATCGCTGAAGACCAGCACCACCCCCACGATCACACCCGTGGCGTCGCGGATCGGCGCGGCACTGTCGGCAATCTGGTATTCCTGCCCGTCGCGGGCCAGCAGCACGGTGTGGTTGGCCAGGTCAACCACATGGCCGCGTGCCATGACCAGCTGCACCGGGTCGGGCACCGTCAGGCGTGTTTCTGCGTTGATGATGCGAAACACCTCCGCCAGTGGCTGGTGGATCGCGTCAGCCAGTGGCCACCCGGTGAGCTGCTCAGCGGTCGGGTTCATGCGGGTGATGCGGCCCGCCGGGTCGGTGGCAATGACAGCGTCCCCAATCGACCGCAAGGTGATGGCGAGGTTCTGCTCACTCTCCTGCAGCGCCTTTTGCGCCTGTACCCGCTCGTGCACGTCGTAGATGATGGAAAACAGCAAACGGCGCTCTTGCGTTTCAATCGGTGTGGAATGGACCTCCACGTCACGTAACTCGCCCGACGCCAGGCGGTGCGTAAACAGGAAATGGTTGCGTTTGCCGTTCAAGACACTTTGCCTTTGCTCGGCCGCTTGTCGACGTGGCAAGGTGTTGATGGCGCTGATGTTCATGCCCACCAGCTGCTGGCCCGAATAACCGTAATAGTCCAGCGCCGCCGCATTGGCATCCACGATGTCGCCCGAGGCTGGCTCAATCAGCAGCATCACCGAGGAATTTCTTTCAAACAGCTGTCTGAAACGCCCCTCGCTTTGCACCAAGGCGTTTTCCCGCTTGGCGGAGGATTCCAGCAGCAGGTTGAAGCCACCAATCAACTCACCGATTTCGTCCTGTCGCTGCACCGGCAGCAGCTGTGCGGGCTGGTCACTGAGGGTCTGGTGAACCAGCGCCCGGCTGGCTGAGAGCATCGGGGCGAGTTGATGCTGCAACAACCGGCTGATCAGCCACCAGGTCAACACACCGGCCAGCACGGTCAAGACCACCGCGTTGATAAACAGCCGCTGCAACATGTCATCCATCGGGGCAAAAGCTTCTTTGGCAGGCAAGGTGGCCACCACGATCCAGTTGGCCGAAGGAATGGCCTTGGCGGCCGACAACTCCAGCACCCCGCGTGAGCTCACGGCCAGCCCGTAGCCCTCAAAACCCTGCATATAGCGGTCGTGCATGGTGTTGAGTGTCGGCGCGGGCGAGGGCTGCATGACACGGGTTTTGTCCGACGCCGTGATGATCAGCTGGTGTTGGCGTGCGATCAGTAGGTAGCTGCCGGTCTTGCCGTAGCGGGTCTGGGCGATCTGGTCGAGAAAATTGGCTTGACCCAGGTTGATCACGCCCACCAGCGCGCCGATGGTTTTGCCGTCATTGCTCACAATGGGTGCGGTGATGCTGAAGATGGGTGCCCCCAGCTTCTTGCCCATGGCGGGTTTGCCAATCACCGTTTTGCCCTCTCGCAGAGGGATCGACACCGACTCCCGGTCCATGTAGTTGGTGCCAACCCGCCCGGCTGAACGTGGCACATCGGCGATGGCCACGCCATCCAGCCCGGTGATAAAAGCCCCCCCATTGAACATGAGCGGCACCAACGGACGTTGCTCGAGCATGGCCTGCAATGCGTTTGGGTTCCTCAGGAGATTTGCGCTGATGCTTTTGGCAATGGTTTCCAGGGCCCGTTGGCGATCATTCAGGTGCTCATTGAGCTCACGTGCAATGCCCGACACGGTGGAGAACTGTTGTTCACCCAAAACCTGTTGTATGTCAGTGCGCAGCATCCTGCTGGCATACCAAGCCAGCGACCAGGTGCTCACCACAAACAGCAGCAGTGTGAGCACGGTCACCCGGGTTTTGAGGGAGCGCAACTGAAAAAACTTCAGGCCCATAAGCGGCATTGCCTTCCAAAAGTGCAGATGCGAGGCAAGCTACCTGATCAGCTGCGTCGGCTCTTGGTGGCAGTGGGCGCCGGCCAGACGCGGGTGCTCAAGTAGAGTGAGGTGCTTGGCTTGTGACGCCAGCGTGGCGTCGAGGGGGGTCACCAGGCGATGTCGGGAAAGTTTACTCCTCGCCGTGTTTTTAGTGACAAATTTTCTGGCTCGGTGGGTGGGTGCTCATGGCCAGCAACAGGTGCTCAAACGCGGCCAACGGCACCGGTTTGCTGAACAGATAACCCTGGTATTCACGGCAGCCATGTTCAGCCAGAAAAGCCAGCTGCGCTTCGGTCTCGACCCCTTCGGCAATCACGTCCAGGCCCAGGCTGTTGCCCAGAGCGATGATGGTTTTGACAATCGCCGCGTCATTGTGATCGGTGAGCAGATCACGCACAAAGGACTGGTCAATCTTGAGCTGGGCCAGTGGCAGGCGCTTCAGGTATGCCAGGGAGGAATACCCCGTGCCGAAATCGTCCAGCGAGAAGCGGATGCCCAGGGCCTGCAGCTCCTCCATGCGCTGGACCACCGCGTCGGCATCTTCGATCAGGGTGCTTTCGGTCAGCTCCAGCTTGAGTTTGCTGGCCGGGGCACCGGTGCTGACCAAGAGCTGCTGCACCTGGTCGGTGAAGTTGAGCTGGCGAAACTGCCGTGCGCTGACGTTGACCGCCAGACTGAGCTGGGCCAGCTCAGGGTGCTTTGACCAGGTGGCCAGCTGGCGACACGCGGTTTCCAGCACCCAGTTGCCCAGCGGCACAATCAGGCCGGTGTCTTCGGCCAGGGCAATAAAACTGGCTGGCGAGACCATACCTTGCTGCGGGTGGCGCCAGCGCAGCAGGGTTTCGGCACCGATGGGCTGGCGCTGCTCGTTCATCTGCACCTGGTAGTGCAGTTCAAACTGGCCCAGCCCGAGGGCCTCATGCAAATCAGCGTTCATGGCCGCGCGCGCACTGGCTGCGGCCTGCATTGCCGGGTCAAAAAAACGCAAGGTGTTGCGCCCGGCCGCTTTGGCCTGGTACATGGCGGTGTCCACCCGGCGCAGCAACTCTGTGGCCGAGGTCTCCACATCACCAAACAGGGCCACCCCGATGCTGGCAGAGCAGTGGTAGGTGATGGCCTCACCCTGGGGCCCGGCGGCCAGCTGAAACGGCTGGTTCAAGGCATCCCTGATCTTGGTGGCAATGGCGGCGGCCTGCACCGGGCTGCCCTGGGCGCCACCGAGGTCTTCGAGGATCACCACAAACTCGTCGCCCCCTAAGCGGGCGGTGGTGTCACCTTGGCGAATGCTGCGACCCAAGCGGGCCGCCACTTCCACCAGCAGCCCGTCGCCGGTGGTGTGGCCATGGGTGTCGTTGAGCTCCTTGAAGTGGTCCAGGTCGATCATCAGCAAAGCGCCCATGCGGCGATGCCGGGTGCTGGTGGCCAGCGCATGTTCCAGCCGGTCAAACATGAGCCGCCGGTTGGGCAGCTGGGTCAGCGGGTCAAAAAAGGCCAGTTGGTGGATCCGTTGTTCATGGCGTTTGCGCTCGGTGATGTCCTGGCTGAAGCCAACGATGCCAACAATGGCATCACCGGCCCGGATCGGTGAGAGCACCACATGAAAGACCCGCAGTGCGCCATGGCGCAGAGAATAAGATTCGTATTCGACCTCGACCACCTCACCGGCGTAGGCGCGGCGGTTTTGCGCCAGCCAGACGCTCACATCGTCCTCTTGCCATCCGGACTCTTCCAATGTTTTGCCCAACTGGCTGCCGACAAACTGGACAGCGGTGGCGTTTTCCATGATGCAGCGCCCGTCCAGGTCGCGTGCCCAGTAGGCCACCGGGGTGTTGTCGACGATGGCGCGCAGCATGGACTCACTTTCCTGCAAGGCTTGTTCGGCCACCTTGCGGCGTGTGATGCACCTGGAGAGCGCGATAAAACGTGGCGGCTCGTCGGCAACAGGCGTTTTCTGCGCGACCGACAACTCGAACCACTCGGGTCCCCGCTCCAGATCGAGTCTGTATTGGTGGCCGATCGAAAAGCCGTTCTCCAAGGCCTCTTGCAGGGCTTGGTAACAGATGTCGGCGGCTGGCGCTGGCAGCACCTCTCGGATTGAGCGCCCGAGCAGTTTGGAAGGGGCAACCAGACTCCAGTCCTCTCGGGGCACGTGGTGGGCGTGGTAACGGCCTTCCAGGTCCACTTCAAACATCAGGTCAGGAATCGCCTGCAGGGTGGCGGCAAAACGGTTTTTCAGGGCCTCGAGTTCGTCCTCTTTGCGCTTGCGTTCATCGATGTCGACGGCGATGCCTGCCACCGCGTTGACTTGCCCAGCCTCATCCAACAGGGCTTGTTTGAAGCTCAGATAACACCGAACACCTTCATGCCCGAGACTGGGCAAGAAGGCCTCCAAGGTGGCGGGCTGGCCGCTGCTGATCACCTGCTGGTCGTGGCTTCTGATGATGTCTGCGGCAGCTGGCGGGAACAGATCGACATCACGCTTGCCAATCACCTGATCGCGGGGCAGACCACGCATGGCGCAAGCCACATCATTGGCGTAGAGGTAGCGCCCGTCCAGATCCTTGATGTAGATCGGCGTGTGCATGCAGTCGATGGCGGCCCGCAGCTGTTTGTTCTCATCGCTCATGTCAAACTTTTCCCGTGGTTGCCCACTCAAATAGGGTCCCTACACGCTTGGTCATCCCGTCGCCATGGCCGGTGGTCAGACATACATCTTGTCAGACCGGGCCTGCACGCTGCCTATCTGCAGCCACCCGCAGAGCATAAGCCATCACCTTGTGTCAAGTATGTCAGACCTGTCAAACGGGCGGGATAGTACATTTATCGTAGCAATCATTCCTTTTGGGATAAGGGCTGTGGCAATATATCACGCTCAATCTCTGCCTCTGGCAGCCGTGTGTCACGGCGTTACCCAATGGGTGCTGACGCACGGTCCGGTCTGCCAGCAAGGTCTAGCATCCAGAGCGTCTGTCCTCGCCCTGCCCACGTCAAAAAATTCCTTGACTATTCACGTTTCGAACCCATCTACAAAAAACCATGTCCACCAAGTCAAAAATTGTCATAACGCTGGTGTTGGTGGCTGCCTTGGGCGGTGCCTTTGCCATCTGGCAGATGCGAGCACCCGAGTTGCCGCAGGGCCTGTCTTTTGGCAATGGCCGCTTGGAGGCCACCGAGGTGGATGTGGCCACCAAGGTCGGTGGGCGGCTGGCCAGCCTGATCCCGCACGAAGGTGACCAAGTGGCCCAGGGCCAGACCGTGGCCACCCTTGATGCCGATGACGTTGCCGCCCAGTGGCGCGCCGCTCAGGCCCAGGTGCGCCAGGCACAACAAGCCACCCGTGCCGCGCAAGCCGGTGTGTCCAAGGCCGAGTCAGATATGGCGCTGGCGCGTATCACCCTGCAACGCTCACAAGAACTGGTGCAAAAGGGCTTTATCAGCGGTGCCACGCTTGACCGTGATCGCAACACCCAGCAAGGCGCGTTGGCCGGGCTGTCTGCGGCACGTATGCAGGTGGCCGAGGCCGAGTCCGCCACACAGGCGGCAGTGGCCCGTGGCGAGAGCCTGAGCGCCACTGTCAACGACACCACGCTTAAGGCGCCAATCACCGGGCGCGTGCTCTACCGCCTGGCCGAACCGGGTGAGGTGCTGGCGGCTGGCTCCAAGCTGTTGACCCTCTTGAACATGTCGGATGTGTCCATGACCATCTTTTTACCCGCCGCAGATGCTGGCAAAGTGCTCATTGGCAGCCCGGCGCGTATTGTGCTGGACGCTTTGCCCGAGCAGGTGCTGCCCGCCAGCGTGAGCTTTGTGGCGCCGCGCGCCCAGTTCACACCCAAAGAGGTGGAGACCCGCAGCGAGCGTGAAAAACTGATGTTCCGTGTCAAGGTCAAGGTCGACGCCACTTGGCTGGCCCAGCATGAGCAGATCACCAAAGGCGGCATGCCTGGCCTGGCCTACGTGTTGACCGACCCCCAAGCACCCTGGCCGAAGAATTTGCAACTGCGGTAGTTGGCCGTGAACACCCCCGCACCCACCAGCAGCGTCGCCAGCTTGCGGGGTGTGACCCAGCGCTACGGCAAAGTGCTGGCGCTTGACCAGATCACGCTGGACTTGCCCGCAAGCTGTATGGTGGGCCTGATTGGCCCAGACGGGGTTGGCAAATCGACCCTGCTGGCGCTGCTGGCCGGTGCGCGAGAGATTCAAACTGGCCAGGTGAGCGCCCTGGGTGCCGACATGGCAGACCGCAAGCAGCGCAACCAAACCCAGCCGCGTATTGCCTACATGCCCCAAGGCCTGGGCAAAAACCTCTATCCCACACTGTCTGTGTTTGAGAACGTCGACTTTTTTGGCCGCCTGTTTGGGCAAAACGCGGCTGAGCGTGCCACACGCATCACCGAGCTGCTGGCCAGCACCGGGTTGACACCGTTTCGCGACCGCCCGGCGGCCAAACTCTCGGGCGGCATGAAACAAAAACTCGGCCTGTGCTGCGCATTGATCCACGACCCCGACCTGCTGATCCTGGACGAGCCCACCACCGGGGTCGACCCGCTGTCACGCCGCCAGTTCTGGGAGCTGATCGACAACATCCGTGCCCGCCGTCCCGGCATGAGTGTGGTGGTGGCCACCGCCTACATGGAAGAAGCCGCGGGGTTTGACTGGCTGGTGGCGATGGACGCCGGGCGCGTGCTGGCCACCGGCAGCACGGCCGAGTTACTTGCCAAAACCGGTCAAACCACGTTGGAAGAAGCCTTCATCGCCCTGCTGCCAGCCGAGCAGCGCAAGGCCCACCACACGCTGGTGATGCCACCGCGCCAGCCCAGCAGCGGCCCGCCTGCCATCGAGGCCAGCCACCTGACCCAGCGGTTTGGCGACTTCACCGCGGTGAGCGACGTGAGTTTTCGCATCGAACGCGGCGAAATCTTTGGCTTTTTGGGCTCCAACGGCTGTGGCAAAACCACCACCATGAAGATGCTCACCGGCCTGCTGCCGCCCACCGAAGGTCAGGCCACCTTGTTTGGCAAGGTGGTGAATGCCCGCGACCTGGACACCCGCAAACAGGTCGGTTACATGTCGCAGGCGTTTTCGCTGTATGGCGAACTCACGGTGCGGCAAAACCTGGACTTACACGCCCATTTGTTCCACTTGCCACCCGACACCATTGGCGCACGGCTGGACGAATTGGTGAAACGGTTTTCGCTCGGTGCGTATCTGGATGAACCCGCCGCCGGGTTGCCGCTGGGCATTCGCCAGCGGCTGTCACTCGCGGTGGCGGTGGTGCATAGCCCGAAGCTGCTGATCCTGGACGAACCCACCTCGGGCGTGGACCCGATTGCGCGCGACCAGTTCTGGGAACTGCTGGCCGAGTTGTCGCGCAGCCAGGGCGTCACCATTTTTATCTCGACCCATTTCATGAACGAGGCCGAGCGCTGTGACCGGATCTCTTTGATGCACGCCGGGCGTGTGCTGGCCAGCGACACCCCCGAAGCGCTGCGGCAAACACGCGGCGCGGCCACGCTGGAGGACGCTTTTATCAGCTACCTCGAAGAAGCCAGCGGCATTGCGCCCGCTGGCGCAGCACCGCCATCAGAGGTCACCCCAGCCGTGACCGGTGATTCACAGCCCGCCACTGATGCATCAAAAGCGACTCTAGCCCTTGTCGATAAAGGGAGCAGCGATACAAATACAGGAGCACCTGTCACGCCACGTGTCAACCCACCCCATACGGCCTTCAGCCTGCGCCGCCTGCTGGCTTACGCCTACCGCGAGTTTTTGGAGTTGCGCCGCGACCCGATCCGCCTGACTTTTGCCCTCCTGGGCTCGGTGCTGCTGATGTTTGTGCTGGGTTACGGCATTTCGCTCGACGTGGAAGGCCTGCGTTTTGCCGTGCTCGACCGCGACCAGTCGCCCGAGAGCCGGGCTTATGTCCAAAACATTGCCGGGTCGCGCTACTTCATCCAGCAGCCCGCCCTCACCAGCAGCGATGACATTGACGAGCGTATGCGCCGCGACGAGTTGTCTTTGGCGGTGGAGCTGCCAGCGGGCTTTGGGCGCGACCTGCGGCTCGGGCGCCATCCCGAGGTGGGTGTCTGGATCGACGGCGCCATGCCGTTTCGTGGTGAAACCATCCGTGGTTACGTGCAAGGTCTCCACTACCAGTATGTGAACGAGTTGATCACGGAGGCGACCGGTTCCGCGCCAGTGCAGGCCGCCTCACTGGTGCTGCGGTACCGCTACAACCAGGATTTCAAAAGCATTTTTGCCATGGTGCCCGCGGTGATTCCGCTGCTGCTGATCTTCATCCCGGCGATCCTGATGGCGCTCGGTGTGGTGCGTGAAAAAGAGCTGGGCTCCATCACCAACCTGTATGTCACGCCGGTGAGCCGACTGGAGTTTCTGGTGGGTAAACAACTGCCCTACATCGCCATGTCGATGGTCAGCTTCTTTTTGCTGTTGTTGCAGGCGGTGGTGGTGTTTGGGGTGCCGGTCAAGGGCAGTGTGCTGGCGCTGAGTTTTGGCGCCTTGTTGTATGTGACCGCCACCACCGGCATCGGCTTGCTGATCTCCACCTTCACCAACACCCAGATTGCCGCGCTGTTTGGCACCGCCTTGTTGACCATGTTGCCCACGGTGCAGTTTGCCGGGCTGACCACGCCGGTGAGTTCGCTCGAAGGCCTGGGTTACTGGATCGGGCAGTTTTTCCCGGCGACTTACTTTCTGGTGATTTGCCGGGGTGTGTTTACCAAGGCGCTGGGTTTTGGTGATTTGATGGGCCAGTTCGCTGCGCTGGCGGCTTTTATCCCGGTGCTGACTTTGCTGAGCCTGGTGCTGCTGCGCAAGCAGGAGAAATGAGCATGGCTGCCAATCGCTTTGTCGCCAGCCTGTCCAACATCTACCGTCTGGGCATCAAAGAGTTGCGCAGCCTGGTCGCCGACAAGGTATTGCTGTTGCTGATCATCTGGGCGTTCTCAGGCGGCATTTATGTGGCGTCCACCGCGACCTCGACCGAGCTGCACAACGCGCCGGTGGCGGTGGTGGACGAGGACCAGTCCCCGCTGTCGCGCCGCCTGGTGGATGCGCTTTACCCGCCCTACTTCAAGCTGCCGCAGCAGATGGCACTGAACCAGATGGATGCGGCGATGGACAAGGGCCTGTACTCCTTCACCCTGATCATCCCAGCCCACTTCCAGAGTGACCTGGTGGCCGGGCGCCAGCCCGAGGTGCAGCTCAACATCGACGCCACCAACATGAGCCAGTCCTTCATCGGGGCGAGTTACATCCAGTCGATTGCCAGCGCCGAGATCACCGAATTTTTGACTGGCAAACGCGACAGCACGGCGCTGCCGATCCAGTTGGTGACCCGCGTGCGCTTTAACCCGAATCTCAACGGCAAATGGTTTGGCGGGGTGATGGAGGTGATCAGCAACGTCACCATGTTGACCATCATCCTGGTGGGTGCCGCGCTGATTCGTGAGCGTGAACACGGCACCATCGAGCACCTGCTGGTGATGCCGCTGGCCCCTTACGAGATCATGCTGGCCAAGATCTGGGCCAACGGGCTGGCGGTGCTGCTGGGCGTGATTTTTGCGATGACGGTGGTGCTGCAGCTGGTGCTCAAGATCCCGATTGCCGGGTCGGTGACGCTGTTTGTGGGTGCTGCCGCGCTGTACCTGTTTGCGGCCGCGTCCATCGGCATCTATCTGGGCACGCTGGCGCGCTCGATGCCGCAGCTGGGCTTGTTGATCATCCTGACCATCATCCCGCTGCAACTCCTTTCAGGCGGTGTGACGCCGCGTGAAAGCATGCCGGAGCTGGTGCAACACCTGATGCTGGCCGCACCCACCACCTACTTTGTGCGGCTGGCGCAGGCCATTTTGTACCGGGGCGCCGGGCTGGGCGTGGTGTGGTTTGACATGCTCTGTATGCTGGGTGTGGGCAGCGTGTTTTTTGTCGCGGCGCTGCGGCGTTTTCGCAGCTCGGTGACGCAGACGCAGGCTTGAGTCGTTCAGAAATAATAGCTATCTGCCCTTTATCTATAAGGGCTGGAGGCCAAAAAGCCTTGGAAGTGTCATCGTTGTCTGCGGTTGCAAAGCAGACAGAAAGCCATGGCGCTTTGTTGAGGGGGCTCACCGGCTGTGGGTGGTAGGAGATGGGTTCAGCCGCCGCTCCAACCCATCCCCTGCTGATTGTCGCTGTTGGAGCGCGAACAGGGCGGTCCGAACTCTGCAGGCCTCATCTGACAAGTCAGCAGTGAAAGTTGTCCCCGTACCCTACGGATAATGTGGCCACCTGCAATGGGTGCCACCAAGGCCACGCCACACTGTCAACCAGCGCCTCCACCCGATGCATGCAACCAAAGGGGAGAACATGCCTGCACTCGTGCCCGAGCTTGTCGATATGGCAAGCTCACCAGCCGTATCAACAGCTAACCTACTGCGCCGCGCCCTTGTCGTGGCCCGCCGCCTTGCTGTCCCTGAGCTTGTGTGCTGGATCAATTCCGAGCTAAATGGCTACGATGGAGAGGTTCCCGACTATCGGGTAATTTCCGGGCACCTGTTTGCGGAGGATCTTTATCGCAAATCGGTTCCGTTCATGGTTCCGCCTGAAATCGCGGACATGTTGACGAATATGAAGCTGTACGAATCCATCCCAGAACTCATTCAGTTCTCTCAAAGTGGCCAAATGTTGCGGCGCTACTTTCCTCCCGATGGTGAACAGCTTCTTATGTGCATGATGCAAGAGGGGTCAGGATACGCAACGCGCCCATTTTTGAAGTTCTCTTGTATACAAGTGACCGGCGTGATAGAGCGTGTCAGAAGCCGCATTCTTGATTGGGCGCTAGACCTTGAAGGGCGCGGGATCATCGGTGAAGGAATGTCCTTTACGCAACAGGAGAAGCAAGCCGTGCAAGAACAGCATTTTCATTTTGTCAACGTGTCGGGCTCGCAGATTCAGATCAGTTCCAACGGATCAACCCAGACCCAAGCCAACCCCACCACGGGCACCGACCTTGATGCACTGCGCGGCTTGATCGAAGCCCTGGGCGCTGCCCTTGACCGTGGTGCCGTACAAGGCGATGTAGCCGACGAACTGCGGGCCGAACTGGCGACCCTGAAGGCGCAAGCCACTTCACCGAAGCCGAAGTGGGAAATCATCAAAGCCACAGCCCTCAGCATCAAGACCGTTGCTGAGGGCGCAGCGGGCAGCATCCTGGGTGAACTGGCGAAGCCGCACGTTCAAACGTTGCTGGCCCTTGCTGCTGGCGCTATTAAGGGCTAATGGTTCATTGCGCTTGATTGCGAAGGGAGCGCAGTCACTCACCAGACCCCGTCAATCGACGGGGCACGCAAGACAAGCTTCTTGGGCGTGCCTTGGCTATCACCTAGGGCCAGTTCCTTCAATGCCGATGGAGGACGGCGGAACCATGAAAGGCAAACGTTCGCTAGGTCAATCGAGCTTCCAGATTGGCTGTCAATAAGCGACTCAGCAAGCGCAGAATCGTGCTCCAAGTAGTAGTCCCCTGTCCGCCGTAGATCGTTTATGCAGGTCTTCTGATCGGCCAAAGGCTTCTGAAGCATCCACCTTGGCACGTGCTGCACGTGCCCGTCTTCCTTGAAGCCTATGCCCATGATGGGGGCCATGAAGTCAATCAGCCAGCCTTTGCATTCGACCCACGCATGAAACGCTTGACTATCGCTTTCAGGTCCGTCCCCCATGCGTCCGTACATGGCGACGGTTGAGTTTTTTTCGTTAACCATCATCGCCATGACTCCGGTGCTGATCGTGGCGGGTAGCTTGTAATGCTCCCGAAGGATCAATGTCCCAGCGATAGTGAACAGGATGCAGGCCCGATGCGTGCAGGCAACTTCGCTCGCCTGAAGTACGCTGTAGATAACCTGATAGATACGCTGATAGTCCGGCAACGGAAGCAGTGGGTGTGTCTTCATGCCGCCACTTTAAACGGTGCGTCCATATAGCACTTCCGCTTTTTACAAAGTTCTGGATGAAGGACAGATTTCTGGCTTGGATTCAACCGGTCGAAGCAGCCAACCGAGGTCTTGAATCTTGAGTGTTACGTTTCAGCGCCCACCGATACTAGCCTTCGAAATCCGACAGACAGTTTCCAGCCTGCACCCACCCTAAACCCAAGCACCACATGGTGCCCGGCGCATCAAAGTCAGGCAGCCGTCGTGCACCAGCCCACGCCCGTTGGCTTAATCAATCCAACCTACAGCCAACACAGATACCATAGCACCTAGCCCTTTTTAAATAAGGGCTAGAGCACGTTTTGATGCATAACCTGGTGCATCCACTTAGCCCGCCATGTGCGCTGGCGAACAGCCAGCGCGGCGCCCGTGGCGAATACTCGGAGCCCTCTTCGTTGTTCAGGGGTGCCCATGCTTTGTTTGCCAACCAGTCACGCCCAATCCAGGTGCCCGGCTTGAACCACCGGGTGGCCTGAGGTGCCTTGGAATATCCGTGCCTTCTGGCGTCTGCTGACACAGACTGCACAGTCCTGGCTGGCCGATTACGCGCTCAGCATGGGCGCGGCGCTGGCCTACTACACCCTGTTTTCGCTGGCGCCCTTGTTGCTGATCGTGATCTCGGTGGCGGGCTTGGTGTTTGGTGAAGACGCGGCACGCGGTGAAATTGCGCACCAGCTCAGCAGCTTGATGGGCGATGCCGGTGCCAAAGCCGTGCAGGACTTGCTGGCCAGTGTCGACAAACCGCTGGAGGGCTCACTGGCCACCGTGCTGGGCCTGCTGATGCTGTTTGTTGGCGCCACCTCGGTATTTGGCGAATTGCAGGACGCGCTGGATCGCATCTGGCGCGTGGCGGCGCAGCAGCCCAGCAGTGGTTGGCTGGCTCTGGTGCGGGCGCGGCTGCTGTCTTTTGGCATGATTTTGGCGATTGGTTTCCTGCTGATGGTGTCCCTGGTGACCAGTGCGGTGCTGGGTGTCATGGGCAACTGGTTGCAGCCGGTGTTTGGCGGCTGGCTGGTGCTGGCGGCGGTGGTCAACGCTTTAGGCAGCTTTTTGCTGGTGGCCGCCATGTTTGCACTGATCTACAAGGTGATGCCGCGGGCGCGGGTGCAGTGGCGAGACGTCTGGACCGGTGCGTTGTTCACCGCCACCTTGTTCACTTTTGGCAAGTTTTTGATTGGTCTGTACATCGGGCGCAGCGGGGTGATTTCGGGCTTTGGCGCGGCGGGTTCGCTGGTGGTGGTGTTGCTGTGGGTTTATTACTCGGCGCAGATTTTTCTGATTGGTGCTGAATTCACCTGGGTGTATGCCAATGCGTATGGCTCGCGCCGGGTGTTGGCGCCTCCGCAGGCCACGCACTGAAGCGGTCTCGGCTGTTGGCGCGACGCCAGCTGCGTGTGGCAGCGCACAAACAAGCGGGCGGGTGGTGGGTAGCATGCGCGATTTGGTCGATTTACCCGACAGCCACTGGCTGCAACACCCATGTCTTCCCGCCGACCGCAGAAACCACGTCCAGCTGCCGCCCAGCAGCTTGAATCGCTCACCCAGTTGATGGGTCATGCCGAGGATGTGAAAACGCTGATGGAGGAGTTCGCTGAAGGGCTGTCGTCGGTGAATCTGGTGCTCAAGCAGGAGCTTAGCGCCCCCAACCGCCAGTCCAGCATTGACAGCGCCATCCAGCACAGCGAGATTCTGGAGGGCAAGGTGCAAGACGCGACCGACAAGCTGGCGCTGATGAACGATGCGCTGGAGACCGAATGGCAATCACGCTACGACCTGGAGGAACAACTGGCCGCCGTGATTCTGGACGAAGCCGCCGCACGCCACGCCTCACTGCACGACCCGCTCACCGGTCTGCCCAACCGCTCGTTGTTTGAGAACCGGCTGACGCTCGGGCTGGCACAGGCCAAACGGTATGACCGGGCGCTGGCGGTGATGTTTTTGGACCTCAATGAGTTCAAACAGATCAACGATGTGTATGGGCACGATGTGGGTGATATGGTGTTGCAGACCATCGCCGACCGCCTCAAGGAGACCACACGCCAAGCCGACACCGTCAGCCGCCTGGGGGGTGACGAGTTTGTTTACCTGCTGGCCGAGTTTGCCGACCTGCGCGATGTGCTGCGGGTGGCGCAAAAAATCATCCAGGCCATTCAAATCCCTTGCCAGCTGGCGCAGGGTGTCCTGGTGGTTCAGGCCAGCATCGGGATCGCGATCTACCCCAAACACGGCGATTCGGCTCAGGCCCTGCTCAAAAGCGCCGACCACGCCATGTTCAAGGCCAAACGCAGCAAATCCAGCTACGCTTTCGCTGGTTAAGGCCCA
This sequence comes from Rhodoferax sp. BLA1, assembly GCF_013416775.1. GTDB lineage: Bacteria > Pseudomonadota > Gammaproteobacteria > Burkholderiales > Burkholderiaceae_C > Rhodoferax. The sequence continues at coordinate 286,387 of NZ_SZVI01000005.1, forward strand.
TGCCCCGCACGGCCTGGGGATTTGGCGTTTGGCGCGCCTGGGCGGGCTTGGTTAGCATGTGATGCGATCCGGGCAGCCCCCTTTTGGCGCTGGCAGAGTTGCCGCCCAGGACGCCTGTCAACAGCACACGAATGGGTAACGATGAAACAGTATCTGGTGTGGATTCTGAGCAGCGCCCTTGGCGCACTGGGTGCCAACGCCCAGGTGCCCGACGCTGCGGCTACACGGCCTACCCCCGCGGTATCTGGCGCGCAACCACAGCCAGACATCTTGGCCAAAGGCCTGGCGCATCCCTGGGGGCTGAGCTTCATCGATGCCCAGCGCCTGCTGGTCACTGAACGACCCGGGCGCCTGCGGGTGGTCACGCTGCAGGGCCAAGTCGGCCCCGCCGTCACCGGGCTGCCACCGATCCAGGCGGCAGGCCAAGGTGGGCTGCTGGATGTGCTGGCCGACAGCCAATTCACCAGCAACCGCACGGTCTATTTCTGCTACACCGAACCCGACGCCACCGGCAAACTCAACTCTACCGCGCTGGCCTCGGCCAGACTGTCGGAGGATGAGCGCCGCCTGGACAAGGTCCAGGTGATCTTCAGCCAACAGCCCAAGCTCTCCGGTAGCGCACATTTTGGTTGCCGGATTGTGGAAAGCCCGGACGGCAAGTTGTTCCTCACGCTCGGTGACCGTTACCACCACATGCAGGACGCCCAGACGCTGGACAACCACCTGGGTAAGGTGGTGCGACTGAACAAAGATGGCAGCGTCCCCGCTGACAACCCGCTGCGGGGCCGAGCCGGGGCGCTGCCAGGGATCTGGAGCTGGGGCCACCGCAATATGCAAGGTGCGGCCTGGGGCCCGGACGGTCTTTTGTGGACCACAGAACACGGCCCGCAAGGCGGAGATGAACTCAACCGCCTGTTGCCCGGCCAGAACTACGGTTGGCCGGTCATCACCTATGGCGAGCAATACGGAGGTGGCCCGATTGGCCAGGGCATTCAGGCCAAGGTCGGCATGCTGCAGCCACTGCACCAGTGGACGCCGTCGATGGCGCCCTCTGGCTTGGCTTTTGTTACCAGCGCACAGTACGGCACAGCCTGGCAGGGCAGCTTGCTGGTGGGCTCGCTGAAGTTCCGCTATCTGGCCCGGCTCGAACTTCAGGGCGGCCAAGTGCTGCGTGAAGAGAAGCTGCTGCAACAACTCAATGAACGCATCCGCGCGGTGCGCCAGGGCCCGGACGGGCTGATCTATTTGCTGACCGACAGCCCCCAGGGCATGTTGCTGCGACTCAGACCGCGTTGAGTCTGGCCCGCTGCGGGCGGGTTTGCGCTATCGCGATGATTTGCAAAAACGATCCCGCTGAAGGCAGGTTCTTCCTACACTGATCCCCGACAGCGACGAACCCGATTGACCACGTACCCAAGGAGATGACCATGAGCACAACCCCCCCCACCCCCGCCGGCCAATGCCCGGTGATGCACGGCGGCAACACCGCCACCGGCCAGTCCACCATGGCCTGGTGGCCCAACGCGCTGAACCTGGACATCCTGCACCAGCACGACAGCAAGACCAACCCGATGGGCCAGGCCTTTAACTACCGCGAAGAAGTCAAGAAGCTCGACGTGGCAGCCCTCAAAAAAGACTTACACGCCTTCATGACCAACAGCCAGGACTGGTGGCCGGCTGACTGGGGCCACTACGGCGGCCTGATGATCCGCATGGCCTGGCACTCGGCAGGCTCTTACCGCACGGCGGACGGCCGGGGCGGTGGTGGCCATGGCAACCAGCGTTTTGCGCCACTGAACTCCTGGCCCGACAACGGCAACCTGGACAAAGCACGCCGCCTGCTCTGGCCCATCAAAAAGAAATACGGCAACAAACTCAGCTGGGCTGACCTGATTCTGCTGGCGGGCACCGTGGCGTATGAATCGATGGGTTTAAAAACCTTTGGTTTTGCCTTTGGCCGCGAAGACATCTGGCACCCAGAGCAAGACACCTACTGGGGCGCCGAGAAAGAATGGCTGGCACCCAGCGGCAGCACGGGCAGCCGCTACTCGGGCGAGCGTGATCTGGAAAACCCGCTCGCTGCTGTGATGATGGGCCTGATTTATGTGAACCCTGAAGGCGTGGACGGCAACCCCGACCCGCTCAAGACCGCCCAGGACATGCGTGTCACCTTTTTGCGCATGGCCATGAACGACGAGGAAACCGTGGCGCTCACCGCCGGTGGCCACACCGTGGGTAAGGCACACGGCAACGGCAGCGCAGCCAACCTGGGCCCGGCACCCGAAGGTGCGGATGTGGATGAACAAGGCCTGGGCTGGGTCAACCACACCGGCCGTGGCATCGGTCGCGACACCGTCACCAGCGGCATTGAGGGCGCCTGGACCACCCACCCGACGCAGTGGGACAACGGCTACTTCCAGATGCTGCTCAAGCACGACTGGGAACTCAAAAAGAGCCCGGCCGGTGCCTGGCAGTGGGAGCCAGTCAGCATCAGCGAGGAAGACCGGCCGGTGGATGTGGAAGACCCCAGCATCCGCCTCAACCCGATCATGACCGATGCCGACATGGCGCTCAAAATGGACCCGGCCTACCGCGTGATTTCAGAGCGTTTCGCCAAAGATCAGGCCTATTTCTCAGACGTGTTTGCCCGCGCCTGGTTCAAGCTGACCCACCGCGACATGGGTCCGAAGGCGCGGTACATCGGCCCCGATGTACCGCAGGAAGATCTGATCTGGCAAGACCCGGTGCCAGCAGGCGCCACCAGCTACGACGTGGCCGCGGTCAAGGCCAAGATCAACGCCAGTGGCTTGTGCATCAGCGACCGGGTGGCCACCGCCTGGGACAGCGCCCGCACCTTCCGGGGTTCGGACAAACGCGGTGGGGCCAATGGTGCCCGCATCCGGCTGGCGCCGCAGAAGGACTGGCAAGGCAACGAGCCAGAGCGCCTGGCCCGGGTGCTGGCCGTGCTGGAAGGCATTGCAGCTGAAACCGGCGCCAGTGTGGCCGATGTGATTGTGCTGGCTGGCAACACCGGCATCGAGCAGGCGGCCAAGGCGGCGGGTTTTGAGGTGACGGTGCCGTTTGCACCGGGCCGGGGTGATGCCAGCCAGGCGTTGACCGATGTGGAGTCCTTTGAGCCGCTGGAGCCTGTACACGACGGTTTTCGCAATTGGCTCAAACAGAACTTCACGGTCAAGCCGGAAGAACTACTGCTGGACCGCAGCCAACTGATGGGCTTGACTGCGCACGAGATGACGGCGCTGGTGGGCGGCCTGCGGGTGCTGGGCACCAACCATGGCGGCAACAAACAGGGTGTGTTCACCGGCCGCGAAGGTGTGTTGACGAATGACTTCTTCGTCAACCTGACCGACATGGCCTACAGCTGGAAGCCAACTGGCCGCAACTCTTACGAGATCGTGGACCGCAAGACCGGCCAGGTGAGGTGGACCGCGACGCGGGTGGACCTGGTGTTTGGCTCCAACGCAATCCTGCGTGCTTATGCCGAGGTCTATGCGCAGGATGACAACCAGGCCAAGTTTGTGCAGGACTTCGTCGCAGCCTGGACCAAGGTCATGAACGCCGACCGTTTCGACCTGGTCTGAAAAAACAGCGCAAGCTGCCTGGGTGGCTTGTGCTGTTGTTATCGTTTCTGGTTGCTGGTTAATATGAAATTAATAGCTACTAGCCCTTGATTTATAAGGGATAGAGGCCAAAAAGCCTTGTAAATCTATTTGGGTGCCAGCACCGCCATGGTCAGGCGGGAGACACAGCTCAGTTCACCCGCATCGTTGCGCAGCTCAATCTGCCAGACCTGGGTCGTGCGGCCAATGTGCACCGGGCGTGCTGTGCCGGTGACCCAGCCGCTGCTGACACCGCGCAGGTGGTTAGCGTTGATGTCCAGCCCCACTGCCTGGTAGCCGACCGGGCAGGCGTAGTTGGCTGCCACCGAGCCCAGGGTTTCGGCCAGCACCACACTGACCCCACCGTGCAACAGGCCAAAGGGCTGGCGCGTGCGCGCATCCACCGGCACCCGCGCGCTGATGAAATCCTCACCTACCTCCAGAAATTCAATGCCCAAGTGACTGACTGCGGTGTTGGCGCTCAGAGCGGTGACGGCTTCGACGGAGATGGGTTGTTGCCAGAGGGTGGAGGTCATGGTGGGCTCAGCAAGGACAGTTCTTGAAGTTTGACTTCGAGGTCATAAAGCCGACTTTGGCTGATGGCGTCACCTGGCAAATGTCCCGGCAACGCATCCCGAAAACGGCGATCAGCCAGCAGTTGAGCAAACTGCTTAGCCAGATAGACCTGCAATTCTCGAGGCATTTGCCTGCACTCTCTGATCAGGCTCACGCGTCCATCCACCACGCTCAATATGTCGCCCAGATCGTGGCTGAACAGGTAGTCACCGCCACCACGGCCATAAAACGCTTCCAGTTTGGTGCCGATGAACACGGGTGCTTGGATGACACGGATCTCTGCCCCGCTTGGTAGCCTGAACATCTGGGCGGTTTGGAGGCACAGCGGGTACCAGCGGTTGGCAAAGCCCAGGATGTCTTCCAGTGTCGGCATCACATCCACCGTGATGCCTCCAACTTGCCAACGGCAGATGGGCGCGCTGGCGCGCATGTCCTGCGTAAAGCCCAGTTGACGCAGCGCTGCCTCGATGCGGTGATAGTCCGCCAGCGCCAGCACTTCGGCCACGATGTCCACGTCTTCCGTGGGGCGAATGGCAGGGTTGGCGGGGTCGGTGATCAGCAGGCCGACCACCGCCCCGCCGACAAAAACAAACTGATGACACAGTTGTGGGCCAAGCCGGTGTGCCACCAGCTCCAGCATGACCACATTGGGGTCGTTCGGGTTCAGCGTTGGCATCATGTCGCCCACCGTTTGTCGAGTTCGGCTATGGCCAGCGCCCGCTCACGCGGGCTTCCGCCGCGTACCGCATCCGCTAGCACCAACAGTTCGTAGAGCGCCGGGTTGGCCAACGCGGCCTCTGGCGCTGTGGGATACAGCGGGTAAAACGCGGCACCGCGTACGGAGCCGAGCTTGTGCGGCCATACCGGCTCGGTTTCATTGGGTTGGACAATCAACGCGCGCATCGGCGGGGCTGCATAACTGGTCGGCACGCCGCGTGTCAGTTCGCCGCGCGTCGCGGGAAAGCAATAGCGCAGTCCGTACTGCACAAACAGGCGCAAAGGTTCCAGCAACACCACGGGTCGTCCGCTGGCGTCTTTGCGGGCCAGTTGAGCCGTCACCGCCCGCTCAACCCCAGCGTGGATTTCAGACGCGGTGAGCTTGAGCTCGCCCGCCAACGTGGCATAAGTAGGTGCCATGTCTTGCTGCAAGGACAGGCGCAACAAAACGACGACATCTTGTGGCCGCAAGACGATTTGTGGATTGCTTTTGGCGCGACTCATGTGTTGATTCTAAACACTGATTCGCTATTCGCGAATAGCGAATTCTGCAAAAATAAAGAGATAAATCCAATGCTTGTGTGCTTATGGTGTTTGAATTCAACGTTGGAAATTGTGCAAAGCATTTACGCGATGCGGCAGCCCTGGCCACGGTGCCAGGAAGATGCTGCAGATCGATTGCTGGCCAGATCCAACAGGTTCAAAACCAGCTTGCCACCCAATGTGGCATCACGCCAAGGCATACTCAAAACATCCGGTCGCGTTTACTAGCCGCCGGACGGTAGAAGGCAGTGTCATCCGGGTGGATGAGCTGCCGCAGACACATGACTGAGGGAAAAGAATGATTGACGGTTTGATTGCAGGCAAGTTGTTGGGAGACCCCGAGCAGCGTCTGGGCAAGGGGGAGAGTCGTTATGTGGTGGCCAAGGTACGGGCACAGGCCGGGGATGGTGAGCACCTGATCGTCAACGTGATTGCTTTTGAGGCGACGTGTTGCCGCGACTTGCTGTTGCTGCGTGATGGTGACTCGGTGGCTTTGTCGGGCAGCCTGACGCCCAAGGCCTGGACCGACAAACAAGGCAACGTCAAACCCGCGCTGGACCTGGTGGCGCAGCGCTTGCTCAGTGCCTACCCGCCAGAGGTTTGAACGCGATCACGCCCAACATGGCCCCATAAAAAAGGCCCGGCTGTGATGCGCATCACAGCCGGGCCTGTTGCTGACGTGCCGTGTTTAAGCGGCGTTAGCGGCCAGCGGTTTCTTCAGGGCGGCCAAAGCCAGGGCACTGACCACGGTGCCAGCCACGATGGCCAGCAGGTAGGCGCCCAGGTTGGTCACGGCATTGGGAATTGGCAGCACAAACACGCCACCATGCGGCACACGCAACTCGCTACCCATCACCATCGACAGGGCACCGGCCACGGCTGAGCCAATCATCAGCGCTGGAATGACGCGCAGCGGGTCCTTGGCAGCAAAGGGAATCGCGCCTTCGGTGATGAACGAGATACCCAGCACGGCGGTGGCTTTGCCAGCTTCACGCTCGTCGGCGGTGAAACGGTTCTTGAACACCACGGTGGCCAAGGCCAGCGCCAGGGGCGGTGTCATACCGGCGGCCATCACAGCTGCCATCGGCGCATAAACTTCGCTGGCGATCAGGCCAGTGGCAAAAGCGTAGGCTGCCTTGTTGACCGGTCCACCCATGTCAAACGCCATCATCGAACCCAACAGCAAGCCCAGAAAGATCGCGTTGGAGCCTTGCAGGCCTTTGAGCCAAGCGGTGATTGCGGCCAACACCAGGCTGACGGGTTCACCCACCACGTAATACATCAGCAGGCCCACAATGGCGGTGCCCAGCAGCGGCAGGATCAGCACCGGTTTCAAGCCGTCGAGGTTGCGGCCGAGTTGGATCTTGTCGTTGAGGAACTTGACGGTGTAACCAGCCAGGAAACCAGCCGCAATACCGCCAATAAAACCGGCACCAATCGAGGCGGCGATCATGCCGCCAATCATGCCCGGTGCCAGACCGGGTCGGTCGGCAATCGAGTGGGCGATGAAGCCCGCCAAAATCGGCACCATCAGTGCAAAACCGCTCTTGGCACCAATCGTGAACAAGGTCCATGCCAGTGTGCCCTTGTTGGCGTCTTCGTACACATAAATGCCACCGAGTGCAAAGCCCAGGGCGATCAACAGACCACCGGCCACCACAAACGGGATCATGTAAGACACACCGGTCATCAAGTGTTTGTAGGCACCGGTGCGGCTGGCGCTCTGCTGCGCCTTGGCGGCCTTGACCTGGTCGGCATAAGCCACACCCGTCGCGGGGGCAGCAGCCTTGGCCTCGACCATGGCGGTGCGCACCACCAGGGCACCGTCCTTGATGGCGGCCTTGGTGCTGGTCTCGTAAATGCGTTTGCCGGCAAAACGGCTCATGTCGACATTGGTGTCGGCAGCAATCAGCACGATGTCGGCGTTGGCCACGTCAGCGGCGGTGAGCGTGTTTTGCGCACCGACCGAGCCCTGGGTTTCGACCTTGATGCTGTAGTTGTTGGCTTTAGCGCCACTCTCCAGGCCTTCGGCGGCCATGAAGGTGTGGGCGATGCCGGTCGGGCACGAGGTGATGGCCACAATTTGCGGCAGGCTCGGGTCGCGTGCGGGTGCAGCGGCGGCGGCAGTCTGTGCGCCTGGGTTGACTTGGCCCAGGGCATGGCGGATCACCGCCTCGGCATCACGGATGGCGGCGACGGTGCTGACTTCGAGCATGTATTTGCCAGCAAAGCGTGCGGTGTCGACACGGGTGTCGGCCGCAATGATCACCGCGTCGGCAGCGGCAATGTCCTCGGCACTCAGGGTGTTGCGGGTGCCGACGGAGCCTTGTGTCTCCACGCGCAGGCTGTGGCCGGTGCGGTCAGCAGCTTGTTGCAGGGCCTCGGCGGCCATGATGGTGTGAGCGATGCCGGTCGGGCAAGCGGTCACTGCGACTATTTTTGACATGGTTTGTTTCCTTGGGTCAGTGAGGGAAAGGGAGTCAGCCGATTCAGCTGAATGAACTGATATGGACCATTTGGGCCAATGCCCGCACAGTGTCCGGTGCGGGCAGATGGGGCCCGAGCCGCGCCAGCTTGCCAGCCGCAAACGCGGTTGCCAGGCGGGCGCAGTCAGACAAGCCCAGCCCAGCAATCTGTGCCGCAACGATGCCGGCCACCATGGCGTCACCAGCACCCACGGTGCTGATCAGCTCGGTCGGGATGGGGTGTGCCAGCAGGGCCTCTTTGCGGTTGACAAACAGCGCACCGTCGCCGCCCATGGACACCACCACCGTGTCCGGTGGGTTGGGCCGGGCCAGCAGTTCACGTGCAGCCGCGACCACCGAGTCGGCGTCGGTCAGCGTTTGCCCGATCAGTTCGGAGAGTTCAGCCCGGTTGGGTTTGATGATGTCGGGCGCCGCGCCCACACCGGCGTTGAGTGCCGCGCCACTGGCATCCAGCAACACATGGGCGCCCAGGCTGTGCACATGGGTGATCAGGCGCTGGTAGGTGTCGGCCGGCCACTGGGGTGGCAAGCTGCCCGAGGCGACCACCCAGCTGCCTGGGCTGACCATGCCGTCAATACGTGCCAGCAAACGCTCAAACAAGGCCTGGATGGCCTCGGGCTCGAGTGTGGGCCCGGGCATGTTGATGTCGGTGGTGTCCCCGCTGCGTTTGTCCACCAGCTTGGTGTTGATCCGCGTGAGACCATCGAGGTAGAAGAAGCGGTTGTCAATGCCTTTGGCATGGAACAGGGTCTCAAACTGGGCCGCGTTGTCGCGGCCGATCTGGCCGGTCACGGCGGTAGCCACACCAAAATCAGCCAGGCACGAGGCGACATTGATGCCCTTGCCACCCACGTCGACCTGCATGCGCACAGCGCGGTTGACCTCGCCCAGGCGCAGCTGATCAACTTCCAGGGTGTGGTCCAGCGCCGGGTTCAGCGCCACCGCGACCACGCGCGGGTGGCTGTTGTGCATGGAGGGGTTCATAAAGCACGCACCTCATCGGCGCTGCCTGCGGCCAGCGCACGTTGTGCCAGCTGTTGCATGGCGTTGAAGGAGTCACCGCGCAGGGTGGCTTTGACGGAAGCGATGTCCTGGGCACTCATCGAGAGCTCATCCACGCCCAGCCCAGTGAGGATGCGGGCACCCAGCGGGTCACCGGCCAGTCCGCCACAGACACCGACCCAGGTGCCGTGTTTTTTGGCAGCGGCCACGGTGCGGGCGATCAGGTCCAGCACGGCGGGGTGCAGGCTGTCGGCCTGGGCGGCCAGCGCCGGATGCTGGCGATCAATCGCCAGGGTGTACTGGGTCAGGTCATTGGTGCCCACCGAGAAGAAGTCCACCAGCGGGGCAAACTTGTCAGCCATCACCGCCACCGCAGGCACCTCAACCATGATGCCGATCTTGAGTTCGGGGCCGTTGACCTGGGCGCGGGCACGTTCGCAGTGCTCGCGCAGCGCTTCGATCTCGCTGGTGTGGGTGACCATCGGGAACATGATCCGGATCGGGCCGTGGGCGGCGGCACGGTACAGCGCGCGCAGCTGGGTGTAGAGCAGGTCCTGGCGAATCAACAACAGGCGTGCGCCACGTACCCCGAGAAACGGGTTTTCTTCCTGTGGTAGGTTCAGGTAGGCCACCTTCTTGTCACCACCGATGTCCAGCGCACGGATGATCAGGGTGCGACCACCCATGGCTTCGGTCATCTCACGGTAAACACGGTACTGCTCGTCTTCGTCCGGTGCGCTGTTGCGCTCCAGAAACAGGAACTCGGTGCGCATCAGGCCCACCCCTTCGGCACCCGCTTCGATGGCGACGCTGGCCTGTTTGGCGTTGGCCACGTTGGCGGCGATCTCGATGGTGTGGCCGTCGCTGGTGGTGGCGGGCAGGTAGCGGCTTTCACGCAAGGTGTTGCGTGCGACCAGTTGGCGTTCAATCACCGCTGCGGCGGCGTCTTGGTCGCTCTGCGAGACGTCCAGATAAACCGCGCCGACGCTGCCGTCGATCACCGCGAGCTGACCTTCTGGTGCCGCCAGCAGCGCGCTGCCAGCTGCCACCACCGCTGGCAGACCCAGGGTGCGCGCCAGGATCGCGGTGTGCGAGGTCGGGCCGCCGCTGCTGATCGCCAGGCCCACCACAAAGGCCATGTCGAGCTGCAAGGTGTCAGACGGGGTCAGGTCTTCGGCCACCAGAATGCTGGGTTGCGTGAGCACCAGGCGTTGGCGCTCGATACCCAGCATACGGGCCAGCACCCGCTCACCCACATCGCGCAGGTCCAGCGCCCGTGCGGCGAGCAGCGGGTCGGCCACCCCCTGAAGTTTTTCGACCCGGGTCTGCAAAGCGTTTTGCCAGGCCCAGGCGGCACCATGGCCGCGCAGAATGCTGGCCAGCGCGTCGCGCAGCAGGTCGGCGTCTGCGATGAGTTCGCGGTGCGCGGCAAAAATGGCGGCCTCGGTGGCGCCAAGGCGGCTGCGGGTCTGGGCCTCCAGGGTTTCGAGTTCCTGGCTGATGGCCAGCACCGCAGCCTCCAGGGCTTCACCCTCGGCCACCACATCACCCGGGATGTCATGCACATCAAACTGGTGGCTGACGTGCCGTACCAGGGCGCCAATCGCCAAACCGGGGCTGGCACCAATGCCGTAAATCGCCTGTGGGCTGCCACCGGGCAGCCAGTCGGGGGCGCTGCGCCGTGCTGCCAGCGCGTTGCGGCGGGCACGTTCGGCATCGGCCTTCTCTTCGCTAGACAGGGAGTGCACCACATCCAGCAAGGCATCCACCGCGCGCCGGGCGTCCGGGCCACGGGCAGCGAAACGCAGGCTGTCGCCACGCGACGCGCCCAAGGACAACAAGCCGGTCAGCGCCTTTGCGTCGGCAAATTCCTGGCCTTTGTAGACACGCAATTCGCAAGCAAAACGTTTGGCGGTGTCGACCCAGCGCGTGGCCGGGCGCGCATGCAAGCCATTGGGGTAGTCCAGCGTCCAGACAGATTGCGCATCGTTGGGCCATTCCTGCACGGCTGTGACCGGGCTGGTCGTTTGTACCGGTTCGTCAGCCAGGGTACCCATAATCAGTTGGGCGTCGTTGGTGGCCACCAGGCTTTCGATGCTTTGTGGCCGCTGCATCAGGCGTGTCAGGCGGCGCAGCAGCACGATGTGTTCGTCCGATTTGGCGGCAATTGCCACCACCAGTTGCGCCCGGTCACCGTCTTTCCAGCTCACGCCATCACGGAACTGCACCACCGCCACCCCGGTGTGGTGGATCAGATGCCGGTCTTCCACCATGCCGTGTGGAATCGCCACGGCCGAACCCAGAAAAGTGTTGGCCACCTCTTCGCGTTTGAGCATGCTGTCCACATAACCGGGGTCGATATAACCCGCATCCACCAGCAGTTGCCCGGCAAGGCGCACCGCTTCGGTCTTGTTGCTGGCCTGGGCGTTCAGTTTCACGCAGGCGGTTGTCATGGTTTCCATCCGTGTCTCCTTGCAGATCAATGGCGTACTTCGAGGTTTTTGCAAAATGATGTAATCGTTTACATATTCATTGTCGACCAAATCATCGGATTTCTGTGCGATTTTTGGGTGAAAAATACTAGGGTTTACCCTAAATTTGGAGTCTTGCAGATTTGAAAAGGCGCTTCATAACCGGTTCTGATGCACAATAAATGGAATCGATTACATGGTAAGTTCGGAGGCGTGATGGTCAAGATCGTGGATGTGGCAAAGCAGGCTGGGGTGTCCACAGCCTCCGTCTCCCGGGTCATTTCAGGTTTGCCCGGCGTCAGCGAAGAGACCCGTAAACGCGTCAATGCGGCGGTCAAGGCACTGGGTTACCGTCCCGATCTGGCCGCCAGGCGCCTGCGCTCCGGGCGCACCGACACGCTGGGACTGATCGTGTCGGACATTCGCAACCCCTTCTTCACCGAAATCAGCCGCGCAGTGGAAGATGTGGCCTACCAACACCGCATGCGTGTGTTGCTGTGTAATGCCGACGAAGACCCCGAAAAAGAAGCTTTTTACCTGGAGATGATGCGTGATGAAAACGTCAGCGGTGTCATTCTCTCGCCCACCTTGTCGCTGCTGACAGACTTTCGGCCACAGGATCACCCGTTTCCGATGGTGCTGGTGGACCGCTGCGAGCGCGATGTGGAAGCAGATGCCGTCATGTTGGACAATTTTGACGCAGCTTACCGCCTGACCGAACACCTGATCACACAAGGTTACCGCCGTGTTGTGTTCTTGTATGGTTCGGTCGGCTCCACCGGACCGCAGCGTTACCAGGGTTACCTGGCCGCCATGTCGGTGGCTGGCATCACACCCGAGGCCGAGCCGATCATCCCGCGCAGCGAACGCGCCCGCGAGGTGGCCGAGCGCATGTTGCGACGCAGGCCCCTGCCCGACGCATTGATGGCCAGCAGTGGGCTGGTGTTGCAAGGTGTTGTTGAGGCGGTCAAGGAGGCCGGGGTGACGGTGCCCAATGACATCGCCATCGCCGGTTTTGACGACCTGCCCTGGACCAGTCTGGTGACGCCGGACATCACCGTGATCCGCCAACCCACCAATGAAATCGGCCAGACCGCGCTGCGTCTGTTGCTGGAGCGGGTGGTGATGCCCGAGCGGGCGGTGCGCCGGGTGGTGCTGCGTGGCGAGTTGATGGTGCGCGGATCAACCCAAGCCAGGGTCTGACAGGTAGCGCATGCCATGCGACCTGGCTGCGCATTGGGGTTATGATGCTTTTCGGGTTGTAGCCCTTTTATAGATTGCTCAAGCAGCTATTAACCGTGTAGCAATTTTGACCCGCTGATTTTTTTGCCTGCCTATGCCAACAGACGCCCTGCTGACCCTCAAATTGCCCGAGGGTTACTCTTTTGCCGATCTCAAGCTGCGCCGCTGCGCGGACGACGCCATTGACCTGGACATGGATCTGGTCAAGCTGATCTGCAGCATCAACGGCCTGGACTTTGACAAGGTCTGCCAGGACCCCGGGCCGGTGGTGACCAGCATCCTGACGGTCTGGTACAAAAGCCACCTCGCGCAAGGCGGCCAGCCAGACGCGCTGATGGAGCAGCTCCGGCAACCGCAGCGCCAACTCAATTGAGCATCTGACTGTTTTGGCACGGGTCAGCGTGTGAATGCCGCGACCGCCAGGCCAGTGGCGTCCGTGTCGGCTAATGGCAAACAAGCTGGTAAACCAGTATGTTGAGGGCCGTTGACTGTCTGTGAGGCTTGTGTTGGTTATGAACCTTCTTGCGGCAACCGTCCAGACGTCGGCTTAAAACGCACCTGATGCATCCTTGGCTATGGCTGGATGCATCAGCACCCGCTTACACACGCCCTTTTTTGGGCCACATTTGCGCCGCCACCACCGCAGCAGCCAGCAGGGCCATACCGCCCAAAGCGATACCGATCCAGAACGTGACCGACTCGCCCAGAAAGGTCCAGCTCACGGTGCCACACATGGCCCGTGGCTCAAACACATTGGGCAACCATTGCTCCAGCGGCAGCCAGTCCGGGAAACCCTTGAAACGTTTGCAACTGGCGTCTCCGCCAGCCGCCACGATGCGCTCCAGGTCCAGCAACAACACCGCACGCGACAAGCTCCAAGCCAAGGCAGCCACCCAGGCGGCCAAGGCCAGCAGCCGCATTGGCCAGAATCTGGGCGCCAAGGCACCGACCAGCCCGGCGACCGCAATGCCCAGCACCCCGGCACGGATGTAAATACATTCGTTGCAGGGTTCGACGTGCAACACATGTTGCAAAAACAGGGCGATGCCATCCAGCGCCAGCGCCAGGGCCGCCAGCAGCAGCCAGGAGCGGCGTTGAGTAGACAGGGTGTAAAGGGTTCTGAGCACGTTGAGGACCTCTGTGAATCTGCCGCAAGCAGCGCGGCAAGCCAAGAAACACAGACAGTTTAGTGGGCGGCGGTGGCGATCTCGCCTTGAGCCGCGTTCATGGCTGTGGCCTTGGCGGCATCACCCATGGCCAGACCTTCGGCACGCACGATGCGCACATCTGTGATGCCAAAAAAGCCAAACACCACCTTCAGGTAACTTTCCTGGTGTTCCATGGCTTGGCCACCTTCGCTGGTGGAATAAGCACCACCGCGGGTGGAGGCCACGATCACCGTTTTGCCGGTGGCCAGACCGGTCGGACCTTTGTCGGTGTAGGTGAAGGTGCGACCCGGCTGGGCCAGACGGTCAATCCAGGCCTTGAGTTGGGTCGGGATCGAGAAGTTGTAAAACGGCGCGCCCACCACAATCACATCAGCGGCCAGGAACTGGCTCACCAGCTTCTCGGACAAAGCGTTTTCAGCACGTTGTGCCTCGGTCGGCTCAGCTTGGGCCACACCTTTGATGGCCAGCGCATCCGCGCCGAAGTGGCCAATCGGGTTGGCGGCCACGTCAAGGTACTCGACTGTGGTGTCGGGATGTCCTTTGAGCCACTGCGCCACCACCTCGGCGGTGAGCTGGCGCGAAGCAGAGTAGGTGCCCAGAATGCTGGAGTCGATGTGCAGTAATTTCATGGTGAAAACTCGGGTTGGGTGGAAAACCCAGCACAGCGGTGCTGAGGGTTCATTGATTCTATTTTTGGCGATATATTTTGATAACCAGCTGATTTGGGAAATACTGTTCCAAATTCGAAACAATGAACCCTTGATGGGCCTGGGTTTCCCCAGGCCCGGTGGCCAGATCGGCCACTGCTATCTCAGTGGTGGCCGTAGATCTTGCTGAAGTCGTCGCCACTGCGTTGTGCTTGTTCCAGCTCGGCCAGCACTTGGGCACGGGGCACGCCTTGTGTCACAGTCTTGGCAGGGTACTGGTTGGGGTACAGCTCATTGAGCAACTTGCCGGAGTCACCGTCGGCCACGATGTCACCCGTGCGTTGCGCTTCTGCCAGCTCGGCCAGCACTTGGGCGCGGGTCTTGCCTTGGGTCACGGCTTTGGCTGGGTATTGGCTGGGGTACAACTCGTTGAGCAACTTGCCAGAATCACCGTTGGCCTGGATGTTGCCGGTGCGTTGGGCTTCCAGCAACTCAGCACGGACCTGGTCACGTGTTTTGGGGGCGGACAAGTCGGCAGCGAAGGCATTGCCAGCCACCAAAGCAGCCAAAGAGAGGGTCAGAGCAGAGAGTGTTTTGCGGTTCATGATGTATTTCCTGAAAGAGTTTAAAAATCTCGGCAGACAATTTTTTGAGGTCCGTCCGGGTTCTTCGAAACACGGTGTTGAAGGTGTTTCGTCGATGGGATGAACTGTAAAGTTTCTGTTTAAGAAGAAAAATAGCGTCTGCGTCATCGCTGTGTTGCTATTTGCGAAATAATCAAAGCCTTGAAATTTCATCTCGAGGCACCATGGACCGATTGCTGTCAATGCGGGTTTTTCAAAAAGTCATCGACGAAGGTGGCTTTGCGGCTGCCTCACGTGCGCTCGACATCTCGCCTGCGGTGGTGACGCGCCTGGTAGCCGACCTGGAAGACCATCTGGGCACACGTTTGTTACACCGCAGCACCCGGCGTTTGTCACTCAGCGTGGCGGGAGAGGCCTATCTGACGCGGGTACGCCTCATCCTGCAGGACATTGATGAAGCCGACAGCCTGGCCAGTTCACAAACACATGAGCCCGAAGGCATCTTGCGGGTGCTGGCACCACCGGTGTTGGCCACCCATGTGCTCGCGCCGCTGATTGCGGACTTCAGGCAGCTGCATCCGAAGATCCAGCTCAACATTGAGGTGGCCTCGTTCAAGGAGCCACCGATTGAGGACTACGACATCACCTTGCTGCCCACCGAGGCGGACTTTGATGCCGACCTGATTGCCCGCAAGATTTCCGCCACCGAGGCCATCCTGGTGGCCTCACCCGCCTACATCCAGCGCAAGAATGTACCGGTGATCCCGCAAGACCTGGCCCACCACGAGGTGCTGCGCCTGAACATGTCGGGTCGTCCACAGAGCAGCTGGCGCCTGTTCAATTCGGCGCTTCAGGATGAGGTGCTGGATGTGGCCGTGCAGCCCGTTCTGTGGAGCAACCACACCGACACCCTGATGCGGGCGGTACTGGATGGTGCAGGCATCACCTCGGTGGCGGTGGATTTGGCCGCACCTTACCTGTCGAGTGGCCAATTGATCCGGGTGCTGCGCCCCTGGATCACCGGCCGCCTGGCGCTGTATGCGGCCTTGCCCAGCCGCCAGTTCTTGCCCGAACGCACCCGTGTGTTCCTGGAGTTTTTGACCGAGCGCACACGCCGGGAAACCAGCAGCGCGGTGCAAGCTTGCGAGGCCTGCTGATCCGTGATGGCCAGCTGCCCAGCCATGCCCGCCCCACCACCCGCCAGCGCCGAGTTCTGGCGTGACCCGACCCTACCGTATGCCGAGAGCCGCCGGGCTTGCCACAGCCGCGCCTGTTACAAAGCCCACAGCCACCCGAGCTTTTCCGTGGGCGCGGTGGACCAGGGTTCGAGCCGTTTCACCAGCGCGGGCACCGGGTCGTCGGTCATCCAGCCCGGCACCGTTGTGTTTGTGCCAGCCGCCCACGTCCATGCTTGCAACCCCCTGCCCAACCTGGCCTGGAGCTACCAGATGCTGCATCTGGAGGCCAGCTGGCTGCAGGCCCTGTGGCAGGAATCCGGCGTGCCTCCACTGCAGACGGTGCAGCTGACCCAGGATGCCGGTATCTACGCACGGTTCTGCCAGCTCAATGCTGTTTTGTTTTCTGACGCCAGCGCGCCAGAGAAGGAAATCGCCCTGATCGCGTTTTTGGGAGACTGCGCCAGCCATGGACAGCCTTCCCTGTCGCCGTCCCTGGCCCCGGACAGTCGCCACAAGTTGCAGCCTCTTCTGGCACATTTGCAACACGAGGCGGGTGCCCTGATCTCGTTGACCGAACTGGCCAAGATGGCCAACATGAGCCGTTACCAGCTGATCCGCGCCTTTCGCCAAGCCACCGGCCTGACCCCCCATGCCTACCAGCTGAACCAACGCATCAACCAGGCTCGCCATCACTTGCGTGCAGGTGAGCCGCTGGCTGACATTGCCTATCGCCTGGGTTTTGCCGACCAAGGGCATTTCCAGCGGGTGTTCAAGGCTCATGTGGGTGTGACACCCGGGCGCTACAAGGCCTAGTGGCGGGGCGGCGTCCGACACCCAAGGTCGCAATTTTCTTCAAGACATTGGCGATGGCGGTCTGCAGACTCCAGGGTTTTGCTCTTGAGAAAGTTGGACCATGATCCAGTCGTTTGTGATGTTTGCCCTTGCCCATTTTCTGGCCTTGTTGTCACCCGGGCCGGATTTCTTTCTGGTGGCCCGCACCAGCATGTCTGCCGGGTGGCGCGTGGCCAGCGGGGTCTGCCTGGGCATCGCGTTGGCCAACGGGGTGTTCATCGTGGTGGCTTTTGCCGGGGTGGCTGTTCTGCAGCCGGGCAACGCCCTCTTCATGCTGCTGCAGCTGTGTGGTTGCCTGTACCTGCTGTACATGGGGGTGATGTTCATCCGCCATGCGGGCCATAGCCCGTTGCGCCCGATGGCAGCTCGCACCGGACAACCCGCAGCGGCGGCCCGCCTGTGGTGGCGCGGCGCCGGCATGGGTTTTGTGTCGGGTGTCCTGAACCCGAAGAACGCGCTGTTTTATGCGAGCCTGGCCACTCTGGTGGGTGCCAGCCAAAGCAGCCCGGCTGTCAAGATCGGCTACGGTCTGTGGATGTTTTGTGTGGTGCTACTGTGGGACATTTTGATAGCGGTAGCGATAGGAAATACAAGGGTTCTCAGCCGATTTTGCAAAACACTGCCGTGGCTGGAGCGGGTGTCGGGTGGGGTGTTGGTTGTGTTGGCGGTGGGGGTGCTGGCCACGATGGTGATGGGACGGATGTCAGGCTGGCACGCCTGACTGGAGGGACGCCACAAACGCCAGCAGACTGCAGGCACCACCTGCCGCGGCGATGCCCATGGCCAGGAGTGGCCGCCAGGCCCACAGGCCAGCCACCAGCAAAGCGCTTGTCGTCAGATAACCCAGCCAGGCCACCCAGCCCAC
The DNA here is from genome assembly GCF_013416775.1 of Rhodoferax sp. BLA1. Taxonomy (GTDB): domain Bacteria; phylum Pseudomonadota; class Gammaproteobacteria; order Burkholderiales; family Burkholderiaceae_C; genus Rhodoferax. The sequence goes on from NZ_SZVI01000005.1 coordinate 304,339, forward strand.
GCCTGGGCCCCAACCGTCGATGCTGACGTGTAATGAGGCGAGCAGCAACAGACCAGCTGCCAGACGCAGCGCCCACCGTAGGCGAATCGGCACGTCTCGGCGCCCGGTCAGCTGTTCATGGTGGCGGTCCATGGCCATACACAGTCCAGCCATGCCGGCATAGGCCAAGCTCAGAGCCAGCACGGTTGCGGGCAGCAGGTTCATGGTCTCTCTCCGGCTGGACCCAGAGAGGGGTGTGCCGTACGACGCGGCTGCCCTGCTTTGTCTGTGCGCAGCAGCAGTGCACCCCAGCCAGCCAGCAGGCCGAAAGCCATGCTGGTGAGCTCAACTCCGGCGCTTTCCCAGTCCCCGCGCGAGATCTCGGCAATGAGGTGATCTCCAGCCGTCAGCCCGTTGAGCACAGGCAGAAGCAGGCAAAGTGCCGATAGCGCCCAGAGCTGTTCGCGCCACGCGCGTTGTGGTGTCCGTGCACAAGCATGCACGAGTGTCATGAGCCACACGCCAAAGAACACCTGCAACTCCATCACAGCGCGTTCATACGTCGCCAGGGGAAGCAAGCGATTGGCCCAAAGGTAGGCCATGCAGGCAAGGGCCAGACCAGCGATGGCCGCGACATTGAGGGCCTCAATACCCCGATACACGCTTGCGGTTCGAGGGCCGAACTCGTTCAGAGATTTGTTGCGCCGCTTGACTGTGAACAGCACAGCACCCGTGCCCATCATGGCGGTGCCCGCCAGTCCACACAGGAAAAACAGCCACTTCATGGGCCATCCGCCCAGCCCGGCCATGTGCAGGTTGCTCATGACCTGGTTGGTGAAACTGGCGACACCGTCGGCACTACCGCCCGGTATCCGCATGTGTAATACCTTGCCATCGGGCGCAAATGCCACCATGCCGGTGGTGTCTGACATACGCCGCACCAGATCCTCTGGATCGTTCCAGCCATAAACGCTGATGCGCATGCTGGCATCTCCCGGATGATCCACCACCACAGCACGCACCGGCTGTCCTATCAAGGCCTCAGCCTGTGCCGCGAACGGCTCCAGCCCGGGTACGGGCAAAGGTCTCCCGCTACGTGGCTGCAGGCCCGGCGCGGTCAACTCAGTTGTGTAACGCAGGTGCGCTCCTGTGTCGTTGCCATAGTGCGCCAGAACACCGGCTGGCAAGTAGGTGGTCGCAGTGAAGACGATGCCGGTGTAGGCGATCATGAACTGGAACGGCAAACTCAGCACGGCCACGGCGTTGTGTGCATCCAGCCAACTGCGCTGGCCCTTTTTCGGCCGGAAGGTGAAAAAGTCTTTGAAGATGCGTTTGTGAGTGATGACGCCGGAGACCAGAGCCACCAGCATCACCATGGCGGCGAAGGCCACCACCCACAGACCCAATGTGCCGCCGTGCAGGTTGTAGTGAAAGTCGACGAAATGCTGCCCGCCCAAGGTGCCGCGCGCAGGCAGCGCCGGGGGTGGTTCGAGTTGTGTCGCACCAGTGTTGGCATCCAACTTGGCCTGGGCATAGAGGTGCTGGTCATCGAACCAATACACCTTGAGTTCGCCGCCTCCTTCGGCATCAGCTGGCCAGATCTCCCACATGTCTTTGCTCTGGTGGTGTTTGGCCATGTAGTCAATGGCGTAGGCCAGGCGCTGGGCCCGGCTGGCAACGGGGGCGGTGGCTGGCAAAGAGGCGCGGGCAGCTTCTTCTGCTTCTTCTTCGGCATGGTGTTCGGGCGTCATCCAATGTGTGATCGGCTCCTCGAACACAGCCAGCGACCCCGTCAGAAATACCGCAAACAGCAGCCAAGAGAACCACAGCCCACACCAAGTGTGTAGCCAGGCCATCGATTGGCGCAAACCGCCAGTTGCCGCCCCGGTTTCAGGCGTGTGTGTCGCTCTCATGTGCCGGTCCGTTGCAGCGCCAAGCCCAGAGTGGTCAACAGGACAGCGGGCAACAGCAGGCCTGTAGCCACGCGCCGCAAGTCGGGTTCTGTGAACACCCAAAGTGCCGCCACCAAATGCACCACAAAACCCAACAGCGTGGCGGTCAGCACGGCCTGCGCGCGTGGCATGGGCAACAGCGGCGGCAACGCCACGGCGAAGGCCGAGGCCAACGCGTAGCCAGCGAAGACCGCCAGCAGCACGCGCACCGCCAGACGCTGGCCGGGACCCAATGTCACGGCGTACCTCAGAACGCAATCCGTGCTGACAGGCTCAGCGTGCGCGGTGCACCGGGCATAGCGTAGTTGTCACCGTTGTAGACCCAGTACTGGCGGTCAGCCAGGTTCTGGATGGCACCGGTGAAAGTCACCTCCTTGCCGCTGATGCGTGTGACGTAATTGGCGCCTGCTTCAAGCACCGTGTAGGCCGCAATCTTGTAGCTGTTGGTGGTGTTCATCGCGGCCGAGCCAACGTACTTGCCTCCCAGCGACAGACCCAGGCCGGGCACCCCCGCAACCCGCCAATCGGCGCGTAATGCAGCCTGCACGTGTGGTGTGCCGGTGGTGCGTTTGCCCTCCAGCCCCGAAGTGTTTTGGACATAGGTTGAATCCAGCAGCATCACACCACCCAACAGCGACAGATCACGTGTCAGGCTCAAGCGGCCATTGATGTCCAGACCCTGGTAGCGTGTGATGCCGTCCTGGACATAGTAGTTGGCGGCGTTGGTGTATTCGGCGGTGCGATCCAGCCGGAACAGTGCCACGGAGCCGCTCCAGTGAGCGTGCTCGATCTTGTAACCCACTTCGTACTGTCGACTTTTGATGGGGCCCATCACCTCATACGCATTGGCGGTTGTCACACCGGCGGTACCACCTTTTTCCAGCGACTCGACAGCGCTCACGTAGAGTGTGGTGTCGGTGCTGGGTTTGAACAGCAGTGCGGCGGTGGGCGTGAGCGGGTTGCGCTCATAACGCGTCGTTGTGGCGCCGGCCCGGTTGAGGCTGACCTGGTCGAATTTGGTGTAACGCGCACCCAGGATCAGTGACCACTTGTCATTGAAGGCCAGCGTGTCACTGGCGAACAAGGCGGTTTGTGTGATAACGCTGCTCTTGTAGAGCGGATGATCTGCCGCACTGCCGGTGATGGCGAGTGTTGAATCGCTGTAGATGTTGGCGGAGCCAATGTCGTCGGTGTAGCTTGATGCGCGGTCCGATCGCGTGGTGAGTTCCTGGCGCGAGACACCGAAGGTCAGGTCGTGATCGATACCGTTGGTCTGCAACTTACCTTGGACTATGGCTTGCAGCACGTCGTAGTCCGAAGCGAAGCGGTAATCGGAACGGTCGGCGGTGTAGTTGCCGTTGAGGTTGTTCACATACAGCGTGCTGTAGTTGTAGTCGATGTCGCGGCGCGTGGTGCGCCAGGAGAAGTTGGCGTTCCAGTCGGGTGCAATGCGCCACTGCAGACCCGCAGTGGCGATGCGGTCGACCGTGTTGTAGTAGCTGCCATCCGGCTGTGTGGCCAGTGTCGGGTTGACCGGCGTTGGCATGGCCTGCAGTGCACTCAGGTCAACACCCCAGAAGTTGTTGCCGTTGGACAGGCGTTTGGAATACAACACGTCGAACGTGGCCGTGAGATCGTTGGTGAGGCGTGCGTCCATGGCCAGCGAGGCTGTGGTCCGGTCCAGCCTGCCACGGTTGACATAGGTGTCGCCTTCTTCATGGGCCAGGTTAAAACGGTAGCCAAAACGTTTGTCTTCACCAAAGCGTCCACCCATGTCCAGATGTTCGGACCAGAGCGAGTCCGACTTGTAGCCCACGGCGACGCTGGTTTGGGTGTCTTCGGTCGGGCGCTTGAGAACATAGTTGACGGTGCCGCCAGGCGCACCAAAGCCATACATGAAGCCACTTAAGCCTTTGAGCAGATCAATCCGCTCAAACGCCTCCATCGGCATGGTGTTGCCCCAGCTGGCCACAGGCAGGCCGTCGATCTTGAAGCCATTGCTGTCGTCCAGACCCAGCCCCCGCACACTGAATGAAGCACTCTGGCCGTATTCACCACCAGTTTGTTGTGTGGAAGCGTCGTAACGTAAGGCCTGCTCGGTGGTGGTAACCAGCCGCTCCTCCAACTCGGCACTGCCAACCGAGCTGATGGAGAACGGTGTATCCAACACACTGCGACTGCCCAATGCACCTGAAGAGGCCTTGCTCTTGAGGCTGGTGGCCAGACCTACAGCTTGTGAGGTGACGGTCACAGCCGCCAGCGTGGCATCGCCACCAGATGCAGGCGCGGCGCGGCGCACCACAACCTCGGCGCCTTTCACACTGGCCTCCAAACCACTGCCTGTCAGCAACTGGTCCAGCGCCTGGCGTACCGTCAGGTTGCCCAGTACCGCTGGTGCCTGTTTGCCGTCCACCAGTGCGGGGTTGACCAGCAGCTGCAGCCGGGCTTGCCGGGCCAGTTGGTTGAGCGCACTACCCAAGGGTTGCGCCGAGAGCGAGAGGCTGACGATTGGTGCGGGTGCCGCAGACTGGGCAACAGCGGTACCTGTCAGGCTGACAAGTGCCAAGGCCATGGCCAGGGCGACAGGGGCGGGGCGAAAATGGGGGTGCACCATGTGGGTAAAGCTCCAGAAGCAGAAAAATGAGGTTCTGCTTTGGAGACGCACCAGATGCATGCGTGTTGATGTCTGATATGAAATATTTTGCGTTGTACGAAGCCGCACCCAGGCGCCATGCTTCAGGTCCGGCTGGCAACGATCTCGGTCACCCCGTCTGCGTTGTGTAGTCGGACCGGTAACACCTGTGGCAACGCCCGTTCAAAAGCGTCAAGTCGGCGCAGGTCGAAGCTGCCGCTGATACGCAGCGCCGCAACCCGCGGGTCACGAACCACCAGGTGAACATCGCTGTAGCGACCAAACTCGGCCAAGGCGACGGCCAGCGGTGTGTTGTCAAAGTTGACGCGACCCTCACGCCACAAAGCGGCTTGGCCCGTGTCTTCTTGTTGCACCGGGCCGAGTCCGTTCACGGCATTGGCCACAAGCGATTGCCCGGCCGTGAGGTCGGCCATGCTGGACTGGTGCGCGCTGGCAGTGGCCTTGCTGTTGGCCGCCACGCGCACATGGCCCTGCTCCACCACCACACCCACATCGCCTTCGTGCAAACCAGCGCGGGTGTTGCGCACCGAGAAACGTGTGCCAACAACAGTCACCCGGACCGCACCGGCCAACACGTTGAATGGGTGCTCAGGATCTGGCTGAACAGCAAACTGTGCCTGGCCTTCGGGCAGCTTGACTTCGCGCCGGTCGCGGTAGTAAGTGACCTCGGCACGGGTGGCTGTGTCCAGCCACAGTTGGCTGCCGTCAGGCAGGCGGATTTTTTTCTGTTGGCCTCGCACGGTGGCGTAGCTTTCTGTGAAAGTGGGCGCATCATGCCACTGCTCCCAGCCCCACCAACCGCCACTGACCACGGCGAAGGCGATGGCCGCTGCCGAAAGCTGGGGCAACCACGCGTTCAGTGTCTCGCCAAAACGCCAGCGGCTTTGAGCCACCTTCTGCTTCACGGGTGCCGGGGTCGGTACCGAAGATGTAGGCAGTCGCTCCCAAAGCAGCTCAAACTGCTGGAAGGCTTGGACATGACGCTCATCAGCCGCCAGCCAAAGCTGGAACTGCCTCTCCTCCTCAGGTGTGAGTCCATCCTGGCGGCGAACCAGCCATTCGGCCGCAGCAGCGTCCAGCGGACTCTGCTGCGCCATGAACGCCGAATGCTCATCCGCTTCGTCCGTGTGCAAACGATGCGTCGAAGAAGGCGAAGAAGGACGGTGGGGCATGGGCGTGATGCAGGCTGTTCAAAGAGTAGACGCATGAACGTGACATCAGTGGATGTCACCGTCCACAAGCCACACGTCAAACACGAGTGTGCCAGCCTTTTGCAGCATCCAATGGGGTCTAGAGCTTGCCGTTGTGGTTGCCCTGCATTTGCGCATCACATGCCTTGCAGGCCAGGACCGCCCGGATGACGTGTTGCGCCACCATGTTGCGCGAGATGCCCATCTGGTCGGCAATTTCCTGGTGCGACAGGCCATCGAAACGGTTCAACATAAAAGCTTCACGGCAACGCTTGGGCAACTTGTTGATGGCTTCGAGCATGGCGAGGGCTTGTTGGCGAGCGTCCAGCGCCTGCTCGGGCTGGCACATCTGTGGCGCGTGTGGGTGCTCCAGTTCGCTCAGCGTGTCAAGGCTGTCGTGCAGGCGCAAGGTATCGCGCCGATGCTGGTCTGTCAGCAGGTTGCGCGCCACGCGATAGAGCAGCGCACGTGGTTCGGTCACGATCTGTGCCCGGCTAAGTGCGATCACGCGCGCGTAAGTTTCCTGAACCACATCAGCCGCAGCGTCGCGGTCCTTGAGTGCCTGGGCACAAAAGTTCAGCAGTTCTCGGTAATAGTGGATGTGCATGAGTGGCGCGCAAGGAAACATGTAAATGCGAATTACTCGCATCATATGCGATGCGACTTGTGGCTCATTGACGGCGTTATTCGTCAAACACAGGCTGATGACAGAGGGTCAATGGTGAGTGCCCGGATAGACAAGGCGTGCTGGGTGTGATCAGAGGCATACTCAGAGAAAACAAATCCTTTGTTCTCAGCCATCTGTTCTCAGCCATCTTTTAGGCTGCTGATAACAAATTCTCAAAATTGCATCACAGGGAAATGTCAAATAAAAAGTCTTTTGCTCACGATGCAAATTCTTAACATTGTTGACAATTCCATTCGAAGTTGAAGTTCGGGCTTAAAACATATTCTCAAAACCCCTTGTCAGCGTTGATGATTCCAACCTTCCCGTGTGATGCCACAATTTTGTCAATCCATTTGGCATGTCTGCGCGTAGGGCGCTGTTACAGCCTCCAATCTTCTTCCAATGATTTCTATGGGGCCAAGGTAAATCTCGATAACCAATTTGGGTATAGAGCAAATGAATTCGTTGAACGGGCATTGGATGGGACAGTGCCGCCAGAGGCATTGATTGAGCGTCATTCGATGTTTCCATTTATCTCCGGCTTCCTCACGTCCGACGTGACTAAGCGTTGGTGCGCAGCATTGGTCAGCGGCCATCCAGATGCCTACCGCCGATTCAACTCAGTGACACGTGATGGGATTCGTCGTTCGCAAGGGCTTCGGCAATGTACGGCCTGTGTTCTAGAAGACAAAGCAAAATATGGCACTGGGCATTGGCACGTCATGCATCAGATTCCTGCCGTTCACACTTGTGATGTTCACAACCAGGTACTGCACGATAAATGCGCTGGTTGTGGAGCTAATTTCGGAGTTGAATCAGGCTGGGGACTACCTGGAGAGCCTTGCATTCGTTGTGGTCATAGTCAAACAAAACCGATGCCTTTTGCGCCGGAAAGCCAGGGTTACCGGGCTCTTGCAGCCACGATCAGTCGTGCAATTCAGGGACAAGCACCAGAGCTTAGGCCAGAAATCAGGACCTGTTTACTAAGACGCCATATTTTCAAAACGAATTCGGATCCAACTGAACTGCTGTTTCGATTTCTGGACTATTGGAATGTTTTGAATTTGCGTGATTTGGAGGCGATTCTTCAATGCCGTATCGGGATTAGGGGTGCATTCAAACTATTTCGCGATGGCTGCGCCACAATCAGTATCTCGTTTCTGACCGCCGTCATTGCTTACGCGTGGGAGCAAACCATTGAGTCTGACCGCCAAGATATATTGGAGAATGGGAAGATCGAACCGAGAATCTTGGTGGGAACGGTGAATGTCGAGCCTCGTTCGGAGGACAACCTTCATGCCGAAATTGAAGTGATCGCGAGGCGCTTTCATCTTCCCGACAACGTGGCAGACCACTTAGCTGAGGGCAACCGCCTGTTGGCGACCGAATTGGTAGGCGGTTTGAACGTATTTCTGATCTTGGAAGGCTTAAGCCAGAAGGCACGCGAGCAATTCGTCGACCGCGTTCGTCAGTATCGACAGGGCTCGGCTGACAGAAAATCCAAAGTCAACAAAAGAGAGCCATCGAACCTAGAAGAAAAAATTTGCAAAATGAGAGGTGAAATTCAGAAGGTTATTGCCAATGGTTGCACTTCACGCAGTCAACTTAAGGGAATAAATGCGACCCTCTATCAAAACGCATTGCGGTTGGATCGCCAATGGTTGAGCAGTTTTTTGCCAAGTCAGCACCGCATCTTAAAGACTGCGGGTTTGACCGAAAAGCGTGATCACTACCGAGCACTAATTTTGACAGCGATCGGATCGGGTAAGACCTCGCGTATGGAGTTGCGGCAAGTCTGCAGCCACGCTTGCGATTTTGCGTCACGCTTTGATCGAAAATGGTTTGAGGTGATAGCCCCAAGGTCATCTGTCAGGCGTGGCACTGCTACGCCGGTCAAGCCTCGGAAGTGATCGAAATCTCCGAGGCTGGCGACCTGCTTTGCATCCGTCTGTGGCCGAACCCCACCAGCGGCGATGTGTTTCTACATGTGGTGTCGGCCTATACCTGATTTGCCCCTTATGAGGCCGCCAACTTTCTCGGAAGCAGCCTATCAGGCCTATCAAAATTGAACGTCCGGAACGTGGAAAATCGTAGACCCGGATCGCGTAGAGTAGAGATGTGGCGCGGTAGCTCCAGTGATAAAGCCGCTTCTGTTTGCCGCCTCGTAGCTACGACTCGGTGCCTACTTTTGCCCATCATAAGAATCCCCGTTTCCACATCCCCCTCATCAAACCGGACGTGCAGATTTCCCGCATCCGGCTTTCGGACAAGACTTCACGCCTTCGCGCACGCCTGCTCACGCCCCTGCGTATTCCAGTCAAAAAAGCCAGCTGTTCCGATTCAAACCGGCCAGTCATTCCGATTCAAAAAAGCCACCCATTACGGCCCCGACCTTGCCGGTCATTCCGGTTCAAAAAAGCCACCTTGCACTTGGCTGAACGATAGATCAAACCATCCTGGTATTGATCGCCTGTGTCTGAGTGCCCACCTCAGTTGCGTTGCCAGGGCGGGGTTGTCGGAACCCGGGGCTTCGGATTTGGTACTTTTAAAAGAGGCCCCCGCCAGGCCGCCGGAGGCCTCTGAAGTATTGCCACAAGTTACTTCCAACCAACTACTGACAAATGGCCGCAATCAACAGATCCGAACTTATCGCCTGATGGTGAAGCAGGTCAGGGTGGAGGCGCAAACGTAGCGTGACAGATGATTGGCTTGGGTGCAGCCAGGCTGATATCGTATTACGAGTAGTCGCCAGTGAGATACGCCCCAGGCCTGGACCTGGGATGCACCGAGCCAAAGACTCAGGCACAAGCCTAGACCCAGAAGGCGCACAAGCAGCTTCATACGCCTGAGAGATCGTCCAGCTTAGGCCTGTGCCTCAGGCGTCGCCACTGCCTGGACTTCGGGCTGGGCAGGTGTTGGTGTATGTGCTGCGGTTGTTGTTGGTACCGGGGTCTTCTCAGGTGCTGCAGCTGATGTCTTTGCCGGTGCCGGGCTCTTCTTAGCTGCCTTGACCACCACCTTGGCCAGCTTGTAGCTGCCCTGAGGACCGGCCACCAGTCGGCCCTCTTTGGTCAGGCGAGCTAGCGCGGCGGTCATGGAGCCCAAGGGAATGTTTGTTTCTTTGGCAACCACGGTCTGAATGATGTGTTCGAAGCTGTCGGTGTTGAGAACCTTCAACAGATGGGCCAGGAGCTTGGCTGGGTTGCCTTGGAGTTCCTGAGTGGCAGTTGCCGCTTTGGTGGCCTTGACCTTTGCGCCCTTGGTAATGGCTTTGGTCGCGGACTTGGTCACAGGCGCTTTGCTGGCCGGTTTGGCGGGTTTAGCAGCTTGTGCAGTGGGGGTAGCTGCCGATTTGCCAGCTGGAGTCTTGGCCGCGGTCTTTTTACCTTTGGCTGGCGGTGTGGCCGTTTTGGCGGTGGACGCAGCAGTTGGCGCCTTGGCTGCCTTGGCCGTCTGTTTCTTGGTGGCTTTTTTCACCTTGACGGTGGTGGCGCTGAGGTCGACGGCTTCGGTGGCAGTCTGCTTGGCCGCCTTCTTGGTGCTCGCGCTGGCCGGTGCGCTCAGGGCGCGGGTCTCGCGCACGATGGGCAGGTCTTCTTCGGTCAGTTCCCCGGCAATGCGATAGAGCTCGCGCAACTCTTCTTCGATGCCCGACAGCTTTTTGGACAGCCGTGCAGCCACTTGCCAGCTCTCGATCAGGGCGGCGTTGCCCAGGTTGTAAGGGTTGTTGAAGATGGCGGCGTTGGCGCGTTGGGCGTAGGCAGCGACTTCGTTCTTCAGTTTTTCATCAGCATTGAAAGCGGCGGCACCGAGCTTTTGCAGGGTACTGAGGGTTGAAGGGGAGATTGGCATGGAGAGCAGGTCCTTGGATAGAAAGGGAAAAAAGAGACAACTTCAAACGGGTCAGGACACCGGATGGATTAATAGAAGACGATCTGGATCGCGGTTGTCCAGACATCAAGTTATGGTCCCGAGCGGGACGGATTGTAGGAAGATGAAGAAAAAACGTTGGTGCGGTGACTGACCTTGCAAACCACGTCGTGGCGGTGAGGACATTCTCGACGCACCCACCCAGTGCCCAACGGATATCAGCAGCGGACGAACAAAGGTTGACATTCTCCAGCTTTTTCAATCGCTCGTCGGATCTCGCATAGCCCGTTAGCACGGCTCCTAACAAGCGCCTGCGCCCCTGAATTGCTTGCATGTCGGTTTCCGGGAGTTGAATTCGATTGGCTCTAGGTCGGGCTTGGGTCGACTGCCGCGACATGTCCGGGCCAGTTGCTGTCGTTTGTGAGTGACAGCTTTGGGGACGTGAGTTTGGTGCTGTTGTGAGTTTAGGCTCCAACCAGCGGCTACGCTTTTACCTATTGTTTCCCTAGGGTGTGTCATCAATCAATTCCGATGGTGCGAAGGGTTTAGCACCGCTCATGCGAGCCACACGATGGATGCAGCTAGGTGGATGGCACCCAGAAAGTTGCTAGCCGTCTTGTCGTAGCGCGTAGCAATAGCGCGGTACTGCTTCAAGCGTGCGAAGAAGTTCTCAATCAGATGGCGTGCCTTGTACAGATGGCGGTCATAGTCTCGCGGCTGTTTGCTCCTTGCCCTTGAAGGAATGACCACCGCCTTGCCTTTGGTGAGCAGCGGCTCGATCAGCCGAGCGTGGGCATCGTAGGCCTTGTCTGCGATGACGCTTTGCGCTGGCGTGTCCTTGAGCAGCACATCGGCTCCTTTGAGATCATGCTCCTGCCCTGGCGTGAGGAGAAAACCTGTCGGATTGCCCAGTGCATCCACAGTGGCGTGGATCTTGGTGCTCAGGCCACCGCGGCTGCGTCCGATGGCCTGCTTGTCTGGATCCCCCCTTTTGCCCCAGCACTGTGCTGGTGGGCTCGCACGATGGTGGAGTCGATCATCGTGTACTCGTTGTCCGCGTCCTGTACCAAGACCTCAAACACCTGTTGCCAAACGCCGCTTTCGCTCCAGCGCGAGTGGCGGGTGTGTACGACGCGAAAATCGCCAAAGCGCGCAGGCAGATCACGCCAGGGTATGCCTGCGCGGTAGCGGTACAGCACTGCATCTACGAAGAGTCGGTTGTCTTTTGCTGTGGCTCCAGGCTGACCTGCCTGACCGGGCAGCAGATCCTTGATGCAGTCCCATTGGGCATCACTGAGGGCATATCTTTTACTCATGCACTCTACATGGTGATTGGCTCGTGACTTTCAATTACAGGGGGATTGATTGATGACACGCCCTAGCCCGACGTCGTGATAGGCGGTTTTCAGGGCACCTGCCGCCTGCAAGGTTGGGACCACCTGGTCCAGGAACAGCGCCAGCGAACCCAGGCTGCCTCCGGGCAGGGCGATGAACCCGTCGATGGCATCGGCCGCTCGCCAAGCCAGGACCTGCTCGATCACATCAGCGGGTGTCCCGATCACCTGCCAATGCGCAGACGACACCACCTCGGGCAGGGCCAGCAGGGTCTCCAGCGTGGGCCGGTCGCTGGCGATGCGGCGCAGCAGCAGCTCGGCATGGGTGCGGCTGCGCACCGGCTGTGTTGGCGCCGCAAAGTCTTCGGGGCCAAGGCGGCGGTCATTCGGTAGGCCATCAACCGCGATACCCAGGATGGATGCCAGCTTGGCCAGGCGCTGTGGCCTATCCAGGTGTGTGTGCGCCTGCTCGAACAGGTCTTGTGCTTCGGCGCGGGTGCTGGCCAGGTACAGACTCAGCCCCGGCAGCACGCGCACATCCTGCGGTGAGCGGCCCGCCTGCGCGGCCAGTTGCCGCAAGCCGGTACGCAGTTCACTCGCCACGGCCAGCGTCGGCGCGGCGGCGAACACCGCGTCGGCAAAACGCGCTGCGAAGGATTGCCCGTCTGCGGAGGCGCCCGCCTGAAAAATCGGCACCCGCCCGAAACGGCCAGCGGGCAGTGTCAGCGGCCCCTGCACCTGGAAGTATTTGCCTTGGTGATCGATGGGGCGGATCGCCTGTGTGTCGGCATACAGGCCGCTGTCGCGGTCAAGCCGCAGCGCATCGGCTGGGTAGCTGCGCAGCAACGCCTGCACAACTTGCAGGCTTTCCTCGGCCTGGCGGTAGCGCTCGCTGGCTTCCAGGAAGGGCCGGTGCCCAAAATTGCCCTGGCCTTCCAGGCCGGTGACCAAGTTCCACGCCACCCGGCCCGCACTGATGGTCTGCAAGGAAGCCAGACTGCGTGCGATGTGGAACGGGTCCTGGAAACTGGTCGACATCGTCGTCACCACGCCGATGTGCTGGGTTGCACGTGCCACACAGGTCAACAACAGGGTCGGGTCCAGCGCGCTGGTGCCCGGCCCTTGCGCCTGCGACAACGGGTCGAGAAACACCGTGTCCGGTCGGAACACAAAGTCCAGGCAGGCCCGTTCCGCGCGTTGGGCCAGCCCAACATACAGGTCCACGTCGTGGTGGCGTTCTGCCTGGCTGTCAGCGCGGCGCCAGGCGCTGCCCGAGAGCCAGGTGCTGGCCAGCGACAGGCCGGCGATCATGGGGGTTGTCATACATCTCTCCTTCAACGATGGGGAGGCGCATCGGCTGAGGCGCCCTGTAGTGAGGCCACCGGCACCACCAAGGGTGAGCCGGTGACCGGATCCTGTATCACCTGCGCCTGGATACCGAACACCTCTTGCACACGTTGTGGTGTCAGCAGCTCGGTCGGTGTGCCAGCGGCCACGATCTGGCCCTGCTTCATGGCAATCAGGTGGTGTGAGTAGCGGGCCGCGAGGTTCAGGTCGTGTAACACCATCACCAGCGTCTTGCCCATCTCGGCATTCAGACGCCGACACAGCTCCAGCACCTCCAGCTGGTGGGCGATGTCCAGGTAGGTGGTGGGCTCGTCGAGCATCAACACATCGGTGTCTTGCGCCAGCACCAACGCGATCCAGACCCGCTGGCGTTGCCCGCCCGAGAGCTGCTCGACCAGGCGCTCAGCGCTGTCGGTCAGGCCGGTCTCGGCCAGCGCGTGCGCCACGGCGGCTTCGTCCTCGCGGCTCCACTGGCGCAAAAAGCCGTGGTAGGGAAAGCGCCCGCGCGAGACCAGTTCACGCACGCTGATGCCCGGTGGCACGGAGGACACCTGGGGCAGAAAACCCAGACGCTGTGCCAGTTCACGTCGGCCGTAGGCTGCCAGTGCACGGTCGTCAAATGTCACCTGCCCGGCGCGCGGCTCGATCAGGTGACACAGGGCGCGCAACAGTGTGGACTTGCCACAGCCGTTGGGGCCGATGATGGTGGTGATGGCGCCGCGCGGAATCTGCACGTCCAGGCCATCGCAGACCACCCGCTGCTCGTAGGACAGGCGCAGACCGGCGCCAACAAATAGGGGATGCATCAGAGAGATCTCAGTCGGGGAATGGCAAACACCAAATAAACACCACCGATCAGCGCCGTCATCAGGCCCACCGGCAGGTTCAGTTCAAAAGGCAGGGTCTGGCTGAGCACGTCCACGCCCAGCAACAGCAAGGCACCGGTCAGCGCCGATGGCCACAGTGGCCGACCGTGTTCGCCGGTCAGGAAAGCGGCCAGACGTGGCGCGGCCAGGGCGATGAAGGCGATGGGTCCCGCCGCACCGGTGGCCAGCGAGGCCAGCAGCACAGCACAAAAAGCCATGAAGGCCTTGACCTTGAGTGCGGGTACACCCAACTGGCGCGCCAGGTCGTCGCCCAGCTCCAGCAGCATCAGGCGCGACTGGCCCAGCAGCGCCAGGGGAAGTATCACCACCACTCCCGCCAGCAGGGGCAGCGCATGCCCCCAGGTGCGGGTGTTGAGCGAACCCGACAGCCACAGCTGCGCCGACAGCGCTTGTTCGAGTGCACCGCGCAGCAGCACCGCTTCGTTCAGCGCTGAGAGCGTGGCCCCCACGCCAATGCCCACCAGCACCAGCCGGTAGCTGGCCACCGCGCCACCACGCAGCGACAACGCAAAAACCACCAGCGCGGTGAGCAGGCCCGAACCCACCGCAAACACCGCCGAGGTGACGCTGGAGGTGCCACCGAGCACAAAGTACACCACCGCACCCGAAGCAGCGCCGGTGGTGAAACCAATGACATCGGGCGAGCCCAGCGGGTTGCGTGAGAGCGACTGAAAGATGGCCCCCGATACCGCCAGCGCCGCCCCGGTGAGCAAGGCCGTCAGCACACGCGGTAGCCGGATGTCGAAAACAACTTTGCGTTCCAGCGCCGAGCCGTCGCCCCAAAAAACGATGTCCAGCACCTGCAGCAAACCCAGCGATATCCGCCCGGTGCCCATGGCCAGCAGCACCAACACGGCCAGCGCCGTCAAGAGCAGTAACACCACGATCAGTTGCCGTGGTACCCATTGCAGCGAAAGGTGACCTCGGCGCAGCACACGCGGTTTTGTCCAGTCCAAAGCAGCCATCACAGGTCGGTCAGCCGGTCGCGCCGGGCCAGCATGATGAAGAACGGGCCGCCGATCAGGGCCACCATCAGGCCGGCCCCGAGGTCGGCTGGCGGCGCCAACACGCGACCCGCGACGTCGGCCAACAGCAGGGTGAACATCGCCAGCAGCATCGACCAGCGCAACAACAAGCCGTGGTTGGGCCCGACCAGCGCACGTGCCAGATGCGGCGCGATCAGGCCAAGAAAGGCAATCGGCCCCACCGCTGCCGTGGCCGCGCCGGCCAGCAACACGATGGCCAGCAGCGACAGGCCCAGGATGCGGTGGCGGTGCACACCCAGCGCCCTGCCCAGATCTTGTCCCAGGCCGAGTGCGTCCAAGTGCCTGGCCACATACAGAGCCAGCGCCAGCCCGACCAGCACGAAGGGCAGGCTGGTCTGCAGCACCCCGAGGTCACGCCCCTCCAGCGCACCCACCACCCAGTTGCGGTAGTGATCAAAGACCTGGTCGAGGCTGTTGAGCATGACCAACTGCGAGAACGACAGGCAGACCGCTGACACCGCCACACCCGCCAGCACGATGCGCGTCGGGCTGGTGCGCACCGTGCCCGCACCGGCCAGACCCAGCACCACCAGGCCGGCCAGAAAAGCACCCAACATGGCAAAAACGATCTGCAACCCCATGGCCAATTGACCGAACAGCGCCAGCGACGCCACCATGGCAAGACTGGCGCCCGCGTTGACACCGAGCAGGCCGGGATCGGCCAGCGGATTGCGTGTGACGGCCTGAATCAGCAGCCCCGCCGCACCCAGCGCAGCGCCCACCAGCAGGCCCATGAGCAGGCGCGGCAGGCGCAGGTGCACCACCAGCAGGTGGTCGGGCTTGTCCGGGTCAAACGAGTGCAGGGCCTCCACCACCGTGGCCCAGGGCACGGGCTTGGAGCCCAGCGCCAGCCCGGCCAGCGACAGCAGCAGCAGACTCAGCAACAACAAGCTGGCGATCAGG
Source organism: Rhodoferax sp. BLA1 (assembly GCF_013416775.1). Classification (GTDB taxonomy): domain Bacteria; phylum Pseudomonadota; class Gammaproteobacteria; order Burkholderiales; family Burkholderiaceae_C; genus Rhodoferax. The sequence goes on from NZ_SZVI01000005.1 coordinate 320,167, forward strand.
CGGCGCTGGCGCAGCGCCAGCCCTGCAGGGGCAACAGCGGGACGGGTCATTGGGGCGAAGTGGTCTTGGCAAAACGGCGGCGGATCGCATCCACGATCTCGTTGGCGCTGTAGTAGTCGATGCGAAAGGAGTTCTTGCCCAGGCCATAAACCTGCCGGGTTCGCACGGCCGGCATCCGCGCCAACACACGGTCGCGCAACAAGGCATCCACATCGTTCTCATCCTGACGCAGCAGGAACACGGTGCGGGCCTTGAGTGTGCTCAAGTGTTCGTACTGCGCTTTGACGAAATCGTCGGCGCTGTCCAGTCCGCTGTGCCAGTGCGGGTCGGGCGACTCCATGCGAAAGCCCAGGGCCGACAGCAGTAAACCGTGTGAGCCTTTGGGCATGGCCACCGGGTTGATCATGCCAGGCCCGTTGTAGCTGATGATGGCCGTGAGGCCGTCGGGCACACGAATGGCTTGGGCGACGCTGCGCGTTTTCTCGGCAAACTCGGCCACGCGCTGTTCTGCCCGCTCCGACAGGCCAGTGGCGCGACCGAGCTGGCGGGTGGTCTCCTGCCAGTTGTGGGTTGCGTAATCGACCACAATCGTCGGCGCAATCTGCGAGAGCTCACGCACCGACTCAAGCGCCGAGTCTGCCCCGCTGGCCGACACCACGATCAGGTCCGGCTTGGCCAGGTACACCGCCTCCAGGTCCACCGCGTTGAGTGCCCACAGGCGCCGCACCTTGCGCGATTCGGCCACCTGCGCCCATTGGTCGAAAAAACGCCGGTTGCCATTGAGGGACGAGGCGACCACCGGTGCGTCGATGGCCAGCAGCGAACCGGTGAGCGTGACCGAAGCGGACAAGATGCGCTTGGGCGGCGCGGGGATGGACACCTGTGATCCGTCCGGGTTGCGATGCACCACGGGCCAGCTGGCCGCAGCCACCGGCAAGACAGCCAGGCACAGCAGCTTGGCCAGCAGCAGTTGGGCAAGGCGCCGGTTCATGGGGCACTCCCAGCTTGGGTGAGCGCTGCGAGTTCTGTCTTGACCGCCATCGGGACTTCGGTGCCCCACTGGTAGGACAGGGTCTCGAAACGGGCGAAACGCCGTAGGTGGTCATCGATGATGAACTGCATGGCCGGGATGCCTTCGGGGGCTTCTGCCTGCATGTAGATGTTCAGGGACTGGGCGTTTGCCTGCAATAGGCACTGGCCCTGAAGGAATTGAACCTGTCCATCCTGCTCACTGAACAGCACCGACACCTTGTGCGCAAAGTGGCGGCAAAGCTTGTGAATGTATTTGGAGGCTTCGGCGGTCGGGATCTGTGTGGAGGCGTAGTTCACGGTCGGGTGATGTCTTGGTGTTGGTCTGTGTTGTGTTGGTCGCCCGGTGCTGGCCGCATGAGCCAGCGCACCGCGCGGGAGATCGCGGGGTAGAGCACCGATCCATGGTCTTCACCGGCAAAGGTTTCGGCTGTGAAGCACAGGTGTTGCGCTTGCAGCTCGGCCACCAGGCGGGCAAACCGTGCTTGCAGGTTGCGCTCTTGGTGCAAAGCTTGGCGCTGGGCATCGTCTCCAGGCATGGCCCGCTCGTCTGCACCGATGCCCAGAAAGAGTGTGCGGCCCGTGCAGCGCCCGACGGCACCGGGCAGCTGGTCCAGCAGCCAGCCATCGGCCCACCACAGCGAAGGGCTGATGCTGAAAAAGGCATCAAAGCGGCCCGGCTGGTGCAACAGTTTATGCAAAGCGAACAGGCCACCGTAGGAGTGACCGAACAGGCCGACCTCGGAGAACGCAGCGCCCTGGCGCGCCTCCAGCCAGGGCAGCAGACTGGCATCGAGGAAGTGAGCAAAAGTGTCAGCCCGCCCGCCTTGCCAGGCCGAGGTATCCAGCCCCATAGGCATTGGCGGCAGGTAGTCGCGGGTGCGTCGCGCGCGGTCATAAAACTGCACATCCGGGTAGCCGACACCCACCACCGTGCACGGTGGCGGGTTGCCAAGACCTCTTTCCATGCGCGCATGCTGCATCAGCGCGGCGGGCACTGCACTGAGATTCCCGTCAAGCAGCACCAGCAGACGAGCGGCCGCGCCTGCGGTTGATTTGGCTTCGCTGAGGAACAGCTCTCTGCGCTCGCCTGTGGCCGGGTCCAGGAACTCATGAACCTGCACAAAGGGCAGGTTCAGCCCGGCAGGGTTACCCAAACGTGACTGCACCGTCAGAACTTGTAATCGAGTTGCACACCCACCGTGCGCGGGGCCAGCACGTCCTGTGTGGTGGTTCCTTGGAAGTAGGTATTGACCACGTACTCATCAAACAGGTTGTTCACATAGGCACGCACCGAGGTTTTCTTGTTGATGGCGTAGTTCGCACTGACATCCACCAGGGTGTAGTCGCCTGCCTTGGCTTTCTGACCCGCCGTGCTGCCTGCCGCGTTGGAGATGTCCACGTAGTAGGAGGCCACGTATTTGGCATTGGCACTGAGCTGCAGATCGGGCGTCAACTGGTGGGAGATCCCCACACCATAGGTTCTGGGCGCTGCATAGGGCAGTTTGTTGCCCACATAGGCGCTGTTCGCGGAGAACTTCTCGATCTTGCTGGTTTGCAGACTGGCATTGGCGTAGGCCCGGGTTGCACGACCCAGCTCGGACGACACCGCCAGTTCAATGCCGCGGATGTTGGCCTCGTCGATGTTGGAGATCAAGGTGCCATTCCTGGCTTGGTAGTACTTGAACGCGTTGTTGAACACATTCACCGACCAGGACCCTTTGCCACCGTTGAAGGACTGCTTGAGGCTGATTTCGGTGGCCGTGACGTATTCGGTCTCGTAGCTGGAGATGGCGCCGCTGTCGGTGTCCATGCTGATGCCCGCCGGGTTGTAACCCCGCCGCACATCCAGGCCAAGCACCGTCTGGGCATCGAACTTGTAGCGTGCACCCATCTTGGGTAATGCATAGGTGTCACTTGCCTCGCGCGCCTGAGTCACCGTGCCATCGGTGATCGAACGGTTCTGGGATTCGCGCTCGACCCGCCCACCGGCAATCAGCGCCCACCGATCATTGAGCGGGTAGTCCACCTCACCAAAGATCGACACCGCATCGGTATGCGTGTCACCCGAGTAGCGGATCGCGTTGGCATAGGATTTAGCCAACACCGTCAGGTCGTCCTTGAAGTACGACATACCCACCAGCGACTTGACGGCAGAGTTCGGCGAACTCATGGCCAGCCTGGCCTCAGCCCCTACCCCGTCCTGGGTCGACCTCGCATTGAAATAGTTGCTCGTATTGATCGCACCGGCGGTCTGGTTGTGTATGAAACCCGCATCCAGCTTGGACGCAGAGAGCAGAACTTCGACTGACCGGTGTTCGTCAATCTGGTAGCTGGTGTTCGAGATGACGGTGTTCATCGTGGTGTCACCAATGCGGTGATTCAACTTGTCCATCGACGCGGTGTAGTCCCCGTTGTCGCCCACGTTGACCTGATTCAGGTACGGGCCTTTTTGCGACTGGTGCTGCAAGTCCAGTCGGCTGACCAGATCGGGGTTGTCTCTGGGAGCCCAGAGCAGCTTGGCTTTGACGTCGTTTCGCTCCACCTTGCCTGGGTCCGATGAAAAATCCATCCCGGCACGGGTGTTGTTGTCCACGTAGTTGATGAAACTGTCGCCTCGGGTGGCATCCACACTCAGGCGGTAGGCCAGGCTATCAGACAGCGGCCCCGAGAGGACCGCCGCCGCTTGGTTCAGGAGCTTGCCGTTGGCCTCTTGCATGCCGAGGCGCACCGCGCCCTCCTGTTTGAACGTCGGGTCCTTGCTTTTTAGCACGATGGCCCCGCCCACTGCTGAGCGCCCTTGCATGGTCGATTGCGGTCCCCGCAGGACCTCCATCTGTTCGATATCCCAAAGATCGGTGCTGAGCAGGTTGCCCCCTGTCCACACCTGGCTGACACCGTCGACGATGGTGGCTGTTCTGGCACGTGTGGCACCTTTCCAGGCCAGCGAGGAAAAGCCTGGGCCGGCGCCGTTGCTGCCGCGGATGTTGGCCACACCACCGAACTCGCCGATGGTCACGTTGGGCACTTCGGCCACCAGCTCAAGCACGGATTTTTTGTTCTTGGCCTCGATGTCAGCGGCTGTGAACACGGTGACGGCTGTCACCGAGTCCTGCTCTGTTCGCCCCATCTTCTCTCCCATCACCGTCACGGTGGACAGTTGCGGGGCCTCAGTCGTCTGGGCCAAGGTGAGGGTTGGCATGGCCAGTATGGCGCAGTGCACAGCCAGGGCAAGAGCGGAGGGAACAGGACGGCGCAACGTGGCAACTGCCGGACGTTTGAAGTTGATGACTGGTGACATGGACATACTCTGGGTGGGTGATGGTGAACGGCGCGGTACTGCAGCCGCTACAATTTGGATGTGTCAATAGTAATCATTCTCATTTGTTAGCACTTATGCAAAACAGTCAAGTGCTTTTGCGTGGAAGGCAAGCTGAGGTCAAGCTTGGGCCCAGCAAGGCTGGCGAGGGGATGGCGCACGCCAATGATCTGCCTGCGCCGAACACACTGATCGAGAAAGTGGATGGCCTGTGTGTGTTCGATACCCTGTCCATTCAAATGCAGATCCATGCCAACGACACACTGGAGCGCAAGTCCCTGTCGCAGCGCTTTGACATTCCCGCCCAACTGACCGTGATGCTGCTGCTTGAAGGCGACATCCAGGTTTCGATCAACCAGACCAGTTGTCGCATGTCCGCCCATGACGGTCCTACAGGTTATCTCTGGTTGATGACGAAACCCGGCGCTTTGGTGCGTCACATCAAGGCCGGTCAGCGTGTGCGCAAGGTCAATATCACCGTGCCTATGGAAGGTGTGGAGAGCATTCAGTTACCCAGTGAACTCCGGGAGCACATCGGTCTGGATACCCCGCGCCCCAGCGTGGTAAGCTGGTCGCCGTCGCCGCAGGCCCTGCGCTGCGCGCAGGACATCCTGACCCAGCGCGGTCGACCGGGCAACAGCATGCACTCCTTGCAGTCCTCTATTGCCGGTCTGTCCATGCTCCAGCAGGCCTTGCGTATCACGCATGAAGAGACCCGCCCACACCTGCCGGCTGCCACCCTTCAGGTCAATGACCGTGACATGGTCCGGGCCAGCATGATCAGAGACCGCATTCTGATGAGCGAGGCGCATCAGAATGCCACGCCGCAGCAGTTGGCCCAGGAGCTGGGTATGAGCGTGAGCACCCTGCAACGGCTGTTCAAGGCCGCCTATGGCATGTCGGTGATGGCGTTCCAGCGCACCGAACGCCTGAACGCGGCCCGCGCACTGTTGCGGGAAGGACGCTTGACCGTCGGCGAGGCAGGTTACCGTGCTGGCTACTCGACCGTATCGAACTTTTCCTCCGCCTTTCAGCGCACCTTCGGCTACCCGCCGTCGGCCTGCATGCGGCGATAAATATCTCAAAATAAGTCGTAGGTTTCAGACATTGGCGCAACCAGCCTGAAAGGCGCTGAATGTGTGTCGACTGTACTGATTGAACAGCGGCTGTTCATGGCTCAAGACGTTACGCCTGTCTGAAAGAGGAGTCTCCCAGGTAAGCAGGTATATGCGGTGTGGTCTATGGCATCAGCAAATGTCGACTAAATGGCGCCGCGTTCGAAATCAGCCCCATCCGCTTTGGGTCGGCTTGAGCAACGGGCCAGTTGCTGTCCGCCAGCCAGATTGCTCTGTCAATTTGCTGCATCAGTAATCCCTTTCAGCAGGGACCATCTGGTGTGCCAACGGAGCACTGCTGGTTTTTCGCCATTCCTGGTGCAACAAATCAAAGAGAAAACTGGTCAGTCAGATGTCTGTCTGCTCGGCGAGCTCCAGTGCATCTTCGACTTCGATTCCCAGATAACGCACAGTGCTCTCAATTTTGGTGTGGCCCAGCAGCAGTTGAACTGCCCGAAGGTTCTTGGTTCGGCGATAGATCAGGGTCGCTTTGGTTCTGCGCATGGAATGGGTTCCATATTGGGCAGGATCTAAACCGATTTCCTTGATCCAACCCTCCAAAATTCGGGCGTACTGCCGCGTGCCCAGGTGCGGTGACTCATGAACACGGCTCGGAAACAAGTAGTCATCTGGCTGCAGCGATGACTCTTTGATCCAAGCCTCAATCGCTTCACGGGTCGGCGGTGTAATTTCAAACTGTACCGGCAATGACGTTTTTTGCTGCAAGACGATGGCGCGCTTTGAAACGCGATCACCATGACAGATGTCCTTGACGCGCAATTTCACCAAATCGCAGGCCCTGAGTTTGCTATCAAGCCCCAGATCAAACAACGCAAGCTCTCGCGTTCTGTTGTTGAGCTGTAGCCGAATCCTGATGGCCCAGATGTCCTTGAGCTTGAGCGGGGACTTTTGGCCAACAATTTTGCCCTTGTTCCATGGAATCTTGGCAGGTGGGGCGATTGCTGTGTCCACAGTGTTCTCCTAAAAATTGAGGGAAGACCACTGTGGACTGGTTGCGCAAATAGTCAATTCGTTCTGACTGCGGAAATGCCGGACAGCTGACATTGGCCATCGGCGTGTCGGTGCCCGTAGGAGTCAGTGGGCAAAGTGGGGACCGGTCGTTCGCGGGTTCGGCCGGACAAGCCAAAGCAGTCATCCAAATTTCAGGATCAAATTTTTCGTTTGGCGGTCGGCAGGGCAGCGTATCCGGTCATAGAAATTTGCGATTTGTTTGCTCCAAAGCAGCCGTTGGCAAACCGGCAATGAAGGGCAGCAATGTGACGGGCACTTCGTCAAAGCAGGCACCTGCCATCGACCAGATGCTGCCATTGGGAATCAGTGCTCATAAGCGGCCATTCGCTGAGCCAATTTCTCCAAAGCAGTCATCCACCACGAAAAATCAGAAGGTCGGCACAGTCGGCTCCTGTGCGTAGAGTAGAGATGTGGCGCGGTAGATTTCATCCTGAAGCATTTGCCGTTGGCCGCCTCGTAGCTACGAGCCGGTGCCTTTTGTTGCCCAATTCTGCAATCCCCGTTTCCACATCCCCCTCATC
>NZ_SZVI01000003.1 GCF_013416775.1 Rhodoferax sp. BLA1
CTCAGACATGCCAGTTGGCTCAGAAGTTTGGCGAAGTCCCTTTGGTTCATGTCGCACCTCCATCACCGCTCTTCTCCCACACTTTGGGTTGCTGTCCAGAACTTCAACAGCTAATTCAGACATAGCCCTAAATGATCCAGAGAATGCCATGAACATCCGTGCCGCCAGCCCCCAAGACGCCAGCACCCTGGCCCAGCTGATCAGCGCCGCCAACCGCGATGTGGCCACACAGTTTGGTTTGACTGTGGAGAACTGCCCCAAACACCCGTCGTTCTGCAGCGCAGACTGGGTGTTGGCCGACATGGCGCGGGGAGCGTGCTACTTTTTGGCAGAGGTTGATTCCGGCCCCATCGGCTGCGTGGCCTTTGAAACCGCAGGCGCGGGGCTGGCCTACCTGAACCGCCTGTCGGTGTTACCCGCCCAGCAGCGCCAAGGTGTGGGGGCGCAGCTGGTGCAACATGTGTTGCAGGTGGCCAGCGCCGCCGCTTGCCAGCGCGTGAGCATCGGGGTGATTGCTCAGCACATCGCGCTGCAACATTGGTATGGCCAGCTTGGTTTTGTGACTGCCGAGACCCAAGACTTTGCCCACTTGCCGTTTTCGGTGACCTACATGCACTGCGGGGTGCCCCCTTACGTTACTCGCCAAAACGCCCGTCGCGCATGTCACTGAGCGCTTGGTAGATCTCTTGCTGGGTGTTCATCACAAACGGGCCGTACTGGGCAATCGGTTCACCGAGTGGCTGCCCGGCGATCAACAACACCTTGGCATCGGCAGACGCTTCGATCACCACACCGTCGGCCTCGGGGCTGTTGGCCAGCAGGGCCATACGTTGCACCGGTACCGTCTGGCCGGCGATGCTCACCTCGCCTCGGTACACGTACACAAAGGCGTTGTGACCTGCGGGCACGGCTTGCTCAAAGCGCGATCCGGCAGGCAGATGGATGTCCAGGTAGAGCGGCGCGGTGGCGTCGCGTGTCACCGCACCGCCCACACCGTGGCTGGCACCGGCAATCACCGTCACGGCCACACCTTGTTCGGTGGTGAGTTTGGGCAGGTCAGCGGCCTTGAAGTCGCGGTACCACGGGGCCATCATCTTGTCGCGTGCGGGCAGGTTCAGCCAGAGCTGGAAACCTTCCATCACGCCATCTTCCTGCTGCGGGATCTCGGAGTGGATCACACCACGGCCGGCGGTCATCCACTGCACACCACCGTTTTCGAGCAGTCCTTCGTGGCCCGCGCTGTCGCGGTGGCGCATGCGCCCGGCAATCATGTAGGTGATGGTCTCAAAACCCCGGTGCGGGTGGTCCGGGAAACCGGCAATGTAGTCGTCGGGCTGGTCACTGCCAAAGGCATCAAGCATCAAAAACGGGTCCAGCCGACGCTGCAGGTTTTGTGTCAGCACCCGTGTGAGTTTGACGCCCGCGCCGTCCGAGGTGGCCTGCCCGGCCACCAGACGCTCCACGGTGCGCGGGTGCGTCACGGTGGTGGTGTGTACTGTGGTGTTCATGGCGTTATCCTTTCATTGATAGCAAGAGGCCCTTGTTTCATATGGGCTAGAACCGGTTTTTGTCACTCACTCAGGCCAGTGCGGCCTGCAGGTCGGCCTCAGCCTGGGCAAAACCCTTTTCGCTGGCCTCGGGCCCCATGGCCAAACCTTCGGCATAAATGAAGTGCACATCGGTCAGGCCCAGAAAACCCAATACCGCCTTCAGGTACGGCACCTGGGAATCGTTGGCCGTGTCACGGTACAGGCCGCCACGGGCCAGCGCCACATAAACCTTTTTGCCTTTGAGCAGGCCTTCAGGGCCATTGGCCGTGTAGCGGAAGGTCACACCCGCGCGGGCAATCGCGTCGATCCAGCTCTTGAACTGCACCGGCACGCCAAAGTTGTACATCGGCACACCGAGCACGATGGTGTCGTGCGCCTGGATTTCGGCAATCAGCGCGTCATCCAGCGCCACACGGGCGGCCTGCTCGGGTGTGCGTTGCTCAGCCGGGGTGAACAAGGCGCCCAGCGCGGCTTCGTCCAACACCGGGTGCGGCGTCACCGCCAGGTCACGCACGGTGAGGGTGGCGCCGGGGTTGGCCACATGCAGGCGGGCCACGATGCTGTTGGCCACACGGGTGGAGTTGGCGCCTTCACGGCGGGCACTGGCATTGATTTGCAGAATGTTCATGAAAGGCTCCTTGGCTGAGGTGGGTTGGGGGCGATGGGTGTACTGTATTTGTTGCCAATCTCACTGGGAAGACCTCAAACTGGATAACATTGTTGTCATGATGGAACAATCCACCCCCCACATCGACCCCAACGACCTGCTGGTGTTTGCCCGCGTGGCCGACTTGGGCAGCTTCAGCAAGGCCGCAGAGCGGCTGGGCTGGCCCAAGTCCACCGTGTCACGGCGCATCTCGGCCCTGGAAACCCAGCTTGGTGAGCGCCTGCTGCTGCGCACCACCCGGCGCCAGACGGTGACCGAGTTTGGCCAGCAGCTGCTGGACCACGCACGCCAGGTGGCGCTTGAGGTGGGCGCGGTGGTGGCACTGCGAGAACAGCGCCAGGCCCTGCCCAGTGGGCGGTTGCGGGTCTCGATGCCGAGTGACTTTGCCAACCTGCTGCTGGCCGACACCCTGGCCGCGTTTGTGGCGATGCACCCGGGCATCTCGCTGGAGCTGGATCTGTCGCCGCGCCGGGTGGACCTGCTTGGTGAGGGTTTTGATGTGGCGGTGCGTATTGGCAATTTGCCCGATGACAACCTGCTGGCCGCACGGCGGCTGGCGGTGTTTTCCAGCGGCCTGTACGCCGCACCCGCTTATCTGGCCGAACATGGTGAACCCCAGACCCCAGCCGAGCTGACCCAGCATGACGCGGTGCGCCTGCTGGGTGGCAATGGCGAGCCCGTCCCCTGGACACTGACCCGTGGTGAGGAGCGCTGGCAAGCGGTGCCGCCCGGGCGCGCCACCGCCAATGCGCCCGAGCTGCTGATCCGCCTGGCGCGGGCCGGCGTCGGCATTGCCGCAGTGCCGGACTATTTTGCGTTGCCCGATGTGCGCCGTGGCGAATTGCGCCGTGTCTTGCCCGACTGGGTGTTGCCCAGCCCGGTGGCCTGGGCGGTGTTTCCGGGGCGCAAACTCATGCCCGCCAAAACCCGGGTCTTCATCGACATGTTGCAGACCGCGCTGGGCGGCAGCCACGGCGCCTTGGCCGAATGAACATTTGCATGAGGCATACTGCGCCCCCGCCGCAACCCGGCCTGGAACACTGACCCGATGACTCAAGACGCCCCTTGCCCGTTTGGTGAACGCCGTTACAACGCCTGGAACGAACACGTCAAAACCCGTTACGGCGGGCGTGTACAAAAGGTGTCGGTGCTGGCCGGGTTCACCTGCCCGAACCGCGACGGCCTGCTGGGCAAAGGCGGCTGCACCTTTTGCAACAACGACGGCTTCACACCGGGGTATCTCGACACCCAGCAGTCCATCACCGAGCAGATCAACGCCGGGCTCAATTTCCTGCGGCGGCGTTACCCGAACACACAGCGCTACATGGCGTATTTCCAGAGCTACAGCAACACCTACGGCGAGTTCGAGCGCCTGCGCGCCTGTTATGACGAGGCACTGGCCCACCCGGAGGTCAGCGGCCTGGCGATTGGCACCCGGCCCGACTGCCTGCCCGATGCCGTGCTGGACTACCTGGCAGAGCTGTCGCGCAGCCACATCATCGAGCTGGAGATGGGCGTCGAGTCCTGCAATGACGCGGTGTTGGCCCGTGTCAACCGCGGCCATGACTTTACCTGCAGTGTGGATGCGATCCAGCGCGCCGCAGCACGCGGGCTGGAAGTCACCGCGCACCTGTTGTTAGGCCTGCCTGGTGAGTCGGTGGACAGCATGCTCGACGGTGCGCGCCTGCTCTCAGCCCTGCCGATCCACGCGCTCAAGTTGCACCAACTGCAGGTGGTGCGCGGCACCCTGCTGGCGCGTGACTGGCGGCGTGACCCAGAGTCGGTGCCGCTGCTGGGGGAAGATGAATGCATCGGCTTGCTGGCCGATTTCATCGAGCGGCTGGCACCGCACATCCTCTTGCAACGTGTGGGCAGCGAGGTGCCACCGTCACAAAAACTCGCGCCCGAGTGGAATGTGCGCCTGTCTGAACTGGCGCCCCGCATCTCTGCCGAACTGGCCCGGCGCGGCAGCTGGCAGGGTTGCCGTTACCAGCCAACTCAGTAAAAACAATAGCTGCAAGCCCTTTAAATAAAAGGGCTAGAGGCAGTATTTATCTACAAACGCTCACAGCGCCACATAGCGCTCTTTGCGGTGGTTGGTGGCCAGGGTCTGGTTCAGCATGAAAGCGCCCAGCACCGACAGCGCCACATGTTGCCAGTCCACCACCGCAAACGAGCACAACAAAATCACCCCGTCCATGGCCATCTGCACCCGACCGGCGCGCCAGCCAAAGTGGTCCTGCAAATAGAGCGCCAGCAGGTTGAACCCGCCCAGGCTGGCGCGGTGGCGAAACAGGATCAGGATGCTCACCCCCATCAGCAGCCCACCCATGACCGCGGTAAACACCGGTGACAACGTGTCAAAACTGACCACCCGGGGCAGCAGCGTCACGATCACCGACAGCAGGCCCACCGACAAGGCGGTCTTGAGGGTAAAAGCCCGGCCCATGCGCTGCCAGGCCAGCACGTAAAACGGCACGTTCACCACAAACATCACCAGCCCGAAGCTCCAGCCGGTGGCGTAGTGGATCAAAAACGCCACCCCGGCCGTGCCGCCAGTGAGCAGGCCGGTGTGGCTGAACATCAGCACCGCAAACGACATGAACAGCGTGGCGGTCAAGAGCGCCTGCACATCTTCACGGGTGCTGTGGCGCAGCGCTTCCAAGGCCTCGGGGCTCAGGGTCGCGGGGGGGACAGCAGGTGTGGGGGCGGACGGTGGCATGGTCGTTGGCGCGAAAGCGCCTGGCAATAGGCAAGGCAGGCATGGTAGGCGCATAACGCCGCAACAGGTTTGCATATTGATGCACTCAATCACACCCAAGTGCATAATTTGTGCATGAAAAATCAAATCAATGACGATTCACTGCTCGACAAATACGATGTGGCCTTGTTGAGTGCCTTGCAGCAAGACGCCAGCGCCACCCACCAGCAGCTCGGTGAGCTGGTGCATTTGTCACCGTCACAGGTGAGTCGCCGCATCACCCGGCTGCAGGCCAGCGGCATCATCCGGCGCACCGTGGCGCTGCTGGACCCGGCACGTATCGGCCTGGGCGTGCGCGCCATCAGTTATGTGACGCTGGCGCGCCACGGTGAAGACGAGGGCGCCGCCTTTGAACAGGAAATTGCGGCCTTCCCCGAGGTGCTGGAGTGTTTTGCGGTGACCGGTGAGTCGGACTACATCCTGCAAATCGTGGCGGCCAGCTTGAGTGAGCTGTCCGAATCGGTGTTACGACGCCTGACCCGCATCAAGGTGGTCAACAACATCCGCTCCAACATCGTGCTGCAAAGCATCAAAAGCAGCACCGAGCTGCCGTTGGGCCAGGTGGGGCGCTGAGCGCAAGCGGTCTTCCGCATCGGGCTTGCAAGTGCAGCAGGGCCAACCTACACTGGTTTGCAGTGACACGGTACGGTCAACTCTGGGAGACCATCATGACCCAATCCATCGCCTGTTCCGGCTCAAGCCTGTTGTCTGCAGCTGCTATCACCTCAGCCCTGATACTGACAGGCTGCGCCGTAGAAATCGACAACCAACAGCCCGCGCAAGAACTTGCTCAAGAAACCCGGGCCCCCGGCTCGGTCTACACCGGCTGGCGGGTGTTTCAGGACCGCTGTGCCCAGTGCCACGGCCCCGACGCGCTGGGCACCGCTGTGGCGCCTGATCTGCTGCCCCGGGTGTACGACATGGGCCAACGCCGTTTTGTTGGCCTGGTGTTACAACGTTATGACTGGAACCTGCCACCCGGCCAGGCCCGCCAGGAAGGCGCCGCACTGGACCAACTGGTGGACCAGATCATCCAGCGCCGTGGCCCGGTGGTGGACATGCCCGCGTGGCAGAGCGAGCCACGCGTGACTGCGCACATCACCGACCTGTTTGCCTACCTGAGCGCCCGCGCCAACGGCACACAAGGCCAGGGGCGTCCGCAGCCCTAGGCGGCAGCTTAACCAGCCATCACCGAGCGCATGTCGACCAGCAGGGCCTCCACCGATTCGGGGGCGGTGTCCCAGGCACACATGAAACGGCAACCGCCACCGGCGATGAACTGGTAGAACTTCCAGCCTTTGGCCTGCAGGGCATCCACTGCCTCTGGCGGCAACTGTGCAAAAACGCCGTTGGCTTGCGGCGGATGCAAGGTGGTGACACCGGCAATCGACAACATGCCGGTGTAGAGTTTCTGTGCCATCGCATTGGCGTGGCGGGCATTGTGCAACCACACATCGTTTTCCAGCAGACCCACCCAGGGCGCCGAGATAAAACGCATTTTGGAGGCGAGTTGCCCAGCCTGTTTCACGCGCCAGGCAAAGTCTTCAGAGAGTTTGCGGTCAAAAAACACCACCGCCTCACCCACCGGCAAGCCGTTTTTGGTGCCACCAAAACACAACACGTCAACCCCGGCGCGCCAGGTGATGTCGGCCGGTGAACAGCCCAAATGGGCCACCGCGTTGGCAAAACGGGCGCCGTCCATGTGCACCCGCAAGTTGTGTTTCTGCGCCATCCAGGCAATGGCGCGCACCTCGTCCAAGCTGTAGACCGTGCCCATTTCAGTCGCCTGGGTGATCGACACCACCTGCGGGCGCGGGTAATGGATGTCGCTGCGTTTGGTCACCAGGGTGTGGATCGCCTCTGGTGTGAGTTTGCCGAGCTGCGCCGCGGGCGACTGGTTCTCACCCACCAGCAATTTGGAGCCATTGGAGAAAAACTCGGGGCCACCACACTCGTCGGTTTCGATGTGCGCCACCGGGCTGCAGATGACCGAGTGGTAACTCTGGCACAAGGACGCCAGCGCCAATGAGTTGGCAGCGGTGCCGTTGAAGACGTAGTACACGTCGCATTCGATGTCAAACAGCTGGCGCAGCATGTCGGTGGAGCGCTGGGTCCAGCGGTCATCACCATAAGCGGGTTCGTGGCCGCTGGCATTGGCTTCACCGAGCCAGTGCATTGCCTGAGGGCAGGCGCCTGCGTAGTTGTCACTGGCAAATTGTTGTCGGGCCACACGCTGGGTCGCGGCGGCATGGGTGTTCGGGACTGTCACAAAAACATGGCCTTTCTGCCGGCAGCGTCGCCCAGAACCTGTTTGACCGCCACCCTGGCGAAGGCAGACGATAGCAGAACCGCATAGCGCCTTGGCGCAGGGCGGCGCGCTCAGTTGAGCATCATTTGTTTGCCCTCGCGCCGCAGCGATACCGCATCCGCTTGCTCCAAGGTGGCCTCCCCTGCGCGCAAGCGGAACAAACGCAGGGAACTGCGCACAGACTGCACCTGCTGCGACAGAGAGCTGGCGGTGGCCGCCAGTTCCTCGACCATGGCGGCATTTTGCTGGGTGATGGTGTCCATCTGCACAATGGCTTCGTTGATCTGGGAGATTCCCAAGGTCTGCGCCTCCGAGGCGCGGGTGATTTCACCGAGCACCGTGTTGACCTTGTCCACCGACTCCTGGGCGCTGAGCATTCTGGTGAGGGCCAGTTGGGTTTGTTCACTGCCCACACTCACACGCGCGGTGGATTGGGTGATGAGCTGCTTGATGTCTTTGGCGGCCGCCGTGGTGCGCTGGGCCAGCGCCCGAACCTCCGAGGCCACCACCGCAAAGCCGCGCCCCTGGTCACCCGCACGGGCCGCCTCCACCGCCGCATTGAGGGCCAGGATGTTGGTCTGGAAAGCAACCCCCTCAATCAGCTGCATGATGTCGGTGATGCGCCGGGAGGACTCGGAGATGTCCTGCATGGACTGGGCGACAGAGCTCACAGCCTGGTTGCTGCGTGATGTGACAGCACTGGTCTCCTGCGCGATGTCTGCACCCTGTCTGGCTGAAGCGGCACTGAGCTGAGCGGTGCTGTTGATCTCCTCCATGGAAGCGGCCGTCTCTTGCAGGCTGGCGGCCTGCGATTCGGTGCGGGCAGAGAGGTCATGGTTGCCCGCAGCAATTTCCTGCACCGAGGTGCTGAGGCGGTCTATCTCATCACGCACATCCGTGACGACGGTGCGCAGGTTCACCGACATTTGCATCAAGGCCTGCTGCAAATGGCGAAAAACGCCGCTGCCACGCACAGCCACCTTGTGGGTGAGGTCACCCGCGGCCAACTGGTTGGCATCGGCCAACACATCGGCCAGCGGGCGGATGGTCATGTGCCAGTTGGCCCACACCGACAAGGCCGCAGCCAGGCAGCCCAGGGGCAGCAACCCCATCCAGCTCAGCCCCATGGATGCAGCAAACACCAGCAAGCCCATCAGGGCCACTTGCATCAGCGCGAGCCTGGCCACCAGGCTGGGGTTCATCAGGCGCAACAAGCGCCCGGCCAAGTCGGTCCGTATCACCTGACCCCGATGCAGCCGCAGGGTCTGGCTGCCCGACTTGGCTTGTGCCTGCATGCGGGTGTACAGCTGTTCTGCGGTCTTGACAGACTCGGGCGAGGGCAAGGTCCGCACCGACAGGTAGCCGGTGATCTGCTCACCATCCATCATCGGGGTGGCATTGGCACGCACCCAGTAGTAGTCGCCATTTTTGCGGCGGTTCTTGACCAGACCGCTCCAGGGTTGTTTGGCCTGGATGGTCTCCCACATGTCGCGAAAAGCTTCCGCCGGCATGTCAGGGTGGCGCACCAGATTGTGGGGCTGGCCCAGCAGCTCTGCGGTGGAGTAGCCACTCACCTCAACAAACGCGGTGTTGCAATACACGATGCGCCCCTTGAGGTCGGTGACAGATACCAGGGTTTGGTGGGGTGGAAAAGTAAATTCCTGCTGGGACACAGGCAAATTGCTGCGCATGAACTGGCTCCTCATTCGGAAAAATTTGGAAGACCAACGCGAAATCTATTTGTTATGACTGAATCTGCTTTCGCCCCAGACAGCAGCTTGTCAAGGTTATGCTGCCGTGTCTGTAACTCCCCGTTACAAGTGGGCTGCCACGCAGACTACTTCAAAGTGCTGCTCAGGTACAGCTGTGATTACCCTCTAGTGCTCAAAAAAACCACCACCTCACACAAACAAGGTGTTGGCCCGCGCGGGCTCAGGCCTGATGCACGCGGTTTCGGCCCTGGGTTTTGGCCTGGTAGAGCGCTGCATCGGCGCGACGGTAAAGCGAGGTGGTGGTGTCTGTGGCACTGACAGCGGCCACGCCCAGGCTCATGGTCATCACCCCCAAGGGGAGGTTGGCCCGGTGCGCGATGCCCATGCCTTGAAAATGGGCACGGATCTGCTCGGCGACCGCGACCGCCTGCTCGGCGCTCACCCCCAGTAACAACACACCAAACTCCTCACCCCCCAGGCGCGCAGGCAGGTCCAGCTCACGGCGCAAACAGCTGCGCAAACACTGGGCCACTTTCTGCAGGGCGTCGTCACCCGCCGGATGGCCATAACTGTCGTTGTATTTCTTGAAGTAGTCCACGTCCATGAGGATCAGCGCCGCGGGCAACTGTTGCCGGGCGTACTGCGCCAGCATGTGCTCCAGCCGTTCGTTAAAAGCGCGCCGATTGGGCAAACCGGTCAGGGCATCGGTTTGCGACAGGTTTTTAAGCTCCTGCACCTGATGACGCACCACGGTCACCAGTTCTCGGGCGTAACGCGCCAAGGCGGCCATTTCGTCGTGGCCACTGACGGTGACCTCCCCGGTCCAGCGCTTGGAGTCCACAATCAGCGCCAACTCCTCCCGCAAACGGTTGAGCCGTCGCACCACCACCCGATCCAGCAGCAGCACCAGCAGCACCCCACAGGTCAGAATCAGGGCAATCACCACGGCCTGGGTGGTGTCATAACTGCTGCTGGCCAGCTGGGCGTGTCGGCGTGGCCAACTCATGCGCACCTGGGCGATGTCGTTGCCAAACAGGCTGGTGATGGGGTAACGCAATTCAATGTCGTGCTCATGCGCCATCACCTGCACCAGCTCTTGGCGAAACACGTTGTCCACCACCAGCGGGGATTTCACAATGAGCGGCGCATTGGGCACATCCACAATGCTGAAACGAATGCCGGTGAGTTCAGACACCTGCTGGACCATCTCGTCGCTGAGCCATTGCCCGATCACCACCAAACCACGCGGGCTCCCTTTGCCTTCGCTGTCTACCACCGGGCTGAAACACACCAGGGCCACCCGCGCTCTGGCCTTGATGGCACCGCAACCACGGCCTGTGGGCGACAAGTTCGCATACCCAGGGTAGGCATAACCACGCTGCTGGGTTTCATCGGTCACCGGTGTTTCGCCCTGCGCGCCCGGCACCTCACTCATGTCAAGCACCTTGCCCTGCAGGTCCAGCAGCAGCAAAAAGTCCACGTCGGCCACCGCCAGGGCGTCCACACTCAGCTCATTCTGGCGGAATTGCGTCGTGCGATGCAGCAGATGCTGGTACAGCGCGGTCCAGTTGGCCCAGGACTTCAAGGTGCCGTTGACCTCCAGCGTGCGTGCCTGCAGGGTACTCATCAGGCGGTGCAGGTCGGCACGCGCCTCCACCTCTTCCTGCTGCGCCGCTTTCTCGTGGCTGCCCCAGCGCAGCACGATCAGGGTCAGCAAGGCCAACACCGACAGGATGCTGACCAGGTAAAGCGAAATTCTCCGTCTCAAACCCAATTGAATGGCTCCTGTTTGGTGTCTTATGTGTCAATCTGGACACAAACCGACAATTGTCCACTATGCTGCACAAATGGATACAACATCTTTAAACAGCAACCAAAAAATAGAGCTATCAACCCTTTTCACAAAAGGGCTAGAGGCCAAAAAACCTTACAAAAACCGTCACCCACGCGTACAGTCGTTTGAAGCTGCGCGCCAGCTCAGCCGCTGTGTTCAGGCCAAAGTCACCTGATTGCGGCCTTGGTGTTTGGCTTGGTAAAGCGCGGCATCGGCGCGGTGGTAGAGCGTTGTTGCGGTGTCGGCGTCCGTCACCACGGCCACGCCCAGGCTCATGGTCATCACCTTGAGTGGCGGATTGGCCTCATGCGCCAGGGCCATGTTTTGCAAAGCCAGGCGGATGTGTTCAGCTGCCGCACAGGCCTGCTCGGCCGTCACCCCTTGCAACAACACCCCAAACTCCTCACCTCCCAGCCGCGCAGGCAGGTCCAGCTCACGCCGCAAGGCGCTGCGCAGGCACTGGGCAATGGCCTTGAGCGCCTCGTCACCCGCCGGATGGCCATAACGGTCGTTGTATTTTTTGAAGTAGTCCACATCCATCAGGATCAGGGCGGCAGACAGCTGTTGCCGGGCATACTGGGCCAGGATGTGCTCCAGGCGATCATTAAAAGCCCGCCGGTTGGCCAGCCCGGTGAGGGTATCCGTCAACGACAGATTTTTGAGCTCCTGCACCTGATGGTGCACCACGGCCACCACTTCCTGGGTGTAACGCGCCAGTTCTGCCAATTCGTCCCCGCCCCTGACCGACACCTCACCGGCCCAGCGTTTGGAATCCACAATACCCGCCAGCTCCTCCTGCAACAGCTTGAGCCGCCGCACCACCACCAGATCCAGCAGCAGCGCCAGCACCACACCACAGACCACCATCAACCCGATCACCACCGTCTGTGTGGCGTGCAAGCCGATGTCGGCCATTTGCTCATGCAAGCGCGGCCATTCCATGCGGATTTCGGCAATCGGTTGGCCAAAGATGTTGGTGATCGGGTAACGCAACTCAAGAACCCGCTCGTGCTCCACCAGCGTCACCGCCTCCTTCTTGAACACCGGCTCCCCCTGGTACTGGGACGGTGCAGTCAGGGCCGGGTCTGGCAGATCAACCACGCTGAAACGGGCACCCGAGAGCCGCGAAATCTGCTGGGTCAAGGCATCATCAACCCACTGCCCCATCACCGCAAAACCACTCGAACTGCCCTCACCCCCATTTTTGAACACCGGGCTGACACAGACCTGTGCCACCTGCTTGCCGACCCTGATGACACCACAGCCACGGGAATGGGCTGAGGACTTCGCCAAGGCCGGATACGCCTGAGACTGGGTCCGGAAAGTGCCGGTTGCCGGGGTGTCACCCTGGCGACCGGGCACCTCAATCATGTCGATCAACTGGCTGTCCAGGTCCAATAACACCAAGAAATCGACTTGGACCGCCCTCAGCACCTTCAAGTCCAGCTCTTTCTGGCGAAATGCCGGTTGGCGATCGAGCAGGTAATCATGCAGGCCGGTCCAGTTGGCCCAAGGCTGCAATGTGCCGTTGAGCCTGAGGGTGCTGGCGTGGAAAAGGCTCAGCAGCCGTTTCAACTCCCCATGCGCCTCCGCCACTTCCAGCTGGACAGCCCGCTGGTGGCTGTGCCAACGCAAAGCACTCAGCGTCAGCACCGCCAGCACAGCCAAGACGCTGATCAAGTACACAGAAATGCGCCTTCTCAGTCCCATCTGACGTCCTCCTGTGTTCTGTGTTGATCCATGGGTCGTTTTTGGCAACGTGTGGCTTGGGCCATCACCTGAAGTGATGGGTCTGCACCCTGGTGGCGCCACGGCAGCCACCCGACGGGTTGACATCCGCTACTGTAAATAGAGCAATCAGCCCTTTTTTGACAAGGGCTGGCATACAAAAATATCGGGCATTGTCGAGCAAGCCTGTATTCCCCTACCTAAGGCTTGTCTGGATTGACACAGGGCACGCCTTGTTTGAACAATCGCAGCCCGGTCGGAGATTGTCGGCCGATGCCATTCAGGTTCTGCGTCCATCACAGGAGACACCATGACACCTTCCCTACGCAGGCTGCTGTTCACCGCCGCCCTCATGCTGACAGCGCCCCTGTCGGCCCACGCCGGTTTGCAGGCCCTGAACCAACTGTTTGTGTTTGGTGACTCACTCTCTGATGGCGGCAACTACGCTGGCTCCGGTTTACCAGGCTCCTACCCGCCACCGCCCTATTCCGCCACCCGTTATTCCAACGGGCCAACGGCGGTGGAATACCTGTGGCAGGCGTATCACCCGGGCGACACCAGCTTCAAACCGTCCAGCTTGGGCGGCAGCAATTACGCTCTGGGTGGCGCCACCAGCGGCAGCACCAATTTCAACGCGTTCAATCCCAGCACTCCACCCGCTCTCCAAGGCTGGTTTGGTTCGCAAGGTGGCGTGACCAACCAGGTCGACAGCTTTGCCAACAGCTGCACCAATTGTTTTGTGCCCGATGAATCGCTGTTTGTGGTCTGGGCCTTTCCCAACGACGTGTTTTTGGATGCATCGAATCCCCAGTTGATTTCCATAGGCGTCAACAACATCACCAACGCCATCGCCAAGCTGTTCGCTGAAGGAGCCACCCACTTCCTGGTTCCCAACATGCCCGATCTGGGCAACACACCGGGGTTTCTGGGCAATACCAACCTGACGGCACTCACTGTTGCCTTCAATTTGGCACTGGCCGACGCATTGACTTTGCTTGACCAAAGTTTGAACCAGGTGGAGATCACCCAGTTTGACACCTTTGGCACCCTCAGTGACGTGGTTGCCAACCCTGCCAAATACGGCATGAGCAATGTCACCCAGCAGTGTGTGCAACATCTTCAGGACGGCACCTGCAACCCCGACAGCTGGCTGTTCTGGGACGGTGTGCACCCCACCACCGTCGGGCATGCCATCCTGGGCGCCCAGTTTGCCGCGGCTATTGATGTGCCAGAGCCAGCCAGCCTGTGGCTGATGGCACTGGCTTTGCTGCTGCTGGGGCTGAGCTGGCGGTCGCAGCAGCGCCGCGTTGGCGCCCAACCAGCCTGGCTGCCAAAGGCCCTATCCGCTGTGGCCTGACTATCAAAAGGTATAGCTATCAGCCCTTGATATATAAGGGCTAAATGCCAAAAGGCTTAAAAACACTGCACTAACCCTCAAACTGCGGATGCAGCTGTTTGATGCGGCTCATGGCCAAACCGGCGGCGGCGGTGCGGGTTTCGACCCCGAGTTTGGCAAACACCCGCTCCAGGTGTTTTTTGACCGTCATCGGGCTGCTGCCAACAATGTCGCCAATGTCGCGGTTGATCTTGCCTTTGACCACCCAGTACAGCACCTCGGCCTCGCGCGGGGTGAGTTTGAAGCTCAGCGCCATGGCCTCAATCACACTCAACTCGCTGACCTCTTGCATGATGATCAGCCAGTCGCCACCACCCTCACTGTCCCCAATCTGCTGGTGCAGCCGGAAGGTCAGGCGGTTAGCGCCATGCTCGACACTCAGGCGCGGCGGCTCGGTCAAAGGCTCTTTGGCTTGCACATGGCGGCGTAACCAGACCAGCACCGGCTCCGGGGTGATGGGGGCGTCGGTGCCGTAATAACGCGCCAGCAGCTCCCGCGCCAGCGGGGTCTGCCACATCAGTTTGCCGTCACTCACTCGCACCGTGATGCTGGCGTAACCAAAAGCGTCGAGTGCGCTGCGGGCCTGGCGCCGCTCACGCGCGCCCTGCAAATGCACCGCCATACGCGCCAGCACCTCCTTGGGCTTGATCGGTTTGGTGACGTAATCCACGCCGCCGGATTCGAGCGCGGCCACCAGGTGTTCGGTCTCGGTCAGGCCGGTCATAAAAACAATCGGGATGTGGCTGGTCTGCGGCAGGCTCTTGAGGCGGCGTGCCACCTCAAAACCATCCATGCCGGGCATCATCGCATCGAGCAGGATGATGTCGGGCAGCACCTGGGCGGCGCGTTGTAACGCGGCCTCGCCGTTGATCGCCACCAGCACGGTATAGCCGGACTCGTCCAGTGCGTCATGCAACACCGCCAGGTTGTCGGGCACGTCGTCAACAATCAGCACCACATCGCTGTTGGCACGGTCCAGCGTGCGGTCCAGCATCGGGCGCGGCAAGGCGCTTTGTAAATTAGTTTTCGTTGGCATAACTGCTCAATTGCGTCAGCATGGCTTCGAACTGGAACTGCTTGGCCAACTCACGCATGCCCGCCACAAAGTGCGCGCAGTGCGGGTGGCTGAGTTCGAGGTTGTCGAGCTGGTTCAGGATGCCGCGGTAATAACCCAGCACCACCAGCTCACGCAGCGCGTCGACTTGTGGTTTGGGTGGCACCACCAGCTCGGTAGTCTGGCGGGGGGTGTCTTCTGCGGCGGGGGCGGCGGTTTCCAGCCAGCTGAGTTTCAGGCGGCGCTCCAGCCAGTCCAACAAGTCAATGTGGCGTACCGGCTTGAGGATGAAATCCTCACTCGGCACGCCCAGGTCGTTGTCCAGCCCACGGTCAAACGCGTTCGCAGAAACAATAGCAATGAATGGGGCAGGATTTGGGCTTTCCGCCAATAACGCCCGCAAGCGGCGGATGGTTTCCCAGCCGTCAATGCCGGGCATGGCCAGGTCCATCAGGATCACCTCGGGCGCGTAACCGGCGGCCAGCAGGTCTAGGCAGTCGTGGCCATTGGCGGCGGTGCGCACATCGAAACCCAGCGGCTGCAACAGCTTGACCAGCACCTCGCGGTCGGCCTCCTCGTTGTCTACCACCAGAATGCGCCGCCGTGGCCCGATGTAACCGCGACGCGGGCGGCGCACAAACAGCCGGTTCTGGTGTTTGGAAGCAGGGGAATACACCGAGTTGTCGAGTGCGCTGCTGACCTCGGGCAAAAACAGCTTGGCCTTGAAGGTGGAGCCGATGCCGGGGGTGCTGGTCACCGTCATCTGGCCACCCATCAGGTCTGTCAACATGCGGGCAATGGTCAGACCCAGACCGGCGCCAGGTGCGGCATTACCCGCACCTTGGGCACGTGTGAAGGGCTCGAAGATGCGTGTTAACTCGGACTCGGACAGCCCCGGGCCGGAGTCCTCCACCTCGATCACCGCCATCTCACGCGCGTAACTCACTCGCAGCGTGACCTGCCCTTGGGTTGTGAACTTGATGGCATTGCCCACCAGATTGATCAGGATCTGGCGCACCCGTTTTTCATCAGCACGCACCACGGTCGGCAGGTTGCCATCCACCTCACAGAGGAAGGTCAGGCCCTTGGCTTGTGCCTCCAACTCAAACAGGCTGGCAATATCGCTCACAAAATCGGCAAAGAGCAGAGGTTTGACCAAGAGGGTGAGGCGCCCGGCCTCAATGTGAGCCATGTCCAGCGTGCCTTCGATCAGTGAGAGCAAATGTTCACCCCCGCGTTTGATGACGCTGACCGCTTGTTTGCGGTGCGCCGGGATGCCCGCGTCTTCCCCCATGAGTTGGGCATACCCCAGGATGCTGTTGAGCGGTGTACGCAGTTCGTGGCTGATGGCGCTGATATAGCGACTCTTGGCCTGGTTGGCCTGGTCTGCCGCCGCGCGCGCCTCATCAGCCACCTGTTTGGCGCGTTGCAGGGCTTCGTCGGTCTGGCGGTGCAAATCGATTTCGCGCAGTAACAAATGGGTTTGCCGGTTGGACTCTTCCTGCGCCACCAGGCGGCTTTTGTGCGCCAGCACCACCCACCAGGCCACCAGACCACCAATCAGGATCAGCGCCATATAGGCTTTCAAGAAACCCGCGCGCAACACATCCATGGCTGATTGCAGCGCCTGCGGACTGCTCAGAGTCTGGGCCAAGGTTCGGGTTTCCTGGTGATAGAGCAGCCCGAACACGCTGGCCAGCAGCGGCGCAATCACCAGCATCAGCATCAAGAATGTGCCCAGACCTTTGTCCAAATGCGCCCAGGCGGGTTGAGGCAACAACCAGCGCAGGGCAGCCTGCCACTGGCTCGCCAGGCTGGCGTGGGGTTTGCACAGGTCACCACAACGCGCGTCGAGCGTGCAGCACAGCGAACAGATCGGCCCTTGGTAGGCTGGGCAAAACGCCATGTCTGGCCCCTCGTACTCGCGCTCACAAATCACACAGGTGCTGACCCGCAAGCGTTGGTAACTGCCGCTGTCTGTTTTGGCCGTGTCTCCCTCTGGGAAAAGGCTGGAATGAGGGCTGGGCCGCGCCAGGTAGTACTTGCCACCCGTTGCCCAGGCAATCAAAGGGGATGCGACGAGCGCCGTGCCCAGCGCGATCAGCGCTGAAAACGCCTGCGCCAACGGCCCCAGAAAACCCAGGTGCGCGGTGATCGACAGGGTCGACGCCAGCACCATCGCGCCCACCCCCACCGGGTTGATGTCGTACAGGTGCGCGCGTTTAAATTCGATGCCCGGTGGCGACAGGCCCAACGGCTTGTTGATGACCAGGTCCGCCACCACCACCATCATCCAGGCAATCGCGATGTTGGAGTACAGCCCCAGCACCTCGCCCAATGCGGCAAACACATTCATCTCCATCAGCATGAAGGCGATCAAGGTGTTGAACACCACCCACACCACCCGCCCCGGGTGGCTGTGCGTCAGACGCGAGAAAAAGTTGCTCCAGGCCAGCGACCCGGCATAAGCGTTGGTGACATTGATCTTGAGCTGCGACAGCACCACGAACAAGGCAGTTGCCGCCACCGCCCAGCCGTAGTGCGGAAAGACGTATTCGTAGGCCGCCAGGTACATCTGGTTCGGGTCGACCGCACGGTCGGTGGGTACCGCATTCTGAATGGCCAGATAGGCCAGCAGCGCGCCGCCCAGCATCTTGAGCACACCCAAAACCACCCAGCCCGGCCCACCGGCCAGCACCCCTAGCCACCAGCGCCGTGTGTTGGCCTTGGTTTTGACCGGCATAAAACGCAGGTAGTCGGCCTGCTCACCCATCTGGGTCATCAGCGCCACCCCCACCGTCAGCGCAGCACCAAAAAGCGGCAGGCTAAAGCCCTCAGACAGTCCTTTGTCACCAATGTAGTGCGTGACACCGGCAAACGCGTTCGGGTCGCGCATCAGCACATACACAAACGGCACCACCAGCATCACCAGCCACAGCGGCTGCGTCCAAACCTGCAGGCGGCTGATGGTGGACACCCCGTGGGTCACCAGCGGAATCACCGCCAGCGCACACACCAGGTAACCCCAACGCGGTGGAATGCCCAGCGCCAGCTCCAGCGCATAGGCCATCACCGCGGCCTCCAGGGCAAAAAAGATGAAGGTGAAGGTGGCGTAAATCAGCGAGGTGATGGTCGAGCCGATGTAGCCAAAACCCGCGCCACGGGTCAGCAAATCCATGTCCACCCCGTACCGGGCGGCGTAATAACTGATCGGCAGGCCGGCCAGAAAGATGATCAGCCCGGTGGCCAGAATGGCCCAGAAGGCGTTGACAAAACCGTACTGAACCAGCAGCGTGGCGCCCACCGCCTCCAGTATCAAAAACGCAGCGGCACCACCAAGCGCAGTCTGGGCGACCTGCCATTCCGACCACTTACGAAAACGCTGCGGGGTGAAACGCAGCGCGTAGTCTTCCAGGGTTTCACGCGCGACCCAGCCGTTGTAGTCCCGACGCACCAAAGTGATGCGCTGGGGCGCCTTGGGTTCGGAATGGGGCACGGCAACAGAAGGGGGAAATACATCGTTTGTCACAGGCCAGAACGTGCAGTTTTCGTGCCACCTGCCATACCAGCCCAGCGTACGGCACAGCTTTTGCATAATGCCTCGCATGGAACTCACACCACGTGTTAGGACCGCATTTGCGGTCGCGCGAGCTAATTCTTCAAAGCATTGAGTGAAACGAAATGGAATTAACTCCTCGTGTTCGGCACGCGTCAGCGGCCGCACGAGCTAATGACCCCAGCAATGAGTAAACGAAATGGAATTGACCCCTCGTGAAAAAGACAAACTTCTGCTGTTCACCGCTGCTCTGCTGGCCGAACGGCGCAAGGCCCGTGGCCTCAAGCTGAACTACCCTGAGGCGGTGGCCCTGATCAGCGCCGCTGTCATGGAGGGCGCACGCGATGGCAAAACCGTGGCCCAGCTCATGAGTGAAGGCCGCACGGTGCTGACGCGCGCCGATGTGATGGACGGCATCGCCGAGATGATCCCGGACATCCAGGTCGAGGCCACCTTTCCTGACGGCACCAAGCTGGTCACCGTACACCAGCCAATCGTCTGAACACCCCTTTTTGGTTTACTGGAGCAATTCTGATGCGTCAATCCACCAAGTCCGCTCTGCTTTTTGCAGCTGCTTGCGCCCTGTCTACAGGGGCCAGCGCCCATACCGGTCATGGCACACAAAGCCTGATGGAAGGCCTGATTCACCCGTTTGGCGCTGACCATCTGCTGGCCATGATGGCAGTGGGTGTCTGGTCGGTCAGTGCGCTGCCGACCAACAAAGCTTGGCAAGGCCCAGCCACTTTTTTGCTGGCGCTGGTGCTCAGTGCAGTGCTAGGGGCCAGCGGGTTCACCGTGCCTTATCTGGAACACGCGATTGCGCTGTCCGTCACGCTGTTTGGCGCCATGTTGGTGCTGGCCAGCACACCCATGCCCAAGGCTTTGGGCTTGGGACTGATTGCCGCAGTCGCCTCGTTGCATGGCTTGGCACATGGCGCCGAAGCACCGGCCAGCGGATTTGCGGGTTACGCCGCTGGTTTCTTGCTGACCACGGCCATGTTGCACCTAGGTGGTGTGAGCATCGGCCTGAGCATTCGCCGCTGGCTGAACAATCGCAGCGCGACCGTGCTCGGCAGCTTGGGCGGATTACTCAGCGTCGCCGGTCTGGTTTTGTTCAGTCAAGTCTGAGGACGCAAACATGATTCCCGGCGAACTTTTCACCGACGAGGGTGAACACAGCCTCAACACCGGCAGGCGCACTTTGACCCTGGTGGTGACCAACGCCTCTGAGCGGCCGATTCAGGTTGGCTCGCACTACCACTTTGCCGAGACCAACGGCGCGCTCAGCTTTGACCGCGCGGCCGCCCAGGGCATGCGGCTCAACATCGCATCAGGACTGGCAGTGCGCTTTGAGCCCGGCCAGCAGCGCACGGTGGAGCTGGTGGATTTTGCGGGGGAGCGCATCGTTTACGGCTTTCGCGGGTTGACGCAGGGGGCGTTGTGATGCAGTGAGGTCAAGGAGGAGGCCGCAGGCCGGCGGACACGAACGGAATCACGCTCCCCCAAGCATCGCGGCCACCCACCAACTGCAGGCAAACATCAGCACACCAATCCATCTTCATACGCATTTTTGAAAGAGTAACTATGGCCACGATTGGACGACGCGCCTATGCCGAGATTTTTGGTCCGACCACCGGGGATCGGGTTCGCCTGGCTGACACCGGCCTGATCATCGAGGTCGAGCAGGACTACACCCTGGCCGCAGGAAGCTACGGTGAAGAGGTGAAATTTGGCGGTGGCAAAACCATCCGCGACGGCATGGCGCAATCGCAAAAGATGCGGTCTGAGGGCGCGGTGGACACCGTGATG
The DNA here is from genome assembly GCF_013416775.1 of Rhodoferax sp. BLA1. Lineage (GTDB taxonomy): Bacteria > Pseudomonadota > Gammaproteobacteria > Burkholderiales > Burkholderiaceae_C > Rhodoferax. Next base: position 20,376 of record NZ_SZVI01000003.1, read on the forward strand.
ACCAATGCGCTGATCCTGGACCACTGGGGTATTGTCAAAGCCGACATTGGCCTCAAAGGTGGGCGCATCGTCGCCATCGGCAAGGCGGGCAACCCCGACGTGCAGCCCGGCGTGGACATCATCATCGGCCCGGGCACCGAGGTCATCAGCTGCGAGGGCAACATCGTCACTGCGGGTGGCATCGACAGCCACATCCACTTCATCTGCCCGCAGCAGATCGAAGAGGCGTTGGCCAGCGGTGTCACCACCATGATGGGTGGCGGCACGGGACCTGCCACCGGCACCTTTGCCACCACCTGCACGCCGGGGCCATGGAACATCGAGCGCATGCTGCAGGCGGCCGACGCCTTCCCGATGAACCTGGGTTTCCTGGGCAAGGGCAACGCCAGCCTGCCCGCCGCGCTGCACGAGCAGATCAACGCCGGTGTGATTGGCCTCAAATTGCACGAAGACTGGGGCACCACACCCGCGGCCATCAGCAACTGCTTGGACGTGGCCGACGCCACCGACACCCAGGTGGCGATCCACTCCGATACCCTCAACGAATCGGGCTTTGTCGAGAACACCATCGCCGCCACCAAAGGCCGTGGCCTGTGCGCCTTCCACACCGAAGGTGCCGGTGGTGGCCATGCGCCCGACATCCTGCGCGTGGTGGGTGAGGCCAACTTTTTGCCCAGCTCGACCAACCCGACCATGCCCTACACCGTCAACACGCTCGATGAGCATGTGGACATGCTGATGGTCTGTCACCATCTGGACGCCGGGATTGCCGAAGACCTGGCCTTTGCCGAGAGCCGCATCCGCAAGGAAACCATCGCCGCCGAAGACGTGTTGCATGACCTGGGCGCGATTTCCATGATGAGCAGCGACAGCCAGGCCATGGGCCGTGTCGGTGAGGTCATCATCCGCACCTGGCAAACCGCCAGCAAGATGAAACAGCAGCGTGGCTGGCTGGCACCCCCGCTGGTGCTGGGCGCGATCCAGTCCGAGGCCGCGCTGGTGGAACACAACCAGCGCAACGACAACTTCCGCGCCAAACGCTACATTGCCAAAACCACCATCAACCCGGCGATTGCCCACGGCATCAGCCACGAGGTGGGCAGCATCGAGGTCGGCAAATGGGCTGATCTGGTGGTCTGGAAACCGGCATTTTTTGGTGTCAAACCGGCGCTGATCCTCAAAGGCGGTTTCATCGCGATGGCCGCCATGGGTGACCCCAACGCCAGCATCCCGACACCGCAGCCGGTGCATTACCGCCCGATGTTTGGGGCGTTTGGCGGCGCGCTGGCGCGTGGCTCCCTCACCTTTGTCTCGCAGGCGGGTTTGAATGCCGGTATTAAGGAACGTTTTGGCCTGCAAAAAACCTTGAGTGCGGTGAAAAACATCCGCGGTGTGCGCAAACAGCACATGGTGCACAACCATTACCTGCCCACCATGGAGATCGACGCCCAGACCTACAGCGTGCGTGCTGACGGCCAACTGCTGACCTGCGAACCTGCGGTGAGCCTGCCTATGGCACAACGATACTTCCTGTTTTGAGCCGCATGGACATTCGTATCGACGATTTGCAGGGCGAAGCCATCCAGGCCCTGCTGCAAGAGCATCTGGACGACATGCACTCAAGCTCCCCGCCCGAGAGTGTGCACGCGCTTGACCTGAACGCCCTGCGCCACCCCGACATCACCTTCTGGACCGCCTGGGACGGTGATGAACTGATGGGCTGCGGCGCCCTCAAGCAACTGAGCCCGGACCATGCCGAACTCAAATCCATGCGCACCGCCCGCAGCCATCTGCGCAAGGGCGTGGCGCGCGCCATGTTGCGGCACATCCTCGCTGCAGCACAGGCCAAGGGTTTCCAGCGCATCAGCCTGGAAACCGGCACCCCGGCGCCCTTTGTGGCGGCCCAGAAGCTCTATGCCAGCGAAGGTTTTGTGGAATGTGGGCCATTTGCCGACTATGTGCTGGACCCGTACAGTCTGTTCATGACCAAGGCATTAACAGCCGACGAACCCGCGCTGTGCTGATGGCTCCCACGCCGATCCAGCGGTACGATTCGCCTCTTCTCCCCCTTTTGCGTCCTCACCATGCTTCACGTCTCCAAACTCATTCCCCAAGGCGCCGGTCTGGCAGCAGCGTTGCTCAAACGTGCCAGTACCGTCGAGCTGGACTGGGATGTCCGTCAGAAAAGCCGTTTTGACGCGACCGACTCCACTGGCCGCCAACTTGGTATCTTTTTGCCACGCGGCACGGTCGCGCGCGGTGGTGACGTGCTGGTGGCGCATGACGGTTCGTTGATCAAGGTCTGGGCGGCGGCACAAACTGTGCTGAAGATCACCACTTGCCCCGACCACGGCACGCCGTTCGATCTGATCCGCGCCGCCTACCACCTGGGCAACCGGCATGTGCCGATTGAGCTCAAGCCCGATCACCTCAAGATCGAGCCCGACCATGTGTTGACCAACATGTTGCGCGCCATGCACCTGATCGTGACCGAAGTGACCGAGCCGTTTGAGCCCGAAAACGGCGCCTACGCCACCGGCGGCCATTTTGGTGGCCACCACCACGGGCATGAACACGACCACGATCACAGCCATGACCATGTGCACACACCACCGGCCAGCCCCGAGGCGCCCAAGCCCCACGTGCACGGCCCCGGTTGCGGCCACCACCACTGAGCGCCAGCGAGCACATCACGCATGCACGACAGCAGCCTGATGCAGCTGATGTGGCTGGCCTCACCGGCCTTGCCTATTGGCGGATTCTCGTATTCAGAATGCCTGGAAGCCGCCGTGGATGCTGGGCTGGTCACTAGCGAAACAGAAGCATCGGACTGGCTGGTGGAGCAGCTCCACACCAGCCTGGCGCGTGCCGACCTGGCGGTGATCGCCCACGCCATTCCCGCTTGGCAACAACAAGACCACACCCGCATCGCGCAGCTCAATGCCTGGGTCTTGCAAACCCGCGAAAGCAGCGAATTACGCGCACAAAGTGAGCAAATGGGCCGCAGCCTGCTGGAGTGGTTACGCAACCACACCACCGCGCAAGCCGAGCAGATCGCCCTGCTCGCGAACCTGCAACCGACCTACCCGCTGGCCTTTGCGCTGGCCGCAAGTGCCACCGGCGCACCGCTGCGCGACTGTCTGCTGGCCAACAGCTTTGGCTGGGCCGAGAACATGATGCAGGCCGCGATCAAGGCGGTGCCGCTGGGTCAGAGTTCTGGCCAGCGCATCCTCTCGGCCCTGGCAGCGAACATCCCTGCGGCGGTGGATCTGGCGCTGGCTCTGGATGATGAGAACCGCCAGGCTTTTTCCCCCATGCTGGCGATCCTGAGCGCCCAGCACGAGTCGCAATATTCAAGGATTTTCCGCTCCTAGCCCTTATTCAATAAGGGCTGATAGCTCTACTATAAATAGCAAATAGCCATGACTACACCCCTGCACCACGTCCCCAACCGCACCAAAAAATTACCGCCTTTGCGCGTCGGCATCGGCGGGCCGGTCGGCTCCGGCAAAACCACGCTGCTCGAGATGCTGTGCAAAGCCATGCGCGAGAAGTACGACCTGGTGGCCATCACCAACGACATCTACACCAAGGAAGACCAACGCCTGCTGACCGTGAGCGGCGCCCTGCCTGCCGAGCGCATTTTGGGTGTCGAGACCGGCGGCTGCCCGCACACCGCCATCCGTGAAGACTGCTCGATCAACCTGGAGGCCATCGACCGCATGCTGGTGGACTTCCCCAATGCAGACATCGTGTTTGTCGAGAGCGGTGGCGACAACCTGGCCGCCACTTTCAGCCCCGAGTTGTCGGACCTGACGATCTACGTGATCGACGTCGCCGCCGGTGAAAAAATCCCTCGCAAAGGTGGCCCCGGCATCACCAAAAGTGATCTGTTTGTCATCAACAAGACCGACCTGGCGCCGCACGTGGGTGCCAACCTGGAGGTGATGGCAGCAGACACCACCCGCATGCGCAGCACGCCCAAGGGGCTCAAACCTTTTGTGATGACCAACCTCAAAACCCTGGCCGGGCTCGATGAGGTGGTGCGGTTTATCGAGGTGCGCGGCCTGCTCGTCACCAGCTGAGACCGCGCCAGCGCTGACCTACGGCTGGCCGGGTGCTATGATTTTGAAAAAGCACCACAAGGAGGCAGCAAGGTGAGCATCCAACACGGGACTTGTCCCCCATCAGGACCCCTCGGTGATCCTGCCTGAGGACGACCTGTCCACCAGCACCGCGCTGGTGATCGACGCCAACCCCACCTCACGCTCGATGCTGGTGTCACAGCTGCGTGACTTTGGCATGGGCCGCGTGGTGCAGGTCGCCCGCCTGCAAGACGCCCGGCGTCAGCTCGAATTTCGCAACTTTGACGTGGTCTTGTGCGAATTACATTTTGAGAACGAGACCATGACCGGGCAAGACCTGCTCGACGATTTGCGGCGCAACCAGCTGCTGCCGTTTGCAACGGTGTTCATCATGGTCACCGGTGAAGCCACCTACGCCAAGGTCGCTGAGGCGGCTGAGTCAGCACTGGATGGCTACCTGCTCAAACCGCACAAGGCCAACCAGCTCGCCGAACGACTGCACCAGGCGCGTTTTCGCAAAACATCGCTGCAGGACATCTTCAGCGCCATTGAGGCAGAGGACTTCGAAACCGCAGCCAGCTTGTGCCAACAGCGATTTGAGAGCAAAGGCTTGTTCTGGTTATACGCGGCACGTGTCGGCGCCGAGCTGATGCTGCGCCTGGGCAAATACGCGCAGGCACAAAAACTCTACCAGGCGGTGGTGGCCGCCAAGACATTGCCTTGGGCCAGACTCGGCGTGGCGCGTGCGCTCATGGACGAAGGCCAGGTGACCCGCGCCACCAGCGTGCTGGACAACCTGATCAGCGAAGAACCCAACTACACCGACGCTTACGATGTGATGGGGCGTGCCCAGTTCGAGCAAGGCAAATTTGACGCGGCGCTGAGCACCTACAAACTGGCCAGCGACATGACACCGGCCTCCATCACCCGGCTGCAAAACCTGGGCTTGATGAGTTACTACTGTGGCGACCGCCAAGGCGCCGAAGCCATGCTGGACCGCACCACCCGCATCGGTTTGTACTCCAAGATGTTTGACTGCCAGACCCTGGTGCTGCTGGCGCTGGTGCGTTTTGAGTCGGGTAACCGCAAAGGCCTGCAACGCTGCCGTGATGACTTTGCCCGCCTCATCAAGCGCCGCCCTGGCAACGCGCGCCAGGAGCGACTGAGCGGCATTGTGGAGGCGCTGCATCTGATTGATCAGGGGCAATTTGTACAGGCTGTGACGTCGATCCGCAGCCAATGCCAACGCATCAAGTCACCTGATTTCGATTTTGAGTCGGCCGCCAACCTGCTGGCCTTGCTGGCCCAGTTGGCCAACAAAACGATCCAGCTCGACGAGGTGGAACAGGTGGTGGACACGGTGGGCAAACGTTTTGCTGGCACGCGCGCCCTGGCCGAGCTGTTGGCGGGTTCGGCGGCAATTTACCCGCCCTATGCGGAACTGGTGCGCACAGCCCACACCAGCATCCTCAAACTGACCGAAACCGCAATGACCATGAGCATGCGTGGTGACCCGCAGGCGGCGGTGATTGAACTGATCCGCCATGGCCAGGAAACACTCAGTGGCAAACTGATTGAAACCGCTTATCTGGTGATGCACCGGTATGCCGACAAGATCAAGAATGCCGCCGAACTGAGCCACATGGTGCAACAGTTGCGCACACACTACAACACCAAGATCACGCGCGCAGCATTGGGTGAACCCAAACGCCAGGCCGGCGGGCTGACCTTGCGCGCTGCTGAAAAAAGCTCGACACCGGCCACAACAGCTTAAAACAGCCAGCACCCCGACCCGGGGGAAAACACTAGCAGGACCGTGCCCAGCCCTGCCAAATAATGGCCGTTTTGCCTTTCAGGAGAACTGTCCATGCGATTCTTGAAAACCCTGTGCCTGCTCGTTGGCCTGATGGCCGCTGCCTCCAACCACGCGCTGGCGCAGCAGCAGTTTGTCAACGTGCTCACCGGTGGCCAGAGTGGCGTGTATTACCCGTTGGGCGTGGCACTGTCGCAGATCTACGCCAAAGCCATCCCCAATGCCCGCGCCACCGCGCAGGTCACCAAGGCCTCGGCAGAAAACCTGAATTTGCTGCAGGCAGGTCGCGGTGAACTAGGCTTCAGCCTGGGCGACTCGGTCTCTGACGCCTGGAAAGGCGACGAAGAGGCCGGCTTCAAAACCAAGCTCGACAAACTGCGTGGCTTGTCGGCCACCTACAACAATTACATCCAGATCGTGGCCAATGCCGACTCCGGCATCAAGACGCTGGCTGACCTCAAAGGCAAACGCATCTCGGTAGGGGCTGCCAAATCGGGCACCGAGCTCAACGCCCGCGCGATTCTCAAAGCGGCTGGCCTGAGTTATGCCGACCTGGGCAAGGTGGAGTACCTGCCTTTTGGTGAATCGGTCGAGCTGATGAAAAACCGCCAGCTCGATGCCACCCTGCAGTCCGCCGGCCTGGGGGTCGCCTCCATCCGTGACCTGGCCACGTCGATCAAGATCACGGTGATCCCGGTGCCCGCCGAGGTGGTCACCAAGGTGGGTGATGCGGCCTACCAGCCTGCTCTCATTCCCGCCAACACCTACACCGGCCAGACCACCGATGTGGCGACCGCCGCCATCCCCAACTTTTTGGTCACCCACGCCGGTGTGTCAAATGAGCTGGCCTACCAGATGACCAAGAGCCTCTACGACAACCTGGACACCCTGTACGCGGCCCACAACGCGGCCAAGGCCATCAAACCTGAGAACGCGGCCAAAGGCATGCCCATTCCGCTGCACCCGGGTGCCGAGAAGTATTACCGCGAAGTTGGCTTGTTGAAATGAGGTTTGAGCGGGCTCTGCATGCCCGCGCGCGCGGGCTGCTCTGCAAGTGGATCCTCTGGTCAGCATGCCTTTGTCTTTGAGGGTCACATCAGCCCAGCGCCGGGTTCAGGCCGCTTGAGGCTTCATTGCTTTATATGACAAATTCAACTCCAGCCGCAGATAAACAAGGGCCAACAGCTATTTTCTGGATAGCACTGGCCTTCTCCAGCTTCCAGCTCATCACAGCGGCTTTCAGCCCACTCACCAGCCAGGTGGTGCGCACGGTGCATGTGGGCTTTGTGCTGCTGCTGATCTTCACCCTGTACCCGCCATGGGAAGACCATGCGCGACTGGGCGGCTTGGGCAAGGTGCTGGGCTGGGTTCTGGGCGGCACTGGTTTTGTGTTCAGCCTGTACCACTGGTGGTATGAGGCCGACCTGACCCAGCGCGCCGGTGAGCTGATTCCCGCCGACTGGGTGGTGGGTGTGGTGACGGTGGCCCTGGTGTTTGAGGCAGCACGGCGTGTCATGGGCTGGGGCTTGCCGATCATCTGCGGCATTTTTTTGCTCTACGGCCTGTTCGGTGAACATCTGCCCGGCGCCCTGGCACACCGTGGCTTCGGGCTGGACCAGATTGTGGGCGCCCTGGGGTTTGGCACCGAAGGCATCTACGGCACACCCACCTATGTGTCGTCGAGTTACATCTTTTTGTTCATCCTGTTTGGCGCGTTTCTGGAACAGGCCGGCATGATCACCCTGTTCACCGACTTTGCCATGGGCACCGTGGGCCACACCCGTGGTGGCCCGGCCAAGGTGAGCGTGATCTCCAGCGGACTGATGGGCACCATCAACGGCTCTGGTGTCGCCAATGTGGTTACCACCGGGCAGTTCACCATTCCGCTGATGAAACGTTTTGGCTACAGCCCGGCCTTTGCGGGTGGGGTGGAGGCCACCGCCAGCATGGGTGGGCAGATCATGCCGCCAGTGATGGGGGCGGTGGCCTTCATCATGGCCGAAACCATCGATGTGCCGTATGTGGCCATCGTGCAGGCGGCACTGATCCCGGCCATGTTGTACTTTGCCACCGCGTTCTGGATGGTGCATCTGGAGGCGGGCCGCAAGGGCCTGCTGGGCCTGCCCAAAAGCGAATGCCCCGACCCCTGGGCGGCGTTGCGCATCCGCTGGTATTTGCTGCTGCCACTGATCGGGTTGGTGCTGCTGCTGTTTTCCGGCTACACACCGCTGTTTTCCGGCACCGTGGGCCTGGCACTCACTGTGGTGCTGATCTTTGGTGCGGCGGTGATGACCGGTGTACACGGGCGGGCGCTGCGCGCTCTGTTCTGGGTGCTGCTGGGGCTGGCCTGCGCGGGCTTTTTCCAGTTTGGTGTGGGCACTTTTTTTGGGGTGGTGGCGGTGTTGGTGGCCATCAGCTACATCCGGCAGGTTGGCGCCGACACCCGCAAAGTGGCGTTACAGGCCATGGTGGACGGTGCCCGCCACGCGCTGCCGGTGGCGGTGGCCTGCGCGCTGGTGGGGGTGATCATCAGCATGATCAACCTGACCGGTGTGGCCGCCGAGCTGGGCGGGCGCATCATCAGTGTGGGTGAGAGCAGCCTGTTTCTGGCGCTGTTTCTCACCATGCTGATCTGCCTGGTGCTGGGCATGGGCATCCCGACGATTCCCAACTACATCATCACCAGTTCACTGGCCGCGCCGGTGCTGCTCAAGCTGGGGGTGCCGCTGCTGGTATCACACATGTTTGTGTTTTACTTTGGCATCATGGCTGACCTGACGCCCCCGGTGGCACTGGCGGCGTTTGCGGCAGCACCGATTGCGCATACCAGTGGCCTGAAGATCAGCATCCAAGCGGTGCGCATCGCCGTAGCGGGTTTCATCGTGCCATTCATGGCGGTCTACAGCCCGGCGCTGATGTTGCAAAGTGGCGACTGGGCCGACACAGCGTATGTGGTGTTCAAGGCACTGGTGGCCATTGGCATGTGGGGCGCCGGTGCGATTGGTTTCCTGATCACCCGGCTGAACTGGTTTGAGCGCGTTTATGCCGTGGTGGCGGCCAGCTTTCTGGTGGTGGCGCTGCCGCTCACTGATGAAATCGGCTTTGGCGCGGTGGCGGTTTTTGTGGCATGGCATGTGTGGCGCAGCCGCAGCGCCAGGACGTCCCCGGCCTGAGTCGGTCATCAGGCACGCGGGCGGCAACATGGCGGCTTGGGTTCTGGGGATCTGCTTCACACTCGCCAGCAGTAGTGGCCAAGCCCCGCCGGTGTTTGTGGCCACAGAGCGTTTCACCCTGGCCTGGACCCACTCGATTGAAAAGCAGCGCTGGGAAGAAGATTACGCGGTTCTCCCCGGCAGTGCACCCGACCAGCCACCGGTGCTGCGGGCATTACAGGCGCGGATCAAAGGCTCTGGCGCCGGCATGGAGCCACCGCCCGATGCGGTGCTACAAAACGGCTGGTACATCTACACACCCACAACAACCACGGTGCCCGAGCTGCTGCTGACACGCTCCGAGTTCACGCCAGACTACGACTGGTGTCTGGCCAGGCGCTGCCAACCACTCTCAAATGTCATAGCTAGTGACGCAGGTGTGACAAGGGCTAAGCCCTGTTTTGGCATGCAATAACCGGGGGAGAATCAGCCCCACAAGTCCAGCGGCGGGTCGGTCACCACCGCACGCAGGATGTCCGAGCGCGAGATAAAACCCGCCACCAGCCCCTGCTCGTCCACCACCGGCAGGCCTGGCAAACCGGTATCGAGCAGCACCCGCGCCACCCGGCGGATGTCCGAGTCAGGAGCCACACTGGGCACCGGTGTGACCATGATGTCCTTGACGTTTTGCAGCATCAGCGCCCGCCAGGCCAGCGCGTGGCTGTCGGGTGAGGGCAGGCGTTCGGGGTTGAGCAAATCAGCCCGGGTCAGCAGCCCCACCAGGTGGTTGTTGGCATCCACCACCGGCGCCTGGCCAACACCTTTTTCACTCAATATCTGCCAAGCTTGCAAGACCGTGGCGCTGTCTTTGAGGATGATGATGCTCTGACTCATCAGGTCACTGACCCGGGTCAAGAGCTGGCGCGTGGTGCTGCCGTCGCGGGTCTCGGTGTAGGCCGACAGTGCAGCGCGGCGGCTGTCCTCCCAACCGGCGTTGCGACCCTCGGCTTTGTTAGCCGCCGACTCGACAAACGCGCCCGATGACTCGGCCAGCCGATCCCGCCCCTCTTGCTCGGTCGGCAGCAGGCTGCGGCTGCGCGTGAGCGCACCCACACCGCCCACCTGGCGCAACTGCTCCAGACTGCCGCGAAACAAACGCCCTTGCATGCCGTAGACCGAAAACATGGTGTGTGCTTCTCCAAAACTGCTGCCCTGCGACTGACCCCGCCCAAGGCTGTGGCCCAGCGGCCATTGTGTCTGTTATCGACGCTATAACGCCCTGACTTGACCGACGGCCAGACAGCGCCTCAGGTTTTGGGCAAAAACAGCGCCTGCAGGTCGTTCAAAAAGTCAAAACCACGGGTCGTGGGCCGGGCGTGGGCCAGGTCGCTGTCCATCAGGCCCCGCGCTTGGGCTTCCTGTAAGGCAGCGGTGATCGCGTTGAGGGGCAAGCCGGTGCGCTCGGCAAATAGAGGCAGCGCAAAACCGTCAGCCAGGCGCAGCGCGTTGAGCATGAACTCAAACGGCAACTCAGCACGTTTGACCTCGTTCTCCTGAGCGATGGCGCTGCCCGCAAGCGCTTGCGCCATGTAACGCGCCGGGTCACGCAGGCGCACTTGGCGCAGCACGCGGTGGGCAAAACTGAGCTTGCTGTGGGCACCGGCGCCAATACCCAGGTAGTCACCAAACTGCCAGTAGTTCAGGTTGTGGGCACAACGGTGGCCAGGCCGGGCGTAGGCCGACACCTCGTAACGCTGCAGGCCAGCCGGGCCGGTCAGCTCGGAGATCAAGTCCAGCATGTCGGCCGCCAGATCGTCGTCCACGGCGGCGGGCGGGTGTTTGGCAAAAAAGGTGTTGGGCTCGATCGTCAGGTGGTAGATCGACAGATGTGGCGGCGCAAACGACAGCGCGGTGGCCACATCGGTGCGCAAATCATCGAGCGTCTGACCCGGCAAGGCGTACATCAGGTCCAGGTTGAAGGTATCAAAGTTAAGAGCAGCTTCCTCAAGCGCAGCAAGGGCCTGAGCCCGATTGTGCACACGGCCCAGGATGGAGAGGTAGCTGTCGTTGAAACTCTGCACCCCGACCGACAGGCGGGTGACACCGGCGGCGCGGAAGGCTTTGAAGCGGTCTTTCTCAAAGGTGCCAGGATTGGCCTCCAAGGTGATCTCGGCGTCTGCCGCGAGTCTGAGGCGGGCACGAATGCCCGCAATCAACTGGTCAATCGCTTGCGGTGAAAACAGGCTGGGGGTACCGCCACCAATAAAAACGGTTTGCACACTGCGGCCCCAAATCAGCGGCAGCGCGGCCTCCAGATCGGCCATCAGCGCGTTGAGGTAATCCTGCTCGGGCAGGTCAGCTGCACGCTGTTCGTGCGAATTGAAGTCGCAGTACGGGCACTTCTTGAGGCACCAGGGCAGGTGCACATACAGCGAGAGCGGCGGCAAGCTGCCCAGTTGCAGCGTGCCCGGGCGCATGTAGTGCTGGATGTCGTGCGGCTGCACCGGCTGCTCGGGGCTGCCTGGCTCGGAATGGATGGGGATCATCTGTTCAGTGGATATGTTTCAGGGCACGGTCAGGATGCGCTTGTGGTGCTTGAGGTTGTTGTACTTGGTCTGTGTTACTTGAGCTGTGGTAAGCCCCGCGCGGCAGCCGCAGGGGGCGCCCGCCTCATACTGGGGTACCAGAAATCGGCGGTCGACCCCTGCAACTGCCACGCGATTCTGTCGGAACGCCAGCATTGGAAGTCCAAAAGCAGAATGCAGGATGGGTGATGACTTCATAGCCTTGTTTGCTGAGTAGCCAAGCGCTTGACTTGGTGAGCGTCCAGCGAGGCGGGGACTTTGGGCGGCTGACGATTTCTGGTACCCCAGTATGAGGAAGCCGCCCAAAGGCTCCGACTCGCGGGTTGCACCAACGAAGTAGGCCAACAGTGGCAGTCTGGTGCCTCGTGCCCCTGGACTACCAAACAAAGCTCGTCGCGTCCGCACCACTCACAACCAGCGCTCACGCATCAGCGCCACCATCGCGGCGGCAGAGCGGCCGCGATGGCTGTGGGCGTTTTTCACCTCGGTGGGCAACTGGGCAAAGGTCTGGCCAAACGCGGGGATAAACATCACCGGGTCAAAGCCAAAACCGTTGGAGCCCAGCCGCTCGCGCGCAATCTCGCCCACGACACGGCCCACCGCCACCAGCGGTTCCGGGTCTTCGGGGCTGCGCACCGCCACCAGGGTGCTGACCATGGCAGCACGGCGATTCTCTATACCCGCCATCTGCTCCAGCAACGCGCGCACATTGTTGTCGTCACTCTTGGGGTAACCAAACTGGGTCGCGTAATAGGCAGTCTGCACGCCGGGCAGACCGCCAAAAGCATCCACACACAAACCGGCGTCATCCGCCACGGCGGGCAGGCCGCTGTGCGCAGCCGCGTGGCGTGCCTTGGTCAGCGCGTTCTCAATAAAGGTGTGATACGGCTCGGGAGCCTCGGGGATACCCAAGCTGCCCTGGGTGATGAGCTCGAACCCAAGCGGCGCAAACATGGCCTGCAATTCAGCCAGCTTGCCGGGGTTGTTGGATGCCAAAACAATTTTCATATAAAAATTGGTATCTAGCCCTTATAAATAAAGGGCTTACAGCTATCAAATTAATAAGAAGCGATTTGCAACTGGATCAGCTCACGAATGCCTTTGTCGGCCAGCGCCAACAACGCGTCCATCTCGGCACGGGTGAAGGCGGCGCCCTCGGCGGTGCCCTGCACTTCCACATAGTGGCCAGCGCCAGTCATCACCACATTCATGTCGGTGTCGCAGGCCGAGTCTTCCACATACTCCAGATCCAGCAGCGGTGTGCCCTGCACAATGCCGACCGAAATGGCCGCCACTGGGTTAAGGATCGGTGACTGCGTGATCTTGCCCTGTTCCACGAGCCAGTGCACAGCGTCCTGCGCGGCGACAAACGCACCGGTGATAGCCGCCGTGCGGGTACCCCCGTCGGCCTGGATCACGTCGCAATCGAGGTGGATGGTGCGCTCGCCCAAGAGCTTGAGATCAAACACGCTGCGCAAGGCGCGGCCAATCAGGCGCTGGATCTCTTGCGTGCGACCTGACTGTTTGCCACGGGCGGCCTCGCGGTCGCTGCGGGTGTGGGTAGCGCGCGGCAACATGCCGTATTCGGCGGTCACCCAGCCTTCGCCGCTGCCTTTCTTGTGGCCCGGCACTTTTTCCTCGACCGAGGCGGTGCACAACACCTGGGTGTTGCCAAAGGCAATCAACACCGAGCCCTCAGCATGCATGGTGTAGTGGCGGGTGATGGTCACCGGGCGCAGGGCGTCGACGGCGCGCGCGCCTGAACGTGAAAAGTCAGTCATGGCAGAACCTTGTGAAACAAAAAATCAGGCTTTTTTCAGGGCCGAGCGGCGAATCGCCGCGTTGATCTCGGCAATCGAGCGCTCAATCGCCTCGTCATCCAGATCGTCGGTGGCCGGATCCAACCAACCGGCCTGCACGGTCGAAGCAAACACACCATCCAGAATCGAGTCGGTGGTGATCGAGCCCCGGGTGGACGGCAGCTCGTCAGGGGTTTCCCAGGCCAGCGCCAGACAGGTCACATTGTCGGACGTGGGGCCAGCCAGCCGCAGCGCTTGTTCCACCAGGTCGGGCACCGCCACATCGACCGGTTTGTGCAGCAGCTCGGACACCAGGGTGGGCTCGGGCACCGCAGACCACAGGCCGTCTGAGCACAACATGATGCGGTCGCCCAACTGCAGGTTCACCGGTCCCTCCACCGCAAACAGCGGTTTGGTGGGTGAACCCAGGCAGGTGAACAACACATGGCGGTTGGCAGCGGCGTCGGTCCGCAGCGTGGCGGGTTTGATCAGGTCTTGCTCCAGCAACGAGTGGTCGCGCGTGCGTGTCAGCAGCTCACCCCGACGCAGCAGGTAGAGCCGGGAGTCGCCACAGTGGGTCCAGGTCAAGGCGCCGTTCTGGATCACCGCCACCACAATCGTGCTGCGTGGTGCATCCAGCATGGCATGGTCCATGGCGTAACGCAGGATGTGCCGGTGCGCCGAGCGCACCGCGTCGTCCAGAAAACGGTTCACGTCAGCGAGTTCGGGCTTGGCTTCTTTCTGGAACAAGGCGGCAATGGCCTGGATCGCCAGCTGCGCCGCCACCTCCCCCTCAGGATGCCCACCCATGCCGTCGGCCAGCATAAAAATGGCGGCGCTGCTGGTGTAGCAATAACCCATGCGGTCTTCGTTCTTGTCGCGCCCACCTTTGCGGCTGACCTGGAAGACAGAGAATTTCATTTGGATTTTTTGCTCGGCTCGGTGGCCTTGAGCACGGTCTTTTTGGTGCCGGTCACCATGTTGTCAAACTGCAGGCGCACCTTCTCACCCACACTCAGGCGGGTGTAGCGCCGCTCACCGGGACTGTTGAGCTCTTTTTGCAAGGCAAAAACCGACTGCGGCCGGGTCAGCGGGTCCAGCGCCATACACCATTGCACCACCTCAATCAGGTTGTCGGAATACACGCCCTGCAAACGTTTCCAGGCGGCGGCCATCGGGTCGGTGTTGACGCGCTGCGGCGCCTCGTTGGGCGGATAACCCTGCATACAGGCGAACATGCAGGCGCCGATGGCGTAGATGTCGGTCCACGGGCCCATGGTGCTGTCGCGCCGGTACATCTCGGGCGCGGCAAAACCGGGCGTGTACATCGGGCGGATGAAGTTGCCCTCTTTGCTGAGCACCTCACGCGCCGCACCAAAGTCGATCAACACCGCCTTGTTGTCGTCGGTGATGAAGATGTTGGCCGGTTTGATGTCCAGATGCAGCATCTTGTGCTGGTGCACGATGCGCAGGCCGCGCAAGATCTCCTCGAACAGCGAGCGGATGGTGGACTCACGGAACACCTTGGGCTGCTTCAGATCACGCGCAGTGAGGATGAAGTCCTGCAGGCTAGCGCCCTCCAGGTAGTTCATCACCATGTAAACCGTGTCGTTTTCCCGGAAAAAATTCATCACGCTCACCACCGACGGGTGGGAGATCTGGGCCAGCGAGCGGCCTTCTTCGAAAAAACTCTTGAGCCCCAGGCGGTACAGCGACAGCTTTTCGGGCGCCACCTGCGGCGCCAGATCACCCGGGTCACGCGTGGTGAGCGAGGCTGGCAAGTATTCTTTGATGGCCACCTGCTGACCGTCGTTGTCGGTGGCCAGATAAACCACACCAAAACCACCCGCTGCCACCTTGCGAACGACCTGATAACCACCAATGAAGGTTCCGGGGGGCAGTGGGGAGGGTTTGACCTTGGACATCATTTTTTAATCAGGAAACCGCAAGCGGGGCAAGAACCGGGTTATTCTCAAAAGCACATTTTTTGAAGAGAACCGCAATGTCAGTTTACAGCATGACCGGTTACGCCAGTGCCCAGCATAACCCGGCCAAAGAGAGCGCCGAGGGCGATGGCAAAAGCAGCGCCACCAGCCGATTGGGCATCGAAATCCGGGCGGTCAACAGCCGCTTTCTCGACCTGTCTTTCCGCCTGCCCGAAGAGTTGCGCGCCTGCGAACCCGCCCTGCGCGAGAAGCTCAATGCCAAGCTCAAACGCGGCAAGGTGGAGCTGCGGGCGTCCATCGAGAGCACCAGCACCAGTGTGGTCACCGAGCCGTCGACCCGGCTGCTGCAACGCCTCAACGCCATTCAGGACCATGTCAAAGCCTGGCTGCCGTCGGCGCAGCCACTCAGCGTGGCCGAAGTCATCCGGCTGGCAGGAGACGAATCCCAGCCCGGCAAGGACTGGCAGGCCGAGACACTGCAACTGGCAGACGAGGTGCTCGACGCACTCATGGCCGCGCGCAAACGTGAAGGCACCCGGCTGGCAGCCATGTTGTTTGACCGCATCCAACAACTGCGTGCGCTGGCCGCCCAGGCCGAGCCGCTGATCCCGCTGCTGGTGACACAACAACGCCAACGTTTTCTGGACCGCTGGGCGCAGGCGATGGAACTCACCGACGGCCAGGCCAAATCCGAGATGGCCCAGGACCGGGCGCTGACCGAAGCCACCGCGTTTGCCATCCGCATCGACGTGGCCGAGGAGCTGACCCGACTGGCCTCTCATCTGGACGAGCTGGAGCGCCTGGTCAAAAAAGGTGGCGATATCGGCAAACGGCTGGACTTCCTGATCCAGGAATTACACCGCGAGGCCAACACACTGGGTTCCAAGTCGGCCGCGCTGGAACTGACCCACATTTCGGTGGATATGAAGGTGCTGATCGAGCAAATGCGCGAGCAGGTGCAAAACATAGAATAAGCGCCTATGGATTACCCCGGAAACCTCTTTGTTGTCGCCGCCCCCAGCGGGGCTGGCAAATCCAGCTTGGTCAAGGCCTTGCTGGAACTCGATTCCCATGTACAACCTTCGGTGTCACACACCACCCGCGCACCCCGCGGGCAGGAAAAACATGGGCGTGAGTATTTTTTTGTGCCAGACACCGAGTTTGATGCCATGGTGCAGGCCGACACCTTTGTCGAGTGGGCACATGTCCACAACCACCGCTACGGCACCTCCAAAAAAGCCATTGAAGAACGCATGAGCCAAGGCGCCGATGTGATTCTGGAGATTGACTTTCAAGGTGCGCTGCAGATCAAGAAGGTGTTTGCCAACGCCGTCACCATCTTTATCCTGCCACCCAGCTGGGATGAGTTGCGCTCGCGGCTGGAGCGGCGTGGTGAAGACACCCCTGCCGTGATTGAAGTCCGGCTGCAGAACGCGGCTTTGGAGATGGCGCAGGTCAACCAGTTTGACTTCGTTATAATCAACGAGTTGTTTGACCGGGCCGTGTTTGATCTCAAATCCATCGTCCACGCTCAACGACTCAAGTACCTGGCACAGCGCCGTGCCAGGGCTGAAACATTCAAAGCACTGCATATTTCTTAGTGCGCCCACCTGGTTTTGGAGAAGTCATGGCCCGTATCACTGTTGAAGACTGCCTGGTGCAGATTCCCAATCGCTTTCAGCTGGTGTTGGCTGCGTCCTACCGTGCCCGCATGCTGAGCCAAGGCCACACCGCCAAAGTCGAGAGCAAAAACAAACCGGGTGTGACCGCCCTGCGCGAAATTGCAGCAGGCAAGGTTGGCATCGAGATGTTGAAAAAAGTGCCGCTCTGAATTCACGCACACGCTGACATATCAAGCACCGCTCTGCGGTGCTTTTTTGTTTCATTTGTGCCATATGCTTGCACGCAGGCTATATTTCAGGGATGCGCACCCCCGTCCAACCAGTTTCCGTTGTCAACCCCACCCAACCCAAATCCGCCCCCAAGGCGCTTAGCTCGGCGGGCATGAATGCGGCTGCAGCCAGTCTGGCGAGCCTCACCAACAAACTGGACTATCTGAGCCCGGCCGATCTGGCCAGCGTGCGACAAGCCTACCGCTTTGCCGACGAAGCCCATCTGGGCCAACTGCGCAACAGCGGAGAGCCCTACATCACCCACCCCATCGCCGTGGCGGCCCAATGTGCCGAGTGGAAGCTGGACGCCCAGGCCTTGATGGCGGCCCTGTTGCACGATGCCATGGAAGACTGTGGCATCGCCAAGTCGGACCTGATTGAACGTTTTGGCACCTCGGTGGCGGAACTGGTCGATGGTTTGACCAAGCTGGAAAAACTGCACTTCAACACCCGCGAAGAGAACCAGGCCGAGTCGTTTCGAAAAATGCTGCTGGCCATGGCACGTGATGTGCGCGTCATCCTGATCAAGCTGGCTGACCGCACCCACAACATGCGCACCCTGTCAGATGCGCCACGCGAAAAGTGGGGGCGCATTGCCTCAGAAACGCTAGACATTTACGCCCCCATCGCCTACCGCCTCGGGTTAAACCAGACCTACCGCGAATTGCAGGACCTGTCCTTCAAGTACCTGAACCCCTGGCGACACAGCGTTTTGACCAAAGCAGTGGCCAAAGCGCGCGGCCGCCGCCGTGACCTGATTCAAAAGGTGCATGCCGACCTGGACAACACCTTCGCACAACACGACATGCCGGTGCGGATTGCCGGGCGCGAAAAAACCATCTTCTCCATCTACAAAAAGATGGAGGAAAAAAACCTCAGCTTTGCCCAGGTCACCGACATCTACGGTTTTCGCATCATCGTCCCGCATCTGGTTGACTGCTACACCGCTTTGGGTTTGCTGCATCAGCTCTACAAGCCGGTTCCGGGCAAGTTCAAAGACCACATTGCCATCAGCAAAATCAACGGTTACCAGTCGTTGCACACCACGCTGGTGGGTCCGTCTGGCATCAACGTTGAGTTTCAACTGCGCACCGAAGCGATGCACTTGGTGGCAGAAACCGGTGTAGCGGCGCATTGGCTGTACAAGGAAGCCGCCCACGACGACGTCAGTCAGAACGACCGCATGGGGTCCAAATGGCTGCAATCTCTACTGGACATCCAGGACGAAAACCGCGATGCCACAGAGTTCTGGGAACATGTCAAGGTTGACCTGTTTCCAGATGCGGTTTACGTGTTCACACCCAAAAGCCAGATCATGGCCATGCCGCGCGGTGCCACCGTGGTCGACTTTGCCTACGCCATCCACAGCAATGTGGGTGACCACACCCTGTCGGCCAAAATCAACAACGAACCCGTGACCTTGCGCACCGAAGTCAAGAACGGCGACGTGATTGAGGTCATCACCTCACCCGAAGCCACGCCCAACCCTGCCTGGCTAGGATTTGTCAGGACAGCGCGCGCACGTTCCAAGATACGCCAACACCTCAAGACCTTGGCCCAGACCGAGTCAGAGAGCCTCGGCGAAAAAATGCTGATCCAGGCCTTGCGTGCAGAAGGCATCGAGAATTTGCCCGACAACTCTGGCCTCAAAGCTGCTGTATGGGACAAGTTGTTGCGTTTCAGTGGTAACAGAACCCAAGCCGAACTGATGACAGACATTGGCCTGGGCAAACGCATCGCCAGCATCGTCGCAAAACGTCTGGCCATGTTGCTCGCTGACAGCGGTGAAAAGCCCGATGCCCTGCTGCTGACCAGGGAGCGTTTTGTGGCCGGCGAGAACATATCCCAAGGTAGTGTTTCCATTGATGGCAGCGAAAGCACTTCGGTGCGTTTTGCCCACTGTTGCCGCCCGATTCCTGGCGACAGCATTGTGGGTTACCTGGGTCGTGGTGAGGGGTTGACGATCCACACAGGCGACTGCCTAGTAGCCAAAAAACTTCACCACAAAGACAGCGAACGTTTTATCAGTGTGGAATGGTCCGATGAACCCATGCGGACCTTCGAGACGGGAATTGTGGTCACCGTCACCAATGGCAAAGGCGTGTTGGCCCGTGTCGCCAGCGCGCTGGCAGCCGGCGAAGCAGACATCACACAGGTGGACATGACCAATGAGTCGTCCCATGGGGTGATGGAGCTGAGGTTTGTCATTGCTGTCCGTGATTTGAGCCAGCTTGAAACCGTGTTCAAACATTTGCGCCGTACCGCTGCGGTTCTGAAAGTTCAGCGCTCTAAAAACACATCCCCCATCGCTGCATAAGCCGATTCGCCTGACACGCGAGTAGAAAAACTCCGTGGCTCCCATTGAGAAAATGACCAGTGACATCGTTTGTCCGGGTGACACATCACCCGGCATGTAACGTTAGGCCGCTCCATTGAGCTCAAAAACGAAAAAGCCCCAGAACATCTCTGTTCTAGGGCTTGTCGTTTGGTGCGGCTGGCAGGAATTGAACCCACGACCCCTTGGTTCGTAGCCTGCTGAATTTGAACCGTCTTATTACAAATCAATGACTTACGGACGCCCATCCATTTTGATTTGCAGAAAAATGCCTCTGAGCGATTTTTCAAGTTACGCAAAAGTCACGCGTTGATGATCAACCTGATGACGTGTATCCTAGGGGTGTTCATATTTGCAGTAGATATTTAGCGTGTCAAACCCTCACCTACCACCATTACCCGAAACCGTGTCATTCGGTGCTGAATTGATCAAGGCACGAAGCTTGACTGGTCTGACTCAGTCACAGCTCTCCGAGAAAAGCGGAGTTTCACTATCAGCGATCAAAGGGTACGAGACCGGTCGTACGCTTCCCGGCGCACGGGAACTTCGGGAGCTATGCCAGGCATTGAAAATCTCACCCAACATGCTTTTGTGGGGAACGGAAACCCCTTACGCACCAAGTAATGAGCAGTTGTTTAATGGGCTGGAAGATGAGGACAAGCGTATCAATCGTTTTAGGCTCGCTAGCTTGACTGCACTCCTTACCTTCACTGAACGCCAGGCGATTCAAACACTTGTTGAAGGCTTGGTAATCGCACGCCATGGAGAAAAGCGAGTGCGGGAGCTACTGACAGATTCAGAGGATGTCCTCTTGACAATGACTGGGCATATCGTTGAGGCACAAGCGGCACTCCAATCCGAAATAGAGCAAATGCGTGAACAAGTGAAGAACCAAAAAGGTTGATTAAAAAATAGTTTTACTTTTTTGGAAACTTTCAGTTATAGTTGACATTACAGCGATTTTGCTGTTTTGACAACCTAGAAAGATTCCAAATGACTATCGACTTTTCTGAACTTGCGCTGTCCCCTAACAAGTCCCGCGCTGCTCGTAACTTTCTCGGAATGAGCCAAGCTCAAACTGCAGAGCAATCGAACCTGCCAGGTCACAAGCTCAAACGCTTTGAGACCGGCAATTACGTCCCCGACAATCAGTTCCTCCAAGATTTGCGCGAGTTCTTTGAGGGTCAGGGCTACAACTTCAACGACGAAGACACACCCGGTGCAAAAGCCAAATCTCGCGGCGATGTATTCCCTGCTGGCATTGTCGGGAAAACTGGTGGTTCTCCAATGGAAACCGATGGTTCCACCTCGGAAAAACCTGGAAAACTGCAACGCCCACAAACTGCAAACCTGCAGTTCATGCGCATCACACCACTGCTCGAAAGCGACCAGGTTGACCGCGTTTTCGATTGCATCGAGGCCAACGAAGCCGCAGTCACCGCAGGCGCAGATCAGAAGATCAGTTGCGGATTCTTGAGCGACAGCCCCGACTCTGGAACGCAAGCCAAGGCCATTGCCATGATGCGCAGCTTGGCCGAAAACGGCGTTTTATATGCCCGGCTTATGGGCCGCGAGCTACTGCCAGTCAACCCGAGCACCGGCAGTTCAACCGCGAAAACTGTTGGTGATCTGATGTGCCTGGCAATGTCCGACATGCAGAGCGCCGTAATTGACGACGACAAAAAAGCACAAGCGCGCCGCAAGGGTCGCGCCGAACCCGTGGAGGTGTTGCAAGCGCTTGTTGGCTAAGGGGCTGCTGTGAGCCAATTTGTCCAACAGGCCAACAGCCCGCGACAAGTCGCGGCTGTGCATGGCTGCTTCAAGCCACTCGGGGACCTGTTCCCCGAGCTTCTGGAAGACATCTTGATCGCCCCACAGGGCCGCAGGATTGATGCCTTCCGGCCATCGCGTCCCGCTGCTGCTTTGACACGCTCAGGCGGTGGCATGCACCTTCGTGATAAACAGGCAGCGCTAGCGCACCAAGCGGCCACCCATGGCGGGGCGGCACAGGCCGCCGACCGGGGCACCCACGCGCACGAATGTGCAAGTGGGGGGGAGGGAACCCCGTCAGCTCACATGGTGGCGCACTTGGCTCTATGCCATCAGTTCCCGTTCGCAGCACCGCAGGCTGTCTGCCCGCCAATTTGAAGTTTGCGGTTGTCCTTCCAGATTTCTCACGCTCAGTTTTGCCGGCCGATCTGCACGTCAGACGCTTTGCGCAGGCCGTGACGTTTGACGCGTATTTGCGCGTCTGGTCAGCCGCCGGGTTTGACATTTCGTTTGACGGTCCACATTCCGCTTTCTTGACAAAGCGCACATCTCTTAACCATGCCAGCCTTTAACGCACGAGGTATTGAACATGCCATCACTTCATTTTCGATTTATCTCCAACTCGGACGAAGCGGCGTCTTTCCATGTTGACCAGGAAGGCGTTTTTCTCTACCTCTGGCCATTTGAATTGGCGTTGCTGTGGCCAGGAGTGCAGTCATGAACGCAGGCCGATTTGAGGCGGGTTTCCCATGGCGGCGACCGGCCATCCAACAAATTTCGCGAAACATGGTTCCAGCCACCGGCACCACCAGGCAGCGCACGCCATTTTCGCGGTCAAAAGATGGCGCATCACCTGCCCTGGAGCAGGCCCGGAAAACGGCTCGAATTTACCTCTTCACGGGCAGTAACACCCCGTATCAGTCTCATGAGTGAGATTCCATTCAACCAAGTGAAAACGCCCATGGGACTCGATACGGTCAGGCTCAAGTCACCCTATATGCACCGCTCCATCGTTGACCGAATCAAGGCCCAGGGCGAAAGCTACTGCCGAATGCAGAACGACACCGGCGAGATCGTCTGGGAGATCACCCGCACCAATCTGCGCGGCTCATTCGATTCGCGGATCATGGTCAAGCCTATGTATGAGGACTGCACAAAGTCAAAAAGCGGAAAACCCGAGTGGCACGTCAGCGACCCCTACCTGATCGTCGAATGCTCAGTCGCCAAGGCCATCAACGGCCAAAACGTCTATGGTGTGGTCGAAGACATGCAAGGGGCATGCGAACGCGTCAGAGCCCTGTTGCAGCAACTGCTAGGGGTCACATTGCCACCCGTGGCGAACTGGACGGTCCAGCGGGTTGACTGGGCTGAAAATTTTCAGTTGCCATACCAGGCCGTTCAAGAATTCTTCGAGGGCATCTATCACGTAGCCTTTCCACGCCGAAAGATGCAGAAGTACAGCAACGAGTCCATCTTCGTTCCGGGCACGACCACCACCATCAAGCTGTATCACAAGGGGCCAGAGTTCCAGAAGAACGACCGCAAGCGTCTTTTTCATGTGCTGCGAAGTGAGTACCAGCAAAACCGGCCCAATGGCGCGCCGGTTGAATGGGCAAACAACAAGGCATCACGCAGGCTCACAGCATTGCAGCGGCTGGCAAATAACCGGCTTCGGGCTGAAGTCGAATTGCACGCCGAAAAGCTGGATTACGACTTTGGCCACAAACCCAAGGTTCGCGAGATCACCACGGAGTACCTGCAAGCCGTTTTCGACAAGGAAATTCATCGTCTGCTGCGGGAAGGCAGTGGAGCCGTCCAGATCGTGCGCACCAGCATGGCCGTTCGAGACCGTCTCGATGCCCGCTTCACCCAGGAGCTGGCGGGACTACTGCACGGGTTCTGGCTGGGGCTGGCGACCCACGGCGAAGACGACATGAAAAAGCGCTTCACCCGGCCCACCTTTTACCGACGTCGCAAGCAGCTTGTCGATAGCGGTGTGTCCTGGCTGGCCACCGACATGCAACTTATTGAACGTCAGGGGCAAATGCTGCCTGCTGACTTCTCACCAGTTCGTGCAAACCCAAGGCGCTGCAAATGCCTGGTGCGCGAAGTCCCCGCGTTTAGTTACGAGCGCGGTTTACTCCAACTGGCCACATAAGGCCGAAATCCGAAAGACCATCATGAGCGAAACAGTCCTGATCCTCCGTGCCTCCAAATACGACTTTGTCAGCGACAAAGGCGAGACGATCAAAGGTTGCAATGTCCACTTTATCAATGACTACCAAGTAGAAACAGAAACAGCCGTGGGAGATGCCCCGATGAAGGTCGCCGCCAGTGAAGAAGTTTTCATGGAAGTCAAGAAAAACAAGGCGCCAGGCATCTATCAAATCAACACCCGCACCAAGCCGGGGAAGGACGGGCAAGCCACCGTTGTGGTGACACAGGCCAAATTCGTACAGGCCTTCACCTTGGCACAAGCACGATGAAAAAAGCGCTCAGGTGCTGACACACAAGAGCGCTCACCGATTCACAAAAACCATCCATGACCGGCTCCGGCAGCTTACCGCAAATGAGCAGCACCGGGGCCAATATCAAAAGAGTCAATCATGATCAAGGCTGAAAATTGCATTCGTGGGGCAACTATGTTCGGGGCTTTTGTTCATGAGTTGGGTGGCCCCAAATTGGTAGCAAAATTTCTGGACGTCACGGAGCGAACTGTGTGGCGTTGGCTCGCGGAAGAAAACGCTCCCCGTGCTGCAATTTTGGCGCTCTATTGGGAAACTCAATACGGGCGATCTCTGATCGACACTGACCAAGTCAACGAAATCAGACTTCTCTACCAGCGCATTCACATACTGACCGAGCAATATCAGTGCGCAAAAGATATCGTGACAGCCCTGCGAAAGCTCCAAACGGGCTCTGCAAACGAGGCCTACTTTGACCAACTTCCAGAGCTGAAGGAATGGCGTTTGAACACTTGGGGCGAACCGCTTGATGAAAGCAACACAGTTGCGCATGCTGATCGCGCCACACTGAAGCGACTCGCTTCAAGATAAAACCGCGGCCACTCTGGATTTGCCGTGACGCTGCAATTTCTCCCCCGCATCATTCGCCACCGCGACGCGTCAGCCTACCTCGGCATGGATCGCAATCGCTTTGACGAAGACGTGAGGCCCTTCCTGACTGAAATCCCTGTTGGTGATCGCGGCATTGGCTTTGATCGCCTGGAGCTGGATTCATGGGTTGAGGCGTATATTGCAGCTCGTGGGCGTCCGGGTCGCAACCGTGGAAAAGGAGAAAATTTATGCGAACCCGAACAAAAGGGATTCAGCTCGAAGGTACAGAGCGAATCATTGACAAGCAGTACCGGGGGGAGCGCATCTTCCAGCGGCTCGGCAACGTCTCACAAGACGCGGCTGAAGCGTGGCTCAGGGAGCGCCAGGCCCAGCTCGACATCGGTCGGCAGCAGCAACTTCGAGCAGGCTCTGATCGCTTGTGGGCAGATGGTGCGGCAAAGTACCTGACCGAGTGCCAGCAACGCAAAGTGCGAACGCTCGATCTGATTGGCTACCACGTCCGCATCTTGTTGCCCTACATCGGTTCCATGGCCATGCGCGATGTGTGCAATGAGGCAATGGAGTCGTTCAAAGATGAGCGGGTTGAAGATGGTGCAAAAAACGCCACGGTGAACCGTAGCCTTGAGGTGGTCAGGACGGTGATGAACCGAGCGGCAAGGGTATGGAGGGAGAACGGCAAACCATGGCTTTCAACGGCACCCCTGATCGAGATGTTGGACGAAACGCAGCAACGCCGACCACCCTACCCGCTTTCGTGGGAAGAACAGGCCAAGCTGGTTCCGGCATTGGCATCACACTTGCAGCGGCCGGTGCTGTTTGCTTTGAACACAGGCGCACGCGACAACAACGTGTGCGGTTTGCGGTGGAGCTGGGAAGTGAAGGTGAAGGAGCTAAAACGCAGTGTTTTTGTGATCCCGGCAGCAGAATTCAAAGGCCAGCGCGACCACGTGCTTATTTTGAATGATGCGGCTTGGAGCATCGTGGAGGCATGCCGTGGGCAGCATTCGGATTTTGTTTTTGTGTACGCTGCACCTGGTCACGAGCCGGGTCGCATTGGGACCATCAACAACACCGGCTGGCAAAACGCACGGGCAGCAGTTGGTTTGGCAAAAGTGCGCGTGCATGATCTGCGCCACACCTACGGCCAACGGCTACGCGATGCCGGGGTAAGTGAAGAAGATCGGGCGCTGTTGTTGGGCCATGCGATTGAAGGTATGCCCCAGCACTACGCCACGGCGACGGTCGCCAGACTGGTGGACGCTGCCAATAAAGTTGCATTCACCGTTGACCGGACAACCTTGCTGCGGGTGGTAAATGGTTGAATTGGGGGAAAGTTACGCAGAAAGTCACGCAAGTAGGTGGCGACTGCAAAAACGAAAAGGCCCTAGAACATCTCTGTTCTAGGGCTTGTCGTTTGGTGCGGCTGGCAGGAATTGAACCCACGACCCCTTGGTTCGTAGCCAAGTACTCTATCCAACTGAGCTACAGCCGCTAAGCTATCAATTATAGCCTAAAAATTGGTAGGGCGTCACAGACTTGAACTGTGGACCAAAGGATTATGAGTCCTCTGCTCTAACCAACTGAGCTAACGCCCCAACCGAACCGGCAATTGTAGGGGCTACTTGTGGTGGCTCAGCGCGTTGCTGACCAGTTTGGAGGTGATGTCCACAATTTGAATCATGCGGTCATAAGGCATGCGGGTGGGACCAACCACACCGAGGGTACCAACCACCTGGCCGTCAACCTCGTAGGGTGCGCTGACAATGGACAGGTCCTCAAATGGAATCACCTGGCTTTCGCCGCCAATGAAGATGCGCACACCCTCGGCGCGGCCAGTCACGTCCAGCAAACGCATCAACTGGGCTTTTTGCTCAAACAGGTCAAATGCACGGCGCAAATGGCCCATGTCGTTGGCAAAGTCGCTGACCGACAACAGGTTTCTCTCACCCGAAATAATCACCTCGTCTGCAGTTTCAGACAACACCTCGGAATTGGCTGCCACGGCGGCTGTCATCAGGCTGGCAATCTCTGCACGCAAGGACTCCACCTCGTTTTTCAGCCGTTCGCGCACCTGTTCGATGTCCAGGCCGATGTAGTTGGCATTCAGGAAATTGGCCGCCTCCACCAACTGTTGCTGCTCGTAGTCCACCTCGGTAAAGATCACCCGGTTTTGCACATCCCCTTCCGGCGAGACGATGATCACCAGCAAACGCCGCTCGGACAGCCGCAAAAATTCGATGTGCCGAAACACTGTGGTGCGCCGCGGCGCCACCACCACACCCACGAATTGGGACAGGCTGGAGAGCAGATTGGCCGCGTTGGAAATCACCTTTTGCGGCTGGTCATGGGCCAGGCTGTGTTCACCAAACGGATTGCGCTGGACCGTCAACATGGTGTCCACAAACAAGCGGTAGCCGCGCGCGGTGGGAATGCGCCCGGCGGAGGTGTGTGGGCTGACGATCAGACCCAAATCCTCCAGGTCAGACATCACGTTGCGAATGGTGGCGGGTGAGAGCTCCAGACCAGAGGCCTTGGACAAGGTGCGCGACCCCACCGGCTGGCCATCAGCGATGTAACGCTCAACCAGCGCTTTGAGTAATAACTTGGCACGGTCATCCAGCATGTGGTGATTTTACGGACATCTGAACTCGGGCAACCCGACTCAAATGTCTCTTCAAACCGGCGCGATGTTTGACACCCTTGAATGTATTGCCGCTATTTTCAAAGGCGACACAAAGCGGCCGGGTCTTTGATGTTGTAATTTGCAGATGGACTCCAAATTCAAGCTCGTTGCCCTGATCGGCAAATACCAGACCAGCGCTAGTGCCGCCGCCGTCTCCAGCGCGCGTGCTGCGCTGGAAGCGGTGGCCCATTTTCTGCACGACCAAGGCTGTGACGTGGTGCTGGAGGCAGATACCGCACGCAACATGGGCATGACGCGTTACCCCACGCTGACCGTGCCACAAATTGGCCAACAATGCGACCTGGGCCTGGTGGTGGGTGGTGACGGCACCATGCTGGGCATTGGCAGGCAATTGGCCGCATATGGTGTGCCGCTGATTGGTATCAACCAGGGCCGCCTGGGTTTCATCACCGACATCCGTTACGACAACTTTGCCGCGTGTCTGAGCGACATGTTGCGTGGTGAATATGTGGAAGACCACCGCAGCCTGATGAGCGGCCGGGTCATGCGTGACGGGCGCCGCGTCTACAACGCCACGGCACTCAACGATGTGGTGGTGAACCGTGGCGCCACCTCGGGCATGGTGGAGTTGCGCGTGGAAGTGGATGGCCATTTTGTCGCCAACCAGCGCGCCGATGGGCTGATCATTGCCACACCTACCGGGTCAACAGCGTATGCCTTGTCATCGGGCGGCCCCTTGCTGCATCCATCCATTCCCGGCTGGGTGATGGTACCGATTGCCCCACACACATTGTCAAATCGGCCGATAGTCCTTGCCAACACATCGCATATAGCTATTGAAATAGTAGCTGGCCGGGATGCCAGCGCGAGTTTTGACCAGCAATCTCTGGCGTCCCTGATGCATGGTGACCGGATTGAAGTCACCCGGTCCAACCACCATGTGCGGTTTTTGCATCCCAAGGGCTGGTCCTACTTTGATACCCTGCGCGAAAAACTGCATTGGAACGAAGGAGTAACCTCAACGTGAGCCTCAAACGCATCGTCTTGCGCGACTTTGTCATCGTCAGCGAACTTGACCTGGAACTGGCCAACGGCTTCACCGTGTTGACTGGTGAGACCGGCGCCGGCAAATCCATCCTGGTGGATGCCCTGCAACTCGTGACCGGCGGGCGCGCTGATGTCAGTGTGATCCGCGAAGGTGCGGCCCGCACCGACGTCAGTGCCGAATTCGAGGCCACAACCAGCGTGGCCAGCTGGCTGGACGAGGCAGGGTTCGAGCATGACAGCAGCCTGCTGCTGCGCCGCACCGTCGACACCCAGGGCAAAAGCCGCGCCTGGATCAACGGCAGCCCCGCCACCGCCACCCAGTTGCGCGCCTTGGGGGAACAGCTGCTTGACATTCACGGCCAACACGCCTGGCAAAGCCTGACGCGCCCGGAGTCGGTGCGTGGCCTGCTCGACGCCTATGCCAAGGTGGCCACCGATGTCGTGTCGGTGCAGTGGCAGCTGTGGCGCACCGCCCAGGACCAGCTGGCACAGGCCCGCGCCTCGCAGGACTCACTGCTCAACGAACGTGAGCGCTTGAGCTGGCAGATTGGTGAACTGGAAAAACTCGCCCCAGGCGCAGACGAATGGCCCGCGCTCAATGCCGAGCACGGCCGCCTCTCCAACGCCCAGGCCCTGCTGGACGCTGCGCAATCGGCCTTGCAGGCGCTCGATGAGGCCGACAACAGTGCCAGCAGCCTGACCGGCAGTGCATGTGACGAACTTCAAAAACAAGAGCACATAGAGCCCATATTCAAAGGGCTGAGTGAGGTTTTGGCATCAAGCCTGGCGCAGCTGGAGGATGTGGTGCATTCACTGCGTGCCTACCTGCGCAAAACCGAGCTGGACCCGGATCGACTCAGTGCGCTGGATGAACGCCTGGGGCTGTGGGTGGCATTGGCGCGCCGTTACAAGCGCAGCCCGGAGGAACTGGTGGACCTGTTGTCTGGCTGGAAAGCTCAGCTGCGTGCGCTGGACGCCGCGGCCGACCTGCAGGCGCTGGAGGGTGCGGTGGCCTCTGCCTGGCAAAGTTATCAGGTGGAGGCTGGCAAGGTAACCCGGGCTCGGCAAAAGTCAGCCCCCAAGCTGGCCCAAACCATCACCCAGGCGATGCAGGGGCTGGGCATGCAAGGTGGCCAGTTCGAAGTGGCCATCCAGCCTGCGAGCCAGCCTTTGATGACTGGGCTGGAAGACATCCAGTTCCTGGTGGCAGGACATGCCGGCAGCACCCCGCGCCCGGTCAACAAAGTGGCTTCGGGTGGTGAGTTGTCGCGCTTGGCGCTGGCCATTGCCGTCACCACCAGCCAACTGGGCACCGCCCAAACTCTGATTTTTGACGAGGTCGACGCCGGTGTCGGCGGTGCCGTGGCCGAAACCGTGGGCCGGCTGATGCGCCAGCTCGGGGTCGACCGGCAGGTACTGGCGGTGACCCATCTGCCGCAGGTGGCCGCTTGTGCCGACCAGCACCTGGTGGTCAGCAAACAACTGGCGGGCAGCGCCACCGTCAGCTCGGTCACCCCGGTCAAAGGCGAAGAGCGCGTCACCGAACTGGCCCGTATGCTGGGTGGTGAACGCATCCTGGCCAGCACCCTCAGCCATGCGCGCGACATGCTGCAAGTGCAGGGAGCCTGACATGAACACCAGCCCAAATGTGCAGATTGTGCTGATCACCGGCATGTCCGGCTCGGGCAAATCGGTGGCCTTGCACGCGCTGGAAGACCTGGGTTTTTATTGTGTGGACAACCTGCCACCTGAGCTGCTGATGCAGCTGGTGGATCTGGAGCATGCCCACCACGCCAAACATCTGGCGATTGCCATCGACGTGCGCAGCGCCAGCTCGCTGCCACTGGTGCCTGAGCAGTTGAAACAGCTCAAGGCGCGCGGGCTGCAGGTGGATTCCATCTTTCTGGATGCCACCACCGAAACGCTGATTCGCCGCTTCTCCGAAACCCGCAGGCGCCACCCGTTATCCCGGGGCGGACCGGAAAATGCCCTGCTGGACCAACGCCATGCGCTGGCCGATGCCATCGAGCTAGAGCGTGATTTGCTCAGCGACCTGCGCATGCAGGCGCATGTGATCGACTCCAGTGTGATCCGTCCGACACAGCTGCAGAGTTATGTCAAAGCCTTTATCGCCGCGCCCGGTGAACAACTGACGCTGGTGTTTGAATCCTTTTCGTTCAAACGCGGCATCCCGAGTGACGCCGATTTTGTGTTTGATGTGCGCATGTTGCCCAACCCACATTACGAGCCCGAACTGCGTGCCCTGACCGGGCAGGATGTGCCGGTGGCCGACTACCTGAAGCGGCAACCCGAGGTGCAGCGCATGCTGGACCAGATTCACACCTTCCTGAACAACTGGATGAACGATCTGGCGCAAAACCACCGAAGTTATGTGACCGTGGCCATCGGCTGCACCGGCGGGCAACACCGCTCGGTGTACCTGGTGGAGCAACTCACCGCCTTGTTTGCGCCACACTGGGTCACACTCAAGCGGCACCGTGAAATGGATGCCCGTTTTAGCCCGTCAGCAACTTCCTGATCGGTGCTGGCAGACCCAGACCTGGCCAGCGTTCAGCCTCCACCCAGGCGCCGGCCACATCC
This sequence comes from Rhodoferax sp. BLA1, assembly GCF_013416775.1. Lineage (GTDB taxonomy): Bacteria > Pseudomonadota > Gammaproteobacteria > Burkholderiales > Burkholderiaceae_C > Rhodoferax. The sequence continues at coordinate 51,122 of NZ_SZVI01000003.1, forward strand.
GGTGGTGAGCCCTTTGGCAACACCACAGATACCGGATGCAAATACAGGTCTTTGTGTGTCAACACATGCTTAAACACCGGCTGGTCTTGCAGCTGACTGTGTCGCGCCGGTGGCACACTGGCCAACAAGGCTTCCCGGTCACCAAACAGAGGCAGGCAGTACAGACCCGCCCAGACGCCCGGTGTGGGCCGTTGGCTCAGCCAGACTGCAGCATCGTCCGACACGGCCCACAGCAACCAGATCGTTTGCGCCGTTCTCTTGAGTTTGCGGGTTTTGACCGGAAAATTTTCCTGGCGAGCCAAAGCTTCAGCCCGGCATTGTCCGTGGAACGGACAGGCAGCGCAGGTGGGTTTTCTGGCAGTGCAAACCGTGGCCCCCAGGTCCATGATGGCCTGGGTGTAACGTGGCATGGTATGAGCCAGGTCATGGTCAGGCAGCAGGCGGTTGGCCTCCTGCCACAACAACCGCTCGTTGGCAGAGAGTGCCAGATCAGCCTCAAAACCCAGGAAACGTGTCAGCACCCGTTTGACGTTGCCATCCAGAATCGCCACGCGTTCACCAAAACAGATCGATGCCACCGCCGCCGCCGTGGACGGGCCAATGCCCGGCAGGGTCTGCAACAGCGCCGCAGTGCGGGGAAAGGCACCACCATGCACCGCCATCACCTGCTGCGCACACAGGTGCATGTTGCGGGCGCGACTGTAGTAACCCAGACCACTCCACAGGCCCAGCACATCGTCCAGCGGCGCTTGCGCCAGCGCCGCCACGTTTGGAAAGCGCGCCACAAACCGGGTGAAGTAGTCGCGCACGGTGACCACCTGGGTTTGCTGCAGCATGATCTCAGACAGCCAGACATGGTAGGGCTCGCGCGTGGCCTGCCAGGGCAGGTCGTGCCGGCCGTGGGCACGCTGCCAGTCCACCAATCTCTGCGCAAAGTTCTGCGCGACCAACTCAGGAGGCATGCACGGCCACCCCAAAACGCGCGGGGGTGGTCATCTGCAGCAGCGAGTCGGTCAACTCCACCAGCTTGAGTTCAACCTGATCCAACTCGGTGCTGCGAGCATTGATGTCCTCAATGCGTTCGTCGAGTCCACTTGAGGCCTGGCCGATACGGTCAATCGCTTCGAGCCGCCGCACAAAGTTTCTGCGTCGTTCGCGCAGCTGCGAGTCCAGCTGTGACGCAGCCGATTTGCTCCAAGCCTCAATATCACCCAGCACGGTCTCATTGACGGTGCGCATGCGGGTGCTCAGCGCCCGCACCAGACGATCCGCAAACTCGGGCTGCGCCAGTCTGAACGCATTGCCGATACCGAGGTATTGCACATGGCTGCGCTCGATCAGGTCAAGGTCACTCAGGTACGGCTCCATCTGTGGCTCATCGGGCACCTGCAGCGAAAAGCCGTATTCGGTATTGAGCTGCAAAAAGGTGGCCGCCAACATGGCGTGGATGTCGAGCCCCTTGGCATGCACTTGGCGCAAATTGGCACGCAAGCGATCGAAGGTTTCACCATATGAGCGCTTGATGCCCAGCTTGAAGCCCTTTTGTTTGAGCGCGGCGGTCAGCTGTGCCATCTCATCCTTGAGTGCCTTGGGCCCGAGCAAACCAAAAATTTCCCGAATCAGTTTCAAATGCACCGAACGCACCGCGTGAATTTTGACGCCGGCCGCATCAAATTCGGCCTGCTCCTGCGCCACCCGCGCCCGCATGTTTTTGATCACAGGTTGGTTCTTGCCCTGCAGCCCTTTGAGTTCCAGCAACTGCTCGGTCAGGTCGCGGCGGCGGATGTGCACACAGCGACCGGTCTCTCCGCGCAGCGCAGTGATACCACGGGTCACCGCAGCGCCCAGAATTTTTTGCCGCCGCCCCATGATGTCCTGGCTCAAGGCGTCTTCCAGCTGCTCCAGGCAACTGCGTTTGAGCAGCGCTGCGTCGTTCTTGACCTTGGCAAGCAGGCCTTTCTGGGCCGACACTGCCACCACTTGGTCTACGGGAATACCCAGAATCTCGGCCGAGCCGCGTTTTTGGCGCTCAATCTGTGCCTGGACCTCCTGCGGGCTGTCCAGTGCGTCCCACAAGGTGTCGATCTTGTTCAGCACCACCAGGCGTGTGGACAGGTCTTGCCCGTCTTCCACCAGGTGTTCACGCCAGATCGACAGATCAGATTGGGTCACCCCGGTGTCGGCGCCCAGGATAAACACCACCGCCTGCGCTTGCGGGATCAGGCTGACCGTGAGTTCAGGCTCGGCACCAATCGCATTCAAGCCTGGTGTATCCAAAATGACCAGGCCCTGCTTGAGCAAAGGGTGGGCGATGTTGATCAAGGCGTGGCGCCACTTGGGCACCTCCAGCAGGCCATGGGCATCCGGCATCACGTTGCCATCGTCGCTGTGCCAGAAGCCCAGGGCACGCGCCTCGTCCTGGGTGACACGGCGGGTTTCTGCCACTTTGGCAAAAGCTTCGGCCAGTTGCTTCGGGTTGTTGACCTCCAGCTCCAGGCGCTCCCACTTCTCGGGTGCCAGGCGCCACTCCATGAGGGACTGCGGCTGCAGGCGGGTCTCGATGGGCAACAGGCGCAAACACGGTGGCACCTCCGGGTCGTAGGCCATCTCGGTGGGACACATGGTGGTGCGCCCGGCGCTGGCAGGCATGATGCGCCGACCATAACCTGCAAAAAAAATCGCGTTGATCAACTCCGACTTACCACGCGAAAACTCTGCCACAAAGGCCACAGTCACCTTGTCGACACGCACCTGGGTTTCGAGCCGGTGCAAACGGTCCTCCACCGATGCATCCAGCAGATCTTGGTCCTTCAACCATTGGGACAACAGCTTGAGGCGCAAGGCAAACTCACGCCGCCAGGCACTGTGCTGGTCAAATTTGTCGTTGAATGAAGTTCCCAATCTGCCTCCAAAACGTGGGTCGTCGATCAATATAGCACCCTCGCCAACGCGTCCCCTGCGCGACACTTGTCAGGCTTTTTGACAAGTCGGGCAGTAAAACGTGGATCGCTGGCCCTGGCGCAGCAGTTTGATGACCGTGTCACACCGCCTGCACGGTAAACCCGCACGGCCATAAACCATGGCTTCCAGCTGGAAATAGCCGGGTTTGCCGTCACTGCTGGAGAAATCGCGCAAAGTGCTGCCCCCCTGCTCCACCGCCCTGGCCAGCACATCACGTATCGCCGCATGTAATCTGGTCACCTTGGGTCTGCTGAGTGTATGGGCTGGGCTGGTGGGTCGGATACCAGCCAGAAACAAGGCTTCGGAGGCATAAATATTGCCCACCCCCACCACCAGCTCACCCGCCAGCAACACCTGTTTGATCGGCGCCTGCCGGCGCTTGAGGCCCTGGGCAAACAGGCCGAGCTCAAAGGCTTCCGACAAAGGCTCCATGCCCAGATGCCCCAGTAGCTTGATCGCCAGAGAGGCGCTCAAACTCTCCACATACACCACCGCACCAAAACGGCGTGGGTCGTTCAAGCGCAGACAACCGCGCGTGGTGAGCAGTTCAAAATGGTCATGGACACCCGGAGCAGGCAGATCTGCGGCAAAACGCAGGCTCCCCGACATGCCCAGGTGCACCAGCAACCAACCCTGACTCAATGCAATCAACAGGTATTTGCCGCGCCGGTCTACGGTTTTGACCGATCGGCCCACCAATTCCTGCGGCAAGCAAGCGAGCGGCCAGCGCAGCGGTTTGCCCAGGAATACCGCCAACACCTGAGCGCCCTCAATGGCATCCACAAAACTGCGGCGGGTGACTTCTACTTCAGGTAATTCAGGCATGAGACAAATATCCTTGGGGCTTGGATTATTATGAATGGATGCGCCTCACATCCGTCCTACTGCCCCTGCTGCTGTCCTGCTCGCTCGGGATACATGCCCAGACTGCCAGCCCCAAAGAGCCCGTCTCCAAACGCTCTGCACTGGACGCACCTCTGTTCTATGAAATCTTGCTGGGTGAAATCAACGCCCGCGTGCAGGAGCCGGGGGCGGCTTTTTCGCTGCTGCTGGATGCGGCGCAAAAAACCAAAGAGCCCGCGTTGTTTCGGCGTGCGGTTCAGGTCGCTTTGCAGGCGCGCTCAGGCGACTCCGCACTGCAGGCCGCCAGAGCCTGGAGCCAGGCCATTCCCGACTCCAGGGAAGCGAACCATTTTGTCGTGCAGATTCTGCTCGGCTTGAACCGTGTTGCCGAGACCCAGGAGGTCCTCAAACGCGAGATCAGCTTGGCCCCCGCCAAAGAGCGACGTGATTTGATCTGGTCTCTGCCCCAAGCATTTGAGCGCATGAGTGATCGGCCACTGGCAGCCTCCACCATCCAAAAAGCCCTGAGCCCTTGGCTCAGCGACCCAGGCTTGGGCGCCACCGCGTGGGCCGTCGTCGGGCGTTTGTGGCAAGCCGCCAATGACAACACCAAGGCCCTGGATGCCGCCACCAAGGGCTTGGCCATGGACCCACGCTCCGAACACCCGGCGCTTCTGGCGCTGTCGCTGATGCAGCCACAGACGCCCCAGGCCGAGAGTCTGGTCAAGAAACATTTGCCCAATGCCCGGCCAGAGTTCCGCATGGCCTACATCAAGGTTCTGCTGAAAAACCGACGCGAAGACGAAGCACAGCGCCAGTTGCAAACCATCCGGACCGACACCCCCGACTACCCCGATGCCTGGCTGATTGACGGCGCATTGGCCATGCAGGCTGGCCAGTCTGCCCTGGCTGAAAGACAGTTCCAGCGTTACCTGGAGCTGGTTGACGCCCAGCCTGCGCTGCAACAAGCAGCAGAGACCAAACGCGGCCGCTCACAAGCCTTTTTGTCCTTGTCGCAGCTGGCGCAACAGCGCAAGGATCTCCAAGCCGCCGAGGCCTGGTTGCAACGGATCGACAACCCGGAAGATGTGTTGCGTGCACAGGTCCGCCGGGCCGCGTTGATCGCCAAACAAGGCCGGGTGGACGAGGCCATCAGCTTGATCCAGAGTCTGCCCGAGAACTCGGATGCCGACGCCGGTCTCAAACGCTCGGCCGAGGTGCAGCTGCTGCGGGATGAAAAACTCTACGCCCGTGCGCGCGACAGACTGCAGCAACTCACCACACAGTTTCCCGACGACCTCGAACTTCTCTACGAATTGGCCATGGCACATGAGAAACTGGGCAACCTGGCTGAGATGGAACGTCTGTTGCGTACACTGATAGCAGCCCGGCCGGATGACGCCAACGCCTACAACGCCCTGGGTTATTCGCTGGCCGACCACAACATGCGGCTGCCCGAAGCCATCACACTGATCAAAAAAGCCCTGGAGCTTTCACCCAACAACCCCTTTATCACCGACAGCCTGGCCTGGGCCGAGTTCCGCAGCGGCAACTTCACCGAGGCTGTGCGGCTGTTGCGCAGTGCGTACAAAGAGCGGCCAGACGCTGAAATTGCCGCCCATTTGGGCGAGGTACTGTGGCAAGCGGGTCAGCAGCAAGAGGCCATCCAGGTGTTTCGTGATGGTCTCAAAATCAATCCCGACAACGACACCCTCAGCGACACCATCCAACGCCTGCGTGTTCCGCTGTGAAGAGTCGCCGCGCCGTACTCGCCTCGGGCATATTGTCAGCTATATTTTTAGCAGCTGGGTGTGCAAGCAATACAAGGGCTAGGGGCAAAAATGGTCTTGAACCTCTGATCTGGCGCGGGCGTTTGTCCTTGCGTGTGCAGGAGGATGCCAAGGCGGTATCGCAACAAGGCCAGTCCTTCAGTGCAGCCTTTGAATTGCAGGGCAACCCGGCGCAGGGCGAGTTGCAGTTCTTCACCCCACTGGGCAGCACGGCCGCCGCCTTGTCCTGGTCACCCACTGGGGCGTTGCTGCAGGCCCGGGGCGAAACGCGTGAGTTCAGCGATCTGACGCAGTTGCTCACCTCCTTGCTGGGCACCGATGTGCCGGTGGCCGCCTTGTTTGCCTGGCTCGAAGGCCAGCCACAGGTGGTGCCTGGCTGGCAGGTTGATCTGTCGCAAAGAGCGCAAGGCAAAATCCAGGCGCGCCGCACCTCGCCCGAACCAGTTGCTGAACTGCGGGTGCTGCTCGACGACTGACTTCCAGGCTTTTTCCCTTGCCACCATGAAATCCATCTACGATATTTGCGCGCCTGCCAAGCTCAACCTCTTTTTGCACATCGTGGGACGCCGCCCCGACGGCTACCATTTGCTCGAATCGGTGTTCATGCTGATCGATTGGAGCGACACATTGCACGTCGAGTTACGCCAGGATGGTCAGATCAGCCGGGAAGACCTGAGCACACCCCTGCCGCCCAACGACCTGATAGTGCGCGCTGCGCAGGCGCTGCAACAAGCCAGTGGCACAAGCTACGGCGCCCATATTTGCATCGATAAACAGATACCAGCACAAGCCGGCATGGGTGGTGGCTCGTCCGATGCCGCCAGCACCTTGCTGGCCTTGAACCGCTTGTGGGGTCTGAACCTGAGCCTGGCGAGCCTGAAGGCCATTGGCCTGAAACTCGGTGCTGACGTGCCTTTTTTCCTGGGGGGTAACAACGCCTGGGTCACCGGTATTGGCGAGATCATGACCCCCGTAGAGGTGCCTCCCGCACGGTTTGTGGTGGTCAAACCAAACCAAGGTTTGGAAACCCAGAGAATTTTTTCTCATCCAGATTTGAAAAGAGACACCAAATCCGCTATACTTTCAGGCTTCGCTGCAGACGCCTTTGGCTTCGGTCAAAACGACTTGCAGAGTGTTGCCGAGAAGTTATGCCCTGAAATCAGCCAAGCTTTGGATTGGTTAAAAACTTCAGGACTGCCTGGTCGGATGACTGGCTCTGGAAGTGCGGTGTTTGCGCAAACGTTGCATAATTTTGAAACGCGCAGTTCGTCTGGGTCGTTTCAAGTCAGGTTGTGCAACAACCTGCCAGCACATCCCCTGCAAGGGTGGGCTGTCTAGGATAGGTTTATCGGTGTGTCATGCTGCATGATGCACCCGTGTAGGGGAGTCGCCAAGCTGGTTAAGGCACTGGATTTTGATTCCAGCATGCGAAGGTTCGAATCCTTCTTCCCCTGCCAAATATTCTTGCATGTTGTTTGGCAACATGCCGAAGTAACAGCGATCTACCAGTTGGGAACACCATGCAATCCGATCAACCGCCCGAGTTCATGGTTTTCACCGGCAATGCCAACCCCGCGTTGGCAGCAGACATTGCAAGCCACCTCAAAACCGGTGTGGGTGCTGCAGAAGTGGGTCGTTTCTCGGATGGTGAAGTCACCGTCGAAATCAAACAAAACGTGCGTGCCCGCGATGTGTTCGTGGTGCAGAGCACTTGCCAGCCGACCAACGAAAACCTGATGGAATTGCTGATCATGGTCGATGCGCTTAAGCGTGCATCTGCTGAACGGATCAGCGCGGTGATCCCCTACTTTGGTTACGCCCGGCAAGACCGCCGCCCGCGCTCCAGCCGGGTGCCGATCTCAGCCAAGGTGGTCGCCAACATGCTGCAGGCCGTGGGTGTGGCCCGGGTGTTGACCATGGACTTGCATGCCGACCAGATTCAGGGCTTTTTTGACATCCCGGTGGACAACATTTACGCCTCGCCGGTGTTGCTCGGTGACCTGCGTCAGAAAAATTACGACGACCTGATTGTGGTCTCCCCCGACGTGGGTGGTGTGGTGCGTGCACGTGCGCTGGCCAAACAACTCGGTTGTGACCTGGCCATCATCGACAAACGCCGCCCCAAGGCCAATGTCAGTGAAGTGATGCATGTGATCGGTGAAATTGAAGGCCGCAACTGCGTCATCATGGACGACATGATCGACACCGCGGGTACGCTGGTCAAAGCGGCAGAGGTGCTCAAACAACGCGGTGCCAAAAAGGTATATGCCTATTGCACCCACCCGATCTTTTCCGGCCCGGCGATCGACCGCATCAGCAACGGCCAGGCCCTGGACGAAGTGGTGGTGACCAACACCATCCCGCTGAGCCCCAACGCCATGGCCTGCCACAAGATCCGGCAGCTCAATGTGGCACCGCTCATCGCCGAAACCATCCACCGGATTGCCCTGGGCAAGTCGGTCATGAGTTTGTTTTCTGATCAGGACAACCTGTTCTGACCGGAATCTCAAGTGGCTCGTGCGCCCATTCGGGGTGCCGGGCTTTTTTTAGTCAGGGTCGCACTGGTCGCGGTCGGCCCCATCAGGAGTTAGAACATGAAATTAGTCGCTTTTGAGCGCGCCAAGCAAGGTACGGGTGCGAGCCGCCGTCTGCGCATCACTGGTCGCACACCCGGTATCGTTTACGGTGGTGCCACCGAGCCCCAACTGATCGAGGTGGACCACAACGCCCTGTGGCACGCCCTGAAGAAGGAAGCCTTCCACGCCAGCGTTCTGGACATGGACATCGGTGGCAAGGAACAAAAGGTTCTGCTGCGCGACGTGCAAGTGCACCCGTTCAAACAATTGGTTCTGCATGTGGACTTCCAGCGCGTGGATGCCAACACCAAGTTGCACATGAAGGTGCCATTGCACTTCGTGGGTGACGACCAGTCCGTCGCGGTTAAGTCTGAAGGTTGTATCGCCAACCACGTGATCAGTGAACTCGACGTGTTGTGCCTGCCCGCTGACTTGCCTGAATTCATCACCGTGGACCTGAGCGGCCTGCGCAAGGGCAGCTCGCTGCACCTGCAAGACCTGCCTCTGCCCAAGGGTGTCAAGGCCGTCTCGCACGGTAGCGACAAGAACCCGGTGGTGGTGTCGGTGGTGGTGGTTGCCGCTGCCGAAGCACCCGCCGCTGAAGCAGCACCTGCTGCTGACGCCGCAGCCAAGCCAGCTGGCAAAGCAGGCGCCAAACCCGCTGCCAAGAAATAAGTCCTCTGCGACTATGCAAGAGCCCACTTCGGTGGGCTTTTTTTATGGCCCGCTTGCATAATTCACACCATGATTCGACTCTTTGTTGGCCTCGGCAACCCCGGGCCGGACTACTCAGCCACCCGCCACAACGCCGGGTTTTGGTGGCTCGACGCCGTTGCCAAGGCACTTAACACCTCGCTGGTGTTTGACAAAAGTTACCACGGCCTGACCGCGCGCACCGTGGTCAACGGCCAAAACGTCTGGCTGCTGGCGCCCCAGACCTTCATGAACCTGAGTGGCAAATCGGTGGCGGCGCTGGCCAACTTTTTCAAGATCAGTCCGCAGGAGATGCTGGTGGCACATGACGAGCTGGACATCGCGCCTGGAGAGGCCAAGCTCAAGTTGGGTGGCAGCCACGCTGGCCACAACGGCCTGCGCGACATCCACGCCCAACTCGGCACCGACCAGTATTGGCGCCTGCGCTTGGGGGTGGGCCACCCGGGCAACAAGGCAGAGGTGGTGCACTGGGTGCTGAAAAAGCCCTCGCCTGACCACCGCATCGCCATAGAACAAACCATTGACCGCGCGCTCAAGGCCCTGCCACAGCTGCTGGCGGGTGACATGGAACAGGCCACCCGTTTGATCCACACCAGCAAGCCCCCCCGGCCAAAAATCCCCCGCCCTGCGCCGCCTGTAGCCTTGCCACCCGCAGACGCAGACCCCAACAGCTCCGTCATGAAAGTGGCCACACCATGAACACCCAGCGCTGGTCAATTGCTTTAATAGTTATAGCTGCCAGCGCTTTCTCCACCTGGGCTAGAGCCGAAAATATCTATAAATGTGGCACAAGCTACAGCCAGTCTCCGTGCCCGGGCGGCAAACTGCTGGACGTCGATGACAGTCGCGACCCCCAACAGAAAAAACTCAAGGACGAAATCACCCAGCGTGATGCCGAGCTGGCCCGGGATATGGAAAGAGACCGTCTGACCAACGAAAAAGCGTTGCGTGCGGCCGACGCCAAACGCCCCTTTGCGCCCTCACCCCCTGCTCAGGTGGTGGTGGTTCGGGAAGAGCCTGTGCTCATCAAACCCAAGCGTTTTAAACACAAAACCGCCAAACAACTGGGTTTTGTGGCCGAGGTGCCCGAGGCACGGCGCCCGCCCGTCAAAAAGAAATCTGCCAAGAAAAACGGCGCCGAAAACCCAACCTTAGGGCAGCGCTGACACTACCCGGTCAGCGTGCACTGTGCGACACAGCCAGCAGCCCAGTGATCAAGACGACGCGGTACTCACCCCAACCGCCAGCACTTGCAAGCGGCGGTATTTTTGCAGCAAGGTTTCGCGGTCTTCCACAAACGCCGGATTGACCGGAATGCAGTTCACCGGGCACACCTGCACACACTGGGGTTCATCAAAGTGGCCGACACACTCGGTGCATTTGGCCGGATCAATCTGGTAGAAGTCCGGCCCCATGGAGATCGCCTGGTTCGGGCACTCGGGCTCACACACATCACAGTTGATGCATTCGTCGGTGATCAGCAATGCCATGTGCCGGGTCCTGGGTACACGTGAAAATGCGCGCGCTTCAAGCCGTCAGCTCGGCCTCGAGGTCTTCCGTGGCTTTCACAATCACCACCGGCACACCGGCGGCGTGTAACAGCTCGTTGGACACCGAACCCAGCAAAGCACTGCGCAAGGTGCTGGTGCCGCTGGCCCCCATCATCACCATGTCGCAGCCGTAGTTTTCCAGAATGTCCACCAGGGTGTGTGCCGGGTCGCCGGTGCTGACCTCGCTCTCAAAAGCAATGCCCGCATCCTCCAGCAGCGTCTGAGCGGGTTTCAGGGTGTTGGCACCCGCATCGGCGCTGACCTGCTCGATCACCTGCGGGTCATGCGCCACCATCAGCTCATACAAGCTGGCGTGTTCTTGCACATTGGCCAGCACCACCGAGGTGTTCAGCCCGTCACCGGCCAGCCGGATGGCAAACTGCACAGCCTCCAGCGCAGCGGCCGAACCATCAAAAGGCAAAAGAATCTTCATGGTGTTCTCCAGTTAAACAGGTCAGGCGGCAGACGCGCCGCGCACTTTGGCCAGCAGCCGCTGGTTGACACCCGGCGACACAAAAGCGTCCACCTCACCACCCAGGGTGGCGATCTCGCGCACCAGGGTGCTCGATATGAACTGGTATTTGTCGCTGGGTGCCAGAAAAATCGTTTCAACCTTGGGCATCAGGGTGCGGTTCATGCCCGCCAGCTGGAATTCGTAATCAAAGTCGGTCACCGCGCGCAGGCCACGCACCATCACCTTGGCGCCCCGGCTGATGACAAAGTCACGCAGCAGGCCGTGAAACTCCGCCACCTCGACACCCGGCACATCGGACAAAGCGGTGTGCGCCATGTCCAGCCGTTCCTGCACCGAAAACATGGTTTTTTTATGGTGCCCGGCCGCCACCGCGACGATCACCTGGTCAAACAGCTGGGCAGCACGGCGCACGATGTCTTCATGCCCCAGGGTGATCGGGTCAAAGGTGCCGGGGTAAATCGCTATCAGGTGGGGCATGGTTCAGGTTTCTTGCCAAGGGATGAGGCCGATTATCGTGCCGCACTGCCCCGGGCTGGCCGCCTTCAAAATGCAATCACCCCACTGCGTCGCAGCAAATGGGCGTGTACCGCACCCGCCTTGAGATAACGGTAGACCTGCAGCTGGGCCGTTTGCAGCTGTTCATCGGTCCAGCGTTTGGGCGCTTCCAGATACACAAAACCTTGCTCGGTCACGGCTTGGCCTGCGGCCAGCACCGCTGCCTCAAACACATCCGAGTCAAACGGCGGGTCCAGAAAAATGGCGTCCAGGCTATTGGGGCTGGCACGTTTGAGCGCAGACACACCGTCTGCACGTTCGATGTGCACCGTGTCGATCTTCAAATGGCTGGCCGTGCGTTTGAGCTGATCCACCAAGGCCGCGTCGTTTTCCACCAGCCGCACCTCTTTGGCACCACGCGAGACCGACTCGAAACCCAGCGCGCCAGTCCCCGCAAACGCGTCCAGGCAACGCCAGCCGCTCAGGTCCTGGCCGAGCCAGTTGAACAAGGTCTCGCGCACCCGGTCTGGTGTCGGGCGCAGTCCAGGTTTATCTGCGACCGGCAGTTTGCTGCGTTTGAACAAGCCCCCAATGATGCGAACCTCATGGCTTTGGACGGCGCGGGGACGCACAGGTTTGCGGTAGGGGGCGGGTGGGTCTTTTTTCATGGGTCAGGGTGGGGGGAATCAAAACAGTGCGGGCATGTTATCCGGTGTGGCCGGGCGTTTGACCTGTCAGCGGCCACCGAGTACCACGGTGACCATGCGATCAGGTTGTAGCTTGCGGGCAATCGCGGCTTGGATGTCGGCCACCGTCACTTTGTTGACCTGCTGCGTCCAGGTATCGAGGTAATTCAAGGGCAAATTGTTCCAGGCGATGTTGGCCACATTGCCCAGCAGCTTGCGGTTGCTGTCGATCAACAGTGCAAAACCACCCACCAGGTTGTCCTTGGCGGCCTGCAACTCGGCCTGGGTCGGCCCGTTGGTGACAAAATTGGACAACACCTCGCGCACCACCTTGACCGCCTCATCCGCCTGGTCAGGCCGGGTTTGCAGCCCAATGGTGAAGGCCCCGGCGTGTTGGCCCGGCGCAAAACCGCTGGACACGCTGTAGCTCAGGCCACGCTTTTCACGCACCTCGTGGGTCAGGCGCGAGACAAAACCACCGCCACCGAGGATGTAGTTGCCCACGGTGAGCGCGAAGTAATCCGGGTCGTCACGTTTGAAACCGGGCTGGCCGATCAGCACATGGGCCTGGGCCGAATCAAAGGCGATGCGCTGCTCGGACGGCCCCGTCAACGGCTGCACTTCGGCCACGGCGGGCAAGGGTGCGCAAGCTGCCTGCGTATCAACTGGCAACTTGCTCAGCAATTGCATCACCAAGGCGTCAGCCTGCACCTGGTTGACCGCGCCCACCACCGTGACTTTGGCGCGGCAGGGGCGAATCATCTGGCGGTACAGCGCCTGCATGTCGGCCACCTCGATCTTGGCCAGCGTGGCCTCGGTCATCTCGTACCCGTAAGGGTGGCTGCCATAGATGGCCTGGGCAAAAGCACGTCCTGCCAGGGTACCCGGTCGGGTGTTGGCCTCTTTGAGGGCCGATTGCAGGCTGCTGCGTTCACGTTGCCAGATGTCGACCGGGAACGCGGGCTGTGCCAGCTGCCGCGCAGCGAGCTGCACCGCCCGGCCCAACAGATCCGGGTAGGTGAGCGAGCGCAAGGAAAAGCTCATGCGGTCGTTGCCAGCGCCTGCCGAGAAACTCGCGCCGAGGTCGGCCCAGGCCTCACCCAGGGCGTTTTCATCCAGGGCGGGCTCGTCCGGGCCAGACCCAGCCAACACGCCATGGCTAACCATGCTGGCGGCCACACTGGCCAGCCCCGCTTGGGTGGCCGGATCACGGCGCTCACCGGCGTCAAAGTCGATCTGCACATCCACCATCGGGATGGCCGGGCTTTGCACCAGGTAGACCTGGGCGCCGCTGGTTTGGGTCCAGTGTTCGATGGGAAGGGCGGCCCACGCGGAGTTGATAAGAAATAGGCTTGTAGCCCCCGTCCATAAAGCGCAAGTAGCTATTTTTTTTAGAGTGTTCATAAGGTGATAAGCCATCTGTCTCAGTGTCTGGCGCCGGTCGGCGGCGTGCGAGTTTTGCGGGTTTTGTCAGGCGTCTGGGGCAGCAGCTGCGCCACGGTGAGCTGATCATCCCCAAAATACCGCGCCGCCACGGCCTTGACCTGCTCTGCGGTGACGGCACGCAGGCGCTGCACCAGCACCTCACCTGCGTCCACCGGCAGGCCTTGCGCCCACTGGCTGCCCAGTTCACGGGCCTGGTTGAACAAGGAGTCGAGTTTGTAGACCTCACTAGCGACCCACTGGGTTTTGACACGCGCCAGCTCGGCCTCGGTGATACCTTCGGTGGCCACCCGCTGCACCTGGGCGCGTAGGGCCTGTTCCACCTGCTCGGTGGTTTTGCCTTGGGTGGGCACACCCATCAACACAAACAGCTGCGGCCCGCGCCCCCACAGGCCGTTGTAAGCACCCACGCTGTCGGCCACCTTGTCCGGCCCCTGGGTCAGCGCACGCTCCAGCCGGGCGCCCTGGTAGCCGTCCAGCACGGCAGCCAAAACGGTCAAGCCCAGGGCATCGTCCTGCGCCTGCACATCGGCTGACCATTGCAGGCTGGGCACCTTGAAGGCCAACGTCACCTGGGCCTGCTCGGCCGGGGCCTTGAAGCTCAGGCGTTTGATGCCACTTTGCAACGGCTCGGTGCGTGGTTTGCGCTCGGGCACAGCGCGGGTCGGCAAGCGGCCGTAATACTTGTCGGCCAAGGCGCGCACCTGCGCCACGTCCACATCACCGGCCACCACCACGGCAGCGTTGGCGGGCACATACCAGCGCTGGTAAAAGGAGCGGGCGTCAGCGGGGGTCAAGGCATCGAGATCACTCATCCAGCCCACAATCGGGCGGCGGTACGGAGACGCTACAAATACGGCAGCAGTGAGCGCTTCATTTATCAGGGCCAGAGGGTTATCTTCTGTGCGAAGGCGGCGTTCTTCCTTGACCACCTCAAGTTCTTTTTTGAAGGCCTCGTCTGACCACTGCATGTGGGCGAAACGGTCCGACTCCAGCCGCATCACGTCTTCCAGGCGTTGTGCCGGGATCATCTGGTAATACCCGGTGTAGTCACGACTGGTGAACGCGTTGTCGCGCCCGCCCAGAGCCGCGACCCGGCGAGAGAACTCGCCCTCGGGCACGCTGGGGGTGCCTTTGAACATCATGTGCTCCAGCACATGGGCGACACCGGAGCTGCCGTCCACCTCGTCCATCGAGCCCACACGTACCCACAACATGTGGACAGCGGTAGGTGCACGTCGGTCGGGTTTGACGATCAAGGTCAGCCCGTTGGCCAGGGTGAACTGCCGGGCGCGGCTGGCCTCGGCGGTGGCTGGTGGGGCGCCGGGTGGTGGAGCGACTTGCGCTGTGGCGGCGTGGCTGAAGACCATCGCCATCCACAGGGGCACCAGGCAATGGGTGGCAACATAAAAAAGCGTAGCAAGAGAGGTTGGACGTTTCATAGAATGCTGTGATACCACGAAACCCCAAAATGTTCAGCTTCTTCAAAAAAAAGTCCGTAGCGCCTCCCCCTGCATCACCTGCCCCTGAGGCGGGTCTGCCAGCCGCCGAAGTCGCAGCCCCATTGGTGCAGACTCCGGTATCCCCATCGCCAGACCCGCTGCCACCGGTATCTGCACCCGTCACAGCAAGCACCGCCGCCGAAACACCGGCGCGCAGCTCCTGGCTGGCCAAACTCACGAATGGCCTGCGCAAAACCGGGGCCAGCATCGCCACGGTGTTCACCGGCACCCAGATTGACGACGCGCTCTACGAAGACCTGGAGTCAGCGCTGCTGATGGCTGACACCGGCGTCAAAGCCACTGAGCATCTGCTGGAAGACCTCAAGCGCCGGGTCAAAGACAGTAAAACCACCGACCCGGCAGCGGTCAAGGGGCTGCTGGTGCAGTCCCTCACCGACCTGTTGCTGCCGCTGCAAAAGCCGCTGTTGATTGGCCAGTTCAAACCCACGGTGATCATGGTGGCTGGTGTCAATGGCGCGGGCAAAACCACCTCGATTGGCAAACTCACCCGGCATCTGGCCAGCGACGGTGCCAGTGTGCTGCTGGCAGCGGCCGACACCTTTCGGGCGGCGGCGCGCGAACAGTTGGGTGTCTGGGCCGACCGCAACACGGTCGACATCATCAGCCAGGACGGCGGTGACCCGGCGGCGGTGTCCTTTGACGCGGTCAGCGCCGGCAAAGCACGCGGGCGCGATGTGGTGCTGGTCGACACCGCTGGGCGCCTGCCGACCCAGCTGCACCTGATGGAAGAGTTGAAAAAGATCAAACGGGTGATCCAGAAAACCGGCCCGCTGGTGAATCTGGCCAGCGATGACAGCGCCAGCAGCATCCCGCCGCACGAGGTGTTGCTGGTCATTGATGGCAACACCGGCCAGAACGCACTCAACCAGGTCAAGGCCTTTGACGACACCCTGGGGCTGACCGGCCTGATCGTGACCAAGCTGGATGGCACGGCCAAGGGCGGCGTGCTGGCGGCGATTGCCCGCGAGCGGCCG
The DNA here is from genome assembly GCF_013416775.1 of Rhodoferax sp. BLA1. GTDB lineage: Bacteria > Pseudomonadota > Gammaproteobacteria > Burkholderiales > Burkholderiaceae_C > Rhodoferax. The sequence continues at coordinate 67,152 of NZ_SZVI01000003.1, forward strand.
ATTCCGGTCTACTTCATCGGTGTCGGTGAAAAGCTTGAAGACCTGGAAACCTTCAACGCCCAGGAGTTTGCCCAGGCCTTGCTGTCTTAAGCGCTCATACCGTGAACGATGCCACCGACAACTTCAATAAGTCGCGTATTTGCCAACTCAGACACGAGCAAGTCACCCTGATAAGTTAAAACCCGCCATCCAGGTAGTACATTCTCACCTTATGTCCATCACCGAACTTATGCCGCTCAGCATGCCCGCCAGCAACCTGCCTGGCCTGGGGCGCACGTTGGTGATGGCCGGCAAGCTCGATCAGAAGTCCGCCGAAGACATTTTCCGCAAAGCCCTGGCCAAACGGTCCAGCTTCATTGCGGAGATCACCGGATCGGGCGCGGTGTCGGCCACAGACCTGGCGCACACCTTGTCACTGGCGTTTGCGGTGCCCATGATTGACCTGGACGCGGTCAACCCGCTGCTGCTGCCGCGTGGCCTGCTTGATAGCAAAATCTGCCAAGACTACCGTCTGGTGGTGCTCGGAAAACGGCAAAACCGCCTGATCGTCGCCACGGCCGACCCGTCTGACCAGCAGTCGGCCGAGAAGATCAAGTTCTCAACCCAGCTCAGTGTCGACTGGGTGGTGGCCGAGTACGACAAGCTGCTCAAACTGGTGTCCACCAATTCACTGTCGGCCACGGAGTCGATCGACAACATCATTGGTGACAATTTCGAGTTCGACGAGCTGATGTCCGAGCAGGTGAGCGACAGCGCGGCGGCGGCCTCCTCCGAGGTAGATGACGCACCGGTTGTCAAGTTTTTGCACAAGATGATGCTCGACGCGTTTTCCATGCGCGCCTCGGACTTGCACTTTGAACCTTACGAGCACAACTACCGCGTGCGTTTTCGCATCGACGGTGAGTTGCGCGAAATTGCCTCACCACCGATTGCCATCAAGGAGAAACTGGCATCGCGCATCAAGGTGATCTCCAAAATGGACATCTCCGAGAAGCGGGTGCCGCAAGACGGCAAGATGAAGCTCAAGGTCGGGCCGGATCGCGTGATCGACTTCCGTATCAGCACCTTGCCCACCCTGTTTGGCGAGAAGATCGTGATCCGGATTCTTGACCCCAGCACCGCCAAGATGGGCATTGACGCGCTGGGTTACGAGCCAACAGAAAAAGAGCGGCTCATGCAGGCCATCGGTCGGCCCTACGGCATGATCCTGGCCACCGGCCCGACTGGCTCGGGCAAAACCGTGTCGCTCTACACCTGCCTGAACCTGCTCAACAAACCGGGCGTGAACATCGCCACGGTGGAAGACCCGTCCGAAATCAATCTGCCTGGCGTCAACCAGGTCAATGTCAACGAGAAAGCCGGGCTGACCTTTCCGGTGGCGCTCAAGTCCTTTCTGCGGCAAGACCCCGACATCATCATGGTGGGGGAAATCCGCGACTTGGAAACGGCCGATATTGCCATCAAGGCCGCACAGACAGGGCACTTAGTGCTATCAACTTTGCACACAAATGACGCCCCATCGACCCTCACGCGGATGCGCAATATGGGTGTGGCGCCGTTCAATATTGCGTCGAGTGTGTTGCTGATCACGGCACAACGTCTGGCTCGCCGTTTGTGCCCCAGCTGCAAAAAAGCGATAGAGATACCCGACAAAGCCCTGCTCGAAGCGGGTTTCCATCCCGAAGACCTCGATGGCAGCTGGAAACCCTACCACCCGGTGGGTTGCAGCGCCTGCAACAACGGTTACAAAGGCCGCATCGGCCTGTACCAGGTGATGCCCATCAGTGAAGAGATCCAGCGCATCATCCTGCGTGACGGCAGCACGCTGGACATCGCCGAGCAGGCCCGGCGCGAAGGTGTGAAAACCATGCGCGAGTCTGGCCTGCACAAAGTGAAGATGGGGCTGACTTCTCTTGAAGAAGTTTTGGCTGTTACCAACGAGTAAACCACCACAATCGGCGCACATGGCAACCGACAAAACGAAACCCAAAACAGTCAAGGAATTTGTCTTCGAGTGGGAAGGCAAGGACCGCAATGGCAAACAAGTGCGAGGAGAGACACGCGCCGCTGGTGAAAACCAAGTCACCGCTGCGCTGCGCCGCCAGGGGGTGATGCCCACCAAGATCAAAAAGCGCCGCATGAGCGCTGGCAAACGCATCAAGCCCAAGGACATTGCCATCTTCACACGCCAACTCGCCACCATGATGAAAGCCGGTGTGCCGCTGCTGCAGGCGTTTGACATTGTGGGCCGGGGCAACCCCAACCCGAATGTGACGCGCCTGCTCAATGACATCCGCAACGATGTGGAAACTGGCACATCGCTGTCGGTCGCGTTTCGCAAATACCCGCTGCACTTTGACGCGCTCTACTGCAATTTGGTCGAAGCGGGTGAAGCCGCCGGTATCCTGGACCAGCTGCTGGACCGCCTGGCGGTCTACATGGAAAAGACCGAGGCGATGAAGTCCAAGATCAAGTCCGCCTTGATGTACCCGATTGCGGTCTTGATCGTGGCCTTTGTGGTCACGGCGGTCATCATGATTTTTGTGGTGCCGTCGTTCAAGGAGGTGTTCACCAGTTTTGGTGCCGACCTGCCTGCGCCCACACTGGTGGTTATTGCCATGAGCGAGTTTTTTGTTGCCTACTGGTGGCTGATTTTTGGTGGCCTGTTTGGTGGTTTCTACTTTTTCATGCAGGCCTGGCGACGCAACATCAAGGTGCAGATCTTCATGGACCGGCTGATGCTCAAGCTGCCGATTTTTGGCGTGCTGGTGGAGAAGTCCAGCATTGCACGCTGGACACGCACACTTTCCACCATGTTCGCCGCTGGTGTGCCACTGGTGGAGGCGCTCGATTCGGTGGGCGGCGCCGCAGGTAACTATGTGTTCGAGTCGGCCACGGTCAAGATCCAGCAGGAGGTGTCCACAGGCACCGCCCTGACGGCAGCGATGACCAACGCCAACCTGTTCCCGTCGATGGTGCTACAGATGTGTGCCATTGGTGAAGAGTCGGGCTCGATTGACCACATGTTGGGCAAAGCCGCCGACTTTTACGAGTCCGAGGTGGATGACATGGTGGCCGGCATTTCCAGCCTGATGGAGCCCATCATCATCGTGGTCCTGGGTACCGTCATTGGCGGCATTGTGGTGGCGATGTACCTGCCGATCTTCAAGCTTGGACAGGTGGTTTAAAGGCCTGTTGCCCGTCTGGCAGCGCCAATCTCCTGTCATGTGCCCACCACATCGGGCACAGCCGCTCGCATGATGTCCACAAAACGGCGCAGCCGCGCCGGATAAAAAGACGCGTAGGGGTAGACCAGGTACACCGGCAAAGGAGCGGCTTGCCATTGGGGCGCCAGATGAAGCAGCCGCCCGCTGGTCAAGTCCTCGGCCAACACCCAGGCCGAACCAATCGCCACACCCAGACCATTTAGTGCGGCACTGCGCAAGGCGTACAAACTGTCTGTACTCATTCGTGGCGAGATCGTCAGACGCTGGGCCTCGCCTGTTGCCCGATGCTGCAGCACAACCTCGTTCTGATAAAAAGTTCTGAGTGCCAGCCAGGGCAACGCGGCCAGATCACTGGCCTGTTCTAGCAAGGTCGCGCCAGCCAGCACCGAAGGAGCGGCCACCACAATGCGCGGCACCTCGGCCAGCTTGATCGCCACCAAGGCCGGGTCACTGACCGCACCCACCTGAACCGCACAGTCCACGCCCCCGGCGATGAAGTCTTGCAACACACTGTCGTCGTGCAGCAACCATTCCACACGCATCTGGGGATAACGGCCCAGGTAGTCTGCCAGTGGTTGGATCAATCGATCTTGCCCAAAAGCATGCGGCACCACCACCCGCAACATACCTTGTGGCGCGTCACCGGCACCACGCAAGTCCGACTCGAAGGCGGCCCAACTGGCCAGCAAATCTTTGGCGCGCTCATAACAGCGTTGCCCATCCTCGGTCAAGCGCATGGCGTGGGTAGAGCGCTGCAGCAGGCGCACACCCAGGGAGCGCTCCAGGGTTTGCAAACGGCGGCTGACGGTGGGTTGTGTGGTGCGCAGCTGGGTCGCCGCTGCCGACAGGTTGCCAGCCTCAACGATCCGCACAAAGGTCTGCATCAGTTCGATGCGGTCACCTGCACCCGACAACACAGCGGGGCTTGTGGCTACAGCAAGAAAGGGCGCAACAGGCTTATTCATGCACGCAATGTATAACAAGTCTGCGGTATGTGGGACTACCACTGCACCCGCACCCCGAGAAGAATCGATCCCAACACCAACCGTTCAGGATCACACCATGTCTTCTATCCAAAATATGCATGACAAAAGCGCCCCCACCACACCCGGGAGTGACCCAGCCCCCGCCGCCCTGGTGCTGTTGCTGGCCAGCGGCGCCGGTTTGGCCGTGGCGTCGCTCTACTACAGCCAGCCCATGCTCGGCATCCTGGCAACCGACATGGGTGCCAGCACCGTGGATGTCGGCTTTGTCCCGACGCTGACGCAACTTGGCTACGCCTTGGGCATCCTGCTGCTGGCGCCGCTGGGTGACCGCCATGACCGCCGCCAGATCATCCTTATCAAAGCCTTGCTGCTCGTGGCCGCCTTGCTGGCGGCGGCTTGGGCACCCTCCTTTACCTGGCTGCTGGCCGCCAGCCTGGCCATTGGCCTGACCGCCACCTTGGCGCAGGACATCGTGCCAGCAGCGGCCACCCTCGCCCCGGCGGCACGGCGCGGCAAAGTGGTAGGCACCGTGATGACCGGGCTGTTGCTGGGCATTCTGCTGTCACGTGTTGTCAGCGGCTTTGTTGCGGAGCACTTCGGCTGGCGCTGCATGTTTGTGGCCGCCGCAACGGGCGTGGCGATCATTGGTATAGCGGTGTGGCGTGGCCTGCCCCGCTTCGCCCCCACTACCACGCTGCCGTACCGGGCTTTGCTTGGCTCACTGTGGGCGTTGCTGCAACGCCATGCCAGCCTGCGCCAAGCGGCCCTGGCTCAGGGGCTGTTGTCGGTGGGTTTCAGCGCCTTCTGGTCCACCCTCGCGGTGATGTTGCATGGCCAACCTTTTGGGATGGGCAGCGCCGTGGCTGGTGCCTTTGGTTTGGCAGGTGCGGTAGGTGCTTTGGCCGCACCCCTGGCTGGCCATTTGGCTGACCGACGTGGTCCCGAGCTGGTGACACGTCTAGGCGCAGGATTGACCACGCTTTCTTTTGCCGCGTTATGTTTGAGCCCATTCTTGTCCACCACGGGTCAACTGTGCTTGCTGGTGATCGGCACCGTCGGTTTCGACCTGGGTGTTCAAACCGCCCTGATTGCGCACCAGACCATCGTCTACAGCATCGACCCCGGGGCCCGCAGCCGACTCAACGCGGTGTTGTTCGTGGGCATGTTCATGGGCATGGCCCTTGGCGCAACTTTGGGCAGCACAGTGCTGGCCCATGGGGGGTGGCTGGCCGTCACCACCATGGCCACCGCGTTTTCACTGGCCGCCTGGGTGGTACGCTGCTGGCCAAGTGCGTCAAAATGCACAGCCTGAGGCACCAGCTGCCAGCGGCTGGCGCGAAGACGGGGTGTTTGGTGATACAACACCCTACCCCTCTCCTTCAGGATCTGTGATGTTTGTTGAACACTGGCGGATGACCCATGTGCCCCTGCTGGGTGCAGCAACTCTGTCGCTGTTGCTGGCCAGTTGTGCGGCACCCCAGACCGGGCCAAGCCAGCAGCTCAGTGCGGCAGACACGGCTTACCAGCAGGTCAACCACCTGACCTGGGGCGCGAGCACTAGCTCAGTGGAGCACTTCAGGCAACAAGGTGCCCACAACTACCTTCAAGAGCAGTTGCACCCAACCCTCTGCGCGCTGGCGCCCGAACTGCAGCAGCAGATTGACGGCATGCGTATCACCACCACACCACTGCTCGAACTGGTCCAGCAGATGGAACAGCAACGCAAGGAAGCCGACGCGCTGGGCAATGACGAAGCCAAAAAGGCCGCCCAACAAGCCTACCAGCAGGAGCTCAACCGCCTGCGGCGCGAATCCGCCACGCGGCACATCCTGCGGGCTCTGTACTCACCGTGTCAGGTGCAGGAACAAATGACCTGGTTCTGGCTCAACCACTTCAGTGTGCACCAGGGCAAGGGCAACCTGCGCGCGATGCTGGGTGACTACGAGGAGAACGCCATTCGCCCCCATGCCCTGGGCAAGTTCCGGGAGCTTCTGGGCGCGGTGACCACCCACCCGGCCATGCTGCGTTATCTGGACAACGAACAGAACGCCGCAGGAAAAATCAACGAGAACTTTGCTCGTGAACTGATGGAGTTGCACACCCTGGGTGTGGATGGTGGTTATTCCCAACACGATGTGCAGGAACTCGCCCGGGTGCTCACCGGCGCAGGTATCAATTCAAACGCCAGCAATTCGCTACAAAAGAAAGAGCTGCAAGCCCTTTATGTACGACGGGGAGCGTTTGAATTTAGCCCAAACCGGCATGATTTTGGCAACAAGTCCCTGCTCGGCCAGCCGATGCAAGGCAAGGGCCTGGCCGAGTTGAATGAAGCCTTGGACCGCCTGGCAGCCCACCCCGCCACGGCGCGCTTCATCAGCCACAAGCTGGCGGTGTACTGGCTGGCCGACGAACCTCCGGCGGCTGTCGTCAAGCGCATGGCCGAGGCCTTTCAGAAGAACCAGGGTGACATCGCAGCCACCCTGGCGGTGCTGCTGAACGCGCCGGAATTTGCACAGGCCAGTGGCCGCAAGTTCAAGGACCCGATGCGTTATGTGGTGTCTGCCGTGCGGCTGGCCTACGACCAGAAGCCCATCCTTAATACCGGCCCGATTCTGAATTGGCTCGACCGCATGGGCGAGCCGCTTTACGGGCGGGTGACTCCGGACGGTTACCCCTTGTCCGCCACCGCCTGGGACAGCCCGGGCCAGATGAGCACCCGCTTTGAAATTGCCAAAGCCATTGGCTCCGGCAGTGCCGGCCTGTTCAAGAGCGATGGCCCTCAGCCACAGGAACGTGCGGCCTTTCCGCAACTGGCCAATGCCTTGTATTTCCAGTCCATGGCGGCCACGCTGTCTCCTGCCACCCTGCGGGCGCTGGAGCAGGCGAGTTCTGCCCAGGAGTGGAACACCTTCCTGCTGTCATCCCCCGAGATGATGGTCCGCTGAACCACGGCCCCGCCTCTGAAAGACCACCATGCACCGTCGCCACTTCCTCAGCTCTGCCTTGGCCTGGCCCCTCGTGTTGGGATCAACCCGTTTGTCTGCGGCAGCCAACAGCCCCGCACGTTTGCTCTTTGTTTTTTTGCGGGGGGCGTATGACGCGGCCAGCCTGCTGGTGCCGATCTCGAGCAATTTCTACTACGAGTCGCGACCCGACATCGCGCTGGCACGCCCCTCGGACGACCTCGCGTCCAGTCTGCCGATCACGACCGACTGGGGTTTGCACCCGGCCCTGCGCGACAGCCTCTACCCGCTGTACCAGCGCGGTGAGCTGGCTTTTGTGCCGTTTTTCGGCACCGACGACATCAGCCGCAGCCACTTTGAGACCCAGGAAAGCATCGAGCTGGGCCAGCCGCTGGTGGGCCACAAGGACTACAGCTCCGGTTTTCTGAACCGGCTCAGCACTGTGCTGACGGGCTCGGCACCGATGGCGTTCACCAACCAGCTGCCCACCATCTTCAAAGGCCCGGCCCAGGTGCCCAACACCGCCCTGAGCACACTGGCCAGACCCGCCATTGATGTGCGCCAAAGCGACATCATTGCCAGCATGTACAGCGGCACCCGGCTGGCCTCGGCGGTGCAGGAAGGGTTTGTGATGCGCCAGGAGCTGATGAGGGAGCTGGCAGCCGAGATGGATGCGGCCAGCCGCCAGTCAGTCAGTGCCAAAGGCTTCGAGCTGGAGGCCCGGCGCATCGGCAAACTCATGAAAGACAGCTACCGGCTGGGTTTTGTGGATGTGGGGGGCTGGGACACCCACGTGGGTCAGGGTGGCGCCACCGGCTACCTGGCCAACCGTCTGAACGAGTTGGGCCAGGGCCTGGCGGCGCTGCCCCAGGAGCTGGGCCGTGCCTGGAAAGACACCGTGGTGGTGGTGGTGAGCGAGTTTGGCCGCACCCTGCGCCAGAACGGCAACCGCGGCACCGACCACGGGCACGGCAGTGTGTTGTGGGTCATGGGTGGCAGCGTGCGTGGCGGCCAGGTGGCAGGCGAACAAGTGGCGGTGGAGCGCGCCACCCTGTTCCAGGACCGTGATCTGCCGGTGCTCAATAACTACCGGGACACCCTGGGTGGCTTGTTTCAACGTCAGTTCGGGCTGAACCATACCCAGCTGGCCCAGGTGTTTCCGGGTGCCACAGCGCGCGACCTGGGCTTGTTGTGAAGCAAAGGGCAGCACAGAAACACCAACAAGTTGGCATTCACCCGGTTTTTCAGCGCCTGCGGCTCACCCATGCCTGTCTTTTCCGAAACGGCTGTGAGCGCAGTGGCTTGTCAGCATCGTAAGATCGCGGTCAAGCGTTGACCGGGGGCCGCTTGGCAAAGTCCTTGGTGACAAGACAGACACATGTGGCGGGTTCAACCGCCGTCTTTTGATCAAAAAAAACAGGGCTTTATGAATTTATCGGGTGTAACGCAATGATGGGCGATTTCCTCCATGTGTCTCAAGGACTGGACGCCAGCCTGATGGGCCTGATGGGGCTGCTGCTGGGCAGTTTTCTCAATGTGGTGATCTACCGCCTGCCGCTGATGCTGGAGGCGCAATGGAAGGCCGAGTGTGCCGACCTGAGCGGCCAGGCACAACCCGCCACCGAGCCCTTTAACCTGATGCTGCCGCGCTCGCGCTGCCAGAAGTGCAGCCACACCCTGTCCTGGTTTGAGAACATCCCGGTGCTGAGTTACCTGGTGCTACGTGGCAAGTGCCGGCATTGCGGCACCGCCATCAGTGTGCGTTACCCGCTGGTGGAGCTGGTGACCGGTGCGCTGTTTTTCTATTGCGCCTGGCGCTGGGGCCTGACCGCCACCGCGCTGGCCTGGAGCGGCTTTGCGGCGGCCCTGGTCTGCCTAGGCATGATCGACTGGGACACCACCTTGCTGCCTGACAACATCACCCTGCCCCTGGTCTGGGCCGGGCTGATCGCCACCACGCTGGGCTGGACAGCCATCCCCCTGACTGAGTCGCTGTGGGGTGCGGTGGCGGGTTATTTGTCGTTGTGGCTCGTCTACCAGGCTTTTAAACTGGCCACCGGCAAGGAGGGCATGGGTTATGGCGACTTCAAGTTATTTGCCGCGCTGGGCGCCTGGTTTGGCTGGCAGGCGTTGATTCCGATCATCCTGATGGCCTCGGTCATTGGCGCGGTCATCGGCATCGCCATGAAGTTCACCAGCGGGCTGCGCGAGGGTGGCTACATCCCATTTGGCCCGTTTCTGGCGGGCGCTGGTCTGACCGCCCTGGTGTTTGGCCCGCAGGCGATATTGAACGCAGTGGGTTTCTGACCCATGGCGCGTGTGGTCCGTTTGGGTCTCACCGGTGGCATTGGCAGCGGCAAAAGCACGGTGGCCAGTTGTCTGGCGGACTTGGGGGCGGCGGTCATCGACGCGGATGCCATTGCGCGCTCGGTCACCGCAGCGGGCGGCCCGGCCATTGCGCCCATTCGTGCAACTTTTGGTAACAAGATGATCACGCCAGAGGGCGCGCTGAACCGCCAAGAGATGCGCAGCCTGGTCTTTGCCGATGCCAGCGCACGGCAGCGGCTGGAGGCCATCGTGCACCCGCTGGTGGGTTTGGAGACCCAGCGCCAGGCCGACGACGCCGTGGCCGCAGGCCACCGCTGCCTGGTGTTTGATGTGCCCTTGCTGGTGGAGTCGCTCCACTGGCGCAGCCGGGTCGACCAGGTGCTGGTGGTGGACTGCAGCGAGCCGACCCAGATCAGCCGTGTGGTAGCACGCAACCAGCTTGACCCGGAGGCAGTGCGAGCCATCATGCAAGCCCAGTCACCCCGGCTGCGGCGGCTGCAGGCGGCCGACGCGGTGATCTGGAATGACGGCATCAGCCTGACGGATTTGCGCACCCAAGTGGCGGCATTGGCGGCTACCTTCGGGCTATCATTGGCAAACACCACTGTAGGCCCCCATTAGCGTGATCCTTTACGAATACCCCCTGCACGAACGCATCCGCACCTATCTGCGGCTGGAACACCTCTTCTTGCGCCTGCAACAGCTGGTGACACGGGTGGACGCGCTGGACCACCACTTTGCGCTGGTCACCCTGTTCGAGATCATGGACGTGGCGGCCCGCGCCGACCTCAAGACCGATTTGCTCAAGGACCTGGACAAACAAAAACACCTGCTCGAGGCCTACCGGGGCAACCCGGCCATTGCCGAGTCGGTGCTGGACAAGGTCATTGCCGACATCGAGTTGTGTTACGCCGCGCTGAACAACCAGCAAGGCAAGTCCGGCCAGCCACTCACCGAAAACGACTGGCTGATGAGCATCCGCAGCCGCATCAGCATTCCCGGTGGCACCTGTGAGTTTGATTTGCCCTCGTATTACGCCTGGCAGCACAAGAGTGGTGCCATCCGCCAGGCCGACCTGCTGCAGTGGATTGGCACACTCACCGCTTTGTCCAACGCGGTGCAGCTGCTGCTCAAGCTGCTGCGCGACTCGGGTACCCCGCAAAAAGTCATGGCCAACGGTGGCCAGTTCCAGCAAAACCTGCCGCAGGGCCGCACCTTCCTGCTGCTGCGCTTGGCGCTGGATGCAACACAAGACCTGACACCAGAGATCAGCGGCAACCGCCTGATGGTGTCGGTGCGGCTGATGCAGCTCGGTGACGACCAGCGCCCGCATCTGGTCAACGAGGAAGTGTCGTTTGAACTGGCGCTGTGTTCATGAGCGCCGCCAGCACCCCCCCTGAGATCCCGGAAAAATGGGTCGACTGCCCGCAATGTGGTGGCCCCAGCCTGTATGCCGCAAGCAACCGGTTCCGGCCGTTTTGCAGTGAACGCTGCAAACAGATTGACCTGGGCGCCTGGGCCAGCGAGCAGTTTGCGGTGCCTGCCCAGCCAGGCTCAGACGATTTGCTGGCCGAAGGCCACTGAGCGGTCTTATACAAGAAATTGGCCTCTAGCCCTTATTTATAAAGGGCTGATAGCTATCTTTTAAGCAGCATATATGGCTGCTGCAAAACGCTTTCCCAAACACCTCAAGCAAACGCATCCCACAGCAACTTAAGCCCGGTCAGCAGCATGCCCGCGTACAGACAGCCGTAAAACAGGCGCTGGCTGATGCGCCGCGCCAGCCAGACACCCACCCAGACCCCAATCGGCGCAATCGGCAACAGCACCAGCGAGGTCGCCATGTTGCGCCAGTCCAGCAGGCCCAGCCAGGCGTACGGAATCCATTTGGACAAGTTGATCACAAAAAAGAAAAACGCCATGGTCGCGGTAAAACGCACGGGCGAGAGCCGCATCGGAATCACATAGGCGTTGATCGGTGGCCCGCCCGCATGCGCGATGAAACTGGTGAACCCCGAGGCGGTCGTCAATATCGCACCCAGCCATTTGGGCGGCGGCGGGCTGTTGGGCTTGGGGGGAAACAGCAGGCGTTGCGCCAGAAACAGCAGCGTGAAAGCGCCCACCAGGCCTGCCACCACATGGGCGTTGAGTAACTTGAACAGCAGCGTGCCCACCACAATGCCGACCAGCCCCCAGGGCAGCAGAAAACGCAGCAGCTTCAGGTCAAAGTCTTTGCGAAAAGCCGCCATGCCCAGGATGTCCATCACCAGCAGCACTGGCATCAAAATGGCTGCGGCCTGTGGCACCGTGACTGCCAGTGCCATCATCGGCACCGCCAGCGAACCAAAACCGGCGCCAAAACCGCTTTTGCTCAGGCCCATCAGCAACACCGCCGGGACGGCCACCAGGTAGAAATAGGGTTCAGTGATCAGGGGAAAAACATCTAACAAAGGCATAACGCGACAATTCAGGCATGCAACACATTCAACAATGGGGCGAAACACTCCGACTGCTGGTCGAACTGGCGGGAACCGCCGCGTTCGCATTGTCCGGGGTTTTGGAAGGCGCCCGCAAAAAACTCGACGCTGTGGGCATCTTTGTGGTCGGTTTTCTGGCCGCGTTTGGTGGCGGCACACTGCGCGATCTGTTGCTCGACCAGCGCCCGTTTTTCTGGGTACGGCACGTCGAAATGCTGTGGGGGGTGATGCTGATCTGTTTGTTGTCTATGCTTTTTATGCGCAGCCAACACCTGGAAGTCACCCAGAAAACCATCGCCATCCCCGATGCGCTGGGCCTGGGCCTGTTCGCCGCCACCGGTGTGGACCAGGCGCTGGGTGCCCATATGCCCGCCCTGGTGGTGGTGCTGATGGGGGTGATCACCGGCGTGTTTGGTGGGGTGCTGCGCGACATTGTGTGCAACGAAATCCCGACGACCTTTCGCGACCACCAGCCTTATGCGGTGTGTGCTTTTGTCGGTGGCTGGGCCTACCTGGGCGTGTGGGAACTGGGGGCGCCAGGCTGGCTGGCCTTGCTCACCTGCCTGCTGGTCACCGCTGGCCTGCGCGGCCTGTCCCTGTGGCGCCAGTGGCGCCTTCCGGTCTGGCTGGGTTGACCTGGACGTTTTTTCCTATTTTTCCAAGCTGTTTATGTTTAATCCCTCACAAGCCGATGTCCGCCGTTTTTTTTGCTCTGTTTACGCCAAAGCCCATACAGGGCAAGCGCTGGAAGCTATTGAGACCATAGCATCGTTATGGATCAACGAACACCCCGAATACCACGCCGAGCTGGCCGACGAGGCCGCCGCATTGGCCAGCATGGCGCAGCCAGAGGACGGCAAAAGCAACCCGTTTTTGCACCTGTCCATGCACTTGTCAATCACCGAGCAGTGCAGCATCGACCAGCCACGGGGCATCCGCCAGGCGGTGGAGTTGCTCACCCACAAGCGCGACTCCTTACACGACGCCCACCACGAGGTGATGGAGTGCCTGGGCCAGATGTTGTGGGAGAGCCAGCGCGCCGGGCGCCCGCCCGACGGCAATGCCTACATTGCCAATGTGCAGCGGCGCGCCACGCAAGACTAAAACCCACGCTAAGCTTCAACACCTCTGTTCACAGACCACACCACCATGAAATTTCAAGGCACCCCCAATTACGTCGCCACGGCCGACCTGATGCTGTCGGTGAATGCCGCCATCACCCTGCAGCGCCCGCTGCTGGTCAAGGGTGAACCCGGCACCGGTAAAACCATGCTGGCCGAGGAGGTGGCGAGCGCGCTGAACCTGCCGCTGCTGCAGTGGCACATCAAAAGCACCACCAAGGCGCAACAAGGCTTGTACGAGTACGATGCGGTGAGCCGTCTGCGTGACAGCCAGCTCGCCGATGTGGAAGGCGGCGAACGCGTCAAAAACATCCACAACTACATCGTCAAAGGGGTGTTGTGGCAGGCCTTCACCGCAGACCAGCCAGTGGCGCTGCTGATCGACGAGATCGACAAGGCCGACATCGAATTCCCGAACGATTTGTTACGCGAGATCGACCGCATGGAGTTCTACTGCTACGAGACCCGCGAGTTGATCCGCGCCAAACACCGGCCGCTGGTGTTCATCACCTCCAACAACGAAAAAGAGTTGCCCGATGCGTTCCTGCGCCGCTGTTTCTTCCACTACATCAAGTTCCCTGATGCGGCCACGATGCAACAGATTGTGGACGTGCACTTTCCCGGCCTCAAAACCGAGTTGTTGCAGGCCGCGATGAAGACCTTTTTTGACATCCGCAACCTGCCTGGCCTGAAGAAGAAACCCTCCACCAGCGAACTGCTGGACTGGCTCAAACTGCTGATGGCGCAGGACATTCCGGCGTCTGTGCTGCACACCGAAGGCGACAAGGTCGCGGTGCCGCCGCTGGTGGGTGCATTGTTGAAGAATGAGCAGGATGTGACGCTGTTTGAGAAGCTGGTGTTTATGCAGCAGCGCAATCGGTGAGGTGATTTGAAACATGCCTGTGTTGACGAAGAGTCAGGTTTGACATCCTGGACTCAGGCATGAGAGGTTTTCGCTGCGCGAGAGCCAGTGGGGGCATCCCCCTCATACTGGGGTACCAGAAATCGGGGGCTACCCCCACTGACTCCCGCGCGGAGATTCTGGTCAGGCGGACTTTGTTTTTGTGAATACCTGTCTTATTTGGAGAGTTGAATGGCATTTGTTGAACCCGTTTCCCTGAGTGCGCGCGGCATCACCCTGCTGCCCCTGAGTCTGGAGCACGAAGACGGCCTGCGTGCCGCCGCCGCCGATGGTGAACTCTGGAACATCCGCGTCACCTCGGTGCCCGAACCCGAGAACACCCGCAAATACATCGAAGACGCGTTGGCCATGCGTGAAACTGGCAACCGCTTTGCCTTCTGCGTCACCGACACCGCCACCGGCAAAGTGCTGGGTACAAGCAGCTACCACGACATCCTGCCCGCCGTGAAACGCGTAGAAATTGGTTGGACCTGGTACGCCAAAAGTGTGCAGCGCACCCACGTCAACACCACCGCCAAACTGCTGCTGTTGACCCACGCCTTCGAGGTGCTGGGCTGCCATGTGGTGGGCTGGCGCACCGACAACTTCAACTTTGCCAGCCAAGCTGCGATCGAGCGCCTGGGCGCCAAAAAAGATGGTGTGATCCGTGGCCACGCCCTGCGCCGCGACGGCAGCATCCGCGACACCGTGATGTACAGCCTGCGCAGCGGCGAGTGGCCAGAGGTCAAGACGCACTTGCTGTATTTGCTGGGAAAACCCAGGGCCTGACAGCCCCCAGATATCTCTCACCACCATGCTGATCGACTTCTTCTACACCCTGCGCGCCGCCAAGTTGCCGGTCTCGGTCAAGGAATTCCTGACCCTGCTGGAGGCGCTCAAACTCGGGGTGGTCGGGCCCAAGACGCCGCAGACTGAGGATGGAGAGACTGGTGACGCACCGCAAGGCTACAAGATCGAGGATTTCTATTTCTTGAGCCGCGCCACCCTGGTCAAGGACGAAAAACACTACGACAAGTTCGACAAGGCGTTTGCGGCCTACTTCCACGGCGTCGAGCTGATCACCGACATCACCCAAGACATCCCGCTGGACTGGCTCAAAAAAACGCTGGAGCTCAACCTGACGCCCGAGCAAAAAGCTGCCATCGAGGCCATGGGCTGGGACGAGCTGATGGAGACGCTCAAAAAGCGCCTCGAAGAACAAAAAGAGCGTCACGAAGGGGGCAGCAAGTGGATTGGCACCGGTGGCACCAGCCCGTTTGGACACGGTGGTTACAACCCCAAGGGCATTCGTATTGGCGGGCCGGGTCAGAACAAAAGTGCGGTCAAGGTGTGGGAGCAGCGCGCCTACCGTGACTACGACGATACCCAGGAGCTCGGCACCCGCAACATCAAGGTCGCGTTACGCCGCCTGCGCAAGTTTGCGCGTGAGGGCCATGCGGAAGAGCTGGATCTGGACGACACCATCCGCAGCACCGCCGCCAACGCGGGTTACCTCGACATCAAGATGCGCCCGGAGCGCCACAACAACGTCAAGGTGCTGCTGCTGATGGACGTGGGCGGCACCATGGACGAGCACATCGCGCGGGTCGAGGAGCTTTTCAGCGCCGCCAAGACCGAATTCAAACACCTGGAGTTTTATTACTTCCACAACTGCGTCTACGACTTTGTCTGGAAAAACAACCGCCGCCGTTTTGCCGAGAAGTTCCCGACCTGGGACATCGTGCGCAAGTACAACAAGGACTACAAATTGATCTTCATCGGTGACGCCACCATGAGCCCGTATGAGATTTTGCAGCCCGGCGGCAGCGTCGAATACGGCAACGAAGAGGCTGGCGCCGAGTGGTTGGGTCGGCTGACCCACGCCTACCCGCAGTTCGCCTGGATCAACCCCGAGCCGCAAGGTGTCTGGCAGTACCGTCAAAGCATCAGCATCGTGCAGCAACTGATGGGTGGTCGCATGTTCCCGATGACCCTCAAAGGTCTGGAAGAGGCCATGCGATTGCTCAGCCAATGAGAGCCCTCTGGTATGTGACAGCGCTGTGGCTGGCCCCGCTGCTGGTGGCCGCACAAACCCTGCCCGAGCCTGATGGGATGGACGCAGCCACACCGGCCCTGGCCGTGGTCACCCCACCTGACAGCGCGGCCAGCAGCCCGGCTGCCATGGACGACAGCAGTGCAACACCCGCCTTCACACTGGTCATCAGCGCCCCGGATGACATCAAAACCCTGCTGGAGCGGCATCTGGAGTTACAACGCTACCGCAGCCTGAGCGACCTCAGCAACGACGAGCTGGACCGCCTGCTCGACATGGCCCGGATCGACGCACAAAAGCTGCTGGCCACCCAGGGTTACTTCTCGCCGCTGATCACCGTCAGCCGAAGCGCTGAGGCACAAACCAGCGCCACCCGTGAAGTGCAGATGGTGGTGGTGCCCGGTGAGCCGGTGCAGGTCAGCCAGGTTCGGGTGCAGTTTGCCGGGCCCATCACCACCGACCCGCAAGACGCCGCGCAGCGGGCGCTGATCACCGGCACTTGGCTGCTGCCCGCAGGCAACCGATTCACACAGGCCGCCTGGAGTGCGGCCAAACAGCAGGCGCTGAGCCAGCTCACCAGCCAGCGTTACCCGACCGGCACCGTCAGTGTGTCTGAGGCCGATGTGGACCCCGAAACACACAGCGCCACATTGACACTCACACTCGACTCCGGCCCCGCTTTTCGCCTGGGCGCGATGGTGAGCACCGGGCTGGAGCGTTATGAGGCCGATCTGGTGCGCCGCCTGGCGCGTCTGCCCGAGGGCAGCGATTACGACCTCAAAGAGCTCGTGGCAGCCCAGCAGCGCCTGACCCGCAGTGGTTACTTCAACACCGCTTTTATTCGGCTGGACACCAGCGGAGCCGACCCACAAGCCGCCCCCGTGCTGGTGACGTTGCGCGAAGCGCGGATGCAAAAAATCACGGTCGGTGTCGGTGCCAGCAGCGACAGCGGCGCACGCATCAGCGCCGAACACCTGCACCAGATGGTGCCCGGCCTGGGCTGGCGCGCACTCAGCAAACTCTCGCTTGATCAGGACACCCAGTCCATCAGCACCGAGCTGACCGCCCCGCCCGACGAAGCGGGTTGGCGCTGGAACACCTCGGTGCTGCTGCAGAACGAGCTCAGCGGCAGCACCGAGGTAAGCAGCCAGCGCTGGCGCGGCGGTTCCAGCAAAGAGCAGGAGCGCATCGACCGCAGCTACTACCTCGAATACAACCGCGCCGACAGCATCAGCACGGACAACACCCCATCGAGTCAGGCCGAGTCGATCAGTGCCAACTACGCCTTCACCCTGCGTGAATTCGATGCCCTGCCGTTCCCGACCAGCGGCTGGGCGCTGGGGCTGGAGGTGGGTGGTGGCACCACCCTGGGCAACGAACACATTCCTTTTGGCAGGGTGTTGGCGCGCTGGCAGGCCTATCTGCCGCTGGCACGCGCCGACGACAGCGGCCTCACCGACCTGCGTGCCGGGCGGCTTGCGCTGCGCGCCCAGCTCGGTGCGGTGGTGGTCAAGGACGGCACCAGCCTGCCCTCGACCCTGTTGTTCCTGGCTGGAGGCGCCAGCAGTGTGCGCGGTTACGCGCTGCGCAGCATTGGCATCACCGAGGCCGATGGCACGGTGAATGCCGGGCGCTACCTGGCCACCGGCACGGTGGAGTGGCAGCGGCCCATCACCCACAACGGGCGTTTGACCGACTGGGAGGGCGCGTTGTTTGTCGACGCCGGTTCGGTGGCCAACAAAGCGGCCCGCCTGGATGCCCAGGTCGGTGTGGGGGGTGGTGTGCGCTGGAAAACACCGGTGGGCCCGCTGCAGATTGATCTGGCTTACGGTGTGGCGCTGCAAAAATGGCGGCTGCACCTCAACGTGGGGTTTGTGTTTTGAAGCGCGCGTTGCGCCGCAGTGTGTGGACACTGGCTGGCCTGTTGTTGGCCACGCTGGGTCTGCTGGCCGGGTTATGGTTCTGGTCGGGGTCAGATGCCTCACTGGCAGCGACGCTGCAGCAGGTGCAGCGGCTGTTGCCCGCCGGGCAAACGCTGGAGACCCGGGACGTGCGTGGGTCGGTGCGTTTTGGCGGGCACATAGGCTGGTTGCGCTGGCAACAGGGTGATCTGAGTGTGGTGGCGCAGGATGTGGACCTGGCCTGGGAGCCGATTGCACTGCTGCAGCGTGAGTTGCGCCTGAGCCAGTTGCGCATCGGGCACCTGAGCATTCAGGACCAGCGCGCACCCACACCCGCCGCGCCCAGCACCCCACCGACCGATCTGGGCCTGCCGTTCCAGGTGGATGCCCAGCTGCGGGTGGATGTGCTGGAGTGGGTGGGTGTCAGCACCCAGCGGGTGGACAAACTCGCAGCACACTATGTTTTTGATAACAAACTACACAGACTGGACAAGGGCCAGGGGCAATTTTTATCGAACAATGTCCAGTTTTCAGGCCAGTTACAAGCCAGCGGCCCGATGGCACTGGACGTGCAGGCCGGGGCCACGGTGGCAGCGACCGTGCCGGGCCGGGCCGAGCCGCTGCCACTGCGGGCCCAGGCCACCTTGGCAGGCAACTTGGCCGGGGCGCAGGCCGAGCTGACATTACAAGCCGACCTAAAACCCGCCAGCAGTTCCCCGCTCCCCGGCAAAACGACCAAAACACCCGAGATGCAAGCCAGCCTGTCGGCACAGATTGCACCCTGGCAGGCGCAAGCCATCGTCCGGGCACAAGGCCAGTGGCAGGCTTTGAACCTGGCCAGCCTGTGGCCACAAGCCCCCCAAACCGGCCTCAGCGGTCAGGCCCAGGTGCAGCCCCAGGGTTCTGGCTGGCTGGCCGGTGTGACACTGAAAAACAGCCTCAGCGGCCCATGGGACCAGCAACGCCTGCCGCTGCAAGCGCTCCAGGCCGAGCTGGCCTACAGCGGTGGCCATTGGCTGCTGCAGTCCTTGCTGGCGCAGGGCGCAGGTGGTCACATCCAGGGCCAGGGTGACATTGATGCCAAGGTGGGTGACAGCACCGGCCTGTGGCGTGGCCAGGTCCAGGTGCAAGGCATCAACCCGGCGGCCATCGACACCCGCCTGGCGCCGGATTTGATCAGCGGCACGGTGAGCGTCCACCAGACCGCCGCCAACCCATCACCTGTGCCGCTACCCTCCACCGCAGCCAGTGGTGCAGCATCGGGCAGCGCGGGTAGCCCAACCCCAGACACACCGTTTGTGTTTGAGCTGGCCTTGCAATCCAGCGCCCGGCGCACCGCCACCGCTGCCAAAACCAACACCGACCTGCTGAGCAGCTTGCAGTTGCGCCAGCTCACGGCCCAGGGCAGCTGGGCGGCGCCGCTGCTGAACCTGAGCAGCCTGCAGCTCGACGCCCAGGCGGCCAAGTTGCAGGGCCAGCTCAAGCTCAACACCAGCACCCTGGCCAGCCAGGGCCAGCTGAGCCTGCAGCTGCCGGGCTTAAAAGCAGAGGTAAATGGCCATGTGTCCTCATCAGACGGGCTTGGAACACTATCAATTCAGGTGCAGGACGCTGCCCAGGCCAGCCAGTGGCTGGCGCATGTCCCGCAAATCAGGACACTGCTGAACGGCAACCAGCTGCGTGGCACCGGAGCGCTGTCCACCCGCTGGCAAGGCGGCTGGCAGCAAGGTGCCCAAGCGATGGTGATCACTACCAGCCTGCGTGCGCCCGAACTCGACTGGATCCCCCCTGCGGCCACCGCCGGGCTGCCATTGCAGCTGCGCGACGGCCAGCTGGACCTGTCCGGCCCGGTCAGCAATTTACAACTCAGCAGCCAGGGCCAGCTCACACGAGGCACCCAACAGGCCCACTGGCAGCTACAAGCCAGCGGCGGACGCGCCAAAGACGCCAGCTGGCAGGCCAGCCTGCAACAGCTGGCGCTGAGCCTGCAGCAGTCCGGGCAATCCCAACCCTGGCGCTTGCAGCTGGGGACTGGCAACGGCGCGGCCAGCAGCCGCAGTCCCGCACAAGCGGTCACGCTACGCTGGGTACCCGGCGCCAACACCAACACCCTCACGGTGTCAGCGGGCACAGTGCGCCTGCTCGGGCCCGTGCCCGGCACAGGTGGCATCAGCTGGCAGCCGCTCCAATGGTCCCAACCTGTGAACCCGGGCAAAGGCGGTAAACGCCTGGCGCAGTGGCGCAGCCAGGGTCGCATCGACGGCCTGCCACTGGCCTGGCTGGACGCCTTCACGGCCCAGCCGATGGCCGAGCTGGGCATCAGCAGCGACCTGCTGCTCTCAGGCAGCTGGGACGCCGCACAAACAGATAGCCTGCACCTGCGTGCCACGCTGGAGCGCAGCGCGGGGGATGTGCGCCTGCAGGCCGATGCCGGGCGCTCGACGCCGTTGCCTGCGGGCATGCAGGAAGCCTGGCTTCAGGTCAATCTGGATGGTGAAGCACTGTCAGGCTCCTTGCGCTGGGACAGCCAGCGTGCGGGCAAGGCCCTGGCCGCCTTCAGCACCCGGCTCAAAACGGACAGCAGCGGCCTGAGTTGGCCACTGGACGCGCCGCTGGGTGGCAGTGTGCAGCTGCAGCTGCCACCGGTGGACGCCTGGTCGGCCCTGGCGCCGCCGGGCTGGCGCTTGCGTGGCACGGTGGACAGCAACATCAATCTGAACGGCACCCGAGCCAAACCGCAGTGGGAAGGCAGCCTGCGTGCGCGTGACCTGGCCGTGCGCTCGGCGGTGGACGGCATCGACTTCAGCCAGGGCACCCTCGACGCACGTCTACACGGCCAGCAGCTGGATATCCAGAACTTCACCCTGCGGGGTGCGGGCACACCGCAGAACGCGGCAGCGGGTGGGCAATTGAGCGTCACCGGCTCGGTGATCTGGTTGCCTGAGGCGGGCCAGGCCAATATTCGCCAGCGCGTCCAGATGGCGCTGCAGGGCCAGCTCAACGCGCTGCGCCTGAGCAGCCGCCCGGACCGGCGGCTGGTGGCCTCGGGCCAGCTGCAGGCCGAACTCAAAGACGCCAAGCTCTCCCTGCGTGGCAGTCTGAGCGCCGACAGCGCGCTGATCACCCTGCCCGACGACAGTACCCCCACGCTGGACGAGGATGTGAAGGTGCGCCGCCCGCCCACACCCGGCAGCACCCCGACGGCCCCCGCCAGCAGCAGCCCAGCCGGGCTGCAGATCACACCCGATGTGTTGGTCAACCTCGACCTGGGGCCGGACTTCCAGCTGCGCGGGCGTGGGCTGCAGGCACGCCTGGCGGGCAAACTGGTGCTCACCGCGGTTGGTTCGGCCACCCCAGGGCTCACCGGGCAGATCCGCACGGTGAACGGCACCTACCAGGCCTATGGCCAGCGCCTGCAGATCGAGCGCGGCCTGATCCACTTTTATGGCCCGATCGACAACCCGGCGCTCGCCATCCTGGCGATCCGCCCCAAACTCAGCCAGCGTGTGGGCGTGCAGATCAGTGGCACCGCACTGTCGCCGGTGGTGTCGCTGTATTCCGACCCCAGCCTGTCCGATGTGGAAACCCTGACCTGGCTGGTGCTGGGCCGCTCCGGCAGCGCCGGTGGCGCCGAGGCCGCGTTGATGCAACAGGCCGCGATGGCGCTGCTGGGTGGCAACGGCAAAGGCATTTCTGACCAACTGACCCAGGCGCTGGGCCTGGATGAGCTGAGTTTTCGCGGCGCCAGCGAAGGCAGCGACAGCAGCAACACGGCCAGTGCCGCGTCAATCACCCTGGGCAAACGCCTGTCGCAGGACTTTTATGTGGCCTACGAGAGCAGTCTGGGTGGCGCCATGGGGGTGTTCTACATCTTCTACGACCTGAGCCGCTACCTGACGCTGCGTGCCCAGACCGGGGAGCAAAGTGCGGTTGACCTGATCTGGACGCGCAGTTACGACTGAGCCAGCGCCCGCCAATTGCCCCACCAGCGGCCTTTACAATCCCCCGTCCCTCGCCATAGTTCAATGGATAGAACGAGTGCCTCCTAAGTGCTAGATGCAGGTTCGATTCCTGCTGGCGGGACCATCTAATAAAAAAGGCCTCTGGCCCTTTTATCTATTGGGGTTTTCACTCTCATTTGCAGAGCAAAACACACCCATCGGCAGCGCCCAACTTCGGCTCAGCCCCAGCACCACAAACGCAGCTTCCTCCAAGGAGCACGAGCCAGCAGATCCTCCCGCAGTGAAAGACCCTGTCGGGTGCGTCTCCCAAAGCACAAGATACGATGCCGGGCGGTACCGCCAACATGGCATCCCATCAATGCAGTGGTCACTTGAGAGGGTATTGAAATGACCTTTTTGCAACAAAACTTCAAAAATAAAGATCAAGAAAATTCATTAATTAAATACCAAATTTGATTAAATTAGATTGAAAATCTCAGCAATCAGCTAGCAAATACCACCACAGCAGGAATTTCGCATGAACTTACTTCGCAGCTTCAGCATCAGCGGCCGCCTTTACCTGGTGTCGCTCGCACTCATCACTGCACTGACGGCGCTGGCCGTCAGCACCTGGGTTCAACTGGCCAATGTGCACGACATGGCCAAAAATGCTGGCGGCGTGAAGGTGTTGCAGCTGGAACTGATTGCCAGCACAGAGCTGAGGGTGACGCAGGTGATGTCCTCCATGCGCCACGCGCTGTTGATGAAAACCCCCCAAGACACCGACCTGGCGATCCAGGACATCCAGGCCAAGCGGGCCCAAATCTCCAAGAACGATGCCGACTATCTGAAAGAAATCACCACCCAAGAGGGCAAGGACGCCTTCCAACGCGACTGGCTGCAATTGCAGGCGGTGACCTGGCCGGTGGCTGAGGCCAACATGCAGTTGCTCAAAGACGGCAAGGCCGAAGAAGCACAAGCCATGTTGCTCGACAAAACCATTCCAGCCTACGCCAAGATGCAGGACTGGCTGGGTGAATCACGCCGCGCACAGGGCAAGGAGTTGGCCAAGGAAGTGGACACCATTGGCACAGCCACCAGCAACATCCGTATCTACATGGCGGTTCTGGTGGCCGCCATTGCCGTGGGTCTGCTGGTTTTTTCCTGGTACATCGCCCGCACTTTGCGCAGTCGGGTGAGTTTGTCCCAACTTGTGGCCGACCGAGTGAGCCAGGGTGACTTCACCGTGACGGTGGACGACCCGGCGCGTGATGAATTCAGCCCCTTGTTGCAGTCCTTGTCGCAGATGCAAACCTCCCTGACACGGGTGGTGTCCTCGGTGCGCCAGGGTGCGGAACGGGTGTCCACCGCCTCGGCCGAAATTTCATCGGGTAACCATGACCTGTCGGCACGCACCGAGTCTCAAGCCAGCGCTCTGGAAGAAACCGCCGCCTCCATGGAAGAGTTGAGCTCCACCGTCAAACAAAACGCCGACAGCGCACGCCAGGCCAACCAGTTGGCAATGAGCGCCAGCACCGTGGCGGTGCAAGGTGGCGAGGTGGTGGCCCAGGTGGTGGAAACCATGAAGGGCATCAATGAATCGAGCCGCAAGATCAGCGACATCATCAGCGTGATTGACGGCATTGCCTTCCAGACCAACATCCTGGCGCTCAACGCCGCCGTGGAAGCGGCCCGTGCCGGTGAACAAGGTCGAGGTTTTGCGGTGGTGGCCAGTGAAGTGCGCAGCCTGGCCGGGCGCAGCGCCGAAGCCGCCAAAGAAATCAAGAGCTTGATCAGCGCCAGCGTTGAGCGGGTGGAACAAGGCTCAGCCCTGGTCGACCAGGCGGGCACCACCATGACCGAAGTGGTGAACTCGATCAAGCGGGTGACCGACCTGATGGGTGAAATCAGTGCCGCCAGCACCGAACAGAGCCAGGGTGTGAGCCAGGTGGGTGAAGCCGTCACACAAATGGACCAAGCCACCCAGCAAAACGCCGCCTTGGTGGAAGAAATGGCAGCTGCCGCCAGCAGCCTGCAGTCTCAGGCGCAGGAGCTGGTCGAAACCGTGGCGGTGTTCAAACTCACCCCCCAAGATGGACTGCGCCTGGGCGCCCCCGCCCCTGCGGCCGTGCGCGCCCATCCCCCCAAAACCAGCTCCTTCAAAGGCCCGGAAAAACGCGCCGGAGGTGTTCCCCAAGGTGCCGCGGCACGCACACAGGGCAAACCGGCTCCCTTGCCTGCACCAACACCCAAACCCGCAGCAAAACCATCCAGCGGCAGCGGGGAGGGAGATTGGGAGTCGTTCTGAGCCTCGAACGGGGCTGGTCTCGCACAGCTGCGCCAACGTCAGACCAACGCCAACCTGCCAGGCAACACGGCCTGCGATCTCGTGGTGTGTCAGTGTGACTGGGTACGGCCAGCATCAGGCTTGCTCAAGGGCCTTGATGCCTTGTGTCGGGTGTGTGAACAGGTCTACTGGCTGCGCCCAACGGGGCGGGCTAAGTTAGAGTGACATCTCGCCATTCACCCAAAGTGCCGACCAATAGGTCGGACACAACCCAGGAAACAAACCATGCAAGTACAAGTCAACACGGACGACCACATCCAAGGTGGTGAGTCTTTGGCCCAATGGATTCAGGACGAGGCTGGCGCACGCTTGGCCCGCTTCAGAGAAAACATCACCCGTCTGGAAGTTTTTTTGACCGATCTCGACGGTGCCAAGTCCGGTGCAGATGACAAACGCTGCCGACTGGAGGCCCGCGTGGTCAGTCGACAGCCAGTCACCGTCACGGCTGACGCGGACAAGATGGCCAGCGCGTTCATTTCTGCGGTTGAAAAACTGGCGCGCGCCCTGGACACCGACCTGGGTCGTGTCAAGGACCGCAACGGGCGCGACACCATTCGTACCGTGCAAGATTAATTCCGCTTCCAAACCAGTCCGCCAAAAAGCCTGAGTCGACAAAGACTCAGGCTTTGTAGAAGCAAGCCCCATCGCATTGCCCCCTGGATTGCGGAGTTGACCGGATTCGGTGCTTACAACAGCAGGCTGCGCAGCAACTCGCTCAACCCGTCCCACACAATCTGCACGCCCAGGCACAGCAGGATGAAAGCAGACAGGCGCAAGAAAATCACGCTGCCAGCCTCGCCCAACGGCTTGAGCAACTGCTGGGCATAACGGAACGCCAGGTAAAGCAGCAGACCAATCGTCAGCAACGCCAGCACACCGCCGCCCATGCGCACCAAGGACAACGACAGGCGTGTGTCGTTGAGCGCCACGCCCACGGTGATGGCTGCGGCGATTGAGCCCGGCCCGCAGCTGATAGGAAAGGTGAGCGGGTAAAACGCCTGGCGCCGTGCCTGCTCAGGCGTGTACGACTCAGCCAAAGCCGAGCGGCTGTCGTCGCTGACATGGTTGGCATTGAGCAGGCGCCATGCCGAAGCAGCCACGATCAGCCCGCCACCCACGCGCACGATGGGCAGCGAGATGCCGAAGAACTCCAGTACATAAGAGCCCACCAACATCGAACCCACCATCAGCGCAAACATGTTGCGCGCGATGCGCCGCGCCAGCAACGCCCGTGTGCTGGGCGAGGCACCTTCGGTCAGACCCAGAAAAATTGGCGCCGTGGCGGCCGGATTCAGGATGGGTAGGATGGCGGCAAACACAAACAAGAAACTCTTGCCAAAAGCCAGTGCGAGTTCATAGCTCATGGGCACCACTCAAAAATCACCCCAGCAGGAGTGCGCAAGATGCAGCGAGGGGTCATTTCAATACCTCCCGTATACGCCGGCGAAGTGCCTTATCGCGCTTTTGCTCAGCATCCCAATCTTCACGCACACCGCGCCACAGCGCCACTGCCATGAGCACGATCACCAGCGTGAACGGCAACGCAAACACAATGGTGGCGGTCTGCACCGCCTTCACCCCGCCAGCCAGCAGCAGACTGATGGCAATGCCCGAGACCAGCAGGCCCCAGATGACTTTCACGCGTGCGCTCGGGTTGGCATGGCCACCCGTGCTCATCATGCCCAACACCAGGGTGGCGGAGTCGCCTGAGGTCACGAAGAACAACAAGACCAGCACGGTGGCCAACCCTGAGAGCAGCCCGCTCATGGGCAAGGCATCGAACAAAACGAACATGGCCGTGGACACGTCAGCACCCACCGCCTCGGCCATGGGCAGGCCCTGAATGATCTCCATGTTGAGGGCTGTGCCGCCAAACACAGAAAACCAAATGAAGGCCGCCAGCGTTGGTGCAAGCACCGTGCCCAAGATGAATTCACGGATGGTGCGACCACGCGAGACGCGCGCGATGAACAGGCCAACGAAAGGTGACCAGCTCACCCACCAGGCCCAGTAAAAAACCGTCCAGCCACTGATCCAGCCGCTATCGCGGAACGGTGTCATGCGCAAGCTCATGCGCACAAACTCGCTCACGTAACTGCCCAGCGTGCTGGTGAAGGTGTCGATGATGGCCACCGTCGGCCCCATCAGAAACACGCCCAGTGTGAGCAGCGTGGCCAGCGTGAGGTTGATATTGGAGAGCCACTTGATGCCCTTGGTCACACCTGTGATGGCCGACGCGAGAAACAACACGGTGGTGATCAGGATGATGGCCACCTGCGAGGTGTTGCTCACCGGCAGGCCCATCAGCGTATTGAGACCGCTGTTGATCTGCAGCGCACCCATGCCAAGGGATGCCGCCACGCCGAAGGCCGTGGCGATCACGGCCAGCACGTTGACCACTGGCCCGAGCTTTCTCATGGGTGCCCAGGGCAGAGATTCAATCGCCGTGCTCACCAGGGCAGAGCCACCCTTTCGAAACTGAAAGAAGGCGATGGCCAGCGCCACGATACTGTAGACCGCCCAGGGATGCAGACCCCAATGAAAGAAGCTGTAGCGCATGGCAGCGTTGGCTGCCTCAGGTGTGTTGGCCACGATGCCAGGCGGCGGTGCGCCGTAGTGAGAGATCGGCTCTGCCACGCCCCAGAACACGAGGCCGATACCCATGCCGGCGGCAAACAGCATGGCAAACCAGGACCCGATGGAAAACTCAGGTTCGTCATCTTCGGCACCGAGCTTCAGGTCACCATAACGACTGAAGGCCAGCACCATGGCCAGCACCACCAAGCCCAGCACCACCCAGAGGTAGAGCCAGCCGAAGTCACGTGTGATCACCGCCAGCAGCGTGTCAAACACACCGCCAAGCGAGTTGGGAGCAACAATGCCCCATAAGACAATGGCCAGAATCAGTCCGGCCGAGAAGTAAAGTTGCATGAAGGAATTTCCAGTAAGGGTTAAAACGCTGAGAAATTCAACCGCATCAGGTCAAATCCCAAACATTGACGATGGGCTACGCTGAGCCAGACCCGCTCTGCAGCAGGTCTGATTCACACCTTGGCTCAGTCAATAGTTGACTCGGCGGCCAAGCTTTTGTCCTGGCACAAGTTGCGCCACCCGGTCACCGTCTGCCTCGAATTTAACATCCTCACCCATCTGGGCATCACAGTCGTCCAGCTAAGAAGGTCAGGACGCGGGGAATATGACAGCACCAGTGGTAGGTTTGGACCGAACCGCCGGTGGGTCGAAACAGATACCTTGAGCAGGGTCGCCAGATCGTCAAGAACGCTTCAATTTCAACTTACCCCATATCGCGAGGGTGCTTAAGACCGTGAAACCGGTTGAAGTTTTTGACCCAATACACGTAAGCCTCTTCGGTTCGGACGCTATAGTTCAAGTATCGAATCTGCTCACGTAACTGATCCAGCAGCCGGGTGGACTTGAAAACCGGCATGCTGGTTTTTCTGGGGTTGTTATTACTATCCACTCATACTGCATATCGGCAGCAAGCCTTATTGCAAGCGGGTTTGCGCGTATGTCGCTTGGAGATATTATGACGACAGCTACCGTTTTCGGGAGAAAGATTCTGCCCCCCATATTGAGGCCATACATGTCAAAAACATATCACCTGATATATCTATTAGATGAAGTCGAGGATCCTCAGTGGTCTCACCTTCATCGTTTTATTCATCCAGGATCTCGTAATGAGCAGGGATGGAAATCTATTTTTTGTAGAGATTTAGACATGAGCGGCCAGTTTCTCTCATGCCTAGCTAAGGACTACTCTGGTGGAAAAGCAAAGAACATCTTTCTTCGACATGGGCTTATTGCATCAATTATTGAAATTGCCTCGCACGATAATCCACTAGGATTTAAAAATCTTGAAGCAGATTTGGAATAAGCATAAGTTCCGTTTTATGCCTACCATACGGTCAAGCCGACCCGCCTACTGCGGGCAGCTTACCTTGTCCGTTAAAACTGCATTTTGAGCGGCTGCTGTGGAGCGCCATGAATGACCGCAGACAACCACGCAAGCAGCTTAACAGGCCACTCACCCTCCCGATAAGCCAAACTACTTGCCCCCAAGCGCGCGCCACGCCACCCATGCAACCGCGCTGAGCGGTCAAAACACGCAACCCTCAAACCGGCACCAGCACCTGTGCCCGCCCCGCTGCGTCGGTGAACAACAGTCCCTCTGCCGGGTCGATCAGGAACGCGCCGTCTGGGAATTCCTTGCGCAGGCGCGCCAGTTTGCTGCCAATCGACAGATCCACCGCGCCGTCAACACCCTGCACAACCTCCACTCGGGCCTTGAGCATCACCGCCGTCTGCTCCTCCAACTCTCGGCGCTCGTTGAGCGACTTGGACCAGGCCTGCACCGCCTGGCGCCAGGTGGCCTTGACGCGTTCGAGCATGCCTTTGGGGTCGCCGATGGTGGCCAGATGTTTGCCGAGTTTTTGCAGGTTTTCTTCGGTGGCTTTTTCCTTGAGCAGGCGCTCGTCCAGCGCCTGCAGCTGCGCTTGTAATTTGGCATTGGCGCCGAGTTTGACCACGGTGATGCCGGCCTTGTTGGAGCCCAGCAAGGGCACCCGCAGCAGCATCATGGCGGTGGCGCTGCCGCCCATCAGGCAGCCGCGCTGGGGCAGTTTGTCCCCAATGACGATCTGGTTGAGCGACTCCAGCTCACAGCCCAGTGCCATGTCGTCGATCGAAATCACGGTGCCAGCGTGGATGCTGCTGGCCTCGGCAAACCGTGCCGATACCGCCCCCTGCGCCCGCACCTGTGACTTGGCAATGATGCCGCCCGCCACATGGATGTCGCCCCCGGCCTCTAGCTGGGCGCCGTCCACCGCACCATTGACCACAATGTCGCCGCTGGCTTGCACCGTCATGCCGTGGGTGACATCACCTTCCACCTGCACCGTGCCTTCAAAATGGATGTTGCCGCTGGCCATGTTGACCTCAGCGACACGCAGCACGGGTTCAACCATGACACCGTGCTCCACCAGCACCGGCTGCCCTGCCACAGCAGCTTCCAGCAGGTTGGGGTCGCCACTGGCGGGTTGGGCACCCGCCAGCTGCGAAGAGAACGACAGATCCAGACCCGGACGCGGGGACAACTCCCGGCCCTTGACGGTGTGGCCGGGCACACCGTCGGTGGCGGGTGTGCGCCGCATCAGCGCCTCACCGGGGCGCACCACCACAATGCCGCTGTGTTCGCGGTAGTCGATCAGCCCGCTGTCGTTGAGCTTGGGGGCGCGGTCTGCCGTCAGGTCAAGCAGCGCATCAAACGCGGCATCCTGGCCGTCTTGGGCGGGCTCGCCACTGGCCACCGGCCAGTGCGCAATCTGCCCCACCCGACAGGCGTGGATCAGCGCCGCCTCGTTGATGCCAAACACCACACCGGCCGCTTTCAGCGCCTCTTGAATGTCTTCCAGGGTGATGGGTTTGCCACCCTGGGCTGGGCTCAGGCTGACCTGCACCACCATCTCGTCGGGCGCAATCTCCAATTCCAGACAGGCATCACGCCGCTCGGCCACCTGCACCACAAACGGTGTTTTCAGGGTGTTGCAATCGGCGGCGCTGGATGCAATAACTTCTTTGTAGAGCTGGCATTGGCTAAACCCGCCATCTTGCAACAAGCTGTGGAGCATGGCCGCATCCACGGGTGGGCGGTCGGCTGCAGGCTCGTGGTGCAGAAACACCCGCCCATCGGACTCGCTCAGAGTAATGCCATTCAGGTTCATGATCCGCTATCCGCCTTTTGGTGTGGGTACTGGGGCCAGAGTCCCCAACGACAGGGCCTCAAACGCGTTGAAGTGTAGGGGTGCAACGACTGAGCGAGATTGACAAATGACAGACGCCATAGAGACAGCCGAGCCCACAGCCACGTCTCAGAGCAGGCCCCAGCTTGTGGTTGAGGCCACCCACCTGGTTTTGGTCCGATACATTTGGCATGCCCGCTTTTGGGGCCGACACTTGCCAACGGCATGGGCCTGCCACAGGTATCAAAAAGAGAGCTACCTGCCCTTATGACATAAGGGCTAGAGCCAACTTTCATGCTTAAAACTAAAAAAGGGCCTCCCGGCCCTTTTTGGTTGACGCCACCCAGCCAGGCTGGGTGTGGGGTCTTAACCCTCAGCGCGTTTTTGCAGGATCTCGAACGCGGGCAGGGTTTTGCCTTCCAGCACTTCGAGGAAAGCGCCGCCGCCGGTAGAGATGTAGCCCATGTCTTTTTCAATGCCGTATTTGGCAATGGCCGCCAGGGTGTCGCCACCACCAGCCAGCGAGAAAGCCGACGATTCCGCAATCGCCATGGCGATGGTTTTGGTGCCGTTTTCAAACGCGGGAAACTCGAACACACCCACCGGGCCGTTCCAGACGATGGTGCCAGCGGCCTTGAGTTGCGCAGCCAGCTTGGCAGCGGTGACCGGGCCGATGTCCAGGATCATGTCGTCGTCGGCCACATCGGTAGCGGCCTTGACGGTGGCCACGGCGTCGGCGGCAAAACTCTTGGCGCAGACCACGTCGGTCGGGATCGGCACGTCAGCACCGCGCGCCTTCATGGCGGCGATCACGGCGGTGGCTTCACCCACCAGGCTGGGTTCGGCCAGGCTCTTGCCGATCTTCATGCCAGCGGCCAGCATGAAGGTGTTGGCAATGCCACCGCCGACGATCAGGTTGTCCACATTCTTGGCCAGCGCTTGCAAGATGCTGAGTTTGGTCGACACCTTGGAGCCCGCCACAATCGCCACCAGTGGGCGTTTCGGGTTG
Organism: Rhodoferax sp. BLA1; assembly: GCF_013416775.1. Taxonomy (GTDB): domain Bacteria; phylum Pseudomonadota; class Gammaproteobacteria; order Burkholderiales; family Burkholderiaceae_C; genus Rhodoferax. Next base: position 98,165 of record NZ_SZVI01000003.1, read on the forward strand.
GCCAAGGCCAGGTTGATGGCGTCGATTTCAGCCGACAACAAGGGGCCGGCGCAGGCGATCGGGGCAAACTGGGCGATACCGTAGGTGGTGCCTTCGGCGCGGTGCGCGGTGCCAAACGCGTCATGCACAAACACGTCGCACAGGGCGGCCATTTTTTTGGCCAGCTCTTCGTTGTTTTTCTTCTCACCCTTGTTGACGCGGCAGTTTTCCAGCATCACCAGTTGACCGGGTTTGACGTCCACGCCATCAACCCAGTTGGCAACCACGGGAATCTCGCGGCCCATCAATTCACCGAGGCGCTTGGCCACAGGTGCGAGGGAGTCTTCGGGCTTGAATTCACCTTCGGTCGGGCGGCCCAGGTGGCTGGTGACCATCACGGCAGCACCGGCGTCAAGCGCCATCTGGATACACGGCACGCTGGCGCGGATGCGGGTGTCTTCGGTGATGTTGCCGGCATCGTCTTGCGGCACGTTCAAATCGGCACGGATAAACACACGTTTACCCTTGGCTGCGCCACTGGAAATCACATCGGCAAAACGTACAACTTTCATACTCTAGGCTCCTTGAAAAAATGGGATGACATACGCCCTGTCTACGGCGTGATGTGCTCGCGTCATCTTGCTGATTGTCGCGCGACTCGCCCAACAAAATAACAAGGCCATAACATGCACCCCCCTACCATCCAGGGGGGCGTGGCAACACCCTCTGGATGCAGGGTCAAATTAGCCTACAACCCTTTATCCAAAAGGACTAGCAGCTATGCATCCAATAGCACAGAAATATCGGCAATCACACGGTCTGGCGCACAACTTTGCACGTTTTGCCCCATGTTGTAACCATAGGGCAACAGCCACACCGGCACACCAGCGGCCCGTGCGGTGGCGGCGTCGATGCTGGAGTCGCCCACAAACAGGGCGCGCCCGGGTGCCACGCCAAACTGGGCCAAGGCATGGGCCACCCCGGCCGGGTCGGGCTTTTTGGTGGAGAAGGTGTCACCGCTGATGACCAGGTCAAACAGGCTGGTCAGGCCATGCACGTCCAGCACCACCTGGGTGTAGCGCCCCTCCTTGTTTGTGACCACGGCCAGCTTGACACCCCGCTCACGCAGGGCCACCAGGGTCTCCAGCACCTTCGGGTACAGGTGGCTGCGGGTGCCGCAGCGCGCGTTGTAGGCCAGGTTGTAGACCGGCAGGATCTGAGCCAGCAGCGCACTGCTGCGCACCACGGCGGCCTCAACACCTGTGACCTGCGCCAGCGCTTTCACCAGCAGCGCCAGCGTGCCGTGGCCGATCCAGTCGTCCACCTGCTGCTGGCTGACCTCGGGCAAACCAAAACGCCGCAAGGCGTCGTTGACCGCGTCCAGGATCTCGGGCGCGGTCTCCACCAAGGTGCCATCCAGGTCAAACATGACCAGATCAAAACCAGCCATGGCCCAGCCTTCAGTTGTAGGACGGAACCACCGTGTCGGGCAAAGCCTCGGCGTGTTTGTTGGCGGCCCGGTGCACGATGGTGCGCACGGTGGTCACGACACGCTCCACGGTGATGCCAAAGTGCTGGTACAGCTGCGGCGCCGGGGCCGACTCACCAAAGGTGGGCATGCCAATCACCACACCGTGGCGGCCGACGTATTTGCGCCAGAAGTCCGGGTGCGCCGCTTCAATCGCCAGCGACGGGGTGTTGAACGGGATCACCATCTCTTGGTAAGCATCGGTTTGGCGGTCAAACACGTTGGTGCAAGGCATGGACACCACACGGGTGGCAATACCCAGGGCGGCCAGCTCGGCCTGCGCCTTCATGGCGATCTCCAGCTCAGAGCCGGTGGAGACGATCACCGCCTGCGCACCTTCCATGTCTGACAGGATGTAGCCACCCTTGCGGATGTTGTCCACCATGCTGACATCGGTCAGGCGCGGCAGATTCTGGCGCGACAGGCACAGGGCGCTGGGGCCGTCCTTGCGCTCCACCGCACAAGCCCAGGCCACGGCGGTTTCCAGGCCATCGGCCGGGCGCCACACGTCCAGACCGGGGATGATGCGCATGCTGGGGATGTGCTCAACACTCTGGTGCGTCGGGCCGTCTTCACCCAGGCCAATGCTGTCGTGGGTGAACACATGGATGACGCGGATCTTCATCAACGCGGCCATACGGATGGCGTTGCGGCTGTAGTCGCTGAAGGTCAGGAAAGTGCCACCGTAGGGGATGTAGCCGCCGTGCAGGCAGATGCCATTCATGATCCCGGCCATGCCGAACTCACGCACGCCGTAGCTCATGTGGTTGCCCCACTTGTCGCGCCCGGCCTTGACACAACCCTTGAAGTTGGTCAGGTTGGAGCCGGTCAGGTCGGCACTGCCGCCAAAAAATTCGGGCAACAGCGGTGCAATCGCGTCGAGCGCGTTTTGGCTGGATTTGCGGGTGGCAATCGAAGCCGGGTTGGCGGCAATGGCCTCCAACAGACCGGGCAACTTGTCGGCGTAGTCCGTCGACAAATCACCGGCCATGCGGCGTTTGAACTCGGCGGCCTCTGCCGGGAAAGCGGCGCTGTAGGCGGCAAACTTGGCGTCCCAGGCATGTTCAGCGGCAACACCACGCGCCACGGCGTTCCAGGCGGTCGCAATGTCGGCGGGGATTTCAAACGGTGCATAAGGCCAGCCCAGTGCTTCGCGAGTGGCGGCCACTTCGGCGGCGCCCAGAGCGGCACCGTGCACATCGTGGGTGCCAGCCTTGTTGGGGGAACCCAGGCCAATCACGGTCTTGCAGCAGATCAGGGTCGGTTTGCCATCGGCCAACACGGCCTGGGCCTTGGCGGCTTTGACGGCGGCGTCCACCGCAGCCGGGTTGTGGCCGTCCACACCGGCAATCACGTTCCAGCCGTAGGCATCGAAGCGTTTGGGGGTGTCGTCGGTGAACCAGCCTTCCACATGGCCGTCGATCGAGATGCCGTTGTCGTCATAAAACCCAATCAGCTTGGACAGACGCAGCGTGCCTGCCAGCGAACAGACTTCGTGGCTGATGCCTTCCATCAGGCAACCGTCACCCATGAACACATAGGTGAAATGGTCCACGATGGCATGGCTGTCTTTGTTGAACTCGGCAGCCAGCAGCTTTTCAGTCAACGCCATGCCCACCGCGTTGGACAGGCCCTGGCCGAGCGGGCCGGTGGTGGTTTCGACACCGGGGGTCACACCGACTTCGGGGTGACCCGCAGTTTTGCTGTGCAGTTGGCGGAAGTTTTTGAGCTCACTCATCGGCAGGTCGTAGCCGGTGAGGTGCAACAAGGCATAAATCAGCATCGACCCATGGCCGTTGGACAACACAAACCGGTCGCGATCAGGCCAATGGGGGTTGGCCGGGCTGTGTTTGAGGTGGCGATTCCACAACACTTCAGCAATGTCAGCCATGCCCATGGGGGCACCGGGGTGGCCGGATTTGGCTTTTTCGACGGCGTCAACTGCCAACATACGGATGGCGTTGGCCATCTGCTTCGCGAATTCGGGAGTGGGTGTAGTCATGGTGTTTCCAAAAAACTGAGGAGTAGATTTTGACATTGTTGTGGACGGCCACTCAAATGTTCAAAAAGTCTGGCAACGCGGGTGGCCACGGCCCGGCGCGCCAACGCGGCCCCTTTCAGGCGGGCTGTTGGCGGCAGGTCAGCGTCGGCACGCGGCCAGGTTTCGGGGTTTACGCGGCTTTCTTTTTGCGCTCGAGCATGCGCCAGACAAAGGGTGTGAAGATCATCTGCATGGCCAGCTCCATCTTGCCGCCGGGCACCACGATGGTGTTGGCGCGGCTCATGAAACTGCCGTCGATCATGCTGCGCAGGTAGGGAAAGTCGATGCCCTTGGGGTTGGCAAAACGGATCACCACCATGCTCTCGTCGGGGCTGGGGATGTCGCGCGCGATGAACGGGTTGCTGGTATCGACCATCGGCACCCGCTGGAAGTTGACATGGGTGTGTTCAAACTGCGGGCAGATGTAGTGCACGTAGTCGGGCATGCGGCGCAGGATGGTGTCGGTGACGGCCTCGGTGCTGTAGCCGCGCATCTTCTTGTCACGGTAGAGCTTCTGGATCCATTCCAGGTTGATGACGGGCACCACACCCACCAGCAGGTCGGGGTGTTTGGCGATGTCCACTGTGTCGGTGACCACGGCGCCGTGCAGGCCTTCGTAGAACAGCAGGTCGGTGTCGGGTGGCACGTCTTCCCAGGGTGTGAAGGTGCCTGGCTCTTGCTGGTAAGGCGCGGCTTCTTCGGCGTCGTGCAGGTACTTGCGGCGCTTGCCGGTGCCGCTGGCGGCGTAGTTGGCAAACAGCGATTCGAGTTCGGCGAACAGGTTGTTTTCAGGGCCGAAATGGCTGAAGTGTTTGTTGCCAGCGGCCTCGGCCTCGGCGGCTTTTTGCTTCATCTCCTTGCGGTCGTAACGGTGAAAGCTGTCGCCTTCAATCACGGCGGCCTTGACCTTTTCGCGGCGGAAGATGTTGTCGAAGGTGCGGGTCACCGAGGTGGTGCCCGCACCGCTGGAGCCGGTGATGGCAATGATGGGGTGACAAATGGACATGGCAAACGTCTCCTGAGGATAATAAATTCGGTGATTTAGCCCTCTAGCCCTCATCAATGCTGGGCCAGCAGCTATTTAATTTGCAGTAAACCGACCCAATCAGTCACGGAACAGGCTACGTTCGGCAAACAGGGGGTTGGTCAGCTCGGCCTTAGCCGTGGGTTCGTGGTGGTAACGCTCGATGCGCTCGACCTCGTTCTTGGAGCCAAACACAAATCCGATGCGCTGGTGCAGGCTGGTGGGCTTCACCTGCAACATTGGCATCTCGCCGGTGGAGGCGCGGCCACCGGCCTGCTCCATGATCATGCCCATCGGGTTGGCCTCGTACAGCAGGCGCAGGCGCCCGGGTTTGCTGAGGTCCTTGGTGTCACGCGGGTACATGAACACCCCCCCACGCATCAGGATGCGATGCGCCTCGGCCACCATCGAGGCGATCCAGCGCATGTTGAAGTCCTTGCCACGCACACCCGTCTTACCTGCCAGACACTCGTCCACATAACGTTTGACAGGCACCTCCCAGAAGCGGGCGTTGGAGGCGTTGATGGCAAATTCCTGGGTGTCCTCAGGGATACGCAGCTTGGGGTGGGTCAGCATGAACTCACCAATGTTGGGATCCAGCGTGAAGCCGTTGACACCGTCACCCACGGTCAGCACCAGCATGGTGGTGGGCCCATACAGCGCGTAACCTGCGGCCACCTGTTTGCAACCAGGCTGCAGGAAATCGGCCTCCAGCACGTCGCGGCCCGAGTCGATGACCTCTTGCGGCGCGCGCAGGATGCTGAAAATGCTGCCCACGGACACGTTCACGTCGATGTTGCTGGAGCCGTCCAGCGGGTCAAACACAATCAGGTAATTGCCACGCGGGTACTGCTTGGGGATCTGGTAGGGTGCGTCCATCTCCTCTGAGGCCATGCCCGCCAGGCTGCCCGACCATTCGGTGCGCTGCATGAAGACCTCGTTGGACAAGACATCGAGCTTTTTCTGGGTTTCACCCTGCACATTGACAGAACCACCCTCGTCGGCGGCATGGTTGCCCATGACACCGGCCAGTTCGCCAAAAGCGACAGCCTTGGCGATGCCTTTGCAGGCCAGAGACACATCCAGAATCAGCGAATTGAAGTCCCCGCTGGCACTGGGAAAACGACGGCGCTCCTCGATCAGGAATTGCGTCAAGGTCGAACGGTTGGAACGAAGGGTCATAGGCATGGCGAAACTCCCGATTGTTTAAATTTTGTAGTGCCAGAGGCTTATGCGGCAAGGGCTGCAGTGCGCAAGGCCTGCATGACCGTTTTGTAGCCGCCGTCGGCATCGGGGGCGCCAAACACAGCGCTGCCCGCGACAAAGGTGTCGGCCCCGGCTTGTGCAATCTCGCGGATGTTGTCGGTCTTGACGCCGCCATCCACCTCGAGCCAGATCGGCTGGCCACCGGCGGCCACATGGGCATCGATGCGCGCGCGCACCAGGCGCAGTTTGTCCAGCGTACTGGGAATGAATTTCTGGCCGCCAAAACCTGGGTTGACACTCATGAGCAGCACCATGTCGAGCTTGTCCATGACGTGGTCGAGCACACTCAGCGGTGTGGCCGGGTTGAGCACCAGACCGGCCTTGCAGCCCAGCTCGCGGATCATTGACAGACTGCGGTCCACATGTTTGGACGCTTCGGGATGGAAGGTGATGATGTTGGCACCGGCCTTGGCAAACAGCGGGATGATCGCGTCGACCGGCTCAACCATCAGGTGCACGTCGATCGGGATGCTCACATGCGGGCGGATCGCTTCACACACCAGCGGGCCAATCGTCAGGTTGGGCACATAGTGGTTGTCCATCACGTCAAAGTGCACCAGGTCACAGCCTGCGGCCTCGATGGCACGAACCTCTTCCCCCAAGCGGGAAAAATCGGCGGACAGGATGGACGGTGCCAAACGCAGGATGGGGCTGGAGCTCATGAACAGGCTTTCGGGAAGTTAAAAAAGAGGATGCGGGCTGTTGTCAGACCGGCTGGTCATTCTGCCAGCCGACCAACTGCGCCAGCGTGACCTGGCTCAAGTCCGGCACCACCCGCAGCGCCCCCTCAAAATTGTGGTGCGCGGTGAACGGGTTGGGGGTGATCACGGTGGCCAGACCGGCAGCCGTGGCGGCACGCAGGCCGTTGGCAGAGTCCTCAAACGCCAGGCACTGGCTGGCGGGCAGCTGCAGGGCGTCGAGCATCTGCAGATACACCTGCGGGTGCGGCTTTTTGAGGGGTGCGGTGGAGGCGTCGCCAATGGCGCTGAAATGTTTGCGCCAGTTGTCACCCACGGCACGGCGCAACAGGGCTGCGATGTTGACCGGCGAGGTGGTGGTGGCAATCGCGAGCTGCAGACCGGCAGCCAGCGCCTGGTCCATCAGCTCCAGCACGCCGGGGCGCAACTTCACCACCCCCGTGTTGATGGCATGTTCGTAGGCGGCGGTCTTGATATCGTGGATGTGGCTGATGCGGTCTTGCAGCGCGTGGGCATCCATCTCTTTGATGTCGGGGTTGACCTGGCGCCAGTAGTGCAGGATGCGCTCCTTGCCACCCGAAATCTCCAGCAGCTCGATGTACATGGCTTCGGTCCAGACCCAGTCCATGCCCATCTCGGCAAAAGCATGGTTGAACGCGGCCATGTGCACACTCTCGGTGTCAGCCAGCGTGCCGTCCACATCAAAAATCAGTGCCTTGAGTGAGCCAGTGACCATGGGAATGTCCTTTTTCCAAGGGTGTTACAGCCGAATACCGCGCCGTGAGCATTTACTTTAATCGCCTTGACTCATAAACTCTAATCACGTTTTATTGAAAAATCATCAGTAACAACTGATGAGAACGCCGAAGCAAGTCATGCGCCCCTACACCTTCAAACAAATCCAGACGTTCATGGAGGTGGCGCGCCAGCGTTCGGTATCCAAGGCGGCCGAACGCCTGTTTGTGACCCAGCCTGCGGTGTCGATGCAAATCCGCCAACTCGAAGACGCGTTTGGCCTGGCGCTGGTCGAGCCTCAGGGCCGCAACATCCAGCTCACCGCAGCAGGCGAAGCGTTTCTGACCTATGCCACCAACGCCATGAGCCAGTTCAAGGACCTGGAGGCGCTGATGGCCGAGCATGTGGGCCTGAAAAAAGGCCGACTCGACCTGGCGGTGGTGACCACCTCCAAATATTTCATCCCGATGCTGCTGGTACGTTTTAACCGCTTGCACCCTGGCATTGACGTGCAGCTCAACATCGACAACCGCGAAAACATCCTGGGCATGTTGTCGCGCAGCGAGGCCGACCTGGTGGTGATGGGCCGTGCACCCAGCCACATCGACTGCGAGGCGATCCCGTTTGCCACCAACCCACTGGGGGTGGTGGCGGCGCCGGACCACCCGCTGTCACGCCGCAAAAACCTGAGCTTCGGCGACCTGGCCGAGTACAGCTTTGTGGTGCGCGAAGACGGTTCAGGCACGCGTGCCGCGATGGAGCGGCTGTTTGAAGAGCACAACACACCACTCAACATCTTCATGGGCCTGCCCAGTAACGAAACCATCAAACAGGCGGTGATGGCCGGCATGGGCCTGAGCTTTTTGTCGATGCGCACGATTCGCCACGAACTGGCCAGCGGCCACATCGCCCTGCTTGATGTGCAGGGCCTGCCGCAGATCAACCACTGGTATGTGACGCATCTGCGCCACAAAAAACTGTCCCCGGCAGCCCGCTCCTTCAAGGAGTTTCTGATCGAACAAGGCGGCGCCTTGATGGACGCCTGGAGTTAGTACCAGTACCGTGTCAAGCGGTAGCGGAGGCGGCGGTTGGCTCAGCGGCACGCGCCACTTGGTTGCGCCCACCGCGCTTGGCCTGGTACAACGCTTCGTCGGCCAGGTTATAGGCATCGTCAAACTGGCCGCCCGCAGGGGCCCAGCTCACACCAAAACTGGCGGTGATGCGACTGCCATCGGGCAGGCCAAAGGCATGCACCTCAATCGCCTGGCGCACGGCTTGCGCCACTTGTTCAGCCGCCTCAGCGCTGAGCCCGGGCAGCAACACGGTGAACTCCTCTCCCCCCACCCGGCCAATCGAGGCGGTGGCTGGCACCACACGTTGCAGGCAGTCGACCACCCCCACAATCACCCGATCCCCCACCGGATGGCCAAAGCTGTCGTTGACACGTTTGAAATGGTCGATGTCCAACACAATGAGCGCCAGGTCCTGCCTCACAAAGTGCCGGTTGACCAGGTCGATGATGGCCGAGCGGTTGAAGATGCCGGTGAGTGAGTCGTGGGTAGCGCGGTATTCAAGCTGGTTGGTCAACTCCTGCAACTGGTGGTTGAGCTGCGTCATCTCCAGCTCGGCCCGGTCACTGCGGCGCACCAGGCGGCGGGTTTCGCGCAGCAACCGCTCATAGGCCGTGAGCAGTTGTCCGAATGCCTGGTGGCAGGACTCCGGCGCCGCCGCAGAGCAGCTGTCGTAGACGGCTTGGGCGGCCAGCAGCGCGCGGTGCTCGGCTTCAAACAGATCAGGCGGCGCGGTACAGGTGTCCATTCAGGCCGACCTCACCGCATGACTCGAGAACGCAATGGCAGGAAAGTCTTCGCTGAGCTCCTGCCCGAACTCCAGGATGGTGTCATCCTCTTCGTCGTGGAACCAATGCAGGCTGACCTGGTTGCCGGCCTCTACCGCCGCATGTAACGCCTCGATCAGGTTGAACAACATTTTGGTGCTGGAGCTGTTGAAGTAGGCCAGGGCAATGTTGACTTCAATTTTTCCGCCATGGAGCCGGGCCAGGTAGGCCTTGAGCTGCCCGATGATCCCGCCATAAAAAGCGGCGGCGTTTTCGGGGTAAGACTCACCACGCAAGCTCAGCACGTGGGTGTCGAATTGGAAGTCCACTTCCGGCGTACTGGGTGTGGGTGCAATGTAGAGGTTGTCCATCCTGGGTCTCGGTTCCTTGACTGGGTTGGGCGGCTCAGATCGCCGCCTTCAAATAAAAGACAGGGGTTTGTCCGGCGCTGTCCGTCACGTCAAAATCAAACTCCAGCGGCTCACGTGCGTCCCGGGCCACGGTGAGCAGGCCAATGCCCGCACCTTTGCTGCCCAAAGGGGTCTCCTCACGCAGGGTCTGACGGTAAGCCAGCTTGATCTCGTCGAGTGTCATCTCGCGCAAGGCCTCCAGTTTGCCGCGCAAATCGTCGGCCACCGCCTGCTCCACCGGGTTGGCGCACAACAGCAGAAAACTGCCGTCGCACTCCCGGCGGATACAGACCGAACCGTGGCGCAGTTCGCCGTCGTCCTGCTTTGGCGGGGTCAGAGAGACGGCCGAGTAGTGGATGATGTTTTGCGCCATTTCCACAAAGGACGAAAACAGCTTGCGGCGTGTGGGGCCGGCCACACCACTGACCTCCAGCTGCAACTTGACCGCCTCGGCCATGGCGGCCACGATGTTCTGGGAGAAATAACCCACGTAGTAAAAAATCACCTGGTGCTGGCGCGCCAGGTTGAAAAAGCTGCCGTATTTTTCGGCGATCAAAGGCATGGGCATGTCGGGTGATGGTCTAGGTTCTGAAACAAAATAAAGTCAGGTCATCGCGGCGGTGGTGTTCACCCTGCCAGAGGCGCAAGGCGTCCAGCACCGCACCGTTCACCTGCGCCGAGCTGGACCCACGCTGAGCCAGCAGCAACTCGCGCACACGGCGTTTGCCAAAAGCAATGGCGCGTGGGCTACCCACCTGGTCGATGAGGCCATCGGTGGTGACAAACACCAGGCTGCCCGGTGGCAGCACCAATTCCTGGTTGTGCCAAATGAAGTCAATTTCGGTGTCAACATAACCCACACCTTTGCGCTGGCCCTCGATCAGCTCAACCTCATCGGCACCGGGGCGCAACACAAACAAGGCCAGGCGGGCACCGGCAAACAACAGACGACCACGCTCGGGCTCAAACCAGAAGCAGGCGGCGTCCATGCCGTCATCCGAGCTGAGGCTGTCGCCCTGCTTGTCGATCTGCCCCAGCATCTGTTTGATGCTGCGATTGACACTGCCCAACAACAGGGCCGGGTCGTGGGCACCGTGGCGTTCTATCGCCTGGTTCAGGCTGGTCGACGCAATCAAGGTCATGAACGCACCGGGAACGCCATGGCCGGTGCAGTCGGCCACGGTGGCAAACCAACCCTGGCTGCCGGTGCTGAATTGGTAAAAATCGCCGCCCACCACATCGCGGGGCTCCCACACCAGATCGGCATCCGGGCAGGCGCGGGCCAAGGCCTCACGCGAGCTGCGCAGCGTGGCTTGCTGGATCACACTGGCGTATTCAATGCTGTGCATGATCTGGCGGTTGCGCGCCTCTTGCATGTCGGCCACCGCACGCATCAACTGCAAGCCCCCCCCCACACCGGCGAACTTCTCACCCCGGGTGATGATGAAGCCGTCGGACAAGGCTTTTTCGCCGTACGAAATCGCTTTCAGCGTGAGGGTTTCGATGTCCATGGCGGCATCCACCACCAGGGGTTCCTTGTCCATGAAGGCAATACAGCTCTTACGGCCATAAATCTCCATGCGGTAAGGTTTGCTCATCTGCGACAAGAAGATGTCGCGGTTAATCAGCCCAATCGGCCGACTGCCCTCCAACACCGGCAGACTGGTCAGGTCGCGATGCCGACTGAAGACGTCCAGCACCTTTTCGTTGGTCTCGTCCGTGGTCATGGACGGCACTTGGGTACACAGGTCCCCTGCGGCGGGCTGGCGAAATCGCGGGCGACAGTCGCGCAGGTACTCGTTGTTGTCTGACATGGGGGAAGCGTGAGGTGAGGTGTGCATGGATGCTATGACAGTCATATTTAGGTTTTGTGACAAGCCGGTTCAGGCCAGTTGCCTGCACCATCAGGGCTGGGCACCACCGGCCTCGATCTCACGCGCCAGGGTCTGGAACACCGCCACATGCAGCTCAGGCACAGTGTCAAGCAGTGTGTTGACCACCCGCAGGCCGTAAGACGGGCCACACTTGGCCACAATCAGGCGCACGGCCAGCACCACGTTCTCGATGAACTCGGCTTCGCCCTGGCTGCTGTGGACACAGACGGCCATTGACGACGCATCCATGTCGCGCAACAGCTGCAACATGTCAACGATGTACATCTTGGTACCAGCCAAGGAACGGCGGGTACGTGGTGGCTGAGACTGATCCTCGGTCTTGGGCAAAGCTGACGAGCGCTCAACACCCACAGCGGCGGTGGCAGGCGCCGGGGCCGACAGGTAGGGTTGGCTGGGCGGGGTCGGCCCCCGCTCTTCCAGATAACCGGACGCCAGCAGGCGATGTAACTGCGGCCCGATGTCACGCGCCAACAGCTGCTGCAGCGACACGCGTGAATGGGTGCCATTGGCCAGGATCACGATCTGGCGCTCGCGCGGCGCCAAATGGGGATCGCGGCTGCGCAGCGCCTCCCTGCCCTTGTCGGTCTTGATCAGTGTCATGCCCCTAGCTTTCGCAACAAAAAAACAAGGGCCAACCCTAACGCCGCCAGATGAATCGCCTGTGACACCCGGCACAGCACCTCTGTGCCAATCGGTCAAACCAGCACAACCAAGCCTACAAATGGCCTTGGCGGAATGGGTTTTGAACGGTACGTAACCAGTACGTACCCAAGCCAGCCCCATGGGTATTAGGGTAAACCCTATACTGCACCGCAACAAAGCTTTTTTAGGAGGAAATCATCATGACCGACACCGTTCTGTACCCGTCCCGCTTGGCCCACGACGCCAACACCGTGAGTGATGCCCTGCGCGAGCTCGGCACCGCTGCCCGCCGGTTGCTGGCTGCCGTGTTCACATCCGTCCTGAGGGCTCGCCCGGCCAGCCAAATGACCACCGCGCAACAAGAAGCCGACAAGCTGCGCGCCTACGCTGACAGCCTGTACCGCACCGACCCGCGTTATGCAGACGACCTGTACGCTGCCGCCAACCGCCACGAAATGGCCGTGGTGTCTGCCATGGCGCCGCTGGCCCAATAACCGAGCCAAGGCCCTGTGGTTGCTTCCTGCCACAGGGCTTGACCCTGACAACAGCCGACAACATAGCCATGTTGCCGACCTACTTTTCTGGAGGACACACCATGTCCCCTTTTGACACTTTTGCCAAAACCACCAGCCAACTGCTGGGCTTGCCTTTTGACCTGGCCCGTGCCAACTATGCCGCCGCCGTGCGTCTGGGTCTGATCAAGAACTCTTTGCTCAATTCCGCCCGCTTTGAGCAACAGCTCGGCGCAGCCGAACGCCTGACCCTCGGCCCTTGGGCACGCCGGGTCTAAACACCCGCTGATGTGGTCCAGACAGACTGGGCCGTGCATCACCCCCCTTTTTCATCGCCAAATATGGCTCTAGCCCTTATCAATAAAGGGCAGACCGCTATATTTTCCGAGGAAGCCTTGACCAACGATCCCAAGTCGCACAACGGCAGAACTTGACTGAGGCGAAGCCGTTGCACAAGTGCATCAAACCCTAGGTTTGAGCTATCCTCAACGCCCATCATCAGTTGTTGTTTGGGGCATGCATGGATTGGTCACGCGAAGAAGTTGAAGCCATCGTTGCAGACTACCTGCAAATGCTTACTTTAGAGCTGGCGGGCCAGAGTTACAACAAAACCCAACACCGAAAAATGTTGCAGGCCAAGCTCAATAGCCGGTCTGATGCATCCATCGAGTTCAAACATTGCAACATCAGTGCAGCGATGATTGCGCTTGGGTTTCCGTATATCCGGGGTTACCAACCCCGATCCAACTACCAGACACTGCTGGGCATCGTGGCCGAGGAACAAGTCCGTGGCGCCAGATCTTTGGATGATGCCGCACTCGCGGCGGTGCAACAGCCGGCCATCACACCGGTTCAAGCCGACTTCCAAAAGGTCAAAACCACAGCGCCATCCCGCGATGACACGCGGGCTTTGCGTGAGCCACAGCACCCCATGTCATTCAAAGCGGTCAAGCGGGACTACCTTGAGCGCGAAGCGCAAAACCGCTCGCTCGGGCTGGCGGGTGAAGAATTTGTCGTCTTGTTTGAACATTGGCGGCTCAACGCGCTGGGCCAACCACGGTTAGCCGACAAGGTGGAACACGTTTCCCAATCCAAAGGTGACGGTCTGGGCTACGACGTGTTGTCGTTTGAGTCGGATGGCAAAGAGCGTCTGATTGAAGTGAAAACAACCACTTTTGGGCGTGACACACCGTTTTTTGTGTCACGCGGAGAGCTGGCGCTGTCTCAGGACGCCAAGGACCAATTTCACCTCTACCGCCTGTTTGAGTTCAGAAAAGCACCCCGACTTTTTGACCTGCCGGGTGCGCTGGATCAGCACTGTCTGCTGGACCCGGTCACCTATCGGGCCAGTTTCGGCTGACGCCCTGGTGCTGGGAAGGGTTTGAATCGGCCCAACCCCAGCCAGCTGTGCCGAACTACGACTTGGGGTTGTCACTCGCAAATGCGTAGCCGGACTTGTTTTGTTTGGCCCGGTACATCGCGGTGTCGGCACTCGTGATCAGGGCCTCGACGGTGGTGCCGTCTTTTGGAAAGATGGAGATGCCAATGCTGGTGTCGACTTTCAGTATTTGGCCGTTGATCTCACACGGCAGTTGAACGGCTTGGATGATTTTTTTGGCGACGATGGCGGCATCACGCTCTTCGCTGATCTCCATCAACAGGTACAAAAACTCGTCACCCCCATGGCGGCTGATGGTGTCGTCGGTGCGGGTGGTCTCGGTCAGCCGATTGGCAATGGTCAGCAAAACGGTGTCACCTGCGGCGTGGCCATACATGTCATTGATGATTTTGAATTTGTCCAGGTCCAGAAACATCACGGCCAGCGTCCAGCCGTGGCGTACGGCCTGCTCCATGCCATGTTCCAGCCGGTCATTAAAAAGCACACGGTTGGGCAAACCGGTCAAAGCGTCGTGCAAAGAGGCATGCAGGCTCTGCTTTTGCTGGTCCGTGACCTTGGCCAGTTCCTGCTCCATGAGCTGTCGTTGCCGAACCTCTTTTTCCAGGCTTTGGTTCACCCGAGACAATTTGACTGAGGCCTCTTGCACTTTGCTCTCGACCGCTTCACTTTTTTCAAGGGCCTTGTTCACACCAGGCGCACGGCTGCGGCTCGACAACTTCTCTTTTAAAACCGCGTTGACCGCGGCCAGTTCATCGGCAGACTGCTTGACCAGGCCCTTGACCAGTTTGTTGTCCTTCAACACCTGCGTCAGAGGTTTGACACGCTGGGTGTTGTTGGGGGATTTAGCCGGTTGTTTTTTTGTCATGGAGACGCGCTTTTTGAAAGCAGTTCACGAGCTCACGTGCTGCGACCTCTTTGTCCATTCTGACCGGACCACCAAACATGCTCTGTGCGCCAGCAGACAGGGGATCTTCCAGAATTTCACACCGTTCCCATCACCAAACTATTAAAACCTGTCAACTTGATTCCGGGCAAAACCAGATTCTGGCGGTACTCTTCAAAGTCGAGATTGAACATCCGCACTGTCCTCTGGGCCCAGTGAACTACCGGGCCAGTTTGGGTTAATCACGGTCAAATTGGCTTCTAGCCCAATGAATACAAGGGATAGCAGCTATCTTTATTGATAATTCTTAACTATCCAGGCGCCCGAGACCAAAACGCTAGACACCGTCCGGCAGCTTGGAGGCCATCATCTTGCGGCGGTCGATCCTGCGTCCGTCCACAATGAAGCTGCCGTCGCCCACCGCGTGAACCATGCGCTTTTCCTGGCGTTCAACATCGAGGTAGGCGGCCACACCCTCCAACACAAGGATGTTGTGCTTCTCGATGATGTCGATGACCTTGCACTCGATGTTGGCGAGGCACTCCTTGATCAACGGTGCCTTGACCAGCTTGCCCGGCTCAGGCGTGAGTTTGAACTTGGCAAATTTGTCGGTGTCTGCCCCGGAACAGGTGCCGATGCCAACCACGGTGTCGAGCATGTCTACCGTGGGAAAAGCAATCACGCACTCCCGGCTTTTTTTCAGTGCAACAAAAGAGTGGTTCCAAGCCCCCGTGGTGATGGCAAAGACCGGCGTGAAATCCATCACCATCGTCCAGGAAATCGTCATGATGTTGTCGCTCTGCCCGTCAAGGGTGGTGACCAGGACAACCGGCCCGGACTCCAGCAGGGTAAAGGCCTTGTTCAGTTCCAACGCCTGCATGCGAGCACCTCTTGATTTTCCATTGACCGAAGGTCGGCTCAAGCGCACTCGCTTCAAGCCATGAGGCACCCATCATGCGCTTTCAGAGCGCTCAACCATGATGTGTTTCTGGCCAACTGAAAAAATCAACCGTTACGCCCGCAAACCGTCATGCAGCTCGATCAGCGCGAGTGTGATTTTGTGGCTGGGGTCCAGGTAGATCATGGGTTTGGACAACTCGTGTGACTCTCGGATGCGCACCGACGAGGGCAGGTAAGGCTGCAGCACCGGCAGGCCTTCGGCAATGAGCTCGGCCACCATGCGCTGTGGCAGGTTGGCGCGTGGCTGGAACTGGTTGACCACAATGCCCTCCACCTGCAGCTCCGGGTTGTGGTCGGCGCGGATCTCGGCCACGTTGTCGAGCAAGGTGTAGAGCGCCTGGCGCGAGAAACTGTCGCAATCAAACGGGATCAAGCAGCCGCTGGCGCCAATCAGCGCGGCGCGGGTGTAGAAGTTGAGTGCGGGCGCGGTGTCGATGTAGATGCGGTCGTAGCTGTCGGCCAGCTTTTGCAGGGCTTCACGCAGCTTGTAGATTTTCTGGCGCGATTCGAGTTTGACCTGCAACTCGCTCAAAGCCGGACTGGAGGGCATCAGGTCCAGGTTCTCAAATGGCGTCTCCACCACAAAATCCGTCGGCGGTTTGCTCTTGAAACTGTAGCTCAGCGTGTGTTCAAAAAAATCCGCCACAGTGGGCTGCCCCTCAGCCGCCGGGGCACCGAGCAAGTAACTGGTGGAGTTGCCCTGCGGGTCCAGGTCAATCACCAGGGTGCTCAAGCCCTGGCTGGCGCTGATGGCCGCCAGGTTGCAGGTGATGGTGGATTTGCCAACGCCGCCTTTTTGGTTGAACACAACAATGGGCATGAACGGCTCCTTGGGTCTGCAGTCTGGGGAAGAAAAGGCAATGATTGCCGGTGAATCTGTCCAGGGTCTGACAAGGTCACAACGGCAGGGTCGACCAGGCGGCAAGATCCACCCCGCAGCCCCTTACTCATCAGAAATTTCTGATCAGACCGGCAATTTATTTGAATTTTCATGATGAATAAGCCTGTCTATAGTCCACCCATTCACAACGCAACATCATCACCCCGAAGGAGAGACTGCATGGATCAATCGAACCGTTATGCCGACCTGAGCCTCAAGGAAGAGGACCTCATCGCCGGGGGCAAACACATCCTGGTGGCGTACAAGATGGCGCCCAAAACGGGCTACGGTTACCTGGAAGCAGCTGCCCACTTTGCCGCCGAGTCCTCCACTGGTACCAATGTGGAGGTGAGCACCACCGACGATTTCACGCGCAGTGTGGACGCATTGGTGTATTACATCGACGAGGCCACCGAGGACATGCGCATTGCGTACCCGATTGACCTGTTTGACCGCAATGTGACCGATGGCCGCTTCATGCTGGTATCTTTCCTGACGCTGGCCATTGGCAACAACCAGGGCATGGGTGACATCAAACACGCCAAGATGATCGACTTTTACATGCCCGAGCGGGTCATCCAGATGTTTGACGGCCCGGCCAAGGACATCTCGGACCTGTGGCGCATTCTGGGACGTCCGATCAAGGACGGCGGCTACATCGCCGGCACCATCATCAAACCCAAGCTGGGCCTGCGCCCGCAGCAGTTTGCCGATGCCGCCTACCAGTTCTGGCTGGGCGGTGACTTCATCAAGAACGACGAGCCGCAAGGCAACCAGGTGTTTGCGCCGATCAAGAAAACCTTGCCGCTGGTCTACGACTCACTCAAACGCGCCCAGGACGAAACCGGCCAGGCCAAGCTGTTCTCGATGAACATCACCGCTGACGACCACTACGAGATGCTGGCCCGCGCCGACTTTGCCCTGGAGACCTTTGGCCCGGATGCCGACAAGCTGGCCTTCCTGGTAGACGGTTACGTGGGTGGCCCCGGCATGGTGACCACCGCCCGGCGTCAGTACCCCAGCCAATACCTGCACTACCACCGCGCGGGCCACGGCGCGGTCACCAGCCCGAGCGCCAAGCGCGGTTACACCGCCTTTGTGCTGGCCAAGATGAGCCGTCTGCAAGGAGCGTCTGGCATCCACGTTGGCACCATGGGCTACGGCAAGATGGAGGGTGAAGGCGACGACCGTGGCATTGCCTACATGATCGAGCGCGACGAATGCCAGGGCCCGGTTTACTTCCAGAAGTGGTACGGCATAAAACCCACCACCCCGATCATCTCGGGTGGCATGAACGCGCTGCGCCTGCCTGGCTTCTTCAAGAACCTGGGCCACGGCAACGTGATCAACACCGCTGGCGGCGGCTCCTACGGTCACATTGACTCACCCGCCGCTGGAGCGGTGTCGCTGCGCCAGTCGTATGAATGCTGGAAGGCGGGTGCCGACCCGATCGAGTTCGCCAAGGAACACAAGGAGTTTGCCCGCGCGTTTGAGTCCTTCCCGGGGGATGCCGACAAGCTGTTCCCGGGCTGGCGCGAGAAGCTCGGTGTGCATAAGTAAGCACGGGTTCAAGCTATCGGAGGCCTTGGTGGACTGGCCCGTTGCACAGGCTGCCTTATTCGACGTTTGTGGAAGGCATGTTGCGACAGGGTGCCCTGCGCCGCGAATGTCCCCCGAAAGTGGCCTACAGCCACTTTCTCCTCCTTTATTTCGCTTTGCAGGACTCCCCATCACAACATGCCCGAAATGACTTCAGCGTTCAAGCATGGCAGGCAAACCAACACAGTCAAGCAGCGTGCGTTGGGTGTCTGACGCAGCGGAATAAAGGAGGAGGTTCGGGCATAGCCCGAACCGGGGGACATCCGCGGAGTCGGACACCCAATGCGCGTTGCGGGTCCGTCCCAGAACCCAGAATAACGCTGTCCCCCAAAGACGCGAGCAAAAGGACTTCAAGGTCTACCATCCCTTCTTCGATGTCACTTGCCCCAACCGTGACCCCATAGGAAAGCGCACCATGACCAACTTGGCAGAGCAATACCGCATCACCCAAGAGCCTTTCTACCAGCCACAAAGCAACGAGGTGGCACTGTACGAAGCGGCGTACAACGCCAGATTGCCGGTCATGGTCAAAGGCCCCACCGGTTGTGGCAAGTCACGTTTTATCGAATACATGGCCTTCAAACTCGGCAAACCGCTGATCACCGTGGCCTGCAACGAGGACATGACCGCTTCCGACCTGGTGGGTCGTTATTTGCTGGAGGCCAACGGCACCCGCTGGCTTGATGGCCCGCTGGCCACCGCGGCGCGCATCGGCGCGATCTGCTATTTGGATGAGATCGTCGAGGCACGGCAAGACACCACCGTGGTGATCCACCCGCTGACCGACCACCGCCGCCAGTTGCCGCTCGACAAAAAAGGCGAGCTGATCCAGGCGCACCCGGATTTTCAGTTGGTGATCTCCTACAACCCCGGTTACCAGAGCCTGATGAAAGACCTCAAACAAAGCACCAAACAACGTTTTGTCGGCTTTGACTTTGATTATCCTGCTGCAGATCTGGAAGCCAGCATCATCAGCACCGAGACCGGCATCCACAAAGCCGATGCGGTGCGGCTGGTCAAGGTGGGTGCGGCCGCGCGCGCACTCAAGGGGCACGGCCTGGACGAAGGCATTTCCACCCGGCTGCTGGTGTATGCCGCCACGCTGATCAAAGCTGAGGTGAACCCGCTGGACGCCTGTCGTATGGCGCTGGTGCGCCCGATCACCGACGACGCCGACATCCGCGCCACACTGGACCACGCCATCGACGCGATTTTTGCTTGAACCCATGAGTGCGCTGGCTGACACCCCCAGCCCCACCGGCCTGCAAACCGAGCAGCTGGCGGCCTGGCGCAAGCAGTTGGATTGCGGTTTTGCCCAGATCAACGACGTATTTGAAGCCTGTATGGCCGAGGCGTCTGCCAAGCTCAGCCCGCCAGGGCTGGATGAGTACCTGGCGCAGGCACGTTTTCTGGGCAAAATGGGCCGGGGTGTCGAGCCGGTGCTGACCTTTTTACAGGAATGGCCACCGGTGGCCCAGACCGTGGGGGAAGAGTCACTTGATGCGGTGATGGCCACGGTGCGCTTGATCAACAAATCGCCCAATGGCAAGGCGATTGTCCCGTTTTTGCAAACCCTGTCCGCCGTGGCACGGCGCCTGCCGACCCAGGCGCAGCTCAAACACTACATGGACCTGAGCTTGCTGCTGCTGGAGCGCACCAGTGGCTCAATCCACGGCATCCACAAAACCTACCCGAGCCCAAGCCTGATCGTGTTCTTCGAGAAAGCGCCGCAGTTGCTGGAGGTGCTGAGCCTGCAGGGTCTGGGCAACTGGATCAACTACGGCATCCGCAACTACAGCCAACACCCTGAGCAGCAGCGCGATTTCTTCAGCCTGAACTCCGCCGACAGCCGCGCAGTGTTGCAGCGCGAGCGCCACGGCACTCTGCTGATGGATCACATCCGCGTGCTCGACCTGTACCTGCGCGCACTGTGGCAGGACGGCGATGTGCTGGTGCCCTACTCCACCACCTTCGATGTGCAGCGCCAGCCGATGCCTTACTTCGATGCTTACGGCATACGCCTGCCAGACGTGTACGACGAGCGCACGGGTGTCACAGGCATCGACCGCTACCGTGTCGCACTGGCGCACATGGCGGCGCACCGGCGCTGGAGCACACCGATTTTTGCCGACAACTTCAGCCCGGCGCAGCGCCTGGCGATCGAGTGTCTGGAAGACGCACGCATCGACTTGCTGACGCTGCGTATGTACCCTGGCCTGCGGCGGATTCTGTCGACCCTGCAACCGACACCCCAAGAGGGCGCCTGCAACCCGGCCACCCACTCCTGCCTGCGCCATCGGTTGGCCACGCTTTCACGAGCGCTCTTAGACCCGCCCAAACGTTTTGAGACACCCCAGCTGGCCGAGTGGGTGCAACGTTTTCACGCGCTGCTGGCCAACGGGGATTCCAACACCACCGAGATCGCGGGTCTGGCCCTGAGTTACTTGGCCAAAACCCGCCAGCAGAGTGACCAACTGCCCGACACCTGGTTTGAAGACACTGAGGTGGATTACCGCGACGACAACCGCCACCTGTGGCGTTTCCACGAACTCAGTGACGACGAAGAGAACTTTGCCCCCCCAGACCAGACTCCGCCCAAACAGGAGTTGCAAAGCCTGCCGCCGCGCAACTACCCCGAGTGGGACTACAGCAGCCAGACCGTGCGGCCAGACTGGGTCAGCCTCTACGAGCGCCTGCACCCCAGCGGCAACCCAGCTGACATCGACGCCCTGCTGACCAAACACAGCGCCTTGGCCAAACGCCTCAAACGCCTGCTGGACCTGCTCAAACCGCAGGACAAGGTTCGCGTGCGTTTTCAGGAAGACGGCAGCGAGCTGGACCTGGATGTGGCGATCCGCTCGCTGATCGATTTAAAAAGCGGCAGCCAGCCCGACACCCGCATCAACATGAGCCACACCACCAATGGCCGCAGCATCGCGGTGACACTTTTGCTGGACTTGTCGGAGTCGCTCAACGAGACAGCGCGTGGATCAGAGCAAACGGTGTTGCAGCTCAGTCAGGAGGCGGTCTCGCTGCTGGCCTGGGCGATCGAGCAGCTCGGTGACCCGCTGGCGATCACCGGCTTTCACTCCAACACCCGCCACGATGTGCGTTACTTTCACCTCAAGGGTTTTGGTGAACACTGGGGCGACGCGGTCAAGGCGCGCCTGGCGGCGATGCAGGCGGGCTACAGCACACGCATGGGTGCGGCGCTGCGCCACGCGGCCCACACCTTGAGCGCCCAAACGGCTGACAAAAAACTGCTGCTGGTGCTGACCGACGGCCAGCCCTCAGACATTGACGTGAAAGATGAACGCCTGCTGATTGAAGACGCCAAGCTGGCGGTGCGTGAGCTGGGCAACCAAGGGATCTTCAGCTACTGCATCAGCCTGGACGCGAGTGCCGATGCCTATGTGCGCGACATCTTTGGCCAGCACTACACCGTGGTCGACAACATCAGCCGCTTGCCCGAACAGCTGCCCAAGCTGTTTTTGGCGCTGACCCGTTAACGCTATTTCTTAGATAGCTACCAGCCCTTATTTAATTAGGGCTACAGGCCATTTTGATACACAACGTGCCCACCCACCAGGGTGCAACGCACACGCCCAGGCAACTCGTAACCCGAGAACGGCGTGTGTTTGCCCTGGCTCACCAGCGCATCGGCCTGCACCGTCCAGGCAGCTTGTGGATCAAACACACATACATCACCCAGCCCACCCAGAGCCAGATGGCCGGTGCGGCCCTGGCGTGAGCCGAGCGCCTTGCCCAGCAGCGCGGCAGGCCCATCGGTCACCACCGAGAGTGCACGTTGCAAAGGTGCGCCGCTGTCCAGATGCCATTTGTAGGCCAGGCTCAACAGCAGCTCCAGCCCGGTGGCGCCCGGTTCACTCTCGGCAAACGGCAACATCTTGGCGTCGTCGTCGACCGGGGTATGGTCGGACACCAGTGCGTCAATCGTGCCGTCTGCCAGACCGGCACGCAGCGCGTCGCGGTCACGCTGCTGACGCAGCGGTGGGTTCAGGCGGGCGCGGCTGTCAAAGTAGCCCATGTCGGTGTCGGTCAGGTGCAGGGAGTTGATGCTGACATCACAGGTCAACAACAAGCCCTGCGCCTTGGCCTGGCGCACCAGCTCAACCCCGGCGGCGCTGCTGATGCGGCACAGGTGCACGCGTGCGCCGGTGGCGCGCATCAGCTCAAAAATGGTGTGCATCGCAATGGTTTCGGCCATCACCGGCACACCGCTCAGGCCCATGCGCGTGGCGAGCGGGCCGCTGGCGGCCACGCCCTGACCCAGGAAACCGTCCTGCGGGCGCAGCCAGACGGCGTAACCAAAGGTGCTGGCGTACTGGAAAGCCCGCTGCAGCACCTGGGTGTTGGAGAGCGCCACCTCGGCCTGGCTGAACGCGACACAACCGGCGTCGGTGAGTTCGACCATCTCGGTCAGCGTGGTGCCTTGCAGGTTACGCGTCAAGGCGCCCAGCGGGTAGACGCGCGCCTGCTGCAGTTTTTCGGCGCGAAAACGCAGCATCTCGACCAGGCCCGACTCGTCGAGCACCGGGTCGGTGTCGGGCTGGCAGACCAGGCTGGTGATGCCACCGGCCACCGCCGCCGACATCTCCGACTCCAGCATGCGGGCGTGTTCGTAACCGGGTTCACGCAGGCGCACCGCCAGGTCCACCAGGCCGGGCAACACCAAGCAGCCGCTGGCGTCGATCGTCAGTTCAGGTGAAAAATCAGGCGCTACATCGCCAATAGCAAGCACGGCATTGCCAGCAAGGGCCACATCGGCTTTTTGGTCATATCCAGTGGCAGGATCAATGACCCGCCCGCCTCGGATCAGCACAGTCTTGGGTGTGTTCATAACAGTCGTCTCGGTGAATGGGGGAGGCTCAGGGCTCGTTGCCGGCCACGATGCTCATGACCGCCATACGCACCGCAATGCCAAAGGTGACCTGCGGCAGGATGACGCTGTGTGCGCCGTCGACCACTGCCGAGTCGATCTCGACGCCACGGTTGATCGGGCCGGGGTGCATCACGATGGCATCCGACTTGGCCAGTTGTAACTTCTCGGGGGTGAGGCCAAAACTCTTGAAAAACTCCTGGCTGGAGGGCAGCAGCGCGCCACTCATACGTTCGTTTTGCAGGCGCAGCATGATGATCACGTCGCAGCCTTTGATGCCTTCTTCGAGCGTGTGGCAGACCCGCACACCCATCTGCGCCATGTCGCTGGGCACCAAGGTTTTGGGGCCGACCACCCGCACCTCGGCGCAGCCCAGGGTGGTGAGTGCATGGATGTCAGAGCGCGCCACGCGTGAATGCAACACGTCACCGACGATGGCCACGGTCAGGTTGGAAAAATCTTTTTTGTAGTGCCGGATGGTGTACATGTCCAGCAGACCCTGGGTCGGGTGCGCGTGGCGGCCGTCACCAGCGTTGACCACATGCACATGCGGCGCCACATGCTGGGCGATCAGGTAGGGCGCACCCGACTCGCTGTGGCGCACCACAAAAATGTCGGCGGCCATCGCGGAAAGATTCGCGATGGTGTCGAGCAGCGACTCACCCTTGGACGCCGAGGACTTGGCGATGTCGAGGTTGATCACGTCAGCGCTCAGGCGTTTGGCGGCGATCTCGAAGGTGGTGCGGGTGCGCGTGGAGTTCTCGAAGAACAGGTTGAAGACACTTTTGCCACGTAACAGCGGCACCTTCTTGACCTCGCGGTCACCAACCGAGACAAAGTTGGTGGCGGTGTCGAGCACATGGGTCAGCACACTTTTGGGCAGACCCTCGGTGGACAGCAGGTGGATCAGCTCGCCGTGTTTGTTGAGTTGCGGGTTGTTTTTGTAAAGCATGGTCAGCGCACTTTCACATTGAAGCTGAACTGGCCGACCTCATCACGCGCCAGCGACAGGGATTGATTGGCCGGAAGGTGGATACGTGCGGCGTAGATGTCGGGCGCAATCGGCAATTCGCGCCCACCCCGGTCCACCAGCACCGCCAGTTTGATGCTGGCCGGGCGGCCAAAGTCGAACAACTCGTTGACCACGGCGCGGATGGTGCGCCCGGTGAACAATACATCGTCGAGCAGCAGGATGTGGGCACCATTCACATCAAACGGGATCTTGGTCTGCGCGGCGGTGGTCATGCCGCGACTGGCGTAGTCGTCGCGGTGCATGGCGGACGAGATCACACCAATCGGCTCACTCAAGCCCAGGTCTTGCTGCAGGCGCTGCGCCAGCCAGGCACCGCCCGAGGTGATGCCCATCAGGTGCATACCGGGTTTAAAAACGGTTTTGACACTGGCCAGCAAGTCGCCGTAGAGGGCTTCGGCATCGAGTTCGAGCATGCTCATGGGGGGAGATTCCTTAAAAACTGTTCCAGGATGATGCAGGCGGCCGCGGCGTCGGCATCACGGGCGCCATCAGAACGCGCCTCGGTGGTGGTGTAACGCTCATCCACTTCAAACACCGGCAGCTTGAAGCGGCCATGTAATTGCCGGGCAAAACGTCTTGCTTTCGCTGTGTTTTCATGCGCGGCGCCGTCCGGGTGAAACGGCACACCAACCACCAGCGCGTCGGGCTGCCAGGTCTTGAGTTGGGCGGCAATCTTGACAAAGCGGGCGTCGCCTTCGGCGGTGATCGTGCCTTGTGGCTGGGCGGTGCGCATCAAGCGGTTGCCCACGGCAAAACCTGTTCGTTTGACACCAAAGTCCAGCGCCAGAAAGGTCATCAAGCCAGGCGCTACAAAGACGGTAGCTACAGGGGCTTGATCTGTCTGGGCTAGAGCCATATTTTATTGATCACTGTGTGGACGTCAGGCATGACCGGCATCGGGCGTCAGCATCCAGGCCTGCAGGCCGAGCAGCTGCAGGGCTTGTTCGTAACGCTGGTCAATCGGGGTGTCAAAAATCACCCGCACATCGGCCTCGACGGTGAGCCAGCTGTTGTCGATCAGCTCAGATTCGAGTTGGCCTTCGCCCCAGGCCGAATAGCCCAGCGACACCATCACCTTGCGCGGCCCCGAGCCTGAGGAAATGGCCTCCAACACATCGCGCGAGGTGGTCATCTCCAGCCCGCCGGGAATGATCATGGTGGAGGAATAGACCGGGTCGACGGGTTTGTCCGCGTCATTGAAAATCGCCTCGTGCAGCACAAAACCGCGTTCGGTCTGCACCGGGCCGCCCAAAAACACCGGGTCGTCACTGAGGTCGGGGCGCATCAGCGGCAGCTCGACCTTGTCAAACAGGCCCTTGAGCGAGATGTCGCAGGGTTTGTTGATCACCAGGCCCAAAGCACCGCGTTCGCTGTGTTCGCACAAATAAACGACACTGCGCGCAAACAGCGGGTCCTCCAGCCCAGGCATGGCGATCAGAAAGTGATTCGTCAGGTTGGTGGAGGCAGAATCAGAGGACATCAAACGATTTTAGCGATGAACACAAGCCACGAATACGAGACCGGATTGATGTGGTTCCGGCGCGATTTGCGCAGCAGCGACAACGCCACACTGCATGCAGCCTTGACCCGCTGCCGCCAGTTGCACTGCGTGTTTGTTTTTGACCGGGCCATTCTGGAGACCCTGCCACGGGTTGACCGCAGGGTGGAATTTATCCGCGAATCCTTGGTGGAACTGGATGAGGCGCTACGACTTTTGAGCAAACGTCCAGATGCTGGCCTGATCGTGTGCCACGCGGTGGCCAGTGATGAGATTCCCCGCCTGGCGCACCAGCTCAAGGTGCAAGCGGTGTTTGCCGGAAACGACTATGAGCCGCAAGCCATCAGCCGCGACACCGTGGTTGCCAGCGCACTGCAGATGGCAGGCATCCCGCTGATCACCTGCAAAGACCATGTGATATTTGAGCGCCGCGAGATCCTGACGCAAAGCGGCGGCGTCTACGGCGTGTTCACCCCGTACAAGAACAACTGGCTCTCGCGTCTGGCCCCTGAACACCTGGTGGACCACGATGTCAGCACGCTGGGAAACCGCTTGGCGCCACGACCACCCGAGTTTCAGACACTGGTTCCGACTCTGGCCGACATCGGTTTTGAGCCTAGCAACCTGGGGCAGCTCAAAATCCCAACCGGCATGTCCGGCGGCGCGAGACTGTTTGAGGACTTTTTCGAACGCATGGACCGATATGACCACACCCGCGATTTCCCGGCCATCAAGGGGCCGAGTTACCTGGGGGTGCACCTGCGTTTTGGTACGGTGTCACTGCGCCGACTGGTGGCCATCGCCTGGCAGCGCCAGCTGGCAGGTAGCGCAGGCGCTGCGGTGTGGCTTAGCGAGCTGGTCTGGCGCGACTTTTATGTGGCCATTCTGGCCAACTTCCCCCATGTGGCCACCCAGGCCTTCAAACCCGAATATGACGCGATTTCTTGGGAGACTGGCCCCGAGGCCGAGGCCCTGTTCGCCGCCTGGTGTGCCGGGCGCACCGGTTACCCGCTGGTGGACGCAGCCATGGCGCAGCTCAACCAGACCGGCTACATGCACAACCGCCTGCGCATGGTGGTCGGCAGCTTCCTGGTGAAAGACCTGGGACTGGACTGGCGCTGGGGTGAAGCCTACTTTGCCAAACACCTCAATGACTTTGACTTGAGCGCCAACAACGGCGGCTGGCAATGGGTGGCCTCCAGCGGCTGTGATGCACAACCCTACTTTCGTATCTTCAATCCCTTCAGCCAGAGTGAAAAATTTGACCCCGAGGGCAAGTTCATCCGGCGCTACCTGCCGCAACTGGCGCCACTGTCCAACAAAAGCATCCACGCGCCCTGGCTGGCCAAACCGCTGGAGTTACAAGCCGCAGGCCTCAGCCTGGGTGGCAACTACCCGCAACCACTGGTGCAACACGACGCGGCGCGGGCCAAAACCCTGGCGCGGTATGCGGTGGTGAAAAAAGCCCCGAGCGCTTGAGTCACCCGCCTGGGGTGAAGCAACGCAGGGCTGTCAATAATTTTGATAGCTGCTAACCCTTATTGCATAAGGGCTAGAGGTCTATTTGGCTTGCAAACTGGCGTCACAATACCCGCGCACCAGGGCCAACAGTTCGTCCTCCGGATAGGGCTTGCCGAGGTAGTGGTCGACCCCGAGCGCACGCGCGTAGTCGCGGTGTTTTTCGGCGATGCGTGAGGTGATCATGATCACCGGCAGGTCTTTTAGCCGGTCATCACTGCGGATGTTGCGCACCAGGTCAAAGCCGTCCATACGCGGCATCTCGATGTCAGCCAGCACCACCACCGGTTTTTCCAGCTGCAGCTGCTCCAAGGCCTGCAGACCATCGGCGGCCAGGGCCACCCGGTAACCTTCACGCTTCAAGAGCCGCTGCGTGACACGCCGCACGGTGATCGAGTCGTCTACCACCAGCACCAGCGGCACCTGGCTGGCCGGGGTAACTTGGCCAGCCGGTGTGGCACCCTGTGTCTCGCCATCTGTTGGTGCAGCCCCCGCATGGCCTGTCGTGTAGGCCTGGGCCTGTTCACCATAAGCCGCTGCCAGCGCCACCGGGTTGTAGATCAGCACCACCGCACCAGAGGCCAGTGCCGACATGCCCACCAGACCCGGCAGGCGTGACAACTGTGGCCCGAGGTTCTTGACCACCACTTCCTGGTTGCCCAGCACCTCGTCCACATGCAGGGCCACCAACTGGCCCGCGCTGCGGAAAACGGCCACCGGCGCCGTTTTGGCCGACGGCTCGCTGCTGGAAGCTGAGGTTTGCAACAAGGCACCGGCCCAGTAAAAGGCCAGTCCCTGCCCGTTGTAATCAAAACGCCCCGATTGGTAGGCCGCGTGCAACACCGCCTGCGGCACCCGGCGCACCAGTTCGATCTGGTTGGCGGGCACACCCATCACCAGCTCACCCAGGCGCAGCAGCACCACCTGGTTGACCGCCGTGGTCAAGGGCAGCACCAGCTTGAAGCGGCTGCCCTGACCGGCTGTGGTGCTGAGCTCCACCCGGCCCCCAAGGGCATTGACCTCGTTGCGCACCACATCCAGACCAATCCCGCGCCCGGCCATCTCGCTGAGCTCTGGTGCGGTGGACAGGCCCGAGCTGAAGACCAAGTTGGCCACCTGGGCCTCGGTCAACACCTGATCGGCCTCGATCAAGCCCTGGGCCAGCGCTTTGGCGCGGATACGCGCCAGGTCCAGCCCCAAGCCGTCATCGGTAAAACTCACCGCCACATCGTTGCTCTGTTGCTCCACCGTGAGGGTGATGACACCGACCTCGGGTTTGCCAGCGGCCAGACGTGCCGCCGTGGGCTCAATGCCATGACCCACCGCGTTGCGCAAAATGTGTTCGAACGCCGGTACGGCACGCTCCAGCACACCACGGTCCAGTTCGAGAGAACCCCCCTCAATCTCCAGCCGCGCCGGTTTGCCAAAATCTTTAGCGGCCTGGCGCACCACGCCATGCAGGCGCTCGGCCACACTGTCGAACTCGACCATGCGGGTGCGCAGCAGATCACGCTGCAAATCACGTGTCTGACGGCCCTGCGCCGCCAGATCGTCTTCGACACCGGCCACCGTTTGCTGCAGGGTGCGCTGCAAGGTGGCCACGTCGTGCACCGACTCGGCCATCATGCGGGTGAGTTCCTGCACCCGGGTGAAGCGGTCGAATTCGAGCGGATCAAAACCCTGCTCGGAGTCCTTAGCCAGCGCCATGCGCGACTGCATTTGTGACTCGGACTGGAGCTCCAGGTCGCGCAACTGCCCACGCAGGCGCGACAGGTTGCTGGTCAGCTCCCCCAGCGAGCCATGCAACTGGCCCAGGCGCGACTCCAGCCGTGAGCGCGAGATCATCACCTCACCGGCCTGGTCCACCATGTGGTCGATCAGCTGGGCCTTGACCCGAATGGTCTGGCTGGAAGCGCGGCGCAACGGTGCTGCGGTCAGCGGCGCCAGGCCCGGCAGCGGTGTTCCCAGCTCACGGGCAGCGGGTGCAGGGTCGGTCACATCCTCCAGCGCCGAATCCAGTTCCCCTGCCATGGTGGGCGCCACCTCCGGCAACACCAGCTCGGTCAGCGGTGTGGCGCGCAAGGCCTCAAAACGCTGGGTAATGGCATCCAGTTGCGCTAGCAAGGGTGTCACCTGGCTAGTATGCGCGGTCTCGGCATCAATCAGTTCAACCGCCGACTCCATGCGGTGTGCCATCTCGCCCAAGCCCATCGCCCCGGCGAGCCGGGCACTGCCCTTGAGGGTGTGCAAAACGCGCAAGACCTCCTGGCGGGCACCGAGGTTGTCGGGGCGCACACCCCACTGCCGCAGCGCACCACTGAGTTGTGGCAACAGTTCCAGGGCTTCTTCTTCAAACACCGAGAACAGGTCCACATCCAGCGTGTCCACCACCTCGCTGGGCAACTCGCTCGCGGCAGCAGGCAACTCGGGCACAGAGAGCTCAGGCTCGGCCTTCTCAAAATCGATGTCACCCAGGTCGACCTCGGAGACCGGTGCCGGCTCTGGCTGCTGGGCCAACAGGTCAACATCAGGCGGCGCCAACACGTCGTCAAAATCCAGATCCAGTTCGTGCGGATCCTCGTCGAGCCAAGACAGCGGCGAGACCGGTTGTGAGAGGTCGCTGTCGAGCACCGCCTTGAGCGCAGCCAGGATCTCCGGGTCCGGTTGTTTGAGGAAACCCGCCGCAAACTGGTGCAGCAGACGCCGGATGTCTTCGGCCGCGTCAACAAACAGTTGCGCGTGTTCGGGCAGGCCGGCCTCACCCAGGTGGGTGTGTTCCAGCGTATGCTCCAGCGCCCGAGCCAGTTCGGACAAGTCCAGGAAACCCACGGTAGCCGAGCTGCCTGCGAGCGAATGCGCCAGGCCAATGGCCGAATCGGGCACCGGCTGCGCCAGCTCCATCGACCACTCGGTCAATTCGGTCAACAACCGGCGCGACCATTCGTCGGCCTCATTCAAGTACACGTTGTAGAGCGGGATACCAATCCGCAACGCACCAATCACCTTGACCTGTTCTTCGGCGGGCTCAGATGGCGCCTCCAACACGTCCTCCACGGCGTCAGGCAACACCCCGTCGGCCTCAACGACACCAGGCTCTGGTTCTGCTTCGGCATCGGGCAACATCAGCTCAATCGGCTCTTCGCTGTCCGGTGCCGTCTCGGCCGGTGCCAACACATCGTCCAAAGGCACACCCAGCGACGCCAGCGGGTCCTCCGGCACGTCTGGCGGCTCTTCGGAAAAGTCTGCAAAGTTGCTCAGCAGCGTTTCGCTGAAGTCCACCATCTGTGTTTCGCTGAAATCCTGCGCGGCAGGACTGTCAGCATCTGTCAACACCTCAACCGGCGTCTGCACCTCATCCGCGACACTGGGTGCTGGTGGCATAGCCACGGGCTGCGCCAAGTCATCCAGCGCCGCCAACTCAGCCAACTCGTCAGACGCCTCTTCTGGCGCAGACACGTGTGCCTCAAGCTTGGCGCCATGCAGCAGCAGCTCGGTGGCGACACCGTCAACCCGCAAACTGTCGGCTGCGCGGCGAAACGGATCAGCGCTCCAGGCACTGTCGTTGTTGCCAGAGATGTCGTTGATCCACTGGCCAAAACCTTGCAAGGCCTGGTGGGCCAGGTGCACCAGTTCCGGGCTGGCGGGCAACTGTTGTGGCAACCAGGCGTTGAGCAACTGCTCCATGGCCCAGGCCGCTTCACCAAACTCGGTCAGGCCCACCATGCGGGCGCTGCCCTTGAGGGTGTGGAAAGACCGCCGCAAGCTGGTCTGCTGGTCCATCGCGGCAGGGTTGTTGTGCAAAGCCAGCACCGCACCCAGACCGGTCTCAATCACCTCGTGGGCTTCTTCCAGGAAGATGTCGCGCAACTCGGCGTCATCGTCTTCCTCGGCCACCAAGGGCGCCACCAACGGCGTGGCGGCTTCGGCAACCCGTTCTTTCGGTGCTGCCACAACCGGCACAGCCAGTGCGGGCACCGGTGGGGGTGGCACAGGGGTGGCGGGCAGCGCAGGTTCAGCCGGTACCGGCAGCGTTGCAGAAGGCTCGTCCGCCGCCACGGTTTGGCGCCCCATGACCGAGCGAAATTCACCGGCCGACTCGTCATACACAAACAGCTTTTTGGCCAGCTCACGCTGGTAACTGAGCATGTCAACCAGGAAGCCGAGTGCGCCCAGGCTGTTGCCGAGTTTGTCGAAATCTGCCGTGTGGTCTTGTGGGCTGGTGTCGCCACTGATCAGCGTCCGCTCCACACTGTCGCGCATGCGCAGCGCCGCCAGCGCCGCCTGGTCCAGCCCCAGCACAGAAAACACCCCGCGCATCTGCGCCAGCCGCCCCGGCACCTCATGCAGCGGCAAGGTGTCTGTGGGCTGGCGGAAAAACGTGTCCAGCGCGCCCTCCACCTCACCCAGGGTGCTGCGCAGCTCATCGACCACACTGCCCATGACCTGGCGGTCACTGACCCGCCGGTACAACTCTTCCATCCAGCTGTCCATCGGCTCGGGTTGGCCACCCGCGTTGACATGGTCCAAACGCTGGGCCAGACGGTTGCCACGCGCCACCGTCTGGGCGCTGTCCGGGTCCAGCTCGTCATACGCCGACTCCAGGTACAACACGGAGGTAGCCACCTCCATCGCCAGCGACACGTCTGGTGCAGCGCCAGATCGGGTGACGCTCTCAAGCGCTCGCATCAAGGCGGCAGCCAGTTCACGGTTGTCGGGGTGTAACTTCACCACCGAATCGGCCACCAACGCAAATTGATCGGCCGCCGTCTTGATCCGACTGACGTCACCACCACTCAGGGATGACCAGGTTTCTGCGGCAGCGGCAACGCGTTTGCGCGCCTGCGCCAGCACCGCCGGATCAAACAGGCCAAACTGGGGGGTCTCGTAATCCACCCGGACCGGTGCGGCAAAACCCCAGGCCTGATGCACCGCTTGCAAGGCCGGTGTCTGCCCCGCGCTCAGCGGTGCCGCCTGGGCACAAAAGAACAACAGGTCACGCACCAGCCGTTCGGAAATCTCAGACTCACCCCGCACCAGGGTGCGGTACTGCAGCAGCACATGGGTCGCCGCCCGTTTTTCGTACACATCGCTGGCACACAACCGGTAAGCCACTGCTTCAAAATAAGCAGCACACACCATCCACCAAGTGCGAGGGTTAAGCTGTTTTTGTGCTGCGGCAAAGCCCAGACTGATGTCACGCATGGCCAGCGCCGAAGGCACATGAGCGGCCTTCACCACGTTGAGGATCAGGCCATCTATGCGCGAGCGGACCACCGCGTCGTAAGCCAGCGGCGCGACGCTTGAGGGCACCGGCACATCCACCCAGTGCCAGTCATGGGCCCACAGGTCTGCCGGATGGATGCGCTCATCACCAGTCAAGGCCAACACATCGCGGTATTGCGGAAACAAGGCCACCGACGACAAAGGTTTGCCCTTGAGCACCCCTTCCAGGTAATCGGTCAGCGCAAAGCTGGCGCGCTCGACCCGCTGCGCGGCGTCGTCACTGCAGAACTCGGGGCGCTGAACAAATTTCTGCACCAAGGCTTCCATCGCGCGCAACATGGTGGCAGGCGCTTCCAGCCCCACCATCTCCAGCGCACCCACCGCCTGGTGTAACTGCTGGCGCGCTATGCGCAGGTGGCTGGCGTCCAGCGCGGCCAGGTCCGAGCCCCGGGACAACTCGGCATCACGCACAAAACGGCGCAGCGCCTGGGTGGCGCCATCCAGGGATTTGCGCAACTCGTCGAGCACCCAGGCCAGTGGCCCCAAATCGGGCTCAAGGTGGCTGATGTCGGTGGTGGTTGCAGCAACTAGCATGGGTCAGACAGTCAAAACAAAGGGAGATGAAGCCAATCAGACAATGCGGAATCGCGCCACC
This sequence comes from Rhodoferax sp. BLA1, assembly GCF_013416775.1. GTDB lineage: Bacteria > Pseudomonadota > Gammaproteobacteria > Burkholderiales > Burkholderiaceae_C > Rhodoferax. Next base: position 131,280 of record NZ_SZVI01000003.1, read on the forward strand.
GATTGCCGCAACTCCTCAGCCACCGTGGACAACTCACGCACCTGCGCTGCGGTGGCGCGGGTGCCTTCACCGGTCTGCTCGGTCACCGCAAAAATGTGCTGGATGTTGCCAGCCACCTCGTTGGCCATGTTGGCCTCGTGCTGGGTGGCCCCCGAAATTTGCTCGATCAGTTCGGCCAGCCGACGTGACACCTGGTCAATCTCGGACAAGGCCGAACCCGCGCTGTCGGACAGTTTGGCCCCCTCCACCACCCCTTGGGTGGAGCGCTCCATGGCGCCCACCGCGTCCTGGGTGTCGGTCTGGATCGCCTTGACCAGGGCCGAAATCTGGCGTGTGGCGTCGGCCGAGCGTTCTGCCAGGCGTTGCACTTCTTCAGCCACCACAGAGAACCCTCGCCCGGCCTCACCCGCAGATGCGGCCTGGATGGCGGCGTTGAGCGCCAGCACATTGGTCTGCTCGGTGATGTCGGAGATCAGCTCGGTGATTTCACCAATTTCTTGGGAAGACTCACCCAGGCGTTTGATGCGTTTGGAGGTTTCCTGAATCTGGTCACGGATGGTGTTCATGCCACCAATCGTGTTTTGCACCGCCTGCAAGCCCACCGCCGCCGCCTTCAAGGACTGGCGCGCCACATCGGCGGACTGCTGCGCCTGAGCCGACACCTGGTTGATACGCTGGGCCATGTCCACCACCGACTGGCCGGTTTCGCGAATTTCATGCAGCTGCTCTTGGGAGGCGGCCAACAACTCGGTGGAGGCCATGTCGACTTCGGCGGTGGTGGCAGCGACCTTGGTGGCGGTGTTTTGCACATTGCCAACCAGAGAACGCAATTCCTCCACGGTGTAGTTCACCGAATCAGCGATGGCGCCGGTGATGTCTTCGGTGACCGTGGCCTGTTGTGTCAAATCGCCTTCGGCCACCGTCTGCAGCTCGTTCATGAGGCGCAAAATGGCCGCCTGGTTGGCGTCGTTGACACGTTTGGCATCCTGCTCCTGCTGCTGCGCTTCCAGACGCAAACGCTCTGCACTGGCCTGGCGCTGGCGGCTGTCAAGCAACTGCACCCGCGACAAACCCGCAGCACTGAGCAAGGCCAGCAGCGCCGCAACAACCAGCACCCCCAAAGCCACACGACTCAAGCCCCCCTCAGACGAGAGCACGGTTTGCAAGGTGCCCAACTCCTTGCGCAACACCTCGCTGTCAGCCAGGAAGGATGGCTGCACCGCGTGTGCCGCCGCCAGCCCAGGCTGGTTGTCCCGCAGCACCACCGCCTGCGCCAGGGTGCTCTCGGAGAGCTTGATCATGTCCGCCAGCCGGTCCCGGGCAGCGGCATCGGTAGCAGCAGACAGATTCAAATCCGCGCTGCCATCCAGCAGGCCACGCGCGAGGTCAAGGTACAGGGCCAAATCCCGGCCAAACAAGAGCACCGGCTCGGGGCCAACGCCCTGCGCGAGGGTCAGATCACTGGCCGCTTTGCCAATGTTCTGCGCCAAAACCACCAGTTGACGCGAAACAGCCAGATTCACCGCCGAGGCGTTCTGCTGCACCATCAGGGTCGGCATGTCTTGGGTTTTGTCCAGCAACTCGGCTGGCTGGCGCGCAATCACCTTCAAGGCAACGCCGACCTGGGTCAGGGCCTTTTGCTGCGCCAACAAGGTTGCCATGTTTTTATCGGTGCGCTCCACCGCCGGGGTGATGGTGGCCAAGCTGGCCTGATGAACCTCACCGAGCTGGTCCACTCGCAGCTCCGAATCCCCCTGGGCCAGGCCACGCACCGAGCGAGTCAGCACCTGGGTACTCTGCGCCACGTCGGGAAACGCATTGACCTCACCGAGCATCGCTTGCGACACCAATCTGACCAGGCGCTGCGACTCCAGCTGCGCCTGCGTGGTCGCTGCCACTTGGCGCGCCACCTGATCACTGCCGCTCAAACCAAACAACACCGCCCCCACCAACAACACCAAGGCCAGCCCCATCAGGATGGACAGGGTGCGCTGGTGCTGCGCCACTGTCTTTTGGCCCAGCGGTGACAAGTTGATCAGGTCAGCGGCCACCGGCGCTTCGTCCGGCACCGTCGTCGGCTGGCCATTGCCCTGAGGCAGCGGCGGCGGTTCGTTGGACACCAGCTCCGGCGGCGCCTGGTAAGTCGACCCATCGGGCATGCCCAGACTCAGCCCCGAGTCCAGGTCAGCGTCCTGGGGTTTCTTTTTGAATAGGTCTTTGAAGCGATCAACAATAGCCATGAGGTCAACCCGGTAAAAAAATCAAGCGCCAATGCTTAAAAAAGCAGCGGTCTGAGACAAGGCATACAGGTCAATTTCCTGCCACACCTGGTCGTCTGTGTCCGTCAAACGGTGGCCAAACCAGGCGGGTGACCCCGGCGCTGCGGGCGCCATGTGGGTGAACGCTTCCTGGCGGCGCAGCCCCATCAAACCATCCAGCACCAACGCACAGTTGAGCCCCGATTCGGCATTCAGGGTAACCAGCCGGACCTGAGCCCAGGCCTGCTCACTGCGTGCCGCTGCATCACCCATCAGTGCCAGCAAGTCCACCACACCATACAGCCCACCACGCAGGTTGGCCACACCACAAAACCAGGGCTGGGTGTAAGGCACCCGGGTAATGTTGGGCAGAGGAAAAATTTCACCCGACTGCGACAGCGGCAACAGGTAGTGCGCCTCACCCAGACGCACCGCCAGCCAAGCCACAGACACCGACTGCCCCTGGGCTGACTGGAGTCTGTCCGCCAGCCGGGTTTGCAGGTCTCTGAGGGCTTGTTTGTTGCTCATTGAGGTTTGGAGGGTCCGCCCAGCGCCTTGATTTTGTCCATCAGTTCCTGAGCGTTGACAGGTTTGGTGATGTAGTCACTGGCGCCCTGGCGCAGCCCCCAAACCCGGTCGGTCTCCTGGTTCTTGCTGGTGCAGATGATGATCGGAATCTCGGCGTACTCCGGTGTGCGGTGGATCGAGCGTGTCAGCTGGAAGCCGTTTTGCCCGGGCATAACCACATCCATCAGGATCAGGTCGGGTTTGGCGTCAGCCAGGCGTTTCAGCGCTTCCTCACCGCTTTCGGCGGTACGCACCGACAGACCGTTGTCTTGCAACAGCCCACTGAGAAACATCAACTCGGTTTTAGAGTCATCAACAATCAATACTTCACGAATAGTCACGCGGGATCCCCTTGTAGGGTGGCAGCATATTGCGCCACAGCTTTGAGCAATTGGTCTTTGGTAAATGGTTTGGTCAGGTAGTCTTGCGCACCCACCATGCGGCCACGCGCCTTGTCAAACACGCCGTCTTTGGACGACAGCATGATCACCGGCACGCTGGCAAACTTGGTGTTGCGTTTGATGATGGCACAGGTCTGGTACCCGTCCAGGCGGGGCATCAGGATGTCGCAAAAAACCAGATCGGGCTGATAGTCACTGACCTTGGACAAGGCATCAAACCCGTCCTCGGCCAGCATCACATCATGCTGGCCCGCTTTGAGAAATATCTCTGCGCTGCGCCGGATGGTGTTGCTGTCATCCACCACCAGAATTTTCAAATTGGATCCGCTTGTGTTCACCCGATGCATCTCCAGAGTTGATGTTGGAAAACGTTACCCAACGAGGTGTCAGATGCGCACCATCTCAAAATCGTCCTTGCGGGCGCCACATTCAGGGCAGGCCCAGTTCAAAGGCACCTTGTCCCAAGGTGTCCCTGCGGGCACACCGCTGTCAGGATCACCCACGGTTTCATCATATATCCAGCCACAGATCAAACACATCCAGGTTGTTGACGAGGTCACGGGTTGGGCACCTTTGCAAAGATCGGAAAAAAACCTGTCCACCGCCCTGCGCGGCAAGCCACTGGCTCGCTATTCTGCCTCAAGAAATTTGCAGCTTGATGCTTTTATACCTGAGCTATGTCAGCCTTCTGTCTGTGCGGAGAGAGACAATTCAAGAAGCGTGACTTAGTGGGCACCATCTGCGATTGGCAGTGAACCCCTTGCCCCGCTTTTTTACCCGATCTTTTCAAGAAGCGCACTTTTCATGACCACTCACACCGACCTCAACCAGACCTTGTTCGAACGCGCCAAACACGTCATCCCCGGCGGCGTCAACTCACCCGTGCGGGCTTTTCGCGCGGTGGGCGGCACACCCCGCTTCATCAGCCGCGCCCAGGGCGCCTATATCTGGGACGCCAACGGCCAAAAATACATCGACTACATCGGTTCCTGGGGCCCGATGATCCTGGGCCACGGCCACCCGGCGGTGGTGGAGGCGGTGCAAAAAGCGGTGCTGGAAGGTTTTTCCTACGGCGCCCCCACCGAACGCGAGGTGGAACTGGCCGAAGAAATCCTCAAGATCATGCCCAGCATGGACATGGTGCGCCTGGTCAGCTCGGGCACTGAAGCCGGCATGAGCGCCATCCGCTTGGCACGCGGTGCCACGGGCCGCAAAACCATCCTCAAGTTCGAGGGCTGTTACCACGGCCACGCCGACGCGCTGCTGGTCAAGGCCGGCTCGGGCCTGGCCACCTTTGGCAACCCCACCAGCGCTGGTGTGCCGCCTGAGGTGGTGCAACACACCATGGTGCTCGAATACAACAACGTCGAGCAGATCGAAGCCGCGTTTGCCGAACATGGCCAAGAGATTGCCTGCATCATCATCGAGCCAATTGCCGGCAACATGAACTTTGTGCGCGCCAGCGTGCCCTTCATGAAACGCTGCCGCGAACTCTGCACCGCCAACGGCGCACTGCTGATCCTCGATGAGGTGATGACCGGCTTCCGCGTGGCGCTCGGTGGTGCACAAAGTGTCTACGCCAAGGCCATCCCAGGTTTCGAGCCCGACATCACGGTGATGGGCAAGGTGATTGGTGGCGGCATGCCGCTGGCGGCCTTTGGTGCCAAACGGGCGGTGATGGAAAACCTGGCACCGCTCGGTGGTGTCTACCAGGCCGGCACCCTGTCGGGCAACCCGATTGCCACCGCCTGCGGTCTGGCCACGCTCAAAGAGATCAGCAAACCCGGCTTTTATGACGAGCTGGGCCGCAAGACCCAGTCCCTGATCAGCGGCCTGAAAAGCGCGGCGGCGGCAGAAGGCGTGGCTTTCAGCGGCGACAGCCAGGGCGGCATGATGGGCTTTTTCCTGCTGGACACCTTACCCAGCACCTACAGCGAAGTCATGACCACGAACGGCGCCAAATTCAACCAGCTGTTCCACGGCCTGCTGGACCGCGGCGTCTACATCGCGCCAGCCCTGTATGAAGCCGGGTTTGTGAGTGCCGCGCACACCGACGAGGACATTGCGACCTCGGTGGCGGCGGCGCGTGAGATCTTCAAGCTGCTTGCAAAGTAGGAGCTGCTGGCCCTTTTGGAATAAGGGCTGGAGGCCAATTTCGTACAAAAAGCGGCCGATGGCCGCTTTTTTTGTCGCTCACTGCGAATGCAGCCGCAACAAGGAATGCCAGCACGTGACACACCAAAACCTGTCCCCGTGAATGTTTGGCGATGTCAGCGTCCCCAACCAAGAGGAATATGACGAGTTTCACTACAAGCGCCTGATCGCCTTGATGCTGTTTGGGGACTTGTTCACCTCAAGTTAACGCAAAGCCGCATTAAGAAGTTGCGCCAATCGCAGGCCGGCCTTGCCGAGTTGTTCGCGTATCAATGGAGCGGATTGTTGCTGGTACCCCAGGTCAAGCACCACGGGCCCATGTAACTCAGCACCACAGCTGAACCCCGGCAAAGGGTCATAGACAAATTGGCGGGACAGCAAACGTGTTTCCCGCATCCACTGCGTGGGTGCGTCTGCCGCTGGTGCCGAAGTGAACTCTGGCAACGGCGTCGCCACCACCGGGCTGCCTGCAAGTGCGAGCTTAGTCAAACTGTTGTCCCAGGCCTGGTGCAAGGTGGTGCCGGGTCGCGTGGGCTGACCTTCCAGGTTGACCTGGATGTCCTTGCCATACACACCTGAATGCATCGGCATATGCAGGTCTCCCACCAGATGCACCACCCATTTCAGAGCCTCGTTGCGCGCGCGTGGGGTTTGGGCTGGGTCTTGCAAAATCTGGGCGTTGTGGATGATGAGTTGGTCCACACAATGCCCGTCCGTGCAGGCACCTAGTGCCTCGGAGCACACCGGATTGGCCCGTGTGTGCCAGCCTTTGTAGGTGCCCGCAGGCGCAATTTCCCGGATTTCGTCGGGCCAAGAGGCAATATGGGCCAGCGTGGTGCGACCCGAGGGTTGCTGGTCACGATCAAGATCGTTTTTTAACAGGCTCCTCACCTGCTCTGTGGCCGCTGGCGTCAGTTGGGTCGCGGCGATCTCGGCCACGGTGGCGTGGCCCAACTTACCCCACGACCAACCCAACACCGGGCAACTGGCCAACAGGCCCCCGACCAGCAGTGTGCGCAGCCACAGGGTTCCGGCAATCCCATGGGCAGGTGCGGGCAGCATTTAATGCCGGAAGTGACGAACGCCAGAAAACACCATAGCCACACCACGCTCGTTGGCGGCGTCGATCACCTCCTGGTCGCGCATCGAGCCGCCGGGCTGGATGATGCAGGTGGCGCCTGCGTCCACCACCACGTCCAGGCCGTCGCGGAACGGGAAGAAAGCGTCACTGGCAACAGCTGTGCCAGCCAGGCTCAGGCCAGCGGCGTCAGCCTTGATGCTGGCGATGCGGGCCGAGTCCAGGCGGCTCATCTGGCCGGCGCCCACACCCATGGTCATGCCTGCCTTGCAGAAGACGATGGCGTTGCTCTTGACGAACTTGCCGATCTTCCAGGCAAACAGCAGGTCTTGTAACTGCTCGGCTGTCGGTTGCACCTTGGTGACCACTTTCAGGTCGGCCAGGGTCAGTTCGTGGTTGTCGGCAGTCTGCATCAGCAGGCCGGAGCCGACACGTTTGACGTCCACCGCGTTGCGGCCATTGGCCCAGTCGCTGGCGCCACCCGGTGGCAGCGCGATCTTGAGGATACGCACATTGACCTTGGTCTTGAACACCGCGAGCGCCTCGGGCGTGAAGTCCGGAGCCATCAGCACCTCGATGAACTGCTTCGACATCTGTAGCGCAGCTGCCTCGTCCAGTGTGCAGTTGAGGGCGATGATGCCGCCAAAGGCGGAGGTCGGGTCGGTTTGAAAGGCTTTGCTGTAGGCCCGCAGCGCGTCCACCCCCACGGCCACACCGCAAGGGTTGGCGTGTTTGACGATCACGCAGGCGGCGCCGTCTTTCGCGGCATCAAAACTCTTGACACATTCCCAGGCGGCGTCGGCATCTGCGATGTTGTTGTAGCTGAGTTCCTTGCCCTGCAGTTGCACGGCGGTCACCAATGAGCCGGGCGCCGGGTACAGGTCGCGGTAGAAGGCGGCGCTCTGGTGCGGGTTTTCGCCGTAACGCAGGTCCTGCAACTTGATGAAGTTGCTGTTGGCCTGCGCCGGGAACAGCGCGGGCACCGGGGCACTCACCGCTTCGTCAAAGGTGATGGCGGACAGATAGTTGCTGATGGCGGCGTCGTACTGGGCGACACGGTTAAAGGCGGCCACACTCAGCGCAAACTTGGTGGCCAGGGTCAGCTTGCCGTCGGCTTGGAGTTCGGCCAGCACCTGCGGGTACTGGCTGGCGTCGGTCAGGATACCCACGTCTTTCCAGTTTTTGGCGGCGCTGCGCACCATGGCCGGACCGCCGATGTCGATGTTCTCAATGGCGTCTTCGAGCGTGCAACCTTCTTTTGCCACGGTGGCCTCAAACGGGTAGAGGTTGATCACCGCCAGGTCGATGGTGTCGATGGCATAGGCCTTGAGCGCGGCCATGTGTTCGGGCAGATCGCGGCGCGCCAGCAGGCCACCGTGCACCTTGGGGTGCAGGGTTTTGACACGGCCATCGAGCATCTCGGGGAAACCGGTGACACCCGCCACCTCGGTCACCGGCAAACCGCTGTCGGCCAACAGCTTGGCGGTGCCGCCGGTGGAGATCAGCTTGATGCCCAGCGCGTGTAAGGCCTGGGCAAATTCGACGATGCCGGTTTTGTCAGAGACGGATAGAAGTGCGTTCATGGTGTCGGGTGGTTGGAAAGGAAAGTGGCTTGAATTGGAAGGAAAAATAAGCTCCAGCCCTTATGCTTCAAGGGCTGGCAGCTATCAATCGATGAGTTTGTGTTCGAGCAGCTTTTTGCGCAAGGTGTTGCGATTGAGGCCCAGCCACTGGGCGGCTTTGGACTGGTTGTTGTCGGCGCGTTGCATCACCACCTCCAGCAGCGGTTTCTCGACCACGCTGATCAGCATGTCGTACATGCCGTCGGGCTCGCTGCCGCCCAGATCACACAGGTAGCCTTCGACGTTGCTGCGCACACATTCGGCGATGTGCATGGGTTTCATGGTGTCTTCTCCAGATTCAAACGGTTTCCTTCGGGGGTGGCGCGCGCGGGCAGCCGGTCCATGCGCTCGTGCAGCGCGTCAAAAAAGTAGGCAACGGCGGCCAACTGCTGGGCGCCGTCATCCAAGGTGTTCATGTGGGCACAAAACACATCGCCACCGGGCAGCGACTTGACATACCAGCCGATGTGTTTGCGCGCGGTGCGCACGCCCAGGTACTCGCCATACAGGCTGTAATGGTCTTGCAGGTGGTCCAGCATCAGGTGCTTGACCTCGCCCACCAGAGGCGGGGCCAGCAGCGTGCCGGTGTCCAGAAAGTGTGCGATCTCGCGGAAGATCCACGGCCGGCCCTGCGCGGCGCGGCCAATCATGATGGCGTCGGCGCCGGTGGCATCCAACACAGCGCGCGCTTTGTGCGGGCTGTCGATGTCGCCATTGGCCACCACCGGAATTGACACGGCGGACTTGACCTCGGCAATGGTGGCGTATTCGGCCTGGCCTTTGTAACCCTGCTCGCGGGTACGGCCATGCACGGTGAGCATCTGCACACCGGCCTGCTCAAAGGCACGTGCCAATGGCACCGCGTTCTTGTGCGCCTGGTCCCAGCCGGTGCGCATCTTGAGGGTGACCGGCACCCCCAGCGGGGCACAGGCCTGCACCACCGCCTCCACAATCTGCAGGGCCAGGGGCTCGTCTTGCATCAGGGCCGAACCGGCCCATTTGTTGCACACCTTTTTGGCCGGGCAGCCCATGTTGATGTCAATCACCTGGGCGCCGTGGTCGATGTTGTAACGCGCGGCATCGGCCATCATGGCGGGCTCGGTGCCCGCAATCTGCACCGCGATCAGCCCGGACTCACCGGCGTGGTTGACACGGCGGCTGGTTTTGGCAGAAGCCAACAAATCGGGGCGGCTGGTGACCATTTCGCTGACCGCGTACCCCGCGCCCAGGCGTTTGCACAGCTGGCGAAACGGGCGATCGGTGACGCCTGCCATGGGCGCCACAAAATAAGCATTGGGCAGCAAATAAGGGCCGATGTTCATGCTGGCAAAAAAGAAAAACTGGGGAATCACCAATGATTGACCGGCAAGACATGTCAACCAGCGTGGGGCTGGGCGCAGGTACTTGCCGGGATGGACAGGCATTCTAACTGCTTAAAAAAGCGGCACCCCAAGCACCTGGCAGCACGCCAGGGCACAAACCCACACCGGCCAAGGCCAATCCGGGCCTTCCTATACTCGGCCACCCATGGACGCCTGGATCGACCCCCTTCTCAGCTGGCTTGCCCTGCCACAGTACGGCCTGAGCAGTGTGTTTGTGGTGGCCTTTGTGTCGGCCACATTGCTGCCTATGGGCTCCGAGCCAGCGGTGTTTGGCCTGGTCCAGCTCAACCCACATCTGTTCTGGCCAGCCATCGGGGTGGCCACGCTGGGCAACACCCTGGGTGGCGCGTTAACTTGGTGGATGGGCCTGGCCTCCCACAAGGTGGTGGACCGTTACCAGCATTCACCCCACCACCTGCGGGCGCTGGCCTGGCTCGAAAAACTTGGCCCCAAAGCCTGCCTGCTGGCCTGGCTGCCGGTGGTGGGCGACCCGCTGTGCGCGGTGGCGGGCTGGCTCAAACTGCCGTTCTGGCCCTGCCTGGTCTACATGGCGATTGGCAAGTTTGCCCGCTACCTGACGATGACGGCGGTGCTGGTGGGTGCGTTTGGCGGCTGAGACGCAGGCTCAGCCCGCGCCATCACCCGCTACACCTCTGAGAGCTACCGACCCTTATCGAAAAAGGGCTAGAGGCCTGTTTGACTGATAACAATCTCAGGAGCTGAACAGGAAGTTCATCACGTCGCCATCCTTGACGACATAGTCCTTGCCTTCGGCGCGCATCTTGCCGGCGTCTTTGGCGCCTTGTTCACCTTTGAAAGCGATGAAGTCTTCATAAGCGATGGTCTGGGCGCGGATGTAACCCTTCTCGAAGTCGGTGTGGATCACACCGGCGGCTTGCGGCCCGGTGTCGCCCTTGTGGATGGTCCAGGCGCGCACTTCCTTGACACCTGCGGTGAAGTAAGTTTGCAGGCCCAGCAGGTCGTAGGCCGAGCGGATCAGGCGGTTCAGACCCGGCTCGTGCAGGCCGAGCTCTTCCAGGAACATCTGGCGGTCCTCGTCACTCATCTCGGCCATTTCGGCCTCCAGCTTGGCGCTGATCGCCACCACCGGCGCGTTTTGCGCGTTGGCGTAGGCGGTCAGCCGGTCGAGCAGCGGGTTGTTGGTGAAACCGTCTTCAGCCACATTGGCGACAAACATCGCGGGTTTGGCGGTGATCAGGAAAAACTGCTTGAGCAACGGCAACTCTTCCTTGCTGAAGTCGAGTGTGCGCACCGGCTTGGCTTCGTTGAGCGCCACCTGACACTTTTCAAGAATCGTCACCAGCTTGGCCGACTCCTTGTCCCCTGAGCGCGCCAGCTTGGTCACGCGGTGCAGGGCTTTTTCCACAGCCGCTAGGTCGGCCAGGCACAACTCGGTCTGGATCACCTCAATGTCGGAGATCGGGTCGACCTTGCCGGACACGTGCACCACGTTGTCATCCTCAAAACAGCGCACCACGTTGATGGTGGCATCGGTCTCGCGGATGTGGGCCAAAAACTTGTTACCCAGGCCTTCACCGGTGCTGGCACCGGCCACCAGACCGGCGATATCCACAAACTCGACGATGGCGCGCTGCACTTTTTGCGGGTTCACGATGGCGGACAAGGCGTCCAGCCGGGCGTCTGGCACTTCCACAATGCCCACATTGGGCTCAATGGTGCAAAACGGGTAGTTTTCCGCAGCAATGCCTGCCTTGGTGAGTGCGTTGAACAGGGTCGATTTACCGACGTTGGGCAAGCCCACGATGCCACATTTCATAAAAATCCTAACGAGTTGGGGGCGCTCTGGCGCAGGGCCAAACTGGCGCAAGCGGCCAGACTGGCTAAACCCTGGATTATCCATGAGGCTGCCGGGGCACTTCTACAATCATCCGCCATGAAACACCAATATGACATCTGCATCCGGGGCGGCGGCATTGTGGGCCACACCCTGGCCTTGTTGCTGGCACGTGAACGCCTCAAGGTGGCCCTGGTGGCCAAACCACCGGCCCAGCCCGCCGCCAGCGCCGCAGATGTGCGCGCCTACGCCTTGAATGCCAAGTCCAGGGCGCTGCTGGAGTCGGTGCGCTGCTGGCCGGACGCGCAACACGCCACCGCCGTCACCCACATGCAGGTGTTGGGTGACGATGGCGGCGAGGTCAACTTCTCGGCATCGGCGCTGGATGTCCCCGCGCTGACCTGGATTGTGGATGTGCCGCTGCTGGAGGCCCGGCTGGCCGAGGCGGTGCGTTTTCAGCCGCAGATCGAGCTGCTGGACAGCCCGGCACCCGCCAGCCTGATGGTGGTGTGTGAAGGCAAAAACAGCGCCACCCGGGCCGAGCTGGGTGTGGCGTTTGAGACAACACGCTACAGCCAGCGTGCGATTGCGACGCGCCTGAGCACCGAACAGGCCCACGGCCAGACCGCACGCCAGTGGTTCACGCAAGGCGAGATCCTGGCCTTTTTGCCACTCGAGGGTGAACAGGGCCACAGCGTGGGAATCGTCTGGTCGGTGCAGGAGAACCGGGTGGAGGCCCTGATGGCAGCCAGCGACGATGACTTTTGTGCTGAACTGGGACAAGTCAGCCAGCACTGTCTGGGCCAGTTGAAACTGACCAGCCCGCGCGTGGCCTGGCCCTTACAAGCCGCACAAGCCAGCCGCTGGATCGGCCACACGGTCGACGGCCAGGCCTGGGCGCTGGCCGGTGATGCTGCTCACGCGGTGCACCCGCTGGCCGGGCAAGGGCTCAACTTGGGTCTGGGTGACGCGGCTGAGTTGGCGCGTATCCTGCAAAACCGCGCCTACTGGCGCCCGGTCAACGACCCCAAGCTGCTGCGCCAGTACGAGCGGGCTCGCCGTGCCGAGGTGGGCACCACCGCACTGGCCATGGACGGCCTGCAGCGACTATTTTCCAGGAACAGCCCCAACTGGCAGGCTCTGCGCAACTGGGGCATGAACGGTTTTGAGCGCAGCGGCCAGGCCAAACAATGGGCGGCACGTTACGCCATGGGCCTTTGAACACATTGACTGGAACCACGATGAAACGACTCTCTCACCTGATCACCTGCGCCGCGCTGCTGGCCACCTGCACCCTCACCAGCGCCTTGGCGCAAGAGGCGGCCATCCGCAAAAACCTGGGTGAGCGTGTGCCCCAACTCGGCAAGATCGACGAAGTCAGCAAAACACCCATCGCCGGTGTCTACGAGCTGCGCATCAACGGCACCGACATCCTGTACACCGACGCCCAAGGCGACTTCCTGATCCAGGGCAACCTGATCGACACCAAACAGCGCCGCAACCTGACCGAAGAGCGGGTTGACAAACTCAGCGCCATCCAGTTCGACAGCCTGCCGCTCAAGGATGCCTTCACCATCGTGCGCGGCAACGGCAAACGCAAGCTGGCGGTGTTTGAGGACCCCAACTGCGGCTATTGCAAACGGTTCGAGGAGGGCCTGCAACAAATCAACAATGTGACGGTCTACATGTTCCTCTACCCGGTGTTGGGGCCGAACTCGGTCGACAAGAGCAAAACCATCTGGTGCGCCAAAGACAAAGCCAAAAGCTGGAGCGACTGGATGCTCAAAGGCGTAGAGCCCAGCAGCGCTAAATGCGACAGCACCGCGGTGGACCGCAATGTTCAGCTGGGCAAAAAACACAAGATCAACGGCACACCCACCCTGATTTTTGCCGACGGCACCCGGGTGCCGGGCGCGATTGGCCCGGATCAAGTGGAAAAGTACCTGAGCCAGTCTGGCAGCTAACAGAGGCAACCCATGCAAGCCATCCACTACCAGATCAGCGCACACAACTTACACGCCCACCTGTTTGACATCACACTGAACATCCCTAGCCCCGCCGCCCAACAGGTGGTGAGCCTGCCGGTGTGGATTGCAGGCAGTTATCTGGTACGTGAATTTGCCAAACACCTGCAGAGTTTGAACGCCCGCCAGGGTAAAAAGACCGTGGCCATCACCCAGCTCGACAAAAACAGCTGGCAGATCGACTGCCAGGCCGGCAAACCGCTGAACCTGAACTACCAGGTGTATGCCTTTGACAACTCGGTGCGTACCGCCTGGCTGGACGCCCAACGTGGTTTCTTCAACGGCACCAGCCTGTGCCTGCGGGTGCACGGCCAGGAAGACCAAGCCCATCAACTGACCCTCGCCAACGATGACCTGCCAAGCGACTGGCAGGTGGCCACCGCATTGCGGCCTGAGAAAACCAGCCCCAAAGGCTTTGGCAGCTACCTGGCGGACAACTACGACGAACTGGTCGACTCGCCGGTGGAACTGGGCAATTTCTGGAGCGGCAGCTTCAGCGCCGGGGGTGTCGAACACCGTTTTGTGGTGGCTGGCGCTTGCGCCAGTTTTGACGGCGCACGCCTGCTGGCCGACACCCAGGCCATTTGCGAGGCCGAAATGACGTTCTGGCACGGCCCAGCCGCCAAGGGTAAATCACGCAGCGCCAAAAACAGCCCACCGCATGACCGTTATGTTTTTATGCTCAACGCGGTGGACAACAGTTATGGCGGGCTGGAGCACCGCCACAGCACCGCATTGATCTGCAAACGTGCCGATCTGCCCCGCCTGGGGCAGAGCCGTGCCTTAGGCGCCACGGATGGCTACGCCAACCTGCTCGGCCTGATTTGCCACGAGTACTTCCACACCTGGAACGTCAAACGCCTGCGCCCGGCCGAGTTCACGCGGTATGACTATGGGCGTGAAAACTACACCGAACTGCTGTGGTTTTTTGAGGGCTTCACGAGTTATTACGACGACCTGCTGCTGCGCCGCGCCGGGCTGATCGACAACGCCACCTACCTGGCGCTGCTGTGCAAAAACATCAACATCGTGCAACAAAGCCCGGGGCGCCTGGTGCAAACGGTGGCGCAAGCCAGTTTTGACGCCTGGGTCAAGTACTACCGGCAGGACGAAAACAGCCCCAACGCCACCATCAGTTATTACACCAAGGGCGCGCTGGTGGCGCTGTGCCTGGACATGAGCCTACGTCAGGGCGGCAAAACCAGCCTGGACGCGGTGATGCGGGCGCTGTGGCAACGCTGCCAGGGCGGCCCGATGACCGAGGCCGACGTGCTGACCGTGTTGCAGGAACTCTCGGGCGAGTCTTACGCCGAGCGGTTGGCGACCTGGGTGCACAGCACGGCCGAGCTGCCGCTGCAGGCCCTGCTGCGTGCGCAGGGCGTGGACTATCTGGAAGATGCGACGGGCCTGGCCGATCAGCTCGGCCTCAAACTCAGCGAGTCGGGCGGTATCCGTATCAAGACCGTGCTGCGCGGCAGCGCCGCTGAGGTGGCCGGGTTTGCGGCGGGTGACGAGTGGCTGGCGGTGTTGCCCACAGCGGGCAAAGGCCAAACGGCCGGCGGCTGGCGCCTCAACAAACTCGATGAACTGCCGCTGTACGTGGACCTGACCCATGCGTTCGAGGCGCTGGTAGCGCGTGACCAACGCCTGATGCACTTGCCGGTCCGTTTGACCAAAGGCGTCACCCAGGTCAAACTCTCGGCCAGCCCGAGCCAACAGCTGGCGGCCTGGCTGGAAACCCAAAAACAATAGCTATCAGCCCTTTTGGAATAAGGGCGACAGGCCATTTTTTTACTCAAGCGTTTGTATTCACCAAGGAGTCGGCATGAGCTACGAACTGATCACCGTGCGTGTGGAAGCTGGCAAGGTTGGCATCATCACCCTGAACCGACCCAAACAGCTCAATGCGCTCAACGACCAGCTGATGAGTGAGCTGGGCGCCGCGCTGCAGGCGTTTGACGCGGACAACGCCATTGCCTGCACGATCCTCACCGGCAGCGAAAAAGCTTTTGCCGCCGGTGCCGACATCGGCGCCATGGCCAGCTACAGCTTTGCCGACGCCTACAAGGGCGACTTCATCACCCGCAACTGGGAGCAGATCCGCAGCGTGCGCAAACCGGTGATTGCTGCGGTGAGCGGTTTTGCGCTGGGCGGCGGTTGTGAACTGGCGATGATGTGTGACTTCATCATCGCCGCCGACAACGCCAAATTTGGCCAGCCCGAGATCAAACTCGGCATCATCCCCGGCGCCGGTGGCACACAACGCCTGCCACGCGCTGTCGGCAAGGCCAAAGCCATGGACATGGCCCTCACCGGCCGCATGATGGACGCGGTGGAGGCCGAACGCGCCGGGCTGGTCAGCCGTGTGGTGCCGCTGGACAAGCTGATGGACGAGGCCCTGGGCGCGGCCCTGATGATCAGCGAGTTCTCACAGATCGCGGTCATGGCGGCCAAGGAGTCGGTCAACCGCGCGTTTGAAGGCAGCTTGAGTGACGGTGTGATGTTTGAGCGCCGCCTGTTCCACGCCTTGTTTGCCACGGCCGACCAGAAAGAAGGCATGGACGCCTTCGTCAACAAACGCAAAGCCAACTTCAGCCACCAATAACGGACAACCCAGTTTGCCAAAAGGCCATTTCTTCCCGCTATAATCTTGCCTCGTTGGTGATATAGCTCAGCTGGTTAGAGCGCAGCATTCATAATGCTGATGTCGGTGGTTCAAATCCACCTATCACCACCAAGATTTTTCAGGAAACCTCAAAAACCCGCACGCTCTCCAGCCTGGCGGGTTTTTTGTTGTCTCGCGCTCCAAGCTTGGCGCCGCTCTACATCGGAGGTATTGGGTTTGTCTGATCGGAAAAAAAGGATAGGTGCCAGCGGCTGGTTGGGCGCTGTTCTGTTGGCTGCTGTGGGTGCGGCCGCGTGGTTCAGGCAGGAGTTTGTGCCTGCCTGGGCCATGGCTCAGCCCACCATCGAGCCGCTGTGGCAACACCTCAAAACGCCCTCGCAGTGGCCCAACTGGGTGGCCTACTTGGTCAGCATCCCATCGGTGCTGGCCGTGTTGTTCCTGGGCTGGCGTTACCTGCAGTACCGGAAAAGCAGCCGACGACTGTTCAAGCAGCTGAGTTATCTGGGCTCGGTCTGGCGTTGGAACAGCCCGGCAGACCTGCCCATGGCCTTGAAACCCTACTGCCCCAACTGCAACGCCCTGCTGGTCTACGAAGAACTGGGCGGACGAGCTGGCAACCAGTCGCAATCGGTGGCGCTGCACTGTGAAGCCTGCCAGACCATCCCGACCGAACAACCCGGCACCTGGAAATACCTGCAGGCGCGCGCCGCGCGCGAGATCGATCGCCTGATCCGCACTGGTGAATGGCGGCAACATGTGCCAGGCCATTAAAGCGGTGAAGCCAATCGCCCACCCGCTCTTGCGGGGCCTGCGGCTCTGATACCCTTGTGGCCAAACCACCACCGCACCAACCAAGCCAAAACTGATCCATGAAACCCCACCTTGGTCTGTTGTCTGCGGGGCTCTTGATCACGCTGTCTGCGTTGGCGCAGACGCCTTCGCTGACGTTTGAGTCGGCCTGGGACCGTCTTCAATCCGGCTCTGACCAGCTGGCTGCGGCCCAGGCAGGTGTCGACAGCAAAGCCCTGCAGTCCCAAGGCCTCCAGGGCCTGGGCGGGCCGGTAGTGCAGCTGAGCGCCGCTGCGTACGCCTACAACCTGAACCTGGATGTGAATCTGGACACGGTCAACAAAAGCCTGTCCCAGATCGGCCAGCAGCTGCCCCCATCACTGCACGCCATGGGCATCAGCCTGCCGCAGTTGCCGTCGAGCTACAGCTACAACCGATCGGACACCGGCACCACCAAAAACATCTCCTTCGTCTGGCCGCTCTACACCGGTGGTGTGGCCGACTCGGTGCGTGGTTTTGTGCAGGCGCAAGGCGACGAAGCCCGTGCCGATGCCGACAAAACCGGCCAGGCGCTGATGACCCAACTGGTGCAGCGTTATTTTGGCGCCCAGCTCAGCGCCCGGGCCGCTGGTTTGCGCCAGGCGGCACTGGATGACATCAGTCAACACGATGCGGCGACCGCCAAGATGCTGGCCTCAGGCGTGATCTCGCGGGTCGAACGCTTGCAGGCGCAGGTCGCGCTGGAAGAGGCCAAACGGCAGGCCCAAAAAGCCCAGAGTGACGCCGAACTGGCTGCCGTGGCCCTGGCACGCACGCTGCAGATGGAGACGCTGGTGACACCAGCCACCCCGCTGTTTGTGTTGACCCAGCCGGTGGAGCCGCTGGCCCATTTTTTGTCGGAGGCGCTCTCGCGCCACCCAGGGCTGGCCAAGGTAGCGGCCAAACAGGCACAGGCCGAACAGTTGCACCAGGGTCAGGAGGGTTTGCGCAAGCCGCAGGTTTTTGCCTTTGGCCAGCGTGAGTTGCAAACAGGTCAGGCCGATTGGGTGGCCGGGGTCGGGGTGCGCTGGACCCTGTTTGATGCGGTCGACCGCGACCTGCTAGCCGCCGCCTCAACCAAACAGATTGAACAAGCCCAGCGCACCGAGTTACAAGCACGCAGCGACATCAGCCTGCTGGTCGAAAAAAACTGGCGCCAGCTCGAACAGACACGGCGCCAGTTTCTGGCCACCGAGCCCGGCGTGACCCTGGCCAAAGAGGTGCTGCGCCTGCGCCGCGCCGCCTTGCGCGAAGGCACCGGCACCGTGCTGGAGCTGATGGATGCCGACGTCAACCTGGTCAAAGTGGAAACCGAACGCGCCCAGGTGGCTTACGACTATGTGCTGGCGCTGGCCAGTTTGCTCGAGAGCTGCGGCCTGTCTGACAGCTTCAGCCGTTATGCCAGCCGCGCCGATGTGAGGATAGAGGGATCATGACAACAAGCCGACCCGTGAAAAATGTGGCGCTGGGCGTTGCGGCCGCTGCCGTGGTGGCCCTGCTGGCCTATGGTTTCTGGCAAGCCAGCCAGCCCGCACCCGAGGTGTTTCAGGGCCAGATGGAGGCGCATGAAACCGACATCGCGCCCAAGGTCACCGCCCGCATCGCTGAGGTGCTGGTCCAGGAAGGTGACCAGGTTCAGGCAGGCAGCACCCTGATGCGAACCCACAGCCCCGAAGTGAGCGCCAAACTGGCCCAGGCCACCGGTGCCCAACAGGCGGCCCAGGCCCTGTCTGACAAGGCCCAGAACGGTGCGCGCCCGCAGGAGATCGAGATGGCTCGCCTGCAATGGCAGCGTGCCCAGTCAGCCGCTGAACTGGCCGAGGTCTCTTACAAACGGGTGGCCGGTCTGGCCAAAGAAGGTTTGGTGGCGGACCAGAAACGCGACGAGGCTTATGCCAACTTCAGCACCTCACGCGACCAGGCGCTGGCCGCCAAAGCCCAGTACGAGCTGGCCCGCGCGGGCGCACGGGCCGAAGACAAGGCCGCCGCCAAGGCCCAGGTGCAACAGGTCACTGGCGTGGTGGCCGAGGTGCAAGCCGCCCAGGACGAAACCGAGTTGAAAAGCCCGGTGGCCGGTGAGGTGGCCAAGGTGCTGGCCAAGGTGGGTGAACTCTCCGCCCAGGGTGTGGCGGTGGTCACAGTGGTGGACCTGGCCGATCAGTGGGTGGTGCTCAATGTGCGTGAAGACCGTCTGCAGCGTTTTGCCAACGGCAGCGAGTTTGAGGCGGTGCTGCCTGCACTGGGCAAGCAGCAGGTGCGTTTCAAGGTGTTCTACACCGCGGTCTTGCCCGACTTCGCCACTTGGCGCGCCACCCGCGCCGGGCAAGGTTTTGATGCGCGCACCTTTGAGGTCAAGGCCCGGCCACTGGTGCGCATCGAGGGCGCGCGCCCCGGCATGAGTGTGCTGGTGCAGTGATCTGCCTGCCCAGCAGCGTGGCATGACAAGCTTCTGGCGCACCTTGGTCAACAGCGCCCGGCGCGAGGCCAGGCGGTTGCGAACTTGCCCATGGGATCTGTCCATGGTTTCCTGGGTGCCGCTGTTGGCCTGCACGGTCATGGCTTGGATATTCTCCGCTGGCCTGCCGCAACAACTGCCGATTGGCCTGATGGACCAGGACCATTCGGCCCTGTCGCGCCAGCTGGGCCGTTTTCTGGCCGCCACACCGGGCTTGAAACTGGTGGCCAGTTACGACGACACAGCGCAGGCCACGCAGGCGCTGCGACGCACCGAGGTCTATGCGGTGGTCAGCATCCCTGCCGACTTTTCACGCCAAATCAAGCTTGGCCAGGCAGCGCAGGTCACTCTTTTGCATAACGCCCAGCTGGGCACCCATTCCGGCCTGATCCAGCGTGATGTGCGCACAGCGGTGGCCACCCTCTCGGCTGGGGTCGAGATGAGTGCACGCAACAAACGCGGCCAGCCTGCGTTGTTGACGCGGGTGGCGATGGAGCCGATCCAGACCCAGCTGGTGACCCTGTTCAACGTCTCCCTCAACTACGAACAGTTTCTGGCCGCCGCGCTGATCCCGGCGCTGTTGCACATCCTGGCCATGACCGCCGGTGCCTGGGCCGTAGGGCGTGAACTGCGTGATGCCACGCTGGGTCAGTGGCTGGGTGATTCACCGGGCTGGTCAAGCGCCAGCGCCGCGCTGCTGGGCAAGCTGGCCTGGCCCTTCATCAGCCTGGGGCTGGTGGGCACGGCCAGCCTGCTGGGCCTGACCTGGGGACGCGGCTGGTTTCCAACCGGCTCTCTGGCCTGCGTGCTGTTGGCGCTGTTGGGCCTGCTGGCCTTGTCCCTGGCGATGGGTGCGGCAGTCGCGGCGGGTACGCTGTCTTTACGCACTGCACTTTCAGCCACCGGCTTTATCACCGCACCCGCCTTTGCCTTCAGCGGAGTGGGGTTTCCGCTGCAGTCGATGCCGGTGCTGGCGCGTGGCTGGGCTGAGTTGTTGCCCTACACCCATTACATCCGGCTGCAGATGGAGCAGCTGCAGATGGGCGCGCCGCTGCGTTACAGCAGCCTGGGTTTGGCCGGTCTGTGGCTGGCCACCACTGTGCTGGGGGCTTTGTCGGCGCAGCTGCTGGTGCGTGCGGCGCGGCAACCCGAGCGTTGGGGTGGCCGCTGATGAACGCGTTGTCCAGACTGTGGCAGGCTTGGCTAGCCACGCTAAAGACCATAGCACGCGACAAAGGCTTGGTGCTGATTTTGGGCCTAGCGCCGCTGATTTATGGCTTTTTTTACCCCTGGCCTTATGGCACCCAGGTCGTGACCCGCGTGCCGGTGGCGGTGGTGGACCTGGACCACAGCAACCTGTCGCGCCAAATCACGCGTTATGTGCAGGCCAGCCCACGCGTTGAGGTGCGCCTGATCACGGGCGACGAACATGCCGCACAACAAGCCCTGTGGGCTGGTGAGATCGAAGGTTTTGCTGTTCTGCCGCGCGACCTCAAACGCAGCGTGCTGCGCGGCAGCCCTGCGGTGGTCACGGTGCAGGCCAACGGCAGCTATGCGCTGCTCAACAAAGCCGTGTCTTACGGGTTCTCAGAAGCCATTGGCACCGTGTCAGCCGGTGTCGAGATCGCCAAACTGGAGGCCGCAGGGCAAGGCAAGCTGCAGGCCCAGGCCAGCCGCAGCCCGATCAGCACCCAGCTGGTGGCTTTGTTCAACCCGACCGAGGGTTATGGCAGTTATGTGGTGCCCGCAGTGGCCTTGCTGATCCTGCAGCAGACCCTGCTGATGGGCCTGGGCATGCTGGTGGGTTTGTGGTGTGAAACGGGCCAAAACCGTGCCGACGCCTTCACCTGGCTGGGCCGGCTGCTCGCATTTTGCACAGTCGGCTGGGCCAACGGGCTGCTGTACTTTGGCTGGATTTACTGGTTGCAGGACTTCCCGCGTGGCGGCAACCCGGGTGGTGCGCTGTTGCTGCTGGCCTGTTATGTGCCGGCCATCTGCACCCTCGGCGCCTTGCTAGGGGTGTGGTTTGGCAACCGCGAACGGGCCCTACAGGTGTTGTTGTTCAGCGCGCTGCCGGTGATTTTTGTCTCGGGCTTTTCGTGGCCCAGTGAGTCCTTGCCCCCACTTCTGCAGCATCTGCGCTGGCTGTTTCCGAGCACCGCCGGGATTCAGGCCTCGCTCAAACTCAACCAGATGGGGGCACCGCTGTCGGATGTGGCCGGGTTGCTGGGGCTGTTGAGCCTGTTGGCGCTGGGTTGTGGCGGCTGGCTGCTGCGGGTCACGCGTCTGCGCCAACCCTGAGCAGCTATTTCAACGACTCAATCGTCCAGAGACGGCTCGCCATCACCCTGGCCCGCTGGATCACGCGCCTTGCGCACCCCGGGTTTGGCCAGCAACTCCAGGTAAAAAGCATCTGCACCGTCTAACGCCGCCGCGTCGATCAGGGCCGTGATGTTGGCCACATGCACGGCCTCAGCGCTGTCTTCGCTGCGGCCAAAGCGGCAATCAAAGTCCCAGAAATCGACACCCTCTGGCAAGGCCTTGTTGCGCTCGCGCTTCATGTACTGGCGAATTTCGTGTTTGGTGGCGTCCAACACACGGTCGCGGTTTTTGCCTTCGATGTTGATTTTGAATGTTTTTCTCACGGTGTCCTTTGCATCAATCTGAACCCGAGCCCCACAGGCTCACAGGATTCGCAGGGGGTCGATTATGCGGCTTGCCCCCACATAGGTGGCCAAAACCCCGCCCGCTTGTGTTACACCTGCGCCCTTGATGCTGCGCCATCCCTCGGCCCGCCACCCTTTTTGACTCTTTGAGCACACCATGACTTTCCCCTCCCTGGGCCTTTCGCCCGCCCTGCTGGCCGCGCTTTCCCAACTGGGCCACAGCAGCCCGACCCCGATCCAGCAAGGCGCGATTCCCCCCGCCCTGGCCGGGCAGGATGTGCTGGGCTCGGCGCAGACCGGCTCCGGCAAAACCCTGGCCTTTGCCCTGCCGCTGTTGCAGCGTTTACAAGCCAGCACGAGCCGGGTGCGCCCAGCACAGGCGCTGGTGCTGGTGCCCACGCGGGAGCTGGCGACCCAGGTCGGTGAGGTGATCCAGTCGCTGGCGCAGCATTTGCCTCAGCGGGTCAAGGTGTCGGTGTTTTTTGGCGGTGTCTCGATCAACCCACAAATGATGGGGCTGCGCGGCGGTACCGATGTGGTGGTGGCCACACCGGGTCGGCTGCTGGACCTAGTGGCCCACAACGCTCTCAAACTCGACCAGGTCAAGCTGCTGGTGCTCGACGAGGCCGACCGCATGCTCGACCTGGGTTTTGCCGAGGAACTGGCCCAACTGCTGGCCTTGTTGCCGACCCAGCGCCAGAATCTGTTCTTCTCGGCCACCTTCAGCCCAGCGGTGCAAGCCCTGGCGCACACACTGCTGCACAACGCGGTGCGGGTCGAGGTGGATGCCAGCCAACAGCAACCGGTGGAGATTGTCCAGCGCGCCATCGCCGTGGACACACCCCAACGCACCCAGCTGCTGCGCCACCTGATCAAGCAGAACAGCTGGGAGCGCACCCTGGTGTTTGTCGCCACCAAGTTTGCCGCCGAGATCGTGGCCGACAAGTTACGCAAGGGCGGGCTGACCGCCGAGCCCTTCCATGGTGAATTGAGCCAGGGCAAACGCAGCCAGGTGCTGACCGACTTCAAGGCCGAGCGCCTGCAAGTGGTGGTGGCCACCGATGTGGCTGCGCGTGGGCTCGACATTGTGGGCCTGCCGGTGGTGGTGAACTATGACCTGCCGCGTTCGACCCAGGACTACACCCACCGCATTGGCCGCACCGGCCGCGCCGGTGAGCCCGGGCTGGCCCTGAGTTTTGTTTGCGCCGAATCCAGTGCGCACTGGCGTCTGATCCAGAAACGCAACCAGTTGACCGTGACGCTGGAAAGCGAGCCCGGCTTTGAGGCGCAAGAAGTTGCCCCACCCGAATCGAGCGCGCCCGAAGCCCCGGGCAATGGTGGCATCAAGGGCAAACGCCCGAGCAAGAAGGACAAGTTACGCGCTGCCGCCGGGTCGGGAAAGTGACCCATTAAAATCCGTGCTTTCTTTCACAGCCTCTGGATGTACACCATGAAACGCTGGCTTCTGCAGTTCAAAACCCCCTTGCTGGTCCTGGCCTTGTGCCTGATGGGCGCCGCCTGCCTGCTGCCCGGTGTGGCCGAGGCGCAGGGCCTGGCGAAGCGCGATTTCCCACCCAAGGCATTGCGGGGTTTGCTGGAGGTCACCGCGCCGCCGAACATCCTGCTTGACCGCAAACCGCGACGCCTGTCCCCCGGCGCACGCATCAAGGACACCAAAAACCTGATCGTGATGTCGGCCAGCCTGGTCGGCAAAGAGCTGCTGGTGAACTACGTGGCTGACCCGCAGGGCCTGATCCACGAGGTGTGGATCCTGACGCCGACCGAGGTCCAACAAAAACGTGCCGGTCTGGAGACCCTGACCAACATCCGCTTCGGATCGGACCTGGACCGCACGGCCCGCCATCCCGAGCCAGCGGCCAGCCAGTAGCCACACTGCGGCCAGGTCCAGGCACACCACGCCAGCATCTGGCGCCCGGCCTTTTATTTCATTGGCCAAATTGGCCTCTAGCCCTTATGCAATAAGGGCTTACAGCTACAAACAACATAGTTTTTCCCGGATACCCGAACCATGAGCAAAAAAGTCTTTATCAAAACCTACGGCTGCCAGATGAACGAGTACGACTCGGACAAGATGAGCGACGTGCTGGGTGCCGCGCAA
Organism: Rhodoferax sp. BLA1; assembly: GCF_013416775.1. Classification (GTDB taxonomy): domain Bacteria; phylum Pseudomonadota; class Gammaproteobacteria; order Burkholderiales; family Burkholderiaceae_C; genus Rhodoferax. The sequence goes on from NZ_SZVI01000003.1 coordinate 155,276, forward strand.
GGTTACGAGCCCACCGACAACGTCGAGGAAGCCGATCTGATCCTGTTCAACACCTGCTCGGTGCGCGAAAAAGCGCAGGAGAAAGTCTTTTCCGACCTGGGCCGGGTCAAACACCTCAAGAAAAAAGGCGCGCTGATTGGGGTCGGCGGCTGTGTCGCCAGCCAGGAAGGCGAAGCCATCATCGCGCGCGCACCCTATGTGGACGTGGTGTTTGGCCCGCAGACGCTGCACCGACTGCCGCAGATGCTTGACGAGCGCGCCCGCCTGAACCGCTCGCAGGTGGACATCAGCTTTCCCGAGATCGAGAAGTTTGACCACATGCCCGCCGCCCGGGTGGACGGCGCCAGCGCCTTTGTGAGCATCATGGAAGGCTGCTCCAAATACTGCAGTTACTGCGTGGTGCCCTACACCCGGGGTGAAGAAGTGCACCGCCCATTTGAGGACGTGCTGGTGGAAGTGGCTGGCTTGGCCGACCAGGGCGTCAAAGAAATCACCCTGCTCGGCCAGAACGTCAACGCCTGGCGCGCCAAGATGATTAGCAACGCGGGCGTTGCGGGCGACACCGGCGAGATGGCCGACTTTGCCACCCTGCTCGAATACGTGTCCGACATCCCCGGCATCGAGCGCATCCGTTATGTCACCAGCCACCCCAACGAGTTCACCCCGGCGCTGATTGCCGCCTACGACAAGTTGCCCAAACTGGTCAGCCACCTGCACCTGCCGGTGCAACACGGCTCCGACCGCATCCTGATGGCGATGAAACGTGGCTACACCGCCATGGAGTACAAAAGCACGGTGCGCAAGCTGCGCGCGATCCGCCCCAACATGGCGCTCAGTTCCGACTTCATCGTCGGTTTTCCGGGTGAGACCGAGGAAGACCACAGCAAACTCATGAAGCTGATGGACGACATCGGTTTTGACAACAGTTTCAGCTTCATCTTCAGCCCACGTCCGGGCACACCGGCTGCCAACCTGGCTGACGACACCCCGCACGACGTGAAACTGCGTCGCCTGCAACAGGTGCAGGCCAACATCAACAACAACATGGCGCGCATCAGCGCCAGCCTGGTCGGCACCACACAACGCCTGCTGGTGGAAGGCGCGTCCAAACGCGACGGTGGCGAGCTGATGGGCCGCACCGAATGCAACCGCGTGGTCAATTTTGTCGGCCAACCACGGCTGGTTGGCCAGATGGTGGATGTGGCCATCACCGAAACGCGCACCTACACCCTGCGCGGTGACGTGTTGACCAGCGAGTCCGCGACCGCCTGATTGCTATCTAAACTGGAGCTTCTTGCCCAATATACAAAAGGGCTAGAAGCCTGTTTTCCGTAAATCCCGGGCAACACGCCCTGGGTCCTTGTGTACCAGCCGCAACAGGCTGTGAGGGCCGCCCACCCCCAACACGACACGACCCAAGACAGGGCACGCCACCCTCGCTAGAATTTGCGGTACCCCCCTTCCTCTGGCTTGCTGATGAAACACTGGCGTCATGCATAGGACCTCACACCGTCTGCATCGGCTTGCTTTGCTTGCCACGGCGACGGCTTGCCTGTGTGGCCTGACCCTACCAGTCGGCGCCGGGCCGATTGTTTTGCAAGACGGCAAAGCACCCGCAGATGCGATGGTCGACACCAGCAAGCTGGTGACGCTGGAGCACCAGGACACTCTCCCAGTTGATGAGCTCATCCAATGGGACAAGCCAGCCGCAACCGCCCCCCAAGGCCGAGCCTCATCGGCCGCCGCAGCCCAAGCCACGGCCTCCTCCCCAGCCAAACCAGCGCAAGCAGCGGCCAGCGCAGCCACAGCGGTTGCAAGCACGCAACCCACCGTGGGCGACGAGCTGCGCAAAAACATCAAGGAGAGCGTGCGCCCGGTGTATGAGCAACTGCTTGACTCCGGTGCCATCGATGCCGTGCACGATGTGAAAGAAAGTCTTGGGCTCAACAAAGGCCAGTGGAACGACCAAACCCAGGCCGGCGGTCAACCCAAGGCGACCAACCAATGGGACACCCCCGGGGCCAACCTGCCCCCCAGAACCGCTGCCCAGGCGCAAATGGACCGTGAACTGGCCGGCATGATGCGCGAGAAACTGATTGACCAGATCACTCCTTGGGTGATTGGGCTGGTGGGCCTGTACATCGTGGCTTATCTGGCCAAGCTGCTGTACGGTTATGTGCGCTGGAGGTCGGCCCGCCGCTTGGAACAACGCATCAGTCGCGCCAAACGCCATGCCGCGCGCAGCCAACACAGCGCCCGCGTCCCTAGCAATCCCCCCACCCACCAGGCACCGCTGGAGCCCGACAAGCCGGTTTGACTCTGCTGTCCTCGCCTGCGACGCTGGCCCAGAAGGTGCAGCGGTTTTCCTTGATCCAACACAGGTTCGACGGCCAGAATCAGGGTCAAAATGGCGCCCGATTGACACTCAGGAGCCCCGACATGAGCCCAACGGACTCGCAACTTGCCGCCTTCAAAGCCATCCGACAAGAAGCCCAAAGCCTGATGCGGACCCGCCTGACCAGCGAGGTGCGCGACAGCCTGGAGCGCATCCTTCACGTCACCCGCGTCCAGATCAACGCTGGCAATGCCGCGCTGCAAGCGCAGGCGTCGCAGGACGACAACATTCCACCCAAACCCCAGGGACTGCAGGAGCGGCTGAGTCAGACGCCTTCGGAGAAACGATCCAGAATCATCTGGGTAGTGGTGATCGCGCTGTGGGTGGTGGTGGGGTACATCGGCAGCCAGAACATCAAACAAATCCTGCAGCTGCCGCCCAAGACCGCGCAGGCGGCAGAAGCTGAACCCGCTGTCGAGGTGTCAGCCACTACCGCTGCGGAACCAGCCCCAGAATCCGCCCAAAAGACATCAAAATAAGTAGCAACCAGCCCTTATCCAATAAGGGCTAGAGGCCTAAAAGCCTCTAATTTGGTTAAAACGGCATTTTCGGCATGCCACCCATGCCTTTCATGCCACCCAGGCGCTTCATCATTTTCATCATGCCGCCGCCCTTCATCTTTTTCATCATGTCCTGCATCTGCTCAAACTCCTTGAGCATGCGGTTGACTTCCTGCACCTGAACGCCCGCACCGGCGGCAATACGGCGCTTGCGGGTGGCTTTGATCAGCTCGGGTTTGCGCCGCTCCAGCGGCGTCATGCTGTGGATGATGCCTTCCTTGCGTTTGATGTCTTTTTCAACCCGGCCCATGTCGACCTGGCCCGCTTTGGCCGCCATCGCAGTGGGCAATTTGTCCATCAGGCTGGACAGCCCCCCCATCTGTTTCATCTGCTGAATCTGGCTCAGAAAGTCGTTGAGGTCAAACGCCGCACCACTTTTGACCTTGGCCGCCAGCTTTTGTGCGCTGGCCATGTCCACCCCGGCGGTGACCTGCTCAACCAGGGCCAGGATGTCGCCCATGCCGAGCACCCGGCCAGCGTGGCGTTCGGCATCAAACACCTCCAGGCCATCGAGTTTTTCACTGGTGCCGGCAAACTTGATCGGCGCGCCGGTGATCTGCCGCACCGAAAGTGCCGCACCGCCACGTGAATCACCGTCGAGTTTGGTCAGGACAATGCCGGTCAGCGGCAGCGCCTCCTTGAACGCCTTGGCGGTGTTGATCGCGTCCTGGCCCTGCATGGCGTCCACCACAAACAGGGTTTCCACCGGGTGGATGGCCGCGTGTAACTCGCGGATTTCGCGCATCAAGGCCTCGTCAATCGCCAGGCGGCCAGCGGTGTCAACCAGCAGCACGTCGAAGAAGTGTTTTTTGGCGTAGTCGAGTGCGGCCAGGGCGATGTCGACTGGCTTCTGGTCGGGCGTGCTGAGGAACCATTCGGCACCGGCCTGTTTGGTCACGGTCTTGAGCTGTTCAATGGCCGCCGGGCGGTACACGTCACCGGACACCGTCAGCACTTTCTTGCCACGTTTTTCCATCAGGTGTTTGGCCAGCTTGGCGGTGGTGGTGGTTTTACCCGCACCCTGCAGGCCAGCCATCAGGATCACCGCTGGCGGTTGTGCCGCCAGGTTGATGTCGGCCACACCGTCACCCATGGTGGCGGCCAATTCCTTGTTGACGATGCTCACCAGCGCCTGGCCAGGGGTGAGCGAACCCAACACCTCCTGGCCCAGCGCCTTCTCCTTGACCCGGGCAATGAAGTCGCGCACCACCGGCAAGGCCACGTCGGCCTCGAGCAGGGCCATGCGCACTTCGCGCAGCATGTCAGACACATTGGTCTCGGTGATGCGGGCCTGTCCGCGTATTTCCTTGACCAGGCGGGAGAGTTTGTCGGTGAGTGCTGAAGCCATAGGGGTGAATCCGACAAGCGGAACCTGAGTTGGCGCCATCAGGGGAAATGGCGGGTGACAAAACGCTAAACTGTAGCCATGATTTTACCCAGTGCTTCTCCTCTGACGTGGACACTGTCGCTGGCGGCGGCTGCAGCCTATGCGGTGTCTGCCACGGGCTCCTCACGCGCCAACCAGACCTTGCCACGCATCACCGTGTGGCTGGCCTGGACTTTGCACGGCTGTTTGCTCGCCTGGGGCCTGTGGGGCGGTGAGCGTCCGCTGTTTGGTTTTGCACCAGCCTTGTCGATCACCGCGTGGCTGGTCGGGCTGGTCTATGCCGTTGAAAACGTGGTGTTTCCGCAGCTCAAAACACCCTGGATGTTGTCGGGCGGGGGGGCGGCGGCGGTGTTGCTGACACTGGTGTTCCCGGGTGAGCCACTCAGTGCCCATCTGTCAGCCTGGCTGCCCTTGCATTGGGCGCTGGGCATCGCCTCGTATGGCCTGTTTGCAGTGGCGGTGATCCATGCCTGGATGATGACGCGTGCCGAGGCCCGCATCCGCAGTGCCTCTGGTGGTTTTGACGGCATGCCCTTGCTGACCATGGAGCGCCTCACCTTCCGTTTTGTGAATGTGGGTTTTGTGCTGCTGTCGGCCACCCTGATTGCCGGTTTTTTCTTTGGCTCACACCTGTACGGCAGCGCCCACGCGCTCAAGTGGGACCACAAAGCGATTTTTTCGGTCTTGTCCTGGTTGACCTTTGGTGTGTTGCTGATCGGGCGCGCGCGCTTTGGCTGGCGGGGTCGCAAGGCGGTGCGGGTGTTGTATGTCGGCTCAGGTTTGCTGCTGCTGGCCTATGTGGGTTCGCGCTTTGTGCTTGAGGTGATGCTGGAGCGCGCCTTGTGAAAGCGCTGCTGTTGCTGGCCGTGCTGCTGGCAGGCATCTGGCTTTGGCGCCAACGCGGCGCAGCGGCCAAACCGCCCCAGCCAACCAAGACGCCCATACAGCAGGACATGCTGCGCTGCCAGCAATGTGGCATGCACATTCCCAGCAATGAAGCCATCGACGGCCAGCTGGGCAGCTACTGCTGTGCAGAACATCTGCACCTGTCCGAACCCTGACCTGCACACCTGCCAGTGACGCCCCTCTGGCTCCCTGTTTCACCTGCCGCCGATTCAGGCGCAGACCACCCGCAGGAATTCGAGCGTTTGTGGCGTGGGTTCATGACCGCTCGGGCCACCCTGGGTGGGGTGCTGGTGGTTTTCCAAGGCGGCGTTTTGGTGCTGCTGCCGCAGTCCGGCAGCACGCTGCTGTGGATTTGTCTGGCCTATTTTGCTGCCGCCCTGACGGTGCGCTTGACCACCCGTCCGCAACAATTGCAACCGGTGCTGGACGCACAATGGCTGCGCACCGTGGGGGTGGATGTGCTGGCCTTTGCCACCTTGCAGATGTTGCAGGGTGGAGCCATCAATTACGCCCCCTTGTTTGCCTTGCCGGTGTTGATGGTCAGCGTGCTGGGCTCGATGTTGCTGGCCATGGCCACGGCAGCTTGCATCACCTTGCTGCTGTTTGCCCATGCGTTTTGGTTGTTGATTCAGAACACAGGGGATGTTGGAACGATTTTTTTGCAGGCAGCCCTCACTGGTGCTGGTTGTTTTGCCATTTCTTTTATAGCAAACCAACTCGCCACCCGGCTCGCCAGTGTCGAGCTGCGGGCGCAGCGCAACCAACTGGCCGCGACGGAACAGCGCCAGGTGAACGAGCTGGTGATCCGATCGCTGACAGAAGGTGTGCTGGTGGTGGACGAACATGGCAAAGTGCGCTCGGCCAACCCGGCGGCCCGCCTGCTGCTCGGCACCCAGGCCCCGACCAGTGAACTCGACTTGGGCCGCTATCCGGGCGCGCAGGCGCTGATGCAGCTGATCGAGACCAGTTTTGTCAACCAGGCGCCGCAGCAGGGTGACATCAGCCTACGCCAACCCGGGCACAGCACACGCAGACTGCGGATACGCACCCAGCTCACAGACAGCTCGCAGGACCGCGCCAAGGGCCTGTGTGTGGTGTTTTTGCAAGACCAGCGCGAGGTGCAGGCGCGCATCCGCGCCGAAAAGCTGGCTGGCATGGGCCGGATGTCGGCAGCAGTGGCGCATGAAATACGCAACCCCCTGGCCGCCATCACCCAAGCCAACGCGCTGCTGGCCGAGGACCTGAGCGACCCAGCGCAGCAGCGCCTGGCACAGATGGTGGGGCAAAACGCCTTGCGACTGGAAAACATCGTCCAGGATGTGCTGCACCTGACCCATGCGGGTGCGTCAGGTGGCGACGATTCGGCGCAGCCGCTGGACCTGTGCGAGAGTACCGAACGGATCTGCCGCGACTGGCGCAGCCAGCACGCGGTGACGGCCCCGTTGGTGGTGCGTCTGCCGACGGACCTGCCCAAGGTCTGGTTTGACGTCGAGCATTTGCGTCGCGTGCTGATCAACCTGCTGGACAACGGACTGCGCTACGCCAGCCACCAGCCCGCCAGCATGCAGGTGACAGTGGGGCTGACAGAGCCCGGTTCGCCGCAACGCGGGGTGACACTTCGGGTATGGAGTGATGGTGCTGCGCTGGACAGCTCGATGGAGCAGCATTTGTTTGAACCCTTTTTTTCAACCGAGAGCCGCTCCAGCGGCCTGGGGTTGTACATTTGCCGCGAGCTGTGCGAAAGTCATGGCGCAAGCATTTCTTACGAACGCAGTGAAAGACAATTGGCCCACCAGCACCACCCCGGCAATGAATTCAGTGTCACCTTCAAGCTGGCACCCAGCAACTTCAGCACACCATGACCACCTCTGTCAGTCCGGCCCACATTCTGGTGGTTGATGACGAGCCCGACCTGCGCACGTTGTACGAGTTGACGCTGCTGCGTGAAGGGCATCGGGTGGACACCGCCGACAACCTGCAACAGGCGCGTGCGCTGCTGGCAACACAGCACTTTGATGTGGTGATCACCGACATGCGCCTGCCCGACGGGCTGGGCATGTCACTGTTGCACCACATCAAAACGCAGGGACGCGAGGAGCGCAGCATTGTCATCACCGCTTACGGCTCAGCACAAAACGCGGTGGAGGCGCTCAAGGCCGGGGCTTTTGATTACCTGACCAAACCGGTGGACCTGAAACAGTTTCGCGCGGTGGTGGCGTCTGCCGTGCGTAGTGTGGCGCCCGCTGTCACGGCGGAGCCCGCCCTCACCAACAAATCGGCACCGGGCACGGTAGCCGGGGCCTTGGGCCAGCGTGCGCTGGACCGGCTGATTGGGCAGTCGGACTGCATGCAGCAGATCAAGGCCCGCATCCTGAAAGTGGCCACCAGCATGGCACCGGTGATGGTGACTGGTGAGTCGGGCACCGGCAAAGAGCTGGTGGCCTATGCCATCCACGCCAACAGCCACCGCGCCAAAGGACCGTGGGTCGCGGTGAACTGCGGTGCCATCCCCGAGACCCTGCTGGAGGCCGAATTTTTTGGTGCCCGCAAAGGCGCCTACACCGGGGCCACCCAAGACCGCGAAGGCTTCTTCCAGGCAGCCCGTGGCGGCACCTTGTTTCTTGACGAGATTGGTGACCTGCCACTGCCGATGCAGTCCAAACTGCTGCGTGCGATTCAAGAGCGGCGTATTCGTCCGCTGGGTTCCAACCAGGAAGAGGTGGTGGACGTGCGCATTGTCAGCGCCACCCACAAACATCTGGCGCAGGAGGTTCAGAACGGGAGCTTCCGGCAGGATCTGTTTTTCCGACTCAATGTGATCGACCTGGTGATCGCGCCGCTGCGTGAGCGTGCGCAGGACCTGCCCGACCTGTGCCAGGCCTTGCTGACACGGATTGCACAAGAGTCGGACATGCCCACACCCGTTCTGTCCAACGAAATGCTGCGCGAGCTCTCAAGCCTGCCTTTGCCGGGCAATGTGCGGGAGCTGGAGAACCTGCTGTACCGTGCGGTCGCCTTGGGTGATGGTCAGACCTTGCAGCTGGATCGGCCGATGCAGTTTTCACCCGCCGTCAATGACTCAACGCTGGATGCCCCCGAGTTTGATCTGCCACCATCGGACCGGCCTGAGCCGGGCACCTATGATCAACGCACCGATGACCTGCAAACCCAACTGGACATGCTTGAGCGTGCGTTGCTGGTGCAGGCGCTGCAAGCCACACAGTTCAATCGCACCGCAGCAGCAGCGCGACTGGGTCTGAATCTGCGGCAAATACGTTACCGCATGGCACGACTCAAAATAGACGCACCAAGCAACGACGAGCGCGCGGATGACAGCCTCTGAGCCCGTACTGACCCAGCCTGATGACAGCTTGTGGCGCGATGGTTGGTACCGTTTTGCCGCACACCAGCCTTCCCCCAACTACGGCCCGCGCCCGAGCGGCAGCTGCATCGATCTGATTGTGTTGCACTCCATCAGCCTGCCACCAGGTCAGTATGGTGGTGATGAAGTGCAGCAGCTGTTCACCAACCAGCTGGACTGGCAGGCACACCCTTATTTTGAGAGCATCCGCGGGCTCACGGTGTCGTCCCATTTTTTTATCCGGCGTGATGGTGAACTCTGGCAATTTGTCAGTTGTGATGACCGCGCTTGGCATGCCGGTCTCTCCAGTTACCGAGGGCGCAGCAACTGCAATAACGACAGCATCGGCATCGAACTCGAAGGGCTGGAAGGTGCGTGTTTTGAAGCCGCACAATACGCCACGCTGGCGGCTGTGTGTGCCAGCATCCTGCAGCATTACCCCGTCCACCATCTGGCTGGGCACGAACACATTGCACCGGGACGCAAAGGCGACCCCGGCCCCGGCTTTGACTGGCGACATCTGCAAAAAACACTGGCCCTGCATTCGAGTTATTTGCCACAGGGGCTTCAGGGCTGAAGCACCCTTCCGGTCAAGCTGTGCTGATGCGCAACAATGTCAACTTCCTGACAGTTTGATACCTGAATTTCTTTCCATTTGCCGTGTCAGCTCTCATAATTCACGGATTGGAAATGACTATGCTGCTCTGGGACAAAAAAGTTTTACACCCCGCCAGTTTGCTTTCGCTTTTGGACCTGCCAATGTCGCCTGTGGCAGCACGTCTTCTGGCACCCTTTGTCGCCTTGCCCACCGGCGCAAGCACCGCCAAAACCCAACCCGATTTCACAACACAGGCGTGCGAGACTCTCGCACCATGGGCTTGTGCACACCTATTCACGGCGCTGGGCTTTACCCAGCCAGATGAATCGCTTTATGCCCAATCATTGGCATAAAGTGTCCTTTGCATCTCGACCAAGGAGAAGACGATGGCAACTGCAAAAAAAGCACCCGTAAAGAAAGCTGCTCCAGCAGCCAAGGCCATCGCGGCCAAGGCACCTGAGGCAATCAAAAAAGCTGCGCCGGCCAAAGCCGCCGTAGCCAGCAAGAAGGTCGCACCAGCGACCAAAACCGCTGCACCGGCCAAGAAAGTAGCCGCAGCGCCCAAGCCTGCTGCAGCCGCCAAGAAGGCCGCCACCCCCGCCAAAAAAGTGGCGCCTGTCGCCAAAGCCGCTCCGGCCAAGAAAGCCGCTCCAGCCAAAAAAGTAGCCGTCGCACCTGCAGCCGTCAAAAAGGCAGCGCCCAGCAAAAAAGCTGCGGCCCCCGCCAAAGTGGTCGCTCCCGCCAAGAAAGCCGTGCCAACCAAAAAGGCAAGCGTTGCAGCGCCACCCGCAACGGCCAAAAAGCCAGCTCCGAGCAAAAAAGCGGCTGCACCGGCCAGAGCCGCTGCACCTGCTGCCAAAGCGACCAAAGCCAGCGCCAGCAAACCCGCTGCTGCCTCAAAAACCAAGCTCAATCCGCAAGCAGCCTGGCCTTTTCCGACAGGCAAGAAGCCCTGAGTGGTGTGAGCGCGATCCAGCCCAGCCTGCAGCCTTCTGGCTGCAGGCTTTTTTTGTGTTGATCAGGGGTAAAAAGCCAGTAAACGGTAACCCACCACTGCTGGTGCAGAAGTCTCGATTTGGAGACGCAGGTTGACCCGTACCGGCCACTCGGCGTGGGCGGTCAAATGGTCGGCAGTCGCGTCAAGCTCAGCTGGCGACAACACCCGGCGCACCACCGCTTGCTCTTGCGCGTCGGTCAGCGTCAACTCGACACTGGGCATGGACAGCCTCAAGTCAGAGGTGTTTTTGAGGATAAAACTCAAGCGGTAGTGGTCTGACGCCCCTTGGCTGAACGCCGCCGAGTCAATGGCCATCGACTCAATCTGCGCCAATGGCTCCACCGAACAATGCAAGAGCTTGCAGACCGATTCCAGCGCGGGTTGCCAAGGAGGTCGCGCTGCAGCCAGCCGATCATGGTCCTGATACACCCATTGACCAGCCAACACCAGCAGCAGCAAACCACCCAGTCCAGCCCACACAGCACGCGCCCCAGCGCGAGCTCGCACAGAGGGTTGGGCGGCATCACGCATGAAGGACGGCGGCAAGACAGGGTCCGCCGTGGCCTGTACCATTGAATCATCTGGCGGCGTCTGAGCCTCTGGAACCAGCCCGGCGGCATCCGGGCTTGAGCTTGCTTCCTCAAGCATGACCACACTGTCAGAAGACACCTCCACTTGCGCAGTCATCAGCGCGCCATCGTCTTGTGAGGCCGAGGCGTCCAGATTGCCAAGCATGCTTGCTTGATCCATGGCCAGACCGGTGCCTGACTCTGGCTCCGACTCAGGTTCAGGTTCAGGTTCAGAGAGATCGTGGGGCAGCTCCTGGTCTTGTTCGCCCCCTTGCTCCAAAACGCCTTGCGCCGGTGCTTCTAGCGACAGGTCTACGGGCGCCGAAGCCGCGTCGTTTACCCGAAGCTCGGGCTCGGTGGAAGCCTCCATCAGATGTTGGGTGGCGTCAAAAATCTCGCCACATTGACCACACTTGACCCAGCCTTGAGAAATTCGCAGCTGATCTGGCACCACCTTGTACAAGGTGGTGCAGGCCGGGCAACGTGTCAGAAGGCTCATGAACGGTGAGGATAGTGACCGTTGCGCCAGGCTGTCAACGCGCGGCGGTCATCAGTATCCAGCCATCCTCTTGGTCCGCCACTTGCAGGGCGCAATAAGGCGCATAGGCGGCCTTGAGCTCATCCGCCTGGCGTTCCAGAATACCGGCCAGCACCAGGTGCCCGCCTTCAGCCACGCGCGACCACAACAGCGGCGCCAGCACTTTCAAGGGTGTTGCCAAGATGTTGGCTAACACCGTCTGGTACGTGTCCGAGACCATCTCCGGCAGACCGGCACGCAAGCTGACCTGGTTGGCCTGTGCGTTCAAATCCGTGGCATCAACCGCCGCCGTGTCAATGTCGACCGCATCCACGTCTGTGGCACCGAATTTGGCCGCACCCACGGCCAAGATGCCGGACCCACAGCCGTAATCCAGCACCCGGGACAAAGCACTGCTATTGCCATGGCGTGCAATCCAGCGCAGACACATCCGGGTGGTGGGGTGTGTACCGGTGCCAAATGCCAAGCCGGGGTCCAGCCGGATCACCACCCGCGCCTGTGCAGGCGGTTCGTGCCAGGTCGGGACAATCCAGAACTCAGGGGTGATCTCCACCGGCGCAAACTGGGACTGGGTCAACCGGACCCAGTCTTGTTCGGGAACATGATCGATGCCCAGCAGCTCACAACCCACAAAAAAGTCCTGGGCCTGCAAAAGTTGCAAGGCGCTTTGTGCCTGAGCCTGCTCATGAAACAACGCCAACACCCGTGACCGCTGCCAACCGTCTTTGGGTGGCGGCATGCCGGGCTCACCAAACAAGGCCTGTTCGGCATCCGTCTGCGCGTCCGCATCCTCCACACTGACACTCAGGGCGTCAAGTGCATCGAGTGCGTCACTCAGCAGCTCAACCCGATCTTCCGGGCACATCAATCGCAACTCAAACATGCACAACCTTCATTTGCGGGCGTGATCGGCCAACCAACCTTCGAGGTAGTGGATGTTGGTACTGCCCTCCATGAACTTGGCATCCACCATCAACTCACGATGCAAGGCAATGTTGGTGTTGATACCTTCCACCACCGTCTCACCCAGTGCCGTGCGCATGCGTGCCAGTGCCTGTTCACGGGTGTCACCATGGGCAATCACCTTGCCAATCATCGAGTCGTAATTTGGTGGCACAAAATAATTGGTGTACACATGGGAATCGACCCGGATGCCCGGGCCACCGGGCGGGTGCCACATGCTGATGCGTCCCGGTGACGGCATGAAGTTGTAGGAATCCTCTGCATTCAAACGGCACTCGATGGCATGGCCCCGAATCTGGATCTGGCGCTGGGTGAACGGCAGTTTCTCACCAGCGGCCACCATGATCTGGGTGCGCACAATGTCCACACCGGTGGTCATCTCCGTGACCGGGTGCTCCACCTGAACACGGGTGTTCATCTCGATGAAGTAAAACTCACCGTCCTCGTACAGAAACTCAAACGTGCCAGCGCCACGGTAACCAATGCGTTTGCAGGCCGCCACACAACGTTCACCAATGCGTTCGATGACCTTGCGCGGGATGCCCGGCGCGGGTGCCTCTTCAATCACTTTTTGGTGGCGCCGCTGCATCGAGCAATCGCGCTCACCCAGGTACACCGCATTTTTGTACTTGTCGGCAATGATCTGGATTTCGATGTGACGCGGGTTCTGCAGGTATTTCTCCATGTAGACCGCCGCGTTATTGAAGGCCGCTCCGGCCTCGGCCTTGGTCATCTGCACCGCGTTGACCAGGGCGGCCTCGGTGTGCACCACCCGCATGCCGCGCCCACCACCGCCTCCGGCGGCCTTGATGATCACCGGATAACCGATGGTTTTGGCCATGCGTTTGATCTGCACCGGATCGTCCGGCAACTCGCCTTCCGAGCCCGGCACACAAGGCACACCCGCCTTGATCATGGCCTGCTTGGCAGAAACCTTGTCGCCCATGATTCGGATGGACTCCGGCGTAGGCCCGATGAACTGGAAGCCACTGCGCTCCACACGTTCAGCAAAGTCGGCGTTTTCGCTCAGGAACCCGTAACCCGGGTGGATGGCCTCTGCATCAGTCACCTCGGCGGCAGAAATGATGGCGGGCATGTTCAGATAACTCAGGCCCGATTGCGCTGGCCCGATACAAACAGCCTCCTCGGCCAGTTTGACATACTTGGCTTCGCGATCCGCCTCCGAATACACCATGACCGCCTTGATGCCCATCTCTCGACAGGCGCGCTGAATCCGCAAGGCGATTTCGCCACGATTGGCGATCAGAATTTTTTTAAACATGGGTGACGCCCGGCATCATTCGATGATGAACAAGGGTTGACCGTATTCCACAGCCTGGCCGTTGTCAGCGAGGATGCGTTTGATCGTGCCACTCTTGTCTGCCTCAATTTCATTGAGGATCTTCATCGCCTCAATGATGCACAAGGTGTCACCTTCCTTGACGGCATCACCAATTTCCACAAAGGACTTGGCACCAGGTGAAGCCGAACGGTAGAAGGTGCCTACCATCGGGGACTTGGTCACATGACCTGTTTCAGCGACCTCAGCTGGCGCAGCCGGACTGGCCGACTCCATAGACACTGAGGGCGCCGCTACGGGTGCCATCGCGGTTGGCGCAGCGGTTTGAACATACTGGGGGACCATCGTGCCGCCTTTGACAATGCGGACTTTGCCTTCGGCCTCGGTGATTTCGAGTTCTGAGACGTTTGATTCTGACACCAGGTCGATCAAAGTTTTGAGTTTTCTAAGGTCCATGACTTCTCCAACGAACGGTAAGGAAATTTGGTTGACAGAGCTTCAATTTCCACTAACTCATTGCAAATTGCCGTCAAATCAACCCAAGACACACTATTTTACAACCAGAACGGCATGCTCACGACAGCTCGGCCTGTCGCCATGCAGCCAGATCCTGGGGGGTTAACTGGCCTATTTTACGGTGCCGCACATCGCCTGCGGAGCCAAACACCACGGTAAATGGCAGCCCGCCACTCACATTACCCAGTGAGCGACTCAGGTCTGTGCCCTCAAAACCGGCCATGGCAACCGGAAAAACCAAGGGACTGTGGGCCAAAAAACGCTTCACGGGCGCAACCTGATCCACCGCCAAACCCAGAACTTGCCAACTTTTGGAAACATTTTCAGCATAAAAGGCATTCAGTAATGGCAACTCCGCCAAACACGGCGGACACCAGGTGGCCCAAAAATTCAGCACAAGAGGTTTACCCCTGAATCCCGCCATCTGGAGAGGCGAGCCATCCACCTGGTTGAACTTTTGCTGCCAAAAAGCCCGCTCGGCGGGAGTCAAAGCCGCTTTGGCATCGGGCGTGCGTTGCATCACACCCATCGCGCCACCCGCCGTCAACACCACACCAGCTGCCGTCAGCCAAGATCTGCGCGACCAGCCTGCCGCCTTCTGCGGGGTCATGTCACCACCTCCCCAAGCAAGCGAAGCAAGGCTTGGCGATCACCACGCGGCACCCGCCCTTTGGCGTCAGGCAGTAACGCACCACGCACATCGTCACGGTCGTAAATCATCAAATGCACACCCACTTCTTCGTTCAAATCGGCACAAAACGCATGAACACTCAAGGCCTCCACACTGTCGCCGTTGAAGCCCGTCACCGTGCGCGGCACATAACTGACCCGTCTGTCGATCAGCGCAATTTCGGCAGATTTGCAATCGTCACAAAACAATTGCAGGTAGATGTCGGACAAACGTGTGGCCGTGCCATGCCACACCGCCCCACCCAGATAGGGACGGAATTCCTGCAAACGACCCATCCAGACCAGGGCCAAACGGCGCAACGCCAACAACTCCTGCGGCTGGGTGTCGGCACAAAACACCGAGATGTAGTCACGCACCGCCTCTTCGACCAGGTCATTGCCTGGCAAGGCCACACGGGCATTCAAACCCAAGGCCTTGACCGCGCGGCGCTTGGCCGGGCCATATTCCAGCCCCTCCTCCACGACCCAACGCGCCGCTTGTGCGGCAATCTCGCTTTGAACATCACTCATAGAAGGCGGATTCTGCCCTGATTCAAAACGCTGCCAGATTGTGGGGAGAGCAAGTGTCTGTGTGCGGGTCTTTAAAATCCACCGATGCACATTCATATTCTGGGTATTTGCGGCACATTCATGGGCGGCCTGGCCGCCTTGGCGCGGGAGGCGGGTCACCGGGTTACCGGTTGTGATGCGGGGGTCTACCCCCCCATGAGCGATCAGTTGCGCGCCCTGGGCATCGAGCTCATCGAAGGTTTTGGCGCAGAACAACTGAGCTTACATCCTGACGTGTTTGTGGTGGGCAATGTGGTCAGCCGCGCCCGCCTGGGCGACGGCACCCCCAAATTCCCGCTGATGGAAGCCATTCTGGACGCCGGCCTGCCCTACACCAGCGGCCCACAGTGGCTCAGTGAACACATTTTGCAGGGACGCCATGTGGTGGCGATTGCGGGCACCCACGGCAAAACCACCACCACCGCCATGACCACCTGGATTTTGGAACAGGCGGGCTTGATGCCTGGTTTTCTGGTGGGAGGCGTGCCGCTGAACTTTGGCGTCTCGGCCCGGCTTGGCCAGGGCAAGGCCTTTGTCATCGAAGCGGACGAGTACGACACCGCGTTTTTTGACAAACGCAGCAAGTTTGTGCACTACCGCCCGCGCACCGCAGTGCTCAACAACCTGGAGTTCGACCATGCCGACATCTTTGAGAATCTGGCGGCGATTGAGCGCCAGTTTCACCATTTGGTGCGCACCGTCCCGGGCGCAGGTGCCCACGGCAGCGGTCGGGTGGTGGTCAACGGGCTGGAGGAAAGCCTGGCCCGGGTGTTGCACCAGGGCTGCTGGAGCGAGGTGCGCAGTTTTGGCGCAGCAGTCAGCGACTTTGCCGCTGCCGGCCCCGCGCATGACTTTGATGTGTTGCACCAGGGCCGGGTGGTCGGTCATGTCAGCTGGGGCCTGACCGGTGTGCACAACCAGCTCAACGCGCTGGCGGCGATCGCAGCGGCCGAGCATTTGGGCGTGGCGCCAGACGCTGCTGCAGCGGCGCTAGGCAGTTTCGAGAATGTCAAACGGCGTATGGAAGTGCGTGGCACGGTAGCGACAGACGATGGTGGCAAGGTGACGGTATATGACGACTTTGCGCATCACCCGACCGCCATTCGCACCACCCTGGATGGTCTGCGCAGCAGGTTGAGCCCTGGGGAACGCATCCTGGCGGTGTTCGAGCCGCGCTCCAACACCATGAAACTCGGCACCATGAAGGCGCTGCTGCCCTGGAGCCTGGAAAGTGCCGACCTGTCGTTTTGCCACAGCGCCGGGCTCGGCTGGGACGCCGCGGGCGCCCTGGCGCCGATGGGTGACAAGGTCCTGGTGAGTGACCAACTCGACGAGCTGGTCAGCGCCGTGACACGTGTCGCCCGCGCCGGAGACCACATCGTGTGCATGAGCAATGGCGGCTTTGGGGGCGTGCATGCCAAGCTGCTCAAAGCACTACAAGATAAATAGCAATATGCCCTTTATAAATAAGGGACAGAGGCCAAAAATAGCATTGATCTTGATGCACCTCGGCATGGCACTCCCGCTGCACCCCAGCTGAATCACCGTGGTTTTTATCGCTGGGCGGGTGCCGCACCCGCCACAGCGCACGACACACCGTCAGGTCAGCGTGCTCGGCGTTGCAACACCGCTTGTGACAACACTTCCAGCGTTTGCAGGGAATCATCCCAGCCCAGGCAGGCGTCGGTGATGCTCTGGCCATAAGCCAGTTTGTCGGTCTTGTCCTTGCCAGGGGTAAATTTCTGTGCACCCGCATTCAGGTGGCTTTCCACCATGACACCAAACACCTGCCGGGAGCCTGAGCTCAACTGCGCGGCGATGTCCCGTGCCACCTCCAGTTGTTTCTCGTGTTGTTTGCTGCTGTTGGCGTGGCTGCAATCCACCATCAGCGTCTGTGGCAACTTGGACTTGGCCAGCTCGGCACAGGCCTGGGCCACACTGGCAGCGTCGTAGTTGGGCGTCTTGCCACCACGCAGGATCACGTGGCAGTCCTTGTTGCCCTTGGTCTGGACAATCGCCACCTGACCGTTTTTGTGCACCGACAAAAAGTGGTGGCCACCAGCGGCGGCGTGGATGGCGTCGGTGGCAATCTTGATGTTGCCGTCGGTGCCGTTCTTGAAACCAATCGGTGCCGACAGGCCCGAGGCCAGCTCGCGGTGCACCTGGCTCTCGGTGGTACGCGCGCCAATCGCGCCCCAGGAGATCAGATCGCCCAGGTACTGTGGCGAGATCACATCGAGGAACTCGCTGGCAGCAGGTAGACCCAGGCGGTTGATGTCGATCAGCAGCTGGCGTGCGATGCGCAGGCCTTCGTCAATGCGGAAACTCTCGTCCAGGTACGGGTCGTTGATCAGGCCCTTCCAGCCCACGGTGGTACGGGGTTTCTCAAAATAGACACGCATCACAATTTCGAGCGAGTCGGCGTATTTGTCGCGCTGCACTTTCAGCTTGCGGGCGTACTCCAGCGCCGCTGCCGGGTCGTGGATGGAACACGGGCCAATCACCACCAGCAGCCGGTCATCCTTGCCACCCATGATGTGGTGGATGTTGCGCCGGGTGGTGCTGATCATCTTTTCAACCGGTGTGCCATGGATTGGGAAAAACCGGATCAGGTGTTCTGGGGGGGGTAACACGGTGATGTCCTTGATGCGTTCGTTGTCGGTTTCACCGGTTCTGTCGGTGGTGTTCACGTTCAAAGAACTGGCCCAGGCATCCTGGTCGGGAGAAACAACGGCTTTGGCATTCATGGAAGATTTCCTTGCAAGGTTGACATCAAAAGCACAAAAAAAAACCGCCGGGAGAACCGGCGGTTGGGAGGAATCAGGACGTTTTATCTGGGTACGTTCAGGACTCTCGGCCGCCGAAGGGGCTGGAGAACCAAAAGTAGCTAAAGAAAAAGGTCACGGATAACATGGTGAAGACTGTAGCACAGTCGCCAGAGGCCTCAGGCGGTGCCGCCCACGGTCAGACCGTCGATGCGCAAGGTCGGCTGCCCGACACCCACCGGCACACTCTGGCCTTCTTTGCCGCAGGTGCCCACACCGCTGTCGAGCCTCATGTCGTTGCCGATCATGCTGACCCGTTTGAGGCATTCCGGCCCACTGCCGACCAGGGTGGCGCCCTTGACCGGGTACTGGATCTTGCCGTTTTCCACCCAGTAGGCCTGGCTGGCCGAAAAGACGAACTTGCCCGAGGTGATGTCCACCTGGCCACCGCCAAAGTTGGTGGCGTACAAGCCCTTTTTGATGCTCGCGACAATTTCCTCAGGCGCTTTGTCACCACCAAGCATGTAGGTATTGGTCATGCGCGGCAGCGGCACATGGGCGTAACTCTCGCGACGGCCATTGCCGGTGGGTGCGACACCCATCAGGCGCGCGTTCATCGCGTCCTGGATGTAGCCTTTGAGGATGCCGTCTTCAATCAGCACATTACACGCACTGGCATTGCCTTCGTCGTCCACATTGAGGCTGCCGCGGCGGTCTGCCAGGGTACCGTCGTCGAGCACGGTCACACCTTTGGCGGCCACGCGCTGGCCGATCCGGCCGCTGAACGCGCTGGAGCCTTTACGGTTGAAGTCACCTTCCAGGCCATGGCCAATCGCCTCATGCAGCAGGATGCCGGGCCAGCCCGGGCCTAGCACCACGGTCATTTCACCTGCCGGCGCCGGGCGCGCTTCCAGATTGGTCAACGCGGCGCTGACCGCCTCGTCCACGTATTTTTCGATCAAAGCGTCGTCAAAATAGGCAAAACCAAAACGGCCGCCACCACCGGCCGAGCCGACCTCGCGACGGCCTTTTTGCTCGGCAATCACCGTCACACTCAGGCGCACCAGCGGGCGCACATCGGCGGCCAGGGTGCCGTCGGCACGCGCCAGCAACACCACATCGTGCTCGGCTGCCAGACCTGCCATGACCTGCGCCACGCGCGGGTCCTTGGCACGGGCGAGCTTCTCCACCTTTTCCAGCAGGGCCACCTTGGCGGCGCTGTCCAGGCTGATGATCGGGTCTTGGCCGCCGTACAGTGAACGCGAAGACGCTATTTTTTTGGAAGCTACTCGCGCTTTTCTACCAAGGGCTGCAGCTGAAATCGTGCGTACCGTGTTGGCGGCATCCATGAGCGAGGCTTCAGAAATATCGTCCGAGTAGGCAAAGGCAGTTTTTTCGCCACTGACGGCGCGCACACCCACACCCTGATCGATGGAGAACGAGCCGGTCTTGACGATGCCTTCTTCCAGGCTCCAGCCCTCGCTGCGGGTGTACTGGAAATACAGGTCGGCTTCGTCGACCTGATGCGCCTTGATGGCCGCCAGGGCCCGGCTCAAATGGGTTTCATCCAGCCCAAACGGGGTCAACAACAAAGACTTGGCAACGCCCAGGCGTGCAATGGTAGGTTCACGTGAAATCATGCGGGCGATTCTAGGGCTTGGGGTCATTGGCAGCGGATGGCGCTGCGGCGCAACCCCAAGACCCTTGCGGCATCGCTCAGGACTGCACCAGCCGGTGCGACTTGGCAATCGACATCAAAATGCCCAGCCCCAGCCCAAGCGTCACCATCGCGGTGCCGCCGTAGCTGATGAACGGCAGCGGCACCCCCACCACCGGCAAGATGCCACTGACCATGCCCATGTTGACAAAGGCGTAGCAGAAAAAAATCATGGCCATCGCCCCTGCGAGCAGCCGGGTGAATACCGTGGGCGCCTCCAAGGCAATCGCCAATGCACGCAGCACCAGGAAAATGAACGCGGCAATCAGCAGCAGGTTGCCGACGAGGCCAAACTCTTCGGAGAACGCGGCAAAGATGAAGTCGGTGGTGCGCTCGGGAATGAACTCCAGGTGGGTCTGCGTGCCTTGCATGAAACCTTTGCCCCACACCCCACCCGAGCCGATGGCGATCATGCCCTGAATGATGTGAAAACCCTTGCCCAGCGGGTCACGCGTCGGATCCAGCAAGGTGCAGATGCGCTGCTGTTGGTACTCACGCAGCACCACCCAGCGCACCCCATCAGCGCACAACTGGGGCTCAAACACCACCAGCAAAGTGATACCAACCAGGCCCAGCAACAAAGGCGGCGCCACCAGCTTCCAGCTCAGCCCGGCAAAAAAGATCACCGACAAACCCGCCGCCAGCACCAGCAGAGAGGTGCCCAGATCCGGCTGCTTCATGATCAACCCCACTGGCAGCGCCAGCAACAGGCCGGCCACCAGAAAGTCCAGCGGGCGCAACTGGCCTTCTCTTCGCTGGAACCACCAGGCCAGCATCAAAGGCATGGCGATCTTGAGGATTTCACTGGGCTGGATGATCACCCCGATATTGAGCCAGCGTGTGGCGCCTTTTTTGGTGATCCCCATCACGGCCACGGCAAGCAGCAGGGACACCCCCACCACGTAGAGCGGCACCGCCAGACTCATCAAACGCTGCGGCGGTATCTGAGCCACCACAAACAAAATGGCACCAGCAATCAGCATGTTTCGCCCGTGATCCATGAAACGGGTGCCGTGGTCATAACCCGAGGAGTACATGGTGAGCAGCCCTGCGCAGGCCAGCAAGATCACCCCAAAAGCCAACAGACCGTCAAAACCGGCTACCCAGGGGGCCAAGCGACGCAGCAGCGAGGGACGTTCAAAAGCGAAGGACATGTTGGGATTATCCGGTGCCAGGGCAGCTCACGCCGTCATGCGCAGCGGAATCGTGACAGGCCCGTCGTTCACCAGATGGACCTGCATGTCGGCGCCAAACTCACCAGTCTGCACCACCGGGTGCAAACGGCGTGCCTGCGCCACCACATGCTCAAACCAGCGCCGGCCCTCATCGGGAGACGCGGCAGCGCTGAATCCTGGCCGGTTGCCGCCCGAGGTGTCGGCGGCCAGCGTGAACTGGCTCACCAGCAACAGGCCCCCGGCATGCCCCTGACCGTCCATGTCCTGCAGGCTGTGGTTCATCTTGCCAGCGGCATCGCTGAAGATGCGTAACTTGAGGATCTTGGCCAGCATCCGGTCACACACGGCGGCGTTTTCGTCGGGCTCGGCGCACAACAGCACCACCAGGCCAGCGTCAATCGCGCCAATCACCTGACCGGCCACTTCAACGCGGGCGGAGCGCACCCGCTGCAACAACGCGATCATGGGCGCCTGACTTTCATCACACGCCTCCCCGCCCGCATGGCGTGGCAGGTGTTGGCAAACGTTTTGGGGGGATCAGCTGGGGTCTGCATGGGTGAGGCGTGTCGACAAGCTTTGGCAACGAAAGTTCTGTGCGGCAAACGAAACACTACATCTTATATAGCTGCTACCCCTTATCCAATAAGGGCTAGAGGCACAAAAAATTCGCAACACAGCGCCCCAAGCCCTTAACCCAGAGTCACCCGTGCGAACTTGCGTTTGCCCACCTGCAGCACATAGGTGCCGGCGCCCAGCTTCAGACCCTTGTCGCTGACCACATTGGCGTCGATGCGTACACCACCGCCGTCGATCAAGCGGTTGCCTTCGCCACTCGATGCGGCCAGCCCGGCCGATTTGAGCAAGGCACCAATGCCCAACGCGGCACCACCCTCACCCAGCGGCAGGCTGATTTCGGGGATCTCATCCGGGATACCACCTTTGCTGCGGTTGATGAAGTCCTGCTCGGCCGCATCGGCCGCCGCCGCCGAGTGGAAGCGTGCCGTGATTTCCTTGGCCAGCGCCACCTTGGCGTCCTTGGGGTTGCGCCCGCCAGACACCTCGGCCTTGAGTGCCGCAATCTCGGCCTCGGACTTGAAGCTCAAGAGGGTGTACCAGCGCCACATCAGCACGTCGGAAATGCTCAGGCACTTGGCAAACATGGTGTTGGCGTCTTCGGAAATGCCGATGTAGTTGTTCTTGCTCTTGGACATCTTCTCGACGCCGTCCAGGCCTTCGAGCAGTGGCATGGTCAAAATGCACTGCGGCTCCTGGCCGTACTCGGCCTGCAAGGTGCGCCCCATCAGCAGATTGAACTTCTGGTCGGTACCGCCCAGCTCTAGGTCACTCTTTAACGCCACGCTGTCATAACCTTGCATCAGCGGGTAGATGAACTCGTGCACGGCAATCGGTGTGCCTGCCTTGAAACGGTCATGGAAGTCGTTGCGCTCCATCATGCGCGCCACGGTGTAACGGCTGGCCAGCTGGATCAGGCCACGCGCGCCCAGCGGGTCACTCCATTCGCTGTTGTAACGAATTTCGGTCTTGCTCGGGTCCAGCACCAGCGAGGCCTGGCGGTAATAGGTTTCGGCGTTGACCTTGATCTGCTCTGGGGTGAGTGGTGGTCGCGTGCTGTTGCGCCCTGACGGGTCGCCAATCATGCTGGTGAAGTCACCAATCAAGAAGATCACCGTGTGGCCCAGGTCCTGCAGCTGGCGCATCTTGTTGAGCACCACGGTGTGGCCGATGTGGATGTCGGGCGCAGTGGGGTCGAGACCGAGCTTGATACGCAGTGGTGTACCGGTGGTTTGGGAACGCGCCAGCTTCTTGACCCACTCTTCTTGGGGGATCAATTCTTCACAGCCGCGCAGCGTCACCGCCAGCGCCTCACGGACGTGATCAGAAACGGTAAAGTCAGGGGTTTGGGTAGTAGTCATAAGGGTTTTCCCGCATGCATCCTGCGGGTAGGGGTTTATACTCAGTCGCTGTTTTAAGCGTGATTTTAAATGGGTGTTTTTCGGGGGTTTGAGCAGCTGTTTGTTGCACGCAATCCACGTACGCCAACAACAGGATGCTCCCTTGATCAACTCAGCCCTGAATCGTGGCCAAGCTTTGCTGATGAGCTCTGTCGCCACAGCAGCCAAATACCCCAAACACCTCACCGCGATTGTCACCGCCACCCTGCTGGCCGGCGGCGGCGGCGCTTGGGCGCTGGCCTCTCTCGGGCCGGATGTGTCCGAATTGCCGGTGCAAATGGTGCTGGAGGCCGTGCAACCCCAGTTACCACCTGAGGCGACTGAGCTTGACACACCCGCCTTGAATCTCTACCGCTCGGACCTCACGCGCACCACCGACACGGCCGACACCTTGCTTAAACGCATGGGGGTAGATGATCCGCAAGCGGCGCAGTTTTTGCGCACCAACCCGATGGCCCGGCAAGCCCTGTTCAGCCGCAGTGGCCGCCACGTCAGTATTGAAACGGTGGACACCCACCGGCTTGGCAAACTCAGCGCGCGCTGGAGCCCCGACGAGGGCACCCATTTCCAGCGCCTGGTGGTGGAGCGTGATGCCAAGGGGTTCAGCGCACGCCTGGAATCTGCTCCTCTGGTGGCCAGCACACGCCTGGCCAGTGGCACCATCCAATCCTCTCTGTTTGCGGCCACCGATGAAGCGGGTTTGCCCGATGTGGTAGCCAGCCAATTGGCTGAACTGTTCTCGGGCGACATCGATTTTCGCCGCGCATTACGCAAGAACGACCGTTTTAATGTGGTTTACGAGGTGCTTGAAGGTGACGGCGAACGCCTGCGCACGGGAAGAGTTCTGAGCGCCGAGTTTGTCAACGCGGGCAAAGTGTTCCAGGCCATGTGGTTTCAGCCTCCGGGCAAGGACAGTGCCGGGCAAGCGTATCGGGGCGGCTACTATGCCCTGGACGGCCGCAGCCTGCGCCGTGCTTTCCTGAGTTCTCCAGTGGCCTTTTCGCGGGTCAGCAGCGGTTTTGCCATGCGTTTTCACCCGATCCTGAACCAGTGGCGCAGGCACCTGGGCACCGACTTTGCGGCCCCCACCGGCACACCGGCTCGAACCGTGGGTGATGGTGTGGTGAGTTTTGCGGGGGTACAAAACGGTTATGGCAATGTGATCTTCATCCAGCACCGCAATGCCACGGAGACGGTCTACGCCCACCTGAGCAAAATTCTGGTCAAACGCGGCCAGACAGTGACACAAGGTGACACCATTGGTCTGGTCGGCTCGACCGGTTGGGCCACTGGTCCCCACCTGCACTTCGAGGTGCGTGTCGCCGGGGTGCAACAAGACCCGATGGCCATGGCGCAAAAGAGCGAGACAGTGCCGGTGCCCGTCGCCGCCCTGCCCGTCTTCAAACAGGTCGCCAGCAACGTGAAAACCCAGTTGCAAGCAGCGGCCAGCCTGCAATCTACCCGGTTTGAGTGAACCCCAGCGCATGATGAGCCGGGACTGAGACCTCAGCGCATTGCCGCAGCATGGCAGAGTATTGCATCGGCCTGATGTCGGGCACCTCGCTAGACGGTGTTGATGGTGTTCTGGTGGATTTCTCAGACGCCAAGCTTCACGTCCTGGCGCGTGCTTCCCTGCCATTTGAGCCCTTGTTCCGCGCCGAATTACTGGCACTCAACAGTCCAACACACAACGAGTTACACCGAGCCGCGCTGGCTGGCAACCAGATTGCCGCAGCCTATGCCCAGGTGGTCCAGCAACTGCTCGAACAAGTAGCCTCCTCGGCAAGTGACACGATCAAGATCAGCGCCATTGGCGCCCATGGTCAGACGGTGCGCCACCAGCCCCACAGAACATCCAATGACGCAGCGGGTGTTGGCTACACACTTCAGCTCAACAACCCAGCCCTGTTGGCAGAACTGACGGGCATCACGGTGGTCGCCGACTTTCGCAGCCGCGACATCGCCGCGGGGGGGCAAGGTGCACCACTGGTCCCCGCGTTTCATCAGTTTGTTTTTGGACAAGCCGGCACCACCGTGTCGGTGCTGAACCTGGGCGGCATCGCCAACGTGAGTGTGCTGCCTGCCAACCCGAGCGAACCAGTGCTAGGGTTTGACTGCGGCCCGGGCAATGCCTTGATGGATGCCTGGTGCCAACAGCAGACCGGCCAACCTTTTGACACCGGTGGTGCCTGGGCCGCCAGCGGGCAGTGCCTGCCCGAGCTGTTGGCACGGCTGCGCGATGAACCCTATTTCAACCAGGCCCCACCCAAAAGTACGGGCCGTGATCTGTTCAGCCTGACCTGGTTACAAAACAAACTGCAGGGGTTTGCCAGCTCACGCGGCCAGGACATCCAGGCCACTCTGACAGAATTGACTGCCAGCGCTTGTGTGGATTGTGTCAACAGCTATGCAAAAGAGAGCAAATTGCTGGTCGTGTGCGGGGGGGGCGCCTTCAACACCGAGCTCCTGAGGCGCCTGCAGGCCGGACTGCCTCAGCTGCAAGTCACCACCTCGGACCAGCACGGTCTGCCTGCGCTCGACGTGGAGGCTGCGGCATTTGCCTGGCTGGCACGCCAAGCCATCCAGCGCCAACCAGGCAATCTGCCCAGCGCCACCGGTGCGGCAGGCCCCAGGGTTCTGGGAGCCATTTACCCCGCCTGAGCAACAACCAGGCATAAAAAAACCGCCCGGTCAGGCGGTTTTTTTATGGGGAAGACAGGGCTTGATCAGTTCGAGAAACTCGAGCCACAGCCGCAGGTGCTGGTGGCATTGGGGTTCTTGATGACAAACTGGGCGCCTTGCAGGTCTTCCTTGTAATCAATCTCGGCGCCGACCAAGTACTGGTAACTCATGGCATCGATCAACAGCGACACGCCGTTTTTGGTCATGGTGGTGTCGTCATCGTTGACAATTTCATCAAAGGTGAACCCGTACTGAAAGCCTGAGCAGCCACCACCCTGGACAAACACACGCAACTTCAGATCAGGGTTGCCTTCTTCAGCAATCAGGTCAGCCACCTTGGCGGCCGCGCTGTCTGTGAACAGGATCGGGGCGGGCATTTCGGTTTGAATGGCTTCAGCAACAGCGCTCATACAGGTCTCCAGGAAATTGAGTGGGGCAATCCTACAACAAGTTGGTCAACAGCAGGCTCACGGATTGTTTGCCGTCAATTTGAGTGTGGGCTTTCCCTCCAGCAACTCCTGCACATCGTCGACGATGGGGCACAGCCGCCCATCCACCATGGCGCCCTGGTGCATTTCGAGCATCTTGTAAGTCACATCGCCGGTGATGCGTGCCTTGGGTTGCAGTTCCAGCAAGACACGGGCATGCACCGGCCCGCGTACCTGTCCGTTGACTATGACATGGTCTGCCAGCACTTCTCCGGTCACTACAGCCGACTCCGAGATCACCAGAATACTGGGCTGCTCCGCCACACCGGTGACATTGCCCCGGATCTCACCATCCACACGGGAACCCTCGCTGAAACTGAAATTGCCATCCAACTGGCAGCCCTGGGCAATCAGGCTTTTGATGGGCGGTTGCTTCTTTTTATTGAACATGAGACACCTTTTAGGGGATGGAGATGGTTTGCTGCGCACGCACAGTTTGCCCATTCAGCACTTTGACGGTGACCGATTTCACCACCGTCTGTGCTGGGGGCGAATACACACCCTCAACCCGTCCGTATTGTTTAATTTTGACATTCAGGGCACCACCGACTGGGTTGCCCGTCCAGGCTTTGCCATTGGACAGACCTGCAAACACCAGCTCCAAACGACCTTCAAATTCAACCGGGTTCTTCATCCCTTGAATCACCAGCACCTGCCACTTGAGATCACCAGAGGCCAAGCGTTCCGCCTGCAAACCACGGATGGCGAGTGCGCCTGCGTTGCCATCCACGGCTGGGATCAATTTTTCAAAAAAGCCCAAATCATCCTTGAGCCGCTGGTTCTCCAGCATCAACTGCCGGGTGGTTTCGGTCAGCTTGTCACTGGTCACTTTGGTGGTGGTCAGCACCGTGTCGGCGGTATTGGCCACGGACTGGGCCTGATCACGCTCGGCGGTCAAAATTTCGATGCGGGCTTTCAGTGCCTCGTTGTCGAACTGCAATTGCTGAAATTGCGCTTTGCTGCCGTGGTCGACGCCAGCGATCTCCTTGCCAAGCTCAAACGCCCACAGACCGATGGCGGCACAAAAGCCCGCCACCAGCGCCAGCACAGCCCAACGAAATGGCCATGGCAAAGCACTGCGCACCGCCATGCGCGGCGCGCTGACGGTGAGTCGTCGCATCAACAGTTTGAATCGCATCAGGTAGCCCCAGGCATCAAAATGCAAACAGCCGCCAGAACTTGCATCCAGGCGGCTGTTGTGATCGAAGCGGAAATTAACGCTTGGAGAACTGCTTGCGACGGCGAGCACCGTGCAAACCGACCTTCTTACGCTCAACTTCGCGGGCATCGCGGGTCACGAAACCAGCTTTGCTCAACTCGGGCTTGAGGGTTGCATCATAGTCGATCAGGGCACGGGTGATACCGTGGCGCACCGCACCGGCTTGACCCGATTCACCGCCACCAGCCACATTGACCATGATGTCAAAGGTTTCAGCGTGGTTGGTCAGCATCAGGGGCTGCTTGCAGATCATGATCGAGGTTTCGCGGCCAAAGAACTTTTGAATGTCTTTGCCGTTGACGACGATTTGGCCGGAGCCCTTCTTCAGGAAAACACGAGCGACGCTGGATTTGCGACGACCGGTACCATTGTTCCATTCACCAATCATGTGAGCTCCTTAGATTTCCAACACTTTGGGTTGCTGGGCAGTGTGCGGGTGCTCTGCACCACCGTACACCTTGAGCTTCTTGATCATGGCGTAGCCCAGGGGACCCTTGGGCAGCATGCCCTTGACGGCTTTTTCCAAAGCGCGGCCAGGGAACTTGGCTTGCATGTCACGGAAGTTGGTGGAGCTGATGCCACCTGGAAAACCGGAGTGGCTGTAATAGATTTTGTCGAGGGACTTGGCACCGGTCACGCGCAGTTGAGCTGCGTTGGTCACGATGATGAAGTCGCCGGTATCGACGTGAGGCGTGTAAATGGCCTTGTGTTTGCCGCGCAAACGGAGAGCAACTTCGCTGGCTACTCGTCCGAGGACCTTGTCGGTCGCGTCAATCACAAACCACTCGTGCACGACCTCAGCGGGTTTTGCGCTGAAAGTTGACATGAGATTTCTCTTTTCTACAGAGGGTTTGGAGGGCTCTTTTCCACGGTCGGCGTTCCTCTGATGGGAATCTCTTAGGTGGGGAATCACTCGGCACACGGCCCATTGGGACGCTACTGAGACGCTTCGCCGCGGAGCCACAAAAGCGCTGCGAAGCCGAGCATTATACAAATTTCCTGGGCAACGCGGTAACATCGACGGATGTTCAGTTATCGCCACGCCTTTCATGCCGGCAACCATGCCGATGTCCTCAAGCACACTGCCTTGCTGGCGGTGCTGCGCCACATGACCCAAAAGGACACGGCGCTCAACGTGTTTGACACCCATGCCGGAGCGGGCTTGTACCGACTGGACGGTGATTACGCCCAGACCAGCGGCGAGGCGGCCGATGGTTACCTCAAACTGCTGGCCGCCCTCGCGCCCACGGCCTCTACAGAAAACAAGGCGTCAGCCCCCACCCCTCAAGGACAGGCCGCTACGAATAGTGCAGCAGCCAAACCTGGCGCCACCAAAAGCGCCAAGCCAGCCGCCGTGGCCCCGGCGTTACAGGACTACCTGGACCTGGTGGCCAGCTTCAACAAAGCCGGCAGCCACAAGGTGTACCCGGGCTCACCTTTCATCATCCACCACCTGCTGCAGGAGCGTGACCGGGATCGCCTCAAGTTGTTTGAGATCCACCCGACCGATGCCAAAACCCTGGGCGCCAACATCGCGCAGCTCAATGCCGGGCGCTCGATTGCAGTGCTGCAGGAAGACGGGTTTGAGGGGCTCAAGAAGTTTTTGCCACCCCCGTCGCGCCGGGCGCTGGTGCTGTGTGACCCAAGCTACGAAATCAAGAGCGACTACCCGCGTGTGGTGGACATGCTGACCGACGCGGTCAAACGTTTTGCTACCGGCACCTACATGGTCTGGTACCCGATCATCCCGCGCCCCGAAGCACATGACCTGCCGCGCAAGCTCAAGACCCTGGCCAACCGCGAAAAGCTGCCCTGGCTCAACGCCACACTCACCGTCAAATCCAGCAAGCTGGGCCACGACGAGGCCGGTGAGGTGGTGCGCCCTGGCCTGCCCGCCAGCGGGGTCTTTGTGATCAACCCACCCCACACGCTCAAAGCCGCATTAACTGCCGCGTTGAGCCAGGCCGCGCAGTTTCTGGCGCAGGGCAAACACAAGGCGTTTGAGGTGGAGTCGGGCAACTAGCTTAGGGCCAGCTGCGAACCTGATCGGTCGCCGCCCAGGCGCTGTTGAACCAGGCATCACCCTGCAGATAGGCCTTGAGCATGGGCAAGGCGTCCAGGCCCCAGAACAGTTTGCCATCCACCTCGAAGGTGGGCACCCCGAACACTCCGTTGGCGATTGCATCGTCGGTATGGGCGCGTAACTGGCTCTTGACCAGCTCATCATTGGCATCACGCTTGGGAGCCAGCTGCCCGGTCAGCGTCTGCAGGCGGTCTGCATCCGCCGCATCAGCCCCCCCCTGCCAGACATGGCGAAAAATGTTTTCGCACACATAACGGTTGGGTAAGCCGGACTCGCTGCAGGCCAGCGCCAAGCGCAGCAAGCCAATCGGGTTGAACGGATGCTGCGCTGGCAGTTGCAGCTCCAGCCCGTGTTGACGCGCCAGCCACAACACATGGCGGTAGGTCCATTCGCGTTTTCCGGGAATCTCAGCCGGACCGAGCTGGCCATGGTGCTTGAGCAGCGCGGCGAACAGCACCGGTTTGTAGCTCACGCTGTAACTCTGCCCCATCAGCGCCTCGGGCAGGGTCTCAAACGCCAGATAGGCGTAAGGCGAGATGAAGTCCAGGTAAAACGTGATGTGTTTCATGCGCTGTGCTGCGCCAGGCGCGCCTCGATGTTGAGCCAGATGGCGCGGCGTTGCTGGCTGTCCGCGCTGCCCCATATGCGGATTTCGTCCAGGGTGCGCAGGCAGCCCTGGCACAGGGCGGTGTCCTCGTCCATCTGGCACACCGACAGACAGGGCGACGGCACAGGATTGAGGTCATTTTGGCCTCTAGCCCTTATATCCATAGCGCTAACAGCTAGAAATTTCATAGCATCCTGAGACAACATCAAATCACCTCCTGCAGCGCAATGTCAACGATGGGCGCGCCGGTCAGATGCGCCAAGTCATCGGGGTGCAACTTGAACACCCCGTGCGGGTGGCCCGCTGCGGCCCAGATCTCTTCAAAACGCAGCAGGTCGCGGTCGATCAGTGTCACAGGCAGCGTGGCATGGCCCACCGGCGACACCCCGCCAATCGAGAAGCCGGTGCTGGCTTTGACAAAGTCGGCGTCGGCGCGGCCGAGTTTCTGGCCGTCGGCACACACCAGCGCCTGCACCTTTTTTTCATCAACCCGGCGGTCGCCCGAGGTGATGACCAGCACCGCGGCGGCGTCGGGTTTGCGCTTGAAGATGATGCTTTTGGCAATCTGTCCGAGCTGGATGCCCAACGCGTCAGCCGCCTGCTGGGCGGTGCGGGCGGCGTCACTGAGCATCACCGGCGCATGCGGGTGGCCTTTGTCGCGCAGCACCTGGGTCACACGTACCACGCCCTCGGGCAGGGGTTTGGAAACTACTTGGTTCATGATGTCAAACGTTGGTTGAACAGCGCTTTGCCAGCGCGTGAGTTGCTTGGGCGGCCCAGGTAATCGCTGATGAACTGGCCCGCGTTGATGAGTTGGTCCAGGTCAATGCCGGTCTCGATGCCCATGCCGTGCAACAGGTAGACCACGTCTTCAGTCGCTACATTTCCAGTAGCACCTTTGGCATACGGGCAGCCGCCCAGACCCGCCACCGAGGTATCAAACTGCCATACCCCCATCTGCAGGCAAATCAGGGTGTTGGCCAGCGCCTGGCCGTAGGTGTCGTGGAAATGGCCCGAGACTTGGTTGATGTCAAAGTGCTTCAGGGTGGCCTCCATCGCGCGCTGCACTTTCAAGGGGGTGCCCACACCAATCGTGTCAGCCACACCCACATGCTGCACGCCAATGCCTTTCATGAGCCCGGCCAGATAGTCCACCCGCTCG
This sequence comes from Rhodoferax sp. BLA1, assembly GCF_013416775.1. Lineage (GTDB taxonomy): Bacteria > Pseudomonadota > Gammaproteobacteria > Burkholderiales > Burkholderiaceae_C > Rhodoferax. The sequence goes on from NZ_SZVI01000003.1 coordinate 186,476, forward strand.
GGCGCGATGTCGCCTTCGTAAGGGCAGCCCACGGCGCAGCTCATGGCACCGCGCACAAAAATACCTGCGGCGCGGGCGGCAGCCACCACCGGCGCAAAACGCTCGATGCTCTCGGCGATGCTGCAGTTGATGTTTTTCTGGCTGAAGGCCTCGCTGGCGGAGCCAAACACCACAATTTCATCGGGCTTGGACAACAGGGCCGCCTCAAAACCTTTCAGATTGGGCGTCAGCACCGAGTAGCGCACACCCGGCTGGCGCGCGATGCCCGCCATGACCTCCGCGTTGTCGGCCATCTGAGGTACCCATTTGGGGCTGACAAAACTGGTGACTTCGATCTCTTTCAGACCAGCGGCCTGCAGGCGGTGCACCAGCTCGATCTTGATCGCAGCGGGCACCAGCTGTTTTTCGTTCTGCAGGCCATCGCGTGGGCCCACATCAACCAGTTTGACTTGAAGAGGATAGGACATAAACAAATGCTCAAGCAAAGACGGACACGACAACCCCGCCCAGTGACACCAACCGATGCAGTGTAGCCATGCGCCAACCGAGGTGCTGCCCGCAACAACCCTAGGCCCCCTAGGTGTAGTCCATCATCAGGATGGCGCGGGTATTGGGCTCCAGCGCCTCGTAAGAATGGGCCGTGTCTGCGGGGTAGGACGCATAGTCTCCTGGCAGCAGCTCAATGGTTTTGCCGTCAGGCCCGACGCTGGCTCGACCGCTCAGCACAATGACATGCTCCACCGTTCCTGCCGCATGGGGGAGCGATATTTTGGAGATGCCGGGCTCGAAATCGATGCGGTAAATGTCCCGGCGAACCCGTGGTGGACACGCCGAGAGCAGAACCGCCTCATATGCCGCATCTGTCGCACGCGTCGCCATCCCCTGCGACGCACGGATCACTTGCACCGGCACAACGGGCGGGTCAAGCAAGCGGCTGAACGGCAGGTTCAAACCCATCGCCAGCGCCCACAGGCTTTCCAGCGATGGGTTGCCAACACCCGCCTCCAGCTGGGAGAGGGTGGACTTGGCCACACCAGCCTTGCGGGCCAGCTCTGAAATCGACAACCCGGCCTGTTCCCGCTCACGTTTGAGCGCCGCCGCAATGGCGGGCAAAGGGCTTGTTTCGGATTCTTTTGACATGTTTTTTATAAAAAACGATTGTTCTGTTTGACATTCAAATCCAATTCGTTCATTATATTGAACATGCGATCTTTATTCAAAACACTTGACCGCGCCACGTTGGGCGACATGGGTCTGGTCTGCCTGGCAGACGGCGTTGTGGGGATGTCATTTGGCGCCATCGCGGTCTCTGGCGGCTTGCCCCTGTGGTTTCCCGTGGCGCTGTCGATCCTGGTTTTTGCGGGTGGGGCGCAGTTTGCAACGGTAGGTGTGCTCTTGGCGGGCGGCGACCCTGTGACGGCTGCCATGACAGGCCTGGCGCTCAACGGCCGCCTGCTGGCTTACGGCCTGACCGTGTCCGAGTTGCTTGGCCAAGGCTGGATGGCGCGCCTGCTGGGGGCCCATTTCATTCTGGACGAGTCGGTGGCCTTTGCGATGAAGCAAACCGACCCAGCGGCCAAACGCGCGGCGTTCTGGGTCTGCGGCATCCTGATTTTTGGGGTGTGGAACCTCGCGGTCCTGGCGGGAGCACTGGCAGGGCAAGCCATTGGCAGCGCCAGCAGCCTGGGTCTGGACGCGGCTTTCCCCGCCCTGTTATTTGCCCTGGTCTGGCCTGCACTGTCCAACGGGACAACCCGTCGTCGGGTGTTGGCAGGGGGCGCGTTGGCGCTGATCAGCGCTCCGTGGGTGGCACCCGGCTTACCGGTGTTGGTGGCGCTGTTGGCTGTCGTGCCGTCCGCGCTGCGAACAGGCCAGACCGCCACACCCCCAACGAAAGCGTGAACCCAATGCACCAAGCCCTCTGGATTCTGGCCATCGGCACACTGTGTTGTCGCGTGGCAGGCCCTTTCTTTGCCGATCAACTCCGCTTGACAACGCGTTGGCAAGCCTTGCTCTCAGAGGCGGCCATCGTGCTGCTGTGCGCGCTGGCCGCGGTGTCCAGCCTCTGGGATGGCGACCACTTTGCGGGATGGGCACGGCCCATCGGCGTTCTGGTCGGCATGCTCTTGGCCATGAGGCAGGCCGCTTTTCCCGTGGTGGTGCTGGCCGCTGCCGGTGTCACGGCAGGCTTGCGCTACTGGGGTTGGGCCTGACGGATCCCGTCAATACCCCCGCCCTGGATCCACCACGCCTGTCACAGGCTGGCCTTGGCGCAGAGCCAGCATCTTCTGCATGATCTGCGCAATGCTGTCCGTGACCAAGGTACGCGCCGAGGTGTGTGGTGTGAGGGTGATGCTGGGTTCGCGCCAGAACGGGTGCTCGGTCGGCAGCGGCTCTGTGCGAAACACATCGAGCAGTGCGCCAGAGAGGTGACCGCTCTCGATGAGCGCGAGCAGGTCCTCGTCCACCAGATGGGCGCCACGCGCCACGTTGATGACATAGCCCCCGGCTTGCAGGCGGCTGAGCCGGTCGTGATTGAGGATGTTGAGCGTGTCGGGGGTGAGCGGCAGCAGGTTGACCAGCACACGGCTGCTGGCCAGAAAGTCGTTGAGCTGCGCCGCACCCGAAAAGCCGCGCACGCCAGGAATCGGCTTGGGTGAGCGGCTCCAGCCGTTGACCGGAAACTCAAAGTGGCACAGCGCCTGGGCCACCCGTTCGCCCAACACACCCAGGCCCATCACACCCACCGGGAACTCGCTGCGCTGGCGCGGCTTGTAGTAGGTCCAGTGGCCGGCGCGGGCATCGTTGTCGTAGGCATTCAGGTCACGAAAGTGCCGGATCACACCCTGGCAGACGTATTCGGCCATCTGCACCGCCATGCCCGCGTCTTCCAGCCGCACCACCACAGCCTGGGGTGGCAGGCGCAATTTGAGCAGCGCGTCCACCCCGGCACCGATGTTGAACACCGCCTGCAGCTGCGGCTGCTCGTCAAAAAACTGCTGTGGCGGCGCCCAGACCACCGCGTAGTCGGCAAGCGCGGCGCCGGGCTGCCAGACGGTGACCTCGGCCTGCGGAAAACTCGCACGCAAACCGGCCAGCCAGGGATCGGGCTCGGTGTTGGTACAGCAAAAAGTGATTTGAAAGGTCGACATAAATACTTTAAATTTGATAGCTACTTACTGTTTATTGATAAGGGCTGCACCGCAAAAACTCACACAAACTCAACTGCAGAGTGAAAATCAGACAAACTTTTAGCTGATTTCAACTTCTGCGCTGCTTGGACCAGTTACGACGGGACAACCGGTAAAGCATTTGTCGGCGCAATGGGTTGCCCTCGGGCACCAACGGATGATCGAAGTCGTCAGCAGGCTCACTGGACATGCCCAGTTTCTCCATCACGCGACGCGAATTGTGGTTGGATGGCACGGTATTGGCGACGATCTCCGTCAGCCCCAGATGCTCAGATCCGAATTGGAGCGCCGCCCCGGCAGCCTCTGGGGCGTAACCCTGGCCCCAGAAGCGGCGTGCCAGGCGCCAACCAACTTCCACAGCAGGTGTGAAATGTGCTTTGCAAGAGATACGCAGCAGACCAGCCGCCCCCATAAAGGCACCCGATTCTTTGGACTCAATGGCCCAAAAACAAAAGCCGTTTTCTGCCAAATGCATTTGTTGACGATTGATCCAACCCGTGATGGCCTGCGGTGAGGCGAAGGGCAGAAGATGCGCCATAACTTCTGGATCCGTTGACATCGCAGAGAACGGGGCGTGATCCGAATCTTGCCAAGGACGCAAGATGAGGCGTGTTGTTGTCAGCACTTTTGGGCCTAGCCCAGTCATTGCGGGTTCTTGCATGGAACTATTGTCACGAGACTGGTCGATGTTAGACGAGGTAGATCAGCGCCGGTAGCGAAATAGATGCAGGAACCACAGGCTCGCTTGCACCCCTTTCCCGCCACCCAAAACAACCTTGCGTTGTCAGTCACACCGCAGCCACACTCAGCCGGAGCAATTCCGCGCCTTCCGCCACCTGATCACCAGGGGCGTAAAGCAGCTCGGCCACCACACCGTCCACCGGCGCGGTGATGGTGTGCTCCATTTTCATCGCATCCATCACCGCCAGCGCTTGGCCCTTGTTGACGGTGTCACCCGCCTGCACCGCAAACGACACCACTTTGCCAGGCATCGGTGCGGTCAGGCGGCCCACTTCGGCAGGCGCCTCACCGGCGTGCAGGAGCAAATCAATCGATATGATTTGTGTAGCACCCTGCGCAGTGAATATGTGAGCTACCTCGCCTTTTCTATACGCATTCACAAGTAGACGCTGGCCGCCAAACTTCAGATCAATGCCGTGTGGGGTGGTGGTGAAACTCAGCAGCCCCGCTGTCTCACCCACCTGCAAGGACAGCGCGCCGTCGTGTAAATAGGTCAGCCCGGCCGCCACCTGCTGGCCGCCAAACTCAAACACAAAGCGGCGTGTGAAGACCCCATGGCTGCGCCAGCCGTCGGTCCTGCTGAACGGGTCGGCCGTTTCGGTGGCGCGCTCGTCGATCAGGGTTTGCGCCACATCGGCGGCCGCGGCCAGGGCCAGGCCCACACGCTCCTGATGGAACAACACCGCCGCCTCGCGCGGGATCAGGCCGGTGTCGAGTTTGGCCTGGGCAAACGCGTCACACTGCAGCACATGCCGCAAGAACTGCACATTGGTGCTCAGGCCAACGATGTGGGTGTGCGCCAGTGCGGTATCGAGCTGGGCCAGCGCCTGTTCGCGGGTATCACCATGCACGATGAGTTTGGCCACCATCGAGTCGTAAAACGGGCTGATGGCATCCCCCTGGCGCACGCCGTCATCAAAACGCACCGGGCTGATGGCGAAGCTGCTGTGCGCGGGCTTGTGGTAGACGTCCAGGCGGCCGGTCGCGGGCAAAAAATTGTTGTCGGGGGTTTCGGCGCAGATACGCGCCTCGATCGCGTGGCCGGTGATGCGCAGTTGCTCCTGGCACAGCGGCAGCGGCTCGCCAATGGCCACACGCAGCTGCCACTCCACCAGATCCTGGCCGGTAATCGCTTCGGTGACCGGGTGCTCAACCTGCAGGCGGGTGTTCATTTCCATGAAATAGAACCGCATGTCCTCGGGCCGCTCATAATCGCCGGGCTGCTCGACGATGAACTCCACCGTGCCCGCACCCACATAAGCCACCGCCCGCGCAGCGGCCACCGCCACCTCACCCATGGCGCGGCGCAACTCGGGTGTCATACCGGGCGCCGGGGCTTCTTCAAGCACCTTCTGATGGCGGCGCTGCACCGAGCAGTCGCGCTCAAACAGGTAGACGTAGTTGCCAAACGTGTCACCAAACACCTGGATTTCGATGTGGCGCGGGTTCTGCACGTATTTTTCGATCAACACCGCGTCGCTGCCAAAACTGTTGAGGGCTTCGCGCTGACACGATTCGAGCGCAGCTTTGAAGTCCTCGGACTGGTCCACCACCCGCATACCCTTGCCACCACCACCCGCACTGGCCTTGATCAAGACGGGATAACCGATGTGATCGGCCTCATGCTGCAGCAGCGCCGCGCCTTGGCCAGCGCCGTGGTAGCCGGGCACCAGCGGCACACCGGCCTTCTCCATCAGCTGTTTGGATTCAGCCTTCAAACCCATGGCCTGGATGGCCGATGCGGGCGGACCGATGAACACCAGCCCTGCCGCCGCGCAGGCCTTGGCAAAGTCCTCGTTCTCGCTCAGAAAACCGTAGCCCGGATGCACCGCCTGGGCGCCGGTGGCCAACGCAGCGTCAATGATGCGTTGCCAGCGCAGGTAACTGTCCTGGGGTGCGCTGCCACCGATGTGGACGGACTCGTCACATGCGGCCACATGTTTGGCGCTGGCATCGGCGTCGGAATACACCGCCACGGTTTTCACCCCCAGGCGACGCGCGGTGGCTGCCACCCGGCAGGCGATCTCGCCTCTGTTGGCGATCAGGATTTTTGTGAACATCTACGTCTCCTTGGCACCACCGCCAAATGGTCAAAAAAGTGGACAACTGCCCCGGCTAACCGAGCCAGAACGGCTTGCGTTTGGCCAGGAAAAACGACACCCCTTCCCGGCCCTCATCACTCGCGCGGATGTCGGCAATAGCGGCAACGGTGTGTTCAATCAAGGTGGCGTCAATGTCCTTGCCCGCCACCTCGTGCAACAAGGTTTTGCAGGCTTTGACGGCATTGGGGCTAGCCGTCACCAGCGCCTGGGTGATGTCCGCCACCTTGGCCTCGAGTTGCTCGGCGCTCACCACCGCGTGCACCAGGCCAATGCGCAGCGCCTCAGCCGCGTCAAAACGCTCGGCCGTCAAGAAGTAGCGGTGGGCGGCACGTGGACCCATGGCGCGGACCACATAGGGGCTGATGGTGGCGGGGATCAGGCCGAGTTTGACCTCGCTGAGGCAAAAACCTGCGGTATCCACACTCACCGCCATGTCGCAGGCCGCCACCAGGCCCAGACCACCTGCGTAGACATCGCCTTGGATGCGTGCCACCGTGGGTTTGGGGCAGGTATAGATCACCCGCAGCATCTCGGCCAGACAGGCTGCGTCGGCCAGGTTCTCGGCATGGCTGTAATCGGCCATACGACGCATCCAGTTCAGGTCAGCGCCAGCACAAAACGCCGGGCCGTTGGCGGCCAGCACGATGGCACGCACCTGCGGGTCTTGGCCCAGTTGAGTGAAGGCTTGGGTGAGGTCGGCAATCACCTCCTCGTTGAAGGCGTTACGAACCTCGGGGCGGCTCAGGGTGACGGTGCTCACCACACCGGGTTCAATGTTCAATGTGCTCATGTTGGATTTCTTTGTGGCGCTGATCACATCCGGAACAAACCAAATTTTGTGTCCTCAATCGGCGCATTGCGGCTGGCGCTCAGGCCCAGCGCCAGCACCCGGCGGGTGTCGGCCGGGTCGATGATGCCGTCGTCCCACAGGCGGGCGGTGGCGAAATAGGGGTGGCCTTGGTCTTCGTACTGGCGGCGGATCGGCGCTTTGAAGCTTTCTTCGTCCTCAACACTCCAGGCGCCGCCTTTGCCCTCGATGCCGTCCCGCCTGACGGTGGCCAGGACGCTGGCGGCTTGTTCACCGCCCATGACGCTGATGCGCGCGTTGGGCCACATCCATAAAAAGCGTGGGCCAAACGCCCGGCCACACATGCCGTAGTTGCCCGCGCCAAAACTGCCGCCAATGATGACGGTGAACTTGGGCACCGCGGCGGTGGCCACCGCGGTGACCATCTTGGCACCGTGGCGGGCGATGCCTTCGTTCTCAACCTTGCGCCCAACCATGAAACCGGTGATGTTCTGCAAAAACACCAGCGGGATCTTGCGCTGGCAACACAGCTCGATGAAGTGGGCGCCTTTGAGCGCCGACTCACCAAACAGGATGCCGTTGTTGGCGATGATGCCCACTGCCATACCTTCGATGCGGGCAAAACCGGTGACCAGGGTGGTGCCAAAACGCGCCTTGAACTCGTCGAAGTCCGAGCCATCCACGATGCGAGCGATGATTTCGCGCACATCAAAGGGTTTGCGGGTGTCCACCGGGATCACACCGTACAACTCTTCTGCTGCGTATTTAGGAGCTACTAGCTCTTTATTAACAAGGGCTAGAGGCTTTTTTTGATACAAGTTCCTGACCGACTGCCGCGCCAGCGCCAGCGCATGGAGGTCGTTTTGCGCCAAGTGGTCAGCCACACCCGAGAGGCGCGTGTGCACGTCACCACCACCGAGGTCTTCGGCGCTGACCACCTCGCCGGTGGCGGCTTTGACCAGCGGCGGGCCACCCAGAAAAATCGTGCCCTGGTTCTTGACGATGATGGCCTCGTCACTCATGGCCGGCACATAGGCGCCGCCCGCGGTGCAGCTGCCCATCACCACCGCAATCTGTGCGATGCCTTGGGCACTCATCTGCGCCTGGTTGAAGAAGATGCGACCAAAGTGGTCGCGGTCGGGGAACACCTCGTCCTGATTCGGCAAATTGGCGCCACCTGAATCGACCAAATAGATGCAGGGCAGCCGGTTTTGCTGAGCGATCTCCTGCGCACGCAGGTGTTTTTTGACCGTCATCGGGTAGTAGGTGCCGCCTTTGACGGTGGCGTCGTTGCAGACGATCATGCAGTCAACACCACTGACGCGGCCGATGCCAGCCACGATGCCTGCGCCCGGTGCGCTGTCGGTGCCGTCGCGGTCCGGGTACAAACCCAGAGCTGCCAGTGGCGCAATCTCCAGAAACGGTGCGCCGGGGTCCAGCAGCATCTGCACGCGGTCGCGCGGCAGTAACTTGCCACGCGCGGTGTGTTTGGCGCGAGCTGCCTCACCACCGCCGAGTTCCACCTGGGCGAGCTTGGTATTGAGGTCTGCCACCAGGGCGCACATGGCCGCCGCGTTGGCCAGAAAGTCAGCAGAGCGGGGATTAAGTTGGGTGTCCAGAACGGGCATGAGGTGCTTTCATATGGCGCAGCGCAAACAGCGGGTTTGTGCCGCAAGCATAGAAGCACAGCCGCACCCTCGGCAGCCAATCTGGTTGCAAATTGCGCCATACAAAGGCACACTGAAGGGCCATTCACCGCATCGTTCTCCACGGCCCGCCCATCCAACGACTCCATGACACCCCGAACACAGATCGCCACCAGCCTCCCCAGCAAACAACGCTCTGGCCAGGCGCTGACGCCCATCGCCTTTGTGAAGGCCATTGTGCTGGCCTACGAGGCGCGGGGTATCAACCCGGCGCAGGCCTTGGTTTTGGCACAAATTGCGCCAGAACTTCTGAAAAATCCAGCAGCACGCATCACCGCCGAGCAGATGGAAACTATCTCGGGGCTGGCCATGCAGGAACTCAATGATGAAGGCCTGGGCTGGTTCAGCCGCCGCCTGCCCTGGGGCAGCTACGGCATGCTGGCACGTGCCTCGATCAGCGCGCCCAACCTGGGGGTGGCTTTAAAACGCTGGTGCCGCCACCATGGGCTGTTGACCGACGACATCACACTGGCCCTGTCGGTCAGCGGCCACAGCGCCAGACTGAACATCACAGAGAACCGCGATCTGCAGGACTTGCGCGAGTTCTGCCTGGTGTCGGTGTTGCGCAATGTGCATGGGCTGGCCTGCTGGCTGATCGACTCACGCATCCCGCTCACCGGCGCGCAGTTTCCGTTTGAACCGCCTGCGCATCAGGACGTGTATTCAGTGCTTTTTTCGGCTCCAGCCCTTTTTACATCAGGGCTAGCAGCTATTGAATTTGATGCCATGTACCTGGCACAGCCGCTGCGCCGCGACGAGGCCGCTTTGCGCCAGATGCTCCAACGCGCGCTGCCGCTGACCGTGCTGCCCTACCGGCGCGACCGCCTGCTGGTGCAGCGGGTGCGCCAGGCACTGAGCAGCCAGCCAGCCGATACCCATAACGCCGATGATCTGGCCGCGCTGCTGGCCCTGTCGGCACGCACCCTGCACCGCCAACTCAAGGAGGAAGGCGCATCCTTGCAGGCACTCAAAGACGAGGTACGCCAGGCCCGCGCTATCGAGCTGCTGCAACGCAGCCAGCGCCCGATCAAACAGGTGGCGCAAGCGGCCGGGTTTCAGAACGAAAAAAGTTTTATCCGCGCCTTCGAGGGCTGGACTGGCCAGCCGCCCGAGCAGTTCAGACGCCAGGGCCAGACCCCTGTGCAATAGCCGCTTGCTTGCCTTATCGCATGGCAAACAATTCTTGGTGGAAGTGGCTGGCGGGCATGCCGTGCGCGACCAAGTGGCTACGCATCATCTGGCCAAACCGGGCCGGGCCGCAAAACCACACCTCCGCGCTGCGCCAATCGGGCACAGCAGAACGCAGGCGTTCACCGCTCAGATAACCATCGCGTGCATCAATCAGCAGGTGCAGGCGCACGTCGGCGGCTTTGGCGTCGGCGGCCAAGCTCTGCAGGGCCGATTCATCCACATCCGTCGTGGTGTGAAACAGGTCAATCATCCGCCCGTCAGGGCGTGTTGCCAGCTCCTTCATACGCGCCACAAAAGGCGTGATACCGATACCGCCGCCGATCCAGATCTGGCGGCGGGTTGGGCTGTCAAAAGTAAAGCGGCCATAGGGTCCCTCAACCTTCACGACGCCGCCCGGTTTTAATGACGACGCCAGCGTGCTGGTGTAATCGCCCAAAGCTTTGATCAAAAACAACAACTTGCCGTCGTTATGCCAAGCCGATGAGATGGTGAAGGGGTGGCTACCTTCGTCTTGGTCAAAGGTGACAAACGCAAATTGCCCGGACTGGTGCCCAGACCAACGGTCTGTGAGTTGCACCGTGACGGCATTCACATTGACCCCACTGAGGTATTCAACTTTATCAATCACACCGGTTGCAGTGCGTGTGCTCCCGATGCGCCGAAACAGGCTGAGCACCGCGCCAAAGCTCCCACCCAGCATCAACGCCGCCATCACGAGACCAAGCGGGGTGGCCCAGTCGGCAAAGCTCAGCAACACCACTGCGTGCAACACCAAAACCAAATACACCACGGCCATCCAGCGGTGCGTCTTGAAAACAACCCGGTACGGAAAGCGCTTGATCAAGGCCAAGGCGAGCAGGGCCAGGAGAGCATAAAACGCCCACTCGCCAACTTGCTCGGCCAAACCGCGTTGACTTTGGAAAAAGCGAAAAATATCCAGCGTCTGCTCAGGCGCTGGACCACGCTGTGGACGGGTCAGCAGCCCGGCACCGACCATCCACTTGGGTGCTTGAGAGCACAGCCAGTGCAGTATCGCCAACACCAGACCAGTGATGCCCAGCCACTTGTGCAACCGGTACATCTTGTCGAGTCCATGCAAGCGGCTCTCCAAAGACGGTTGACGAATCGCGAGCATCATCGCCACGCTCATCACCCCCATACCCAGAACGCCAGAATACTGAACCAACAGGTTGCGCCAGGGGAAAAAGCCACTGACCGTGGACAGGGCGCTGGCATTTGCCAGCAACCACAAGACGGTCAGGCCGAATAAAAGGGCAAGGAAGGTTCTTTGGATGGCTTTCATGAGCGTGTCGGTTGGGGTTCGTTCAGGGGCAGTGCGTGCTGCTGCCCCATTGTGAAAAGGTCATGTGAACGATCCGTAAACCGCCCCCCAAGCGGAGGTAAAGCGGACCGGACAAATGAACCAACAAACGCAACCGCCACGAGCACCGACAACCGACATCAGACGCGTGTCGTTGCACTCACCCACAAAAAACTCTGCTGTCTTACCGCGTAGGCTTCAAGCCCAAACGGTTCGCGGGGTCTACAGGCCGTGTCTCTTGCAAAACGCCGCAAACTCATCTGCGCTTGCATAAGACTTTTGTGTTCCCGGCTTGGTGACCGCGTCTGCCGCATAAAGCGTCGCCTTCTTGAGGGACGACACCAAGTCGCCAGAGGCAACATAAAAATGCGCAAAACTGCCAATGTAGGCATCACCCGCACCGGTGGTGTCAAGCGCCTTGACGCGATCACAGCCGGGAATAAATTCCTCGTGGTCCTGGGTGACCAGCATGGCGCCTTTTTTGCCCAGCGTCACCACCACCGTCTTGATACCCTTGGCAATCAAGCTGCGCGCTGCGGCAACAACCTGTGTGGTGGTGTCGGTCGGCATCTGGCTCAACGTGGCCAATTCGGTTTCATTGGGGAACAAAAAACTCGCCTTGAGGCATTGGCTCAGGTCCAGATCCAGGGCTGCCGGTGCCGGGTTCAGCAGCGTCTGGATGCCATGCCGGGCGCCGAATTCAATGGCGTGGTAAACCGTCTCCAGGGGAATCTCAAGCTGCAACACGATCAAATGGCATTGCTTCAGATCCTCGGCGGCCTTGTCCACGTCGCTGGGCAGCAACTGTTCGTTGGCACCTTTGATGATGAAGATGCAGTTCTCTGCGCTGGAGTCCACAAAAATCGGCGCCACGCCACTGCTGGCACCCGGCACGGTGTCAACATAACGCGCATCGATGCCGTTGTTGATGTAGTTCTGGCGTGTGTTGGGGCCAAACATGTCGTCACCCACCTTGGTCAGCATCATCACATCGGCACCCAGGCGCGCTGCGGCGACCGCCTGGTTCGATCCCTTGCCGCCAAACCCCATGGAAAACTCGGGCGCTTCGATGGTTTCACCTTTGCGCGGCATACGATCCGTGTAGGTGACGAGATCAACCATGTTGCTGCCAATGACTGCGATACGTCCTGTCATAACAATCCCCTTTTGGTTAAGCGCTCGGCGCGTTCAGTTGGGTGATGATCTTTTGAACCTCATCAGCCCCTGTGGGGTCCAGATACCCAAGCCTGACTTTGAAATGCGCGGTCTCACCGCCAGCCAGGCTGCGCACATTGCCCTTGGCTTTCTCCGCCAGATAACCTTCGGGCTCGCAGCTTCCTGGCAACGCAAAGGCGCCCACCTCCTGGTCGGAATTGCACAGAATCCATCGGATCGTTTTGGGCATGTTTTTGGGTGCCCAGGACATGTAAAAAGCATCTTGCTCGGGCCGACGGACCATCATGTGCGTCAGACCATTTGGGTCTGACTTGAGGTGACGGATAAAAAAGACCTGCTCCGGGTTGTACTGCGCCACATCGTGCAACACCTCGGAGCGCTGCGGGTGTTTGGCCAGTTCGTCAATGAGGGCCTGGTACACCGGTGTCGGCTGAATGTGCCCGGGAATCGAGGTCCTGACACAGGTGTCGCTGGGGCTGAAGTCCGCCGCCTGAAGGATCTTGCCGTCCTTCACCAAACCGAAATTGACGTGGCTGATGTACATCAGATCCATCGGTGCGCCAGACAAGTTCTGAACCTTCATCTCAAGATCAAAGAGGCTCTCGTTCGGGCGCAAAACAATCCGTGGTGTGGCCAGGTAATGGTTGCCAAAACCCATGGCGTATTCCCATTCACTGACCAGCGCCACATAAAAACCGCCCTGGTCTTCACCACAGAGAATATGCGCCCGGTCCATCGGCGCACAAGGCATTTCGCCGTGCAACGCATGGGTGTCCTCGGGGGATGGGCAACCGTTGCGCAGCAGCCCGCTGTGGTAGGCGAAGCAGCCATAGGTCTGCAAAATGTCAGTGGCCGGGCGGGGCTGTTTGAACATGCTTTTCATGCCCAGGCTGACCCCGTCAAACACCGCCTCCCAGACCATCTGCCCCATGAACGGCAGCACGATCAGGTGGCCGCGCTTGTTCTTGAGGCGCAGGGCTTCGACACCACTGTCGTACCGAAACAGACTGACCGACATGTCGCCTGCGGCAAAAACCTCCTGCTCGCTCGGCGTAAAAAACGATTTTTTCAGTTCAATGCTGATGTCACGCATCATGATTTCCCCCGCCGTTTTTCAAGAACCATGTTGAGAATGATGACGCCCACCAGGAACGCCCCGAAGATGAAGTCAATCAGATGGATGCTGAAACGCATGATCTGGAAACCACTGGAGAGGAACATCAGCGCCAGCACCGCGATGCAAATGCCGAGAACCCGCCCTTTGCCGCCCGCTGGGTTGGTTCCCCCCAGGACCGCAATCAGCAGTGCCTGCAACAGATAGGACGTGCCGTAGTCGGACTTCGCCGCATTCACCCGCGCAGAGAGCAGTATCCCCGCCATGCTGGCGAGCACGCCGCTCATCATGTAACTCAGGAACACCATCTTGTCGCGTTTGAGCCCTGCGAACAATGCCGCCTTGGCATTGGTGCCAATCAACATCAGGTTGATGCCAAAAACCGTTCTGGACAGAAGGAACGCAACGATGGAGGCGATCACCACAAAAATCAGGAAAGGAATCGAGACGCCAAACACCGTTCCCCCGCCGATCTCTGCCCAATACTTCGGAAACCCGGTGATGGCTGGCCCGCCGGTGATGACCAAAGCAAACCCCGTGAACAGCTGGCCGGTCCCGATGGTGGCCAGGATCGGCGTGATGCGCATCCGTGTGATCAGGAAGCCATTCAAGGCACCTGCCAGTGTTCCGACCCCCAACGCCAAGACCACACCAACACCCACATGCATCAGTTGTTGGCTGTCGGACATCGAGGTGTCGCTGCCAATGGTTTTTGAAAAATAGACACCCGCCAGAATCGCGGACAAGTTGGCGATCCCGATGATCGACAAATCAATGCCCCCGGTGAGCATGGCAATCATCATGGCGATCGACAACAGGCCGATTTCAGGAAACAGGAAAGAGATGGACTGGAAGTTGTAGTACCGCAGGAACTTGTCCGGCGACACGATGCTCATTGCCACGAAGATAAACACCGTGATCAGCACCAGCTGAGTCAGGTTGCTGTCGTGCTTCAAGAATCTGCGTGAATCAAAATCTGTAGTCATTGGGGCACCTCAATTACGTGCGACTCTTGCGGTCACGCTTGGCGGAGAAAGCTGTCGCCACGATCAGAATGGTCCCCAGGACAACCAATTGCCAGGTGGTCTCGACCTTCATGAGGATCAGGCTGTTCTTGACCATGACCAGCATAAAAACACCCATCATGGTGCCGATCACGCTGCCACTGCCGCCAAAAATCGAGGCGCCTCCCAGCACCACCGCCGCAATCACCTGCATGTCCATGCCAACAAAGTCACGCGGGTTGCACAACCAGATCATGGACGAGTGCAGCATCCCGGCGAAACCAGCCAGAGCGCCACAAGCGCAATACACAAAGAAAGTGGTTTTTTTCAGGCTGAAGCCCACCCGGCTGGCCGACTCGGCCGAGCCCCCCATCGCATAGACACTGCGACCGAGCATGGTGTATTTCAGGATGATGTGAATCAGCAGCGCCACACCGAGGTAGATCAGCAACATGCTGGTCATGCCCGAGGTGGTTCCGTCGGGTTTGACCACCGTGTAGATGTCCGACTTGGTGAAATTGATCAGCACCTTGGGAAAGCGGTCAATGTTGATCATGCTGGTGCCGATGACGCCCAGAATCAGCCCACGCACGATGCTGGCGGTGCCCAGCGTCACGATCAACGGGATCATCTTGAACCGGTACACCAGCAGCGCATTGAATGCCCCTAGCAGCACACCTATCAGGGTCGCGACGACAAACGGAAGCAATACTCCGTCGTATTGGGTCAGCAACATGCCATGGACCGTGAGGAACATGCCAGCTACCGCCACGGCTGGGAATGAGACATCAATCCCCCCCGAGATCATGACCAGCAACACACCAAGTGCCATGATGCCAATAACGATGTTGCTCTGGAGCAGACTGAACAGGTTGTCAAGGTCCCAAAACGCCGGGTTGACAGCGCCAATCAAGAGCATGGCTGCGATGAGGATCACCCCAATGACAGCTTCGGAATTGCGGAAAAATTTCATGCTGACCACCTCAACCGAAGGATTTCAATTTGGCGTTGATTTCGTCTTCCGAGGTCTGGCTTGCCACCAGTTCCTCCAGGAAGCGCCCTTTGTGCATCATCACAATGCGGTTGCAGTTTTGAATCAACTCGGGAACGTCGTCTGAGATCATGATGACGCTCAAGCCGTTCTCCTGTTGGGTCAGGGCCCGGATGATCTTGTGAATCTCGGCTTTGGAGCCAACGTCCACACCAACCGTCGGACCGTTGAGGATCAGCACCTCTGCACCGGTCATGAGCCAGCGTCCAATAACCACCCGCTGGGCATTGCCCCCGGAGAGTTGGTTGACCGGTTTTTCGCCACTGGGCGTGGCGATCGTCAGTTTTTTGATCATCTCTGCCGCCAAGCTGGCCGCCTTCTCACGGTCGATGACCAGATAACGCGACAAGCGCTCGTACATGGTCGACAACAGGTTGCGGTTGATCGACTGGGTCGGAAAGATGCCTTCACTCAGGCGATCTTCCGGCACGTAAGCGATCCTGTGGTTGATCGCGTCTTGCACCGAACCGATCTTGACCGGCTGGTCGTTGAGACGGATCTCACCGCTAAAACCCGTCATCAGACCAAACAAGGACAGCGCAAACTCGGTCCGCCCAGAGCCAAGCAAGCTGGAAATGCCCACAATTTCGCCTGGAAAAATCTTGAAATTCAGATCTTCATAACTGCCGGGCAGGCTCAGATGGCGCACTTCCAGTCGCGGCGCGACGGCGGTTGTTGCAGGCTTCCATTCAAAGTGATTGACTTCAATGTCGTGACCGGTCATGTGTTTGGTGATCAACGCTTCGGTGAAATCACGGGTCTGGCCGTCGGCAATCTTGCGCCCATTGCGAATCACCGTGATGCGTTCGCTGATGTCGAGCATCTCGCGCATCTTGTGGCTCACAAACAAGATGGCGATACCTCGGCGCTGGATATCGCGCACGATCTCAAACAGGGTCGTGATTTCTTTGCCGGTCAAGGCGGTTGTCGGCTCATCCATGATGATCAGACGCACGTCGTTCATCATCGAGCGGGCAATGGCAATCAGCTGTTTTTGCGCCGTTGGCAGGGTCTCGATCTTGGCGTCCAGATCAATGTCCACCCCGAGGCGCTGCAAAGCTTCCGACGCCAGTTGGCGCGACTTCTTCCAATTCACCCAGGTCCGCTTTTCGCGCAACTGGGTATTGATTGACAGGTTTTCCGCCACGGTCAGGTTGCCGAACAGCGAAAAGTCCTGATAGATCACCTGCACGCCGCATGCAATTGCGTCTACCGGTGATTTGGCAAAAAATGGCTTCCCATCGATCAGCATCTCGCCTTCATCCGGCTGGTAAACACCGGAGATGACCTTGATGACGGTTGATTTCCCCGAACCATTCTCCCCTGCAAGACAATGAATTTCCCCCGGCATGATCCTGAGCGAAATCTGATCGAGTGCTTGCACCCCCGAGAATCTCTTGCTAACGTTTCTTAACTCGAGATAGGCATCTGACATTGACATCCCCCGGCTAACTGATCCAACAAGAACTGTGGGGCACTTCACAACCGAAGCGCCCCAGACACGGGTTAGAAGTTGTATTTGCCCATGTTTTCTTTGGTGACACCCACCCAGCCTTGTCCGTACAGCAGGTTCGGCTTTTTGGCATCCGGACTGATCAGATTGCCATACCCTTCCAGACCCAGGTTCAGACCGGCTTTGATCTGCGCCTTCTTGCCAGACAGCGTCATGACCGCCAACTCATTCATGGCATAACCCGCAACCGCCGGATCCCAGAACTGGATGTACTGGATGTTGTTGTTTTTCAGATATTCACCAGCCACCGACACCAGACCGGTCCCGGCGAAGAAGATCTTCCCGTTCAGGCCACGCTCAGCGATCAAACGGCCAGCACCAGCCGAGGTGGGCATAGGTCCACCGAGCACACCCTTGAGCTTGGGATACGTGGTCAGTGTTTCCTTGAGCTTGGTGTAGTCGGTGTTGGCGTCGTCAGACGTTTCAAGGCGTTTGGTCACTTCCTGCATCTTGGGGAAGTTCTTCTTCTGGTAGGCCACGCCACCGTCAATCCACTCGTTCTGCGACTTGGAGGTCAGGCTGCCGACGGTGGCAACATACTGGCCTTCACCACCCATCGACTTGGCCAGCACTTCCATCAACTTGGCGCCATAGGCCAGATTGTCAAAGGCTTCCAGCGTGAAGTCCGAGTTCTGAAGATTCGAGGCTTCATGTGCAATCACCACAATGCCACGATCACGTGCCTTCTTGAGCACAGGCTCAAGGGCTTCGACCGAGAAAGGCACAACACAAATAGCGTCCACACCCTGAGCAATCAGGTTTTCGATGATTTGCACCTGGGCAGCGGCATCGGCCTGTGAGGGGCCAACCATCCAAGTGTCGTGACCGGTATCGGCCTTGAACTGGTTGACGCCGTTGCGCATGCGGTCAAACCAAGCGATGCCATCCACCTTGACAACCGTGGCGATCGTGAATTTTTTCTTGGTGGCCGCCGCCGTGATGTCCTTGCTGACTTTGCTGACGTCGACAGGTCCATTGCCAGCCGCATAAACAGAACTCGCACCCAGCATGGTGATTGCTGTAACGATGGAAAACAACTTCTTCATGTGTACCCCTCTATAGTTTGTCGGACATAAAAACTCAACTCACACTCAGCAGGAATACATCCTGTCGTCTACGACGGATGTACACGTCCACCAGCGCAAAAACAAGCGCAGATGAAGTCGTGTTGAAGTGCCCCAACCCAGCACAGGATGGATGGCAGGAATTTCACTTTGGACTCGCTCGGCTCAAGCGCCGATGATGGCCACGCTCAGACTGGCGCCAACCCTGGAGGCCCCCGCTTCAATCATGGCCAGTGCATCGGCCTGGGTGCGAACCCCACCAGAAGCCTTAACGCCAATCAGGGGGCCCACCGTTTGACGCATCAAGGCGATGTCTGCCACGGTGGCACCGGCCTTGCCAAAACCCGTGGAGGTTTTGACAAAATCCGCCCCGGCTTCAACGCTGAGTCGGCAAGCGGTCTCTTTTTGGGCGTCTGTCAACAAGCAGGTTTCAATGATCACCTTGAGGGTTTTGCCAGCGCACGCTTTCTTCACCAAAGCGATGTCATCTCGCACCAGGTCAAGATCACCGTCCTTCAAAGCACCCAAATTGATGACCATGTCCACTTCGTCAGCACCATTCTGGATGCAGGCCTGGGTTTCCTGAGCCTTGCACGCACTGAGCGTGGCGCCCAGCGGGAACCCCACCACACAACAAGTCAGAACACCGCTGCCTTTGAGCTTTGCAGCCACCAAGGGAACCCAATAGGGATTCACGCACACCGAAGCAAACTTGAAGCGAATCGCCTCATCACATAAACGCTCCACGTCCACCCGCTGAGCGTCGGGCTTCAGGATGGTGTGATCAATATAAGAGGCCAAGCTACGGTCTTTGACCATCACTGTGTTTGTCATGTGCCACCTGTCAAATGTTGGGTTCAATGTATCTTTGTTGAGATAAATGATACATCTAATGTTTGGATCTTCACATTTTTTGTTGAATGTTATTCACATTGATCGTAAAGTGCAAGCCATGCTTATTTTTTGAGGAAAGGCCCCACGACCAGACGCGTCGTTAGTGGCTCAGAATTTGCATGCCATGGTCTGCTGAAGAGGGTCCATATCAGAAGGAAAAATGATGAATAAAAATGGCCAGAAAGTTTGTGCCGAGGTCCTCCGCAGATGCAACGTCAGAGATACCCGCACGCCTGCTCTGTGCGTCGGCCTCTGTTTTTTTCAGATGAAGGATGTCTGCCATGTTTGAGAAAAGGCGACAACGCATTGACAAGATATTGGCCTTGCTGGAAGTCAATCAGTCACTCCACATCCGCGATGTCGCTCAATTGCTTGACGTTTCTGAGATGACACTTCGGCGCGACATCGCGCATGGAGACAACCGCCTCCTTTATCTCGGTGGTTATCTGGTCAAGCCAGGAACGAACAAGGCCACCCAATACAGTCTGGACAGCGAAAAGGGCGTCGGGCTCAAGAACAAGCGTTGGGTCGGTCGCCTTGCCGCCGAACAGATCCAGAATGGGGACTGCATCTTCATCGACTGCGGTACCACAACACCCCACATCGTCGCGGCCATGCCCAAAGACATCGAGTGCACGGTGATTTGTTATGCCAAGAACATTGCCTACCCACTCTCCAGCTTTCCCAACGTGACCTTGGTGCTGCTGGGCGGTGTCTACTACCCGTCATCAGCCACCTTTTACTGCGAGGAAAGTGTGGGTTACCTGAACAAATTCGGCATCAACAAAGCCTTTCTGTCCGCAGGCGGGGTCAGCATCGAGCGAGGGCTCAGCTGCTCCCACCTGCACGAGGTCAAGGTCAAACAAGCCATCTTGGGTATTGCGATCAAAAAAATCCTGGTGGTTGACTCGGGAAAATTCGGCCAATTCCGCTCTGCGTTTTTTGCCGACTTTGCACAGATCGACAGCATCATCACCGACGCCGGACTCGACGCGGAGACTGCGGCAAAGATCACCAGTCACCACACCGAACTGCTGATCGCACAAGCCCAACACAGTTGACATCACCCCTCTTGCCCTGACACCCAAGCAAAGAGTCGGTCCAGTGGTCTTGGTCCCAGGCTGCTCCGCGTAGACCAGGCATGGAGCGGTGCTCAGCCATCCGAGCGCCTAACACAAGTTTTTTCCCGAGCAACTCACAGTTTGTGTGGATAACTTTGTGCACCAGTAACAGAACAACCCGGCAAAGCCTTGTCTGGTGCGGCCTGCAACGCGATGCCAAAAAAATAAGCAGCAGGGACAAGTGCCAAAAATTAATAAAAAAATATCAGCTTGTCCCCAGCAAAACAGCCAGCTCAGTCATGTTAGGAAACAGCCGGTGTGCACCGGCCGCCAGCAAAGCAGGCCCCGCTTCCGGTAGTGGGCAGTAGGCCCAGACGGTGGCGCCCGCTGCCACGCCGGCGGTGATACCGACCGTGGTGTCTTCGATCACCAGGCAATGCTCGGCAGGCACATCAAGGTGCCGGGCCGCCGCCAGATACACGTCCGGTGCAGGTTTGGAGCGTGGCATCTCATGCCCGCTGAAAATACGCCCGGCGAAAAAGTCCAACAAGCCGACCTGGCCCAACATCATCTCGACCTTGAAGCGATCCGCCCCGGAAGCACAGGCGATCTGGCCGCCAAAGCGCGTGTGGGCGGCCTGCACTGCGACATCGGCACCCTGGATGATGGTCAGCCGCGCGCTGAGCGCCTCGTTGCGGCGCTGGTAAAAACGCTGCATCCAGTCTTCGGTGAGCGGCTGGCCGGTGCGACGTTCGATCTCGGCGCGCTCCTCCCGCACCGCCTTACCAATGAAGTGGCGCATACATTCGGCCAGCGTCATTGACCAGCCACTCTCATCGAGCAAGTCACGCAGCACACCGCAGGTGATGGCCTCGCTGTCCACCAACACACCGTCACAGTCAAACAGAACCGCCTTAAAACTCATAGCTACAAACCCTTTAAATACATGGGCTACAGCCCAAATTCTTACAAATCACGGGACAACCGATGTCGCCCCCAGATCCTTCAACAAGGACTGAAATTCCTTGGAACTGCGCAGCACCCGCCCGCCCGCAGCCACCAGCCGCGTGACATCGTCGTTGGGCAGTGAAAACGCGGTGGGAATCTGCAGCAACACCCGGCGCTCGGCCATCTCGGGCGCGTCGCTGAGGTTGACGTTGATGACATAAATCTTGGCATCTGGCGCAAACGGGTCATCGGCACTGCGCTTGCGCAACTCCTGGCGCCAGGCTTGGACGGTGTCGCGCAGCAGCTCCAGCGTCTCCTGGGTGGCGCGCCCGCCGGTGCCAAACAGCAGCGCGTCCATCACCTGCAAGGTGGTGGGCACCTCGTCGTGCGAGTCGATGTTTTCCGAGGCAGCCCGCTCGGCATTCACCGCGATGATCACCAGCTTCTCGATCGGTGTATCCGTCATCGGGCCGACCGCGCTGCGCAGGCCACCGTCAGCTTGCGAGCGGTCCAACAAGCTGCGCAGGCCCAGGTTGTCGACCAGGCCACCATCCACCAGATGGATGTAGGGACGGGTGGAGGCGTCCAGGTAGGAGCGCTGGCTGTCACGCAACAGGCGCACGCGGTAGGCGTCGGCCTCGGAACTGGCCAGCGTCACCGGTTGGTCGCAGGTGTCGCTGTAGTTTTTGAGTGTCATCGGGCTCAACGCAATCGGCACTGCGCTGGAGGCCGCCACCGCAAACGACAGTGGCACGCTGTTCAAATCGGAGCAGATCAGCGAAAACTGTCGCCAGCTGAACTCGAACCCCGAGCCCAGCGACAAGTCGGTGGCAGAGACCAGCAGCCCGGGATGGCCCGGGCGTTCGGTCAGGTCACCAAAGGTTTTGCCTTTGAACAGCTCGTCCAGGCGCCGCTCCAGCAGGTTGGAGCGGCCAAACCAGGGCGAGGTCAGGTCATACAAGTTGCGCACTTTGAGGGCGTAACTGACCAGGTTGTCCTGGAAGTTCTTGCGCAGGAACTGGTTCTCAAAAGCCGGAAAAGTCTCATTACCAAAGGCCGCGTAATACGCCGCCACGATGCTGCCGCCCGACACCCCACTGATCAGGTCCAGCTCGTCAATCAGGTTGATGCTGTTGCCCTGCCACGGCACCTGGGTCTGGCGCAAGGCATCGAGCACGCCATAACCAAAAGCAGCGGCACGTGCGCCACCGCCCGAAAGGCTCACCAGCATCAGCATCTTGCGGTCTTGCGTGGGGGCCGCGTCGCGCAGCGCCGCCTCGCGGTCACCATAGGGTTTCATCGGCTGGTTCTGCCAGGGGCGCAGGCTGGAGCAGCCGCTCAGCAGCAGCAACACCATCAGCGCCAACATCCAGCGCCGCAAGGGTTTGAAGATCACATCGGTCATCTGTGTCTGGGTCAGGTATTGAACAAATGGGAGCCTTGTTGCCTGGCCGCGCCGGACGCCACCAGCTCGGCCACCAGCAACGCCAGCGCCTGCGCCAAGGGCAACTCGGCAAATTGCTGGTGCACCAATCGGGCCAGGTACGGCGTGGCTTGCGCCCAGGCCAGCAGCTCGGATTGTTCCAAACATTGGGCTTCCAGCAGTTTGAACTTGAGCAAGACCTTGGTGGCATAACGCAGATGTTGCTGCGGGTCGGCCACAAAACGCGCCAGCCGCTGGCGCGCCACACCCAGCGCCTGCGCCACATCAGTGAACGGCGCGCCGTGGCCGGGCACCACCCAGCGCGGCGCCAGCGCCTCAATCAGATCCAGCGTTGCGGCCACCTCGTCAAAGGCGCCGTCGCCATCCAGCTCCGGGAACACCACGCCAAAACCACGCTGCCACAGCGCGTCGGCCGACACCAGGGTGCGGCTCACCGGCTCAAACAAAATCACCGAGTGGGTGTCGTGCCCCGGCGCGGCATGCACCTGCCACACCGTGTCACCCAGGGACAACTCGGAGCCCGGCACCAGCACCGCGTCAAATCCAAAACGCGGGCAGCTCTGCCCGGTGGGGATGTAGCTCAGCGCCTGTGGGTTCCAGTCGCGCACATACGCGGCCAGCCCGGGCGGAATCAGGGTGCGCAGTTGCGGGTAGGCCGCTTGTAATGCCGCATTGCCGCCGCAGTGGTCACTGTGCAAATGGGTGTTGATCAGCACGTCCAGCGCCCGGCCCTGCAGGCTGGCAGCCAACAGCGCCAAGGTTTGCGGCGCGTGGCTGCAGTAGCCACTGTCGATCAACGCGATGCCTGCCGCGCCCTGGATCACGATGTTGTTGGACGACAACCAGCCGCGCTCCAGCACGGTCAGCCCCGGGGGCAAGCCAGCGGTTGCGTCACTCATAGACAAAAATGGCCTCCAGCCCTTATAAAACAAGCGCAGATAGCTATCATTTGTTTAAAAACTGCAGAACCTAGCGGGCCCGCAGCACCATTTGCTTCTGGCCCAGGCTGATATCGAATTTGGACAGGAAGGACTGCCCCAGCAGCGCCTGCTTGTCGTCCCCCAAGCTCAATCCCACGCCCACCTTGACGTTGCTCACCCGCAGCGGGCCCAGCACCACCGTCACGCCGTCCACCACCCGGCCCGGGCGCTCGCCATTGGCGGTGTGGAAGGTGGTGGGTACACCGCCGTTCACACCTGCGGCCTGGGCCAGCGGCTCACTGACACTCACCAGCGATGCGCCGGTGTCCACCAGAAACATCACCTCGCGCCCGTTGATGCTGCCAGGGCTGTAAAAGTGGCCGTCCTGCGCGCGCGGGATGACCAGGTCACCATTGGCCAGCACCTGCGACTGTTTGGGTTTGAGGTAAACCGTCATCAAGCCATACACCAGGCCCATGACAGCAAACCAGAACAGCAGCATCGGGATCAGTCCGGTTTGGCGCGGGGAGGATGGCTCTGACGTCGCTTGAGAGCGCAGGTTGTTGTTGGAGAACGATCTGAACTTGTGGCGGGTGTCATTGAGCTGACGTTGTTTGTCGCGCTCGCGCTGCGCGTCCCGAAACCAGTCGCGGTCTTCGACACCCATGCTCAGGCAGCGCCCCGGCCAGGTACCCACCCTGCGGGGGCCGTTGGTGCACACATTTCAGAGAAAAAAAACTGCGTCATCACCCGCCTTGTCATGTGGTTGGGAGCTGAGCATTCTAGAAGTGCCACGGTGACTGCACCCTGGCCCGGCGAAAGTCAGGGGCTTTGACCCAAGCGGCCAGGCCGATCTCAGCGGTACACCAGCACCGGGATGTTGGAGTGGGTCAGCACCATCTGGGTTTCGCTGCCCAGCAACAGGGCGCTGACACCACGGCGCCCATGGGACGCCATGAAAATCAGGTCACAGTCCTGGGTCTGCGCCGTCTGGATGATCAGTTTGTAGGGCTGGTCACCGACCCGCACCAGGGTGTCAAGCGGCACACCGGCTTGTTGGCCGATGACCTGGGCGGTACCCAGAATCTCTTGCGCCAGCCCGTCCAGGCGCTGCTGCAGATCTTGCGTCAGGTGGGCGCTGCTGAGCCCTCCCACACCGTCGTAGGCCACTGGCGGTGTGGGCTCGACATACAACACGGTGATGCGTGCGCCAGCGTCTTTGGCAAACGACACCGCGCGCGTCAGCGCGGCCACAGACAACAGGGAGCCGTCGGTCGGAACCAGAAGATGTTTGAACATGGTGTGCCTTCTTGGGGTTGGTTGATCAATGGCCGCCCGCGCCAGGCTCCACCACCCGACTCGGTTTGGGTGCCAGCCAGATGAGGGTGGCCGCAGCGATGAAGATCAGCCCGATCACTGTCATGATCTGGTTGGTCGACAACATGATGCTTTGCGAGGTGACCAGGTAGTCCAGCGTCTGGTAAACCGCATCGGGCGTCATACCGGACTGGCCCAGCAGGCCACGCACACTCAAGTCGCGGTCCACCAGCCCCACCAGCTCGGCGTGGTCCCGCGTGGCCTGGTCGCTCCAGACGGTGGTGACCACCGAGGTGGCAAACGCACCCGAGAGCGTCCGCAGAAAATTCATCAGCCCGGCCGCCGAATCCATTTCAGACTCGTCCACACTGGCCAAGGCCAGCCCGGTGGACGGGATGAAAAAGAAGGGCAAACCCAGCCCCATGGCCATCAAAGGCAGGGCAATGTCCCAGAAACCCATGTCGGTGTTGGCCACAGTGCGCCACAAGGTGCTCAAACCCATCCAGACCACACCTACAAACACCAGCTTGCGCGGGTCGCTTTTGCTGTTGGCCACCCAGGGCGCCACAAACAAGGCGGTCACACCAGTCCAGGCCGTGACCAAGCCGGCATCGGTGGCGGTGTAGCCCATGAAGCTCTGCAGCCACAGCGGTGTCAGCACATTGACACCAAAAAAGGCGGCAAACGCGAAGCTGATCGTCAACACGCTGACGCTGAAGCCGCGATGCCGGAACACACGCAGGTCAACAATCGGGTGGCGCTCATGTAACTCCCAGATCAGAAACGCGGCAAACGCGATAGCGGCCACCACCGACAGCACCGTGATCTGTGTCGAGGCGAACCAGTCCAGGTTCTTGCCCTCATCCAGCACCAGTTGCAGCGCGGCGACCCAGATGATCAGCAGGCCCATACCCACCATGTCAATCGGGCTGCGCCGGGCGTCTTCCTGGTACCGCTTGAGCAGCTTCCAGGCGTACAAGCCAAAACCAATGGCAATCGGGGAGTTGATCAAAAACACCCAGGACCAGCTGTACTCGTCACACAACCAGCCACCCAGAATGGGGCCCACCACGGGCGCCACCAACGTGGTCATCGACCACAGGCCAATCGCGGCCGCCACCTTGTCCTTGGGAAAGATGCGCATCAGCAAGGTTTGCGACAACGGCATCAGCGGCCCGCCACACAAGCCCTGAAACACCCGCGCCACCACCAGCACACCCAGCGAGCTGGACAAACCACAGACGATGGAAAACACACCAAACAGGATCATCGAGGTGGCAAACACCCGCACCGACCCAAAACGCGCCGCCAGCCAGCCGGTCAGCGGCACGGTGATCGCCTCCCCCACCGCGTAAGAGGTGATCACCCAGGTGCCTTGGCTGGTGGCAGCGCCCAGCGCCCCGGCAATATTGGGCACCGCTACGTTGGCAATCGTCATGTTGAGCACGGCGATGAAGTTGGCCGACGCCAGCATCAGCGCCGCCACCCAAAGCATGCCACCGGTCAACGGGGCATCGGGGCCGTCGCGCCCCCCGGCCGGCGCAGCAGTTACAGCTTGACTCATGGTGACCTGGCTCAGTCGGTCAGGCCGCTGGTGTCGATTTCAGCGTGCATCGACAAACCCACCTTGAGTGGCTTGGCCAACAGCTCGGCCGGGTCCAGCTTGACACGCACCGGCAGGCGTTGCACCACCTTGATCCAGTTGCCAGTGGCGTTCTGGGCCGGAATGGCAGAAAACGCCGAGCCCGAACCACCTGCAAAACCTTCCACCACACCGGTGTAGCTCACGTCCTTGCCATACAGGTCGGCGTGCAAGGTGACGGGCTGCCCAATGCGCACTTTGCTGAGTTGCACTTCCTTGAAGTTGGCATCCACATACATCTCGCTCACCGGTACCACCGCCATCAGCGGCATACCGGCCTGCACCCGCTGGCCCAGTTGCACCTGGCGCTTGGCCACCACGCCGTCCAACGGCGCCCGGATCACGGTGCGCTCCAGATCGACCTTGGCTTGGTCCAGCCGGGCCCGGGCCGCCTGAACCTCGGGGTTGGTGTCGACGGTGGTGTCGTTGATCAGCGCGCCATTGGCTTCTTTGGCGGCCATCGCCGAGCGCAGGTTGGCGGCGGACTGTGCCACCGCCGACTTGGCTGCCGCCAGGTTGGCTTCGGCGCCAGCAAAAGCATTTTGTGCGCGGGTGAGTTCATCCCCCGACACCGAGCCGGAGGCCAGCAGCGCGTCACGGCGCGTCAGGTCGAGCTTGGCGCGCTCGAAATCGGCCTGGGCGGAGGCCAGTTGCGCACTCGCACGTTTTTCGTCGGCTTCGCGTGCGGTGATCTGGGCCGCCAGGTTGCTGTCATTGGCCACATAACTTCTGACGCGGCGCATGGCCCGGTCCAGCTCGGCGGCGGCTTGTGCAGCGGCCAGTCTGGCGTCGGTGGGGTCAATCACCACCAGGACATCGCCTTTTTTGACGGCCTGGGTGTCCTTGACCTTGACATCTGCCACGATGCCGCCGTAGGACGGCGTGATCTGCGCCACTTCGACAGCGGTGTAGGCGTTGTCGGTAGAGACATAGTGCGAGGCGTACAGCGTCCAATAAGCGGCCACAGCCACACCTACTAGGCCAATACCACCGGCCAGCGCCAGCAGGCGTTGGTTGCGACGTTTTTTGAGGGCCAGATCGGCCATGTTGTTGTCAGTCATGAGAAATCCTTGAAACTTGGGTGTGGGTCACAGTTGGTAGCCGCCGCCCAGGGCGCGCTGCAGGTCGATGTCGAGCGAGAGTGACGCCGAGCGCAGATTGGTCTGCGCACTCAGGCTGTTGAGCAGCCCGTCTTCGGCGCTCAGCACCTCGAGGTAATTGGCCAGGCCGCCGTCATAACGGTTGCGTGCCACGCGGTGTGACTCGCTCGCAGCCTCCACCGCTTCTTGCGCCTTTTGCAGACGCTGCCCCAGGGCTTTCTGGCTGACCGCGTTGTTGGCCACCTCTTGCAGGGCACGGGTCACAGTCGCGTTGTAGTTGGCCACTGTCTCGGCATAGCGGGCCTGGCTGCCGCGCAACTCACCCTGCAGGCGGCCAGCGGTGAACAGCGGCAGAGAAATCGCCGGACCCAAGCTGCCGATGCTGGAGCCACTCTTGTCCAGGTTGTCCAGCCCCAACGATTGCACGCCCACAAACGCCGACAGGTTGACGTTGGGATAGAACTCCGCCTTCTTCTGCGCGATCCGGCTGGCCTGGGCCTGCGCTTGCAGGCGGGCTGCCACCACATCGGGGCGACGGCCCAGCAAGTTGACCGCCAGCTCAGGGGGCAGGCCAAAACTGTGGTTCAGCTTGAGGGTGGGCGCGGTGATGGTCAAGCCCCGGTCTGGGCCTGCACCCAGCAGTGCGGCCAGGTGATTGCGCTGCAGTGCAATCTGCTCGTCCAGCGCCAGCAAAGCACCTTCAGCCACCGCCCGGCGGGCATCGGCCTCGCGCAGGCTGCCACGTGTTTCCAGACCATTGGCATAACGCCTTACAAACAATTCGGCCGTTTTTTGCCGGATGTCCACCGACTGCGCGGCGGTGTCGCGGTTGGCGTACAAGCGGCTCAGTTCGGCGTAGCTGGCCGCCACACCCGAGGCCAGCATCAACCGGGCCTGCGCCAGCTCGGCACGGCTGGCCTCCAGCTCCGAGGTGGCCGCGGCCAGGGCTGCACGGTTTTTGCCCCAGAAATCCAGTTCCCAACGGAAGTCCAGGCTGACACGGCCATAGTCGTTCCAGCCATGTGGCATCGTGGCTCTGGGCAAGAGGTTGTTGTAACTGAGCCGTTCTTCGCTGAGTGCGGCATTGGCGCTGAGCTGCGGCTTCAGGGCTGAGCCGGACACCTGCGTCATCGCCTGAGCACGCTGCAGGCGGGCTGTGGCCGCCGCCAAGTCGGGCGAGCCAAGCAGTGCCTCGTCGATCAAGGTGTTGAGCTGGGCATCACCATAAGCCGTCCACCATTGGTCCAGCGGCCAATCTGCTGCGGCCGCTTGTAACGACGTGCCGGATTGAAATGCCTCGGCGGATTTGGGTTGAGGTGCCTGCGCCAAGTCTGGCAACTGGGCACAGGCCTGCAAAAACAGCGCAGCGGCCAGCGCAGTGAGTGAACCAGCCCGCCGACGCGCCAGCTGCGCGGGCAAAAAATGACATCTGAGCATCCAACCTCCATACAAAACTAAACCGTTTGGTTTAAATATGATTCTAGAACCGGCTCAGCTAAACTAAACCAACTGGTTTAGAAAAAATGGGGGTTGACATGCGGGCAAAAACCGAGACAAGACGGCAAGCCATCCTGGCAGCGGCTGAGCAGGTGTTTCAGGAAACGGGGTTTGCGGGGGCCTCGATGGCGCAGATCTGCCAACGGGTGGGTTACTCCAAAGCCACGCTCTACAGCTACTTCAGCTCCAAGGAAGAGCTGTTTTTTGAGGTGATTTCGAAGGCGACCGAGGCCGAGTTCCAGGCCACACACGATGCACTCGATGCCAGTCAACCAGACATGGCCCAGGCGCTGGAGACCTTTGGGCGCCGGTTTCTGAGCTTTCTTTATGCGCCCCAACTACAAACGGTGCGGCGTCTGGTGGTGTCAGAAGCCGGTCGCTCGGGCTTGGGGCAAAAGTGTTTTGAACTCGGCCCCCAACGCAGCGAGGCAGAGGTTGTTGCCTTCCTGCAACATGGCATGGCCACGGGCAAACTGCGCCAGGCCAACACACGCATCGCCGCCCGGCAGTTCAAGAGCCTGCTGGAAGCCGAATGGATTGACCGTTTTATGTTTCAGATGCCGATGGATGCGAGTGAGGAAGCCATTGCTGAATCTGTTCACCAAGCCATCACCGTTTTTATGCGCGCCTACGGGCCCGAGACCACAACCAGTTAAGGGCAACCGAGCTCAGGCCAGCGCACGCTGGATGATGATTTTTTGCACGTCACTCGTGCCCTCATAAATCTGGCAGACGCGCACATCGCGGTAAATGCGCTCCACGGGGAAGTCGCTCACATACCCATAACCCCCCAGCGTCTGGATGGCGGCGCTGCACACCTTCTCAGCCATTTCACTGGCAAACAGCTTGGCCATCGCGGCCTCTTTGAGGCACGGACGACCGGCATCACGCAGACTGGCCGCATGCCAGATCAGTTGTCGGGCCGCTTCTAATTGTGTAGCGCACTCAGCAAGCCGAAAGCCGACTGCCTGGTGGTTAAAGATAGGGGTGCCAAAGCTGCTGCGCTCCTTGGCGTAGCTGATGGCGACTTCGAGCGCACTTCTTGCCATGCCGACACTCTGTGCGGCAATGCCGATGCGGCCACCCTCCAGACCACCCAGCGCAATGCCGTAACCCTCACCCTCCTGGCCAATCAGGTTCTCTGCAGGCACACGGCAGTTGTCGAAATTGATCTGCGCCGTGTCGCTGCTGTGCTGGCCCAGTTTGTCCTCTACCCTTGCCACCACATAACCCGGGGTGTTGGTAGGCACCAGGAACGCACTCATGCCCTTCTTGCCCGCGCCTTTGTCGGTCACCGCAATCACAATGGCCAGATCACCGTTTTTGCCACTGGTGATGAACTGTTTGACACCATTGATCACGTAACTGCCACCCTCCTTGACCGCCGTGGTGCGCAAGCCCGAGGCATCCGACCCGACATGTGGCTCGGTCAGGCAGAAGGCGCCCAGCATCTGCCCCTGCGCCAGCGGCTCCAGCCATTGTTTCTTCTGGGCAGTATTGCCGTATTTCAACAGGATGGCATTGACCGGGCAGTTGGTGACGCTGATCACGGTGCTGGTGCCGCCATCACCCGCAGCAATTTCTTCGAGCACCAGCGCCAGCGTCAGGTAGTCCATCCCGGCGCCACCCAACTCCTCGGGCACACAAATGCCATAACAACCCAGCGCGGCCAGCCCTTGGTGCGCGACTTTGGGAAAGGTGTGTTCCTTGTCCCAGCGGGCGGCGTGGGGCCAGAGTTCGGCCTGGGCAAAAGCGCGCACCGCGTCGCGCACCATTTCCTGGTCTTGGGTCAGCAGCATGGGGTCTCCGTTGCTCGTGTTGTGGGTGGTTTACCAACCCGCGAAGGGGCAGCCGTCCCATTGCAAGTAGGGAACGTCATCACAGCCGTGAATCGTCTTTCGGCTTTTGTGCGCGGCCAGTGTCTGGCGCAAGGCAGACACACTGTCTTGCACCGTCAGCGGCGCGGCAGATGTGCCCATGTCGGTCTGCACCCAGCCGGGGTGTACCAGCAGAAACTGGGCGCGCGGGTAGTCCGGCTGGGCGGCCACCACGGCCATGTTGAGCGCGGCTTTGCTCACCTTGTAGAGCCAGCCCCGGCTGCTGCGGCTGTCGCCGATGTGGCCCATGTCACTGGACAAAAAGGCAAACTGTCCACCCGCCTCCTCGACCCAGGGCGCGACCTGGGGCAAAGCCTGCATGACACCCAACACGTTGGTGTGCATCATTGCATCAAAGTCCTGCTGCGTCGGCGGCGAGGTGGCGCCACCGGTCGAGAACACCCCGGCCACGTACAGCGCCAGGTCCAGCTTCTCACCATCGAGCAGCCAGCTCAGGCCGCTGACACTGGCCGGGTCGGCCACATCAAGCTTGAGGGCCTGTGCCCCCATATCCCTGAGCCGCGCCAGCCCGGCCTCGTCGCGCGCGGTGGCAATCACACGGTCGCCCGCGTCGAGGTACTGGCCCACCAGCTCCAGGCCAATACCGCGCGAGGCGCCTATCACCAAAACATTCATGCCTCAAGCCCTTATTCTGATTGGGTCAGTAACTATCAATTTATAACAATTCAAGCGCCACGGCAGTCGCCTCGCCGCCACCAATACACAGGGTGGCCACGCCTTTTTTCAGGCCACGCGCCTGCAAGGCGTACAACAAGGTGACCATGATGCGCGCGCCGCTGGCGCCAATCGGGTGGCCCAGCGCGCAGGCGCCACCGTTGACATTGACCACCTCGTGGCCCAGGTTCAGCTCCTGCATCAGCGCCATGGCGACCACCGCGAAGGCTTCGTTGACCTCCCACAGGTCGACGTCGGCCACGCTCCAACCCGCCCGCGCCAGCACCTTGCGCACCGAGCCGACCGGCGCAGTGGCAAATTTGGCTGGCTCCTGCGCATGCACCGCGTGCGCCACCAGGCGCGCCAGCGGCTGGCAGCCGAACTTGGTAGCGGTGCTTTCGCGCATCAGCACCAGTGCGGCCGCGCCGTCGTTGATGCTGGAGCTGCTGGCGGCGGTGATGCTGCCGTCTTTTTTGAAGGCGGGTTTGAGCGTGGGGATCTTGTCGAGTTTGATGCGGCCCGGGCCTTCGTCGATGCTGACCAGGGTGTCTCCGTGGCGGCCTTTGACCAACACCGGGGTGATCTCTGCGGCAAAAGCGCCCGATTGGATGGCGTGTTGTGCGCGGCTGACGCTGGTGATCGCATACGCGTCCTGCTGCGCGCGGGTAAAGCCGTATTGGGCGGCGCAGTCTTCCCCAAACGTGCCCATGGAGCGGCCGACCTCGTAAGCGTCTTCCAGGCCATCGAGCATCATGTGGTCAAAAATCCGGTCGTGGCCGATGCGGTAACCGGCGCGGCCTTTTTGCAGCAGATAGGGGGCATTGGTCATGCTCTCCATGCCACCGGTGACCAGCACATCGGCGCTGCCCGCCAGCAGCATGTCGTGGCCAAACATGCTGCTGCGCATGCCCGAGCCACAGATTTTGGACAGGGTCACCGCGCCCGCGCTGATCGGCAGATCGGCTTTGAGTGCGGCCTGGCGCGCCGGTGCCTGGCCCTGGCCAGCGGGCAACACATTGCCAAACAGCACCTCATCCACCAGCGCTGGTGCAATCGCGGCGCGCTCAACCGCCGCGCGGATGGCTGCAGCGCCCAGGTCATGCGCGGCCAGCGTGGCAAAGTCCCCCTGAAAACTGCCCATCGGCGTGCGCGCAGCAGCCACAATCACAATCGCATCCGTCATAGGGTCTCCTTGGTATAAAAAGTGCCTCTAGCCCTTATTCAATAAGGATGAACAGCTATTAAAAACAAAGTGGCTCACATCGACTCCGGCAACTCCGACTGGCGCGGGCTGACCACAAAGCGTTTGCTCTGGTCATACGGGAACACGTCAAACATATGGCCTTGCTGGATGCGGTCCTTGTTTTTCTGCCAGAACGCCGGGTCCAGCAGGTTGGCATGGTGTTTCATGAACACCTCGCGCACCGCCGGGTTGCCCAGCAGGAACGGGCCAAAGGTCTCGGGAAACACATCGTGCGGGCCAACCGTGTACCAGACCTCACCCGACATCTCGTCTTCCTCACACCTCGGTTTGGGCACCTTGCGGAAGACGCAGTCGGTGATGTATTCGATCTCGTCGTAGTCGTAAAACACCACCTTGCCGTGGCGCGTGATGCCAAAGTTTTTCCACAACATGTCGCCCGGAAAGATGTTGGCGGCGATCAGGTCCTTGAGCGCGTTGCCGTATTCGATGACGCCGTGCTCCAGCTGGGCGCGGGCACTCAGGGCGGCGGGGCTGGTGTTGTTGGGGTCGGCACCACCGGCGTCAAAAGCGTCCTGCAAGTAGATGTTGAGCGGAATCATGCGCCGCTCGATGTAGACGTGTTTGAGGATGACTTCCAGCTGGCCATCCCCATCGCGGTCGCTGATCTCCAGCTGGCTGGGCGCCAGCTTCTCAATCTCGGCGATCAGCTCGTCGGTGAAACGGTTGCGCGGAAAAGCCACACCGCTGTACTCCAGCGTGTCGGCCATGCGCCCCACACGGTCGTGTTGTTTGACCAGCAGGTACTTGCCCTTGATCTGCTCGCGGCTGGTGTCCTTGGGCGGCGGGTAAAAGTCCTTGATGACCTTGAACACATAGGGAAAGCTGGGCAAGTCAAACACCAGCATGACCATGCCCTTGATGCCCGGTGCGATGCGGAACAAATCGGTGGAGTGGCGCAGGTGGTACAAGAAGTCGCGGTAAAACAGGGTCTTGCCCTGCTTGGCCAGGCCCAGCGCGTTGTACAACTCGTTGCGCGGTTTACGCGGCATCAGGCTGCGCAGAAACTGCACGTAGGCACTCGGGATGTCCATGTCGACCATGAAGTAGGCCCGGGCAAAACCAAACAACACGTGCATGTCGTCATCGCCATGCAGCACCGCATCGATGCGCAGCTGGGTCTCCGCCTGGTTGTACAAAATGGGCAGCGCAAACGGCTGCTCGGTAAACCCATTGATCAGCTTGCCAATGAGGTAGGCGCCTTTGTTGCGGTAGAACAGGCTGCTGAGCACCTGGATCTGCAAGTTGGCGTGCACCTTGACGCGATCCAACATCGGCCGGATCACGCCCATCACCAACGCGGCGTCGCGCGGCAGGTCTTCAAATTCGCGGCACAGGCCAAAGTCGAGCACCATCTGCTGCAACACCCCGGCCAGGTTGTCGAGCGTGGGGTAATACGCGCGGTAGGTGGGCTGTGCCTCGGGCGCATTGTTCTCGATGTACTCGGTGCTGACCACCGGGCGGAAAAAGATGAAGCTGTTCTGGAAATAACTGCGGTGCAGGATCTTGGTGGTGACCGAGTTGAAGAAGGTCTCGGCCAGCTCGGGCTGGAGGTGGTCTACCAGCAGGCCGATGTAATGCAGTTTGACCTGATGCCAGATGTCCATCGGCTGCTCACCAGCCTTGAACTCGCGCTCCAGCCGCATGAAACACTCGCGCACGCGCAGGTCGTAGAACTCGATGCGTTCACGCTGGGCGCGCTGCTGACCGGCCCAGTCGGCGGTCTCAAAACGTTGTTTGGCGCGGGCCGATTCGCTGCGAAACAGGTGGTAGTGGCGGTTGAAACCATCCATCATGGCCTTGGCAATCTCGTAGGCCACAGGGGAGTCCAGTCGGGTCGGAAACATGTCTGCTCTCTTCTGTATAGCTATCAGGGCTTGAGGGATAAGGGCTACAACGTGAGGGGAGTTGAGATATTCAAAGGCATAGAGGCGCGATAAATCCGAAATTTAGTGGGACATATCGGTTTATTGTGGGTCAGGATTTGAAAAACTCTTTCCTGTCGCGAAACAGCTATCAAACACAGCCTCTATGCCGATTTGGCGGCCGATGTTACACGGCGAGGTCGCCAAGCAGGTACTCATTGAGCTCGTCGATGATGTCGGCCTGGTCGGATGGGTACAAAGTGCCGTCCTTGTGAATCGGTAGGAATGGACGCTCCGGGATAGTCACCTTGCGGCCACGTCCAGCTTGGCCGCCAAACTGCTGGATGGCGGCATAAACCGGTGTGCTGGTCACTGTCAGCGTCATATCGCCGACCTGGATATAAAGCTGGCGCGACAAATCTCGGCTTTCACCGATCAGAGGCTTTTTGTTGGCCAGGGCCTGCTCACCGGCTGCATTCAGGCTGCCGTCCTTCTTTACCTTGCTCTTTTGCCCCGCCAGGTGGCCGCTGAAAAGTGCCAACGTGACAACACTGTTTGGCTTCCATGGGGTGCCGTCTGGGCCTTTGCTTGTCTCGAAGCGGCGTTTGGTCCGCTCGACAATGCCTTCACCGATCGCGGTCAGGCCTGCTCGGGGGTTATCGACCCGCTCCGCGAAAGCTGACAACTTGGCCTGCACCTCGGCGTCGTCAACTGTGATGGTGAAATCGGCCATGGTGTCACCTGTTCAAAAAGGACGATGGTTTCTATAATTGAGCCTGCGCTGCGCTGTATCGGCTCCCGCGTTGAATTCGCGGATCGTTTCGGACGTCTTGGTCGGGGGTGCAGAGCAACTCATTTTGGTGTCTTGATCACCATTGACAGCAAGGCCAGCGCCCGGTTTTTCTTGCCGGGCAGCACTTCAAACACAGCCCGGTAAGTCTCCCCACTGATCTTTTTGACCGCCACCACGGTGGCATTGCCGTTGCGGCTTTTGGCGCCTGCCTTGACCTGGTCAGCATCATTGAGCACAGACAGCACTTGTTCAAAGTCGGCGGGCATCGCGGCACGCTGACCTTTGCCGTCGTTGCCGTGGCTCACTTCAACGTGGCGCGGCGCATCACTTGGAATGGTGACAAAGTAGCCCTGCACTGGCGTTCCAGCAGCTGGTGAAACGGTGTCAACCGCGTCCACAAAACCCACAAACAAAGGCTCGGTCACACTCCGATCGGCCAGCACGCGGGCAGCAAACGATGCGGCCGCCTCGGTCGAGTTGACATAGCGGCCCACATCTGCCGCCAGCGCCTTGGAAATGGCTGGTGGGTAGGAGATCAGCTTGTCCTGGACCATCTGGCGCAGCGCCACATCGACGCTGGCACCTGGCGCGTAGCCGAAGCCTTTGCCAACGCCCACAGGGTCACCGGTTTGGGGGGCAATCGCATTCCAACCTGCAGGTAGCTCGCCCAGCCCAGCCCGGACGCTGGCTTCTCCCTCGCGCTTGGTCACACTGATGATGCGGCACTGGCAGCCAAAGCCATTTGGCGCCCAATGTGTCCGCCAGAACGGGTGCGTAGACAGCGCCGTGAACCCATGCCAGGCCAGATGCTGCTGACGAGGGTGTAAAACGCCATCGGCATGGATGTAGCGCCAATATGGGTGGAACCGCAGCACCTCAGGATCCGACATCTGGGCCCAGCGGCCAGCGCTGTAGCTGGTGGACATGTTGGTCTGGTAAATGATGCGCGTGCGCCAGGCCTCGCCCTCGGTCGAGCCCTCACCAGTCCAGCCGGTCCAGCCATGTTTTGCGACGATCGCCTTGAAATCCTTGCGGAATGCCTGCAGGCCTGCGCCGTCAACGGCGCGTTCCACCACCGCCTGGTGCAGATCCGCCAGCAAATCAGCCTTGGCAACCCCGGCCACGATGAAGGCGCGATCGTGCGCGCTGCGCATGATGTCGTCCCAGCGGTCGGTGGGCAGGCGCAGCTTGTTGCGCAGATAGTCAATCTGCGCCTGAAAAGGCGTGCCAAATCCAAATGCCTGATCAGCGACTGTGCTCATGACGTGGTTGACTTCCCGGCCACCGCTTTCTGGACCACATTTGAGGTGAGATACCCGGTCAGCAATGCAAAAACGATGTCACGCCAGATCATGACCGGAATGACAGAGAACACAAGCAACAGGGTCGCAATGACCAGGACGGTCATTGCCAGGATGAACTTGCGCGAGGCGAAAGGGGCCGTGTTTGTAATCATGAAATCCTCCCAAGCGCCCACATAATTTCTCTGATGTAAATGACGCCGTAGGCCATAGCAACGCAAACGACTATAAAAATTGCCGCCCTGATGAACTTGCGTGAGGCGAAAGGGTTTGTTGTGCTCATTTGGTGATGTCCTGAGTAAAAACATAGGGGTCCAGCTCCAGCGTGGAGACCACACCCGCTGAGTCGGTCATCTGGATGTCGAAGTAAACCGTCCCGACACGATTTGCCTGTTCAGCGGTGGGCGTGAAGTTCACCCGTCCGACTGCTGCATCAACAATTTGCCCCACCACCTGGTAAAGCCTTGTGGCGTCGCCCACTGGATTTCGCTTTTGATCCAGCGTCATGAGAAATGTGCACCCATCAATGTTGACCGGCTGGCCGGTTACCTTGTCAAACACCGTGCACTCGTCGGGTCGGGTATCACCCCTAAATCTGTGGATAGTGGTCATGGTGGTCCGATTGTTAAAAGCGAGAAGTCACCCTGCAGCCGATGCGGGGCCCCGAGGTCACCACCGACACCCGCTGACCACTGACTCGGGCACCCAGCCCGGGCCTTATGGAGACACCCAGTCGCATACCGGTGAAGTCTTGCCCCGCAGCATGCCCAAGGGTGACCCACGACGATGGAGCCGCTTTACCGGCGGCGGCGAGCAGAAGCTGCGTGGTCAGATGAGCAGCAGACAGCGTCTGGGCTGCTGACTCGCAGGCCAATAGTGACTGAGTTGATAGAGCAGATGCTGACGACGGTTGCGCTGCCACACTGCTGGACAACCTGATCACCGTCAGCAGATTCGCCGTTTGATTTGCAGCTGCACTGTTGGCCGACGCCAGCGCGATGGCTGTAGACAGATTCGCCGAGCTGACCGGCACTGCGTTGCCAGCGGCTGACCAGGCTTGGCCTGGGGTGTTCAATGTGGCCGTCGACGTCGGGTTGGCATTTGCCTGAGATGAAAGTGTGATCGCTGTGAACAGGGCCGCACTACTGGAAGGCGATGCACTGCCCGATGCCGACCAGGCTTGACCTAGTGCGCTCAAAGTCGCTGTTGATGTCGGTCTGGCGCTAGCTTGAGATGTCAGCTTGATGGAGGTTGTCAGCGCCGATACGCTTGAAGGAGATGCGGTAGACGTTGCAGCAAGGCACACTGATGTGCTCAATGCCGCTGTGTTGCCCGTTGTGGCCACTGAACTTGCCGCCAGGGAAATGGACGTCGACAAAGATGCAGAGCTACTGGGCCGGGCTGCTGCATCTGATGCCAGCGTCATCGCACCACCGCCGCCAACGGTCGTTACGTCCAGCCAATACGGCCCGCCAGGTATCTGCGCTTGCAGGGTACTGGTCCCGATAACATACGGCCCGCCTGGAATTTGGTACTGAGCCATATCAGATCAGGGTCAGTTTGGGGCAGACATAGACAGTGGTGTCCGCTCTGGCCAGCTTGATGATTGCACTCACAAAGCCCTTCTCTTTGGGCGTGAAGGTGAGAGTGACCTTCTGCTTGATCGGCGTGGTGATCCCTGTCGTGGTCCAGGCTGCAGCACTCGATGCCAACGCCACCCCGGAACTCAGAATTGACGGCTCGGTGGTCATTCGGACCCCGAGCGGCCTGCCAGACATTCCAAGGTAAACGCACTGCGCCCACAGATCAGAATCTTTTAGCGTGACACCGTTCGTCAATATTTCCAGGGTCAGCGTGACTGGGCTACCCACCACTTCATTCCAAACCACAATTTCAGGCGTCTGAACGCCCGCAAAGACCCTACGAGCATTTCCGCTGGACAGCATTCGCCAAGATAGGGGCGTGGATCCATCTGAAGCCCCGTCAGCGCGCACCACAGTGGTTTCACTGAATACCTGCCCACCGCGCTGGTGCGACCACAGCCTGTAGTTGGTATCAGCGCTGTCGCAGTTTTGCAGCCGCGAATATGCATAGGGATGCGATCCTGCCCACCCGAAGCTGGACAACGAGCCTGTCCAGCCATCTGGCATCTTGCAATTCTTGAGTAACAAGGTTCCTGCCGACTGGTTGTAAAACTCTGTCTGAATGTTCTGATCATTCTTCAGCGCCGACAGGTCGCAGGTGTCGATAACGCAGTTGCAGTTTGACCAGGTCACCAACAAGGTGTAGGCCACATTTCCGGGATTGATAAGGCCACCGCCGCGTATGAACGTTTGCGGTGCTTTTGCGTAGATCAGCGTTGGGAGAGCGGTCTCCGATCCGTAGTAGCAGTCCAGCAGCTCAATGAATTGCCCCTGAAAATTGAGCGTGCCACCTGAAGACAGGAACTTGCAGCGTCGGGCTTCTGCCAAGCTGCCAGAGTAGTTCCCAAAAGAAACACCGGCCGCCCCCTTGAACACGACGCCATGCACAAGTGAATAGTCTGCGTTGTAAGTGATTGACCCAGTCGCGATGATTTGAGCCGTGTCTGCCAGTGATGTTGGGGTGGCGGGGTCGCCGGTGTCATCGACACACAGCACCAATTTGATCGAAGAAAAGGCGGCTCCCGAAAGCGTATATGTGACGCTTCCGGTAATGCTCTCAACATGGTCCTTGCTGATGTAAATAGTGTCACCGGACGCATCGATGGCATCGGCGCCCGCGAGAGTTGCCTTTGCGGTGGCCC
Source organism: Rhodoferax sp. BLA1 (assembly GCF_013416775.1). Lineage (GTDB taxonomy): Bacteria > Pseudomonadota > Gammaproteobacteria > Burkholderiales > Burkholderiaceae_C > Rhodoferax. The sequence continues at coordinate 225,838 of NZ_SZVI01000003.1, forward strand.
AGCTCAGGCCATCATTGCTGTCACTGCCGGTGGTGCTGCGAACAAAGATATTTGCCATTACGCCAAAATCTCCGCTGCGCGCCCGACACCGATCACTCCAAAAGACTCATAGAGCGTAACCAGGAAGATGGTACTGGGGTCACTTTTGCTGATGTAATCAGCCAGCACGTATTCACGCAGCCCGCGCTTGATCCTGATTTTTTGCTCTGCCGTCAGCGTGTCCAGACTCTCAAAAGTGTCATTGAACACCTGAGCTGCCGCCCACTCAGCATCCGTAAAGAGCCGCTCCCATTTGAGTTTGGTCAGAGGCAGCGAGGTGCCTGCCACCAGTGCGTCGGCAGCGCGCTGGGCCGAAATCTGCACAGTAAGCGCGGACGCACGGCCAGCCAGGACCAGAGCTACGTCCTGAGACCCCAGCCACTCAAACTCATAGGTTTTGCCTGTGTCATCGGTGTGCACTTCTTTGACATAGCGGCGCCCATCAGCCTGGGCTGGGCCTTCCGTGTAAGTGCTGTCGGTGATCATGGACACCTCAGCTATCCAGCGTAAACGACAACGTCGCAGCGGGGAAGCTCGGCGCAGGGTCCCCGGCGTTGATCGTCTTCACATCCGTCAGCGGGTGCACCATCAACATGTTGCCGCCGCTGACCGCATCAAAATGCGCCGTCGCCCAGACGTACGCTGTGGGCCCAGCTGGTGCGGTGCCGATGGTGATGACGCCGTTGTTTGATGTCCTGGGCACGCCAGTGCCGCTTGACACAGTGGTGGAACCAGCGCCTTGCGTGCCCGCCCAATTGGCAAGGGACGCCGGGGTGTTCGCCCGCGCATAGCCGCTGTAGCTGGCCTCGGTAGCCAGGCTACCTCGCACAGCAGCCGTTTGCTCCGTGAAAACAGCCGTGCCATCGGTGATGACCTCACCTTCTGCCCCGGGGTAGAGCGTGCCTTGGGCCGCTGCGGTGCTGCCCGGCGTAGTGCACTTGTAAAGGTGCGTCTTGCCGTCCGATGCCTTCACGCTGAACGTGTTGTTGAGTGCATACGTGGCGCTGTTGTTGCGCGGGCCATGGGTGCTGACCAATAGCCCAACGGACAAGCCTGCACCCGGTGGCGTGAACGCCTGGGAGCGGACAAACCAGTCCATCAATTTGTTTGCCAAATAAGAAGTGAAGAGCATGGTAGGCATCCTTTAAAAGCGGGTTAAAAAGCTGTTGTTGTCTGGGGAAGTGCGCATCAGGTGGTTCCTGTTGAAGGTGGGTTGTCCTGGTCGGCTTTGGCACTGTCCATGCCCTTGAGCTCGGCCAATGCCAGCGCAGCGGCCATCACCTTGACCATGGCGCGGTTGTCCAGGTCACCGTAGGCCTGCACCAGCTTGCGCTGCAGATCTGCGGTGCTGGTGGCGTTGTCCACCAGCTGCTGCAGCTGTTCGACCATGCTGTCGACCTCAGGTTTTGCGGCGCTGGCCAGCTGATCGACTTCGGCCTGCAGGGGGTCTGAGGATGTAACTGGTTCGGCAAACGCAACTGCAGGCTTGGCTTGTGGCGTACCCTCAGGCTGTAAATCACCGTCCTGGTAACCATAGGCACGCTGCCAATACTGGTTTGTGAAGCGGGCCCCAGCTTCATAGTTGCTCTTGTCACGGTCCGCCTGCAGGACATCCTGCTCGGCTTGATCCCAAAAGCTGAAAACCGGTGCTGCAACGTCTCCAAAATTGAGCTCACACACCCACTTGATCAACTGATTGATCGCCGTGGCAATGATGCGGGCATCAGCATCGCGCAGATCCTTGGTCACCTCCAGCCCGGCCGTCGCACTGGCCTTGTTCGCGCTGGCCTGTGTCGTCTGGTTCTGACCAAGCAGAGCAATGGCGATCTCGGCATTACATTCGGCCACCAACTGGGCATACAGGTCACCACTGGCACTTTTTCCTGCCAGCTCGATGAGCTCAACGCTGCCGTCATCAGGTATTACAGCCACACCGTTCTGAATCAGGTCCTCCAGGCTTTCGAGCAACTTGTCGCGCTCAGGGTCCGAGGAGTTGCGCGGCAGTTTTCCGATGCTGAACGCACTACCAAATTTCTCGACAAATGCCAGCCAGAATTTGAGCCCACCCTTCTTGAACTTCAGCGGCCAATAACACATGCTCAGTGATGCCAGCCCATAGGGATTCTGATAGGTCGGGCTCTGTCGCGGAAGCAGATACTTTTTGCCGGGATCTTCTTCGCCAAACATGGGGTGTTCACGCGACTTGAACCGAAGCATGTTCGACGAGTCGAAACAGAACCACTCTGGCGGCTTGGCGATCACATCACCTGGCACGATCAACCCGCCAGACTGTTCCCACACCACCTCCATCGGTTGGTAGCCGTACAACACACAGTCCTGCATCTGCTCAATGATCGTGCTCAGTGGCAGATCGTCCAGCACGGCCTGGACGCCCTTGGCTGCCCGGCTGCTGGCCTTGCCACGGTCCAGACCGTAGTCCAGGGCTTGGACACTGGATTTACGCCTGGCAATGCAGCTGCCAATCAGCCCATCGGTGGCCATGGCGCGGTAAGTCGATATGTCCTTGCCTTGTGCCTTGAGGATCGGGTCGGGATTGGGCAACAACAAGCCCATGCCGCTGTAGTCAAGACTTCGATTTCGGGTAGCCAGGTGAGAAGTAAGGATGTTTCGTGTTGCCATGTCAGAAGCCATTCATGTTGATGCTGCCGATGCGCTGGTCCGAGCGCCGCTTGCGCGACTTCGCCACCACAGGACCAAGATTGATTTCACGGCTGGCAAAGTAAGCCAGAGCGACAGCCACAGCGGCATCACCGTGGCGCTTGCCTTTGTCTTCACCGGTGCTGCGGGCGTCAGGAATGCGCGGCACGCCCTTGATCACCTGCACCGCCCGCAAGTCAGCCAAGGTGTCTGCGTCTTTGGGTAAATCGTCCAGCGTGCCATCTTCCAGTGCGGCCTTCACCGGCGGCATGTGCTCGCGGTACCAGCTCTCAGACAGCATCACCTGCTGGATCCGACTGGCGCCGTAGCGCTGCATGGCTACTTCAGCCAAAAACTGACCATTGCCACGCGCATCAAAGGCCCCGCCCATAAAGCGTGGCAGTCGGTCAAGCAAGTAAAACGCGATCTGTTCCTGCTGGCGAAAAGGCACATTGCGCAGCTCCACCGTGAACGGCACCCGACGCACCAGGTTCTGGTGCTGCAGCAGTGGCACGTGGACGGATAAGTCACCAGACCGCCCAAAGTCTTCACCATCAAAACTGATCACATCGGTGGGCAGCGCTTCCAGCAGAGGCAGCATGACCGCCTCCAGCCAATCACGACATTCGGCGTGGCGGATTTGATCTGCCAGCACCTCAAAACCCGGTTTGCACTCCCAGCGCAGCACCGGCGTGTTGGCTGACATGCGCAGCTCAATCAGCGCCCGGCTCAGCCAGGCACCGCCGCCATGCCTGGGGACACAGCCATATTCCTCATCAGCACACTCGACGTTTGGCGCGTTCTTGTACAAATCGTCGCGCCACTTCTTCTCGGCCTCTGGTGACCAGGTCTGGCCCGTCACATAGCAAATGCGCTTGTACAGACCGTCGGCAATGGCATCGTCCAGCGTGATGCGGTGCACGCTGTAATTCTTGCGCCCCTCACGAGCCTCCTGGATGTACTGGGCAAAGGGGTTGTCAACCCCGTTGTGCGTGCTGATCAGACGCACCTTGTTGCCCCACATAGTCAGAGCCAAAGCGGCCTTAAGCAACTCTTCCAGCTCCCCGTGGAATGCCGCCTCATCAATCACCACATCGCCCTGCAGACCCCGCAAATTTGACGGTCTGCTGGACAACGCCTGGATCTTGAACCCAGACTTCGGGAAGCGGATCATGTAGGTCAAGATTTCCTCGTTCTTGCCCTCATCCCAAAAGCTCTGCTCATACACATCGGCCTGGGCCAACTCGTTAAAAGCCTTAGCAAACAGCGCACAGGCGGCGATGTATTCCAGCGCCATTTCCTTCTTGCTGCCCACGTAAAATGTATTGCAGCCCTGGCGGCGGCGCGGTTTGGCTGCCTTGACCACATTGCGCCCAGCCTCGGCCCAGGTCAGGCCCGTGCGGCGCGATTTCTCCCCGAACATGATCTGGGACTCATCATCAAACCAGCGTTGCTGATAGGGCAAAAAGACAGGCTCATGCGCCGGAATGGCGTCAACCACATCTTGTGGCACCACAACCCCGGCCAGCGCCATCTCCTCGCCAAGATTGATCTTGCGCGGGGTGCCAATGGGCTTGAGCGGTGCGGGCGGTTTTGTGGCCATGGAGCTACTCCTTGCCCAGCAAAATGCGGCGAATGCGGGCTTCCATCTGCTCGCTCATACCGTCAGAGCCGCGCATTTCCTGAAGCTTGACTTCCTGTTGCTCCAGCAACTTGCGCCGTGCCTCGTCAGCCACACTGCGCCGCTCTTTCAGGTTCAGGCTGCGCGCCTCTTGAGCCACCTTGGCCGCACGGGCCAAGTCAAGCACATCGCTGATGTCCATCACCGTGCCGTTGCTGGTGGCTTCAATCGCCTGAAAAGCTCGCTTGTTTGCCAGCGTCGTCACGGCCTGGGCCAACAGGGCGCCGCTTTTGGCGTCAAAGTCCTCTCCAAGCTCTCCCACCAGGGCTTCTGCCGCTGCAGCCATTTCGCGCTCGTTTGCCACGATCTCACGCACACCCTGGCTGTATCTCTGCACCGCACTCACGCTGGGCAGCACGCCCGCCGCACACAGGTCCGGGAACTCCTTTTGTAGATCGGCAATAAGCTCCACCAGCGTCAGCCGGTTCTCGCGCAAGTGCTTCTGCACCCGGGCACGTACCTCGCTTGGCAGCTTATCGATGCTCGATTTGCGCCCCATGGATTAAGCCCTCGGCCGCGCAATACCGTCGACGCGTGCACGTCCTTCGGCCACGTCCTGGCCGCGCTCATCCAGCGTGGCAACCAGCACCGACCCGGCTTCTTCTACCGCCAGCAGGCCCTGCTCAGCCAGCCAACGCAGCTCGGTCTTGACCTGGTCGCGCGTCATGGTGTGACCCAGCTTTTCCATGAGTCCGACCAGCACCGAGCTGTTGGCTCGGTATGACGGCATCTCAGACAAGATGCGCAGCAGCACCAGGCGCTGGTCTTGTCGCAGGTGCTGAGAAAAGTCTTTGATAGTCATGGGGCAAATCTCACTTTGGCTGGATCAAAAAGTCTTCGATACGGTTCACGCTGTTGCGGATAGGAGCAATCTCAGCGCTGATCGCTTCGCGCAGGATCTGCGCCTCGCGCATGTAGTCGTCGCGGCGCAAGTAAGTTCGGGGTATTTCTGACTGGAACTTCAGGAAATCGCGCTCCAGATCCAAAGTGGTCTTCTGGGCGTTTTCGATGGTGGTTGAAAGAGTCTTGAATCGTGAGTCAAGCGACTTCTCGTACTGGAAAACAATGACCTTCACCAGTGCCCAAAAGGCAACTACAAGACCGCTCAGGACAAAAATCAAGTTGGCCAGGTTGAATTCAACAATCATGGTGCACCGTGCCAATCAATCAGTTTGTCGAGCCGGATTCGGCAGATTTCGTACTGGGCACCGGCGTCGATGGCCCAGTCTGCGATTTGGGTGTCTGTGGCGAACTCGTCGCCACTGCTGGCCTGGGTGCCCGCGTCGTCTGCAGAGGCGGCAGCGGGCCCATACGCTGCAGCAGTGCTGCCGGTGGTCGTGAGCTGGGTGCGCAGACCGGGGGCGCTGTTGAGCACCCGCAAAGCGCCGCCGCCAAGGCAAGCCCGGCCAGTTGTTTCGTTCTTAATGCCACGGTGGGCCTCCTGGGAGAGTTGATCAATTTGGGACTGAGAGGTCAGCAGTGCGGTGGTCAGGGCGTCGCCCCGGTCACGCTCGGCGCCCAGCTGAACGGTGGCGGCCTGCAGCTGGTCGTTCTGCTTTTTGATCCATGCGGCGTTGCGGTAGCGGTCGCCCAGGTAGAAGCTGCAGCTGGCCCACACCAGCAAAATCATTGGGATCCAGAACAGGGGGCGCATAAAGGACTTCATGGTTTTGACTCCCCAAGACACATGGCCCGCAGCTTCTGGCGGTCTTTCCAGACACCGGCGCAGGTGCGGTTTTCTGGGTGGCTGCAGCGGTCTTGCGGCTTGTTCACCGGCCCGGCGCGGTCGTAAAGCAAGATGGCATCACATGCCCCCCTGTAATCAAAAACCTGTAATCGGCGCACGATGGTGCTTGGGCCGGTGCGGTCGATGTTCTTGCACACCGCAGTCACGCCCGTGTTGTAGGCCAGGGCCACGTAGGCATCCCATTCATGCTGGAACATCGGGGCGCTGAAGCAGCGCTTGAGCGCCCGCTCGGCATCACTGGCATCAGTGCGCAGCCGGACCAACGCCCGCACAGGTGTGGTGGTGTCGCCCATCTTCACGCCTTCGGTCGACCCATACCCGATGGTGGCCACACGTGTGCCATGCACAGGGTCAGGGTAGGCGCGCTCGCTGTAGTCCTCGCGCTGGGCGATGTAAACCAGTCCTGTGGCTGACAGGACCAAGGCGGCAACGGCGGTGCGGGTGATTTCCATGCCGCCACTGTCGCGCGTGCGCGCGTCTATGTAATTGGAACCAGGGCACATTACGTGGCCAGCGCAGCCACTGAAACTGGACGCCTCCAATCACTTCGAGGCAACCATGACAGACCAAACTATTGAGGCCGAGATCCAAGCCAAGGGGCTGACCGCTCCCCGCGTCACGCCAGCGCAGATTGAGGATCTGGTGATGCACGTTGTCTTCGTCTACGCATCCCACGGAACCAGCACCTTTTGCCATGCCTTTCTGGACGGCAACTTCTACCTGGCAAGCGGTCACTCAGCTTGTGTTTCGGCGGAAAACTTCAATGCAGAGCTGGGGCAGAAGATCGCCCTGGAAAACGTGCAAAAGCCCATGCGTGACAAGTTGTGGGAGCTGGAGGGCTACGCGCTGCGCAGCAAGCTGATGCGCCGCTCACCGATTGATCGGGCAGTGAGCCGGTTTTTGGGGTGGAAGTTGCCTGACGACTTTTGCCCTGATTGCTTTGTTGGCTTCGACCCGTTCATGGCCAAGGAAAACAGATCCTGGCCCACTGGAACGAACCTGTTCTCGGCCGACCAGGTGCGGCAGATGCTTGAGTACGTTCTTGCTGACCAATAAAGCGAGGCTCCAACATGCGCAAAACATCAATCATCGGTCTCGGATCTGCAGCTGCCGCCATGGCCATGCTGGCCGCAAGCGTTGGTGGCGTCGTAATGGTGGGCGATGGAGGCACCAGCGCCACCTTTGCCAAAGCCAGGGCCAGCGATCCAGCTGCCCGAAACAAAGCGCCCACTCAGCCCAAAGCGGCCGCCCCTTGGAACAGTGGTACTTACTTTCGTGGGACCAAACGCCGCCGCGCTGGGTATGGCTGGACCAATGCCCACGCCCGCCGGGTGTACCGCAAGGCCCGAAACATCAAGCGGCATCGGGAATCTGCCAAGGGCTGAACATGACACGCGGGACCTATACCCCGTGGCAGCCAATGCATCAGGCCAATGGCGGACAGCGTGCGCCACCGGCTGCATGCATCTGTCGAGAATGTCTACCCGTCCTTGTCGGCAGACTCACTGGCTCGCTCAAAAAGGTTCATCAGAACCTCTCCGATCCTTGCCAAGGATGCAGCGGTGTAAGAAGCGGTGAAAACGATAACGAACGAAAAAAATTGAGGTACACCCGAAGCTTCATCCAATAAGAAGAACGCCAGCACGCAAACGCAAGTGAGAAAGAGGCAGCTATATATGGCTCTGTTTAAATACCTAAACAAGTCAGGAAGGTAGCCTTTCTTCCTCATCCAAAGGCCCGTTGGCGTACTGGAAAAAGGCAACAGGATTGAAATAGCAGTAGCCAAGAACCCAGCCGCGATAGCCCCTGCAGACAACAAGCCAGCCAACAACTCCTTTGCAAAAAAAATCTTAATTTGCCCATCAAGACACCACCAGGCGGTCGTTGAAAGAACCCCAAACAGCATGGGGCCCCATCTTTCAATCTGCAGCCTTGTGGGCATGGTCATCCTAAAGAGTGTTGCGCCACCCATGATAGGAGCGCTCAAGTAGTCCAAGCCTAGATTTGCGGGTATAGCGGTGTTCAACGACGTCGAGTTCATCTGCCGAGAATTTTCTCTTCACTTTGTGATGCAGCAAGTCAATCACTAAATCTTTTCCATCTGCCTCTGGACTCTCGCCGCTGACTTGAAGCTTGGTGACATCTTCCCCGTGTCGCAACATCCCGTCAATGAATTTTTTAATACGCACGTTTTCCAGAAAACTACCCCTCTTTCTGGATTCATTCGCCATCAACTGCAGGCTGATACGCTTTGGCTTTGCAACCCGGGTAGCTCTGGCAATATCCATGCCGCTGTCTGCATCAGCGTCTTGAAAAGCGTCCATCGTGGCGGTAACGTCTATCGAGCTAATACCCGTCATGCCTTTAAGCCTTTTCATTACAGCGGGATCAAGCTTTGGGTTGGCAGCATAGTTGAAATGCCTATCCGCGTTGCCTGGATCAAGGGCATTGCAATATGCCATCATCCGACTCGGACCAACACCTGCAACGTTATGCAACACGAGAAGCCATTTCTTGTGCGGAACATAGATGGCTGCGGTTTCTTCGCCAAAGTCCTCATCCATCGCCATTTGAATGGCTTTGATTGGAGAGCCACTTGCTAGTCGGCCAGGGCCAATATCGCGGCGTTTTACAAAGTCCAATTTGTATAGTCTTGTACCGTCAAACTCTCCTACCTCAATATGCTCTAAGCGAACGTCGTCACGCCAGCGTTTTTCAAGTGGGAGCAATTTGAACTCATCCAAGGTGTCGCTAAGCTTTTGTACTGTTGTACGTTCATCCCACTCGACGTCGAAAATGTTGACGGTTACCTGTTTTGCCATCTCACTCGCTCCCTAGTTAAGAAATCATCTTTGCAGCCTGCACTCCATCACATCCCGCTTGGTCTTTTGCCGGTGGGCTTGGATGGTGAGCCACTGCATGTTTTGAGGTGTGTCTGGGCCCCCGGCGCACAGGGGCACAACGTGATCCACTTCCCAGCCTGGGCACGATCCACGTGTGGCACCGGTCGCTGGGCATGGGTTGGACCGTTTGAAGTCGTTGACGGCTGTGGTAGATCGGGGGATGCGGGAAAAGGCTGGGGCGCTGGCCAGGGCCAGACAGAGCGCGAGTAGCTGTACGCTTGAGGGTGAGCGGAGGCGGGTTAGGTGACTCACGGCTCTTTTGCGGTTGGCGAGAGATCACCTTGAATCTTCTTATATCTGATCAAAAGTTCTTTTAAAACCTTCTTGGGATGGCGCATAGACCCATTTGCATCTTTTATCTTGGCGCTCCTTGTCATGCTGCTGTTTACCGATTTGTCGTCAACAAAGTACTCCTTGCGTTTTCGGCGAGGCAAGTCATCTAACAGCCATTGGAGTTCCGCAATGGCTTCTTCTACTTTCCCAGCAGCCAGCAGATATCGTGCGTATTTGCACCAAGTTTCAATCGGATAGGAAACAGGAGACGCCAGCATAGTCTGCTTGGCTTGAGAAAGGCATGCCAAGGCCGCTCCAATATCGCCTGCATCCTTTAATCGTGTGGACTCGCGCAACAGGTGTGCGGTGACCTCGTCATTCGAAAACATAGTGAACTCGCGCGGTAATTGGATTTATCTTCGACACCGAAGCACGACCTCGATGACATCAATTTCCGCTTGCGCTTGTGCCGCAACTCTGCCTTCGATCCGGCGTACTGTTTGAAGCCAGTACATAAGTGGTAGAGCCACCCCTCCAATCAATATCAAAAACAACCATGGCGATAGAGTTGGTGTCAAAGCTGAATGCTGAAAAGCTGGACCAACGGGTAACTGTTTCCATACCCATGTGATGAGACCCATCATGTACAGCGACAGCAAAAATAGTGGCGTATTGAACCAATAACGCCGCCAAGCACGCCATCGTTCAGATCGCGCTGCCCGCAAGCGTTGTGTGAGTGCATCTGTAGGCAAGTCCCACCAGGTCAATTCTCGTTCTTGTTGGTGATGTTCGACGATAGTGATATTGCCCGCTGCAACATGTCCGTATACCGGGGCATGGATGTTTTGGATAACTGTTTTGTCCAACGTTTTTGCTCCCCACGTGAATTGCACTACTTTTTATGAATATTGCCGCCTGCTACGCCGCCCCAAACGGGTGCAGAAATAGTCTGAGTGATAGTGCTTGGCATTGCATTGCCTATAGCCGGAAGACCAGCGGACAGCAGAGCCCCCAGTGCCGCTTTGCGCACTTGCGGTGAAGCCTGGCGAAAGTAGTCAAGCATCACCCGCTCTTCGGCTGTCAGCACCTCGGGCGCTGGCCCCTCACGTTCGCCCGTAAGGACGTAGCCAACATTGACACCAGCCACAGCCAGGGCGGCAAGTTGAAAGCCGTCTGGCGCAGTCTTTCCACTTTCCCAAGAAAAAAGAGTTTGTTTCGTGGTTCCTGCAATCGCAGCGAACTTTGGCTGACTCAAGCCCAAGCTCTCGCGCTCTGTCCGAAGCCTGTCACCAATAGACATAAAAACTTTCTCAAAAAGTATTTGCAATAGGAAAGTTTTCTTTCCTATAATTCACACAGCAAATTTTCAAACGCAACAAAAACACCCCACCCAAGGCCATCAACATGCACCCAGAACTTATCAAGGCGCAGATCCGCATGAAGGGCACAACGCCCACCAATGTGGCCCGCAGCTTGGACGTTACCCATACCTGCGTGGCGCACGTCATTGCCGGTCGTGGCACCAGTGAGCGGGTTGCCAAACGCATCAGCGAGGTCACCGGCATTGCCGTGGCCACCCTGTGGCCTGGCAAATACCCGAACGTCGATCAGTTGCCGACTAGTTCACATACGTGAATGCCACTTTAACCCAGCCATGAGTTCAATTTCTATGACGCCGCGCAACATGACGCCAGATGAGGCCCGCGCTATCAACATAGCAGTGGCCCAGGTGCTTGAACTACCAGTTGTTGATGAGCAGGGCTTTGGCCTTGATCCAGTCGTGATTGGCGAGCCTCGTCCAGCAGATCAGCCAGCTGCTGCAGCACCTTTGTTGTGCTGCGATGAGCCGCACTTGGGCCTCCAAACGGCGCAGCTGCCCGCAGCCATGCTGCAGACACCCGGGGGCCATCAATGAGCCCCTTCATTTCAAGCTCAGCCGTAAGCCGCAGCAGCGCTTGCCCAATGCCGTTGATCCGGCCGGTCAAGTCGTCAGAGTCTGCAGTAGTCGCCATGGTTTGCTCCTGGTTGGTGGTGATGGCTGAACTTTGCGCTCAGCCTGCCAACCGCACCAGTACCAGCCGGAGCATTTGTTTGGACACCGTCATTTGTGGGGTCTTCCAATGAGCACGCGGAATTGGAAACGGTACCAGCCCAACACGCTGCGCGACGCCCTGCAGGGCTGCAAGCAGCATGCGCTGGAGCGCCACAACCTCAGCGTCGAGCGCATTGCCGAGCGCATGGGGCTGGAAGATCACTGGGCGCTTTACAAGTGGATCGCCAATGGCCGTATGCCCACGGTGCTGGTGCCTGCCTATCAACATGCCTGCGGCATTGACCTGGTCACCCGCTGGCTGGCCGCCAGTGACCACAAGCTGCTGGTGGAGATGCCCACCGGCCGCCGGGCCGTGCAGACCGACATGGTGGAGCTGAACACCGGCTTTGCCAAAGCCCTGCAGCTGCTTACCAACTTCTACACCACCACGGGCGCAAACACCGCTGAGACCCTTGATGCCCTGCGCCTGCACCTGGAACAAGTCGCTTACCACCAGGCCAACGTGTCGAAGTTCGCCACCCCCGAATTGGAGTTTTAACCATGTTGAATGAACAAGACATCAGCCACGCGCTGGATAAACAGGTGCCAGACATGAAGGTCCATGGCTTCATCATCGGCACCCGCTATGGTGCACTGGGGATCCCATCCGGCCGCCTGGCTGACATGGTTGCCGACCATCTGACCCGCATCTTGCAGGCCGAGCTGCTGCGCCTGGTGCGCGCTGCCCAGCAAGCCAAACGCCAGGAGGCTGGTCATGTCCTCTGATACCCCCAAGCCAACATCTCTGCCAAGCCACACCCTCAAAACCCTGGCGCTGTTTCGCCTGCTGGCCGGTCATGAGTTGCTGGGCCTGGCCCCTGGCGAGATTGCCAAGGCGCTGGATGTGGGCGCCCCATGGGTCAGCGTCAACCTGCCCGCCATCGCCGACGCAACCGGCTTTGTGGAGCGTGTCGACGGCACCAATCGCTGGCGCCTGGGCGTGCCCTTTGTCCGCATCGCGATGTCTGTCACCACCCAGCTCAGCAATGCCAAACGCAAGCTCGACGAGGTCAGCACCCGCTACCACGTACCCCTTTGAAACCCAACTATTGAAAGACCGCCACCATGGCTAAAAAACCTACCCCGGCCGCAGAGGTCATTGACGTGCCCATGAATGAGACGCTCCTGGCGCAAGACAAGCAGGCCCTGAACAGCCTGGCCCTGGCCACGGCCCAACAAGACAGCGCCGTGCGTGCCGCCGCCCTGCAGCTGGGCTACCAGCTGCCCGCCGACTGCACCGACCCCGATCTGATCCAGCGCGACATCAGCGCCAACATGCGCCGTAGCGTCGAGGCCTGCCTGGAAGTTGGCAAGGGCTTGCGTGTGCTGAAGGAAGCTTGCGCCCATGGAAGCTTTATGGCCCGGCTGGATGTGCTTGGTATAGATCCGCACGTGGCTGCGCGCTTCATGCAATCGGCCACCAAGTTCTCAAAGTTGCCGACGTCGGCAACTTTGAAGGCGATCGGCAATCAGTCCAAGCTGTTTGAAATGATCGTCCTAGATGACGAGCAGCTCGAAGAACTCGAACTCACCGGCCAAACCGGCGAATTGGCACTGGACGATGTGGCCACCATGTCGGTCAAAGAACTCCGCAAGGCCGTGCGTGAAGCCAAGCTGGAGAAAGAAGCCACCGACAGGCTTCTCGAAACTAAAAACAAGCAGCTCGACAAACTCAGCCGCCATGTGGCCAAGGCCACACCTGACCAGGTGCTGATTGAGCTGCAAAAGGAAGCCACCGCCTTCATGAGCGACGCCATGGGCTGCATCCAGGGCCAGCTGCGCCAAGTCTTCCTCAAGATCAAGGACCACACCGAGGCCGACCAGGGCCTGTTCATGGCTGGCCTGGTGGGCCCCATCCAGGCTCAGCTGGCCGCGCTGCGCGACGAGTTCAACCTGCCCGACATCAGCAACGCCCGCGACCAAGAGCTGGCCGCCGAGGTAGCGCAGTGGGCCGCACCCGCAACCGCTGCAACAGGTCAATAAGGCCACTGTCATGGCCATCAACCCTGCCATCGTGCCGCGCCTGGTGCAGCTGGCGCAAGCCGTTGCCAGCGTGCCACGCGGGCAAAAGACGCCGCTCTACCAAGCCGCTGCCAGTGAGCTTGGTATCAGCCTGCCCACCGTCCACCGTTACCTGGAACAAGTTACCGTGAAACCCACCCGCAAACAACGCAGCGACGCAGGCGACGTGCAACTCAGCCGCGACGACGCCTGCACCATCAGCGCGCTGCTGATGACCAGCGCCCGCAAAACCGGCAAACGACTGATGAGCATTGGCCAGGCGGTCGACATCTTGCTGGCCAATGGCGAGATCAAGCCATTTGCCCTGGATGTCGAGACTGCCGAGCTCACCCGGCTGAGCGACAGCGCCATAGCCCGAGCGCTGCGCAGCTATGGCGTGCACCCCGACCAACTCAACCGCCCCACGCCAGCTGTTGAGCTCAAGAGCCTGCACCCCAACCACGTCTGGCAGATCGACGCCAGCATCTGCGTTTTGTATTACCTGAACGCCAAGACCGCCAAAGAAACCGGCTTGCAGGTCATGGAGCGCACCCAGTTCTACAAGAACAAGCCCGCCAACCTCAAACGTATCGAGTCTGATCGGGTCTGGAGCTATGAGACGACCGACCACTACAGCGGCGCCTTGGCTGTCAACTATGTGAACGGTGCAGAGAGTGGCGCCAACCTTGCTGAGAGCTTCATCAAAGCCATTCAAAAGCGCGCGAATGATCCGCTGCACGGCGTGCCATTCAATCTGATGATGGACATGGGCAGCGCCAACACCAGCGGCCTGTTTGGCAACCTAGCACGGCGACTGCAGGTCAAGCTGCATGCCCACAGCCCAGGCAATGCCCGCGCCACCGGCCAGGTGGAAAAGGCCCGCGACTTGATTGAGCGCAGTTTTGAGAGCAGCCTGCGCCTGCAGCCGGTGGGTGACCTGGATGAACTGAACGCCGCTGCCCAGCGCTGGGCTTGCTGGTTTAACGGCAACAATATCCACACCCGCCATGGCCGCACCCGCTACGACATGTGGTTGACCATTGCGCCCGAGCAGCTGCGCATTGCCCCACCGGCTGAAACGTGTTTTGAGCTGCTAAGCGAAAAGGTCGAAACACGCAAGGTCAACGACAACCTGACTGTGTCGTTCCGTGCCGGCACGTACTGTGTGCGCGCAGTGCCAGGCGTGATGATTGGCGAGAAGCTGCAGGTCACCATCAACCCCTATGTGCCCGACGCTGCCCAAGTGTTGCTCAAAGACGCAGACGGCCATGAAACGCTGATCAGCATCCCGCTGCTGGCCAAAGATGAAGCCGGGTTCCTGGAGCGTGCCAACGTCATCGGTGAAGACTTTGCCCGCCCGGCCGACACGCTGCTGGACACCAACCGCAAAGAAGTCCAGCGCCTGGCCTACGACGCAACCACCGACGAGGAAGCCGAGGCCAAGCGCAAGGCGGGTGTGGTTCCTCTGGGTAGCCGCATCGACCCATACAAGGTCATTGATGCCGCCCCGGTGCGTACCTACATGCCAAAGCTTGGCTCGGACATGGTGCCAGCGGTCACCACCACCAGCACCCCGGTGCCGGTGCCGGTGCGCACTCTCAGCCAGTTCGAGGCCGCCCAGGCACTGCGGTCCATGGGCATGACGCTCAATGCCGAGCTGGTGTCCACCCTCAAAACCCAGTATCCAGATGGTGTGCCAGAAGACCAGATTGATGCACTGCATGCCCGCCTGACTGTGCGTGGCGGCCTGCGCGTTGTGAATGGAGGTTCCCTGTGAGCGCCCAAAACCCCGGCACGATCGCCCGCAAAGTCACCCCGGAACTGATTCGGGCCTTGTATCAGATGACGCTGGAGCGGCGCATCAAAGCAGAGATATCGGCTGCGCTCCACATCAGCACCGCGCTGGTCAAGCAACTCCGCGCTGGCACGTATGCATCCATGGACGCCGACTCCCAGGCGGCGTGGGATCAGACCTTCGGCCTCGCGAATGCCGGTTCAAGCCCTATTAGCCCGGCCAATAGCGCTCAACCAGAGGGGGCCGCCCCTACCGTGCCTGTAGCGCTGCCCAAGCGGCCGTCGCGCTGGCATGACTACACCCCAAAAAACAAGTTGGCCCCGTCAAGTTCGAACCTTGACGAGGCCGCCCCCGAAGTCCCGAAACCAACCGAAACCACAGGAGTAGACCCGATGTTACTAGTGAATGCAGGCCTCAACCCCACCACACGTCAGCACTTCAAGCTGACAGCAAACCCCTTTGTTGACGATGTGCAGAGCCCCGATGACGTTTTCCAGACACCCAGCGTGCGTTACGTGCGCGCAGCGCTGACCGATTGCGCCCAGCACCACGGCTTCGTCGCTGTCGTGGGCGAGTCGGGTTCTGGCAAAAGTACCCTGGCCGAGGACCTCCAGGAGCGCCTCCGTAAGGACGGCCGCGACATCGTCCTGGTCAAGCCCTACGTCCTGGCGATGGAGGGGACTGACCTCCGTGGCAAAACGCTCAAAAGCACGGCCATCGCCGAGTCGATCGCCACCGCACTGGATCCACACGTGCGGCTGCGTCAGAGCGCAGAGGCCCGTTTCCGCCAGTTGCACACCTTGCTGTCGGCCAGCTGCCGCAGTGGCCATCGGCACCTGCTGGTCATTGAAGAGGCGCACTGCCTGCCGGTGGCCACCCTCAAGCATTTGAAACGCTTTGCCGAGCTCAAGGACGGCATGAAGCGCCTGCTGGGCGTGGCGCTGATCGGTCAGCCCGAGCTGCGCGATCGCCTCAGCGGCCAAAACGCCGAAGTGCGTGAAGTTGCCCAGCGTTGCGAAATCATCGAACTGGAGCCACTGGACAGCGAGCTGGAGGCCTATCTGCAGCACAAGTTTGCCCGCTTCAACCTCAAGCTGGCTGACGTGTTTTCGCCCGATGCGTTTGATGCCATCCGTGCCCGCCTGATCTACCGCCCGCGTGGTAGTCGCCCTGGAGATGTGCGCAGCCTGTGTTACCCGCTCGTGGTCAATAACCTGGTGTGCCGCGCCATGAACGCCGCAGCGGCCAACCACTGGCCACAGGTGGACGCCCAAGTGATCGCCGGGTGCTAAGCCATGCGCAACTACACCATGACCATTACCCAGGCAGACGGTGTGCAGCTGCGCTACCTGTGCATCTACTCCGATGGTTTTTCCGCCGCCATCGACGCCTTGGAAACCTTCCCCAACGCCAAGCGCATCAGCGCCAGGAGACTGCCATGAATATCAAAAACAGCCGTTGCCAAGAACTTGGCGTTTGCCAGGGTCTGGGCCCCAATGACTGCCCAGATTGCGACAGCTTTGAGTGCGAGGTTGTCGTTCCTGGCCTGCAGCCGGTGGCTGATCGCCGCCAGGTGGACCGCCGGTACACCTTCGCACCTGGTGTGATCGAAGGCGCCCAGCCCACTCAGGCCTTTGTGGATGTGGACGAGTGGTTCCCGCTCAGCCTGGCTGAGACACTCAAGCTGGCGTGTGTGCTGGCAGTGCTGGGCCTGGCGGCAGGTTATCTGGTGGAGCGCTTCGCATGACAGACCTCAGTTGCCCCGTGTGTGGTACCGAGCTGGGGTTGGACCATCTGTTCGTTGATGCTGACAACCGCGCTGCAGTGGCCCGCCTGATCGCCGTGGGCCTGCCGATCGGCGCCCGGCTGCTGCAGTACGTGCGCCTGTTCACCCCGCCCAAGACCACGCTCACCCAGCGCAAGCAGGTGCGCATCATCCTGCAGCTGCTGCCCGACCTGGAGCGCCAGGCCATCACCCACCGTGGCCGCGAATGGCGGGTACCGCTGGCCACATGGGCCCAGGGCATCGACCAGATGCTGCTGTCCCGTGATGCGGGAAAGCTGGATCTGCCGATGAAAAACCACGCATACCTCTACACCATCCTGGTCAGCCTGGCTGACAAGGTGGAGGCCACTGCCGAGCAGCAGCGTGAGGCTGAGCGCCGCACGCCAGTGCGCCAAGACACCGTCACTGTGCGCGGCCAGGCCATGAGCATCGGCCAAGGCCTGGCCCAGGTGTATGGCGACCGTGACCCCAAATTGGTCGCCAAAGACGCCCACGACCGCCAGGCCACACCCATGCCCGCTGATTTGCGGGAACGTACTGCCCAGCTCAAACGCTCAACCATAGGAGCCAAACCATGATCCCCAAGGTCCGCAACCAGTCTGACATCAACCTGGCTGTTCTGAACTACGTGGAAGAACGCGGCCGCGCCGACTATGCCGAGCTGTTCAAAAAGTTCAAAGATGGCGGTGACAACGAGGACACCTGCCGCGCCCGCTTCAACAAAAAGCTTGAATACCTGGTATCCACAGAGCAGCTCATTTCCTGGGGTCGTGGCTGCGAACGGACGTTTGGCATCGGCCCCTATGCGGGAAACCCAGCGGCCAGCGCTGCCGGTGTGGCGCGGGCCCAGAAGGCAGTCAAAAGCAAAAAGCCAGACACCCGAGCCAGTGCCACACCCGCGCCGCTGCCTTTCTTCATCAACCTGAGCCGCCTGCCCGCCAGCGTGCTGCCCAGTCGCACACCGCCGTTGCGCCCTGGTGCCCTCGATTTTCTGAGCCGCCCAAGCCGTGGCTTCGCCTGCTGACTTACCCACCCGAAAAGGACTTTCCCATGACTGAAACCACCACCCAAGCCAGCAGCCAGAGCACCACACCTGGCTACTGGCAGGACCCCAAAGGCAACCTGGTGCCGGTGTCGCGCATCAAGCAGATTGACCAGCTGCGCGACCAGCTCGTGTATGAGCTGTGCGCCAAGGCCGAGGCCGAATCGCGCTCCCTGGGCACCTTCAAGCTCAACGCCATGGCCGATGTAGCTGCCTACGTCTCCACCAGCGCCGAAAACTATGGTGTCAAAACAGGTGGCACCAAGGGCAATGTGTCGCTGACCAGCTACGACGGCAAATACAAGATCGTGCGCCAGATGCAGGACAAGATCGTGTTTGGTGAGCAGATCCTGTCGGCCAAGCAGCTGATCGACGAGTGTGTCCATGTCTGGGCCACGGGTGCCAATGACAACATCAAGGTCCTGGTCAACCACGCCTTTCAGACCGACAAAGAAGGCAAGATCAACATCGACCGGGTGCTGGGGCTGCGCGCCCTGGACATCAAGGACCCGAAGTGGCTGCAGGCCATGCAGGCCATTGCCGACAGCATGCAAACCGCCTCCACAAAGCCTTACATCCGCTTCTACAAGCGCGATGACACCACCCAGGAATACCTGCCCATCAACCTTGACGTTGCGAGCGCCTGATCATGTTTACCAATGCAGTCATTTATCGGATCACCGTCGAGAACTTCTTCACACCTGGCACGTGGCTTGACGACGCCATCGCCAGCCAGGCCTTTGTGCCGACCGGTCCCACACAAGAGCGGTCATTCGGCTTTGTGCCGCCTCGCGGCCACGCCCATGACGCGATGGTGGAGTCCATCGGCGGCCAGCTGATCCTCAAGCACATGACCGAGTCACGCTCGGTACCCGCCAGGGCGATCGCCAACCATGTGGACGAAATGGTCCAGAAGATCCTGGAAGCCACCGGCCGCAATCCTGGCAAAAAGGAGATCCGCGACCTCAAGGACGAATCCCGCCTGACGCTGCTGCCCAGTGCGTTCCCAAAACAGGAGGCTGTATTCATCTGGATTGACCCGGTGGCAGCGCGCCTGGTCATTGGTGCATCCAGCCAGGCCAAGGCTGACAAAGTGGTCAATAGCTTGGTGCAGGCCATCAAAGGCCTGGCAGTCACCTTGGTCAACACCCAGGTGTCACCAGTTGCGGCTATGGCCGAATGGCTGCTCAGTGGTGATGCGCCTGCTGGCTTCACGGTGGACCGCGATTGCGAACTCAAGTCGGCTGATGAGTCCAAGGCCGTGGTGCGCTACGCCCGGCACCGTCTGGACACCGACGAGGTCCGCGACCATATCCGCGCTGGCCTGATGCCTACGCGCCTGGCGCTCACCTGGAGCGATCGCGTGTCCTTCGTGCTGACAGATGGCCTGCAGATCCGCAAGATCAGCTTCCTGGATGTTGTATTCGCAGACACACTCGACCGCGCCGACGATGAGGCCCACGCTTTCGACACCGATGCAGCCATTGCAACTGGCGAGCTGCTGAAGCTGATCCCAGATCTGCTGTCAGCGCTCAGCGGCGAGTTGGAGGCCTGATCATGCCCGCCGTTAACTTTTACCCCCGCTTTGCTGACCAGGTCGAAAGCGGTCAGAAGCGCCAGACCATCCGCCTGCGGCAGTTCCACCCAGGTGCGACTTTGCATCTGCTGACCGGCCAGCGCACCGCCTGGTGCCAGCGCCTGGGTGTGGGCACCGTGACCCGCTGCCGCCCGGTGGTGGTCGACTTCTACAACTATGTCCCAAGGATCGTGATTGACGACGTGGCGCTGTCAGTGAAGCAAATGGAAGCCTTCGCCCGTGCAGACGGCTTCCCGGACCTGGACTCGTTCATGGACTTTTTCAGCGACCACTACGAGCTGCCGCTGGCGGCCTGGGTGACTGAGTGGGATCTGGCTGAGCAGACTGAGGAGACAGCGGCATGAGCATGACCCAAGAACACCTGGACCTCGCCATGAAGGCGGTGGGCCATGTCATCCAACGCATTCAGGCAGACCCACGCCTGGCCTACCTGATGGGCCCTGGCACAGAAGCGTTTGACTTGCTCATCGCAGCCGCTGCCGCCCCATCTGGTCTTGATGAGGACTTTTTAGGTGAGCAGATCACGGGGACGCTTGTGTATCAGCCGGTTGTAGCCATCGGTGCAACAGCGGCCGAGGTCGACCAGGAGCTGCTGGCCCGAATCGCGCTGTATGACGACGGTGTCCACGACCGCGACGACCAAGACGATCTGAACATGCTGGTCAATCACTTTGTCAGGCGCGGCCTGGAAGTGGCCGAGGCCGCGCGCGACACACGGACCAAGGAGTTGTTCTGATGACACGCGACGAAGCTCTCAAAAAGATCAAGAAGTGCCTGGCGCTGGCCAAAAGCCAGAACCCGCACGAAGCCGCTGCAGCAATGCGCCAGGCGCAAAAGCTGATGGCTGAGCACAACCTGGATGAACAGGCCGTTTCCATGGCCGATGTGTCGGAGTCGAAAGTCTCAGCAGTCAGCCAAGCACACGTCAAGTGGGAGTCTGCACTGTTTGCAATCGTTGCAGAGGCATTTGGATGTCAGCGTTACATTGAAATTGGGAGCCGCATGCTGCCCAACGGGCGCTGGGTGAAACACCGCCGCATTGTGTTCATTGGTGTAGGCGCTGCCGCCGAGGTGGCCAGCTATGCGTATGAGGTGCTGTCGCGCCAATGTTCCAAAGCACGCACCGATCACATCAGCAAACAGCCAGGCAGTTCTAAACGCATCACCAAGACAGCGCGTGGTGACCAGTTCGCGCTGGGCTGGGCCTATGGTGTGCGCGGGCTGCTGGACAAGTTTGCCAATGGTGATGCCAATGACAAACTGCTGGAGTCTTACATGGAGACAAAGCACCCGGACATGACCACGGTGAAGCCCGTGGACCGAAGCGTTGGCCGCAACGTGCGCGATAACGATCTTGAGAACGGGTTCGCGTCGGGCAAACAGGCCCAGCTGCAGCGCGGTGTGGGTGGTATGGCTCAGCAGGGGTTGCTGTCGTGAGCGCCGTACTAAATGGGTCAGAAACGCCATCGACTCGGTATGTCGGTCCAAAGCGCCGGACCACGATTGATGGCCCTGAAAAATTCTGCACCTCCTGCAATGAATGGTGGCCAGCCGATCTTGAGTTTTTCTTCGCCTCGAAAAAAAACTCTGATGGCCTCTGGTACTGCTGCAAAGCCTGTTACCACGAAAACGACAAGCGTCCAGGTCGCAAAGGAGCACTTTCATGAACACCTCACAACTCAAGCTGCAGATGAACCTCAAAGGCGCCTGGCGCGACGTGGTCAGTTTTGCCCCCGCCATGGAGGCATCAATCAAGACAGGCGCCGAGCAGGTGTTTGGGCACGATCAGCACGTTACGCTGCGCATCA
This sequence comes from Rhodoferax sp. BLA1, assembly GCF_013416775.1. Classification (GTDB taxonomy): domain Bacteria; phylum Pseudomonadota; class Gammaproteobacteria; order Burkholderiales; family Burkholderiaceae_C; genus Rhodoferax. Next base: position 247,260 of record NZ_SZVI01000003.1, read on the forward strand.
TTTCCCCGGCCGACTCCGGCCCACCGCTGGCATGCTGGTCTGCCGCCACAGGCTGGCGCACCTGGGGTGAGCGCAGTCTCGCCCGCGATCCCGCGCCCACTCCTGCGGGCCCCGATCCCTTGCTCCAGGCCCGCAAAGACATCACCTTGCTGCGCACGGCGCTGACCAACATGGTCGGAGCCCGCACCTCGGACGAGCTGCGCAATATGGAGGCGTTTTTGCGCATGCTGCCACTGCAGAACGATCAAGACAAAATGATCAGCATCAACGCCATCCAGGCACTCCTGGCCACCATGCCGCAAGGTGCAAGCCATGCCGATCAAGCCTGACACCCGCCAGGCCCACCTGGCCGCCATCCACATGGCCCAGAAGGCCCTGGGCCTGTCTGCAGACGATGCCGTGTCGGTCAAACTGGCTGTCACCGGCAAAGCCAGTGCAGCCGATATGACCACGCTGCAGCGCAAGCAGTACCTGGCGCACCTGGCAGGCCTGCAAGCCCAGGCCGGTCTGATTGCCCCGCGCCCAGGCAAACGCCCCCATGTGCAGCGCAGCCTGGACGATGCCGACGACGAACGTTGGCAAAAGGCCCGCGCCCTGTGGCACGCCCTGGCCAAGGCCGATGTGGTGCGGGTGGACACAGATGCGGCGTTGACGGCGTATGTCAAACGCCAGACCAAGGTGGACGCCTGGCGTTTCCTCAACAGCTACCAGGTCAACACCGTGATCGAGGCGCTCAAAAAGTGGTGCGTGCGCTCTGGCGTGCCCACTGAGCCCGTTGAAAGTAGGAGCTGACAACCATGGCACTCAACGACCCAAACGACGGCCGCATGGCTCAAAGGCGGCACGAACTCTATGCCGACATGATGGACCTGGTGCAGCGGCGCTTGGGTGAGTACTGCGTGGGCACGAACGAAGCCGCTCTGATCAGCTGCGACCTGGCCGACCTGCTGGCAGACCAATGGGGTGGCCAGAACCTGACGTTCCCCAAGGAATACCGCCGCAAACTCAGCCACCTGGAGATGGAAATCTTTGACGCCTTCACAGGTGACAATCTGTCTGAAGTGGCGCAAAAATACAAGCTCGGCGAACGTGGCCTGCGCAAGCTGATTACACGGGTGACCAGGCGCATTCGCGATGGCGCCCAGCACGGGCTGTTTGACAAGCCAGACCCGGCCTAATTTTGGAGTGAGCAAAATGATGGTTCTGCTGCACGGCCATCCAGGTCAAGGTGACAAGGTGCTGCCTTACGATGTACCCGTTTTTCAGGAGGTGATCAGGGTGCCTTTCTGGATGATGCCAAGCCCGGAGGTGGTGTCTAGGGGCTACGTCAAAGGCCCCACCGAGCACTTTGTTCAGTGTCGATTCACCCACCATGACGGGGTAAATTGCCACTACCAGGCATCAAGCACACCAGACGTATGAATCCACTCAAGATGCATCTGCAATCGGCGCCAAATAGTATGGTCGGGCTGTCTCGTGAAGAAGTGACCGCCATGCATGTGGATGTGCGTCATGAGCTTTTGAAAGACTATGTCAAGGGCGTCCAGTGGCGCCTGACAGGCCCGGCGCCAACGCCTGTGTTTATGCCCGAGCTTGCCCTGTTGCTCCTCCCGTCGCAGCCGCCAAAAACGGCTTAGCTCCTTGCCGCAGATCCCGGCGCAACGCCGGTGAAAGTTCTGCCCTCGTTCCAATTACATAAGGTGAGCACCCCGGCACAGTACCGGGTATGCCTCAAGCAACCCCCCAAACCTCCGGCGCAGCAACCAAGCTGCTGCATATCTTCAAGCCTGGCAAATGGACCACCATGTCAGGTGAGGTCATTGAGTTCAGCGCTGCGGATCTGGAGGCCACAGCCAAGGCCTACGACCCCAAGATCGCCAAGGCGCCCATCGTCATTGGCCACCCAAAAACGGACGATCCGGCGCAAGGTTGGGTCGCGTCACTCGTTAAAACCGCTCGCGGTCTCTTTTCTGTTCCTGAGAAGGTTGACCCAGCTTTTGCAGAGGATGCCCGTGCCGGCAAGTGGGGCACCATTTCTGCGAAGTTCTATCGCCCTACGGACATCAACAACCCTGTGCCAGGTGTTTGGTACTTGCGTCATGTTGGCGTGCTGGGTGCAGCCGCACCTGGCGTAAAGGGCCTGGACCCACCCGAATTCAATGAAGCCGAAGACGGTGTCTGCTTCCAGGAGGCCATTGCGTTCTCTGAATGGGACGACATGACCAATGCTGGCCTCTGGCGCAACCTGCGCGAATGGTTCCTCGTGAAGTTCGGTGCTGATGAAGCCGACCGCGTGCTACCCCCGTGGGACATCCGCACGCTTGAAAAGGGTGCACAAGACGAGATCAGAGAGGCGGCGCAGGAGCAAGCCGCCGACATCACGAAGGCGCCACCAGAAGCTGCCATTCCCCAATTTGCCGAACCACCACCAAAGGAGAAGACAGTGACCCCTGAAGAAAAAGCAGCCATAGAGGACGAAAACAGGCGTCTGAAGGCGCAACTGGAGGCACACCAGGCTGCCCAGGTGCATGCTGAGAACGTTGCGTTCTGTGAAGGCCAGCCTGGCGTTTTGCCAGCCTGGCGTGATGTTGCTGTTGCAACGCTGGACCATCTGGCAGCTCAGAGCGAGCCGGTTCAGTTTGGCGAAGGTGAAGTAAAGAAACCCCTCATTGACCAAGTGAAGGCAATGTTGGCGGCTTTGCCACCGGCGGTCCAGTTTGGCGAAGCGGCCACAGCCGCTCGGGCAGCTGGCGAACACCAGACTTCAGCAAGCGCCGATGACGTACTTTTTGCCGAGGCTGAGCCTGATCGTCTGGCATTGCACCGGCGCATCAAGGCACACGCCAAACAGCACAACATGACCTATGCCCAGGCCGATTTGGCAATGCGCCAAGCCTGATTTTCAAGCTCCAACCACCCTAACCGAAAGACCCTCACATGTCTGCACATTTGAAAGAACTGCGCGTTGTTGACCCAGTTTTAACCAGCCTGGCCACCGGCTACAGCAACGACGAATTTGTGGCGCAAACACTGATGCCATTTGCCAACGTGGACAAAGAAGGCGGCAAGATCCCGCGCTACGGCAAGGAGCTGTTCATCGTCTACGCCACCGAGCGCTCGGTGGCAGCTGACAGCAACCTGGCCAAACTTGCCAGCAAGTCAACCATCGACTTTGTGTTGCAAGAACACGATCTGGGTTTTCCGGTGGACTACCGCGAGTCTGCCGAAGACATGGACAGCGCCGAGCGCACTGCCAACACCCAGGCGGTGGATGGCATCCGTCTGCGCATGGAAGTCATGGTGGCCGACCAGGTGCAAAACAGCGGCAACTACGCCGCAGAAAACCGCGCGATCCTTTCCGGTGGCGACAAATTCACTGACCCTGCCAGCGACCCCGAAGGTGTGGTTGACGATGGCAAGGCCGCTGTGCGCGCCAAGGTGGCCAAAGAACCCAACACCATGGTGATTGGTTACAGCGCCTTCCGAACGCTTAAGCGACACCCCAAGCTCAAGGCTATTTTGAGCGACACCCGCTCGCGCTTGGTGCAACTGGCCGACCTGCGCGAAATGTTTGAGATTCCCAACATCGTGATTGGCAAAGGCGTCAAGGTCAACGACAAGGGGGCGCAAAGCGACATTTGGGCCGACAACATTGTGATGGCCTATGTGCCCCCCGCCGTGGGTGGCCAGCAAGATGCCCGCGTGCCCAGCTTTGGCTACACCCTGCGCAAACGCGGCATGCCGCAGACCGACACCTACCCCCTGCCTGGCGGCAAGGTGAAAGTGGTTCGGCACACCGACATCTTTACCCCGCTGCTGCTGGGTGCAGATGCGGGTTTCCTCATCAAAGGCATCAACTGAACGAAGGACGACCGATATGCAAACTGAAAAAGTAACCCTTTGGGTCACGCTGCTGGCACTTGGTGCACTGGTGCCACGGCGCTTTGCAGGCTTTGGCGGCACCATGTGTGCGGCGGGTGAGCGCGCCCTGGGCGTTCCGCGCTACGCCGGTGCCGTGGGCGACCAGGTGGCGGTGGGTGCCCGTGGCGAAATTGTGGTGGAGGCCGGTGCTGCTGTGGCCGTGGGCGACGAGGTTCAGTCAGATGCCACCTCCCGCGCAGTGAAATTGAGCACCGGTGTGGCCAATGGTGTGGCGCGTGATGCCGCCACAGCCGCTGGCGACCTTATCCGTGTGCTGGTTTAACGCCAGCCCGCACGAACATCATGAGCTACGCCAGCCAGGCCGACATGACCGAACGTTTTGGCGAGACCGAGGTAGCCCAGCGCACAAACCGGATTGATGGTTTGACCATCGATTCGTCAGTGCTGGACCGTGCTCTGTCCGATGCCGATGCTGAGATCGACAGCTACCTGGCAACACGTTACGCACTGCCATTGCCCAGCACCCCGTTGGTGCTGGTACGCATGGCATGTGACATCGCACGCTATCGGTTGTTTGGTGAGGCAGTTCCCGAAACGGTGCGTCTGCGGTATGCAGATGCCATCAGTCTTCTGAAGCGCATGGCTGTGGGCGATGTGCAGTTAGCTGGCATCACTGCGGTAGTGGCTGCAGGCGGATCCGGCAATGCCGTGGCAGTGCGTTCTACCCCCAAGCAGTTTGACGCTGCTGCACTTGCGAACTTCTGAGCCATGCGGCTGAGCGTCATTAAAAACCGTTTGAAGTCCTGCAACACGGGCCTGCGCACCATTGGTGGTGCCGCTGACCTGGAGGCTGCGCAAAAAGGCGTGGTGGTGATGCCAGGCGCCTTTTTGCTGAACCTAGGCGATGACGCTGGGCCCGATGCCGAGCCAATCGGCGGCACTGACCAACAGATCGTCAAGACCATTGGCGTTGTCCTCTGTTTGGCAAACAAGCGTGACGCTCAGGGCGAGGCCGCTTTGGATGACCTGGAGGACTTGCGCAAAGCTGTTCGCGACACGCTGGTTGGCTGGGTGCCCGATGCCACCACGGGTGAGCCCATGACGTTTGCGGGTGGCCGCCTGCAGAACCTGGACAAAGAAAGCCGTCTGTGGTGGATGGATGAATTTCGCATCAAAACTTACTACCGGAGCGCCTGACATGGCCACAAAAAACACACCCCAAGCCCAAACCGTTGAGCCCAAACCCAGCCCCGAGAACACACCCGTTCCCGGGGCTGGCCGGTATCGCTGGAGCGACACCGCCCCGCACTGGGTCGAGGTCGATGAGGCAGGTCAGCCCATCCCCGCTGCAGACCCCACCGACACCACTACTGAAGGAGCCTGAGCCATGGCACGCTACATCAAAAAGACCGCCATCCTGGCCAAGGTCGAGACAACCCCCGGTGTGGATGCCGTACCCACCGGCGCGGCCAACGCCATCAAGGCGTTTGACATGACCATCAGTCCCCTGGAAATGTCATCCATCAACCTGCCGTTCCTGTCGGCCTGGTTCGGTGCCAGCATGTCGATTCCTGGGTCCTATTTCTCAAAGTGCACTTTTTCTGTGGCATTTGCTGGGGCTGGTGTTGCGGCTACTGCCCCGGCGTGGGGTGCATTGCTGGTGGGTAGTGCCCACTCTGAGGCCACTGGCCTCACCACCCCGGCCCGGGTTGAGTACTTGCCAGCCAGCGACAACCTCAAGACCATGACCATCTACTGGCATGACGACGGCCTGTGCCACAAGATGGTGGGCGCCATCGGTGCACCCAAGTTGTCAGCCAAGTCGGGCGACGTGGGTAAGCTCACCTTCGATTTCATCGGGCTGGAGCTGCCACCTGTCGTGATCAACAATCCGGCGTCTACGCTCACCGCCTGGAAAGACCCGGTGGCCATTGTCAAGGCCAACGTCACCGACATCCTGCTGGGCTGCACCTACGCTGCCGGTGCCTTGACAGGCGGAACACCTTACAACAGCAGCGGCCTGACGCTTGACTGGGGTCAGCAGGTTGAGTTCAACCCACTGCTGACCACCGAAGAAGTTGGCATGAGCGACCGCAAGATCAAGGTCAACTTTTCTGCGGCCATGACTGCCACCCAGGAAGCGGCCGCTATTGCAGCCATCAAGGCGGGCACCACCCAGGGCCTAGGCTTTGTGCTGGGGACCACCAGCGGCAACAAGCTGATGTTGCATATGCCCGCCGTGCGGCTGATCGGGAGCCCCAAAAAAGAAGAGTCCAAGGGTCAGCGAATGATCGGCCTGGAAGGCGAGCTCGACCCGGTCAATGGCAATGACGAGTTGCGCATTATTTCCCTGTAATCCCCCCATTTTTGAGAGAGAAAACCTATGAGCCAAGTTTATAAAGTTGCCGTTGGCAACGTTGTCCAAGTCAACGTCAAGATGGTCATTCGCGATGGTGCGCAGGATAAGTTGTTCAAGTTCACCCTGACTGCCACCCGCAAAACCCAAGACGAGATCAACGAAAAGCCCGACGTGTTGATCAAAGACGTGCTGCTTGACAACGTCACAGACTGGGCCGACCAGCGCCTGGTGCTGCTGGAAAACAACGAGCCAGCCCCGTTCTCACGCGCGGCGTTTGAGGTGATGCTGGCCCAGCCAGGCGTGCTGGCCGTGATCTGGCAGGCGTACCAACGCGACTGCGCGGGTAAGGAAAAAAACTAGCGCAGGTAGCACGCCTGCAGGCCACTGGGCAGCTGTCTGACGAATCAGATGATGAAGAGGCTGCTGTCGAGCAAGAAGTGGATGCAGCGCTGGCTGCCTGGGGCCTGGTTGAAGAGCGCGATGAAGAGCAGACAGAAGCCGAGCCAGCGGTCTACCACATCTGGCCCGAAAACTGGGACACCTGGCGCATTTGGAACCGGATCCAAACGCAGTGGCAGGTTGGGTTTAACGGGCGCACTGGGCTGAATTACGCGGGCGTCACAGCCTACTTGCGCGACGTAGTGCGCGTGAGGCCTCGGCACTTCACACATAAATTTATGTGTATCCAAGCGATGGAGCTGGCGGCACTGGATGAATGGGCCAAGCAACGACAACAAAATACTGAGGGTTAACGGGTGGCAAACGAAGTCAAGCTGAAGTTGGCCATTGAAGGCGGGCAAGTGGTTGGCCCGGTGATTGACAGCGTGTCCACCAAGATCGACGGCGTCGGCACCTCGGCCGTTTCGGCCGGGAGCAAAGCGAGCACCTCTTTTGTGCAGATCCAGCAAGGTGCGGCCAAAGCCACCGACACCACCGCCCGCATGGCTACCAAGCTGGACGGCGTCGGCGCCTCGGCCGTGTCGGCCGGGAGCAAGGCAAGCGCGTCTTTTGCGCAGATCCACCAGGGTGCAGCCAAAGCCGCCGACACCACTGACCGCATGGCCATGTCAACCAAGGCCTACAACGCCGCCTTGCGTGGCGTACCTGCTCAATTCACAGACATTTTTACCAGCCTGCAAGGTGGTCAGGCCCCGTTGACCGTGTTGTTGCAGCAGGGTGGCCAGCTCAAAGACATGTTTGGTGGCGTGGGTAACGCTGCCAGGGCGATGGGCGGGTATGTGCTTGGACTGGTCAATCCGTTTACGGTGACCGCTGCAGTTGTCGGTGCTCTGACCTACGCTTACAAGGTCGGGGCAGAAGAGGATGAGGCGTACAACAAGTCAATGATCTTGACGGGCAACATTGCTGGCACTACTGCTGGTCGGTTGTCTGAGATGGCTGCAACTATTAGCGAAGCTACAGGTGGCACTAAAGCTGCAGCTGCCGATGCACTGCAGGAAATGGTCGGGTACGGAACTATCGCTGAGGCACAGTTCAAAAAAATCGGCGCCGTGGCCACTGAGTTTGCGGCGGTTACTGATGCCACTCTGGCTAAGACCGTTGAGCAGTTTTCAGATCTCGGAAGAGAACCTGTAAAGGCAAGCCTTAAGCTGAATGAAACAACGCACTACCTCACTGCCACTATCTATGAACAGATCAGAGCCCTGGACGACCAAGGGGAAAAATCTGCGGCCGCTGCACTTGCTCAAAACGCTTGGGCTGACGCACTAGAGCAGCGAATCCCTGCGCTGCGCGATAACCTGGGCTTGTTTGAGAAAGCGTGGCGAGGCGTCACTCATGCCGTGAAGTCTGCTGGTGATGCCATGCTGAGCATTGGCCGCGACGCATCGATATCAGATCAAATTGCGAAGCTGCAAGCAAACATTTCCGACACTAAGGCCAACCTGGCTTACAACCCAGGTCTTTACGGCGCAGATCTCAAGAACATGCAAGCGCAGCTGGTGTATTTGCAGCGCCTGCAGGCATCCATGGGTTCCATGGCGGTGTACCAGGCAGACCGGATTAAGCGTGATGAGGCCAGCATCGCCCTTGCAGAAAAGGCCGACAAATACGCAAGCAAACAGGTTCAAATGCAGCGCGAGATTGCGCAGGCGCAGCAACAACTGGCCAACTCCAACAAGACAGACCAGGACTACGCCAACTACGCCAAATCCGTGGCAGGCATCGCCGACAAATTCAAGGAAGCGAAAGAAGCCAAAGCCACCATCACCGAGGCCGCCAAGGGCCTGGCCCTCTACAACGACCTGATGGACGCGGGCTCTGGCTACACAGCCACCTATGCAGAAGATCAGCAGAAGCTGGCTGCTGCGCTGAAGACTGGTGCAATCAAGTCTTATGCGGACTACGCCACTGCCGTCCAGATCCTGGTGGACAAGCAGCCGTTCATGGTCAAAGCCCATGAGGCCGAGAAAAAAGCCGCTGATGAGTTGGCAAAGGTCCGCGATAACGAGCTCAAGGCCCATGCCACCGAGCTGGCCAGCTTGACCGAAAAGGCCCAAAAGCTCGAAGACGAGGCCACTTACTACGGCATGTCCAAGACCGCAATCGAGCAGCTGACCACAGCTCGCATGCTTGACCAGATTGAGGTACTCAGGGGCTTTGACAACTCAGCCGAGGAGATCGCCCGCATTGAACAGGTGATTGCCGCCCGCAAACGCTTGGCTGCTGCAGGTACTGCGGTGGATCTGCTGGACGCCAACAAGAAGGCCGCCGAAGTTTCCGCAGCCGAGTGGAAAAAAGGCTGGGAAGACACCGACCGCCTGGCGCGTGACGTGTTTGTGACCTGGGCCGAAGACGGTGCCAACGCTGCCCAAAAAATTGGCGACACGCTCGAAAAAGCCCTGCTGTCGGCCATCTATGAGGCCACGCTCAAGCCGGTGGTGTTCCAGATTTACGGATCAATCACCGGCGGCTCCAGCCTGGCCTCTGCGGCGGGCAGTGATAGTGGTGTGCTCAATGGGCTGAGCAATGCCTCATCATTGGCCAATCTGGTGTCTGGCGGCTACGCCAGCGCCTTGAGTGCCGGTGTGGGCGCCTTGTTCGGCCAGACGGCTGGCAATGCGGCCATGGCGACTGCGCTCACGGGCTCGGCCAGCTCTGCGGCAGCGGCTGCATCAGCAGCAGCCCAGGCCGGTGGCGCAGCGGCATCTGCGGCCACCAGTGCAGCCTCTATCGGCTCGACCATCGCCACGGCGTTCCCCTATGTTGCGGCCGCAGTGGCCGTCGCCAGCCTGTTTGGTGGAAGCAAAAAAGTGTCGAGCAGCAGCACCGGTGGCACCCAGTCCAGCTATGACGCGGCAGGCAACCGTACCAACTACAACCCGTATTTCGACAGCCGCCAGGGCACCACGGCGGCGGCTGATGCCATGGTGCAGCAGCTGCAAGACACCTACATGGCCACGGCCAAAAGCCTGGGCATCGCCACAGCGGCCACCACCTTTACCTATGCGGGCAATACCGGGCGCAATGGCGCCGACCCGCAGTTTTACCTGGGCGGCAGCGCGGGCAATTCGACTTTCTACCAGGACCAGACCAAGCTGAGTGACACCGCTGTGCAGCTGGCCGCCAGCCGGGCTGTTTTTGCGGCGCTCAAGGGCTCGGAGCTGCCCAAGCACCTCTCCGGCGTGTTTGACGGGATCACGGCCAGCACCGCCACCCAAGAGCAGATCACCGCCGCTCTGCAAAGCGCCCAGGCGCTGACCGTGTTTCACTCGAATCTGGAGGCCCTGCCGTTTGCCAAGTTGGCCGACCTGAGCTACGCAGCCACACAAAAGCTGATTGGGTTTGCCGGAAGCTTGGACGCGCTACAGACCAACCTGGCCGGGTACTACACCAACTTTTACAGTCAGGAAGAACAGCGCGCCCAGTTGGTCAAAAACATCAATGCCACTGTCGGCAATGGTTTTGACGCAGCCAGCATGACGGCAGCCAGCTTCCGTGCAGCGGTCGCCGCCGCCATGGCTGACACCTCAGACGCGGGTTTGAAACTGACCGCAAACCTTCTGTCTGTGCAGGGCAGCATGTCGCAACTGATCACCACCAATGAAACGGCGGCGAAATCAGCCTATGACGCTCAACGCAAGATCTATGACTCTCAAATTTCCGCTGCTCAGGCGGCCATAGATGAAATCGGTAGCGTTTTTGATGTGCTCAAAAGCAACGTGGCTGACCTTTATGGCCAGGCGGCCGCCGACGTGACCGCGAGCAGCGCATTTATTGACCAAGCGTTGGCCACGGCGCTGAAGACCGGCTATTTGCCAGACAGTACCCAGTTGTCTAGCGCAATATCAGCCGCGCGCAGCGGTGTTGACTCGGCAATTTACGCCAGCCAGGCAGATGCTGACTTTGCACGCCTGGAGCTGGCTGGGCGCCTTGATCAGCTCAAAACCATCAGTGGAAACCAACTCGTCGGTGCCAAGACCACTCTCAGCATCGCCGAATCTCAACTGACAGCGCTCGACTCGATGCAAACCACTGCAAAGGCTCAGCTGGAGGCTTTGCAGGGCATCAGCGGCATGATGGCAACCATCGGCGCGATCGCCGCCGCGCCAACGTCATCGGCAACATCCGCTCAGACAAATTCTTTGACTGGCCTGGCATTTTTGAACAGTGGCACTTCTGCTGGTTTTTCTGCTTCCAACTCGGTGCCTGTCAACAGCCTCGGGAACACCGATCGCCTTGAGAAACTGGTGGAGGCCTTGACCAAGGAAGTGGAGATCCTTAGAGGCGTCGTAGCCACGGGCAACGGCCATGCCTCCAGGACTGCCGAGCTCATTGACTCGGTCACCGAAGGCGGCAACGCCATGCGGTCTGAGATCATGCGGCCCATCCCAGTGGTCTGACGTATGTACTACATCAACTCTTCTGAGACCACTGCAGACCAACTGCTTGCAGGCACCACCCTAGCCGAAGACCCCACGCCCGTGTGGACTGCTGGCACCTACGCTGTGGGCTACCTGTGCCATGTGGTGGCCACCCATCGCGTGTACAAACGCACTGTGGCTACTGCCAGCAGCATCAGCCCGGAGCAAGACCCCACAGGTTGGACAAACATGCGCCCCACCAACCGCATGGCCCCGTTTGACATCTACACCAACACCGCCGCCACCAGCACCACAGCAGACATTACCTATGTGTTGCGCGGGCGATTTGTCAATGCGTTGATGCTTCGCGGGCTGCTTGGCAAAACTGTGACTGTCAGCATCAAAGACGCCCCGGGTGGGGCCGTCATCTACCCTGCCAAGACCTTTGCGCTAAAGCAGGCGGCCACCGGCTTTTGGGATTACGCCTTTGGCGATCGCAGAGCCAGGACCGTGCTGGTGCTTACTGGTCTGCCTATACGTTCGAATGCCGAGATCACCATCACCGTCAGTGCCACGGGCAGTAACACCCGAGCAGTTGGTCTTATTGAGATAGGCAAGCTGCGGGCTTTGCACGGGTCTAAACGGGGAGGGACTAAAAAGGGTGCGAGTGCCATCCCCAAGACATACACATATCGAAAAACTCAGGATGACGGAACGCAAGTCACCATCGTGCGCGGCTCAAGCAAGGACTTGTCTCTGGAGGTCTTTATTGACCTTTCTGAGGCCGATCGCGCTGTGCAGGATCTTGAACAGTTGTTGGAGCGGCCGGTGGGGGTGTTGGCAGACCTGACCGGTAAGTTTTCTGGCCTGAGTGCTTTTGGTTTTATCACCAAGGGCCCCGTGGTCTACAACGCTGGTCATGCCGTAGCGTCAATTTATGTTGAGGGAGTTGTTTAAATGTCAGTTGTCACACCATCACCCATTACGCCTGGCCCGGTTGTTCCTTCGTCAAGTGACCCCGAAGCTACGTTTGATCAGCAGTTTGAAGCGTTTTTGGCCTGGCAGAAAGACCATTTGCAACCAGAAGGGAATGCGCTGGCCGAGGCCACACATGCAAACGCTTTACAGGCCCAGGCAAGCGCAGAAGATGCGGCCACCAGCGCCACAGAGGCCGGGGCATCAGCAGCAAGTGCTGCTGCCTCGGCAGCCATCGCAGCTGTTGCTGCTGGTATGGATCCAAGCGCTGAGGATGTTATTGTTCCTGTTGCCGCAGGCGGCACTGGTGCAACATCAGCGGCCGGTGCTCGCGAAAACTTGAATGCTGCAGAGCGCGGCGTCAACAGCACGATCACGGAAATGACAGGGCTGACCACACCGCTGTCACCAGAACAAGGCGGAACCGGCACTACTTATGGTGAATTTGATGCTGGCACCCGCATGCCATTTGCCATGGCGACCGCGCCATTGGGCTGGACCCAAGACACAAGTGACACCGTCGACAACCGGATGCTTCGGGTGGTCAAAACCGCTGGTGGTGGCGTGGGTGGCACACACAGCCCAATTCTTAACAACGTTGTGCCAGCCCACACACATGGATTCAGCACTGGGAATCAGAGCGCAGACCATAGCCATACCGTTTATGACCCAGGTCACGGCCACTCAATTCCCGGTGGCTATTACATGGGGCCGGGTACTGGCGGCGGCTACGGTGCTGGTGCCAGCAGCAGCAACGTAGGCACATCCACTAGCGGCGCGTCGACGGGCATATCGCTTTCTGGTGCGAGTGCTAACCACACCCACTCGGGCAGCACAGATGGTGGATCCAGTCCAACAAACTGGGCGCCTCGCTACCTTTCTTTGATCATCTGCGAAAAGGACTAAGTATGGCCATGGTCACTGGATACCAATGGGGCGACACCGGGGGCTACATTGGCCCCTACCAGTTTTTGGTAATCGACCCGAAAAAAGTTCACCTACCACCCCGGACCACACTAAAGGTGCCGCCTGAGGGTTTGCCAGAAGGTCAAGAAGCCGCGTTTGACCCGGAACTTGATGAATGGGTGGTGCGCCCCAAGGACATGAGCTGGGCGCCTACCCCGGTCGTTGCTGGCCCTACTGAACTGGAGCTGTCATGAGTGGCAAAGCAGAGACTGTATTGACTTGCCCTCTTGGCCACAAGTGCGAAGACCCCCGCGACGGCAAGGTGTACCGGTGCGCTTGGTTCATCCAGCTTGCGGGCCAAAACCCACAGACCGGCGCTGTGATGGATGAGCACGGTTGCGCTATGGGCTGGATGCCCATTCTGATGGTCGAAAAGACCAGGGCTTCTGGTGGCATTGCCGCTGCAGTTGAGTCGCTCAGAAACGTTGTTGCCGGACAAAGCAAACCTTCGGAGCGCTTTTATATGGTTCCCAAGGGATCGAGCGGTTCAGTGACAGAGGCTCCAGCTGTTCCGTTTGATGCGTCAACTGCACGATAGACTCTGTATTTCTTAACGTGTAATTTGCTTTCCTGACGCGAAACACCTTCCCAGGTACATTTATCTCGCGTTTCAAGGTCTATTTATCTCGCCGCGCTTCAACAACGCATTTTTATCAACAACCGACTGGTGGCCAGGCCTACAGCCCCGGGCGCGGGTAGCGCTTGAAGGCCTTGACAAAAATGTCGGTCACCTCGTGGCTGCCCTGCATGGTGACACCCAGGTCGTTGACCAGACCGTCTTTCAGGCCGTAACACCAGCCGTGCACCGCCACTTTCTGGCCACGCGCCCAGGCGTCCTGCAGCACATTGGACAGCGCCACATTGGCCACCTGTTCGATCACATTCATCTCACACAAGACGTCTTCCTGCTGCGCCGGCGCCAGGTGGTCGAGCCGGCGGCGGTGGCGCAGTTTCACATCGTGCACATGGCGCAGCCAGTTGTCGGCCAGGCCCACGCGGGTGCCGCGCAAGGCGGCCAGCACACCGCCGCAGCCGTAATGGCCCACCACCATGATGTGCTCCACCTTGAGGTGGTCCACCGCGTACTGGATGACCGACAGCGCGTTGAGGTCCGAGTGCACCACCACATTGGCGATATTGCGGTGCACAAACACCTCGCCGGGGTCCAGGCCGGTGATTTCGTTGGCCGGTACCCGGCTGTCGGCACAGCCGATCCACAGGTATTTGGGCGCCTGCTGTTTGGCCAAGCGGTCAAAAAAACCGGGGCGCTGCAACTGCATGTTGGCGGCCCAGAGGCGGTTGTTGTCGAGAAGGTTCTGCAGGGAAGACATGGTTTGACTTTTTTAAGTATGAAAGGCTGAGATCAGTCTGTCATTTTGCCTAGAGGACCTTGCGCGAACATGTCAGCTGCCCTATAACCTCAATCCCCTTGGCGCCATGGGCCAGCTCCGACCCCATCCTCCTCGGCCCAGGTTAGGCGCTCAACAGGTCTCAGCAAACAGCTCGCGCCCAATCAACATGCGCCGGATCTCACTGGTGCCCGCGCCAATCTCATACAACTTGGCGTCGCGCCACAAGCGGCCCAGCGGGTATTCGTTGATGTAGCCGTTGCCACCAAAAATCTGTACCCCCTCCCCCGCCATCCAGGTGGCTTTTTCAGCGCACCACAGGATCACCGAGGCACAGTCCTTGCGCACCTGGCGCACATGTTCTAGGCCCAGCATGTCGAGGTTCTTGGCCACGGTGTAGGCGAATGAACGACCGGCCTGCAGCACGGTGTACATGTCGGCCACCTTGCCCTGGATCAGCTGGAACTCACCAATGCTCTGGCCAAACTGCTTGCGATCGTGGATGTAAGGCACCACGTTGTCCATCACACTTTGCATGATGCCCAGTGGCCCGCCAGTGAGCACCGCGCGCTCGTAGTCCAGCCCGCTCATGAGCACCTTGGCACCCTGGTTGAGGCCGCCCAGGATGTGCGACTCGGGCACCTCGACGTTGTTAAAAACGAGTTCCCCCGTGTGGCTGCCACGCATGCCGAGTTTGTCGAGCTTTTGCGCCACACTGAAACCCGGCATACCCTTCTCGATCAGAAACGCGGTGACACCACGCGCGCCGAGTTCCGGTTCGGTTTTGGCGTAGACCACCAGGGTGTCTGCATCGGGGCCGTTGGTGATCCACATCTTGCTGCCGTTGAGCAGGTAGTAACCGCCCTTGTCCTGCGCCTTGAGTTTCATGCTGATCACATCACTGCCCGCACCAGGCTCACTCATGGCCAGCGCACCGACATGTTCACCACTGATCAGCTTGGGCAGGTACTTGGCACGTTGGGCTTCGGTGCCGTTGCGTTTGATCTGGTTCACACACAGGTTGCTGTGCGCGCCGTAGCTCAGGCCCACCGAGGCGCTGGCGCGGCTGATTTCTTCCATCGCCACCATGTGCGCCAGGTAACCCATGTTGGCGCCGCCATATTCTTCACCCACGGTGATGCCCAGCACACCGAGGGCGCCCATCTTGGGCCACAGGTCCATCGGGAACTGGTCGGTACGATCGATCTCGGCCGCACGGGGTGCGATCTCGGTCTGGGCAAAGTCGCGCACTGCATCACGCAGCGCGTCAACGTCTTCACCAAGCTGAAAGTTGAGTCCGGGCAGGTTGTTCATGGGGTTGTCTCCTCGGGTCCAGGTTTTTTAGTAGTTTTTGGGCACCGGCATCACGGTCTGCTGCATCACCGCACACAGGGTCTGGGTACCGTCGTCGCCAATGTGGCTGACCTCGGCGCTGGTGACAATGACGCGTTTGCCGTTCTTGACCACCCGGCCGGTGGCGCACAACTCCCCACCGTGGCAGGCCGCCAGAAAATTGATCTTGTACTCCAGGCTGACCACCTCGGTGTCGGGTGGCGCCACGGTCAGCGCGGCGTAACCCCCGGCGATGTCAGCCAGCGCACCCACCGCCCCGCCGTGGAACGAGCCATGTTGCTGGCTGGCCTTGTCAGAAAAAGGCAGGGTGACGACACATTCCCCCGGCACCACACGCAGCAGTTCGGCCCCCAGGTGGCGCATCAGGCCCTGGCGCTCCAGGCTGCGCTGCACACGTTGCAAAGGGGTCTCGGTGGGGGTGGTGGGTTGTGTCATGGGCTGTGGGTGGGCTGAGGGGTTGAGGGGCTGGATTCACGGGAAGAGGCGGGCTGGGTGGCGGGCTGGCGCAAGGCTTTGGCCAACAGGGTTTTGGCTTCACGCTGGTGCACCTTGATCTCGTCCAGATTGGCCTGGATGTCTGTCATCTGCGCCTCCAGCAGCTGTTGCTGCTGGCCCAGCACCTGCAGAAACCGCTCCAGCTGCGCGGCAGTGTCGCGCGGGCTGTCGTACATGTCGATGATGTCTTTGGCGTCGGTCAGGGACAAGCCCAGCCGTTTGGCGCGCAGCGTGAGTTTGAGGCGTGTGCGGTCACGCCCGCTGTAGATGCGGTTGCGCCCGCCGGGGCCTGTGCGCTCGGGTTGCAGCAAGCCCATGTCTTCATAAAAACGCATGGCCCGTGTGGTGAGGTCAAATTCTTTGGCCAGGTCGCTGATGCTGTAAGTCTGTGACATGAAAGGAAAAATTCGGGTGAACAAGGTCTTCTGACGTTGACGTAAACGTCAACTATTGGCCGGATTATGGCGTACAAATTTTGAGGATGGGATGACGGCGTGTTCCAGCTGGAGAAGCCATCACATCTGGCGCAAAAACGCCAGCATTTCGATCCCATGGAGTCAGCGGAGAGAACGATGGCGTGTTGAGCGAGGGGGCACACGCTGTGCGGCGGAAACGAACGCTGGTCTGTGGCTAGCGTCTATTATCGAAAGACAACGATTGGAGGGAGATCACATGAGCCATAAGCTGGACTTGCTTGGCAACGCGATGGACAGCCTGGAAGAGGCGCTGAAGAAGTTCCAAGAGGGTGACAAAGGTGACCAGAAGGCCTACAAGTTCTGCGTGCTCCACATGGCGCACTTCATTGAACTGATCTTCAAGCACCACATCACCGAGAAGCACCCGTTGCTGATCTACGCCAACCCTTTCGCTGCAAAGATCGACCCGGCGACTGCGAAGACCATCGGCCTGTGGGAGGCGGTCAACTTCATTAACAACGAAGAGAAGGACGCCGTTGCTGGAGATTTCAGGAAGGATTTGGAGTGGCTGAAGAAGCTACGGAACGACATTGAGCACCACAAGTTCGAGATGGACGTGCCTACTGCTCGGATCGCCATCGGCCGTCTTTTCCGCTCTGTTCTGGAATTCCTCGACTACTACGGTGTCGTAGACGTTGAGAAGCGAATGCCGGAAAACACAAAGGCAATCTTCTCTGTTCTCTCCAACGAGTACCAGTTCAAGCTACACGATGCCCTCAGGAAGGCTGATGAGTTTGAGGAGGCGAACCCCATCGACCCGACGGATCCTGAAGGCGACCCTGTCCGCATGGATTGCGAGGCATGCGGCAACCACACGATGGTGGTCAACGAGAAATCTGGAACGGGCTATCGCTGTACTTTCTGCGAAAACGAAGATGGGGATGATTTGCCTGCCAACTGCTCGATCTGCGGCGCGCATATGACGTCCGGCGACCTAGAAACTTGGGATGACGAACACGGCGTGGAGTACCGCTGCTATTACTGCTCAGGGCGCTATGCCGCCGACCGGGATCGGGACTAGGGCCCGCCACAAAAAGGGTTTAGGCACACTCTGGTGGCTTGCATTCAATACCCGTCTCCAGCCTTGGATTCAACCGGTCGCTGCAACGCCTCCAAATCCGTTGAAGGCGGGTAGCGGGGTTGCCGGGCGCAGAACCCATTCGCGTGGTGACATCGTCGGCAAACTACCCCGGTGGCGAGACCCGAACAAGCAGCTCACCCAAACCGTCGCCCGCGAGGGGGCCGGAGAACGGTAACCCCGCTACCCGCCTGGCGCCACGCTTACCCAAACGCCAAACATCATCGGTCAAGAATAGGCCTCGGGGTCAATGCGGCGCATGTCGGCCTCGATCCAGCTTTGCGCTTCACGCATCAGGGCTTTGGGGTCGTGCCCGGTGCTCTCCGTTGGACATCACTGGAAACCAAAGCTTGACCATTTGTATCCCATAGAATACAGTACGGTATGCGAATTCAGATCACTGAGGTCTACCGAGATTGGATCAACGGGCTCAAAGACCGCACCACCCGAGCACGCATACAGGTTCGAGTCGACAGGCTTGCCCACGGGAACCCGGGCCAGCATCGCAACCTGACTGATGGTGTCTCCGAGCTGAAGATCGACGTGGGGCCTGGCTACCGGGTTTATTACACCGAAAGGAATGGCGAACTCATCGTTCTTCTGGTTGGTGGAGACAAGTCGAATCAGGCACAAGACATCAAGGCAGCTATTGCGCTCGCCCGAAACCTCTAGGAGTACCGAAATGACCAAAGCTAAGACAACGCAGAAAACAAAAACGTTAGCCTACGACGTGGCGCAACAACTGCGCACACCTGAAGAGATGGCGGCGTACCTGGATGCTTGGTTGGTGGAGGCGCCTGATGATGCCGCAGGCATTGCAAGAGCACTCGGCGATATCGCCCGCGCCAAAGGCATGACGCAGGTCGCACGCGACGCTGGCTTGAGCCGGGAAAGTCTCTACAAGGCGCTCAGCGAAAACGGAAACCCAAGCTTCGCAACGGTCCTGAAGGTGGCTCGAGCGCTTGGCGTTCGCCTGCACGCAGAGGCCGCATAAAGCGGGCACATGCCACGTCGGTGATGCCCAATACGCCAACCCCGCTACCCGCCTGGCGCCACGCTTACCCAAGCGCCAAGTGCCACAGATCAACACTACTTAATCAATAGCTACCAGCCCTTACCTCAAAAGGGCCAGAGGCCATTTTCATCCATAAATCAAAAAAAGATCCTCAAGATGCGCCCACCTCAATCCCACTTAGGCACAGCCTCACTTTTGAGCAAAGCGCGTTGCGCGGCGTAGTCGGGCACCAGAGTGCGCACGGTGTCCCAGAAGCGGGGGCTGTGGTCCATCACCCGCAGGTGGCTCAGTTCATGGGCCACCACATAGTCCAGCACCGACATCTTGAAATGCACCAGCCGCCAGTTCAGGCGGATCGAGCCATCCACACGCGCACTGCCCCAGCGCGTGCCCGCGTTGCTCAAGGCCAGCTTCTTCCACTGCACACCGAGCAACGGCGCAAAGTGGTCGAGCCGCTCCTGAAAAATACGCTTGGCCTGGCGCATCAGCCAGGCTTGCACCACGTCGCGGATCTGCTCAGGCGTGGCCTGGCGCGACAGACTGATGCACAAGACCTGGCGCGTCTGCGCAGCTTGGTCGGGCGCTGCGGCCACGTCCTCGGTCAACAGCTGGGCGCCAGCGGCGCCAAAGCGGTGTTCGGGGTCCAGCCGCAGGACCAGGGTTTGGCCCAGAAACGGCAGCTCGGCGCCGTCCTGCCAAACGATGTGCTGGTCGGCCAGGCGGGTCTGGCGCTCGCGGCTGTCGTGCAACTTGCGCAGAATCCAGCTGGCTTTGGCCTGTAGTGCGGCATCCACATCGCGCAGGGTGACCCATTTGGGGGCGCGCACCGCCAGACCGTCCACGCTGACGCTGAAGCCGATGCTGCGTCGCTGGCCCCGGTTAAAGGCATAGGCCACCCGGGTCTGGCCCAGCAGCACCTCGCGGTTGGCCTGGGGGTGGCTGAAGTCTGCTGCTTTTTTGGGAGCTACTGGCCCTTTTTCCACCTGGGCCGGGGGCTGATTTGGCTCAAACAGATCGAGCGTGAAGCGCAGCAGAGGGTGCATTGCAGACAAGCGGGTCGGGCCTGTCAAGAATAGGCCTCGGGGTCAATGCGGCGCATTTCGGCCTCGATCCAGGCTTGGGCCTCACGCATCAGGGCTTTGGGGTCGCGCCCGGTGCTCTCCATCAGCGGGCCAATCGACACCCGCACCACACCGGGGTGTTTCACAAAGCCCTGCTTGGGCCAGCAGCGGGCGGTGGCCACCGCAATCGGCACCACGGGCGCACCACTTTCTACCGCCAGCCGTGTGCCGGCCGTCTGGTAGGTGCCCTCTTCACCGCGTGGCATGCGGGTGCCTTCGGGGAACATCATGACCCAGGTGCCCTGGCCGAGCAGGCGTTTGCCCTGTTCGATCACATGTTTCATGGCCACGGTGCGCGACTCGCGGTTGATGTGGATCATGTCCAGGCGCGCCATGGACCAGCCAAAAAACGGGATCTTGAGTAACTCACGCTTGAACACAAAGGCCAGCGGGTGCGGCATGATCGTGGGCAGCCACAGTGTCTCGAGCGTGGACTGGTGTTTGGACAACAACACCGCAGCGCTGGCTTTGCCCAGAGGCAGGTTCTCGTACCCCTGCACCTCCATGCGCACCCCCAGAATCACCCGGGTGCCCCACATCACGACACGAAACCAGTTCACCGCCACCCACCAGGCCGAGGCCCGAGAAGCCACGAAAGACACCAGCACAACGCCGATGGTCCAGGGAATGACCGTGATGGCCATCCACAGCAAATGCAACACCGAACGAATCCAGGCCATCACAAGCCTTTTTGGGCGCTAGCCCTTATAGATAAAGGGCTGATAGCTATCAATTTCATATTCTTCCAACACCCACGCACAGACACGTCTGACCCCATCAACTGGCCTCGGCTTCACGGGCCAACAGGTGATCAACAAAGGCCGACAAATCGGCATGCACCACAGTCTGGGCCGGAAACACATCGGGCAGGCTGCGGCCTTTGTGGACCTCACCCTTGCCGGTGAGCACCAGGTGCGGCTCACAACCCACCGCCACCGCCGCGACCAGGTCGCGCGCCGAGTCACCCACCGCAGGCACCCCTTTGAGGTGGATGCCGTAGCGCTCACCCACCTGCTCAAACAGGCCCGGCGCCGGTTTGCGGCAGCTGCAGGCATCGTCGGGTGAATGGGGGCAATAAAAGATGGCGTCAATACGCCCACCCACGTCGGCCAGTTCCTGGTGCAACTTGGCGTGGATCTCGTTGAGGTCCGACACCTCGAACAACCCGCGCCCCAGGCCCGACTGGTTGGACACCACCACCACATGCCAGCCCGCGTGGTTGAGCCGGGCAATGGCTTCGAGCGCGCCAGGCAAAGCCTGCCACTCGGCGGCCGACTTGATGTAGTCCAGGCTGTCGACGTTGATGGTGCCGTCTCGGTCCAGAATGACCAGTTTGTGGGGTGTCATGGTGTGTTGTCGCCTTGTTGGGATCAGGCCGCCAGGCGCGACAGGTCAGCCACCTGGTTCATCGCCTGGTGCAGGGTTTTGAGCAGACCCAGGCGGTTCAGGCGCAGGTCCAGCGCCTCGGCGTTGACCATCACGTCCTCAAAAAACGCGTCCACCGGCACACGCAAAGCGGCCAGGGTTTGCAAGGAGGTCGCGTAGTCACCGGCGTCCAGCTGGGCTTGGGCACGTGGAGTGATGTCCTGCATGGCGGCGTAAAGCGCTTGTTCGGCAGCTTCTTGCAGCAGCAGTTCACTGACATGGGCATCGGCCACCGCAGCGGCGTCGGCTTTTTTCAGGATGTTGCTGATGCGTTTGTTGGCTGCGGCGAGTGCCGGGGCTTCAGGCAACGCGGCAAAAGCGCGCACCGCTTCAGCTTTACGAATAACATTTTTAGAAAAACTATCAGGGACAGCCAGCACTGCTTCAACTTCTTTCGCAGAGTAGCCTTTCTCTCGCAAATAGCCGCTCAATCGATCTTCTAAAAATTTCTGTACCCCGAAGGAAGTTTTTTGGACTTCGCTCTCGCTGCTCCACATTTGATACAGCGCTTTGTCCAAGTTGCTTTCTGCCGTTTCAGCTCTTGCTCTGAAAAACGCTTGAAACATAAGACTCACATCTATCACTTGACTGAACAAATCAATCGACAAGTCGTTTTCAATGATCAAACGAACAATGCCTAAGGCGTGGCGGCGCAGCGCAAACGGGTCTTTGTCGCCGGTAGGCAGGTTGCCAATGCCAAACATCCCGACCAGGGTCTCCAACTTGTCGGCCAGGGCCACCACCACACCGGTCAGATTGCGGGGCAGATCGTCACCGGCAAAACGGGGTTTGTAGTGGTCTTCAATGGCTTGGGCCACCTCCAAGCTCAAGCCGTCATTGAGGGCGTAATAAGCACCCATGATGCCCTGCAACTCAGGGAACTCACCCACCATGTCGGTCAGCAAATCGGTCTTGGCCAGGCGCGCGGCGGTGTCGGCCGTTGTCACCAGATCAGACCCGGCGCCGGTGGAAACCAGCAGCTCAGCAATGGCACGCGCAATGTCGCAGACACGCCCCATGCGCTCACCCTGGGTGCCGAGTTTGTTGTGGTAGACCACCTTGTCGAGCCCGGCCACACGTGAAGCCAGGGTCTTTTTGCGGTCCTGGTCGTAAAAGAACTTGGCATCGGCCAGGCGCGGGCGCACCACACGCTCGTTGCCACCCACCACCGCGCTGGCATCCTGCGGGTTGATGTTGCTGACCACCAGGAACTGGTTGGTGAGCTTGCCCTGTGCATCGAGCAGCGGGAAATACTTCTGGTTGGCCTTCATGGTCAGAATCAGGCACTCTTGTGGCACATCCAGATACTGCGGCTCAAACTGGCACACCAGCACATGGGGGCGCTCCACCAGCGCCGTCACCTCGTCCAGCAAAGCTTCATCTTCAATAGCGCGCACCCCATGCCCTACCTGGGCTGCAGCGGCTTTTAACTGTTGAACGATGTCAGCCCGGCGTTCGGCAAAACTGGCGATCACCGCACCGTCCACCCGCAGGGTCTCGGCGTAGCTGTCGGCGTCTTCGAGCACCACCGGCGACTTGGCCGCTTCAAAACGGTGGCCCTGGGTGCTGTTGCCAGCTGTCAGGCCCAGCACCTTGACCGGCACAACAGTGTCACCATGCAAGGCCACCAGGCCGTGGGCTGGGCGCACAAAGTTGACGCTGGTCCAGCCGGGCAACTCACAATCCGTTTCCAACTGGTAACTCATGACCTTGGGGATGGGCAGCTTGGTCAGCGCCACGTCCAGCGCCTGCTGCAGGCCCACGTCCAGCGTGGCACCGCTGACCTGGCTGTCATAAAACAGGGCCTCGGCTTTGCCATCCACCGCCTTGCGCAAACCAGCGACCGCAAACACCGGGTCCGACACATCGACACCCAGGGCTTGCAACTTCTTGAGCAGCGCGGGTGTGGCCAGGCCGTTGGCATCCAGCCCCACACTGACGGGCATCAGCTTTTGCTGCACGGCTTTGTCAGCCGCTTTGGCCGCCACATGGGTGATGTGGGCCGCCAGGCGGCGTGGCGAGGCAAACGGTGTCACCACCGACACGCCATTGGCCAGGCCAAGCGCGCGCAATTGCTCAGCCAGCTGGCCGGCAAAAGCTTCACCCAATTTTTTAAGCGCCTTGGGGGGCAGTTCTTCAACAAACAGTTCAACGAGCAGGTTTCTCACAGGGCCACCTTCTGGGTCTCTTGGTTTTTATCGGTCAGCGCACTCCACATGAAGGCACGGCTCAGCTCGGCTTGGCGAGCGGTGTCGGTGACGGCATCGATGCCCTCGTTGCCCAGCACCAAGGCCGCAATCTGGCTGTCGGCCATCGGGTAACCCAGGCGGGCGCGGCTGTCGCGGTAACTTTGCGCCACACCGCGGGCCAGGTTGCGGATGCGGCCGATGTAGGCGGCGCGTTCGGTCACGCTGATGGCGCCACGGGCGTCCAGCAGGTTGAAGCTGTGCGCGCACTTGAGCACCTGTTCATACGCCGGCAAGGCCAGCTGCACGTCCATCAGGTGTTTGGCCTGTTTTTCATGCGCGGTGAAGGCGGTGAACAAAAAGTCGGCGTCGCTGTGTTCGAAGTTGTAGGTGGACTGCTCGATCTCGTTTTGTTTGTAGACATCGCCGTAAGACAGCTTGCGACCGTCTGCCGTCGTGGTCCAAGTCAGGTTGTAGACGTTGTCCACACCTTGCAGGTACATCGCCAGGCGCTCCAGGCCGTAGGTGATTTCACCGGTGATCGGTTTGCAGTCGATGCCACCCACTTGCTGGAAGTAGGTGAACTGGGTCACTTCCATGCCGTTGAGCCAGACTTCCCAGCCCAAGCCCCAGGCACCCAGCGTCGGGTTTTCCCAGTCGTCTTCGACAAAACGGATGTCGTTTTTCTTGAGGTCAAAACCCAGGGCTTCGAGGGAGCCCAGGTACAGCTCCAGGATGTTGCTCGGTGCGGGTTTGAGCACCACCTGGTACTGGTAGTAGTGTTGCAGGCGGTTGGGGTTTTCGCCATAACGGCCGTCTTTCGGACGGCGGCTGGGCTGCACATACGCGGCCTTCCAGGGCTCCGGCCCCAGGGCCCTCAAAAACGTGGCGGTGTGTGAGGTGCCAGCACCAACTTCCATGTCATAGGGCTGCAACAACGCGCAGCCCTGGGCGTCCCAGTAGGACTGCAGTTTCAAGATGATTTGCTGGAAGGTCAACATAAGTGGGTTGCGCCGGTCTGATTGGCGCTTGGAGTTTCAAACAGACACACCGCCAGACGGTGCGCCAAACCGCAATTTTACGGGCTTCGTCTGGCCCCACCTCTCGAGCGCCGGGGCGAACACGCCCGATTTAAAAACGCGGTGATGACCAGCGCCGCCAGGTCGCGCCCAACACGATGCCGATCGCCAGCAACCACAGCGGCCACTGGCCAAAACGCGACACCCAGGCCGCGTAGGGTGTGATGCCCGAACGCCCCTGCACCGTGCCATGCAGCGCCGCGGCGGTATGGGGTGGCAAGGCTTGCAGCACCTGCCCTTGGCGGCTCACGATGGCGGTTTGCCCGGTGTTGGTGGCCAGCAAAAATGGGCGGTCAAATTCGAGCGAGCGGGTGCGGGCAATCAACAAATGCTGGTCCATGGCCAGGTGTTCACCAAACCAGCCAAGGTTGCTGAGGTTGACCAGGATGGTCGGCGCGGTTGACGCATCCACAAACTGGGTCGCCATCTCTTCGCTGAACAGGTTTTCAAAACAGATGCTGGTGGCCAGACGCTGCCCTTGCCAATCAAAGCTGGGCTGGGGCAAGCCACCCCGGTTGAAGTCGCCCAGCGGGATCTGCATCATGTCGGTGAACCAACGAAACATCGGCGGGATGAACTCGCCAAAAGGCACCAGGTGGTGTTTGTCGTAGCGCCAGGGGGCAGTCTGCCCGGGCGCAAAACCCACCACCGAGTTGGTATAGCCCTCTGCCAGACCACCGAGCGGCAAACCCACCAGCGCCGCCTGCTGGCCGCTGGCAAAACGCTGCTGCAGCGCCTGCCAATAACCCTCGGGCAACTGTTGTGGCAACACCGCAATCGCCGTTTCGGGCGTGATGATCAGTTCACTTGGGCTGGCTTGCAACTGCGCGCCATACCAGCGCAAGGCCTTGAGCACACCGGTGGCGGGCTCAAACTTCTCCTCTTGGGCGATATTGCCTTGCAACAAGGTGACGCTGAGGCTGCCTCGATCAAGCCCTGCAGAAGCAGGCAACACCAACGGCAAACCACCCATCACCAAGACCAGCAGGACCGTGGCCACTTTGTGTTTGGCGCGCGCCTCACCCAGCAGCGTCACCAGCACGGCAGCCAACCAGGCGGCCAGCCAGCTCACACCGTACAGACCAACCCAGGGCAACCAGGCCTGCAAGGGCCCATTGAGCTGCGCGTAGCCCACCGCCCCCCAGCCAAAACCGGTCAACCACTGCCCCCGGGCCAGTTCAGCCAGCAACCACAAAGATGCAAAAACAAGAGCACTCAGCCCTTTATTGACAAGGGATAGATGCCAAGATAACCAGGAAAAAGCGGCGTAATACAGAGCCAAGGCCCCTGCCAGTGCCAACACCGCCAGAACAGCTAGCGGCGCGGGTAAGCCGCCGTAGGTGTGCATGGACACAAATAACCAGGCAAAGGTGAGTGACAACCAGGCCAGCGTGAACAACCAGCCACACCAGGCCGCTTCGCGCGCGGTGCGGCATCGTGTGAGCAAGACCACCAGCACCGCCATAGACAGCAGCTGCAGCCACCAGATCGGCTGTCCGCGTTTGATGCCCAGAATATGGAGCGCGTCTGGCGTAGCAAAAGGCCAGGCCAAGCTGGCCGCCTGAAAGGCGCCTGCAGCGAGCGTAACCAGCCAGAGTATCAAGGGCGTCGAACGACGCGGTGTTTCAAACAAGACCAGCCCTGCCCAAGCTCAGGCCGGACTCTGCGGCACAGGCGAGACCTTGAACCACTTCACCGCACCGCCTTTGGTGTGCAGGACGGCAAAATCCAAGCCGGACATGAAGTGATGTTCACCCCGTTTGGGCACATGGCCCATCTCGTGGGCAATCAGCCCGCCGATGGTTTCGAAATCGTCTTCGGGGTCGGTACTGTCGAGGGTCACGCCAAAGGTGGCTTCCACACGTTCGATCAAGGTGTCACCACTGACGCGGTAGGTGCGGTCTGCCAAGCCGAAGATGTCGCCCTCGTCATCGTCCAGGTCAAACTCGTCTTCGATCTCACCCACAATCTGTTCGAGCACATCCTCGATGGTGATCAGGCCGGCCACACGGCCAAACTCGTCAATCACGATCGCCAGGTGGTTGTGGTTGCTCTGAAAATCACGCAGCAGGTCGTTCAAGCCTTTGCTCTCGGGCACAAACACCGCCGGTCGCAACAAAGCACGGATGTTGAGCTCAGGCGCGCGCTGAAGTTTGAGCAAGTCCTTCGCCATCAGGATGCCGATGATGTTCTCGCGTTCACCTTCAAACACCGGGAAGCGTGAATGCGCAGTGTCAATCACACCGTGCATCATCACGTCATAGGGGTCTTCGATATTGACCAACTCCATGCGTGGGGTGGGCACCATGACATCGCCTGCCGTCATCTCGGCCATGCGGATGACACCTTCAAGCATCTTGCGCGAATCTGCGCCTATGAGCTGATTGTGTTCAGCATCTACCAGGGTCTCGATGAGCTCGGCGGTGGAGTCAGGACCGGGGTTGATAAATTCCGCGACTTTTTGCAAAAAAGTGCGGGTGTCTTCCCGTTCAGGACGGGCAGGGTAAGGGTCGGACACGGCCAAGGCAGCAGGACATGCGGTTGTTGAACAAGCCTCTAGGATACCGGATTACGCCGCCACCCCTCATGCGCCATGTCAGATCATTCGCTGGGGCTGTCTTCTTTGGCAGGCCGCCAGGCGTGCTGGAATCGCCCAATCGTGTCCCAGAACTGTTTGGCCTGGGCTTTGAGGTGGTAATTGGCCTGGGCCAAATGCTCCTCCATGATCTCGGTCACCTGGGTTTGAAAGGTCGCCGGCGTCAAGCGCAGGTAGGCCTCGGATTCAAAGCCATCACGCACAACCGTCGCGCCACCCCGGCGCGCAATTTTCAGCATCGCAGTGTTTTCACTGAGCACATGCACATACATGGCGGTCACACCTTCGTTGCGGGCATGCATGACCGCGCGCTCGAACAGGCGTGCGCCATAACCCCGCCCGCGCACATGCTCTGAAACCGACACACCAAACTCAGAAGAAGCGCTGACACGATCCGTACTCGAATACGCCAAATGCGCCATGCCAATCAACTTGAGGCGCCGGTTGTAGATGCCAAAAATCTCATCCCGCTCAAAATTAAGGCCATCCACATAAGCCTGAACCTGCGCATCTTTGGCGGTAAAACCAAAACGAAAGTAGCGATCCTGGGGACTCAAGGCCAGAAGATGTTCACCAATTCGACCGCGATGGTTCTCACCGAGCGAGCGTATCGGCACCATCAGATCCGCAGGTCGAGCTACAACGGCTGTTTTCTCAAGATGCACCGCACCCCTGGATGGCCGAGCGCGGCTCTCGGTATCGTCGGTGGAGGTGATCGTTTCAAGCATCCTGCGAATATACGGGTTTCCACTAGTGTCTTCACACTAAATCAAAACAATGTAGCAAGACGTGGGGTGTTTCCCACACCACGGGCTCACATTGCATCCTAAACTGTGTACCCGATGGAAGCGTCCACACGAATCAGGGAAGCGTTGGCACAGGTCTCCGAGCTGCGCGGGATGGCTTTACACAACCCGGCATTGTCCAGCGCTGTGTCGGAAGTCAAGGCGATACAAGCCAGACGGTTTGCCGACACCTACCAAGACATGTTGGCGTCGCCGGTCTATTCAGGCTGCGCCACTTTTTTTCTGGAAGAGTTGTACAGCGAACGTGATTACAGCCACCGTGACGCCCAGTTTGCGAAAGTGGCTGCGGCCATCCAGCACACCTTCCCTGCGCAGGTTGTCGAGATTGCCGTCACGTTGGCCGAACTTCACCATGTGACAGAAGCACTTGATTTGGAGATGGCCCAGAACTGGATAGATTTAAACCACCTACCAACGGCTGCAGCACGTTATCAGGCGTGTTGGCGCAGGGTGGGCCAACAACCCAAGCGTGAATGGCAACTCAACACGGTGTTGAGCATCGGTCAAGAGTTAAGCGTCTTGACCCGTAAAGTGGGCTTGCGTTGGTTGTTGAAGATGATGCGCAAACCGGCCGAACTGGCAGGCCTGGGCAATTTGCAGAGCTTTCTTGAAACAGGGTTCGATCACTTCGGCAGTCTCGCCAAAGACCCTGATGCAGTGAAGATGTTCCTGGTTGCCATCCAGAAGCGTGAAAGCGAATGGATCAACGGGCTGTTTGAACACAGCCGCGACATCTGAAACACAAAAAAAAAACGCCCAGTCAACTGACTGGGCGTTTCTGGCGTTGGGAGCCTGACGATGACCTACTTTCACACGGGAATCCGCACTATCATTGGCGCAGAGGCGTTTCACTGTCCTGTTCGGGATGGGAAGGA
>NZ_SZVI01000007.1 GCF_013416775.1 Rhodoferax sp. BLA1
TACCTGGAAAACTACCTGGGCTGGCGGCGTATGCTTGAGCGCTATCACCAAAGCATCTCTCCTGGCGTTTGTCTGCAGGAAGCGCTGGGACGATATTCATCGCAACAGTTAATTCAGACATAGCCCAGTTTGATGTAAAGACCTCAACGCAATCCCAACTGGGTCAGTTCAGGGGACAAAGCCACCCAAGGCACATCAAAACCGGGTGTGCCCCGCTGCGGCGGCAAAGGTGAGTTGCGCAGTGCCCAGGTGGCGCCGGCAATCACGCTGTCCACAATCGGCACATTCACAAAGGGCTGGATCTGCGCGGCCATGCCGGCCAACCCGGCGCCGCCCAGGATCACGGTTTGCACGCCGAGTTGGCGCACCGCGTTGAGGCAAGCCTCTGTCAGCAACTGACGCGCGGCCACCGGGTCGGCCGCCAGTTGCGCGCCGGTGGGTGCCACGGTGTGGATACCGGCCAGCGCCTGGGCATGACCGAGCGACTGCGCCAGGCGTTGCAGGATCGGCGCCCAGCGCTCACCACCAGTGACCACCGCAAAACGACCATGGCGCGCGGCCTCGATGAATGCCGCTTCGGCCAGGCCGGTGACTGGCACCGGGCTGCTTTCGCGCAGGGCTTGTAATCCGGGGTCGCCAAAACAGCCGATTAACACCGCGTCGGGCCGCCCCTCGGGCGCCGTCAGTGCAGCAGCCCAGGCGTCGAGTGCGGCATGGGCCGCTACCGCGTAGCTGGCTTCGTCAGAAATATAGGGGGCACCAAAACGTGCGGTGACCGAGCGCACCGTCACATGCGAGCCGACGGCGCTTTGCACATGCTGCTGCAGCAGCGTGGTGACGCTGGACGAGGTGTTGGGGTTGATGACCAGGAGTTGACGCATGGCGGGAATCAGGCCGGTGCGCCAAAGAGCGCGTTGAGATCGGGCGTGGTGTCGTCTGCGGTGTTGAACTGCAGCTGGGCTTCGAGCCGGGCCAGGTGTTCACGCATGCGTTTGGCGGCTTCCTTGGTATCACGCAGGCGGATCGCATCGAGCAGGGCGCGGTGTTCGTTGCAGCCGCAAGAGGTGGCGTCCATGCGCTCAAACTCATGCGCCGGGCTGTAAGTCATGAGCACCAGCGAGGTGCGCGACGTCAACTCGCGCAGGATGCGCGCCAGCGTGTCGTGTTTGGCGCCCTCGGCAATCAGTGAGTGGAATTCACCCGACAGGCGGATGGCGCGGCGCATGTCACCGGCCTGGCGGGCGGCTTCTTCGTTGTCGATGCATTGCCGCAGCTGCGCCATGTCGGCATCGGTGGCCTGGGCGATGAAGCGCTCCACCAGAGACGGCTCGATCAGGCGGCGCACCTCAAACACCTCACGCGCCTCTTTTTCAGTGGGTTGGGCGATGGTGGCGCCACGGTTGGGTGTGAGGGTGACCACCTGCTCGTTGGCCAAGCGCACCAGCACCGGGCGGATGCGTGTGCGCGACACGCCAAACGCGCTGGCCAGCTTGTCTTCCACCAGCTTGGTGCCGGGTGGCAGCTTGTGGTCCAGGATGGCCGAAATCACCCGCTCGTACATCTCGGCATCGGACAGCGGCGCGGCTAACTCACTCATTCTCAACCCTTGTTTTGTCTTTGCTTGAGCCACCAGGCCAGGCCAATCGCCAAGGCCATCACCAGCAATGATATGACGGTGGTAACCGTGCCCAGGGCGTAAATCGACGGTGTGGTCACGGTGGTGGTCAGGCCCTGCAATTCGAGTGGCAAGGTGTTGACATCGCCAATGGCCTGCGAGGTGCGGGCAATTTCATCCCAGCTCAGGGTGAAACCAAACATGCCAATGCCGACGATGGACGGTGCAATCAGCGGCAGCACCACATGCCGGAACCCTTGCCAGGGTGTGGCGCCCAGGTCACGCGCGGCTTCTTCATAGGCCGGGTTAAAACGGTTGAACACCGCAAACATGATCAGCAGGCCAAAGGGCAGTGTCCAGGTCAGGTGGGCACCGAGGGCTGAGGTGAACAGGCCCAGCGAGCTGCCGTACTCTTCGAGCGTGCTGGTCAAACCCAGGGCTTCAAG
This sequence comes from Rhodoferax sp. BLA1, assembly GCF_013416775.1. Lineage (GTDB taxonomy): Bacteria > Pseudomonadota > Gammaproteobacteria > Burkholderiales > Burkholderiaceae_C > Rhodoferax. The sequence goes on from NZ_SZVI01000007.1 coordinate 2,062, forward strand.
CGCCCATTTGAGGCCGGTGTCGATCAGCCGGAACTCCAGGCCAATGCCCAGCGAGACAATGATGGACGGCATGATCAAACTGGCCACCACCACATAAAACAAGGTGTTGCCACCGGCCAGCTTTTTGCGAAACGCCAGCCCGGCCAGCACAGAAAACAGCACGGTGAGCGTCATCACTGCCGCCCCTAGCGCTAGCGAACGTTTGAGCGCGGCGCCGATGTCCACCACGCCCAGCCCCTCGGCCAGCTTGTAAAACCAGTGCAGCGAGAAACCACGCAGCGGAAAGGTCAGACCACCTTCGGGCCCCTGAAAACTCAGCACCACAATGACCAGCATCGGGCCATAGAGGAACAGCACAAAGGCGGTGAAAAACAGCGCCAGAAACCAGAAGCCTGCGGAGCGTTGGTCAGAAGTATGTGACATGGACAAACATCCTATTCAATGTGCGGCCAGCGATACAAAGCGCGAAACACCGCGGAACCGGCTTTGCCGGGCCGCTGGTGTTGCCCCCTTGAGGGGGGAGGCGGCTACGCGAAGCGAGCAAGCAACGGGGGTGTTCATAATTCCTTCCGGATGTCGACCAGCCGGGTCAGCGCCCAGATGATCATCAGCACAATGCTCAGCAAAATCACCGCATTGGCCGCGGCCAGCGGAAACTGCAGGTAAGAGGTTTGCACCTGGATGATCTTGCCAATGGACGCGATCTGCTGGCCACCCATGACCCCAATCGTCACAAAGTCACCCATGACGATGGTGATGACAAAAATCGAGCCGATGATGATGCCGGTGCGGCACAGCGGCACGATCACATTCCACAGGGTTTGCCAGGCAGATGCGCCGCTGTCGTTGGCGGCCTCAATCAGGCTGCGGTCGATACGCATCATGCTGTTGAAGATCGGCACGATCATGAACATGGTGTAGAGGTGCACAAAGGCCAGCACCACCGAAAAGTCCGAGAACAACAACCACTCGATGGGCGTGTTGATCAGCCCGATGCCCTGCAGGCTCTGGTTCACCAGCCCGTTGCGCCCCAGCAGCGGCACCCAGGAGATCATGCGAATCACATTGCTGGTCCAAAACGGGATGGTGCACAACACAAACAACAGCGTCTGCACCCCGCTGGAGCGCACATAAAACGCCAGAAAGTAGGACACGGTGAAACCAATCACCAGCGTGATCAGCCAGACCAGAAAACTGAATTTGAAGGTGGATAGGTAGGTCTTGAAGGTGACACACATCTCGTCCATGTTGCTGCAGCCGTCAAACACCGACACATAGTTTTTGAAGGTGAAGGCCGGCAGCAACTCGTATTCATTGAAGTCCCAAAAGCTGACCATGCCAATCAGCGCCAGGGGAATCAGAAAAAACAGCACAAACACCAAGGTGAGCGGCATCGCCTGCCACCACGCGGCCAAGCTGCGACCGGGCGCCGGGGTGGAGGCAGGGAGGGTTGTGGTGGATGTGCTCATGGTGTGTGTTTCATTTCTTGCACCTTCGCCCCTTGGGGGTGAGGGGCTGTGGCGCTCATCTGATCAAGCAGCTTTTATAAGAACAATTGGCTTCTAGCCCTCTATTTATAAGGGGATATAGCTATCAAATAAATACATAGCCAATGGCTGCGCTGCCTGCCCTCACCCCTGCCCTCTCCCGCAGGCGGGAGAGGGAGAAGTCAAGGTCAGGCTGCTACAAACTCATTCCACTTTTGAACCATGTAGTTGTTCTCATCCATCACCGCGTTCCAGCAGGCGATGCCGCCCATGCGGGCTTCGTAGCTGCCGCCGTCGCGAACGTCACCCTTCTTGGCCAACACGTCGCCGTTGGGGCTCTTGATGTCTTGGGTGGCGGCCTTGCCTTCCATCCAGTAGGCCCACTCGTAGGCTTCCATCTTGGACTTGGCGGTTTCCAGCACGGCGCTGTAATAACCCTGGCGGTTCAAGTAGGCACCGGCCCAGCCGTCGAGAAACCAGTTGATGAACTCATAAGCACCGTCGAGCTTCTTGCCAGACAAAGTGGCGGGCAGGCCAAAACCGGCTGCCCAGGCGCGGTAACCTTCTTTCAATGGCTGGAAGTTGCAGGCAATGCCTTTGGTGCGCACGGCGGTCACAGCGGGCGACCACATTGACTGGATCACCACCTCGCCAGAAGCCATCAGATTCACGGACTCGTTGAAGTCTTTCCACAGGCTGCGGAACTGGCCGGCCTTTTTGGCTTCAATCAGGGTTTTGATGGTCAGATCAATTTCCTTCTTGGTCATGTTGCCCTTGTCCGGGTATTTGTAGATGCCCATGGCCTCGACCACCATGGCGGCGTCCATGATGCCGATGCTGGGGATGTTCAGAATAGCGGCTTTGCCCTTGAATTCGGGGTTCAGCAGCTCGGCCCAGGAGTTGATGGGGCGTTTGATCAGGTCGGGGCGGATGCCCAGCGTGTCGGCGTTGTACACGGTTGGGATCAGACTCATGAACTGGGTCGGGCTCTTGGCAAACACCTTGCTCTTTTCGCCCTCCAAATAAATCACCTTCTTGGGCGCGGTGCCCTGGTCACCCACGGCCTTGCCTGCGACCTGGCCGGTGGTGAACAGCGTGGTGATCTTGTCGGCGTTTTTGATGCGTTTGACGTCGATGCCCTTCAAATTGCCGGTGGGCACAATTTTCTTCAAGGAGAAATATTCGGTGTCGATCAGATCAAAGCTGTTGGGCGCAGTCACGGCGCGTTTGGTCACGTCGTCGGTGGTCACGGCCACGTACTGGATCTTGATGCCGGTGTCTTTTTCAAACTTCTCGCCAATGGCTTTGTCCTGGTTCACCGCCGTGCCCAGGTAACGCAGCACGATCGGTTCGGCGGAATGCACAGCCGGGAACATGCCAGCGGCCAGAATGCCGGCCGTGCCTTTGAGCAGGCTGCGGCGTGGCACAGAAGCGTTCAACGCCCCGGTGGCAACACCGCTGGCGATGTCGGTGATGGTTTTGGTGATGTCAGTCATGGCAAAAACTCCTGGAGGGCTGAAAAATCTTCTTGCGAAGTGGTGGGGGGAGAAGAACGGTTGGGTGTTAATGGGCCAGCGCGTGGGCGACGTCGGGTGACCAGTGGAGCTGCACACTCTCACCCAGCTGGAACGGGCGCGCCGCAAAAGCAGCCTCGGGCACCATCACCGAGATCTCGGCGGTGGCACTGGCAGAGCGGTCCTCGCCGGGGTGTTGCAGGCCCACCAGCACATAGGTGCCCTGGTACTCGATGTCGGTGATCACCGCACGCTGGTTGCCCGCGCCGTCGGCCAGGCCAGGCACATCGGGGGCCAGCTGCATGTGGTCGGTGCGCACACTGATCTTGCCCGTGGGCGTGGCCAGCACGTTGTGGCCACCCATAAAACGCGCCACAAACTCACTCACTGGGCGGTTGTAGATCTCGTGCGGGCTGCCCATTTGTTCGATCACACCGTGGTTCATCACCACCATGGTGTCGGCCAGGGCCATTGCTTCTTCCTGCGAGTGCGTGACGTGGATGAAAGTCAGGCCCAGCTCTTTTTGCCAGCGGCGCAACTCGGCACGCATCTGGATGCGCAAAAACGGGTCCAGCGCCGACAGTGGCTCGTCCAGCAACAACACACGCGGCTGGGTGATCAGCGCACGCGCCAGCGCCACCCGCTGCTGCTGGCCACCTGACAGCTCGCCCGGTTTGCGCGCACTCAGGTGACCCATGGCCACACGTTCGAGCAAATCTGCGGCCTGTTTGTGGCGTGTGGCCTTGTCCACACCTTTCATCTTGAGGCTGAAGGCCACGTTGTCCAGCGCACTCAGATGCGGGAACAGCGCAAAACTCTGGAACATCATGGCCGTGCCCCGCGCGGCGGCAGGCAGGTCCGTGATGTTGCGGTTTTCCAGCAGGATGTCGCCACCGGTCACCGACTCGTGCCCGGCAATCATGCGCAGCGTGGTGCTCTTACCGCAGCCCGAAGGCCCCAGCAAACAGCAGTAACTGCCACTGGCGATGCGCAGGTTGATGCCATCCACGGCGGGTTTTGCACCGGCGGCATAACTTTTGGTCAGCGCCACCAGTTCAACGGCGTCGCGGGGGGTCACAGGCGTTTTGGCGTTCATGCCAAACACATCAGCAAAAGCTGTGCCAGGATTGTGTACGGTTCAAATCACAGATTGCATACAAAATTGCACGCGCTTGGTGCGCAATGCTGCCCCACCCACCCAATTCCGGTGCGGGCGGCGGGAATTGGGGCACGGGTTTTACAAGCCGTCATCCAATGCCTGGATGGACTTGGCGGTGAACCCAAGAAGCGCCACAACCGCCCCCACCAGCCCAAGCAGCACAAACATCCAGCGCACACCAATCCATTCACCCAGTGGCATTCCGAACAACAAGCCCACGGGCGCGGCCAGCCCCATGACGGCGTTGAGCAAGGACAGCGCCCGGCCCTGCAGATGGTTTGGAATGCTGGTTTGCAACAGCGCCACCAGCGGCGCATTACCAAGCGCAAACGTGACCCCGCTGATGATCCAGCAAACCACCGCCGCCTGGAACCAGCCGCTGGGCATCAGGCTGGTCAGCGCCATGGCCAGACACGAGGCCGCCAAACCCGCCAGAACCCAAGGCACTTTGCGCTGCGGCGCCAAAGCCGTCACCAACAAGCCGCCCAGAATCATGCCGATGCCCTCCAGCCCCTCCATCAGGGCCACTTCGGGCGCACCCCCTCCAAAATGGGTTTTCACCAGCAAGGGCACCAGGGTGAAGGTCGGCATCACCACCAGCACCACAGCCGCCAGCAAACCATACAGCCGGCGCAAGCCCGGAATGCGCCACACCAGGTGCACCCCTTCAACAAACTCGCCCCACATCGCATGTTTGCCCGTCTGGCGCGCAAAGCTCTGCGGTATACGCAGCACCAGCAGCGGCACGATGCCCAGCAAGGCAGTGACCACATCTATGCCCAAAGCCCAGCCAAACGGCAAAACGCTAATGGCCAGCGCCCCCAGCGGGGCTGCTGCCACCATCGTCAAGTTTTGCAGGGTTTGGTTCAAGCCAGCGGCGCGTGGCAAAAAGCTGGTGGGCACCAGCATGGCCACACTGGCCTCGGCGGCAGGCATCTGAAACGCCTGCATCGCACTGCGAATACCCATCATGACGTAAACGTGCCACAGTGCCACCTGCTCGGTGACAAACAGCAGCATCAAGACCAGCATACACAGCGCGCTCACAGCATCTGCCGCGATCATCAGGACACGGCGGCTATAGCGGTCGGCCAAGGTGCCGCCCAACGGGCTCAGCAGAGCCTGCGGCAGCAGCGCCACCATGCCGGCAAACGCCAGGGAAGACATGTCACCCGTGGTGTCTGTGATCCACCACAACAGCACAAACTGCGTCAGCGCCGAACCCATCAGCGACAAGGCCTGGCCACCATAAATCAGGCCAAAGCGCCATTTCCAAAGGCTTGGTGTTGCCTGCGCCAGAGGGGCGCTGGCAGATGCCGTGGCGCCTAACATTCCCGCACCTGTGCTGCGTTGGCGGCACCCGCACCGTTCTTCCAGTACACCCAGGCGGCCACCATCACCAACAGAGCCACCAACAGCCCCAGACTGGCTGCGTAGGCCGATTCAAACGCGGCATGGGCCACCGCCACCAGGCTGGCCTGGGCAGACCCGGGCAGCGTTTGGGCCGCGCGTAATGCAGCCTCCAGGCTGTCTGCCACCTGCGCGTCTGGCGACAACCAGGCCTGCGCCGCCATGTGGCTGCCATACACCGCAGACATCAAACTGCCCACCACCGTGACACCCAAGGCGCCACCCAACTCGTAGGACACCTCCTCCACCGAGGCCGCCATGCCCGCCTGTTGTTCGGCAATGCTGTTCATCAAGGTGGTGGAGGCAGCACTGATCACCGCACCCACGCCCAGGCCCAACACCACCAGACAGCTGCCCTGCACCCAGGCGCTGGCATCACGCCAGAGCAGCAAACCGCCGATACCCACGGCCGCCAACAACAAAGCCCCGATCAGCATCCGCATGGCGCCCACACGGTGCAGCCAAGCCCCTGCCAGCGGCCCTACCACCAGGGAGGCCAGTGGCAAAGGCAGCATGAACATGCTGGTTTGTAGGGGTGACAGGGCCTGCACCAGCTGCAGGCGCTGGCTCAGCACCAGTTGCAAGCCCATCAGGGTCGCCGCAGCCACCACGGCCGCCAACACCGAGGCCAAAAACCCGGGTGTGCGAAAAATCGCGAAGTCCAGCATGGGCTGGGCCAAGCGACGCTGCCGGCGTGTGAACACCACCAGACAAGCCACGCCAAGCGCAGTGGCCAAGCCCACCTCTGACCACGACGACGCCTGCAGCCCCATGGACTTGATGGCATAGGCCAGAGCAATCAAACCCACCATCACCTGGAAAGACCCCACACCGTCCCAATGCCGTGAGGTATCCCCCGCCATGCGAGGAATCAGCAGCCAGGCCAGCAACAGCGCCACCAACACAATCGGCACGTTGATCAAAAACACCGATCCCCACCAGAAATGCTCAAGCAAAAAGCCGCCCAGCACCGGGCCAAATGCGGCGCCACCAGACGCCACCGACGCCCACACCCCAATGGCCACAGCACGCTCTTGCTCGTCCGTAAAAATCAGGCGAACGATGGACAGGGTGGACGGCATCATCAAGGCGGCGCCCACCGCCAGCAGGGCGCGCGCCAGGATCAGCACCTCTGGCGTGGGCGAAAAAGCCGCCAGCAACGATGCCAGGCCAAACACGACCAAGCCGCTGACAAACAGACGCTTGTGGCCCAGCCGGTCGCCCAGCGTGCCTGCGCCCAGCAACAGGCCTGCGGCGACCAGCGCGTAGGTGTTCACGATCCACAACTTCTGCGACGCGGTAGCGCCCAGGGCCTGGGTCAGGGTCGGCAAGGCGGTGTAGAGCACCGTCATGTCCGTCACGATGAGGAACAAGGCGCTTGAGAGGATCGCCAATATGATCCAGCGCTTGGCGTAAGAAGAAGACATCACCACAACCACACAATTAAAATATGACCGTATTTTAATTAGAAAGCTCCAACCATGGGTAGACCGCGGGTTATTGACCGTGAACGCTTGCTTGACATGGCCGAAGACATCGCCCGCCATGAGGGTGTGGCGCGGCTCACCTTGGGGGCCTTGGCCCTGGCAGCCGGGGTGTCCAAAGGCGGCGTGCAGGCCATTTTTGGCACCAAAGACCAGCTGATGGACGCGCTCTTTGCGCGCTGGGTCGGTGAATACGACAGCGAGCTGGCGGCCAAGGTTGGCCCCACACCCAGCCCGCTGCAGGCGCTGGGTGCCCACATCGACATCACCCGCGACATCGACGAGGCCGAAGCCCACCGTGCCGCCGGGTTGCTGACCGTGCTGTTGAGCACCGCCGATCAGCGCCAGAACTCCGACGACTGGTACCGCAGCCGCCTGGACTTGGTGGACCTCTCCACCGCGCAGGGCCGCCGGGCGCGTATCGCGTTTCTGGCCACCGAAGGCGCCTTCTTTTTGCGTTGTTTTAGCCTCTTGAAGATGGACGAGCCGGAATGGCACGACATCCTGGACGACATCCGCCGAGAGCTTTTGCCAGACGACAGCGGCAAACACAACCAGTAAGCGCCGCTCTGTGTGGGACGGCAGTGCAGCCCCAATACAGCAACTTGCTAACCAGCGTTAGTCGCCCAGGTTGATCACCTGCGCCAAGGCCACACCCGCTGGTGCCTCGTACTGCGCCAGCACCAGGGCGCGATCCGTGTGCTCCGAAGCAGCCTCCAGCTGCCGCAACACATACCGGATAGAGGCCCGGTCCAGCGCCGCCAGCGGGTCGTCCAGCAACGTCACCGCAGCCCCCGCCGCAAACGCTGCGGCCAGCCAGACCTTGCGTTTGCTGCCGGTGGACAACATGTACAGCGGCTTGTCCAGATGCTCAACCAGCGACAGCCCCGCCAGCAACTCGCCCCAGGCTGCTGCCTGGGGTGGAAGAAAACCCGGCCACTTGGCACGCTGCTGGTCAAAAAACTGCTTCGCGCTGATGGTGTCACAAGCTTCCGTGCGCGGGTCGATCCAGAACACCTGTTGCCGATAAGCCAACGGCTGCGCCTGCAAAAACACGCCCTTGATCTGCAAACTGCCCGCTTGCGCCACCAGATCACCGGCCAGCAGGCGCAACAAGCTGGTTTTGCCACTGCTCTCACCGCCTAGCACCAGGGTGACGCCGGGGCCGATACAAGCCGACCAGCCGTCAAACAGCACACGCTGCGGGTAAGAAAACGCCAGCCCGTCCACCCGCAGGAGCGTGTTTTGCGGGCCGCAGGGGGCGGTGACAAGCGGCGTGGGAACGGACATAGATTATCCAAGTTTCATAGCAATAAGCCCTTATTTTAAAAGGTCTGCTGGCGAGCCATGGGTTGCGACATGTGCCGCGTCAGGGGCGTCGCCACCTGAATGTGAAAATCGTCACCTCAGAAAAACAGAGGATAAAAACATGCACAAATTGAAGTTTGCCATCGCCGGTTGCGGTTTTCTCGGCAACATCGTGGCGGACGCCTGGCGTCAGGGGCTGCTGGCGGACTATGAACTGGTCGGTTGTTTTGGTCGCAACGCGGCATCCACAGCAGCACTGGCCGACAAGAACGCCTGCCAGCCTTGCACAACCCTTGACGAGTTGCTCGCGCTACGACCTGACTATGTGGTGGAGGCTGCGTCACCCGGTTTGCTGCGTGACATTGCCCAACCCACGTTAAACGCAGGAGCCAACCTGATTGTGCTGTCCATCGGCGCCTTCGCCGACGCAGACTTTCTCGCTTCTATCGAAGCGCTTGCTCGCACAACGGGACGGCGGGTGCACCTTGCGTCAGGTGCGATCGGTGGCTTCGACGTGCTGCGCACTGCCGCGCTGATGAGTGCCATTGACGCCGGTATCCGCACCGAGAAAGGGCCTGCGTCATTGCGCGGTACGCCCATCTTCAATGAGGAGTTGCTGACGGCCAGTGCGCCAAGCGAAGTGTTCTCCGGCAATGCCCGTGACGCGATCGGCCTGTTCCCGACCAAGGTCAACGTGTCTGTGGCCACAGCGCTTGCCACGGCAGGTGTGGCTGCCACGCAGGTCAGTATCAACAGTGTGCCGGGCTTCCTGGGTGACGATCACCGAATTGAGGTTCGTGGTGAAGAGGTTCATGTTGTTGTCGACACTTATTCCCGCACCAGCGCCATTGCCGGCTGGAGCGTCGTGGCCTTGATGCGCAACCTCGCTGCGCCAATCGCTTTCGGCTGAGCGAGAGGGGCGGAGAACGGCAGGCCTGCCTGCCGCCTGGCGTCACCCTCACCCAAAATCCTAATCACTTCACAAAAGATAGCTACAACCCTTTACGAAAAAAGGGCTAGAGGCCATTTTCACCAACATCCTTGGAAGAAACGCCTCTGATCATCACAAACCCCGTCGGGGCTGACCATGCCATTGCGCTGGTTGGTTACAGGAAGGCTGCGCTATTGGGTGGCAGGGGATGGGTAGGGGCGGCGGCCTCATACTGTCAAAGGCCCAGAAATCGGCCGCCACCCCTACCCATCCCCTGCTGGCGAGGCTCTGTTGGGACTCGAATCGGGGAAACAAATTCAGTAGGTCGCCAATGCGTAGAGTAGAGATGTGGCGCGGTAGATTTCATCCTGAAGCATTTGCCGTTGGCCGCCTCGTAGCTACGAGCCGGTGCCTTTTGTTGCCCAATTCTGCAATCCCCGTTTCCACATCCCCCTCATC
>NZ_SZVI01000015.1 GCF_013416775.1 Rhodoferax sp. BLA1
GCTCTTTACCCGAAGGCTTCAGCCATATCGTTACCTCCATAGCCGCTCCGGTTGCTACTGGCTGGAGCCGTGGCCAGGTGGGACTTACACCCACAGGAAAGCGCCGCCTTTTCACGGCGCACAGCGGGAGCGGTCATTCAGTCGTATCCCCCTATTCGTGGAAACCCAAGCAGAGAAATTACTGCCAGAATTCAAAGAAGAGCATTCACTCGCTCTTAGTCCCAATGTTCGATTGAGACTGCCGCGAAGCAGCCAGAGTCAGTCCCTCAACTTAGTTTGTCGACGAATCCGATGCACATCATCATCTCACTACCACCCGGGCCTACTGTTCTTACTGCGGTACCGCAGTACTGGGTGCAGTACTTCTTCCGTGGTACTCCTTCAGAGCTGTATGAAGTCAATGCTCTCGCATCCACGTACCTGTGGTTGGTTGAAGCTGCCGCCTCCGAGTACCAGTTGGCGTCTACTGCACTACGCGAATTCTGGGCAACCTCCGAGTCGCTGGATTTTCCAATGTTGCGACGCTCAATCTCACATTTTGAAACATGCATTTCGGATATACATCGTGCAATCGACACGTATCGTCGCCTCCGAAACCACAAGTCTCGCGATGCACTTTCAGTCCACCTGGAAGACCACAAGCCTGAATTCGTTTGTGACAAGGTTGCGCACCGCTTCCGTAATGTGCGAGACGCTATCCACCACCTTCCAGAAAAGATTGGAAAGGGTGAGGTGACCGAAGGACAGTTCTTCAGCTTAAAGCCCGATGGCCCAGAGGTGCCTCATCCGACTGAGGCGGGACAGACAAACAAGACGTTCGATAGACTGGTTATCGGCCCTCACGAGCTATCGTTCGATGAGATTGCACAGACTCTGACCGATCTAGCGGTGGCTTCGGAGCGCATTGCGACATTCCAACCCAACCGGTCAAGCTGGGGCAAGAGTGCTTTCTAACTCCTCAAGCGAGGTGTCAAACCATAGGATTTGTGTGACCGCTGTCTGGAGTACTGGCTGTCGGCTTCCAGCCTCAAGCCAACTTTCCCCACCCTCGACGCGTCCAAAACTGTTGAAGGCGGGTGGTGGGGTAACCGGGCGCAGAACCCATTCGCGTGATGAGAAAGGTGGCGCACCACCCTCGGCGGCAACATCTCAGCAAACGCCCAACCAGCACCATCTCCCGCGAGGGGGCCGGAGAACGGTTACCCCGCCGCCCGCCTGGCGCCACGCAGCAATGTGTTTTGACACACAGACAACTGGCTGGCAACGGTATTGAATCCTCTGTGTCTGTGTTCCCACATCCTTCACCGGGAAGGGGACAGGGCATTTAGGAGCTCCATGACATCTTTTTACGAGACGCTTGAGGTCAACCCACGCGCCAGCCATGTCGTGATCCGGGCGGCCTACCGTTGCCTTGCCCAACAACACCATCCGGACAAAAACGCGGACTCTGAAGACGCGCGACAAAGGATGACGAACATCAACCGCGCCTACGCTGTGTTGTCAGACCGTCTAAAGCGGCAAGCGTATGACCTGAGCCAGAGCATCCCCCAGGACTTTTGCGAACGTCGCGGCCTCGACTCTGCCGCCACGACGCAGGTCAAACCGCGCGACAAGCGCCCTGCCACAGCCCGGCCATTTGCGTTTCGGCCATTGATTTGAGCTTTGACCAACAGCTGGGGCACCAGCATCAGCGGCAAGTCAGGCCAAGCAGCGCATTCAATCACTACAGAAAAGTTAGCAACCTGCCCTTACAGAAAAAGGGCTAGAGAGCATTTTTTCATGAAGCCAAGACCTACCGGATCAAAAACGCCAGCACCTTGTCGGCGAACTTGCCATACGGCGGCCACAGGAATTTGAGTGTGCTGAACCGCGTCTGGTAGAACACCGGGCGCATCTTGGAGAAGGTCTCAAACCCTTCATGCCCGTGGTAATGGCCCATGCCCGAGTCACCTACACCACCAAACGGCAGGTCGTGCTGGCCCACATGGAACAGCGCGTCGTTGACCGAGACACCGCCGCTCATCACATGGTCGATGATGTGTTGCACTTTGGCCGCGTCGTAGCTGAACGGGTACACCGCCAGCGGGCGCGGCCCGGCGTTGATGCTGGTGATCACCTCGTCGAGCCGGGTGTAGCTGCGCAGCGGCAGGATCGGACCAAAAATCTCGCGCTGCATCAGCAGGCAGTCGGCGGGAGCGTTCAGCACGATGTGCGGCGCGATCTTGCGTGTGGCGCGGTCAAAAGCCGGGCCGTCCAGCAGAGGCAGCACCTGCGCCCCCCGGCTGCGCGCATCGTCCAGCGCAGCCAGCAGCCGGTCAAAAGCACGCTGGTCGATGATGGATGTGTAGTCGAGTGAGTCCAGACGCGGGTAACGCTGGGCCACCAGCCCACGCGCTAAGTTGACGAATGCATCGACCTTGGCGGCGGGTAACCAGGCGTGGTCCACCGTGGTGCAGATCTGGCCCGCGTTGAGCAGTTTGACAAACAGGATACGTTCGGCCGCGAGTTGGAGCGGAAAGTCCTCACACACAATGGCGGGCGCCTTGCCACCCAGCTCCAGCGTGACCGGGCACAGGTTCTGCGCGGCGGCGGCCATGACCGATTTGCCGGTCTGGCCGGAGCCGGTGAACAGCAGGTGGTCGAACTTGAGTTTGGAAAATTCAACCCCCACACCGCCGGTTTCGTCAAAAAACTGCAGCTTCTCGGGCGGGAAATAGGCGGGCATGTGTTGGATCAGGTAAGCCGCCAGATGGCGCGAGTTTTCGCTCATCTTGACCATCGCCCGGTTGCCTGCGGCAAAGATGTAACTCAGCGGCACCAGGCTCAGGTTCAGCGGAAAATTCCACGGCACGATGACCCCCACCACACCGAGCGGCTGCGGGATCACGCGGTTGCGTGCACCCAGAAAATTGCGCCAGTCGACACTGCGGCGCTGTGGCCGCATCCAGCCACGCAGGTGTTTGAGGATGTGGTCGATGCCGTCCACCGCCGGGAACACCTCGGCCAGCAGGGTCTCGTGGCGCGAGCGGTGGCCGTAATCCAAGCTGATGGCATCACACAAGGCGTCCTGGTGTTCGCGGATAAAACGCTGCAGCGTGCGCAAATCGCGCTGGCGCTCAGCCAGGCTGGGCACGGGATGGGCCAGATAGGCCTGGCGCTGCAGGGCCAGGGCGTTTTGCAGCGGACTTGGCTGGGGTGTTTCAGGGTCGGTCATGGTTCGGCCAGTTTAGGCCGCAATGTCATGCAAGGGAATGACGCGCGACCGGTTTTGAACGCGCCGCTCTAACGACTACTTGGCAGCCAGGTCACCCCACAGCTTGCTCAGGCGCGCATCACGCCCGCAGCTGCTGCGGTAAAAGGCGTAACGCACCGCGTTTTTCTTGTAGTAGTCCTGATGGTAATCCTCGGCCGGGTAAAACTCGCTGGCCAGAAGAATCTGGGTCACGATGGGCTCTTTGAACGGTTTGACCTTGTCCAGCGCCGCTTTGGAGGCTTGGGCCTGGGCCAGCTGGGCGCTGTCCAACGCAAAAATGGCGGTGCGGTAGGGTGTGCCGTAGTCGCAGAACTGGCGGTCTTTGGTGGTGGGGTCGATGGTGTGCCAGAAGTGGTCCACCAGCTGGCGGTAGCTCAGTTTGGCCGGGTCAAAAACAATTTTGACCGCCTCGGCATGGCCGGTGGTGTGGCGGGACACCTCCTCATAACTCGGGTTGGCGGTTTTGCCACCGGTGTAGCCCGAGGTGGTGGAGATCACCCCGGGCAGCTTGTCAAAGTCAGCCTCCACACACCAGAAACAGCCCCCGGCAAAAATGGCCACCGCCTGGGCAGCTGTCGGAGTAGGCGGCGCCGGGGATTGCGCCTGCGCCCGGCCGGCGCACCACACAGCAGCCCCCAGCAGCAGACAGTTGGCCAGGGTGTGCCAGCTGCGTCGGCGCAGCGGGTGCTGCGGGCCAAAAAAAGCGCTTAAAACAGGTGTCATGCCAGGTCTTTCAGCAGGCCGAACGGGTGCCGTCGGGATCAGTCTGGGTCAGCGGGAATCAGCGCCTGGAAGATACCCGTTTGAAATACCGGCGTGGTTTGTGCCACCCAAAGGCCGTGAGCTGCTGCTGGCTTTGGCGGCAAAACACCCCGCTGGGCGACAGGTTTCCAGCACAATGCGGCCTTCTTTTGGCCCACACACCGCGTATGACTGTTTCTGCCCCCCAATCCCCCTGCCCCACCCTGGTTGCCTGGCTGGGGTATGGCGGGCTGATCCCGTTTGTGGCGCTGGCCGCTGCCAGCTGGCTGGACCCGGCCCATGTGGCCACCTGGGTGCCGGGGCTGCTGGCTTACGGCGCGGTGATTCTGAGTTTTGTGGGCGCGCTGCACTGGGCGTTTGCCATGATCCACCCGCAACTGCAAGACGCCCCCAAACACGCGCTGTACCTGTGGAGTGTGGTGCCCTCGCTGCTGGGCTGGCTGGCCCTGATGATGGTACCCAAGGCCGGCGCCTTGCTGCTGATCGCCGGGCTGCTGGCGCACTACCGGCAAGACCTGCGTCTGGCGCGGGTGATATCGCTGCCCGTGTGGTTTTTGCCGCTGCGTCTGCGGCTGACGGTGGTGGCCTGCCTGTGCCTGGCGGTGGTGTTTGTCACCGCCCGCTGATGACCACTGTGTTGACCCGAAGGAGCCCACCATGACCACCGACACACGCTGCTGCGGCACCGGCACCTGCCTGATCAATACCGAGGGCCTGTGCTGGTGTGGCCAGCGCTGGAACGGTGACCAGATGTGTGGCCCTGGTTCTGAGCCAAATCAGCCTCCAGCCCTTATAGATCAAGGGCCAATAGCTGCAGACATTGCAGCAAACCAAACTGCGGATAAGCCTCACCAGGGCTGAGGCCACTTGCCCTGCTCAACCCCGCGTGAACCGGCTGCCGGTGTGGTGTGCAGTTAGCGGGCGCGCCGCTGCTCACGCAGCATGAACAGGTACAGCCCTTCGACCTTGTCGCGCGCCCAGGGGGTTTTGCGCAAGAACTTCAGGCTCGACGACACGCTGGGGTCCAGCGCAAAACACCGCACTGGAATACGCTGCGCCAAGCCGTCCCAGCCGTAGAACTCGGCCAGCTGGGTGACCATCATCTCCAGGGTGATGCCGTGCAAGGGGTTACGTGTTTGCGCCGGTGGCGCTTCAGGTTTGGAAGAAGCTTGATTCATGTCAGTATTTTGACGGGTCTTGGTGCAACAATGCCTGCCCATTAACGTTGGACACACCATACCAGAGGCCAGGTGACATGAAAGCATTCCGCTGGGACCCCTGTTTTTTAACGGGCCTGCCCACCGTTGATGAGCAGCACCACTACCTGATCGACATCATCAACCAGTTTGGCGACGCGCTGATGCGCCCTCAGGGCGCCAGCGCGGGTGAGATCGAGTCGCTGTTTCAGGAGTTGCGGCGTTACACGGTGTACCACTTCCAGGAAGAAGAAGCGCTGATGGAGCGTTCGGGGGTCTACCCCGGCCACATCAAGCACCACCGCAAGCAACACGCCCAGTTTCTGCAAGATGTGATGCACATGCATGCCGGCATGGCAGGTGACAACCGCGAAGCCGCCACGGCCCTGCTGGCCTTTTTGTGCAACTGGCTGGCGTATCACATCCTGGGCACCGACCGCCTCATGACCTGGCTGCGCGATGCGGCACTGGCAGGCACCCCGGCCGAAGAAGCGCTTGAGGCGTTCAAGAAAACCCGCGACCCGGCCACTGCCACGCTGTTGCAAGCCATGAGCCAACTGGTCAGCCAGGTGTCAGAGCGCAGCCGTGCCCTGTATGAGCTAAACCAGTCACTGGAAGCCCGGGTGGCGGAACGCACGCGGGAGTTGTCAGAGTTGAACCAGCGGCTGGAAACCCTGGCCATGACCGATGCGTTGACCGGCTTGCCCAACCGTCGGCTCGCCATGCAGGTGCTGGAGCGCGAATGGCAAACGGCGTCAGAACACGACGTGTCATTGGCCTGCATGATGATTGATGCCGACGGCTTCAAAACCATCAACGACAGTTATGGCCACGACGCGGGTGACGCGGTGCTGCGCCACCTGGCGCGCACGCTGCAACACTCAATCCATACCGACGATCTGTTGTGCCGCCTGGGAGGTGACGAGTTTCTGATCATCTGCCCCAACACCCCGCTGGCAGGCGCCTTGCAAACCGCCGAAAAACTGCGCCGAAAAGTCTCGACACAGCGGGTGGCCGCCGGGGATGGCTTCTGGCATGGCAGCATCAGTGTGGGTGTGGCCGCGCGCCAGGCCGACATGGGCCAAGCCCATGATTTGCTCAAAGCGGCAGACCAAAGTGTGTATGCCGCCAAAGCCAAAGGGCGCAACTGCGTGGCCAGTGTGCAGTCGGTGGCCGTTGCTTGAACAAATGGCCTGAAACCGGCCCAAGCCAGCCCTGATCAACCTCTTCGGTTGGCCTCAGACAGGTGGCGTACCAGTGCCGTCCTCCGCTGCCATAGCGGCCTTGCTGACCAGGGTGAACACCGGGTGCTGGTTGGTCAGCAGCAGGAACATGGCAAAGATGGGGCCTGGCATGTTGCGCGGGTCACTGGCGCTCTCCAGCGCCTGCCAGGTGCGCGATTGTTGGCCGCCCCGACTGCCCGGCTGCACCGGGTAACCCATCAACAACGCCGCCTCAACCTGGCTCAAACCCGCCCGGGTGCGCGCCGCCTTGAGTTCTTCACCTGTGGGGTCGGGCATAAGAAAGGTCTGGGTCATGGGTTTCCTCTGTAAATAACTGGGGTGCTGTGGCTGGCGGGTGCGGGCCACCCAAGCACCTTGGCCAAGTCAGGATGAAGTGGTGGGCTGAGCACAAGCGGGCCGATTGTGGTAAACCTCCGGCCATGAACGCTACCATCAAAATTGATTTTGTCTCAGACGTATCGTGCCCCTGGTGCGCGATTGGTCTGAAGTCTCTCGAAACCGCGCTGGACCGCCTGCAGGATGAGGTCCAGACGGACATCCACTTTCAGCCGTTTGAACTCAACCCGGACATGCCGCCCGAGGGCCAGGACATCACCGAGCATCTGGTTCAGAAATACGGCTCTACCCCCCAGCAGCTGGAACAGGCCTCAGAGGCCATCCGGCAGCGCGGCGCTGACCTGGGTTTTGAGTTCGGCATGGGCAAACGCGATCGCATCTACAACACCTTTGATGCCCACCGCCTGCTGCACTGGGCCGCGCTGGAGGGGCCAGCAGGCTCGCAACACGCGCTCAAGATGGCGTTGTTTTCAGCCTACTTCACCGAGGGCTTGAGCCCGGCTTCCCATGAGGTGTTGTTGCAAAAGGTCGGTGAAACGGGGCTGGACACCGAACGTGCTCAAGCCGTGCTGGCGAGTGATGAATTTGCTGCCGAGGTGCGCGAGGCAGAACACTTCTACACCAGCCACGGTATCCGCTCGGTGCCGGCCATCATCCTCAATGACAAACATCTGATCTCGGGTGGGCAACCACCCGAGGTGTTTGAACAGGCCTTGCGGCAAATCGCCGCAGAGTTGGCCCAGTAAGCTGCCCCGCCGCAGCCAGGCCAGGTGCGGGGCCAAGGTCTGGCACCCACTCACACAGCAGCGGTCACCACCACCTCGATTTTCCACGCCGGGTCGGCCAGCGCCGCATGAACGGTGGCACGGGGTGGGGTCTGGCCGGGTACCACCCAGGTGTCCCAGACTGCGTTCATGCCAGGAAAGTCGGCCAGGTCCGCCAGGAAAATCTGGGTCATCAAGATCTTGCTTTTGTCACTGCCAACACGGGCCAGCAGCGCATCCACAGCGGCCAGAACCTGCGCCGTTTGCCCCTGGATGTCCAGGCTGGGATCGGTGGGTACCTGACCGGCCAGGTAGGCCGTGCCATTGTGGACCGCAGCCTCTGACAGACGACTTCCAACATCCAGGCGTTTGATCATTTTTTCTCCATAAGGTGGGTTGTTTCAAAACGCCTGGAGTGTATTCACTGGCACAGTTGCGGCCTGGTCCAAGCCTGGAATGCAGGCCGGTGACTTGGCATCCTGCTTAAAAACTCTCCCAATCCGACTCCACCCCAGCCGCCAGCTTGGCCTTGGCTGGTGCAGGGTTGTTGCTCAGTGCGGGCTTGGGTGCCCCAGGCTTGCTCGCAGCCGGTTTGACTGAGGCCGCCA
>NZ_SZVI01000013.1 GCF_013416775.1 Rhodoferax sp. BLA1
CCTCGCTGGCGACCACCGCAAAGCCGCGGCCTTGTTCACCGGCTCGGGCGGCTTCCACCGCAGCGTTTAAGGCCAGGATGTTGGTCTGGAAGGCGATGCCGTCGATGACGCCGATGATGTCGCTGATTTTTCGGCTGCTGTCGTTGATTTCTTCCATGGTGCTGACCACCTGGCGCACCACCGCACCACCGCGCTCGGCCACGCTGGAGGCGTTGGCGGCCAGGGAGCTGGCCTGGCGGGCGTTGTCGGCGCTGAGTTGCACAGTCTGGGTGAGGTGGTCCATGCTGGAGGCGGTGGACTGCAGGTTGCTGGAGGTTTGTTCGGTGCGTTGGGCCAGGTCGTTGTTGCCTTGAGCGATCTCGGAGCTGGCGGTGGCGATGCTGTCGGTGCTGTGGCGCACCTGGTTGACCATGGTGCCTAGCGAAGCGTTCATGCTCGACAGTGACTTCATGAGGTCGCCAAATTCGTCACCCCGTGTGGTGTCAATGCGCATGCTCAAGTCACCCTGGGCTATTTTGGCGGCCAGATCGTTGGCGGTGTCCAGCGGCTGGCGGATGGAGCGGATCAGCCAGGCCGCACCCGCCAAGATGCCGGCCACAAGCAGCAGCATCATGGCGCCGGTGAGGTAGATCAGGTTCTGGGCACGTTGGGCAAACTCTTCTTCCGTGGTCAGGAAAGACTTCTCTTGCAGGGCCACAAAGTCGCGCTGGGATTGTTGGTAGGCCTGCATGGCGGGCTGGAAGCTGTCTTTCACAATGGCGGCGGCCTGTTCGGGGCGACCTTCCGAGCGTTCCTTGACGGCAGCCGTGCGTGCCTCGATCATCTTTTTGCGGTTGGCCGCGATGACTTTCATCTGTTGGCGGTCTTCATCGGTGAGTTCGTCGTCTTCGATGGTTTTCTGGATCTTGCTGATCTGGGCGGTGGTGTCGGCCATTGCTTCTTTGAGGCCCGCTTCGAGCACGGGGTCGCTGCTGAGCATGATGGCTTGTGTGCGCGCGGCGTTGGCCTGGGTCAACCCGGCCCAGCGCAGGGAGGCGTTGACGCGGGTATTGAGTTTGTGCAAGGCCTGGGCGCTTTCGGCTCGATCTTCAGCGGTGCGGTAGGCGGTGTACCCCACCACGGCCAGCAGCGCCAGCACAATAAACAACACCGACAGCCAGAGCTTGGAGGTCAGACGCAAATTTTGAAGGTTCATGGTGGTCTCCGTGCGGCGGGCTCGTTTGGCCCAGTTTCTAGATGTAACAACATCTTACGCGCGGATACACACTCTGGTGAAGCTTTTATGTCGTGTTTATGTGCAATTCGACACGTTCCACCTGCTGCTCTCGCACAGCAGCCAACTGCTCAACAGACACCAGCTGCGGCGCAATTTCAGCCAGAGGCACCAGCACAAACGCCCGCTGACACATGCGTGGGTGGGGCACCTGCAGCGTGGGACTGTTGATGGGGGTGTCGCCATACAGCAAGATGTCCAGGTCCAGGGTGCGTGGTGCGTTGACATAGGGCCGCTCTCGACCCTGCGCGTTTTCCATCTGCTGCAACGCTGCCAACAACTCAAAAGCACTGAGCCGGGTCGCCACTGCGGCCACCGCGTTGATGAAATCCGGCCCGCTGGCCTGCATGGGTGCGGTGCGGTACAGGCTGGAGGCACGCAACAAACGGGTGTCCGGCAAACTGGCCAACCCGTCCAAAGCCTGCTGCACCGTGGCCCGGGCATCCCCCAGATTGCCCCCGAGTGCCACATAGGCCAGCACCTCGGCTTGGGTGGCCTCGGTCATGGGGCGAGGCTCAGGCTTGTGATTCGGGAGCTGCGGGAGCATCCCCATCGCCACCGGTGTTGCGATTAGGGCTACGGCGACGGCGGCGGCGTTTTTTGGGCGCTTCACCACCCTCACCTGCCGACTCAGCATCCGGGCGCTGCGCTACCGGGTCGGCCTCATTCGTTCCTTCAGAACCGGCGACTGCCGTATCGGTGGCAGCACGGGCAGGCAGCCGGTGCACACGCGGTGGGCGGGCGGTTTTGGCGCGTTGTTGTTGCTCCAGCTTGACTTCCTCGACCATGTCGTTGCGCAGGTTGTCGTCGGCCACGCTGAATTCTTGCCACCAGTCGGACAAGACCTCGTCGAGTTCACCGTTTTCAGCACGCAGACGCATGAAATCGAACGCCGCACGAAAACGGGGTTGCTCCACCAGGCCAAAAGCAGCACTGCCGGTGCGTTTCTCAAACCGTGGCTGCATGGTCCAGATGTCGCGCATGTCGCCACCGAGCTTGCCGCGGCCCGACACATCACCAATGCGGGTGTTGAACACATCGTCAATCGCGTCCATCAGCGCCGGGTGTGAATGCTGGCGCGCGTTCAGGCGCTTGGCCCAGCCGTCACGCACATCGGCCCACAACACGCAGGCCAGTAAAAAGCTCGGCGCCACCGGCTTGCCTTCACCAACACGGCGGTCGGTGTCTAACAGCGCGGCTTTGACGAACGGCTGCTCGGCACGCTCCACCACCACGTCGAGCAGCGGGTAAATGCCGCGCGCCATGCCGAGTTCCTTAAGTTTTTCAATCGACGCCAGGGCGTGGCCGGTTTGTAACAGCTTGAGCATTTCGTCAAACATACGGCTTTGCGGCACCTCCAGCAGCAGCGACTGGCTCTTGACCAGCGGCGCGGCGGTTTTAGGCTCCAGCTTGAAGCCCAGGCCATGCAATTTGGCGCCAAAACGCACCGCGCGGATGATGCGCACCGGGTCTTCGCGGTAACGCGTGGCAGCATCGCCAATCATGCGGATCACGCGTGCCTTGGCGTCTTTCATGCCGTGGTGGTAGTCGACCACGATTTGTGTCTCGGGGTCGTAATACATGGCGTTGATGGTGAAGTCACGTCGCGCCGCGTCTTCGTCCTGCGGACCCCAGACGTTGTCGCGCAGCACCCGGCCGGTGCTGTCCACCGCGTGTTTCATGCCGGCCAGATCACTCTTGCTGGTTTTCTCATTACCAGCGACCTGCTCGGCAGCCGCGTTGTCCAGGTAGGCGCGGAAGGTCGAAACCTCAATCACCTCATGTTCACGCCCACGGCCGTAGACCACGTGCACGATGCGAAAACGCCGCCCGATGATGAAGGCTCGGCGAAACAGGTTTTTGACCTGCTCGGGCGTGGCGTTGGTGGCCACGTCAAAGTCTTTGGGCGCCAAGCCGAGCATCAGGTCACGCACCGCACCACCCACGATGTAGGCCTCAAACCCGGCGTTTTTCAGGGTGCGCACCACGTTGATGGCGCGTTCGTCCACCAGCTGCGGGTTGATGCCATGCACCTCCGGGCCAATTTCGGCACGTTTGCCAAAACGGCTTTTGGCGGCAGCGGGGGCAGATTTGCCCAGAAGTTTGTCGATGAAACGTTTGATCATTGTTGTTGTCCTGACAGGCGCGCTGGTGTTGCCAGCGCCGTGCCGATGTCTCAGTGGAAAAGTTCAAGTATGCGCCAGCCACGTTCCAGTGCAATCGCCCGCAGGCGGTCGTCCGGGTTGGTGGCGACGGGGTGGTTGACATGCTCCAGCAGGGGCAGGTCGTTGATGGAGTCGGAGTAAAAGGTGCTGTCCACGTCGGCCCAGTCCAACTGGCGTTCAGCCAGCCAGGCCTGCACACGGGCGATTTTGCCTTCGCGAAATGACGGTGTGCCGTCGATCTCGCCAGTGAACCAGCCGCTGGCCGGGTCACGCACCAAGTTGACGGCAATCAGCTCCGGCACACCAAAAGCGCTGGCAATTGGGCGCGTGACAAATTCATTGGTGGCGGTGACGATCACCACCGCGTCACCCGCTGCCTGGTGTTGGCGCACCAGGTCCAACGCTTGTGGCTTGATGGCGTTTTGCACCACAGACCTCATGAAATCTGCGTGAGCAGCTTCAGATTTTGTAGCACCTTGCTGTCGGATAGCGCGTGTGGCAAAACGCATGTAATCGTGGATGTCGAGCGTGCCGGCCTTGTAATGCTGGTAATAGGCGTCGTTCTGGCGGGCAAAGTCGGCCGCGTCGTTCCAGCCCAGGGCGGTGGTGAACACACCCCACTCGTAGTCAGAGTCGGTGTTGATCAGGGTGTGGTCCAGGTCAAACAGGGTCAGTTTCATAAGCTGCAATTGTCGATCAAAGCCGACACGCGGCGCCGCACGGCCTCACGCGTTGTCCATCATGGTTTTGATCAGCGGGATGGTGATGGCGCGCTGGGTTTGCAGGGCGTAACCGTCCATCAGGTCCAGCAGCTCCATCAGGCTGCCCAGGTCACGGCTGAAGCGCGTGAGCATGAAGTCCATCACCTCGTCGCTCAGGGCAATACCACGTGCCTGGGCGTTGTCACGCAGCACCTGGCGGCGCTGGGTGTCATCCAGCGCCTGCAATGCAAACACATGGCCCCAGCCCAGGCGGGTGCGCAGGTCGTCACGCAGTTTCAGGTCGGCCGGCGGCAAGCTGCCCGCCGCCAGCACCGCCACCTGTTGGGTTTGCGCATTGACAAACCAGTTGAATGCGGCCTGCTGCTGGGTGGCGTCATACGCGTGCACATCGTCCATCAGCACTGCAGACCAGGTGTCGTCGTACTCAGCAGCTACAGGAATGCTGGCATCGAGCCAACCCACACGCTGACCTTGGGCCAACAAAGCGCTGCGCACAGCCTGCAACAAATGGGATTTGCCACAACCACTGCCACCCCACAAATAGGTGGGCACCGGTGAGCGCCGCACACCCGAGCCGGGCTGGCCCAGCCACAGTGTCAGGTGGTCCACCGCCGCCGCGTTGGGCCCCACACAAAAATTGCTCAGGCTCGGCCCCTTGGCCAACCCCATGTCAAGCACCAGTTGTTTCATCATGGTTCACGGTACAGCGCACTGTCCAAATAGGTGCTACGCAGGCGGCGACCAGCCACCAGGAGCACGGCGCTCAAAGGCAAGGCGATCAACACACCCACAAATCCCAGCAAATGGCCAAAGGCCAGCAGGGCAAAAATCACCGCCAGCGGGTGCAGGCCAATGCGCTCACCCACCAGGCGCGGCGTCAGCACAAAACTCTCGACCAGCTGGCCCAGCCCGTAGACCACCGCCACCATCACCAAGGCGCTGATGTGCCCGGTCTGCGTTGAAAATTCCAGAAAACCCGCCAGCAGCGCCATCACCAGCCCCAGGCCAAAACCCACATAGGGAATCGCCACCGCCAGGCCGGTAAACACCCCAATCGGCAGCGCCAGGTCCAGCCCGAACAAGGCCAAGCCCACGCTGTAATACACCGCCAGCACCAGCATCACCACCAGCTGGCCGCGCAGGTATTGGCCCATCACACTGTCGGCCTCGTCGGTGAAGCTGTTGACCACGGCGCGCAGGCGCGGCGGCACCAGGTTCAGCAGCAGCGCCATAAAACGGCGCCACTCCATCAGCAGGTAAAACAGCACCACCGGGATCAGCACCGCATTGCCCAGCACGGAGAGCGCCACACTGCCGCCAAATTTGGCCGACTCCAGCAAGCGTCCCAGGCTGTCTTCAAAATTGGCGTTGAGGTGCTCGGTGGCAAAAGCCTTGAGCCCGGCCACGTCCAGCGACACATGCAGGCCAAACTGCGACAAAAAGGGCTGCAAAAATTCATTAAAACGGTCCAGCAATGGCGGCACCTGCTCACGCAGCAGCGGCAACTGCTTCACCAGAATCGGTACCACCAGCAGCATCAAGGCCAACAGCAGCAGCAAAAACACCAGCTCCACCACCACCACCGCCAGCAGACGCGGAATACGGCCACGGCCCAGGTCGTCGAGCCAGTCCACCACCGGTGTCAGCGCATAAGCCAGAATGGCCGCCACCACAAAGGGGGTCAGCACCGGGGCCAACAGCCAAAGCAACAGCACCAGGCCGACCAAAAGTGCCAGCCAGGCCGCAGCCCGTTTTTGAGTGGAGGTGAATTGCATCAATTGCCCGAACAACCGGCTGGGGGCCGTACCCTTAAAATCAGCGCAAATTCTATCGGCCTGGCTCTCATGAACCAGCCGACCCGCAAGTTAACCGATCCACCCCGGCATTTGGCCTGATTGAACCCACCCATGAGCACAACCAACACCCCCACCACCGCCCTCTCCTACAAAGACGCAGGCGTCGACATTGACGCTGGCGATGCACTGGTGGAGCGCATCAAACCTCTCGCCAAAAAAACCATGCGCGAAGGGGTACTGGCCGGCATTGGCGGTTTTGGCGCCCTGTTCGAGGTGCCCAAACGTTACAAGGAGCCGGTGCTGGTGAGCGGCACCGACGGTGTCGGCACCAAGCTCAAACTGGCGTTTGAGTGGCAAATGCACGACACCGTTGGCATTGACCTGGTGGCCATGAGTGTCAACGACGTGCTGGTGCAAGGCGCGGAGCCGCTGTTTTTTCTGGACTACTTTGCCTGCGGCAAGCTCGATGTGGACACCGCCGCAGCGGTGGTCGGTGGCATTGCCAAAGGCTGTGAGTTGTCCGGCTGCGCGCTGATTGGTGGCGAAACCGCTGAAATGCCCGGCATGTACCCCGCTGGTGAATACGATTTGGCTGGTTTTGCCGTCGGCGCGGTCGAAAAATCCAAAATTTTGACCGGCGCCGATGTGAAACCGGGCGACGTGGTGCTGGGCCTGGCGTCCAGCGGTGTGCATTCCAACGGCTTTAGCCTGGTGCGCAAATGCATCGAGCGCGCAGGTGATTCCGCCCCGGCCACGCTGGACGGCAAACCCTTCAAACAAGCGCTGATGGAGCCCACCCGCCTGTACGTCAAAAACGTGCTGGCCGCCCTGGCCGCCCACCCGATCAAGGCCCTGGCCCATATCACCGGTGGCGGTCTGCTGGAAAACATCCCGCGCGTGTTGCCCGAAGGCACCGCCGCGCACCTGAAAAAAGGCAGCTGGCCACAAACCGAACTGTTCGCCTGGTTGCAAGCCACCGCAGGCATCGACGACATCGAGATGAACCGCACCTTCAACAACGGCATCGGTATGGTGGTGGTGATCAACGCCGCCAACGCCGCCGCCTGCGCGGCGACCCTGCGTGCGGCCGGTGAAACGGTGTACGAGATTGGCGTGATTGCAGCCAAAGGCGATGGCGCTGCGGTGGTGGTGGGCTGAGGGTTTTGCCTGCCTGCATAGCCCCTTGCTTGGTCTGAGTGCTACTGACTAGGTAGCTACTTGCCCTTTATCCATAAGGGCTAGAGGCCGAAAATTCATATGATTCTGACTTGACCCCAGGTGGGCGGCGGGCTTGCCGTGAACGGTTTGGCTATGAACTTCGACGACGGCTTAAGGCTGGAAGCAGACTTCCAGATATTCAGTCAGCGGTCAGTCAACATTTAAGTTAGGTCGCAGCGGGAACAAAGGCAAAGCGCTGGACATGCGTAAAGTAGACGGCGTTCACATCAAAGGCGGTTACGAACGGATCGGTACAACCTCGTTGCTTGTACAGAAACAGCGTTTTGCAGATGAGCTTTATGGCCAATTTCATTGCCGAGTCTGAGGAAGACGTGGGTGCAGACGCCTCGTAGTAGTACCTTGAGTTGCTGAACGCGTCCTGATTCTCTTCGAGTTCCGCTTCGTCCAAGGGCTCAATGAGAAACTGCCGTAGATCAGTGCGCAGCAGCCCCGCGAGTGCAACCAGATTGTGCTTGTTCGAAACCTTCGCACCCGCAGGCAACTGAAACTGATAGGTCTCGTTGAGCTCGCCAACGTTGTCGACTACGACGGCGTTGTAGCTCTTGAGAACAATCTCGATTGCAAGCGCAGCAAGTGTTTGCTCAATCATTCCCCTCTTCAGAGTAGACCCGAGTACTAGCTGGCAGTAGTTCCAGGCGACCTCCACCATGTAGGGACGAAAGTCCACGGTGCCCACAGTAGTGGTGTTCGGGGCGTACAAAAGGTCCATAGCAACAGCTCCAGAATTACCAGCACTCCGACTTATTGCGTGAGTTCGGTTGCAGGTGCAATTTTGTCGGCAAGTATTTTCCGAAATTCTGACGGCGAATTCTCTGGCCAGATATCCCCAAAATGAGGGGCGAAACTGAATGACTGCAACCGCTGCGTACGTGACTTACGAAGTTACTGCGTGAATGACAGCAACTAGCCTTGGCCGACCTAGGTTTTAGCCAGTGTGAGCGAGCACAGGTGGCGAGTTTGCTGCACCCGGACATAGCCCAGGCGGCCCCTGACGTGGAGCAGCAGACCGTTGGTGCGGTGCACCTGCAGCGTACGCAGGACGCCTGGGCAGCAGGCACGTTGCTGGGGTAGGTCGAGTAGCTGGATTTATGTCAGAAAGCGGATGCCGCCGAGATGCGGCACACTGACGCAAATTCGCCACCGGTTTCCCCATCAACCTGAAAGGACACATCACGATGATCAAGTTCTTCGCTCCCATGGCCGCTGCCATACTGGTCAGTGCCTGTGCTGGCTATCCAAGTGGCCCCAGCGCTACCGCGACTTTGCGACCAACCACCGGAAACGCTGTCTCCGGAACGGTTACCTTCACCAAGATTGGGGATGCGGTGCGTGTGGTGGGCGAGGTAACAGGCCTGGCGCCCAACTCCGAACACGGCTTTCACATCCACGAAAAGGGCGACTGTTCCAGCGGCGACGGTATGAGTGCAGGCGGACATTTCAACCCAACAGGCGCAGCGCATGGCTCCAACACGGCCAGCGAGCACCATGCGGGTGACTTGCTCAGCCTGAAATCAGACTCATCTGGCTTGGCGAAGTTCAGTTACACCACCAGCTCGCTCACTGTTGGCGATGGCGTGGCTGATGTCATCGGCCGTGGCCTGATCGTGCACCGCGACGCGGACGACTTCAAGACTCAGCCAACCGGCAACTCTGGCCCGCGGCTGGCCTGCGCCGTGATTGCCAAGGGTTGATGAGCCGTTTTTCCTCCTCTTCATGACGTCGTGGCGGTTGACGGGATGGGTGTCGGTGGCGATGCTGGCGTTTGCTGGCAACTCGCTGCTGTGCCGAATGGCGCTCAAACACACAAGCATCGACCCGACCAGTTTCACCCTGGGGCGGCTGGTGTCCGGGGCAATCATGCTTCTGGTCGTGGTGCGCCTCAAACGCGGCGTGGTGACGCCCGCCAATATTGGCAACTGGTGGTCGGCGGCGGCGCTGTTTGCCTACGCGGCGGGTTTTTCGTTTGCCTATGTAAGCATGACGGCAGCCACCGGCGCGTTGCTGCTGTTTGGCGCGGTACAGGCCACCATGATCGGTTATGGCCTGATACAAGGCGAGCGGTTGCGTTTGTCGCAAGTCGCCGGGTTTGCGCTGGCGCTGGCTGGGTTGGTGGTACTGATGCTGCCGGGGCTGGCCACGCCGAGCATGCTGGGCTCCATGTCGATGCTCGGCGCAGGCGTGGCCTGGGGCGCGTACTCGCTGCGTGGCAAGCTGCTGCAAAGCCGGGGCGCCAGCAACCCCACGCTGATGACGGCTGGCAACTTTGCGCGCACCGTGCCGATGGCGCTTGTTTTAAGTCTGTTGCTGTGGCCGCATCTTGCGTGGGACAGCGCGGGGCTGGCCTACGCGGTGGTGTCGGGCGCACTGGCCTCTGGGCTGGGTTACGCCATTTGGTACCAGGCGCTGCCGGCGCTCAAGGCCACCCAGGCCGCCACGGTGCAGCTCAGCGTGCCGGTGATCGCCGCGCTGGGTGGCGTGGTATTTCTGGGTGAAAGACTCACACTGCCGATGCTGCTAGCGTCGGCCGCCATTTTGGGCGGTATCACACTGGTGATTCTGGAGAAGAAATAGGGTCTGCGTGTTCAGTCGCGCAGGATATGGGCTGGGGTGAGCAGAATGCCTCTGCCATCTTCAAGGTGTTTGAGGTCATGGCCTGTATGTCACCCGGGGCCGGTGCTGCCAAATCGCTCTGATCCAAACCCAGTAAGGAGGAGCACCGATGCTGAGGAATATCGAACCTGTCCTGAGCCCCAGGTTGCTGGAGGCTTTGCGAGCCATGAGCCATGCCCCGACATCTGTGTCTACGACCCCGTGCTGACATGCACCCAGGTAGACTTCCAGTAACCCGCCTTTCGCCAGTACCCGCAACCGCTGCAAAGGCGAGATATGTCTACGAATAAAGGGGTGAATGCCAATAAACAGGTAGTCTACGGATAGTGGGATTACCCGGCGCCCTTGGTGAAATCAGCCTGAGCTTACGGAATC
Source organism: Rhodoferax sp. BLA1 (assembly GCF_013416775.1). Classification (GTDB taxonomy): domain Bacteria; phylum Pseudomonadota; class Gammaproteobacteria; order Burkholderiales; family Burkholderiaceae_C; genus Rhodoferax. Next base: position 10,181 of record NZ_SZVI01000013.1, read on the forward strand.
CCGCCGGTGCGCCTGGATTTGGGCATTGCTTCAAATACCATGCTGCATTTCAAGCTTCCCAAAGTGAGACCAACTTATGTCTGAACTGCCTGCTTACACCCCGCCCAAGGTCTGGACCTGGGATAAAGCCAACGGGGGGCAATTCGCCAACATCAACCGCCCCATTGCCGGCGCCACACACGAGGCTGTATTGCCACGCGGCAAACACCCTCTGCAACTGTATTCACTGGCCACACCCAATGGTGTCAAGGTCACGGTGATGCTGGAGGAGTTGTTGGCACTTGGCCACAGCGGCGCTGAGTATGACGCCTGGCTGATCCGCATCAACGAGGGCCACCAGTTTGGCAGCGGTTTTGTGGCGGTGAACCCCAACTCCAAAATTCCTGCACTGTTGGACTGCAGCGGGCCCGAGCCGGTCAGGGTGTTCGAGTCCGGCGCGATCCTGCTCTACCTGGCGGAAAAATTTGGGGCTTTTGTGCCAACAGATGCAGCCAAACGTGCCGAATGTCTGTCGTGGTTGTTTTGGCAGATGGGCAGTGCGCCCTACCTGGGCGGCGGCTTTGGCCACTTCTATGCCTATGCGCCTAGCAAGATGGAGTACCCGATCAACCGCTTCGCGATGGAGGTCAAACGTCAGCTTGATGTGCTGAACCGTCGCCTGGCCGACAGCTCTTATGTCGGTGGTGATAACTACTCAATTGCCGACATCGCCATCTGGCCCTGGTACGGAGCCCTGGTCAAAGGCCACATCTACGAAGCGGGTGAGTTTCTTCAGGTCCACGAGTACACCCATGTGATTCGCTGGGCCGACGAGATTGCCAAGCGTCCAGCAGTGCAACGTGGCCGCATGGTCAACCGGGTGAATGGTCCGCCTGAGAGTCAATTGCACGAACGCCACGATGCGAGCGACTTTGACACCCGCACACAGGACAAGCTATTGCCGTCAACATGATTGCGCCGTGAGACTGTGCCCCCGCCCAAGGGCGCTCTCGCCCTAGCTTTCCAGTTGCTGCAACAGGTATAGCCGCTGGTAGACACCTTGAGGGATCGCCATCAACGCCTCATGGCTGCCCTGCTCGTGAATGTGGCCATGGTTGAGTACCACGATGCAGTCAGCGGCGCGGATCGTCGACAAGCGGTGGGCGACGGCGATCACGGTCACGCGGCCGCGCAGTTCGGTCAAGGCCAGTTGCACGATTTGCTCGGTTTCGGAGTCGATGTGGGCGGTCGCTTCGTCCAGAAACAAGATGCGTGGTTGGCCTGCCAAGGCCCGCGCGATGGCAATGAGCTGTTTTTGCCCGACCGACAAGCGTGCCCCGCCTTCACCCAGCAGGGTGTCATAGCCCTGCTCTAGCTGCATGATGAAGTCGTGGCAATGTGCGGCCCGTGCGGCCGATTGCAGGTCGTGCTCGGCAATATCGCGACCCATCGCAATGTTCTCACGCACACTCGCGGCCAGCAAAAAAGGATCCTGCGGCACCAAGCCCACATCGGCACGAAAATGCGCGTCGCTGAACTGAGCCAGGGGTATGCCATCAATGCTGATGTCACCTGATTGCGCTTGGTAAAAGCGCAATAACAGGCTGAGCAAGGTGGACTTGCCACTGCCAGTGTGCCCGACCAACCCGTAAAAGGCACCCGCAGGAATCTGCAGGCTCAGGTCGTGCAGGATCACCGTCTCTGGGTTGTAGCCAAACCGAAGTCGCTGGATGTTCACCGCGCCTTGGGATATACGCTCGGGGCCGGTCATCACCTTCGGGCGTTGTTCTTGAAGCAATGCGTCCACCCGGGCGGCAGCAACGATGGCTTGTTGCAGCTGCCCAAACTGCAGCGTGATCTGAATCAGTGGGTCCACCACGCGGCCAAGGTAGCTCACAAAGGCATACAACACGCCGATTTGCAGCCCGTTGAAGGCACTCAGACCAAAGCTGTAAATCACAGCGACGAGCAGCAACACATTGATCAAGTCCAGCATCGGACGCAGCAGCCAGGCATTCACACGCATCTCCGCAATGCGGGCACCCAGATGCTGCTGGTTGATGCGGTCAAACTTGTGGCGAAAACGCAACTGCGCGTTGCTGGCCTGGAGCACCGGCATGCCGGCAATGGACTCTGACATCAGGGCATTGATGTCGCTGCGTTTCTGCCGCGCACGTGACACAGCAGGGGCGCTCCAGCGCTGGTAGAACCAGACAATCACCACCACCGTTGGCACCAGCATGAGCACAATCAGCATCAAGCGCCAATCCAGCCAGGCCATTGCAGCAAAAGCACCGAGCACAACAATGCTGTTGTCAAGAATCACAAACAGCACCTGGACATAGAGGTTCTTGACCTGCTCGGTATCGTTGGTGACCCGGCTGACCAACTGCCCGGTGATCGCCTTGTCAAAAAAAGCCATGGGCAGACGCAACACGTGGCCATAAACCTCTTCGCGCAATCGCCGAACCGAGCGCATGGCCACCCCGGCCAGACGGGCCAACTGGGTGTAGCGAATGGCGCAGGCGATGGCACCCGCAAGCAAAATGCCACCCAGCAGCCAACCCACCTCCATCGGGTCAAATCGCCGCGGTATCAGCGTGTGGTCAATGAAATACTTGCCCAACAAGGGGCCAGCGGCTTCGAGCAGCGCCGCCACAATCAGCCAAAAACCGCCCTTCCAGACGTGGTGGTTCTCGGATCGGGCCGCATGCAGCAACAGGGCAATGGCTTGGCGCGTGTTGCGTGGCTGTGGAGTGGTTTCAGTCTGCATCCAGACTCGCTTGTAACTGTTGATAGCGCCATTGGGAGGTGTACCAGGCATCAAGCGCCAGCAGACTGGCATGGTCGCCCTGCTCGGCAATGCACCCATCCTTGAGCACCAGGATGTGTTCAGCATCCATCACGGCGCTCAGGCGGTGGCTGACGATGATGGTTGTCCTGCCTGGGCTGGATTTGCGCAGCTCTTGCAGGTGCTGCAGGATGCTGGTTTCGGTCTGCGTGTCAACGGCAGACAAGGCATCGTCCAGCAGCAACAGGGTTGCATCGGCCAGCATCGCGCGTGCAATGGCCACCCGCTGACGCTGCCCGCCTGACAGCGAGATGCCTTTTTCCCCAACCGGGGTGTCATAACCCAGTGGCATCCGTGCAATGTCTTCATCAATACAGGCCAGGCGAGCCGCGTTTTCGATCTCGGCCCTGGTGGCATCTGGCTTGACCAGCCCAATGTTCTCGGCAATCGTTGCAGAAAACAGAAACGGCTCCTGTGGCACCCAGCTCATTGACTGGTGCAAGGTCTCCAGGGTGTAGTCAGCCAGTCCGTGGGCTCCCCAACTGATGTTGCCCTGGTTGGCTGCATACTGGCGCAAGATCAAACGAACCAGACTGGATTTCCCCGCACCGGTGGCACCTACGATGCCCAGCGTGTGCCCGGCCAACACAGAAAAACTGATTCTCGACAGGGCCCGTGCCTGATGCCCTGGATAAGAAAACGAAACGTCTTTGAACGCCAACGCGCCCACGGGTGTTTCTGTCTTTGTGCCACTGTCATCGATCGACAGCGGCGCCGCCAAGGTCGGCTGCAATCGCTCCCAGGCGGCTCGTCCCCGCTGGATCAAAGACAACACCCAGCCAGCAGCAAACATCGGCCAGATCAATTGGCCCAGGTACATGCTGAACGCCGTCAACGCACCAAGGGTCAGCACCCCTTGCCAGACCAGGGTACCGCCCAGCCCCAGGGTCAGTACCGTGGCACAGATCAAGGTGATCCCCACTGTGGGTTCGAGCGCAGCCTCCCATCGCTGAGCTTGCAGACTGGCACTGGCCGCGTTTTCCGCCAACTCGGAAAAGCGCGCGGCACTGCGCTCCTCCAGACCCAGCGCTCGCAAAGTACGCACACCGGTGAGCGTCTCCTGCACGTGGTCATTGAGTTTGCCAAATCGCTCAAGCGAATCTTTGGACGCCAGGTGAATGTGCGTTGAGATGCGCCAAAACGCGAATGCCATGAAGGGAAACGGCAGCAGGGCTACCAGTGCCAGTCGCCAGTCAATGCCGAGTGTCATCATGGCGACGACAAGGATCAGGGTCAGCGTGCCATCAAATCCTGCCAGCATGGCTTCCCCCGACGCCATTTCTACAGCGTCAATGTCGTTGGTGGCCTGCGCCATCAGGTCACCCGTGCCACGCTGGTGAAAGAAGTGAGGCCCTTGTAAACACAAGCGAGCGTAGAGGCGTGTGCGCAGCTCGGCCCCAAGACGGTAGCTGGCCGCAAACAGCTGCAAGCGCCACGCAACCCGCAGGAAATAAATCAACACGCCTGCCAACACCAGCCAGCCCAACTGCGCCAATAGCGCCGTGTTGTCCAGTTGCCCGCCAGCCAGTCCGTCCACGATACGACCAACATGTCGTGGAATGAAGACTGTGAGAGCGCTTACCGCCGCTAGCATCAGCGCCGCAAGCGAATAGGGGCGCCAGTTCTGGCGCACATAAAGTGCGATCAGGCTGGTCAGGGTCATGGGAGTGCGCCGCAATGGCGTGAATGACGGTTGGGGAGAGACGAATTCTAGGGTTGATTCGGTTAAGCCAACAAAGTCAATGATCCTCATCACTTTGAAGATCAGAGGTTTTAAAGATATCGAAAACTGCGGCGCGGGTTGCCACCCCGTTACCTGCAGATGTTGAAAGCCGTGACCTGACTACACCGCTATCCTCATGGTTGTTGGGTGGATAACTCAGCTTGCTATCATCCGGCCATGCAACAACAGTTATGGCATCGTCTGATGGCCACGCTCCAACTACCCATGACCACCGGCGTATTCGATAGCCGGTGTGTTCGGGAGTACGTGGGTGTGCGCGATATCTGGCCATACAAGCCGGTCGCACATTCCCCCGCCCGGCGATAAACTTTTTCCCCTATCTTGCGCAAGCACCTATCGCCGGGCACCAGCTCAGCGCGATAGCGGCCGTTCTTCTGCATAACGATGTCTGGCCGCGCTTGATGGAGAAACCTCATGCACACCACCCTTTCCGGTCAGCGCTTGCTGACCGAGCTCGATTTCACGCGACTTTCAAAACTGAATCGAGGCCAACTTCCAGAAGACCTGGCGGAGGATTTGAACTCGGCGGACCTGGTGGTCTCGCGAGACATCGCATCCGATATTGTCACGATGAACTCGCAGGTCGAAATCGTCCATGACGGCTCGGCACAGCGCCAGAAGTTCACCCTGTGTTACCCCGCCAACGCTGACGCAGGCCGGGGGCTGATCTCGGTTCTGTCGCCCGTCGGGGCTGCCTTGCTGGGCCGACGCGTTGGCGACACCGCGTGTTGGAACATGCCTCAGGGTGAGGCCCGTTCCGCCAAGGTGGTGGCCGTTTTGTTTCAGCCAGAAGCCTCTGGCGACTACACCACCTGAGTCACGTTCAGGCAAGCGTGAGCGCCGGAGCACAAGTGGGGCAAGAAAGAACATCTCCTGCCTTTTTGAATCCGTCACTTCGACCTCGAACCCTGCTTGAGAGCAGGGATTCGACCATCAGATCTTCCAGAGTCTTCAAACCATCATGAGTATTCGTTTTAACCCGCAAGTCAGCGCCATTTTGGAAGAGGCCGCCATGAAGTTGGGTGAGCTGGGTTACTACGCCCGAGTCGAGCCTGGTCTTGTGCCTGCAAGTGGGGAAGATGTGCTGACCCTGAATGTCGCCAGCAGTCTGATCGGTTTGGCACGGGTGGAAGAGCTGTTGCTGTCAGGGCAGGCACATATCAAGTCCCAGACCTCAAAGCTGGGCCTGCTGAAGTTCATCGCCCGCAGCCAGGACCGAAGCCAGGACCCCGACTTTGTCGCCGGTGTGGTGGGCCCCCGGGACACATGAGCGTGCGCGGCCACCCCGGACGACCAGACGCCCACGCCGATGCGAAGACTCAGCCATGGACTGAAGACCCACTGTGTCAACAACGTCAAATTGGAGGTGGACACCATGTATCAACTCAATCACATTCTGGCGGCGACCGATCTGTCAGCACCGGCTCGCCATGCTGCTGAACGTGCGGCACTGGTCAGCAAGGAGACCGCGGCGACGCTTGATCTGTTGCACGTGACCAACCTGGCTCCGCTGGAGCGGCTTGGCCAACTGATGGGCACCACAGCGGGCGATTTGGAAGACAAGGTCCTGCAAGCGGAACAGACCAGGCTGATGGCGCTCGCCACTGAGCTGCAGCAACGCGTTGGCATCACACCTGCCACACGGGTCGTTGCCGGCGACTTGCTCACCGAACTGGCCAAGTCAGCCGATGCCTTGGCAACAGACCTGCTGGTTTGTGGTGCCAAGGGCGACAGTGTTTTTCGCCGCTTCGCACTGGGAACAACGGCCTTGCGTTTGCTGGGCAAAACAAAGTGCCCCGTTCTGGTGGTGAAACAGCCACCCCGTGGCGCCTACAAGCGGCTGTTGGTACCGGTCGATTTTTCAAGCGCGTCGCTTCGGGCCCTGCACCACGCACGCTGCCTGGCGCCCCAGGCCAACATGGTGTTGATGCATGCGTTTGAAGTGCCTTTCGAGGGGCTCTTGCGTTATGCCAGAGTGAACGAAGACACGATCCAGCAGCACCGGGTGACTGCCCGGAAGGAAGCGCTGCACAAGCTCCAGACCTTGCGGGACAAAGTCGGGCTCAACAACATGAACACCAGCCTGCTGGTCCTGCACGGCGCCCCGGCCCTGCGCATCCTTGAGCAGGAACAAGAGCTTGATTGCGACTTGACCGCGATGGGCAGACACGGCGACAGCCTGCTGGAAGAGATGCTTCTGGGCAGTGTCACCAAACACGTGCTGGCCGAGTTGCAGGGCGACCTGCTGGTATCGGTGTAAGCCGCATCCAAGCCGGGTTGGAGCGGCTGATATGGTTTTGGGTTTGAACGCCAGAGATCGCCTCAATACCAAGGCGACACGCAGAACCCAGGCCAACAAGGGTGCCGCTCAGTTCCCGGAAGCTACATGCAAAAAAATATACAAAATATGCTTCAAGCCCTTTTGTATCAAGGGCTGACAGCTACAAATTGAATATCACATCTGCAAGGTCAGCGCATTCACACCTTCATCGGCAGCGGTGTGGGCAATGGTGAGGGTGGTGGAGTTGGACGCGGCACTTCGGACGGCAGCGGTGCTGGCGACGGAGGTGTCGGCATGGGGGGCGTTGGCATAGGTGGCATGGGTGTCGGTGTGGTTAGCATCGGCTCCGGTGCGGGTATGTCGACGTTCATGGTGAAGTTGGGTTGTTTCATGCGTCTATTTTTGGTGTGGGCAAGGCAGGCGTCTGTGCGTTGCCACACCACAGAAGCACAGGGTGGCCGGTCTGCAAACCTGGCTTGGCCTGCGATCCCTTGGGCGCCTTGGCCAGTTTCAAACCTGCGCCCGAAAAGTCTGGCCCAGCGCAAACACCGAGTTGGGGCCTTGGGGATGGAAGGCAGCTGGCAAGGGCTGTTTAAACACCCCGCGGTTGGGCGGTGATTTGTGTGCCAGTTCCACACCCAGGGCCAGCTGGTCGAGCACCAGACTCTTTAAGGTGACCGACTGGGTGAACTTCAGCACCTTGGCGTTCATGGCGTCCCACAGGTCTTGTGTCATGTTTTGCACGGGTGATGCGTCTGCCTGTTTGGTCGAGGGCGGGTCGTCCTCCACCGCGCAGATGATGTCAGCCACGGTGATGACGTCTGTCTGACTGCCCAGCGAGTAGCCGCCGCCCGGCCCACGGATGCTGGTGACCAGCCCTTGCATGCGCAGCTTGCTGAACAACTGCTCGAGGTAAGACAGTGAGATGTGTTGGCGCTGCGCGATCTCGTTGAGCGGAACAGGCCCAAATTTTTCACGCAAAGCCACATCAATCATGGCGGTCAGGGCAAAACGGCCTTTGGTACTTAAACGCATGTTGATTCCTCCGGTTCAGACATCCCATTGCACAACGGCCGACCGGTGTTGTCGGTCTGCCAACGAACACAAACACAGGCCCAGCCAGCGTGCGCTGTCGCACTGACGGGCTCGTTGTCGGGATCTAAGGTGGGCCTAGCGCACTTTTTGACGGCGCTTTCCCCCATGCCACTGAACCAGGAGTAACCCATGAACCGATTGCCTCCCCTGCCGCCCGTACCCGAACCCACCGACAGCGACATGGCCGAACAGGCCAATCCAGGCCACGGTGTGCCCTCGCAGGACCCCAATGCTGGGGCACAGACGCCACTGGACCCCAAAGACGCTGAACGCGAAGCCAACTCGGTGCTGGTCGGTGGCGGCGTGATGGCGGGTGCGACCACGGGTGCGGTCATCGGTGTGGCGGTGGCCGGGCCGGTGGGGGTGCTGGTGGGAGCCTCGCTGGGTGCGATGGCTGGTGCGCTGGGTGGTGCCGCCGCAGGCGCTGCGGCGAGTGCTGAGGATGTGGCCACCCTGCCCGCAGGTTCGGTGCGCCTGCACATCGAAGACAGCGGTGGTGACGGCCGACCCGTGGTGCTGATCCATGGCTGGCCGCTGTCAGCCATGGCCTGGGAGCAGCAGGTACTGGTGTTACAAGGCTCCGGTTACCGTGTGGTCACGTACGACCGGCGCGGCTTCGGGCGCTCAGACAAACCAGAATCAGGCTACAGCTACGACGATCTGGCCGACGACCTGCAACGTGTTCTGGACCACTGCCAACTGCAGGATGTAACGCTGGTGGGGTTTTCCATGGGGGGTGGCGAAGTGGCACGTTATGTGGCGCGGTACGGCGAATCACTGTTGCACAGCGTGGTGTTTGCCGCCGCCGTGCCGCCGTTCCTGATGAAGTCGGTCGACAACCCCGACGGACCACTCACCCCCGAAGCAGCGCAAAAATCCCGTCGCGCGCTGGAACTGGACCGCAATGCGTTTTTTGAGCAGTTCACCGAAGACTTCTACTCGGCCAATGGGGTATTCCTGGTGACCGAGTCGCAGCGCCGTGAGGCTGTCGCCCTGTGCCAGCAGTCGGCACAAGCCGCGGCACTGGCGTGTATGGATGCGTTTGGCACCACCGACTTCCGTGAAGACCTGAAGCGGCTGACCGTGCCCACCCTGGTGATCCACGGTGACGCGGATGCCATCGTACCGATCGAGGGCTCGGGCCTGCGCACCCACCAGGCGGTGCGCCACAGCCAGCTGGTGACGGTGAGCGGTGCACCACACGGCCTGAACGTGTCGCACGCGCAGGCCTTCAACGACGCACTGCTGACCTTCCTGCGCACTTGAGCGCGCTGTCTACCCAGGCCCACGGTGTGGGTGGATCAGACACAGACATGAATGTCCGAATATGATTGGTATCTGTCTCTTTCAAAGTGGCTAGGCCCTCATAGATAATGGATCATCAGGGTTTTAATACCGGAGAAATCTTGATGAAAACATGTCTGATAGTGATTGATGCACAAGAGTCCTTCCGCCACCGCCCGTTTTTCACCGACACCGACCTGCCCGCCTATGCCCAGGCGCAAAACGCGCTGATCGACGGCTGCCTGGCGGCCGGGGTGCCGATCGTGCGGGTGTTCCATGTGAGTGGCCCGGCATCCAGCGACAACCCGTTTGCCCAGGCATCGGGCCACATCAGGCCGCTGGCCGAGTTGCGTGTATTTGAGCCTGCCGCCACCTTTGTTAAAAGCCGCCACAGCGCGCTGGTGGGCACCGGGCTGGATGTGTGGCTGACCGAGCACGGTTTCCAGCGGCTGATCATCAGCGGCATCCGCACCGAACAGTGTTGCGAAACCACCACCCGCCACGCCTCTGACCTGGGCTGGCAGGTGGACTATTGCCTGGACGCCACGCTGACCTGGGACATGCAACAGCCCGATGGTCAGACCTTGAGCGCGGCCGACATCAAAACCCGCACCGCCACCGTGTTGGCCGGTCGTTTTGCCACTCTGTGTAACCCGGCGCAGGCAGTACAACGTGCGATGGAGCAAGCGGCATGAGCGCGCCCTTGCCGATACAGGTGGCCATCCTGGTGTTTGACGCGGTCGAGGTGTTGGACTTTGCCGGGCCGTACGAGGTGTTCACCACCGCCAGCCGGGTGCACAGCAGGCGCAACCCCGGTGCGGGCGCCTTGTTTGAGGTGGCCTGTGTCTCGCGGGACGGTGGCCCGATCCAGGCGCGGGCCGGTTTGCGGGTCTTGCCAGAACACAGTTTTGACAACCACCCGCCCTGTGATCTGCTGTTGGTGCCCGGCGGTGTGGTGACTGCGCCCCAAGCCTGTCCGGCCACGCTGGCCTGGATCGCCCGCACGGCTGCTGCTGCACAAATCAGCGCCTCGGTCTGCACCGGTGCCTTTTTGCTGGCGGCCAGTGGGGTGTTAGACCAGGGCCGCGTCACCACCCATTGGGAGGATGTGGCCGACCTGCGCCAGGCCTTCCCCAAGCTGGAGGTGTGTGAAGGCCCGCGCTGGATCGACAACGGCGCGCTGATCACCTCGGCGGGCATCAGCGCGGGCATCGACATGTGCCTGCATCTGGTGGCGCGGCTGGCCGGGCCAGAACTGGCGCACCTGACCGCCCGCCAGATGGACTACCCCTGGAGCGACGATGCCATTGGCTGAAACACCTGCCAACCCAATTGAGGTGTTTTTTGTGCTGCTGCCAGACACCCTGGCGTTGGACTGGGCCGGGCCAGCCGAGGCGCTGCGCATCGCCAACCAGGTGTTGGTGGCCAAAGGCTTGGCGCCACGTTTTGTGCTGCGTTTTGTGGGACCCTGCGCCGATCAAGTCAGCTCGGTCGGCCTGCGCTTAAGCGGCATCGAGACCTTGCCCACGGTGTTGCCGCAGCCGAGCTGGGTGGTGCTGCTGGGCATGCCCGGGCAGTCCATCGCGGTGGATTCGGAACCGGCCCGCGCCCTGCTGCACTGGCTGCGTGGCCTGCGGCTGGCCACACCTGAGCTGGAGCTGGTCACCGTGTGCGCCGGGGCGGTGCTGGCCGCCCACGCCGGGCTGCTGGCACGCCACCATGTGACCACCCACCACCAGCATCTGGCAGAGTTGCAACAGGTGGCGCCGAGCTGCCAGGTGGTGGCCAACAGGGTGTTTGTGGAAGACGCGCCGGTATACAGCAGCGCCGGTGTGACCACCGGCATTGACCTGATGCTGCACCGCATTGCCAACCTTTGTAGCGAGGCCGTGGCCGCCCAGGTGGCACAGACCATGGTGGTGGCGCTGCGGCGGGGCCCGCAGGACCCCGAGTTGTCACCGTTTCTGAGCTACCGAAACCACTTGCACCCGGCCCTGCACCGGGTACAGGACGCCATCAGCAGCGCACCCGCCGACAGCTGGAGTCTGAACCACATGGCCGAGCTGGCCTGCACCTCGCCCCGGCATTTGACCCGCCTGTTTGTAGAGCACGCAGGTATTGCGCCGCTGGCCTATCTGCGCCGCATCCGCCTGGCGCTGGCGCAGACCGCGCTGCAGTCGGGCCGCAATGTGACCCAGGCGGCCGAATTGGCGGGCTTCAGCTCCGACACCCAGCTGCGCCGCGCCTGGCACCAGTTTGCCGACGGTGGCACCCCATCCAGCTCCAAAATACCAAATTAATAGCTGAAGGCGCTTTATTGGTAAGGGCTAGCGCCCGATTTGACGTCTCAATCAGTGTGTTGCCCGGCGCAGCTCGGCTGCGCGGGCGGTGATGGCCGGGCGGTCGCTGGCGGCCCCGGCATTGGCCAGGTAGGTTTCCAAGTCTTCCAGCGCATGGCCGGGGTGGCGGGCTTGGGCATGGGCCAAGCCGCGGTCACGGTACTCGGACCAGGCCTGGGGCAGCAGCACAATCAGCCGGTCCAGCACAGCAATCAGGCGGTGCCAGTCTTCCTGCGCGGCATGGATCTCTTTGAGGTTACGCAACATGCGGGCAATGATCTCGCGCGGGCTGGCGGCCTGCAGGTACAGGCCCAGCGGCAGCTCTTGCTCATCGACCAGGCTGGCCTGGTTGCGGTAGGGCTCCAGCCGCTCGGCCAGTTCTTCACGGCTGAGCGACTGGCCGTTCAAGGGGTCAATCACCACCTGGCCTTCGCTGAGGTTGACCTTGACCAGAAAATGCCCCGGAAACGCCACGCCACGTGCCTTCAGGCCGATGCCCTGGGCCAGCTCCAGCCAGATCACCGCCATCGAGATCGGGATCGCCAGCCGGGTGCGTAACACCACATGCACAAAGCTGTTGTCGGGGTCGGTGAAGTTGTTGAAGTTGCCGGCAAAGTTCAGGTCGCGGAAGACAAACTGGTTGAGCGTGCGCAACTTTTGCAGCGGCCCGGCGTCGGTCGGCAGGCGCCGTTGCAGGCGCGCCAGCAGCTGGTCCACCTCACCGAGCACCTGCTGCACGCTGATGTCGGGGTACTCGTCCTGGGCTAGGCTGACGGCAGCCTCCAGCAGGGCAAAGTCGGCGTCGGTGTGCACCAGAGAGGCAAAGTACTCCAGCGGCGTCGGGACATTCAGAGAAAAATTCATAGGGGCCATTGTCTACCGGCGCAGGAGTTGGCGCAATTGCAGGCCTGCCACACTGACAGTTCCCAAATAAATAGCAGCAGACCCAATCAATATAAGGGCTAGAAGCCAAATTCTCTTGAAACTCTCGGCACGCAAAGCGGTCCAGTCCCAGTGGCCATTGGCCCACATCAGGAAAACCCCTAGCAAGACACAGCCCGCCAGCACCTGCAGCAGAAACACCCCCCAGCCCGGCTCGGGTTTGTAGCTACCCCGTTTGATCAACCCCACCAGCAGCCACAGCGCATTGACCAAGGCGCCGATACCAATCGACAAGGTCAGCGCCGCATGCGCAAACATCGGCACCAACACCAAGTTGAGCAACTGGGTGAACACCAGCACACCCACCGCAATACGCACCGGGGTTTTGGTGTCCTGGTTGGCGTAGTAGCCCGGTGCCAGCACCTTGATCGCCACAATACCAATCAGCCCGGTGCCCCAACCCATCAATGCATAGGTGACCTGCTGCACATCAAAGGCGGTCATGGCGCCGTAGTGGTAGAGCACCGCCACCAGTGGCTTCGGAAACACCAGCAGCGCCACCGCGCAAGGCACTGCCAGCAAGGCCACCAGGCGCAGGCCCCAGTCCAGCATGCTGGAATACCGGGCGGTGTCACCACTGGCACGTGCACCGGCCAGCTGCGGCATCAACACCACGCCCATGGCCACGCCGAGCAAGGCGGTGGGAAACTCCATCAGCCGGTCGGCATAGGTGATCCAGCTCACGCTGCCAGGACGCAGGTGCGAGGCAATCTGGGTGTTGATCAGCATCGAGATGTGCGCCACGCTCACACCCAACAGCGCCGGGCCCATCAGGCGCAGCACACTCTGGGTTTCGGTGCAGGCCCAGGCCTCACGCAGGGCTGACCAACGCCAGCGCAGACGTGGCTGCAAGGCCAGCCGTTTTAAGGCCCACCACTGCACCGCCAGCTGGGAGGCCCCGCCCAGCAGCACGCCCCCAGCCAACGCATAAATCGGCTCAATACCCAGGCTTTTGAACCAGGGTGCACCCAGCGCGGTGGCTGCAATCATGCAGACATTGAGCAGCACCGGTGTGGCCGCAGGCACGGCAAAGTGTTTCCAGGTGTTGAGCACCCCGGCACCCAAAGCCACCAGCGACATGAAGGCGATGTAGGGAAACATCCAGCGCGTCATCACCACTGCCACATCAAAACCGCGCGGGTTTTGTTGCAAACCGCTGGCCATGATCCAGACCAACCCGCCGGCACTGAGCACCCCCACAATGCTCAGAACCAGCAGCGCCCAAACCAGCACCGTGGCTACCCGGTCAATCACCAGGCGCGTGGCGTCATCCCCCTGCTGCGCTTTGGAGGCTGCCAGCACCGGCACAAAAGCTTGGCTGAAGGCGCCTTCGCCAAAAAAGCGCCGGAACAAGTTGGGAATACGAAACGCCACGTTGAAGGCGTCGGTCATGGCGGAGGCGCCAAAGATAGACGCCATCAGCAGCTCACGCATCAGGCCAGTGATACGTGACCCCAGGGTCAGGAGGGAAACGATGGAGGCGGATTTGAAGAGGCTCACGCCGCAAAGTGTAGCTGCGCCGCAGCGGGTAGACAGGTGTTTGCGAGTCACTGCTAGAATCGCAGGCTTTGCTGACAACATCCACAGACTCAAGGAACATCAATCATGGCATCTGGAAAACCCAAGAAAAAGAACCCGCGCCTGGCGTCGGGCCGTAAACGCGTCCGTCAGGACATCAAGATCAACGCCGCGAACACCTCGCTGCGTTCCCAATACCGCACCGCTGTCAAGAACGTTGAAAAAGCCGTTCTCGCTGGCGACAAGGCCAAAGCAACCGAGTTGTTTGGCAAGATGCAAGCCGTGGTGGACACCGTGGCTGACAAGGGCATCTTCCACAAGAACAAGGCTGCACGCGACAAGAGCCGCCTGTCTACCAAGGTGAAAGCCTTGGCCCTCGCCGCCTGATTTTCAGGCAAATCGCACGTTGTCCTGAGGGATCAGGACAACGCCGTTTGTAACGGGTGCGCTGTCAGCAAAAGCAAAAAAGCCGTCTTTGGACGGCTTTTTTGCGTCTGGCGCTTGCGACCTGTCTGGCACACCGCTTGGGCAACAAACGCCAACGCGCACATGCTGTCAAGCAGAAACTAGGGTTAACCCTTACAATAGCTTACACCTAACTTTCAGCACGACTTGGCGCCGCATCCTTGCCTGGCGCACCACCCATGACCCCAACTCTTGTCGATATCACTGGCCTGGCGGCTTTGTCTCTGAATATCGCCGGTCTGGTGCGCACCTCAGACCGCTCACTGCGCCATTCCACCGGCTGGGCCTCGGCCTTGTGGGCCGCCAACAACCTGCTGATGGGCGCGCAAAGTGCCGCCGCCTTGAGCGCCCTCAGTGTGGGTCGACAGGTGTCCGCCTCCAATGCGCAGGGGCGCAGCGCACGCACCAAGCTGTGGTCTTGTCTGGCGTTTTTGCTGGTCACGCTGCTGCTTGGGGCACTCACCTGGAACGGCGTCACCACCCTGTTCTCGATGGCCGGGTCGATGCTGGCCACCTATGCCATGTTTTACATGCGTGGTGTGGCTTTGCGACTGGCGATGATTGGTGTGGCCAGCTTGTGGATGTACAACGCCTGGGCCTACGACTCGTGGTGGCAGATGCTGGGCAACACCCTCAATGGCGTGGCCGCCGCCTACGGCGCCTGGCGTGCAGCCAAAACACAGACCACTGTTTGAGAAAGATTATTTGTGTTTGACCACTGGCTCGATACCGCACAACTGTTTGGCTACGCTGCATTTTTTCTGGGTGTAGCGTCGTTCTTACAAAAAAACGACATCCGCTTCAAGCTCTACATGGCTGCCGAATGTGTGGCCTACGTGGTGCACTTCACGCTGCTGGGCAATCCGGCAGCAGGCGCCAGTTCCCTGGTGTCGATGACCCGCTCGCTGGTGTCAATCTACTCCAAGTCGCTGTGGATTGCCTTGATTTTTGTGGCCATCAACATCGGGCTGGGGTTCAAATTGGCCACCGTGTGGTGGAACTGGATCCCGCTGATGGCCTCCTGCGTCGGCACACTGGCGCTGTTTCTTCTGGAGGGCATCCAGATGCGCATGGTGATGCTGCTGGGCACCGCGCTGTGGATTGTCAACAACGTGCTCTCGGGCTCCATTGGTGGCACAGCGCTCGAAGTGGTGATTGCCATCACCAACACCTACACCATCTACAAAATGCGGATCAAAGCACGTGAAGCCGCCAGCCTGCCACTCAGCAACCCAGCCACACCCGCACAAGAGATCTGAGCCGCCAGCGGCCAACTCCTTCAGCCGCGTGGCGTTTTGGGCTTGAGGCCGTGGCCCACCGGTGGCGGGCCCTGAAAGGTCTGCAACTCGTTGTCCTTGGCAAAGTTCATGCAAAAGTCCCAGGCCATCACATCGTGGGTGCGCAAGGCTTCGTCCAGAATCACACAGCGGGTTCCTTCCACACTGGTGGGTACACACCACGGTGAATAGGTGTAGTGGCGCCCCGGTAAGGCCTGGCCCGGTCGAAACTGGCTCATGACACCGGCCAACCGTTCTGCCCAGTCACTGGGGCGAAAAGCGCGACCGCTGTGGGTCACACCCAGGATATAGACTTTTGGTGGAACAGGTGAAACCATCTTGTGGCGGCCAATCTTGGGGGTGTTGACGAGATGTTGCAACGCAGCGGGCATTGTAGTGCGCTTCCCAAGTCTTATACAAGACCTGGGGTTTTCAGCAGCGCCGCACCCCCACAACCCAGACCACCACTGCGGCTGACCAGACCATGGATTTGATCGGTCTAAAATCACGCTTCAACGGCCCAACCTGCGTTGGGCCGCTTTGTTTTCCCACGGAGATCAACGCATGAACGCACCCCATCCCTTCATTGAAGCCGCCTCGCCCCACGTGATGAACACCTACGGGCGCCTGCCTATCGCCATGTCACACGGCCAGGGCTGCCGAGTCTGGGATGTCAACGGCAAGGTCTATCTGGATGCGCTCGGTGGTATTGCGGTCAACACCCTGGGTCACAACCACCCCAAGCTGGTGCCCGCACTGCAGGACCAGATCAGCAAGATCATCCACAGCTGCAATTACTACCATGTGCCCAACCAGGAAGCGCTGGCCAAAAAGCTGGTCGAACTCTCGGGCATGAGCAATGTGTTTTTCTGCTCGACCGGGCTGGAGGCCAACGAGGCCGCACTGAAGCTGGCGCGCAAGTTTGGCCATGACAAGGGCATTGAACGGCCGGAAATCGTGGTGTATGAAAAAGCCTTCCACGGCCGCTCGATCGCCACCTTGAGCGCCACCGGCAACCCCAAGGTCCAGGCCGGATTTGGCCCGCTGGTAGAAGGTTTTATCCGTGTGCCGATCAACAACATCGAGGCTCTCAAGGCCGCCACCGAAGGCAACCCGAATGTCGTGGCAGTGTTTTTTGAAGCCATCCAGGGTGAAGGCGGCATCAACCCGATGCACCTGGATTACCTGCGCGACTTGCGCAAGCTCTGTGATGAACGTGAGTGGTTGATGATGATTGACGAGGTGCAATGTGGCATGGGTCGCACCGGCAAATGGTTTGCCCACCAGTGGGCGGGCATCGTGCCCGACGTGATGCCGCTGGCCAAGGGCCTGGGTTCCGGCGTGCCGGTGGGTGCGGTGGTGGCTGGCCCCAAGGCCGCCCAGATTTTCCAGCCCGGCAACCACGGCACCACCTTTGGTGGCAACCCGCTGGCCATGCGGGCCGGGGTGGAGACCATCCGCATCATGGAAGAAGACGGCCTGCTGGCCCATGCCGCTACAGTCGGCGCCCACCTGAAAGCCGGTCTGGAGACCGCCCTGGCGGCCGAACTGGCAGCCGGCATGGTCAAAGAGATTCGTGGCCAAGGCCTGATGCTGGGCATTGACCTGGCCAAACCCTGCGGTGTGTTGACCCAACGTGCCGCCGATGCGGGCCTGCTGATCAGCGTGACCGCCGACAGCGTGGTGCGTCTGGTGCCGCCGCTGATCCTGAGCCAAGCCGAGGCCGACGAGATCGTTGCCCGGTTGTGCCCCCTGATTTCCGCTCTGTTGAAAGAAGCCCCATGAACCCGGTCAACTTCGGTATCCCCAGCACCATCCCCAAAGGCGCACCACCGGTGCGTCACTACCTGCAGTTCTCTGACCTGCGGGCCGATGAATACGCCTACCTGCTCGAGCGCGCGGCCTTCATCAAGGCCAAGTTCAAGACCTTCACCCGGCACCAGCCGCTGGTGGACCGCACGCTGGCGATGATTTTCGAAAAGGCCTCGACCCGCACCCGTGTCAGTTTTGAGGCCGGCATGTACCAGCTCGGTGGCAGCGTGGTGCACCTGACCACCGGCGACAGCCAGTTGGGCCGTGCCGAACCGATTGAAGACAGCTCGCGAGTCATCAGCCGCATGGCCGACTTGGTGATGATCCGCACCTACGAGCAAACCAAGATCGAGCGTTTTGCCGAATATTCCCGCGTGCCGGTGATCAACGGCCTGACCAACGAGTTTCACCCCTGCCAGATCCTGGCCGACATCTTCACCTTCATTGAACACCGTGGCCCGATCCAGGGCAAGACGGTGGCCTGGGTCGGTGACGGCAACAACATGGCCAACACCTGGCTGCAGGCTGCCACGCTGCTGGACTTCAAGGTCAATGTAAGCACACCCAGTGGTTACGAAGTCAATGAAAAAATAGCCTCTGGCCCAGATGGCATAAGGGCAGGCAGCTATGAAAACTTTAGCAATCCGCTGGACGCCTGCCGCGGCGCTGACCTGGTCACCACCGACGTCTGGACCAGCATGGGTTATGAGGCCGAGAACGAGGTGCGTAAACAGGCTTTTGCCACCTGGCGGGTCAGCAGCGAGATGATGGCCGTGGCCCAACCCAAGGCCTTGTTCATGCACTGCCTGCCCGCCCACCGCGGTGAAGAGGTGGATGCCGAGGTGATCGACGGGCCACAAAGTGTGGTCTGGGACGAGGCCGAAAACCGCATGCATGTGCAAAAGGCGCTGATGGAATACCTGCTGCTGGGCCGCCAAGCGTGATGGCGCTGCGCTGCCAGACCGAGGTTTTGCGAGCACCCGCATGAAAACGCGCCGCCAGTACATTCCCGTCACCGACATCGAGCCCGGCATGGTGCTGGGCGAGACCGTCCAGGTGGTGGAGCGTGGTTTGCTCAGCATGGTGTTGCCACCCGGCCACCCGCTCACCGCCGACAACCTCAACCAGTTGCGTGCCCACCACGCCGAATACATCTGTATCGACCAGCCCGATGATCGCAGCGACGAACAAATCGCTCTGGACACCGAGCAGGCGGCGCGCCGGGTGCAAGAGATTTTCAAAGACTGCAAGCTGGATGACCCCACCCTGCTGTCGCTGTTTGACCAGGTGATGGCTTACCGTACCGCATGATGAGCCACCCACCCATCACCCGCGACACGGTCATCCAGCACAGCCGGTTGATGCCGAGTTTTCCCATCCTGGTGCAAGAGATTCTGGCCACGCTGGACAACCCCGACACCAACCTCAACACCCTGGCGAACTACATCAACCTGGACCCGGTAATAACAGCCCGCGTGCTGTCGGTGGCCAATGCCGCCGCCTCAGGCAGGCAACGGGATGCCAACGTTAACAACATTTTTGCCGCCACCTCGCTGATTGGTCTGGCCAAGGTGCGCAGCATCACCCTGATCAGCAGCCTGGGTGGTTTCATCCAAAAAGCGGCCGCACTCACGCTGCCCACCGCGTTTTGGGAACACAGCGTGGCCATCAGCATCTGCGCCCAGGAACTTACCCGCCATGTGGCCCAGCCGGTGAGTCCAGACGCCGCGCTGATCTCGGGCATGTTGCACGACATCGGCCAACTCTGGCTTTTTGCGCTGGATGCCGACACCGCGCGCGCTTGCTGGCAACAAGCCATCCATTCCGATTTGGGCATTGAGGAACTGGAGCGAGAGGCCTTTGGCCTAGACCACGCCATCATCGGTGCCTGGCTGGCCGAGCACTGGAAGCTGCCCCCCACCATCGTGCAGGCCATCCAGCACCACCACAACCCGGACAGCGCGCTGGACAACCCGCTGGTGCCCTTGCTCCATGTGGCCGAGGTGCTGGGCAATGCGCTGGACCTGGGTCACCGCGACCAGAACCGCGTCACCCATATCTCCAGCGCCGCATGTCAGACGCTGGAGCTGGTGTGGGACGACAACATCCGACCGCTGTTTGGCCAGATCGAGGCACGTAGCCGACACGCCAACCAGTTTTTTAACCAGGCCCGTTGATTCATGTTCAAACACCCTGCTCCAGATGTTTCAGAGACCCTGCCATGAATGACAAAGACAAAAAATTCTGGATGCTGGTGCTCAAGCTGGCACTGGGCGCGATTGCTCTGATCACATTTTTTGGTGTTGGCCTGTACTACACCGCCAAATACAACACCTATGCGCCGCCGGACACCCCACCGACGACCGACTGGGGCATTGCCAAAGACTCCCCCATTCGCAACAAGCGCTGACAAGCCGCCGCCCGAACCGCTGGCACCACAAGGTGATGCTCAGCGCTTGGGGTGAAAATGCACGGTTTGCTCTGGCTGGGGCTGTGTCGACGCTGCCGTTATCGAGCCCGGGCACTGGCCACAGCGACCACAGTCAGAGTGGCAGCTGGGGGCACGACCCAAAGCGCGGTGCAGCCGCCCCAGTCGCTGGCGTAGCGTGTTGGGCAGCACATACCACAGGCAGTACAGCGCCGCCAAGCTCACCAGCACGACCACCGCCCAGGTCTGGCCCATCTCAGCCCGCCCCCCACATCAGGGCCAGTCGGTATGTGACCCAGCTGGCAAGGTAAGCCAGCGCAAACAGGTACAGCGTCACCAGCAAGGGGTAACGCCAGGAGTTGGTTTCACGGCGCACCGCTACCAGGGTCGAGATACACTGCGGTGCAAAAATGAACCACACCAGCAGCGACAAGGCGGTGGCCAGCGACCAGCTGTGTGCAATCAGCGGACTCAGCTGGGCCGCCACATCCTCACCGGTGGCCGACAACGCGTAGACCGTGCCCAGGGCACCCACCACCACCTCTCGCGCCGCCATACCAGGCACCAGGGCCACCGCAATCTGCCAGTTGAAACCAATCGGTGCCACCAGCACCTCAAGCCAGTGCCCCAACATACCGGCAAAGCTGTGGTTGATGGCCGCATCGGTTGCCCCAGCAGGCGCTGCCGGAAAAGTCGCCAAAAACCAGAGCAGGATGGTCAGCGCCAGGATGATGCCACCCACCCGTTTGACAAAAATCGCGGCCCGCTCGTACAAGCCATGCGCCAGATTGCGCACATTGGGCAGGCGGTAGGCTGGCAGCTCCATCACCAGCGGCGTCGGCCGCGCCTGGGCGCGCCACAACATGGCCACCGCGGCCACCGCCATGGCCGAGACAATACCCCCGACATACAGGCCAAACATCACCAGCCCCTGCAGGTTAAACACCCCCCAGACCGTGCGGCTCGGGATGAAGGCACCAATCAGCAGCGCATAAACCGGCAACCGGGCCGAGCAGGTCATCAGCGGCGCAATCATGATGGTGACCAGCCGATCACGCCAATGGGTGATGCTGCGCGTGGCCATGATGCCCGGCACCGCACAGGCAAAACTCGACAACAGTGGAATGAAGGAGCGCCCGGACAAGCCCACCGTGCCCATCACCCGGTCCAGCAAAAACGCCGCACGCGGCAGGTAACCAGAGTCCTCCAGCACCAGAATGAAAAAAAACAGGATCAGGATCTGCGGCAAAAACACCAGAACCCCACCGGCCCCGGCCAGCACACCATCCACCAGCAGGCTGCTCAACGGCCCGTCAGACAACAGGCCACGCACCCCATCAGACAAGCCCTCCACCAGCGACTTGATCTGATCCATGGGCCACACGGCCCAGCTGAACACCGCCTGGAACATCAGAAACAGCGTGGCGGCCAGCACCAGCATGCCCCACAGCGGGTGCAACACCACCGCGTCAATCGCATCGTCGGTGTGCAGGCTGCCTTCAGGCTCCTGCACCGCCAGCTTGATCACACGACGCACCTCCTGCTGGGTGGCCATCACCTCGTCCACCTGCGGTGCATGCCAGGTCATCTGCTGTTTGAGGCGTTTTTTCGACTTGGCCAGATCCACCTTGGCCAGGTAGGTCAACAGCTCCTGGGCACCGTCGTGGCGGATACCGACCGTCTCAATCACCGGCATGGCCAGCTCTCGCGCCAGCAGCGCACGGTCCACCGTGATGCCACTGTGGCGCGCTGCGTCACTCATGTTCAGCGCCAGCACCAGCGGCAAATTCAGCGCACGCGCTTCGAGCACCAGGCGCAAGTTCAGACGCAGGTTGGTGGCATCCACCACACACACCACCAGGTCCGGCAAGGGCTCGTTGGGGCGCTGCCCGGTGACGATGTCGCAGGTGATCTGCTCGTCAGCGCTCAGGGCGTTGAGGCTGTAGGCACCGGGCAAATCCAGCACCACCACCTGGCGGCCCGAGGCGGTCTCCAAGTGCCCCTCTTTGCGCTCCACGGTGACACCGGCGTAGTTGGCCACCTTCTGGCGGCTGCCGGTGAGCAGGTTGAACAAGGCGGTTTTGCCACAGTTGGGGTTGCCCAGCAGTGCCACGCGCAGCGGAGGAAGGTGGGTGTGATCCGTCATGCAGGGCGATCTGAGTCAGAGCGGACGAACCTGAACCAGCGCTGCCTCGTGGCTGCGCAAGGCAAAGGTGGTGTGCCCCACACGCACCGCCAACGGATCGTGCCCCGGGTAACCGTGGGCGATCACCCGCACCACCTCACCAGGCAAAAAACCGATTTCGAGCAAACGCAGCGCAATGCCGCGTTCTTCCTCGTCGTGAGTGTCGGCCATGCCCACCACCACGGCGCGCGCCTGTTTGGCCAGTTGGTCCAGACCGATGCTCGGCTGGTCGCTTGGTGTGGTCGGTTGCGGGGAGGTCATGAGAACATGTGAAGCGAGAACTGTGCCGAGTTTAGTCATCTTCAAAACGGCGCCATCGCGCGCCCGGCACACAAGTGGCCGTTAAGCCGGCCCACCCCCATACAACCAGGGCTGATCCAGCAACCGTTGGCCCAGCACACGCATGGCCAGGTCACGGCCCAGGCGCATCGGCCCGGTCAGGTGGTAAATCTGGCCATTCTGCAGAGCGCGTGCCTGCACCTTGGCATTGCGCTGCCAGCGCTGGTTGGCGTAATCCTGGATCAGTGCCGGCACCCGGCCCAGCACAGCTTGGTTGCCTGACTCCGCAGCAAATACACCCGCAGCCCCCAGCAGCTTGGCCAGTGTGGCTGCGTCTTCAATCGCCATGGCAGCTCCCTGCGCCAGGTACGGCACCATCGGGTGCGCCGCATCCCCCAGCAGCGCCACCCGGCCCAGCGCATGTTCGTGCGCACCGCGCATCGGCAGGCGGATGCTCAGCGGCCACAGGCGCCAAGCCTCGATGGCATGGATCAGGTCACGCAAGGGGGCACAGCTGTCCGCCACAATGCGCTGCAAATCGGCTGCGTTAGCACTGTGGTCCCAGCTGGTGATGTCACCCTGGACCTGACCGTGCACGATACCGACCACGTTCATCCAGTCCCCCCCGCGCACCGGGTACTGCACCACATGCATACGCGGCCCGAACCAGGCGGTGACCTGCTGGGTTTGCAGATGTTTGGGCAAGTCACTTTGCTTGACCATGGTGCGGTAGGCCAGATGCCCGGTGGGCTGGGGCTTGCCGTCGTGTAACAGTTGCTGGCGCAGGTTGCTCCAGGCGCCATCGGCGGCCACCAACACATCGGCCTGCGGCTGCTGGCCGTCTTGCAATTGCGCGGTGACATGGGCCTTGGTCTGCGCCACGCTGGTGACCGCGTTGGCCAGATGCAGCGCCACATCACCCCGCTGCTGAAGCACCCGCACCAACAAAGCATGCAAATCTGCCCGGTGGATGGTGATATACGGTGCGCCATAACGCCGAACCATGTCCGCACCCAACGTCAGTTCACCCAGTACCGTGCCCGATGTGGCGCTGCGAAATTGCAAGCGGTGTGGAAACGCGGCCAAACCGGTCAGGTCATCTTTCAAACCCCAGCCGTGCAACACCCGCACCGCATTAGGGCCGAGCTGGATGCCCGCGCCGAACTCGGAAAACGCGGCAGCGCGCTCGTACAAAGACACTTTGGCACCCGCCTGGGCACAGGCCAGCGCCGCAGACAAACCACCAATCCCCCCACCCGCAACAAGAACCTCAGCCATGACAACTCTTTCGTCGACCAA
This sequence comes from Rhodoferax sp. BLA1, assembly GCF_013416775.1. Lineage (GTDB taxonomy): Bacteria > Pseudomonadota > Gammaproteobacteria > Burkholderiales > Burkholderiaceae_C > Rhodoferax. The sequence continues at coordinate 33,959 of NZ_SZVI01000013.1, forward strand.
CCATTGATCGTGGCGATTGTCGGCAAAGTCAGACCTCACTTATCAACCCGAGCACTTATTTTTTTGTAGCTTGGCGGGCGTACACTTTGACCATGGACGAAACACGACAACGCATTCAGCTGGTTCGACTTTTGTATGTGAGTCGGGCTGTGGGACCCCAAACAACGGCGGTAACGGACTCGATCCTGTCCGTCGCACAAAGTGCCAACCGACAACGCGGCATCACTGGCGTTTTGTGCCAGGGCCAAGGCCTGTACCTGCAGGTGCTCGAAGGTGAGCGAGGTGTCATCAACGCCCTTTACAACCGCATCACGCAGGACCGGCGCCATCAGGATGTGCAGTTGTTGTTGCTCGAAGAAATCAGCCAGCGCCGTTATGCCGACTGGGCCATGGCCCATGTGCTGCTGGCCGACGATGACCCGATGGTCCAGCTCCACCACCCTGAATTCGACCCCTACTCGGCACCTGGCGCATCGGTGCTGAAGATGGTGGCGGACCTGGTGGCCAAAGGCCAGCGCATTCGCAAGACCTCGGTGTAAACCAAACAGGCTCACGGTTGCTATTAATACAAAAGCAACCAGCCCTTATATAAATTGGGCAAAACAGTGATTTGACCTGTGAACCGGGCCAGTCAGGCGAGCAAGCTCACCCCAGCTGCGCCCAAGCCTTCTCCAGCCGCTTCACGCTCACCGGCTGCGGGGTGCGCAGTTCTTGTGCGAAGAAGCTCACACGCAACTCTTCGAGCAGCCAGCGGAATTCCTGCAGGCGATCATCCACCACACCTTTGCGCTCAGCCACCAGGCGCCAGTAGCGCTGCTCCAGTGGTTGCAACTCTTTCAGGCGGGCGCTGTCACGGGCCGGGTCGGCACGGTACTTTTCCAGCCGAGCGGTGATCGCTTTGAGGTAACGCGCAAAGTGCTGCAGGCTGCCCCAGGGAGTGACACTCAAGAACTTCTTGGTCATCAATTTTGATAGCTGCTGGGCCGCATCCGCCGAGGCCTCTGGCGCATTTTTGCTGTCCTTGATCTTGCGCGCGGCCACCGCGTATTCAGCCAGGATGCTGGCGCTCAGGCGGGCGACTTCGGTGCAGATCAGGGTCAGGCGCCCTCGCCCCTCGTCCACGCGCTTTTTGAACGCAAATTCGTCGGTGGGCAACGGGTCGAGCAAAAAGGCACGGTCCAGCGCCACCTGGATGATCTGTTCACGCAGCTCTTCCAGCGTGCCGCCGGTGCCGCTGCCATCCGGGTTTTTGCCGACCTGCATGTAGGTGACGGCCATTTTTTGCAGGTCGGGCACGTTCTTTTCCAGGTACTTGAGCGCGTCCTTGATTTGTAACGCAAACAAACGGCGCAGGCCGACGCGGTGTTTGGCAGCAGCCACCTCGGGTTCATCAAACACTTCGATGGTGACGGCATCGCCCGCGTCGAGCAGCGCCGGGTAACCAATCAGGGTCTGGCCGCCTTTTTGGATTTCCAGCAGCTCAGGCAGCTCACCAAAGGTCCAGGCCGTGTGTTTAACACCGGCTGGCGTGGCTTTGGTGGTGGGTTCACTCACTGCCTTTTTTGTAGCTACCTGCCCTTGATTTATGAGGGCTTGAGACTGATTTGGCTTGGGGACTTCCGGCGAGGCCGTTTTGGCCAGCTTGAGCCCGGCCAGCGCCTGAAACGCACCACGTGCCTGGGCGCCGAGTTCGGACTTCAGCGCGCCCAGGTTACGACCCTGACCGAGTTGGCGGCCATGCTCGTCCACCACGCGGAAGTTCATGAAGAAGTGCGGCGGCAACATGTCGACCTTGATGTCGGCGCGCACCACGTCCACCGTGGTGGCCAAGCGCACCAGCTTCAGCACCGCCTCGATCAGCGAGCCGTGGCCAAATAACGCAGGCTCGTTGAGCTGGGCCGCCATTTTGCTGGCCGACTCGGGCAGCGGCACCAGGCGCGAGCGTGGGCGCTGGTGCAGGGTTTTGATCAGAGCCTGGATCTTGTCCTTGAGCATGCCGGGCACCAGCCACTCACAACGCTCCTCGTTGACCTGGTTCAGCACAAAAATCGGTACCGTCACCGTCAAGCCGTCTTTCGGATCGCCGGGTTCGTGCAAGTAGGTGGCAGCGCAATCGACACCACCCAGGCGCACGGTTTTCGGGAAGGCCTGGGTGGTGATGCCCGCCGCCTCGTGGCGCATCAGCTCCTCGCGGGTGAGCAACAGAAGCTTGGGGTTGATCTTCACCGCGTCGCGGTACCAGGCCTCAAAGGTGAAGCCGCTGCACACCTCGGGTGGCAACTGCTGGTCATAAAAGGCGTAGATCAGCTCGTCGTCCACCAACACGTCCTGGCGGCGCGCCTTGTGCTCCAGGTCTTCCACCTGTTTGATCAGCTTCTGGTTGGCGGCCAGGAACGGCAGCTTGGTCTCCCACTGGCCACCGACCAGCGCCTCGCGGATGAAAATTTCGCGCGCACCGGGCAAATCGACCCGGCTGTAGTTCACGCGCCTGCCGCTGTAGATGACGATGCCGTACAGCGTGGCGCGCTCCAGCGCATTGACCTCGGCCACCTTTTTTTCCCAATGCGGGTCGAGCAGCTGTTTTTTGAGCAAATGGGCACCAACCTGCTCCAGCCACTGCGGCTCAATCGCGGCAATGCCTCGGCCAAACAGGCGGGTGGTTTCCACCAACTCAGCCGCCACAATCCAGCGCCCTGGCTTTTTGACCAGATGCGCGCCGGGGTGCGGGTAAAACTTGATGCTGCGTGCACCCAGGTATTCGCCGCCCGAGCCTTCGGTCTCCAGCTTGCAGCCGATGTTGCCCAGCAAACCCGACAGCATCGACAAATGCAACTGTTCGTAGCTGGCAGGCGCGGTGTTGATGCGCCATTTGTGCTCGGCCACCACGGTGTGCAGCTGGCTGTAGATGTCGCGCCACTCGCGCACCCGGCGCATGCTGACAAAGTTTTGTCGCAGCAGTTGTTCGTATTGGCGGTTGCTGAGTTTGTGCTCAGCGCCCTGCCCACCCCGCGCGGTCTCCAGCCATTTCCATAACTTCAGGTAGCCCGAAAACTCGCTCTTTTCATCGTCAAACTTGGCATGTGCCTGGTCGGCCTGCTGCTGCGCCTCCATCGGGCGGTCGCGTACATCCTGCACGCTCAGCGCGCTGGCAATCACCAGCACCTCATCCAGTGCCTCGCGGCTGCGTGCCTCCAGAATCATGCGGCCCACACGCGGGTCCAGCGGCAATTTGGCCAGCTCACCACCCATGGCGGTCAATTCATTGGCTTCGTCCACCGCACCGAGTTCATTGAGCAACTGATAACCATCGGCAATGGCCCGGCCCGAGGGTTTTTCGATGAACGGGAAGTCTTCGACGATGCCCAGGTGCAACGACTTCATGCGCAGAATCACCCCGGCCAGGGATGAGCGCAGGATTTCGGGGTCGGTGAACTTGGGGCGGCCAATGAAATCTTTCTCGTCATAGAGCCGGATACAAATGCCGTTGGCCACCCGCCCGCAGCGGCCCGCACGCTGGTTGGCCGAACTCTGGCTGATCGGCTCCACCAGCAGCTGCTCCACCTTGCTTCTGAAACTGTAGCGCTTCATGCGCGCCGTGCCTGCGTCAATGACGTATCGGATGCCCGGCACGGTGAGCGAGGTCTCAGCCACATTGGTAGCCAGCACAATGCGCCGCCCGTTGTGGCCGTCAAAAATACGGTCTTGTTCAGCCTGGCTCAGCCGGGCAAACAGCGGCAACACATCGGCACCACGAAACACCGGCTGGTGGCTCAGGTGGCCACGCAGATGGTCGGCCGCCTCGCGAATCTCGCGCTCACCGGGCAAAAACACCAGGATGTCGCCGCTGTTGTGCACATCGCGCCAAAGCTCGTCCACCGCATCGGCAATCGCGTGGTTCAGATCGTAGTCACGCGCTTCTTCAAACGGGCGGTAACGCTGCTCCACCGGGAACATGCGCCCGCTGACCATAATGATCGGCGCCGGACCATGCCTGGACGCAAAGTGATCAGCAAAACGCTGCGCGTCAATCGTGGCCGAGGTCACCACCACCTTCAGGTCTGGGCGGCGCGGCAGGATCTGCTTCAAATACCCGAGCAAGAAGTCGATGTTCAGGCTGCGCTCGTGCGCCTCGTCGATGATGATCGTGTCGTAGGCTTTGAGCAGCGGGTCAGTTTGTGTCTCGGCCAGCAAAATGCCGTCGGTCATTAGCTTGACCGAGGCGTCGCGCCCCAGACGGTCCTGAAAACGCACTTTAAAACCGACCACCTCACCCGGCGTGGTGTTGAGCTCTTCGGCAATGCGTTTGGCGACACTGCTGGCGGCAATGCGGCGCGGCTGGGTGTGGCCAATCAGCTTGCCACGCGGCGCCGGTCGGCCATCGGCCAAGGTTTTGGGGTAGTTGCACAAGCCACGCCCCATCGCCAGGGCGATCTTGGGCAGCTGGGTGGTTTTGCCCGAGCCGGTTTCACCACAGACGATGATGACCTGGTGCGCGGCCATCGCGGCCATAATTTCTTCGCGACGCGCCGAGACCGGCAGGGATTCGGGGAATTCGATGTTCAGAGGGTTCGACATTGGGGCGCCATTATCGGTGGCGGCGCCGGGGCGGGATTTGGGGGTGAATGCTGTTGTAAGCCTATTTGGCGCCTAGCCCTCTTGATACGAGGGCTCGCAGCTACGGAATATGTAGTGATGTGCTGTGATGGAGATGGTTGGCCGAGGATGCATCCTGCCGGTAACCGTGGCCGTCAAAAGACGAGATATGACCACCACCCCAACCCATTCCAAACGCAAGCGACTTTTGCGCTCAAGCAATCAGGACACCAACAATGACACAAACCAAGAGGAAACGGGTACCCGGTTTGCAGCGGGAGCGGCCATTCGGAACATCTGCCAAATTTACTCATCGATTCAGAACATCACCCCAGAACTCACCTGTTGTCCCACGTCTGGTCTGCCAGAATATCGAGATACGATTGATGCGGTGAAAAAGCAGCAAAAACAAAGCTGCAAGCCGCTTTCAGGAGGATTTGATGGCCAACATATGGAGCAATTTCCAACTTATAGAGCGGATGTTGCTCTGAACATTACGTTAGGCCTCCACGTCGAATTTATGAGTACAGAGCACATCCCTTACGGTCCCGTCTACATCACGGATGGACCTCACTCGGGTCGCATTGGCAACTACGATGACAATGACACAGAATTCTCGGACGACATTGACTTTGATTTGGTTGGAGACGACGATGACATTGAAGGGCGGCGTGTAGCAATAGTCTATTTTGGAGACTTTTTCCTGGCCAATGGGTACTACATCATTCCAGATGAGTACGTTAGAGAAGTCACTACGGCCGATCTCTTGAAGCGGCGCGAAGAGCTCCATAACCTTATAGGACGGTTTGCTGCAGCGAAAGGCTCGCCAAAAGTAGGAGCTAAAAGAAAGATCGAATTGCTTACCGAATTACATTTCGTGGAAGGAGTGCTTGTGGATCGAATGATTCATGCTCGCTATAGCAACAAAGGGCAAGGCGCCAAGATTTTCATCTCGCACTCATCAAAAGACAAACAGTTTGCAACATGGCTGGGCACAGACTTAAAAACGTCTGGGCACACGCCGTGGTTCGACGAGTGGGACATCTGCGTTGGTGAATCTATTCCAGAGAAAATATCTGACGGCCTATCTAGTGCAGACTTCATCATTGTGGTGCTGTCAACAAATTCGATTAAATCTAAGTGGATGGAGCGGGAGTGGCATGCGAAGTATTGGTCTGAAATTGAAAAAAACCGAACCATTGTTTTGCCGCTGCTCATTGAAGACTGCACTATCCCTGAACTCCTAAAAACAAAGAAGTACGCAGACTTTCGTTCAAACTACAACGATGGCTTAGAGGATGTTCTGTTTGCTGTGGACCGTTTGTTGGAGACGCGTCCAACTGATGAAGAGCAAAGCTAAACAATTTCGCGTAGCGCACCAGCCGCCAAATTGGTCGTTCAACGCGGACACCGCTACAGCCCACGCCTTCGGCATTCTCTTGGCCTGTAGCTGTACCCTTCGCGCTTCATGCTACGGCGCCGGTTAACTATGGCGTTGAACTTCTGCAGACTGAAAATTTGGTTGTCGGCTAACCACCACGACGTTGTTGTCTTAGCCATTCGTCTTCAGCTTGAGAATGATTACCACTGACTGGCCGGTCACCAAGGTGTCAGACCGTTGGGTTGGGTGGCCAACTCGGCGATGTGCCGATAGCTACCAAAGCCTTCACACACGTGCTGCAAAATAGGGTGGTGTTGCCCCCTATTGACTGCTGCCCTCTTTGCCAACCTACCCCATGAGCCTGCCCTTCAACTTCACCTTTGTCCCCTGGTTCCGTTCCGTCGCCCCCTACATCCACAAGTTCCGCCACCAGACCTTTGTGGTCGGTGTGTGTGGTGAGGCGATTGCCGCTGGCAAGCTGCCCAATCTGGCGCAGGATCTGGCCCTGATCCAGAGCATGGGCGTGCGTATTGTGCTGGTGCACGGCTTTCGGCCGCAGGTGAACGAACAGCTCAAGGCCAAGAACCACTCACCCAAGTATTTCAAGGGCATCCGTATCACCGACGAGGTGGCGTTGGACTGTGCCCAGGAAGCCGCTGGGCAGTTGCGTTACGAGATTGAAGCCGCCTTCAGCCAGGGCCTGCCGAACACACCCATGGCCGGGGCCACGGTGCGGGTGATTTCGGGCAACTTTTTGACGGCGCGCCCGGTCGGCATTGTGGATGGGGTGGACTTCCAGCACTCGGGCGTGGTGCGCAAGATCGACACCGCAGGCATCACCCGTTCACTCGACATGGGTGCGCTGGTGCTGATGTCGCCGTTTGGCTTCTCCCCCACCGGTGAGGCCTTCAACCTGACCATGGAAGAAGTCGCCACTTCGGTGGCCACCGCCTTGCAGGCCGACAAACTGATTTTTGTGACCGAGGTGCCAGGTATTGCCACCGATGTGCGCCAGCTACTCAGTGAAGACAACCCGATTGACACCGAATTGCCACTGGACATCGCCGAGAAGTTACTGGCCGACCTGCCCAGTGCCGACAAACCCACCGACACCGCGTTTTACCTGCAGCATTGCGTCAAGGCCTGCAAAGGTGGTGTGGAGCGCAGCCACATCATCCCGTACGCGGTGGACGGCTCGATCCTGCTCGAAGTCTATGTGCACGATGGCATCGGCACCATGGTGGTGGATGAAAAACTGGAGAGCCTGCGTGAAGCCACGGTGGACGATGTGGGTGGCATCCTGCAGCTGATTGAACCGTTCGAGAAAGACGGCACCCTGGTCAAACGCAGCCGCACCGAGATCGAGCGTGATGTGGGCCTGTACACCGTGATCGAGCACGACGGTGTGATCTTTGCCTGCGCCGCCCTGTACACCTACCCCGAGGAACGCACCGCCGAGCTCGCCGCACTGACCGTGTCGCCCGATGTACAAGGCCAGGGCGACGGTGACCGGGTGCTCAAACGCATTGAACAACGCGCCAAGCTGGCCGGGCTGGACAGCATTTTTGTGCTGACCACCCGAACCATGCACTGGTTCATCAAACGTGGTTTTGTCCAGGTCGACCCCGACTGGCTGCCCGATGCGCGCAAACGCAAGTACAACTGGGACCGCAAAAGCCAGGTGCTGGTGAAAAACATCCTTTAAAGCACGACCTGCCGCCAACCAGCACAGATTTTGCTTCTGTCACCCTAGCCGCCTGCGGGCACCCGTTTCCAACACAACAGAAAGCAAACATGAGTTCTCTCAATTTCATCGGCGGCGAAAAAGGTGGCGTCGGCAAATCGGTGCTGGCGCGTCTGCTGGCACAGTATTTCATCGACAAGGAGCAGCCTTTTGTCGGCTTTGACACCGACCGCTCGCACACCTCGTTCACCCGTTTTTATGCCGACTACGCCAGCCCGGTGGTGGTTGACAGTTATGAAGGGCTGGACGCGATTGCCAGCGCGTTTGAAAGTGCCGATCCCACGGGTGCACCACCCCGTGTGGTGGTGGATCTGGCCGCGCAGACCGCTGCACCCCTGGCGCGCTGGATCAAGGACTCGGACGTGTTTGCGGTGCTGGCAGACATGGGCATCACCGTCAATTTCTGGCATGTGTCCGATGCGGGCAAGGATTCGGTGGACTTGCTGGGCCGTCTGTTGAGCACCTATGAGACGGGGCCTAACTACATCGTGGTGAAAAACCACGGGCGTGGCAGCGACTTCTCTCAGCTGGATGCGTCACCCGCACTAGAAACCGCACTGTCGCGTGGCGCCAAAGTCATCACCCTGCCCGCGCTGCATGAGGCCAGCATGCGCAAGATTGACCGCCAGAACGCCAGTTTTTGGGCTGCCATCCACAGCAAGCCTGAGGCAGATGCACTGGGCCTGCTGGAGCGCCAACGCGTCAAATCCTGGCTCAAAAAATCTTACGAAGGTTTTGACAGCCTGAGTTTGTGACACAGCTGCGGCCAAGTGGCCGCGCAGTTTTAGAGGCGTTTAAGCCTCTAGCCCTAGTCAACAAACGGGTAGTAGCTACAAATCAGGTAGCAAACCATTCACCGAAGCACACGGGCTGCTGGGCAGCCCGGCAGCTTCACTCAGCGGATGGTTTTTTGTTGGCTTCTTCCAATGCTAGGTCAAGCGCCTTGCAGGACGGTGAACACACCGCCTGAGACTTGCCGAGGATCTTCTTGGAAACCATCTGGGAACGGGCGCGGTGTTTGCCACATAAAAAACACGACATCGTGGCAGCGCCAAAGGAAGTGGCCGCCGTGAACGGGGAGCCGGACACTTTGGATTTGTAACGCAGGCCGTCGGCCACGATTTTGGTTTTGGTATCTGCTTTTGCCATAGGGGTGGATTTTACTTCAGTGTGCGACCCAAGCAAAAACCTTGCTAAAGTTGACACTTTTGACAGTACACACAAAGGTAAACCATGGCGCGCACGGTGAAATGCATCAAATTGGGGATCGAGGCCGAAGGGCTTGACTTTGCACCTTATCCCGGTGAACTGGGCAAACGCCTTTGGGAAAACGTCAGCAAACAAGCCTGGGCCGACTGGCTCAAGCACCAGACCATGCTGGTCAACGAAAACCGCCTGAACCTGGCCGACGCCCGCGCCCGCCAATACCTGGCGCGCCAAATGGAGAACCACTTTTTTGGTGAAGGCGCCGACGCCGCGCAAGGTTTCGTTCCCCCCAAGGCGTGATCCCACGTCCCACACAGCGGCCTGAGAACGCTGCTGTGTCCCCAGCCCATGACACCTGACTGGTTGGGTTTGCCACGCTTGCAGATCCTGGACACCTGCTTCAAGGATGGCTTGGGTTTTCTGAGAACCTGGCACACCTGGCAACACACCACAGACCGGCCCCGGATGCTGCATGTGGTGGCCCTGTGCCCCCGTGCGCCCACCTCCGAAACACTGGTACAAGCCTGCGGCAGCGACACCAACCTGTTGCCGCTGGCCAACGAGCTGGTGGCGCACTGGTTTGGTCTCTTGCCCGGTTTTCACCGTTTTTTGCTGGCCAACGGTCAAGTGACTTTGACACTGTGTGTCGGTGATGCCTTGCAGGCGCTGCGCCAGCACACGTTTTTGGCGGATGAGGTGTGTGTCGCGCTGGATGCGCCTGAGCAGCCCGGTGAGTTCGACGCCCACAATCCCTGGGCCATCAAGGCCCTGGCACGCTGCTGCCGGCGCGGCACCACCCTGTATGCTCATCTGCCCACAAGCACCGACGCATCGGACCTGCACCAACAGCTGTGCTCCAGCGGCTTCGCCATCAGCGACAACAGCACGGACGCCGAAAGACAGTTTCAGGCACGTTTTGACCCACCCTGGCCCCTCAAAACCAGCCGACAAAACCATAGCAGCGCCCTGCCCGTTCAGCGCTGCGCCGTGGTGGGTGCAGGCCTGGCTGGTGCCAGTGTGGCGGCGGCGCTGGCCCGACGCGGCTGGCAGGTGTTGGTGTTGGACGCCGCGCCAGCCCCGGCAGCAGGAGCGTCGGGTTTGCCGGTGGGCCTGGTGGTGCCACACACCTCCAGCGACGACTGCCCACTGTCACGCCTGTCGCGCGCCGGTGTGCGCCTCACCCTGCAACAAGCCCGGCAACATTTGCAGCCAGGCACACAGTGGGCGGCAACCGGTGTGCTGGAGCGGCAGGTGGGTGGCACACCGCAGCTACCCAGCCACTGGCAGCCGGAGGGTCAGGACTGGTCGATTTCTGCCCCCGACAAGCTGGCCGATGGCCCGGGTCTGTGGCACCCACGAGCCGCCTGGATCCAACCCGCCGCGCTGGTGTCGGCCTGGCTCAAGCAGCCGGGTGTGAGGTTTCAGGGTGGTGCCAAGGTGTGCCATGTGCAACATATCGACGGCGTCTGGCAGTTGCTGGATGAGGCGCAGCAGGTGTTGTGTTGTGCCGAACGTGTGGTGTTTGCCAATGCCGGTGCTGCGCGCCCGCTGCTGGACAACTTGGCCCACAGCCATCCCGATCTGTCATCACAACTGCAGAGATTGCCGAGCACCCAGGGCATGCGGGGTCTGCTGAGCTGGGCGTTGCACAGCGATTCGACTGCGGACAAGGCGGCTTTTCCACCCTTTCCGGTCAATGGCTTCAGCGGCTTGGTGTCACACGTGCCCACCGATCAAGGCCCGGCCTGGTTCATGGGCTCAAGCTACCAGCCAGAACAGCAGGTGGAACGCCCGGATGCCGACAACCATGTGCGCAATTGGGAACACCTGAAAGAACTGTTGCCAAGTCTGGCGGGGCCCCTGGCCGCCAACTTTGCCTCTAAAAACCTGCAAACCTGGAAAGGCACACGGTGTATCAGCGCCGACCGCCTGCCCTTGGTGGGGCCATTGGACGCAGGGGCGCAACCCAGTCTGTGGCTCTGCGCCGCGCTGGGGTCACGTGGCCTGAGTTTTTCGGTGTTGTGTGCCGAGCTGCTGGCGGCCCAAATGGGCGCCGAACCCCTACCTGTGGAGGCCAAGCTGGCCAAGGCACTTCACGCGCTGCGCGGCTGAGCAGCTCAGCGTTCCTTGCTGTAGGGAATGCCCAGCGCCTTTGGCGGAATGGACTTGCCAATGAAGCCCGCCAGCAACACCACTGTCATCAGATAAGGCAAGGCCTGAATGGCCTGCACCGGCACCTCACCCATGCCCGGCAGATGCACGCCTTGCAAGCGGATGGCCGCCGCGTCCAGAAAACCAAACAGCAGGCAGGCCCACAAGGCCTTGACCGGGTGCCAGCGGCCAAAAATCAGCGCGGCCAGCGCCATGAAACCACGCCCGGCGCTCATGTTCTGTGAAAAGCTGGCACTTTGCGCCAGCACCAGGTAACTGCCCGCCAGGCCACACAAGATGCCGTTCAAGGTGAGTGCGGTGTAACGCAGGCGCATCACCGAGACACCGGCGGCGTCCACCATCTGCGGGTTCTCACCTACCGCACGCAGGCGCAAACCAAAACGGGTGCGAAACAACCCCCACCACAACACCGGCACCAGCAACAGGGCCAGGTACACCAGCGCGTTGTGGCCCAGCAGGCCATCACCGAGCACCTGACCCACCAGCGGCAGTCCACGCGCCGCCTCGGCCAGACCCGGCCACAACGCCTGGATACGCACCGCGTCACTCACCGGCGGCGTCTGTCCACCCTGATGAAACCAGGCTGTACCCAGCACAGCGCTTAGGCCTGCAGCAATGATGTTGATAGCAACACCGGACACCACCTGGTCCCCCTTGTGGCTGACACAGGCCAGACCGTGCACCCAGGACAAAGCCACAGCCACACCCATGGCGGCCAAAATCGCCAGTGTCATCGAACCATAGGCTGCACCACAAGCCCCCGCCGCAAAAGCAGAGAGCAGCATCTTGCCTTCCAGCCCGATGTCCACCACGCCCGAGCGTTCCGACAACAGACCCGCCAGTGCACAAAAAATCAGCGGGGTCGACACCCGCAGCGTGGACGCCAGCATGGCGCTGATCAGAGCTTCATCCATGGCTGGCTCCTGTGTTGGTTTTGCTGACCCCGGCTTGGCCGAACCAACCCAGCAATCGCGCCAGGATCGGTGCAATCACATAGGTCATGGCGCCCGAAAATAGCACGATGAAACCCTGCAACATCACCACCATGTCACGGCTGAAGTCCTGCACCTCAAACGCCACCTCGGCACCACCCTGGAACAAGGCGCCAAACAGCAGGCTGGCCAGCACAATGCCCAGCGGGTGGTTGCGCCCCATCAGCGCCACCGCAATGCCGGTGAAACCCGCACCACTCACAAATTCCAGAATCAGCTTGCCGCTGACACCGGCTACCTCGTTCATGCCCACCAGTCCGGCCAGCGCACCCGAGATCGCCATGGCCATCACCACCTGATGGCGGGACTTGATACCCGCATATTCCGCCGCGCCCGGGCTCGACCCGACCGCGCGCAGCCGGTAACCAGCGCGTGTGCGCCACAAAAACAGGTAAACGGCCACCGCTGCGAGTGCGGCCAGCAGCACACTCAGGTTCAGCGGAGAAGACGGCCAGTCGATGCCGATATGGCGCAGCACCTCGTGCATCGCCGGCAATTTGGCCGAGGGTGAAAACGCCACACTCTCGGGCGACATCTCGCCCTTGGGTCGTAAATGGTTCACCAACACATACACCAGCACCGTGCTGGCGATGAAGTTGAACATGATGGTGGTGATGACTACATGGCTGCCCCGGTAGGCCTGTAAGTACCCCGGCACCGCCGCCCAGGCCATGCCAAACAAGGCGCCTGAGAGCATCATGATCGGCAGCATCAACCAGGCGGGCAAAAATGCCGACCACCACAGCGCCACCAGACCGGTGCCCAAGCCCCCCATGATGGCCTGGCCTTCACCACCGATGTTGAACAGCCCCCCATGGAATGCCACCGCCACAGCCAGCCCGGTGAAGACAAAGGTGGTGGCGTAGTAGAAGGTGTAGCTGATGCCGCGTGCGGTGCCAAAAGCGCCGTACACCAGCACCTGGATCACCTCCCACGGGTCCTGGCCCACCAGCGCCACCACGGCACCAGCAGCCAGCAGCGCCACCAACAAACTCACCAGCGGCAACAGCACCAGATCAGCCCAACGCGGCAATGTGTTCATACCTGGCACCCCGTCATCAACATCCCCAACGCAGCTTCGGTGCAGTCCGCAATCGGCAACTCACCAGCGATCCGCCCCTGGTTCATCACCAGCACCCGGTCAGAGAGCGCCAAAATTTCATCGAGTTCACTCGACACCACCAACACCGCACAACCAGCTTGGCGCAGCGCGCGCAGCTGGGTGTAGATGAATTCGATGGCACCAATGTCCACACCACGGGTGGGTTGCCCCACCAGCAGCACCTTGGGCGCCCGTCCCAGTTCGCGTGCCAGCACCAGCTTTTGCTGGTTGCCGCCCGAGAACTTGCTGCTCGGCAGCAGCGGGTCGCGTGGGCGCACGTCAAAACGTTCCATCATGTCCACGGTAGCGTGTTGCATGTGGACATGGTTCATCCAACCACCACTGGAATACTCGGGCAAGTCGTCGTAACCCAACACCGCCGACTCCCAGGCCGCAAAGGCCATCACCAGCGCACGGGCGTGCCGGTCTTCGGGCACATGGGCCAGGCCCAGGGCACGAGCCTGGCTCGGGTTGAGCCAGTTCGGCGGCTCAAAATGGCTGCCCAGCACCTGCAGCTGGCCTTGGTCTGGGGTCAGCAGGCCGGTCAACACATCCATCAACTCACTCTGGCCATTGCCCGAGACACCGGCCACACCCACCATTTCACCGGCACGCAGGCTCAAGGAAACATCTTTGAGTCGGAACACACCCAGGCTGTCAGTCACCGACAGGTGATCGGCCTGCAACAACACCTCACCGGGCTGCTGGGCGCTGTCGGCCGAGCGACCCATGTGCACCTTGCGCCCCACCATGGCCTGCGCCAGGCCTTCGACCGAGGCTTCAGCGATCGGCACCTCGGCCACCACCTGGCCAGCACGCATCACGGTGACCACATCACACAGCGCCATCACTTCCTTGAGTTTGTGGGTGATCAGGATCAGGGTCGTGCCCTGCTCACGCAGGCGCTTGAGCACCCCAAACAGCTGGGTGGTTTCCTGCGGCGTGAGCACTGCGGTGGGCTCGTCCAGAATCAGGATCTTGGCACCGCGGTACAGGGTCTTGAGAATTTCCAGGCGCTGGCGGTCGCCCACAGGCAGATCCGCTACCAGACTGTCGAGCGGGATTTGTAAACCGGTGGAAACCATCAAGTCGTTGAGCTTGCTGCGCACCTGGGCGTCAGAGCGCTGCAGCAGCCAATGTGGCTCGGCGCCAAGCATCACGTTCTCCAGCGCGGTCAGGGTGTCGACCAGCATGAAGTGCTGGTGCACCATGCCAATGCCACGCGCGATGGCGTCATCGGCGTTGCGGATATCGGCGCTCTGGCCAAACACCTCGATCTGCCCGCTGTCGGCCTGGTAAAAGCCGTACAGGATCGACATCAGCGTGCTTTTGCCGGCACCGTTTTCACCCACGATGCCATGCACCGTGCCGGTGCGCACCGTCAAGTCGACGTTGGCATTGGCGGCCACGGCACCAAAGTGTTTGTGGATGGCGGTCATACGGACCGCCACTGGGGTTGGTTCAAGCATCTTGCAAAGCCCGGTGGTTGGCCGGGTGGCCTGAAGAGGTGTGTGTCCAGACTTTATACATCTTTTTGGGCTCTAGCCCTTATTCTGCTTGGGTGATTAGCTATATCTATGAGAGTGATTCAGGGCTGTTGACACACGCACGCCACCTGGACGGGGCGAAGTCGCATCAACAGCCGCATGGACCGGGCTCAGCACGCGCCGAGCCGCCACAACATCAGTATTTACAAGCGTTGTCTGCCATGTAATCAGCCACCTTGATCTTGCCGCTGATGATGTCGGCCTTGGCGGCCTCTACCTTTTTCTTCATCTCAGGGGTCACCAGTTTGGCGTTGTACTGGTCCATGGCATAACTCACGCCGTTGCCCTTGAGACCGAGCACCAAAACGCCGGGTTTGAACGACTTGGCCACGTCGTACACCGCCACATCGATGCCCTTGACCATCGAGGTCAGCATGGTGCCGGGTTGCACATGGTTCTGGTTGCTGTCCACACCAATGGCGAGTTTGCCGCTGTCCTTGGCGGCTTGGTAAACACCCATGCCGGTGCCGCCCGCTGCGGCGAACACCACATCGGCGCCCTTGGCGAACTGGGCCTTGGCCAACTCACCACCGCGTGCCGGGTCGGCCCAGGCCGCACCCGTGGTGCCGGTCATGTTGCTGAACACTTCAGCCTTGGGGTTGATGTATTTGGCGCCCTGCTCGTAGCCGCACTGGAACTTGCGGATCAACGGGATGTCCATGCCGCCAATAAAACCGACCTTGCCGGTCTTGCTGGCAATCGCGGCCATGGCGCCGACCAAAAAGCTGCCTTCGTGTTCCTTGAACACCACCGACTGCACATTGGGCAGGTCCACCACGCTGTCAATGATGGCGAACTGCAGCTTGGGGAATTCTTTGGCCAGCTTCTCGATGGCGGAAGCCTGGCTGAAACCGACACCAATGATCGGTGTGGCGCCACGTTCGGCCATACGGCGCAGGGCCTGTTCGCGCTGGGACTCGTTGGAGATTTCAAACTCTAGGTATTTCTTGCCCGTTTCCTTCTTCCACATCTCCATGCCGTTGTAAGCCGCCTCGTTGAACGACTTGTCAAACTTGCCGCCCATGTCGTACACCACCGAAGGTTCGGCCCACACAGCCGTTGCCACCAGGGCTGCAGCGGCGACAACACTCAGACGTAAAACAGATTTCAGAGCCATGACAAATCACTTTCAAAAGTTGAACAAACCCCGGTAAAAACCGGGCGGACAAAGACAAGCAGGCACTATGCCACGATTTAGGCGCTGCCAGCCCGCGCGACATAATGGCGGCCCCCTACTGACTCAAAAATAGGCCCCTGATGCTGCTTGGCGGCGCTGCCAACTGCTTGACCCACCCCCATGACCCACACCGCGATGTCCCACCTACCCAAAAAAGTCATTTACGACACCGACCCAGGCGTGGACGACGCCATGGCGCTGTATTACGCGCTGGCCCACCCCGGCATCGAGGTGGTCGGCATCACCACCACTTTTGGCAATGTGTATGTGGAACAGGCCGCGACCAACGCGCTGTACCTCAGCGCGCTGGCGGGCCGCTTGATCCCGGTGACACAGGGCGTGGCGCAACCCCTGATGAAAACCGCAGAGCCGCCCCCCGACTACATCCATGGTGCCGATGGTCTGGGCAACCTGCCCCATCGCCTGGCCACCCAGGGCAGACTGGACCCGCGCTCCTCGGCCCAGTTCATCGTCGACACGGCGCGCCAATTCCCCGGTGAGATCACCCTGGTGGCGGTCGGCCCGCTGGGCAACCTGGCCACCGCGCTGCAACTGGCGCCCGAGTTGCCCACCCTGGTGCGCGAGGTGATCTTGATGGGCGGTGCGGTGCTCGAATCTGGCAATGTGTCACCGGTGGCCGAGGCCAACATCTGGAACGACCCGCACGCCGCCGACGCGGTGTTCACCGCAGGCTGGCCTTTGACCATGGTCGGGCTGGATGTGACGCACCAGGTGATCCTGCCGCTGTCGCTGTTCAAGCAGATTGCCGAACACCACCAGCACATTGCCACCGACACCTTGCACCACGCGGTGGCGTTTTACAGCGCGTTTTACAGTGAACGCGACCCGGTGGTGGGCCAGGTCACCGGTTGTTACGGCCACGACGTGCTGGCCTTTGTGGTGCTGACCAACCCCGAACTCTTCACCCTGCAGGCCGGACGGGTGCGGGTGGCGGTGGACGGCCTGGCGCAGGGCCAGACCATGATGCAGCGCAAGGCGGTGACTTACCCGCAGCATGGCTGGCACGAGGAGATTCCGCACACCCAGGTGTGTATGCAGGTTCAGGCCGAGGCCTGCCGGGCTGTGGTGCAAACCACTCTGCAGCGGGATTGGTTGCAAAATCCGCTTCTAGCCCTTGCTAAATAAGGGTGGATAGCTCCTCTTTGAGGAGTATCAGAACGTCAGCGTTTTGACCCCACTGGCCGTGCCCACCAGGCACACCTGGGCTTTCTGGAAGGCAAAGACGCCGACCGTGACCACACCGGGCCACTGGTTGACCTGCGACTCAAAGGCCAGCGGTTCGCTGATCTGCAGGCCGGTCACATCCAGGATGTGTTGGCCGTTGTCGGTGACCAGCGGCGCACCATCCTTGAGCCGCAGCACCACGGTGCCGCCCATGACCTGAAACTGGCGGGTGATGCGATTGACCGCCATCGGGATCACCTCGACGGGCAGCGGAAACTTGCCCAGGGTCTGCACCAGCTTGGACTCGTCGGCAATACAGACAAAACGGCGCGACTGTGCGGCCACAATCTTCTCGCGCGTCAAGGCCGCGCCGCCGCCTTTGATCAGGTAACCGTTCGGGTCTACCTCGTCGGCGCCGTCGATGTAGACCGACAGCTCGGTCACCTCGTTGCAGTCAAACACGGTGATACCGAGCGCTTGCAGCCGCTCGGTGCTGGCCACCGAACTCGACACCGCACCGGTGATCTGATCTTTCATGCTGGCCAGCGCATCGATGAACTTGTTGACGGTGGAGCCGGTGCCGACACCCACAATCTCCCCCGGCACCACATACTTCAAGGCGGCCTGACCCACCAGGGTTTTCAGGTCATCCTGGGACAAAACAGCGGCGGTCGAGCTTGGGGTGGACGTCATCGGGGAAAATCCTTGTGATTGATCGGTTTATCTTGAGGAATTATCCAATGGCTCTTCTCCCTTACGCGCTGGCGCGCCCCTTTTTGTTTGGTATGGACCCCGAGGCCGCGCATGAGCTGACGATCGCGTCGCTAACACACACCCAAGGCTCGGCGCTGCGCTGGGCCTACGCCAGCACACCAGTGAGTGACCCGATCACCCTGGCAGGCCTGAGGTTTCCAAACCGCGTGGGCCTAGCCGCCGGGCTGGACAAAAACGCCCGCTGCATCGACGGCCTGGGTGCCATGGGTTTCGGTTTTGTCGAAGTCGGCACGGTGACACCGTTGGCGCAACCCGGCAACTCCAAGCCGCGCCTGTTTCGCCTGCCCGAGGCCAAGGCTTTGATCAACCGATTGGGTTTCAACAACGACGGCTTGCAAAGCTTCATCACTAACGTCAAACAATCCGCGCTGTACCAAGGTCGTGGCACCGGTTGTTGTGGCCCGAACCCGATGTTGCTGGGCCTAAACATCGGCAAAAACGCCATCACCCCGATCGAGCGCGCCACCGACGACTACCTGACCTGCCTGGACGGTGTCTACCCCTATGCCGACTACGTCACCGTCAACATCTCCAGCCCCAACACCAAGAACCTGCGCAGCCTGCAAAGTGACGAGGCGCTGGACGCTCTGCTGGGCGCGATTTCCGAACGACGCGAACAGCTGGCGCAGCAACACGGCAAACACATCCCCATCTTCCTGAAAATTGCACCGGATCTGGACGCGGATCAGGTCAGCGTGATTGCCCAGACGCTGCTGCGCTACGGCACCGATAACACCGGCCAGGTCAACAACGCCTGGGGCGTGATCGCCACCAACACCACGCTGAGCCGCGACGCGGTCAAAGGTCTGGCCCACGCCGAGGAGACCGGCGGCCTATCCGGTGCGCCAGTGCTGGCCAAAAGCAACCAGGTGGTGAGCCAGTTGCGTGCCGCGCTGGGCAAAAGCTTTCCCATCATCGGTGCGGGCGGCATCATGAGCGCCGAGGACGCGGTGAGCAAAATCAAGGCCGGCGCCGACGCCGTGCAGATCTACACCGGCTTGATCTACCGCGGCCCGGGGCTGGTCAAGGAAGCGGCGGCACTGATCAAAACCCGCTGCGCGTCCTGATCAGGCCGCAGATTCACAGGGCTTTCACCCTGTTGACACCGGTATGACTTGTCGGCCATGCACAATGGCTGGCATGACAAAACGTCCACAAACTTTGGGCGAGGAAATCGCCAACAGTGTGAGCCATGGCGTGGCGCTTTTGGCCGCGCTGCTCAGCATGCCCTTTTTGCTGGCCTCAGCGGGGCAACAAAACGCAGCGAGTTTTGTCGGCACCCTTGTTTTTGCGATCACCATGGTGCTGCTGTATTTAGCCTCAACGCTGTACCACGCCATGCCGGAGGGGCGTGCCAAACAGGTTTTCTGCAAGCTCGACCACGGCGCCATCTACCTCTTCATCGCGGGCACCTACACCCCGTTTGCGTTGGGCGCCCTCAATGGGGCCTGGGGCTGGAGCCTGTTCACGGTGGTCTGGGTGCTGGCTGCCATCGGCATCACGCTCAAAGCTTTGAACTGCCTGACCCACCCCTGGTGGTCAACCGGCCTGTATTTGGCGATGGGTTGGCTGGTGGTGGTTGCGGCCGTGCCCTTGTTGGAGCGTGTGCCTTTGCCAGGCATCTTGTGGTTGGTGGCTGGCGGCCTGGCCTACACCGTGGGGGTCATCTTTTTTGTGCTGGACTCGCGCATTCGTTATTCACACGCGGTCTGGCACGGCTTTGTGGTCACCGGCACGGCCTGCCACTTTGTGGCCGTGCAAAACTTCTCGGCCTAAAGCGGTGTTGGCCTGCAAGCGGCCAACCGGCGACACCCATCGGACCACATCACACGCTGTTTTTGAGGCCATTTTTTTGAATTTGCATCTTCCAAAGCTGAAGATCTGCGTATAGCCCTAAATTTATGGCTATAATTTAGGGCTTGTCTGATCTTGAGTCCCTCAAGAAGAATCAGGGATGTTAGCTCAGTTGGTAGAGCAGCGGACTTTTAATCCGTTTGTCGTGGGTTCGACCCCCGCACATCCCACCAAATTCAGAATAAACCGCACTATCACCTTGGTAGTGCGGTTTTTTTCTTTGTGGCGCTGGCTGGCAGCGCCAAGCCTGCCTCAGAACTGCTCCGTCTGCGCGTCCAGATTGCCCTGCGCGTTGTAGCGGCTGCCTGCCACGGTGTGCTGGTTGATCAAGGCATCCAATTTCACCAAAACATCGGCACTCAAGGTCACCTCCAAGGCGCCCAGGTTGTCCTGCAGGTGGTCAACGCGGGTGGTGCCAGGGATCGGGATGATGTGCTCGGCACGCTGCAGCAGCCATGCCAGCGCCAGCTGCGCCGGGCTGCAACCGACCTCGTCGGCCAGTCTCCGGTAGGCCGGCAGCAGACGGGCGTTGGCGTCCCAGTTGGATCCCTCAAATCGCGGCATGCTGCGGCGAAAGTCGGCGGCCTCAAAGCTCTCGGGCAACAGCGGCTCACTCGCCAGAAAACCACGCCCCACCGGACTGAAAGCGACAAAAGCCACGCCCAGTTCTTTACAAGCCTGCAGCACTGCAATTTCGGGGTTGCGCGTCCACAGCGAATACTCGGTCTGCATCGCGGCAATCGGGTGCACCGCGTGAGCGCGGCGCAGGGTGGCGGCCGACATTTCAGACAAGCCGATGGCGCGGATATACCCCTTGCGCACCAGGTCGCTCAAAGCACCCACACTGTCTTCAATCGGCACCGTTTTGTCGAGCCGGTGGATGTAATAGAGGTCAATCACATCGGTCTGCAGGCGGCGCAGGCTGGCCTCGCAGGTGCGCCGCAAGGTGTCGGGGCGGCCGTCGATCACCCGCACCAGTTTGCCGTCGCCCTTGACGTCGACACCGGTCATGCCACATTTGCTGGCCAGGGTGAAACGCTGGCGCTGTGTCTTCAACACCCGGCCCATCAGGGTTTCGTTGGCGCCAAAGCCGTAGAGCGAGGCGGTGTCAAACAACGTGACGCCAGCATCGAGCGCGGCCAACAAGACAGACTCGCCTTGTTTGTCAGTGATGGGGGCGCCATAACCCTGGCTGAGATTCATGCAGCCCAGGCCGATGGCAGAGACGGAGAAAGGGCCGAGTTGTCGTGTTTGCATGTCAAAAAAAGATCTGTTGGTTGGCAACCGATTGTGCCGCCTCAACTGGACAGCTGCCGCTCCAGCGCGTGCAGCACCTGGTAACACGGCAACACACTCGCCACCGAGCTGTTGGGTGCCCTGCCGTCGCGGATGGCGGCGAAGAATTCGCGGTCTTGCAATTCGATGCCGTTCATGCTCACGGCCACCTGTGAGACGTCAATCTTTTCTTCCTTGCCGGTGAACAGGTCGTCATAGCGTGCGATGTAGGTGGCGCTGTCGCCGATGTAGCGGAAGAAGGTGCCCAGCGGGCCGTCGTTGTTAAAGCTCAGGCTCAGCGTGCAAATCGCGCCGTTGGCGGCCTTGAGCTGGATGCTCATGTCCATGGCGATGCCCAAGGTGGGATGGATCGGACCCTGGATGGCGTTGGCCTGCACGATGGGGCTGCCACACTGGTAGGCAAACAGGTCCACGGTGTGGGCGGCGTGATGCCACAGCAGGTGGTCGGTCCAGCTGCGCGGCTGACCCAGCGCGTTCATGTTGCTGCGGCGAAAGAAGTAGGTTTGCACATCCATCTGCTGGATGTTGAATTGGCCCGCCGTGATTTTGTTGTGCACATACTGGTGGCTGGGGTTGAAGCGCCGGGTGTGGCCACACATGGCCACCAGGCCGTTCTTGGCGGCGAGCTGGACCACCTCCTCCCCATCGGTCAGCACATCACACAGCGGGATTTCCACCTGCACATGTTTGCCTGCCTTGAGACAGGCCAGCGTTTGTGAGGCGTGCATCTGGGTTGGTGTGCAGAGGATGACCGCGTCCACCTCTTTGAGCGCCAGGCTGTCTGCCAGCTCGGTGCTCACGTGTGGGATGCCATATTTGGCGGCAACTTCCTTGGTTTTGTCCAGCTCGCGGCTGATCAATGAGACGACTTCGACACCGTCGATGTTTTTGATGCCGTCCAGGTGTTTGATGCCAAAAGCACCGGCGCCAGCCAGTGCGACTTTGATGGGTTTCATGGGTGTTTCCTTATCAACTCACACATCCTGCAAAATCAAATGCCCCACCGCCGTATTGCTGGCGGGCACATGGTAAAAACGGTGCTTGACCCTGATGCTACCTGGGTCACCAGCTATATCTTGCATAGCACCTCGGGCAATCAGCCACATCACCAGTTCCACCCCTTCACTGCCCGCCTCGCGCACATAGTCGATGTGCGGCGTCTTGGCGCACGTGGCAGGGTCGGTTATCAGCTGGTCCAGCCAGGCGTTGTCCCATTCGCGGTTGATCAACCCGGCGCGGGCGCCCTGCAGCTGGTGGCTCATGCCGCCGGTGCCCCAGATGTGCACGTTGAGGTCTTCGTCGTAACTCTCAACCGCCTTGCGGATCGCTTTGCCAAGATTGAAGCAACGCTGGCCGCTGGGCACCGGGTACTGCACCACATTCACCGCAAACGGAATCACCGGGCACGGCCACGCATCCGGTTGGCCACACATCAGGCTCAGCGGCACGGTCAGGCCGTGGTCCACCTCCATCTTGTTGACGATGGTCAGGTCAAAGTCCTGCTGGATCACCGAGTGCGCGATGTGGCTGGCCAGGTCCGGGTGGCCAATCACTTTGGGCACCGGGCGCGGGCCAAAACCTTCGTCAGCAGGTATGAATTCCGCCGCTGTGCCAATGGCAAAGGTGGGGATCATGTCCAGGCTGAACGCGGTGGCGTGGTCGTTGTAGACCAGAAAGATCACATCCGGCTTGTTGTCCTTCATCCATTGTTTGGAGTAGTCATACCCCTGAAACATCGGCTGCCAATACGGCTCGGTGGTTTTGCCCAGATCGATGGCTGCGCCAATGGCGGGCACGTGGCTGGTGTAAACGGAGGCGGTGATACGTGCCATGGCTCAAAGTCCTTTGCGGCCAGCCTGGCCTTGGGGTTGGTGCTGCGGTTGGGCGTTGCCGTCTTCGCCCAGGAAACGGTTGCCTTCGATGCTGCGGCCTCCGGCCAGCATCATGGCGCGGTACGCCTCTTCACTCATGCCGGTCATGCTGCCTGCCATCTGCTGAAAACTCAGGCCATGGGTGGCGCCGATCTTGGCCAGAAAATAAATGTTGCCACCCAGCGCCATGGCGCGGTTCAGGTCCATGTCGAGCACCGCCTGTTTTTGGTCCTCCGTCATCGGCCACTCGTCCAGATAAGCACGCTGGTCGCGCTTAAAACGTTCACGGTTGGTCGCTTTCATCAGGCTCATACAAAACTGGTTGAGGTGGTAGCCTTTGCGGCTTTGTTCGGCATCAAAAATGATCGTGCCGGGGATGTCCTTGTAAGGTTTCTCAAGTGCCACAGTGTCTCCTCAGTGGTTTGTCATTGATATATAAAAATGGCCTCTAGCCCTTATGCCATCAGGGTACTACGCTATCAACTCCAGTACAAACGGTTTGGGTTGTCCACCAGCAGCTTGTGCTGCAACTCAGCCGTGGGGGCGATGTGCGGGATGAAGTCCACCAGCAGGCCATCGTCGGGCATGTGGTCTTTCAGGTTCGGATGTGGCCAGTCGGTACCCCACAACACCCGATCCGGAAATTCTTCGACGATAGCTCTGGCAAACGGGATCACGTCGCGGTAGGCGTTCTGTTCACCTTGGAGCGCTTTGGGGCCGGTCACACTCAGGCGCTCGGGGCAACTGACCTTGCTCCACACATTAGGGTGTAAACGCATGAACTGCCGGAACAGCTCAAACTGCGGCCCATCGACTGGCAGCGACACATCGGGGCGGCCCATGTGATCGACCACCACGGTGGTCGGCAAAGCCGTGAAAAAGTCCCACAGCTCGGGCAAATCGACCGCCTCAAAATAGATCACCACATGCCAGCCCAGTTTGGCGATGCGGCCTGCAATCTCCAGCAGCTCGTCCTTGGGCGTGAAGTCGACCAGACGTTTGACAAAGTTGAAGCGCACACCGCGCACACCGGCGTTGTGCATGGCCTGTAGCTCCTGATCCGTGACCGAACGTTTGACCGTGGCCACACCGCGTGCCCTGCCCTGGCTGGCGATCAGCGCATCCACCAGCGCACGGTTGTCGGCGCCATGGCAGGTGGCCTGCACAATCACGTTTTTCTCGAACCCCAGGTGGTCACGCAGCGCAAACAGCTGGGCCTTGGACGCGTCACACGGTGTGTATTTGCGCTCGGTAGCATACGGAAACTCGGCGCCCGGGCCAAACACATGGCAATGCGCATCGACCGCGCCTGCGGGCAGTTGAAAACGCGGTTTGCTCGGGCCGCTGTACCAGTCGAGCCAGCCGGGGGTTTTGGTGAAATCGCCTGTGGTGGGTTTGCCCATGGGGTGCTCAGTGTTTGGGTTCACGGGTTTCATCCTTGCTCTGGACATACGCCAGCATCCGGTCCGCCTCGACCCGCCAATCGGCACTGCGGGCAAATTCGGGGCTGCCACGTTCGCCAAAGAGGCCGGTGTCGGCCAGGTCGGCGACCCAGGCCTGGCGTTCGGCAGTGCCGCTGGCGCTCCACGGGGCCAGGCCGGCGTCACACACGGTCTCGGCGACTTCGCGCACTTCTTCGCTGCGGCGTCGGCCATGTTCGATGACCCGCTGGAAGAAGTAGGCTGCCTGTTTTTCCCAGTCGATACCGGGAAAGGTCTCGTAGAGGCTGGCCACCACCGCGTCTTCCACACCGTAGAAACGGGCGGTGGTGAAACTCTCGATCACCATGGCCTCCAGACCCTTGATCATCACGCTGCGGCACATCTTGGTGGCGCTGGCCACACCCAGTTTGTCGCTGGCCACCTTGGGCGAGAAGCCCAGCGTGCTGAGGTGCGGTGCGAGTTCCGCGGCAAAAGAACCACCCAGCAACAGCGGCACCTTGATGCGGTACGGCGGCACACTGGTCATCACCGCGCCTTCGACATATTTGCCACCTGCTGCGTCGATCAGGTTCGCGGCTTGTTGTTTGGCACCGGGTGAGGCCGAGTTGAAGTCCAGAAAATACGCACCCTGCACCATGCCCGAGGCGACCGCCTGCGCCACCAGCACGGTCTGGCTGGCGGTCACCGCGCTGATCACCAGATCGCTGTTTTTGGCCACTTCCGCGTGGTCACCCAGCAAAGCCACACCCAACTCGGTCGCGTGAATGGAGAGGTCCATCGCGCTGTCGGCTTTGTTGAGCTTGATGTCATAAGCGCAGACGGCCAGACCCTGCGCGCGCAGGTCTTCGGCCAGGATCCGGCCGACCTCGCCGTAACCGATCAGGCCAATGGTCCAGTTGTTTGCAGGTTTCATGGTGTTTTTGGCCTCCAGCCCTTACGAAATATGGGTATCGTGCTTCAGTCTATGTAGCGCATGCCGGCCTTTTCCAAGCCTTCGCGCATCTTGTAATAGTCCAGCCCGAGCACACCGCTGGCAAAGATGGCGCGTTTGGCGCCTTCGTTAGCCTCGCGTGCCTCGGCCGCATCGGCCACCTTTTGCGCAATGGCAGCGGGCACCACCACCACACCGTCGATGTCGGCAATGACCACGTCGCCAGGCTCCACCTGGGCACCGGCGCAGACCACCGGGATATTGACCGAGCCGAGCGTGGCCTTGATCGTGCCTTTGGCGTGGATGGCTTTGGAGAACACCGGGAACCCCATCTCGGTGAGGTCTTTCACGTCGCGCACACCACCGTCAATGACCAGTCCGACAGCGCCACGCGCCTTGAACGAGGTGGCCAGCAGGTCACCAAAAAAGCCATCAAAGTTGTCGGTGGTGCAGGCGGCCACCACCACGTCACCGGGCTGCAACTGCTCGGCAGCCACATGCATCATCCAGTTGTCGCCGGGTTGCAGCAGCACGGTCACCGCCGTGCCGCAAATCTTGGCCTCGTTGTAGATCGGGCGCAGATAGGGTTTCATCAGGCCGACGCGGCCCATGGCTTCGTGGATGGTGGCCACACCAAAGCGCGAGAGTTTGTCGACCGCCGCTTTGTCGGCGCGGGTGATATTGCGTTTGACGATGCCGAGGTTGTTCATGGTCTTGCTCCGCAGGGGGTCCGGGTTATTGATTTTTGGCTTTGAGCAGCGCATCCAGCCGTGGGAACACACGCCGGGCGTTGCCTTCATAAATTTGCTGACGGTCTGCGTCACTCAAAATTTTTGACGCCTCGATGTAGCGTTTGGTGTCGTCGTAGTAATGGCCGGTTTCGGGGTCGATGCCGCGCACCGCGCCGATCATTTCGCTGGCAAACAACACGTTTTTGACCGGGATCACGGTGTTGAGCAGGTCGATGCCAGGCTGGTGGTAAACGCAGGTGTCAAAGAAGATGTTGTTGAGCAAATGGTCTTGCAACAGCGGTTTTTTGAGCTCCTGCGCCAGGCCACGGAAACGGCCCCAGTGGTAAGGCACCGCGCCGCCGCCGTGCGGAATCAGGAACTTGAGCGTCGGGAACTCCTTGAACAAATCACTGGTTAGGCACTGCATGAAGGCTGTGGTGTCGGCGTTCAGGTAATGCGCGCCGGTGGTGTGGAAGCACGCGTTGCAACTGGTGCTCACGTGGATCATGGCGGGCAGGTCGTACTCGACCATCTTCTCGTAGATCGGGTACCAGTGTTTGTCGCTCAAGGGCGGTGAGGTCCAGTGGCCGCCGGATGGATCGGGGTTCAGGTTGATGCCCACCGCGCCGTACTCCTTGACACACTTTTCCAGCTCGGGAATGCAGGTGGCGGGGTCGACGCCAGGGCTTTGCGGCAACATCGCCACCGGCACAAAGTGCTCGGGAAACAGCTGGCTGACGCGCCAGCACAGCTCGTTGCAAATCGCCGCCCAGGTGCTGGAGACGGCCAAGTCGCCAATGTGGTGCGCCATGAAGCTGGCGCGTGGGCTGAACAGCGTCAGGTCGGAACCACGCTCTTTCATCAGGCGCAGCTGGTTGCTCTCAATGGACTCGCGCAACTCGTCGTCGCTGATTTGGAGGTCAGACACTTTGGGCATCACAGACGGGTCTTTGATGCCGGCAATTTGCTGGTTGCGCCAGGTTTCCAGCGCTTTGGGGGCCGTGGTGTAGTGGCCGTGGCAGTCGATGATCATGGTGTTGTCCCTCTTTTATCTATCTGTTATTTGGCCTCTAGCCCTTTATTGATAAGGGCAGACAGCTATCAAATTTGTGTAACTCAGCGAGATGGCTCGGCAAAATCCAGCGGCAGGCCAACGTAGTTCTCAGCCATCACACGCGACCCGGCCTCGGAGTGAACCAGGTAGTCCAACTCGGCCTCCTGAAACTTGGCGGTGATCGGGCCGTCGTCCGGGAAACGGTGCATGAGTGAAGTGAACCACCACGAAAAACGCTCGGCTTTCCAGATGCGGCGCAGGCAGCGCTCGGAATAGGTGTTGATGCCCTCCTCGCTGCGGTTTTGGTAAAAGTCGACCAGCGCGTTGCACAGGTACTTCACATCCGTGGCAGCCAGGTTCAGGCCCTTGGCCCCGGTGGGCGGCACGATGTGGGCTGCGTCACCGGCCAGGAACAAGCGGCCAAAACGCATCGGTTCGGTGACAAAACTGCGCAACGGGGCAATGCTTTTCTCAATCGACGGCCCGGTGACCAAACGGGCGCGGGCATCGGCATCGAGCCGCAGGCGCAGCTCTTGCCAGAAGGCGTCGTCGGTCCAGTCCTGCAGGCGGTCGGTCAGCGGCACTTGCAGGTAATAACGGCTGCGGGTTTTGCTGCGTTGGGAACACAGCGCAAAACCGCGCGGGCTGTTCACGTAGATCAGCTCGTCATGCACTGGCGGTGTGTCGGACAACAGACCGAGCCAGCCAAAGGGGTACACCTTCTCAAACTCTTGAATCGACTGGCGTGGCACGCTGGCCCGGCAAACACCATGAAAGCCGTCACAACCCGCGATGAAATCACAGGCCAGCTCAATGGCCTGGCCCTGGTGGGTGAAGGTGACGCGCGGGTGGGTGGTGTCAAAGTCGTGGACCTGCACCCCAGACGCTTCGTAATACGTGGGCAGGCCCGCAGCGGTGCGGGCATCCATCAAATCATGGGTGACTTCGGTCTGGCCGTAGACCACCACGTTTTTGCCGCCAGTGAGTGCGTTCATATTGATACGGTGGCGCTGCCCGGCGTAGAGCAAATCGAACCCGCCATGCACCAGGCCTTCGTGGTGCATGCGTGTGCCCACACCGGCTTCATCGAGCAGGTCCACGGCCACCTGCTCCAGCACCCCGGCGCGGATGCGGCCCAGCACATAGTCGCCCGAGACCCGCTCCACAATCACCGCGTCGATACCTGCCTTGTGCAACAACTGGCCCAGCAACAGACCGGATGGCCCGGCGCCAATGATGGCGACCTGGGTGCGAATGGACAAACTCATGTGTGTACTCCTCTTATCAGTGTTTTTGGCCTCTGGCCCTTGTTTTATCAGCGCAAGCAGCTATCAAATACATATCAGGCAGGCATCATCCCCTGTTTCTGTTTGAGTACGGCCACCTCGCTAGAGGCCATGAAACTCAACAAGGCTTGCACCTCGGTCGGTCGTGTGCAGGCGCTGGTCATCGCGGCAGAAAAGGTGGTGGTGATCTGAATGACATCGGGCAAGGGGCCAAGCACCAAGATGCCCGGCACATGGATCAGTTCGCTGAGCTGCTGGAAACCTAAGCTCACCTCACCTTTGGCCACCAGACTGCCCACCGGCACACCGGGCGGTGCGGTGACCAGGCGGTTTTTGATGTGTCCGGTGATGCCCCAGCGCTCAAACAGTTGGGCCAACGCCACGCCGCTGGGGCCGGTGGAATAAGCCAGCGTCGGCGCGGCCAGCACAGCCTCGCGCAAGGCCTCTTCGCTGCTGATGTCCAGGACCGCGCTGCCCACAGGCACGGCCACCGCCACACCGGAGTGCACCAGCGGGGTCAAACTCTCGGCCGACAAATACCCGGCAGCAATCAGCTTGGCCATCGCATCCGAGGCCAGCACCACCAGGTCAAACACCTCACCAGCCTGCACGCGTTTGGCCGCGTCGACACCGCCGACCGATTCAATGCAAACCACCTGGCCGCTGCGCTTGGCATAGGCCTGGGTGAGTTCGGCCAGCAGCTGGCGCGTGGCCATGGACGAGATACCGGTGAGTGGCGCAACAGAGTGGTTGTTGTTGACTTGCATGGCCCGGATTCTGTGGCTTGGCACAGGTCGTGAGAAGCGCAAGCCAACACTAGCAGTTATTTCAGATTGGCATAATGTCTGTTTAGTTATTCCCAATCATCGCCATGGACTTGAAACAACTGGAGTACTTTGTGCGGGTGGCCGAGATGGGCAGTTTCACCCGCGCCGCCATCGCCCTCGATGTGGCGCAACCGGCCCTGAGCCGCCAGGTGCGGCTGCTGGAGGTGGAGTTGCACCAGAACCTGCTGATCCGCAACGGCCGCGGCGCCCTGCCGACCGAAGCGGGCAAACTGCTGCTGGCGCACAGCCGTGGCATCTTGCACCAGGTGTCGCGCGCCAAAGAAGAGCTTGGCCGGGTGCGCGGTTCGCTGGCTGGGCGCGTGGCGGTGGGGCTGGCCACCAGTCTGGCGCGGGTGCTCACGGTGCCATTGATCACCGCTTTTCGCGAGGCCCTGCCGGATGCCACGATCTCGATCAGTGAAGGCCTGTCGGTGGCTTTGCAGGAGTCGCTGATCAATGGCCGGCTCGACATTGCGGTCTTGTACAACGTCCAGCCAGGCAGCGAGATCGAGGTGCTGCCGCTGCAAGAAGAAGAGTTGTGCCTGGTACAGGCGCGCCCCAAAGGCCTGGCCGAAGACCCGCCGCCCGGCCCGATAGCACTGCGCGAGCTGGCCGACTTGCCGCTGATCATCCCAAGCCGCCCCAACGCGATTCGCAGCCAGGTGGAGTCGGAACTGGTCAACCTGGGTTGCCGCCCACGTATTGCGCTGGAGGTAGACGGGGTGTCCGCCATCCTGGACCTGGTCGAAGACGGCATTGGCAGCGCGGTGTTGTCGCGCAACGCGGTGGCCAACTCGGTGCGGCCCTCAGCCTTCACCGTGCGGGGCATCCATGCGCCGGTGTTACGCACCCGCATCTCGGCAGCCACCAGTTCCTTGCGCCCAACCACCCTGACCCAGCAAACGACGCTGAACCTGATCCGAGACACCCTGGCGCGCGTGGTCACCGCCGCTTGAACTCAGCACAGCGCCCACCATGAACCCTTCCGACCCTATGAACAGCAGCCCTGACAGCCCGGACGGCACAGCACCCACCCAGCCTGCTGCTGCCACCACCCCGGTACAGGTGCAGGCCCTGTTGCGCATGCGCGCCATGATCCTGGACGGCGAATGGCCGGGCGGTAGCCGCATCGCCGAGCTGGCTGTGGTCGATAAACTGGGCTTTTCACGCACCCCAATTCGGGCCGCGTTGCTGCGCCTGGAGCAGGAAGGCCTGCTGGACGCCCTACCCAACG
The DNA here is from genome assembly GCF_013416775.1 of Rhodoferax sp. BLA1. Taxonomy (GTDB): domain Bacteria; phylum Pseudomonadota; class Gammaproteobacteria; order Burkholderiales; family Burkholderiaceae_C; genus Rhodoferax. Next base: position 64,358 of record NZ_SZVI01000013.1, read on the forward strand.
GCGGTTATGCGGTCAAAACCTTCTCGGATCGGGATGTGTCCGAGGCGATTGAGTTGCGTGGCACGCTCGAAGGGCTGTGCGCCCGCCTGTGTGCCGAGCGTGGCGCCCCACCCAAGCTGCTGGCTGAAGCACGCGTTTGCCTGCAAGCCATCGACGCTTTGCTGGACCAAGCCGCGCTGGACGCTGCCGCGTTCTCGCGTTATGTGGATTTGAACGCACGTTTTCATGCGCTGCTCAGCGAGATGGCCGGCAGCAGCCTCATGACCAAGGAGCTGGAGCGGGTCTACGGCCTGCCCTTTGCCTCCCCTTCGGGTTTTGTCGTGGCGCAGGCCCACTCCCCCAAGGCGCGCGACCGGCTCGTCGTGGCGCAAGACCAGCACTGGCAGGTGCTCGATGCGATTGAGCGGCGCGAAGGCAGCCGCGCCGAGGCACTGATGCGGGAACACTCGCGTATTGCCCAGCGCAACCTGCGCGATGCCATCCTGAACCAGGCCAAGCACCCCGTGCCCGGTGTGCAGCTGATCCAACAGCGCAGCTGACAGCGCACCCGCCCGCTTGGCGGCGGGTATCGGGCCAACACCTTGGCCGCCTTTTGCAGGTCAATCCGGGTGCACACCCCTCGTCCCATGGATGCCCCCTACACTTTGCCGAGCTGACCCGGCGGCGGCTTCTGGTGGTGGCTGGGTTATTGCAAAGCGTTATAACAAAGAGTCAGGAATCGCTATTGCATGTGGTGGTGTTTCACGGCACAGTCACTGCAAACAAAAGCAGATCCACACCACATATTGGAGACAAACCATGCACAAGAGATTATTCCTTCACGCCACAGCCCTTGCCATTTGTGGCTTGGCAGCTACCAACGCCATAGCACAGGGCGACACCTTCAAAATCGGGCTGATCCTGCCGATGACCGGCCAGCAAGCCAGCACCGGCCGCCAGATAGAGGCAGCGGCCAAGCTCTACATGGCGCAAAACGGCGACACCGTGGCGGGCAAAAAGGTGGAGCTGATCGTCAAGGACGACACCAGCGTGCCCGAGGTGACCAAACGCCTGGCGCAGGAGTTGATCGTCAACAACAAAGTCAATGTGCTGGCGGGTTTTGGCATCACACCCTCAGCCCTGGCCACCGCGCCGCTGGCCACCCAGTCCAAAACACCGATGGTGGTGATGGCAGCCGCCACCTCCAGCATCACCGAGGCATCACCCTATGTGGTGCGCACCAGTTTCACACTGCCCCAGGCCTCGGTTGCCTTGGGTGACTGGGCGCCTAAAAACGGCATCAAGAAAGTGGTGACCCTGGTCAGCGACTACGGCCCGGGCATCGACGCTGAAAAGTACTTCAAGGAACGCTTCATCTTCAACGGTGGGCAGGTTCCCGAGTCTTTGCGGGTGCCGCTGCGCAGCCCTGACTTTGCCCCGTTCCTGCAAAAAGTGCGCGATTTGAAGCCTGATGCCTTGTTTGTGTTTGTGCCCTCGGGCGCTGGCGCAGCGGTGATGAAGCAGTTTCTGGAACGCGGCATGGACAAGGCCGGTATCAAACTGATTGGCACCGGTGACATCACCGACGACGACCAACTCAACGACATGGGTGATGGCGCGCTGGGGGTGGTCACCTCCCACCATTACTCGGCCGCCCATCCTTCGCCGCTGAACCAGAAGTTTGTGGACGCGTTTAAAAAGGCCAACCCCGGCATGCGCCCCAACTTCATGGCCATCGGTGGTTATGACGGTATGCGGGTGATTTACGAAGCGCTCAAAACGTCCAAGGGCCAGGGCGGTGGTGATGGCCTGCTGGCGGCGATGAAGGGCCAGATTTTCGAGAGCCCACGTGGCCCGATGTTCATCGACGCACAAACACGTGATGTGGTGCAAAACATCTACCTGCGCAAGGTCGAGAAAAAAGACGGTCAGCTCTACAACATCGAGTTTGACGTGATCAAAGACGTGAAAGACCCGGGCAAGGCCAAGTAAGGGTTTAAATAAGCTTGGGCACGAGTCTCGCCTTGGATGGGGTGATTGGGCGCAAGGGCTGTGGGTATTGGGCAGGTCGACTGGGCAATGCGCATGCGGTTTCGGGGTGAAATCACGCGGGCACGATTGGCCGCTATCCCGCGCCTGTCTCCGCGCCTTCCACCCCGAAGCCCGGTCACATTGCCCAATCACCCTACCCAATCGAGACTTTGTTGTTGCCGGTTGCCGAAAACTCCCTGATTTTTCCTGTTTGTTCCTTACCCTGATGAACACCAATTTCCCATGCTAACCATCCTCTTCGACGGCATCGCCTACGGCATGCTGCTGTTCATCCTGTCGGTTGGCCTGGCCGTGACCATGGGGCTGATGAATTTCATCAACCTGGCACACGGCGCATTTGCCATGGTGGGCGGCTACATCACCGTGTTGCTGATGCAAAAGATGGGAGTGCCCTTTTTGCTGTGCCTGCCACTGGCGTTTATTGGCTCAGCGCTGCTGGGCGGGGTGCTGGAGCGCACCCTGTACCGCCCGCTTTACCACAAGCCGCACCTGGACCAGGTGCTGTTTTCAATCGGCCTGACCTTCATGGCGGTGGCTTGTGCCGACTACTTCATTGGGTCAAGCCAGCAAATCGTCCAATTGCCCGAATGGCTCAAGGGTCGCACCGAAATTGGTGAAGGTGCGCTGATGCTGGGCATGGGGCATTACCGGGTGTTCATCATTGTGGTCTGCGCCGCACTCACCGTGGGTCTGCAATATGTGCTGACCAAAACCCGTTTTGGCAGCCAGTTGCGCGCCTCGGTGGACGACCAGCGGGTGGCCGCTGGCATGGGCATCAATGTCAACATGATTTTTCTGGGCACCTTTGCCGTGGGCTCCGGCCTGGCCGGGTTGGGTGGCGCTTTGGGGGCCGAAGTGCTGGGTCTGGAACCCACCTTTGCCCTGAAGTACATGACCTACTTCTTGATTGTGGTGGCCGTGGGTGGCACCTCCAGCATCACCGGGCCGCTGCTGGCCGCGCTGCTGCTGGGCATTGCCGACGTGGCGGGCAAGTACTACATCCCCAAACTCGGAGGCTTCATTGTGTACGGCTTGATGATCCTGATTCTGATCTGGCGCCCGCAAGGCCTGTTTGTGCGCAAAGGAGGCAAATGACCATGGGCACACAGAAACTGTTGCAAAACCAGGGCCGCTGGAAGCTCTGGGAAATCCCGCTGTGGCTCCTTGCCCTGGCCTCACCCCTGCTGCTGGGCAGCCACGCGCTGATCATCAACGAGATTGCCATCGTGGCGCTGTTTGCCTTGTCGCTGGACCTGATCCTGGGTTTCACCGGCATCGTCTCGCTCGGCCATGCCGCCTTTTTTGGCATGGGCGCGTATTCGGCCGCGCTGTTTGCCAAACTGGTGATGCCCGACCCGCTGCTGGGCCTGGCTTTTGGTATCTTGACCGCCACCCTGCTCGGCGCACTGTGCAGCGCCACCATTTTGCGCGGCACCGACCTGACCCGGCTGATGGTGACCATGGGGGTTGGCCTGATCCTGATGGAGCTCGCCAACAAACTCGACTGGTTAACCGGTGGTGCCGATGGCCTGCAAGGTGTGATCATGGGGCCGCTGCTGGGGCAGTTCGAGTTTGACCTGTATGGCCGCACCTCGGCCTGGTATTCCCTGACCGTGTTGCTGCTGGTGTTTGCGCTGGCCCGGCGTCTGGTCAACTCACCGTTTGGCGCCACCCTGAAAGCCATTCGTGACAACCGGTTGCGCGCCATGGCGATTGGCATCCCGGTCAACAGCCGCTTGGCCTTGATCTACACCGTGGCCGCTGCGGTGGCGGGCGCCGCCGGTGCGGTGATGGCGCAGACCACCGGCTTTGCCTCGCTCGACTTGTTTGAGTTTCACCGCTCGGCTGACGTGATGCTGATCCTGGTGGTGGGGGGTGTCGGCTGGCTGTACGGCGGTATCACCGGTGCGATTGTGTTCAAGCTGATGCAGGATGCACTGTCGAGCATCACCCCGCAGTACTGGACCTTCTGGATCGGCCTGTTCCTGGTGGTGTTGGTACTGGTCGGGCGCGACCGGCTGATCCGGCCCTGGCGCTGGTTCAAACCCGGCCACAGCGGGAGCCACTCATGAGCGCGACGGTTCTTTCTGCCAACAATCTGGTGATGAAGTTTGGCGGCATCACCGCCACCAACCACGTCACCCTTGATTTAAAACAGGGTGCACGCCATGCGCTGATCGGCCCCAATGGCGCGGGCAAAACCACGCTGATCAACCTGCTGACCGGTGTGCTGCAACCCACCTCGGGCAGCATCACGCTGGAGGGCCAGGACATCACCCAGCTGGCGCCCTACCAACGTGTGCGCCGTGGCATGGTGCGCACCTTTCAGATCAACCAGCTGTTTGACTCGCTCACCCCGCTCGAGACCCTGGCCATGACGGTGTCGCAACACCAGGGCCTGGGCAACAGGTGGTGGCAAGCGCTGGGCGCCAAACAAGGTGTGACCGAGCGCTGCGAACAACTGCTGGAGCAGTTCCACCTGACCACGGTGATGGACCAGCCAACCCGCGTGCTGGCCTATGGCAAGCGCCGCCTGCTGGAGATTGCGATTGCCCTGGCCTGCGAGCCGCGTGTGCTGCTGCTCGACGAGCCGGTGGCCGGTGTGCCCGCCGGTGAGCGCGAGGAACTGCTGCAAACCGTGGCCGCCCTGCCGACCGAGGTGTCGGTGCTGCTGATCGAACACGACATGGATCTGGTGTTCAGCTTTGCCAAACGCATGACGGTGCTGGTCAACGGCACGGTGCTCACCGAAGGTGACCCCGACACCATCGCCAATGACCCGCAGGTCAAGGCGGTGTACCTGGGCCACGGTGATGAACTCAACGACACGCTGGGAGCCGCAACCCATGGCTGAACTGTTAAACGTCCAAGGCTTGAGCGCTGGTTACGGCGAAGCCGTGGTGTTGCATGAGGTGTCACTCTCGATCGACCAGGGCAAGACGCTGGCCCTGCTCGGGCGCAACGGTACCGGCAAAACCACCTTGATCAACACCCTGGCTGGCGCCACCCAGCAACACGCGGGCAGCATCCTGCTGGGCGGCCAGCTGTTACACAAGCTGCCGTCCCACGAGCGTGCGGCGGCGGGTATTGGCTGGGTGCCCCAAGAGCGCAACATCTTCAAGTCACTCACGGTGCATGAAAACCTCACGGCCGTGGCACGCCCGGCGCGTGCTGGCCGAGCGTCGAGCCCCTGGACACCAGCACGGGTCTACGAACTGTTCCCCCGCCTGGCCGAGCGCAAAAGCAACCTAGGCACCCAACTCTCGGGCGGTGAACAACAGATGCTGGCCCTGGGCCGTGCCCTGGTGCTCAATCCGCTGCTGCTGCTGCTGGACGAACCCTGCGAAGGCCTGGCCCCGATCATTGTGCAGGAGCTGCTGCGGGCCATCCGGCGAATCACTCGCGAGGAAGGCCTCTCAGCCATCATTGTGGAGCAGCACCCGCAGGCGATTTTGGCGATCTCGGACGCCGCGGCGGTGCTGGACCATGGCACCGTGGTGTATGCGGGCAGCGCACGCAGCTTGCAGGAGCAGCCCGCACTGCTCGACAAGTTGCTGGGGGTGGCGCGTTGACACCTTGCTCACTCTGATTTGTAGAGCTACAAACCCTTTCAAAATAAGGGCTACAGCCTGTTTTGATACTCAAACCCAAGGGGAATCCAGTTGATCCACTCCAGCATTCAAATCATCCACGACGAACACACCGCCCTGGCCTCGATGCTGCGCTCCATCGGCATGATGCTCGACCGTGGCCCGGGAGCCAACCCGCAGGCTTTTTTTGAGGTGATGCGTGCGATGTTGTTCTACATCGACGAGTTTCCCGAACAACGCCACCACCCCAAAGAGACCGAGCTGCTGTTCCCGCCAGTAGCAAAGCTGGCGCCCGAAACCCGCACCGCGATTGAGCAACTGGGCCAGGACCACGCCCATGGCGAAGTCGCGGTGCGTGAATTGCAACACCAACTGCTGGCCTGGGAACTGCTGGGCGAGACCCGCCGCGCCGTGTTTGAGAACGCCGCCCGGCGTTACCTGAGTTTTTACATGACCCACATGCGCCTGGAAGAAACCGTGGTGTTACCTGCGGCCCTGCGGGTGCTCAGTGCCGAGGACTGGTCTGTGATTGATGCCGCTTTTGAGACCAACTGCGACCCCCTCACCGGCAAGTACCCGCGCGACCCCATCTACGACCGCCTGTTCACCCAGATCGTGACCCAGGCGCCTGCGCCGATTGGGTTGGGTGAGGGGTGAACCTGATTTTTACGTAACGCCTAACGCGCCATGGGCCAACCTACCACCTGGCCCACGTTGTGACACAGTCCAGGTTCCCAACCGTCACATCTGCGGCCAGGGTGGGGTTGTCAAACGTTTTAATTGGAGCCACTTTTCACTCCCCTTTGAAAAATTTCGTGCACGGGCACGCCTCTTCTGAAAACTCCTCTCGCTTGCATAAAGCTACACAGCTCTGCAAATCTTGTTTCCCACTAAACCAATCTGCACTTAGCCAAATTCCTTTGCCATTTGTGAATTCCAGGCGGCACGAGTTTCCCCCGTTTGTCATCGGCTCCCGCAGAATGGATTGGTATTGGGGCTGGTCACTGGCGTTGAGTTTTTGTATCTGCCCCGAGGTGGCACGGCGGGTGCCTAGCCTGCGTATCTCTTTATCCGGCATAGAGTGGATGAGGTTGGCCCTCGCGACGACTCTCGGCAATTGCTCGATGGCAATGCGTTGCCATGTGTTGTCTTGCCATTTGAAGACCACATAGGGCGGGTTGGGACGTCCCCACTTGTTGTATGACTGGCAGCCCATCGGGTCAGCAACGATATAGGGCACGTTGTCCACCACATCCAACGCAAGCAACAAAAAGTTGGACATGCCCAGCTCCGCGCTGTAGCTGTCACTCCAGTTATAGATCTGTCCACTATCGGGCACAGTAAAGCTCAACTTCTGTTCAACGTATGCACCTGCTTGTCCGACCTCAGCTCGTCCCCCTCGTCGAACAAAGCGATCGGCCACAATAGTTCGCCCATCATGCAGCAGCACTTCTTCCTGCCAGGTGTCCCCACCACCCAGGCCGCCGGGTGCAACCGCACAGGCGCTTAATGCCCCCAGGCTCAAAATCCAAAGAGCAAACATGCTCAGCGTTCTCTGCAGCAAGTTAAAGGCTGTGCTGTTCGTGGTTGTCTTATACATGGTGTTCTTCGGTGTTGTTATTGACCCGACGGCTGCTGACCCTGTAGCGCCAACGATGGCATTCAAAACGAGGTTGCAGGCCGATCCCTGCCAGGTTATGCAGGAGGGCGACATGACCGTCATCGTCCTGCGTATCTAGCACCGCCCCCTGGTTGTTCTGGATCATCACACGCACTCTTTTATGACGACCCACATCATTGGATGCTGGATGGGATCATTTACTTCTGCGTCGTCGACTTTACAGAAGAAGGCGTGATTTTGGGCATCCTCTATTGAGGAATATGGAAGAAATATCCAAGGTGCAGGAGGGTGCACCACGGCCCTCCTGTTCTCAACCAATCTGGCTCACAGATCCAGCACCAGCCGCGCCGTCTTGGCGCGGGAGCAACAGGGCAAAAACTGGTCGTTGGCGGCCTGTTCTTCAGGGGTCAGGTAGCTGTCTTTGTGCTCGGGCACACCTTGCAACACCCGGGTCAGGCAGGTGCCGCAGACACCCTGCTCGCAGGCAAACTCGATCTCCACCCCCGCAGCAGATAAGGCCTGCAGCACCGTCTGGCCACCCGCCACTGGGATCACTTTGCCGCTGCTGCCCAGTTGCACTTCAAAGCTGGCCTCGTCCGCGCTGTGTTCCACCTCGGCGGCAAAAAACTCGTAGTGCAACTGTGCCTCGGGCCAGCCGTTGGCGCGGGCCTTGCCCAGCACCGCATCCATGAAACCCTTGGGACCACAAACATACAGGTGCAAGCCCTGTGTGGGGGTTGCCAGCAGCGCCGTCAGGTCCAGTTGTTGTGCGGGTGCGGCGTCATCAAAATGGAACTGGACACGCTGGGCAAAGGCCGACGCTGCGATGTGCTGGACAAAGGCGGTACGTTCCCGAGAACGGCTGCAGTAATGCAGCTCAAAGTCAGCCCCCATCTTGGCCAGTTGCTCAGCCATACACAGAATGGGCGTGATGCCAATGCCACCGGCCAGCAGCAGATGGCGTTGGGCATCCTGCTGCAAGGCAAAGTGGTTTTTGGGTGGACTGATCTGCAAGGTTTGCCCAGCGTTCACCAGGTTGTGCACGGCCACCGAACCACCGCGCGAGACCGGGTCGCGCAGCACACCAATCACATAACGATGCTGCTCCTGCGGGTCGTTGCACAACGAATAAGAACGGGTCAAGCCGCCGGGCAAATGCACGTCGATGTGGGCGCCCGCCGAAAACGCGGGCAGGCTCTGCCCCGGCAAGGCGTGTAACTCCAGCGCACAGATGTCCTGCGCCTCGGTCCATTTGCGTGCCACCTGCACAGAAAGTGTCGAACTTGTCATGTTGTTATGAGAAAAATAGTCAAGCAGCCAACACGGACGGGGGCTGTGCGGCTTCCTGGGCGATCAAGCGGTCCAGCACACGGCGCGACTGCACACCACCGGCGTCGATGTTGAGCATCAGCAGGGCGCGCTCGGGGTGCGCCAGCAGGTTCTTTTGCTGGCGCTCCAGCATCTCCAGGTCTTCGGCAAAAATTTTGCCCTGGCCCTCGCGGATGCTGGCGGTCAGCGCCCGGTCTTCAGGTTTGAACTTGCGCGCCATGCCCCAGAAGTAATGGATCGAGGTCTCGGTCTCGGGCGTAATGAAGTCGACCACCACGCTGTAAGCTTTTTTGTGGTTGGGCGCGTCGTAACCACCATGCCCCTGGTGCGCCACACCCACTTCAATCATCACATGGCTCGGCGGGGTGAAGCGGCAAATCTGCCAGCGGTCCACCGGCACATCATCGGCCAGGTTGTTGGCACGCAAACCCATTTTCCAAAACGGCGGCGGCTGGATGCCGCTCATGAAGCGGCTGGTGACCACCATGTCGCCCTCGGTGGTGGTCTTACAGGGCGTCTCATCAATTTCTTTCTGACCGATGCTGCTGGCATGGACATAGGTCTCGTGCGTCAGGTCCATCAGGTTGTCGATCATCAGGCGGTAGTCGCAAGCGATGTGGTACAGCCCACCACCATAGGCCCACTCGGGGTTGTCATACCAGTCCATGTGCGGGATTTGGGCCTCGTCGGCCTGGGCCGCATCACCTGGCCAGACCCAGATGAAGCCGTAACGCTCCACCACCGGGTAACTTTTGATCGCGGGAAAACCGCGCACCCGCTGGCCCGGCATGGCAATGGTTTTGCCCTGACAGCCCATTTCCAGGCCGTGGTAACCACAGATCAGCTTGCCCTCAGACACATAACCGAGTGACAGCGGTGCGCCCCGGTGCGGGCAAAAGTCTTCCACCGCAGCCACCTTGTTGGCCTCGCCACGGTAGAAGGCGATGGACTCGCCGCAGATGGTGCGGCCCAGGGGTTTGTCGTCGATCTCGTTTGGGGTGGCAGCAACATACCAGGTGTTTTTCAGGAACATGGTGACCTCTATGGGATAGGCTAAGGGCTAAGTAAACCGTTGGATGCACCAATTCTGTATACAACAAACCCCTAAAACAAGCTGATTTGCCCTTGATAAAGGGTAAATCCTAGTCTGTTGTATCCAATAGCAGATATAACAAGATGTTGAACCGCTCACCCCTGCACCTGACAGCGACCCCGCCAAGCGCCACCGTGGAGAAGGTGAGCGCCCCGGATCAACGGGGTAGGAGGTTTGGTGTTTTGAAGTCAGCTGCGAGGCAAACCCGTGTGCCCGGTTAGGGTGTCGGCTTGGCCACGGATTTCAAGCCAAATCGGCATCTAGTCCTTATCCAACAAGGGCCAGTAGCTCCTGATATTGCAGCAGCTTAACGCTGCAACCAGCGTTGCATCGCGGCCGTGACGGCCTCGGGCTGCTCCAGTGTGCTCATGTGGCCGCAGTGGCGGACCACCACCAGCTCGGCATCGCGGATGACGCGGGCAAACGCCGCGTGTTGCTCGGGCGGGCTCCACAGGTCTTGCTCACCGGTCAGCACCAGGGTCGGGCCGTTGATGGTGGGCAACACCACCGCCGCGTCCGGACGGGCCAGCAGCGCGTGGATCTGTGCGGCAAAACGCTCGGGGTTGCTGCGCTCCAACATGTCCAGAATCGACTCGAACAGCGGCGTACCGTGCACATCCGGGTGCACCATGTTGGGTAGCCATTGGCGCCCCATGACCCGCATGCCCTGCTCTTTGGCCAGTGCCACCAGGGCCAGTCGGCCCGCTTTTTCCTTGACGCCGGGCTCCCCCTCGGCCAGGGGGTGGGTGCCGGTATCGAGCAAGGCCAGATGTGACACACGCTGCGGCGCCAGGCGCACCACCTCTAGCGCAACGCGCCCGCCCATCGAATGGCCAGCCAGCGCAAACACCCCTGGCGGTGCGGTCTCCAGCACCTGGCGGGCCATGTCGGCCAAGGTGGTGTGCAGGCCGTAGTCCATCACGATGCAGTCATGGGTGGCCGACAAGGCGGGCAGTTGTGGTGCCCAGACGGCGTCATCACACATCAGCCCGGGGCAAAGGATCAAAACGGGTTTCATCTCAAGTCACTCCAGTCAATCGCAGGGGCCAACACAGCAGGCACAAGCACCAGGACACTGCAATAAGCTTGCCAGTATCCCGTCCAGAACAAGGTCGGGTCTGGTGCACAGCGTGGTCTGACCGACATCCCGGCGCCGACACCTCAGATCATCGCAGCCTGGTATGACAACTGGCTGTCAGATCACTCGACCCGTGTCACCGACGCCGGTTTGAAGCCCAGGTCCGCCAGCTTGCCCTTGCGCGCCCGTGCGGCCCGGGCGTTGTTGAGGCTACGGATCTCCAGGGTTTCATCGCGCACCTTGCCACCACGACCGATGCCGTCGATGCGCACGCTTCGGTTGTAGGCGCAGGCACCAGCCAGCGAGTCCTTGTCTTCCAGGTCAATCAGCATCAGACCACGTCCGCCATTGGCCATGGTTTTGAGTTCACTGATCTCAAAAGTCAGAATCCGCCCACCCACCGAGGCACAGGCCACATGGCTGGCGGCTGGCCACGGCGTCGATCCCGCCTCACAAGCGACCACCGAAGGCGCACACAGCACTTCGCCGTCGTTCACCGTGACAAAGGCCTTGCCCGCCTTGAATTTGCTGACCATGTTCTCAACAGACGCCAGGAAACCATAAGCGGCAGAACTGGAGAGCAGCAGTGTGGCGCTCATCGGCCCAGCAAAGTAATACAGCAGCTGGGTGCCCGCTTCCAGTTCGATCAGGCTGGTGATCGGCTGGCCGTCACCCCGGCCACCCGGCAACAGCGACACCGGCACCGAATAGACCCGGCCATTGGAGCCAAAGGCCAGCAAGGTGTCGATGGTGCGGCATTCAAACGTGCCGTACAAGGCATCCCCAGCCTTGAAGGTGTATTCCGGCTGCGCGGCACCGGCCGTTGCTGCACCTGCCGTGCGTTCCTTGGCCCAGCCTTTTTGCGCACGCACCCAGCCTTTTTGGCTGACCACCACGGTCACCGGCTCATCAACCACCTTGACTTCGAGCACGACTTTCTTCTCGGCCTGGATCAGCGTGCGGCGTGGGTCGGCAAAGGTTTTGGCATCCGCCTCGATCTCCTTGACCATCAGGCGGCGCAACACAGCCGGGCTGCCCAATAATTCTTCAAGCTTTTGCTGCTCACCGCGCAGACCCGTCAACTCCTGCTCGATCTTGATCGCCTCCAATCGGGCCAACTGACGCAGCCGGATTTCGAGGATGTCTTCGGCTTGGCGTTCTGATAGTCGGAAGCGCTCGATCAGCGCGACCTTGGGCTCGTCACTCTGGCGGATGATCGCAATCACCTCGTCGATGTTGAGCAAGACCAGCACCCTACCCTCCAAAATGTGGATGCGCTCCAGCACCTTGTTCAAACGATGCTGAGAACGCCGCTCTATCGTGGTCTGGCGGAACGCAATCCACTCGGTGAACATCTGGCGTAGCGATTTCTGTGTGGGTCGGCCATCCAGGCCAATCATGGTCAGGTTGATCGGGCTGGTGGTCTCCAGGCTGGTGTGCGCCAGCAAGGTGTTGATCAGCTCCTGCTGGCCAATGCGGCTGGTTTTGGGTTCACACACCAGGCGCACGGCGGCATCTTTGCTGGACTCGTCGCGCACCCCGTCGAGCACCGAGAGCAGCGTGGCCTTGAGCTGGTTCTGCTCCAACGTGAGCGCCTTTTTACCGGCCTTGACCTTGGGGTTGCTCAGGTCCTCAATCTCTTCCAAAACGCGCTGGGTGCTGACACCGGGCGGCAACTCGGTCACCACCAGTTGCCACTGGCCTCGCGCCAGGTCTTCGATCTTCCAGCGTGCACGGCATTTGAGCGAGCCCCGGCCTGTGCGATACGCCTCGGCAATCTCACCCGCGCTGCTGATGATCTGACCACCACCGGGGTAATCCGGCCCCGGCACCAGCGTGAACAAGTCCTCGTCACTCAGCTCGGGGTTCTTGATCAGGGCGACACAGGCTTGTGCTACTTCACCCAGGTTGTGGCTCGGGATTTCGGTGGCCAAACCGACCGCAATACCGCTGGCGCCGTTGAGCAGCGCAAACGGCAGGCGCGCGGGTAACTGGCGCGGCTCTTCGGTGCTTCCGTCGTAATTGGGCGTGAAGTCGACCGTGCCTTCGTCAATTTCGTCGAGCAACAGGCTGGTGATCTTGGCCAAACGCGCTTCGGTGTAACGCATGGCGGCGGCACCGTCGCCGTCCCGGCTGCCAAAGTTGCCCTGGCCGTCGATCAGCGGGTAGCGCTGCGAAAAGTCCTGCGCCATACGCACCAGCGCGTCATACGCCGCACTGTCGCCGTGCGGGTGGTAACGGCCCAGCACATCACCGACCACGCGGGCACACTTGACCGGCTTGGCGCCAGTGTTGCCATTGGCACCACCAAAACCAAGACCCATGCGCGACATCGAATAAAGAATGCGCCGCTGCACCGGCTTCTGGCCGTCACACACATCGGGCAAGGCGCGGCCCTTGACCACACTGAGCGCGTACTCCAGGTAAGCGCGCTGGGCGTAACTGGCCAGGCTGGGGGTCTCGTCCGGCTCGGGCTGGATCGGTTGGGGTGGGTCTATCAGAATGATGTCGGTCATGGGGAACTCTTGTGATCTGCTCTAACTGTTGTAGCTTTTAGCCCTTTACTTATAAGGGCTGGTGGCAAAAAAGACTAAATATCCAGCTCCACCGAATCGCCGTGCAACTCCATCAGGTCGCGCCGGGCACCGGCTTCACCCTTGCCCATGAGCTTGGTCATCAGCTCGGCGGTCTGTGTGGTATCCAGCCCGCCCAGCCCCACCTGCAGCAGACGCCGGGTGTCGGGGTTCAGGGTGGTGTCCCACAGTTGTTCGGCATTCATTTCACCCAGACCTTTGAAACGGCTGATGGTCCAGGCGCCTTCACGCACACCTTCCTTGCGTAACTTGTCCAGGATCACCGTCAGCTCACCTTCGTCCAGCGCATAGGCCTTGGACGCGGGCTTTTTGCCACGCGCAGGTGCATCGACCCGGAACAAGGGCGGGCGCGCCACATAAATATGACCGGCATCCACCAGCTTGGGGAAGTGTTTGAAAAACAGGGTCAGCAACAGCACCTGGATGTGTGAGCCGTCCACGTCCGCATCACTCAGGATACAGATCTTGCCGTAACGCAAACCGCTCAAGTCCGGTGCATCGTTGGCACCATGCGGGTCGACCCCAATGGCCACCGCAATGTCGTGGATTTCGTTGTTGGCAAACAGGCGGTCACGCTCGACCTCCCAGGTGTTGAGCACCTTGCCACGCAGCGGCAGCACGGCCTGGCTTTCCTTGTTGCGGCCCATCTTGGCGCTGCCACCGGCCGAGTCACCTTCGACCAGGAACATTTCGTTCTCGAGAATATCGCGGCTTTCGCAGTCGGTCAGCTTGCCGGGCAACACCGCCACGCCTGAGCCCTTGCGTTTTTCGACCTTCTGGCTGGCCTTCTGGCGGCTTTGTGCGGCCTTGATCGCGAGTTCGGCCAGCTTCTTGCCGTGTTCCACGTTCTGGTTGAGCCATAACTCCAGCGCCGGGCGCACAAAACTCGACACCAGCCGCACCGCGTCGCGCGAGTTGAGGCGCTCCTTGATCTGGCCCTGGAACTGCGGGTCCAGCACCTTGGTCGAGAGCACATAACTGGCGCGTGCAAACACGTCGTCGGGCAACAGCTTGATGCCCTTGGGCAGCAAGGAATGCATCTCGACGAAGCTTTTAACGGCGGTAAACAGGCCGTCGCGCAGGCCGGACTCGTGGGTGCCTCCGGCGGTGGTCGGGATCAGGTTGACATAACTTTCACGCACCGGCTGGCCATCTTCGGTGAAGGCGACACACCAGGCGGCACCTTCGCCATCGGCAAAACTGTCGTTTTGGGCGTCGGCAAAACCATCCCCTTCAAACAGCGGGATCACCGGTTCACCGTTCAGGGTTTGGGTCAGGTAGTCGCGCAGACCCCCTTTGAACAGCCAGGTTTGGGTGTCCTTGGTCTTCTCCTGGGTCAGGGTCACCGTCACACCGGGCATCAACACGGCTTTGCTGCGTAACAGGTGCTCCAGGTGCGCCATCGGCAGCGCCATCGATTCGAAATATTTGGCATCGGGCCAGACCCGCACCAGCGTGCCGCTGCGCCGTTCGCCGTCCCCCGCTGGCCGCACTTCCAGCGGCTCAATCACATCACCGCCCGAGAACACCAGCCGCGCCACCTGGCTCTCACGGTAGGTGGTGGCCTCCAGACGGCTGCTCAAGGCATTGGTCACACTGACACCCACACCATGCAAACCACCCGAGAAGCTGTAAGCGCCGCCAGTACCTTTGTCGAACTTGCCACCGGCGTGCAACTGGGTGAACACCAGTTCAATCACCGGTGCGTTTTCGGTCGGGTGCAGGCCAAACGGGATGCCGCGGCCATCGTCCTCGATGCTGACTGAGCCGTCGCCATGCACCGTGACCTTGATCTTTTTGCCATGTCCGGCCAGCGCTTCGTCGGCCGCGTTGTCCAGCACTTCCTGGATGATGTGTAGCGGGTTGTCGGTGCGGGTGTACATGCCCGGACGCTGTTTGACGGGCTCGAGCCCTTTCAAAACGCGGATCGAGCCTTCAGAGTATTCAGAGTTGGGTTTGGTAGCCATAGCCCGTGATTGTAGTCATGGGCCGGCAATCCACTGGATACAAAAACAGGCTTTTAAACCCAAACGGCTGAGCCCTTAACCCGGATGTGACTGGTTTCATGCCAATTGGCTATATTCCAGCGATGTCTGAACACAGCCCCAAACTCTCCCTCACCCAAATTCTGATCTGTGGTGCCGCCATCGTGACCGTTTCGATGGGCATCCGCCACGGTTTTGGCCTGTGGTTGCAACCGATCACACAGGCGCAGAGTTGGAGCCGTGAAACCTTTGCCCTGGCGTTGGCGATCCAGAATCTGGTGTGGGGCGTGGCTGGCATTTTTGCCGGCATGTTGGCAGACCGGTTTGGCGCCTTTCGCGTGATTGTGGCTGGTGCCCTGCTGTATGCGCTGGGTTTGTTGGGTATGGCGTATGCCACCACGGCGCTGGCTTTTTCATTAACCGCCGGGGTGTTGATTGGGTTGGCGCAGGCCGGCACCACCTACGCCATCGTCTACGGCGTGATTGGCCGCAATGTGCCGGCCAGCAAACGCTCCTGGGCCATGGGCATTGCCGCTGCCGCGGGCTCGTTTGGCCAGTTTCTGATGGTGCCGACCGAAGGTTTCCTGATCAACCAACTGGGTTGGCAGAACGCACTGGTCACCCTGGCGCTGGCCGCGCTGGTGCTGCTTCCGCTGGCCTGGGGGCTGCGTGAACCCGATGCCCGGGGTGGCGCCGGACATTTCCGTGAGCAGTCGATCCTGCAGGCGCTGCGTGAGGCTCTGCACTACCGCAGCTTCCAGCTGCTCATGGCCGGGTATTTTGTGTGTGGCTTTCAGGTGGTGTTCATTGGTGTGCACATGCCAAGCTACCTCAAGGACCATGGCCTGTCGCCCCAGGTGGCCAGTTATTCGCTGGCCTTGATTGGCTTGTTCAACGTGTTTGGCACCTATGCCGCCGGCGTGCTGGGGCAACGCCTGCAAAAGAGACACATCCTGGCTTTCATTTACCTGGCGCGTGCGGTGGTGATCAGTGTCTTCTTACTGGTGCCGCTGACACCGTTAAGCGTCTACGTTTTTTCAGCGGTAATGGGCCTGCTGTGGCTGTCCACCGTGCCGCCCACCAATGCGGCGGTGGCGCAGATTTTTGGGGTGGCGCATTTGTCGATGCTGGGTGGTTTTGTGTTTTTCAGCCACCAGATCGGCTCGTTTCTGGGGGTCTGGCTCGGCGGCTGGTTGTATGACCGCACCGGCAGTTACGACATCGTCTGGTACATCGCCATTGCATTGGGGGTGCTGGCCGCGCTGGTGAACCTGCCGATCAAAGAAGCGGCGATTGTGCGCACCCCCGCGCCACAGGCCGCATGAGACCATGAAACCCGCCATCAAACTCCTGGGGTACGCCCTGATGCTCGGGCTGCTGGCGCTGGTGTTTGCTTTGTATGGCCAGCCCGACTTCATGTTGACCTTGGCAAACCAGGTCTGGGGCTGTTTCTGAGTGTCTCTGTTCCAGACAGACAGCTAGCAGGCTACTGAAATACCCCCCCTGAGCGGTAAAGTTTGAAGCGGCGTAGCCACAACCCCCTCCACCCGAGACAAAAGACACCGAGCATGCGCGGCGCCGACACCTTCACAGAGAGCTTGTTCACGATGCGCCGTCTGGATGACTTCGTTCCAGTTAGCCACCCGCTGCGTCCCGTGCGAAAGATGGTCAACCAAGCCTTGAAGAACATCGAACCACTGCTCTCAGGCATGTACGTCGCCATCATCAAAGGCGGGCGACCCAGCATTGCGCCAGAGAAGTTGTTGCGTGCCATGCTCCTGCAAATTTTCTACAGCATCCGCTCAGAGCGCATGCTCATGGAACAGACCCAATATAACCTGTTGTTTCGATGGTTCATCGGCCTGTCCATGGATGATGCGGCCTTAATTTGATTTTTTAGAGGTTTTATCTTTCGTCAGATCCACCCAGACGTCCCAATCGTGCTCAATCACCTCGGGGATGGGCATGGGGCGCGGAAAACGCCGCCGTTCTGGCAGGGTGTTGTCTGCGGGGTTGCTGGCAAGGTTCTCAGAAACAGCTGATCCTTTGCCCCCTTTGACCGGCACGGACTCTTGACGTTTTAGTAATTTCTTGAACAGCATGTTGCTTGCACTTTAAGGGCAACTCAGCCATGTGACCAAACCCACTTTGTAACAATGGTTATTTACCGTTACACAACAGCCTCGGGGTCAGAGCTTGGGTTTGTCGCTGTGCGACACCTCGTAGCCATCAGCCACATACGCTGGCCCTTTCATCAGCCAGACAATGATGCAGCCAATGCCAACGGTCAAAACAGCCGTCCAGACAAAAGCCACGATGCCCACCATCAAGAAATCAAACGCCTGAACATGTCGTTCAATTTCGGAGGCACTGCCCTGCGTCAGCAAAAACCGCGCCAGCCAGGCCGCTAGCGCAGGTAAGACCGTGCCAGCCAACAGAACCTGTGGCAAGCGTTTGAGCAAACGCCACTCAAAACCGTAAGGCGTTCTCTGATAACCCGGAAGTTTGTTGAGCCAAGACATGGTGTGTGCTTGCTGGTGGCTTCAGAGCCACTTCTGCATGAACTGAGCGTGGCCCATGCTGGGTTCAAGCTGGTAGTTGTCAAACCCAATGCGCCGATACAGTTTGGCTGCCGGTGCATTGCCCGAGAGCACTTCCAGCGTCAGTTTGCAGGCACCGCGCTCACGCGCGAGCTGCTCCACCAAGGCCAGCATCTGCTCCGCAATACGCAGCCCACGGTGGCTGGCGGCCACCACCACATCGTGGATATTCACCAGCGGCTGGCAGGCAAAGGTCGAGAAACCCTCAACACAGTTGACCAGGCCCACGGGCAAACCCGCTTGCGCATCATCAAACGCCAGCACACTGAAAATTGTGGGGCGCGCCTGCAAAGCGGCAGGCAAATTGGCCTTGGTGAAGGCTGACAAAGGCTCGCCACCACCGGTCGGGTCTTGGGCGTAAGCATCCAGCAAACCCACCAGGGCAGACGCATGGATCGGGTTGGTGTAGGCGGCGCGACACAGGCGCAAGTTCGGGGTGCGACTCATTGGCTGATCTCAGGCTGCAAGGGTTTTGGCAATACGTTGGGCGCATGCCTTGGCTTGGGTGGCGTCACGCGCTTCGACCATGACGCGCACCAGGGGCTCGGTACCGCTGGCACGGATCAGCACCCGCCCGCTTTGGCCCAATTCGGCCTCGACCGCACGGGTCTCCGGTGCCAGCTGCGGACTGGCCTTCCAGTCCTGACCCGGTTGCAGGCGCACATTGATCATGGTCTGGGGAAATAGCACCACCTCCTTGACCAAGGTAGCCAAGCTCTGGCCGCTGCGCACCACGGTTTGCAGCACCTGCAGGGCAGAAATCAGACCGTCACCTGTGGAGTGTTTGTCCAGTGCCAGCAAATGCCCGGAACCCTCACCACCCAGCAACCACTGGTTTTTTTCGAGCTCTTCGAGCACATAACGGTCACCCACCTTGGCGCGTACAAAAGCCACACCACGTGCGATCAAGGCCAGTTCCACCGCCATATTGGTCATCAAGGTGCCGACCACACCCGGCACCGGTTCACCACGACGAAGCCGGTCATCGACCATCAGGTAGAGCAACTCGTCACCGTTGTACAGCCGCCCTTGGGCATCCACAATCTGCAGCCGGTCGGCGTCACCATCGAGTGCCACGCCCATGTCGGCCCGGTGTGCCTTGACGGCCTCCACCAGCGCCTCGGGATGGGTGGCGCCCACGCCACGGTTGATGTTGAGACCGTCGGGCGCACAGCCGATGGCAATCACCTCAGCACCCAGTTCATGGAACACCTTGGGCGCGATGTTGTAGGCGGCGCCATGGGCGGCATCGACCACGATGCGCATCCCTTTGAGCGTCAGGTTGTTGGCGAAGGTGCTTTTACAGAACTCGATGTAACGACCAGCGGCGTCATCCAGGCGACGTGAACGTCCCAGATTGGCCGAATCCCCCCAAACCGGCTCCATCGCCAGAACCGCTTCCACATCACGCTCCCATTCGTCGGAAAGCTTGGTGCCCTGGGCGCTGAAGAACTTGATGCCGTTGTCATCAAACGGGTTGTGGCTGGCGCTGATCACAACGCCCAGAGAGGCGCGCTGCGCCCTGGTCAGGTAGGCCACGCCGGGTGTAGGCAAAGGGCCAAGCAAGACCACGTCGACACCGGCCGAGTTGAAGCCACTCTCCAGCGCACTCTCCAGCATGTAGCCCGAGATGCGGGTGTCCTTGCCAATCAGCACGGTGGGCCGCGCCTCGGAGCGTTTGAGCACGCGCCCCACAGCATGCGCCAGACGCAACACAAAATCGGCGGTGATAGGGCTTTGCCCCACGGTGCCACGAATGCCATCGGTTCCAAAATATTGACGCGTCATGAAGCGGTGTGTCCTTGTGAATCCATCGGAGTGAGTTGGGTTGATCTTATCGCCTCGAGCACCTTCAAAATCTGCACGGTTTCCTTGACATCGTGCACACGCACCACTGACGCTCCCTGCTGCACAGCACACAGAACAGCCGCCAGGCTGGGTGCCAGCCGCTCCTGGGGCGCGAGCTTCTCGCCCTGATCTGCGCGCACTGTCATGCCCGCCAGTGACGACTTGCGTGACCAACCCGCCAGCAAGGGGTAGCCTGCTACGAGCAGCTCGGACTGGCGAGCCAGCAGCGCAAAATTCTGCGCCACGGTTTTGCCAAAGCCGATGCCCGGGTCCAGCAAAATTCTGGTCTTTTCAACCCCTAGCCCGCATAGAACCTGAGCTGATTGCTCCAGAAACGAGAGTACCTGGGGAACCACATCAGCCTGCATGGGCTGAACTTGCATGGTTTGTGGCTCCAGGTGCATGTGCATCAAGCACACACCACAATTCGGGTGCGACGCCACGACCCATGTGGCATCGGCCAGACCCTGCGCATCACGCCAGCGCAAGGCCCACACATCGTTGATGATGTCGGCCCCTAGGTCAAGTACAGCCTTCATGACCTGCGGTTTGTAGGTATCCACCGACACCGGCACACCCAATTTGACGGCCTCTTTGACCACCGGCACAACCCGTGCCAGTTCCTCCGCCAATCCCACAGGTGGCGCACCGGGCCTCGTCGATTCACCACCAATGTCCAGGATATCGGCTCCGTCGCGTAGCAGCAACTCGCCATGCCGCAGCGCCGCTGTTGTGCTGTCATGGTGGCCACCATCCGAGAAGGAATCGGGCGTGACGTTGACGATGCCCATCACCTTCGGGGCGCTCAGGTCAATCTGGAAGCGGGTGGTTTGCCAATACATAGTCCATAAAAAACGGGGCTCGCGCCCCGTTTTTTTTAATCTGCTTAGATCAGGCCGCGTGAGGCGCTGCGTCTGTTTTCACAGCGGGAGTACCGCCACTGCCAGTGTCTGAACCAGCCGTTGGCATACGCGGTGTCCAGTCCTTGGGCGGACGTGGCTCCTTGCCAGCCATGATGTCGTCGAGTTGCTCGCTGTCGATGGTTTCCCATTCCAGCAAGGCCTTGGCCATGGCGTGCATCTTGGAGCTATGTTCTTCGATCAGGCGACGCGCCAGGGCGTACTGCTCGTCAATGATGCGGCGCACTTCGGCATCCACCTTCTGCATGGTTTCTTCACTCATGTTGGTGGTTTTGGTCACCGAGCGGCCCAGGAACACTTCGCCTTCGTTCTCGGCATAGACCATCGGACCCAAGGCCGCCGTCATACCGTAACGCATCACCATGTCGCGGGCGATCTGGGTGGCGCGCTCAAAGTCATTGCTGGCACCGGTGGTCATCTGGTTCATGAACACTTCTTCAGCGATCCGGCCACCAAACAACATGCTGATCTGGTTGAGCATGAACTCCTTGTCGTAGCTGTAGCGGTCTTGCGCGGGCAGGCTCATGGTCACGCCCAGAGCGCGGCCACGCGGGATGATGGTGACCTTGTGTACCGGGTCACATTTAGGCAGCAACTTGCCAATCAAAGCGTGACCCGACTCGTGGTACGCGGTGTTACGGCGCTCTTCCTCGGGCATGACCATGCTCTTGCGCTCGGGGCCCATCAGGATCTTGTCCTTGGCCTTCTCGAAGTCCTGCATCTCCACCGTGCGGGCGTTGCGTCGTGCCGCCATCAAGGCAGCTTCGTTGCAGAGGTTGGCCAGGTCCGCACCACTCATGCCGGGTGTGCCACGGGCAATCACGCCGGGGTTCACATCGGCGCTGACCGGCACCTTGCGCATGTGCACGTTCAGAATCTGTTCCCGGCCACGGATGTCGGGCAGGGTCACATACACCTGGCGGTCAAAACGGCCCGGACGCAACAATGCAGCGTCCAGAATGTCGGGGCGATTGGTGGCAGCCACCACAATCACGCCCAGGTTGGTTTCGAAACCGTCCATTTCAACCAGCATCTGGTTGAGGGTTTGTTCACGTTCGTCATTGCCACCACCCAGGCCTGCGCCACGTTGGCGGCCGACCGCATCAATTTCATCGATGAAGATGATGCAAGGTGCGTTCTTTTTGGCGTTTTCGAACATGTCACGCACCCGGGAGGCACCCACGCCCACAAACATCTCGACAAAATCAGAACCCGAGATGCTGAAAAATGGCACCTTGGCTTCACCGGCGATGCTCTTGGCCAGCAGGGTTTTACCGGTGCCGGGCGGGCCCACCAGCAGCAGACCGCGCGGAATGCGACCGCCAAGCTTCTGAAACTTGGCCGGGTCTTTGAGGAAGTCAACCACTTCCTTGACTTCTTCCTTGGCCTCGTCACAACCAGCCACATCGGCAAAAGTCACGGTGTTGGTGTTTTCATCGAGCAGACGGGCTTTGCTTTTGCCGAAGCTGAACGCTCCGCCCTTGCCACCGCCTTGCATCTGGCGCATGAAATACACCCAGACGCCGATCAACAACAACATCGGGCCCCAGCTGACCAGCAGGGTCATCAGGAGCGAGCCCTCTTCTTTGGGACGCACATCAAACTTGACGTCATTGGCAATCAGGTCTCCCACCAGACCGCGGTCCAGGTAAGTGGCGGTGGTGCGGACTCGGCGGTCATCACTGGTGGTGGCCACAATTTCCGTGCCGTTTTGCCCTTCCAGAATGACCGCGCTCTTGATCTGGTTGTTGCGAACTTCATCCAGAAAATCGGAATAGCCTACATACGAGGCACCGGCAGCCGGACGGGTGTCAAACTGTTTGAAAACAGTAAACAACACCATCGCGATAACCAGCCAGACCGCAATTTTTGAAAACCATGGATTGTTCAAGCGAAGCTCCAATAAAAACGCATGACAGGCGTTAAAAACTCAAGGGCACAATTCTAGGCTTTTCAGCTGCTGGCAACCAGCACCGAGAAGGGATCATCCTCAGCGAGCACATGGAAATGCAGCATTTTTTTGCACCATCCCCACCAGAAAAGTCTCGGACGAACGGTCTCGTGATGCCTTGGGCTTGATGCACTTGACAGTGACAAACATCTCGCGAAAGCGTTTGACCAGGCTGTCATAACTGCCCCCGTGGAACACCTTGGCCACCAAGGCCCCTTGTGGTTTCAGGTGCAACTGCGCAAATTCAAGCGCCAGTTCCACCAGATGCTCAACACGGGCAGCATCGGCTGAATCAATGCCCGACAGATTAGGCGCCATATCCGAGATCACCAGATCAGCCAGTTGACCCTGTAGATGACCAGCCAGTTCAGCGAGCACATCATCTTCACGGATATCACCCTGGATGAACAACACGTCTTCAATCGGCTGCATCGGCAGGATGTCCAGTGCAATGATGCGGCCATTGAGTTGCCCCGCAGCGGCGCCCCCGCCCTGCGCCGACTTGGGCGACATCTTGCGCCGCACATACTGGCTCCAGGCGCCCGGTGTGGACCCCAGATCCACCACCAGTTGCCCGGGTTTGATGAGGTGCAGGTTCTCATCAATTTCCTTGAGTTTGTAGGCCGCCCGCGCCCGATAACCGTCTTTTTGGGCCAATTTGACGTAGGTATCGTTCACGTGGTCATTGAGCCACGCGCGATTGACCTTGCTGCTTTTAACTGCTGATTTCATTTTGTGTATCTCGCCGATAATACGGCCATGCCTCAAATATTACTGACCCCTGCCCAGCGCAAATCACACCGCGCCGACGCGCACCACCTCGACCCCGTGGTCATGATCGGTGGTGACGGCCTGACTGCTGCCGTCAAAAAAGAAACCGATGCCGCCCTGAATGCCCACGGGCTGATCAAGGTGCGGGTGTTTTCCGATGACCGCGCCGCCCGCGAAACCATGTTTGCCACCCTCGCCGACGAACTGAACGCGGCGCCGATCCAGCACATCGGCAAACTGCTGGTGCTCTGGCGGCCCATGCCCGAGCGCGAAAAAACCGTTGACGAAGACCGTATGCCTGGCCCCAAGGATGTGAAAGTCCTCAAGTTCAGTAAACGCGGCGGCCAACGCCCCGAAGTCAAAACCCTGCGTGTACTGGGCAACCAGCGCCTGACCTCCGGTGGCCAGATCAAACGCGCCAAAAAGAAACCCATCAGCATCAAAAAACGCAACCAGAACTGAGCCGCTGCGCTCATCGGCGTTTGCTAACGCTGCGATCCGTGCACCCCACGGATCGCTCTACACCCAACTTCTCTGATCAACCGGCTCTGCCAAGCAGCTTCTTGAACGTGAGGCTTGCACACAGCCACTGTGCAATGTAAAGCCCCACACCCACGCTGTGCCACAGCGGCAAATTCTGGCGTGCCACGATGCGTGGCGCCACGGCCAGCTCTGACAACAAGGCCAGCAACATCCCAAACACTATATAAACAATAGCAGACTGCGCTTGCTCTACCTGGGCCAGAGGCTGATTTGACCTTGAAACCATCAACAGCAACAGGCCACACACCAGCGCCACCCAGGTCTGTGCGGTGAACAGCTTGGCCGCCATGTTGCCCGCCATGGCCGGGCTCGGCAGGTGGGCAAACAACATTGGCACAACATACCCAGCCACCGTGGTCAGGCTGCCCCACCACAGGGCCGCAACCCAGACCGAGGAGCGAGGTAAAAAATCTCTCATGAACAAAGGCCTGCTTTCACCTGCTGGAACAACCAGGCCAAGACCATCACAGGTAGCTGACGCTGATCACTTCCCAGCGGCGCAGGCCACCAGGTGCTTGCACTTCAGCCACATCACCCACTTCTTTGCCAATCAGGGCACGGGCAATCGGGCTGTTGACGTTGACCAGACCCAGTTTGATGTCGGCTTCGTCTTCCCCAACAATCTGGTAGCTGGCTTTGTCGCCGGTGTCTTCGTCTTCCAGTGCGACGGTCGAGCCAAACACCACACGGCCATCGGCGTGTAAATCGGCTGGGTCAATGATTTGTGCAGCCGAGAGTTTGCCTTCAATCTCCTGGATGCGCCCTTCCACAAAACCCTGCTTGTCCTTGGCGGCTTCGTACTCGGCGTTTTCGCTCAGATCACCCTGTGCCCGCGCTTCGGCAATCGCGTTGATCACCGCTGGACGTTCAAAGGCTTTGAGTTGGTGCAACTCAGCTTTGAGTTTGTCTGCACCGCGTTTGGTGATGGGAAGTGTCGCCACGTGAAGCTCCGTTATAAAAATAGTTCAACCAGACACACACACAACCCTCCCAACAGATAGACCACCCCGGCAGACACAAGGGGTACCGCCAGGTGGGAGCAGACTGTGGGAACGGTTTTGCGCAAGCCAAAATGAAACCGCCGAACGTTGCCGTCCGGCGGTGTTGTTCAATTATGCCGCGAATTGGGCGCGTTGACGACTCTTTTAACCCTTCAATTGCGCGTGCATCTCCTGCACCGAAATCACATCCAGCGAGTCCATACAACGCATGCCCTCCACCGCCGCCTCGGCCCCGGCAATCGTGGTGAAGGTGGTCACGCGGTTGAGCAGCGCGGAGGTGCGGATCTGGCGCGAGTCGGCAATCGCGTTGCGACGCTCTTCCACGGTGTTGATCACCAGCACAATCTCGTCGTTTTTGAGCATGTCCACAATATGTGGGCGGCCTTCGGTGACCTTGTTGACCACAGCACAAGGCACACCAGCGGCGTTGATGGATGCCGCCGTGCCTTTGGTGGCCACCACAGCAAAATTCATAGCAGTGAGCGCCCGTGCCACCTCGATCGCCTGCGGCTTGTCACTGCCCTTGACCGAGATAAACACCTTGCCACTGGGTGAACCATCGGCCTTGAATGGACGCGGCAGCTTGGAGCCGGCCCCCATCTGCGACTTGACAAAGGCTTCACCAAAGGTTTTGCCCACACCCATCACCTCACCGGTGGATTTCATCTCCGGGCCAAGAATCGTGTCCACACCGGGGAACTTGACAAACGGGAAGACCGCTTCCTTGACACAGAAATAGGGAGGATGCACCTCGGCGCCAATGCCTTGGGCATCAAGCGTCTGGCCGACCATACAACGTGCAGCGACCTTGGCCAACTGGATGCCGGTGGCCTTGGAGACAAAGGGTACGGTGCGCGAGGCACGTGGGTTCACTTCGAGCACAAAGATGATGTCCTGGCCATCCTTTTGCTGGATGGCAAACTGCACATTCATCAAACCCACCACGTTCAGGCCTTCGGCCATGGCTGCGGTCTGGCGTTTGAGCTCATCGACGGTGGCTTGTTTCAGGTAATACGGTGGCAACGAGCAAGCCGAGTCACCACTGTGCACACCGGCTTGTTCGATGTGTTCCATCACCCCACCAATGAAGACCCGACCTACCGAGTCGCGCACCGCGTCCACATCACACTCGATAGCGTCGTTCAGGAAACGGTCCAGCAGCACTGGCGAGTCATGTGACACTTTGACCGCTTCGCGCATGTAACGCTCCAGGTCGCGCTGTTCGTGCACGATTTCCATGGCACGGCCACCGAGCACGTAGCTTGGGCGCACCACCAGCGGGTAACCCAGTTCGGACGCTTTTTCCAGGGCCTCTGCCTCGGTACGGGCGGTGGCGTTGGGCGGCTGGCGCAATTTGAGTTCGTTCAGTAACTTCTGGAAACGTTCGCGGTCTTCGGCCGCATCAATCATGTCGGGGCTGGTGCCGATGATCGGCACGCCATTGGCCTCCAAGTCCAGCGCCAGTTTCAAAGGCGTCTGGCCGCCGTATTGCACGATCACGCCGTGCGGTTTTTCCTTGTCGACGATCTCCAACACGTCTTCGAGCGTCAGCGGCTCGAAGTACAACCTGTCCGAGGTGTCGTAGTCGGTGGACACGGTTTCGGGGTTGCAGTTGACCATGATGGTCTCGTAGCCGTCTTCACGCATCGCCAATGCGGCATGCACGCAGCAGTAGTCGAATTCAATACCCTGGCCAATGCGGTTCGGGCCACCACCGAGCACCATGATTTTTTTCTTGTTGGTGGGCTGCGCCTCACATTCCGAGCCTTCGGCTTCGTAGGTGGAATACAGGTAGGCGGTGTTGGTGGCAAATTCGGCGGCGCAGGTGTCGACCCGTTTGTAGACCGGGCGCACACCCAAGGCGTGGCGGCGCGCGCGCACAGCGGTGTCGGTGGTCTTGAACTGCTTGGCCAGGCGACGGTCCGAGAAACCCTTTTGTTTGAGGGCACGCAGGGTGGCCGCATCAATGCTGTCCAGCGCAGTACCCACGGCAGGTTGTGGCAAGCGTTCGATTTCCAGCTCCAGCTGGACAATCTGCTCGATTTGCACCAAAAACCACTTGTCAATCTTGGTGATGTCAAACACCTCATCCACACTCCAGCCCGCAGCAAACGCGTCACCGACGTACCAGATGCGGTCCGGGCCGGGTTCACCGAGTTCTTTCTCGAGCAGCTCACGGTCCTGCGTTTTTTCATTCATGCCGTCCACACCGACTTCGAGGCCACGCAGGGCTTTCTGGAACGATTCCTGAAAGGTGCGACCCATGGCCATCACCTCACCCACCGACTTCATCTGGGTCGTGAGGCGGCTGTCGGCGGCCGGGAATTTCTCAAAGGCAAAACGCGGGATCTTGGTGACCACGTAGTCGATCGACGGCTCGAACGAGGCTGGCGTGGCACCGCCGGTGATCTCGTTGCGCAGTTCATCGAGCGTGTAACCCACCGCCAGCTTAGCCGCCACCTTGGCAATCGGAAAACCGGTGGCTTTGGAGGCCAATGCGGAGGAACGGCTCACGCGCGGGTTCATCTCAATGACGACCATGCGGCCGTCTTTCGGGTTGATCGAGAACTGCACGTTGGAGCCGCCGGTGTCCACACCAATCTCGCGCAGCACCGCCAAAGACGCGTTACGCAGAATCTGATATTCCTTGTCGGTCAGCGTCTGTGCCGGAGCCACGGTGATCGAGTCGCCGGTATGCACGCCCATCGGGTCCAAATTCTCGATCGAGCAGACGATGATGCAGTTGTCCGCCTTGTCGCGCACCACTTCCATCTCGTACTCTTTCCAGCCGAGCAGGGATTCTTCAATCAGCAACTCATTGGTGGGCGAGGCTTCCAAGCCGCGCTTGCAGATCACTTCAAATTCTTCGGGGTTGTAGGCGATGCCGCCACCGGTGCCGCCGAGTGTGAAGCTGGGGCGGATCACCGTGGGGAAACCAACCGTGCGCTGCACCTCCCAGGCCTCGGCCATGCTGTGGGCGATGCCAGAGCGGGCCGAACCGAGACCAATCTTGGTCATCGCGTCCTTGAACTTGAGGCGGTCTTCGGCCTTGTCGATGGCTTCCGGTGTGGCGCCAATCAGCTCGACCGGCTTGCCTGTAGCGGCACCGGTGTATTTGTCGAGCACGCCGTTGTGCCACAGGTCCAGTGCGCAGTTCAGCGCGGTCTGGCCACCCATGGTTGGCAGGATCGCGTCCGGGCGCTCTTTGGCGATGATTTTTTCGACCGTCTGCCAGGTGATCGGCTCGATGTAGGTCACGTCCGCCGTGGCCGGGTCGGTCATGATGGTGGCCGGGTTGCTGTTGATCAGGATGACCTTGTAGCCCTCCTCACGCAGCGCCTTGCAGGCCTGCACGCCAGAGTAGTCAAACTCGCAGGCCTGGCCGATGATGATCGGACCCGCACCAATGATCAGGATGCTTTGGATGTCAGTACGTTTTGTCATAATTTTCTATTAAAACTGCCTCTAGCCCAATGGATAAAAGGGTTGACAGCTCCTATTTTTATATCAACTTAATTGAGACTGGCGGTCGCCAGCTTGCTACCAAACCAGACAAACAAAGCCCCCACCAGACTCGACAGGCCAGACGACAGGCGCTTGCGCTGCCGAAAAGTCTGTGCCAGGCGGGCACCGGCAAAAATCAGCGCCGTCAGGTAAGCGGCGCTGAAACTCATCAGGATGGCGCTCAAAATCAGGAACGGCACCTCAGGCTGGGCGTATGTGGGGTCGATGAACTGCACAAAAAATGAGAGCAAAAACAAAATCGCCTTCGGGTTGAGCAGGCTGATGACCAGCGCCCGACGAAACGGCTGCTGCAGATGGGCTGCGGTGGCCGCCGTGGCAGGCGCAGAGGCTGAGACCGTGGCCTGCACCACGTCCTTGTTTGCCCGCAACCCTTTGAGCGCACCCCACATCAGGTTCAGCCCGACCCAGAACAGGTAGGCCGCACCAGCGTACTTGACCACCAAAAACAGCGCCGGGTGGGTGCGCAGCAAACTGGCCGCCCCCAGTGCGGTACAGATCAACAACACCGTGTCACCGACAAACACACCCAAGGCCCCCTGGTAACCGGCACGCACGCCGCGCGCGGTGGCGACCGACAACACATACAGCGAGTTCGGGCCAGGCAGCAGGATGATGCCAAACGCACCCACCACGTAGGTCCACAGGTCGGTGACGCCGTAGAAACTCACGCCTGCGCCTCCATTGACGCGATGAAGCGGTCAAACAAGTAACCAATGTCATGCGGACCGGGTGAGGCCTCCGGGTGACCCTGGAAGCAGAACGCCGGTTTGTCGGTGCGCGCCAGGCCTTGCAAGGTGCCGTCGAACAGACTCACATGGGTGGCACGCAGGTTGGCCGGCAGCGTTTTCTCGTCCACGGCAAAACCGTGGTTCTGGCTGGTGATCGAGACACGGCCGCTATCGAGGTCTTTGACCGGGTGGTTGGCGCCATGGTGGCCAAACTTCATCTTGAAGGTTTTTGCACCACTGGCCAGCGCCATGATCTGGTGGCCCAGGCAGATACCAAAAGTGGGGATACCAGATTCGATCAGCTCGGCGGCAGCGGTGATCGCGTAGTCACAGGGTTCCGGGTCACCCGGGCCGTTGCTCAGGAAGATACCGTCAGGCTGGTGTTTAAGCACATCCGCCGCAGAGGTCTGCGCGGGCACCACGGTGACCTTGCAGCCGCGCTGGGCCAGCATACGCAGGATGTTTTTCTTGACACCAAAGTCATAAGCCACCACATGAAAGCGCGGCTCGGTCAACGTGCCATAACCCGGGGTATTGCCCAGGGCCGGGTTAAACAGCTGCCATTCGGTCTCAAGCCAATCGTAAGACGTGGTGCCAGACACCACTTTGGCCAAGTCGGCTCCAGCCATGCTGGGTGCAGATTTGGCCAGTGCCACGGCTTTCTCGATCACGGCCGGGGTGACCGTTTCACCGGCAGCCAGCGCGAAGATGCAGCCGTTTTGTGCGCCCTGCGTGCGCAGCTGACGGGTGAGCTGGCGAGTGTCGATGTTGGCAATGGCGACCGTGCCTTCAACCACAAGATACTCACTGAGTGTCTGGGTGGAACGGAAGTTGGACGCCAGGAGCGGCAGATCCTTGATGATCAGGCCCGCTGCGTGGACCTTGTTGGCCTCCACATCTTGCGGGTTGACACCATAGTTGCCGATGTGGGGGTAGGTCAGCGTGACGATTTGCTGGCAGTAGCTCGGGTCAGTCAGGATTTCCTGGTAACCGGTCATGGAGGTGTTGAACACCACCTCGCCTACGGTGGCGCCAGTGGCACCAATGGCATGACCGACATAGACCGTGCCGTCTGCGAGCGCCAGGATGGCGGGTGGGGTATTTCCCTTGAGAGACAAAAGCACTGGGTTCTCCGAAAGTGTTGCGGGTACGCCCATACACACTCAAGAGTGACCTCCTGGCTTGCTTTTGGTAGGGTTGGGGCTTGTGTGTCTGGGAACGTACTTGGGTGCGAAAAAGCCCCCAAGTATAGCCGACAGCTCTTGTCACCCCCCGCCAGGACAGGGGCTTTACTAGGGTTTACCCGAGCTGGGCGGTAGCACTGGCGTGCAGGCAAATCGCGGCTGCGGTGGCCACATTCAGAGATTCTTCACCACCGGGCTGGGCAATGCGCACATGCTGGTTGGCACGTGCTTCGAGTTCCGCACAAATCCCCTGCCCTTCATGTCCCAGCGCCCAGACACAAGGCATGGGCAGCACTCGTTGTTGCAGCAACTGGTGCAGGAAATCACCCCGGTGGGAACTGGTCACCAGCAGCGGCAGATCGAGCTGATCAAGCGCCGTCAGTTCGGCACTTTCCAACAGGTGCAGACCCCAATGGGCGCCCATGCCAGCACGCAAAACCTTGGGACTCCACAAGGCCGCAGTGCCCTTGAGCGCGATGATTTGTTTGAAGCCAAAGGCCGAGGCACTGCGCAGAATCGCGCCCACGTTGCCCGCGTCCTGAACCCGGTCCAGTACCACCGTGGCCAGCTCCGCTTGTATAGGAGCGGCAGTCGGCAGGTCAAACACAAACCCCATGCGCGCAGGTGACTCCAGCGCACTCAGGCCGTCATACAGCGCATCAGGAATTACTATGTTTTTTGCAGCAGCCTGCCCATATTTCTCTTGGGCTAAAGGCCAAAAAGACTCTGAAAAAATGCCAATCGCCGGGTGCACACCGCGCAGCAGTGCGGCACGCACCAGGTGGTCCCCTTCAGCCCAGAAACGACCGAACTTGCGGTAATCGGTGCTGCCATGCGCCAGGCGCTTGACTTCCTTGAGCAAAGGGTTGTCGCGCGAGCTGATCAGCTGCGGATGGGGCGCTGAAGACGTCATAACAAGGCATCCATACCAAGAGGCTCGACCCGGCAAGAGGCAGGACGCTGTGCCACCGGCAGAGCGCTGTGCTCTGCCCTGGCGGCCAGTACCTCACGCACCGGGGCAAAGCTTTTGCGGTGTAAGGGGCAGGCGCCATGGGTCTGCAAGGCTGCCAGATGCTGCGCCGTGCCATAACCTTTATGCTGGGCAAAGCCGTAAGCCGGATAGTGAACTTCAACCTCGTCACACCAGCGGTCACGTGTGACCTTGGCCAGGATCGACGCCGCCGAAATCGCAGCAACCAGAGCGTCACCCTTGACGATGGCTTCACAACGCATCGGCAGCACCGGCAGGCGGTTGCCATCGACCAACACCAGTTTAGGCGGCAGGCGCAAGCCCAGCACCGCACGGCGCATCGCCAGTAACGTGGCCTGCAGGATGTTGAGCTGGTCGATCTCCTCCACTGTGGCCTGAGCCACGGCAAAACACAGGGCCTTGGCACGAATCTCATCAAACAGCTGGTCACGTTTGAGCGCGGTGAGCTGTTTGGAATCGGCCAGCCCGGCAATGGGATGTTGATCATCCAAAATCACGGCGGCAGCCATCACTGGCCCAGCCAGGGGACCCCGACCCGCCTCGTCGACCCCGGCCACCAGGCCCTGCGCTTCCCACTGCAGAGCAACTTGTTGCATGCTGTCCTGCACAGCGCGGCGCGGTCTGGGTTTAGAGGATGCTGGCAATGGCATGGGCGGCAAGGGTCGGGGTGTCGCGCTGCAACTCGGCGTGCAGCGCGCTAAAGCGGTTTTCAAGGCGCTGGATTGTCGCAGGCGCATGGGCTACGGCGTCGAGCCAGGTCAAGACTTCTTTGGCCAGGGCCTGCGGTGTGGCAGCGTCCTGGAGCAACTCGGGCACCACAAACTCGCGGCACAGGATGTTGGGCAGGCCAACCCAGGGTTGCAGCTGCTTGCGCCGCATGATCTGCCAGGACAGCGCACCCATGCGGTAAGCAATCACCATCGGGCGTTTGAACAAAGCCGCCTCCAGCGTGGCGGTGCCGCTGGCGATCAGGGTGACATCACAGGCGGCCAACACCGCGTGGGACTGCCCGCGCACGACTTTCAAGGCCTCGCCCAAACCGCTAGCCGTAGCGGCGGCATCGATACGTTGTTGCAATTCGGGTATCGCGGGCACTACAAATTGTGTAGTTGGTTGCGCTTTTTTGATAAGGGCTGCAGCCTGAAAGAACACATCCACCAGATGGCGCACCTCGGACTCACGGCTGCCCGGTAGGATCGCCACCACCCTGCCCTCGGCGCCCAGACCCAGTTTGGCGCGGGCTTGCGCCCGGTCTGGCTGCATCGGGATCACCTGGGTCAGCGGGTGGCCGACATAGGTGGCGGCGATACCGTGGCTGGCCAGCAGTTCAGGCTCGAAGGGAAAAATGCACAAGACGTGGTCGACGCTGCGTTTGATTTTTTCCAGCCGCTCAGGCCGCCAGGCCCAGACCGAGGGGCAGACAAAATGCACGGTCTTGATGCCCTGTGCGCGCAAGTCTGCTTCCAGGTCCAGATTGAAGTCAGGCGCATCCACACCAATGAACACATCGGGCGGGCTGGCCAGCAGGCGCTGTTTGAGTTGTTTGCGGATGCCAACGATCTCGCGGTAACGGCGCAACACCTCCCAGCCAAAACCATGTACGGACAGTTTGTCGTGTGGCCACCAGGCCTCAAACCCGCGCTGCGCCATCTGCGGGCCACCAATGCCCATGCTGTGTAAATCGGGCCAACGCGCGCGCAGGCCGTCCAGCAACAAACCCGCCAGCAGGTCGCCAGAGGTTTCACCCGCCACCAGCGCCGCGTTGTTCATGAACGGAGCTACCTGGTTAGCGCACAATGCCGCGCTGGGGTGATGATTGCTTCAAAAATGACAGCATCATCTCCACGTCTGACAAGGCCTCTGGGTGGTTTTCACTTAAACCGGCGATGCGCTCCATGGCCACCTGCAAGGTCAGGTCGTCACGGTACAGCGCCTTGTGCATGGCTTTAACGGCCGAGATGCGGTCTGGCGAGAAACCACGGCGGCGCAAGCCTTCAAAGTTCATCGAACGCGCCGCAGCGGGTTGGCCCTGGCACATCACAAACGGTGGCAGGTCGGCAAACAGCAGGGTGCACATCGCGGTCATGCTGTGGGCGCCAATGCGCACAAACTGGTGCACCACGGTAAAACCACCAAAAATAGCCCAGTCACCGACATGCACATGGCCAGCCAGCTGGGTGTTGTTGGCAAAAATGGTGTTGTTGCCCACTTGGCAATCATGGGCCAGGTGCACATAGGCCATCAGCCAGTTGTCGTCACCCACACGGGTCACACCCACATCACCGGGCGAGCCAATGTTGAAGGTGCAGAACTCGCGGATGGTGTTGCGGTCACCAATGACCAGCTCACAGGGCTCATTGGCGTACTTTTTGTCCTGCGGGATGGCACCGAGCGACGCAAATTGGAAGATACGGTTGTCACGACCGATGGTGGTGTGGCCCTCGATCACCACATGCGGGCCAACCGTGGTGCCCGCAGCAATCTTGACGTGGGGTCCAATAACGCTGTAGGGCCCGACGCTGACCGAGCTGTCCAGCTCGGCCGCCGGGTCCACGATGGCGGTGGCGTGGATGGTGGTCATGGTGTTGTCTTCAGCTCACTTTGCGCATGGCACAGGTCAACTCGGCTTCAACCGCCAAATTGCCATCCACTTCAGCACGGGCTTTGAATTTGAAAATGCCGGCTTTCATACGCAGCAGTTCCACCGACAGGATCAGCTGGTCACCCGGCTCCACCGGCTGTTTAAAACGTGCACCGTCGATGCCGGCGAAGTAATAGACCATGTCGTCAGTGGGCGAGGTGTCCAGCGCATCAAAGGCCAGCAAAGCGGCGGCCTGCGCCAGGGCTTCGAGCATCAGCACACCCGGCATCACCGGACGGTGGGGGAAATGGCCTTCAAAAAAGGGTTCGTTGATGGTGACATTTTTCAGGGCCTTGATGGTTTTGCCCTTGTCGATCTCAAGCACGCGGTCCACCAGCAAAAACGGGTATCGGTGGGGCAACTGTTTGAGAATTTGATAGATATCCATGAATCTGACCTTGTTTTTAATTGGAAGAAGGATTGGGAGCCAGCAGCTTGACCTGGGCTTCCAGCGCACGAATGCGCTCGCGCAAACTGGCCAACTGCTTGACAGACGCCGCGTTTTTTTCCCACGCGGCATTGTCGTCAATGGGGAACATGCCCGTGTAATGACCAGGCTTGAGAATCGAGCGGGTGGCCACCGAGGCCGCCGAGATGTTGACCCCATCAGCCAGCGTCAGATGTCCAAGCACCACCGCGCCACCACCCACAGTGCAATGCGCACCAATGTGGGCACTGCCTGCCACACCGGCACAACCTGCCATGGCAGTGTGTTGACCAACAAACACGTTGTGGCCAATCTGGACTAGGTTGTCAAGCTTAACGCCGTCTTCAATCACCGTATCCGCAAGCGCACCGCGGTCAATGCAGGTGTTGGCACCAATTTCAACATCGTTGCCAATGCGCACGTTGCCGAGTTGTTCAATCTTGACCCAGGTCCCGTTGTCAGGCGCAAAACCAAAACCATCGGCACCAATCACCACACCAGGGTGCAACAGGCAGCGCTCACCAATGCTGCAGTTCTCGCTGATGGTCACACGTGACTTCAAGACGGTATCTGCACCGATGCTGGCACCGGCCTCCACCACACACAAGGCGCCAATCCGCGCACTCGGGTGAACAGTGGCCTCAGGATCGATCACGGCAGACGGGTGGATCAAAGGGGCTTCCCGGCGCGGCAGGCTGACCTTCCAGAGTTGGGTGGCACGGGCGAAATACAGATACGGGTTGTCGGTCACGATGCAGTCACCCCGTGCCTGCGCCAGGGTCTGCATCTGCGGACCCACAATGACACACCCTGCCTTGGAGACAGCGAGTTGTTGCTGGTATTTGGGATGACTGAGAAAACTCAGCTGCGCTGGCTGCGCTGTTTCCAGCGGCGCCAGGCCTTCGATCAAGCGATCAGCATCTCCGAACAACACACCACCCAGTGCCTCAACGAGGGTTTCCGCACGCAAAGCCACCTGCGGCCAACCTTTCGCTCGGTTACTTGGCAGGTGTGGCGGCGTTGAGCGCCTTGATGACCTTATCGGTCATGTCGATCTTGGGGTTCACGTAAACCGCGTCCTGAAAAATGATGTCGTATTTTTCAGCGGCGGCGATGTCCTTGATGGCCTTGTTGGCGCGCGCAATCACCTGTTGCAATTCTTCATTCTTGCGGGCGTTCAGGTCTTCCTGGAACTCACGGCGTTTCCGCTGGAAGTCCCGGTCTTGCTCAAGCAGTTGCTTCTGGCGGGTGACACGCTGCACCTCTGGCAAGGTGGGGGCCTCACGCTCAAACGTGTCAGCAGAGGTCTTGATGCTTGCACCCAGCGCCGTTAGCTCTTTCTCGCGCTTGGAAAATTCCTGTTCCAGCTTGGTTTGGGCCGCTTTGGCGGTGGCCGCTTCTTTGAGCACCCGATCGGTACTGACAAAACCAATTTTGACTTCCTCGGCCTGCGCCGAAGCCAAACACAAACCACCCACCAGCACCAAGGCCAGCTGACGTACATATTGATTCATTAGAAACTCGTTCCGATTTGAAATTGCATACTCTGGATTTTATCGCCATCGTACTTCTTCAAAGGTTTGGCAAAGGCCAGACGCAAGGGACCCACTGGCGAAATCCAGCTGATACCCACACCCGTCGAGGCACGCAGCGCGCTGGCGTTTTCGTTGATCGCCAGACCACCGTTGTTGCCACTGACCATACCGGCATCAACAAAACCATACATCCGCAGAGAACGGTCATTGCCAGCACCCGGGAACGGTGTCAGCAACTCCAGGTTGACATTTACTTTGCGGTTGCCACCGATGTGGGTGTCACTGATATCCTTTGGCCCCAGGGTACCGGACTCGAAACCCCGCACCGAGCCCAAACCACCACCATAGAAGTTCTTGAACACCGGGTAAGAGCGCTCACCCATCACTTTGCCCACACCCACTTCGACGTTGAATGCTGCGGTGTACTGCTTGCTCAACGGAAGATACTGCTGGAACTGGTAGGTGGTGCGCAGGTAACGGGCATCGCCGGCAAACGACCACTCGGCATTGGCTTTCTGGTAACGGCCTTTGGTGGGTGCCAAGGCACTGTCGCGGCTGTCACGGGCCCAGCCCATGGTGAACGGGATGGCCGAACTGGAATACCCATATTCATCACCATAGGCTTTGTAAGAGGTGGGCAACAGCGTGCCAGGCTTGATGGTCGTACTCTCGATCCCGGCACCAAAGTACACCGTGTCAATCTCGGTAAAAGGCACCCCAAAACGAATGGCCGCCCCAGAGGACACCAGCTTGTAGTAGTCCTCGTCCTCATAGGGGCTGGAGACTCTACGATACACGTCCAGGGTTCTGGAAACACCGTCATCCGTGAAATACGGGTCGGTGGTACTGATCACCAAGGATTGATTGCTATCGCTGGTGTTGATCTTGATGCCCAGTGAGTTACCGGAGCCAAACGCATTTTCCTGCGACAACCCGAAGGACAAGCCCAAGCCGTCACCGCTGGAAAAACCAGCGCCCAAACTCAGACTGCCCGTGGGTTTTTCGACCACGTTGAGCGTCAGGTCCACCTGGTCTGGTGCCCCAGCCACTTCCTGGGTTTCGACCGCCACATCCGAAAAATAGCCCAAACGGTCGACCCGATCACGAGACAAACGGATCTTGTCACCGTTGTACCAGGAGGCCTCCAGCTGACGGAATTCGCGCCGGACCACCACATCGCGGGTACGGGTGTTGCCAGCCACATTGATGTTGCGCACATAGGCGCGTCGCGACGGATTGGCCTGCAGGGTCAAGGTCACCAGGTTGTTGGCCCGGTCAATCTCAGGCACGGCATCCACCCGGGCAAAGGCGTAGCCAAAGTTACCAAAATAGTCGGTGAAGGCCTTACTGGTTGTGGCGACTTCATCGGCGTTATAGGCCTGGCCGGGGCGAATCGACACCAGAGACTTGAACTCGTCGTCTTTGCCAAGGTAATTGCCAGCCAGCTTGACACCACTGACCACAAAACGTTCACCTTCGGTGATGTTGATGGTGATGCCGATGTCGGTCTTGTTGGGATCAATCGCCACCTGTGTCGAGTCGACCTTGAACTCCAAATAACCGCGCGCCAGGTAATAAGAACGTAGCGTCTCAATGTCAGCATTCAACTTGGCGCGCGAGTAGCGATTGGACTTGGTGTACCAGCTCATCCAGCCACCGGTGTCCAGGTCAAACAGGTCGCGCAAGGTGGATTCACTGAACACCTTGTTGCCCACAATGTGAATCTCGCTGATCTTGGCGGGCTCACCTTCGCTCACGGTGAAGGTCAGGTTGACCCGGTTGCGTTCAATCGGTGTCACCGTGGTCACCACCTGAGCCGCGTACAGACTGCGGTTGATGTACTGGCGTTTGAGTTCCTGCTCAGCGCGATCAAGTTGTGCCTTGTCGAAGGGTCGGCCGTCGGCCAAGCCCACATCACGCAGCGACTTGATCAGCACTTCCTTGTCAAATTCCTTGGTACCAACAAATTCCACGTTGGCCACGGTGGGACGCTCTTCGACCACCACCACCAGCACATCACCATTGATGTCAATACGCACATCCTTGAACAAGCCCAAGGCAAACAGAGCACGAATCGCCGCAGAGCCCTTGTCATCGTTATAAGTGTCGCCGACTTGCACTGGCATGGACACAAACACGGTGCCCGGCTCAACACGCTGCAAACCTTCAATACGGATGTCACGGACAGTGAAGGGGTCAACGGCCCAAGCCGAGGGAGCGGCCAATACCAAAGCGGCCACCGCAGCGAGTGCGTTCAGGCGAAAACGATTGAGTTGCATGGTGAAAATGAAGAAATGTAGGTTGTGCCAACAGCACAACAAAAGTTAACCGAGCAAGCGGGAGAGATCGTTAAAAAGGGCGATAGACATCATCAGGATCAAAAGCGCAATGCCTCCTTGTTGCAGACGTTCCATCCAGCGTTCGGACACCGGCTTACCTGTCGCGCCCTCCCAAAGATAATACATCAGGTGCCCACCGTCGAGCACCGGCAGCGGCAGCAGGTTCAGCACCCCCAAACTGACGCTGACCAGCGCCAGAAACGTCAGGTATTGGATCACACCCATGCCAGCAGATTTGCCAGCATAGTCGGCAATCGTCAGCGGACCACTGATGTTTTTGATGGACGCCTGCCCCACCAACATCTTGCCCATCATCTTGAGCGTCAATACCGAAATGTCCCAGGTCTGGCTCACGCCGCGCCAAAGCCCATCCAGCGGTCCATAACTCACCGTGACCATGGCTGGGCGGGAGCCCACAAAGCCGCCAATACGACCAATGGTCTGACCACCATCAAGCACCAGTTTTGGGGTCACGGACAACTCCAGCAACTGGGTCCCACGCAGCACTTTCCAGCGCTGGGTCTTGGTCTGCCCTTGGCTGGCAACGTTGCGAATGACACTGCGCAGTTGTTGCCCGTCCATGATGGGCTGGCCATCCACCGACTGCACCTCATCACCCTCAAGCAAACCCGCCAGCGCCGCCGCTCCGTCAGCCTGCAGTTCGCCCATGGTTGGGCAAGTCAGGGGAATGGCAATGCCTATGCTTTTGAACAACTCGGCATCCACCTGGCTGCTGTCAAGCGTGGACAAGGACAACTGCACTTCGCGTTCGATGTTGTTGGCACCAGCCACCACCAGGCTGACGTCTTCCCCATCCATGGCACCACGCGTTAATGCCCAGCGAACATCCTCAAACGACCCCACCTCCGTCGGCTCAGCCCCCACGGCGCCCATGCGAAGAACACGTTCACCCCCCTGCAAACCAGCCTTTGCCGCCAAAGAAGCGGCAGGCGGCGGACTCAGAATGGCTTCGGGCAAGAGCACTCCGATCCAGTTGACCAGCGCGTACAACAACACCGCCAGCAACAAATTAGCAGCCGGACCCGCCGCCACTATCGCAGCACGACGGCGCAAGGACTGGGTGTTGAAGGCCATGTGTTTCAGCTCAGGGGCAACCGGTCCTTCACGCTCATCGAGCATCTTGACAAAACCACCCACCGGAAACAAGGCCAACACAAATTCGGTCGACGTCGGCGTGGACTGCCAGCGCAGCAAGGGCTTGCCAAAACCGATGGAAAACCGCAACACCTTGACACCACAGGCCACCGCCATCCGATAGTGACCATACTCATGGATGGCAATCAGCAGCGCTATCGCCACCAGAAATGCGGGAAGGGTCAACATGCGCGAGAGATGGGTCGGCGGTCAGCGGCCAATACGCTGTACCACAGACTCGGCCGCACTGCGCGACACAGCGTCCAGGGCCAGCAAGTCGTCCAGCGAACGAGGTGGGCTGGGAAACACAGCAGCCAAGGTGTCCAGATTGACCGTATGGATCTGATCAAAACGGATTCTTTTTGCCAGAAAGGCGGCCACAGCCACTTCGTTGGCGGCATTTAACACCGCTGTGCTGCCCGGTGCAGCATCCAGCACCGACCAGGCCAGTTTCAAGCCGGGGAAACGTTCTGCATGTCCATGGGAATTTATTGACTCGAAGCTCATGTCTGCCATGCGGCTAAAATCGAGCGCGGTGGCGCCTGAGGTCACGCGGTCCGGCCAGGACAGCCCGTAAGCAATAGGTACTTTCATGTCGGGGGTGCCGAGCTGGGCAATGACAGAATGGTCGCGGTACTGCACCATCGAGTGAATCACGCTTTGCGGGTGGATCACCACCTCAATTTGTGCTGGCCGCACGCCAAACAGGTACTTGGCTTCGATCACTTCCAGCGCCTTGTTCATCATGGTGGCCGAGTCCACCGAAATCTTGCGCCCCATCACCCAGTTCGGGTGGGCACAGGCCTGATCGGGCGTGATACCGGCAAATTCGGCAGGATCACGGCGACGGAACGGCCCACCAGAGGCGGTCAGGATGATCTTGTCAATCTGGTTGGCCCAGGTGCTGGCGTCATCTGGCAACGACTGGAACACCGCAGAATGTTCGCTGTCAATCGGCAACAGCTTGGCACCACCGTCCGCCACCGCCGCCAGGAAATAATCCCCGCCCACCACCAACGCTTCTTTGTTGGCCAACAGCAGGCGTTTGCCCGCACGTGCGGCGGCCAGGCAAGACGCCAGACCTGCAGCCCCCACAATGGCCGCCATGACGGTATCCACCTGCGCATGCTCCGCTATCTCTTCAATAGCTTTTGATCCAGACAGGACGCGGGTTGTAAGGCTATTTTCCTTACATTTCTGCTCAAGAACCCGGCCATGCTCCACACTGGCCATGACCGCAAACACCGGCTTGAATTGCACACATTGCGCCAACATCTTGTCAACCTGGGTCGACGCGCTCAGGGCAAACACCTCAAAACGCTCGGGGTGCAGTGCAATGACTTCCAACGTGCTGACACCAATCGACCCGGTAGAACCCAGAATCACCACGCGTTGTTTTGTCAGTCCGGTTTGTTCTGTCATGAAGCTTCTCAGAAAGATACCAACATCATTGCCAGTGGCAGCGTGGGCAGCAGCGCATCAACCCGGTCCAGCACACCGCCATGTCCGGGCAACAAGGCGCTGCTGTCTTTCACACCAGCACTGCGCTTCACCAGCGACTCAATCAGATCACCCACCACACTCATGGCCGCCATAAACACCACAGCCACCACCATGAAACCCAAGCCGCGTTGACCCAACAGGGTGTAAAAACTCGGTGAGCTGGCGCCATTGGCGGCATCGGCATAACGCCAGATGCAAGCCATCAGGATCACCCCGGCCATACCACCCCAGACACCTTCCCAACTTTTGCCGGGACTGATGGAGACCGCCAGCTTGCGGCGGATGAAACGCCCGCCCAAAGCTCTGCCAGAAAAATAAGCGCCAATGTCTGCCATCCAGACCAGGGCCAGCACCGACAACAGGAAGTTGATACCCAACAAACGCGCCTGCACCACAGCCAACCAGGTCAGCCACAGGGCCAACAAACCCAGCACCAGACGCACCGGACGCACCACCTGAGACCACGCGGCCACGCCCGCTTTGAGCATCCAGGCCCCGGCCAGCACCCAGACCGCACCTGTCAGCAACCAGACACGTGGCCAAGCCTCCGCCAACAAGCCAGACCACCACATCCCGAAACAGGCCAACACACACAAGCCCCCAGCGACCAGTGACGTGGACATGCTCAAGCCGTTCATGCGCGCCCATTCCCAGCCAGCCGCTGCGATAAATAACGCCGCAATCACAAAAAAAGGTTCAGGTTGTGTATAGAAGAGTGCTGGCAACAGCACCATCAGCAGCACCAGCGCGGTCAATACCCGTTGTTTGAGCATGGCAGACTAACGCGACCCCGTCGACGAGGCATCACCATCGAGCTGGTCTGAGGTCATGCCAAAGCGCCGCTCGCGCTGGGCAAACGAGCTTATGGCTTGATCCAGCGCAGCTTCGTCAAAATCGGGCCACAACACATCGGTGAAAAAGAACTCGGAATAAGCGCCTTGCCAGAGCAAAAAGTTGCTCATGCGGTGTTCGCCACCAGTGCGGATCAACAGGTCGGGGTCCGGCACATGTGCCAGTGACATGGCGCCGTTCAAATTGTCTTCGGTGAGGGGCAAACCCTGTTCGGCCACCTTGCGCGCCGCTTGGGCAATGTCCCAGCGACCACCGTAATTAAAACAGGCATTGAGGATCAGCCGGGTGTTGCCCGCCGTGGCCGCTTCACCCTCTTCCATGCTGCGCAGCACCCGCGGTGACAGGCCCCGGCGATCACCGACAAAACGCAACTGAACACCAGCAGCCTTGAGTTGGTTCACCTCACGCGTCAGCGCCATGGCAAACAGGTCCATCAGACCCGACACCTCTTCTGTCGGACGTTTCCAGTTTTCGGACGAAAAAGCAAACACCGTGAGTACCCGAACACCTCTGGCATCACAGGCTTTGGCGCAACGCTTGAGCGATTCAACACCTTGCCGATGTCCGGCAATACGCGGCAAAAACCGCTTATTCGCCCAACGTCCATTGCCATCCATCACGATGGCAATATGGTGAGGCACCTGGTCGTAGGCCATGGCCGGTCAGACCGCCATGATGTCTTGTTCTTTGCTTGCCACCAACTGATCAATGACCACAATGTGTTTGTCGGTCACTTTTTGAATATCAGCCTCGCAGCGCTTTTGCTCATCCTCTGAGGCCAGCTTGTCCTTCACCAGTTTTTTCACCGCTTCATTGGCGTCACGGCGCAGATTGCGCACGGCAATTTTGGCGGTTTCACCTTCGCCCCGAACCACTTTGGTGAGCTCTTTGCGGCGCTCCTCCGACATGGCGGGCATTGGCACACGAATCAAATCACCCATGGACGACGGATTCAGACCCAAGTCGCTGTCACGAATGGCCTTCTCAATCTTGGCACCCAAACCTTTTTCCCAAGGCTGCACACTCAGTGTGCGGGAATCGAGCAAGGACACATTGGCCACTTGGCTGATCGGCACCATCGCTCCGTAATAATCCACATGCACCGTATCCAGAATGGCCGGATTCACTCGCCCCGTACGAATCTTGGTCAAGTTGTGTTGAAACGCAGCAATGGACTGGTCCATCTTGGCTTCGGCAGTCCGCTTGACATCTGCAATTGGCATCTTCTACTCCTCACTCCACAGTCATGACTTCAGCAAAAAGCGAATTGTCGCTCGCTTAGGCGTACACCAGGGTACCTTCGTCTTCACCCAGAACCACCCGCTTAAGTGCACCGTTCTTGAAAATCGAAAAGACCTTGATGGGCAACTTCTGATCTCGACACAGCGCAAAAGCCGTGGCATCCATGATGCCCAGATTTTGCGAGATCGCATCGTCAAAAGATATTTTGCTGTAACGCGTTGCCGTTGGATCCTTTTTGGGATCGGCTGAATAAACACCATCCACCTTGGTCGCTTTGAGCACAATTTGGGCACCTATTTCTGCACCCCGCAGCGCTGCGGCCGTGTCGGTGGTGAAAAACGGGTTGCCGGTACCGGCCGCAAAAATGACCACTTTACCCTCTTCCAGGTATTGCAAAGCTTTGGGGCGGACATAGGGCTCAACCACCTGCTCAATGGCAATAGCTGACATCACCCGAGCCGTCAGCCCGGCCTTGTTCATGGTGTCACCCAAGGCCAGCGAATTCATGACTGTGGCCAACATTCCCATGTAGTCGGCCGTCGCCCGGTCCATACCCACCGAGCCACCGGCCACACCCCTGAAAATATTGCCACCACCAATCACCACAGCCACCTCAACCCCCAGTTGGGTCACTTCCACAATCTCATCCACCATGCGCACGATGGTGTTGCGGTTGATGCCAAACTGGTCATCCCCCATGAGCGCCTCACCTGACAGCTTGAGCAAAATGCGCTTGTAAGCAGGTTTGGCAGTTGTCATGAGACGTTCCTTTTGAATGGGGTTGATGGATAAACGACCTGGGTGGCAGGAAGGAACTGCCGATCAAGCAGCTTGTTTGGCGGCAGCGACCTGGGCAGCCACTTCGGCAGCGAAGTCATCCACCTTCTTCTCAATACCTTCACCAACAACGTACAAGGTGAAGGATTTCACCTGTGTTGCTGCGGCCTTGAGCATTTGCTCAACACTTTGTTTGTCGTTTTTGACAAACGGTTGATTGAACAGAGAGACTTCTTTGAGGTACTTCTGCACACCACCTTCGATGCGCTTAGCCACGATTTCAGCAGACTGCACAGGTTTGCCAGCGGCGGTAGCCACAGCTGCATCTTCAGCTGCTTTGGCAGCTGCCACCGAGCGCTCGCGCGCCACCAGATCGGCAGGCACATCGTCGCTCGACAAAGCCACTGGCTTCATGGCAGCGACGTGCATAGCCACGTCTTTGGCGGCAGCTTCATCACCTTCAAACTCGACCACCACACCAATGCGGGTGCCGTGCAAATAGGAAGCCAATTTGTTACCCGCAGCGAAGCGCTTGAAACGGCGAAAGCTCATGTTTTCACCAATCTTGCCAATTAAACCCTTGCGGACGTCTTCCAAGGTGGGGCCAAAACCTTCTTGCGCATAGGCACAAGCACCCAAGGCC
The DNA here is from genome assembly GCF_013416775.1 of Rhodoferax sp. BLA1. Taxonomy (GTDB): domain Bacteria; phylum Pseudomonadota; class Gammaproteobacteria; order Burkholderiales; family Burkholderiaceae_C; genus Rhodoferax. Next base: position 108,855 of record NZ_SZVI01000013.1, read on the forward strand.
TCCAGATCTGCAGGATTGTTTTTGACAATCAGCAAAGCAGCCGCATTAGCCAAAGCCAAGAAACTGTCATTCTTGGTGACAAAGTCGGTTTCGCAGTTAACTTCCAACAAAGCACCCACATCACCTTCTACGGCGTAAGTCACAACACCCTCAGCCGTCACACGGCTGGAGGCCTTGCCTGCCTTGCTGCCCAGACGCACACGCAAAATTTCTTCAGCCTTGGCCATATCGCCTTCAGCCTCGGTCAGCGCACGTTTGCACTCCATCATTGGGGCATCGGTCTTGCCACGCAGTTCAGCCACCATGCTTGCGGTAATTGCAGCCATTTGTATCTCCGGATTCAGTTCAGTCAGTTAAAAATCGAATTAAAAAAAAGGGGCACCCAAGCCCCCTTTTTTGGGGTCGCAAGAACCTCAGGCAGTCGCCTCGTTCACTTCCACAAATTCGTCAGCACTCTCAGCAGCCACAGCCTTGACCACATCATCAATCGCATTAGCACGACCTTCAATGATGGCATCCGCAATACCACGCGCATACAGCGTCACAGCCTTGGAGGAGTCATCATTACCCGGAATCACATAATCAATGCCTTCAGGGGAATGGTTGGAGTCAACCACAGCCACCAGCGGGATACCCAGCTTCTTGGCTTCAGCAATGGCAATCTTGTGGTAACCCACATCGATGACAAAAATAGCATCAGGCAACACGGTCATATCCTGGATACCACCAATGTCTTTTTCGAGCTTTTCCAGCTCGCGAGCAAACATCAGCTGCTCTTTCTTGCTCATAGCATCCAGACCAGCTTCTTGCTGCGTCTTCATATCTTTGAGACGTTTGATGGAGGTCTTGACCGTCTTGAAGTTGGTCAACATACCACCCAACCAACGCTGATCAACATAAGGCACACCAGCACGTTGCGCCTCAAGAGCCACGGTTTCACGCGCTTGACGCTTGGTACCCACCATCAGCACCGTGCCGCGCTTAGCGGAAATTTGACGCACAAACTTGGCAGCCTCCTGGAACATCGGGAGCGATTTTTCCAGGTTAATAATGTGAATTTTATTGCGATGGCCAAAAATGAAGGGGGCCATCTTGGGATTCCAGAAGCGGGTTTGGTGACCAAAATGGACGCCGGCTTCCAGCATGTCGCGCATAGTAACTGCCATATATAACTCCGAAGGTTAAGTCTAAAATCCAGCTCGTTTTGCATCAACCAAACATCTTTCTGCTTGGCCGCCGCAACACCTTGATGAGGCTGGTTTGCGATTTGCTTTGCACTGTACCAGCGTCTTGCCAGCACCACCTACAAAGCCTGTCAAGTATAGCATCGCTGACGTCCAATCAGCCCCTCGCCCAAACGAGTGCGCGGGTTTAGCCAAGCGACAAATACCCTAGACTATGACCTTGACAGGCAATATTTAAAAAGACGAGGCCGTACGACCCGATGCGCGAGCGCCAGAACATGCAGACCATACCCCCGGATCTTTCTCTGAAACTCGCCAACGCGGTTGACGGCATGCCTGCCTTTCCTAAAAGTGTTGAGAAAATCCTGCAACTCACACGTGACGTGAATTGCACACCCAAAGACATCGTGCAGGTGATTGACAAAGACCCGGTGGTCACCGTCAAGATACTCAAGGTGGTCAATTCGGCCTATTACAGCCTGCCTCGGCAAATCACCTCGGTGAACAATGCCGTGGTGTACCTGGGTTTCAACACCATCAAGAATCTGGCGCTGGCGATCGCAGCCATCGGCATGATGCCCAAACACAATGCGGCTGACTTTGATGTGGACCAATACCTGCTTCACTCACTCTCCACGGCCGGCATCGCCAGAAAGTTAGCGTCCCAAATTGGCGATGCCGACCCGATGGACTGCTTCATTGGCGGCTTGTTACATGATTTTGGCAAGGTGGTGTTTGCCCAGTTTTTGCCCGAAGAATTCCGCCAGGCTTTGCGCCTGAGTCAGACCAACAAGTCGTCCTTGCACGAGGCCCTGCGCCAAACGGTTGGGGTTGACCATGCGCTGGTAGGCGCCATGTTGGTTGAAAAATGGCGCTTTGCACCCGAGCTGATCCACACCATTTCTCACCAGTATGAGGCCAACCAAGTCGATACCGGCCTGTTCGCCTGCGTTTTCACCGCCAACCAGATCAGCAAACAGTTGGGGTTTGGATTTGGTGGCAACCCGTGTATTCACCCACTTCCTGAACAAGTGCAGCGACGTATGGGCGGCACACTGGATGAAGTCATTGCCGCGTCGGATGACTGGAACTCGGTGTTCGACGACGCCAAACTGTTTGCCACCTTATGACAGGCGCTGCATGAGAGTCAAATTTTGGGGTGTCCGGGGTTCTATCGCCTCGCCGGGGCCAGCCACAGTCAGGTATGGTGGCAACACCACCTGCATTGAGGTGCGCACCGACAACAACGAACTCATCATCCTCGATGCTGGCACCGGCATCTTCCCGCTATCCCAGTCCCTGCTGGCCGAGTTACCCGTCACTGCCAATGTGTTGATCACCCATTCACATTGGGACCACATCCAGGGGCTGCCTTTGTTTGTACCCAACTTCATCCCCGGCAATACCTTGCGCCTGCACGGTGCTTATGACCCGGTATCGGGCAAGGGGGTCGAGCAGGTGATGTCGGTACAGCTGCAGTACAGCTACTTCCCGGTGCGCGAGGCAGAGTTAAAAGCTCGCATCGAGTACGTCACCCTGACGCCCAACGAGAGCATCCAAATAGGTTCAGCCACCATCACAGCCTACATGATGAACCACCCGGTGATCGACTTTGGTTACCGCATCGAAGCCAATGGCAAGTCGGTCTTTTTCACCGGCGACCATGAACCCCCGCCCAATATTTACGACCCCGAAGACCCCGAGTTCGCCGAGTACCAGAGCTTTGTCGACGCCAAGACGGCCGACATCCTGCAGGCCATGGCTGGCGTCGACGTTCTGATCGCCGACAGCTCTTACACCCGCGCGGAATACCCAGCCAAAAAAGGCTGGGGGCACGGCACCTTTGACACCAGCATCGAGTACGCCAAACTGGCCGGGGCCAAGATGTTGTTTTGCACCCATCACGAACCAACTCGCAGTGACGACGCACTCGACCAGGTGTTTGAACAGGTGTTACGTGAACACCCGCGCCAAGCCGGAGACCCTATCTACCGACTGGCCAAAGAAGGCGACAGTTACGAGTTCTAGACCGTGCAACTCATCACCTCCGGCACCGACCACCTCTTGCACGGGGTAGCTCAAACACGACAGCTGGAACAATCCCTTGCGCTGACCCTGCCCGCTCACACACTGATGCAGCGCGCCGGCCTGGCGGTTGCGCGTCTGGCTCTGGCCATTGCACCCCACGCACAACGCATCTGGATCGCTTGTGGCCCTGGCAACAATGGTGGCGACGGACTGGAAGCCGCCTTGCACCTGCAGCAATGGGGTAAACACTGTGTGGTGACCTGGCTCGGAGACGCAGGACACGCCCCCGCCGACTCAGCAGCGGCTCACCAAAAACTGCTGGACGCAGGTTTTTCCATTCAGACAAAGTTGCCCAGCGGCCACTTTGACCTGTGCATCGACGCCCTGCTCGGCATCGGCACCAGCCTGCGGGAACCCCAAGGTCCCATGGCCGACTGGATCCGGCAGATCAACGCCCAGGGCGGGCCAGTGCTGTCCGTTGATCTACCGACCGGCCTACATGCCGACACTGGCCAGACCACCCAGCTGTCTGTGCAAGCCAGCCATACCTTGAGCCTGCTCACCCTGAAGCCTGGCCTGTTCACGACCCAGGGACGCGATGCGGCGGGTGCGATCTGGTTCGATGCCTTGGGCGCTGAGAAGCACACACTAGACACAGTGGCACCCCTGGCTCGCCTGAATGCCCGCCCTGTGGTGCATGCCCGACAACACGCCAGTCACAAAGGCAGTTATGGCGATGTGGCGGTGATTGGCGGCGCCGCTGGCATGACCGGCGCGGCCTTGCTGGCCGCCAGTGCGGCATTACATGCTGGCGTGGGTCGGGTGTTTGTAGCACTGCTGGATGAGCAAGCCTTGTATGTGGATGTCCAACAGCCCGAACTGATGTTTCGTGCGTTCAGGTCACTCGATCTGTCCGCAATGACCCTGGTGTGTGGTTGCGGAGGTGGCTCGGCCATCCAGACCGTGTTGTATGAGGTTTTATCGTCTCCATCCCCGATGGTGCTTGATGCAGATGCTCTTAATGAAATAGCAGAAGACAGCACACTGCAAGCCACTTTATCGGCACGCAGGGGGCAGAATGTGGTCACCATCCTGACACCGCACCCGCTGGAAGCAGCCCGATTGCTGGGGGTAAGCACGCATCAGATCCAAGGGGACCGGCTGGGTGCCGTCCAGGCCTTGGCTCAGCGTTTTGACTGCACGGTGGTGCTCAAAGGCTCCGGCACGGTGATCGCTTGCCCCGAGCAAACGCCAGTGATCAACATCACCGGCAACGCCCGCCTGGCCAGCGCGGGCACGGGCGATGTCTTGGCAGGCATGGTGGGGGCGCAACTGACAGCAGGTCACACAGCCTTCGATGCGGCCTGCCGCGCGGTCTACCAGCATGGCCACTTGGCAGACAGCTGGCCGCCAGAGCTGGCTCTGACAGCCAAACAGCTTGCCAACCGTGGCCCAAGCTGCGGATAAACCCCGTCTCCGGTTCACCACGGTGGTGGTGTCAGCCAATGCACCGCAGCCAATATGCTGCTTTTTATATAGCAACCAGCCCTTTATACATAAGGGCTAGAGCATCAATTATTGTGTAACACTGGCTGTTGGCACGGGCACCAACACTTCAACTTTCAGGCGGTCTTTTAAGGCCGCGTAGTAAGCTCTGGTTTCAGCAGCATTCCACCACCGCGCGTACTGTTCACGGTCTTGTGCTGCATTGGGTTGGCTGGCCACATCGTGGGGCAGCACTTTGTTGATGCGGGCCACGGCATAACCATTTGCCCCCAAATCAACACCTACCCAGGCTGGCAGCTTGCTGGTATCTGCGGCCAGGCTGGCCGTCAAAAGCTGGGTGGGCAAATTCTGTGTCTGATCGCGTGACACCACAACAGCCCCTGGCAATGACGCCTTGTCAGGCTCTTTTTTCCAAACTGCCAACTTCTCCATGCCATCCTGACGCGCAAGCTCCACGGCGCGCGACTCCACCACACGTGTTCGCACCATCGGCTTCACTTCTGAAAAAGCAAGTGTGCTCACCGGGCTGTAGGCCACCACACGCCCAGCCGCCATCTGGTTGACCGCCGTTTCGACCGCTTCGGTATTACGTTTGTTCTCCACGCTGTCCGGGGCAAACAAAGCCGAGAGAAATTTCTCGCTGGCCAAGACACCCGTGGCACCGGTGGCAGGCTGGCGCAGCAGATGGTCAACCGTCTTGACTTCCAGACCCAGCTTCTCGGCCACAGGCTTGAGGCTGTCTGATTGCTCATACACCGTGTTGGTGAAAAGTTCGGCAAATTCTGCAAATTTGCGTTGGGCCTGCTGGGTCTTGAGATCGTTTTCCAAGCTGGGGCGCAACTCTTCAAAACTGCGCGGCTTGGGCGACTTGACATCGGTGAGCTTGATGATGTGGTAACCAAAATCAGACTCAACCAGGTCACTGATCTCGCCCTTCTTCATCGCAAAAGCAGCATCCTCAAAGGGCTTGACCATGGCACCCCGTGCGAAGAAATCAAGATCTCCGCCCTTGCTAGCCGAGCCGGTGTCCTGAGAGTTCTTTTTGGCGACATCTGCAAAGCTGTCAGGTGCAGCGCGAACGGCCTTCAGCAAAGCTTGCGCCTGGGTCTGGGCCTTTTGCCGGTCAGCCGCTGGGGCATCTTTGGGCGCACTGATCAGGATGTGGCTGGCCCGGCGTTCCTCGACACCACTCAGGCGCGCCACATTTTGCTCATAGTAGGCGCGCAGATCGGCCTCAGCGAGCTTGATGCCGTGTTTGACGGACTCCATGTCCAGCACAACATATTCAACTTTGGCATGTTCAGGCGACTTGAACAGCGCCTGATTGGCTTGATAAAAGCTCTCTAGGTCAGCATCAGACGGATTCACACGGGCGGCATAGTCCTTGGTCAGGAAGCTGGCCACCTGAACTTCACGCTTCTCAAAAAAAGCATTCAAGGCCACATCGGCAGGCGCTACAGCCACAAAACCAGATCGACCAATGCCGGCTTCAACCTGTTGCTGGGAAATGGTCTGGCGAACGGAGTTCTCAAAACCTGCAGGGGTGAGGCCCTGGTTGGCTGCCAGCTGCCGATAACGTTCGATATCCAACTTGCCATCCGGCAGGCGCAGAGACGCGATGGTGGGGTCCTCCTGCAAGAATCTGGCCAAACGGGCATCACTGGTCAGCAAATTGGCCTTTTCAGCAGCCACTAGCATCACACGTTCACGCACCAGCCGCTCCAGGACAGCAAAACGTGCCTGCGGTGAATCCAGCAACTTGGCATCCAACTCCGGCCGGGCTGCACGCAGTCGGTCCACCTCGTTCTTGTGTGCAAGTTCCCACTGTCCTTTGGTGATTTCCACAGATCCGACTTTGGCGACGACCTCGTCCGACTGTCCCGCCTGGTTGTATCGATCAATGCCGAACAACACAAAGGATGGAATGATCAGCAGAAACAACAAAATCATCATGATCTTGGTGTGTTTCCGAAAAATATCGAACATGTGAAAACTCTCCTGCGGACAAACAAAAAAGGCGAACCAAGAGTTCGCCTTTGCATGGGTGGTGGGTGATGACGGGCTCGAACCGCCGACCTACGCCTTGTAAGGGCGCCGCTCTACCAACTGAGCTAATCACCCCACCGAAAACGAAATTCAGTTGATGGCGTCTTTGAGTGCCTTACCAGGTCGAAACTTGGGCACCTTGGCTGCCTTGATTTTAATCGAGGCACCAGTACGGGGATTACGGCCAACTCGTGCAGCCCGCTTGCCAACGGCGAATGTGCCAAAACCAACCAAAGACACGGAGTCACCCTGCTTCAAAGTCAGCTTGACCGCCGAGATCGTGGCCTCGAGCGCCCGTGCGGCAACCGCCTTGGGAATGTCAGCATTGGATGCTACGTAATCAATCAGTTCTGTTTTATTCACAACCTACCTCTTAGGAAAATTGGCGTTCACGAAATTTATAGCTGCAAGCTATTCGCTGCTTCGCACAAATGGTTTTTTGACTTTCAGGCATCAGTTACATTCAACTTACACCGCCCAACTGACGGGAATTCTAAGCGGATTTAAATGGGCCGACGAAACAGCAGCGCAAACTTTTATCAACTGTTGCAGGTGGACTTGGCAAGCATTGGAAATGCTGCAGCATCCCTACACCATTTCAAACGGTTCAATCCAGCCAGGTCGTGAATTCGTTCACAACAACCCGCGGTGTATGAAACGTGTTCACGGGATCAGACAGCTCGGCGTAACCAAAGGCCATGCCACACACCAGGAACTCGTTGGCACCGGCACCGATGTGCGGCTTGATGATGTTGGCAAAGCTGTTCCAGGCCGCCTGTGGACAGGTATGCAGACCGTGTGCGCGAGCAGCGATCATCAGGCTTTGCAAAAACATGCCGTAGTCCAGTAGTGAGCCCCGACCCATGGCACGATCCATGGTGAACATCAAGCCCACTGGGGCGTCAAAAAAGTGGAAATTCCGCTGATGCTGGACATGCATCTTGTCCTTGTCACCCTTGCCGATGCCAAGCAAACCGTAGAGTCCCCAACCATTCTCACGGCGGCGCTCAAGGTAGGGGCTGAGCCATGTTTCAGGGTAATAGTCGTACTCTTCCCGATATTCGGCGGCCAGCTCTGGATTGGCGCGTAAAGCATCATGGGCAGCACACACTTTGGCCACCAGACTGTCACGACTTGCTCCCTGCAACACGTACACCTTCCAGGGCTGGGTGTTGGTGCCCGAAGGCGCCCGACTGGCCAGCGCCAACAGCTGCGTCAACACCGGTCTCGGCACCACCTGAGGGCTGAAGGCGCGTACTGACATGCGAGAGGTAATAGCGTGGTCCACGGCGGCTTGACCAGCCAAGAAATCCATCGTTTGAGTCATAGGTGGTGTTGATGAACTGATTAAGAACGAATAGATTGAAGCAGAAATCGGTTCATGGCGAACTTGCCAGAGTCTTGGCGACGTCCACAGACTGCGTCAAGCGCCAATACGACAACGCCGTCCGGTAGGTGGTGACCTGCAGCTGCACGGTTTCACCGATGTCCAAGCCATATCCACCCGCCATCACAAAAGCCAAGGGCACGCGTCGTTGGTGGCACCACGCAAACACACGCTCATCACGCATCTGAAGCCCGCTAGCGGTCAGCTTGAGGCGGCCCAATCGATCCCGCTCAAAAGGGTCAACACCTGCCAGATACACCACCAAGCCCGGCGACAAACGCTGACCGAGCGTGTCCAAGGCATTCTCCAGCGCGCACAAATAGTCGTCGTCCCCACAGTCATCCGGCAGACCGATGTCCAGATCGCTGTTCTCCTTGCGAAAAGGAAAGTTTTTCTCACCGTGCAAGGACAAGGTCAGGACACTGGGATCATCCCGGAAGATATGTGCCGTGCCATTGCCTTGGTGAACGTCCAGGTCGATCACCGCCACCCGCAATGGCTCAGACCCGCAGCTGAGCGCCTCCCTTTGGGCGCATCGAATGGCAACAGCAACATCGTTGAATACACAAAAACCACCGCCTCTATCCGCATAGGCATGGTGCGTTCCGCCCGCCAGGTTGCCTGCCACAGACTGCTGCAGAGCAGACGCCACAGCGGCAACAGTGCCTCCCACCGAGCGACGCACACGTTCTGCCATCTCGAGACTCCACGGAAAACCAATCTCACGCATCACAGCAGGATCCATCTCACCGGTCTGGATAGCCTGGATGTAAGCAGGGCTGTGCACCAGTGCCAACTGCGCGTTGCTCACCTCTGGCGCCTCTTTGAGACAAATGTCCGGGAGCTCTGTGCTCAGCGCATGGCGAAGCATCGCGTACTTTTGCATGGGAAAGCGATGCCCCGGTGGCAGAGGCAACACAAAGTGATCGGCGTAGAAAGCATCCATCACGTGATTGTGTCGCTGCGTTAACAAACTGGTTGTTTAGACACGGCGGCCTAAATTGCTGCAACGCAGCAAAAAACACTTGCCAAGACCCAACTTGTCTCTATAATTTGAGTCATGCTGCACTGCAACATATTTTGGTTTGAGCAAGGTTTCGGCGCAGTTAACTTTTTTACACAACCGATGGAGAGATGACGATGACGACAATTTTGACTGTTGAACAAATTGTGGCAGCCCAAAAAGCCAATATTGAAACCTTGCTGGGCCTGACAGCCAAGGCCTTTGAAGGCGTCGAGAAAATTGTTGAGCTCAACATGAGTGCGTCCAAAGCGGCTCTGGCTGACACCGGCGACAACGCCAAAGCCCTGCTCAGTGTCAAAGACGCCCAAGAACTGTTGGCTCTGCAATCGAGCATCTTCCAGCCGCTGGCTGAAAAAACCGCTGCCTACAGCCGCCATCTGTATGAAATCGCTTCAGGCACCACCAGCGAATTCACCAAAACCCTGGAAGGTCAGGCAGCACAAGTCCAGCAACAATTCACCGGCATGTTGGACACCGCTGTCAAAAGCGCCCCGGCTGGCTCAGAAGCGGCTGTGGCCGTGCTGAAAAGCGCTGTCGCTGCGGCGAACAACGCTCTGGAATCGGTCCAAAAAGCGGTCAAACAAGCCACCGATGTCGCTGAAGCCAATTTCAACGCCGTGACCAGCACCGCAGCCAATGCGGCCAAACCTGCAGCGAAAAAACGCTGATTGGCATCTTTGTTGCATATAGCAGACAGACTCAAAAATAAGTGTGCGCCTCTAACCAACTAAGGGAAAACCCTGAGATACTTGGTACAGTTCTGAATTTGGAAACCCCGCGTTTCAGCTAGTTGTCTCCTCGGGTCCTTTCGTAACCTTCAGGTTCAGGGATCCCTTAAGGGTTGGTCGCAAGACCGACCCTTTTTTTTACCCTTTTTTCCCAGCACCCTCTGCGGCAAAAAGAAAACCGGTACGGACCACACGCGTGGCCCATACCGGTTGACAGGGAAACTCTGAAGACTTAGCTGAGTGTCGCCTCTTGTGATTCTGGCTTGGGCTTGCCCTCTTTTTTGGGCAACGGGGTGATGTCCAGCAACACCTCGGTTTTGCTCTCGTCCTTGTCGTCCAAGTCCACCGTCAAGCGGCCACCGTCCATCAAGCGCCCAAACAACAACTCATCGGCCAGTGCACGCCGGATGGTGTCCTGAATCAGGCGCTGCATTGGCCGGGCGCCCATCAACGGGTCAAAACCTTTCTTGGCCAGGTGTTTACGCAGCTTGTCGGTGAAGGTGACTTCCACCTTCTTGTCGGCCAGTTGCGCTTCCAGCTGCAGCAGGAACTTGTCCACCACACGTAGGATCACGTTTTCATCCAGCGCCTTGAAGCTGACGATGGCATCCAACCGATTACGGAATTCCGGCGTGAACAAACGCTTGATGTCGGCCATTTCATCACCCGACTCACGCGGGTTGGTGAAACCGATGGTGGCTTTGTTCATGGTCTCGGCACCGGCATTGGTTGTCATGATGATGATGACGTTGCGGAAGTCCGCCTTGCGCCCATTGTTGTCGGTCAAGGTGCCGTGGTCCATCACCTGCAGCAACACATTGAAGATCGCCGGGTGGGCTTTTTCAATCTCGTCAAGCAGCAACACACAATGCGGCTTTTTGGTGATGGCTTCGGTCAGCAGCCCGCCTTGGTCAAACCCGACATAACCGGGAGGCGCACCAATCAGGCGGCTCACCGCGTGCTGCTCCATGTACTCACTCATGTCAAAGCGGATCAGCTCAATGCCCATGATGTAGGCCAACTGCTTGGCTGCTTCGGTCTTGCCAACCCCGGTGGGGCCGCTGAACAGGAAGGCGCCAATCGGCTTGTCACCCTTGCCCAGACCAGAGCGCGCCATCTTGACGCTGGAGGCCAGCATGTCAAGCGCCTTGTCCTGGCCAAACACCACGTTGCGCAAGTCACGCTCCAGGGTCTTAAGCTTGCCGCGGTCATCGTTGGAGACATTGGCAGGGGGAATGCGGGCGATCTTGGCCACGATTTCTTCGACCTCAGCCTTGCTGATGATCTTTTTGCGCTTGGAGGCTGGCAAGATCCGCTGCGCGGCACCCGCCTCATCAATCACGTCAATCGCCTTGTCGGGCAAATGGCGGTCATTGATGTATTTCGCACTCAGTTCCGCTGCTGCCTGCAAAGCCGCCAGTGCGTACTTCACGCTGTGGTGCTCTTCAAAGCGCGATTTCAGCCCCTTGAGGATGTCCACCGTCTGCTCGACGGTCGGCTCAACCACATCCACCTTCTGGAAGCGACGAGACAAGGCTGCGTCTTTCTCGAAAATACCACGGTACTCACTGAACGTGGTGGCACCGATACATTTGAGGGCACCCGAACTCAGCGCCGGTTTGAGCAGGTTGGACGCATCCAGCGTGCCGCCAGAGGCCGCACCCGCACCAATGAGCGTGTGGATTTCATCGATGAACAAAATCGTGTTGGGCTTGTCTTTCATGGCCTTGAGCACACCTTTGAGACGTTGCTCAAAGTCACCTCGGTACTTGGTGCCCGCCAGCAGTGCACCCATGTCAAGTGAATAAACAATTGCCTCACCCAAAATATCGGGCACGTCTTTTTGTGTGATGCGCCAAGCCAGCCCCTCGGCGATGGCGGTTTTGCCCACACCGGCCTCACCCACCAGCAGCGGGTTGTTTTTGCGGCGACGGCACAGGATCTGGATGACCCGCTCGACCTCATAGTCACGACCAATCAGCGGGTCGATCTTGCCGTCTTTTGCCAGCTGATTCAGGTTCTGGGTGTACAGGTCCAGTGGTGAGGATTTTTCATTTTTCTCCGCCCCACCCTCTTCGGATTCAGCCGGGCTTTCGCCGGACTTGATAGGTTCCGGCGGGTCACTCTTCTTGATGCCGTGGGCAATGAAGTTCACCACATCGAGACGGGTCACGCCCTGCTGGTGCAGGTAATACACGGCGTGGGAATCTTTTTCGCCAAAAATGGCGACCAGCACATTGGCGCCGGTGACTTCCTTTTTGCCGCTGCCGGTGGACTGCACGTGCATGATGGCGCGCTGGATCACACGCTGGAAACCCAACGTGGGCTGGGTGTCCACATCGTCAGAGCCCGCCACCTGCGGCGTGTTGTCCTTGATGAAGGTGACCAGCGACTTGCGCAGGTCATCGGCATTGGCTGAACAGGCGCGCAGCACCTCGGCGGCGCTGGGGTTGTCCAGCAAAGCCAGCAGCAAATGTTCGACGGTGATGAATTCATGGCGCTGTTGGCGCGCTTCCACAAACGCCATGTGAAGACTGACTTCCAATTCTTGGGCAATCATGGTGTTCCTTTAGTAGCTTCGGTTCGATGGTCAACTGTAATCTGATTTGAAATCAGGGCGGCTCTACAAGGATTCAGATGCTCAGGAATCCAACGGTTCTGCGACACACTGCAAGGGATGCCCCGCTTTGTTGGCAGCATCCAGTACCTGACTCACCTTGGTGGCCGCCACGTCGCGCGAGTAAACGCCACAGACGCCTCGGCCATCGAGGTGAATCTTCAGCATGATCTGGGTCGCTGTCTCCAGATCCTTGCCGAAATACTCTTGAATCACAATCACCACAAACTCCATCGGTGTGTAGTCGTCATTGAGCATGACCACCTGGTAGAGCTTGGGCGGCTTGGTTTTTTGGGTCCGACGCTCCAGCACCACCGTGCCGTCTGAGTCGTCCACTTCAGGTTTGACAGGGCGTTGCGGAATAATTTTCGGTATTTTGGTGCTCATGAATTCATTCTATCGAGCCGCCTCTGATGCTGCAGACTACTGTGACATGGCGCCAGCAATGCAAAATTCAAGCCCACCCATCTGCTTTGCCAGCCAAGCGTCCACATCCGCCGGGTGGTGAAAGGTCTTGACCGCCTCAAACGCCAGCTGTGCCTGAGGATAGACCCGGCGCAACAGGTTGAGCCATTGCTTGAGGCGACCGGTTTGCTGATCACGCCGCAGGTGTTGCCCCACCAGCCGCCAGAAATCGGCGATCAGGGGCAACAACTGCTCCCAGGGCAACACCATGACCGCGTTTGAACCCGCCCCTGGCTCAAGTGCGCCGTGTGGCGACTGGGCCGCCAGAATCTCCAGCGCCAAGCCCGGGTTGGCCACGATGCCACGCCCAAGCATCAAGCTGTGGCAGCCGCTGGCCAGACGGCAGGCCTGGGCGTCGGCAGCGGTCCAGATCTCGCCATTGGCCACCAGCGGCAACTTCACCACCTGGCGGATGTCTCCCACTCGCTCCCAATAGGCCGGTGGGCGGTAACCATCCACTTTGGTGCGGGCATGCACCACCAGCTCGCTGGCGCCTGCCGCCTCAATGGCCAGCGCACAGGCCTCGGCCCGGCTGTCGTCATTGAGGCCAAGGCGCATCTTGGCCGACACTGGCTGCTGCGCAGGCACGGCCCGGCGCACCTCTGAGACGATTTTGAACAGCAACTCGGGCTCGTCCAGCAAGGCCGCCCCACCACGATGCCGGTTCACCACCGGTGAGGGGCAGCCAAAGTTCAGATCCACACCATTCGGCCCCATGGACGCCAGGCGAGCCGCGTTGTCGGCCAGGCAGATCGGGTCAGAGCCCAGCAACTGCGGGCGTACCGGTACACCTGAGAGGGTCTGGCAACCTTGGCGCAACTCGGGCACCAGGCGCTCAAACACGCGCTCGGGCAACAAGGTGTCGGTGATACGGATGAACTCGGAGACACAGCGCTGCACCCCACCCACACGGGTCAGGATGTCACGCAGCACAAAGTCCAGCAGCCCTTCCATCGGGGCCAGCAGCAAGATCGGGGAATCGTTAGGCAAATTTGGCACGGGGCAGATTGTGGCGGCAATTGCACCCGCCACCAGCACACACGGCGGGCTATCATTTGTACAGCTCTGGTGCGCTTGTCGAGGTCAACTTCGCAGCCACTGGCAGATCACCTTTTTGGGAGACAAGAATGGCCATCACTGTCAAGCTGGATCTGGGTTACGAATTTGCCGTCAAGGCGACCTATCACACCGTGTTTGAGCTGCTGTCCGATGTGCCCCAGTCCGCCAGCCACTTTCCCAAACTGGACAAGTTGGTGGACCTGGGTGACAACGTGTACCGCTGGGAGATGGCCAAAATTGGCGTCGCCAAGTTTGTGCTGCAGACCATTTATGCCTCCAAATACGTGTCCAACCCGGCCAAGGGCTCGGTCATCTGGACCCCGGTGGCCGGTGAAGGCAACGCCCTGGTGTCGGGCAGCTGGAAGATTGTTGACAAAAAAACCGCCACCCATCTGACGCTGAAGATCCAAGGTGAGGTCATGATGCCGCTGCCCAGCCTGGTCAAGATGGTGGTGGTGCCCGCGGTGCAGGCCGAGTTTGAAAAGCTGGTGGAGCAGTACATCGACCACCTCACCCAAGCCCTGGGCGGCGAGGTCTGAACCCTTACGGGGTCGCTCCCATATCAAGAGCATCCAACCCTTATTGCATAAGGGCTAGAGGCCTATTTATTGTATAAAGCAGAGCGAGCCCAGCTGAGCGCATGCACCCCAGCCAGGGCCACCCCACCCGCGATAAGCCCAAATAGCGCGCTGAGCACGGCTGAGGCCAGCGGCGCCGCTGGCCCTGCCAGCTGGCTGATCCCGTCCAGCCACACACCCAGGCTGTGCCAGCCGTGCACCAGAATGCCGCCACCCACCAGAAACATCGCCAGCGTGCCCAGCACCGTCAGGCTTTTCATCAGCAGCGGTGCAGCGCGCAGCAGGCCCCGCCCCAGCACCTGTTGCCAACCGGATTGGCCGGGGCGCAGGGTGAGCCACAGCCCCAAGTCGTCGATCTTCACAATAGCTGCCACCAGGCCATAGACCCCAACCGTCATCAACAGCGCCACACCAGCCAGCACACTGACCTGGGTCACAAACGGGCTGGCCGCCACCGTGCCCAGGGTGATGACGATGATCTCGGTGGACAAAATGAAGTCGGTGCGCACCGCACCCTTGATCTTGTCTTTCTCCAGCGCCACCACGTCCACCGACGTGTCGCTCAAAGCTTGCAACAGTTGCGCGTGTTCGGTTTTGTCCTGGGCCGGGCTGTGCAACAGCTTGTGCGCCACTTTCTCAAAGCCCTCAAAACACAGGAACAGGCCACCCGCCATCAGCAGCGGGGTGATGGCCCAAGGCGCTACTACACTGAGCAGCAGCGCACCAGGCACCAGAATCGCCTTGTTGATGAACGAACCCTTGGCCACCGCCCACACCACCGGCAACTCGCGCTCAGCCTTGACACCGGTGACCTGCTGGGCGTTGAGCGCCAGATCGTCCCCTAGCACACCGGCGGTCTTTTTTGCTGCCACCTTGGTCAACAAAGCCACGTCGTCCAGCACGGTGGCGATGTCATCCAACAATACAAGCAGGCTGCTGGCCATTCGGAACCCTCCAAAGTCACGGATTGTCGTTGATGGTATACAACAGCACGGTGCGCCGCAGGTTCGATAATGGCGAGTGGCACCCGCGCCACCCAGACTTGCGCTCCCTTTCAGAAAGACACTTCATGCACCGCGTTTGTATCAGCAGCACCGGGCTTTATGTGCCCCCCCACATCATCAGCAACGCCGAACTGGTGGACACCTTCAACCGATATGCCGATCTGCATAACATTGAACACGCTGCTGACATAGCAGCAGGCAAGCTAGCAGCGGTGCCGTACTCCAGCGTGGAGTTCATTGAAAAGGCGTCTGGCATCCAGCAGCGTTATGTGGTGGAGAAGTCGGGTGTGCTGGACCCCACGCGCATGCGCCCTCGCCTCACCCCTCGGCCAGACAACGAAATCTCCCTGATGGCCGAGATCAGTGTGGCTGCCGCACAAGACGCCTTGCAACGCGCTGGCAAAACCGCCGCCGATGTCGATGGGGTGATCTGCGCCGCCGCCAACATGCAGCGTGCCTACCCGGCGATGGCGGTGGAAATCCAGCACGCGCTGGGCATCACCGGTTTTGGGTTCGATATGAACGTGGCTTGCTCCTCGGCCACCTTTGGCATCGAGATGGCGGTCAACGCGGTGCGCAGCGGCTCGGCACGTGCGGTGCTGGTGGTTAACCCCGAAATCACCTCACCCCACCTGGCCTGGAAAGACCGCGATTGCCATTTCATCTTTGGCGACGTCTGCACCGCGATCCTGATCGAGCGGCAAGATACCGCCCCGGCAGGAGCGTTTGAGGTGCTGGGCACCAAGCTGGTCACCTCGTTCTCGAACAACATCCGCAACAACGCCGGGTTCATGTCGCGCTGTGAGGACCGCAACCCCGAAGACCGCGACCAGCTGTTCTACCAGGAAGGCCGCAAGGTGTTCAAGGAAGTCTGCCCGATGGCCGCGGAGCACATCAGCAGCCACCTGGCCACGCTGGACTTGGCCCCCAGCGGTGTGCGTCGCTTCTGGTTACACCAGGCCAATCTGGCGATGAACCAGCTGATCGGCCGCCGACTGCTTGGCCGTGATGCCACCGCAGATGATGCACCGGTGATCTTGAACGAGTTTGCCAACACCGCCTCAGCCGGTTCCATCATCGCTTTCCACCGCCACCACGATGACATCGCTGTCGGTGAGGTGGGCGTGATCTGCTCGTTTGGCGCCGGTTACTCGATTGGCAGCGTGGTGCTGCGCCGCCTCTGAGTTTTACTTCAGGTCGCGCTTGAAGCGGATCTCTTCAATCCGCGTCAGGCCCACCAGCACGGTTTTGATGCTGGTCATCTCGCGCTTGTAGCCGGCCATGTCAAAGAAGCGTAGCGCGCGCTCATAACCCAACGGCACCCAGGCGGTGACCTTGGTGCAGCCTTCGTCAATCAACGCGTCACGTGCGGCGTCCCACAACGCCAGGCCCACGCCCTGCCCCCAGTGGCTCGGGCGGGCGTACATGGACCAGATCTCTCCCATGGTGGCCGGGGTTTTAGGGTCGCGTGAGCGGTCAAACCCGACAAAACCCACCACCTCACCTTCGGCTACCGCCACCAACACCTGCGGGTCGGCAAACTCGATGGCTTCGCGCCAGTAGGCCTGGCTCTTTTTCAGGGAATCAAACTCCGGCATGGCTTCACCGGGAAACTGCGCCTTGAACGCGGCCTGGGCGGCAGCGGCCTGGATTTCGGCAATCACTTTGGCGTCGCGCTCTTTGGCGGGACGGACTTCAACTTCAATAGGTTCAGACATGCAAAAAAAGGCCGGGCATTTACCCGGCAAAGTTTCAAAAAGGAGCTGGATTGTCGCTGCTTGCGCACAAGCTGGCGGCAGAGCCCCTTGGCAGCCTGCACTTGTGAACCCGGTTGCTACAACTCAGATAGCTTCTGGACCAGTTAGAACAAGGGCTACAGGCCAAAATAACCCATAAATCCTGTCACCGATCCGGAGCTCAGGCCCACAGCTTCCACCAGCGGGCTTTGGGCTGCAGGTCAAGCAATTCGTCAAACGGCGTGTTGTCCAGCACCGGGTTGGACTCGTCGTGGCGAAAGCCGGTGAGCTCTTGGGCCAGCATCAGCGGCACATCCATGTGGAAGTGGCCTTCCAGGTTCTCACTGTCCTCGGGCTCCACGGTGACCAGCAAGTCATGGAACCGCTGCGGCACCCTACCCTGGCAAGACATGTTCTCGGGGTCAAGGTCTCCCTGGTGTTCAACACGCCAGATCAACTGGCCGTCTTGCCACAGCGCGGTCGACGCGTAGTTGACATGTTCTTCCAACGCGCAGGCCACCAAGCGGCAACCCGCTGACAGCGTCGACAAGCTTGGCGACAAACCAATACGGTGGTCACACCGACCAGCCATCACCAAGAACCAGTCTGCCAACAAGCCATGGCTGGCGATGCCCTTGAACGGGTAACTGCAAGTGTTGCCGGTGTGTTTGAGGCCCAGACGTGACAAAGCGTCTTCGGCAGAAAGTCCTTGCACCGCAACCCAGCTTAAAGAAACACCCATGGTGTATGGCTCAGGTTGGGGATCTGTGACTACCCTGCTGGCACAGCGCGGCGATGGCGGTGTAAGCGTCTTCACGGGCCTGTGGCTCGCGTGCATAGTGCTCACTGAGTTGGTGGCTAGCCCGGTGGATGATGTGGTGCTGGCTGCTGGCGCTCTTGCTGGCGCAGGTCAAGTAGGTGTGCGGGATCTCGGGCGGCACCACGCAGTCTTCTTCTGCCGATATCACCAGTAGGTGGCCGGTGTAATCGGCCACCAGATCAAACGCATCTGAATCCACCCAACTGTCGGGTGTGCGCAGGATCTGGCTGAACTGCGGCCCAAACGGCACCTGGTAGGCCTGGGTGGCATAAGCCGCCGGAATGGCCAGACACAGGCGCGGCACACCCAACTGGGCAGCGGCCTTGACCGCCACATAAGCACCCATACTGAAACCCACCAGCGCCAGCGACTCGGGCGCCAGCCCTTGCGATTGAACAATGGTGATCACCTGCAACACCCGCTCCTCCAGCGTGGTGCCCAGCTGGGCGCCCCCGGTGCGGCCATGACCCACCGCGTCAAAAGCGATGGTCTCGATGTGGCGGGCATGTAAAAAGCGACGCAGTTCGCCAAAACCCTCAGCGGCGGAAGTTCCACCACCATGCAGCACCAGCGCCGTCTGCGTGGCGCCGGATGGCGTGTACCGGCTGCCACGCAGCAGCGAGCCTTGGAACGGCACTTCGAAATCGACAGCCTCCCCGCTCAGCATGGCGGGTTTTGGTTTAAACGGCGACACAGGCAAGCGGTGGCGCCTGCAAAAATACTATCTAAAACATAGCTCATGGTGCTGATTGGATAAGGGCTACAGGCAAAAATACGATCTATTGATCTTGCCCCGACTTTACATGGACCAGGGTGCCCGGCAGAACTGCCCATCACTGCTCGCTGGTCGCCAGCCTGGCGCCCAAGGCGGCAAACACCGCCGCAAAGCTGTAACGCAGCCAGCGCTGCACACGCTGCGATTCAATGACGATCTTTCGGAATGCATGTGCAACAACGCCATAGGCTACAAAAACGCCAAACGTCATGGCCATGAACACGGCGCTGAGCACCAGCATCTGCACCAGGGGCGCTGGCCCTGTGGCTTGCACAAATTGCGGTAAAAAAGCCAGGAAGAAAATTGTCAACTTCGGATTCAAAATGTTCAGCAAAAAGGCCTTGGTCACCAAGCCACTGGCCGATGTTTTTGACATGCTTCCATCCACCGCAAAAGCCGATTTGTCCCGCCAGGTGGCGTAGGCCACATACAGCAGGTAAACGACACCGGCGTACTTCAACACCTGGAACGCTAGCGCACTGGTGTGCATCACCGCCGCCAGGCCAAGAATGGTGGCCAACAGGTGCGGCACGATCCCGGCGGTGCACCCCAAAGCCGCATACACGCTGGCCTTGCGCCCTTGGACTAGGCCGGTGGATACCGTGTAAACCACACCGGTGCCGGGGATCAGCACAACGATCAGCGAGGTGATCAGGAATTCAAGGGAGATCATGCTTGAGTGCCTCAGGTTAAAAAAACAAGGTCACACTGAACTGCTCGGCTGCGGCCAGGCTTGGGCATAACCATGCGTACCTGGAATGGTTCGGGCGCGAACCTGCTGCCATGCTCGGCGTGAGCATGCAGGATTTGTTGGGTGAACAAGTGTTCGCTTTGAACGAACCCTATATCCGAGCTGCGCTGCGCGGCGAGTTGCAGCACTTCGAGCGCACCTTGACCAAAGCCGATGGATCAATTGGGTATGCACTGGCAAGTTACATACCGGATGTTTTTGAAGGGAAAGTGCGCGGTTTTCACGTGCTTGTGACCGATGTTTCAGATATCAAACAGGCAGAGTTGAGGATGGCGAGTTTGAATCGGGAACTCGAAATAAAGCGCCAGGAAGCAGAACGTGCTACACAGGCCAAAAGTGAGTTTCTCTCCAACATGAGTCATGAGATTCGCACGCCCATGAATGGTGTGCTCGGTCTGGCTTACCTTCTGTCCAAGGCAGAACTGCCGAACGAGGCGACCCAACTGGTGCGCAAGCTCCAGAGCTCGGGGCTAACGCTGCAGCGTATCCTGGATGACATACTGGATTACGCCAAAATCGAAGCCTCGGGTATGACACTGGAGATGGCCGAATTTGACCTTCTGGACATGATCAACAACGTCTCGGTCATGATGGAGGCATCGGCTGCAGCCAAGAACCTGGAGCTGGCCATTTCGCCCCCGCTGTTTGGCATGAACCATTTGATCGGGGACCAAGTCCGCTTGAGTCAGGTCGTCATGAATCTGGTGGTGAATGCCATCAAGTTCACAAAAAGCGGATTTGTTGCGTTCCGCATTTCATGCCTCAAAAAGGATGATGCTGAAATCACTCTCCATTTTGAAGTGGAGGATTCGGGTATTGGTGTGAGCCAAGAGCAAATAGACAAGCTTTTTGTCCCGTTTCAGCAGGCCGACGTATCCACCACGCGCCAATTTGGCGGCACCGGGCTGGGTTTGTCGATCAGCAAACGCCTGCTGGAGATGATGGGCAGTACCTTGCAGGTGCAAAGTGAACTTGGGCAAGGGAGCCGGTTTTACTTTGATGTGACATTCAAACGGGGGACAACAAGAGATGCGTTGACCATTGAACTCAGAGGCCTGAGTGTCGTGATTGCCGATGACAGCGAGGTCTCCCGCGATGCGCTGCGGGCCACAGCCTAGAGCCTGGGCTGGAAACCCTATGTGGTGGCGGACGGTGCGGCAGCAGTGAAACTTGTGACGCAGCAGGCACAGCGCCCGACGACAGAACTGGTCATTGTTCTGGACTGGCAAATGCCTGAAATGGATGGTCTGGCAGCCGCACGTGTGATTCACGAACACATGTCCGGTACACAGGGCCCCATCATTGTGGTTGCAACGGCCTTCTCTCGTGAGGAGCTGATCGCGCACCCGGATATCCGTTTTACCGATGCGGTGCTGACAAAGCCCGTGACAGCGTCTGTGTTGTTTGACGCTGTCGCGACCGCCTACAAGAAGAAAATAGGCATGACAACGGTCCTATCACCCGCAACTGCCCGGCGCCTGAACGGTCTGCGCATGCTGGTGGTGGACGATAGTGAAGTCAACCGTGAAGTAGCCTCGCAGATTTTTGAAGGTGAAGGCGCCCATGTTGCTCTGGCAGAAGATGGCCAGCAGGCCTTTAACTGGCTGATGCAACACGCCATGGAGGTGGACGTGGTGTTGATGGAAAGCCCAGTTACGCAAAGTCAGTGAGGCTGTCGAGTGTTTTGATTTCCACACCGCTGAAAATGAACTTCGTGTTTTGGCAAAAACACTGCAGATCGAATGGGAGCAGAAAGATGACTAGTGGCCCAATCCTGATCGTTGATGATGAACCACAAAATTTGGCCGTATTGCGGCAAATTCTGTCGCCGCAATACAAGCTGATCTTTGCGACCAATGGGATGGATGCCTTGGCAGCGGTGGCCAAGTTCAAACCCTGCCTGATTTTGTTGGATGTCAACCTGCCCGGTATGTCAGGTTACGAGGTATGTGAAACCTTGCAAAAAGATTCGACGAATACACACATGCCGGTGATTTTTGTGACAGCCTTGTCCGAAGTGGGGCAAGAGTCCAAAGGGTTTGCGGTGGGGGCAGTTGACTATATTGTTAAACCGGTCAACCCTGACATTGTGCGAGCCCGTGTGAAAACACAGCTGTCACTGGTTCGCACGGCTAAGCTTGAAAAAAGCTACCGCGATGCCATTGCCATGCTGGGCGAGGCGGGACACTACAGCGATGCAGACACAGCGGAGCACGTGTGGCGTATGTCGGCCTATGCCGGGGCCATTGCACAAGGCGTGGGGCTGCCAGACGACGAATGCAGACTCATTGAAGATGCTGCACCTCTGCACGACACCGGGAAAATTGGTGTCCCTAGCGCCATTCTGCGCAAGCCCGGCCCGCTTGATGAGGCCGAGTGGGCTGTGATGAAGACCCATCCCTACATCGGGTGGAAGATTCTGAGCCGCAGTGATGCCCACGTGTTTCAGGTATCTGCAGAGATCGCCTTGGGGCACCACGAAAAATGGGATGGCAGCGGCTATCCTCGCCACATCAAGGGTGAATCCATCCCTCTGGTGGCCCGCATTGTGGCTGTTGCCGACGTGTTTGATGCTTTAAGCACCAAGCGCCCCTACAAGGAGGCTTGGCCTTATGAAAAGTGTCTGGCTCTGATTCGTGACAGTTCGGGCCAACACTTTGATCCCAAGATCGTCCAGGTCTTCCTGGATATCCAGCCTCGAATTCTGGACATCAAGGCCAAGTGGGACCATATCGCTGCAACATCACAACAGTGCGTTGTTTAGACTGTTCGTGGAGGGCCAAAGGATGTCAGACACGGTTGCCCTTGTCATCAATCACTTTCTCACCGTCTTCCTTGGTAAACGCGCCTTGCTGCGGGTTGGGCAGGATGTCCAGCACCACTTCGCTGGGGCGGCACAGCCGGGTTCCCAAAGGTGTCACAACCACCGGGCGGTTGATCAAGATCGGATGCGCCAGCATGAAGTCCATCAGTTGCGCATCGGCCCACTGGGGGTCGGCCAGGCCTAACTCGTCGTAGGGCGTGCCTTTTTCTCGCAGCAGTGCACGGGTGGTGATCCCCATGGCAGAAATTTTGCAAATGGTTGCCGACGCGTTGGTGGCCGCCGGGGGGCCGGGGCGTTGACCATATGGATGGACTGGGTCTGGCTTGACCCAGTGGTGAGTCTGCTCATCGCCGCGATCATTCTTTGGGGCACCTGGGACTTGTTCAAACAGAGTCTGCACTTGCTGTTTGACGGTGTGCCTGACAGCGTGGACACGCTGGAGGTACGCAAACTCTTGCTGGCCCTAGCCGTGCTGCACATTGGCCTGACCGCAGTAGCAGGTGTCGACCACCAGCATGTTCACCTGCCCCAGCACCTTGAGGCAGGGCACCCGCTTTTTGGAGACGGTCAGCGCGGCATCTTCAGATCCACGCATGCAGCTCGTTTTGTAACCCACTGTAACGCCAGTCAGACGTGCAACACGGTGATGCAAATCTGCCCTTTTGGCGCAACACCGCGTTGACACAAGCGCGCTCAAATTGGACTCAGAGATGCAGACAAGACATGCACCCCAACTTGTTCACCTGAAGGAGTCCATCATGACAACCTCAATCGCTTTCAAAACCATCGCGATCGCCACCACATTGGCCGCGGCATTATCTGCATCGGTACTGGCCCAAAATGGACCCGCCGCCGCGCCAGGAACAGGCATGAGCATGGGGCCTGGTACAGGCCAAATGGGTACCGGCACACGGGGTATGCGTGGCATGCGCTTTGACAGGACCAATACCCCTGGCTGGACGCTGATGACCGCAGAGGAACGCACGACCCATCAAACCATGATGCGTGCGGTCAAGACCTATGACGAATGCAAGGCCTTGCAGACTGAACAACACGCCGCCATGGAAGCCCGCGCCAAAGATAAAGGGATCACACTCAAAACCTCACGGAAAAACGCTTGTGATGTCATGAAAACGCGTGGGTTCATCAAATAAGCCGGGATGGGTCTGAAGCCCAGCCCCCCACATGAAAGCACACCGCCGTGAAGCTCATGCAAGAAAGCACAACATGTCATTAATACAAGCCATCAACATCACCAAGAGCTACCGCATGGGCGACCAAGACGTGGCAGCCCTGAGGGGCATCAGTTTTGAGATTGGCGAGGGTGCCTTTGCCGCATTTGTCGGCCCGTCGGGCAGTGGCAAATCCACTTTGCTGAACCTGCTCGGCTGCCTGGACCATCCCAGCAGCGGCACGTTGCGGGTGCATGGCACCGACATCAGCACTTTGTCGCGTAGCGCCGCGGCCACCTTCCGGGGTGAACACCTGGGTTTTGTGTTTCAGGACTTCAACCTGGTGCCGGTGCTCAGTGCTTATGAAAACATCGAATACCCGTTGCTAATGGTGCGCGGCTGGAGTGAGGCCAAGCGCCGCGAGCGGGTCAACACCATGATCGCTGCAGTGGGCATGACCGAACAAGCCCACAAGCGGCCTGACCAGCTCTCAGGCGGGCAAAAGCAGCGGGTGGCAGTGGCCCGCGCCCTGGTGGGCGAGCCCAAACTCGTGTTGGCCGACGAACCCACGGCCAACCTCGACCATGACACCGCCTACAAGGTGCTCAACCTGATGAAGACCATGCGCGACAACTTTGGCACCAGTTTCATCTTTTCCACCCACGACCCCAAAATCATGCATGAAGCCGAGCAGACCTTCACGCTGGAAGATGGTCGCCTGACCCAAGGAGCCGCAGCATGACCTCAACCCTGAAACTGGCGCTGCGCAACTTGCTGCGCTACCAGCGCCGCACCTTGCTGACCGCCCTGCTGATCATGCTCGGCGTGGTGGCGCTGCTGCTGTTTGTGGCGGCTGCTGGATCGTTCAAACAGACCATGGTCGGGTCGATCACCGACAGCATGCTGGGCCATCTGCAAGTGCACCGCAAAGGCTACACCGCCTCCATGGACAACCTGCCGCTGACCATGAGCCTGCAGCCCAAGGCGGTGGGTTCGATAGAAGAGATTCTCAAAGCTGATCCAGCCGTGCTGGCCTACTCCAAGCGCGTCAAGCTGGGTGCCATGTTCAGCAACTTTGCCGAAAACAGCAATATCCGTCTCAACGGTATTGATGCCGCTGCCGAAGACGCCGCTGTGCCCGCCTTGCGCCAGCGCATCAGCGATGGCAACAAGACCGGGCTACTGGTGGAACCAGGCAAAGTGCTGGTCCCTGAGTTGCTGGCCCGTGGCATGAAGGTCAAGGTGGGTGACTCGGTGGTGCTGGTGGCCACCAACGCCTCGGGTTCAGTGAATGGCAAGACCTTTGTCGTGGGCGGCATTCTGGAGGGCATTACCGGCCCGGGTGGACGCGATGGTTATATCGACATCAAGGATGCCCGTGAACTGCTGCGTATGGACAAAGAAGAAGTGATGGAAGTGGCGGTGCGACTCAAAGACATCAGCACCCTGTCCGTCGCGCAGAAACGCCTGAATACGGCCCTGGACACCATTCGCAACAAGGAAGACAAACCCGCCACCGAATTACACACCTGGGCGGAGCTGTCACCGTTTGCCAATATCGTCAAGATGATCGACTTGATGACCTTCTTTATCCGCATCATGCTGGTAGCGATTGTGCTGGTGAGTGTGATGAACGTGATGCTGATGGCGGTGTATGAGCGCATTCGTGAAATCGGCACACTGGCCGCCATTGGCACCCAGCCGCGCAAACTGATGGCCATCTTTTTGAGCGAAGGTCTGCTGCTGGGTCTGGCCGGTGCACTGGCGGGTGTGGCCCTGAGTTACGCGGTGGTGGTCGCCCTCAATCTCTGGCCGGTGGTGTTCAGCTTTGGCCGTGAGCAGATCACCCTGCATCCCACGCTGGTTGGCGTGGAGGTCTTGAGCGTGCTCGGATTGGCGGTGCTGGTGTCGGGTTTGGCAAGTCTGCAGCCAGCTTGGCGGGCTGCCCGCATGGACCCGATTCAGGCACTGCGTCATGTCTGACACTTTGGATAAATGACACCATTTGCGAAACCCCAACATCATGAAACTGCTCAAAACTTTTATCCTGACCGCGCTGTGCGCCCCCTTGCTGGCTTTTGCCGTGGACGGCGTAGCCATCCTCAAAAAACTTGACCGCAACCTGGAGCCCGAGTCGTACGAGAGTTACCGCAAGCTGATCAACATCGAGCCCAACGGCAACAAAAAAGAATTTGTGCTGTATTCAGTCAAAAAAGGCAAAGACCAGACGGCCAGCCTGTTCCTGCAACCCAGCAGCGACAAGGGGCGCAGCACCTTGCGCCAGGGTGACAACATGTGGATGTACCTGCCCAATGTGGGCAAACCCATGCGCATCACCAGCCTGCAGTCGGTGACCGGTGGTGTGTTCAACAACGCCGACATCATGCGGCTGGACTATGCGCAGGAGTACGACGTGAGTTCGGTGGATGAAACCGACCAGCTCTACACTCTGAACCTCAAAGCCAAAACCGGCGAAGTGGCCTATGACAAACTGAAGATGACGGTGGACAAAAAGCTCATCCTGCCCATCGACATTGAAGCCTATGCCAGCAGTGGCATGCTGCTGAAAACCCTGCATTTCAAAGACATCAAGGACTTTGGCGGCGGCATCAAGCGCCCAGCCACGATCGAGACCGACAGCCCGCTTTACAAAGACTACAAATCGGTGATGCTGTACTCGGGTTTAAAGAAGCGTGACTTTGCCGACGAGGTATTCACCCAGGGCTTCATGTCCCGGTTAGAAGAGTTACGCAAGTGAATGCGTCGCGTGGCAACCGGTGCAAGCTGGCGGGTGTGTTGCTGGCTTTGACCGGATTGTTGTCCAGCCCGGCCTGGAGCCAGTCAGCCAGCGCCCAAGAGTTCAGTTTTGACGCCTCAGAGTTTGAGAAAAAAACCTTTGAGTTTTCTGGCTACCTGGAACAAAAGGAGGAACTGCTCCAGCTGCGCGGTGACAGCGCGGCGTTTAAGCTGGCCTACCCTGGCGAGCCAGCGCGCGCTGAGCTGCTGCGCAGCACCAGCACGTTGGAGCTCAGTGGCAAGCTCAACCTGGGCGACTTTGTGCTGGATGCACGCACCCAGGGCAGTTGGGCCAACGATGCCCTGGTCAGCACCCCCAAAGACCTGGCTGTGATGGAAGGGGGCCTGCGCTGGAGCGCCAGCCCCGGTTTGACGTTCGATATCGGCAAACGCGTGCAGCGCTGGGGCAAAGGTTATGCCTGGAGCCCGGTTGCGATGGTCGAACGGCCCAAGGACGCCAATGACCCGGCCACCTCGCGCGAGGGTTTTGTCATGGCCAGCGGCGAATGGACCAAAACCCTGAGCGGCCCCATCTCGACCATCAGCTTCACCGGCCTGCTGTTGCCCACCGACGGCAACTTAAACAGCGACTTTGGCAAGTCCAATGACCTGAACCCTGCGGCCAAGCTCTACCTGCTGGCCTGGGACACGGATGTGGACCTGATGTGGCGTGCCAAGGGTGCCCGCCCCGAGAGCTTTGGCGTAGATTTTTCGCGCAACCTCAGCCCAGCGCTGGAAATCCATGGCGAATGGGCGCGCACGCTGGGAGCCACACGCACCACGGTGAGTGCCAGGGGTGCAACCAGCAGCCAGCAGGTCGATGTGGACTCTTTTTTGGTGGGGCTGCGCTACCTGACAGCCGGTGAGGTGACCTGGATTGCCGAGTACTACCGAAACGGTGCCGGTTACGAGCACCCAGAGATGCAAACGTATTTCCAGTTTCTGGATGCCGCTCTGGCTGCCAATGCACCCGCAGCGATGCTCAGCAAGGCGCGCAGCGTGGCCCAATCCGGTTATGGCCGCCCCAACCCGGCGCGCGACTATCTGTATGTGAAAGCCAGTGTCAGCGAGCCTTTTGGTTGGGTCTATGGTGCCGCGTCCATCACCACCATGATCAATTTGAATGACCACAGCTACCAAATCACGCCAGAACTCAGCTACACCGGCTTTGCCAACTGGGAACTCCGCGCACGGCTGATGCAGCTGAGTGGCCAGGCACAGACAGAGTTCAAAGAAAAAACCTCTAGCGCACGTCTGGAGGTCTATGCACGCTATTATTTTTGATAGATTTGGGTGAGCGGATAAAAAAACACAACGAACCCTACGCCGCTTTTAAGTGCTCTACTTTCTGACGTTGTCATGAAGCAAGGTCAGGTCAGAGTATTGGGTGTCCACAATGATGTCGTAGCGAATGGATAGCCTTGTGGGAGGGCCGGTCAGCTTGAGCCACCCGTGTCTACATGACCCTCTGAGTGACCCGCTTGGACAATTCCTCTGCCATTTCCTTGCGCTCGCTGTAGCGATCCACCAGGTACGGCGACACATCGTGTGTCAGCAGTGTGAACTTGACCAGCTCTTCTATCACGTCCACCACGCGATCAAAGAAGGCGGACGGCTTCATGCGGCCCGCTTCGTCAAATTCAGCACAGGCTTTGGCCACAGAGCTTTGGTTGAGGATGGTGACCATGCGCATCTGGTTGACCGCATTAAATGACTGCGAACCGCCGCTCACTTCCATCACTGCTAGCGTCTTGCCTTGGGTTGGCCGCACGGCACCTTGGGGTGGCTTTCAGGGGCACCATCAGGTTGTGGAAGGCCTGCGGGTTCAAAGACCCTGACCTCGGCGCCCATGGTCTGCAGCAACCGGGCTGCTTCCAAGGTCAGGAGCTTGCTGTAGGAACGCTCCCGCAACGACCCATAGAGCATCAAAATCCGTGGCGGATGCGTGGATACCTTGGCTGGCTGCAATGACGCTTGACCTGGAATCTGGAAAGACGATGCTTCCAGGTTGTTGGAGGGCCAAAGGATGTCAGACACGGTTGCCCTTGTCATCAATCACTTTCTCACCGTCTTCCTTGGTAAACGCGCCTTGCTGCGGGTTGGGCAGGATGTCCAGCACCACTTCGCTGGGGCGGCACAGCCGGATTCCCAAAGGTGTCACAACCACCGGGCGATTGATCAAGATTGGATGCGCCACCATGAAGTCCACCAGTTGCGCATCGGTCCACTGGGGGTCGGCCAGGCCTAACTCGTCGTAGGGCGTGCCTTTTTCTCGCAGCAGTGCACGGGTGGTGATCCCCATGGCAAAAATCAAGGCCTGCAGCGTGGCCTTGTCAGGCGGGGTTTTCAGGTACTCGATAACTTCGGGCTCCACGCCAGAATTGCGGATCAAGGACAGGGTGTTGCGGGAGGTACCGCAGGCAGGATTGTGGTAGATGGTGATAGTCATCGTCAATTCCTTTGCAAGGCGGAGCCACGTTCGTACCACCCCTTAGAGCGGTTCACAATATTCACCACCAGCAGCATCACCGGCACCTCAATCAACACGCCCACCACGGTGGCCAGCGCGGCGCCGGAGTTGAAGCCAAACAGGCTGATGGCTGCGGCCACGGCCAGCTCGAAGAAGTTGCTGGCGCCAATCAAGGCTGACGGGCAAGCAATGGCGTGTTTTTCACCCACCGCACGGTTCAACCAATAGGCCAGGCCGGAGTTGAACACCACCTGGATCAGGATCGGCACGGCCAGCAGGGCAATGATGAGTGGCTGCTTCAGAATCGCCTCGCCCTGGAACGCAAACAGCAGCACCAATGTGGCCAGCAGTGCGGCAATAGACCACGGGCCTATCTTTTCCATGGTGGCGTCAAAAGCGGCCTGGCCTTTTTTGAGCAAAACCTTGCGCAGCCCCTGCGCCAGCAGCACCGGGATCACGATGTACAGCGCCACCGAGATCAGCAGCGTGTCCCAGGGCACGGTAATGCTGGACAGGCCCAGCAAAAAAGCCACCAACGGGGCAAAAGCCACCACCATGATGCTGTCGTTAAGCGCCACCTGGCTCAGGGTAAACAACGGGTCACCCCCGGTGAGGCGGCTCCAGACAAACACCATGGCAGTACAGGGCGCAGCGGCCAGCAGAATCAGCCCGGCCACATAACTGTCGATCTGGTCGGGCGGCAGCCACGGCGCAAACAGCGTGCGGATGAACAACCAGGCCAGAAACGCCATGCTGAACGGTTTGACCAGCCAGTTGACAAAGAGCGTGACACCAATGCCTTTGAGGTGCTGGCGCACCTCGTGCAGGGCTGAGAAGTCCACCTTGAGCAGCATCGGGATGATCATCACCCAGATCAGAGCGCCCACCGGCAGGTTGACCTGCGCCACTTCCATTCGGCCAATGGCCTGGAACAGCCCCGGAAAGAGCTGGCCCAGTCCAATGCCGACCACGATACACAAGGCCACCCAGACCGAGAGAAAACGCTCGAACACACTCATGGACGCACCGGCGGCGCGTTTGCCAGTCACTTCACATTGCGCACTCACGAGCTTATTCCTTGCTCAGCTCACGCGCGGAGCTTTGCAGCATGGTTTTCTCCAGCTTGGCGATCGGCAGGCTGATGAGCAACTCCAGCCGACGCTTGAGCAGGTGCAGGGTCTGGCGGAAGGCTTCGAGCTTTTGCGCGTCGCTGCCGTCACCGGCGGACGGGTCGGGGTAACCCCAGTGAGCAGTGGCAGGCTGGCCGGGCCAGTAGGGGCAGACCTCGCCAGCGGCGTTGTCACAGACGGTGATCACCAAATCCATGTGCGGCGCATCGGGCTTACCAAATTCGTCCCAGCTTTTGCTGGACAGGCCGTCGGTGTTGATACCTGCCTGGCGCAACACCTGCAGGCCCAAGGGGTTGGGCTGCTGGTTCTCACGCGGGCTGCTGCCAGCTGAGAAACCCTTGAAACGGCCGCGGCCAATGTGGTTCAGGATGGCTTCGGCCAGGATGCTGCGGGCAGAGTTGTGGGTGCACAAAAACAGGACGTTCAGGGCTTTGTCGGACATATCAAATTCCAGAGGTGGGTTAAACAAATTCGGTGAAGTTAGCAGCCATGTGTGACAGTCGTTCTACACCCACCGGCTCTTCTGTGAGGAGCGGCACCAGCGCATAGCGGCTGGCATGGTGCATGGCCACGGCTTCAATCTCACGCAGTTCGTTGTGGGCCCGCTGGCGCAACAAGGGTGAGCTGACCTGGGCTGCGGCCACGCTGTTGTTGATGACCCAGGCCCAGGGCTCAATCCCGGCTCGGCGCAGGTCGGCCTGCAAGTTGGCGGCTTCCAGCACCGGTGTGGTCTCGGCCAGGGTCACGATCAGCACCTTGGTTTGTGTTGGGTCTTGCAGCTGCATCATCGGGGTGGTGAAGTGGCCTTGGCTGCCCATTTGGCGCACCACATCGCGGTGGTAGGCGCCAGTGGCGTCCAGCAGCAGCAGAGTGTGGCCGGTGGGCGCGGTATCCATCACCACAAACTTTTTGCCCGCCTCACGGATCACGCGCGAGAAGGCCTGGAACACCGCAATTTCTTCGGTGCACGGAGAGCGCAGGTCTTCTTCGAGCACCGCGCGGCCAGCGGCATCAAGCTTGGCGCCTTTGCTGGCGAGCACCTGGACGCGGTAGGCCTCGGTGACCTCATGTGGGTCGATGCGACTCACGGTCAGATGTTCCAGCGTGCCGTGCAAGGTGTCCATCAGGTGGGCAGCGGGGTCCGAGGTGGTCAGGTGCACTGGGTAACCGCGTTGGGCCAGCGCCACCGCCACCGCAGCGGCGAGCGTGGTTTTGCCAACACCGCCCTTGCCCATCAGCATCACCAGGCCATGGCCTTCAACCGCGATGTCATCCACCAAAGACGACAGATTGGGCGCGTTGAAAGCGGGCGCCTGGGGTAACACAGCCTGTGGAACGGGCCCTGCGGCGTCGGGAGTTCCCAGCAGTTGGCGCAAGGCAGGCAGGCCAACCAGGTTGAAGGCTTTGAGGCCAATCTGGTCGACTGGCAAGTGGCGCAAGGCCTCAGGCAGCTTGGCCAGCGCCGCCTGCTCGCGGTTCACAATGGCTTGGGCCAGCGGGTCGTGGCTGGCTTGTGCTGCCGGAAACACACCGTTGATCACCAGGTACTGTTTGGTGAGGCCAATACCCGCCAGCTCGTCGTGGGTGCGCGCCGCTTCTTTTAATGTAGCTAACTGCGCCCGTGCCACAAGGACAAAACGGGTTTTTGATGCATCAGCCAGGGCATCGACAGCGGCCTTGTACTGGGTGCGCTGTTTTTCCAGCCCGGCCAAGGGTCCCAGGCATGAGGCGTCACCTTTGCCCGCTTCCAGAAAACCGCTCCAGGCGCCGGGCAGCTGCAACATCCGGATGGTGTGACCGGTGGGCGCGGTGTCAAACACGATGTGGTCAAAAACCTGGGTGAGCACGCTGCTGACCAGCAAGCCGGTGAACTCGTCAAACGCGGCAATCTCGGTGGTGCAGGCGCCTGAGAGCTGTTCTTCAATACCTTTGACGATAGCCTCAGGCAACACACCACGCACCGGTCCCACAATGCGGTCGCGGTAAGCTTGGGCAGCAGCTTGCGGGTCGATTTCCAGGGCGCTCAAGTTGGGCACCTCAGCCACGGTCGTGATCTGGTTGCCGATGGTGATGCCAAACACCTGGCCCACGTTGGACGCCGGGTCGGTGCTGACCAGCAGCACCCGCTGGCCTGCTGCGGCCAGTTCAATGGCGGTGGCGCAGGCGATAGAGGTTTTGCCCACACCGCCCTTGCCGGTGAAGAACAAGAAGCGCGGGGGGTGGTCGAGGAATTGCATAACTGTTCAGCAGCAGGCGCCGCCCGAGCAACAGCCACCCGTCTTGACCGCAGCTGGCTCAGCAACGGCAGCCACCGCAGTCGGGGCCGGGTTGCCGAGCCAACGGACCAAATCAGCACGATCGGGGTAACGCCCAGCAAACGCCACCTCACCGTCGACCAGGGTGATGGGCAAAGCAGCCTCACCCGAGCGCTCCAGCAAACCCTTGACTGCGGCGTTGTCGGCAAACGCCATGGGCTGCTGGGCCAGGTTAAAGCGCTCGATGAACAAGCCTTGTTGTTTGGCCCAGTCCACATCGGCAGAAAAGTTGACCAGAGCCTGGTCCACATCGGTGCCACATACGCCGCTGCTGCAACACAGGGCGGGGTCAAAAACTTGTACTTGGGTCATGTTGGTGTGTCCTTCAGGGTTGGGGCAAAACATGGGGGGCGGTGATGGGGGTGCAGAGTTCCTCGCACAACTCCGGGTGGCCCGCGCAGCACTCGGCGGTCAGGTAAGCAATCAGGTCGTGCATCAGGCCCATGTTGGCGCGGTAGCGCTGAAAGCGCCCTTCTTGCACCACGTTCACCAGTTGCGCATGGGTCAGCGCCTTGAGGTGAAACGACAGGTTGGTGGGCGGGGTGTTCAGCGCCGCACCAATCTCGCCAGCGACCAGGCCGATTGGCCCGGCCTTGACCAGCAAACGGTAGGCATCCAGACGCACGCCAGATGACAGCGACTCAAAAACGGTGATGGCCAGTGATGTATCCATGACTTCAATAATACAACAATTGTTGAACTATTGAAATTACAAACCATCCCACCACCAACTCAAGATCAAAACTTGGCCACAGCCGAGTGAAGCCCCAACAAGTCATCAGGGACAATACGACTTTGTAATTATTTTTTAACTCGGCTGGTGATGGTGTTCGTGTTGTTGTCCTGTGGGATCGGCCCGGTCATTGTTCCGGGCCTGAAGCAACGCACAAGATGATCACCGAACTCTATTTCCTGCTGCCACTGACCTTTGTGGCCGCCATGCTCAACGCGGCAATTGGCGGCGGTGGTCTGGTGCTGATTCCGGGCATGCTCACGCTGTTCCCCGCAGCCGCGCCCGCCACCTTGTTTGCCACCGAAAAATGTGCCTCGGTGGCTGGTATGGCTACTGCCGCCACCCAGTACGCCCGGCGCATCAAGCTGCCCTGGGGCCTGCTGCTGTTAACGGCGTCCACCGCCTTTTGTGGCGCCCACTTTGGCGCCCGCGCCAT
Organism: Rhodoferax sp. BLA1; assembly: GCF_013416775.1. Lineage (GTDB taxonomy): Bacteria > Pseudomonadota > Gammaproteobacteria > Burkholderiales > Burkholderiaceae_C > Rhodoferax. Next base: position 142,439 of record NZ_SZVI01000013.1, read on the forward strand.
TGCCACCCTGCCCAGCACCTGGATCAAACCGTTTGTAGTGGTGCTGCTGGTGGTGATGCTGCTCTACACCTGGTTCCGGCCGGACTTTGGCAAACAGGACGCAGACATCCCGGTCACGCGCAACGACAAGGTGCGTGGTGTGTTGATTGGCACCGCCATCGGTTTTTATGAAGGCTTTTTTGGCCCCGGCGCGGGCAGTTTCCTGATCTTCTTGTTTGTGCGGGTTTTCCACTTTGACTTCATGCGCGCCACGGCCTGTGCCAAGGTGGTCAACATGGCAACCAATCTGGGCGCACTGGCGTTTTTCATTCCGAACGGGTTTGTCAGCTTCAAGCTGGCCATCCCGATGGCGGTGGCCATGATTGCGGGCTCGTTTGCTGGCAGCCACTTGGCCATGAAAGGCGGCAACCTTTGGCTGCGCCGGATTTTCCTGGTGCTGGTGATTGGTTTGCTGGCCAAACTGGTCACAGACCTGCTGCGCACCCAGTTTCTGTGAGCACCACTGCTTGCACCCGAGTGCCGCGCAAATGCTGAACATCGCCCCGTCTTGTGGGGGATGCGGGCTTGGACCCATGGGTTTGAGGGTCGATACCGGGTGACATAATTCCTTGGGCGGACCCACCACGAGGCTGTTTCACATCTACCAATCAAGGGGTTTCATGAAGCTTTACCAGTTTCCAGTCAGTCACTACAGCGCCAAGGTCCACATCACACTGCTTGAAAAAGGGCTGAAGTTCGAGGCCCCCGAACTGAGCTGGGCCTACCTGAAATCACCGGAATTTCTGGCCATCAACCCGATGGGCAAGGTGCCTTTTTTGCAGGATGGGGATTTTGGCATTGGCGAGTCAGAGGTGATTGTTGAGTACCTCGAAGAGCGTTACCCACAACCCGCCATGTTGCCAGCCGGCATGGAGGCCCGCGCACGTTGCCGCTGGTTGTCGCGTTTTCACGATATGTACCTGGGCCCCCAGCTGAGCACCTTGTACTTTGCACTGTCTGATGGTCGCGCCGCCCAGCCCGGGTTTCAGGTCGAGGTGGATCGTTTGCACCAGCTGATCGCCATTTTGGAGGGGCAAATTGCGCCCGCGCCGTTTTTTCTGGGTCAACAGTTCACGCTGGCCGATGCGTCTTACGCGGTGTCTTACCTCTACATTGGCAAACTCTCCAGCGCCCACGGCAAGCCGGTGGCGACCTCGGCCATGCCGCGCCTGGCCGCGTGGTTTGATGCGGTCAAGTCGCGCCCCTCTGTCGCCCCGGTGCTGGCGGCCACCGAGGCCGCTTTGGCCCAGTGAGGCCACACTGGCACAGTCGCAGACTCTGACTCCAGACGATGGCCGCCCTCCTGCCCTACAGTGCACTTGACAGCTTTCACTGGTCAGACACCCCCATGTGGGTGTTTGACATGCTGCACCAGCGCATGTTGTGGGCCAACCCGGCCGGAGTGGCGTTCTGGAAAGCCGATTCACTCGAAGAGTTTCTGGCCCGGGATTTTGCTGACCTGTCAGAGGCGACCGTCACGCGCAACCAGGTGGTGATGGCCGAACATGCCGCGGGCCGTACCGCGCGGGCGCAGTGGACGGTTTACCCCAAGGGTCATCCGGTGACCTTTAACGCACACAGCATCGGCGTTGAACTTGCCGACGGCAGCGTCGCCATCCTGTACGAAGCCCATTCGCCCTCCCTGAGTCTGGACCCGGCGGTGCTGCGTGGTGTGGAGGCCATGCAACACACCTCGGTGCTGATTGCGCTGTTCAGCCGCAGCGGAAGCGCAGTGATGCGTAATCCGGCGGCTGTGCGGGCCTTCGGCGCGGTGGACCCCGGCGCCGAGCAGGACGATTTTCAGGCCATGTTCGCCGAACCGGAGACCGCGCAAACCATTCACAAGCAGCTGAACCAGGGCAAGAGCTACAGCTGCGAAATCCAGCTGGCGACCTTGAACGGCATCCGCTGGTATGGCATGGATGCGCGTTTGGTGCCCGACCCGGTGACCGGCGCGCCCCTGATCCTGATCAATGCCCGCGACATCAATGAACTCAAAACGATGCAGGTTGAGCTGCAACGTGCCACGCAGGCGGCCCTGGCGGCCAACGTGGCCAAGTCCCAGTTCCTGGCCAACATGTCGCATGAGATACGCACCCCCATGAACGGCGTCATGGGCATGACACGGCTGCTGATGGAGACCCCACTCAGCGCCGAGCAGCAGGACTATGCACGTGACATTGCCCAGTCGGGTGAATCGCTGTTGGCCATCATCAACGATATCCTGGACTTGTCGAAGATCGAGGCCGGACACATGACCTTTGAACAACATCCGTTCAAGGTGACTGAGATGGTGGATGCGGTGCTCTCGGTCCTCAAAGAACGGGCGCGCGAAAAAGGCATCGATCTGGCGGTTGACATCACACCAGCGGCCCATGTGACCTTTGTGGGTGACAGCCTGCGTATCCACCAGGTGCTGCTCAATCTGGCCGGCAACGCGGTCAAGTTCACAGAAGAGGGGGAAGTCCGTCTGAGTGTCTCGCGACTGGACCATGGCCTGCGTTTTGAAATCAGTGACACCGGCATTGGCATTGCGCCCTCTGAGCGTGGTCGGTTGTTCTCGAACTTCAGCCAGATTGACGCGTCTACCTCTCGCAAATATGGCGGCACTGGTCTGGGCCTGGTGATCTGCAAACGCCTGGTCGAGGGCATGCAGGGCCGTATTGGCTTGGCAGAGGACCGACCCGCAGGCAGTTTGTTCTGGTTTGAACTACCGCTTCTGCCCCAGTCAACCACACCCACAGAGGTCAGCTTGACGCAAGACAAAGCAGCACCCTTTCAAGCGTCAACACCACCAGCCACCAAACACACTGGCGCTACAAGCCCTGCAACTGCCCCCGCCCGCAGCGGGCGCATCTTGTTGGTCGAAGACAACAAAATCAACCAGAAGCTGGTGTTGACGCTGCTTCAACGCATGGGTTACACGGTTGACCTGGCTGAAAACGGCCTTCAGGGTGTGACAGCCGCTGACAAACAGCCCTACGCCCTGATCCTGATGGACATGCAGATGCCGGAAATGGATGGCCTGGAAGCGACCCGTCACATCCGCCGTGGCAACGGTGTCAACAGCCAAAGCCCCATCGTTGCCCTGACCGCCAACGCCATGCTGGCCGACCAGAACGCCTGCCGCGAAGCGGGCATGAACGATTTCCTGACCAAACCCTTCAACAGCGCAACGCTGGTCGCCTGTTTGGAACGCTGGATCATCTAACTGGCCCGGAAAGACCAGGCCTCCAGCAAGCGACTTACTCTGGCTCAGCCACGGCCCACAAAGGGCATGTTGGTGGCCATCACGGTGTGGAACAACACATTGGCGCCCACAGGTAAATTGGCCATGTACAACACCGATTGGCCAGCGATGGCCACATCCATCACCGGCTCCACCGCAGTCTGGCCATTGGCCTGCAAAATGCCCGCCTGCATGCGCTGGGCCATCTCGGTGGCGGCGTTGCCGATGTCGATCTGACCCACGGCAATGTTGTACTTGCGCCCATCGAGCGCAGCGGACTTGGTCAGCCCACTCACCGCATGTTTGGTGGCGCTGTAGGCCACCGAGTTGGGCCGCGGTGTGGTCGCGGCGATCGAGCCGTTGTTGATGATGCGCCCACCCTGAGGGGTTTGCGCCTTCATCACCCGAAAGGCCTGGCGAAGGCACAAAAACATGCCGGTCAGATTTACATCCACCACGCCCTGCCACTGGTCCAGCGTCAGGTCTTCCAGCAACACCGCCGGGGCGCTGATCCCGGCGTTGTTGAACAACACATCCACCCGGCCAAACTGGCGCACCGTGGTGTCAAACAGGGCCAGCACCGAGGCTTCATCCGTCACATCCGTCGGTACCACCAGACAACGCTCTGGCGCGCCACCCTGCTGTGCCACCTCAGCCAGCAGCGGCTCACGCCGCCCCGCCAGCACCACGCGGTAACCGTCTTGCAACAAAGCCAATGCTGCCGCCCGGCCAATGCCGGAGCCGGCACCCGTGACCACAGCCACTCTAAAATTCTCAGTCATAACATTTATATAGCGAACAATGCTTGATGGATAAGGGCTAGCGCCTATTTTTGCGACTTTTATCCCTAGACTTGCCAGCCACCGGCGCACGCCGCGTCGTTTTGGCCGCCGCAGAAGGCTTGGGTGAACGCGCCAAGGGTTCCGAAATTTTGCGGCTGCGTCGGCCTGTGGGCGCGCCATCCAGGTCCGACTCAAATACAGCGCGCTCGTTGCTCTCACCCTTGTCCTTGAGTGCGCGCGCCACCAGCGCCTCACCTTCCTGCACCAGACGGAAATCAATCCGCCGTCCGTCCAGATCCACCCGGCTGACCTGCACACGAACACGGGTTCCGAGTGCATAACGCAAACCGGTGCGTTCACCGCGCAACTCCTGGCGTGCCTCGTCAAAGCGGTAGTACTCACCACCGAGTTCGGTGATGTGCACCAGGCCTTCGACATACATCGCATCCAGCGTGATGAACAGGCCAAAACTCGTCACCGAGCTGACCACACCCGAGAACTCCTCACCCAGGTGCTCACGCATGTACTTGCACTTGAGCCAGGCCTCCACATCGCGGCTGGCTTCGTCGGCACGGCGCTCGTTGGCGCTGCAATGCAGGCCCGCAGACTGCCAGGCGAGCATGTCGGCGCTGAGTTTGCGCGGTTTCTGACCAGGTTCAGCCACCTTGGAAGCCAGGTTTTTCTCCAGCCGTTTGGACAGCTTGGCGTGGGCTTCACCCGGTGTTGGCAACACGGGCAAGACGTATTTGGTCTTGGCCAGAATCGCCTTGATGACGCGGTGCACCAACAGATCGGGGTAACGCCGGATCGGGCTGGTGAAGTGGGTATAGGCCTCAAACGCCAGACCAAAGTGGCCGCTGTTGACGGGTGTGTAAATCGCCTGCTGCATCGAGCGCAACAACATCGAATGGATCTGCGCAGCATCGGGCCGGTCTTTGGTGGCGTTGGCAATCGCCTGGAACTCACCAGGCGACGGATCGTCGCTGATGGTCAGGCCGACACCGGTCACCTTCAGGTAGTTGCGCAACACCTCTTTTTTCTCGGGTGTCGGGCCTTCGTGCACACGGAACAGGCCGGCTTGTTTGCCCTGCGCAATGAAGTCAGCGCTGCAGACGTTGGCGGCCAACATCGCCTCTTCGATCAGCTTGTGGGCGTCATTGCGGGTGCGCGGCACAATTTTTTCGATGCGGCCCACTTCGTCACAGACGATCTGAGTTTCCACCGTCTCGAAGTCCACCGCACCACGGCGCACGCGCGACTTGAGCAAGGCACGGTACACATCATGCAGATGGATCAGGTCATCAATCCGGTCCTTGCGTTTGAGCGCTTCCGGGCCACGGGTGTTGGCCAGAATCGCTGCCACCTCGTTGTAGGTGAAACGCGCGTGGCTCCACATCACGGCCGGGTAAAACTGGTAGGCAGTGACCTCGCCATCTTCGGAGACCACCATGTCGCAAACCATACACAGGCGTTCCACCTCAGGGTTGAGGGAACACAGGCCATTGGAGAGTTTCTCGGGCAGCATCGGAATGACTCGGCGCGGGAAATACACGCTGGTGGCACGGTCGTAGGCATCTATGTCGATGGCCGACCCGTTTTCCACATAATGGCTCACGTCGGCAATCGCCACCAGCAAGCGCCAACCGGGGGTGGCCGCCCTGCCCTTGCCGATCTTGGTGGGTTCGCAGTAGACGGCATCGTCAAAGTCACGGGCGTCTTCGCCGTCGATGGTGACCAGCGGCACATCGGTCAGATCAACCCGCTTGAGCTTGTCCTGCGGTCGCACCTTGTCGGGCAAGGCACGGGCCAGCGCCATACAAGCCTCGGAAAACTCATGTGGCACGCTGTACTTGCGCACAGCGATCTCGATCTCCATGCCGGGGTCGTCAATTTCCCCCAACACTTCTTTCACGCGTCCAACTGGCTGGCCGAACAGTGCGGGCGGCTCGGTGAGTTCCACCACCACCACCTGACCAGCGCGTGCGGCACCGGTGGCGGCCTTGGGGATCATGATGTCCTGGCCGTAACGTTTGTCCTCGGGGGCGACGATCCAGATGCCGCTCTCATGCAACAAGCGGCCAATGATGACCTGGTTGCTGCGTTCAACAATCTCGACCACCCGACCCTCAGGGCGACCTTTGCGGTCACTGCGCACGATGCGAACCTTGACACGGTCCTTGTGCAGCACCGCACGCATCTCGTTGGGCGGCAGATAGATGTCAGCCTCTCCATCGTCACGGGTCACAAAACCATGGCCATCACGATGACCTTGAACAATTCCTTCAACTTCTTCCAGCAATGCGCTGGTTTGCTTAATATTTTTGATATACTTCTCTCTTTCCTGAAATGCCCAGGTGGCGGAATTGGTAGACGCACTAGTTTCAGGTACTAGCGAGTAACTTCGTGGGGGTTCGAGTCCCTTCCTGGGCACCAAATGTAAATGAAATCTGGTTGATTTCGATGACACCAACCAGATGTTTTGAACTGAAAGCCGCTGTTAAACCAGCGGCTTTTTTGTTGTTGGAATAAATGCCAGCAATTGGCATCAAATGGGCTGCGCCAGCAGATCGTGGCCTTGTGCACCCACAATACGTGCACGCGTGAATTCACCGACCTTGAGCATCTTGCTGATTTTTTCGGGCGGCAACAATTTCACCAGACCGTCAATCTCAGGGGCGTCGGCGTAAGAGCGACCCAGACCACCCTTTTTACCCAGACCCGGCGCGTGGTCAACCAGCACCTGCATGGTGGCACCGATTCGGCGCTGCAATTTGGCGGCGGACACCTCTTCGGCCACAGCCATGAACGCGGCGCGACGTTCCTCACGCACAGACTCGGGCAACATACCCGGCAAATCATTGGCCGTTGCTCCTGCAACCGGGCTGTAGGCAAAACAACCGGCCCGATCGATATTGGCTTCACGCATGAAGTCCAGCAGATGGGCAAACTCTTCTTCAGTCTCACCAGGGAACCCAGCGATGAAGGTGCTGCGGATCACGATGTCAGGGCACACCTCGCGCCAACGCTGGATACGCTCCAGATTTCTCTCACCACTGGCCGGGCGTTTCATGCGTTTGAGTACATCGGGGTGGCTGTGTTGGAACGGCACATCCAGATACGGCAACACCAGCCCAGAGGCCATCAGCGGCAGGATCGCATCCACACTCGGGTACGGGTACACATAATGCAAACGCAACCAGGCACCGTAACGCTGCGCCATTTCACCGAGCGCCTGCACCAGTTCCAGCAAACGCGTCTTGATCGGTGTGCCGTTCCAGAACCCGGTCCGGTAACTCACATCGACACCATAAGCCGAGGTGTCCTGACTGATCACCAGAAGCTCTTTCACACCACCTTCAAACAAGGCTTGCGCTTCTTTGAGCACATCACCAATCGGACGCGACACCAGGTCACCTCGCATGGACGGAATGATGCAGAAGCTGCAACGGTGGTTGCAGCCTTCACTGATCTTGATATAGGCATAGTGGCGCGGCGTCAGTTTGATGCCCGCGACCCCAAAGCCATTGGGCACCAGATCCAAAAATGGGTCATGGGGTTTAGGCAGATGTTCATGCACCGCATCCATCACCTGCTGGGTCGCCTGCGGGCCGGTCACCGCCAACACACTGGGGTGCATCTGGCGCACCAGATTGTCACCACCCTCACCTGCCTTGGCACCCAGGCAACCGGTCACGATCACCTTACCATTTTCGGCCAGCGCCTCACCAATGGTGTTCAGGCTTTCCTTGACTGCGTCATCGATGAAGCCACAGGTGTTGACGATCACCAGATCAGCACCCTGAAAGGTTTTGACGGTCTGGTAACCCTCGGCATTGAGTTGCGTCAGGATCAGTTCGGAGTCGGTCAGGGCCTTGGCGCAGCCCAGGCTGACAAACCCTACTTTGGGCGCTTGGGCGGCTTGTGAAATAACACTATTCATGCACAACTTTGTTGAAATTCGGGATTAACTTTTTAGACCAAAAACACCGAGCATCTGCTCTGTCTGCTTTTGCATCTGCTCCTGCATCTGGGCCAGGATGTTCTTGGATTGCTCCAGACTACCACCCATCATGGCTTGTAACGCCGGAGGCTGCAACGTCACAAACTGTGACCACATCTCAGGCGTGAAACCTTTGGACTGCTCGGCAAAGCGCGTTTGCACGTCCATGAGCGACTGGATATTTTTTTCCAGATAACCACCCAGCATGCCTTGCATCGCATGGCCATAAAACCGGATCAGACTCTCAAGCACCGGTGCGGTGAACATCGGCGAACCACTGGCTTCCTCTTCCAGAATGATCTGTAAAAGAATGCTGCGGGTGATGTTGTCACCGGTCTTGACATCGATCACTTCAAAAGGCTCACGTTTCATCACAAGCGCTTTAACCTCCGCCAAGGTGATATAGCTGGAGGTGATGGTGTCGTAGAGCCGCCGGTTGGGGTATTTCTTGATGATGCGCTGCTGGCCCTGCGCCGGTGATTGGGTGGCGTTATTCATATGTCATCCAGAGGTCCATCATGAGCGCGTTGTAATCATTTCCAATTGAGTCCGATTGTAGAAACCGGTTCAAACTGGACTTGCCAAGAATTGCCCTTGTGGGCGTGCCAAGACCCATCTTGCCATAGCAAGGGTGGGTCAAGCATAAAAAGAAACAAGGAATAAAACAGGACTTTGTCTACAAGGTTTTTGCGATCTGAATCTGGCAATATTCAGAAAACCTTGGTAGGCGCGATTGGACTCGAACCAACGACCCCCACCATGTCAAGGTGGTGCTCTAACCAGCTGAGCTACGCGCCTGGGTATTCAGGAAAAACCCAAGTATAGCGTGAATATTCAGCCACTCAGACACACACCCGATCTTTTTGCGCAAAAACTTGTTTGATAATTGACGTTTACGTCAACGTCAATACTATTATCTGGAGGTACACATGGAAATCAAAGGCAAGGTGTTTATCGTGACTGGCGGCGCATCGGGCCTAGGGGAAGGCACAGCACGCATGCTCAGTGCCGCTGGCGGCACCGTGGTCATTGCCGACCAACAGGTCGACAAAGGTCAAACGGTTGCCAAAGAGATTGGTGGCGCTTTTGTGGCCTGCGACGTCAGCAGTGAAGCGGACGGACAAGCAGTTGTCGCACAAGCCACAACCCTGGGCAAACTAATGGGGCTGGTCAACTGCGCCGGCATCGCACCTGCCGAAAAAACCGTGGGCAAAAACGGCCCCCACGCGCTCGCGCTTTTTACCAAATGCATCACCGTCAACCTGGTTGGCAGCTTCAACATGATCCGGCTGTGCGCCGAGGCGATGAGCAAGAATGAACCCGAAACCACTGGCGAGCGTGGTGTGCTGATCTCCACCGCCTCAGTCGCCGCCTATGACGGCCAGATCGGGCAAGCCGCCTATAGCGCCTCCAAAGGCGGCATTGTGGGCATGACCCTGCCGATTGCACGCGACCTGGCGCGTAACGGCATCCGCAACATGACCATTGCCCCCGGTATCTTTGGCACACCGATGATGTTCAGCTTCCCGCAGGAAGTACAGGATGCTTTGGCAGCGAGCGTGCCCTTCCCGTCGCGTCTGGGCACCCCCCAGGACTACGCCAAGCTGGTGCGGCATATTTTTGAGAACGAGATGCTCAACGGCGAGGTGATCCGTCTGGATGGCGCGATCCGCCTGGCACCGCGCTGAGCCTGCGGGGCGGTTTCTACAATCGCCCCATGTCCATCCCCCAAAGCTTTGTTCAGGAACTGCTGGCCCGCGCCGACGTAGTGGAAATCGTCGGCCGTTATGTGCCACTCAAGAAGGGTGGCGCCAATTTCATGGGCTTGTGCCCCTTTCATAGCGAAAAGTCGCCTTCTTTCTCAGTCAGCCCAACCAAGCAGTTCTACCACTGCTTTGGTTGCGGCAAAACCGGCAACGCCATCGGCTTCCTGATGGAGCACGCGGGCATGAGTTTTGTGGAAGCCGTACAAGACCTGGCCCAACAATTTGGCATGCAGGTGCCCGAAGACGACACCAGCCCACAGGACCGCGCCCGCGCCGCCGAGCAGCGCCAAAAACAGCACACTTTAAACGATGTGCTCGAAAAAGCCTGCAAGGCCTATCAAAAACACCTCAAGGCCTCACCCCGTGCGGTGAGTTATTTCAAAGGCCGTGGTCTATCGGGCACCGTGGCCAAACAATTTGGCCTGGGGTATGCCCCCGAGGGCTGGCGCAGCCTGGCCAGTGTGTTCCCGAGCTACGACGACCCGCTGCTGGTGGAAAGTGGCTTGGTGATCCTCAACGAAGAAGACGGCGCCGAGGCCAAACGTTACGACCGTTTTCGCGACCGGGTCATGTTCCCGATTCGCAACATCAAAGGTGAATGCATCGGTTTTGGCGGACGGGTGCTGGGTGACGACAAACCCAAGTACCTCAACTCACCGGAAACCCCGGTGTTCAGCAAAGGCCGCGAACTCTACGGCCTGTTTGAAGCCCGCGCTGCGCTGCGGGAACACGGCTACGCCTTGGTCACCGAGGGTTACATGGACGTGGTGGCGCTGGCGCAGCTCGGCTTTCCCAACGCGGTGGCGACACTGGGCACCGCCTGCACCCCCGAGCATGTGCACAAACTGTTTCGTTTCACCGAGTCGGTAGTCTTCAGTTTTGACGGCGACAGCGCGGGCCGCCGCGCCGCACGCAAGGCGCTAGACGCGGCCCTGCCGCTGGCAACCGATGTGCGCAGTGTCAAGTTCCTGTTTTTGCCGCCGGAGCACGACCCCGACAGCTTCATCCGCGCCCACGGCAAGGAAGCCTTTGCGCGTTATGTCAGCGAAGCGGTGCCACTGAGCCGCTTTTTGCTCGACGCCGCGCGTGATGGCTGCGACCTGCACACCGCCGAAGGCCGCTCGCATTTATCGAGCAACGCCAAACCGCTGTGGGAACTGTTGCCCGCTGGCGCCCTGAAGCAGCAGCTGTTGTCTGAAATCGCCGATCTGGTGCAACTCTCCAGCCGAGAACTGACCGAGGTCTGGTATCCAGCACAAGCCAAGCCCAAACGGGTGCGCAAGGAAAACTATCAAAGTGATAGTGATTACCGCAGCAAGGACGAGGGCTACAGCCCAAAATCTTATAAATCCAAAAACAGTCCTCGCCCCACCCCCAGCAACAGCCGCTTGCCGGCCAGCCGGGCCGACCATGCCGCACGTATCCTGCTCGACAACATGGCCGCACTGGAGGCCCTGTCGGTCGAAGACCATGGCCTGCTGTGCGGCCTGGAACCCCCCTACGGACCACTGTTTGCCTGGCTGGAAGCGCAGTTCCATGAACACGGCCCCCAACCCTGGGTGGCGTTGCGCGAGGGCCTACAAGGTCACGAGAGTGAAGCCTTTGCCATCAAACTGATGAGCAGCCACGAACTGGGTGTGGATGAGGATGCCGCCGAAGCCGCCAGCGAGTTGCGCCGCCTGCTCAACCTTATGCTGATCGACCAGCTCATGGCGGCAGAAACCCAGGCGCTGGAAGAGGCCAAAACAGACCCTTCAGCGCTGCAACGCTACCGTGAACTGCAGGACCGTCGCAAGGCCTTGAAACCCGCCACCTAGGCACCATCTGGGACGCTCAAGCTCGCAAAAAAGGTATAATCCGCTGTTTTTCGCCCAGGCAAGCGCGACAGCAGCACCTCCGGACCCGGCCAACACGATGCATTTGAGCGCATCCGGCCACCTTGCCGCAAGGACTGCACACCAAATGTTCGCCCACCCGTCTTGCCGGACCCTGCCCGTTTTTGCGATGTTTTTCCAAAACGCTGGTCTGCCCGCAGCGCTCCACATGCTTCGTTTGTCGTCGTTTTGAGGTTCATACATGCCTGCTTCCAAGTCAAAGACTTCCGCCGCCCCCGCAGCCAAGACCAGCGCTGTCAAAAAAACAGCCAGCAAACCTACTGAACCGAAAGTGCCCCTCGTGCCCGCATCCAAATCCAAAGTCAAAGCCGCTGTTGAAGAAGTCCAGGTCGAAGCCGTTGCTGAGCCTGTTGTGAAGAAAAAGGCCGCAAAAACGGTCAAGAAGTCCGCAGACGCCGGTACCGGCGCCAAACGCGGGCGCAAGCCCAAGGCCGGCAAAGAAGCGGGCGATGTTGATGACCTGGACATGTCCGACATCGAGGACGATCTGGCCGGTGAGCCCGTGGCCGAAACCACCGAGGCCACCGAGACCACCGAAAAGGTCAAACCACTGCGCATGAAAATCAGCAAGGCCAAAGAACGTGCCTTGATGAAAGAGTTCGGTCTGGACGAAACCGTGTTGTCCGAGGAAGACCTGGCCAAACGCCGCTTGCGTTTGAAAGCCCTGATCAAACTCGGCAAGACCCGTGGTTATTTGACCCACGGCGAAATTTCCGACCACTTGCCCGACAAGCTGGTCGATGCCGAAACGCTTGAAGTTGTGATCTCGATGCTCAACGACATGGGTGTCGCGGTGTACGAACACACACCTGATGCAGAAACCCTGCTCTTGAACCAGAACGGCCCAACCGCCGCCACCGAAGAAGAAGCAGAGGAAGAAGCCGAAGCCGCTTTGAGCACGGTGGACAGCGAATTTGGCCGCACCACCGACCCGGTGCGCATGTACATGCGCGAAATGGGCACGGTCGAGTTGCTGACCCGCGAAGGCGAAATCGAAATCGCCAAACGCATCGAAGGTGGCTTGATGGCAATGATGGAGGCGATTTCCGCCTCCCCCGCCACCATCGACGTGATCTTGCAACTGGGTGAAGACATTCGCAGCGACAAGGTGGTCATCACCACCATCGTCGATGGTTTCACCAACCCGAACGAGGCCGACGACTATGTGGCCGAAGAAGACTTTGACGAGTTCGACGCCGACGATGATGACGACGGCAAAGGTGGCTCCAAGGCGTTGACCAAAAAACTCGAAGAGCTGAAAAAAGAAGCCATGAGCCGCTTCGACCGGATGCGTGCCCACTTCGAGCAGATCCACGTGATCTACGACAAAGAAGGTTACGGCAGCGCCAACTACCAAAAAACCCAGCGCGCCCTGTCCGACGAGTTGATGTCGATCCGCTTCACCGCCAAGACCATCGAAAAACTCTGCGACATGGTGCGCGGCCAGGTCGACGACGTGCGCAAGAAAGAGCGCGAACTGCGCCGCATCATCGTCGACAAATGTGGTTACCCGCAGCCCCAGTTCATTGCCGAATTCAGTGGCCGTGACAAACACCACAACAAGGTGGCCAGCCATTTGCTTGACCTGAAATGGATCGAAAAACAAGCGGCTGCGGGCAAGCCCTGGAGCGCCACCATGGGCCGCAACATCCCGCCGGTGCAGGAGTTGCAACAACGCCTGATCGACCTGCAATCCAAAGTGGTGGTGCCACTGGACCAGCTCAAAGACATCAACAAACGCATGAACGAAGGCGAATACGCCTCCCGTGCGGCCAAGAAAGAGATGATCGAGGCCAACTTGCGCCTGGTGATCTCGATTGCCAAGAAGTACACCAATCGCGGCCTGCAGTTCCTCGACCTGATCCAGGAAGGCAACATCGGTCTGATGAAGGCGGTCGACAAGTTCGAATACCGTCGCGGCTACAAGTTCTCGACCTACGCCACCTGGTGGATTCGCCAGGCCATCACCCGCAGCATTGCGGACCAGGCGCGCACCATCCGGATTCCGGTGCACATGATCGAAACCATCAACAAGATGAACCGTATCAGCCGCCAGCATCTGCAGGAGTTTGGTTACGAGCCCGACGCATCCGTGTTGGCCGAGCGCATGGAGATCCCGGAAGACAAGATCCGCAAGATCATGAAAATCGCTAAAGAGCCGATTTCCATGGAAACGCCCATCGGTGACGATGACGACAGCCACCTGGGTGACTTCATCGAGGACGGCGCTAACACCGCCCCGATGGAAGCCGCCATGCAGGCCGGCCTGCGCGACGTGGTCAAGGACATCCTCGACAGCCTGACCCCGCGCGAAGCCAAGGTGCTGCGCATGCGTTTTGGTATCGAAATGACCAACGACCACACCCTCGAAGAAGTGGGCAAGCAGTTTGACGTGACCCGTGAACGCATCCGCCAGATCGAAGCCAAGGCCTTGCGCAAACTCAAACACCCGAGCCGCTCCGACAAGCTGCGCAGCTTCACTGACAACCTGTAAACACCGACCCAGCGTTTACATGCAAAAAGCGCCTCAAGCCCTTATAAAACCGGCGTGAGGCGCTATTTTTTTGATACCTAACAAACCGAGGGACGCTGGAACTTCGTCCGGGCCAGATCGACCTGAGCGCGAATGACACACGCCTGTGCATGGTCGTTGATCAAGCCCACGGCCTGCATGAAGGCATACACGGTCGTTGGCCCGACGAATTTCCAGCCGCGTTTTTTCAGATCTTTGGACAGGGCGACCGAAGCCACTGAGGAGGATGCCGATTGGAACGGTGCGGCGTGCGGTGCCTCATAAGACCACACATAGGTGGCCAGCGAACCTTCCTGCGCGATCAGCGCCTGGGCGCAGCGCGCGTTGTAGATCACCGCCTCGATCTTGCCACGATGGCGCACGATGCCTGCATCAGCCAGCAGGCGCTCGACATCTTTCTCATCAAAGCGCGCCACCGCATCAATGTCAAAACGCTTAAACGCAGCACGAAAATTTTCGCGCTTGGCAAGGATAGTGCGCCAACTCAGACCCGACTGGAAGGCTTCCAGGCTCAGTTTCTCGAACAGATGCCGGTCATCGGCCACCGGGAAGCCCCACTCGGTGTCGTGGTAGTGCTGGTACTCTGGCGTTGCCAAACACCAGCGGCAGCGCGCTTGACCATCGTCTGCGGGCAAGGTCGTACTCATCGGCAAGACTCCTTCTGGTACACAAGAAAGTCGGGCAACTCAGCCCAGCAGGACATGCCGCCACTCATCCACACGCGCCGCCGTGATCTTAAGGATAGCCGCATGCACCATACCTTGCGAGACAGACCTATGAATTGCCAGCAGTTACATAAGAAAAGCGCCTCAGACCCTCATATGACGGGCGTAAGGCGCTATTTTTTTGATATCTATCTCTCCCCCCCCACGGACAGCGGGTGAACCATGGCCACTAAGGATAGGTATAAGAAGCTGGGTGTAAGCGGTTCTTTGACAGGAAACTGCCGACCTGCAGGATTGAAGTGATGCGACCCACAAAGAAAAAGGACTTAGCTCATTTCTAAGCTAAGTCCTTGATTTTATTGGTCGGTGTGAAAGGATTCGAACCTTCGACCCCTTGCACCCCATGCAAGTGCGCTACCAGGCTGCGCCACACACCGAAGCCAATAATTATAACGCTTGTCTGGCCTATTCTTGGAAATCGAGAGACAGAAGCTCTCGAATTTCACCAAGTTCCCTGCGCAAGTGTTGCCAAGCTCCCGAGACAGGCTCATCTTCTTGAAGAAGCGCCGTATCTTCAAAGTCCCCAAATTGTGAGTTGCTGACCTCAATGACTTCCACACCGTCCAGCAAGACCTCGCCATGGCGCGACTTATCGCGCTCATGCTGGAGCAGCTCCTGCATTTTGTTGCGTGCACCACTGATGGTGAAACCCTGGTCATAGAGCAAGTCACGGATGCGACGGATCATCAGCACCTCGTGGTGCTGGTAGTAGCGCCGATTGCCACGGCGCTTCATCGGGCGCAACTGCGTGAACTCCTGCTCCCAATAGCGAAGCACATGCGGTTTGACGCCGCACAAATCGCCTACTTCACCGATGGTGAAGTAGCGCTTGGCGGGGATGGCTGGGAGAGAATTCTCCATTGAAATCAATGAAATAGCTGCAAAAGCTTGCAGGTTACTCTAAGTCAATGGTGCCTGTAAAGCAGGCTGTGTATCAATTTGTGAGACTGTTGGCTCAGGGCACAAAACGTGACGACGAAAAACCTTGCTCCTGGATCTGTTCCTTGAGCTTGTGGCTGGCATGGAAGGTGACCACACGCCGCGCCTCAATCGGAATCGCCTCACCCGTGCGCGGGTTGCGCCCGGGCCGAGGCGCCTTGGTGCGGATCTGGAAATTGCCAAAACCGGTGATCTTGACGTCATCACCGTCCACCAGGCTTTGTGCCACCAGGTCAAAAAACGCGTCGATCATGTCCTTGGATTCGCGCTTGTTCAGGCCGATTTGCTCAAACAGCAACTCCGCCAACTGGGCTTTGGTCAAAGCAGGCGTTTCCAGAGATTCAACGGTGATGTCCATGAGGTTCTTTTCTTTTGTAAGGCGCTATTTTGCATCCACTCAGGTGCGTTGACGGGCACCCAGGCGCTCCGCCAGGGTCGCAACCACCGCCGCCACGGCGGTCTCGATCTGCGCCTCGGTCAACGCAACTTCGTCCGTGGTGTTGAGGGTCAGGCGCACCGCCATGCTTTTCTCGGCACTGGACATGTCATTGGCACCCGAGGTCTTGGGACGGTAGATGTCAAACAGTAAGGCATCACGCAACACCCCACCCACAGGCGCGGCCCAGATGGCTGCCATCAGCGCGTCGTGAGTGACACATTCGCTAACCAGCACCGCAATATCACGCTCGACCGCCTGGAACTTCGGCACTGCCTTGAAGCGAGGCACCTCGCGGGACAACACCGCCGCCAGGTCCACCTCGAACAATATGGGGGCCTGGTTCAGGTCATACGCCTGGCGCCATTTGGGATGCAGTTCACCCACAAAACCCACATCCATGCCGTTGAGCACCACCTTGGCGCAACGCCCCGGGTGCAGTGCCGGATGCTCGGCCGCCACAAACGTGGCACACGCCGGAGCCAGCAAAGCCTCCAGATCACCCTTAACGTCAAAGAAGTCCACGGCACGCTCTTTGACACCCCACTCGGGTGCGTCACAAGCGCCCACGGCCAGACCGGCCAGCCGCATCGGCTGGTCAAAACCCTGCACTGTGGTGTCAGAGCTGGTCACCGAGGCATCACGCAAAAACACGCGACCGATCTCAAAAACACGCACACGCTGCGCCTTGCGGTCCTGGTTGAACTTCAAAACCTGTAGCAAAGAACCCAGCAAGGACGAGCGCATGACACTCATTTGGCTTGCAATCGGGTTGAGCAACTTGATCGGATTCGGGTTGCCCGCCAGCTCGTGTTCCCAGCGCTCTTCGACAAAGCTGAAGTTGATGGTTTCCTGGTAACCCAGTGCCGCCACCGCTCGGCGCACTGCAAAGTCACCACGCCGGGCCTCGGTGCGGACTTTGGCGGTGATCGGTGCCTGTGGTGGTGTGGCCGGCAGGTTGTCATAACCCACCACACGCGCGACTTCCTCGATCAGGTCTTCCTCGATCTGGATGTCGAACCGGTAGGACGGTGCGGTCACCGACAACACGCCGTCGCCCTCCACCACCGGCAAACCCAGTCCTGCGAGCGCCTTGGCGCATTGCGCCTGACTCAAAGGCATACCCAGCACCTTGATCGCACGCGCCACACGCAGCGTCACCACAGAGGGCTGCGGCATGGCCACACGTTGGTCATCCATCGGACCGCAACGGGTATCGGGTGTGCCGCAGATCTCGACGATCAACTGTGTGATGCGTTCGATATGCTCTACCGTCAGCTCGGGGTCCACTCCCCGCTCAAAACGGTGACCAGCATCGGTGGAAAAGTTGAAGTGGCGCGAACGCCCGGCAATCGCCCGAGGCCACCAGAAAGCGGCTTCCACGTAGACGTTTTGGGTGTCGTCTGAGACGGCGGTGGCGTCACCACCCATGATGCCAGCCAGCGACTCCACCTGCTGGGCATCGGCAATGACACCCACATGGGCGTCGACGGTCACGGTGTTGCCATTGAGCAGCTTGAGCTGTTCACCGGGCTGACCCCAGCGCACCTCCAACCCACCGTGGATCTTGTCCAGGTCAAAAATATGCGAGGGCCGACCCAACTCAAACATCACATAGTTGGAGATGTCGACCAAGGCCGTCACACTGCGCTGACCGCAGCGTGCCAGACGGTCCACCATCCAGGCTGGGGTGCTCGCCTTGGGGTTGACACCGCGGATGATGCGACCCGAAAAACGGCCACACAAATCCGGCGCACTGACCTTGACCGGCAACAAATCGCTGGCCGTCACTGGGGCGACCGGAAACACGGGCGTCTTCAAGGGCGTGCCGGTCAAGGCCGACAGTTCACGTGCCACACCGTAGACGCTGAGGCAATGTGCTAGGTTCGGTGTGAGCTTGAGGGTGAACAGCGTGTCGTCCAGATTCAGGTGTTCACGGATGTTCTGCCCCACGGGTGCATCAGCGGACAGCTCCAGCAGGCCACCGTGGTCTTCGGACAGCTTCAGTTCACGCGCCGAGCACAACATGCCAAAACTCTCAACCCCGCGCAGCTTGCCCACCTTGATCAGGAACGGCTTGCCATCCTCGCCGGGCGGCAACTCGGCACCGACCAGAGCACAGGGCACCTTGATGCCCACTCGGGCATTGGGCGCACCACAGACAATGGTCAGCAGCTCCGGCTGGCCCACATCCACCTGGCAGACGCGCAGACGGTCCGCATTGGGGTGCTGTGCCGCAGCCTTGATCTCACCGACCACAATGTGTTGAAACGGGGGTGCCACAGGGCTGAGCTCTTCCACTTCCAGCCCCGCCATCGTCAGCGTGTTGG
Source organism: Rhodoferax sp. BLA1 (assembly GCF_013416775.1). Lineage (GTDB taxonomy): Bacteria > Pseudomonadota > Gammaproteobacteria > Burkholderiales > Burkholderiaceae_C > Rhodoferax. The sequence continues at coordinate 161,113 of NZ_SZVI01000013.1, forward strand.
CCAGTTGCTCGGTGGTCAGAGGTGGGTTGCAGAATTCGCGCAGCCAGGATTCAGGAAATTGCATAGTCGTTTTATCGGGTCAGACACATGGGACGGAGACAGATCGAACAGATCAGGGCTTATCGGAATTGCGACAAAAAGCGGATGTCACCGTCAAAAAACAGGCGCAAATCGTTCACACCGTAACGCAGCATGGTCAGCCGGTCCGGCCCCATGCCAAAGGCAAATCCGATGTAACGCTCGGGGTCTAGCCCCATGTTGCGGATCACATTGGGGTGCACTTGGCCACTGCCAGCCACTTCGAGCCAGCGCCCGGCCAACGGGCCGCTGGGGAACTGGATGTCGATCTCGGCGCTGGGTTCGGTGAACGGGAAAAAACTCGGACGGAAGCGCAGCACCAGGTCCTTGTTCTCGAAAAAGGTGCGGCAGAAGTCGGTGAACACGTACTTCAAATCCTTGAAGCTCACCGCCTCACCCACCCACAGGCCTTCACACTGGTGGAACATCGGTGAATGGGTGGCATCACTGTCGACACGGTAGGTGCGGCCCGGGGCGATGACACGAATCTCAGGCATCGCGCCTGAAAAAAGCCCGGGTGTCGGGTTACCCCCCTCAGCAGCCAGACGGTGTTTTTTGACGTGTTGTACCGCGTGACGGATCTGCATCGGACTGGTATGGGTGCGCAGCAGATTGGGGGCCGTCTCCGAACCACCTTCGACATAAAAGGTGTCGTGCATCGAACGTGCGGGGTGGTCTTCGGGCGTGTTGAGCGCGGTGAAATTGAACCAGTCGGATTCAATCTCGGGACCTTGCGCCACTTCAAAACCCATGGAACCAAAGATCGCTTCGATGCGCTCCAGCGTGAGCGACACGGGGTGCAAACCACCCTGCCCGCGTTGGCGGCCGGGCAGGCTCACATCCAGCGCCTCGGCTTGCAACTGGGCCTGCAACTCGGCATCGGCCAACGCCTGACGGCGGGCGTTCAAAGCCGCTTCGATGGCCTGTTTGGCCAGATTGATGGCCGCACCCTGGGTCTTTTTCTCATCAACGGACAACGTTGCCATGCCCTTCATCATCTCGGTGATGCGCCCGGATTTGCCCAGGTACTGGGCCTTGGTGTTTTCCAGATCGGCCGGGGTGTGGGCCAGTTCGAAAGCAGCGCGGGCCGCTTCGACAACGGTAGTCAAGTCGTTCATAAGAGGTCAAATTCTGTGATCAAGGAAAAAGGGCTAGTGCTTTTTCAAGCTCTAGCCCTTATCTCTGTTACTTAGTTAGCTATTCTTTAAATAGCAAACAGTCGGCACTCAGGCTGCCAGCTTGGCCTTGACTTGGGCCACGATACCAGCAAACGCTGCCATGTCATGGACGGCGATATCGCTCAGCACCTTGCGGTCGATCTCGATAGAAGCCTTCTTCAGACCGTTGGCGAACTGGCTGTAGGTCATGCCACACTGACGAGCAGCGGCATTGATACGGGCAATCCACAACTGACGGAAGACACGTTTTTTGGTACGACGGTCACGGTAGGCATATTGCCCAGCTTTCATGACCGCTTCTTTGGCGACCCGGAACACATTACCACGACGACCGCGGAAGCCTTTTGCAAGGGCCAGAACTTTTTTGTGGCGGGCGTGAGCCGTTACACCACGTTTGACGCGAGGCATTGAATTACTCCTTGTTCGTCGTTAATCAAAGACCACGGCAGGGCAGCATCTGTGCCATGCGACCCATATCGGTCTCATGAACAGCAGTTGCACCACGCAAATGGCGTTTATTTTTGGTGGTCTTCTTGGTCAGAATGTGACGTTTGAAGGCTTGACCGCGCTTGACGGTGCCACCTGGACGGACGCGGAAGCGTTTCTTCGCCGCGCTCTTGGTCTTCATCTTGGGCATTTTCATGCTCCTTTTTACATTGTGCTCGTGAGGCGTCTGCACACTCTGTGCAGCCTTGTTGGCCCCGAGCCACTTGGTTCAGCAGTCGACTTGCATCAACCACTGTTTTGACAATGAACCTGAGCTCACTGCCTTCAAAACAAACTCAAAACATCACTTGCATGACGACTTGACCCTGTTTTAAATCCTGCTTGGCACCCACTAGAGACACCGAACCTCTTCAAACTGCAACTGCAGCACTGTCAGCAGCCACCGGCTTAGCAACCTGCTTTTTGCGACCCGGCGCAATCATCATGATCATCTGGCGGCCTTCAAGTTTGGGGAACTGCTCCACCAAAATCAAGTCACCCAACTCGTCGCGAATCCGATTCAACAAAGCCATGCCCAACTCTTGGTGGGTGATTTCACGACCACGAAAACGCAACGTGATCTTGCATTTGTCACCTTCGGCCAAGAAACGCTTGATGTTGCGCATCTTGATGTTGTAGTCACCATCATCGGTACCGGGGCGAAACTTGATCTCTTTGATTTCGATCACTGTCTGCTTGGCCTTGGCCTCAGCAGCCTTCTTCTGCTCCTGGTACTTGAACTTGCCGTAATCCATCAGACGGCAGACCGGCGGTGTGGCCGTGGCCGCAATCTCCACCAAATCCACGTCCAGATCGCCGGCCATGCGCAACGCCTCCATCAGGCTGACGACACCAAGCGGCTCGTTGTCCACACCAGAAAGGCGAACTTCTGGCACCATGATTTCCCGATTCAATCGGTGTTTGCGTTCTTCGCGTTGACGGCGATCACGAAATTCGGTAGCGATGGCTTAATCCTTCACAATAACTGCTACTACATCAGTAGCGATAACCGCACAACACACGCCGATGAACTGGCTTTTATGGCCTGCAACTTAAGTGTTCGCTTAAGCGTTCGATTTATGAGCGATGTCAGCTGACAATTTCTGAGAGAAATCTTCCAGAGACATCACTCCAAGGTCTTGACCACCTCGGGCGCGCACCGCGACGGCACCAGACGCCATCTCTTTGTCGCCAATAACGACCAGATACGGCACTTTTTGCATCGAATGCTCCCGTATTTTATACGTGATTTTCTCGTTGCGGAGGTCTGACTGGACCCTAAACCCTTGATTTTGCAGCGTTTTGACCACGTTTTGGGCGTATTCTGCCTGCGCATCGGTGATGTTGAGCACCATCACCTGGGTCGGCGCCAGCCAGGTTGGCAAGGCGCCGGCGGTTTCTTCGATCATGATGCCAATGAAACGCTCCAGACTGCCGACGATGGCGCGATGCAGCATCACCGGGCGATGGCGGGCACCGTCTTCACCAACATACTCCGCATCCAGACGCTCGGTCATGAAGAAGTCAACCTGGATCGTGCCACATTGCCATTGGCGACCAATGGCGTCCTTGAGGGTGTACTCGATCTTGGGACCGTAAAACGCCCCTTCTCCGGGTGTGATTTCAAATTCACAGCCCGAGGCACGCAGACTCTCCATCAAGGCGTGTTCTGCCTTGTCCCAGCTCTCATCCGAGCCAATGCGTTTCTCAGGCCGGGTGGCGATCTTGTAGATGATGTTCTTGAAGCCAAAGTCCGCATACACCTTCTGCAACAGCGCGGTGTAGTCCGAGCATTCTTTGAGGATCTGGTCTTCGGTGCAGAAGATGTGGCCATCGTCCTGGGTGAAGCCGCGCACACGCATGATGCCGTGCAGACCACCAGTGGGTTCGTTGCGGTGGCACTGACCGAATTCGCCGTAGCGCAGCGGCAGGTCGCGGTAACTCTTGATGCCTTGTTTGAAAATCAGGATGTGGCCCGGGCAGTTCATCGGCTTGAGGGCGTACTCGCGCTTTTCACTCTCGGTGGTGAACATGTTGTCACGGTACTTGTCCCAGTGCCCGGTTTTTTCCCACAACGACTTGTCCAGCAGCTGCGGACCTTTGACTTCCTTGTAGCCGTTGTCGCGATAGACCTGGCGCATGTACTGCTCCACCACCTGCCACACCGCCCAGCCATTGGGGTGCCAGAACACCACGCCGGGTGCGTGGTCGTCGATATGGAACAGATCAAGCTGCTGACCGAGTTTGCGGTGGTCGCGCTTTTCGGCTTCTTCGAGCATGGTCAGGTGTGCGGCCAGGTCTTCCTTGCTGGCCCAGGCGGTGCCGTAGATGCGCTGCAGCATCTCGTTCTTGTGGTCACCACGCCAGTAGGCACCGGCCACTTTCATGAGTTTGAAGTGTTTGAGCTTGCCGGTGCTGGGCACGTGCGGGCCGCGGCACAGGTCTTCAAACGTACCTTCGCGGTACAGGCTCACGTCTTCGTTGGACGGAATGCTGGCGATGATTTCGGCCTTGTAATGCTCACCCAGGCCCTTGAAGTAGGCCACCGCCTCATCACGTGGCAACACACGGCGGGTCACCGGTTCGTCCTTGCTGGCGAGCTCGGTCATGCGTTTCTCGATCAAGGCCAGGTCGTCAGGCGTGAAGGGCCGCTCAAACGAGAAATCGTAGAAAAAGCCGTTTTCAATCACCGGGCCAATCGTGACCTGGGCTTGCGGGAACAACTGTTTGACGGCATAGGCCAGCAAGTGCGCGGTGGAGTGGCGGATCACCTCCAGGCCATCGGCGTCTTTGGCGGTGATGATTGCCAGCTTGGCATCGGCGTCGATCAGGTAGCTGGTGTCAACGACCTTGCCGTTGACCTTGCCAGCCAGTGCCGCTTTGGCCAAGCCAGCGCCGATGGAGGCAGCGACATCGGCCACGGTCACTGCGGCGGGGTAGTCACGTTGTGAACCGTCAGGAAGCGTAATTTGAACCATGATGATTGAGGGGTTTGAAATGAACAAAAAAAAACGCGGATCAGTCCGCGTTTTACTATTATCTTGAGAGCACACCGTGCATAAGGCACGCGGGCTACGGCCTTATTCTTTGAATACCTTTGCCGTTGTCGTTCGCGGTGTCATAACCAGATGCCTTTCTCGCTCTTGTCAATGTGTGATGCGCACATTTTAGCCGCAGTCGAACACCTCATAAAAAAGGGCTGGTGGCTCTTGCGGGCCACCAGCCTTTTCACCCCTCCTCGGGTTCTTCTAGGTTGTTCAGTGAAACTGTGCTTCTTCGGTGGAACCGGACAAGGCCTTGACGCTGCTGGAGCCGCCCTGGATCACGGTGGTCACGTCATCGAAGTAACCAGCGCCGACTTCCTGCTGGTGCGAAACAAAGGTGTAACCCTTGTCGCGTGCGGCAAATTCCTGCTCCTGCACCATCTCGGTGTAATGCTTCATGCCTTCGCCACGGGCGTAAGCGTGGGCAAACTGGAAAGTGTTGAACCAGTTGATGTGGATACCGGCCAGCGTGATGAACTGGTACTTGTAACCCAGCGCCGCCAGGTCTTCCTGGAACGAGGCAATCTGTTTGTCGTCCAGGTTTTTCTTCCAGTTGAAAGACGGTGAGCAGTTGTACGACAGCAGTTTGCCGGGGCAGGCGCCCTGCACCGCCTGGGCAAATTCGCGGGCAAAACCAATGTCTGGCACACCGGTTTCGCACCACACCAAATCGGCATAGGGTGCATAAGCGATACCACGGCTGATGGCCTGCTCCAGACCGTTTTTGACGCGGTAGAAACCTTCTGGCGTGCGTTCACCGGTCAGGAAGGGTTTGTCATTGGCATCGTGGTCGCTGGTGATCAAGTTGGCGGCTTCGGCATCGGTGCGGGCCAGCACGATGGTCGAGACCCCCATCACGTCAGCGGCAAAACGGGCTGCAATCAGTTTTTCGCAGGCTTCCTGCGTGGGCACCAGCACCTTGCCACCCATGTGGCCACACTTCTTGACGGCGGCCAACTGGTCTTCAAAGTGAACACCGGCGGCGCCGGAGGCAATCATGTTCTTCATCAGCTCAAACGCATTGAGCACACCACCAAAACCGGCCTCGGCATCGGCCACGATCGGCAGGAAGTAGTCGATGAACTCGGGAGAGCCCGGCTCGATGCCACGGCTCCACTGGATTTCGTCGGCACGTTTGAAGGTGTTGTTGATCCGGCGCACCATGGTTGGCACCGAGTCGTAGGCGTAGAGCGACTGGTCGGGGTACATGGTCTCGGAGGTATTGCCGTCGGCGGCCACCTGCCAGCCCGACAGATACACCGCTTCCAGACCCGCCTTGGCCTGTTGCATGGCCTGGCCGGCGGTGATCGCGCCAAAGGCGTTCACATAACCCTTTTTGGCGCCACCATTGACCTTGGCCCACAATTTCTCGGCGCCATGTTTGGCCAATGTGTACTCGGGTTGCAGGCTGCCGCGCAGGCGGACCACGTCTGCAGCGCTGTAGCCACGTTTGACACCTTTCCAGCGGGGGTTGGTTGCCCAGTCTTTTTCGAGGGCGGCGATTTGCTCTGCACGGCTGGGGGCCGAGGTGGATTGAGACATAAAAACACTCCTGAGTTGTGAAAACTGGGGCCATCACACATGTGGATCAGGTGCCTGGCATGGAGTGAATTTTAGGTCTTGTATAAGACTTGTGTTTAATCTTATGTCTTATATAAGACATTTATTTTTACAATACAAATCAATGAGTTGCAGAGATATTTCTCAATGCAAAATGAAATTTTTCAACCGGAGTGATTTTTTTGGATCAACCGACCCCGTGATATCTCACAATGCAAAAGCAATTTTCTGTATTATGAAATTAGAACTGATCGACGTACTGTTGCAGCTCCCAGTCGCTCACGCTGGCCGCATAGGCTAACCATTCCTCGGTCTTGAGGGTGAGGAACTGCTGGCAAAAGGCCTCTCCCAGCGCCTGGGTCAGCGTGGTGTCCCGTGCCAGTGCCTGCAAGGCCGCTCCCAGATCCACAGGCAAGCGCTCGGGCATCACAGCGCCCGAGGCAAAACGCTCGTAAAGATCTTCATTGCAGGCGGTCGGCACCGGCAGGGCACTGTCGATGCCATCCAACCCGGCCGCCAGTGTGGCCGCAATGGCGGCGTAAACGTTGCACGAGGGGTCGGGCAGACGCCACTCCAGTCGACCGGCCACGGTACGGACCAGGCAAGTGCGGTTGTTGTCCCCAAACGCTTTCCAGACCGGTGACCAGGTCGTGCCCGAGACGCTGTGGCTCAAGGCCAGACGTTTGTAGCTGTTGACCGTGGGTGCACAGAGGGCCGTCAAGGCATCCGCATGTTGCAGCAAGCCCGCCACAAAACCATAACCCTGGGCGCTGAGCTGCAACGCGTCGGTGCTGTCCGTGAACACCGCCCTGCCCTGTTCGTCGGTGATGCTCAGGTGAAAGTGCAGCCCACTGCCCGGCGCACCAGCAAAGGGCTTGGGCATACAGCTGAAGATGCAGCCATGTTGCTCGGCGATGGCATGGGCCGTCAGCTTGAACAGCATAAAACGATCCGCCGCGGCCAGCGCGTCATCAAAGCTGTAATTGATCTCATACTGGCCGCAAGCGTCTTCATGGTCGATCTGCTGCAGCTCGAACCCGAGCTGGATCAGCGCCACACGCATGTCGTCCAGAAAACCCTGGTTGCGGTGGATCGACTTCAAGTCATACGAGGGTTTGTCGAGCCTGTCGTTTCCGTCCGCTGGCAACCAGCGCCCGTCAGCGCCCTTTTTCAGCAGGAAAAATTCGGGTTCGATCCCCACCCACAAGGTCCAGCCACGTTCTTTCAATCGTGCCAATTGGCTTTTGAGCAGCTGGCGAGAATCGGTGTCCAAGGGTAAACCGCCCGCATAACCGTCACACACCGCATGAGCTACCCCCGGCATGAACGACAAGGGGCGCAGGCTCTCGGGCTGAACGCGGCCGTAATACTCGCTGCGCGCGCCATAGCGCCCGAGACCGGTGCCCCAGATGCTGGGCCCGGCAAAACCAGCGCCCGTCTCGACCCACTCGCGCAGGTTGTGCAGTGGCACCAGTTTGCCCTTGGCCACACCGTGGATGTCACAGAACTGGGTCAGGATGGAGTGGATGCCGCGTGCTTGCAGATCGGCGATGAGTGTCTCGTAGTTGTTCATGGTCTTTTCGCCTTCAAGCCCTTATTTAAAAAGGGCTAAGAGCTACGCTAAATGTAGCAATACACTGGCAGGCTGCCAGTCACACCGGGCTGTCGATGCGAATCCAGGTGGTCTTGAGTTCGGTGTATTTATCAAACGCGTGCAGTGATTTGTCGCGCCCGACACCACTTTGTTTGAAACCACCAAATGGCACGGTGATGTCGTCCTCGTCATACTGGTTGACGTGTACGGTGCCCGCCTTGAGCGCGCGCGCCACACCATGCGCCTTGTTGATGTCGCGCGTCCAGACAGCCGCCTGCAAACCATACACGCTGGCGTTGGCTTGGCGCACCACCTCGGCCGCGTCGGTGAAGGACAACACCGAGAGCACCGGGCCAAAAATCTCTTCGCGGCAAATGGTCATACCCGGATTGACCCCGGCAAAGATCGTGGGCTGCACATAACAGCCGCCGGTCTCGCTCAGCGCCTGTTCACCGCCGAACAACAAGCTAGCACCTTCCTTTTTGCCACTGTCCACATAACGCAGCACGGTCTCCATCTGGGTTTTGTCAACGATGGCGCCCATGATGGTGTCGGGGTTCAGAGGGTTCGCCGGCAAATACTTGGGTGCCAGCGCCAACGCTTTTTCAAGGAACTTGTCCTGGATGCTGGCTTCCACAAACAGGCGCGAGGGTGCGTTGCAGCTTTCACCCTGGTTGAAGAAGATGCTGCCCACTGCCGCTTCCACCGCTTTGTCCAAATCCGGGCAGTCGGCAAACACGATGTTGGGCGACTTGCCGCCGAGCTCGGTCCAAGCGCGTTTGAGGTTGCTTTGCCCGGCCATCACATGGATCTGTTTACCCACGCGGGTCGAACCGGTGAAACCGATGCAGTCCACTTCCATGTGCAAAGCCAATGGCGACCCGGCCTCTGGGCCATAACCGGGGACCACGTTGAACACACCGGGCGGAATGCCGGCTTCGAGCGCGAGTTCGGCCAAGCGCAACGCGGTCAGCGGTGATTTTTCACTGGGTTTGAGCACCACCGAGTTGCCTGCCGCCAACGCCGGAGCGATCTTCCAGGCGGCCATGATCATCGGGTAGTTCCAGGGCACGATCACCCCCACCACCCCCATCGGTTCGCGCTGGATCAGCGCCAGCGCGCAACTGGCGGTGGGCGCAATCTCGTCATAGATCTTGTCGACCGCCTCGCCATACCAGCGAAGGCAGTTGGCCGCGCTGTTGACGTCGACCGCACGGGCGTATTTGATGGGTTTGCCCATGTCCAGGGTTTCCATCAAGGCCAGTTCTTCGGCATGGGCCAGCAACTGGTCGGCAAACTTGATCATCACGCGTTTGCGCGCTGCGGGTGCCAAGCCACACCAGCGTTTGTCCTCAAACGCGGCGCGTGCTGCGGCGACCGCCGCATCCACATCAGCCTGGCCACAACGTGCCACTGTCGTGAGGCGACGGCCGTCCACGGGTGACAGGCAGTCAAAGGTCTGGCCATCCAGTGCCTCGACCCGTTTGCCGTTGATCAAAGCGCGGCCGTCATAAGAGCTGATTGACATTTTGATACCTCAAAATAAATAGCATTCAGCCCAATTTGGAAAAGGGCTAGAGGCCAAAAACTACTGACCCTGCAGGGCCACCAGCTCAGCCCGCGTGGCGGCGGCAATTTCGCGTTCACGTTTGCGCGTCTGGCGCGCCACCCAGACACTGTAGGCGATCACCACCACCGTCACCGACACAATCAGCAAGGTGGCTGCTGCGTAAATGGTCGGGTTGATGCCGCGCCGGGCGTAGCCAAAAATCACCTGCGGCAAGGTGTTGACCCCCGGGCCGGACAAGAACTCTGAAATCACCACATCGTCAAACGACAAGGTAAAGGCCAGCAGGAACGCAGCCAAAATGGCCTGCAGGATGTTGGGCATGGTGACCAGAAAAAACACCTGGAACGGCTTGGCACCCAGGTCCATGGCGGCCTCTTCAATCGAGCGGTTCATCTCGAGCAGGCGCGACTGGATCACCACCATGCCATAGGCCATGCCCAGCAGCGTGTGGCCCAGCACAATCGTCAACATGCCACGCTGTGGCCAGCCAAAGGCGTTCTGGATGCCTACCATCAGCAGCAACAAGGACAGGCCAATCACCACCTCGGGCATCACCAACGGCGCATTCACCATGCCGGAAAACAGGGTGCGACCCCGGAAACGGCGGTAACGCACCAGCACAAAAGCGGCAAAAGTGGCCATCACCGCAGATGCCAGCCCGGAGGCGGTCGCCACCTGAACCGACAACCAGAAGCCTTCCACAATCTTGGTGTCTTCGGTCAGCGCCTGGTACCAGCGCAGCGAGAAACCTGTGAAATTGGCGTCCTGGCGGGTGCTGTTGAAGGAAAACACCACCATGAACATCAAGGGCAGGTACAAAAACAGGAAGACCAGCGCCATCCAAAACTTGCCGATGTACTTTGCAAGAAACTGATTCATTTGGAAGCCCTCAAAATGGCAACTGCATCCATGCACTGACGACCATAGCCCCCTGCCATCCCATTCGAGAAACAGGCATCAGCAGCGACTAGCGGCGTGTGTTGGGTGCCTGACGTAGCGAAATAAAGGAGGAGGCTTGGGGGAACCCCAAGCCGGGGGACATTCGCGGAGTTAGGCACACAGCGCACGTAGCGGGTTAAAACTGAAGAGACAAAACGGCTCAGGAAGGGTGTCACTTCTCGTCCCCGGTGTAGTGGTAATAGATGGCCAAGGGAATCACGATCAGGCCAATCATCACCACCGCCAGCGCCGAGGCGCGGGGCCAGTTGTTGCTGGTGAACATCTCGTCCCACACCACCCGGCCAATCATGATGTTCTCCGGCCCACCCAGCAGCGACGGGATCACAAACTCACCCACACAAGGAATAAACACCAGCATGAACCCGGCAATGATGCCCGCCTTGGAGAGCGGCACGGTCACCAGCCAGAAGGCCTTGAAAGGCGACGCCCCCAGATCGTGGGCAGCCTCCAGCAGCCGGAAGTCCATCTTCACCAGGTTGGCATACAGCGGCAGCACCATGAATGGCAGGTAGACATAGGTCATGCCGACCAGCATCGAGACATTGGTGTAGAGCATCTGGATCGGCTCGGAGATGATCCCCAACGCCATCAGCAGTTGGTTGAGCACACCCTGGTCCGCCAAAATCCCTTTCCAGGCGTAAACCCGCAACAAAAACGAGGTCCAGAACGGCAGCATCACCATCATCAGCAAGGCCGGGCGCAGCTTGGCGTCTGATCTGGCGATGAAATAGGAAAACGGGTAACCAATCACCAGGCACAACACGGCCGTACACAAGGCATACCAGATCGAGCGCAGATAGGCCTCGATATAAATCGTCTGGAACACCTGCCCACCGTCAGCCGAGCGAAAAATCGACCAATAGTTCTCATATTTGAGATGCAGCAGACCAGATTCCTGGTCCCAGATCGGTTTGAACGGCGAGATGTCGTTGCCCATGTCCACAAAACTGATGTAGAGCAGGATCAGGAACGGCAGCATAAAAAACACCAGCAGCCAGACATAGGGCACGCTGATGACAAAACGGCGGCCGGGCATCGGAATCGTGAGAGCCATGACAACCTCCCTTCAGTTGCGCAAGATCAGGGCGTCGGTGTCATCCCACCAGAAAAACACATCGTCTTCCCAGGTGATGTCCAGCAGCTCCAGGTGGGAGCCATTGGGCTCGGTGATCTTGATCTTGTGCCCCTGGGGCGTGACCACGATGTAGGTGTTGTAGGCACCAAAATAGGCAATTTCCTTGACCCGCCCCCGAAACAGGTTACGGCTCAGCCCCGCAGGCGCTTGTTTGCCAATGCTGACCTTCTCGGGCCGCACCGCCACCGCCACCGGCATGCCCACGGTGCCGCTGATGCTGTGACCCACGTGGATTTCACCAATGGGGGTTTCGGCCGCGCAGTGGTCGGTCTCATCCACACTGAGCTTGCCGTCCAGCAGGTTCACGCTGCCGATGAAGTCCGCCACAAAACGGTTGCGCGGGTACTCGTAAATCTCCTGCGGTGAGCCGACCTGCAGCACCCGGCCTTTGCTCATGACAGCAATTCGGCCGGCCATGGTCATCGCCTCTTCCTGGTCGTGGGTCACCATGACACAGGTCACACCGACCTTCTCGATGATGTTGACCAATTCAAACTGGGTCTGTTCGCGCAGTTTCTTGTCTAAGGCACCCAGTGGTTCGTCGAGCAGCAAGACCTTGGGCTTTTTGGCCAGGCTGCGTGCCAGCGCCACCCGCTGCTGCTGCCCGCCCGAGAGCTGGTGTGGCTTGCGCTTGGCATAGGGCGCGAGCTGCACCAGGTCCAGCATTTCACCCACACGTTGTTTGATGTCCTCTTTGGCCAGGCCCTCGCGTTTGAGGCCAAACGCGATGTTTTCCCAGATGTCCAGATGCGGAAACAGCGCATACGACTGGAACATCATGTTGAACGGTCGTTCATACGGCGCCAGCGACGCCACATCTTTGCCACCGAGCAGAATCCGGCCGGAGGTGGGTTTCTCAAAACCCGCCAGCATACGCAGCAAGGTGGACTTGCCGCAGCCCGAGCTGCCCAACAGCGCAAAAATCTCGCCCTGTTTGATGGAGAGGTTGACCTCGTCCACCGCCAGCGCCTCATCAAAACGCTTGACCAGTTGCTCGGTCACCAGGTAATTGTCTTTGGACCCGCCAGTTGCCATGTTTAAACCTTTGTGATGCCTGCCTTGCGGCCATTAAAAAGGGCTGCCTATACCCAACAGTACAAACAGCCCCGAGAGACTCGCAAGAAACAGGTGTTTATTTGCCTTTTTTGAAGCTGTTGTACACCGTGGACATGGCTTCGCGGGCTTCGTTGGTGAAGCTGCTGGGCGGAATCATCTTGGGCATATAGTCAGCCGCCACAAATATCGACGGGTTGCCTGCAATTTCAGGCTTGATTTTGTCTTTGGCCGCCAAATTGCCACTGTTGTAGGTCATCTCATTGGCCATGGCCGCGCCGTTTTCAGGGCGCAGGAAGAAGTCAATGAAGGCCATCGCGTTCTGGGGATGTTTGGCATCTTTGGTGATGGCCATGGTGTCAGCAAACATCAACGCACCCATGCTGGGCAACAAAGCAACAATTTCATCCTTGGAGCCGTTTTCCTTGGCACGTGCCGCAGCGATGTTGATGTCACCACCCCAGCCAATCACGACGCAAGCCTTGCCACCGGAGATGTCGTCGATCATGGTCGAGCTGAACAGGCGCACATCCTTGCGCACCTTGGCCAGCATCTCGGCGGCCAGCTTGTAGTCAGACGGGTCGTTGGAATACGGGTCTTTGCCAATGTAGTGCAGAGCCACCGGAATGATCTCGGTGGGTGAATCCAAGTATGCAATGCCGCAAGACTTGAGCTTGCTGCTGTACTCGGGTTTAAACACCAGGTCCCAGGTGTTTTCAGGCATCGGGGTCTTGCCCAGGGCTTTTTCCACCTTGGTTTTGTTGATACCCACGGTGGTGAAGCTCCAGGCCCAGGGCACCAGGTGTTTGTTGTCGGGGTCAGCCTTGGTCAACACCGACATCACAGCCGGGTCCAGGTTGGCCAGATTCGGGATCTTGGCCTTGTCCAGCGGCTGTAACAAACCACCTTCAATTTGGGGTTTGGCAAACACCGAGCCAGGCACCACGATGTCGTAACCGGTGTTGCCAGCCACCAGCTTGGCGTGCAAGGCTTCATTGGTCTCAAAGGTGTCGTAGTTGACCTTGATGCCGGTTTCTTTCTCAAAAGCTGCCAACATACCTTCAGGGATGTAGTCTGGCCAGTTGTAGATGTTGAGCACCTTTTCCTCAGCGGGCTCCGGGGCGGGTGCACTGGCCACAGGCGCAGGCGTCGTCACGGGTGCCGGCGGCTCCTCTTTTTTGCCACAAGCGGCCAACACCAGCGCCGACAGCGCGAAGGTCACCAGGTACTTTTTCATCATGAACAACACTCCAAAGAGAAGAAGGAAGTTAAGGGAAGCGTGAGTTTATAGCTAGCAAAAAGCACACCAACACCCAATGCACCAAAAACACTCAAATTAATCCTTTTTGGTGCAAGTCCTGCTGGGTCAGGTCCAGCGCCTGCTGGATCAGGCGCAGCAGTTCGTCGATGTCGGCGTGGGTCATGGTCAAAGGCGGTGCAATGATCATGCGGTCACCCACGGCACGCATGATCAGCCCGTTGCGGAAACAATGGCCACGGCAAATCATGCCGACCGCGTCATCGGGGTTAAAACGCGCCTTGGTCTGTTTGTTCTTGACCAGCACCAGGCCGGCCACAAAACCGCAGGTTTCGGCATCTCCCACCAGCAGGTGATCCTTGAGCGCCAGGAATCGCTTGGCAAAGTAGTCCCCCATCTCACCACGCACCCGTTGCGGCAGCTGCTCTGCCTCCATGATGTCCAGGTTGGCCAGAGCCACCGCACAAGCCACCGGGTGGCCGCTGTAGGTGTAGCCGTGGTTGAACTCACCGCCCTGCTCAATCAGCACCTTGGCCACACGGTTCCCCACCATCACCCCACCCAGCGGGATGTAACCGCTGGTCACCGCCTTGGCAAAGGTCACCAGATCAGGCTTGTAGCCAAAACGCTCGTAGGCAAACCAGTGACCCAAACGGCCAAAGGCGCAGATCACCTCGTCGCTGATCAGCAAGATGCCGTATTTGTCGACGATGCGCTGGATTTCGGGCCAATAGGTGGCAGGCGGGATGATCACCCCACCGGCGCCCTGGATCGGCTCGGCAATAAAAGCCGCCACCTTGTCGGGGCCCACTTCCAGAATCTTGTCTTCAAGCCAACCCGCAGCCCGCACACCAAACGCGTCAGCACTTTCACCAGGCTGGCCGTCTTCAAAAAAGTAAGGCTGACCAATGTGGGTGATGTTCGGGATCGGCAAGTCACCCTGCGCGTGCATGCCACTCATGCCACCGAGTGAAGCCCCGGCCATGGTGCTGCCGTGGTAGGCGTTGTGGCGGCTGATGATGACCTTGCGCTGCGGCTGATCCAACAAATCCCAATAACGGCGCACCATGCGCACATTGGAGTCATTGCTCTCAGAGCCGCTGCTTGAGAAAAACACATGTTCAAAACTGCGGTCGCCCACCTTGGGCGCCAGCGCGGCGAGCCGGGTGGCGAGCTTGACCGCCGGCACATTGGTGGTTTGGAAAAAGCTGTTGTAAAACGGCAGGGTCATCATCTGCTCATAAGCGGCCTCGGCCAGTGCCTTGCGGCCATAACCGACGTTGACACACCACAGACCACTCATGGCATCCAGCAGTTTCTCACCTTCGGAATCCCAGATGTAAATGCCGTCGCTGCGGGTGATCACACGCGCACCACGGGTGGCCAGATCACCATGGTCGGTGAACGGGTGGATGAAGTGGGCGCTGTCGAGCGCCTGGATCTCGCGGGTGCCCAACTGCTCAGCGGTGTGGCTTGTGTTCATGGTTCACATCCTTATGAAAAAATGGGTTCTAGCCCTTTTATATCAAGGGCATACAGCTATACATGCAATAGCAAATGTTCACGCTCCCAGGGTGAGATCACTTTCATGAACTCCTCAAACTCCAACTCTTTGATCTCGGAGTAGACGGTGATGAACTCCTTGCCCAGCACCTCGTGCAGGTCGGACTCGCGGCGCAACCAGTCCAACGCTTCGCCCAAACTGCGCGGCAAGGCATAGGGTGACAAATAGGCGTCACCTCTCATCTCAGCCTTGGGTTTGATCTTGTTCTTGAGGCCCAGGTAACCGCAGGCCAGGGTCATCGCCAGCGCCACATAGGGATTGGCGTCGGCACCAATCACCCGGTTTTCAACGCGACGCGCGGCGGGCGACGAGATCGGGGAGCGGATACCCACGGTGCGGTTGTCATACCCCCACTCGATGTTGATCGGAGCCGCAGTGTTGCGCGACAGGCGGCGGTAGCTGTTGACATACGGTGCCACCAACACCATCGCCGCCGGGATGTAGCGCTGCAGCCCGCCGATGTAATGCATGAAGGCCTCCGACGGTGTGCCGTCGGGATTGCTGAAGATGTTTTTACCAGTGTCCTTGTTCAGAATGCTCTGGTGCACATGCATCGCGCTGCCGGGCTCACCGGCAATCGGCTTGGCCATGAAGGTGGCGTACATGTCATGGCGCAGGGCCGACTCACGCACCGTGCGTTTGAACAAAAACACCTCGTCGGCCAGGCCCAGCGGCTCGGCATGGAAGAAGTTGATCTCCATCTGGCCCGCGCCAATTTCGTGGATCAAGGTGTCCACATTGAGCTCCATCTTGTCGGAGTAGTCGTAGATTTCTTCGAACAGAGGGTCGAACTCGTTGACTGCGTCGATGCTGTAGGCCTGGCGCGAGGTCTCGGCGCGGCCACTGCGGCCAATCGGCGGGCGCAGCAAGGTGTTGGGGTCGGTGTTGCGGGCGGTCAGGTAGAACTCGAGTTCGGGCGCCACGATCGGCTGCAGGCCTTCTGCCGCAAACAGATCACACACCCGGCGCAACACGCTGCGTGGCGCAAACGGCACCAGGTTGCCATGGTTGTCAAAACAGTCGTGGATGACCTGCGCGGTCGGGTCGGTCGCCCAGGGCACGATGCGCACGGTGCTCGGGTCGGGGCGCAGCTGCATGTCTTTGTCGGTGGGGTCGATCACGTCGTAATACGGGCCGCTCTCAGGGAACTCGCCGGTCACCCCCATCGCCACCACCGACTGCGGCAGGCGCATGCCACGGTCTTCGGTGAACTTGCCACGCGGCAGGATCTTGCCACGCGCGACACCGGTCAAGTCAGGCACCAGGCATTCCACCTCGGTCACCCGACGTTCGTTCAGCCATTGCTCCAAATCATTGAAATTCATCGATTTTTTGTCAGTCATGGAACTCTCCTGAATCAGTCTGTACTCGGTTGAACACAGTCTTCTGGCACATTGTGGGGGCTGAATTGGCTCAAAATCAGGGCCATTTGATTCAAATCAAAGGTACCACTTGCTAAAGTGGTACCCACGACCCCTAACCCACTGTAACCCGGCTTTGACCCGCCAACGCCCCATGTTGTCCGAATTCCTGCTGAGCGAACTCAGCCGCCTGAACCCGCAAGACCGGCTGCCATTACACCGGCAGTTGTACGAGGCGCTGCGCCGCGCCATTCTGGAGAACAAGCTCAGCCCGGAGGAGCGCCTACCCTCCAGCCGCAACCTGGTGCAGGACCTGGGCCTGTCGCGCAACACCGTGGTCGCGGCCCTGAACCAGCTCACGGTCGAGGGGTATCTGGTCAGCCGCGTGGGCAGTGGCACCTTTGTCAGCGCCAAGGTGCCGCAGCGCCAGCGTCGGCCCCTGCGCCAGAGCAGCCACCCGGCACAACAGCTGTCACACCGCGGCCAGGCGCTGGGCAAACACTTTTGCGCCAGCGAGCTGGAGATCCAGCCCTTCACCCCGGGCATTGCCGACTTCAGCGCGTTCCCGGTGGCGCTGTGGCAGCGCCTGCAGAACAAACACTGGCGCATGACCTACCCCGACATGCTGGACTACAGCAGCAGCGGTGGTTACGCCCCGCTGCGCCGTGCGGTGGCCGACTATCTGCACATGTTTCGCAGTGTGGCGCTCGATCTGGACCAGGTCATCATCACCAGCGGCACCCAGGAGTCGCTGGAGCTGTGCGCGCAACTGCTGGCTGACCAGGGTGACACCGTCTGGCTGGAAGACCCGGCCTACTGGGGCGCGGGCAAAGCCTTCATGGCCACCGGGCTCAAAATTCACCCGGTGCCGGTCGACGAACAAGGCATTGCGCCCCAGGCAAGCGACCGCCACGCCCCCCCCAGACTGATGTACGTGACCCCCTCACACCAGTACCCGACCGGTGCGGTGATGTCGCTGGAGCGGCGCCACCAGATCCTGTCGCTGGCCAATGAACACCAGGCCTGGGTGCTGGAGGACGACTACGACAGCGAGTTCCGTTTCAGCGGGCCACCTATTGCCTCGCTGGCCGGGCTCGACACCCAGGGCCGGGTGCTGTACCTGGGCTCGTTTTCCAAGGTGCTGTACCCGGGCCTCAAGCTGGCGTATGTGGTGGTGCCCAAGGGGCTGGCGGCGGCGTTCAAGGCTGCCCACTACGACCTGAACCGCCCGGGCCAGATGCCGGTGCAGGCGGCATTGGCCGAGTTCATCGACATGGGCCACTTTGCAGCTTGCCTGCGCAAAGCACGCCAGAGTTACGCCCAGCGCCGCCACTGCCTGCTCGAAGCCTTGCAGCCCTGCCTGGGCCCCAACGCGCGCATCACCGGAGCCGAACAGGGCTTGCACCTGTGTGTGCGCCTGCCCGACCACCTGGATGACCAGGCGCTGGCCCGGCAACTTGGCAAGCTCGGTCTGGTGGTGCGACCCCTGTCGGCCTACTGCCTCAAACGCCGCGACCTGCGGGGACTGGTGATTGGTTATGGCTACGCACCGCTGGCGCAGATCCAACGGTTTGGGCCGGTGCTGGCGCAGGTCGTACAGCATGCTCTGGCCCACCGGCTCACAGCTTGAGTGCCTGCGCTGCCTGTAAGATCACTTTATTTTTGATAGCTATCAGCCCTTATCAAACAAAGGCCAGAGCACAAAAACATCAGAAAGCGTCGCGCAAGCGGTGGTACAGCGTGCCCAGCACCAGGCTGGGGGTGCGCAACAGCGGGCCACCCGGGAACGGCAGGTGACGCAGCTTGGCAAACACATCAAAGGACTCGGCCTGTCCGGCCACGGTCTGCGCCACCAGTTGTCCGGCCAGACCGGTCAGCGCCACACCGTGGCCGCTGAAACCCTGCAGGTAATACAGGTTGTCACCGAGGCGGCCAAAGTCAGGCGCGCGGTTCATGCTGATGTCCACAAACCCGCCCCAGACATACTCAATGGGCGCGGTTTTGAGCTGCGGAAAAATCTGCCCCAGGCGCTGCGTCATGGTCTCATTCAGGTTGGCAGGCGTGCGCGTGGTGTAGCTCACGCGCCCACCAAACAACATGCGGTGGTCGGCGCTGAAGCGGTAGTAGTCCAAAATGAAATTGTTGTCACACACCGCGGCGTCGCTCGGAATCAGCTGGCGGCACAGATCCGCGCCCAATGGGGCTGTGCCAATGATGTAGGTGCCCACCGGCATGATGCGTGCGTTCAACTCCGGCGCCACCTCCGGGCCAAATTCGGGCAAGGCATAGTTGCCCGCCAGCACACCAAAACGTGCCGTGACGCTGCCCTGGGCTGTGTGTGCCGTGAGTGTCTTGCCACGCTGCAAGCGCAGCACCGCGCTGTGTTCACAGATCCGCACCCCCAGGCTTTGGGCGGCTTGTGCCAGACCCAGGCCGTATTTGAGCGGGTGTACATGGCCCGACACCGACTCGAACGCGCAGGCCGCATAACGTGGGCTCTGGATAAAACGCTGCACATCGGCGCCAGTGGCCACCTCGCTGGCAAAACCATAGTCTGTGGCCATGGCAGCGGCGTCCGCTTCAAGCGCGCGGGCCTTGCGCGGGCAGTCCGCCACATGCAAATAGCCTTTGACCAAATCACAGTCGATGCCAAAGTCGCGCACCCGCTCGTCCACCAGGCGCACCGCGTCCAGCGACATGTCCCAGGCCCGGCGCGCCAGATCGGGGCCGAGCTGTTGTTCGAACACCTCCTGCCCACTGGCGTAACCCACAATCACCTGCCCGCCGTTGCGCCCGGAGGCACCGCTGCAGATCCGGTCAGCCTCCAGTACCACCACCGAATACCCCCGGCGCGCGAACTCGATGGCGGCCGACAGACCGGCAAACCCTGCCCCCACCACCAGCACATCCACCGACAGACTCTCATTGAGCGCAGGCTGGACTGCGGGCCGCGTGACGCTGGCTTCGTAATAACTGTTCTGGTTCAGCTGGGTATCCGAATTGAGCAACGCCATGTCGTCCTCCTATACAACACGTTTGGCCACCTGGCCACACAGATAGGTCCAGACGAAGCTGGCCGCTGCGGTGCTGGTGAGTTCGGCGTGGTCGTAGGCCGGAGCCACCTCCACACAGTCCATGCCCACCATGCTGAGCGTGCTGAGTTCTTCGAGCAGCGTCAGCACCTGCGAGCTGGTCATTCCACCGGGCTCCGGCGTGCCAGTGCCGGGCGCAAACGCCGGGTCCAGGCAGTCGATGTCGAGTGTCAGGTAACACGGGCGATTCCCGATGCGCTCGCGGATCTGCGCCACCACTGGCGCAAGCCCCGCACCGTCCAACCCGCGCAGGCTGCGTGCGTCAAAAATCAGCCCGCCCTGGTCTTGCACATACTCACGCGCTGCACGTTCACCACTGGAGCGCAGGCCAATCTGGACCGTGTGTTGCGGGCTGACCAGGCCTTCCTGGATCGCCTCATAGGTCCAAGTGCCGTGGCCCGAGGGTTCACCAAAGTGGTCAACCCAGGTGTCGCAGTGGGCATCAAAATGCACCAGCGCCAGCGCACCAAACTGGGCGTGCGCGGCGCGCAACAGCGGCAAAGTCACCGAATGGTCACCGCCCAGAAACACGCAGTGGTGCTGCGCCATCAGCGCGGCCGCCTGCGCCTGGATCTGCTGGCGCACCTCCACCAGCGGTGAGGCGTTGGGCAGGGCCATGTCGTAGCCGTCCCCCAGGAACCCCAGCGGTGTCACATTGAAGTACGGGTGGATGCCGTCACACAACATCAGGCTGGCGCTGCGAATCGCTTGCGGGCCAAAACGAGCACCGGGCCGGTTGGTCACCGCGCCGTCAAAAGGCACACCCACCAGCGCAAAAGGCTGCGCCGCCAGTTCGGGGGCCGCGAGAAAACGGCTGGTCTGGGCCGCGTAGGCAAAACGGATAGCAGTCATGGGTGGGTCCTTGCAACAAAAAATTTCTGGCGGATCTCAGGCAGAAACAAGCGCCTTGTGCGTGGCACCGTAGTGTCGGCAATTCAGAAGCAGCCGAAGGTGCCAATTTGGCACGCCAGTGGCAATCCACTGGGCCATGCTGTAGCCCGATTCAGCCCTAAGACAACACAAGCGAAGCCGCTTGTTCAGACAACACTTTGCTGAGCACCACGCTGCGGTACACCTTGCCCGTCCACTGGACCGAACTCACCGGCAGATAACCCAGGCTGGTGTAAAGCTTGATCAGGTGGGTGGCCTGCTCAGCGGTGTCCATCGCCAGTTCGCAAAAACCCTGCTCGGTGGCCCACTGTTCACAGACTTGCAACAAGGCCCGCCCAATGCCCTGCCCCTGCAGGCCGGGGGCCACCGCAAACTGGTGCACGGCCGCTACGCCCGGCCGGGTGAAATAGTCACACTCGTTGGTGGCATAGGTTGGCTTGACCACCACCGTGCCCACCAGTTGGCCATCCAGCTCGGCCACATAACACTGGCCGCCTGCGATGCGCTCGGCGGTCACTTCAGGGCTCTGGTCCACCGATGTGTAGTTCAGGCCCATCGCACCCAAACGGGCGTAGGCGGCGTGTAACAGCTCGGTGAGTTCCAGCAGCGAATCGCTGGTTTGCAGCTTGCGGATCGAATACATGGCAAAACAAAAAGAGGATTGAGAAAAAAGCCCTTGGCCCAGTGCCCAAAGCACCGGTGTCTGGTCACAGGGTGGGTGTTGCCAGCCGTGTTTTTTGCCACTTTCTGAGCTTGGCGCGGGCGCTGTCATAGGGGGCGATGGTGTTGACCTGAAGCCATTTCACCACCGGCCACTTGGCACCCGCCCACTGGCGTTGCCCGACACTGAACAAAAAAGTGTCACTGCTGGCAGCGATGAAGGCACGCAAGTCCGATGCCAGGGCATCGAATTGCGCCAACAACTGCGCCGCAGAAACATCCCGCGACCGCAGGTAAAAGGACTGGGCCAGAGCCCCCAACTGGTTCCACTTAAAACCTGGCGCGGGCATCTCGACCGGTTGGCCCGCCTGCTCAAGCGCCTCCCACTGCAACACAAGCCGACCCCAACCAATCTGGTAGGCGATGAGCTCACACAGGCTCATCCCGCCTTCGAGTTGCGGCGCACGGCTCAGTTCATCGGGCACGCGGGTGATCTCTTCGCGCAGCTTGTTGTACGCCGTGTCAAAACGGCTCAGAAGTTCTTGTTGGCTGGTGGGCAAAGGCATAACAAACCGTCAGTCAGGAAAAACATGCCCGCGCTCAATGGCCTGCGCCGGGTTCTCAAACACCGCCATGGCGGTGCGCATACGAAGAAATCCGAATTTTTGATAAAACCCCTCTTTGCCGGGCACCGCGTACAGCAGGATCTTCTTGTGGCCAGCTGAGAGGCCCATCAGGCGCTGGACCACCTCTTTGCCCAGGCCCAAACCCTGGTGCGAGGGTAACAGTGCCACATCACAGATGTAGCTGGTGTCCACACCGTCGGCCAAGGCCCGCCCGGCCGCCACCAGCTTGCCATCCTCATAAGCGAAACAGTGGTAACGGCTGTTGGTAAAAACGATTTCCAGATCCCTGGCGTTTTTATTGCCCAGCGGGGCCACGCGGTACAGGTTTTCCAGTTCCTGCCAGTCCAGGGCGGCGAGGGACTCAGACCAAACAATTGCCACAAATACTCCTGTTGATGGGGGACGGACGGGTTGAACGGACTTGGCCAGCGGATGGTTCATCGGTTTGTTAAAACCGGCTGCCGGCCCTATCCCAAATGGGTATGCCGCTCTGATTTTGGCTCGGTTTCCATCGCTGCCAAGCCGTGCAGGATGCCGCAACTCGCCACCGCCTGCTCCGACTGGCAGCGCTGGCGCAAATCGGTGAGTTGTTGTTTGAGCTGGCAGAGTTCACGGATGCGCTCTTCCACATGGGCCATGTGCTCGTCAAACACCGCGTTGACCGCACCACAGTCTTGCGCCGGGTGGTCCACCAGGCTCAGCAAGGCATGGATTTCCTCGTGGCTCATGCTCAGGGCACGGCAGTTGCGGATAAAACGCAGGCGCTCCAGATGCTGTGGCCCGTAGACCCGGAAATTGCCCGAGGTGCGGCCTGGCTCGGGCAACAGCCCTTCTTTCTCGTAATAACGCACGGTCTCGACCGTGCATTGCGCCACCTGCGCCAATTCACCTATTTTCATGATGGGCACTCCAAAGAATCACTTGACTCTATAGTAACTTCAGCTTGCCTAATACAGGACAACACTCTTGAAAGCCTGTATGCCGCCGCTGGACACACCCCATTCACACAACCACAAACATGGTCACGATCACACCCATGATCAAGGACATCATCACCATGGCGAATCCAATGACCATGGATGCGGCAGCGGCGGGGCCTGTTGTGGTGGTGCGCACGCCAGCCAAACACCTTTGATACCGATTGCCGCCAGCCAAACATTGGCAGATGGCCAACTGGTGCAGACGCCCATCCGTATCCTGCAAATGGACTGCCCCACCGAAGAAGCCCTGCTGCAGAAAAAACTCGGTGGACTCGCCGGGGTCAGCCACCTGGACTTCAACCTGATGCAGCGTGTCTTGACCGTCACCCACGCACCTTCCGCCATCGAACCCATTCTGGACGCGGTGCGCTCCCTGGGCTTCACACCCGATCTGGCCAGTAGCGCAACAGCGCAGGAGGAACCCGCACCAGAGCCGAGTAAACCCTGGTGGCCGCTGGCCCTGGGTGGCTTGGCCGCTTTGGGCTCCGAAGCCCTGCATTGGTCAGGCGCACCCCCCTGGCTGGTGGCGACGCTGGCCCTGGTGGCAGTGTTGGCCAGTGGTCTCAGCACGTACAAGAAGGGCTGGATTGCGGTGCGCAATGGCAACCTCAACATCAACGCCCTGATGAGCATCGCTGTCACCGGCGCGCTGCTGATTGGCCAGTGGCCCGAGGCCGCGATGGTGATGGTGCTCTTCACCTTCGCCGAGCTGATCGAAGCCAAGTCGCTGGACCGGGCACGCCACGCCATCCGTGGCCTAATGCAGCTCACGCCTGAGCGCGCCACGGTGTTGCAAGCTGACGGCAACTGGCTGGAGGTCGAGGCCAAGTCGGTGCCCGTGGGCGCCCAGGTGCGCATCAAACCCGGTGAACACATTGCACTGGACGGGCGCATCCTCAGCGGGCGCTCCAGCATCAACCAGGCACCGATCACCGGCGAGAGCCTGCCGGTAGACAAAACGGTGGGGGACGAGGTGTTTGCCGGCACGCTCAACACCTCGGGTTCGTTTGACTACAGCGTGACCGCCGCCGCCAATGACAGCACCTTGGCCCGCATCATCCATGCGGTGGAAGCCGCCCAAGGCGCCCGGGCGCCGACCCAGCGTTTTGTGGACCAGTTCGCCCGCATTTACACCCCGGTGGTGTTTGCCTTGGCACTGCTGGTGGCCGTCTTACCACCTTTGCTAACCGGCGCAGACTGGCTGGACTGGGTCTACAAGGCGCTGGTCTTGCTGGTGATCGCCTGCCCCTGTGCGCTGGTGATCTCCACCCCGGTGACCATCGTCAGTGGTCTGGCAGCGGCGGCACGCAAGGGCATCCTGGTCAAAGGCGGTGTGTACCTGGAACAGGGGCGCAAGCTGACCTGGCTAGCCCTCGACAAAACCGGCACCCTGACCCATGGCAAGCCAATACAGACCGATTTTGTGGTGCTCAACGGGTATGACGAGACCCATGTGCGCAGCCTGGCCGCCAGCCTGGCCCAACGCTCTGACCACCCAGTGTCACGCGCCTTGTGGGAGGCGGCGCAGCGTGACGGTGTGGCCCTGCGCGAGGTGAGCCACTTCGAAGCCCTGCCGGGACGCGGCACCCAAGGTGTCATCAACGGCAAGCTCTACCACCTGGGCAACCACCGACTGATCCACGAACAGGGGCGCTGCTCTGACGCGCTGGAGGCCCGGCTGTCGGCTCTGGAAGAACAGGGCAAAACCGTCATCCTGCTCACCGATGAGCAGCAGGTGCATGGCCTGTTTGCGGTGGCCGACAGCCTCAAGGACAGCAGCCGCGAGGCTATTGCCGAGTTGCATGCGCTGGGCATCCAAACCCTGATGCTGACCGGTGACAACGCCCACACCGCACGGGCCATTGCGGCGCAAGCTGGCATCACTGAGGCACGCGGTGACCTGCTGCCCGAGGACAAACGCCAGGCCATTGAACAACTGATCGGCCAGGGTGGTCTGGTCGGTATGGTGGGGGATGGCATCAACGATGCACCGGCGCTGGCACGCGCCGACATTGGTTTTGCCATGGGTGCGGCGGGCACCGGCACCGCGATCGAGACCGCCGACGTGGCCCTGATGGACGACGACCTGCGCAAACTGCCGCGTTTTGTGCGCCTGTCGCGCGACACCCACAACCTGCTGGTGCAGAACATCGTGCTGGCGCTGGGCATCAAGCTGGTGTTTCTGGTGCTGACGCTGAGTGGCAACGGCAGCATGTGGATGGCGGTGTTTGCCGATGTGGGTGCCAGCCTGCTGGTGGTGGGCAACGGGTTGCGACTGTTGCGCAAATGACGCAGAGGCTTGAGCCTGCTCAGTGCCGCTGCGGCCTTCCTCCTGCGCCAAACAAGCGGTCAGCGACCGGATTTAGCTTGCCCCAAAGACCTGTTTGAGCGCACGTGCGGCCGCTTGATGGGCTTGGCGTGCCTCGGGAATGGCGCGACCCATTTTCACGAACTCGTGCACCACACCGCGGTACAGCTCCAGGTCCACCGCCACACCGGCAGCGCGCAGGCGGTCGGCGTAGAGCAGGCCCTCATCCACCAGCGGATCACATTCGGCCAGACACACCCAGGCTGGCGCCACACCCGCCACATCGTCGGCCAGCAGCGGCGCAAAACGCCAGTCGTCGCGGTCGGCCGCGCTACGCAGGAACAGTTTGAAAAAGTAGTCGATATGGGCCTTCTCCAGCAGGAAACCCTGGCCAAAAGTCTTGTGTGAGGGCATCTCCTGCCGCGCCGAACAGCCCGGGTAAATCAGCAACTGCAGCGCCAGCGGCAAACCCGCATCCCGCGCCTGCAGCGCACACACCGCAGCCAGCGTGCCACCGGCACTGTCACCGCCCACGGCGATGCGCCAGGTGTCCAGGCCGACCTCCGCGCCCTGCTGAAACACCCATTGCACCGCGTCCCAGGCGTCATCAAAGGCGACCGGAAAAAGAAACTCGGGCGCCAGCCGATACCCCACCGACAACACCGCACACTGCGCCAAATGGCTCAAGCTACGGCACAGGCTGTCGTGGGTGGCGATGCTGCCCACCACAAAACCACCGCCATGAAAAAACACCAGCACCGGCAGCGGCGCGCCTTCAGCCTGAGCGGGCGCGTACAAACGCACGGGCAGCTCATACCCATCACGCGTGGGCACCGTGAAGCTCTCCACACGGGGCAGCTTGACCGGGCTGATCTCCAACACGTTGGCACCCACTTCATAAGCCAGACGCGCCTGGGCCGGGCTCAGCGCATGCAAGGGCAACTTGCTGGCGCGGGCCATGCGGTCCAGCACACCATGCATGGTGGGGGTCAGCAAACTGCGGGGATTTCGGTGGTGGTGGGGCATGGAATCAGGCGCGTAGCAAAGCAATGGGGCGCGATTGTCCTGCCAAAGTGGCAAGGTGTTGGTGGGCCGCCTGGCGTGGTACGGTGATGGCCAGGGAAGCCAACCACCACCTCGCCAACACCAGCTTAGACACATATCCATATAAGCACATCACCACAATGTCGTTTGATACATATCGGTTCACCCGTACAGTACGCGCCTATGCACGACATCGCGTTTATTTTGGCGGGTTTTTTGGTAGGCACCGTGGTCGGTTTGACCGGGGTGGGCGGTGGCTCTTTGATGACGCCGATCCTGATTTTTGCCTTTGGTGTCAAGCCCTACATGGCGGTGGGCACCGACCTGCTGTTTGCCGCGTTCACCAAGATGGGCGGCACAGTCAAGACGGCGCGTTCCGGCCTGGTGCCCTGGCGTGTGGTGGTACACCTGTCGGCGGGCAGCATCCCGGCGGCGCTGGCCACCCTCTGGGTGCTCAAAAACATCGGCCCGGCCAACCCGCAGGTGCAGCATTGGATGACCACCACCCTGGGTGTCGCCCTGCTGCTCACGGCCGCTGCCACACTCTACAAAGCGCTGCGTGGCAAAACCGCGCCGCAGAAGATCAGCGCCGGGCAGGAAACCCAGGCCACCACCGCCCGCCACTGGAGCCTGCCGTTGCTGTTTGGTGCGCTGATTGGCACGCTGGTATCGCTCACCTCGGTGGGCGCCGGTGCGATTGGGGTCACCGTATTGATGCTGCTGTACCCGATGCTGCCACTGTCGCGCATTGTGGCCGCTGACATTGCCTACGCGGTGCCACTCACGCTGGTGGCCGGGCTGGGGCACGCCTCGCTGGGTTCGGTAGACTGGCGCATGCTCGGTCTGCTGCTGGCGGGTTCCTTGCCGGGTATCTGGCTGGGCTCCCACTTCATGGTGCGGGTGCCGGAGCGTTTGATCCGCTCCCTGTTGTCGCTGCTGCTGGCCTATGCCGGTGCCAAACTGATCACCATCTGACCCCCTTTTACTCATTTCTTTATAGCTAACTGCTCAATCCATACAAGGGCTCAAGCCGGATTTCACTCTTACCATGTACCACTACACCGACTTTGACCGCCAATTCGTCCAGCAGCGCGCCGCGCAGTACCGCGACCAGCTGCAACGCCACCTTGCAGGGGAACTCAAAGACGAGGACTTTCGCCCGCTGCGCCTGCAAAACGGCTGGTATGTGCAACGCTACGCACCGATGCTGCGCGTGGCCGTGCCTTATGGCGAGCTCGCCAGCCGCCAGTTGCGTGTGCTGGCCAAGATCGCCCGCGACTACGACCAGCCCAGCGCCGAGGTGCTGGGCACCGCGCTGAGCAAACAGGCCGAACTCGGCACCCACAGCCTGGCGGTGGGTTATGGCCACTTCACCACACGGCAAAACGTGCAGTTCAACTGGATTCCATTGGACAAGAGTGCCGACGTGATGGAGCTGCTGGCCAGTGTGGACATGCACGGCATCCAGACCAGTGGCAATTGCATCCGCAACATCACCGGCGACGCGCTGGCCGGTATTGCGCCCGACGAACACATCGACCCGCGCCCCTACTGCGAAATCATGCGCCAGTGGAGCACGCTGCACCCCGAATTTGCCTTTCTGCCGCGCAAGTTCAAGATCGCCGTCTCGGGCGCGGCGGAAGACCGTGCCGCCACCGCCTGGCATGACGTCGGCCTGCACCTGATCCACAACGAGCAGGGCGAAGTCGGTTTCAAGGTGCTGGTGGGTGGTGGCATGGGCCGCACACCGATCATTGGCCGCACCATCCGCGAGTTTGTGCCGTGGAACCAAATTCTCAACTTCCTCGAAGCCGTGGTGCGCGTCTACAACCGTTTTGGCCGCCGCGACAACCTGTACAAGGCCCGCATCAAGATTCTGGTCAAGGCCGAAGGCCAGCGTTATTTTGACGAGGTCGAAGCCGAGTACCAGGCCATCCTGGCGCACGACGGTGGCCAACACGCCATCCCGCAGGCCGAGCTCGACCGCGTCACCGCTTGCTTCAAGGCGCCAAGCATCACGCTCGACGACACAAGCGCTGCCGCCGACGCGAGTCTTGCCACGCTGTCGCCCAAAGAACAGGCCGAATACCAGCGCTGGTTACAACAAAACGTCAAGGCTCACAAAAACCCGGCCTTGCGCGCGGTGACCTTGTCGTTCAAACGCCTGGGCCTGGCCCCGGGCGATGCCTCGGCCGACCAATTGGATGCTGCCGCCGATCTGGCCGACCGTTTCAGCGCCGGTGAGGTGCGTGTCAGCCACGAGCAAAACCTGCTCTTGCCCTGGGTGCGTGCCAGCGACCTGCCCGCGCTGTGGCAAGCCGCACGTGCGCTGGGTCTGGCACGCCCCAACATCGGCCTGCTGACCGACATCATTGCCTGCCCGGGTGGTGACTTCTGCGCCCTGGCCAATGCCCGCTCCATCCCAATTGCCGAGGCCATCACCGAACGCTTCCAGGACCTTGACGAATTGTTTGACCTGGGCGAGATCGACCTGCACATCAGCGGTTGCATCAACTCCTGTGGCCACCACCACAGCGGCCACATTGGTGTGCTGGGTGTCGACAAAGACGGCCGCGAGTGGTACCAGGTGTCACTGGGCGGTGCGGACGGCAGCACGCTGAGTGGCACAGCCACACCGGGCAAGGTGATTGGCCCCTCGTTTGCCGCCAGTGAGGTGGCTGATGTGGTCGAGGCCCTGCTCGACACCTACCGCACGACACGCACCCCTGGTGAGAGCTTCATCAGCTGCGTGCGCCGCCTCGGGCTCGACCCCTTCAAGCTGGCCGCCAATGCCGCCCGCCACGAAACCCGCGACGCCGGCCAGGTGCTTAACGTGCACCTCAACAGCGCCGACGCCTTGACCGACTGAGCAGCTGCTCCCACACGCCATGAACAAATCCATTAAATTGATAGCTGCTGACGCAGACCAGGCAAGGGCTACAGGCCAGAATGTCTTACAACTGGCGAACGACGCCAACCCGGCCGAGGTCAGCTTGGACGGTGTTGAGCGCATCGACCTGCACTTCCCCAAGTTCACCGATGGCCGGGCCTACAGCCAGGCGTTTTTGTTGCGCCGTCGGCTCGGTTTCAAAGGTGAGTTGCGCGCCACGGGCGATGTGTTGGTGGACCAATTGCAGCTGATGCAGCGCAGCGGCTTTGATGCTGCGGTGTTGCGTGCCGACCAAAGCATGGCCGCCGCCGAACGCGCGCTGGCCCTGTTTGCCGACTTTTACCAAGGTGACGCGGCCCACCCGCAGCCGCATTTCACCGCCAGCGGAGCCGCAGCATGAGCGCCATCGACCTCAACGCCCGCGCCTCCAGCACCTACGCCGACAAACTGGCCGAGACCACGGCCCTGCTGCAACAGGCAGCACGCGACCACGCGGCCAGCGCCCCCGGTGGCGCACCCCGCATCACCCTGGCCTGCAGCCTGGGCGCTGAAGACATGGTGCTGGCGCATCTGATCAACCAGTTGCAGCTGAACATCGGCATTTTTGTGCTGGAAACCGGCCAGTTGCACCCCGAAACCCTGGCTTTGCTGGACCGCCTCAAGGCCACATCGCGTGCACCGGTGGAAGTGTTGACACCTGTGAACGAGTCGGTGGTGCAGTTTGTGGATCGTGAAGGCAAAGACGCGATGTACAAAAGCATCGAATTGCGCAAAGCCTGCTGCCACATCCGCAAGATGGAGCCGCTGGGCCGTGCGCTAGCCGGCAAAGCTGCCTGGATCACAGGCCTGCGCCGCGAACAGTCCGGCGCCCGCGCCGAGGTGCCGCTCGTCGACAACAGCGATGCCAAGATCACCAAACTCAACCCGCTGGCCAACTGGACCTGGGGCGACGTCTGGTTCTACATCGCCCAGAACCAGGTCGACTACAACCCCTTGCACGACCAGTTTTACCCCAGCATCGGCTGCGCACCCTGCACCCGTGCCATCAGCCTGGGTGAAGACTTCCGCGCCGGACGCTGGTGGTGGGAGGATGAAACTGCCAAGGAATGCGGCTTACACGTCAAAGACAAGGCCGCCGCATGAACAACCGCACCCCACCCGAACAATTGCAAGCCATGACGACACACCACCGCCCCGACCACCTGAGCAACGCCCACCTGGACGCGCTGGAAGAAGAGACCATTTTTGTCCTGCGCGAAGTGGCCGCCGCCTTCGAGCGCCCCACGCTGCTGTTCTCGGGCGGTAAAGACTCGCTGGTGATGCTCAAGTGCGCCGAAAAAGCCTTTGGCACCCCGGCCACCGGCGGCAAGATTCCCTACCCGCTGCTGATGATCGACACCGGCCACAACTTCCATGAAGTCACCGATTTCCGCGACTTTCGCGCCAAGGAACTCGGCGCCGACCTGATCGTGCGCAGTGTCGAGGACTCGATGGCACGCGGCACCGTGCGCCTGGCGCACCCAGGCGAGAGCCGCAACGTGCACCAGTCGGTCACGCTGCTCGAAGCCATTGAAGAGTTCCGCTTTGACGCACTCATTGGCGGCGCCCGTCGCGACGAGGAAAAAGCCCGCGCCAAAGAACGCATCTTCAGCCACCGCGACAGCTTTGGCCAATGGCAACCCAAAGACCAGCGCCCCGAGTTGTGGACGCTGTTCAACACCAAGTTGCAACCCGGCGAACACTTCCGCGTGTTCCCGATCAGCAACTGGACCGAGCTGGATGTGTGGCAGTACATCGAACGCGAACAGATCGCCCTGCCCTCGCTCTACTACACCCACAAGCGTGAAGTGGTCGAACGCAAAGGCCTGTTGGTGCCAGTGACCGAACTCACGCCCTTGAAACCCGGCGAAGTGGCCGAGCTGCGCGATGTGCGCTTTCGCACCGTGGGTGACATCACCTGCACCTGCCCGGTGGAGAGCCTGGCCGCCACACCCGAGCAGATCGTGCTCGAAACCCTGGCCGCCGACGTGAGTGAACGCGGCGCGACACGCATGGACGACAAAACGTCTGAGGCGTCGATGGAAAAGCGTAAGAAGGACGGTTACTTCTGATGACCATGGCTTTGGGGGTTCTACCCGGCGCGGCGACTGGGGCATGTGCATGCGGTTTTGGGGTGAAAACACACGCGAAACAGACGATGCAGCACACCACCACCGCGGACGCGCGCCTTTCACCCCAAAGCCCGGTCACATACCCCAATCACCCCGCCTAGCGCCAACGATGAAATGACCACGAATCCGACGCCCATTCAAACTCCAGCAACGCCTAGCGGCGTGCGTGGGGTATCTGACGCAGCGGAATTAAGGAGGAGGCCCAAAGGGCCGGGGGACATCCGCGGAGTCGGATACCCCATGCGCGCCGCGGGTCAAAGCCTCAGCCAAATTTCAAGTAGATAAACCATCCGTCACCCACACCACGGAAACGAACATGAACACTACAAACTCAGTAGCTACCAGCCCAGAAGATACCAGGGCTACAGGCCCATTTGACCAACAATCCGCCCTCAAATTCATCACCTGCGGCAGCGTCGATGACGGCAAAAGCACCTTGATTGGCCGCCTGCTGCTCGACAGCAAAAGTGTGCTGCAAGACCAACTCGCCAACGTCTCCAAAAGCGGCGAGGCCGACTTGGCGCAGTTCACCGATGGCCTGAGTGCGGAGCGTGAACAAGGCATCACCATCGACGTGGCCTACCGCTACTTCAACACCGCCAACCGAAAATTCATCATCGGCGACGCCCCCGGCCACGAGCAATACACCCGCAACATGGTCACCGCCGCCAGCAGCGCCGACGCCGCCGTGGTGCTGGTTGACGCCACCAAACTCCAGTGGCAAGACCCAGCCCTGAACCTGCTGCCACAAACCCGCCGCCACAGCCTGCTGTGCCAACTGCTGCGTGTGCCCAGTATCGTTTTTGCCGTCAACAAACTCGACGCCCTCGAAGACGCAGCCAAGCCCGAAACCGCCGGCCAGGCCACGCTGGCGTTCACCCACATTCGCGGCGCACTGGAAAAGTTTGCGCAGGCTGCTGGCATTGAAGTGACCACCATCGTGCCGATTTCCGCCCTCAAAGGCCACAACGTGGTGGACGCCGCAGACGGCTGGTGCGGCTACACCGGCCCCAGCCTGCTCGACATTCTGGAACTGCTGCCGGTGACACCCGCCGACACCGCGCTGCCCTTTGCCTTCCCGGTGCAGTGGGTCGAAAAGTTCAGCAGCTCGTCCGACACCTCCCAAGGCCGCCGCATTTTCTGGGGCCGGGTTGCCAACGGTGTGGCCCAAATTGGCCAGCAGGTCAAAGTGCTGCCCAGCGGCCAGACCGCCACGGTAGCGCAGGTGCTCGGCACCACACGCAAGCCCGGCACCGTCCAGGCTGGCCACAGCGCCGGTGTGGTGCTTGACCGCGAAGTGGACGTGTCACGCGGCGATTGGCTGCTAGCCCTCGTCCCACCTGCACCTGCCGCTATTGTTTCTGATGACGACTTTGGTGACACACCCGTTGCCACCAGCCTGCCACCCAGCCGCGAAATCAGCGCCACCGTGGCCTGGATGGACGACGAACCGCTGGTCGCGGGCCGCGTCTACTGGGCGTTGCACGGCCACCGCTGGGTCAAGGCGCGTGTCAAACGCGTGGTGCACCGCCTGGACATCAACACCCTGGCCGAAGAAAACGCCGACACCCTACCCGCCAACAGCATCGGCCACATCGAGCTGCTGCTGCAAGAGCCACTAGCCGCCCTGCCGTTTGCCCAGTCGCGTGTGCTGGGTTCCCTGGTGCTGGTGGACACCGCCACCCACCGCACTGCGGGGGCGGTGCTGGTGAATGGGTGACAAGCACGCGGCAAGGGCAACACGACTTGCCGTGCCGCCTGGTGAACTCGCTGGGTGGCGCAGCCCTCGGGCCAGTCAGAGTGTCATGGCTGGTCTGAACAAAACATGTCTCTAGCTCAGGTCCTATCTGGGCATAAAGCTATGCAATATGCAGCATGTCAACCATGCCGAATGTGCAGTGATACCTCAACTAAGTATCTGACCCATGGGACAGTGTGTCTAACCGGCTGTAACAGGCTGGAAGCTGACAGCCGCTTTGCTCCGAAGCAATCACATGAATTGCAGTCTTGACGCCAGAGTTAAGGGGAATTGATGCGGAGCATCATTTGCCACTTAAACGAAGTTGGGCTGGCGCGCATAGGCACGGAGCATTTACGCTTTGCTGCGAAGGTTAATAGCTTTTTAAGTGTGGTGTTCCGAAACTGGAAAATCCTGTGTAGTCCGGGTAGATGGTTGAATGCTTATAGCCAAACATTTTTTCTAGCCTATCTCGAATCGGCGCCTTTGCTTCAGCGCCAATACGGAATGTGTACAGGGCGCCAGTTTGTACTCCGCCGTGCAAGGGATCGAACGCATGCGGTCGAACTGCGAGGCAGCATGCTTTGCGCCCATCCTCAATTCCCCACCATCCGTCCTGATTTTGAGGTGATTTCGGAAATTGAAATCTATTCCCATTGGGGCGGAGAGATGCAGGAACTCCACCAAGCAAGAACCCCCCATTTTGCGCAAAGATCCGAGCATCTATTGCTGGCGGCTTCCACGCAAAAAATGATGTAGTCCATTCTCGGAAATCGAAGACATCAGGCTTCCACGGACGACTAAGTTCATCCTCCCAACCTCGATAAGCTTGGTTTTCATTTATGAGTCTGTCCGTGACATCGATGGCAAATAGGCGCGCATCTTTGTCTTCATGAACAACCTGGCCATTGCTCCACTTCTTTTCTACGGCAAACCACACAGCAACCCAAGCATTGAAGGTTATATCTATGAGTCTGGTAGGTGCTCCGTAGTGCTGCAGCATAGCCAATTGGTGCAGCACTGATAGCCGCCCATGCAATGGTGGGTTGTGAAGGCCCCAGCGGTGGAGTTCGGTCAGAATTTGGGACTCTTGCTTGAACAAATCGCCCTCTTTTGCTGTTGCAGCATTAGTGAGGCAGATACGCCGATATAGAGAACTGTGCAGCGCCCAGGATGCATCTACCTGTCCTCGCCACGCAAACTGAATTCCATGAGCGACAGCTTTTTCCATCGTGCGCTCAATGATCTCGACAAGGCCTTCGAAGGACGTGATCTGTTCTTCGAAGGGTCCCCAAAATTCCTGTGCAGACATGTCACTCCTTGAGTGCAAAAGGGCTAGCTTTCACAAGTTAACCGGCGCCGGAGCCCCGAAGGGGCGAAGGGTACCAACAGCGGGCATGAAAAGGCCGTAGGTATGCCCGTGGTTGGCGTCCGCGTTCAACGTGCTGGTTAGGCGGGTGGTTGATGAACAGTTGTTTGAGTTGAACATGACTGGAATTGGTTCGAGCGCCAGCGAATGTCACGCAAGCGCTGCCGATTGGGGCCACAAAAGCTAAACACCGCCCTGGAACTTCCGTCTTTGATGGAAGGTAGTTGACCAAAAGTTCATCACTTGATCTGGAAAATTGCCGGTTAGGCTTGTGTAGTTGGAGACTGCGCGCTCAAGCAACTCCTCCGCATCTGACTTGAAGTCAAACTCAATAGCCTCATCGCCCGCATAGTGCTTTAGTTCGTTTCGAGTCTGGTTCATCATTTCGGCGACGAGCTTATCGATGTTTTCCGAAGTGTCGCCACAGTGTCGAGCAAGAAGAACAATCGTACTTTTGAGATTGTCAAAGGATGGCTCGAGTCCTAGCTTGCGCATTCTTTTCCCGAGGATCTCTTCAGCAGCCCCCGCGAGTGTGATGCAACTGATGTAATCCTCTTCAGACCACATCTGAAGTGCACGTAAAAGTTGGTGCTCTGCAATCTCAAGAGCTGTCAGGACTTGGGGGGAGTTCATCTAAAGCCCAACTTTGTTGTATCCCGGAGTTTTGCGGGATAACAAGGTAGCCAGTCAGATAGCATGTTTCAACTTCTGAAAAACATCTATTTTTTTCATAGACTTACAAAACAATACTGTATTTATGTACAAACAAATTGATTTTGCCAAAGTCGCCTCTCCCGTTTTGCACTCTGTTCGGTTGCTTGACCAACTCCGCGAGCGCGTTCACTATAGCCGCCAAACCCAAAGGTCTTACCTTTGTAGAGTTCGGTTTTTTTTCGGTGGCGCGGAGACAACGGCACCATGCGCCAACCTTAGATCTACACCCAAGTACTGAAGATTTCTGTAGGTGGCGCCAAAGATCCGCTCAACCTGCCGGTGAACAGATGCAGGCCACCATCACCCCTGTCATGGTTGCGTAGGTTATTCATGGGAAGATCGGCCCGAGCGCACACCGCGTCTGGCACCAAGATTGCTTGTTCAACGCGGTATGAACGCACCCATTGCCGCGCCTGATCGCTGCCCGATTCCTCAGCCAACTTGAGACCCACGCATGTCCATCCACGCCGCGCTGAACCACGTTACCCACTACTCGTATGACCGGCTGGTCGCCCTGGGGCCCCAGGTGGTCCGCCTGCGCCCTGCACCGCATTGCCGCAGCAAGATCATCTCGTACTCGCTCAAGATCGAGCCCGAAGGCCATTTCATCAACTGGCAGCAAGACCCGTTCGCCAACTACCAGGCGCGCTTGGTGTTTCCGGACAAGACCAAAGAGTTCAAGGTCACCGTTGATGTGGTCATGGACATGGCGGTCTACAACCCGTTTGACTTCTTCCTGGAGCCCGAGGCCGAAGAGTTCCCGTTCAGCTACAAACCGGATCTCAAAGAGGAACTGGCGCCCTACCTGACACCTGACCCGATGACGCCGCTGGTGCAGGCTTACCTCGACAAAATCGACCGCACCAAACGCCGCAGCGTGTTGTTTCTGGTGGACCTGAACCAGTCGGTGCAACACGCCGTCAACTACACCATTCGTATGGAGCCGGGGGTGCAAACGCCCGAAGAAACCCTCACGCTGGGTTCCGGCTCGTGCCGTGACTCGGCTTGGCTGATGGTGCAGCTGCTGCGCAATTGTGGTTTGGCCGCACGCTTTGTCTCGGGTTACCTGATCCAGCTCAAACCCGACGTCAAATCGCTCGACGGCCCAAGCGGCACCGAGGTCGATTTCACCGACTTACACGCCTGGTGTGAGGTGTATTTACCTGGCGCGGGTTGGGTCGGGCTCGATGCCACCTCTGGCCTGCTGGCCGGTGAAGGCCACATTCCGCTGGCTTGCACACCGCAGCCGTCCGGTGCCGCACCGATCGAAGGTGGCGTGGATGAGTCCGAAGTGACCTTTGCCCACCACATGCAGGTGACGCGCATTTACGAATCACCGCGTGTCACCAAACCCTACACCGAGGAACAATGGGACAACATCATGGCCTTGGGCCACGCGGTGGACGCCGATCTGCAGACCAGCGACGTGCGGCTGACCATGGGCGGTGAGCCGACCTTTGTGGCGGTCAGTGACCGTGACGCACCGGAATGGAATACCGACGCGCTGGGCCCGACCAAGCGCGGCTTCGCCACCGAATTGGTGCACAAGTTGCGCAAGGAATACGGCGAAGGCGGCTTTTTGCACTACGGCCAGGGCAAGTGGTACCCCGGTGAACAACTGCCGCGCTGGGCCTTGAGCATCTACTGGCGCGCGGACGGCCAGCCCGTCTGGGCCAACCCCGCCCTGTTTGCCGACGAACGCGTGCCCACCCACTACACCAGCCAGGACGCGCAACGCTTTACCCACACGCTGGCGGCCAAACTGGGCATCACCGACAAGTTTGCCCAGACCGCGTATGAAGACAGCTGGTACTACCTGTGGCGCGAACGCCGCCTGCCGGTCAATGTGGACCCGTTCAATTCAAAGTTGGACGACGAGATGGAACGTGCCCGCCTGCGCCGCGTGTTCACCCAAAAACTCGACACCCCTGTCGGTTATGTGCTGCCGATCAAGGTGGCGGGTTATGACGACACCTATGGCGCGGCCTGGACCACCGGCCCGTGGTTCTTGCGTGATGAACGCATGTACCTGATGCCGGGCGACTCACCCATGGGCCTGCGCCTGCCGCTGGACTCCCTGCCCTGGGTCAGCGAGGCCGACTTCCCGTACCTGATCGAGCAGGACCCGTCCACCTTGCGTGGTGAGCTGCCATTACATGCCAGCGTGGCTGCGCGTTACGCCAATGCGGCGTCTGACACTGCCACCGCACGCAGCAGCGTGAGCCCTGGCGCGCCCGATGGGGCCAGCAGCCACGCCCCAGGCAAGGCCGGTCTGGCACTTGGTGCGGCGCGCCGTGCCGCTGCCGCGGTGGCTTCGGCCATGACCGGCAACACCAGCGCGGCTGCCGCTTATCTGGCCGGCACCGGCCCGCAGTCGGAGGCCAGCCGCCTGATGCAAAGCCCCACCGGCCCGGCCAGCAGCACTGCCAGCCACGCGCAAAGCAACTTCCAGCCCGAGCCCGCCAACTTTGCCCGTGTGCCGGATCGTCAGGAATCCGCCCACTGGATCACCCGCACCGCGCTGTGTGTGGAAGTACGCGATCCGCGCCGCGCCAATGGCCCCAAAGCCGAGGCGGTGGGCACGGCCTCTAGCGTGCTCTACATCTTCATGCCGCCGCTGGAGCGGCTGGAACACTACCTGGACCTGTTGGCCGCTGTGGAAGCCACCGCGCTAGAGCTGGGTGTACAGATCGTCATCGAGGGTTACCCACCACCGCGCGACCCACGCCTCAAACTGCTCAGCGTCACCCCCGACCCCGGTGTGATCGAGGTCAACATCCACCCAGCCAACAGCTGGAAAGAGCTGGTCTACAACACCGAATTCCTCTACAACGCAGCGTTTGAGTCGCGCCTGAGCGCAGAGAAGTTCATGACCGATGGCCGCCACACCGGCACCGGTGGTGGCAACCACTTTGTGATGGGTGGCGCCACACCGGCCGACAGCCCGTTTTTGCGCAAACCCGAGTTGTTGGCCAGCCTGCTGCTGTACTGGCACAACCACCCGAGTCTGAGCTACCTGTTCAGCGGCATGTTTGTCGGGCCCACCAGCCAGGCACCGCGTGTGGACGAGGCTCGCAACGACCAGCTCTACGAGCTGGAGATTGCCATCGAACAAATCTACAAAAACCGCGAGATCCACGGCCAGTCGATGCCGCCCTGGCTGATTGACCGCACGCTGCGCAACATCCTGATCGACGCCACCGGCAACACCCACCGCAGCGAGATCTCGATCGACAAGATGTACTCGCCCGACTCGGCCACCGGCCGCCTGGGCCTGCTGGAGCTGCGCGCGTTTGAGATGCCGCCGCACCCACACATGAGCAGTGTGCAGCAGCTGCTGTTGCGCGCCTTGATCGCTCGTTTCTGGAAAACACCGTACAAAGCCCCGGCCACCCGCTGGGGCACCGAGTTGCACGACCGCTTCATGTTGCCCAAGTTCATCGAGATGGATTTCCTGGACGTGATGAGCGAAATGCGCGAGGCCGGTTACGCCTTTGACGACAGTTGGTTTGCGCCGCATGTGGAGTTCCGCTTCCCGCTGATCGGCTCGATCTGCACCGCAGGCATCCAGCTCACGCTGCGCAACGCGCTGGAGCCCTGGCATGTGATGGGGGAAGAAGGTGCACCGGGCGGCACCGCACGTTATGTCGATTCGTCGCTGGAACGTATTGAAGTGCGGGTTACTGGCCTCAACGAGAGCCGTTATGTGGTCACCTGCAACGGCCGCGCGATGGCCTTACAACCGACCGGTGTGCAAGGGGAATATGTCGGCGGTGTGCGTTACAAGGCCTGGAACCCGCCAAGCAGCCTGCACCCGAGCATTGGTGTGCACGCGCCGCTGGTGTTTGACGTTATCGACACCTGGATAAAACGCTCACTCGGTGGTTGCCAATACCATGTGGCGCACCCGGGTGGCCTGAGTTACCAGAGCCTGCCGGTCAACGCCAACGAGGCAGAAAGCCGACGCCTGTCACGCTTCACCGCCATGGGCCACACGCCGGGGGTTGTGCAGGTGCCCGCCGCCACCATCAACCAGCCCGGCAGCCGTGAGTTTCCGTTCACGCTGGACTTGCGTCGGGGCTAAACAGCCGACACATCCACGGATGTCCTGGCGCGTTGGGGGGCCATGTGGGCCAAAGCGGCAGGCCTCATACGCGCTGCGCTTTGCGAAATCGGCCCACCGCTTTGGCCCACACCGCCTGAGACGATGTCAGCAATCGAGGCCTTCTGGAGCCCGGAGGTTAGATGCGGGCGAACTTGTGACGCATCTTGCAGTGGGTGGGGTGTTGGGGACCACCGATTTCGCAAAGCGCAGCGCGTATGAGGTGGGCCCCAATACCCCGCCCACTGCCACCCACAGTCTGCGATTCCACAGGTAAACATATCTTTTTCGATAGCTATCAGCCCTTGATTCATAAGGGCTAGAGGCTATTTTTTTGCAAAACAGGAAAACGTCAGCCAAGCCACCCACTGACCAGCTAACATGCCCCGCTAAGCAGCGCCCTGCAAGCCTATGCCACCCCGTTGCCCAACCCACTCAGACAGGAGCATGAACCGTGATCTCGCGCGCCCTCGACCCCGGTGAAGCGTTCTTTTTCCTGTCTGACCAGCTCTCGTGTATGAACTTTGTCGTGTTGGCCGAGCGCAGCGGCACCCTGGCACCTGCGGCGATCCACCGCGCACTCGACACCGTGCAACACGAACACGCGCTGCTGCAAACCCGCATCAGCTGGACAGAGGCCAACGGCCTGCGTTTTGAGCCGGAGCCCGGCCAAAAGATTGATTTGGTGTGCCACAGGGCCAGGGGCCAACACTGGCAGCGCCTGATCGAGCAGGAACTCTCACACACCTTTGCACCAGACAGCGCACCGCTGATGCGCTGCCACTACATCGCACTGCCTGCCACGAACGCCTGTGTGCTGGCGCTGACTTTTCACCACTCGGTGGCCGATGGCCGCTCTGGCACCGCCATCCTGCGCCGAATGCTCAGCCTGATGGTCCAGGACACAACCCCAGAGGCAGATACCGGTGCTACACACCTGCCCCCCATGGCCGAGCTGATGCCCGCGCCCTACCGCTGGGCCGAACAGCCCGACGCCGCCAAACAATTGCGCAACACCCTGGTGGCCGACTACCGCCGCCATGGCCTGCTGCCAAGCATTCCCTGGCTGGCTGCAGAGGCCAAGCACCGCGAGCCCCGGCTGATGCGTGTGTTGCTCGATACCGCCACCACCTCCCACCTGATCGAACAGGCACGCGCCCAAGGCTGCACCGTGCATGGCGCCTTGTGTGCCACCCAGTTGCTGGCGCAGTGGCAGCTGCAGCCCACCGCTGAGCCGGTGGCGTCTTTTTTATGTTGCCCGGTGGACTTGCGCCCGCACCTGGAGGGCACACCTGCCACCTCACCCACGGGCTTTTTCACATCGCTGATCTCGGGCAGCTTTTTGACCGGGCCAGACACACAGGCCTGGGCGCTGGCGCGTGAGATCGTGGCCCAGACTCGCAAACAAATCGCGCGGGGTGAAGGCCACCTGCTCTACCACCTGTATGGGCTGGACGGCTCGCCGCTGCCGCCGCAGGCATTGGAGAGTTTTCGCAAAAAAAGCATGGCCTCACTTCCCAACACCATGGTCAGCAACATCGGGGTGGTCGAAGCGGTGGCAGATGACCCGGCGGTGCAAGCCATCTCGTTTGCGCTGTGCCCGATGCCGTACCAGACGCTGTTCACCGCCGCCAGTTGTTACCAGGGCCAGCTGATCCTGAACATTGGCTATGACGCAGCGCGCATCACACCCGACACCGCCCAGGCGCTGGCCGCCGGGCTACAGAACAGGCTGGTGTTGATGGCTCAAAACCCGTCTTAGCCCTTACCAAACAAGGCGATACAGCTATTTTTTTTAAGACTCACCCCGGCTCACGCTGTCGCCGTCGTTGGGGCGCAGGGTCCAGAACAACAGGGACGAGAGCAAGGTCAAGCCACCCAGGGTGAGAAACGCGTGGTGGATGGCGCTGGTCACCGCCGGGGCATTGGTCTGGGGCAGGCCCGCCAGGTAAAAACCGGTCACCAGCGAACCACAGGCCAGGCCAAAACTCAAGGACATCTGCTGCAAGGTGCTGGCCAGCGTGCTGGCCATGGCGGTGTCCTTGTCCTCAATGTCAGCATAGGCCATGGTGTTCATGCTGGAAAACTGCAAGGAGTTGAACAGCCCCATCAGCAAGCCCAGCAACACAATCAAAGCGATCGGTGTGCCCACCCCCACCAGGCTGTAGCAGGCAATGGTGCAGCCCACCAGCACGGTGTTGACGATCAGCACCTGGCGGTAACCAAAACGCCGCAGCATCCAGGCGGCAACCATCTTCATGCCCATGGCCGCAGCGGCGGCGGGCATCATCAGCAGACCCGACTGCCAGGCCGGCAAGCCCAAACCCACCTGATACAACAGCGGCAGCAAAAACGGCATGCCACCCACACCGAGCCGGGTCACAAAACCACCCAGCACCGACACCCGAAAGGTGCGTACCAACAGCAAGGAGAGGCGCAGCAGCGGGTGTGGCCAGCCCAGCGCGTGCCAGACGTAGGCGCCCAGCAGGCTCAGGGACAGCAGCAGCACCCCCAGCGCCTCGGTGGTGCTCAGGGTGTGTTCACCAAACACCTCCAGCAGCCACGACAGCAGCGCCACACCACTGCCAAACAGCAGCAGCCCGCGCACATCGAGTGGGGTGCGGGTGTCACTGCGGTAGTCGGGCATGTAGCGGTGGCCAAACCACAGAGCGGCCAGCCCCACCGGCACATTGACAAAAAAGATGTCGCGCCAGCTCAGCCAGTGCACGATCAGCCCACCCACCGTGGGGCCCAGTAAAGGCCCGAGCAGGGCCGGAATGATGACAAAGTTCATTGCCCGCAACAATTCCCCCTTGGAGAAGGTGCGCACAACGGCCAAACGCCCGACCGGCATCATCATCGCCGCCGCAATGCCCTGCGGCACGCGCGCGGCCACCAGCATTGGCGCGTTCACCGCCAGACCGCAGGCCACCGACGACAGGATGAACAGCATCAAAGCCGACATGAACACCCGGCGGCTGCCATAACGCTCGGCCAGCCAGCCACTCACCGGGATACTCACCGCCAGACTCAGGATGTAACTGGTCACCACCGCCTTGAGGCTCAGCGGGGTCACGCCCAGGCTGGCCGCCATCGCGGGAATACCGGTGTTGACGATGGTGGCGTCGAGCTGCTCCATGAACAGCGCGGTGGCCACCACCCAGGGCAGGTAACGTTTGGTGGTGGCCTGCGCCACGCCCGGCTCTTGCACACCGGTGCTCATGGCACACACCGGTGAAAAGCGGGGCGCAACAGCCTCAGCAAGCCCGCTGACCCGCGGTGTTTTGCAAAGCCTCACGCACCGCCTGAATCACCGGCGCCCAACCGCCTTCCAGCGACTGGCGAAACAGCTGCAAGGCGCCGGGGTACCAGGGTGAATCGCTGCGTTGCTCAAGCCAACGCCAGTCGGTCATGAAGGCAGGCAACAGCACCCAGCAGGGTTTGCCCAGCGCACCGGCCAGATGCGCCACCGCGGTGTCCACACTGATCACCAAATCCAGCTGCGTGATGATGGCGGCGGTGTCGGCAAAGTTGCCCAGCTCAGGGGCCAGGTTGATCAGCGGCTGGGCCGACTGCAG
Source organism: Rhodoferax sp. BLA1 (assembly GCF_013416775.1). Lineage (GTDB taxonomy): Bacteria > Pseudomonadota > Gammaproteobacteria > Burkholderiales > Burkholderiaceae_C > Rhodoferax. The sequence continues at coordinate 204,117 of NZ_SZVI01000013.1, forward strand.
CCGACGCACCTCTTGTTCACCCAAGCCTTTTTGCAGGCTGAAAAACTGCACGCCGGGCACCTCCCACAGGGGTGCCAGTGTCTGCAGACCCGGCAACGAGCGCTGGCTGTCGTTGCCAAAAGCCGGGTTGCCCTGCCAGACCAGCCCCACCCGCAAGGCAGGTGGCAGATTCAGGCGCTTGACCTGCTGACTCCAACGCTCGGCTTTGGCGGGCGGCACCGCCAGATAGGGCAGCTTGGCAGGAATGGTGTCGAGCTGGGTGCCCACGTAGTGCGGCAGGCTCATCACCGGTACCCAATAGTCCCAATCGCTGGCCGACACATCGTCGTTGAAACCAAATACCTCACCCACCCCGTCCAGCGTCTGCAGCAGCTCCTTGAGCTCGGGGTGGCACAACATGTCGACATGGTCGGCGCCCAGGCGCCGCAGCTCCGCAACATACCGGCAAAACTGGATCATGTCGCCAAAACCAGCCTCGTACACCACCAGCACCGCACGGTTGGCCAGTGACTGGCCTTTCCAGCGGCGGCAGCGCAGGCGCATCTCAATCGGCTGGTACCAGTCGCGGAATTCCAGGTGGAACCAGCCCTCGGTGTAGCGGCCTTTGCGCAGCAGCAGGCAGGCCAGGTTGAAATGGGCACTGGCATGCTGCGGGTCAAGCTGCAGCGCGGTGTGCAGGCATTTTTCGGCCTCGTCGTCGCGGTGGCTCTGGGCCAACAAAGCACCCAGGTTGCACCAGGTGCCCGGCAAAGACGGGTCCACCTCCAGCGCCCGGCGGTAAGCGGCCTCGGCGGCATGGAAGAGCTTAAGCTCGGCCAACAAGGCGCCAAAGTTCAGGTGGATACGGGCGTTGTCGGGCTGCAGCTCAATGGCCAGCTCGTAGTGGCGCACAGCCTCACTCATGCTGCCACGCCGATCCAGCAGCCAGGCCAGATTGGCATGGGCCTCGGCCAGCCCAGGGGCCAGGTCCAGCGCGTTCATCAGAAGCGCCTCGGCAGTGTCGTATTGGTCTGACTTGAGGGCGGAGCTGCTTTGTGCAAAAAGCGCTTCGGCCTGTTCTAGCGATGTGTTCATGGTGGTGCTACTGTAAAACCCTTGGGTTCATCCAACGGTACGCCGAGCCTGATGTTCAAATGTCATCGACGTGCAACAGATATTTTCCATCATTTCAGTAGGGTTAAAGCCAATGGACCTCCATCACACAGGCCATCTGACAGCATCAACAGCTGGTAGCGGCCTGAGGTTTCCTGCAACACCGTGAGCGCCTCGGGTTTGATCTCGGCATCACAGCGGCGCAGTTTGACCGCCCCCAGGTCCAGCCTGGCCAGCAGCTGGGGCTGCACCAGACCCGGTCTGGTTTTGCCGTCCCAGTGAAAAATGGCCCAGCCAACGGCCTCACTGTCACCGTCATCGTCGGGCCCGGCAAGAATCAAAACACCGTCGGACACCGCCACCATGTCACGGATGCCGCGGTGTGGCCCCAGGGCCAGCCGGGTCACCTGCGGCCGGGCGTCACCTCCCTCAAACAGCGCTTTTACGTCCACCGTAAAGATGAATGCGGCGCCATTGATCACCGGTCCACGAAAACCAAACATCAGCCGCCCATCCCGCATCGCCAAGCCTTCGATGTTGATGCCCTGCTGCCCACTCAGACCGGGCGCTTTCGGTGACGGCTCGGTGCCCAGGCATTTGCGCTCACCCACATAGGCTGCCAACTCGGGCTGGGCTTGCATCAGCGACCAGAGCCGCCCGGTCTGCACCTGGCTGGCGGGCACAGCACGGCCCGTGGCCGGGTCCAGTCGCAAGCGCAACACAAAGCGGCTGTCGGGGTTGCTGGCACAGTCAGCACGTTTGGCCGAGTGTGAGCCGGTGATGTACACATACTGGCCATCGGTGGCGGCGCCCTCGGCGTCAAGTTCACCCTGCAAGCCCTTGAAATTGAAGGCTTGTGGGTCTGGCACCAGACTGCCCTCTTTCACCGTGGCAAACCCCGCCTGCGTGCCCTCGTCAAAAGCCACCAGGCAAACCCGCTGCTGGCTGGCATTCACGGTGCAGGCGATGCCACTGGCCGACTGCCGGATTTTCTGCAGCTTTTTGGCCTTGACGTCAAAGGCAAAACCGTCGCCACTGTCTAGGATCGGGCCGCTGGGCGCCACCACAGGCGCCTGCGCCGGAGATGGGGTCTGGGCAAGCGTCAAACCGCAACACAACAGCAGCAACATGCCCACAGCTGCGGCAACGTGATGTACACAGGATCGGTTCCGTTTCATGTCTTGGCCTCCATGCTCAAACCACCACTGCGCAGAATTTTGGCCGCCACCGCCTGGCGTAACACCCCGGCCTGTGGCACGACCAGGGTCAGCTGGCTTTTGGCGCGGGTGATGCCGGTGTAGAGCAGCTCACGGGTCAACACCGGGGTCATACGCTCGGGCAAAACGAGTGCCACCTGGTCAAACTCGGAGCCCTGCGACTTGTGCACCGTCATGGCCAACACGGTTTCGATAGCGTCCAGGCGGCTTGGCAGCACCCAGCGCACACCCATCACCCCATCCGGGCCAGCAGCCGCAAAAGCCACGCGCAGGCCACGGGTGCTGGGCAGGCACAGGCCCACGTCACCGTTCATGAGGCCCAGGTTGTAGTCGTTGCGCGTCACCATCACCGGGCGGCCCGGGTACCAACCCTCCAGCGGAAAGCCCAGCGCGCGCGCCAGGCTGCGGTTGAGCGCCAGCACACCGGCCGGGCCCTCGCGCAGGGCACACAAGACCTGAAAACGCCCCAGTGCCTTGAGCAGCAGCAAGGCTTGTTCATCGTCACACACCTTTGATTCGGCTTGCAGCGCCAACAGGCTGGCTAGCGTGGGCTGCCAGGCGGCCAAGACCAGCGCCGCCAGACCCGCATCACTGCCAAGGTCGGGTTGCAGCCGCGTCACACTGGTCTCTTGTGTGTTGGACCAGCGCGGCGTGGCCTCCCACAACGCCGCCACGACCTGCCGGTCACCCGCATTCACCGCACTGGCCCACTGGCCAATCAAGCTGTTGGCCGCAAAACGATGGCTGTGGCGCAGCATCACCGTCTGTTGCGCCAGTACCGAGCCCGCGCCAGCCCAGAGACGCACATCCTGGCCGGTGTGGCGCTGCAACCATTGCACCGTCTCTGCGCTGTAGCCACCGGCCTGGGCACCGGCACAGAGCTGGCCCATCACCGCACCAGCCTCGACCGAGGCCAGCTGGTCCTTGTCACCGAGCAGGATCAGGCTGGCGCTCAAGGGCACGGCGGCCATCAGCCGCGCCATGAGTTCAAGGTCAATCATCGAGGCCTCGTCCACCACCACCACATCCAATGCCAGCTGCGGTGCGGCGCTGGCCAGCACCGCCGCGCGCACCTGCAGCAGCTTGTGCAGGGTCTGCGCCTGGGTCGGGATATGGGCCTGCATGGCCAGCGGCAGGCGCTGGATAGCTTGTGAAATGGACTCACCCAGGCGCGCAGCCGCCTTGCCGGTGGGCGCCGCCAGCGCAATACGTAAGGGCCGACTGGCCTGCGACTGCAGCAGCGCCAACAGCCGCACCACGGTGGTGGTTTTGCCGGTGCCCGGGCCGCCAGTGATCAGGGTGAAACGCCCACGTGCTGCGAGAGCGCAAGCCACCTTTTGCCAATCCGGCGCCACGCTGATATCGGCGTTGGCTGCGGGTCCACGCTCAAACAGGCTGTCGAGCGCCTGCGCCAGCCCCTCGGGCACCACACAAGGCTGGGCCAGCCGCGCCAGGATCGAGCTGCGAATGGCTTGTTCGGCCACCCAGTTGCGTCGCAAATACAGGCGTGTGCCGTCCAGCACCAAAGGGCTGGCTTCACCTTGGCACCAGGGCAGGCTGCTGGCGGCATCGGCCAAATCACTCGGCAGAGTCGCTTGCCAGCGGGCTTCCAAGCCCAGGGCCAAGACGCCGCTCTGGCGCAACAGGTCCAAGTCCAGGCAAGCATGGCCACGACCAAACTGGTGGCTGGTCAGCGCGGCCAGCCAGGCGTGGCGCACATCCTCACTGGGTTGGGCCTGATGCAGGTAACGCGCAAAAGCGAGGTCGAGCGCGGTAAGCGGCAGCTCCGGCTCGACAACGCCAAATAGGTCCATCACGATGGCCTCGTTCAAAGCGCCACCTCCACCTGGGCAAACACGGCATCCAGCGCCTCGATCAAGGCCACGGGCGGGCTCACATGCAGCAGGCCGCAGCCTGGCTGGTCGATGCCGCGTAGGAACAGGTACAGGGCGCCGCCCAGGTGTTGGGCAGGGTCGTAGTCGGGCAAACGGCTTTTGAGCAGCCGGTGCAGCGCCAGCAGGTACAGCGCGGCCTGCACGTCGTAGCGGTGATGCAGCATGGCTTGTTGTAGTTGCTCAGGCAGGTAAGCCGCCAACCGATTGGACTTGTAATCCAGCACGTAGTAGCGCTCCTGGTGCAACAGCACCAGATCCATGAAGCCGGTCAACATGCCTTGTAACTGGCGGCGTTGCAAGGGCGCGCGGGACTGATCGGGCCAGATCTGGCGGGTGATCAAGGCATCCAGGTCTTCGCTGGCTAAGTGGTGTACCGGCAGGTTAAAGCCCATTTCGGGCCACATGTCCTGAACCTTGATGTCACTTAAATTGATAGCTGTCTGCCCTTGATTTATGAGGGCTAGAGGCAGATTTGACTTCGCAATCAAATCGACCCAAGTCTCCAACAACGCGCTATGTGTGGGGCTCAGGTGGTGGCGCTGGCTTAAGCGCGCCAGCAGGGTGTGCCAGAGCTGGGCCAGCGGGGACGGGTCAGCGTCTGTGGCTGTGCCAGCAGGCCAGCCGTGCACCGCCTGCCACTCCAGCAGGTCGTGCAACAAGGTGCCGTAACGGCTGCCCGCCGGGAAGTCGTTGAAGCGGGGAACCTCACTCAGCAAGTCGGGCCCTGCCGGGTTGGCGATACCCTGGTCCTCGTCAAGCAGCAGACTGTCGGTCTGGGCGTCCAGCAGGCGTTCATCCCGCTCACTGGGCAGCGCTGCAGACGCGCCGTGCGCCAAATCGCGCGTGAGTGCGCTGAAACTGGCAGTCCACCAGCGGTTGTAGATCAGCCGCTGCGGCACCCGTGCACTCTGCGGCGCTTTGACCTCGACCACCGGCTGGTACACGCTGTTTTCAGGTTCGGGTGCAGTCAACACCGCGATATGTTCACCCGCCCAGGCTTGCAATTTGTCCCACAGATCGTCTGGCGTACTTCGTCCCAGCAGGCTGGAGATAGCACTTTTGACCTGGGGAGTTTTGCCATCCACGTCCCCTTTGACCTGGGCCACACCGAGCCACAGCGCCTGTTTGGCGCGCGTCAGCGCCACATAGAGCAGGCGGATGTCTTCACTGAGGCGCTCGGCATCATCGCGGCCACTGTCCTTGTCCTCGGCGCGATAGAGCGAGATGAAGGGCAAAAACACCAGCGGGTACTCCAGCCCCTTGGATTTGTGCAGCGTGACCACCTGCACCAGGTTGGCGTCACTCTCCAGCCGCAGCTGCGCGGCCTCACCACTGGCCTGCGGGCGGTGCAACTGTTCTTCGAGGTAACGGATCAAAGCGCCCTCACCTTGCACCTGCAGGCTGGCCGCTTGCAACAGCTCACCCAGATGCAGCAGGTTGGTCAGGGCACGTTCACCCTGACTTGGGTCTTGTAACAGGCGTTGGGCCAGGCCCTGGTCGTGCAACAGGCGGTACAACATCGGCAGAAAACCCTGGGCGCGCCAGACACGTTGCCACTGCAGAAACTGCTCGACCAGGGTGTCCCAGGCCGCCTCATCGGCCAGCAGCGTGTCGAGTGCGCCCCAACCCAGCGACCAGGTGGGGGTGGCCAAGGCAGCGCGTACCAATCGGTTGGAACCCGGGCTGGCCACCGCACGCAGCATTCGCCACAAGTCCTTGGCCTGCTGGCTGTCAAACACGCTGTTGCGCTCGGACAGGTAAACACTGCGTACGCCACGCTGCGTCAGCGCCTGGCGGATCGCTGCCGCCTCGTTCCAGTTGCGCACCAGCACCGCCATGTCACCACTTTGCGCCGCGCCACCTTGCAACAGCACCACCATCTGGCTGGCAAACACCGCAGCCATCTGATCCAGAAAATCGTCCTTGGTCGGGGTCTTGGCAAACGGCTGGTGCCATACCGTCATCGCCACCTGCGGCTGCCCGGCCACCTGCAGCGGCTGAATGCTGGGGTTGCGGGCGGCCACCGGCACAAAAGGCACGCTGCCAAAGGGCTGGTGCGCCTGGCCAAACACCCGGTTCACCGCCGCCACCACACCAGACGTCGAGCGGAAATTGCCCGGCAGGTTGTAGATGCCCTGGGCCTGCTCACGCGCGAGCAGGTAGGTGGCCAGGTCGGCACCGCGAAAGCTGTAGATCGCCTGTTTGGGGTCACCAATCATGATCAGGCCGGTGCCTGTTGAAGAAATCGGGCTGTAGCCCTGGTCTTCATTGGGCACATCGCTATAAATTTTGCGCAAGCTGCCAAACTGCCAGGGGTCGGTGTCCTGAAACTCGTCGACCAGCGCCACCGGGTACTGGGCGCGAATCGCTGCCGCCAGCCGCCCGTCGGGCGCCTGCAAGGCGCGGTACAGGTTTTGCAGCAGATCAGAAAAGTCAAACTGTGCGGCCTGCGCCTTGGCGCGTTGGTAACTCCGTTGCACCTCTTGTGCCGCATGGGCCAGCAAGTCGGCCACCACATCAGGCTCGGCGCTCAGATGGTCGGCCAGGGCTTCCAGTTGGACAAACACTGGCCATTGGTCAGAGGTTGCCCAGCCTTTGGCCACCAGGGTGCGGGTGGTGAAACGCTCTAGCGTGGTTGGGTCGATCTCGCCACCCTGGACCCAGTCGGCCATTTGGGCCAGCCAGCCGCTTAGCCAGTCCGGGCGATAGTTCTTCAAGATCTTCGCTGCCGCCACATCCTGCACGGCCTGAATCACCTCAGCTGTCCAGCCAAGCTGCGCCGGGCTTTCGAGTTCTTGTCGGCGTTGTTGCCAGGCCGCCCAGCGGGCCAGCAGCACATCGGGCGGGGTGGGTGCCGTCGCCAACGTTTGTGGGGCGCGGTCGAACTCGCGCCACAGCGCCTTGAGTTTGTCGAGCAGCGCCTGCGGGGTGTCACCCACGGCTTTGAGCGCGGCCAGGGTCTGGGTGTCCAACGCGTAAAACCAGCGGCGCCAGTAGTCTTGGGTGGCCACGAGTTGCAGGCGTTCACCGTCTTCGACGCGGTTTTGGGTGAACAGGCTGGCGCTGTCAAACGCATGGGTTTTGAGCATACGGCTGCTCCAGCCGTGGATGGTGAAGATGGCCGCGTCGTCCATCCACTGCGCCGCCATGTCCAGCCGCTGGGCACAGACTGGCCAGTGTTCGGGCGCGATGCTGCTGCGCAGATCTTGCAAAAAGCCGTCCACCTTGGTCTCATCACCGGTCTGGAAAAACCGAGCTGACAGCGCCAGGCGCTCGCGGATGCGTTCACGCAGCTCGGCGGTGGCGGCTTCGGTGAAGGTCATCACCAGAATTTGCGGCGGATACAGGCCGACATCGGGCTGGTCGGACTCGGCGGTGTGGCCCAGCACCAGGCGCACATACAACGCGGCCAGCGTCCAGGTTTTGCCGGTGCCGGCTGAGGCCTCGATCAGCTGCAGGCCATGCAGCGGCAGGGTCAGCGGGTTGAGTGTGTGTGTCACCGGCGACCTTGTGTTGGGGATGCTGCTCATGCTGCCACCCCCGTGCTCACTTCGGCCTGGGCCAACAATTCACCATACAGCTGCTGCGCCAAGTGTGGCAGGGCGTCTGCGAGCTCGTCGTAACTCGCAAAAGCGCGCTGCAGGTAGGCCGACTCAGCGCGTTCACCCCCGCGCTGGCCGCCTTCAAAGGCATCGCGGGTGGCTTCGTGCTGGTCTTTGGCCGCTTTGCCTGCCGCTACCAGCGCCTGGTTTTGGCGCTCGGCCAGCAGGTAGGCCCAGGCGGTTTTGCAGGCGACTGGCAGCGGCTGCACCCAGGCCTGGGCATAGGCTTGCCCCAGGTCGCTCAGTGTGGCCAAGGCGGCGTCGGCTGCCAGCGGGCGAAACACCACCTGGCCGTCGACCCCGAGCTGCACACTGGTGATGTGGAGCCCGCTGGCACAAGCCACCAAGTGCCGTAGCCACAGGCCCACCAGCACATGGTGGCGCGCGGCCAGATTGGCACCCCGGCCTTGCAACACCGCGCCGGTGCGCTCGGCCAGTTGCAGGCAGGGCAAGCCATCGCCCTGCCCTTGTGTCCACAGGCCACTGAGCGTGCCGGTTAGGGTCTGGCCCAAAGGCAAGTTCAGCTCAATCGGCACAGCGTCCAGCACCACCGGGTAGGCCTGCAACCAGGTCGCGCGTGACATCAACACCGTCTGTGCCTTGTCCATCAAGTCATTGGCCACACGGGCGCCAAACCCTGCCAGCGGCAACTGGCCAGCGGCGTGCAGGCTGCGCAGGGCCACAGCGCTGCCATCGGCTTGTAACAGCGCGGCACCAGCCTGGTACTGCTGCAGGTGGTTCAGGGCAAAAGGTTCGTCTTCTTGCTCCAGCTCGTCCAGTTCATCAAACTCCACCTGCAGCCGCTGGCGGAAAAATACCTCGACCGGCTGGCGCAGCAGGCGTTGTAGGTCGGCCAGCGTCAATGCGCTGGGTACCGCACTGACCGCGGCTGCTTCAGTTACTTCACTATTCATAGCTACCAGCCGCCGATTTATCTGGGCTAGAGGCCGAATCTTCTCCCAATCGGCATCAAAGGTCTCAAAGCCCGACCCCTGCTCAAAATAGGCCTCAGAAAACGGTTGCAGCGGTTGCGCCTGCGGCACCCGTTCGGGTGCCCAGCTGGCATTGACCACATCGAGCAGCTGCGCCACCAGCACCGAGGGCGGGCGACTGCTGTTGTCGGCCGCGCTGTGGCCTTGCCAGCTGATGTAGAGCCGGTGGCGAGCTGAGAGCAGCGCCTCCAGAAACAGGTAGCGGTCGTCCTCGCGGCGCGAACGGTCACCGGCGCGCCAGCTGCTGGCCATCAAATCGAAATCGCGCGCCGCCTGCACACGCGGGTAGGAGCCGTCGTTCATGCCCAACAGGCCAATCACCTTGAACGGGATGGCGCGCATCGGCATCAGGGTGCCAAACTGCACACCGCCACCAAAAAAGCGCTGCTGCAACCCGGCCTCGGTGATGTTGGCCAGCCAGTGTTCACGCACCACCTCCAGCGGCAGGGCTGTGTCCAGCGCCGCGTCCTCACAGGCTTGTTGCCAGTCGGCCAACGGTGTCAACAGCCGCTCGATGGCGCGCTCATCCGCGTCATCGGCCGGGGCAAAAAAGCGCTCGACCAGGGCTTGCAAGAGTTCACCCCACTGCGTGGGCGTGTGTTCCAGCTGCAGCAGGGGCAAGGTTTGTTCGACGGCATCGAGCCAGTCCAGCAGACCGGCTGCCAGCGGTGCATCCAGCCCGCTCAGTGCAGGCTGCGCGAGTGTGTCGCACCAGATGGCGCCACTGGTGCTGTCCTGCTCTGGCAGTGCCCCACTGCTGCCCAGCGCGTAGCCCAGCAGCAGGCGACGCAGGCCAAAGGCCCAGGTGTTTTGCGCCAGGCCCTGCGCGCCCGCAGGCAGGCCCCAGGCCAGGCGGTGATTGGCATCCAACCCCCAGCGCACACCGGCGGCGGCCAGCCACTGCTGCACCTGGCGCACCGCGGCTTCGTCCAGGCCAAACCGTTCGCGCACCGCCGCCACCTCAAACAGGCCCAGCCAGTCGGCCAAGGAGAGGCGGCTAGTGGGCAAATTCAGCAACTGCTCCAGCGCCTGCACCAGCGGGCTTTGGCGCGGCGTGGTGTCGGCCACCGAATACGGGATGTAACGCGGCTGGCCCGGTGTGAAGCGGCCAAACACCGCGTGGATGTGCGGCGCAAAAGTCGCCATGTCGGGCACCATCACCATCACCTCACGCGGCTGCAGGGCGGGGTCAGCCTCCAGCCAGGCCAGCAGCTGGTCGTGCAAGACTTCAAGCTCACGCTGGGCGCTGTGGCTGGTGACAAACAGCAGCGAGCCGTCGTCCGGCTGGGCCTGCGTCGCGGCGGGTGGTGGTGTCAGGTTGAAGATGGCCGACTGCAGTTGCGCCAGTTGTGTGGCCGAAGCATCTGCCGCTGCCGGGTCCATAAACACATCGACCCGGTTCCAGTGCGCGCGGTAAGACTCGGGCTCATCAAAGCCGTCAAGCAAATGCAAATAGTCACGCCCCTGTTTACCCCAGGACGCCAGCAGCGGCTGGACGGTGGTGGCGGGCAATGCCAGGCTGGCAGCCTGTTGCGGCTTGCCCAACTGCCTGCGGCGCACCTGGGCGCGCAGGGCCGCGTGGCCCTCGACCACATCACCCCAGAAATACTGACACGGGTTTTGCACCAGCAGCATCACCTGGCACACCTGCCCCAGCGCCGCCATGGCCTGCACCGCCTGCATCGGCAGGGAGGAAATACCAAACACCATCAAACGGCGCGGCACACCGGGCGGGCGCTGGCCGCTGTTCCCGCTGCTGACCCACTGCGTCAGTCTCGCCAGAAAACGTTCGTGCACACTGGCGCGAGAGGCTTCCATCAACTCAGGGCCCACATCGGCACGGATGTCGCGCCACAGTTGCGCCTGCCAGGTATGTTCTGGCGGCAGCGGTTGCGGCGAACCCAAAGGCCCGCGCAACTGGTCCAGCCCATCGGCCCAGTCACCCAGCCAGTCGGCGCGGTAACTTTGGTAGGCGTCCAGCACGTCGGCCAGTTGCTCGGCCAACTGATACAGCTTGCGCGCCGGGTTGTCGCCCGACAGATAACGCTGCAACGGGGCGTACACCGGGTTAGCCGTGCACAGCGCGGGCAGCAGGCGCACCAGGCGCCAGAGCAACGCGCTTTTGTCAAACGGCATGTGTTCGGGCACCGCGTCCGCCCCCAGCACCGCGCGGTACATCTGCCACAGGTAGCTGCTGGGCAGCTCCATGCGGGTGGCGGCACAAATGCCCAGGGCGCCATCCTGGGCCAGCGCCAGCTCCAGCCAGTGTTTCATGCCGTTGCTTTGCAGCAGGATGACCTCGGGCTCCAGGGGACTGAGCGGGTGCGCTGCCACATAACTCACAAGCAAATCGCGCAGGTCTTCCAGCCGGTTGCCGTGCAAAACCATGAAGCCACGTGGGCTGCTGGGGTCAGTGGCTGGGTTGGCGGGAGGGTTCACATCAGGTTTCAACATGTTGGCGATACGGGCGGGTGGCGACAACGAGTGTAGTGAGGTGGGCCGCTGGTTCACGCTCCTTGGGGCGTGAGTTTCTGTGTTTAGGCCGTTGGTTCGCGTGGGTTGATGGCGCCCGTGATTCGCGTGGTGCCAGGCGGGCGGCGGGCTTGCCGTTCTCCGGCCCCCTCGCGGGAGACGGTCTAGGTGGGCTTATTGCTGAGGTGACGCGCCTGATGCTGGTGCGCCGCCAGTCTCATCACGCGAATGGGTTCTGCGCCCGGCAAGCCCACCACCCGCCTTCTGTGGGTTGGGAGGTGGTGTGAGGTAGGTCAGATTAGAAACGGGCATACAGTTTTCGATCCAACTGATCGAAAACGAAGATTTAACAGGTGTCGCCTACTGCAACAAATTCAGGCACATGAGCAGCAATGTCTTCATGTGCTATGAAGGACATGAACTTCCGTGCGTCGTCTCCGTTGCGCGCCAAGAAACTGCGCGGCGCAATCAGCACTGTTTCCCAATCATCGTAGTTTTCATATTGCTCGTTCTTTCTCCAAGCTTCCGCTCTGGCTGCGTACATCTCGGGTTGGTACCGCGTGAACTTGCCGCCTGCCAGTTTGTTTTCGATATGCAGCGCCAAGCGCCTACCGCCGGGGTTCTCAAGTACGGCGAGCACATCTGTCTCGGCTTCACGAACAACAGCTTCTAGTGCGCCGGTATTCTGGTTCGGAAGGATGGTTCGCACTTTGCCCCAGGGGTGGTTTGAACGCAGCAAGACCAAGCGCGTGTACGAGCTACCCTTCTGTGTCTTGGAAAGAAACCAAAACCTGAAGCTCTCGTCGTCGCGTAGATGCGCTTCCAGCAATTGGTCAAGTTGCTTTTCTGTAGTCATACAAGGTAAATGAGTGGATTGGGACGCGGGGGGCAGTGGATTCGCGTGGCACCGAAGTGAGCGATATGGACCGCTACATCAGGTGACTTTTTGGATCGTTCGACATTTTGGAAAAGCAGAGCACCCCCAGAATTTGCTACCAGCGAAGTCGCCGCTTTTTGTTGTGCGCACAACCATTTTTTCCCCACATTTTGGACATAACCTTGGTGCATCGGCATCTAAGCGGCGTTGAACATTCTGCACATGCTCACGATTTGTGGCGAACGACGGAGCCATTCTGCCGGTACCAATTGCAGTGATCGCTGCCTCAACTTCGGATCGCGATAGAAGAACTTCGGTCTTTGACTTGATGTAAGAAATATATCCACCCGCGTAAGTGACGTTTGCCGGCATCTCCGTCTTGAAATCGCTGCCGCCGACAAAAACAACAACTGAGTGGATTTTCTCCGGCGAAAGATTTAGCAGGGCTGCCAGTGCTTTGACATGCTTGTAGTTTTGACGAAGCGGGTTTTGAAATCTGTTGGTCGTCTTGAAAATTTTCTGTGTCCACATGGGCTGATGTTCATCACCAAAAATCCAGCCGCTGTAGTTTTTTGTTTCAACAACGAACAAACCAAATCGTGACACGAAGACGTGATCAATTTGCGTTGTTCCATCAGGTGTTTTGAGCGTGACGTTGTGAACTGGTCTGTACTCCTTTGAGTCAAGAAGGAGCTTTGCAGACACCCTGACCAGCCATTCGCCAAAGATCCCCTTGAACCACGGCGTTTTAACAACAGCGCTCGCAATCAGCAGAGGAAATATCCACCACAGTTGCGCAAAAAGTGAGTTGAACATGGATGTTTGTACCTGACGAAATCAAACAGCGAGGAGGTCAAAAACCACCCATCAGCCTCACCTCTCCAGGTAGGTCAGCAATGACGAAAACAGCAGCCCCGGGGCCACCGGTTTGATCAGAACGTCGTCCATGCCGGCCTCCAGGCAGCGCGCACGGTCCTCGGTGAAGGCGTTGGCGGTCATCGCCAGGATGGGGGTGTGCTGGTAGTTGGGCAGCATACGGATCTGGCGCGTGGCCTCCAGGCCGTCAAGGATGGGCATCTGCATGTCCATCAGCACCAGGGCGTAGGTCGAGACCGTGGCCCGCTCGATGGCCTGCATCCCGTCTTCGGCGGTGTCCACGAGCAGGCCCGCAGACTCCAGCAGGTAACGCGCCAACTCGAGGTTGATCGGCTCGTCGTCAACGATCAGGATACGGGCGCCCTGGAAGTGCTCGCGGATCAAAGATTCGGGGTCACCAACAGCGGCCGGTGCAGCCAGGGTCTGGAGGCGCTCCTGGCGGTGCAGGCGGGCGGTGAACCAGAAGCTGCTGCCAGCGCCGGGCACACTCTGCACCCCCGCCTCCCCCCCCATCAGTTCAGCCAGCCGTCTGGTGATGACCAGCCCGAGCCCGGTGCCACCGTATTTGCGGGTGGTCGAGTTGTCTGCCTGCTCAAAAGAGTTGAACAGCCGGGGCAGTGCTTCGGGTGCAATACCAATCCCAGTGTCCGTGACCTCAAAACGCACACACACCCATTGGGCGGTTTCTTCGAGCTTGATGGCCCGGATGGTGACTGTGCCGTTGTCTGAAAACTTGATGGCATTGCTGACGTAGTTGAGCACTGCCTGCTGCAAGCGCGTTGGGTCGCCGTGTAAATCTGCCGGGAACACATCGGCGCTGACCTCCAGCTTAAGTCGCTTGAGCTGTGCCGATGTATGCGTGATCGACACCACATTCGACAACAGGCTGGGGATGGTGAGCGGGACGTTTTCGAGGACAAAACTGCCCGCATCAATTTTGGAGAGGTCGAGAATATCGTTGATGACATGTAACAGGTGCTCGCTGGCGATGTCGATCTTGTCAAGCCGGTCCGCCTGTTCGGCTGTCAGGCCGCCCCGGCGCAGCAGGTTGGCCATGCCCAGAATGGCGTTCATCGGGGTGCGGATCTCGTGGCTCATATTGGCCAGGAAGGTGCTCTTGGCGAGGTTGGCCGCTTGCGCGGCATCCCTGGCCAGCACCAGCGACTGGTTGGCCTGGTCCAGGTCGGCGGTGCGGGTGGCCACCAGCTCTTCCAGATGGTGGCGGTAGCGCTCCAGTTCGGCGTTGTTGAGCTTGCGCTGGGTGATGTCGCGGTAGGCGCCATAACTTGTGCCATCGGGCAACAAAATGGCATTGATCTCAACCGGCACCAGGCTGCCATCCTGTCGTTTGAGCAGGAGTTCGGTGGTCACACGCCCGGTATTTTTGAGCGCCACGAAGGTGTTCGCCGAGTGTTCGGTCTCCTCCGCTGGTGTGATGTCGGCCACCGACATGTGGAGCAGTTCGTCGTTGGTATACCCCAGCAGCTGGCGGGCTTGTTCGTTGACGTAGAGGAACTGACCCTGCGCGTTGGAGATGAAGATGGCGTCGGCGGCATGGTCCAACACACTCTGGTAGCGCGACTCACTCGCCCGCAGAGCCGCTTCAGCAGCTTTTTGATCGGTGATGTCCTGAATGGCGCCGTGTACCCAGACCACCTTGCCGTTGTCCACCACCGGTTCACCGATGGTGCGGACCCATTTGCGACGGCCTTTGGCGGTGAGAAGCTCCAGCTCCAGGTCGTAGGGTTCGGCTTTGTCGATGAGCTTGCGGATGGCCGCCTGGATCCGTTCGCGGTCCTGATCGCCGTAGTAGCTGAGGCCTTTGGCCACATCCACTGGGTCATCTTCGGGCAGATCGTGGATGCGGGCGGTCTCTGGCGTCCAGTTGCCCTGCCCTGTTGCCGGGTCAAAAGCCCAGCCGCCGGTGTGCGACATGCGACTGGTGGCATTGAGCAGAGCTTCGCGTTCAGCCAGCGCACTCTCAGCAAGCTGACGCTCGGTCAGGTCGATGAAGGTAACGGCCAAAGTGTGGTGCCCATCCACTTGCAGGTGGGTCAAAGCCATGTCGACGTGAACCAGGTGACCATCTTGATGCAGCACTGGCAAGTCACGCACAAAGTCTTTTTGACGCTCAACGGCCAGCGCAAACTGCGCCATGGCATACGCCTGGTCTTCGGGGCGAAAAAGGTCCGCCACCCCTTTTTCAAGCAACACACCGCGGCTGTAACCCAGCAAAGTCGACGCAACCGGGTTGACATCGGTGAGCCGCAGCGCTTGCGGGTCGACCAGCAGGATGGCGTTTGGAGAGTCCTCAAACAGGGCACGAAAGCGCAACTCACTCTGTGACAAAGCCATGCTGGCGGCCAAGCGCCGCCTGAACTCTTTGCCAAAGGCCAGGGCCAGCACCACAAAAAGGACATAGAGAACCACTTTGGTGGCCACGACTGGGTACCACTTCGCCAACAGGCTGTCGTATCGGGCCGTGATGACAATGTCCAGGCTGCTGCCACCGACCTTGCGAAACACCGCGACGCGTTTGACGTTGTCTGTGACAGCGACGCCGACATAACGCGTGGTCGGGCTGTTGGATCGCAGATAGCGCTGAAAAGCCTCGCCATGGGCGATGTTCTTGCCAATGTGCTTTTCGGGGTTAGGCAGGCGGTAGAGGATGTCGCCTTGCAGCGTATGCACGGCCACCGTGTCGACCACATCGTTGCTCAGCACATCCTGAAATATCGGGGCGAAGAAGTCGGGGATCAAGGTTGCAACCACCGCACCCTGAAACTCACCCTGTGGGCCACGAATGGCCCGCGACGCCACGATGATCTGTCGTTTGGAGACCCCGACGAAGGGCCGCGAGATGTACATCCGGTCAAAGTCTTTGGGCTGGGCATTCTGGTGGAACTGGAAGTACTCGCGCTGGGAATTGTTGAAAGCGCGTATGGTCGCCACATCTTGCGGCGTTTGCAGGCTCTCTGCGGCCAGAACGCGGCCTGTCTTGTCGGTGGCGGTGATCGTGCGGACTTCGGGAAACTCTTTGAGGAAAGCGAGCTGATGTTGCGAAATGGCTTGTGCGGGCAGCGGCGGCTGGGCTTCCTTGTCTGCTGCCAGACTACGCAGGCCCACATTCAGTCCGCGCAGAACACCACCCACCTGGTACTCGGCCAGACGTGCCTGGCGTTCGAGCACCTGATACTCCGTGGCCAGCAGTTCTTCGAAATCCTGGCGAATGACGGCAGCGGTGACCAGTCCGGCCAAAGCGAGCACCAGCGCCAGCCCCTTCCATGATGAGAAGAACCGGGTTACCGAGCGTGATTCGCTGATTGCCTGCATCCACCTGCTCCCTAGAGATCAAGGAAATAACACGGTGCCATGGTGAACAACCCACCTGGCCAATGACCCGCCTATTTCCACCCAGTCCATGCCTGAAGGGCTACCCACAGCGCAGCGTCAACCTCAGATGGTGTGGGGAAACTCACACTTTTTTTGTAGCTATCCAGCGTGATGACAGCCCGCCTTCAAGGTTGCCCCATGTTAGAGGATTGATCCCCGAAAAACAATCCACGCAAGCCACACTTGTTGGCGGCCTGAAGCGGCCCTTGGGCACGCCTGGCTGGAGTACCGGAACACGTCGACAATTCCTTGCCCTGATCGCCAACGAAGACTGTCAGCCCTCATGCAGCTTGGCAGTCAGGAACAGCAACAAATATGCCTCTAGCCCTTATGGATAAAGGGCCAATAGCTATCACAATAGATAGCTGCTGAGCACCCCACCAGGGCCTGTGGGTGATCCCATGGCTCAGTGAGTGAGGCGACGCATCTCGGGTGAGGGCAAGGTGTTGCTTCGCTGCTCAAGCTTGGTGCGCGGAGATGCACTGCCCATGCCCATCACCGCACTGCCGTTGACACGGAACAGGGCGACCAATTCAGCCAGGTCTTGGGCCTGTTGCCGCAAGTTGTCGGCTGCCAAGGCACTTTCACCCACGAGTGCGCCGTTTTGCTGCGTCATCTGGTCCAGTTGTGTCACCGCCACGTTCACCTGGGAGATGCCATCACTCTGCTCGGCGGCGGCGGTGCTGATCTCACCAATGATGCCGTTGACGCGTTGGACGCCTTGCACAATCTCGTTCATCGTCACGCCCGCATCGGCCACCAGTTGGGTGCCTGAACCCACCTTTTCTACGCTGGTCTGGATCAAGGACTTGATCTCTTTGGCGGCCTCGGCGCTGCGCTGTGCCAGGCTGCGCACTTCGGTGGCTACCACCGCAAAGCCGCGCCCTTGTTCACCTGCGCGGGCCGCTTCCACCGCCGCGTTGAGCGCCAAGATGTTGGTCTGGAAGGCGATGCCATCGATCACACCAATGATGTCGCCAATCTTCTGGCTGCTTTGGTGGATGTCCTGCATGGTGTTGACCACCTGCTGCATCACTTCACCACCCTTGGTGGCGGTGCCAGCGGCAGTGGTCGCCAGTTGGTTGGCCTGACGCGCAGAGTCGGCGCTTTGGCGCACGGTGGCGGTCAGCTCCTCCATGCTGGCGGCGGTTTGCTCCAAACTGCTGGCGGCCTGCTCGGTGCGATCGCCCAGGTTCCGGTTACCGCTGCTGATCTCATCGCTAGTGGTTCGCAGTTGCCCGATGTTGTCGCGCACGGCAGACACAAGTTCATGAAAACGCTGCTGCATGTCACGCACGGCCACCATCACGCTGCTGGTGTCGCCCGCCTTGACGTACACGGGCACCGTGAGGTCGCCCTGCTGCATGGCCTGCACCACGGCGCGCACTTCGATGGGCTCGGCCCCCAGTTCGCGGCCAATGCTGCGCGACACGGTGACCGTGGCGGCAACACTGATCAGCACCGCCAGCAAGGTGATGGCCAACATCACGCCGGTGAACTGGCTGGCGTCCTGGTTGGCCGTCTGGCTGTTTTTGCTGATGCGTGCTTCTTCATAGTCGATGAGCTTGTTGGCTGCGGCCAGCCATTGTTCGTACTGCGGTTTGGCCTCGGCCCAAAGCAGCGCTTCGGCACCAGCGCGGTCACCCGCCTGCATCAGTGTGACCACCTTGCCTGTGGTGGCCACGGTACGGGCCTCGATGTCCTTGAGCGTCTGCACCATCGGGCCTACCTCGGCGGGCACCTCGGTGGCGGTTTTGAGCACGGCATCCAGCTGCGTGGCAGATTTGGCATAAAAATCTGCCAAACGTGCGATAGAGTCGATTTCCTTCTTGCGTGCGTCGTCGTTGGGTGCCAGCACCACATCGCGCACGGCAATGGAGCGGTCATGGGCAGAGCCCCGAAAGTTGATAGCCGCACGCTGGATGACGGCATTCTGGGTGGCATTGGTCGTCAGGGCGTTGTCAATACCCCGCGCAATCAACATGCTGTAGACCGACATACCTAACAACGCCAGGATGACCAGGCCGAAGCCCGCCATCAAACGTTGGCTGATTTTCCATGTGTTCATTGCAATATGCCTTGTGAAAATGTCTTGGTGAAGTTATGCCAGTACGGCCACAACCCGCTGCAGAAACGAGTGCACTACAACGGCAATGCGTTGGAACTTAGGCCTTTACCATTTTTGTTGAGATTCGACGTCAAAAAATACCATGTGAGTTATGAGGTTGCCCGTCACCACCTTGAGGTGGTCGACCATCAGACACAGCTTCTTGCCAGCTTACTTGACCAGGGCTTGCAGAAATTCGACGAACTGACCGACAGCTCGTTGATGGCCCACCAGGTCATTGACGCTTGTCGGTGAAACACCCCCGAGAAATGCGAAAAATTAGCCTCTAGCCCTTATGTCTGTGGGTACGGTCGAGGTGGACGCGTAAGGTCTGGAATGCAAGCTTTCTGCCTCAATGCGGGAGTGTCAAAGTGGCCCAAGCCCGCATTCGGACCCGTTGTGAGCCAAGTACGGCCTACAGACCGGTGGCGGCTGTCGATTGGATAACCCTCTTCTCTTTCCAGCACCCGGCACCTAGCAGCACCACTTGTAATTGCTGGACAAAATTGTCCTTCATCTCGGCTTCCAGCAAGGCTTGCTCAGGGGGCAGGTCCAGAATCTCGGGCGCTGCGGCCAGCATGGTGGTGACGATCAGGCCACACACCATTTGCAGGCTGCTGGTCGACATGTCGGGGTAAATGCCCAGGCGCCGAAAGTCTTGCGCCATCTCGTTGATGAAATGGCTGACCTCGGTGCGGATCGCCAGCCGCAGGATACGGCTACCGCCCGAGCGTTCGCTGGAGATGAACAAAAACTGCAAGCGGTTTTGTTGGACGTATTCGTAATACACCTGAACGGATCGGCGCACCATCGCGTTTGGCGCCACCCCCACCTGGCGCGCTTCGCGCAACAGGCGGCGCAGAGTGATGCCCATCTCCTCCACCAGGGCCAGCCCCAGGTCATCGGTGTTGCGGAAATGCCGGTAAAAGGCGTTGGGGACCATACCCGCCTCACGCGCAATCTCACGAATGCCCAGGCTGGTGAAACTGCGCCCCTCCCCAATCAAGGCCAGCGCCGCCTGCAACAGGCTGGCACGTGTGAGGTCTTTGCGCTCGCTGCGCGTCAGGGAGTCTGCGCGTTTGCTGGCGGACGGGGGTGCGGCCATGGTGATGTGTATTTGTGTACAAGCGTATCGTATCAAATTCACATGAATCCAGAAAAAATCAAGATTCATTCCATCAGAAGTTGACTTCCCTCAGCAAACTCAAAAATCACTGTAGACACTCAGTGTACGAACGTACACAATATGAAAAAACCCCAAATAACCCGGCAAGGACACATCATGACTGCTGCCAACCACCCAACCCGATCAACTCGCTGGTTTGAAACACTGGTCATGCCCCTCAAGGCTGCATTGCACCCTACCCGGGATGATCCCCTCGCACCCCCGCTCGCGGCAAACGACGCTGTGCCATCGGTGCAAGCCATTCCCACTTCGCCGCAGACTGTCACGCATGGCGGCGTGCACAGCGTCAGCCAGATGGACAGCCAGCTCGTGCTGCCTGCGACATTGCCCGCCAAGATGCTGCTGCTGAGTGCCGACAGTGGTATCACAACGACGATGTCCATGCTGTGTGAATTGCAGGCACGCAACTACCAGGGTGACGTGGTGTTGCTGCATGTGTGCCGCAACCCGGCCGAATTGCATCAGGCCAGCGCAATGCAAGGTGCTGCAGACAGCTACCCGGAGCTCTCGCTGCTGGTCCATTTCGACGACCATGTTGGTCAGTTCTGCGCCGAGGCCCTGACGCTTGCAGTGCCCGATGTGAACGAGCGCACCACATGGATGTGTGGCCCCAGTGGCTTCGTGGAGATGGTGCAGGCCTACTGGCGCAACCGTGGCTTGACCCAGCCGTTGCACAGCGGGTTGTGTTTCACCGCTGTCCACGTGATGTAAGTGATGCGGCAAGGAAAGATCTAGATGGAATCAATTTGGTTGAACAGTTACCCGCCAGGCATACCGGCCGAGGTGGATGTGTTTGAGTTCACCTCGCTCAGGGACATGTTGCAGCGCAGCTGCCAACGTTTTGGAGATTTGCCCGCCTACAGCAACATGGGGGTCTCAATCACCTATGCACAACTCGACCGCTTGAGCCGCGATTTTGCAGGCTATCTGCAGAAATCACTGGGGCTGCGCCAAGGTGAGCGGGTCGCCCTGATGATGCCGAATCTGCTCCAGTACCCGGTGGCCTTGTTCGGCGTGTTACGGGCTGGGCTCGTGGTGGTGAACATCAACCCGCAGTACACCGCAGCCGAGCTGGAACACCAGCTGAAAGACTCGGGCGCGGTGGCCATCGTGGTGCTGGAAAACTTTGCGCACACCTTGCAACAAGTCTTGGACAAGAATCCGACATTGACCCCGACCGTCATCACGACCGAGGTTGGCGACATGTTTGCGCCTGTGAAGAAGCTACTCACCAACCTCGTGGTGAAACACATCAAACACATGGTGCCCCCATGGACGATTGGCGGTAGCACCCCATTCAACGCGGCCCTGCGCGCCGGGCGCCAGCAGAATTTGGAAGAGGTGGCGCTTTGCCAAACCGATTTGGCCTTCCTGCAGTACACCGGCGGCACAACGGGCGTGGCCAAGGGTGCGGCGCTGACCCACGGCAACCTGGTGGCCAATGTGCAACAAATGACGGCGTGGATGGCGCGCGATCTGGTGGAAGGCAAAGAGGTGTTCGTCTGCCCACTGCCGCTGTACCACGTCTACGCGCTGACCTCCAATCTGGTGTTCATGAAGCTCGGTGCACGCACGGTTCTGGTGACCAACCCCAGAGACATGCGCGCCTACATCCAAGACCTGAAGAGATACCCTTTCACGATCATCATCGGTGTGAACACCCTGTACCGGGCCCTGCTTGACGCGCCTGGGTTTGCGGGCGTGGACACCAGCGCCCTGAAAGTGACCAGTGCCGGGGGCATGGCGGTGCAGAGCGTGGTGGCAGAGCGCTGGAAAAAACGCACCGGTGTAAACATCATCGAAGGCTACGGCATGACCGAGACGTCGCCCATTGTCATCGCCAACCCGCTCGACACTGAGGCGTGGACCGGAACCATCGGCATCCCGATTCCGTCAACCCAGGCGGTGATCCTCGACGAAGCTGGCAAGCAACTCGCCACAGGCGAGGTCGGCGAGATCTGCGTGCGCGGCCCCCAGGTGATGCCGGGGTACTGGAACTGCCCCGACGAAACCAGCAAAGTGTTCACCGCTGAGGGCTGGCTGCGCACCGGCGATATGGGTTTTGTGGACCACCGGGGTTATTTCAGGATCACGGACCGTAAAAAAGACATGATCATTGTGTCGGGCTTCAAGGTCTTTCCGAACCAGATCGAAGACGTTGTCGCGCTGCACCCCGGTGTGGCCGAGGTCGTGGCCATCGGTGTGCAAGACGACCGATCCGGCGAGGTCGTCAAGATCGTCGTGGTAAAGAGCGACCCGGCGCTGAACGAACAGCTCTTGCTCGCGCATTGCCGACAACACCTGACCAGCTACAAGATGCCCCGGATCATCGAATTCCGCAGTGAACCCCTGCCAAAGACCAACCTGGGGAAATTTTTGCGGCGGGAACTGCGTGATGCAGCCGCTGGTGCTTCGGTGCCCTAACCCGTTTCGCCAGTGTCACCAGGTTCAAAGGCAACACTGCAGTCAGGCCAAGGAAGCCTGGCGCTGGCTTGCCTGGCGCGCGTGGATCATGGCGTGTTGGCTCTGTCGCACTGGCGTCAACGGTTCGCCCGCCAAAGCAGGCTCCTGTTAAGGTACAAGCAAAATTGGCCTCTAGCCCTTATGAATAAAGGGCTGAAAGCTATCAAAATAGTTTATTTACCACCACCCCCGCCAGCACAACCACCACCACCGCCAGGGCCAACACGCGTTTGCGGTTGACCTCCACACGGGCAATCAGCTGCGTGTTTTGTTCGGCCAGCGAGCCGATCAGTGCGCTGGAGGCCAACATTTGCTGGTGCAGCTCAGCCACCGACACTTGCAACTGGGTCACCTGGGCTTGCAAGGCGGCCAGCGTGGGCTCGGGCTGGCCCGGGGTGGCGGTGGCCACCGTTGCGCTGGTGCTGGCGGCGGGCTTCTTGCCGACCGTGTCCCACAGCTTTTTGGCGCCTTGAGCGACCTTGGGTGCGGACTCGATCACATCCCCCCAGGGCACCATTTTTAACACCGAGAGCCATCCAATTGCCATGCCACCACCCCTTCCAAAATGTCAGATTCAAACAGCGGCCATCTTCGCACACACGCGGTTTTCCAGACACATTGGGTTGGTACTGATCTGATACCCTTTGAACATGCCTGCCAACGCCACCCACTCGTCCAACATGCCGCCCGGTCTGATCGTCTTGCTGCTGTCCCTGTTGCTGGGCCTGCAGCCCATCACCACCGACTTGTACCTGCCCGCTCTGCCCGAATTGACCGCTCAGTTGTCGGCCCCGATGGCGCAGGCGCAGCTGACACTCACTGCGCTGCTGCTGGCTTTTGGAGGCTCGCAGCTGGTGTGGGGGCCGCTGTCCGACCGTTTTGGCCGCCGACCGATTCTGCTGATTGGCCTGGTGGCTTATGTGCTGGCCTCCATTGCCAGTAGCCTGGCGCCGAGCATGGGCTGGCTGATTGTCTGGCGCACGCTGCAGGGCGCGGCCATGGGTGCAGGGGTGATGTGTGCGCGCGCCATCGTGCGTGACCTGTACGCCCCCACACAGGGCGCACGGGTGATGAGCAAGGGCCTGAGTGGCCTGGGTGTGATTGCCTGCCTGAGTGCGCCGCTGGGCGGCCTGCTGACGCAGTGGCTGAACTGGCGTTTTGCGCTGCTGGCCCTCGGTGTGTTTGCGGCAGTGACGCTGGTGGTGGTGGCACTGCGGTTTGAGGAAACCGTGCAGCAAAAGAACCCGCAGGCGCTGCAGTTCGGCACCCTGCTGGCCACCTGGCGCCACATCCTGGGGCACCCGACGTTTTTGGCGTTCTCCGCCTTGACGGCCTGTTCTTACAGCGGGCTGTTTACCTTTTTGGCAGCCTCGTCTTTTGTGTTCACCGGGGTGCTGGGTCTGAGCAAGATGCAGTACGGCCTGGTGATGTTTGTCAACTCGCTGGCCTACATCGGCGGCACCTTTTTATGCCGCCACTGGCTGCCACGTTTTGGGGTTCGCAGAGCGGTGGCGCTGGCAGGGGGCTTGTCGCTGACCGGGGGCACACTGATGGCGCTGTTGAGCCTGAGCGGCTGGGTCAGCCTCTGGAGCATTTTGCTGCCGCAGCTGATTTTTATGGTGGGCCATGGCATCCACCAGCCCTGTGGGCAGAGTGGCTCGGTCGGGCCCTTCCCGCAAGCGGCGGGTGCGGCCTCGGCGATGAATGGCATCCTGATGATGGTGTGTGCTTTTGCCATGGGCGCCTGGCTCGGTGGCCACATGGACGGCACAGTGCTGCCGCTGACCCTGGGCATGTGGTTCTGGAGTGCGCTGATTGCGCTGTCAGCCTGGACTTTGGTTCAAAAACACGGCTAATTGGCCGCCCCAGCGCTGGGCTGCTTGTCAGCGGTGGCGAAAGCCTGCTGCAAAAAGCGGATCAGTTGTGGCACATAGGCTGGGGCAGCCTCGCTCGGGTCGTGCCCACCGGGGATTTCAATCCATGTCACCTGGCCCGGCTTGCCAGCCGCCTGCAGGCGCTGCGCATCCCCCACCGGCACCACCTCGTCCTCGCTGCCGTGCACCAGCAACACCGGGCAAGACACCCGCGCCATGCTGTGGATGGGCGCAATCTCGTCAAAACGGGCCCCAATGACGTGTTGCACATGGCGCAGCAGATACCAGCCAATCACCAGGTAAGGCAGATGCACCTCGGCCAGCCAGCGGCGCATCACCTCTTGCGGATGGGCAAACGCACCCAGGCACACCACCGCTTTCACATCCTGCCGATGGGTGGCGCACAACAATGCGGCACCGGCACCCACCGAGTGGCCCAGCACCGCCAGGCGCTGGTCGTCCACCTCGGGCTGCCAACGCAGCCAGTCCAGGCCAGCGTCGATGTCCTGGGCAAACCGGGGCAGCGAGGTGAAAGCCTCGTCATCACTGTTGCCGTGGCAACGCGCGTCCAGCAGCATCACCGAATAGCCGACGGCATGTAACGGGACCAGAGCGGGCAGCATCAGGCTGGCATTGGCGCCCCAGCCATGCATCAGCAGCACGGCGGGGGCCTGCCGCGCACCCGGCACCGGAACAAACCAGGCAAACAGGGACTTGCCATGGGCCAACGGCAGACGCAGTGCATGGGCCTGAAAACCCAGATCTGCAGGGGTGCGCAGGTGCGCCACCCGGGGGGCGCGCAGGCTGCGCAGGATGGCCCGGTGAACAACCTGGCGCAATAACGCCACCAGGGCCACCCCTACCAGCAGAAACAGCCAGATCACCACCCTGCCCCCAGTTCAGCAGGGGTCAACGCACAGCGTCTGAATGCAAACGGCCAGTGAGCTTGGCGGCCTGCAGCCGACTCAAGCCGGGGCGGTCATGCTGTCCCAGGCGCTCAGGGCTTCGGCGGTATACATCAGGGCCGGGCCGCCGCCCATGTAAACACACACGCTGAGCATTTCTTCGAGTTCCTGGCGGGTGCATTGCAGCTTGATCAGTGCCTTGACATGAAAGCCGATACAGCCCGAGCAATGCTGGGTGATGCCAATGGCCAGCGCCATCAGCTCTTTGTGTTTGGTGCTGAGAGCGCCTTCGGTCATGGCAGCGCGGGCCAGTTGCCCGAAAGCCTGCATGGCCTCAGGCTGGGTTTTGCGCAGGGGCGCCAGGTTGTTATTGATGTTCTGGATCAGGCCGATGTGGTCAAACGTGCTCATGGAGACTTGTCTTTCAGAGGTGTTAAAACAGAGAGGAATAATACCCCATAGGGTATAAATGTGGCAGTGTGAACCGGTATCTGCAGGGCGTTTGCCACCGGCTCACTCAAGCCGAATGGCCGTGTGCGTGGTCATGGTTGTGGCCACAGTCGCAGTCCTGGGGTGCACTGGCCACCTCTGGCAGCGTGCCTTGGAGCCAAGCCGCCACCGCGTGATCGGGGTTGGTTTCGCTGGTGACACACACGGTCATGCCTTTTTGGCGCAGACGTGCCTTGAGGCCAACACCCGCGCTGCCAGTGATCAGGAGTGAGACACCCTCCAGCGGATGGGGTGCCTGCGGCTCAGGCGCGTGGGCACTTTCGTGAAAACTTTGCGCCAAAGGCAGTTCCAGCAGCTGCTTGCCGCTGACCTGGCGGTTGGCCACCTCGTAGACCCAGAACTTGCGGCATTTGCCAGCGTGTTCGGTGATGCTGGTGCGGTTCTGGCTGGTGACGGCGATTTTCATGATCATGGGGAAGGGGTCAGTGGATGGACTGACAAAAAAAGTTGACGACCCCCTGTCCACCGCAACCGCCGTGCCAGCCCCAGCCAATCCGCTAAGTCATTGATTCATCTGTTCAGACAGACGCACAAGCGGGCTTGCACAACCAGCGACACAACCAGCCATGCCAAAACTGGCAGTGCTCATGACAGTGTGGGTGTGACAGCGCGTGGCAGCAGCAGAGTGGCAGCCAGGCCACCTTGAGGCCGGTTGGCCAGGATCAGCTGACCGCCATGCAACAGGGCCACGTCTTTCACAATGGAAAGCCCTAGCCCCACACCATCGCCAGAGGCACTGCGCGCGCTGTCGACGCGGTAATAGGGCTCGGTGACCTTGGTGAGTTCCGCAGGTACCAGACCGGGCCCATCGTCCTCAACGGTGATTTTCAACAGGGCTGAGCTGTCTTCCACACGGATACTGGCGCCCAAACCGTATTTGAAGGCGTTGTCGATCAGGTTTTGCAGCGCCCTGCGCAAGGCGGTCAGTCGGCCTTGGAAGGCCTGTTGCGCCTGCCCGTGGATCTGGATGCTGCGCCCCAGCACGCGGGCATCGTCGGCCATGCTCTCCAGCAAAGCATTGATGTCCAGGCTGCGCACCTGCTCATTGGCCTGCAGGCCACGCAGGTAGGCCAGTGTGCCGTCAATCATGGCGGCCATGGCCTCCAGGTCCTTGCTCATCTGCTCGCGCAAGCGCTCGTCGTCGATCAGTTCGGTGCGCAAACGCAGGCGCGTGAGCGGCGTGCGTAAATCGTGTGAGACCGCCGCCAGCGCCCGGGCCCGTTCGTTGACCAGGCGTTTGATTCTGGCCTGCATACGGTTGAACGCCTGGGCCGCGTGCCGGGTCTCGGTGGGACCGTCTTCGGGCAGGGGTGGGGCATCCAGGTCACTGCCCAGTGTGTCCGCCGCCTGGGCCAGCTGACGCAGTGGCCGGGTGGCCTGTTGCACGGCCAGCACCACCACCGCCATCACCAGGCCCAGGGTGATGAGCAGCTCGGTGAGCAAACTGGTGGGCAAGGCCGGTGCTTGGGCGTCCAGCTCGGGCGCCAGACTGACACGGACCCACTGGCCATCCATGAGCTGCAGGTCCAGCCGGTGGGCCAGACCAGCACGCGCTTGACCGGCACCCGGACCACGGCCCAGGCCGTCGGTGCGGATGTTGACTGACCGGCCCAGTCGCGCACTGAGCATGCCCGGCAAAGCGCCGCGTGGCACAACCGCAAAAACCTGGTCGGCAGTGATCATCTCGAACTGAACGCCACCACCCTGTAAGGCAGCCAGGGCCAAAGCGCGCTGGGTCGGTGGGCTGGCTTCCAGCACCCGCACCGCCGGGGCGAGGCGGTCTGCCAAATTGACCCCGCGGACCTGGTTGACCGCCACAGACCGCTCTTGCCATTGCAGCCAAAAACTCACCCCCTGGGCCACCAGCAGGCCCACCAGCACAATCAGCGCCAGCCGGGCCGCCAGGGTCGAGCGCAGGCGGCGCCAGTTCGGGCGCACGGGGGCTTGCAGCATCAGGGGCATGTGTCAGACGCCTGCACTGAGGCGGCCAGAACATAACCTTCACCACGCACCGTCTTGATCAGCTGGGGTTCGCGGCTGTCATCACGCAGGCGCTGGCGCAAACGGCTGACCTGCACATCGATGGCACGGTCATAGGCCTCGGCCTCGTGACCGTGGATCAGCTCGGTCAGTTGGTCGCGGGTCAGCACCCGGTTGGGGTGCTCCAGCAAGATGCGCAGCAGCCGGAACTCGGCGCCCGACAAGGGTGTGGCCACGCCGTCCGGCGCGGTCAGCAGGCGCTCGGCGGTGTCCAGACACCAGCCGCCAAACAGCAGACAGCGCACCGGCTCGGGCTTGAGGTTGGGTGGCAAGGCGCGGGTGCGGCGCAGGATGGACTTGATACGGGCCAACAGTTCACGCGGGTTGAAGGGTTTGACCAGGTAGTCGTCGGCCCCCATCTCGATGCCCACAATGCGGTCGGTTTCCTCACCCCGCGCGGTGAGCATGATCACCGGCAGGCTGGAGCTGGCGCGCAGGTCGCGGCACAGCGTCAAGCCATCGGTGTCGGGCAGCATCAGGTCCAGTACCAGCAGGTCGACCGCATGGCGCGCCAGCAACTGCCACATCTCGCGCCCGTCGCGCGCGGCCAGCGCCTCAAAACCGTTGCGCACCAGGTAGTCCACCAGCAGACGGCGGATGTCGGGTTCGTCATCAACGATCAGAATGCAGTCGCGTTTTTCCATGATGGGTGTCAAAGTCTGGTGTTGGCAAGCCTACATCCAATCCTGACGGCTGCACCAAGCGCTGTTGCAAGAAGTTTTGTAACCCACTGTATCGCGGGCCAACTACGCAACACAGCGATGCAATTTGGCACTTGCGGCCACACTTTCTCTTGACACGATGGGA
Organism: Rhodoferax sp. BLA1; assembly: GCF_013416775.1. GTDB lineage: Bacteria > Pseudomonadota > Gammaproteobacteria > Burkholderiales > Burkholderiaceae_C > Rhodoferax. The sequence goes on from NZ_SZVI01000013.1 coordinate 232,425, forward strand.
CTCAAATACAGCTCAGGGATGCAGGCCAGACCAGCACCCCACCACCGTTCACCCCAAGGAGTTACATCATGAAAACATCCACCCTGATCAAAAGCATCAGCCTCGCCACGTTATTGACAGCCGCTTTGTCGACGTCAGTTCTGGCACAAATGGGCAACGGACCCGGCATGGGGCAAGGCCGGGGCGGCATGCGTTTTAGCCAAACCAACACCCCTGGCTGGACGCTGATGACCCAGCAGGAACGAACCGATCACATGGCCCAAATGCGTGCGGCCAGAACCTTTGAAGAATGCACACAACTTCAAGATGCACAACACCAGCTGATGCAAGAACGCGCCAAAGAAAAAGGTGTGACGCTCAATGTGCCGCGCCAAAACGGCTGCAACATGATGAAGGCACGTGGTTTCTTCAATTGAGCGCCGGGCCACGGAACGAGGCACCAAATGCATCAGACTCCATAGCAACTGGTCCATATAGAACAAGGGCTACAGGCCAAAAAACCTTGTAGCCCTGCACCAGACCGCCACCCCAACCGGCTACAGGGTCAACACCGTGCAGCCGGTTGTTTTGCGTGCCTCCAGGTCGCGGTGTGCCTGCTGCACATCTTCCAGCCGGTAACGCTGCGCGATGTGGATCTGGACCTGGCCACTGCTCACCACCGCAAACAACTCATCCGCCATGGCCTGGGTGCTTTCGCGCGTGTTCATGTGGGTGAACAGCGTTTGCCGCGTCACATACAAGGAGCCTTTGGGGCCCAGGATGCCCGGCGCAAACGGTGGCACCGGGCCCGAGGCATTGCCAAAGCTGGCCATCAGGCCCAAGGGCGCCAGGCAGTCGAGCGACTTGTCCCAGGTGTCCTTGCCCACCGAGTCGTAGACCACCTTGACGCCCTGGCCTGCGGTGATCTCCTTGACCCGAGCCAGAAAATCCTCTTCTGCGTAATTGATAGCAAACTCCGCTCCATTGGCAAGGGCCAGAGCACATTTTTGTGCTGAACCAGCGGTGCCGATCAGGCGCAGGCCCAAGGCCCGAGCCCACTGGCAGGCGATCAGCCCCACACCACCGGCGGCGGCATGAAACAGCACAAAGTCACCCGCGTGTAATCCACCCACCGGCAGGGTGCGTTTGAGCAGGTATTGCGCGGTCAGGCCCTTGAGCATCATCGCGGCACCGGTCTCAAAACTGATCGCATCGGGCAGCTTGCAGACACATTTGGCCGGCATCACACGCAGCTCACAATAACTGCCAGGTGGCGGGCTGGCGTAGGCAGCGCGGTCACCCACCTGCAGGTGGGTCACGCCCTCACCCACGGCTTCAACCACGCCCGCTGCCTCCATGCCCAGGCGGGCCGGCATCGGCATCGGGTACAAGCCGGTGCGGTGGTAAACGTCGATGAAGTTCAGGCCCACCACGTGGTGGCGAATGCGAACCTCGCCGGGGCCGGGCTCACCCACGGTGATCTGGACCAGTTTGAGTTGTTCGGGGCCGCCATGCTGGTCGATCTGGATGGCGCGTGAGGTGTGAATGCTCATACAAAGTGCTCTCTGGGTTGTTCAATGCGGGTCCATCTTGCCATGAATCAGGGCTGGGTGTTTTGCTGCGAGAATGGTCAAACACTCCCCGCCGCCCGCATGCACCTCCCCCTTTTCACCCCGCGTTTGCCCACTGGCTGGTGCCTATGAACCATCCCCGCGTGACCCCCACCGCAGCGCTGCTGCTGACTGTGCCACCGGTGTTGTGGGCGTGTAACGCGGTGCTAGGCCGCATGATTGCCGACATGGCCTCGCCGATGACGCTCAATCTGGTGCGCTGGTGCCTGGCCTTTGTGCTCTTGCTGCCACTGGCCGGATCGGTGCTGCGCCCCGGCAGCCCTCTGTGGCCGAGCTGGCGGCGCTTCACCGGGCTCTCGCTGCTGAGCATTGGGGGTTACAACGCCCTGCTCTATCTGGCGCTCAACACCTCCAGCGCGATCAATGTGACGCTGGTGGGCTCGATCACCCCGGTGTGGATGTTGCTGATTGGCCGGGTGTTTTTTGGTGCGGCCATTTCACGCCGACAGTGGCTCGGTGCGGCCATGTCGATTTTTGGTGTGATGCTGGTGATGAGCCGTGGCGAACTTGACGTGCTGCTGAATGTGCGCCTGGTGCCGGGTGACTTCTACATCCTGCTGGCCTCCGCCGCCTGGGCCTATTACAGCTGGATGCTGGGGCACCCAACCACCGAGCCTGCCAGCATCCGAACCAACTGGTCGGCGTTTCTGATGGGCCAGGTGGCCTTTGGGCTGGTCTGGTCAGCGTTATTTGCCGGGGCCGAATGGGGTCTGGGCTGGGGCCGCCTGCACCTGAGCTGGACCTTGGCTGGCATGCTGCTGTTCATCGCGGTAGGTCCGGCGCTGCTGGCCTACCGCGCCTGGGGCGCCGGTGTGGCGCGCAGCGGGCCCTCGGTGGCGGGGTTTTTCATCAACCTGATTCCGCTCTTCACCGCCGTCTTGTCCGGCCTGTTCCTGGGTGAGGTGCCACACCTCTACCACGCACTGGCTTTTGTGCTGATTGCGGGCGGCATTGTGGTGTCATCCAGACGCTGAGACCAGCGCCAACACACCGCGCTGGATGCCACCCGGAGAAACTTGCCCGTTGCGGGCAAGCCTGCCTGATTACTGCGCCTTGAACCCGCTGTCGTGAATGATGCGGGCCCAAGTTTTTGAGTAGGCCAGTTCGCGGTTCGTCAGCTGGGCCTGGGTCATGTAGCCCACAGAGAGGCCCATCGCGCTCAAACGTTCGTGCACATCGGGCAACGCCACCACCTTGGCCACGGCGGCTGACAGTTTGTCAAGCACCGGCTGGGGCGTGCCCTTGGGCGCAAAAATGCCGTAATACGGCACATCCTCAAACCCGGCCAAACCCAGTTCGGCAAAAGTCGGCACATCGGGCAAGGAGGCCTGGCGCGCGGAGCCCAGCACCGCCACCACGCGGATCTTGCCCGCCTTGTGGTTCTCAATAAAGTCAGGCACTGAACCGACTCCCGCATTGATTTGGTTGCCCAGCATGTCCCCCATCATCGGCGCGCTACCCCGGTAGGGTGCGGCCTGCAGATCGAGCTTGTATTTCTGGCCAATCAGCTTGACCAGAAACTCGGGCACCGACGCTGGCGCGGGCACACCCACCGAGTCTTGGCCACTTTTTTGTTTTTGCACAAAACTCACATACTCGGCCATGGTTTTGGCCGGTGTGCCGCCAGAGACCGCCAAGGTGTTGACAAAAGTGGCGAAACCCGCCACCGCGACAAAGTCCTTGTGCGGATCAAAACCGGGGTTCTTGACCACCAGGGGCAGGATCGAAATGCTGTGGTCATGCGACAAAAACAGCGTGTTGCCATCCGGTGCTGCGGCTTTGAGCGCCTGGGCGGCGATCTGACCACCGGCCCCGGCCTTGTTGTCCACCACCACTGAGACACCCAGCTGGTCCTTGAGCTTGTCGGCCAGGATGCGGGCAATCGCGTCGGTGCCGCCACCGGGCGGGAAACCCACCATCAGCTTGACCGGGCCGGTCTGTGCCTGGGCCAGACCTGCTGTCAACAGTGAACCCACCAGCACGGCGTGTGCCAATTTGCGAAACCGATCCCCCAAAGAACTCTGAACCATCTGTGACTCCTGAAGAATAAAAAAAGTGACTGATACCCTCGCCCAAACAGGCATGCATTTTCCCTGCCAACAGCTTTGTCAGCGACCCCGCATGAAGACAAAAATGCCCGCAATCACCAGCAGCGTACCTGCCGCCACCCAGCCGGTGAAGGGCTCGCCCAGCAGCAGCGCCCCCATGGCGATGGTCGACATCGGGCCAACCATGCCAGTCTGCGCCGCCAGCGAGGCGCCGATGCGCTCGATGGCCATCATCACCATCAGCACCGGTGCCGCAGTGCACAGGGTGGCGTTGAGCACCGACAGCCAGATCACCTCGGGTGCGACCAAGGCCGCACTCCAGGGGCGCAGCAGCACAAACTGGGCAATACACAAGACACAGGCCACCAGCGTGGCCAGGCCGACCAGGCGCAGGGAACCCAGGCGTTTGACCAGCTCACCACTGAAACTCAGGTAAATCGCATAACTGATGGCGCTGCCAAACACCAGCGCTGCACCCAGCGCCGCGTTGCGGCCTTCCAGCCCGATTTCATGGCCAAACACCAGGAGAACGCCCAGGTAACTGATGCCCATGCCCAGCGCCTGAAAACGGGTGATGTGGCGCTGGTACAGCAGCCGCCCGAGGATCAGCACCAGGGTCGGGTTCAGGTACAAAATCAGCCGTTCCAGCGAGGCGCTGACGTAGGCCAGCCCGGCAAAGTCCAGATAACTGGCCAGGTAATACCCCGAAAAACCCAGGCCCAACACACCCCACCAGTCGCGCCGCGTTAAGGGTGGTTTGCCCCGGCTGGCCCACCAGGCCATCAGCGCAAAGATCGGCAGCGCAAACAACATGCGGTACATGATCAGCGTGACCGCATCGACACCGTAGCGGTAGGCTAGCTTGACAATGATCGCTTTGCCGCTGAACGCAATGGCACCCAGGGTGGCCAGCAGCAAACCAAACGCTATGTTTTCTGGAGCTTCCTGCCCTTTAGACATAAGGGCCAGAGGTCGATTTCTTATAAATTCCCGGGGACAGCATGGGAGACCCTCAGTCTTCCACAAAAGCAACTTCGCGCTGGCGTTTGATGGCCGGCAGCAAGACCACCAACAACATCGCTGCTGCGGCAGCTAGCAAGCCTGCCGACAGCGGCCGTGTCACCAGCACACTCCAGTCACCACGCGATAGCAGCAAGGCGCGGCGCAGGTTTTCTTCCATCATCGGGCCTAGGATAAAACCCAGCAGCAGCGGCGCAGGCTCCAGCCCGAGTTTGATGAACACATAACCAATCACCCCAAACAGACCCACCATCCAGATGTCCCAGGTGTTGTTGTTGGTGCTGTACACCCCAATCGCGCAAAACAAAACGATCGCGGGGAACAGCCAGCGGTAGGGTACGGAGAGCAGCTTGATCCAGATGCCAATCAGCGGCAGGTTCAGCACCACCAGCATCGCGTTGCCAATCCACATCGAGGCAATCAGTCCCCAGAACAACTCGGGGTTGCTGCTCATCACCTGCGGGCCGGGCTGGATGTTGTGGATGGTCATGGCGCCCACCATCAACGCCATCACCGCATTGGGCGGGATGCCCAGGGTCAGCAGCGGGATGAACGAGGTCTGGGCACCCGCGTTGTTGGCCGACTCTGGCGCAGCAACACCCCGGATATTGCCCTCACCAAACGGCACCTCGCCGGGGTGCAACTTGGTTTTTTTCTCGACACTGTAGGCCGCAAACGCCGCTAGCAAAGCACCGCCTCCCGGCAAAATCCCCAAGATCGAACCGATGCTGGTGCCACGTAACACCGCTGGCAACATGCGTTTGAAGTCTTCGCGCGTGGGCATCAGGCCATGCACCTTCGAGGTAAACACCTCGCGGTGGGCCTCCTTGACCGACAGGTTAGCAATGATTTCGCCGTACCCAAACACCCCCATGGCGATCACGATGAAACCAATACCATCGGTCAACTCGGGGATGTCAAACGCAAACCGCGCCACACCCGAGTTCACATCGGTGCCCACCAGGCCCAGCAGCAGGCCCAGCACAATCATCGCCACCGCCTTGAGCAGCGAGCCCGAGGCCAGCACCACCGCACCAATCAGCCCCAACACCATCAGTGAAAAATACTCAGCCGGGCCAAATTTGAACGCCACCTCGGTCAGCGGACCGGCAAAGGCCGCCAGAATCAACGTACCGACACTGCCGGCAAAAAAGGACCCGAGCCCGGCCGCAGCCAGCGCGGGCCCGGCCCGACCTTTGCGCGCCATCTGGTAACCATCAATGACGGTGACCACCGAGGACGCCTCCCCCGGCAGATTCACCAGGATCGCGGTGGTCGAGCCACCATACTGCGCACCGTAATAAATGCCCGCCAGCATGATCAACGCCGACACTGGCGGCAACGCATAGGTAGCTGGCAGCAGCATCGCAATCGTGGCCACCGGGCCAATACCGGGCAGCACCCCAATCAGGGTACCGAGCAGGCAACCAACAAAAGCGTAGAGCAGGTTGATCGGTGTGACCGCCACACCAAAACCCATGGACAAGTTGGTGATCAAGTCCATTACGCCCCCTGACCCATGTGCAAAACCGGCCAGACCGGGAGCTGCAACTGCAACAACAGCACAAAGGCCAGGTAACAGCCCACCGCCAACGCAGTGGCCAGCAACAGGCTTTCTCTTAAATTGAATCGTTCACCGGCCAGACCCGCCACCAGGGTCAGGCCAAAAATCGCCACGATGAAACCCATGGCAGGCCAGTTCAGGCTGGGCAGCCCACCCAGCAGCACCCCGAACAAGAGGTTGGCTGCGACGATGAAAAACAGCGGCTTCCAGGCCCAGGGCCCCACCGCCAGCCGCTGGCCCGGCGATTTGCGCAAACCGCGCAGCAAGATCAACACACCCAGCACCGCCAGCAGCACCCCCAACACCATCGGGAAATAACCCGGCCCCATGCGGGCGCTGGTGCCCACGGTGTACGAAGTCGCGCCCCAGGCAAAGGCCGAGCCCACCAGCGCCAGCAAACCACCCGCATACACATCTTTGTCCAACACAACCGACATCCCAACGACTCCTGTGATCTCTTCAATACTCTGGTGACGGGGTGCTGGACAGCACCTCCTCCAGCACCGTCAGTCCTTCTGCCACCCGCAAAGCCCCCGCCAGACGCAGTGGGCGCATGCCATCACTGATGGCCTGGCGCTTGAGTGCATCCGAGTTGGGCTCACGGTTGATCTGGGACTTGAAGGCCTCAGACACCACCAGCAACTCGTACAGCCCCATGCGCCCCCTGAAACCCGTCATGCGGCAATCAACACAACCCACCGGTTTGAACGGTTTGTAACTGCCACTGAGCTGCCAGGGTTTGACCGCTTGCTCCAGCGTCTCACGCGAGGTCGCTGCATCAGGCGCCTTGCACAGCGGGCACAAGGTGCGCACCAGGCGCTGCGCCAGCACGCCCAGCAGCGTGGCGTTGATCAGGTACGCAGGCACACCCAGCTCCATCAAACGCGTGATGGCCGAGGGTGCGTCGTTGGTGTGCAGGGTGGAGAACACCAGATGCCCGGTCAGCGCCGCCTGCACCGCCATCTCAGCGGTGGCCTGGTCGCGGATTTCACCGACCATGATGATGTCGGGGTCCTGGCGCATCAGGGCGCGCAGGCCTTCGGGGAAACCAAAGTCGAGCTGGGTCTGCACCTGGGTCTGGTTGAACGAGGCCTCGATCATCTCGATCGGGTCTTCCACGGTACTCACATTCACCTCTTCGGTGGCGACGCGCTTGAGGGTTGAATACAGGGTGGTCGTCTTGCCCGAACCCGTGGGACCAGTGACCAGGATGATGCCGTTGGGACGTTTGACCAGCGCCTCCCAGCGTTCGGCGTCGTGTTTTGAAAAACCCAGCGCATCGAGCTCCTTGACCGTGGTCTCCGGGTCAAAAATCCGCATCACCATCTTTTCACCAAAAGCGGTGGGCAGGGTCGAGATCCGCATTTCGACCTCAGCCCCGCCGGGGTTGCGGGTTTTGATCCGGCCATCCTGCGGGCGGCGTTTTTCCACCACATCCATCCGGCTGAGCAGCTTGATACGCGCCGTCATCGCGGTTAACACACCCATCGGCATCTGGTAGACCGGGTGCAACACACCGTCGATGCGGAAACGGATCACACCTTGCTCACGGCGCGGCTCCAAGTGGATGTCACTGGCACGCTGGTCAAACGCGTATTGCCACAACCAGTCCACCACCTGCACCACACTCTGGTCGTTGGCGTCGAGTTGTTTGTTGCTTTTACCAAGCTCAACCAGTTGCTCAAAACTGGAGCCCACATTGGCGCCCGACTTGGCTGCGGCGCGTACCGACTTGGCCAGCGCAAAAAACTCCACCGTGTAGCGGTGGATGTCCTGCGGATTCGCCACCACACGGCGCACGCTGCGCCGTGACTGGCGTTCCACTTCCCCGACCCAGTCGATCATGTAGGGCTCGGCGGTGGCCACGACGATCTCGTGGGCACTGACCTGCACTGGCAAAATTTTGTGGCGCTCGGCGTAGGCCGGGCTCATGGTGTCGGCCACTTTGCCCACATCCACCTTGAGCGGATCAATCCGCAAATAAGCGAGCTTCACATGACCGGCCAGCCACTGGGTCAGCGACTCCAGATCCATCGGTTTGTCGTCTGCAGCGCGATGCACTGCCACGCTGGCCAGACGCAACAAGGGGTGCTGCGCACTTTCGGCCTGGGCGCAGCGGGTGTGGATGCGCTGGGCTTCCTGCGTCGAGATGGTGCCATCCGCCTTGAGCCAAGACACCAGGCTGCGCCAGTCCAGCGGGCCGGTGTGGGCCTCAGCGCGGTGTTTGGCAGACGGCGTGGGGGTCATGACAACATCGGCTTGAACACCCGCACCCATTTGGCGGCCGGCAAACCCCAGCGTGCCTCAATCACAGCGGCACGCGCCATCAAAACCTCGCGTTTGGGCCGCGTGGGTGTGTGTTGTGCCAGCACCACGGTATTGCCCTCACGGGTGGGTTTGAAGGCCCAAATAGCATCCTTGCCAAAGGCCGCCGACATTTTTTCGACACTGCGCTCAAAACTCGAAGCCCGGCCAAACAGGTTGACCGTCATGCAGCCCTCCGGCGTCAACAAACGCCGACAGTGGTTGTAAAACGGCAGGCTATCCAGCACTGGCGCGGCGGCCTCGCGGTCGTACAGGTCCACCTGCAAAGCGTCCACCGTGCCCCACCACTTGGGGTTGAGTATTTCCTGAGCGGCATCGGCCAGCACCACCCGCATCGTCGGGTTGTCGGCGGGCAATTTGAAATGGTTGCGACACATGGCGAGAACTTGTGGGTTCAGTTCTATGGCCGTGGTTTTGATGCGCAGTTCCTTGGCGCAGAACTTGGTCAGGGAGCCTGCACCCAGGCCCAATTGCATGGCTTGGCGGTCTGTCACCGTCTCCGGGTCGACGAACAACAGCCAAGCCATCATGCGCTGCACATACTCGTGCACAAGCCCAATGGAATCCTCCAGAAACATGGAGCCTTGGATCCACTCGCTGCCCAGATGCAAATGCCGAATGTTGCCGTCGTCAGAGAAATTGACTTCGGGGAGTTGTGTGCTGCGTTTTTTCAAGATGCCGGATTATCCCCAATCGCCTGGGCTGTCAACGGCGGCACCCCTCACCGACCAACTTAAACAGCGCTGTTTTGCCCGCCCGAGCGGTCTTTCACAAAACCAAAGGCAAAACTCAGTGCTTCTTGCAAGGAGTCTTCCATGGCGTGGCGCTCCGGCTCGGTCAGGTAGAACATCATGTCGACGTCGTGGCGCAAATAACGCGCAGGCAGTCGGTTGAGCGCGACACAGGCCACATCGGCCAGCATATCGGCGCTGAAGCCAGGGTGAGAGCCAGACATTTTGGCCACCGCCTCAAACACAACCGGCTCAAAATAGTTGTGAATCTGCTCAAAGTTGATGATCATAAAGTGACTTTAAAAGGTGTTTGACCCGTCAAGACCAGCGTGCCAAAGCAGCCAGACCGCCCTGGTAAAAAAGTGGCACTTTTTCAACTGTACATGAATTTTGTGCTGACAACTGATGTTCCCAAGCTACAAAACATGTAGCAATTCGGCAATTTGCGATATAGTCCACTTTTCGCGCCGACACAAAAGGGCACGCCTGGGTTAGCACAGCCCACTGCCGTGACGCCCTTGGCAGAAATTTCATGTCCTAAGGAGATGCCCCATGAGTACAAAAGAAACCGCTGCCATTGGCCAGCTGTTAAGCCTTCTTGAATCACGTTATGCCATTCGTGTGCTTTGGGCACTCAAAGACGGCCACCCCCAGACCTTCCGGCTGCTACAAGACAGCGTCGGCGGCATCACCCCCAACACCCTGAACACGCGGATCAAGGAAATGCGTGAAGCCGGTCTGCTCGACCACGGCAGCAGCGGCTATCTGGTGACCCCATTGGGTGCTGACCTGCTTAAGCGCATGGGTGATCTCTCCGCCTTTGCCACCAAATGGGTCTCGACCCAAGCCAAAAAGAAAGCCTGAAGACAGCCGTTTTCAGCCGTATCCAACCTGTCTATCTCTCTGCTGCCATGATCACAACTCCCTCAGGACTCCAATACGAAGACAGCATCACCGGTGTTGGTGATGTCGCCACCGATGGCCAACGCGTCACGGTCCATTACACCGGCTGGTTGTTCCAGGACGGTGTCCAAGGCGCCAAATTCGACTCCAGCAAAGATCGGGGCACACCTTTTGTGTTCAACCTGGGTGCTGGCTCTGTCATCCGTGGCTGGGACGAAGGTGTGGCGGGCATGCAAGTCGGCGGCACCCGCACATTGATCATTCCCCCAGGCCTGGGTTATGGTGCGCGCGGCGCCGGTGGCGTGATCCCGCCGAACGCCACCCTGAAATTTGAAGTTGAATTGCTCAAGCTGTCCTGAGCATCTCCGTTTGGCTGACTCCGGGCACCTGCAACAGGTGCCCGTTTTATTTGTGACATGCTGTTCTGTTGCCAGTCAGCGCTGACAACAAAATTTTTGTGGATATGACTCTTGAAAAAGCAAGACACATCACCATCTCACAGCATCGTTCATTCAAAACCCGCCTCACCGCATGTCTGACTCAACACCTCAACCTACTTCTGCGGACCATTCCGCCGCCCCAGCCCCTGCGGTTGATGGGCAAAACACCCAGGAAACTTTGGCCAACTACGAGTCAGAGCTTCTGACCAAGTGCCAGGCCGACTTGGCTGATTTACAAGCCAAAAGCGCCGAACTGGCTGACCAGTACCTGCGTGCCAAGGCCGATGTGGAAAACGCCCGCCGCCGCGCCGAGGACGAAGTCGCCAAGTCACGCAAATTTGCTCTGGAAGGTTTTGCCGACAGCCTGCTGCCGGTGATCGACAGCCTGGAAGCTGGTCTGTCCATCAAAGACGCCAAGATCGAGCAAATTCGTGAAGGTGCCCAAGCCACCTTGCGGCAATTGCTGGCAGCCCTGGAGCGCAACAAGGTCGTGGCAGTCGACCCCGCGCCGGGCAGCAAGTTCGACCCCCACCAACACCAAGCCATCAGTGTGGTGCCGTCCGAGCACGAAGCCAACTCGGTGGTGACCGTGCTGCAAAAGGGTTACCTGATTTCCGAACGCGTTCTGCGGCCAGCACTGGTCACTGTCTCGGCACCCAAATAAAACATTCATCCAGCTTGAAATCAAACAAGCTGTCCGCAAGTTACAAACATCTGACTATTTAGGAGTTCACCATGGGAAGAATCATCGGTATCGATCTGGGCACTACCAACAGCTGCGTGGCCATCATGGAAGGCAACACCCCCAAGGTGATTGAGAACGCCGAAGGCGCGCGCACCACCCCGTCGATCATTGCGTACCAGGAAGACGGCGAAGTGCTGGTCGGTGCCTCGGCCAAGCGCCAGGCTGTGACCAACCCGCGCAACACGTTGTACGCGGTCAAGCGCCTGATTGGTCGCAAATTCACAGAAAAAGAAGTGCAAAAGGACATCGACCTGATGCCCTACACCATTGCCGCAGCCGACAACGGCGACGCCTGGGTGGAAGTGCGTGGCACCCGCATGGCACCGCAGCAGATCAGTGCTGATGTGTTGCGCAAGATGAAGAAAACGGCCGAAGACTACCTGGGTGAAGCCGTGACCGAAGCGGTGATCACCGTGCCTGCCTACTTCAACGACGCACAACGTCAAGCCACCAAAGATGCTGGCCGCATTGCCGGTCTGGAAGTTAAGCGCATCATCAACGAACCCACCGCAGCTGCTCTGGCGTTTGGCCTGGACAAAAACGAAAAGGGTGACCGCAAGATTGCGGTGTATGACCTGGGTGGTGGCACCTTTGACATCTCCATCATCGAAATCGCTGACGTAGATGGTGAAAAGCAGTTTGAAGTTCTCTCCACCAACGGCGACACCTTCCTGGGCGGTGAAGATTTTGACCAACGTGTCATCGACTTCATCATTGCCGAGTTCAAGAAGGAACAAGGTGTGGACCTGGGCAAGGACGTGCTGGCCCTGCAGCGCCTGAAAGAAGCCGCTGAAAAGGCCAAGATTGAACTCTCCAGCAGCGCCCAGACCGACATCAACCTGCCGTATGTGACCGCTGACGCCTCGGGCCCGAAACATCTGAACATCAAACTGACCCGCGCCAAGCTCGAGTCGCTGGTGGACGAGCTGATCGAACGTACCATCGCACCCTGCCGCACCGCCCTGAAGGACGCTGGCGTGAGCGCCAGCGACATCCATGACGTGATCCTGGTCGGCGGCATGACCCGCATGCCCAAGGTACAGGAAAAGGTCAAAGAGCTGTTTGGCCGCGAACCACGCAAAGACGTGAACCCTGACGAAGCTGTCGCCGTGGGTGCGGCCATTCAGGGCCAGGTGTTGTCGGGCGACCGCACCGACGTGTTGTTGCTGGACGTGACACCGCTGTCCCTGGGTATTGAAACCCTGGGTGGTGTCATGACCAAGATGATCGCCAAAAACACCACCATCCCGACCAAGTTTGCGCAAACTTTCTCGACCGCTGATGACAACCAGCCTGCAGTGACCATCAAGGTGTTCCAGGGTGAACGTGAAATTGCCGCTGGCAACAAGCTGCTGGGTGAGTTCAACCTGGAAGGCATCCCGCCGTCACCACGTGGCCTGCCGCAAATTGAAGTGTCGTTTGACATCGACGCCAACGGTATTCTGCACGTGGGCGCCAAAGACAAGGGCACCGGCAAGGAAAACAAGATCACCATCAAGGCCAACTCGGGTCTGTCTGAAGCCGAGATCCAGCAAATGGTGAAAGACGCCGAGCTCAACGCCGCCGACGACAAGAAAAAACTCGAACTGGTGCAAGCCAAAAACACCGCTGAAGCCAGCCTGCACAGCGTGAAGAAGAGCCTGACCGAGTACGGCGACAAGATCGACGCCGCTGAGAAGGAAAAAATCGAAGCTGCGGTGAAAGACCTGGAAGAAGCCCTCAAGGGTGACAACAAGGCGACCATCGAAGAAAAGAGCACGGCCCTGATGACGGTGAGCCAGAAACTCGGCGAAAAAATGTATGCTGACATGCAAGCCAAGGAGGCCGCTGCGGCGCAACCCGATGGCGCAGCCGAGCAGGCCGCACCCCAAGGTGGCAGCGCAGCACAAGATGACAATGTGGTTGACGCCGAAGTGAAAGAAGTCAAGAAGCCCTAAACGCTTGGCACTTCAACACTGTTGTTGACACAGGCAGCACGCGCCGCGTTGATCACCGCAAGGGAGCAACGCGGCGTTTGTATTGAAACCAGGCACGAGTAGACCATGTCAAAAAGAGATTACTACGAGGTTCTGGGTGTTCCCAAAAACGCCACAGACGACGAGATTAAGAAGGCTTATCGCAAACACGCGATGAAGCACCACCCTGACCGCAACCAGGGTGACTCCGCCAAAGTGGCCGAAGAAAAATTCAAGGAATCCAAAGAAGCCTACGAGATGCTGTCGGACCCGCAAAAACGGGCAGCCTACGACCAGCACGGCTTTGCCGGTGTGGACCCGAACATGCGCGGTGGCGCAGGCGGTGCAGAAGCCTATGGTGGTTTTGCCGAAGCCTTTGGTGACATTTTTGGTGACATGTTTGGCCAGCAACGCGGTCGTGCCGGTGGTGGCCGCCAGGTCTACCGTGGCAGCGACCTGAGCTACGCCATGGAAGTGACGCTGGAAGAAGCCGCTAAGGGCAAGGACGCACAGATTCGCATCCCGAGCTGGGACAACTGCGACAGCTGCCACGGCAGCGGCGCCAAACCCGGCACCCAGGTCAAGTCCTGCGGCACCTGTGGCGGTACCGGTTCGGTGCAGATGCGCCAAGGTTTCTTCAGCGTGCAGCAAACCTGCCCGACCTGTCGCGGCACCGGCAAGGTCATTCCCGAACCCTGCCCAGCCTGCCATGGACAGGGCAAGATCAAGAAACAAAAAACACTCGAAGTCAAAATCCCGGCCGGTATCGACGGTGGCATGCGCATCCGCAGCGCGGGCAATGGTGAACCTGGCACCAATGGTGGCCCGCCGGGTGACCTGTACATCGAGATCCGCCTCAAGAAACACGACATTTTTGAGCGCGATGGAGATGACTTGCATTGCTCGGTGCCTATCAGCATCGTCACTGCCACGCTCGGTGGTGAAATTGATGTGCCCACCTTGGCGGGCAAAGCCGCCATCGACATCCCCGAAGGCACACAAACCGGCAAACAGTTCCGTCTGCGTGGCAAGGGCATCAAGGGTGTGCGCTCCAGCTACCCCGGTGACCTGTATTGCCACATCCTGATCGAAACCCCGGTCAAACTCACCGAACACCAGCGCAAGCTGCTGCGTGAGCTTGATGAGTCTCTGAAAAAGGGCGGCAGCAAACACTCACCCACCGGTGACAGTTGGACCGACCGGCTGAAGAGTTTCTTCAGCTGATCTAACCGCCTTCTACCGGGAGCCCATCCCTGCTACAAAAAAGCCACGCAGTCCTTCAAAAACTGCGTGGCTTTTTTTCATCATCTCATCACTCAGGAGCATCAGCCATGTCTGTCACCATCACCTTTCTCGGCGGCGCCGGTACCGTCACTGGCTCCAAATACCTGGTGCGCCACGACGGCAAAGCGCTGTTGGTGGACTGCGGCCTGTTCCAGGGCTACAAACAGCTGCGTCTGCGCAACTGGAACCCGCTGCCAGTGGCACCCGACCAGATCAACGCGGTGTTACTCACCCACGCGCATCTGGACCACAGTGGTTACCTGCCACTGCTGGTGAAAGAGGGATTTACTGGGCACGTCTATGCCACCCCCGCCACGCGCGACCTGTGCAAAATCCTGCTGCCCGACAGCGGCCACATTCAGGAAGAAGACGCCGAATTTGCAAACCGACACAAACTCTCCAAACACGAGACTGCCCTGCCCCTGTACACCCGGCAAGACGCTTTGGACGCCCTGCCACACATCAAAACCCATGAGACTGGCCGCCCCTTCAGCCCGATTCCCGGCTGGAAGGCCACCTTCTCTGCGGCGGGTCATATTCTGGGCGCCAGCAGCATCCTGCTGGAAGTCGCCGGGCGGCGCATCCTGTTCTCCGGCGATCTGGGCCGCCCGGACGACCTGATCATGAGCCCGCCGGACGATGCGCCGCAGGCCGACACGGTGCTGATCGAGTCCACCTACGGCGACCGCACCCACCCGGTGGACGACATCCTGGCCGAACTGGCGGCGCCATTGCAACGTGTGGCCAAACGCGGCGGTGTGGCGGTGGTGCCAGTCTTTGCGGTGGGCCGTGCCCAGGCACTGCTGCATGCGATCCATCTGCTCAAACTCCGGGGTGATTTGCCAAGCTCGTTGCCGGTGTTTCTGGACAGCCCGATGGCGGTGCACACCACCCATTTGTTTGAGGCACACCTGGGTGAACACCGCCTGAGCCAGCAAGACAGCCGCGCCCTGACCCATGGCGCCACCATGGTCAACAGCACCGACGAGTCACGCGCCCTGGCCAGCCGCCACGGCCCGATGGTGATCCTGTCGGCCAGCGGCATGGCCACCGGCGGGCGGGTGTTACACCACTTGGCGCACTACGCGGGTGACCACCGCAACATGGTCATCCTGACCGGTTATCAGGCGCCCGGCACTCGGGGCGCCAGCTTTGCCAGCGGTGCGAAAACCGTGCGTATCCATGGCCGCGATGTGGTCGTGAATGCGGAGGTGGTGCAACTGCAATCGGCCTCGGCCCACGCCGATGCCAACCAGCTGATCAGCTGGCTGCGCACGATGCCGCAGGCGCCCGATCAGGTCTACATCGTGCATGGTGAAGCGGGTCCGTCCGACACCCTGCGCGCGCGCATCAAACACGAGCTGGGCTGGCGTGCGCTGGTGCCAGAGGCCGGGTCCACCTGGCCCACCTGAACACATCAGACGATTCACTTGCTACGGTAAGAATAGCTACCTGCCCTTTTCAATAAAGGGCTAGAGGCCAATTTCTTATACAACACCTAGCAAACGCTCACGCGCTGCCGCGTACTCGCGTTTGAGCTGCGCCACAAAATCAGCCGTGCTCTGCACCTGGCTGACGGCGCCGATGCCTTGGCCACAGCCCCAGATGTCTTTCCAGGCTTTGGCCTTGTCACCGCCAAAATTCATCGCGCTCGGGTCGCTCTCGGGCAGGTTCTCAGGGTCCAGACCGGCGGCGCGGATGCTGGGCGCCAGGTAGTTGCCGTGCACACCGGTGAACAGGTTGCTGTAGATGATGTCGTCGGAGTTGCTGGCCACAATCGCCTGTTTGTAGGCCTCTGACGCACGCGCCTCGTGGGTGGCGATGAAGGCCGAGCCAATGTAGGCAAAGTCCGCCCCACAAGCTTGGGCCGCCAGCACCGCACCACCGCTGGCGATTGAGCCGCTGAGCACCAGCGGACCGTCAAACCACTGGCGGATTTCCTGCACCAAGGCAAACGGGCTTTTGACGCCAGCGTGCCCACCGGCACCTGCGGCCACCGCAATCAGGCCGTCGGCACCTTTCTCGATGGCTTTGTGGGCGTGTTTGTTGTTGATCACATCGTGCAACACCACGCCGCCGTAGCTGTGGGCGGCAGCGTTGATGTCTTCGCGCGCACCCAGACTGGTGATGATGATCGGCACCTTGTATTTGACACACAGCGCCATGTCGTGTTCAAGCCGCTCATTGCTTTTGTGCACGATCTGGTTGATGGCAAAGGGTGCAGCGGGTTGCAGCGGGTGCGCCCGGTTGTGGGCAGCCAGCGCCTCGGTGATCTCGATCAGCCAGTCCTCCAACTGCTCGGCGGGTCGGGCGTTCAGCGCAGGCATGCTGCCCACCACACCGGCGATACATTGGGCGATCACCAGCTGCGGGTTGCTGATGATGAACAGTGGTGAGCCAATCACCGGGAACGGCAAACGGTCAAGGGGCGTGGGGAGTCTGGACATAGGATGACTTTTCTGAATGACCACAGCGGGTCAGTGACTTGGGTGCTTGATCCAGCCGCTGATCTGGTCCACCGCCTGGGCTTCCATACCGACATAACCGTGGTGATGGAAAGCCTCGCAGGGGCCGCTGCTGGGTTCGGTTCCACCATCGACTTCGATGTACTGTTTGACCGGTGCAGACACCAGTCGGCTGATCAAACGCTGCGCCGCAGCGGGTGGGGTGATGCGGCAGGCGTCGTGCTTGTGCTGAAAGATCAGAACAGGCACCGTGATGTCCTCCAGCGCAATGTCGACCACGGAGCCACCCGGCTGCGATCCAGTGACGGTGGAACTCAGCACCACACCGGCAATCCGGGCGCCCAGTGCCACGCTGTTGGCAGCCGCGCTGAGGGTGCCCTGGCTGGTGCCGACCAGCCACACCGGAACGTTGCTGCGCTGGCCAATGTCATCCAAGATGGTGCGCACATCGGCCTGATGTTCGCCCGAGCGGCGAAACGCCGGGGTCATTTGTCTGGCGTCGTTCGGGTTGCCAACCAGGGCAACATTGAAGCCAGCACGCGCGAAATCGTCGCGCGAGCGGATCAGAAAGTTGCCTGATTGGGGCACACCGCCCTTGAGCCCGATACCACCATGGCCACCCGCAAACAACAGCACCGTGGCCACGGCACCGTCACGCGGCATCCACCAGTAACTGATGCCCACATCACCACGCGAGCTCAGGACCACCAGTCCGTCCTGTGCCATGGCCGAGGTCGCAGCCAAGCAGGCCAACAGCGCACCAAAGACCCAGCGCAGGGCCGAGTCTGGCCAGCGGCTCAAAACGCGTCCAGCGCCAGTGCGGTCACGCTACCTGCACCGTCCACAATGCTGTCGCGCAGGCCGGGCACCTTGGTCAGGATGTGATCGGCGTAAAAGCGCGCGGTTGTGACCTTGGACTGCATAAAAGCCACGTCCTCACCCCGTGCCAGTGCCTCTTGCGCCACCAGCAGGGCACGGCCCATCTGCCAGCCCGCCATCAAATTACCCGCGAGCATCAGGTAGGGCACGCTACCGGCAAACACAACATTGGGGTGGACCTTGGTGTTGCCCGACACAAAGTCCACCACCTCGATGAAGGCCAGGCGCGCCGCCGCCAGGCGCTTGGCCATGGCCAGGGCATCTGGCGTAGCGCTGGCAGTCAGATCAGCTTCGGTATGGGCGATCTGAGCGGCGAGTGCCTTGGCGGTCTGGCCACCATCACGCGCGGTTTTGCGACCGACCAGGTCATTGGCCTGGATCGCGGTGGTGCCTTCGTAGATGGTAAGTATCTTCGAGTCGCGGTAGTACTGGGCGCAGCCGGTTTCCTCGATGAAGCCCATGCCACCATGCACCTGCACACCCAATGAAGTGACCTCCTGGCTCATCTCGGTGGAAAAGCCTTTGATCAGCGGCACCATGAACTCGTAGAAGGTTTCGTTCTGCTCACGCGTCTGGGCATCGGGGTGGTGGTGCGCCGCGTCGTAAGCCGCAGCCGCCACACTCGACAAGGCACGGCAACCCTCGGTGTAGGCACGCATGGTCATCAACATGCGTTTGACATCGGGGTGGTGAATGATCGGCCCCGCTGTGGGCAAGGAGCCATCCACCGGGCGGCTCTGGATGCGCTCCCTGGCAAACTCAACCGCCTTCTGGTACGCCATCTGAGCAATCGCAATACCCTGCACCCCCACACCGTAGCGGGCGGCGTTCATCATGATGAACATGTACTCCAGGCCCCGGTTTTCCTGCCCCACCAGATACCCCACGGCACCGCCCTTATCGCCAAACTGCAGCACACAGGTGGGGCTGGCCTTGATCCCCAACTTGTGCTCGATGCTGACGCAAGCCACATCATTGCGCACACCGATCGAGCCGTCGGTTTTGACCAAAAACTTCGGCACCACAAACAGGCTGATGCCTTTGACGCCAGCAGGCGCGCCATTCACGCGTGCCAGCACCAGGTGCACGATGTTCTCGGCCAGGTCGTGTTCGCCCCAGGTGATGAAAATCTTGGTGCCGGCGATCTTGTAGCTGCCATCGGGCTGGGGTTCGGCTTTGGTGCGCACCGCCGCCAGATCGCTGCCTGCCTGTGGCTCGGTCAGGTTCATGGTGCCGGTCCACAAACCGCTGACCAGTTTTTCCAGGTAGATGGCATTGAGTTCACTGGAGCCTGCTGTCAGCAGCGCCTCGATGGCACCGTCGGACAACAGCGGCAACAAGGCAAAACTCATGTTGGCCGAGTTTTGCATTTCCCCGACGGCCGAACCGATGGTTTTGGGCAGGCCCTGACCGCCGTAAGCCACCGGGTGTTGCAGGCCCTGCCAGCCGGCTTCGGTGTAGGCCTTGAACGCTTCCTTGAAGCCGGGTGTGGCGGTGACCACACCGTCTTTCCAGCTGGTGGGGTTCTGGTCACCGACCCAGTTCAGGGGTGCCAGCACAGTTTCATTAAATTTGGCGGCTTCTTCGAGCACTGCCTGCGCGGTCTCGAGGCCGGTATCCTCCATGCCCGGCAACTGCGCGATCTGATCAATACCCGCCAGGTAGCGGATGTTGAACAACATGTCTTTGAGGGGGGCGATATAACTCATGCTTGTCTCCTGGTTTTTTTGAGGCTTGAGCGCACCAGTGCCCATGCTCTGGCGAAAAAAAAGGGCATCACATGGATGCCCTGGTAACCGGCTTGCCTTACAGGGCAGCCACCAGTTCCGGCACCGCAACGAACAGGTCAGCCTCCAGCCCGTAGTCGGCCACGCTGAAAATTGGTGCCTCGGGGTCTTTGTTAATGGCAACGATCACCTTGCTGTCCTTCATGCCTGCCAAGTGCTGGATGGCACCGCTGATGCCCGCTGCAATGTAGAGCTGGGGAGCGACGATCTTGCCGGTCTGGCCCACTTGCCAGTCGTTCGGTGCATACCCGGCATCCACTGCGGCGCGGCTGGCACCAATGGCGGCACCGAGCTTGTCGGCCAGCGGCACCATCACTTCGTTGAACTTTTCCTGAGAACCCAGAGCGCGGCCACCGCTGACGATGACCTTGGCGGCGGTGAGTTCGGGGCGGTCGTTCTTGGCGATCTCGCTGCCCAAATAGGTGCTGCCACCCGTAACAGCCACAGCAGCTACCGTTTCAATAGCTACTGACCCTTGTACTGCTTGGGCTGCAGCATCAAAAGCTGTGGTACGCACGGTGATCACCTTGATCGTATCCAGGCTCTGCACGGTGGCAATCGCGTTGCCAGCGTAGATTGGACGCTCAAAGGTGTCGGGGCTGATGACTTTGCTCAGGTCAGAAATCTGACCGACATCGAGCTTGGCGGCCACACGTGGGGCGATGTTTTTGCCCGATGCGGTGGCTGCAAACAGGATGTGGCTGTAGCTGGGCGCCAGCGCCACCACCTGGGCCGTGACGTTTTCGGCCACACCATGGGCCAGGCTGTCAGCATCGATGTGGATCACTTTGGCCACACCGGCGACCTGGGCGGCGGCAGCGGCAACAGCAGCGGCGTTGGCGCCAGCCACCAGCACATGCACGTCACCACCGAGTTGGCTGGCTGCGCTGATGGTGTTCAAGGTGGCGGGCTTGAGATGGGTGTTGTCGTGTTCGGCAATAACAAGAGAGCTCATGTGTCTTCCTTCAATCTGTGGGCTCAGGCGCTGGGTCAGATGACCTTGGCTTCGGTTTTGAGTTTGGCGACCAGCGTGGCCACGTCAGGCACCTTGATGCCGGCGCTGCGTTTGGGCGGCTCGGAGACTTTGAGGGTCTTGATGCGGGCGATCACATCGACACCGAGGTCTTCCACCTTGATGATGTCGAGCGGCTTTTTCTTGGCCTTCATGATGTTGGGCAGGGTGACGTAGCGCGGCTCGTTGAGGCGCAGGTCAGCGGTCATGACCGCTGGCAAAGTGACGCTGAGGATTTCAGAACCACCGTCGATTTCGCGGGTGATGCTGGCTTTGCCGTCGGTCACTTCGATTTTGCTGGCGCAGGTGACTTGAGGCAGGTCGGTCAGGGCCGCGAGCATCTGGCCAGTCTGGTTGCAATCGTCGTCGATGGCTTGTTTGCCCAGGATCACCAGGCCGGGTTGTTCCTTGTCCACAA
Source organism: Rhodoferax sp. BLA1 (assembly GCF_013416775.1). GTDB lineage: Bacteria > Pseudomonadota > Gammaproteobacteria > Burkholderiales > Burkholderiaceae_C > Rhodoferax. Next base: position 253,611 of record NZ_SZVI01000013.1, read on the forward strand.
TCGCCTTGAGGATCTTGGCCACCGCCAATGGCTGCAACTCGGCTGCGGTCTCGACCAGGATGGCGCGGTCAGCACCAATGGCCATGGCGGTGCGCAGGGTTTCCTGGCACTGGGTGACACCACAGGACACCGCGATGATTTCGGTGGCGATGCCTTTTTCTTTGAGACGCACCGCTTCTTCGATGCCAATCTCGTCAAACGGGTTCATGCTCATTTTGACGTTGGCAATATCTACACCGGTGTTGTCCGACTTGACCCGGACCTTCACGTTGTAGTCCACCACGCGTTTGACTGCGACCAGGACTTTCATAAAAACGTCTCTCCAAAGTAAAAATGAATGGCAAAACACACCGTGCACCGGTCAATTCCATTGACGTGCACGTCAACCTGGGCATTTTATGCGGGCACACCAGCCAGCCTGGTCAAACCACAGACAATCCGCCAGAAAACCAATAATAGAACGACCGTTCTTTTTTAAGTATACCCACTGCTTGGCTTGTGCTCAAGCGGCGCGTTGATGAATGACACGTTGTGGGAAAGGAATTTCGATCCGGTTCTCGCGCAGCAGCTGCAAAATCGCCAGATTGATCAAGGAGCGCAGATTGTCGCTGCCGTTTTCGGGGTCGCGAATCCAGTAGCCCAGGCGGAACTCCAGCCCGTCGGCACCAAAGTTCATCAGTGCCACCGCCGGGCCAGGCTCCTGCAGCACCCGCTCTTGCATCGACGCGGCCTGCAGCAGCAGCCGCGTGACCAGGTCCACATCACTCTCATAACCCACCGACACCGTGGTGGACTGCCAGACCTTGGGGTCGGCCAGCGAGAGGTTTTCGACCCGGCTGGTGATCAGCATCTCGTTGGGCACAATCGATTCACGGCCGCTGAGCGAACGTATCACCGTGTAGCGTGCATTGATCTCGGTGATAACACCGCTGAAGTTATCCACCTGCACCGTGTCACCAATACGCATGCTGCGCTCAGCCAGAATGACAAAACCCGAGACGTAATTGGCGGCAAGCTTCTGCAGGCCAAAACCAATACCGACCCCCACCGCACCACCCAGCACCGACAGCGCCGACATGTCGATGCCCACCGCCGACATCGCCAGCAACAGGCCGACAAACATCAACAGCGCCTTGGCTGCGTTGCTAAAGGCCTTGCGCAGGCTCAGCTCACCACCGGTGACATGGCGCAGCAGCTTGGACTCCAGTGCCGAAGAAATCCACAAGGTGATGATCAGCACCAGACCGGCGGTGAGTGAGCCCTCAATGATCTTGCGCACCGACAGCTGGCTGGAGCCCACTTTCCAGCTGATCTGGTCGAGCTCTTCCATCACCACCGGCAACAAACCACTGACCCACAGCACCATGGCCAGCCAAGCCACCCAGGAGATGGTGCGCTCCAGAAAACGGATCAAGGGTGTTTCGCTGAACGCCGCCTGAAGCACCTTGACACCCAGGCGGATCACCAGCAGCGACATCAGCACCGGTATCGCAATCTTGAACGCCGCCAGTGGCAAGGTATGGCCCAACAGCTGACGCGCCAGATAAGCCAGTGCCAGCCACAGCGCCGGAAACAACACACCATCCACAATGCGCCGACCAAAGGTGATGCTGTTGGCGTCGCGGCCCACAAAGGCCTTGGCGGCCAGGTGCGCCAGCAGCCAGGCCAGCAAGGCGCAGCCGAGCAGCACCGCCAGTTCGATCAGAGTGCTGGTCTGCGCCAGCGCCGCCAGCCAGTTTTGCAGGTCGTCGGGTTGCACCTCAGACATCGGCCATCACCCGGATATGCGCCTCCACACTGCGCGCCAGCGGGCTCATCACATAACCACCTTCCAGGCAGCTGATCACCCGCCCCTGCGCATGACGCCGCGCCACATCCATGATGCGGCCAGTCATCCAGGCGTAGTCGCTTTCCACCAGGCCAAGCTGACCCATGTCGTCCTCACGGTGGGCATCAAAGCCGGCGCTGATCAGGATCAGCTCGGGCTGGAACTCCTCCAGGCGCGGCATCCAGGCGGCTTCGATCATCTCGCGGATTTCCATACCCTTGGTGTAGGCGGGTACCGGCAGGTTGACCAGGTTGGGCGCGCTGGAGTGTTGCCAGTCCAACGGGTAAAACGGGTGCTGGTAAAAGCTCACCATCAAAATCCGGTCATCCCCCTTGACAATGTCCTCGGTGCCGTTGCCGTGGTGCACATCAAAGTCAACAATCGCCACGCGCTGCAGGTTGTGCCGCTCCAGTGCGTATTTGGCGGCAATCGCCACGTTGTTGAAAAAGCAAAAACCACCGGCCTTGTCGCGACAGGCGTGGTGCCCGGGCGGGCGCACCGCACAAAAGGCGGTGTTCATCTCACCGGCCAGCACCGCGTCGACCGCGTCGGTGGCCGCACCCACCGCATGCAGGGCCGCAGTCCAGGTGTGGATGTTGATGCTGGTGTCGGGGTCGATCTGCAGGTGGTCGGCACCACCGGCAGCGATGTCTTCCTTGAGTTCGGCGTTGAGCCCGCGAATGGCGGCGACATACATGCGGCCATGGGCCAGTTCGATGTCGGAGGTGGATGCGGGTGTGGCTTCGCGCCGGTCCAGCGCCACATCCAACCCGCTGATCAGCAGCCGGTCATCAATCGCGTCCAGCCGCTCAGGGCATTCAGGGTGCCCCGGACCCATTTCATGTTTGCGAAAGCTCGGGTGTGTAAAGTATCCGGTCATTGACATACAGGTTTGTCTCCTGGAATGATTTTTTTGGTAAGGTTACCTGATGGATATACAAGCTAAGCTTACAGCCCTGGTCAATCAGCTTAACACGGTGATTGTGGGCAAATTTGACCAAACACAAGATTGTGTGGCGTGTTTGCTGGCAGGGGGGCACCTGCTGATTGAAGACGTGCCGGGGGTCGGCAAAACCACGCTGGCCCATGCGTTGGCACGCACCTTTGGTCTGGATTTCTCACGGGTGCAGTTCACCTCCGACCTGATGCCCAGCGACCTGCTCGGGGTCTCGGTGTTCGAGCGCAGCCAGGAAGCTTTTGTGTTCCACCCCGGCCCGCTGTTTACCCAGGTGCTGCTGGCCGACGAGATCAACCGCGCCAGCCCCAAGACCCAAAGCGCCTTGCTGGAAGCGATGGAAGAAAAACAGGTCAGCATAGACGGCCAGACCCGGCCCCTGCCCTCTCCTTTTTTTGTCATCGCCACCCAAAACCCGATGGACCAGGTGGGCACCTATGCCCTCCCCGAGTCGCAGCTGGATCGGTTCCTGATGTGTCTCTCGCTCGGTTATCCGAGCCGCGAGGCCGAGCGCCAGTTGCTCGGTGGTGCCGACCGACGCGAGCTGGTCGATGCCCTGCCCAGCCTGCTGAGCCCGGCCGAGTTGCTGTTGCTGCAAAACCAGGTGTTGGCGGTGCACACCAGCGAGCCCTTGCTGGACTATGTGCAAGACCTGCTGGCTGCCACCCGCTCTGGCCGCTGGTTTGTGCAGGGCCTGAGCCCACGCGCCGGCATTGCGGTGGTACGCGCCGCCAAGGCACGCGCCCTGCTGAGCGGGCGCGACTATGTGGCACCCGACGATGTGCGCGCCATCCTGCCGCAAACCATCGCGCACCGGCTGATTCCCAGCACCGACGCCAACCGCGGCGCGCGTGCGCAGGTCCAGGCTTTGCTGGACGCGGTGCCGCTGCAATGAAGTTCCCCCCCGAATCGCCTTCGGCGCCTCCCCCTCAAGGGGGCGCACCCACTGGCCTGGCAAAGCCAGTTCCACGGGTGCCCTGGCTTAAAGCGCGGCAGCGACACCTGTCTCCGACTATGACTGCACCCCGAAGCGCTTCAGAAGCCTCCCCCTCAAGGGGGCGCACCCAGTGGCCTGGCCAAGCCAGTGCCACGGGTGCTCTGGCCTGAAGGCCGGTAGCGACACCTGAATGGCTCCCGACCGAAGCACCTCACAGGCCTCCCGCGCCAAGTGGCGCATCTGGTGGTCTGGCATCACCAGTGCCACAGCTGAGCTGACCTGGAGCCCGGTTGCGTCGCTACGAGCAAGGTTTGAGCGTTGGTGGCAGGCACGTTTGCCAGCATCCGACAGCGTGACTCTGACCCAGCGCACGGTCTACATCCTGCCCACCCGCGCAGGCTGGATGCTGGCCCTGACCCTGCTGGTGCTGCTGCTGGCCTCCATCAACTACCAGCTCAACCTGGGTTACCTGCTGACCTTTTTGCTGGCCGGTTGTTCACTGGTGGCCATGCATGTGAGCCATGCCAACTTGCGTGGCATCACCATGAGCTTGATAGCACCTGACCCAGTATTTGCGGGGGCTAGAGCCGTTTTTGACATCCAACTGCTGAACCCCAGCCAGCGCACCCGACCGGCCCTGGCGCTGGCCATCCAGGGCAGCCAGCAGTGGGTGTATACCGATCTGGCGCCGCTGTCGCAGGCACGCGTGCAACTGGCCTGTTTACCGGGCCAGCGTGGCCTGCACCCGCTGCCTACGGTGCGTGCCCAGACCCTGTTTCCGCTGGGCAGTTTTTGTGTCTGGACCCTGTGGCGACCAGCCAGCCAGTTACTGGTCTACCCGCTCCCTGAAACCCAGCCGCCGCCCCTGCCCGGCGGGTCATCCGAGACCGGCCACGGCCCGACCCGTACCGCACCGCATCACCACGGCGAGCCAGACAGCATCCGGCCCTACCGGCGTGGAGACCCCTTAAAAAACATCCTGTGGAAACAGGTGGCCAAAACCGGCGCGCTGGTCAGCCGCGACAGTGTGGCGGCGCAGCAGCATGACCTCTGGCTCAGCCGCCCGCTGACCGGGCTGGCGCATCCTGAGCAGCAGCTCAACCGCCTGTGTGCATGGGTGCTGCGGGCCGACCAGCTGGGCCTGCGTTACGGCCTGCGCTTGAACGGCCAGGACATCGGCCCCGACCACGGCCCACAACACCTGCAACGCTGCCTGCGTGCGCTGGCTCTCGCATGAAGCTGCCCGACACCCTGAGCCACTTGCCGCGCGACACCCGCGACACGCTGTTTGTGCTGGCAGTGATCGGCTGGGTGGTGGCGCCCATGCTCTCTGAGTTGCCGCTGTGGTGTGGGCCACTGACTGGGGTGCTGATGTTGTGGCGCGGGGTGCTGGCCTGGCGTGGTCAGGCGCTGCCCTCACGCTGGTGGCGCCTGGGCCTGCTGGTGGTGGCGGTCGGTGCCACGCTGCTGTCGTTCAGAACCCTGCTCGGGCGTGACGCCGGGGTGACCCTGGTGGTGGTCTTGCTGGCACTCAAAACCCTTGAGTTACGTGCCCAGCGCGACGCCTATGTGGTGTTTTTCCTCAGCTTCTTCTTGATGTTGACCAACTTCTTCTACTCACAGTCGTTGCTGACCGCCGCCGTCATGCTGATCGCGCTGTGGGGCTTGTTGACGGCGCTGGTCAACGCCCATTTGCCAGTGGGACGACCGCCGCTGTGGCAGTCGGCACGCACTGCGGGTGGCATGGCGCTGTTGGGGGCGCCGATCATGCTGGTGCTGTTCCTGCTGTTCCCGCGCATGGCGCCGCTGTGGGGCCTGCCGGGGGACGCGATGACCGGGCGCAGTGGTTTGTCCAACGACATGACGGTGGGCAACATCGCCAGCCTGGCGCTGGACGACAGCGTGGCCATGCGTATCAACTTCAGTGGCACACCACCTGCGCAAAAAGACCTGTACTTTCGTGGCCCTGTGCTGTCCAACTTTGACGGTGTGCGCTGGCGGCCCAGCGAGGCAGCGGGCGTGTGGCGCGCTGCCGAAGCCGCTCTGCAGGTGCAGGGCCAGGCGGTAGCCTACCAGGTCACGCTGGAGCCCAACCAGCGGCCCTGGCTGCTCACGCTGGACGCCACCCCCAGCGCGCCTGAGCTGCCGCAGGGCCGCGCGCGCATGTCGGCTGAGCTGCAATGGCAACAAGACCGCCAAGCCACCGCGCTGCTGCGTTACCAGGCCACCAGCTACCCCCAGTTCAGCTACGGCAAAAACCAGAGTCCGGCGCGACTTGCGCCCTACCTGGCCTTGCCGAGCGGCTTCAACCCGCGCACGCTGGCACTCGCGCAGGCCCTGCAACGTGAGGCCCCCGCTGGTGAGGGTGCCAACAGCCACCTGGTGCAGGCCGCGCTGGAGCGTTTGCGCACCGGTGGTTTTGTCTACACGCTGGAACCTGGTCTGTATGGTCGCGACAGTGCCGACGAGTTCTGGTTTGACCGCAAGGCCGGGTTTTGTGAACACTTTGCGGCGGGTTTTGTGATCCTGATGCGCGGCGCCGGGGTGCCCGCACGGGTGGTGACCGGTTACCAGGGAGGTGAGCGCAATAACGTGGATGGTTTCTGGACGGTACGCCAGAGTGATGCCCACGCCTGGGCCGAGGTCTGGTTGCCTGGCCAGGGCTGGCAGCGGGTTGACCCAACGTCCATGGTGGCACCCATGCGTACCGGCAGTTTTGCCCGACTGGAAACACCACGCGGGGTGATTGCCAATGCGATTCTGGGCAATGTCAACCCGCGTTTTGCGCTGAACATACGTGCCAGCTGGGACGCCCTCAACAACCGCTGGAACCAGTGGGTGCTGAACTACACCCAGGCCAAGCAGCTCGATTTACTCAAAAGCATCGGTTTTGAGGCGCCCAGTTGGGAAGACCTGATTCTCTTGCTGTGTGCCATCGTGGTGACGGTGAGCCTGCTCGGCGCGGGCTGGAGTGCCTGGGAGCGGCAGCGGCAGGACCCCTGGCTGCGTCTGCTGGGCCAAGCCCGTGTGCGGCTGTTACGCGCCGGACTGCCCGCACCAGACAACAGCACACCGCGTGAACTGGCCGAGCAGCTGCGGGCCCGAGGCGGCACCGCCACCGAGGTCCAGGCACTGATGGACTGGCTGCTGCGCCTGGAAGCGCTGCGCTACGCCCCACCAAATGGGCACAGCGGCCACAAGCGCCAGCTCACTACACTGCAACACGAACTCCGGCGCCTACGCTGGGGTGATTGAAACAACAATTGACCATGCCTTTGCCAGCCTTGAGACCTTTACTTGCACTGCTTTTGATAGCTGTCACCGCTTTACCCATCAGGGCTGAGGCCAAAAAACACCCACATCATCCGAAAAAAGCTGCCAAAACGGTGGCCAGCGCTCCGGTGCCCGGCCCGAGTTACGCCCAGCGCAGTGACGCAATGGCAGCCGCCGACGAGATCGCCCAGCAGCGCGACCTGGACCCGGCCTGGGTGCGCCAGACGCTGGCCCAGGCACGCTACATCCCCGCCATTGCCCAGGCGGTGACACCACCCGCCGTGGGTGTGGCCAAAAACTGGCAGCTGTACCGCAGCCGTTTTGTCGAGCCCAAACGCATCCGCGCGGGTGTCGTCTTCTGGCAATTGCACCGCGACACCCTGCTGCGGGCGCAAGCCCATACCGGTGTGCCGGTGGACATCCTGCTGGGCATCATTGGTGTGGAAACCATCTATGGCCAGCAAATGGGCACTTACCGGGTGCTGGATGCGCTGGCCACGCTGGCCTTTGACTTTCCCCAAAGCCACCCACGCGCCGCCACACGCAGCCAATACTTCAAAGGGGAACTCGCGCAGTTTCTGAGCATGATGCAACGTGGTGACATCGACCCGACGTTGTGGCGCGGCAGTTATGCCGGGGCGCTGGGCCTACCGCAGTTCATGCCCAGCAGCTGGCACAAACATGCGGTGGACTTTGACGCGGACGGCAAGGTCGACCTGTTCACCAGCCCCGGGGATGCGATTGGCTCGGTGGCCAACTACCTCGCCGCTTTTGGCTGGCAGCCCGGGCAGCCGACCCACTTTGCTCTGAGTTTTGACAGCACCCGGCTCGACCTGCCCGCGCTGATGGCGCCAGACATCCTGCCGACCTTCAGTGTGGCGGAATTTCAGGCCAAAGGTATAGTGCTGGAGGCGGCTGCCCAGTCCTACCCCGGTAAACTGGCGCTGATCGAGCTGCAAAACGGTGATGCACCGGCGAGCTACCTGGCAGGCACCGAAAACTTTTACGTGATCACCCGCTACAACTGGAGCAGTTATTACGCGATGGCCGTGATTGAACTGGGTCAAGCGGTCTTGAAAGTGGCCACCCAGCTGGATGCAGCCAACAGCTTTGAAGCCATCAAACCGACCAGCACGCCGTGAATTTGCTACATCAAACGTAGCTAGATACCCTTATGAAATAAGGGCTAGGTGACAATCACACCCTCAAACACCGGAAACAACTCGTCAACCCAGGTTTCGACCTCTTCGGCGCCAATCTGCAGAAACGCCAGACACTGCGCTCCCGATTTTTCCCACTCACGCTGGTTCTGGACACCTTCGTGATGAGCCACCAGGTGGTCGGCGATGGCCGCGATGGCCACCAGCTGGCGCACCTGCAGCGGCACACGGGCGTCGGTCAGTGACGAAAAATCATGGTGCAGCCGCACCGCATAGACCACCTCGGCGGGCAGGCGCCAGGTTTTAGCCACAATCGCACCCACCACCGCGTGGTCGGTGCGGTGGGCAGCGTTTTCGGTCTGGACAAAGGTGCGGTCCTGGCGCGCCATGGCCTCTACCAAGGTGCCGCTGTAGCCGCGCACACCTTGCAGCATCACCGGGATGCCCACATGGAAAAACAGGCCGCAGGTTTTGCACACATCCAGGTCCAGCCCGTACATCTGCCCGGCAATGTGGGCCATAGCCAACGATCGACGGGTGGACGACTCCCAAAAATGCTCGATCAGTGTCGGGTCAATGCGAATCGCGTTGCGCAGCAAAAAACCGGTCAGGATGCTGGCCGTGGGTTTGACACCCAGCATGCTGATCGCCTGCGCCACCGAATGCACCGGCTCGCGGCGCGCGTACAAAGAGCTGTTGGCCACCTTGATCAACGCGGCGGCCATCGCCACGTCGGCACCTGCAATCTCGGCCACCCGTTGCGGGTTGGGGTCAGCCTGGGCCAGCTCGTCTTGCAATTGCACCAGCAGCTGCGGACAGGGTGGAATGACAATATCTTTGACCGGACCCGCGTCACGCGCGGCATCCAGTTCACGGTTCAAGGCTCGGATGGACATGCAAAAAACTCCTGATGCCGATTATTGCCACGAAACCCTGACCGGCCCCCCAGTCAGATCAAACACAGGCGTGTCTGTGCTCCAGCTTCTTTTGCCCCTGGAACACATGCTGCTCCAGTGCGCGCGCGCTCAGCGGCCGCGAGAAATAATAACCCTGCAACTCGTCACAACCCAGGGCCTTGAGCTGAATGGCCTGTTGCTGATGCTCCACCCCTTCACCCACCAGGCGCAGACCCAGCGCATGGCCCAGCGCAATGATGGAGCGCACGATGGCCAGGTCGGCGTCGTCATCGAGCATACTTTGCACAAAAGACTGGTCGATTTTCAACTCATCAATCGGAAAGCGTTTGAGGTAGGCCAGGCTGGAGTAGCCGGTACCGAAGTCGTCAATTGACAGCTGCAGGCCAAGCGCCTTGATGGCAGAGAGCTTGGCGCTGGCGGCCACCGGGTCGGCCATCAGATGAGACTCGGTGATTTCCAGCACCATCCGTTGGGGGTCGCAGCCGTGGCGTTCAATGCAGTGCTGCACCAGGCCGACCAGCTCGGGGTCGGCCAGCTGCGCCGCTGACAGGTTGATCGACAGGTCCAGCGCATCCAGACCCAAAGCCTGCCAGGCGGCTTTTTGCCGAAACGCCTCGTTCATCACCCAGCGGCCTATCGGCTGGATCAGGCCACACTCTTCGGCCACCGGGATAAAGCGGGTCGGAGAAATCTCGCCCAGCTCGGCGCTGTTCCAGCGCAACAAAGCTTCGACACCCACCACCTGCTGGCTCTGTGCGTCCACCTGGGGTTGGTAGTGCAGGCAGAACTCACCGCGCTCCAGCGCCAGGCGCAGATGCTGCTCGAGCGACTGGCGCTCACGGATGGCCAGGTCAATCGATACATCAAACACCCGGGCGGCATCACGGCCAGAGGTTTTGGCCTCGTACATGGCAGCGTCGGCGCGGCGCATCAGCTCCACCAGGTCGTGGCCATCGTTCGGGAAGATCGCGATGCCCACACTGCACGACACCCGCAGCTCATGACCGTGCACCTGGTGCGGTTGGCGGATCAGCGGGATCAGGCGCTGCTCGGCCTGCCAGCGCGCCTGGGCACCGTCTTGCAGCTGGCGCAAAATCACCACAAACTCGTCCCCGCCCAGGCGGCTGACCAGATCACCAGAGCGCACCGCCTGTTGCAGACGCTGCGCCACCGACTGCAGCAAACCGTCACCAATGTGGTGACCCAGGGTGTCGTTGATGACCTTGAAGCGGTCCAGGTCAATGAACAGCACCGCCAGGCATTCACCGCTGGCGCTGGCCTGCTGGAGGGCGGCCTCCAACATCTCGACACACATGGCGCGGTTGGGCAACTCGGTCAGCACATCGTGGTGGGCCAGGAACTTGACACGTGCTTCGGTGCGTTTGCGGTCGGTGATGTCTACCGCGATACAAATGTAGTGAGAAATGTCTTCCTGCAGCGAGGACTCACGCACCGCCGAAATCATCATCCAGGCCGGGTAGGTTTCACCGGTACGCTTGCGCAGCAACACCTCGCCCTGCCACTCGTTGCGCTTGTGGATGGCGCGGATGATGTCGGCCAGCACAAGCGCATCCATCGCGTCGGAGGCATCGTCGGCCGAGTTGTGCTGCTCGTGCCCAAGCAGGCGCCCCAGATGTTCACCCACCACCTCATAAAAATCGTAAGAAGTGGCGCGGCAATAGGCCCGGTTGACGCTGAGCACCTTTTGCTGACTGTCCAGAATGATGATGCCTTCGCTGGAGGCCTCAAACACCTTGGCCCACAACTCCATACGCTGTTCCATGAGCTTGAGCACATTGATCGGGGTGAACGTGGTCAACACAGCGTCCTGGCCCTGAAAACTCAGGCGCCGCGCCGACAAGACTGCCCACGCGCTCTCCACACCACCGAGCCAACGCACCTCAAACTCGTCAATCTGCTCGCGGTCTGAGAGTTGCTGGAAAAAACGCGAACGCACACCGGGCTCCAGGCCCTTGTGCCAGGGGTCGGTGGTGCAGCCGGCCAGCCAGGGCTGGGCTGTTTCGTTGGCATGCAAGACCCGGTGATCGGGGATTGAGGTGACCATCATCGCCACCGGGATTGACTCCAGCAACTCAGCCTGGGCCAGCGCGGCACGGGCGTTGGCGGCCAGTTCCTCACGGGCCGAGCGGTCCTGGTCCAGCTGGGCCAGCATGCCGTTGAACGTATTCACCAGGTGGCCAATCTCGTCCTGGCTGTCCCACTGCGCCCGCAGGTTGTAGTTGCCACTCTGGCGCACATCGTTGGCCACACCCGCAAGTTGTTTCAAGGGCCGGGCAATCAGCCGCGCCACGGTGAACACCAGGCTCAGAATGGCCAGCAACAAGGCCAAGGCGGTGCCCAGATGCAGCCACATCTTGTGGAACTGGGCCTCGACCCGGGCCTGCAACAAACCGCTCAGCGCCTGGGACGAGGCCACCCAGGCCTGGTTCAGTCTGTCCAGTGCGTCACCATGGCTGCTGGCAAAAATCTGACGTTCGTGTTCGGTGGTGCCTTGCTCGGACGCCCGTTGCACCTGGCTGAGCAGATCTGCCAACTGGGCATCCAGCTTTTCCCGCTGCGGTTGTAAAGCCGCCTTGAGGGCCGGGCTACCAGCCGCCAGCGCCTGGGCGTAGTCCGAGGCAATGCCCTGGCGGATCGCGTCAAGCCGCCCCGCCAGAATCAGCAAGGTGGTGCTGTGTAACGAGGACGCCACCACCGAGCGCGGGGTCTGTTTGCCAACCGCCTGCGCGGTATCCAGCAGCACATCCACCAGTTCCGGAAAACGCAGCACCACCAGCGACATGTTGTAGTAACTGTCCAGATCGGGGTCGAGGATCAGGTTGGACTGGTTGCCCACGGTGGTGATCAGCGCACGGGCGCTGCTGATCACTGGCTTGAACGAGGCAGGTGTCGCCGCCGAGGCGGCGCCTGGCGCGTCAAAACTGGCCACAAAGGCCTGGCTGTCGGCCTGGGCGTTGAGCTGGACATCGAACAAAGCACGTTGGGACGCCAAACGATAACGCGCGGCGGTCACATCCACCTGCGCCAGACTGGGTGTGCCCACCTGGGGCATCAACATATCACGCACCGCGTTGGTGTAGCTGATGCCCACCATTTCCTTGCGAGCAAAATCGATGGCCAGGTATTTTTCGTTGATCAGGATGCCGGAGACAAAAATCACCGCCGTCAAGTCCAGGAGGTAAATCAGCGTCAGCTTGCGGCTCACGCTCAAGCGCCCCAGCCAAGCCGCCACCGGCCTGAACAGCCGGCTGATCTGCGAATACATCGCCTGTCGCAGGCGCCTCACACCGGGGTCGGAATCAGAAAGTCCCGGCTGATGTGGGCGCCCAGGTCATTGACCCGGTCCAGAAACTGCGTCAGGTAGGCGTGCAGGCCGGTTGCCAGAATTTCGTCGATGCGGCCATATTCCAGCTCAGCGCGCAACTTGCCAGCCCGGCGCTGGGTCTCGGTGCTTTGGTCGTTGGCCACCATCTTGAGGTTACTCACCACCTCGTTGAGGCTGGAGTGAAGGCTGCGCGGCATGTCCGGACGCAAGATCAGCAACTCAGCCACACGCTCGGGTTTGATCACATCGCGGTAGACCTTGCGGTACACCTCAAAACCGCTGACGCTACGCAAAATGGCGCTCCAGTGGTAGAAGTCGTACTCTTGGTCTTTCTTGAGGTTGGCGGTGCCATAGAAGTCGCTCTCGACCGCATGAAACTTCACATCCACCAAGCGCGCGGTGTTGTCAGCACGCTCCAGAAAAGTGCCCAGGCGCATGAAATACAGCGCCTCGTCCATCAACATGGTGCCCACGGTGACACCACGCGACAGGTGGGAGCGGAACTTGACCCAGTCAAAAAACTGCGCGGGGTCGTCCTCAAACTCACCGGCCTTGACCTTGCGTTTGACTTCCAGCCAGGTCTGGTTGAGGGTTTCCCAGACTTCGGTGGTGAGGGCACCCCGCACCGCGCGGGCGTTTTCACGCGCGGCGGTCAGGCAAGACAGGATGCTGGATGGGTTACTCTCGTCCTTGACCATGAAGTCCATGACCTTTTTGGCATTGATCTCACCGTGTTTTTCCTTGTAGCTGAACATCAGCTCGCTGATCGACAGCAAGCCCTGCCAACCCGACAGTGCGACCGCCTCGGACTGCGGCAGCAGCGAAGTCTGGTAATTGACATCCAGCAGGCGCGCGGTGTTTTCAGCTCGCTCGGTGTAACGGTTCATCCAGAACAGGTGGTCGGCGGTTCGTGACAACATAAGTGGCTTTCTTGGGTGATCTGGGTGGTCAGCTCGGGTCGGGCTCGCCGCTGGACTGGGTCTGCGACTGTGCCTGCGCCGCATGGGCGGCGGCAGAACGGTCGTCCTCCAACACCCAGGTGTCCTTGGTGCCACCACCTTGCGAGGAGTTGACCACCAGCGAGCCTTCTTTCAGCGCCACACGGGTCAGGCCACCCGGCACCATCTGCACAGATTTGCCGCTCAGCACATAGGGGCGCAGGTCAATGTGGCGTGGGGCAATGCCGCTCTCGACAAAGGTCGGGCAGCTCGACAGACTCAGCGTGGGCTGGGCGATGTACCCCGAGGGGTTGGCCATCACCGCTTTTTTGAAGTCTTCGACCTCGGCCTTGGTCGAGGCGGGGCCCACCAGCATGCCGTAGCCGCCCGCACCGTGCACCTCTTTGACCACCAGGTCCTTCATGTTGGCCAGCACATAAGCCAGGTCGTCCTTGTTGCGGCACATGTAGGTGGGCACATTGTTGAGGATCGGCTTTTCACCCAGGTAAAACTCGATCATCTTGGGCACATAGGGGTAGATCGACTTGTCGTCGGCGACACCCGTGCCGACCCCGTTGCAGATGCTCACATGGCCGGCCTTGTACACATCAAGCAGGCCGGCGCAGCCCAAGGTGGACTTGGGTCGAAACACGGTGGGGTCCAAAAAGTCGTCATCCACACGGCGGTAGATCACATCCACCCGCTGCGGGCCCCGGGTGGTGCGCATGTAGCAAAAGTTGTCCTTGCAGAACAAGTCCTGGCCTTCCACCAGCTCGACCCCCATCTGCTGCGCCAGGAAGGCGTGTTCAAAATAGGCGCTGTTGTACATGCCGGGGGTGAGCACCACCACGGTGGGCTCGGCCGTGGTGGCCGGGCTGCTTTCACGCAGGGTTTCCAGCAGCAAGTCAGGATAGTGGGCAATCGGCGCCACCCGGTGTTTGTTGAACAGGTCGGGAAAAAGCCGCATCATCATTTTGCGGTCTTCGAGCATGTAACTCACACCGCTGGGCACCCGCAGGTTGTCTTCGAGCACGTAGTACTCACCTTTGCCCTGGGCGTCAGGTGCACGCACCATGTCGATGCCCGAAATCTGTGAATACACCTGGTTGGGCACATCCACACCCATCATCTGTGGGCGGAACTGGGCGTTTTGTTCAATCTGCTCGCGCGGAATGTGCCCGGCTTTCAGAATGTCTTGGTCGTGGTAGATGTCATGCAGAAAGCGGTTCAGCGCGTTGACACGTTGGGCCAGACCCGCCTCCAGCATGCGCCACTCGTTGGCTGGGACAATGCGCGGAATCAGGTCAAACGGGATCAGGCGCTCGGTGCCCGCACCGTCTTCATCCTTGTCGCCATACACCGCAAAGGTGATGCCGACACGGCGGAAGATCATCTCAGCTTCTTCACGGCGTTTGGCCATCATGTCGCCCGGCTGGCGGGCTAGCCATTCGTCGTAAATTTTGTAGTGATCGCGGATTTGCGCGCCATGGGTGAAGAACTCATAGGGCAATTGCGTGTACATCTCGTCGAATTTCTGCATGAATTTCTTCTCCTGAGCAAACGATAGCAAGCTTTGGGCCAATCACCGGGGCAGTTGCCCCAGCGGCACAGGTTTATTTATGCCCCTTGATCCTGTCGTCAGGCTTTCCCAGGCGCGGGCTCCAAACCTGGCAAGTCTCAAAAAAAGCAAGGTGTTGGCAAGTCAGCCATGCAGCATCTCAGGGCACCGGGTGGTGCCAATAATGCCGATCCACCTGACGCTGACAGCGCACAACCTGCGCCACCCACGACCGCCATGTCGCAGCACCACAATGGGGCGTATCAAACAGCTGGACATCAAGCGTTTGATAACGCACCAAAACAGGGTGCGCCGGATGACCAAAGCGGTTTCTGTAACCCGCTTGCACCAGCGCAATGCGCGGTTGCACGGCTGTCAGAAAGGCCAAACTGCTGGAGGACTTGCTGCCGTGGTGCGGCACCAGCAGCACATCGGCGCGCAATGTGGACACGGCACCGGGCGGGCCACTGGCCAGCGCCTGCACCAATTGGGCCTCCTGCGGCTGCTCAATGTCTCCCGCCAGCAAGGCCGTCTGCTGGCCGTTGGTGATGCGCAGCACACAACTCAGGGCGTTGGGCTTGGTGAGCCGACCATAGTCGGCGGCCTGCGGGTGCAACACCTCAAAGTCCACCCTGTCCCACTGCCAGCGCTGGCCTGCCACACAGCGCTGGGCCGGGTCTGGTGTGACCAGGCCGTCCTCACCGGCCATCGAACTGATCAGCTGGGCCTGCGGCTGCATCGTCAACACCGCCTGGGCGCCACCGCTGTGATCGCTGTCGCGGTGGCTCAGCATCACGGTGTCGAGCCGCACTCCCAAAGCCCGCAGCAATGGCACCAGCACACGCTGGCCGGCATCACTCTCGCTGCTGAAGCGTGGGCCCGCGTCGTACAACAAAGTATGGTGCTGGGTGCGCACCAGCACCGCACTGCCCTGCCCGATGTCTGCAGCCAACAGCTCAAACTGACCAAGTGGCGGCCTGGGTGCCTGCCACAACAGCACCGGCAGCACCAGCGGCAGTGCGGCCAGACGCAGGCTCCAAGGCAGACGCAAGGCCAGCAACACACCTCCCAAGACCGCTGCCGCGCCAGCCCACCACGGTGCCTTGGCCACCCAGAGCACCGCCCACGGCCAGGCCGCAAGCCAGCGCAACACCTCGCCCAACAGGTCAATCACTCCAGCAGCCCAGGTCCACAAGCCGGGCACCACCACCCCGACCATGGCCAGCGGTGTCACCAGCAGCGTCACCAGCGGAATCGCCAACACATTCGCCAGCAAACCCACCAGAGAGACCTGACCAAACAACAACAGGCTCAAGGGTGTGAGCGCCAGCGTGATCACCCATTGCTCCCGCAACATCGCAACAAATCGGTCTCTAGCCCTTTTATCGATTGGGCTGGTAGCTCCCGAATCTGAAGCAAACAACACACCCACCGCCACAAAACTCAGCCAGAAGCCCGCCTGCAACAGGGCCCACGGGTCGAGCACCACCACCATCAAACAGGCCAGCAGCCAGACCTGCGGCCATGGCCAGCGCAGACCCAGCAAACGCAAGACACCCACGGTGGCCAGCATCAGCACCGTGCGTTGGGCGGGCACCCCCCAGCCGCTGAACAGGGCGTACAACGCCGCCAGCACCAAGCCACCGAGCAAGGCCGCGCTCGGTGCACTCAGCCACAGGCACAAGCGCGTGGAGCGCCGCCACACACCACCCACCAGCGCGGCGGCCAACCAGGCAAACATCGTGATATGCAGGCCAGAAATGCTCATCAAATGGGCCACACCGGTGGCGCGAAACACATCCCAGTCAGAGCGCTCAATCGCGCCTTGGTCACCCGTGACCAAGGCCGCCAACACACCGGCAGCGCGTGGGTCGGGCACCCTGGAAAAAATGGACGACCGCACCTGTTGACGCAAACGGTCCACCGGGTGCTGCCAGGTTTGCCCCAGACGCTGGGGCGGCGGGTCACGGCGGCCAGCGCGCACATAACCGATGGCCTGCACCCCCCGCTCCCACTGCCACAGCTCGTAGTCAAAGCCATGCGGGTTGAGGCCACCATGGGGCGCTTTGAGCCGCACATTGAACTGCCAACGCTCACCCGCCTGCACCTCAGACGGTGTGCGTTGCACCTCCCCCGACGGATCACTCGCGCCATCCCCCTGGCCAAACACACCGCTGTACCAGGCCAGCTCTAGGCGCTGCGGCAGCGCCACCGGCTGCCCATCGAGCCGGGCTGCGTCCTGCTCAAAACGAAAACGCAAACCCCCTTCAAAAGGCTGCGGCAAACCGGCCACCACACCGGTGAGCGCGATGTCACGTCCCTCCAGCGCTGGCGCCAAGGCCGAGTCGACAAACAGCGTGGCACGCCAGCCGGTGACACCCACCGCCAACACCGCAAAAGCCAGGCAAGTGGCGAGCGCCACCGCGCGCCCATATGCTTTTAAATATATAGCTATCAGCCCATATCCTATAAGAGCCAGAAGCACAAAAAGCATATAAATGGCAGACGGCCACAGTGCCGCCTGCTGCAGCTGCAGGGCGCTGCCCGCCAGGATCCCCAAGAGCGCAGGCGTCAAGCCCGGCAGACGCTGCGCTGTCGTGTGGTGAGAAGGGCCATGAAGCTCGGGCATGCCAAGATGCTAACGCCCGGCCTGCGTTAAAACAGCTTTAGCCCCTTGAGCATCACGATCAAGATCAAGGCTGGCGACACATAACGCAGCAAGAAAAACACCACGCGGACCAGTTGTTGGTTGTGCAACTGGCCTTGGTTGCTCATAGCTTGGCTGAACTTGTCCAACCCCCAGGCCCAGCCGACAAACAAGGCAATGAAAATGCCGCCAATCGGCAGGATGATGTTGGACGAGACAAAGTCAGCCAAATCAAACGCCGTCAAACCAAACAGCTTGAAATCAGCCAGCGTGCTGTTGCTCAGGGCACTGGCCGAGCCCAGAACCACCAGCAAAGCAATGGTCAACAGCGTGGCTTTCGGGCGCGACAACCCCATACGCTCATGCAGAATCACCACCGGCACCTCCATCAGCGACAACATGGCACCGGTGGCAGCAATGGAGGCCAGCACAAAGAAAACCACCATCAAGCCCTGCCCCATCGGAATCTGGGAAAACACCGCCGGAATCGTGATGAACACCAAGGCGGGTCCGGCCGTGGGTTCAAAACCAAAGGTGAACACCGCCGGAAAAATGGCGATACCAGCCAGCATCGAGATACACAAATCCGCCGCCATAACACGCACCGTGGTGAGCGGGATGTTCTGATCGTCACGGAAATAACTGCCATAGGTCATCATGGTGCCCATGCCAATCGACAGCTTGAAAAAGGCCAGCCCCATGGCGGTCAGCACCACCGAGGCGGTGATTTTGCTGAAATCGGGCTGGAACAAAAAGGCCAGGCCCTCCAACGCCTTGTCCAGGGTCAGACTGACGGCACACAACAACACCAGCAGCAGCAACAGGATCGGCATCAGCTTCTTGGTCATGGCCTCAATGCCCTTGGTGACCCCCATCAGCAAGATGCCACCAATAAACACCAGCACCGCCCACTGCCACAACAGCGATTGCAGCGGGTCACTGATCAAGGCGCCAAACGCGGCCTCGGTCACCTTCGGGTCACTGCTGAGGATGGCGCCACTCAACGCCTTGACCACATAGGCAAAAACCCAGGCGACCACTTCGGAATAAAACGACAAAATCAAAAAGGCGCCCAACATACCCGCCGCACCAATCAACCACCAGGGCTGACCTTTGGGTGCCAAAGCCTGCAAGGTGGAAATCGGGTTGGCCTTGCCCACACGCCCGAGTGAGATCTCGGCCATCATCACCGGCAAGCCAACCAGCAGGGTGGCCAGCACATACACCAGCAAAAAGCCAGCCCCCCCATTGGCGCCAGTCAGGTACGGGAACTTCCAGATGTTGCCCAGACCCACCGCCGAACCCAGCGTGGCCGCCAGCACACCAAAGCCGGTGCTGAAACCAACACGCGCAAGCCCAGACTTGGAAACCAGAGCAGAACTGGGGGCTGCCCCATCGGGCGTGATCAAATGGCTATTTTTATGACGTGACATAGAGACACACCGCAAAGGTGCTGCAAAAAGAAATAACGCTCAGGGCTTCGTGCAAAGCTCACACGGCCCAGGACCAGGTTTTGGTTGCCAGCGGCAGACCACAACAAATGACAGTCTGAAGCCCCAGGATAAAACCCCTGGCGCCACGTCCTCCTCTCTATCTCTGCAACCCTTATCACGTCATCTCGATGCTCCATGGTGGCCAAGGGGAAACATGCCGACCACACGCAGCAACACAGATTACTTCTTCAAACCATGTACCCATGACGACACAGGCCACCACCGGTGCAAAAAAAAACCTGCTAGTTTTAAAACAGCAGGTTTTTTGAATGACTTGGGGTGGCTGATGGGGCTCGAACCCACGACAACAGGAATCACAATCCTGGACTCTACCAACTGAGCTACAGCCACCGTGCCCAAAATTATAACATCACGTCACGGTCAAAATGCGGCGCGCTTGAATCCCAAAGCGAGACAGGGCCATTAACTTTCGATGGCCCCGCTGTGAGGACAACACAGTGCCTATGCAGACCCGCATGTTTTTGCACGCCTACCGAGAACACCTAACAACTGCGACAAAAAAACGATGGGCCAAAGCCGTATCAACGCGGCGTGATACGTTTGGGCTCGACATCCGTGACTGCCGTCACATCCGTCACCTCAGCATCGACCACGTTGTCCGCTCTGGCTGCCGCCCCGCCAGGCTGACCAAAGCCGCCCTGGTTAAAGCGTTGCCACATGGCCTGCCGATTCATCTGAAACGTCCATGGGCTCACCGGCTGGCCGGTCAACTTGGCCCACAACGCACGCAACAGCCACAGGATCAGGAACAAAAAGCCAGCGGCCAGCAGGCTGGCAAAAAACACCAGACCGGCCAGCAGCAAACCCACACGCACAATAAAACCCAGTAGTTTCAACAACACATCACTCAAAACATTGCTCCTTGTGAACCGTTCAGTTGGGGCGCTCATCCCCTTTTGCAAGCCACTTTACCTCGCCGATACAAGCCACCACACTCTGTGGCACAAGCGCTTTTTTCTTCAAAGCGACCCGGCAACGGCTTGCGTCTGCCCGCGCACCCGGCGCAGCACCGCATAGGGCGGCAAGCCCTGCAACATGCGCCTGCCATAGGCGGTGGACAGCAGGCGTTTGTCGTAACACACCACCCTCGCTTGATCGTCTTCGGTGCGGATGGCGCGCCCCGTCCACTGCAGCAGGCGGATGCCGGTGGCGGGCACGACCAGTTCAGAAAACGGGTCACGCCCTT
The DNA here is from genome assembly GCF_013416775.1 of Rhodoferax sp. BLA1. GTDB lineage: Bacteria > Pseudomonadota > Gammaproteobacteria > Burkholderiales > Burkholderiaceae_C > Rhodoferax. Next base: position 273,870 of record NZ_SZVI01000013.1, read on the forward strand.
CGCGTTTGAGCCACTCAGAGCGAGCCTCTTCCACCGGGTCAGACGGCGACGCAAACGGCAGCTTGGTGATGAACACCGTTTCACACAACTGTCCGGGTAAATCCAGCCCCTCACCAAACGACTGCATCCCAAAAATCACCGAGGGCTGGCCCGACTCCACGCGCGCCGTATGGGTGCCCAGCAAGCGCGCGCGCGACAACTGGCCCTGCACCAGCACTACACCCAACAGCGCAGCGTCCAGCGCGTCCACTGCGGCTTTCATCTGCACGCGTGAGGTGAACAACACCAATGCCCCGTGCGTCACCTCATGCAGATCTGCCTGCAAGGCGGCCACCATCTCGCGTGTGAAACTCTCCACCTGGCGCGGGTCGGCCACGGTGTCGACCACCAGCAACTGGCCCTGCTGGCGGTAGTCAAACGGACTGTCCACCGCCAGCGTACTGACGTGGTCGAGTTGATCGAGCCCTGTTTCTGCCAAAAAATAGTCAAAACTTCCACAACTGGTGAGGGACGCCGAGGTCACCACCGCACCACGCACCTGCCGCCATAAATGTTGGCGCAGCAGGCTACCGGGCACGATCGGGCAGGCATGGGCACTCAGCGACACCAGGCCGCTGCTGGTGTCGGACTTGAGCCACTTGGCCATCGGCTGTGCTTCATGCGCCAACAGCATGGCGGAGGTGCCCAGCACACTGTTGAGCTTGGGTGCCATCTGGCCCAGCTTGGCGTACTGCACCGAGTTCTGCGCGGCCTGTGTCGGGTCTTCCTTGGCGCGGAGTTTGAGTTCGGCACCGAGCGCTTCAAGCACGTCCGACAACCCCTTGGCGTGGCCGTGGATCAGGGTCATCGGTTCCACAAAGGCGTCGGGTAGGATACCGTCCGGAAATCGGTGCACGATGTCGTAACTGGCAGTCACACCACGCAGCAAATCCATCGCAATGCGGCCTGCGTCCAGCAGCGCGGTCTTGAGTTGCTGGGCCAGGGTGGTCACATCCTGCTCGACCGCCACACCCATTTTTTCAGCCACTTCGTGCAGGATTTTGGGCAGCTTGTCGAGCCAGCGCAGACCGGTCAGGTCCATCGCACCAGAGAACTGGTCGAGGGCCACCGCAGGCAGATGGTGGCCTTCGTCAAACACCACCAGGCAGTTGTCAAGTTCGGGCAGCGCTTTCATGCCGAGCGAGGCCAGCACCAGGTCATGGTTGGCCACAATCACCTGGGCCTGTGCGAGCAAGGTGCGCGCGTTGTAGTAACTGCAGTTGCGAAACAGCGGGCAGTGGCGTGCGGTGCAGGTGTGGCGCTCGGCCGCCACCGTGGACCAGTCGCGCGGGTCGGGTTGTTCGGCCAGGCTGTCGCGGTCACCATCCCAGCGGCCAGCGGCCAGCGCATTGGCCAGGGTGTCGTACAGGGCCATACGCCGCTCTTCGGGAGCTTGCCAGTCTTGGCCTTTGAGCTGTTTGGCGTACGCGGTGGGTGGTGGTGGCGCGTCTTCGTCCACCCCAAATAACTCGCTGCTGTCGTCCTCTCCGGCACCTGCCAGGCGCTCGAGCTTGAGTTTGCAGACATAACGGCCTCGGCCTTTGGCCAGCGCGTAGACAAAAGGCGTGTCCAGCGCTGCCGCCAGCGCGGGCAGATCTTTGGTCATGAGCTGCTCTTGCAGCGCCACCGTGGCGGTGGACACAACCACCCGGGTTTTGCGTGCCAGCGCCATCGCCACCGTGGTGGACAGGTACGCCGCCGATTTACCGACGCCAGTACCAGCCTGGATCACCGCAATGGCTTTTTCGGGGTCAGCATGCTCACCGAGGGTGACGTTGTGCAAGGCGGTGGCAATACGTTGGGCCATCTCACGCTGGCCGGGCCGGGACCGAAACGCCGAGGTGCTGGCGACCATCTGGTCAAACGCGGCCAGCGACAGCGCTGCCAAGGGCTGATCACTCAAAGCGCCACTCACCCGCACCCACCGTGGAAGCCTCAACAGCCTGCCACAGACAGCGCAACATGGGTATTTTTTTAATATAAATCATAGGCTTATGCCTAAACCAAGCTTCTGGCTCAGGCGCCAATGATTGTATCTGGCACGACGTCGCCCCTCGTGATGCACACCAAGACGGCCTTCACAGGTATGCCATCCAGGGCCATAAGCCAATAACCGGATCAGCGCAAGGTTGGCAACTCGCTACGCCGCATAGGCAAACGGTGGCTGCGGCCCCCGTATTGTCATGAACTAGACAGCGTTACCAAAGATACCCAACACCAGGTGTTGGCACCCAAAGGATTTAGGCCGCCGCAAGCAGGTTCATCGCGTGTTTGGCAATCATCATTTCTTCGTTGGTCGGCACAACAAAAGTGGGAACGCGTGCTTCTGCGGCCGAAATGTTGAATTGACGCGAAGAGTTGGCATCAGCATCCAGCTTGACACCGAGCCAGGCCAGACGTTGGGCAATCATATTGCGGATGTACGGCGAGTTTTCTCCAATACCTGCCGTAAACACCAGGGCATCAAGTCCGCCCATGGAGGCGGCCATCGCAGCGACTTCCTTGGCTACGCGAAAGCAGAACAAGTCCACAGCTTCTTTGGCATGGGGGTCGTCCGATTCCTCGAGCACCTTCATGTCATTGGACAGGCCCGACACACCCAGCAAACCCGAGCGCCGATACAACAGATCCTCAATGGCTTCCAGGTCCATCTTTTTCTCACGCATCAAATACAGCAGCACACCCGGATCAATGCTGCCCGTGCGGGTGCCCATCGGCACACCGTCCAGCGCCGTGAAGCCCATGGTGGTGTCCATGCTGAGACCGTCCTTGACGGCACACAGACTGGATCCATTGCCCAAATGACAGATCACGATGTGGCCCGTGGCCAATTCCGGTCGTGTGGCCAGCAGTTGTTTGCTGACGTATTCGTAAGACAGGCCGTGAAAACCGTATTTGCAAACACCTTCGTCGCTGAGTGCACGTGGCAGCGCATAGGTCTTAGCCTGCTTGGGTTGGGTGCTATGGAAAGCGGTGTCAAAACAAGCTACCTGATCCAGCTCAGGGTGATTGCGTGCCAGGATGTGGATGGGCGCCAAATTGTGTGGCTGATGCAGCGGCGCCAGCGGAACCAACTGCTCCAGATCGTTCAACAACTCAGGCGTGACTTTCATTGGCCGACCCAGGAAGCGCCCGCCATGAACAACACGGTGGCCAGCAGCAACAATCTGATCATCCACCAGGGTGGTGCTGATCCAGTCCAGCAAATACTGGAGCATGATGTCGCGACTGTTCGAGTCGCTTTCGCTCCAGCTGTGTTTGGCCAAAACGCGGCGACTGGCGTCTTTGGCTTCAAAGGTGGCAAGACTGCCAATTCCCGCAATCTGCCCGGACAGAACAGTCTGCAACTCGGTGGAGTCTGTCACTTGCCGAAATACCGAAAACTTCAGACTCGAAGAACCGGCGTTGAGAACCAGATAGGCTTTGTGCTTGGTCATGTTCACTTTTCACTGTGTTGGTTGAACAACGCCCAATGGACATCAAGTCACCTCAGGCTGAAGCCGAGAATATACGACAAAGTTTGCATTTTATGAAACGTTGTTTCAATTATTTGTGAAAAAAGTCATCACAAACAAAACACTGTTTCATGTTTCTTGGATTTTGATCCAATTTGGTGTAGAGTCCGCGCCTGTCAAACACACACAAGTGTGAATCAAGCGATCAAGCGCCTGCCCAGGCCAAGCCTTACCCCATTGGCCGCTTTGACGGCACATTCTGACAAACACCTGAAGTGAGCTGCGCTCTTGGAGACGCACCGGAACAAATGACCAGAAAGGATCAAGACATGTATGAACTGAACCGCCAAAGGCTTGCCGAGGGCAAACTGAGCGTTGAATCAACAGCCCCGTCGTCCCTGAAACCCGTGCGCATTCTGCAAATTGGTGACGGCAATTTTCTGCGCGCCTTTGTCGACTGGATGGTCGATGTGACCAATGGTGCCGGCCTGATGAACGCCGAAGTGATCATGGCGCAGCCCATCGACCGCGGTATCGCCGACCTGATGAAAGCCCAGGACCAGCTGTTCACGGTTTTGCTGCGCGGCGTGCAAAACGGCCAACCGGTCCAGTCCAAGCGCTTGGTGAGCTGTGTCAAAGACACCCTCAACCCCTACACCCAATGGGATGCCATGCTAGCCACCATGCAGGACCCGGCGCTGCGTTTTGTCGTCTCCAACACCACCGAGGCCGGTATCGCCTATGTCCCAGAAGCCATGGTCGAGGGCAAATGCCCTGCCAACTTCCCGGCCAAAGTGACGGCGCTGCTGTTGGCCCGTTTCAAAGCATTTGGAGGCTCTCCTGAGTCGGGCTTGGTGTTCCTGCCCGCTGAGCTGATCGAGGCCAACGGCACCAAGCTCAAAAACTACTTGCTGCAGTTTGCACAAGCCTGGGACTTGCCCGCAGAGTTCATCAACTGGGTGCAGGCACATAACGTGTTCTGCAACACCCTGGTGGACCGCATCGTCCCGGGCTTTCCTGCTGCTGAAGCAGAAGCACTGTTTGCCGACTTTGGCTACAAGGACCCCTTGACCGTGGCGGCCGAGCCGTTCCTGCTGTGGGTCATCGAAGGGCCGGCCAAGATCGCCGACGAACTGCCGCTGCACAAGGCTGGCCTGGATGTGGTGTGGACAGAGGACTTGCAGCCCTACCGCACACGCAAGGTGCGCATTCTCAATGGTGCCCATACCGCGAGCTCGCTGGCTGCCTACTGCGCCGGGCTGGACACCGTGCGTGAGATGACCGAAGACGCTGTGGTGTCCAAGTTCCTGAACAAGGTGATGTTCGAGGAGATTGTTCCCTTTGTGCCGCTGCCTGAGGCCGAGCGCAAGGCTTATGCAGAAACCATTGTGGAGCGTTTTGCCAACCCACACATCCGCCACGAACTGATCTCGATTGCCTTGAATTCGGTCTCCAAGTGGCAGGTGCGCGTGTTGCCCACCATCAAGGATTACGCCGCCAAACACGGCAATTCACCCGCCGGGCTCTCGTTTTCATTGGCTGCGTTGCTCACTTTTTATGACGGACAGTTCGCTGCCAACGGGGACTACCAGGGTCTGCGCCAGGGACAAAGTTATCCGATCAAAGACAACGCCGACATCCTGGTCATCATGCACGCTGCGTGGCATGGCGCCACGGACATGGGCCAAGTCGCCACATCTCTGCTTGCAGACATCCGCCTGTGGGGCGAGGACCTGACCCAGGTTCCCGGCTTGGCGCAGCAGACGACCAACGCTTTGATCCGGATCAAGGAGATCGGTATCAAGTCAGCCATGAGCGCGCTGTGAACCCGTGAAGAAGGCAAAATACAGGTTCCTGCGCTTTACATCAACAAGCTAACAGAAAACTGACTATCCACAATGACCACATACACGATCTAGCGCAAGTCGACCATCGATGGCACCGAGCGTGAACAGGTTCCACCTGGCTCGATGCTCCCTAGCGGAACATCGAGTGAACGTTAATGACTCACAGAGCGAGATTTTTAAAATGACTAAGGAATTGAAAAAAATGCACCGTAACCGTAACGCCAAAATCGTCGCTACCCTCGGACCAGCCAGTGCTGACCGTGAAACCATTCAAGCCCTGTTTGAAGCTGGCGCCGACGTTTTCCGTCTGAATTTCAGCCACGGCACACAAGAAGACCACAAACAGCGCCTGGACACCATCCGCGCCATCGAACGCCATGCCGGCCGCCCGATTGGCGTGCTGCTCGATCTGCAAGGCCCCAAGTTGCGCCTGGGCACGTTTGCCAAGGGACCGATCATGCTGGCCGAAGGCGCGTCTTTCCGTCTGGACTTGAACACCGACAAACCCGGTGATCAAACCCGGGCGCCGATGCCCCACCCTGAAATTTTTAATGCCTTGGAAATTGGCACCGACTTGTTGGTCGACGACGGCCGGGTGCGCCTGCGGGTGGAGAGTTTTGGCCCCGACTTTGCAGAAACCCGCGTGATCGCCGGTGGTGCTGTGTCTGACCGCAAAGGTGTCAATGTGCCGGGTGTCGTCCTGCCGCTGTCGGCCCTGACAGAAAAAGACCGTTCAGACTTGGACTACGGACTGACACTGGGTATCGACTGGATTGCGCTGTCATTTGTTCAGCGCCCAGAAGACATCGTCGAAATCAAAGCCATCGTCAAAGGCCGGGCACGTATTGTGGCCAAGCTTGAAAAACCGGCAGCCATCCTGAGCCTCGATGCCATCGTGGCTGAAACGGATGCGGTGATGGTGGCGCGTGGTGATCTGGGTGTGGAAATGCCGCCAGAACAAGTGCCAGCCATTCAGAAACGCATCGTCCGTGCGTGCCGCGAAGCCGGCAAACCGGTGATTGTGGCCACACAGATGCTCGAATCCATGGTCACCGCACCGGTGCCCACCCGTGCCGAAGCCTCCGACGTGGCCACCGCGATTTACGACGGCGCCGATGCCGTGATGTTGTCCGCCGAGTCCGCCTCCGGCAAATACCCAGTCGAAGCCGTGAGCATGATGAACTCCATCATTGCGCAAACCGAAGCTGACCCCTACTACCGTGAGGCGATCAAAGCCTCTCAGACCACCCACATCCCGGTACCGTCTGACGCCATCGGTGTGGCGGTGCGCAACGTGGCTGAGCTACTGAATGTGGCAGCTGTTGTAGCCTACACCAGCTCGGGTTATTCCGCGCTGCGTATGGCACGCGAACGCCCTCAGGCACCCATCATTGGCATGACACCAAAGCGTGCCGTTGCACGTCAGTTGGCCCTGACCTGGGGCGTCTACCCAGTGTTGTGCCATGACGTTCAAGACGTGCTGGAGATGAGCGACTGGGCCTGCGAAACTGCCAAAAAAGAAGGCTTGGGCAAAACGGGCGACACCATCGTGGTGTCGGCTGGTGTTCCCTTCAACACTTCAGGCACCACCAATTTGATGCGTATCGCACAAATCGGCTGATAAAAAAAAGCTAGCGCCAACGCGCTTGTCCCGGCTTCGGGGCAAGCGCGTTTTTCTTTTTGTGCGTTACCACGGCACCGTGGCAAAACGCGCCACCAGATAGTCCAGCAAAGCGCGCACCGCCGGGGACAAATTCTTGCGTGAGGGGTACAGCGCGTAGATCACCATGTCGGGCAGTGTCCATTCGGGCAACACCTGTTGCAGACTGCCGTCGGCCAGATGGCGGTTGGCCAGATAAGTCGGCTGCAGCGCAATGCCACCACTGGCCAGCGCGGCGCTCAACAAGGCGGTGGCTTCGTTGGCGCTGAGGTGGCTGCCCACGCTGACTTGGGCTTGCTCTTCCCCACGGCGCAGTGTCCAGACACTTTTACCAAAGTTGGCGTAACTCAGGCAGCGGTGTTTGGCCAGGTCGGCCGGGCCCTCAGGCAGACCGTGTGTCGCCAGGTAAGACCTGGAGGCCACCAGCACCGAAGCACACGGTGCCAACACGCGGCCAATCAGCGCCGGGTCAGGCTCGGCGCTGATACGGATGGCCAGGTCAATGCGCGCGTCCACCAAATTGAGCGCCCCTTCGCTGGCATTGAGGTCGATCTTGAGCTGCGGGTACTGCACCAGAAAGTCGGCCACAGCCGCCGCCAGCTGCGCGTAGGCAAACGACACACTGCAGGTGATGCGCAACTGCCCACGCAGGGCACTGTCAGGGCTGCTGGTTTCTTCCTCCACGTCAGCCATCAGCGCCAGCATTTGCTGGCTGCGGCGCAGGCAGTGTTCACCGGCATCGGTGAGTCTCACGCTGCGGGTGGTGCGCTGCAACAGGCGCGCGCCGAGCCACTGCTCCAGCTCAGCCACATACCGCGTCACCATGGCGCGGGACATGTCCAGCTTGTCGGCCGTGGCGCTGAAGCTGCCACTGCTGGCCACGTCCACAAACACCTGCATGGCGCTTAAACGGTCCATATTTGATCAAATTTTGAAACAGTAACGGCCGGATTATGCTGTTTATCTGCGCGATTATTGCAATTACAGTTCATTTCAGCGCTACAGAGTAGCCATTCTTTGAACCACATACTAGGAGTTTTCCATGATCCGCACCACCGTTATCGCCGCCTCTCTCGCCATTGCTTTCACCGCCCAAGCCGCCCAGCCCTTGAGCGTCAAGGTCTACAACGCTGACGGCAACAGCTTCAATGTCAACGCCACCTTGGTCTATGGCGAAAAAGACGCTGTAGTCATTGACGCGGGCTTCACCCGGGCCGACGCCCTGCGTATCGCCGCCAATGTGCTCGACAGCGGCAAACAGCTCACCACCATTTACGTCAGCCAAGCCGACCCGGACTACTACTTTGGCGTGGAAACCCTGAAAACGTTCTTCCCCCAGGCCGATGTGGTGAGCACACCCGCCGTGCTGGCCAAACTCACCGCCAAGCTGGCAGGCAAGGTCACCTTCTGGGGCCCCAAGATGGGTGCCAATGCGCCGCACACGCCAGTGGTGCCTCATGCATTGGAGGGCAACACCCTGACGCTGGAAGGCCAAACGATTGAGATCCGTGGCACCCAGGGCCTGTTGGCGCACCGCCCCTATGCCTGGATTCCGTCCATCAAGGCCATCGCTGGCAACATCGGTGTGTTTGGCAACATGCATGTGTGGACCGCTGATACCCAGACTGCCGCTGAACGCGCCGCCTGGGTCGCGCAACTCGATGAGATGGCCGCGCTGAAGCCCGCCTTGGTGGTACCCGGCCACATGAAGGCAGGCAGCGCGGTGGATGCCAGCGCGATCAGCTTCACCAAGGACTACCTGCTGAGCTTTGAGAAAAATCTGGCGGCCAGCAAGACCAGCGCCGAGCTGATTGGTGCCATGAAACAGGCCTACCCACATCTCACCGATGGTGCCATGTCGCTCGACATCGGCGCCAAGGTCAACACCGGTGAAATGAAGTGGTAAGCAGCATGCCAAACACCCTCACCTACCTGTTTGACCCGCTGTGTGGCTGGTGTTATGGCGCCTCACCCGTGCTCCAGCAGCTGGCGCAACACAGCCACATTCACCTGGAACTGGCCCCCACGGGCCTGTTCAGCGGAGCGGGTGGGCGCGTCATGGATGCAGGGTTTGCGGCCTATGCCTGGTCCAACGACCAACGCATCCAAAAACTCACCGGCCAGCGTTTTACCGAGGCCTATAGGGCGCAGGTTCTGGGCAAAACCGGTAGCCGTTTTGACTCTGATGCGGTCACACTGGCCTTGACGGCGGTGTCACTGACCGAACCGCATCGTGAACTGGCAGCCTTGAAGCTACTGCAGGAAGCCCGTTATGTGCAGGGGCAGGACACCAGCGCACTGTCCACCGTGGTCGATATCCTGCGCGAACACGACCTGGCCCTTGCCGCTGAGCTTCTGCTGGCCGGTGACAGCCAACTGAAAACAGCCAACAACTCGCGTGTACAACAAGCACAACAGCTGATGCACAGCCTGGGCGCACAAGGTGTGCCCGCCTTGGTACTGAGCCAAGGCGGCTCCCTGCGCTTGCTGCGCAGTGAGCTGCTATTTGGCAACATCGAGGCCCTGCTGGCGGCGATCACGGCTTGAGCTACAAACAAAAGGCACCTATGGACACCAACACAACCCCAATCAACATCGTCCGCGCACATTACGCCGCGTCGGCCAAGGGCGACATTCAAGCGATGATGGCCCATGTGTCACCCCAAGTGCGCTGGACAGAAATGGCCGGATTCCCCTGCGCTGGCACCTGGATCGGGCCACGGGCCGTGATCGACAACGTCTTTGTCGCGCTGGGCCGGGATTGGGACGGTTTTCACTTTGAACTGGAGCAACTCATTGATGGAGGTAACCACATCGTCGGCATCGGCACCTACTACGGCACTTGCCGCAGCACGGGCAAACCCATGCAGGCGCGTGTCACCCATGTCTGGAAATTACACGGTGGGGAGGTGGTGGCTTTCGAGCAGTTCACCGACACCCTGCTGGTCCACCAAGCCATGCAATAACACTCAGGCCGCAGACGACAGCTTCAAACCCACAATGCCTGCCACCACCAGGCCCAGACTGAAGAGCCGCGCTGCCGAGACAGGCTCACTCAACAGGATCATGCCAACAATGGCTGTGCCCACCGCGCCAACACCCACCCAAACCGCATAGGCCGTCCCCACCGGCAAGTCACGCATGGCCCAGCCCAGCAAACCCACGCTGATGGCCATGGCGGCAACGGTTCCCACAGACGGCCAAAAGCGGCTAACACCTTCGGTGTATTTCAAGCCCACAGCCCAGCCCACTTCAAACAATCCGGCAACAAGAAGAACCAACCAGTTCATAGACGCTCCACAGTCGAGTGGGGCCGTCCCCGATGAATGTCACCAAGCAAAGTCGTCCCTGCATTGGGCCATCACCACGGTGGCGACAGCGCGGGGATTTTAGGGTTGACCTGTGTGACCTGCGTCCGCCAGGGGGAAGGGCTGGGCCCTTGGGTGCATCCCTCTCCTCGTCAGCAGTTGCATGCCAAGGAAGTGGCCAAGTGCTGCGTGATGCATCAGCCCACGATGTACCAGACACCTGCAAGTTTTTTTGCCGTGTTGTGTAAGAAATCGACCGCCCCACCGACTAAACCATCAGCACGGTACAAAAAGTGTTTCGTGCGGTTCCCCTACTTCCCCTATGTCAACTTTTTAAAGGACAGTCACATGACAACCCAAACCACCACTTCACGTTACACCACAACTGCTGGCCTGGCGCTGGCCATGAGCGCGGCCCTGACCATTGCGGCAACCCCTATCGCCGCCCAAGCGGCCGACATGGAGAAGTGTTTTGGCGTGGCCCTCAAAGGCAAAAACGACTGCAAAGCAGGTGCGGGTACCACCTGCGCAGGCACCTCCAAGATGGACTACCAAGGCAATGCCTGGTCGATGGTTCCCAAGGGTACCTGCGAAAAAACCATGTCCAAAACCTCGCCCACAGGTTTTGGACAACTGCAAGAGTTCAAGGAAGTCAAAGCCTGATCGGCCCTTAAGGAACGGAGCACCTGGCATGTTGAACCTGACCAACACAGAGCTTCAGACCCAGCTTGCTCCCACCCACCCCCTGCCCACCCGGGCGGGGGTGGGGCTCAAGCCTGAACACTTTCAGGACGTCTTGAGCACGCAGCCAGACATCGGCTTCTTTGAAATCCATGCCGAAAATTACATGGTGCCCGGGGGGCCGTTTCACCATTACCTCACCTGCATCAGGGAACGTTATGCACTCTCGATCCACGGTGTGGGGCTGTCCATCGGCGCCGATGGGCCGCTGAACCTGGATCATCTGCAAAACCTGAAGCACTTGCTGGACCGTTATCAGCCGCAATCGTTCTCGGAACATCTGGCCTGGTCAACACACGGCACAAGCTTCTTGAACGACTTGCTGCCGCTACCTTACACCACCACCACACTGCAGGGTGTATGCGACCACATTGACCAGGTGCAGTTGCACCTGGGTCGGCGTATGTTGCTGGAAAACCCGGCCACCTACCTTGAATTTGCATCATCCACCTGGAGCGAAGCCGCGTTTTTATCCGAGGTGATTCGGCGTACTGGCTGCGGGCTGCTGCTGGACGTGAACAACGTGTATGTCAGCAGCATCAACCACCAGCGCAACGCACAGGCCGTCATCCGCGCCTTGCCCTTGGCCCAGGTCGGTGAGATCCATGTGGCCGGTTTTGCCGAGTCTCAAGACAGCAACGGTGATCTGCTGCTGATTGACAGCCATGGCACCCCGGTGGCGCAAGCCGTGTGGGACTTGTACACCTTCACCCTGGCGTTGACCGGCCCAGTGGCCACCCTGCTGGAACGCGACAACCACATTCCGCCTTGGCCGGTGTTGCTGGCCGAGGCCGGGCTGGCCGAAGACCATTTGCGCGCAGCGGCGGGCAAACATCAACCCAGCCAACGACCTTGCCCAGCTGAGGTGAGCGCATGAGCAACCAGGCCGACTTCGCACGCGCGCTGCTCGACCCCGAATTGGCTTGCCCGGGTGGTCTGCACAGCTGGAACGGCAGCAACCCGGCCACACGTTTTGCGGTGTACCGCAACAACGTGATGGTGTCTTTGGTCGACGCCCTGGCTGACACCTACCCGGTCGTGCAAGCGCTGGTGGGCAACGATTTTTTCAGCGCCATGGCGCGTGTTTTTGCCCAAGCCAAGCCGCCTCGCTCAGCCGTTTTGGCGTATTACGGACAAGACTTTGCCGCGTTCATCGACAGCTTTGCGCCAGCAACCAGCGTGCCCTATCTGGCGGATGTGGCCCGGCTGGAAATGGCCCGGGTGTTGGCCTACCATGCAGCCGATGTGGCGCCGATCTCCCCGCAGACATTACAAAACGTGCTGACTGACCCACAACAACTGGCCTCGGCACAGCTGGTCTTACACCCCTCGGCTCAGATCATGGCCTCACCCTTTGCTGTGTTGTCCATTTGGGCTGCGCATCAGGACAAGGACAACCCGTCGGCATTCGACCCCACCCCAGCCCAGACGGTGCTGGTGTTCAGACACGGCCTGGCTGTGGACATGCTGGAACTGCTCAAGGGGACAGCACAGTTTGTCCAGGCCCTGCACACCGGGCACACGCTGCTGGTGGCTGCCGAGCAGGCTGCCCAATGTGAGGCGGCATTTGACCTGACCCAGACCCTGGCGTTGCTGCTGCGCTTGCAGCTCATCACCCACTTCACCAGCAAAGACCCAAGCCATGACAACACACCCAGACCCCTTGAGACCGCCGACGCTACCCCATGACAGCGGGGTCTCTGGCTTGATGTGGCGGTTCATCCGTTTGACTGAGTCTTTCCCCAACAGCTTGCTGGCGTTTGTGGCACGTTTTTCCATCGCTGCGGTGTTCTGGAAGTCGGGGCAGACCAAAATCCAAGGCTTTGAGCTGGACATCGTCAACGGTGAATTCATCTGGGGTTGGCCACGCCTGTCGGATTCGGTGGTGGATCTGTTCCGTGATGAGTACCGCCTGCCCCTGCTGCCACCAGACATCGCCGCCATGCTGGCGGCAACGGCTGAACATGTCTTCCCGGTACTGATCCTGCTGGGCCTCGCAACCCGCCTGTCGGCGTTGGCACTGCTGGGCATGACGCTGACCATCCAGTTGCTTGTCTACCCCGATGCCTACCCCACCCACGGCACCTGGGCTGCTGTCTTGTTGTACCTGACGGCGCATGGGCCGGGCCAGCTGTCTGTAGACCACTGGATAACCCGGCGTTACCGCTGAGCAGCAGCGTGTGCTGCAAATGGCCAGGTCACAGGTCTGACCAACACCCGCAGGGCCAGTCGTCTATTTGGGCGGCTCTTTTGGTGGGGCTTCGTCGTAGCCCTGTGCATAGGCCTTCATGGCCTGACTCAGAAACGGCAGCTGCACACTGAAATTCTTACAGCCGGAACACATCATCAAGTGGAGTTTCAGACCCACTTTTTCTGGCAGCAACAAAGCGCGTTCTTGTGACTCGGAAATCAGTTTTGTGGCGTGTTGACAGTTCATCATGCGTGTTCACCCCTCACAAACCAATTGTTCTCCAGACACTCACGCAGGCGCAGGCGCGCCCGGTGCAACATCACATTGAGATTGGTGGTGGTGACGCCGACGGCGGTACAAATTTCACCAGCATCCAGTTCAACAAATTCTTTCATCATGAACACCCTGGCCTGATTGCCGGGTAGCCGCTCCAGGCAAATCTCGAAAACTTTCCAGAACTGCTGCTGATGCAGGGCTTCATGTGGATTGCCCCAGTGGGCGGGCCTTTCATCGGCCTGCCAATGCCCCTGCGGGTCAAACAGCTCCGAGAAGTCTTCACTTTCCTCCTGTTCCCGCAACAGGCAACTCGCCTCAACCACGCGCTGTTTGTGCCGCAAAACATCGGCAATCTTGTTGCGCAAAATGGCAAACACCCAGGTTTTTAACGCGGCCCGTCCGGCAAATGCTTTGGCATTTTTTAACGCCCCAACCAGCGCCTCTTGCACAGCATCTTCCGCCGCATGGCTGCTGGCGAGTTGCAGCGTCGCAAACTTCAACATCTGGCGACGCAAGTCACTCAAGAAAGCGGTGTCGGACAACATCGACGCACCGGGCGGCTCCGGCACCAAGGCTTCATGCAGTTGCGCGTCCATCACAGCGAGCCTCTGGACATCAACGACTCCCCGTCAGCAGCCTTACGGCCATCACCACAGCACATCGCTTGAAACTCATCAGACCCACTCCCTACTGTTCAATCCAAAGTGATTGGCGCCGCAGACTATGGCGGCAAAAAACCGGCGATACAAGCATTTTTGGCCTGTAGCCCTTGTATCACTTGGGCTATTAGCTATGTTTTTTAAAGTATCCCACAAACACCCTCAAGAGTTCGCCGGCAAGCAAGGTGTGATGTTGAGCAGCATCAAGGTACCAGAACATGGGGTGCCAATCAGCTACCGTGCCGAGTCAAGCGGCAACTGGTCCGAGACACGCGGCGCAATGCCACTGTGGGTGCGGGCAAGATCAGGCGCTCGCTGCGCCTGCAACACTCAGCTATTGATGTAGCTGGTCAACTGCGAAATGGTTTGTTCGTTGACGGCAATGATGTCGTCCATGATGTCCCGGATCGAGATCAGTCCAAGCACTTTGCCAGATTCCATCACTGGCAAATGTCGAATTCTCTTGTGGCTCATCAGGCTCATGCAATCACGTGTACCGGTCTGCGGCGTGACGGTGATCACGTCGCGGGTCATGATATCGGCCACCGTCGTCTCTTTGGAGTTGCGGCCCTGCAACGCGACCTTGCGGGTGTAGTCACGCTCTGACACAACCCCCTGCAGCTTGCCGTCTTCCATCACAAGCAAGGCGCCTACCTCAAGTTCAGCCAACAACTGCAGCGCATCAAAAACGCTGGCCGTTGGCGCAATTTGGTAAAGCATGGAGTCATGCTGTGTTAACAATTCAGAAACTGGTTTCATGGAAGTCTCCGTGTCGATGTTGACGCATCTCAATATACGCATGATTCATGCATTTCATGTGACCTGCCGTGCGAATGCCCATACACACTGGATGCCTACGCCTTTTAATGCGTGATGACCACCAGCACGCTGCAGGACGCATGCTCAATCAGTGATTTGGAGATAGAGCCGCGCCACCAACGAGCCGCCCACCCATCCAGGTGTTTATGGCCCACCACGATCAGGTTGGCCTCAATCGCACGGGCACAGCGAACAATCTCAGTCACGGCATCCCCTATCACCAATTCGCCACGAGCGACCAGCCCGTTTTCTGCCAATTTGCGCACGCCAGTATCAAGAATGGCCTGGTAGCGCTGCTTCTCGCTTTCATGCACCGTCTCGCTGTAAACACCACCCTCAGGCCCAATGCTTGTCAGGGGCAGTGGCATCACCGCGATCAGGGTCAACTCTGACCGACTCCATTGTGCGATTTCGTGACAGTCCAACAGGGCCTGCTGTCCAGTAACGGAGCCATCGTAAGCGAGCAAAATCCGTTTGTACATGACGCATCTCCTTTAGCGCTGACGTGGGCAGTGACGCCAGTCGACACCCGATCTTCATCGGTGCTTGCCGGTGCCCCACTTTGCCATCAACGACATGAACCAGGGTCTCGGTAACGGTCAACCACTGGGTTGTCCTTGCCGCCGAAAGCTTACGCGTTTTGCCTTGGGTCTGCAAACACGGCACAGGTCTTCCTCACAATTTCCGCACCACCCCCATCTCCGGTCGCGCCAGCCACTGCGCAAACTCGTCAGCCAGCTGCTGACCGGCTGACACGGCGGCGCCAACGCAGGTGTTTGTCCAGCCAACCCGGCACCACGCTGCGCTGGAAGTGGGGGTACAAAACCAGTGCCGCTGTCTCGGCAGGGATGGTGCCGACCCAGGATGCGCAACCAATGGGCTATTTTGTGGACTCGCTGTTCAGACGCCCCGGCGCTACCGCACCTGAGCTTGCACCCCCAGCCCCTGCCACAGGCGCAATCACAGCCACACCCAGCGCAGCGACCATCGGCAGCGATGTGATGGCGCGCAGCTCTGACCAAGACAGCGCCGAGGTCAGCCGGATCTTCATGCAGGCCAGTCTGGCAGAAGTCCTGCAACCCGAAGACATGCGTTACGTGGGCCAACTGGTGGCCCAGCGCACCGGCTTGTCGCAGCAGGACGCTGAAAAGCGGGTGACCCATGTGTATGCCAAGGCACAGGCCAAGGCTCGTGACGCCGAAGTGACCGCCCGGGACACCGCCGACAAAGCACGCAAAGCCTCGGCCTACAGCGCGCTGTGGCTATTCGTGTCGCTGCTGATCGGCGCCTTTGTCACCGGCGATGTCTTGCATGGTCCGGACTATTTTCCTGCGTTGGCGCCTGCAGGCCAGGCGGCGGCGCAGATGTTCAGCAGCTCACCCAGCGGTGGCAGCGAAAGCATGCAGCTGATGTATCTGTTGGCCGTAACGGCGGCATCACGCTCGATTGACCTGTCCGCCGCGTACTTTGTGCCCGACGCATTGACACAGCAGACCCTGGTGGCGGCGATGCAGCGCGGCGTCAGGTTACGCATCATCGTGCCGGGTAAACACATCGACAGCGAGACCGTGCGCAAAGCGTCACGCGCCACCTGGCGGCCGCTGCTGGTCGTCGGCGCGGTGATTGCGGAATACCGCCCCACCATGTACCACTGCAAGGTGATGATCGTCGACGGTTTACTGGTCTCGGTGGGGTCAACCAACTTTGACAACCGCTCTTTCCGGTTAAACGACGAAGCGACGCTGAATGTCATTGACCCGGCCTTTGCGACGCTGCAGACCGCCACCTTTGAGGACGACCTCGCGAACGCGCAACAGCTGACCCATGCCCAGTGGCTTGCACGTCCAACCTATGAGCTCCTGCAAGAGACGCTGGCCAGCCTGTTGGACACGCAGCTATGAATCAGGTCTTTGAAAACGCCTCTGAGCAAACCAGTCACAGCGACGTTCGGTGCCGCACAGACGCAAACCCTGCCGTCGCCGACCATCTTCAGCGTCGTCAACATCTTTCCGTTCGGTACTGCGAGTTCAGGCTCGCGGTAGCGCCCCCAACCCCACACCGCGTTCAGACGCTCCACCATGTACCCAACACAGCCGCCCCAACCTGATCTGCCGGACAACGACGTGCCTGACGAGTTCGAGCCGGGTGCGCCACCCGTCGAGCCCGACGAGGGACCGGTGCCCGCCTTCATCCCGGACGACCCTGAGCATGAGCGTGTGATCGATCCGGGTGCCAAAAGGGCTGTTTTGGCCCGGCATAACAGGCACCCGCTTGAGGTTGCCAGATGCCGATGAACCCTGCAAACAAGCGCCCGGTCGGTCGCCAGCGGGCCACACCCCCGCGTAACGCCAAAGCACCCCTGTCGCCTCCTGGTCTGGCACTGCCTCACGAACGCGACGAGTCGCCCGACGCCCCGCCCGCCAAGCCCGACCCCAAGATGGTCCAGGCCCAACGTGACGTTGTTACCGGCCAAGTCGACACCGACATGCATGCCACCCCAGGCCAAAACGCGGCCTTGCGCGAACGCATGGTTCCAGGCCCTGGCGGCAAGCCACCACCGTCGGGTGGTTGATCCCTGCAGCGAAAACGGTCCATCCGGCTTTTAACGTCCACATTACAAGGTCCCTCATGAAAACCACACCCAAGTCCAAAAATACCGACAAACCACAGCGCCAGGCCCTGCCGATGGCGGAGCAACTGGCCGCCGTGCAAGCCCTGGTGGCGGCCATGCCTTACAACGTCAACAAGGCAGATGACTTCGGCCGCGAGAACGCCGTCGCACCGCCACGCGGCGCCAATGTGCCAAGCGACTCGCCCACGGTCTCAGCCAGCACGCTCAGTGAATCCAATATCTCTTCCAAAGCTGAAGCACTCAACAGTGCCCGCTCAGAGACATCCGGTCAGGTGCTTACCACCAATCAGGGGGTAGCGGTTGGGGACAACCAGAATTCGCTCAAAGCGGGCCTGCGCGGGCCGACCCTGATGGAAGACTTCATCCTGCGCGAGAAGATCACCCACTTTGACCACGAACGCATTCCCGAGCGCATCGTGCATGCGCGCGGCTCCGCTGCCCACGGCTATTTTGAAGCTTATGAGCCGATGACCGCGTTCACACGCGCCGCACCGTTCCAGGCCGCAGGCAAGATCACACCGGTGTTTGCACGCTTCTCCACCGTGGCGGGTGAACGGGGTTCCACCGACACGGCGCGCGACGTGCGCGGGTTTGCTGTCAAGTTCTACACCGACGAAGGCAACTGGGACCTGGTGGGCAACAACATCCCGGTGTTTTTTATCCAGGACGCGATGAAGTTCCCGGACCTGATCCACGCGGTGAAACCCGAACCACACAACGCCATGCCGCAAGCCGCGTCGGCCCACGACACCTTCTGGGACTTTGCCTCGCTCAGCCCGGAGACCACCCACACGCTGATGTGGGTGATGTCTGACCGGGGCATCCCACGCAGCCTGCGCATGATGCAGGGTTTTGGTGTGCACACCTTCCGGTTGGTCAATGCGGCAGGTGAGTCACACTTCGTCAAGTTCCATTGGAAACCCAAGCTGGGCACCCATTCGCTGGTGTGGGACGAAGCCGTCAAGATATCGGGCGCTGATTCAGACTTCCACCGCCGCGATCTGTGGGACGCCATCGAGTCGGGCGAGTACCCGGAGTGGGAGTTGGGGCTGCAAATCTTCACCGAGGCCCAGGCCGAGAGCTTCAGTTTCGATGTGCTCGATGCCACCAAGCTGATCCCTGAGGAGCTGGTACCGGTGACACCGGTGGGTCGCATGGTGCTCAACCGCAACCCGGACAACTTCTTTGCCGAAACCGAGCAAGTGGCCTTTTGCACCGCCCACGTGATTCCCGGCATCGACTTCAGCAACGACCCCTTGCTGGCGGGACGCATCCACTCCTACCTGGACACCCAGATCACCCGCCTGGGTGGGGCCAACTTCCACGAGCTTCCGATCAACGCGCCGCTGACAACCGTGGCCAATAACCAGCGCGACGGATTACACCGCCAGGCCATCCCGCGTGGCCGTGTCGCGTACGAACCCAACTCGCTGGGGGGTGGTTGCCCGTTCCAGGCCGGCGCGGCAGGTTTTGTATCGTTCCCGCAACCAGTGGACGAGGGGCAAGGCGACAAGTTACGTGGCAAGCCCGAGAAATTTGCAGACCACTACACCCAGGCCACCTTGTTTTATGAGAGCCAGACGGCGCAAGAGAAAGCACATATCGCGGGCGGCTTTCGCTTCGAGTTGAGCAAACTCACGGTGCCTGCCATCCGCGAGCGCATGGTGTCGTCGCTGGTCAACGTCTCACCCGAACTCGCCGCCACCGTCGCCGCTGGCTTGGGTATCGCCGTGCCGGACGCGATGCCAAAAGCGCTGGTTGATCCAGCATCGCCCGAGGTAAGCACTTCGCCGGCGCTGTCGCTCACCGCTTTGCCAGGTGATGGGGGGATTCGCACCCGCAAAGTGGCGATTCTGCTGGCCGATGGGGTCGCTGGACCGTCGGTTGCGGTCGTGCTTGACGCTTTGCTGGCGGCAGGTGCCGAGGTGCATCTGATCGCGGCCCGGCTGGGACGGGTGACGACAGAGAACAACAGCACGCTGGAGGCCAGCGCAACGTTTGAGAACGCCCCCCCGGTTTTATTTGATGGCCTGGTATTGCCTGACGGTGCCGACGGTGTGGCAGCTCTGGGGGACTATGTTGAGGTGATGGACTTCATCTCAAACCAGTACCGGCATGGTAAGACCATTCTGGCACTGGGGGCCGCCAGCACCCTGATTGAACGCGCTGGTATCTCGGCCACCCTGGCCAGCGGCGACGCAGATCCGGGCATCGTGATGCCACTCAAAGTCAAAGCGGACCAGGCAGTGGTCGACTTCATCACCGCGCTGGGCAGACACCGCCATCCTGAGCGGGAGGCTGGTAGACCCACACACTGAGTCAGGCAGGGCGCGTCACACCCAGCGCCCTGGTACACACGCCGCGCTTGGGCTGGTTGTTCAGTCCTGGGCGTGGGCCAGTTCGTCGGAAAACTGGTGGTTCACATCGCGGTGGTGTGCTTCATCCGCCCGGATCAACACAATCACCTCGCGCAACAAGGTGCCGGGTGCCAGCTTCCAGTAATCCAGCGCGACCTGGGGCGCTGGCACATTCGGGTAGCTGCCGTTGTCGACCCCTGCCAGGTACTCGGTGTAGCTGTAAACCGCCTCTTCCTCCAGATAACCCACGATGCGGTGCGCCGTTCTGGGTGAAAACACATACAGCAAAAAGAACAAGTTGTAGAACACACCCTGCACCCCTACCACCAACAGCCGCTCCAAACGCGAGGGTTGGGCAATCTCGATGAACGTCATCAGGTGCATACGTTCGTTTTCAGCCTCATCCAGCAACACGCGGATCCACCCTCGGTCACTTTCCATCCGGCGCAGCGCCCGCAAATGTTGCAAAGCGCCCGCCACCATGCCAGGTACAGCTGCCACAGTTTCCAACACCACCGCCCGGTTGCCATAACGTTTTGCAAAAAATGCGTCCGCAAAAAACCGCATGAACTTGACCAAGCGGTAGGCGAATCGATCACGAAAACCCTGGGGTGGGTGGTGGTGAACTGGTTGCTTGTCCTTGATCATGTAGGAGGCGCCTCGCTGTGTTGTGTGGGATGGTTCATCTTCGACGGCACGGCTGCCGTACACCGTTGCGTTCAAACATGGCCGGTCGACTTGGCTTGGCGTTCAAAGGCCAACGCGCCTGACGCAAAAAAGCCACCCCATTCGGGCTGTGATTGCACCGCTCACGGCTGGCGCTGTCGGTCTGCCAGCCAACATACAGTCGGGCCGCGCTTTGTTCGTTGCCGTACTGACCAGGTGTGACTGAAGCCATACAGTGATTCATCCCAAGACCAGGTGACACCATGAACTGCACTACTACCTCAGACGGCACAGAGCCTTTGGTCAGCCCGCAGACCCTTCACCGTGAGGCGATGGTTCAGCTCCAAAAGTCACTCAAACACCATCGGCAAGCGGCGGCGTTTCACGAGTCCGGTGACACCCAACAAGCCACAGCCCATGGCACGATGGCCTTTGATCGCGCGGCACACGCGGTGGAAATCAGCGGTCGGGCGATGTTTGTCCCAACAACGCCGCCTCGACCCCGGCAAAAACCCAAAACGCTGAGTTGGGAGAGTCTGCTGGCCGCCTTCTCGCAGTGGCGGCGCAGCGCTCGGTCAGCCTAGTACTGCACCACTGCCCGTTTTGTGATGCGTTAGTAAACGCACAGACCGGTGACGCACTGGCGCCTACATTGAACAGTCCTACCGCCAATTTACTTGACCACACCTCGCAACCTGAGGATGTGACAACGTCACTTTCACCCCACAAAACAACCATGAAAACAGAAACTCAGACCAGCGCCGATCTCGCCCACGTTGCCCAAATGATCGAGGGCACACACATTGCGATGCTGACCACCATCGAGTCCGACGGCACCTTGGCGAGCCGCCCGATGGCGCCCCTGGAAATGGACGCCACGGGTGCGATCTGGTTCTTCACCGACCTGCGATCCTCCACGCTTGAACACCTCACCGTCGCCAACCTCACGTTCACCGATGTGGCGCGCGGGACCTACGTGTCGCTGTCTGGCCGGGGAGAAATCGACAACGACCAAGCGCGCATCGACAGCCTGTGGACCCCCATGGCCAAGCCCTGGTTTCCAGAGGGCCCGACATCACCCACGCTGGCCTTGCTGAAGTTTGTGCCCAACGTCGCCGACTATTGGGATGCCTCCAACAGCCGGATGGTCAGGGCCTTCAGCCTGATAGCGTCAGCGGTCACAGGCAAACCCCTTGCCATGGGCGAACACGGTTCACACACCGGACTGTCAGCTGCGGCAGGTGCCCAGGGAGAAACGGCATGAAGACACCCAGCACGTCAGGCGCTGCCGCCCAACTCAGGCCGGGGGTGGTGCGATGAACAAGTATGTTGCTGGCTACGCCGCCGTGGCGGCGGTGATGCTGTTGCTGGACATGGTGTGGTTGGGTGTGGTGGCCAAATCGATGTACCAGGAGTCCATCGGCCACCTGATGGCTGATAAGCCCCGCATCGCTGCTGCAGCGGTGTTTTATGTGGTTTATGCCATGGGTCTGATGGTTTTTGTGTTGGTGCCCCATGTGAACGACACCCAATGGGGTCGCACACTGCTTTTTGGCGCCCTGTTTGGCTTCGTGGCTTACGCCACCTATGACCTGAGCAACCTCGCCACACTCAAGAACTGGCCGGTGAAACTGACGTTGATCGACATGTGCTGGGGTTCGGTGCTCAGCGCTGTGTCGGCTGGTGCTGGCAAGGCCGCGATGAACTGGGCAGCGCGGCCTTGACGGTTGAACGGGTACATAAGCTGTGTGCCCTGCCCAAACTTCCGCGGGCTTGGCCAGCTCAATGCCCATCTCATGGGTAACTATGCGTGTTGATGGCCCATTCGGTGGCGCAGATACGGGACGCAGCCCCAACGCCCCAGCTACCCTGCTGCACTCCCTCACAACACCCGCACCACCCCCATGTCCGGGCGGTCCAGCCACTGCGCGAACTCTTCAGCCAGCTGCTGACTGGCTGACACGGCGGTGGTCCAGGCCTTGACGCGGCCTGACAGATCGGCGCCGTAGTGGGTGAAATCGGTGCGATCAGGCAGTTTGCCGTTGGGCAGGGTTTTGACCCACTCGGGGTTGGGGGCCAGCAGCAGCAGGTTGTCCAGAAACGGTGTGGCACGGTGGCGCCAGCGCAGGTGTTTGTCCAGCCAACCCGGCACCACGCTGCGCTGGAAGTGGGGGTACAACACCAGCGCCGCCCCGCTTTGTGGATCTTTTTGACCTGTAGCCCTTGTATCACCTGGGCTACCAGCTATGTTTCTGGTAGTACCCAACGCTGCCGCCCAGTTCAGATGCAGGTGGTAGTCGGTCACACCACCGTCCCAATACGCACCGGTTGGGGCGCCTTCAATGTTGTGCACCGCCTCCAGCACAAACGGGATCGAGCAGCTGGCCTGCATCGCGGGCAAGAAGTTGGCCTCGGTTAAGCCGACCTGATGTGTCGGGTAGTCGCTCGCATCAAACGGCAAGCTGGCCAGCTGATGTGGCACGCCCGGCAGCGGGCTGGAGAACACCACGCGTTGCAGCCACAGGCCCAGCGCCCGCCGCGCCAGCAGGTTGCTGGCAAAGGCCGCGCCATATCCGGCTGCGGTGGACCAGCCCGCTTCACGCTTGAGCAGGCCACGCCCGTGCGCTGTGAGCAGATGCAGCCGGTAACGCGGGTGCTGCAGCAGCTCGGTGATGCGCCCGCCATAAAAGGCCTGCAAGTTCTGACCAAACACCGCGCTGACCCGTGTCGCGGCAGGTCGTTTTTCACCGGGCAGCAATGCGTAGTTCTGGTGGATGTAGTCGTGCTCAAGTCGTTGGAGTGCGGCCACCGGCTCGTTCAGGCAGGCGGTAGCCATACGCCAGGCACCAATTGAGGCGCCCACCAGCGCTACCGTTTGGTTCGACTGCGGCAACCAGTGACCAAAAATGAACTGGTCCAGCGGCCCCAGGATCAGGCCCTTGGGGCCGCCCGCTGCGGCCGGTATCGCGGCAATATCCTGGCTGTGCAGGCCGTGGTGGCGCAGGTGCGCCAGCGCGCGCGGGCCAGCGTAAATATGCAGGGCTTTTGTCATGGGCAAGGTGGGTAAAGAGGGGGTAAGACCCGGGGATTGTCCAGCCACAGCGTGGCAAAGGCCGCACACACCGCCCTGATGTCGGTCTGATGGCAACACATCGGCCACAGCTGCGTGTCTTTGACTATCGCCAAAACGCCACACCGGCTAATATGACCCGTCCATCTTTGACTGTTGCCCCAGGCGCCCTGGCCTGCCCCGTGGCGTATGACAGTTCCCGCCCGGTGTGATCCATCCTTGAACAGGTGTTGCCTATGAAGATGCGTATCCGAATCCCCCTGACTTTTGCCATTGGTGCGGTGCTGATCCTCTGCGCGGGGCTGTTGGGCATTGTGATGCTCAACGGCGCGGTGGCCAAGTTTGAAAACAATGTGCTGCAGCATGTGGCGGGCAGCAAAAAAGGCGCCGAGGTGGCCTCGGAATTTGCGGTGGCCATCCAGGAATGGAAAAACGTGCTGCTGCGTGGCAAAGACCCGGCCAATCTGGACAAATACTGGGCCGCACACCAAAAAGCCATGGGCCAGGTCAACACCCACCTCACAACACTGGCAGATCTGGTGGCCGACGACCCGGCAGCCAAAGCGCTGGTGGCGCAATTGCAACCCGAGATGGCCGCAGCCCAGGCGGGCTATCAAAAAGCCTTTGCCACGTTCCAGGCCGCCGACCATGAACCCAGCGCCGGAGACAACGCCGCCAAAGGGGTGGACCGTGCCGCCGCCGCCACACTGGGCAAGGTGCTGGCCGCTCTGAGCACGGCAGAAGCTGCCGAAAGACAGCTGGCACACGACCATGCCCAACAGGCCACCTGGATGTCGGTCAGCGTGATGTTGCTGGTGGCCCTGCTGTCGGTGCTGACGGTGATCTGGATGACCTGGAAACAAACCATCGTGCCCCTGAGCTCGGCTTCCGGCCTGGCCAGCCGGGTGGCAGCGGGTGACCTCACCAGCACCGCCACCGCGGTGGTGGCCGATGAGGTGGGTGAGTTGATCGACGCCATGCACAGCATGCAAAACAATTTGGTGCAGGTGGTCAGCCGGGTGCGCCAGGGTGCCGAGGCAGTCGCTGCCGCCAGCACAGAGATCGCCCAGGGCAACCTGGACCTGTCAGCACGCACCGAGTCACAAGCCAGTGCACTGGAGCAAACCTCGGCCAGCATGGAAGAGCTCAGCGGGCGCGTCAAACAGAATGCCGACAGCGCCCAGCAGGCCAACCAGCTCGCGGTAAACGCCAGCCAGGTGGCGCAGCAAGGTGGTGTGGTGGTGAGTCAGGTGGTGGACACCATGCGTGGCATCAACGAAGCCTCACGCAAGATCAGCGACATCATCAGCGTGATCGACGGCATTGCGTTTCAGACCAACATCCTGGCCTTGAACGCCGCCGTGGAAGCCGCTCGCGCGGGCGAACAAGGGCGTGGTTTTGCGGTGGTGGCCTCAGAGGTGCGTTTGCTGGCCGGGCGCAGTGCCGAGGCCGCGCGCGAGATCAAGACCCTGATCCAGGCCAGCGTGGCACGCATCGACCAAGGCAATGCGCTGGTGGACCAAGCCGGCAGCACCATGCAAGAGGTGGTGCAGTCGGTGCAGCGGCTGACCAACATCATGAGCGAGATCAGCGCTGCCAGCCAAGAACAAAGCCACGGGGTGACCCAGATTGGTGAAGCCGTGATGCAGATGGACCAGGTCACCCAGCAAAACGCCGCACTGGTCGAAGAAATGACCGCCGCCGCCAGCAGCCTGAAGGTTCAGGCGCACGGCCTGGTGCAGACCGTGGCGATGTTCAAGCTGCAAACGCAGGGTTCACTGCCGGTGCCCGTCCACCAGACTTAAATCAGCGGGCGCCCGGGCTCCTGCATCGACCAGTCGATCGGGTCCTGCTGCAGCACCAGGTCAATGTCCAGGCCCATCACCTCAGCCACCAGCGACGGGAAACTCACCGTCATTGCGTTTTCGCTCAAGCGCGCTTGCCGGACGCGGGCACGCCAGATCGCCAGGTGCACCACACCGGCCATGGGTTCGTGGGGCTCATGGTCAAACGGCGCATGGGCAAACAGCAGCGCATCATGGATCAAGCTCGGTAAATGCCACTGGCGCGCCAGCCAGGCACTGACCTCGGTGTAACAAAACCCAAAGACGCGGCGCTCCACCCGACTGCGTTTGAGGCCCAGCGGGCGGGACCGGGCGTCCAGCGCCACCACCTGGCTCATGCCGGAGCGCATCGCCAGCTCACCCACCGCATGGATCAGCCCGCAGGTGAACGCCGCCTGCTGGTTGAGTCGTAACAACCCGGCCAGCGAACGCGCCACCTTGGCACAGTCCAGGCTGTAGGCCCAGAACTGGGTGATGTCGAAACTGGGGCTGCTGGGGTAGCCCGGCACGGCGGCGGCCGACGCCACCATGGCCTGCACCTGGCCCAGGCGCAATACCGCCAGCGCCTCACTCACACCGTGGATCTGGCCGGTCAGCCCGAAGTAGTTGGCATTGGCCGCTTGCAACAGGCGCATGGCCAGCGCCGGGTCGGAGCTCACCAACTGGTCAATACGCCGCAAATCCGGCTCGGGCCGGGCCAACTCCACCAGCAGCAGCGCCACCGCCCGGGGCCTGCTGGGCATGACAAAGCGTGACGACAACAGGGCGGTGGGCTCCATGGGGTGTCAGTTTCCCAAGCCTTTGAGTTTGGCAAATGCGGATGACATAGCCGTGGATTGTGGCGCATGTGGTGCAGCCCCCGCGCCACGCGAACGCTGCTGTGCGCTGGCACCCTGAAAGCGGTTGTCGCCCGCGCCGCTGCGTGCGGGTGGCGTGCCGAGCTTCATGGTCAGAGCGATGCGTTTACGCGCCACATCCACCTCGACCACCTGCACCTTGACGATGTCACCGGTCTTGACCACCTCGCGTGCGTCATTGACAAATTTGTGCGCCAGTTGGCTCACATGCACCAGGCCATCCTGGTGCACCCCCAGGTCGACAAAAGCGCCAAACGCGGCCACATTGCTGACCGTGCCCTCCAGAATCATGCCCTCTTTCAGGTCGCGGATGTCTTCCACACCGTCGTTAAAACGCGCCACCTTGAAATCCGGCCGTGGATCGCGGCCCGGTTTTTCGAGTTCCGCCAGGATGTCTTTGACGGTGATGACCCCAAACCGCTCGTTGGCAAACAACTCGGGGCGCAAGGTTTTGAGCATCTCGGCACGGCCCATCAGCTCAGCCACTTCTCTACCGGTCTTGGCCAGGATCTGCTCGACCACCGGGTAGGTTTCGGGGTGCACACCGGTCATGTCCAACGGGTTGGCACCACCACGGATGCGCAAAAAGCCCGCACATTGCTCAAAGGTCTTGGCGCCCAGGCCGGTGACCTTGAGCAAATCCTGGCGGCTGGCAAAGGCACCATTGGCCTCACGCCAGCGCACCACCGCCTTGGCCACACCGGCACTCAGGCCCGAGACGCGGCTCAAGAGCGGCACACTGGCCATGTTCAGGTCCACACCCACCGAGTTGACACAGTCCTCCACCACGGCTTCCAGTGTTTTGGCGAGTTCACTCTGGTTCACATCGTGCTGGTACTGGCCCACACCAATCGACTTGGGGTCGATCTTGACCAGCTCGGCCAACGGGTCCTGCAGGCGCCGGGCGATGCTGGCAGCACCCCGCAGGCTCACATCCACATCGGGCATTTCTTGTGAGGCAAATTCGCTGGCCGAGTAGACCGAGGCACCGGCCTCAGACACAACTACTTTTTCAATAGCTACCTGCCCTTGTCCATTCTGGGCTGCAGGCGATTTAGCCATCAATTTGATGAGGTCGGCGGCCAATTTGTCGGTCTCGCGGCTGGCGGTGCCGTTGCCGATCGCAATCAGATTCACGCCGTGTTTTTGGCACAACGCAGCCAGAACGTGCAATGAGCCGTCCCAGTCCTTGCGTGGCTCGTGCGGGTAGACGGTGCTGGTGTCCACCAGCTTGCCGGTGGCGTCCACCACCGCCACCTTGACGCCGGTGCGGATGCCGGGGTCCAGCCCCAGCACCACCCGTGGGCCGGCCGGTGCGGCCAGCAACAGGTCACGCAGGTTGTCGGCAAAGACCTTGATCGCCACCGCCTCGGAGGCCTCACGCAGCCGCGCAAACAAATCGCGCTCGGTCGACAGGCTCAGCTTCACGCGCCAAGTCCAGGCGACACATTTGCGGATCAGATCGTCGGCAGCACGGCCTTTGTGGCTCCAGCCCAGTTTGAGCGCGATGCGGCCTTCAGCCAGCGAGACCACCTGGCTTGCTCTTGTTTTTGTAACTACAGGACCTTTATCAATAAGGGCTGAAGGCTGATTTGATGCTTGACCACTGGCTACCGGTGGTTCTGGCAACACCAGCTTGGTCTCCAGAATCTCCAGGCTACGGCCGCGAAACACCGCCAGCGCGCGGTGTGATGGCACGCGGGCAATCGGCTCGTCGTAGTCAAAATAATCACGGAACTTGGCCACCTCGGGGTCAGACTCGTTTTTGCCGGCCATCAGGCTGCTCTTGAACAGGCCCTGCTCCCACAACCAGCCACGCAGGTCTTGCACCAGCGCGGCGTCCTCGGCCCAGCGCTCACTCAAGATGTCGCGCACACCATCGAGCACCGCTTGCACCGTGGTGAAGTCGTCACCGGCTTCGGTTTTCTCTGTCTTCACATAGGCCTGCGCCTGCGCCGCCGGGTCCAGGCTCGGGTCGGCAAACAAAGCATCAGCCAGCGGTTCGATGCCCGCCTCGCGTGCGATCTGGCCCTTGGTGCGGCGTTTTTGTTTGAACGGCAGGTACAGGTCTTCGAGCTCCTGCTTGGTGGGTGCGGCCAGCAGTGCGGCCAGCAAGGCCGGAGTCATCTTGCCCTGCTCGTCGATGCTCTTGATCACCGCAGCGCGGCGGTCGCGCAGGTCGCGCAAATAACTCAGGCGGGCTTCCAGTTCACGCAGCTGGATGTCGTCCAGGCCGCCTGTGACTTCCTTGCGGTAGCGGGCAATAAAGGGAACGGTGGCGCCACCGTCGAGCAACTCCACCGCAGCCGCCACCTGGCGTTCCTGCACCCGTATTTCTTGCGCCAATTGCGCGATGATTTTCTGCATAACTTACCAACTAGCCGACCTGGTGACCGGCCCCAAAACAAACAGGTGCGGGAGTGTGCCACAAGGGACAAGGCAGCGTCGTTTATGAGCAACACCTGGATTCAGGCACGCTGTTTGCTGCAATCCATGGGCGACCGTCGGCTAGCACCAGCAACTGGGCGGTGTTCCATGTTTTGATAGCATCTCATACAGAAAGGATTTAGGGTTACACATGATCTATATCAATATATCTGCTATACAAATTGCATCTAAGTGGTAAAAATTCACCCCTTGCTGTTATATTGACTTAGTCGTTGCGACATGGAACATAACCAGGGCTCCCAGCTGGGCCCGCATACCACCTTATTTGTGAATTCTGTTCATCCTGATGACATCCGGAACCGCTTGCTGGTGGCGCGCCTGCCCACCATGCCGCAGATTCTGATCAAGCTCATTGACCTGTGCCAGGCCGATGAAGTTGGGATCACTGAGCTTGCCAAATTGATCGCCAACGACGCGGGCATGACCAGCCGGGTGCTGCGAGTGGCCAACAGCGCCGCCTACCAGCGCAGTGGCCGCAAACTGGGCCTGCCCCAGGCGCTGACCACACTGGGTGCAGACTTGGTCAAGTCGCTGCTGATCAGCGAGTCGGTGTTCCAGACCTTCAGCGGTTTTCCACACACCGGCGGCACCGATCTGCGCCCGTTCTGGAAACATTCCCTGGCCGCCGCAGTCATCGCCCGCGATCTGGCCAAGGCGATGCAGTACCCGCAGATTGAAGAGGCTTACCTGGCTGGACTGTTGCACGATGTGGGTCGACTGGCCTTGCTGGCAGCGGCACCCGACACCTACAGCTTCAATTTTTATACCGCCGATGACGGCGACTTGTGCGCCACCGAGCAAAAGAGCCTGCACATCTCACACGCCGAAGCAGGCGCCTGGCTGATCGAACGCTGGGAGATGGACTCGTTTCTGGCCGACGCGGTGCTCTACCACCACGAAAATCCGGCACGCGTCATGATGGCGCACCCGCTGATCCGCATCATCCATCTGGCGCATTTGCTCAGTGACCACCCGGTGGGCACCCCGCTGCCCGAGGACATGGGCGCGGTGTGTGGCATCGACGACGCCAAGCTGCTGGATATTTACCAGAGCTGCGAGGCGCAGGTGATGGTGGCCGCAGAGCATCTGGGCATCAACCTGACTGGCCTGCCGGAGCTGGTGGCCTCGGTCTCGGTGCCAGCAGCACCGGTGGCCGTGAACCCGGTGCAGCAGCGCCTGACCGAAGAAATCCGCAACCGCGCATTGAGCGCCGAACTCAGCCAGGTGTTTGCCCGCCAGAAAGACGGCACCCAGTTGCTCGACAGCGTGCGGCAAAACGCCCGCATCCTGTTTGACCTGGATGACACCGCGGTGTTTCTGGTCAGCAACAACGGCCGCTCGCTGATCAGTGCCTCGGTGGGTGAACAGCGCCAGCGCCTGGCGGACTTTTCCATCAGCCTGGCCGGTGGTGGTATCGCCGACTCGGTGACCAGCAGACATCTGGCTTTTCTGGAGCGCGGCCGCAGCAGCCTGACGCTGACCGAAGAGCAACTGCTGCGCAGCTTCAACAGCCCCTGCCTGTTGTGTCTGCCGCTGGTGTCGGGCAACCGCAGTCTGGGCCTGCTGATCGCCGGGCTGGAAGCCTGGCGGGTGTCGGATTTGCAGCGCCAGGAAAAATTCCTGTTGGTGTTTGGCAACCAGGCCGCCAGCGCCATGGAGGCCGCCGCCAAAGAGCGCGGTGAAATGGACCGGCGCATCGCCACGCTGCAGGAAGAACACATCAAACAATCACGCAAAATCGTGCACGAGGCCAGCAACCCGCTGTCGATCATCAAGAACTACCTGGGCGTGCTGGACGACAAGCTGGCGCGCCAGGAGCCGGTGGGCGCCGAGTTGTCGATCCTCAACGAGGAAATCGACCGCGTGGGCAGCATCATCAAGGAGTTCGCACGGGTAACGCCTCCGGCGCCCGACACCCTGATCGATGTCAACAAGCTGATCAGCGACATCGTGCGTCTGTTCCGTGAGAGCCGGTTTTTGCCACCCACGGTGCAAATTGCGGCGGTGGTGCCAGACGAAGCCAGCACCATTTCAGGCACCAGCGGCGTGGTCAAACAGATTTTTGTCAACCTCATCAAGAACGCGGTCGAGGCCTTGTCCAAAGGGGGCCGCATCGAGGTCATCAACAACGGCATCACACAACGTGGCGGCGCCGAGTATTTTTCGCTGCAGGTCCGGGACAACGGCCCCGGTTTGCCCGACGAGGTGCTGGCCAAACTCTTCTCACCGGTGCGCAGTAGCAAGGCAGGCGACAACCGCGGCCTTGGCCTGAGCATCGTCCATGGTCTGGTGCAAAAGCTGCAGGGGTCAATCACCTGCAAAAGCTCCGCACTGGGAACCGTCTTTGAAATTTTGCTGCCAGCACGGCATGCCAAAAGCCAGGTTCAATGAGCAACTTAAGTCCACTTCAATGGGATTTCACGCTGGCCTCACGTGGGCTGCAAACCACCCAGATCCTGCACAAACCGGCCAAACTGCTGCTGGTGGATGACGAACCCAGGCTGCTGCAAAGCCTATGTGACCTGCTCAATAACCGCGGCTTCATCCTGGTCACCGCCAACAATGGCACCGAGGCGATTGAGCGGCTCAGCAGCGATAGCTTCGACCTGATCATCCTGGACTTGCGCATGCCCGACATCTCAGGGCATGAGGTCATGGACTACATGAACCTGCACCAGATCGACGCCAACGTGATCGTCACCAGCGGCGACGTCGGCATCGAGGCGGCCATTGGAGCGCTGCGACGCGGCGCCTACGATTACCTGCGCAAGCCCTACCCGCGCGAGGAATTGATCAAGGCGGTGCAAAACGCCCTGCACCAGCGTCAACTGGAAGCCGAGAACAAGCAGATTGCCGGCAGGCTGGAGAGTTCGGAGCGTATTTACCGCTACCTGGTGGACAGCTCACCCGACATCATCTTCACCCTCGACCACCAGGGCAAGCTGACCTTTGTCAACAACCGGATTCACCCGCTGCTGGGTTTTAATGCCGAAGAACTGATTGGCAAACACTATGCCGACATGGTGCATACGCGTGATCTGGAACGTGCCAACTACGTGTTCAGCGACGGGCAACAGCAGCAGCGCTGGTCACGCAACATCGAACTGAGGCTCAAGTCGCGCCATCTGGAAGATGAGGGGCGGGTCTTCAGCGTTGAACTCATGAGTGTGTCGTTCACCACCCAGGTCATGCGCACCGAAGGGGTGCCGCAGAACCTGGAGCAGATGGGCATTTACGGTGTGGCACGCGACATCACCGACCGCAAGCGCGCCGACGAGTTGATCGCCTACCAGGCCTATTACGACATCCTCACCGATTTGCCCAACCGGGTCTTGTTCAAAGACCGGCTTAACCTGGCGCTGTTGCAGGCCAAACGCAAAAAAGGTGGTCTGGCCGTGATGTTTGTGGATCTAGACCGTTTCAAGGTGATCAACGACTCCCTGGGCCACCAGCTCGGTGACGAGCTGTTGCAGCAAGCCACGATTCGGCTCAAAGGCTGCCTGCGCCACAGCGACACCCTGTCGCGTTTTGGCAGCGACGAATTTAATGTGGTGTTGCCCGAGCTGGACTCGGTGCAAGACCCGACGCGGGTGGCACAGGCTTTTCTGGACGCCTTGCGTGCACCCTTTGCCCTGGGGGGCCAAACCGTGCACATCACCGCCAGCATTGGTGTGGCGGTGTACCCCAAAGACGGCGAAAGTGTCGACGAGCTGATCCGCAACGCCGATCTGGCGATGCATGCCAAGAAGTCCTCCGGGCGCAACGGTTACCAGTTTTTTGAGCTGTCGATGCTCAACCAGAGTTTTGAGCAGATCTCTGTCGAAAGTGGCTTGCGCCTGGCGCTGTTGGCGGGTGAACTGGAGATGTATTACCAGCCGCAGGTGGATGCCAAAAGTGGCAAGGTGATTGGTGCCGAGGCACTGATGCGCTGGAACCATCCGCAGCGCGGCTTCCTGGGCGCGGGTGCATTTTTGCCCTATGCCGAAGAAAGTGGCCTGATCATTGCTATCAGCGACTGGATGCTCGAGGCGGTGTGCCGGGACCTGCTGGCCTGGAACACCCTGGGCGCAGACCGCCCTTACCTCTCGATCAACCTCTCGCCCCATTACCTGGACCGGGGCGACTTCTACGACAAGCTCAAGAACACACTGGAGCGTTACCAGATTTCGCCCTCGCAGCTGGAGGTCGAGATCACCGAAAACATCTGCATCCGCAACCCGCAGGCGGCCATTGACCAGCTCCAGAAGCTGTGCCAGCTGGGGGTCAGGGTGGCGATTGATGACTTTGGCACCGGCTACTCGTCGCTGGCGTATCTGCATCGGTTCCCGATCCATGTGCTGAAGATTGACCGCTCCTTTGTCATGCCGATTGAAGACGACACCCTGCAGTTCCCGGTGGTGCTGGCGATCATCTCCATCGCCAAAGGCCTGGGCCTCAAACTGGTGGCCGAAGGGGTCGAGACCGAGGTGCAACAACGTTACCTGGAGCAGGCCGGTTGCCAGACTTTCCAAGGTTTTTACTACCACCGGCCGATGCCACAAAGCGCCCTGATGGGGCTGCTGGACAGCCAGAGAATTCACTGAGCCTGCAAATTGGGTGGACAACCCCAACATTGTTAACAATCCCTTACTTTTTTTGTCAGACACAAATTTTGGGGATGCACTGAGCTGCACCGAAAATACTGGGGTAAGCTGCATCAACACACCCACCCCCTGCAGGCAGAACATGCATCCAGTTCCCCGGCGCTTTCGCTAGTCTGAACCAAGGCCTGTTGTGAAACTACCGCCTGAAGACATCCACCAACGGCTGCTGGTCGCACGCCTGCCCAGCCCGCCGCAAACGCTGATGCGGCTGATGGTGTTGTGCCAGTCGGACGACGCGGGCATGGGTGAGTTGTCCGAGCTGATTGCCAGTGACCCCGGCCTGTCGGCCAAGGTCTTGTCGGTGGCCCACAGTGCCGCCTATTACCGCAGCAGTGCCAAAACCCTGACCCTGTTGCAAGCCACCAGCACGCTGGGCATGGCGCTGATCAAGGTGCTGGCGATCAGTGAGTCGGTGTTTCAAACTTTCCACGCCTTCCGGCAAACCACCAGCGCTGACCTGCGTAAATTCTGGAAACACAGCCTGAGTGTGGCGGTGCTGGCGCGTGCGCTGGCCGAGCGCCAGGACCGTGTCGGGGCAGAAGAAGCTTACCTGACCGGTTTGTTGCACGACGTGGGCCGTCTGGCCCTGCTGGTGGCGGTGCCCGAGCGTTACGGCGCCCTGTTTGGTTGGCCCGACGACGCCAGCCTGTGCAGCCAGGAGCAGCAACAGCTTGGAACCACCCACGCCGAAGCAGGCGCCTGGTTGCTGACGCACTGGCACCTGAGCCGAACGATGACGCAGAGTGTGCTGGCGCACCACACCCCAACGGCCCAACTGGCAGAGCCCCAACCACTCACGCGCCTGATCCACTTGGCCCACCTGCTCGAAGCGCTGCCGCCAGAGCCACCCGAGGTGGCCCCCGCCTGGGCCAGTGAACACAGCCTGACGCTGCAAGACATCAGTGAGCTGTTGCAAACCGCAGCCACCCAGGTGGCACAGATCGCCCGCGATCTGGGGGTGGACATCTCGGACGCCGGTGAGCCCAGCGCCGCCAGCCTGGCCGTCACCCGGCCCCAGCCGCTCGATGCCGACCAGAGCGCGCTGGCGCGTGATGTGCTGGACCGCAGTGTGCTCAACGAGATGGCCATGACGCTGATCAACCTGACCAGCACCAACGCCGCCTTGACCTCGATGCGCCAACACGCCAGCGCCCTGCTCCAGCTCGAAGACGCGATGGTGATGCTCACACGTGACAACCAGCACACGCTGGTGCCGGTGTCGATGAACGAGCGCCACCTGGCCGCCACACCGCTGGCGTTCGAGGTGGCGCTTGACCCGCCGATGGCGCACTGTATGACACAGCGCAAGGTGGTGTTTTCCAAACGCCAGGGCCTGTCGCCAAGCATCCTGCTCGATGTCATGGACACCAACGAAGTTGTGCTACTGCCCTTGCTCACCGCCCAGCAGTGCCTGGGCGTGCTGGCGGCCAGCGTGCCACCTGAGCTGAGCCAGCATCTCAAAAGCCAGCTGCCGACCTTGCAGGCCTTTGGGGTGTATGCCGGTCTGGCCCTGTCGCGCCGACGCCTGTCCGACAAAAACCGCTCCGGCCAGACCCTGTCGGCCAAAGAGGCGCAAAACTTGGAGCTCAAACGCGTGGCGCAGGCCGTTGATCTGCTGGTTGAGGCCTTGTCAAAGCCCCCACAGCCGACCACCATGGTGCCGGTTGACCTGAGCCTGGCCGTGCGTGACACGGTGCAGCTGCTGCAACACCGCCAGCTCATCCCCGGCAACATCGAGGTCAGTGCCGAGATGCCCAACCGCGCCGCCTGGGTGCAAGGCACACCCGGGAAAATCAAGCAGATCCTGCTGATCCTGATCAAAAACGCTTGCGAAACCATGCCAGATGGCGGGCAAATCATGGTCAACGGCGGCGGTCTGGTGCAGCGCGATGGGGGTGTCTACACCGTGCTCACGGTGGCAGACAGCGCCACCAGCACCAAAGAAGCCATTCAAGCCCAGCTGTATGAAAGCGCCCCGGACGCAGCACGCAGCAACCGGGGCCAGCCGAGCTTTGGCCTAGCCACGGTGAACCAGCTGATGGAACAGATGGCCGGGCACATCAAGTTCACCACCGGCCCCAGCGGCACCCGTTTCGACATCCTGCTGCCCTGCCCGCGCAACCCGACGGTATAAGCGCCGTCACTCGGGGCGCAGCATCTCCAGGTGCGGTATGCCATCTTCCAGGTAGTGGGTACCGGTGTCGACAAAACCGTGCTGGGCATAAAAGTGCGTGAGTTGCAACTGGGCGCCGATGCGAATGGGCTGCGGGCCCCAGACCTGGCTGATAGCCGCAATCGCCTGGGTGACAAGGGCGTGGCCCAAACCGCCGCCACGGGCGCTCGGGCGCGTCAGCACCCGCCCGAAACTGGCCTCGGGAAATTTCACCCCGGCTTCAAAACAGCGCGCATAGGCCTGCAACTCACCATGTTGCACGCCCAGCAAATGCATCGCCTGTCGGTCGGCACCGTCCATGTCCTGGAACAGGCACTGCTGCTCCACCACAAACACCTCGCTGCGCAGGCGCAGCACCTCGTATAACTCGTACACGCGTAAATCGTTAAACGCCAGCAAACGCCATACCGGCGCGGCGGTCTCACCGTGCTTGGCAGCGGCCGAGCCAATCGACCAGAGTTTGAATGTCACGGTACAACCTCCTGTGTGAGCGCATCACCGCTGCGCGAAAAACCCCCACCTGCACCATTACACCGGTGCACTTGCCCGTCAAAACACCACAAATCACTTTCAAATACATAGCTATAGACCCTTATTCCAAAAGGACCAGAGGCCAAAATCACTAGCAATCAAGCCGACTGCTTGAACGCCATCACCGCCTGGTTGCGCAACGTGCGCAACAAAGAGAGTTCTTTTTCGTCCACCAACAGGCCGCCCTTGTGCGCCATGTCGGCATAGATCAGACCAAAAGGTTTGCCCTTGAGCACCAGCGGCAACACCAGAAACGTCGGTGCGTTGTAGGCCTGGATGTACCAGGCAGGCAGGCGCTGCACGATGCGGGGGTCGGCGGCGTCACTGATCAGGGTGTCGGCCGCCTTGAGACAAATGGTGGCAAACAGGTCGGGTGTGCCGTTGCTGCGCAGCGGCACATTGAACTGTTTGACCACCGCCTCCACCCCCACGCCCAGACCGAAACGACCGGTAAGGGTGTCGGTCTTGGGGTCGCGCATGCAGAACACGATGCGGTGGAGGTCCAGCGCACGGAACATGGCCTCCATGATCATGCGCAGCACATCACTGAGCTTGAAGTCGTCGACCATGGCGTTGGTGATGTCCTGCACACCGGCGGTCAGGGTTTGCGCCCGGCTGTCGGTGCCGGGCTGGGCCAGCGTCAGGATGGCGCCGGTGGGCTCCGAGCTGACCTGCGTGGGCATCGGCTGGGTCATGATCTGAGTGGCATGCAAGGCGTTGGCGTTCAGGGTGTCGGCCTCAGGGTCGACCACCAGGCTGCTGGGCTCCTGCTGCCGAGCATCCAGCTTGTGATCGAGCAGGTGTGCGGCCAAGGAGTCGGGTCGCACGGTGATCTCCATGGCCTGGGCCAGCTCCAGCAGCTTCTTGCGCGCCACCGCTGTGGCGGCGTTGAGCTGTTCGGTGGTCATACCCAGGGCCCGGCCATAGGTTTTGGCCACCTGGCCCAGGCGCACATCGACCACCTTGGCATCGGTGTGCAACACCGCATCGGCCATCTCGTTGGCGACACGGGTGCTCCAGCGCAAACGGCTCTGGCTGTCTTTGATGGGCAGGCTGGGCGGTGTGCCCGTGGGTTTGACCACACAACGCTGAATGCTCTCGGGCAGGCCCCAGGCTTTGCACACACCCAGGCCCAGCGCCTCGTAACTCAGGCCCAGCACCCGGGTGGCGGCGGCCTCCTCGCTGATCGCGTCACGCGGTGCACTCACCAGCTGGCGCACCGCCAGCGCTTCCTCTGGAAAATAAAACTGCGACAACATGCGCCCCAGGTTCTGGAACAGCGCACCAATAAAAGCGTCCTCCCCTTCGGTCTGGGTGGGGCACAGCGCGGCCGCAATGGCGCCAGCCATCAGCGCACGCAAAAACTCTTCTTTGAGCAGATGGGCGTTGGCCTTGTCCTGCATGTGCTCCAGCAGCACCAAGCTCAGCGCCATATTGCGGATACCGTTAAAACCCACCAGGCTGACCGCCCGCGACACCGTGCCGACACTGCTGCCGCGTGAATAATGCACGCTGTTGACCAGGCGCAGCAGCTTGTTGGTCAGTGCCACGTCCTTGAGGATCTCGTTGGTGACGCTGTTGATGCTTTCCTTGTCCGAGCTGGCCATGCTCTGGATGCGGCCAATCGATTCGGACAGTGCCGGGAAATCGCTTTTGTTGCGCATGCGGCGCAACAAAAAGTCCAGCGTGCTGCTGGTTTTGCCGGTGGGGGTGGGCAGCTCGCTGTCGGCGCTGTCTTTGTGCTGGCCCGACCAGACCAGCAGATCATCCAGAAAAGCCTGGGCACTGGGGTAACGCTGGTCCACCGCCACGGCGGTGGCTGTCAGCAAGGCCGAGCGCAAGCCGTCATCCAGGCGCGCCATCAGGTCCGGCGGAAAAGCCTGCGGCTCGATGCTGATTTTTTGCAGGGTCTGCTGCAAATTGGCTTTGTCGCGGATC
Organism: Rhodoferax sp. BLA1; assembly: GCF_013416775.1. Classification (GTDB taxonomy): domain Bacteria; phylum Pseudomonadota; class Gammaproteobacteria; order Burkholderiales; family Burkholderiaceae_C; genus Rhodoferax. Next base: position 312,024 of record NZ_SZVI01000013.1, read on the forward strand.
GGTTTGCCCCACAACAACTCACCCAGCAGCAAGCCCGCGCTGTAGACGTCCATCAAAGGGGTGATGGACTCACCGCGCACCGCCTCTGGCGCCATGTAGGCGGGTGTGCCAGCGACCTCAACCCGGTCCGGGGGCTGCGTTGGCTGGCTGATGCGCGCCGCAATACCAAAGTCCATCACGCGGGCGCGGCCAGCGCGGTCCAGCAACACGTTGGAGGGTTTGAGGTCGCGGTGCACCACACCACTGGCATGGGCGGCCACCAAGGCGGCCAGCACATCCTGCATCACCGCCACCGCCTGCACCGGCGCCAGGGCGCCGTGCTGGGCCAGTTGCTGGGCCAGCGTCAGGCCCGGCACATATTCAAACACCAGGTAGGGCTGGTTGTCTTGTACGTCGGCCTCAAACACCGGCACGATGTTGACGTGGGTCAGGCGGCTGACGCTGCGCGCCTCCTGCAGCCACTGGGTGACCAGTCCGCTGTCGGGTTGGGCCGCCGGTTTCATGAGCTTGATCGCCACCTCACGCTCAAGCCGTGGGTCAAACGACAGCCACACCTCGGCCTGCGCACCCTGGCCCAACATGCGCCGGCGCTCAAACCGGCCTATCGCCACATTCATTGAAGCTGGACCGAGCCAGACACATTGACCGACACCGAGGCCATACCTGCCTCCACCGGCACCGACGCGTCCTCAGCCGCCATGGCCCGCACCGCCTTCATTTGTGGCTGGAAGATCGGCCCACCTTCGTCATAGTTGACCGAGACTTCCCCCAAGCTGTAGCTCTTGAAGTCAAAGGCCTTGGCGATCTCGGTGGCACGCTGGCGAAACAGCGCAATCGCCTGGGTTTGCGCCTGCGCCTGGGCACTCTGGCGCTGCGCCTGGGTCAGGCCAAAACTGGCGCCAGAGACCGTCAGGGTGCTGAGTTTGCCGGCGGTTTCGCTGATGCGGGCAAAGTCCTGGCCTTCGAGCACCAGCTCGGTGCTGCCTTGCCAGCCGGTGATCTTGCCATTGCGGTCATAACGTGGTGCCAGGCCAAAGCGACCGGTGCGCACCGTCATCTCGGCCGGGCGGACCTCCTTTTTGGCCAGGGTCAGGGCGGTATCCAGGGCGTTTTTGAGCTGAGACTGCACCAGCTGCGGGTCGCTGCCTTCCCGGGTGGTGCTCAGTGACATGGTCAGCAGGTCTTGCGCCACCTGTACGCTGGCCTGTGCCGCCAAATTCACCCGCTGCATCGGCAAAGGTGCCGAAGTTACTTGAGAAAAAGAAGCGCTAGCCCATGTCAACACAGCACAGCATGCTACTAATTTTGATAATTTTTTCAAGGTAAATTTTCCAATAAACAAGAGGCCCAAAACGGGTAAAAAGCCTGCCGAATTTGTAACAGCGTGTGAATCCGGCGCCAAAAAAGGCTTCAGCAGCGACAACGCACGCAACAATTGCGGCTGTTACAAATCAAGTGGATCGTAGTATGGCTGTAAATTCCCGTGTCGACAAAATCCTGGTGGTTGATGATGATGCCCGCATCCGCGACCTGCTGCGCCGTTATCTGACGCAAGAAGGTTTTGAGGTGCTGCTGGCCGAAGACGGGCGGGCCCTGACCCGTGTGCTGGGGCGCGAGCCGGTGGACCTGATTGTGCTGGACCTGATGATGCCAGGTGAGGACGGCTTGTCGGTCTGTCGGCGTCTGCGTGGCGCCAATGACCGCACCCCGATCATCATGCTGACCGCCAAGGGTGAAGACATTGACCGCATCGTCGGGCTGGAGGTGGGCGCCGATGATTACCTGGGCAAACCCTTTAACCCGCGCGAGTTGCTGGCGCGTATCCATGCGGTGCTGCGCCGACGCCCGCCGGTGGAGGCGCCGGGCTCACCGTCGGCCGACAAGGCGGTGGTCACTTTTGGGCCGTTCAGCTTCGACATGGGTGCGCGCACCTTGCACAAAGGTGACGAAGAGCTGGCCTTAACCACCGGTGAATTTGCCATGCTCAAGGCCCTGGTGCGGCACCCGCGCCAACCGCTGTCGCGCGAAAAGCTGGCACAGCTGGCGCGCGGGCGCGACTTCGAGCCTTTTGACCGTAGCCTGGACGTGCAGGTCTCGCGCCTGCGCAAACTCATTGAGCAAGACGCATCGGTGCCGCGTTACATCCAGACCGTGTGGGGCGTGGGTTACGTGTTCATTCCTGATGACAACAGTTAGTAGTCCGTCTGTGCCACAAGACAGCGGCCCAAAACGTGCCCGCAAACCCGCCCTGAGCCTGTTCTGGCGCACCTTTTTTCTGCTGGCGCTGCTGTTGCTGGGCAGCGTGATTGCCTGGACCCAGACCCTGCTGCAGATGGAGTTTGAGCCCCGTGCGGTGCAAACGGCGGATCAGATTGCCTCGGTGGTGAACCTGAGCCGTGCTGCGGTGATGCACTCGGACGCGATTGCCAGGGTGTCCTTGTTCAAGACCATGAAGGACCAGGAGCACCTGACCATCCGCCTGCGTGAGCCCAGGGATGAGTTTGAGGTGTTTGCGGCCACCGACCTGAACCGCCATGTGGTTGCACAACTGCAGTCGCGGCTGGGGCCGGACACCATTGTGGCCAGCAGTGTCAACCAGGTGCAGGGGCTGTGGGTGGGCTTCTCCATCGACAAGGACCGTTATTGGTTACAGACCGAGCGCAACCGGTTTGACCAGCCAACCAGCGAGACCTGGACCGTCTGGTTGCTGACTGCGGCGGTGCTGTCACTGGCTGGCGCGGCGGGTATTGCACGCCTGATCAACCGGCCGCTCAAAGACCTGTCGCTGGCGGCCAGCCGGGTACACGAAGGTGACTTTGAGGCCAGTACGCTGGACGAGACCGTCAGCACCCAGGAAATCAGGGCAGTGAACATTGGCTTTAACCGCATGACACGCAAACTCGCGCAGATCGAACAGGACCGCACGGTGATGCTGGCCGGCATCTCGCACGATCTGCGCACCCCGCTGGCGCGGCTGCGGCTGGAGGCAGAAATGAGTGTGCCCGACGCCCAAGCGCGTGAGGCGATGTCGGGCGACATCGCACAACTCGACGCGATCATCGGCAAATTTTTGGATTACGCCCGTCCAGGCGACATGCGGCTGGTGCCGGTGTCACTCAACCAGACGGTAGAAAGCTGTCTGGAGCCACTGCGCAAACGCAGCGACCTCGACTTCAAGCTGGCCTTACAAGACGGCCTGATGGTGTTGGCCGACCCGGTGGAGTTGCAACGCGCGTTGGTGAACCTGCTGGAAAACGCCGCCCGTTATGGCAAGTCCGAGGGCACAGAGCTGGCGCGGGTGGACATCTCGGCACGTTACAGCAACGACAAGGTGCTGCTGCGCCTGCGTGACCATGGCAACGGTGTGCCTCCCGAGCAACTCAAACACCTCACCACACCGTTTTTCCGGGGTGACTCGGCCCGCTCGGCGGCCAACAGCACCGGGCTGGGGCTGGCGATTGTGGAGCAAACCATCTCACGCATGGGGGGCTCCTTTGACCTGAGCAACGCCAACGGCGGCGGCCTGTGCGCCAACATCGTGTTGCGCCGGGCCCATAGCAGCACGGCAGCCGTCTGACAGCGGGTCTTCAAACCGGCTGAGCGGCCTTGACAGATACAGGCCAGCAAACCCCCGTGGAGGCCACTCCAGGGCCTCATTTTTACGCCTTTTTTACGGCGCCATCCCCCCTTTCTTCCCCGTTTTTACGCTCACAAAAATAAGCTTCTCCCATCGTTGTTGACAGGAGAAAAAGCATGGATATGGTGTTTCTGGCCGGTGTGGCCTTGTTATGGGCTGTGACCGCCCTACTCGTTCAAGGTTTTGAGCGACTGGGTCAGGTTGGCAAGGGGCAGCCAGCATGATCAGCCTGTCTACCCTGTATGGCGCGGCGGGCCTGTGTGTGGCCTTGTTGCTGGTGTATCTGGTTTACGCGCTGCTGTGCGCCGAGGAGTTCTGATGGGCCCATCTGCCTGGGGCCTGTTGGCTCTTTTTCTTGGAGTGTTGCTGGTTGCGGCCTGGCCGCTGGGAACCTGGTTGGCGCGTATCGCTTCTGGCCAGTTGCCACATTGGATGCAGCGGGTGGAGGCACCGCTCTACCGCTTGGCTGGCACAGCGGCTGATCGCTCCATGAGCTGGGCGCAGTATGCGCTGGCCTTGCTGGTTTTTAATGGACTGGGGGTGATCGTGGTGTATGCGCTGCAAAGGTTGCAGATCTGGCTGCCACTGAACCCGGCAGGTATGGCCGCGGTATCGCAAGACTCTGCTTTCAACACCGCCATCAGTTTTGTCACCAACACCAACTGGCAAGGTTACGGCGGTGAGTCCACCATGAGTTACCTGACCCAGATGCTGGCGCTGGCGGTGCAGAACTTTTTGTCAGCGGCCACCGGCATCGCCGTGGTGTTTGCGTTGATCAGAGGGTTTGCTGCTCGCGCCACCGGGGTCATTGGCAACTTCTGGGTGGACATCACCCGCATCACGGCCTGGGTTTTGTTGCCGCTGTCGCTGGTGTTGGCTCTGGCTCTGGTGAGCCAGGGTGTGGTGCAGAACTTGGATGCCTACAAGGAGGCCACCACGCTGGAGGTCAACACCTTCCAACAAGCCAAGCTGAGCACAGACGGCCAAGCCCTGAAGGATGACAAGGGCCAGTCGGTGATGGAAACCGCCCAAACGAGCACACAAACCCTGGCCATGGGGCCGGTGGCCTCGCAGGAAGCCATCAAGATGCTGGGCACCAATGGTGGTGGCTTTTTTAACGCCAACTCGGCGCATCCTTTTGAGAACCCGACTGCTCTGAGCAACTTGCTGGAAATGCTGGCCATTTTCCTGATCCCGGCCGCGCTGTGTTTTGCATTCGGGCGTGAAGTGGGTGACCGTCGCCAAGGCTGGGCTGTGTTGGCAGCGATGACGATGCTGTTTGTTCTGGCCGTGATCTCCATCACCCCGGCCGAGCAGGCAGGCAACCCGCTGCTCTCTGCCTTGGGTGTGGACCAAACCAGTAGCCTGTTGCAGGCCGGTGGCAACATGGAAGGCAAAGAAGCCCGTTTTGGCATCAACGCCTCGGCCCTGTTTGCCGTCATCACCACCGCCGCTTCGTGTGGTGCGGTGAATGCCATGCACGATTCGTTCACCCCGTTGGGGGGCATGGTGCCGATGGTGCTGATGCAACTCGGTGAGGTGGTGTTTGGCGGGGTCGGCAGCGGGTTGTATGGCATGCTGGTATTTGCCATCCTGGCGGTGTTCATCGCGGGCCTGATGATTGGGCGCACCCCCGAATACCTGGGCAAAAAGATCGAGGTGCATGAGATGAAACTCACCTCGATCACGATCCTGGTGACACCGATCCTGGTGCTGGCAGGTACCGCCATTGCACTCATGGCAGGCGCTGGAACGGCGGGCATTGCCAATCCGGGTCCGCATGGTTTTTCAGAAGTGTTGTACGCCCTGAGCTCGGCGGCCAACAACAACGGCAGCGCGTTTGCTGGCCTGTCGGCCAACACACCGTTCTACAACACGCTGCTTGGCATTGCCATGTGGCTGGGCCGCTTTGGTGTGATCGTGCCGGTGCTGGCAATAGCCGGTGCACTGGCGGCCAAAAAGCGGCTGCCGGTGACCGTGGGCACCATGCCGACGCATGGCCCTTTGTTTGTCTTCCTGCTGATCGGCACGGTGTTGCTGGTGGGTTTGTTGAACTATGTGCCAGCACTGGCGCTGGGGCCGGTGGTCGAGCACCTGATGTTGTGGCCTGCTGCGTGAAGCAGATACAAAAAAAAAGCGAGTCATTCTTATGAAAACAACAACTCTGAAACTGCTGGATGCTGCCCTGCTCAAGCCCGCTGTTCTGGCTTCTTTCACCAAACTCAGCCCGCGTGTGCAGTGGCGCAACCCGGTGATGTTTGTGGTCTACCTGGGCAGCATCGTGACCACCCTGCTGGGACTGCAGGCGCAGCAGGGCGCAGGCTTTAACCTGGCCATTTCGGCCTGGTTATGGTTCACCGTGCTGTTTGCCAACTTTGCCGAGAGTCTGGCCGAAGGCCGCAGCAAGGCGCAAGCCGCATCGCTGCGTGGCCTCAAAACCAGCACCTGGGCCAAGAAGCTGAAGGAACCGGTGCACGGCTCGACCTGGTTGCCTGAGCAAGCCGAAAACCTGCGCAAAGGGGACGTGGTGCTGGTGGACACCGGCGAGATGATCCCGCTGGACGGTGAAGTGATCCAAGGTGTGGCCACCGTGGATGAAAGTGCCATCACCGGTGAATCGGCGCCCGTGGTGCGTGAGTCGGGCGGTGACTTTGGCTCGGTCACGGGCGGTACCCGGGTGTTGTCGGATTGGCTGGTGGTGCGTATCACCGTCAGCCCGGGCGAGTCTTTTCTGGACCGCATGATCAGCATGGTGGAAGGTGCCAAGCGCCAGAAAACACCGAATGAAATTGCCTTGACCATTTTGCTGGTGGCGCTGACGATGGTGTTCTTGGTGGTCACCGCCACGCTGCTGCCGTTCTCCATCTTCAGCGTGGAAGCTTCGGGTTCTGGCACGGTGGTCAGCCTCACCGCCTTGATTGCTTTGCTGGTGTGCCTGATCCCAACCACGATTGGTGGCCTGTTGTCGGCCGTGGGTGTGGCCGGCATGAGCCGCATGATGCAGGCCAACGTGATCGCCACCTCGGGCCGGGCCGTGGAGGCCGCAGGGGATGTGGACGTGCTGCTGCTGGACAAAACCGGCACCATCACCCACGGCAACCGCCAGGCCTCAGCCTTTTTGCCCGCACCAGGCGTGTCTGAGGTGCAACTGGCCAACTGTGCAACGCAATCCTCCATGGCTGACGAAACCCCCGAGGGGCGCAGCATTGTGGTGCTGGCCCAGCGCCTGGGTGCCAATGAGGTTTTGACGGGTGAGGCGCTGGAAGTGCCTTTCACCGCGCAAACCCGCATGAGCGGCATGGATGCCAAACAGCACGATGGCAGCACGCGCCAACTGCGCAAAGGGGCAGTGGACGCCATTCGTAAACATGTGGAGGCGCTGGGTAGCCATGTGCCTGCCGAAGTGTTACGTGCCTCGGACGAGGTGTCACGGCGCGGCAGCACACCGCTGGCGGTGGCTGATGGCAGCCGGGTGCTGGGCATTGTGGAGCTCAAAGACATTGTCAAAAGTGGCATCAAGGAACGTTTTGGTGAACTGCGTCGTATGGGCATCAAAACGGTGATGATCACCGGGGACAACAAACTCACGGCGGCGGCGATTGCGGCCGAGGCCGGTGTCGACGACTTTTTGGCCGAGGCCACGCCCGAAGACAAACTCAAGCTGATTCGCCAATACCAGTCTGAAGGCCGCCTGGTGGCGATGACCGGTGACGGCACCAACGACGCGCCCGCCCTGGCGCAAGCCGATGTGGCGGTGGCCATGAACAGCGGCACCCAGGCCGCCAAAGAAGCCGGCAACATGGTGGACCTGGACTCCAACCCCACCAAGCTGCTGGAAATTGTCGAGACCGGCAAGGCACTGTTGATGACACGCGGCTCACTCACCACCTTCTCGATTGCCAACGACGTGGCCAAGTACTTTGCCATCATCCCGGCCATTTTTGTGTCGACCTACCCGCAATTGGGTGCGCTCAATGTGATGCAGCTGGGCAGCCCGAATTCAGCGATTTTGTCAGCGGTGATTTTTAACGCGCTGATCATCATGTTTTTGATCCCGCTGGCCCTCAAGGGTGTGGCCTACCGCCCGGTGGGTGCGGCGGCGCTGCTGCGCCGGAACATGGCGATTTATGGTTTGGGTGGCTTGGTGGTCCCTTTTGTGGGTATCAAACTCATTGACATGTTGTTGGTGGGCTTGCACATGGCATAGGGCATACCCGACTAAATACTATTCAAAAAATAGCTATCTGCCCTTTATTCATAAGGTCTAGAGGTCAATTTGTTAACAAGTTAAGTCCAGACCCTACCAAGACTAATTTCACAGGAAATTTCATGAAAAACATACTCAGACCCGCACTGGTGCTACTTTTTGCGCTGTCTCTTTTGACCGGTATCGCCTACCCGCTTCTGGTCACTGGGGTGGCCCAAGGCCTGTTCCCGACCCAGGCCCACGGCAGCCTCATCCTGCGTGACGGCCAGGTCGTGGGTTCAACGCTGATCGGGCAGCACTTCACCAACCCGGCTTATTTCTGGGGTCGCCCGTCTGCCACCAGCCCCATGGCCAACAACGCCGCAGCATCGGGTGGCTCCAACCTGGGGCCAATGAACCCGGCCCTGGTGGACGCTGTCACCACCCGGGTGGCGGCGCTGCGTGCGGCTGACCCCAGCAGCACAGCAGCGGTTCCGGTGGACCTGGTCACGGCTTCTGCCAGCGGGTTGGACCCGCACATCAGTCAAGCCGCCGCACAGTACCAGCTGGGTCGTGTGGCCAAGGCGCGCCAACTGTCCACCCAAGTGGTGCGGGGCCTGATCGACCAGGCCACCCAGCGCCCGGTGTTGGGCGTGCTGGGTGAACCGGTGGTCAACGTCCTGCAACTGAATATCGCGCTTGATGCACACTCTGGACATGCCCCTCTCAACTGACGCCAGACCCGACCCCGACGCGCTGTTGGCGCAGCTGCGCGAGGAGGAGCAGACGGTCAAGCGCGGCACATTGCGCATCTACTTTGGCGCCAGCGCCGGGGTGGGCAAGACCTACGCTTTGCTCGGTGCGGCGCGTCAGGCGCAGCAGGCCGGGCACAAGGTCTTGGTGGGTGTGGTGGAAACCCATGGCCGTCAGGAAACCATGGCCTTGTTGACCGATCTGAAGCTGTTGCCCTTGCGCAAGCTGCCCTACCGGGGTCAAGTGCTGCTGGAACTGGACCTGGATGCTGCTCTGGCCGCCAAGCCTGACATCTTGCTGGTGGACGAGCTGGCGCACAGCAATGCCCCCGGCTCGCGGCACCCGAAACGCTGGCAGGATGTGCAGGAGCTGCTGGATGCCGGTATCAACGTCTGGAGTGCACTCAATGTGCAACATCTGGAGAGCCTGAACGGCACCGTGGGGGCCATCACCGGCGTGCGGGTCAACGAGACGGTGCCCGACACCGTGCTGGATGACGCCGATGAACTGGTGCTGGTGGATGTCACCGCCGAGGAATTGCTGGCCAGATTGAAGGCTGGCAAGGTCTACATTCCCCAGCAAGCGCAGCGGGCCAGCCAAAACTTCTTTCGCAAAGGCAATTTGATCGCCTTGCGCGAAATCGCCCTGCGCCGCACCGCCGAACACGTGGGTGACGATGTACGCACCTACCGCACACGCCACACCCAGAAAACCCTCAGCAACCAGACCAGCGGCACACCGGCCTGGAACACTTCAGGTGCGATGCTGGTGTGTGTTGGGCCACAAGCGGGTGCCGAACACGCGGTGCGCAGCGCTGCACGTTTGGCGGGCCAGCTCAATGTGCGTTGGTTTGCTGCCTATGTGGAAACCCCGGCCTTGCAACGGCGCCCTGCGCCCGAGCGTGATCGGGTGTTGACCGTGCTCAAACTGGCCGAGGAACTCGGTGCCAGCACCGCTGTCTTGACCGGGGAGGACAAGGCCCAGGCCTTGATCGCCCATGCGCAGGGTTTGAACTGCGCCACCCTGGTGCTGGGTCGGCCCAGCAGCTCGCTCTGGCAGCAACTGCGCAGGACATGGCGCCCAACATTGGCGCGTCAGTTGGCCAACCTGACCCCGGGCATCGATCTGATCGAGGTCGGGGCCGCAGAGAGTGTGCGCAAATTGCCACCGGCCTTGCCACGCCCCGTGCAGGACGACACACCCGACAACAGCTGGGCACAGAGTGCGCCACCTTATGCCTGGGCGGCGGGCATGTGTCTGCTCACCACCTTGCTGGCCTTGCCCTTGGCGCGTTTGTTTGACCTGGCCAACATCGTCATGTTGTTCCTGTTGTGTGTGGTGCTGGTGGCGGTCAAGCTGGGCCGGGGGCCGTCGATGCTGGCGGCGGTGTTGTCGGTGGCGGTGTTTGATTTCTTTTTTGTGCAGCCGCGCTTCTCGTTTGCGGTGACCGACATCCAGTACCTGATGACCTTCCTTGTGATGCTGGTGGTGGGCCTGCTGATTGGCCGTTTGACCGCCAACCTGCGTTTTGCCGCGCAGGTGGCGGCCAGCCGTGAACAACGTGCCCAAGCGCTGTTTGAGTTAACGCGTGATTTGTCTGGCGCTTTGCTCACCTCCCAGGTGGTGGAGAGTGCCGAGAGTCTGGTGCGCCGTGTTTTTGGTGGTGAGGTGCGGGTGCTGCTGCCAGATGCCAACGACCAGCTGGATATGGCAGCCGATTTGCCCGAGACGCTGGACACCAGCGTGGCGGACTGGGCCTTTCGCCATGGGCAACGCGCTGGTGCCGCCACCACCACCTTGCCTGGCAGTCCCTGGCATTTTGTGCCCTTGCAGGCGCCGATGCGTGTCCGTGGTGTGCTGGCTGTGCGGGTGCCCAAACCGCGCTGGCTGCTGATTCCCGAACAGATCCAGCAGTTGGAAACCATGGCCCGCCAGATCGCCATCGCGCTGGAGCGGGTGCATTATGTAGAGGTAGCGCAGGCGGCGGTGGTGCAGATGGAGTCGGAGCGGCTGCGCAACACCTTGCTGGCCGCGATGTCGCACGACATCCGCACACCCTTGACCGCGCTGGTCGGGCAAGCCGAGGTGTTGGCCTCCTCCACCCCCTTGACACCCGAGCAACGCAGTTCCGCCAGGAGCATCGGTGAAGAAGCCCGTGAACTGAGTTCCCTGGTGACCAACATGCTGGAGATGGCCCGCCTGGAGAGTGGCCAGGTCGAGTTGCGCAAAGACTGGCAGTCGGTGGAGGAAATTGTGGGCAGCGCCATCCGCTCAGCCCGCCATGCGCTGGGTGAGCTGCAGGTGCGCACCGAGTTGCCGTTGGACCTGCCCCTGGTGGCCTTTGATGCCCACCTGATCGAGCGGGTGTTGGTCAACCTGATAGAAAACGCCGCCAAATACGGTGTGAGCTCCCCACCTGCCAAACCGGCCATACACATCAGCGCCAGCGTCACACCCAACACACTGGTGGTCAGTGTGCGTGATTTTGGCCCGGGCCTGCCGCACCACGTGAGAGGCCGGGAAGATGAACTGTTTGCCAAATTCACACGCGGCCACCATGAGTCGTCCACCCGCGGGGTGGGCCTGGGGCTGGCGATCTGCAAAGCTATCATCGACGCCCATCGCGGCAAGATCAGCGCGGCGCAGGCGGCTGACGCCGGTGCCATCTTCAGCTTCAGCCTGCCCAGAAACTCACCACCCGAAGTGCCATGACCCAGCCCGTCGTCATCCTGATCGAAGACGAAATCCAGATCCGCCGTTTTGTGCGTGCCGCGCTGGAGGCCGAGGGCTGGCAAGTGTTTGAGGCCGACACCGCCCGGCGGGGTTTGGCCGATGCCGGCACACGCAAGCCGGATCTGCTGATCGTCGACCTGGGCCTGCCCGACGGTGATGGCCTGGACCTGATCCGCGATGTGCGCGGCTGGACCAACGTGCCGATCATTGTGTTATCGGCCCGCAGCAACGAGGCTGACAAGATCGCCGCGCTGGATGCCGGTGCCGACGATTACTTGACCAAACCCTTTGGTCTGGGGGAACTGATGGCGCGGGTGCGTGCCAACCTGCGTCGGCCCAGAACCGTGTCAACCGAGACACAGGGTGAGGCCGATGCCTCAGCCAGCCCGGTCTTTGTGTTTGGTGAAGTGGAGGTGAACCGGGTGGAACGCGTGGTGCGCCGCGCCGGGGTGGAGGTGCATCTGACACCGCTGGAATACCGTCTGCTCACGGTGCTGATGACCAATGTCGGGCGCGTGATCACGCACAAACAGCTGCTGCGCGATGTGTGGGGCCCGTCCCATGCCGAGCAAAGCCACTACCTGCGTATTTACATGGGCCATCTGCGGCAAAAACTCGAAGCGGACCCGGCCCAGCCCCAACACTTGCTGACAGAAACCGGGGTGGGCTATCGCTTGCTCTGTGAGGCTTAAGACGCAGCGTTCAGCATCGTCCCACCCACCGACCTGTCAGCGCGGGCGGCGCGACGGTTTGGCGCTGCTGGTGCCGGTATCTCGTGGCGGCAAGCCGGTGTGCTGGGTCAGCATCCTGCCTTTGACCGGTTTGGCCGCAACGGCGCTCTGAGGTTTGGCACCCGACGGGGTCGAGTTCTTTTTGCGAGCACTCTGGTAACCGTCATCACCCAGCGGCTGCCAGGTCGGGATCAGGTGGTGTTTGCCGTTGCCAATCAGGTCTGAACGCCCCATGGCCTTCAAGGCCTCTCGCAATAAGGGCCAGTTGCTCGCATCGTGATAGCGCAGAAAGGCTTTATGCAGGCGCCGGCGTTTTTCACCGCGTACCACGTCAACCGTGTCGTCGTCGCTCTGCACCTCGCGCCGCACACCGCGCAGCGGGTTGCGCCCGGTGTGGTACATCGTGGTGGCGGTGGCCATCGGGCTGGGGTAGAAGGTTTGCACTTGGTCGGCGCGGAAACCGTGCTTTTTGAGCCAGATCGCCAGGTTCATCATGTCTTCATCGGTGGTGCCGGGGTGGGCCGCGATGAAGTACGGGATCAGGAACTGCTTCTTGCCCGCCTCAGCGGTGAACTTGTCAAACAAGGTCTTGAACTTGTCATAGGTGCCGATGCCCGGCTTCATCATCTTCGACAGCGGGCCCTGCTCGGTGTGTTCCGGTGCGATCTTGAGGTAACCACCGACATGGTGCTGGACCAGTTCCTTGACGTACTCGGGGCTCAATACAGCCAGGTCGTAACGCACACCCGAGCCAATCAATATCTTCTTGATGCCTTTGAGGGCGCGGCCACGGCGGTAAATCTGCACCAGCGGGTGGTGGTCGGTGCCCAGGTTCTGGCAGACACCCGGATAGACGCAGCTGGGTTTGCGGCAGGCGGCTTCGATCTCGGGGCTTTTGCAGCCCAGGCGGTACATGTTGGCCGTGGGGCCGCCCAGGTCGGAAATGGTGCCGGTAAAACCCTTGACCTTGTCGCGGATGTCTTCGATCTCTTTGATGATCGAGTCTTCCGAGCGGCTTTGGATGATGCGGCCTTCGTGCTCGGTGATCGAGCAAAAGGTGCAGCCGCCAAAACAGCCGCGCATGATGTTGACGGAAAAGCGGATCATCTCCCAGGCCGGGATCTTGGTGGCGCCGTCATGGCTGCCGTTCTCGTCCGCGTAGCTCGGGTGTGGTGCCCGCGCGTAAGGCAGGTCAAACACATAGTCCATCTCGGCCGTGGTGAGAGGGATCGGTGGCGGGTTGATCCACACATCTCTGGCGGTGGCGCCCTCGCCGTGCGCCTGCACCAGCGCACGCGCGTTGCCGGGGTTTGTTTCGAGGTGCAGCACCCGGTTGGCGTGGGCGTACAACACCGGGTCGGCCTTGACCTGCTCGTAACTGGGCAGGCGGATCACCGAGCGCTCCCGCGGCGGCAGTTTGAGCCGGCCACTGGTCAGCGCCGGGTTGGCGTAAAAGGTTAGCGGCTGAGCGGCAGCGGTGGCCACTGGACTGTTTGAGGAAAATTGGCCTGCAGCCCTTTTATCTTCAGGGCCGGTAGCTACTGAATCTGTAACACCTTGCCCGTCTTCCTTGGCACAGCTACTGCCCTGCCCCGCCGCTTGTTCGGAGGTGGTCTGGTACGGGTTGATATGTGACTCGATGCGACCGGGCTCGTCCACACTGGTCGAAGTGATCTCGAACCAGCCCAGGCGGCTGTCGTCATCGGTGCGGCGCACAAAAGCGGTGCCGCGCACATCGGTGATGGCTTCAATCGGCTCGCGCGCCGCCAGGCGGTGCGCCACCTCGACCAAAGCGCGTTCGGCGTTGCCGTACAGCAGCAAATCACATTTGGCGTCCACCACAATGCTGCGCCTGACCTTGTCGCTCCAATAATCGTAGTGAGCGATGCGCCGCAGACTGCCTTCGATGCCGCCCAAGATGATGGGCACGTCCTTGAACGCCTCGCGGCAGCGCTGGCTATAGACAATGGCCGCGCGGTCCGGGCGCTTGCCACCCACATCACCGGGGGTGTAGGCGTCGTCGGTGCGGATTTTGCGATCTGCCGTGTAGCGGTTGATCATGCTGTCCATGTTGCCCGCCGTCACCCCCCAGAACAGGTTGGGCTTGCCCAAGACCCGGAATGGCTCGGCGCTTTGCCAATCGGGTTGGGCGATGATGCCCACGCGAAAACCTTGCGCCTCCAACATACGACCAATCACCGCCATGCCAAAACTCGGGTGGTCCACATACGCGTCACCCGTCACCAGCACGATGTCGCAGCTGTCCCAGCCCAGTTTGTCCATCTCGGCGCGGCTCATCGGCAAATGGGGTACCGTGCCAAAACGCGCCGCCCAGAACTTGCGGTAACTGGTCAGCGGCTTGGCGGCGCGCGGGAAAAAAGACACGTCAACAGGGGCGTTCATGCACACTTCAGGGGATGGGGAAGCGCACGAGTGTAAGGTTTTGGGCTTGTCAACACGGCCATCAGGGCCTGAAACCCAAGGTCCAACGGGCTGACGACCGCAAGCGGGTGGCCCAAACCCGCAGTCAACTCAGTGGCTGGCGGCGCCGATCACGCCGTACTCCACCGGCACCTTGGTGTAAAACAGGCGGATGTTTTCCTGCGCCAGCAACGCAAACAGCGCGCTGACTTCAGCTTCGGACAGGGCAAAGGTGACCTCGACCGGCTGATCAGCCAGTTCAAAAAAATGGGCCGAGTGCAGGCGCCGGTCATGGCCCAGGCCTTCCGACGCAGCCAGCACGGTGCCACCGGCAATGCCCAGATCACGCGCCGCCTTGAGCAACCAGTCGGCCAGCGGCAAGCCGTGGTTGCGGCGGTCCTGCTGGGTGAAGAAAGTGACTTGGTAACCGTTCATCAGAAACTCCCCGGTAGATGGCGGGCCTCAGGTCAGCGCCGCCACCGTGGCCATGCCCAGGAACGTCATGGCCAGTGAACCCAGCACATGGGTGCTGATCGTGGCAAAAGCCCAGAACAGGTTGCCCTGCTGCAGCTGTGTCACCACCTCGGCGGAAAAGGTCGAAAACGTCGTCAGCCCGCCCAGAAAGCCGGTGATCACCAGCAATCGCCATTGTGGTGAGAGCTCGGTGTGCAGCGCAAAGTAGGACAGCGCTACCCCAATCAGGTATCCCCCCACCAAGTTGGCCACCAGGGTACCCGGTGGCAAAGACGGCCACAGACTGTTGAGCCGGGTGCTGAGTAACCAGCGCAACACCGCGCCCAGCGCCGCGCCCAGACTGATCGGAAGAATTGACGTCATCAACACAGCCACCCCATGAGCCCCCAAAAGCCGCCCATCTTACCTGCGGCCAAGCCTTGCGCCGATGCGCACAGTTCTGGTATGGTAGATAGGTGTGTGACACCGATCCGCAACGAGACATTGCGTTCTCTGGCACAACACAATGGTCGACACATAGCACGGTTGAGTTACATTTCCCACAAGGGATCATCACACCCGCGAAGAGGTTGGATCATGAGATTTACATACCAACAACACACGTTGTATGGTCCAGGATAGGCAAAATTTCTATGTCAACGACAAATACAAGCTCATTTGGTTCTTTACGTTTATCTCATCGCATGATGCTGGCCTTCGGGCTGATCCTGCTGATCCTGCTGTTTCTGACAGGTATTGCCATGCAGCGTGTCCAGACCATGGGCAGCGCACTGGACGCGGCGGCGGGCACAGGGGCACAACGCAGCCAGGCAGTCAGAGGCATTGAGCGCAGTGTCAGCAACTACGGCACCACCCTGCGCATGATTGGCACCTCGATGGAAAATGCCAATGCCAAAGGGCACGCGCAACTGACCGGCATCCACAAGAGCTTCAGCGAGAGCGCCACCAAGGCGCGCGCCATGATCTCCGACCCGGCAGGTATTGCCTTGATTGACGATGTTGAAAAACGCAGCGCCGCTGTGCAGGAACTGCTAAAGCTCGCCGCCCAGGAGGGGGGGGACCGTGGCCCGGATGCCGTTGGTTTTAATGTCCGTCTGATGTTCATCTCGGAGTTGCCCAAGTGGACAGGCCTGCTCGAAGAATGGAAAGTCAGCTCCGAGCGACTGACCGCCTGGGACGAAGAACAAAGCCTCTTGACCGCCCAGAGTTCTGCAGGGCTCAGCACCTCCACCCATCTGATTTTGCTAACAGGTGCGGCCATTGCGCTGGTGCTCGCTGCCAGCCTGGGTTGGTGGATCACCCACAATGTCACACAAGGTGTAGCACAGGCGGTGCAAGCTGCCAGACGCATGGCCGACCACGACCTGTCTGAGCCGGTGGTTTCAGGGCGTCGCGACGAAATCGGGCAGTTGCTGCTGGCGCTGGAGGATTTGCGTTTGAAGCAGGGTGAGCTGGCCTATGACGTGGTGCAAAGTTCACGCTCCATCATGCAAGGCGCCAATGAAATTTCCCAGGGCAGCACACAACTGGGTTCACGCACCGAAGACACCGCCAGCAATTTGCAGCGCGCCGCCCATGCCATGCGAACCTTGGTGACCTCGGTCGAACAAACCACAGAATCTGCCCGCAATGCCAACCGGCTTGCCGACTCAGCCCGCAACGATGCGGCGCAAGGTGAACAGGTGGTCTCGGGGGCTGTTGCCATCATGGCCAGTGTCAATGCCGCCTCGCGTCAAATCGCCGAGATCATCGGCCTGATCGATGGCGTGTCGTTCCAGACCAACATCCTCGCGCTCAATGCGGCGGTAGAAGCTGCGCGGGCGGGTGAGCAAGGGCGCGGGTTTGCGGTGGTGGCCACCGAAGTGCGCCAACTCGCCAGTCGCAGTGCGGTGGCCGCCAAAGACATCCGGGCTTTGATCCAGGACTCTCAGGCCAAAGTGGAACAAGGCTCACAACAGGTGGTCATCGCCGGTGATTCCACCCACAAGATCAGTGAATCCATCGGCCAGGTGTCGCAGATGATGGGCGTGATCCACCACGATGCGGCCACCCAGCTGCAGACCATCACCGAAACCCGTGAAGCCATGCAAGGGCTGGAGGACCTGGCCCAGCAAAACGCAGCCATGGCCGAAGAGGCCAGCGCTGCGGCGATTTCACTCACCGAGCAGGCAACCCGCCTGTTGGCTCTGGTTGAGAAATACAAGCTGCCCCCCATGACCCATGCCAGCAGCCTGGACGTCCCCAGAATTGCCTACTGAGCGCCAGGCTGTGTTGCGCGCCGTGCTTGTGCTCGGCGTGCCGACAAAGCAGGTTAAGCAAGAGAATCTCCTGACAAGGACGTCCTGACGCCGACGCAGGCGTCAGTCACACGGGATGGCACCATGCTCCACTTTTTACCTGCACCGCTGATTGGTACCTTGGCCAGCATCCTGATGCTGCTCAACATCCTGTTGTGGGTGCCCATTTTGCTGGGCGCATCCGTCATCAAACTGCTGCTGCCCTTCAAGGCGGTACGTCTGCTGATTGACCCACTGTTGCTGCGTATTGCCGAGGCCTGGATTGCCGGCAACAGCGCCTGGATGCGTCTGACGCAAAAACTCGACTGGCAGGTCAGCGGCATCCAGGATGTGAGCCCGCGCCAGTGGTACCTGGTGGTATGTAACCACCAGAGCTGGGTCGACATACTGGTGCTGCAGCATGTGCTGAACCGGCGCATCCCGCTGCTGAAATTTTTCCTCAAAAAGGAACTGATCTGGGTGCCCATCATGGGCCTGGCCTGGTGGGCGCTGGAGTTCCCGTTCATGCGCCGTCACAGCGAAGCCTATTTAAAACAACACCCTGAGGCGCGTGGACAAGACGCAGCCACCACCCGCAAAGCCTGCGAGAAATACGCACTGGTGCCCACCAGCGTGATGAATTTCCTGGAAGGCACCCGTTTCACGCCGGCCAAACAGCAGCGCCAGAAATCGCCCTACCAACACCTGCTCAAACCCAAGGCTGGGGGTGTCACACTGGCGCTGGACGCGATGGGTGAAAAATTTGGCGCGGTGCTCGACATCACCATCGTCTACCCACAGGGCCGCCCAACGTTCACCCAGTTCCTGATGGGGCGCGTGAACCGGGTGGTGGTGCAGGCGCGTACCCTGCTCGTGCCTGAGGACTCGCCCACACCGGGGCAAAGCCACGAGCAGGCGCTGCGCGAGACCGTTCAGCAGTGGGTCAACCAGCTGTGGGCTGAGAAAGACGCGCAGATTGCCCGCCTGCTGGCAACAAACCAACAGCCCACACCATGAGTGAATTGGTCCTGCCCGCCTGGGTGCTGGATGCGGTTTTGCTTTTCACCGTGCTGGAGTTTGTTGCGCTGGGACTGCGCTACCAACTCACCCGCCGCGGCTTGAACTGGGTTGAGCTCAGTCTGGGTTTGGCGCCGGGTTTTCTGCTGATGCTGGCGTTTCGGGTGTCAGAGCCAAACAGCTTGCATGGCCCAAGCCTGGCTTGCCTGGCGTTTGCCGGGCTGGTGCACATGGCGGACTTTTATCGCCGGTTTAGCAGGCGCCCGGTGGATGCTGGGGCCAAGTGACTGGTCAACGCCCTTCTTCGGCTTGACCCCGCTTAATCACGCTGGTGTTTGCGCATCTTGAGCCGAAAACTCTCAGGGATGCCCATCTGGCGCGGGCCGGGAATGACTTCAAAAGACTCACCCGCCTGCAGGCTGCCCGGCTCTTGCACCGCCAGATAAAAGCCGCAGAAACCGTTATTTGCCATGGTTTTGGCGGCGGTGTTGAAACCCATGGCCGCGTTGAACTTGTAACAGGGCTCGCGTGGTTTGGTCACGCGCAGCACACAGTTGGCAAAAGACAGCAGATCACCAATCCACACCTCGGACTCCAGCAGGCCTGAGAGCGTCAGGTTTTCACCCATGCTGCCCCAGGGCAAGGTCTCGTCAATGCCGGTGAGCCCCGCCGCCTGGCGCGCGGCCTGCCACAGCGGGTAGTGCTCTGACGGGTAGGCATACACCGCCTTGTCGAGACCACCGTGCACCGACAAGTCGACCTGCTCATCGCCCGACAAGCCCAGTGGCAACACTGGCAGCGGGCCCGCCACGGGTTGTTTGTGGATCGCTGTCATCACGGTACGGCCATTGATCAAGACGCGCCGGGCGTTGCCGGTCTGGAGGCTGATGACTTGGGGCATGTTTCGGCTGGGTTCTGAAAGAGGTTTGTGGGACGACCAGGGGGAGCGATGCAGGGAACGGCGGTTCTATCGCAGACAATTGTGACCCATCCCACCCCCTTGCCTGACCATGCTAGCTCTCCTCCTGCGTGCGATTTACCTGTTTCAACTGCTGTGTGGTGCCGTGCTGGGCAGCTGGCTGGCCATCGAGGCAACCCAGCAAAGCGGCGGCGCCTTGTCCCTGATTTGGCTGCCCTTGACCATGCTGTGCCTGCCGTTGCTGCTACAGTTTTTGGTAATCCTGACCTCCCTCATCCAGTCGCGTACAGGGGGGCCAGCGGCACTGTGGTGGCGGGTGTTGTGGGCCGAATACATCTCCGCGGTGCTGGTCTTCATGCTGCGCCAGCCTTGGCCACGCCGCCCCAACGGTGTGCAGATGCCATTGGCCACTCCCCCTGGCGAACTAGGCGCTGGCGCCGTGCCCGTGGTGCTGGTGCATGGTTACCTGTGTAACCACCGCGTCTGGGATGACATGACGCTGGCCTTGCGCCAGGCCGGGCATCCGGTGCTGGCTGTGGACCTGGAGCCGCTGTTTGGCTCCATCGATGACTACGCGGTGGTGCTGGAGGCTGCAGTCCAGCGTCTGCAGGCCGAGACCGGTGCGCCGCAGGTGGCGTTGGTGGGCCACAGCATGGGCGGTCTGGCGATCCGGGCCTGGCTGCGCACCCAGAACGCGGTGCAACTGGGCCGTGTGGCGCGTATCCTCACACTGGGCACACCACACCAGGGCACCCGTATCCCGCAGCCGGTGGCCACCCCCAACGGGGTGCAGATGCACTGGCACAGCCCCTGGATTCAGACCTTGCAAGCCAGCGAGGGTGCTGCGCAGCACGCGCTGATGCATATTGCCTTGAACCTCAACGACAACATCTGTTTTCCACAAACCGCGCAGGTGCTGCCGGGCGTGGCAGTCACCGAATTCAGTGGCATCGGCCACCTGGAAATGTGCCGCCACCCGCGTGTGATCGACTGGACCTGCAAGCAGCTGAGCAAGCAGACGCTCGAGGGAGTGACAGCGTGAGGGGCATGACCAACTATTCGGACATGAAAGACGGCGACCTGGCCCTGCTGGGCCGCTCGCGCCCGCTGTCCCTGAGCCAGCTGTTCTGGGCCTTCACCTGGCTGTCGCTGCAGGGTTTTGGCGGTGTGCTGGCGGTGGTGCAGCGTGAACTGGTGGACAAACGGCGCTGGCTGAGCCGCGAGGAGTTTGTCGAGGAATGGGCGGTGGCCCAGGTGTTGCCCGGTGCCAATGTGGTCAATCTGTCGCTGATGCTCGGTGACCGTTATTTTGGCTGGCGTGGCGGGCTGACGGCCCTGGCCGGGCTGCTGTGTTTTCCGCTGCTGATGGTGCTGGTGGTTGCGGTGCTGTTTGCCGGTGTCTCAGACCTGCCCCAGGTGCAAGGAGCGCTGCGTGGCATGAGTGCGGTGGCTGCAGGCATGATTGCCGCCGTGGGCCTGAAGTTGTTGCCGTCGTTGAAAACAAATGTGCTTCCAGCCCTTTTGCAATGGGCCATGATAGCTTTCACTTTTGTAGCAATTACGGTGCTGCATGTGCGCCTGTTGTGGGTGCTGTTGATTGTGGGCGGGCTGGGTGCGCTGTGGGCTTACCGGCTGCTGGACCGGCCCCGCCCCGCCCAAGCCGAACCTGACCCGGACTCGGGCTCCGAGCCCGCCCAGACGGGAGACACAGCATGAGCATCACCCTGACGGCGGCCGACTGGTTGCTGCTGCTGACCCATTTTTTGTCGCTCTCGCTGCTGGCCATTGGTGGTGCGGTCAGCACCCTGCCCGACATGCACCGCATGTTGGTGAACGATCAGCATTGGTTGCTCGACAGCCAGTTCAACGCCTCGGTGGCGTTGGCGCAGGCCGCGCCCGGCCCGAACGTGTTGTTTGTGGCGCTGCTGGGCTGGAACGTAGGGCTCAACGCCAGTGGTGCAGCAGCGGGCAGCCAGCTGGCCTGGGCCTATGGTCTGGCAGGCATGGCACTGGCCATGCTGGGAGTGCTGCTGCCCAGCACCACACTCACGCTGATGGCCTCGCGCTGGGCCCACCACAACCGCGATCTGCGCGCGGTACGGGCCTTCAAACAAGGCATGGCGCCGGTGGTGGTGGGGCTGCTGCTGGCCACTGGCGCGATCCTGGCCCTGAATCCGGGCAACACGCCAGACCATTGGCCGCTATGGCTGCTGTCCGCCAGCTGTGCGTTGTTGGTCTGGCGCACCAAACTGCATTTGTTGTGGCTGCTGGGTGCAGGTGCCCTGCTGGGCTGGTGGGGCCTGGTCTAACATCCGGCCATGACCCAGCCGCGCTCTTCGTCAAAGTATCTAGCAACCCAGGCGCAGCCGCCTGGGGCCGGGGCAGCATCACCGATCAACACCTCCACCCGCTGGCTGGTGGGCATCACGCTGCTGTGCCTGCTGCTGGTGTTTGGGCTGCGCGCTTATTTTGACCACCTGGAAACGCAGATCCGTGAGCGGGGTGACAACGAGCGGGCCCGCCTGATGGTGGGTGAGGAGATTGTGCGCAGCAGCAGCCAGGTCGAGAAAGAGTTTTACCGGCTCGCCATCACACCCGATGAAGCGGGTGTGGCCGACACCCTCAACCACATCGACCAGCATCTAGACGAGCTGTTGCACAACCTGGATGTGCTGCAAAACGGCGGCCGAACCCAGCGTTTGGCCCTCGATATGCCGGGTGAAATGACGCACCAGACCACGTTCCAGCCTGAGCCCGGCAGCCAGCCGATGACCGAGGCGCTGGCCAGCTTGCGGCCGCAGATCAACCAGATCCGCGAACGCACCAATGCACTGCTGCCGCTGCTGTCGATGCGCTGGCTGGCGTTAAACGCCGGTCGTTCCGCCGAATTTCTGGGCACCGAAAAAGTGCTGGCGGCTGAACTCAAACAGATTTCCCCGCAGTTCGAGCGCATCAACGTCGGTGCCAACCAGCTGCTCAAAGAGGGTGACCTGCGCCTGCGCACCCTGCAGGTCGATCTGGTGCGGCAAAGCCAGCAACTGCGGCAGATGGAAACCAGCTTGATTGCCCTGGTGGTGGTGCTGGGCGGCGCGCTGGTGCTGCTGTTCATGCGCCGTCTGGCCCATGCGCTGAAAGACACCTACCGTGCCCGCAAGGAAACCGACGAGCAACGCGCACAGAACGCGGCCATTCTGGACACCCTGGCCGACGGTGTGTACACCACCGATCTGGACGGCAACATCACCTACGTCAATGCCGCCGCCGTTCGTCTCCTGGGCTGGCCTGCGGCCGACCTGTTGGGCCAGAATGCCCATGCTGCGTTACATCACACCCGGCCCGATGGTTCAGCCTACCCGGCCTCAGAGTGCCCGCTGTACGCCGCGCTGACACAAGGCAACACATTGCACGGGGAAGACCACCTGGTGCACCGTGACGGTCATGTGATCCCGGTGTCTTTTGGCGCCAGACCCCTGCAACTCAAAGGCCAGCTGGCGGGCTCACTGCTGTCGTTCCAGGACGTCACCGAGCGGCTGGCGGCACGCTCACAGCTGCGGCTGCAGCAAGCCGCGCTGGATGCTGCGGCCAATGCCATCGTGATTGCCAACCGCGCGGGGGTGATCAACTACGTCAACCTGGCTTTCACCCAGATCACCGGCTACAGCGCGCTTGAGGCCATCGGCCAACCCACCAGCATGCTGCGCTCCGGCGTGCATGACGAAGCCTTCTACAGCCACATGTGGCAGACCCTGCTCAGCGGCAAGCCGTGGGAGGGTGAGCTGAGCAACCGCCGTAAAAATGGCGCGCTTTACCTTGAACAGATGACGGTGACCCCCATCACTGAAAACGGTCAGATCACCCACTTTGTCGCGATCAAACGCGACATCTCCGACGAGGTCCATACCCGCACCCAGCTCAAGCTGATCGAGTCGGCGATTGGCGAGACCAACCAGGGCATCCACATCATGGATGCCACGCCCCACCCCGAAGGCCCGCTGATCCTGTATGTGAATGCGGGTTTTTGCCGCATCACCGGGTATTCAGCACAGCAATGTATCGGCAGGCGCCTGAGTTTTCTGCGCAGCCCGGACAACACCGAAGCCGAGCTTGAACCCATCCGCCAAGCCATCAACCAGGGCCTGAGCCTGACCCAGGAGGTGAACTACCAACGCCAGGACGGCACCAGTTATGTGGGTGAGCTGCACCTGTCACCGGTGCACAACGAGCGGGCGCAGGTCAGCCATTTCATCGGTGTGTTGACCGACATCGGGCTGCGCAAACAGGCCGAGGCCGCACTGCGCGAGGCGCGTGACCAGGCGCTGGAGAACTCCCGGCTCAAGAGTGAGTTCCTCTCCACCATGAGCCACGAGATCCGCACCCCGATGAACGGCATTGTGGGCATGACCGAGCTCCTGCTCGACACCCCACTCGATGCGGAGCAGCGCGACTTCACCGGCATGTTGCGTGAGTCGGCCCAGGCGCTGATGGACATCATCAACGACATCCTGGATTTCTCAAAAATCGAGGCGGGCAAACTCGACATCGAACTCACCAGCTTCGACCTGAGCCAGGTGTTGACCAGTTCGGTGGAGATGCTCGGCATCAAGGCGCGGGAAAAGTCCCTCAGCTTGTCCTGCCAGATTGACCCCGGCCTGCCGCCCCGGCTGCTGGGCGACCCGACCCGGCTGCGCCAGATTGTGCTCAACCTGGTGGGCAACGGCATCAAATTCACCGAGTCTGGCAGCGTGACCCTGACGGCCCGGCCGGTCCACGACAAAGACACCCAGCAGCTGCGCATCGAGGTGACCGACACCGGCATCGGCATCAGCCCCAGTACCCAGGCCAGGTTGTTCCAATCTTTCACCCAGGCCGACAGCTCCACCACCCGCAAATACGGCGGCACCGGCCTGGGCCTGGCCATCTGCAAACGCCTGGTGGAACTGATGGGCGGCGAGATTGGTGTCAACAGCCAACTCGGCCATGGCGCGACCTTCTGGTTCAGCCTGCCGCTGTTGACCCTGGACCCGGTCAACCCACACGAGTCGCCGCAGTTTGTCGACTCGCAGCTGTTCATTCCCAGCACGGACGCAGCCCCTGAGTTGGGCCAGCCCCCCACAGAGACCCCAAGTGCGCCGCTGCACCTGCTGCTGGCCGAGGACAACCTGGTCAACCAGCGTGTGGCCAAGCTGCTGCTCAGCAAGCTGGGCTACCCGCTCGACATCGTGGACAACGGGCAGTGGGCCGTGCAGGCGGTGACCGAGTCATTGGCGGGCAGCGGCCCACGTTATGCCGCGGTGCTGATGGACTGCCAGATGCCGTTGATGGACGGTTTTGAAGCCACCGCAGCGATCCGCAACTTGCAGGCCGACGGGCTGTCTCACTTGCCCATCATCGCGATGACCGCCAATGCGATCCAGGGTGACCGCGAACGCTGTCTGGCCGCTGGCATGGACGATTACCTGAGCAAACCGATCCAGCCCGAGCACTTGCGCCGAGTGCTGGAACAATGGGTCGGCCCGGCGCTTGCACCCGCCAGCCTGGCCCAAGCCCAGGTTTGATGCCAAATCACCCTCAAGCCCCCTTACAACAAGGACACCCTGCTATGAAAAAATTACTCTTGTCGGTTCTGCTGGGCTGCACCACACTGGCGACCAGCGCCGAAACCATTGGTGATGTCAGCACCACCTTCAAGCTGCTCAGCCCCAATGACAAGGTGGTGGTCGATGTGTTTGACGACCCGGTGGTGGACGGTGTGTCGTGTTACCTGTCCCACGCCAAAACCGGCGGTTATGCCGGTGCGCTGGGCCTGGCTGAGGACACCTCGGACGCGGCCGTGGCCTGCCGCCAGGTTGGCCCGATCAGTTTCAAAGAGAAGATCGACAAACAAGACGAGGTGTTCAACGCCCGCTCGTCCTTCCTGTTCAAACACGTGCGCGTGGTGCGTATGGTGGATGTCAAACGCAACACGCTGGTGTATCTGGTGTACTCCGACAAGATCATTGACGGCAGCCCCAAAAACAGCGTCACAGCGGTGCCGGTGCCAGCCAACCAGCCGATTCCGGTCAAATAGGTTTTACAAGGGAAATTGGCAACCAGCCCTTATACAGAAAAGGCTAGTAGCTATCAATAAAATAGTGCTCTGCTCAGGCTGAACGCTGGCGCAAGGCCTCGTACAGGCAGACACCGCTGGCCACCGAGACGTTCAAGCTCTCGACCGCACCACGCATCGGGATGCTGACCAGCTCGTCGCAGGTCTTGGCGGTCAGCGCCCGCATGCCGTCACCCTCGGCGCCCAGCACCAAGGCCACCGGGCCTTTGAAATCGGTCTGGTACAGCGTGCGTGGTGCCACGTCGCTGGTGCCGATGATCCAGATGTTGCGTTCTTTGAGTTCGTTCAGGGTGCGCGCCAGGTTGGTCACCATGAAATACGGCACGGTCTCAGCCGCGCCGCTTGCCACCTTGGCCACCGTGGCGTTGATGCCCGCTGCGTGGTCCTTGGGCGCAATCACCGCATGCACACCGGCGCCGTCAGCCACACGCAGACAGGCGCCCAGGTTGTGCGGGTCGGTCACACCGTCCAACACCAAAATCAGCGGCTGTTCACGCTCAGCCACCGGTTTGTCGAGGTTGGCGGCTTCCAGTTGCTCCAGCAACTCGTCGAGCGAAGTCACCTGCGCCAGCTCATGCACACGCGCGGCCACACCCTGGTGGCCATGGCTGCCAGCCAGCTTGGCCAGGCGCATGCCGTCGGCCTCGATCAGACGCACACCGGCTTCATTGACCCGGTCGATGAACTGGCGCATGCGGGCATCACGCCGGGTCGGCTCAAAATAGATTTCGACGATGGATTGCGGCGCGGTTTTCAGGCGCACGCCCACGGCATGGAAGCCGAACAGAACTTTGGGGGTAGACATGGCGCCATTATCGCTGGCACACACCGGCTGGCTAGCCGCCTGGGCACACCACTCGGGGTGACCTACTTGCCGTTGAACTGCTGGTCCAGCCAGTCGTAGGCAGCGTCCTGCGTGCTGGCGAGGAATTCGTGTGTTCCGGGCAGCAAACGCGCGTCAAATTTGCTCTCGGCTTTCCAGGCTCCCCACACCTTGCGCATCTTGTCAAAGGAGGCGTTGACCGAGTCGACAGGGAACAGCCCGTCCTTCTCCCCCGCAAAGAACAGCGCGGGCTTGGGGGCGGCAAGGCTGGCAACGTCGGGGAAATCGAGGTGGCGATGCATGCCCGGGTGCAGCATGTTCCAGGCCGACGCGCCCTTGAGCTGGTTGTTGCCCGGCACCATCAAGCCCTGCGTGGTGGCCATCCAGTTGACGGCGATGCTGGCGGTGACGGCGTCAGACAGCGCGGCGGCTTGCCAGGCACGGAAAGCGCCCATCGAGAAACCAATGGCTGCGACCTTTTTCTTGTCAACGCCCGGTTGTGCGGCGAGGAACTCGGCGGCGCGTGTATCTTCAAGCGCCATGATTCCCGCTAGCGAGGTGCCGATATTGAAGCTGTTGGCTGCCACCGCCTGCTGTATCTCAAAAGTCAGTGCGGCGCGGTCACCCCAGCCCAACGCATCGGTAGCCAGGACAACATAGCCGCGTTTGGACAGTTCGTCGCCGGGAAATCTCTCGCTGAAAAACTTTTTTGCCCAGGCCTTGGAGGATTCCAGGCGCGCATCGTTGTTCCAGGTCTGGATCAGTTTTTCCTTGCCGATGTCAAACTTCGAGCCGTGGTCATGCAGCATCAGCGCGGCGGGGAAAGGACCGCTGCCTTTGGGCACCAGCAGCAGGGCCTGAACACGGCTCTCTGCCGTGATGTTGAAGACAATCTTGCGGGCCAGGTAGCTGCCACGATCCTGTTCGTCCAGCACAACAGCGTTGAACGGCGTTGTATCGGGCGACTGCAGGGTGAGCTCCCACATCTTGTCGCGACCGACCTGGCGCCATGCAGCAAGGTCCTTGACCTGCGGGGTCCAGGCCAGCTTGAAGTCGAGCTTGGCCTTGATGGCCTCAAAAAAAGCCGGCATGTTGTTCTGGATGCCGACGGTCTGGAAGTCAGTATCTGCAGCCGACGAGGGTGAAACAAACCCCATCGACAGCACACTGCAGAGCAGAAAACGACGGATGGAAGGCTTAGGCGTGGGCACGAACGTGTCTCCTTTTGTGGTTGTGACCGATAACATGCCTCTACCATACCTCATGGGCGGCGTGTGTTGTCCTAGCCGCCTGCCCCCAAGCGGCTACCTGGCTCGACCCGGCCCCCAAGTGGTCATGATCTGGCGTTACAGTCCTGTGGTGAGCTCTACTTCGACACCCCTTCATACCCATTCCCACCACGGCAACCTTCGCAGCATTTCGGCCATGCTGGTGGCTGTGGGCTTTTTTGCTTTCATGGACACCATCTTGAAGGTGTTGTCCACCCATTACCCAGCCCTGCAGGTTGCCGCGTTGCGCGGCTGGGTGGCGCTGCCGCTGATCCTTGTCTGGATCCAGTGGCGTGGCAGCTGGCACACGCTGCTGCGCATCCGCTGGCCGCTGCACCTGCTGCGCGGTGTGTTGGGCATTTGTATGCTGAGCCTGTTCACCTTCGGCGTCAAACAGCTGCCCCTGGCCAATGCCTACACCTTGTTTTTTATCGCCCCGATTCTGATCACGCTGCTGTCGGCTCCGGTGTTGCGTGAAAAAGTGCCGCGTGCACACTGGTGGTCGGTGGCGGGCGGCATGGTGGGGGTGCTGGTGGCGCTGCGACCGGGCGCCGATGGGCTCGTGAGTTGGGGCGGGCTGGCGGTGTTAGGTGCTGCAGTGTGTTACGCGGTGGCAGCGGTGGCGGCGCGGTTGTCGAGCCGCACTGACTCCAATGAGAGCATGATGTTGTGGATCATGGTGATATTGGCGCTGGGCGCCGGTGCTTTAGCGGCGCCAAACTGGGTCACGATCCGCACGGACGACCTCTGGCTGCTGGCGGCGTTGGCGGTGGTGGGGTTTGGTGGCCAGTTGGCGATCACCGAGGCCTTCCGGCATGGTCAGGCCTCGGCGGTGGCACCGTTTGAATACACCGCCTTGGCCTGGGGACTGGGTGTGGACTGGCTGATCTGGGACACCCTGCCCGACCACTACACCCTGCTGGGCGGTGCCATCATCATCGCCAGCGGTCTGTATGTGGTGCGCCACGAACGCAAAGCCGCTGCTGTGCTGATCGAGCGGCCCTGATCTGACCCACCGGGGCCTACAAGCAACCGCCCTGTGCCAACCCACTTTGGAAAGAGGGCATGAACAACACCTTACAAAACCTGCTGCGCCAAGCCAGCCAACTGACCCAATCCGGCCGCCTGGCAGAAGCCACTGCGGCCATCCAGCGCCTGTTACACGGCCGACAGCCCGGGGCCGGGGCCGCGCTCACACCCAGCGCCAGCCCGGCTGCCGCACCCGATGTGCGCGATGGCGGTGTGATTGAGGTCAACACCGCTGGCACGGCCAAGCTCAACCAGGGCGAATTCATCAGCGGCAGCCACAGCCACCAGCAGTTGACCCGCCGCTACAAACTCTATGTGCCACCCGGACACCTTGGCAAAACCCTGCCCTTGGTGGTGATGCTGCATGGCTGCAAACAGAACCCGGACGACTTTGCCGCAGGCACCGGCATGAACCAGTGCGCCCAGGCCCTGGGCCTTTTTGTGCTGTACCCCGAGCAGGCCGCTGATGCCAACCCGTCTGCCTGCTGGAACTGGTTCCAACACCAGCACCAGCAACGCGGCGCCGGTGAACCCGCCCTGATCGCCAGCCTGACACAGGCCATCACCCAGCAATACAACATCGATGCCCAACGTGTGTATGTGGCCGGGCTGTCGGCCGGTGGCGCCATGGCGGCGTTGCTGGCAGTGGCCTACCCGGACGTTTTTGCCGCTGTCGGTGTGCATTCGGGCCTGCCAGCGGGCGCGGCAAGCAACGTGGCGCAAGCGCTGATGGTCATGAAACGTGGTCGCACATCGGACACACCTGCCATCAGCCTGCCCACCATCGTTTTTCATGGGGATGCCGACAGCACCGTGCACCCCCACAATGGTGAACAACTGGTGGCCAGTGCCCGGGGTCGGGTCCCAGGCCAGCCCCAGCTGGAACACGGGCTCAGTGCCCAGGGTCAGGCCTACACCCGCTCGATCTGGCCAGCCCAACCTGGCCAGGCGGCGGTGGAATACTGGCAGTTACACGGCGGTGGGCACGCCTGGTCGGGCGGTCGCTCTGAGGGCTCGTTCACCAACCCGCAAGGTGTGGACTCCAGCGCCGAGATGCTGCGCTTTTTCTTGAGCCAGCGGCGCGGGAGCTAGGATCAGAATTTGGGGATACGGATGCGGCTCACCATCAGCGAGCCCGACACAGCAAACATCAACACCAAGGGGTGCAAGGTGAAGCCCGCGATGCTGACACTGCCAAACCACAGCGCCTGGTGCAAGGCGCCTTGCGAACCGGCCAGCCCCAGCACCCCCACCAGCAGCAAGGACGTCGGGATCGGTGTGCCCTCAAAATACTTGACCTTGCCCTGCCCTTCCTGAGAAAAGGCCTCGGCCGTCACGTTGTACCGCGCCAGACGCGACACACCGCAGGCCACAAACGCGGTCAGGATGACGCGGTCGTACAGACCCTGCATGCCACAACCATAAGCAATCAAGGCGGGGGCCACCCCAAACGAGATCACGTCGGCCAAAGAGTCGAGCTCACGCCCGAGCACCGAGGTTTTTTGGCGCCAACGGGCAATACGCCCATCCAGCACGTCAAAAATGAAGGCCGCCAGCACCAGCCAGCAGGCGTAGAAGACATGGGTGACCAGGCCGGTTTGCAGGTAGGTCATGATCGAAAACATGGCCCCGGTGCCACAAATTGCGTTGCCCAACGTGAACCAGTCGGCCAGCGTGAACTCGCGAATCATCTGAAAAGGTTTTTTGGGATCGTTGGTACTCATGGCCTGAGGTTAACCCACTCTGACACCGTTACCATGCGCCGAGCAACACCCTTGCGACCGATCAGGGTTTGATGGCGACCTTGAGCACACCATCACGCTGGTTGGCAAACAACTCGTAGGCTGCAACGATGTCGTCCAACCGGTACTGGTGGGTGACCAGCGCCCCCAGGTCGATGCGGCCCGACTGCACCACATTCATCAAGCGGCGCATACGCTCTTTTCCCCCTGGGCACAGCGCGGTGTTGATCTTGTGATCCCCCAGGCCCGCAGCAAACGCCGACAGCGGGATGGTCAGGTCACAGGAATACACGCCCAGGCTCGACAAGGTACCACCGGGTTTGAGCACGCGCAGCGCCGACTCGAACGTCTGCTGGGTGCCCAGCGCTTCAATCGAGGCATCCACACCGCGCCCGCCAGTGAGTTTCAAAACCTCGGCCACCACATCGCAGTTCCTGAAATTAAGCGTCACATCCGCACCCATTTTTTGAGCGATGCCCAGGCGGTGGTCGTTGCCGTCGACCGCGATGATGGTGCTGGCCCCCAGCAAACGGGCACCGGCGGTGGCGCACAGGCCAATCGGGCCCTGGGCAAACACCACCACGGTGTCGCCGATACGGATGTTGGCGTTCTCCGCCCCTTTGAAACCGGTGGACATGA
This sequence comes from Rhodoferax sp. BLA1, assembly GCF_013416775.1. Taxonomy (GTDB): domain Bacteria; phylum Pseudomonadota; class Gammaproteobacteria; order Burkholderiales; family Burkholderiaceae_C; genus Rhodoferax. The sequence continues at coordinate 342,778 of NZ_SZVI01000013.1, forward strand.
TGTCCGGGCACATCAGCACCTGCTCATCGGTCAAACCGTCGGGAATCGGCGCCAGGTTAGCCTGCGCGTCGGGCACCAGCACGTACTCGGCCTGTGTGCCGTCAATCAGGTTGCCAAAACGCCAGCCAGCGGTGGCTTTGTAACCATGGCAACCACAGCGGCCACTGGCCACCAGATAGCTGCCGTCCTGCGAGGGCGCGCCGTCCTGCGCCGCGTAGGAGTTGAAGTTGGGACAGATGGCGCCAGCAATGACCCGCTGGCCCTCCGTGTAGCCCTGCACCGCACTGCCCAGCTTCTCGATCACACCGACCGGCTCGTGACCCACCGTGAGACCCTTGGCCACCGGGTACTCACCTTTCAGGATATGCACATCGGTGCCGCAAATGGTGGTGGTGGTGATCCGCACCAGCGCGTCGTTGGGGCCAACATCAGGGATGGGTTTGCTCACCACCTCAATCCGGCCCGCTTCAACAAACACCGCAGCTTTCATCATGGTCGCCATAAAACCTCCTCAGGTTGAGACAAGTAAGCCATCCCGAACATCGTTTTTCAGTTTAGGACGGATATGTGACCAAGGGAAGCCTCCCAACTGGGTATGTGGGTCTAACTGCGGGGTGCCGCGCTCAACCGGTCATGGCAACGGCCCCAAAGACCGTCGGCGACGCGCTTGCGTGTTGATCAGACCGGTGGCAGGTTCTGGTTGAGCTTTTTGCCCATGCTGACGCGCGGCTCAACCACATAACCCAGCGCCTCGTAAAACGACGCCATCGAGTCATTGCCAGCAATGATCTGCAGGTTGATTTTTAAACAACCACGTGCCGTGAGCGCCTGCTCGGCAAACCGCACCAGCGCCTTGCCCAGCCCCTGCTGGCGGTGGGCAGGGTGCACCGCCACCGCATACAACCAGCCCCGGTGGCCGTCGTACCCGGCGAGCACCGTCCCAACCACGGTGTCATCTGCCACCGCCACAAAAAACAAGCCGTCTGGCGCCGCCAGCTTCTTGTCAATCGCCAGACCCGGCTTGTTGTGGCTGTCTTCGTAACCAAAAACGGTTTCCCACAAGGCAATCACCTGGCGCCGGTGGGCCCTGTCGTTGTATTCGATGATGGTGTGCATGGTCATTCAAGGCATGTGATGAGGCTAAACATTATCACCATCGGACCATGCTCTTGACCATATCAGCAGCCCGTAAATCATCACACCGAGGCCGATGGCAGGCAGCCGATACAACCAGCGAACACGGCGCGAGAGATGGTCACCCAGCCGTTGAAAATCAGTCAGTGACACATCCAGGCCTGCTGCCAAAGAATACGACATCACCAAACAAACCAGCCCGAGGGTCATCATGGCAAGGCCGTAACGCATGTCCAACAGTCTGAAATCGCCCCAAAGCCAATCCCAGGCAAACAGAACACCGCCACACATCATGGCCATGGCCCACCATGAGACCGAGGTGAAGTAACCGACAGCAGCCATGATGCCAAACGGCACCACGTAAGACAGCCTCTTGACTGGGTTCACCTGTTAGCCGTTGTTGCTACCCCACCCACTTGCGCGCATTGCGCCACAGCTGCATCCAAGGGCTCAAACCTGACACATCCTGGTCGGTCCAGCTCATCTGCACGTTGCGGAACACGCGCTCGGGGTGCGGCATCATGGCGGTGAAACGGCCGTCTGCGGTGGTCACTGCGGTCAGGCCGCCGGGGCTGCCGTTCGGGTTGAACGGATAGGCTTCGGTGGCGGCGCCACTGTTGTCCACGTAACGCATGGCGGCAATCGCCTTGGCCGCGTTGCCACGATACTTGAAGTTGGCAAAACCTTCGCCGTGTGCCACCGCAATCGGCAGGCGGCTACCTGCCAGACCCTGGAAGAACAGTGATGGCGATTCCAGCACTTCCACCAGGCTCAGGCGGGCCTCAAAACGTTCACTCTGGTTGGTGGTGAAGCGCGGCCAGTCCTGCGCGCCGGGGATGATGTCGGCCAGTTCGGCAAACATCTGGCAGCCGTTGCACACGCCCAGGCCAAAGGTGTCGGCACGGCCAAAAAACGCCTTGAACTGGTCTGCCAGCACCGGGTTGAAAGTGATCGAGCGCGCCCAGCCAATGCCAGCGCCCAGCGTGTCGCCGTAACTGAAGCCGCCGCACGCGACCACGCCCTTGAAGTCGGCCAGGTTGGCGCGGCCAGTTTGCAGGTCGGTCATGTGCACGTCAAAGGCCTCAAAACCGGCCTCGGTGAAGGCGTAGGCCATTTCGACATGTGAGTTAACGCCCTGCTCGCGTAACACCGCCACCTTGGGGCGGGCCAGCACAATGGCGGGTGCCGCTACTGTGTTGGTAGCTGACTGCCCTTGTTCCAAAAGGGCTAGCGCCTGATTTGGCAGATATACATGTAAACCCGGGTCAGCGGGTGCACCAGCGGCAGCGTGTTCGGCGTCGGCACAGGCGGGGTTGTCGCGCTGCTGGCAGATCTTCCAGCTGGTGGCGTCCCACACCTGGTGCAGGTCGGCCAGTTTGGCGCTGAAAACGGCCTTGGCATCGCGCCAGACCTGGATCTCACCGACGCCCGCCTGGATCTCGGAGGCCACCGGGCGGGTTTTGCCGATGATGTGGCTATGTTGGCTCAAATGGTGCTCGCGCAGGGTTTGCAACACCGCGCTGCGGTCTGCGGTGCGCACTTGCAACACCACCCCGAGTTCTTCGTTGAACAGGGCTTTGAGGGTGAGTTCGTCGCGGCGACCGCTGATCTGGCCTGCCCAGTTTTTGCTGTCACCCACGTCCATACGGCTGTCAGAGATGCCGTCGCCCTCCGTCACCAGCATGTCCACATTAAGCGCCACACCCACATGGCCGGCAAACGCCATTTCGCAGACGCTGGCGAACAGGCCGCCGTCGCTGCGGTCATGGTAAGCCAGGATCTGGCCCTGGGCACGCAGAGCGTTCACCGCGTTGACCAGGTTGATCAGGTCTTGCGGCTGGTCCAGGTCGGGCACGCTGTCGCCCATCTGACCCAGGGTTTGCGCCAGGATGCTGCCGCCCATGCGGTTCTGGCCACGGCCCAGGTCGACCAGGATCAACGACGTGTCGTCCAGCGCGTTCAATTGCGGCGTGAGGGTGCCGCGCACATCGGCCAGTGAGGCAAAAGCGGTGACGATCAGCGACACCGGCGAGGTGACCTTTTTTGCGGCGCCATCAGCATGCCACTGGGTGCGCATCGACAGTGAATCCTTACCCACCGGGATGCTGATACCCAATGCCGGGCACAGCTCCAGACCAACCGCCTTGACGGTTTCGTACAGTGCGGCGTCTTCACCGGCCTCACCACAAGCGGCCATCCAGTTGGCGGAGAGTTTGACGCGGTCCAGCTCCATCGGTGCGGCCAGCAAGTTGGTGATGGCCTCGGCCACCGCCATGCGACCCGAGGCGGGGGCGTTCACCGTGGCCAGCGGGGTGCGTTCACCCAGGGCCATGGCTTCACCGGCAAAACCCTTGAAGTCGGCCAGTGTCACCGCGCAGTCGGCCACCGGCACCTGCCAGGGGCCGACCATCTGGTCACGGTGGCTCAAACCACCCACGGTGCGGTCGCCAATCGTCACCAAAAAGCGTTTAGACGCCACGGTGGGATGCGCCAGCACGTCGATGGCGGCTTGTTGCAGGGACGCATCGGTCAGGTTCACGGGCGCAAACACACGCTCCACCGAAGCCACGTCACGGTGCATCTTGGGTGGTTTGCCCAGCAGCACATTCATGGGCATGTGGACCGGCAAGTCGGCCTCAGGCTGCGCCACCTGCTGCTTAGCCAGGTCGACATCACCGACCACCAGCTGGCGCGCCTCGGTGGCGACACCGACCACCGCAAACGGGCAGCGTTCACGCTCACACAGGGCCTGGAAGCCCGGCAAGGCATCTGGGCCAATCGCCAACACATAACGTTCCTGGCTTTCGTTGGACCAGATCTCCTTGGGCGCAAGGCCACTTTCTTCGAGCGGCACCGAACGCAGGTCAAACAAGGCGCCGCGTTGAGCGTCGTTGCTCAGCTCGGGGAAGGCATTGCTCAAGCCACCGGCGCCCACATCGTGGATCGCCAGGATGGGGTTGGCCGAGCCTTGCAACCAGCATTGGTTGATGACTTCCTGCGCACGGCGCTGGATTTCGGGGTTGCCACGTTGCACCGAGTCAAAGTCCAGGTGTGCGGCGTTGGCGCCAGTGGTCATCGAGCTGGCGGCACCACCACCCATGCCAATGCGCATGCCCGGGCCACCGAGCTGGATCAGTAGGCTTCCAGCAGGGAACTCAATCTTGTGGGTCTGGCTCTGGTCAATCACCCCCAGGCCACCGGCCAGCATGATCGGCTTGTGGTAACCACGCTGTTCGGTCTGTGTCTTAGCTAGGCCTTGAGCGTCTTTGACGGTGTAGCTCAAAGACTGTTCGTATTCGCGGAAGTAACCCAGCAAATTGGGGCGGCCAAACTCGTTGTTAAAGGCCGCACCACCCAGCGGACCTTCGGTCATGATTTGCAAGGGACTGGCGATGTGGGCCGGTTTGCCATACGCGGCGCTCTGGCCCCAGTCGAGTTTGGAGACGGTGAAACCGGTCAGCCCCGCCTTGGGTTTGGAGCCGCGCCCGGTGGCGCCTTCGTCACGGATTTCACCGCCAGCGCCAGTGGCCGCGCCGGGGAATGGCGAGATCGCTGTGGGGTGGTTATGGGTTTCCACCTTCATCAGGATGTGTTGTGTGGCGCTTTCCTTTTGATAGCTGGGGGCGCTTACCTCATAAGGGCTAGAGGCTGATTTAGCACTGAAACGTTCCACCTGTGCCCCGGCCATCACCGAGGCGTTGTCAGAGTAAGCCACCAGCATGTGCTGCGGATTGGTCTGGTGGGTGTGGCGGATCATGCCAAACAGGCTCTTGTCCTGCGCCACACCGTCAATGGTGAACTGCGCGTTGAAGATCTTGTGGCGACAGTGTTCGCTGTTGGCCTGGGCAAACATCATCAGCTCGACATCGGTCGGGTTGCGCTGCAATTGGGTGAAGGCGTTGACCAGGTAGTCGATCTCGTCCGCCGCCAGCGCCAGGCCAAACTCGGTGTTGGCGGCGAGCAGCGCGGCCTTGCCACCGCCGAGCACATCCACATGGGCCATCGGGGTGGCGGGCAATTCGGTGAACAGGTCCAGGGCCTGGGCACGCTCGAACATCACACTCTCGGTCATGCGGTCGTGCAACAGCTCGGCAATTTGCGCCAATTGTTCGGTGTTGAGGGTCGGTTTGGAGAGCAAACCGCTTTTGAGCGACACGTGGTATTCCACGATGCGCTCGACCCGTTTGATGGCCAGACCGCAGTTGTGGGCGATGTCGGTGGCCTTCGAGGCCCAGGGGGACACGGTGCCAAAACGTGGTGTCACCACAATCAATGCGCCATCCTGCGGGCCGGCGTAGGGGTCGCCATAGGTCAACAAGGCCGCCAGTTGGTCTTTGAGCGCGGGTGTAGGTGCGTCCACACTGGCCACCAGATGCACATAACGTGCGGCAATGCCGTTGATCTTGTCGTGCACAGCTTGCAGGGCTGGCAGGAGTTGCTGGACACGGAAGGCGCTGAGAGCGCTGCCGCCCTCAAAAGGGGTGAGATGCAGGGTCACGGTGGGGGCCTGGAAAGAGATGGACAAAACTGGACAGCACTGGCGGCGCAAGCCGCTGGCCGGACGGGGCCGAAACTGGACCGAATTTTAGCCGGGCCGGGTCACACGCCAGCAGCCGATGGCATACGCGCCTCAGTGGCTTGGAGCCTCACCGATAATCGGGCCCCATGACTATCACCATCAAAGACGCCCAAGGCATTGCCGGGATGCGCGTGGCTGGCCGCCTGACCGCCGAGTTGCTGGACTACCTGGCGCCCTTTGTCAAACCTGGCGTGACCACCAACGAACTCAATGACCTGGCCGAGGCCTACACCACCGAGGTGTTGGGCGCGATTTCAGCCCCGCTCAACTACGCCCCCAGCGGCCACAACCCCTACCCCAAGTCGATCTGCACCTCGGTCAACCACCAGGTCTGTCACGGCATCCCCAACGACAAGCCGCTCAAAAAGGGCGACATCGTCAATGTCGACGTCACCCTGATCAAGGACGGCTGGCATGGCGATTCAAGCCGCATGTACATGGTGGGTGAGGTGTCGGTGGCGGCCCGCCGCTTGTGCAACCTGACCTATGAGGCCATGTGGAAAGGCATCATGAAGGTGCGCGATGGCGCTTACCTGGGCGACATCGGCCACGCCATCCAGACCTTTGCCGAAGGCCAGGGCCTGAGTGTGGTGCGCGAATTCTGCGGCCACGGCATTGGCGCCAAGTTTCATGAAGACCCGCAGGTGTTGCACTATGGCCGCCCGGGCACGCTGGACCAACTCAAGGCCGGCATGGTCATCACCATCGAGCCGATGCTCAACGCCGGTAGGCGTGAGATCAAGGAAATGGGCGACGGCTGGGCCATCGTCACCAAGGACCGCTCTTTGTCCGCCCAGTGGGAACACACGGTGCTGGTCACGCCCACCGGTTACGAGGTGCTGACGCTGTCGGCCAACAGCCCGGCCATCCCGGCCTTTGTGGCACCCAGCGCTTAAAGCTGCTTCCCCCTCCAACGGTGCCCGACATGACCCAACACAAAATCATGCGCAGCCAATACCGCGCCGACAAGGCGCAAATGCTGGCCGAGCTGGCTGGCAGTGGTGCCGCCACACGTGGTGTCAACGCCGCCTTGGTGGGCCTGTCGCAGCTGGCAGACGATGCGCTCAGGCAGCTGTGGCAACAGGCGGGCTTCAGCAGCGGCTGCGCCTTGCTGGCGGTGGGTGGTTTTGGCCGCAACGAGTTGTTTCCGCACTCGGATGTGGATGTGCTGGTGCTGCTGCCCGACGATGTCTCGCCCGAAGCCGACCCGGCACTCAAGACACTGATTGAGGGTTTCATCGGCAGCTGTTGGGACGCTGGCCTGGAAATTGGCTCGAGTGTGCGCAACATCAGCGACTGCCTGGAAGAGGCCGCCAAGGATGTCACGGTACAAACCGCGCTGCTGGAGGCGCGCCTGATCACCGGTAGCCAGAGCCTGTTTGCTGCTTTCCAGAAGGCCTATTTCGCCACCATCGACGCACACGCCTTTTTTGTCGCCAAAACCCTGGAGATGGAGCAACGCCACCACAAGTACGAGGACACTCCCTACGCGCTGGAGCCCAATTGCAAGGAATCGCCCGGTGGCCTGCGTGACCTGCAGACGGTGTTGTGGGTGGCCAAAGCGGCGGGCCTGGGCGCCAACTGGGGCGCGCTGGCCAAGGCCGGTCTGGCCACGCCGTTCGAAGTGCGGCAGATCAAACACAACGAGGCGGTGCTGCGCCTGATCCGCGCCCGGCTGCACCTGCTTTCAGGTCGGCGTGAAGACCGGCTGGTGTTTGACTTGCAAACCAGTGTGGCGGCCTCGTTTGGTTACACCCCGCCCGACATCGCGAAAGACCAGCGCGCCTTTGTGCGCCCCAGCGAGAAGCTGATGCGTCAGTACTACTGGGCAGCCAAGGCGGTAACCCAGCTCAGCCACATCCTGCTGCTTAACATCGAAGAGCGGCTGAACCCGCAAAGCCACACGGTGCGCCAGTTGCGCCCGCTGGACGAGGATTTTCTGGACAAGGCCGGCATGATCGAGGTCGTCAGCGACGACCTGTACCAGCGCAAACCGCACGCCATCCTGCGCACTTTCCTGGTCTACCAGACCCATTACGGCCTCAAGGGTCTGTCGGCCCGCACCCTGCGCGCGCTCTACAACGCGCGCAACCTGATGGGCAGCGACTTTCGCCACGACCCGGTCAACCGCGCCACCTTCCGCCAGATTTTGATGCAACCCAGCGGCCTGACCCATGCGGTGCGGCTGATGAACCAGACCTCAGTGATGGGGCGTTACCTGTGGCCGTTTCGCCGCATCGTCGGCCAGATGCAGCATGACCTGTTCCACGTCTACACGGTGGACCAGCACATCCAGATGGTGCTGCGCAATGTGCGGCGGTTTTTCATGGTGGAGCACGCCCACGAATACCCGTTTTGCTCACAACTGGCCAGCGGCTGGGACAAACCCTGGATTTTGTATGTGGCGGCACTGTTCCACGACATTGCCAAAGGCCGCGGCGGTGACCACTCCAAACTGGGTGCGATGGAGGTGCGGCGCTTTTGCAAACAGCACGACATCGGTGGTGAAGATGCCGAGCTGATCGAGTTTCTGGTGCGTGAACACCTGACCATGAGCCGCATCGCGCAAAAATCTGACCTGGGTGACCCCGATGTGATTGCCAACTTTGCCAAACATGTGGGCAACGAACGCGCGCTGACCGCGCTCTACCTCTTTACCGTGGCCGACATCCGTGGTACCAGCCCCAAGGTCTGGAACGCCTGGAAAGGCAAGCTGCTCGAAGACCTGTACCGCGCCACCTCACGCGCGCTGGGTGGCCACGCCCCTGATGTACACGCCGAGGTGCAGGAGCGCCAGCGCGACGCCTTGATCGAGTTGGCCCTGCTGGCGCAGCCGTTTGAGTCGCACAAGGCCTTGTGGGCCACGCTCGATGTGGGTTACTTCATGCGCCACGATGCGGTCGAGATCGCTTGGCACACGCGCATGTTGTCGCGCCAATTGGGTGGCACCGCACCGGTGGTGCGGGCGCGCCCGTCGCCGGTGGGTGAAGGCCTGCAGGTGCTGGTCTACACACCTGACCAGGCCGACCTGTTTGCCCGCATCTGCGGCTTTTTTGACCAGCGTGGTTTCAGCATTCTGGATGCGCGCATCCACACCACGCAAAACGGTTACGCACTGGACACCTTCCAGGTGGTGGCCACCCACCTGACCGACCACTACCGCGAGTTGGTCAACATGATCGAGTCGGAGCTGGGCCATGTGATTGCCACCAGCGCCGCCCTGCCCGCACCCAGCCGGGGCCGGGTGTCACGCCGGGTCAAGAGTTTCCCGATCACACCGCGCGTGAGCCTCAAGCCCGATGAAAAGGCCCAGCGCTGGCTGCTCAACATCTCGGCCAGCGACCGCGCCGGTCTGCTCTACAGCGTGGCGCTGGTGCTGGCGCGCCACAAGGTGGACCTGAACCTGGCCAAGATCAACACCCTGGGTGAGCGGGTGGAAGACACCTTCCTGATCCAGGGTGCGGCGTTGCAGCACAACCGCAACCAGATCCAGATCGAGACCGAGTTGCTCGACACCCTGAGCTAAGGTTTACAAGCTTTTTTGGCCTCTAGCCCTTATATAACAAGGGCTAATAGCTATCTATTTGATACCAAACCGGGTGCTTAATCCTGGGGTGTATCCAGCCCGGGAAACAGCACCTCGGTGAAACCAAAGGCCTTGAAGTCCCGCACCCGCATCGGGTACAGCGTGCCAACCAGGTGGTCACACTCGTGCTGCACCACACGCGCATGGAAACCCGACACCGTGCGGTCAATCGGGTCACCGTACTGGTCAAAACCGGTGTACCGGATGCGCTCGTACCGCGGTACCTTGGCGCGCAGGCCCGGCACCGACAAGCAACCCTCCCAATCCTCCACCACCTGCGGTAACAACGGCGCGCCATCGGCCTGCACCGCCAACACTTTGGGGTCGTCCAGTCCAGGCGGCAGCGGCAGGATGGTCGGGTTGATCAACACGGTACGCGGCACAACGGGCGCATCGGGGTAACGCGGGTTGAGCTGGTCCGAGCCAAAAATCACCACCTGCAAATCCACCCCGATCTGCGGCGCCGCCAGCCCGGCGCCGTCGTTGGCGAGCATGGTGTCGAGCAAGTCGGTGATCAGCAGGTGCAACTCGTCCGAGTCGAAATGCACCACCGGCAAGGCGATGCGCAGCAGGCGCGGGTCGCCCATTTTGAGAATGGTTCGTACGGTCATGTCTCGACTCCTTGCAAAAGGGCTTGCAGCCCGGCTTCATCCAACACCGGCACACCCAGCGCCAGCGCTTTGTCGAGTTTGCTGCCCGCCTCGGTGCCGGCCACCACATAACTGGTTTTTTTGCTGACCGAGCCCGCCACCTTGCCACCGGCGGATTCGATCAGCGCCTTGGCATCTTCGCGGCCCAGCGTGGGCAGGGTACCGGTCAGCACAAAGGTTTTGCCACTCAAAGGGGTGGGCACGCGCTCGGCGGGTGGGCCTTCGGGCCAAGTCACACCGCAGGCGCGCAACTGCTCAACCACCTCGACGTTGTGCGGTTGTGCAAAAAACGTGCGGATGCTTTGGGCCACGATGGGGCCCACATCAGCAACTTCGAGCAACTGTTCTTCAGGCGCCGCGATGATGGCATCGAGCTGGCCAAAATGCCGCGCCAGCTCCTTGGCCGTGGCCTCACCCACATGGCGGATGCCCAGGCCAAAGAGGAAACGCGGCAAAGTGGTCTGCTTGGATTTTTGCAGCGCATCGAGCAGATTTTGTGCGGACAGGACCGCCATACGGTCCAGCTCCGACAAGGTCGCCATCGCTAGCGCCTGCTGTTTGCTCGGGTCCAGCTCGGTGGCGAGTTGCTCCTGGCTGATCGCCAGCAGCTCGGCCTGCGCACGCCAGCCCAGGCGGTACAGGTCCGGCAAGGTGCGCACCACGTCGCGCTCCACCAGCTGGTCCACCAGCTTGTCGCCCAGGCCTTCGACCTCCACCGCTCGGCGCTGGGCAAAGTGCAGGATCGCCTGCTTGCGCTGGGCGCTGCAGAACAGCCCGCCGGTGCAGCGGTAGTCGGCCTCACCCTCTTCACGCACCGCCACACTGCCACACACCGGGCAGCTGTGCGGCATGGTGAAGACATCGGGCTCACCCACCCGTTTGTCGAGTAACACCGACACCACCTCAGGGATCACATCCCCGGCGCGGCGCACGATCACCGTGTCACCCACGCGCACGTCCTTGCGGCGTGCCTCGTCTTCGTTGTGCAGGGTGGCGTTGGTGACGGTGACCCCACCCACAAACACCGGTGCCAGTTTGGCCACCGGTGTGAGTTTGCCGGTGCGCCCAACCTGCACGTCGATGGCCAGCACGGTGGTCAGCATCTCTTGCGCCGGGAACTTGTGCGCCACCGCCCAGCGCGGTTCACGCGTGACAAAGCCGAGCTGGCGTTGCAAGGCCAAGCTGTCAACCTTGTAGACCACACCGTCAATGTCAAATCCCAAACTGTCGCGCTGCGCACCAATGCGGGTGTAATACGCTACCAAATCAGCAGCACCCCGCCCTTGCTGAACAAGGGCTGAGACCGGAAAACCCCATGATTTGAGGGTTTGCAACATCTCGAAATGGCTGGCAAACACCGGGCCACCGGCATCAGGTGGCGTGATGTCACCCAGGCCGTAGGCAAAAAAGCTCAAAGGCCGCTGCGCCGCAATCGCCGGGTCGAGCTGGCGCACCGCACCGGCGGCAGCGTTGCGTGGGTTGACAAAGGTTTTTTCACCCTTGGCCCCGGCGGCGATTTTCTGGCGCTGGCGCTCATTGAGGGCCTCAAAGTCGTCACGGCGCATGTAGACCTCACCCCGCACTTCGAGCACGGCGGGGATCGCCCTCACCCCTGCCCTCTCCCCAGGGGAGAGGGGGTCAGACACGAGGGTAACCAGCCTGAGCGGGATCTGACCAATGGTGCGGATGTTTTGCGTCACATCCTCACCGGTTTCACCATCACCGCGGGTGGCGGCCTGCACCAGCACACCGTCGACATAGCGCAGGCTCATCGCCAGGCCATCAAACTTGGGCTCGGCCACATAGCCTACCGCCGGGTCACTCTCGGTCAAGCCCAATTCGCGGCGGATGCGGGCGTCAAAATTCTCGGCGCCGCTGGCGCTGGTGTCGGTTTCGGTGCGGATGCTGAGCATGGGCACCACATGGCGTACCGGCTTGAATTGGTCCAACGCCTTGCCGCCGACACGCTGGGTCGGTGAGTCGGGCGTGACCAGATCGGGATGGGCCGCTTCAAGCGCCTGCAACTCCCGAAACAGCCGGTCGTACTCGGCATCGGGGATGGTCGGTGCATCCTCGACGTAATAACGGTGGGCGTGGGTGTGCAACAGCTGGCGCAACTCGGCCAGGCGCTGGGTGTCATCCGGCGGTACGGCAAACAGATCGGGCGTCTGCATGGTCTGTTAAGAGAACAAGCGGCGCGCCAACACCGAACCGGCGCTGAGTTCACGCTGCTCCAGCGTGGTGTAGAGCTGCTCCAACTCGGCGGCAATCACCGACATGGCCTCGGGCGGCAGCGCCACACCGTGGTCGTCGGTGACGATGCCGTCCATCTCCTTGGCCAGCACCTGGGCGCTTTCACACAGGCGGGTGAAGGCCTGTTCGCTGCGGTCAACCTGCGGCACATCCAGCGCCAAGGTCAAATCACGCAGGGCCGACTGCGCCATGTCCTCAGAGAGCGCCGCCTGGGCGTCAAAGCTCAGGCTCAGCACCGGCACCGGGCCGCTGGCACCAGGCAAGACCATGCGCCCAGGCATCGAACCCGGCACAAAACCCAGGCGCGCCGCCATCTGCTGCACATAACTGGCGCTCCAGGCCGAGCGCCGGGCGCGCAGCACAAACACGATCTGCGCATCATGGTCGCTGGCAAACTGGTCCAGCTCGCGCGCACGGGTGACCTCGCGGCGCATCTCAGGGAAGTCGGCCGTGCCATTGATCAGTTCACAAAAGGTTTCGGCCTTGACCACAAATTCAGAAAACTCGATGTCGTTCACCGCACCGGCGCGGTTGGCCAGTTGCAAACCAGCTTGCAGCTGGCTGTAACGCTGGCCAGCGTGGGGTGCCTCCCAGCGCTGGGTGCTGGTGTTGAAGCCTTCCACCGCAAAGGGTTTGCTGCCCACACGCCGGGTCGGTGGCAAGGCCGCCAGCACTGCGTCGCCCGAGACCGGGGCGTCCAGTGCGATGGGGGCGATCACATCAAGCAGGCTGTCCAGCGCGGGCTTTTTCTCGGGCGCAGGGATGACAAAACCGGGGTCCTCAAAACTGCCGTCCAGCGCGGCGATGTCGAGGGTGGGCTCACGCTCAAAAGGCTGGGTGTCAGCGGGGGCTGCGGCTGGCGGCTGGCGTGGCCGGCTTTTGCCCGACAGCCACAGGTAATAACCCAGCATGGCCAGCAACAGCAGACCACCCGCCGCGCCCAAGCCCAGTTGCAACGAATTCATGCTATTTCCCCTTGATCGGCCATGTTCAGGGCCATGTCCATGTCCACCGCCACAATGCGCGAGACACCTTGCTCCTGCATGGTGACACCCACGAGTTGCTGTGCCATTTCCATGGCGATTTTGTTGTGGCTGATGAACAAAAACTGTGTCTCGCGACTCATGCTTTTCACCAGCCGCGCATAACGTTCGGTGTTGGCGTCGTCCAGCGGCGCATCCACCTCGTCGAGCAAACAAAACGGCGCTGGGTTGAGCTGAAAGATGGCAAACACCAGCGCAATCGCGGTCAGGGCTTTCTCCCCACCTGACAGCAGCGCAATGCTCTGGTTCTTCTTGCCGGGTGGCTGGGCAATGACCTGCACGCCCGAGTCCAGTATCTCGTCACCGCTGATCACCAGGCGCGCATTGCCGCCGCCAAACAGCTCGGGGAACATGCGGCCAAAGTGTTCGTTGACGGTGTTGAAAGTGCCCGAAAGCAGCTCGCGGGTTTCACCGTCGATCTTCTTGATGGCGCTCTCCAGCGTGTTCATGGCCTCCACCAAATCGGCACTCTGCGAGTCCAGAAATGCCTTGCGTTCACCCGCCACCGCCAGCTCGTCGAGCGCGGCCAGGTTCACCGCACCCAGGGCAGTGATCTCGCGGTTGAGGCGGTCAATCTCGGCCTGCAGGCCGGTCAGCCGCACCGCGCCGTCGGCCACCGAGGCCGCCACCGCCTCCAGATCGGCCTGGGCATCGGCCAGCAGCTGGGTGTATTGCTCAAAGCCGAGCCGGGCTGCCTGCTCCTTGAGCTGGAACTCGGTGATGCGTGCACGCAGCGGATCCAGCGCGCGCTCCAGTTGCAGGCGGCGTTCGTCACTGGCGCGCAATTTGGCGGTCAGGTCGTCGTAGAGGCTGCGCTGGGCACCCAGGTGTTTTTCACGCTCCAGCTTCTCGGCCAGCGCCTGTTGCAGGCCACCTTGGGCCGCGGCGTCGTTCAGGCGCAGCAACTCATCTTGGGCTCTTTGAGCCTCAGCCCTTACAGAGTCTGATTGTTGCGCTGCGGTTTCAATAGCGCGCGACAACTCGGCACGGCGTGCACCCAGGCTGCGTAGCGCAAAGCTGGCTTCCTGCATCTGGCGCTCCAGGCCCCGCTGCTGCTCTCGGCATTCGTTCAAACGACGCTCGGCGGTGATCACCGCGTCGTCAAGCTGGGCGTGGCGCTCCTGGGTGTCGGCCAGCTGCATGTCGAGTTCTTCAAACCGGACCTCAGCGCTGACACGGCGCTCCTGCAAGTCTTCGAGCTGGGCATCGACCTCGGCCAGGTCCTCAGAGATCTGGGCGCTGCGCTGGCGCGCCTGCTCGGCAGCTTGGCTCAGGCGCAGAGTGTCGACCTGCAGGGTGTGGACCCGCGCCTGGACCTCGGTGGCCTCGCGCCGCGCGGTTTGCAAACGCTGCGAGGCGTCGGCATACGCGGCCTCGGCGCGGGCCAGCCGGGTGCGGGCCTCCTCATGGATCAGCACCTGGGCGCGGCGCTGGCGGTCCAGGTTCTCGATCTCCTGCGCGCGAGCCAGCAGGCCTGCCTGCTCGGAGTCGGGTGCGTAAAAACTCACGCTGCTGCGTGTGACCGCATGACCGGCCCGGACAAAAATGGTCTGGCCGGGCAAGAGGCTGTCGCGGCGGCTCAGCGCGTCTTCCAGGTTCTCGGTGGTGAAGCAGCCTTGCAACCAGTCGTCCAGCACCGCCTGCTGGCCCGCGTCGTGCACACGTAGCAGGCTGGCCAGGCGCACCAACGTGGTCGCGGGCGCAGTGGCCACCGGGGTGGCCGGGCTGTAGAAGGCCAATTTGGCAGGGGGCACGTCCTGGGCAAAAGCCCGCACCAGTTCCAGGCGGCTGACTTCGAGCGCACTCAGGCGCTCACGCAGGGCAGACTCCAGCGCGTTTTCCCAACCGGGTTCGATGTGTAACTGGCTCCACAGGCCTTGCAAATGGTCCAGACCGTGTTTTTGGAACCAGGGTTGTAACTTGCCGTCGGTCTTGACCCGCTCTTGCAAGGCCTTGAGCGCCTCCAGCCGGGCCGACAAATCAGCCAGACCGGCAGATTCGGTGTTGACCAGTTGCTGCTGCAAGCGGCGTTGTTCGTCCAGTTCAGGGGCACTAGTTTGCAACTCAGCCAGCCGGGCCTGTTCGATCTCGGCCTGTTTCTGCGCGTTGCTGAGCTGGGCCTGCAGGTCCAGCAAAGCGACCTCGTCGGGCGCAGTGAGGTTCTGACGGTCTTGTTGCAGGCGTTCGCGGCGCGTGCCGAGCTGGCGCGTTTGTTCTTCAATGCCGCGCTGCTCAGCGGCCAGCACCCCAATCTGCTGCTGCACCTGGGCCACACCGGCGCGTTGTTCGTTGGCGGCACGTTGCGCCTGGCGCAGCGCTTCTTCGAGTTCGGGCAGCTGCTGGGCCTGGTCTTCAACCTGGGCGGCGAGCAACTCGTTCTTTTCCTCACCCAGCAGTTCCAGCTCGGACAGGTTTTCCAGCTCGGTCTGGGCGTCTTGGCTGCGCGTGGCCCATTGAGCGGCCTGTTCTTGCAAGGTGATCAGGCGCTGCTCCACCCGCTGGCGGCCTTCGACCACAAACCGGATTTCGGCCTCCAGGCGGCCGACTTCGGTGCTGGCCTCGTAGAGCTTGCCCTGGGCCTGGTTGACCTGGTCGCCGGCAGCATAGTGGGCCTGGCGCACGGTCTCCAGTTCGGACTCCACATGGCGCAAGTCGGCCATGCGAGATTCCAGCGCGTTGACCGCCTCTTGCGCTTCAGTATGCACGCGGGTCTGGTCGGTCTCGGACTCGGCGCGCTTCAAAAACCAGAGCTGGTGCTGCTTGAGTGACGCGGCCGCAGACAAGGTGTTGTACTTCTTGGCGACCTCGGCCTGTTTTTCCAGCTTGTCCAGGTTGGCGTTCAACTCGCGCAAGATGTCCTCAACCCGTGTCAGGTTCTCGCGGGTGTCGTGCAGGCGGTTTTCAGTCTCGCGGCGGCGTTCCTTATATTTGGAGACGCC
Source organism: Rhodoferax sp. BLA1 (assembly GCF_013416775.1). GTDB lineage: Bacteria > Pseudomonadota > Gammaproteobacteria > Burkholderiales > Burkholderiaceae_C > Rhodoferax. Next base: position 358,962 of record NZ_SZVI01000013.1, read on the forward strand.
TGCGGCTTCTTCGAGGAACAAGCGCAACTCTTCCGGGCGGCTCTCGATGATGCGGCTGATGGTGCCCTGGCCGATGATGGCGTAGGCACGTGGCCCCAGGCCAGTGCCCAGGAACACGTCCTGCACGTCACGGCGGCGCACCACCTGGTTGTTGATGTAGTAGCTGCTGGTGCCGTCGCGGGTCAACACACGTTTGACGGCGATCTCGGCAAACTGGCTCCACTGGCCACCAGCGCGGTGGTCGTCGTTGTCAAACACCAGTTCAACACTGGCGCGGCTGGCGGGTTTGCGGGTGGTGGTGCCGTTGAAGATGACGTCCTGCATCGATTCACCACGCAGCTCGGACGCCTTGCTTTCACCCAGCACCCAGCGCACCGCGTCCATGATGTTGGATTTGCCGCAGCCGTTGGGGCCAACCACGCCGACCAGTTGGCCGGGCAACAAAAAATTGGTGGGCTCAGCAAACGACTTGAAGCCGGATAACTTGATGGAATTAAGACGCACGGGTGGGGAGGATTCTGGACTAAAGGTGGGAAGGACTCAGCGTTTCACGGGCGGCCTTCCACAACGGCGTCATGATAACTTGCCTGCCTGGCACAGCGGTAACGCAGCCTGTCACACCGCCACCCACCGGCGGCGGCAGTACCGACCCAGTCACACCGAGCTACCACAAAAAACATAGCTACAAACCCAATCAAATCAAGGGATAGAGACCAATTTCTTATGTATTCTGGTGCCCATGGGCGATGGCCATGACCTGGGCTGGGGGCAAGGTTTTAAGGCTGTGGTCACTCCAGACACGGCGCCAATGGCGCGCACCCGGCAAACCATGGCGCAGGCCCAGCATGTGCCGCGCAATCGACGGCCAGTGGGTACCGTGGGCCGCATGTTCACGGACCATGTAGTCCACCATCTGCTGCTCCACCGCTTCGCGGCTGAGTTCAACCGCTGCCGGTGAAACACCCACCAGCGCATCCCACTCGGTCAGCCACCACGGGTTGTGGTAAGCCTCGCGGCCGAGCATGACCCCATCGACCTGGGCCAGATGGGTCTGTAACTGTTCGGTGGTGGTGATACCGCCGTTGAGCACGATGGTCAGATCGGGAAAATCCCGTTTGAGACGGCAGGCCCAGTCGTAGCGCAATGGCGGGATGTCGCGGTTGTCCTTGGGGCTCAGGCCTTTGAGCCAGGCATTGCGCGCATGCACGATGAAGGTGGAACAACCGGCCTGGCTGACCGCACCCACAAAATCGCAGACAAAGTCATAACTCTCGACCTGGTCGATACCAATGCGGTGTTTGACGGTGACCGGCACATCAACCACATTGACCATCGCCTTGACGCAATCCGCGACCAGTTGTGGCTCGGCCATCAGGCAGGCGCCAAAGGCGCCGCGCTGCACCCGTTCACTGGGGCAGCCGCAGTTGAGGTTGATCTCCGAATAACCCCAGTCCGCGCCCAGCTTGGCGCAGGTGGCCAGATCGGCGGGGTCGCTGCCGCCCAATTGCAGGGCGACGGGTTGCTCCTCCTGGTTAAAACGCAGGTGGCGCGCCACATCGCCATGGATCAGCGCGCCGGTGGTCACCATCTCGGTGTACAGCAGGGCCTGGCGCGACAGCAGCCGGTGGAAATAACGACAGTGGCGATCGGACCAGTCCAACATGGGCGCCACGGACAGGCGCCATCTTTGGGGTTCTACGGAAAACTTGGGTTGCATGGGCTGGATTATCCCAGCCAGCCGCTGGAGCCAATCCAGCAGAACAAACGCAGCGTCTTTGAGGTCAGCAAGCTATCCGGGTGGCAGACACCAGGGCGCCTGATCGTGGGCGTAGGCCATCCACAGCGCCCAGGCCGCACTGCCCGCCAGGGCCAAGCCAGCCAGCCTGACACCCCAATCCCCCTGGCTGTTGCGTCCCAGACGCAGCCACAACCAAGGCCCGAGCATCATCGACACCGTGGTGCCCAGGGCAAACAAGGCCATGACCAGGGCACCGTCCAGCGCATGCCCCGACAGACCCGCCACCAGCAGCGCCGAATACAACAGGCCACAGGGCAACAGCGCCCACAACACCCCCAGAGCCAGCGTGCCCGACAAACCCCGGCTGACCACTAGGCTACGCGCCTTGGTCCAGATTTTTTTGCCGAGTTGTTCGAGCCAGATGGGTTGCTGCGCGTTCCAGAGCAGGACCAGGCCCATCACCAGCACCGCCACATGGAACAGTGTCCAAACCGGCCGCAAGGCCGCGCTTTGCACCGTCATCCAGCCCAGGCCCTGCATCGACGCGGCGGCCAGCGCCCCCATGGCCGCGTAACCAAGGACTCTACCGCCTTGAAAGACCCACATGGCCGAGAGCTGACGTTCACCCGCAGCACGCCCGATACCGGCGCAAGCTGCGCCACACATGGCAATACAGTGGGGGCCGCCTGCGAGTCCCATGAACAAGGCGGTGGTGGCGAGGGCTGTTTGCATGCCCTCAGGTTAGAGGATTTTGGAAAACTTGGTGCGTGTACGGTCAGTTTGCAAATAGCGGTCAAACACCATGGCCACAGCCCGAACAAAGAACCAGCCCTTGGTTGTGACCTGGATACCGGACTCCTCCAGCGTCACCAGACCCTGCTCCACCTGGGCTTGCATCGCTTCCATTTCTTTGGCGAAGTACTGTTTGAAATCGATCAGATAGGCCGACTCGATGGACTCGTAGGACAGCTGCCCTTGGCACATCAGCGCCATGATGACACCGCGGCGTACCAAATCGTCACGCGACAAGGCCAAGCCCCGCACAATCGGGAACTGCCCCTGGTCGAGGAAGTCGTAATACTCTTCCAGCGTCTTGGCGTTTTGGCTGTAGGTGGCGCCCACCCGGCCAATCGACGATACGCCCAAGCCAATCATGTCGCAATCGGGCTGGGTGCTGTAACCCTGGAAGTTGCGATGCAGCCGCCCTTGGCGCTTGGCAATGGCCAGCGAGTCCGTGGGCAAAGCGAAGTGGTCCATACCAATGTAGACATAACCCGCCGCCATGAAGGCTGCCATGGAGCGCGCCAGCATCGAGACCTTGGCGGCAGCGGTGGGGATCTCGACCGAGGAGATCCGGCGCTGTGGTTTGAAGCGTTCGGGCAAGTGGGCGTAGGCATACAAGGCGATGCGTTCGGGCCGCAACTCCACGATCTGCGCCAGGGTGCGGTCAAACGACTCGGGGGTCTGTTCTGGCAAACCGTAGATCAGGTCAGCGTTGACCGACTCAAAACCACGCTCACGCGCTGCAGCCACCAGCGCAAACACCTGTTCTGCCGGTTGGATGCGGTGCACCGCTTTCTGCACCGCCGGGTCGAAGTCCTGGATACCAAAACTCAGCCGGTTGAAGCCGAGCTCGGCCAGCACATCCAGGCGTTGGTTGTCGATGGTGCGGGGGTCGATCTCGATCGAATACTCACCCTCTGGGAGCAGCTTGAAACTGCGGCGCAACAGGGCCATCAGGTCGCGCAATTCGGCGTCTGACAAAAAGGTGGGGGAGCCACCGCCAAAATGCAGTTGTGACACGGCCTGCCCCAGACCCATGTGTTGGGTGTGCAGGTCGACTTCCCGACTCAGATAACGCAGGTACGCCGCGGCCCGGTCATGGTGTTTGGTGATGATCTTGTTGCAGGCGCAGTAGTAACACAGGGCCTCGCAAAATGGGATGTGAACATACAGAGACAGTGGCAACGCCAACGCGGCAGCGCCAGAACGACGCTGTTCCAGCGCCAAAGCGTAATCCTGAGCGGTAAATGCCTCCACGAAGCGATCTGCGGTTGGGTAGGAGGTGTACCGGGGTCCGGACACGTCGTATTGCCGGATCAAAGCTTCGGAGATGGGTTCTGCTGCAGATTCGATCATTGAAAATTCCCTTATTTCAGACGCTGTAACTGTGCCGCTTGGCCTCTTTTTCACACTTGATATTGATCAACCAAGAGGGAGAAACCGAATAGGCCCAATTTGACATTTATCAGCTGTTGGTGAAGAACAATGTCAAAATCGTGATCATGAATTATGAGACCATCAAAATCGCTTGTGCTAACTGCAATATGCGCGAGCTGTGTATGCCCATTGGCCTGACCCAGGATGAACTCAATCGCATCGATGAAATGATTGGCTCCCGGCGCAAGGTCAAGCGTGGCGAGACCCTCTTTCATAACGGTGAGCGCTTCACCAACCTGTATGCCATCCGCACCGGTTTTTTCAAGACCTGTATCACCTCTGAAGACGGGCGCGATCAGGTCACGGGTTTTCAGATGGCCGGGGAAATCATTGGCATGGACGGCATCGTCAACGACTACCACTCCTGCGATGCGGTGGCTTTGGAAGATGCCGAAATCTGCGCCATGCCCTTTGCCCAGATTGAAGCGCTGTCAAGAGAGGTCAATGCGCTGCAACACCATGTTCACAAGATCATGAGCCGTGAAATTGTGCGTGAGCATGGTGTCATGCTGCTGCTGGGCAGCATGCGGGCCGAAGAACGCTTGGCAGCCTTTTTGCTGAATCTGGCGCAGCGCCTGCACTCACGCGGGTTTTCGCAGTCCGAGTTGATTCTGCGGATGACCCGGGAAGAGATTGGCAGCTACCTGGGTCTCAAACTGGAAACCATCAGCCGCACCTTCTCAAGGTTTGTCGAAGACGGTATCGTCGCTGTCAAACAGCGCCACGTGCACATCCTCAACACCAGCGCGCTGCAAGACATCGTTAACCCGAAGTAGTCCTTACTTCGGCAACTCAGGGGACACTTTGGGGGCGGGGATGACGCCCGTGGCCGCATGGTTGCGCGCCATCATGGCGGGTGCATCACCACTGTCAATGGTTTTTGATGACCTGATGTGCTCTATTTCAATGTCCTGACCCGAGACAATCTGGTTCGGGCTGTTGGCAATGAAATAAAAAGTCACGATGCACGCAAAAATGACAGCCACCGGGCCGCTGATCACCAGCCACACGTGGCCGTAGGACCACCAGGGTTTGTCGTCGTTCGGAGACTCATGTTTCATGGGTTTACCTTTTTCATCCTCAGGTTCTGCAAAGATCGATTGACCTCATCATAAAAAAAGAGGGAAACATAGCTGCTTCCCTCTCATCATGCGTCTAGCTCTGATGCTGGCAGGTGCAAGCACCCACCCCAGACACCAACATGCTTACTGCTTGTTGGACAGGCCCCAGATGTAAGACGTCAGCACCTTGATTTGCGGCTCAGTCAGATGGTAGGCCTGTGCGGGCATGACATTAACCACGCCGTTGTTGATACGTTCAATGATGGCCTTTTCACCAAAACCGTGCAACCAGATGTTGTCTGTCAAGTTGGCAGAACCCAGGGCTTGCATACCTTTGCCATCTGCACCGTGGCAGGCGGCACACACAGCGAACTTCTCTTTGCCAAGAGCGGCCTTGGCCGCATCGTGCGGGCTGCCAGACAGGCTCAACACGTACTGCGCCACATTCTTGACATCTTCTTCGGTACCCACGGCTGCAGCCATCGGCGGCATGTTGCCAACCCGACCCAGCTGGATGGTCTCGGTGATCTTCTCAGGTGCGCCACCGTGCAGCCAGTCGCCATCGGTCAGGTTCGGGAAACCCTTGTTGCCTTGGGCATCAGAAGCATGACACTGAGCGCAGTTGTTGCTGTACAGACGTTCACCAATGGCCATCGCCGCCGGGTCTTTGGCGATGTCTTGGGGCGTCATGTTGGCAAAACGTGCATACACCGGTGCCGTCTGTTCTTCACCTTGTTTGATCTCGGCGGCATGCAGACCACTGGAGGTCCAACCCAGCAGGCCCGGGTAACTTCCCAATCCAGGATACAGCGCCAGGTAACCAAAACCAAAAATCACGGTCAGCACAAACAAATAACTCCACCACCTGGGCAGCGGGTTATTCATTTCACGCAAATCGTCATCCCACACATGGCCGGTGGTGTTGTCACTGGCGGTCATGGCCTTGGCTTTGCCCGACATGACCAGCAAAACCAGGCACGCAAGAATACTCACAACGACCAGGCCCGCGACATACATGGACCAGAATCCGTTTACAAAATCACTCATTTCTTTTACCTCTCAGTGTCTGAGTCAGTCCTGATCGAAAGGCAGTTTCCCGGCCTCGTCGAATTCAGAAGCGTTCTTGCTGGAATAAGCCCACACCATGATCCCAATGAACATGACAAAGCTCAGCAAAGTAACCACAACTCTTGCAGTGTTGACATCAATTTCCATCACTGCATCCCGGTTTATTTGACGTGAAGACCCAAACCTTGCAGGTAAGCAACCAGTGCTTCCATTTCGGTTTTACCTTTCACAGCCTCAGCTGCGCCAGCGATGTCGGCATCGGTGTAAGGAACACCAACCGCACGAAGACCTTTCATGTGAGCAGGGAGACTGTCTGCATCCACCACCGCCTTGGACAACCAGGGATACGCAGGCATGATCGACTCAGGAACCAGATCGCGCGGGTTGTTCAAATGGGTGATCTGCCATTGGTCGCTGTACTTGCCGCCAATACGGTGCAGATCAGGACCCGTGCGTTTGCTGCCCCACTGGAAGGGATGGTCGTAAACGAACTCACCAGCCAGCGAGTAGTGGCCATAACGCAGCGTTTCAGCCCGGAACGGACGGATCATCTGCGAGTGGCAGTTGTAGCAGCCCTCGCGGGTGTAGATGTCACGCCCCGCCAGTTCAAGCGCGGTATAGGGTTTCAAACCCTCAACCGGTTGAGTGGTGGTCTTTTGGAAGAACAGCGGAACAATTTCCACCAAACCACCAAACAACAACACAATCAGGATCAAAACAATCATCAAGCCATTGTTGGACTCGATGGCACCGTGGGAAAAACCACCTTCGTTATTTGAATTCGCCATGATATTTTTTTCCTCAAGCGTGCGCTGCAACAGCAGGGATGTTGACTGACACAGCCCGTCCGCTGGTCGCTGTTTTGATCGTGTTCCAAAGCATCACGATCATGCCGCCCAGATACAACAAACCACCCACCAAGCGCAAGACATAAAACGGGTAGCTGGCCTTGACGGACTCAACAAATGTGTAAGTCAAGGTGCCATCGGCATTGATCGAGCGCCACATCAGACCTTGCATCACACCGGCGATCCAGAGGGCAGCGATGTACAGCACGATACCAATCGTGGCTGTATAGAAGTGAACTTCAATGGCCTTGACGCTGTACATCTGCTTCTGACCAAACAGGCGAGGAATCAGGTAATACATGGAACCCATGGTGACCATACCCACCCAGCCCAAAGCGCCCGAGTGCACGTGACCCACGGTCCAGTCGGTGAAGTGAGACAAGGCGTTCACCGTCTTGATGGACATCATCGGGCCTTCGAAGGTCGACATGCCGTAGAACGACAGGGAAACAATCAGGAAGCGCAGGATGGGGTCATCACGCAGCTTGTGCCAGGCACCAGACAGGGTCATGATGCCGTTGATCATGCCGCCCCAGCTGGGAGCCAAAAGAATCAGGGAGAACACCATACCCACCGATTGGGTCCAATCAGGCAGCGCCGTGAAGTGCAGGTGGTGAGGGCCCGCCCACATGTAAGTGAAGATCAGCGCCCAGAAGTGAACAATCGACAGACGGTACGAATACACCGGGCGACCGGCCTGCTTAGGGATGAAGTAATACATCATGCCCAGGAAACCTGCGGTCAAGAAGAAACCCACCGCATTGTGGCCATACCACCATTGCACCATGGCATCTTGCACACCTGCGTAAGCAGAATAAGACTTCATGGCACCCACCGGAATGGCTGCGCTGTTGACCAAGTGCAGCAAAGCAACCGCCAAAATGAAGGCGCCAAAAAACCAGTTGGCCACGTAAATGTGTTTGACCTTGCGTGTACCCACCGTGCCAAAAAACACGATGGCATACGATACCCAGATCACCGTGATCAGGATGTCAATCGGCCATTCCAGCTCAGCGTATTCCTTGCCGCTGGTAAAGCCCAGTGGCAGGGACAGCGCTGCTGACAGAATCACAATTTGCCAGCCCCAGAATGTGAAAGCCGCCAGCTTCTCAGCAAAAAGCCGAACATGGCAGGTCCGCTGGACAACGTAGTAAGACGTCGCAAACAAGCCGCAGCCGCCAAACGCAAAGATCACCGCGTTGGTGTGTAAGGGTCGCAAGCGACCAAAAGACAGGTAAGAAATACCCAGGTTCAGCTCTGGCCACGCCAGTTGTGCAGCAATGATCACGCCAACCAGCATGCCCACTACGCCCCAGACCACGGTCATGATGGCGAACTGCCGTACAACTTTATCGCTGTACGTCGTCGCCTGCGAATTTACAAATGCCATGTTCACCTCTTCTTAGTTTGAGGCGCAAAGTGTCTTGTTTCACTTGCGCCGCCGATTTGACACATGTCAATTATCCCTTGAATTCCCCTTCAATCTTTAAGTATTCTCTCGCCTTCTTTGTCAACATCTTCAAATTGCCCGCGGTATATCGCCCACCAGACGCCGCCAATGATAAAAAACACCAGAACCACCGAAAGTGGGACCAACAAATACATGATGTCCATCAAATCTCCTTGTTGATCGGCTGCAAGCGGGACAGCCGAAGGGCATTGGCCACCACCAGCAATGAGCTGCTGGCCATGCCGATACCAGCGAGCCAGGCGGGCAACCAACCCGCCACAGCCAGCGGAACACAAATCGCGTTGTAGGCCGCAGCCCACCACAGATTCTGCCTGACCACCGTCATGGTGCGTCGGGCCAGACTGATGGCCAGATCGACATCACCGAGCCGGCTGCCCGACACCAAAAAGTCGGCCTGCGCCTGTGCCAGAGGCACCGCCTGGCCAAATGCAAACGAGGCGTGCGCCCCGGCCAGCACGGGGCCATCGTTGAGGCCATCCCCCACCACCGCCACCTTGTGCTGATCCAATTGCGCCTGGCGCAGAAAGTCGAGCTTGTCCTGCGGTGAACACTGGCCCTTGAACACATCAATGCCCACCGCCCCCGCCACCAGACGCGCCGCGTCACTGGCATCACCCGATAACAACGAAACCTGCAGGCCACGCGCCTTCAAACTGGCAATGGTGCTTGCCGCATCGGCGCGAACGTCTTCCTGAAGCTCGAAAGTCGCCAGCCAGCGCTGTGCATCCACAAGGTGAACCTTCAAGTTGTCTGAATCAGCTTGTGCCAGACCACAGTGTTCAGCCGAGCCCAGCCGCACCCCGATGGCCGAGTTGGTTTCACCGAAAAGGGCCAGCTTGGCACTCAAACCACGCCCTGGCAACTCCACAACATCCCTCACCTGCCAGTGCCCCAACAAGCCAAGCTGCTGTGCCGCCACCTCCAGTGCCCGCGAGGCCGGGTGCAGCGATTGCTGCGCCAGCGCCGCCGCCATGGCCAGCGCCTGCTGCGGGTCCAGCCCATCAGCCACCTGGATCGGGCCCAACACCATGGCGTCACGGGTGAGTGTGCCGGTCTTGTCAAACATCACGGTGTCCACGGCGGCCAAGGACTCAAAGGCATCCAGTCGGCGCACCAGCACACCCCTTTGCGCCAGCGCACCAGCCGCAGACAACATCGCCGCCGGGGTGGCCAACGACAGGGCGCAAGGACAGGTCACCACCAGCACCGACACGGCCACCATCAAGGCATGCTCCGGGTCGGTGTCCCACCAGTAGGCGCAGGCCAGCGCGGCCGCAATCAGCACCCCGATCAGGAACGGCTTGGCCACGGTGTCTGCCATTCTGGCCAGATGGGGTTTGCTGGTGGAGGCGCTTTCCATCAGGCTGACAATCTGTGCAAAACGGGTTTCCTGACCGAGGCGTTCCACCAGGACCAAGACCACCCCAGCCAGGTTGTGGCTGCCCGAGATCACCACATCACCTTCGGCACGTGCCACCGGCCGTGATTCACCGGTCAGCAGCGATTCATCTACCGAGGTCTGGCCACGCACCACCACCCCATCGGCCGGGAAGGCCTCACCAGGGCGCACCTGGATGACATCTTCAAGCTGCAGTCGCCGCACCGGCACCCGCTCGAACCCGCCATCGGTTTGCTGCCGGAACACAGTGTCCGGCAAACGGTTCATCAGGGCTTCGAGCGCACCGGCGGTGCGGTCACGCAGGCGCAGCTCAAACCAGCGCCCGGCCAACAAAAAGAAAACAAACATGGTCAGGGAGTCGAAATACACCTCATGACCAAACATGCCCTGCGGCTCGAAGGTGCCTGCGGTACTCACCACAAAGGTGATCAGCATGCCCAGCGCCACCGGCAGGTCCATGCTGATACGGCGGTGCACGATGTCACGCCAGGCATTGACAAAAAACGGACTGCAGGAAAACAAAATCACCGGCAGCGTCAACACCCAGGAGGCCCAGCGCAGCAGCTGCTCCATCTCCATCGACAAATCGCCCGGTTCGGCCACGTAGGCCGGGTAGGCGTACATCATGACCTGCATCATGCACAGGCCGGCCACCATCACACGCCACAAGGCCTTGCGAGCCTCGACTCGGCGCCGCTCCCGGGCAAAGGTGTCATTGGCTGGCAGCGCCCGGTAACCCGATCCCGCCAGCGCCTGCATCCAGCGCGACGGCTGCACCGACTGCGCGTCCCACACCACCTTGGCACGCTGGCTGCTGGCGCTCACATCGGCCGACAACACGCCGGGAACACGTTTGAGTGCGTCCTCCACCGTCAGCGCACAGGCCGCACAGTGCATGCCTTCGATCATGACATTGGACTCCCAGCACCCCGCGTGGCCGATGTCCGGACGGCTGAAAGCCGACCACTCCTGCTCATCATCCAGAACCCGCAAGTCTTCCTGAGCATCAGGCTGTGGCACAGCATCTGCCGCACCACGGCCAGCAACAGCATCCAGTTGGGCGGGGGGGCGGTCAGCATCGAGGGGAAAACTCATCACAATTACCTGAGCAGTAGCAAAATCGGCTGATAGTATAGGAACGCGCACTTTTTTTGATCTGCAAAGGAAATCATCATGTATGAAAAGATTCTTGTGGCCACAGACGGTTCGCCACTGTCAAAAACCGCCGTCAACAGCGCCATTTCGCTGGCGGCACTGTGCCAGGCAGAGCTGGTGGTGATCAAGGTGGTGCCACAGTACCCACAGAGTTATTTTGAAGGTGGGCTCGCGCTTCAGGCCACCGAGGTCGGCCGCATTGAACAACAATGGGCCGAAGAAGGTCAGGCGGTGGTGGACGAGGTGAGAAAAGACGCTGAACTCAAAGGCGTGACAACCCTGGCGGTGACGGTCAAATCCGACATCGTCTCCGACGCCATCATCTCGACCGCCAAGAAACACCACTGCGACCTGATCGTGATGGCCTCCCATGGCCGCAAGGGTGTCAAGCGCTTGCTGCTGGGCAGCGAAACCCAGCAAGTGCTGACGCACTCACACATTCCGGTGCTGGTTTTGCGTTAAATAGGCCTCCAGCCCTTTGATAACAAGGGCTGGCTGCTATCCATCTTGATAATTGAGACCCTCAATCCGGGTCTTTGAAACGCTGCTGAATCTCCAGTACACGGTCCCAGTGTTTAAAAAACATGGCCACACAGGCCGGGTCAAAGTGGGTGCCTGCCTGGGCCTGGATGTGGGCGCTGGCGCGCTCCAGTGACCAGGCCTCTTTGTAGGGCCGATTCGACACCAAAGCGTCAAACACGTCCGCCACGGCCACGATGCGACTGAAGATCGGGATGGCCTCCCCCTTGAGACCAGCGGGGTAACCTGAGCCATCGAACTTTTCATGGTGGCCCAGGGCGATGTCCGCCCCCGCCTGCAACACCCGCGAGGCGCTGCCTTTGAGGATCTCATGGCCAATTACAGCGTGCTGTTTCATGACCTCGAACTCCTGCGGAGTCAGGCGCCCGGGTTTGAGCAAAATGTTGTCAACAATGCCCACCTTGCCAATGTCGTGCATCGGTGCGGCCTCCAGCAGCAGCTCACAGTCGGCGTCTGACAAACCCAGCCCCCGGCCAATCAACTCGGAATAATGCGCCATGCGCAGGATATGGGCGCCGGTTTCGGGGTCGCGGTACTCGGCCGCCTTGGACAGCCGCAGCACGGTTTCGCGCTCGCGCTCCCGGATCGCTGCGGTGGCCTTTTGCACCTCTTCTGCCAGCCAGGCGGCGCGGTTCTCCAACACCTTGCGGCTGGCGCCCAGGTCCAGCATGTTCTTCACACGCGCCATGAATTCGATTTTGTCCACCGGTTTGGTCAAAAAATCGGTGGCACCCACCTCCAGCGCCTGGTAGCGCACCTGCTTTTGGTCGTTGGCGGTGATCATCAACACCGGAATGTTCTGCCGCCCGGGGGTCAGCCGCACTGCGGTGATGAACTCCATGCCGTTGAGCTCCGGCATCATGTAGTCCACAATGATCAGGTCGAAGTCTTCGGTTTTGGCGCAGGCCAGCCCGTCCACGGCATTGGTAAAACAGCGACTCTCGCAGTTGCCCATGCGTTTGAGCAGCGCCTCGAACAAAATCAGGTTGATTTCGGCATCGTCAACAATCAGTACCTTGTAGGTCATGGTCAAACATTCTCAGAATCTGGCACCCTTGCGGACAGAGCGCTGACAGGACTTGGAACACAAGCTCGTTTTAATGTACCACCGCACTCTGGCGCCCATGGAGTGCTGCCACCAGATGCTCGATCTGAGCGGCCAGGGACACCAGGGTGGCATGCACCGCCCGAGCATCACCCTGCAGCCCAGTGCCTGGCATGGCCGAGACGAGTTGCTCCAGCTCACCCACCAGATCTTCGGCCGGACGTGCGCCAAACATGCCCATGACACCTCTGAGCGCATGGGCGCTGTTGAGCAGCTTGGGCCAGTCCATCTGCGTCAGCGCTTGCTTCATCTGGGCCAGATCACCAGGCCACTGCGCCAGAAAAGCATCCGTGATGATCGCAATCACCTCCTGGTCGGCTTGGCGCAAAGCCTGGGCGTAATCAAACCCGGCGTCCGCTGCGACCGCAGGTTTCAGGCCGGCTGGGTGGGACGGTTCAAGCGCTGTGTTTTCAGTAGCAGCAACCCCTTCATCAAAGCGGGCTAGAACACGATAAAGCTCAGAAGTTGAGATCGGCTTGGACAGGTAGTCGTCCATGCCTGCCTGCAGACAACGCTCACGGTCGCCCGGCATCACATTGGCCGTCATGGCCACGATCGGGGTGCGGCGTCCCCGCTCGGTAGCACGGAAACAGCGGGTGGCCTGCAGCCCGTCAAACACCGGCATCATCATGTCCATGAGGACCAGGTCAAAACGCCGTTGGGCCAGGATATCCAGCGCGATCTGGCCGTTGCCCGCCAGCGTGACCCGGTGCCCCTCGCGCCCAAGCAGCACCAGGGCGAGCTTCTGATTGATCTCGTTGTCTTCCACCAACAAGATGTCCAGCGCCGCCCTGGTTTTGGCGGCGCTGTTGCGCTGGGCTGGACTGGCTTCAGGGGGCAACACCGCGCCTGCACGCTCCGAGGGCTGGCACTTGATGGTTGATACCACCGCATCCATCACCACATCAAAATCAAACTGACTGCCCTCCCCCAGCACGCTGCGCACCGACATTTGGCCACCCATGGCGGCCACCAGGCGCGAAGAAATCGACAAACCCAGCCCGGTGCCACCAAAACGCCGGGTGATGCTGCTGTCTTCCTGGGAAAAGGCCTCAAAAATGCTGTCGAGCTTGGCTTGTGCAATGCCAATGCCGGTGTCCTTGACCGAGCAGCGCAAGCGCACCCGTCCGTCCGGCGCGGGTTCAGCGCGCACAGACAGCGCCACCTCACCATGGTCGGTGAACTTGATGGCGTTACCCATCAGGTTCATCAGGATCTGCTGCAATCGGCCCGGATCACCCACCAGCGCCTGGGGAACACGCTGATCCAGATCACACACCAGCGCCAGGCCCTTGGCTTGGGCGGGCACGGCCAGTTGTTTAAGTGTTTCATGGAGCATTTGCGGCAGCTGGAACGGGATCGCCTCAATCTGCAACTTGCCGGCTTCGATCTTGGAGAAGTCCAGGATGTCGTTGATGACCCTCAGCAAGGTGTCCGAGGACAGCTTGACGATCTCCAAGTACTCACGCTGCTCGGTGCTCAACTCGGTGTCGAGCACCAGTTCGGTCATGCCGATCACGCCGTTCATCGGGGTGCGGATCTCATGGCTCATGTTGGCCAGAAAATCCGACTTGGCCCGGCTCGCCACCTCGGCCGCCTCTTTGGCGCGCTGCAAATCCTCGGACGCCTGTTTGGCCTGGGAGATATCGGCCAGGTAACCGTTCCACAACACCCCGCCGTCGTCGGCCGCCTTGGGCATGGACTCGCCATGCACCCAGATCAGCGCACCGGTTTGCTGGTGGCGCAACCTGAAGTCGAGTGAGATCCGGGCACCAAAACGTGCCGAATTCTTGAATGCCTGCACAAAGGCCGGCTGGTCGTCGGCGTGAATCAGCGCAAAGAAGCTGCTAGCGTCGTTCATGATGGTCTGGTGTGACACACCACAAATCTGCTCGATGACCGAGCTGCAGAACGGGAAGCTCTGGTGACCATCGGCCCACAACCGGTACTGGAACACCACCACCGGGATGTTTTCGGTGACTTCGCGCAGGCGGTCACTGGCTTCGCGGATGGCGGTGACGTCCTGCCAGATGCCGGTGTACACCGTGGCGCCATCTTCGGCGAGCAGTGGCTCAGGCCGGACCTCGGAACGAATCCAGCGTTTGCGCTTGTCAGGCAGCACCACCTGGTACTCAGCGGTCCAGGGCTCGCGCCGCTCGCCTGCCGCTTTCACCTCGGACAAGAAGCGGCTGCGCTCGGGCTCGAGAATCTGCTCAAAACTCAGCTGCGCGTCGCGCATCAATGCATCACGGTCCAAGCCACGAATTTCCTTCAGCCGCTCACTCAGAAAGGTGTAGCGGATGCCACCGGCCCCCACCTGGCACTGGAACACCACACCAGGCACCGCGTTAGTGATGCGGCGCAAGCGCTCTTCGGCCTGGGCCATTGCCGCCTGCATGGCTTTGCGCGCGGTGATGTCGGTGCGGATCGCAATGAACTGGCGCGGTGCACCGTCGTCCATCAAGGGAACAATGGTGGCCTGCACCCAGTAGATGCTGCCGTCTTTGGCCTGGTTGCAGATCTCACCATGCCAGACCTGGCCTTTGAGGATGGTCTGCCACAGGTGCTTGAAGAAACTGGTGTGTTGTCTGCCGGAATTGATCATGCGGTGGTTGCGCCCAAGCAACTCCTCACGCGTGTAACCACTGATCTGGCAGAACTTGTCATTGGCATAGGTGATGTCACCCGCCAAGTCGGTGATGCTGACAATCGCATGCTGGTCCAGCGCAAACTTCTGGTTGGCCAGGTCGGCCAGGGCGGCCTGCAGCTCACGCTGACTGGCTTCACGCTGGGCCACCAGATCCGACATCAGCTTGGACAGCGACTCCAGACTGTCGTCCTTGAGCACCGGTGAGTACGGTCCCATCTGGCGCATCAGGCCATTAGCAGTCTCACGCAGGGACTCCATCGCGCGGGTGCGGCTGTCAAGCTCGTGACGCAAGCGGTCATTGGCGTGCGACAGCTCCACCGAGCTGAGCTGCAGGCTGCGGGTCTTTAATTCCAGGTCCCGGTCATTCTGTTCGTAGGTTTCCAGAACCCGCGTCAAAAATCCCTCCATGCCCGCCAGCAAACGGGCGGCAGGTTCGGACACGCCCGGGCTGCGCGACAGCTGCACCAGTTCGGCCAGCACGGACGGCAGCTGTGTATCGTCCACCCCCAGCAAACGCCTGATCTGGCGGCTGAGCAACTTGTGCATCGCGTTGGCATTACTCACTGCGTCACCGGTATTTCCGTCAGATAGGTGATGGTCATGGTCTGATTGTGCAGCTTACAGTCCAGCGCACCGGACATCGGACAAATCTCGCCATACGAATAAAACCCCGCGAGCGTGGCTTTCTGACGAAAGACATCGGCCACCGCTTCCACCTCCTCGTCCACCCGGTCTCCCATGACCAGTTTGCGCCCGACACAGCTCACCAGCAGGGCCAGCCCTTCTGCGTTGGACGAGGCACATGCGCTGGCCAAACGTGCGGCGGTCTCGGCGCCATCCACCAGCGCGTCGGTGCTGGCGTGCATCAGCCGCAGATAACCCTGCGGGTCAATATCACCCGCCAGAATGAGGCTGCCCTGGGCCTCGTCCACACCCAAAATGGTCCGGATCAGCCCCACGTCACTCTGGTCCTGCCCCAGCATCGCCATCAGAAACAACAAGCCCGAGATGGGCAGGTTGCGGGCGTGGTCACCCAGATAACGCTTGTAAATCTCCAGCGCCGGTTCACCATCGAGTTCAAACAACACGTTGTCTTGGCAACGTGTCACCTTGCGCGCCGGACCAAACTGCTCCCAGCCGCCAAAGGAGCCATGCGCCACCTGCAACTGCTCGCCATAGAGACCCACACAGCTCACCCGATCGGGGTGCACACCGCTGTTGTCGAGCACAAAACTGGTCTTGAACGCCGCCCCATCACCGGCCAGGCCACCGGTGATCAGCACCTGATCACCCAGCACATCCACCAGACCGGCAATCAGGGCGCTGCCATTGATATGGATGCCCTGCCCCAGCACCCAGACCAGGCGCAGACCAGCCTTCGGCAGCTGCTGCCCCAGGCGCTGACCGGCGGCAAACGACTCACTCATCTGCGCCAGACAGGCACTGGCCGCCAACACCCGGACCGACTCAAAACGGATGCCGGTGACCACACAGCTGTCGTCGGTGACGCCCTGGTTGGAGATTTCGCCCGCCGAGGTACAGCCCAGGCGCGCGCCCGGGGCCAACTGGCCAGCCAGCGAGGTGTGCAGGGCCTTGAGCCAGTGGACCGACCCAAAGGCCAGAACCAGCTGGGGCTTGACATCACCCCAGGCGACCAGCATCTCGGCCAGATCGCTCGCTTGCCGCAGGACGGTTTGGATAACACGCATGGCTTGTCCCTTTGTCTTGTGTCGATGATGCTAACGACTCTGTGTGCGGCGGTATGGCGCCCACCGCAGATTTTTGCACTTTGTCACTGGCTCGGCGAGGCCGTTTGACCCGCATCGCCCACGCTCTGGGTTACTGGGTCCTGGCGAGCTCAGCTTGGAGGCGGGTCAGAACCTGGGCAGCGGCCAGGCCCAGACCTGGCAGCGGCAACACCTCTTGGCCGAGTTGGTCGGCGTGGGTGTGCAGCACCTTGTGGACGCGGCCGGTGGTTTCGCGGGTGTAGGTGATCACCGCCAAGTCATCGGCCAAGCTGGCCACCGGGCTGTGCTGGTCTGGCGCCTGGGCCGCACGCTCAAGCAGGCTGCCGCTGCGGTCGTTATGGAGAGTGAAGACCCAGGCGGTGCCAGCCTGGAAGGCCTGTTTGCTGATCCAGCCAAAGTGGGATGCGCTGCAGACCACCACAGCGGGCTTGGCCTCGCCAATGACAGACGCCATCTCGGCACCCTGGCAACGCATGTCAAGCGGGACAAACACCAGCCCGATCCGCAGGCTGGCCAGGTAAAGCATCAGCGCCTCAACCGATGGGTCAACCTGCACCAGCACCCGTGCACCCGGTGGCACATCCAGCGACTGCAGAAAGTTGGCCAGCTTGGCGCTGCCACGCTCCAAGTCAGACCAGGTGTAGAACAGGCCGCTGTTGATCTCGAACGCGGTGCCGTCCAGGTCTGCCGGAAACACGGAGCGCAGGGCTTGGTAGAGGTTGGACGAGGCAAGGCTCATGCGGGGTATCTCTTCTTTTCCAAGGAACAAGCAGCCAGCATCGTCAGGCACCTGCTCAGAACACCGGTGGACGTTTTGCCAGAAACGCGGTGATGCCTTCGCGCTGCTCGGCGCTGTCGGCATAGGCATAAGCGCTGGCCAACAGTGGCTGCAGCGGGTCGCTGGTTGCTATTGTATTTGTAGCTATCAACCCTTTATCCAAAAGGGATGGAGATGGATTTAAGGCACGAAGTGTCTGTTTGTTGAGGCGCGCGGCCTGCGGCGCCAAACGGATGATGCGCTGCACCGTGGCCTGGGCCTGTGCTGCCAACTCATCATCCGCGACCACCCGGCTCAAAAAACCGCGCTGCAGCATCTCGGGCGCGCCCAACACCGCCGCCTCCAGCAGCATCTGGCGCGCTGTCACCAGGCCCACTTCACGGCCCACCAGCGCGGCCTCGCGCGGCGCCATCGGGAAACCCAGGCGGGCAATCGGCGCGCCAAATTGCGCGGACTCTGAGGCTAGGCGGATGTCGCAGCAGCTGGCAATCTCGACCCCGGCGCCCATGCAGTTGCCTGCGATCTGCGCCACGATCGGCACGTCGCAGGCCAGCAAAGCGCTCAGGGCGCCCCACACTTCCTGCTCATGAAAGTCACGCAGGCTGCTTTCTTCAAAACGGAAGGCGGTGTACTCGGAGATGTCGCCACCAGCGCAAAAGTGGGCACCTTCGCCAGAGACCAGCACACAGCGCACCGTGTCGTGGCGCTGAATCGCCTCAGCCACCGTGCGCAACTCAGACCACATGGCGCGCGACATCGCGTTAAACCGCTCGGGATAAACCAGCGTGACATACGCCACCAGCGGGTCTTGTTGGTAACGGATATGGCCTGGCATGAGATCAAGCTTGAACGGGTGAAAACGCCGAGTTAACTATGCAAAGTGTAGCTATCAGCCCTTTTGATATAAGGGCTAGAGCACGATTTTCCTTAAACCTTGGGAGAGTTGGCACGGGCCCACAACCACAGGCCAATACCGCCGAAGATCATCGGCAGGCACAACCACTGGCCCATGCTCAAGCCCAGACCCAGCAGCCCCAGGAAGGCATCGGGCTCGCGGAAATATTCGGCGATGAAACGAAACACCCCGTAGCCCAACAGGAAAGCCGCCGCCACCTGTCCACGCTGGCGCGGCTTGCGGGCATACAACCACAGCAGCACAAACAGCAGCAGGCCTTCGAGCAAAAACTGGTAGATCTGCGAGGGGTGGCGCGGCGCATCCCCCGCGCCGCGAAACACCATGCCCCAGGGCAGGTCCGGGCTGGCCAGCCGGCCCCACAACTCACCGTTGATGAAGTTGCCCATGCGCCCCGCTGCCAGACCGGTCGGCACACAGGGTGCCACAAAATCTGCTACCTGCAACCAAGGCCGTTTTCGGCTGTGGGCAAACCAGAGCATCGAGGCAATCACTCCGAGCAAACCGCCATGAAAACTCATGCCGCCCTGCCACACCGCAAACACCTCCAGCGGATTGGCGAGGTAATAGTCAGGCTTGTAAAACAGGCAGTAACCGATGCGCCCACCCAG
Source organism: Rhodoferax sp. BLA1 (assembly GCF_013416775.1). GTDB lineage: Bacteria > Pseudomonadota > Gammaproteobacteria > Burkholderiales > Burkholderiaceae_C > Rhodoferax. The sequence goes on from NZ_SZVI01000013.1 coordinate 378,267, forward strand.
CACCACACCCATCACACCAAGGAACAGGATGTCTTCCACATCACGCTTGCTCCAGGCCTGTGCGCCAGTGAGTGAGGCAAACGGCTCATGGCGCAGACGCAAATTGCCCAGCCACATGAACAGCCCAAAGGCCGCCAGATAAGTCAGGCCGTACCAGTGCACCGCCAGCGGCCCCAGTTGCAGGGCCACGGGATTGATCTCAGGATGAATCAGCATGGGTCAGGGTCAGCCAGGTGATCAATCGTCGAGCAAGGACAAGTCACGCACCGCGCCCTTGTCGGCCGACATCACCAGCTTGGCATACGCTCTGAGCGCCGCCGACACCTTGCGTGGACGTGGCAAAACGGGTTTCCAGCCCTTGGCATCTTGCTCGATACGGCGTTTGGCGAGTTCTTCGTCAGACACCAGCACATTGATGCTGCGGTTCGGGATGTCGATGCGGATGCGGTCACCGTTCTGCACCAAGCCAATCGCACCACCCGCCGCCGCTTCCGGCGAGGCGTGGCCAATGGACAGACCCGAGGTGCCACCCGAAAAACGCCCGTCGGTCAACAAGGCGCAGGCTTTGCCCAGACCTTTGGATTTGATGTAGCTGGTGGGGTAAAGCATTTCCTGCATGCCGGGGCCCCCCTTGGGGCCTTCGTAACGCACGATCACCACATCGCCTGCCTTGACCTGGTCAGCCAGGATATGGGCCACCGCTTCGTCCTGCGACTCGACCACATGGGCCGGGCCTTCAAACACCAGCAGCGCGTCATCCACACCAGCGGTTTTCACGACGCAGCCGTTCAGGGCGATGTTGCCCACCAGCACCGCCAGACCACCTTCTTGCGAGAAAGCGTGCTCACCGGAACGAATGCAGCCGGCTGCGCGGTCCACATCCAGGCTGGGCCAGCGGCTGGCCTGGCTGAACGCCACCTGGCTCGGCACCCCACCGGGACCGGCCTGGTAGAAGGTCTTGACCGCATCCGACGGGTTGCGGGCGATGTCCCATTGGTCCAGCGCCTCTTTCATGGTTTTGGCGTGCACCGTGGGCACGTCGGTGTGCAACTTGCCAGCGCGGTCCAGCTCACCCAGGATGGCCATGATGCCGCCTGCGCGGTGCACATCTTCGATGTGGTACTTGTTGGTGTTGGGCGCCACCTTGCACAGCTGCGGTACCACCCGCGACAGGCGGTCGATGTCGGCCATGGTGAAGTCGATCTCGGCCTCTTGCGCAATCGCCAGCAAATGCAGGATGGTGTTGGTCGAGCCGCCCATGGCGATGTCCAGGGTGATGGCGTTCTCAAACGCCTTGAAACCGACCGAACGCGGCAACACAGACACATCGTCTTGCTCGTAATACCGCTGGCACAGTTCCACAACCAGGTGTCCAGCACGTTTGAACAGCTGTTCGCGGTCGGCATGGGTGGCCACCACCGTGCCGTTGCCCGGCAAGGACAGGCCCAGCGCCTCGGTCAGGCAGTTCATCGAGTTGGCGGTGAACATGCCCGAACAGGAGCCGCAGGTCGGGCAGGCGGAGCGTTCAATTTCGGCCACATCGGCGTCCGACACCTTGTCGTCGGCGGCCATCACCATGGCGTCGATCAGGTCGAGCTTTTTGAACTCCATGGTTTGTGTCGCTGGGTTCAAGAGCCGGGTTTTGCCCGCTTCCATCGGGCCGCCAGACACAAACACCACCGGGATGTTCAGGCGCATGGCGGCCATCAACATGCCGGGGGTGATCTTGTCGCAGTTGGAGATACACACCATGGCGTCGGCGCAGTGCGCGTTGACCATGTACTCGACCGAGTCGGCAATGATGTCGCGGCTCGGCAGCGAATACAACATGCCGTCGTGGCCCATGGCAATGCCGTCATCGACTGCAATGGTGTTGAACTCCTTGGCGACACCACCGGCGGCTTCAATCTCGCGTGCCACCAGCTGGCCCAGGTCCTTCAAATGCACATGGCCCGGTACAAACTGGGTGAACGAGTTGACCACGGCAACAATCGGTTTGCTGAAGTCGCCGTCCTTCATGCCGGTGGCACGCCAGAGTGAGCGGGCACCCGCCATATTGCGACCAGCGGTGGAGGTTTTGGAACGGTATGCGGGCATGGTGATGGATCGCCAAAAGAGGCTTAACAGCTGTGAAAAAACAAGGTGGGGATTATGTCGCACGGGCCATGGACGCCAGGCGCCAAGGCCATCCAGCCAGAGGGGTCAGCGCCCGGCCCCATGGGCTGGGTGTCAGCGGCGGCGCTTCTGGTAGGTGGCGTCAAGTGCCTCTTTGGTGCGTGCGCGGCGTTCGTCACGGCGCTTGTCGTCACGCTCCATGGCCTTTTTTTTGGTGTATCCCGATGCGTCGGCCCAGGCCCACCAAGCCACGGCCAGCGCAAACGGTGCCAGCACCAACCACCAGGACCACAAGGCCACCGGACCCCACTCGATGGTCTTCAACACCAGCAAGATCAAACCCAAACCCAACAGATACATGGCCAACACTCCTGTCAACAACAACACGTCAAACCCTGAGCGTACCCCCAAAAAGTGATCTCTCGGCAGAGAACACGGTTCTGGGTCAAACGCGCTAGGTTGATGTGTCCTGTGCAGCCGGCCAGTACAGGCTCACGCGGGTGCCCTGGCCGGGTGTGCTTTGCACCTCCACACGGCCATCGAGCAGTCGCAAAATTTCCTGCACGATGCAGAACCCCAAACCGCTGCCCGGCAGCTTGGACGCGCTTGGCGCCCGGTAAAAACGCTGGCCCAGGTGGGCAAGTTGCTCAGGACTCATGCCCACACCGTGGTCGCTGATGTGGATGGCCACTTCAGAGCGCGCCGACGCAGTCCTCACCCGCTCCAGATGAACCGTCACCGCGCTACCTGCGGGAGAAAACTTGTAGGCGTTGGAGAGCACCTGCAAAATCGCCTGGCTGGCTCTTTTGGCATCCACCCTGACAGACACATCCGCATCGGTCTGGGTCAGGCTGGCTTTCTCGCGCCCCTCGGGTAACACCCAGCCATCCAGCACCGACTGCACCAGGGGCGACAACGCAATGGTGGACAGCTGCAGGCGGGTGTGGCCGTGTGCCCCGATGTGGGCCAGGGTGAACACCTGGTCAAGCAGCTCCGTCATCTGCTGCGACTGCTGGTGGATGATGCCCACAAACTCCTGGCGGCTGGCTTCGTCGTTGTCGGTATGGAGCAACAACTCGGCAAAACCCTGGATATTGGCCAGCGGATTGCGCAACTCGTGGGCAGCCTTGGCCAAAAACGCCGTTGTACGCCGCTCGCGCTCAAACTCTTCTGACACATCCCGAAAACACAGCAATTTGGCCACCGCCCCAAAGTCGCCAAGGGTTTGTGTGACCTGCAGCACCGCACCTGAAGGCTGGGTCAAGACCAGCACCAGCGGCGACGCCTGGGACGGCAGGTCCAGGCACCGCTGCACCCGCGCCATGTCCAAGGGAGCGTTGCACCGGGTAGACAGCAACGCCCAGAACCGCGCTTCGTCCAGACCGTGTATTTGTTCGACCGGGAGCTGAGTCAAAGCCACCCACCTGGCGTTGACATGGTTCACACAACCCTGCCGGTCAAAAGCCACCCACGCATCGGGCGCCAAGCCCCCCACATCGGCCAACACCTGCGCCGTGGCTTCAGTGCCGGGTGGTGTCACGCTTGGCTTGTTCTCACGGAGGCTGCGCGGCTGATGTGTTGTCATGGTGTCTCTTTCAAACAAGCCGCGTCTCAGACTGCCTGAGCTTGTCCTTGACCCAGCACACCACCTGCAAGGGACTGAAGGGTTTGACAAAGTAAGCGTCTGCACCACGACAACGTGCACGGTCATTGTCCTGGGCCTGCCCTCGGGCCGAAAGCATGGCCACCAGCATATCGATGTTCTGGGGGTCAGCCCGGATGGTATCGAGCACCTGAAAGCCATCCAGCGCACCAGGCATCATCACATCGAGCAACACCAGCTGAGGATGGTGGCGCTGGATCGCCGCCAGAGCATCCACACCACTCTCAGCCTCCACAATGCGAAAGGCCTTGCCCAATGCCACCCGCAACAGGCGCCGAATGTCCGGATGATCATCCACCATCAAAATGGTGGGGATCAATGCGCCATCTGACCCGTCAGGCGCAGGGACTGCAGGGCTGTCAGTCATGGCAAGGCCTTGTGAGGTGCGAGAGCGCCAGCGAGAAGGCGCGCTGTCAGCGGCTCCCTCTTGCGGCACATGGTTTAAGCGACCTGACCCGGACTCAGACGTTGTTTGGTGATGGCCGTGGCAATGGCCAACAGCCGATCAAACGGGACCGGCTTGGGCAACACCTCGACCCCTTGCGGCACACCACCCCGGCGCTCTACCTCGGCCGAGTCCAGGCCGGTGACCACCACAATGGTGGCATGGCGCATCTCAGGAGTCTGGTGCAAGACACGCAGCATGTTGAAACCATCCAGACCCGGCATGTCCAGATCGGTGATCAACAAATCCGGGTTGCTGCGCCCCATCATCAACAAACCCGTCACCCCGTTGTCCGCCAGACTGACCACGGGTTTGATCGGCCACAACGCCAATCGCGCCTTGTACAAACGCAGCAGCGCATCGTCATCTTCGACCACCAGCACATTGAGCGGGCGAGTGCTCACCACCGGCGCCAGCTCGACGCTGGTCGGGGGCGACACATCCACACCTTTGTGCAACAGGCCGTCAATCGACTCGCGCAGCACCCGGCGATGCCCCCCCGAGGTTTTCCAGGCCTGCAACAGGCCACTTTCCACCCACAGCTGCACCGTGCCGACCGACACGCCGAGCAAAACCGCTGCCTCGCGGGTTGTGCAAAACGACTTTTTGACTGTGCCCTCTGTCATGCTGATTCCTGTTGAAATTATTGTCAAATAATATCATATTTTTATATATTACGTTAGATGACAATTGCAAAATCAACATTTTTCAACCACTCAGCCGTGGATGCCAGAGAACAGGCCAAGCAGCCATCCCTTGTTGATCTGCCTCACAAGTCACACTCCTCAACTTAGAAAAAATCAACTTGTATAGCAAGAGGCCCTTACTGCATAAGGGATAAGAGGCCATTTGATGCAAAAAACACGGCACCAACGGTCTCAGCCTCCAGCGCTGCGCCTGAAACCACCCGAGGCCAGCATCAGGTTTTGGGTGTACGGGTCTTTGACACGGTGCGCTGCCAAGTCGGCTGAGCTGAGCAGCTCCACCGTCTGGCCGCGCTGCATCACCATCAGGCGGTCACACAAATGGGTCACCACCGCCAGGTCGTGACTGACCATGATGAAGCTCAGCCCCCTCTGGCGGCGCAGGTCTTCGAGCAGGTTCAGCACCTCGGCCTGCACCGAGGCGTCGAGCGCCGACGTCGGTTCGTCGAGCAGCAGGATCTGCGGCTCCAGAATCAGCGCACGTGCCACCGCAATACGCTGGCGCTGCCCGCCAGAGAGCTGGTGCGGGTAACGAAAGCGAAAACCGCGGCCCAGACCCACCTCGTCCAAGGCCCGCTCGATCCGGGCTTGTTCATCATCGAGCCCGTGGATCGCCAGCGGCTCGGCCAGAATCCGGTCCACCGTGTGGCGCGGGTGCAAGGAACCATAGGGGTCCTGAAACACCATCTGCACCAGTCGCCTAAAAGGTTTGCTGCCCGGTGCGGGTAGGGTTTGCCCGGCCTGGCCCAGCAGTTGTACCGTGCCGGTTTTGGGCGCCAGGCCACAGATCGCGCGCAGCACTGTGGACTTGCCCGAGCCGGATTCGCCCACAATGCCAAAACTCTCACCCGGCAAGACCTGGAAGCTGGTGTCAGCCACCGCCACAAAGTCGCCGTACTGGACGTGCAAATGCTGCACTTCCAGACCCACCGACTGGGTTGGGCTCTTCAAAGCGGGCACTGCTTGTGCCGTGTGAATCCCACTCATAAAGCCCACTCCGGCTGGCGATCCAGCGTTGGCAAGGGGTGACGGTCATCACCGAGCTTGGGCAGGCAATTGAGCAGGCCTTGGGTGTACGGATGTTGTGCCTTGGCTAGGCCACCAGCCTGCAACTCCTCCACCACCTTGCCCGCGTACATCACCAGGATACGGTCACAAAAGCTGGAGACCAAGCGCAGGTCGTGTGACACAAACACCAGCCCCATGCCACGCTCCACCACCAGCTTGTCCAGAATCGACAACACCTGCAGCTGCACCGTCACATCCAGCGCAGAGGTGGGCTCATCCGCGATCAGCAGATCAGGCTTGGCAATCAACATCATCGCAATCATGGCGCGCTGGCCCATACCACCGGAGACCTCGTGCGGGTAGAGCTTGAAGACGCGTTCAGGATCGTCGATCTGCACCGACTGCAGCGCCGCCAGCGCCTGCACCCGTGCCTCGACCGCCGACACACGGGTGTGCGCGAGCAAGGTCTCCATGATCTGTTTGCCAATCGTCATCACCGGGTTGAGTGAAAACTTGGGGTCCTGCAGCACCATGGCAATGCGGCCGCCACGCAGTTCACGCCGCTGTTTGGGCGAGCAGTTCAGCAGATCAACCCCGTTAAAAGCCAGGCGCTTGGCGCTGACCCGCCCCTCGGGTGCGGTCAGCCCCAGAATGGCGCGCCCGGTCTGTGACTTGCCCGAGCCGGACTCACCCACAATGCCCAGACGCTCGCGCCCGAGTGTGAACGACACACCCCGCACCGCTTCGACCCAGCCGCCGTCGCGGTTCGGAAACGACACGCGCAGGTCGTCCACCTCAAGCAAGGCATCACTCACGTTGCCCCCTTTCAGGGACACCGTGGAACCGGCTTTGCCGGGCCACTGGTGTCGCCCCCTGCAAGGGGGTAGGCGCTACACGAAGTGAGCAACATGGGGGTGAGTTCATTTACCGCCTTTCGGGTCCAGCGCATCACGCAGGCCATCACCCAGCAGGTTAAACGCCAGGCTGATCAGGAAGATCGCCGCACCGGGGGCCGCAGCCACCCACCATTGGTCCAGCACATACTGGCGACCATTGGCAATCATGGCGCCCCACTCCGGGCTGGGCGGCTGCGCCCCCAGGCCCAGAAAACCCAGACCCGCTGCGGTCAGGATGATGCCCGCCATGTCCAGCGTCACCCGCACAATCACCGAGGACACACACAGCGGCATGATGTGCCGAAACACAATGCGCCAGGGTGAGGCGCCAATCAGTTGTACCGCAGCGATGTAATCGGTCTGGCGGATGGTCAGGGTCTCGGCCCGCGCCAGGCGCGCGTAGGCGGGCCAGGAGGTGATGGCAATGGCAATCACCGCGTTCTCGATCCCCGGCCCGAGGGCCGCCACAAACGCCAGCGCCAGGATCAGCCGCGGAAACGCCAGAAAAATGTCGGTGATGCGCATCAGCGTCGCATCCACCCAGCCGCCCGCGTAACCGGCTACAGTGCCCACCAGCAGGCCAATCGGCGCGGCCAGCACCGCCACCAGAAACACCACAAACAGCGTGATGCGCGAGCCAAAAATCAGTCGTGAGAGGATGTCGCGCCCCTGGTCATCGGTACCGAGCCAGTTCGTCAAAGAGGGTGGCAGCAGCCGCGTGCTGCGCAAGTCACCCTCAAACGGGGAAAACGGTGCCAGCTGGTTGGCAAAAATCGCCACACCCACCAGCGCCAGCACAATCAGCAGCCCCAGCAAAGCCAGCCGGTTGCGTGCAAAGCTGCGCCAGCCACCGTAGGCCCGGCCCAGCGCCGCCTGACGGCGCGAGCTTGGGTGTTCCGACATCAGCCAGGCATGCAAGCCACCGGCTTGCGCAATAGTCATCTCGGTTGGGCGGCTCATCTTTGACGGGTCCTCGGGTCCAACGTGCGGTACAACAGGTCGGACAGCAAATTCAAGCCAATGAACACCGAGCCCACCACCAGGGTGCCACCCAGCACCGCGTTCATGTCGGCGTTTTGTAAGGAGTTGGTGATGTACAGGCCCAGGCCCGGCCAGGCAAACACCGTCTCGGTCAAAACAGAGCCCTCCAGCAGCCCGGCATACGACAGGGTGATCACGGTGACCAGCGGCACCATCGCGTTGCGCAGCGCATGGCGCCAGATGATGCGGGCCTCGGACAGGCCCTTGGCGCGTGCTGCCACCACATACTCCTGGCTGAGTTCATTGAGCATGAAGGAGCGTGTCATACGGCTGATGTAGGCCAGCGAAAAATAACCCAACAAGCTGGCCGGCAAGATCAGGTGTGAGAACACATTGCGAAACGCCTCCCACTGGCCCTGCATCGCGGTGTCGAGCAGCAAGATGCCGGTGCTGGGGGTGAACATGTACTCATAGGTCACATCAATGCGCCCCGGCCCGGCCACCCAGTCCAGCTTGGCGTAAAACAGCACCAGCGCCATCAGACCCAGCCAAAAGATTGGTACCGAATACCCAATCAGGCCCATCACCCGCACCAACTGGTCGGCCAGCCCGCCCCGACGCACCGCCGCCCACACCCCCAACGGCACCCCAAAACCGGCGCCGATCAGGATGCCCAGCGTGGCCAGCTCAAAGGTGGCGGGAAAGGTGCGTTTAATGTCGTCGAGCACCGGATTCGAGGTCAGCACCGAGGTGCCGAAGTCACCGCGCAGCACTTTGGACACATAGATGCCAAACTGCTCGAGCACCGGCTTGTTCAGGCCCATCTCCTCACGCACCCGCGCCATCACAGCCTCGGGTGCGTGGTCACCCACCACCGCCAGCACCGGGTCCACCGGAATCACACGGCCAATAAAAAAAGTCACCGCCAGCAGACCCAGGTAGGTCAGCACGATGGCCAGGGCAAACCGCCCCAGGGCTCGAGAAAATTTCATGGCATCAAGTGGCGCCACCGCAAGGTGACGCCAGTCAGGTCAGACATCAGCGCTTGGCGGCGCGGTAGACGTAGTTGGTGTCCGACGTGGGTCCGACGCGAAAGCCTGTCACGTTGACCCGGTACGCCGCTACTTCGGTCTGCTGATAGATCATGATGAAGGGGCTGGTGGCACGGAACTCGGCCTGCATTTTTTCGTAAATGGCCTTGCGTTTCGCCGGGTCACGCTCCAACACTGCAGCATCAGCCTGCATGGACAGGGCCGGTGCGTCCCAGGCATTGCGCCAAGCCAGGGGCTTGACCTTGGCGGTGTCCGAGTTATCAGGGTTGCGCACAAAATCGGTATTGGTGTTGGCATCCCAGTAATCCATACCCCACTGGCCGATGTACATGTCGTGGGTGCGGGCACGGTACTTGGTCAACACCTGTTTGCCGTCGCCCGGGATGATTTCGATGTCGACACCAGCCTGCTTGGCGGTCTGCTGGAAGGCTTCGGTGATGCCCTGCACGGGTTGCACCGTGCGCATGTCAATGGTGACCTTGAAACCATTCGGATAACCGGCCTTGGCCAGCAAGGCCTTGGCCTTTTTGACATCGAGCTTGTACGGGTTGAGCTTGCTGGCACCCAGCACGCCCAGCGGCAAGAAGTTCTGGTGGATCACCCCAATGTCCTTGAGGATGGTGTCACCAATGGCCGAATAGTCCATCAGCCACTTGAGCGCCTCGCGCACCTCGGGCTTGGCCAGAATCGGGTTTTTCTGGTTCAGACTGATGTAGTACAGCGTGCCTTTGGGGCTGGCGCTGGTCTTGATGTCTTTGTTGGCCGTCACCGCAGCCAGATCCTGTGGCGTGAGGTTGCGGGCAATGTCCACGTCACCTTTTTCGAGCATCAGGCGCTGGGTGGCGGACTCCTTGATGTGGCGGTAGATCACACGCGCCGGTTTGGCTTTGTCGGCGTAGTAGAAGTCATTGCGCTCCAGCACCAGCACCTCGTTGGGGCGCCATTCACGCACCTTCATCGGGCCTGAACCTGCGTAATTGGTCTTCATCCAGGCAGCCCCCAGGTCACCATTCACTTCCTTGGACAAGACCAGTTTTTTGTCGAGCACCGAGCCCACGGTAGCGGTCAGGCAATTGAGCACAAAGGTCGGCGCGTAGGCCTTGTCAGTCTCGATGGTCAGGCTCAAGGGGCCAGCCTGTTTGATCTTGTCCTTGACGTTGTCCTTGGTGAAACCAAATTGCCCCAGGATAAAAGCCGGGCCTTTGTCCATGATCACCGCGCGCTGCAAGGACCACACCACGTCTTCGGCACTCAGCGGGTTGCCCGAGGCAAACTTGAGGCCGGGTTTGAGCTCAAAACTGTAGGTCTTGCCATCGTCTGACACCTTCCAGCTCTTGGCCAGATCACCGTACAGCTTGGACGGATCAGCCACCTCATAACGCACCAGCTGGCTGTAGGTGTTGCCAATCATCTCGGAGGTGGACAACTCAAAGGTTTCACCGGGGTCCAGAGTGATCATGTCGTCAAAAGCAAACGCCACCACCAGGGTGTCGACCGGCGTGGCGGCCAGTGCAGAGACCGACCCCAGGCTCAAGGCCAGTGCCGAAGCACCAGCCACCGAGCCAAGCTGCCGACGGGTCAGGACAGGAAAAGAACTGTTCATGGATCAGACTTTCAAGTTAAAGGTGGACAAATCAAGCAACAAACGGACCAACAAACACGCTAGCAGACACAGGCTCAGACCGCAGCCAGGTCACGCACACTGGCTTGTGCCAGGTAAAACCACTCGTTGCCAGGGGTGGCTTTGGCATTGGGAAACACGATGTAGCCGTCGGTGGCAGCCAGCACCGGTGTGCCATCGTGGCGGGTCGCGACCAGATCGCCAGCTCGCAACGGATCAAAGCTGGACCAGGCGCGCACAAAGCTGTCGTCCACGTGAAAGCGGTCCACCACCTGGTTCAGGCGCAAAAACTCCAGGTTTTGGCAGGGAGGTGGTGGTGTTTCGTCCACCAGCCCCAGATGCGCCAGCGTGTTGCGGATGGCCCGGTAAGCCACAGCGGGTGCGGCCGGGTCGTCGTGCTGACCACATTCGAGGGTGATCGCGTAACCCCCCTGACTGCGCATGTATTCAGTGGTGCCAACACCGTAACTCGGGTCGGTACTGAGCAACCCGGCCCGGTCCTGCACCGGGGTGCGCGCCAGGCGCTGCTGCACACCCACCGCGTAGGTCGACAACCAACCCTCCACCACCCGATTGACACCCAGGCGCATCGCCAGCGCCTGCTCCTGAGCAGCGTGGGCAAATGGCTCCAGATCACCGCTGTTGTCTTGCGGTCCGAGCATCGCAAAAGCTTGTGACGGCGCCTGGAAAGAGTGCAAATCCAATAACACCTCATGCCCGGCCAGCAAGGGGCAGAGCACATTGGCTATTCCGTCCTCGTAGTCTTGCGGGCTGCGGATGGGGCGCAGGTTGCGGTTCAGGTTGCGGTCGCCATTGCGCTGCACCTTTTGGTACGCCAGCGGATTCGTGACCGGCACAAAAGTGACTGAGCCACGGGCCAGCTGCAGGGCACCACTGTCAAATTCAGCCACGACACGCTCGATACCGCGGCTGCCGGCCACCTCGTTGCCGTGCACCGCGCCCAACACAATCAATCGTGGGCCGGGCGCCAGTGCGGCGAATTGGTGGATGCGCAACTGGCTGGTGGGATACACCTGCGCAGCAGGCTGTTTCAGAGAATCAGACATCAAAAACCTTTATGTGTGTCAAACCATGCACCGCCGTGATGCCCAGTCCTGGTGCATCCGGCAAGGTGATCCAGGGGCCGTTCATGCGCATGCCACCGTCCACCGCGCTGCTGGCACACAGCTGCGGGCCATCCAGGTCGATGTAGGACACCACATCGTCAAACGCCACCGCAAAGTGCGCCGCCGCAGTGACACTGATGGCGCTCTCCAGCATACAGCCCACCATGCAGGTGCGATGGTGCAGGCGCGCTAGGCTGGCCACCTCGATGGCCTGGCTGATGCCCCCGGTTTTCATAAGTTTGATGTTGACGATATCGGCACTACCGGTGGCCAGAATGTGCAGCGCATCACGCGTGGAAAACACCGCCTCGTCGGCCAGGATCGGGGTCAGGGTGTGGTCAGTCACAAATTTGAGCCCCGCCACATCGTCGGCCTTGACCGGCTGCTCCACCAGCTCCAAAGCCACCCCGGCTTTTTCAATGGCCTGGATCACCAGCACCGCGTGTTTAGCCGTCCAGCCCTGGTTGGCATCGAGCCGCAGCGCCACATGCGAGCCGACCGCGCGCTCAATCGCCAGCACACTGTCCACATCATCCTGCCAGGTGTGGCCACCCACTTTGATCTTGAGGCAGTCAAAACCCTCGGCCACCGCCCGCACCGCGTCCTTGACCATCACATCCAGGTCGTTGACGCTGATCGTTAGGTCGGTCTTGAGCTGCGGGTCACCACCACCCAGCAACTGGTAGAGCGGCACCCCCAGGGCGCGGGCACGCAGGTCATACAAAGCAATTTCGAGCGCGGCCTTGAGGCTGCTGTGGTGGACCACGCTGTGCTGGATCATCAGCAACAAGGCATTGAAGTCCATCAACTTGCGGCCCAGCAGGCGCGGCGCCAACAGGTCCAGCGCGGCACGCATCGAGCCCAGCAGATCACCGGTGATGACCGCAGTGGCAGGCGCCTCGCCATAACCCACCAGGCCGGTGTCGGTCTCGATTTTGATCACCAGGTCGTGCACCTCGGTGACACTGCGCACGGCGGTTTTGAACGGAACTTTGAGTGGAACTTTGATCTCACCAACCGTGATGCGCTTGATCAACATGGGCTTTCCTGGGCTGAGCTGTCTTGGACGGGTCAAGTCCTGGGAACAAGACTTGTGTCAGCAAATTGTAGTGAGCCTGTCACAAGCTTCAGGCCTGCGCCAGCGCCCAGACCACATGCTCACGCACCAGTTCACTGGGATGTGCCCGTCGGCTGTGCAAGGCCGCCATCAACACCTGCCGCTGGTCCTCGGACGAGGCCACCCGCAAGGCGTTGCCCAGGGCCACCGCCAGATTGCGCAGCCAGCGTTCATGGCCAATGCGCCGGATCGGGCTGCCCTCGGTATGGCGCAAAAACGCGTCTTCAGTCCAGGCAAACAGCGTCACCAGCGGCTGGTCCACCAGCTGCGGTCGGGCGTCAAAGTCGGGCAGTGGGCTGGTCTGAGCGAACTTGTTCCAGGGGCAGACCAGTTGGCAGTCGTCACAGCCATAGATGCGGTTGCCCATCGGCACACGCAGTGCCTCAGGGATCGGCCCGGCGTGTTCGATGCTCAGGTAGGACAGGCAACGGCGGGCATCGAGCCGGTACGGCGCGACGATGGCCTGGGTCGGGCACACGTCCAGGCAAGCGCTGCAGCTGCCGCAGTGGCTGCTGACCGGGTCGCTTGGCGGCAAGGCCATATCGACAAAGATCTCACCCAGGAAAGACATCGAACCAGCCTCGCGGTTCAGCACCAGCGTGTGTTTGCCACGCCAGCCCAGACCGCTGCGGCTGGCCAGTTCCACCTCCAGCACCGGTGCCGAGTCGGTGAAGACGCGGTAACCCAGCGGGCCAAACTCCAGCACCATCTGCTCACACAACTTTTGCAGGCGTTGGCGTATCACCTTGTGGTAATCCCGGCCCCGGGCGTAGAGCGACACAATGCCGTCTGTTGGCTGATTCGAGCGGTCCAGCTCCGCCCTCTGCCAGCTAGCGGGTGTGTTGATGGGCAAGTAGTCCATGCGCGCGGTGATCACACTCAGGGTGCCGGGCACCAGTTCGGCCGGGCGCGCACGCTTGAATCCGTGTGCCGCCATATAGGCCATCTGGCCGTGCCAGCCCGCCTCCAGCCAAGCCGATAATCCGGGCTCTGCCGAGGACAAATCGACCCCGGTCACACCAATTTGGGAAAATCCCAGCGCACGTGCCCAGCCCCGGATCTTGGAGACCCAGTCATCGCCCTTGTTATGTGTTCTGAAACTGTTCACCTGCCGATTGTAAAAACCCTGGTCTGGCCGGATGAAGCCGCCACACAAGCGTTTGCCCAGGCGCTGGTCAGCCAGCCCGCGCTGCGCCAAGCCTTCATCGAATTACGCGGTGACCTGGGCGCGGGCAAAACCACGCTGGTGCGCCACTTGCTGCGTGCGCTGGGCGTGTTAGGCCGCATCAAAAGCCCGACTTACGCTGTAGTGGAGGCTTATGAACTGCCCGAGCTGGCGGTGTGGCACTTTGACTTTTACCGCTTCAATGACCCGCAGGAATGGGAAGACGCCGGTTTTCGCGACATTTTTGCCAGCCCGGGCCTGAAGCTGGCCGAGTGGCCGGACAAGGTGGCAGGCCAGCTGCCACAAGCCGATCTGGTGCTGCAGTTGGTGGCCCTGGAAGACAGCTCACGCCAGGTTACAGCCACCGCACACACCGCCATCGGACTGGACCTGCTATCCACTTTTGATAGCAATAACCCCAATAAAAATAAGGGCTAGATGGCTATTTTTCTTGAAACTGTGGTAACAATGGGCATGCCCACTCCGCATGGAACCCCGCAGTGAAACGCCGTGACTTTGTTCAAAGTGGCGCGCTGGTGTTGTTGCTGGGCGTGCAACAGCTGGCCCGTGGCGCCACCATTCTGGCGGTGCGGGTGTGGCCCGCGCCCGAGTACTCACGGGTCACCATCGAGTCCGACGCGCTGCTGACTTTCACCCAGAACTTCATCCCCAACCCGCCGCGTCTGGCGGTGGATGTGCGCGGCATCGACCTGAACCCCGCACTCAAGGAACTGGTGGCCAAGGTGGGCCCGACCGACCCGACCATCAACGGCATCCGCGTGGGCCAGTTTGGCCCGGGTGTGGTGCGCCTGGTGGTGGACCTGAAACAGCCGGTGGCGCCCCAGGTGTTTAACCTGCCACCGGTGGCCGCCTACCGGCACCGGCTGGTGTTTGACCTCTACCCCACGGTGGTGGCAGACCCGCTGGAAGAGCTGATTGCCGAGCGCATGAAAGACGCCACCAGCGCATCACCGCAAACACCCCAAAGCAACACAGCCGCTGACCCTCTGGGTGAGCTGATGGCCCAAAAATCCAACCCCAGCGCCTCCACCCAACCGCCCAAATTCGGCAGCAACCAGACGCAAGGTGCTAGCACAAGCGTAGCTGGTAGCCCTTTATCCACGGGGTCTGGTGGCCAAAAAGGCTTATCAAACCAGGAAGGCCCTTTTATGTCGGTGCCACGTCCGCAGGTGACCGACCGGCTGATCATCATTGCGCTCGACCCTGGCCACGGCGGCGAAGACCCCGGCGCCATCGGCCCGGGTGGCACGCGTGAAAAAGACGTGGTGCTGCGCCTGGCGCACCGGCTGCGTGAACGCATCAACAACAGCACCGTCAACGGCAACGCGATGCGCGCCTTCATGACGCGCGATTCCGACTTTTTTGTGCCGCTGGGCGTGCGGGTGGACAAGGCCCGGCGGGTCAAGGCCGACCTGTTCATCAGCTTACACGCCGACGCGTTTTTCACCCCCAACCCGCAGGGCGCCAGCGTGTTTGCGCTGAGCCAGGGTGGTGCCTCCAGCACGGCGGCACGCTGGATGGCGGCCAAGGAAAACCAGGCCGATGTGATTGGCGGGCTCAACGTCAAAGCCAGAGACGTTCAAGTCAAACGTGCGCTGCTGGACATGAGCACCACCGCCCAGATCAAGGACAGCCTGCAACTCGGCAGCGCCATGCTCGGTGAGATCAAACGGGTGGGCAAATTGCACAAACCCAAGGTGGAACAGGCCTCGTTTGCGGTGCTCAAAGCGCCCGACATCCCGAGTGTGCTTGTCGAGGCGGCCTTCATCAGCAACCCGGTCGAAGAGGCCAAACTCAACAGCGATGCCTACCAGGAGCAACTGGCTGACGCGCTGATGAAAGGCATAACAGCTTATTTCGCCAGAAACCCGCCGCTGGCACGCAACCGCAGCCTGTGAGCCCCGGCCTGCGGCCAAGTGCCGTGCAGGGAAAACCCTGAAATTGGCAAAGCACAGCAAAATAGTCGCAGATCCGCCTTTTTCAACAGCATCTGCCTTGCCTATTTTCTGCACCATGACCGATACCAGCCTGCGCTTTCACCATGCCGTTGTGGCAAAAACAGCCATCGGCCAGGACGAGATCAAAACACGCGCACGGGGCCTGTCGCCCATGCTGCGGCGCCTGCTGATTCTGGTGGACGGCAAACGCACGGGCCAGGAACTGGCCAGCTTTGTCAGTGGCCACGCTGTGGCTGACCTGCTGGACGAGCTGATCCAACAACAATGTATTGAGCTGGTAACCCCCAGTTCTGAGCCAGGGGCCACTCCGGCGGCGCCAAGCGGCCCGGACAAACAGGCCACACATGAGGTGTTGGACGCGGCGCCGGCGGTCTTACCACCACCAGAGAGCCGCAGTGCGCTGGATCTGGCGATGGCGCGCAACTTCATGACCAACACCGTCAACACCATTTTTCAACCCAACACCCGGCTCACCCTGCTCAAAGCCATCCAGGCCTGCCAAACCAGCGCCGAAGCACGCGCGGTCTACCCACGCTGGGCCGAGGCCATGGCCACCAGCACCATTGGCGCCAAACGGCTGGCAGAGTTTCAGGACAAATTGTTCAAGGTGTTGTAGGGCGCTTAATCCCAGGGCACACACACATCCGCACGCGCCCTGCCCTGCGCAATACGCAGCGCATTGGGCGCGTCGGTGCTGGCGATCCAGTCGCGCGCCTGCTGCTCGCTGCGGCCAAACCGCATGTGGCGCGCCAGCAGGCGACTCTCACGCAGGTCGTCGGACACATCCAGATACCAGGTCTCGTCCAGCACCTCACAGAGCTGGCACCACGGGTCATCGTCGAGCAGCAGGTAATTGCCTTCGGTGACGATCAGCTGGGTCTGCGGCAGCACCGCAATGGCACCAGCAATGGCCTCCTCAACCTCACGCCGGTACTCGGGGGCATACACCAGCTCGTCCGGGCGCTGGCTGTGGATGCGGCGTATCAGGTTGACATAACCCGCCGCGTCAAAGGTATCGGGCGCGCCTTTGCGGCTGCGGCGCCCCAGGCGATGTAACTCGCTATTGGCCAGATGAAAACCGTCCATCGGCACCACCTGCACGGCCTCCCCAAACTGGGTCTGGATGGCCTGGGCCAGGGTGGATTTGCCCGCCCCTGGGGCGGCGGCAATGCCCAGGATCTTGCGGCTGCCGCTGGCCAGCAAATGGCGGATGCGTTGCTGGACAAGGTCAGACAAAGGAATGG
This sequence comes from Rhodoferax sp. BLA1, assembly GCF_013416775.1. Lineage (GTDB taxonomy): Bacteria > Pseudomonadota > Gammaproteobacteria > Burkholderiales > Burkholderiaceae_C > Rhodoferax. The sequence continues at coordinate 395,384 of NZ_SZVI01000013.1, forward strand.
TTGACATGGGGGAGTTAGCAAGCATGGTCACTTTTCAAAATATATAGCTGGATGCCCTTGCTGTATAAGGGCCAGAGGTCAATTTTCTATCTGTTTTTACCAGGATTCCGGTGCGGGTTGAGAGCCTCGCCGCCCAGCGATGAGCGGGGGCTGTGCCACCACACCTCAGCCTGCAAAATCCAGCGCCACCGTCTCCAGCCGGTCCAGCACCTCGGAGCGTGTGGGTGGTACACAGCCACGCTGCATCACACACAGGCTGGCGCTGGCGATGGCACTGCACAACAGGTCCCGGGCCACCTCGGGCGAGACGGCGCCAGAGCCCCAGTCGGTTGGCAGGTGGTGCTGCAACAGGGTCACCACCCACCCCGCCAGAAAACAGTCCCCCGCACCCACGGTGTCGACCACACTGATGGGCTCCGACTCCCGGGCGGTGAACAGCTGGCCATGGCGGGTCAACAAGGCCGCGCCTTGGCTACCCAGCGTCAGGGCGATGACACTGGCACGGCAGGCCTGCAGCAGGTGGCGCGCCTGTGCCAAGGGGTTGTCGCCGGGCAGGGCCAGGCAGTTCAGGTCTTCATCGCTGGCCTTGATCACATCGGCAAACTGCAGGGCAGCGAGCACATGGCGGCGGTACAGCTCCAGGTTGGGCATGACCGAGGGGCGCAGGTTGGCGTCAATCACCACGGTGCGCCCGGCCTGGCGCTGGGCGGCCAGCCAGGGCAGGTAGGTCTCGGCATCGTCCGGTGACAGCGCCAGTGCACCGGTGCACACCAGCGCCAGGCTCTCGGCCTGGCTGCAGGCCTGGGTCAGGGTCACGGCATTGGTGGCGCGGTCCGCCACCCCCTCACGGTAAAACGCGTAGCTGGGGTGGCCGCTGGCATCGAGATTCACCACCGCCAACGAGGTGACCTGCTGCACCGGTTTGGGCTGCGCCAGAACCACCCCGTCCTGGACCAGGGCAGCAGCCAGCTGGCGACCCAAGCGGTCTTTGGAGAGCGGGTTGAGGTACATCGTTGCCACGCCTTGGCGCGCCAACGCCCGCGACAGGTTGTACACCGCGCCCCCCAGACAAGGCTCAAAACGGCCATCGGCTGCCGCAATCAGGTCGATCAACGCCTCCCCGGCGGTGGCCACCTGGATCTGTGCATGTATTTGCTGCATGTTAGGGTTTTCCATAACTAAAACAACTTGATTTAATAACTTTGACAGGACTATATTCCAGCCACGCTGGTTCAACAAGCGTGCTTACCCGGGGACACATCCGGGGCCAACACAGTGAAGACATCCCAACCCGACCGCAAGGTCACTCTCTGAAGGAAGACCATGAAATTCTCCACCCCCCTGATCCTGAGCACCCTGACCCTGGCCGTGGGCAGCGCCTTTGCCGCCGACGCACCGGTGATCGGCCTGATCACCAAGACCGAGACTAACCCCTTCTTCGTCAAGATGAAAGAGGGTGCCAAGGCCGAGGCTGAGAAAGCCGGTGCCAAGCTGATGTCTGCCGCGGGCAAGATCGACGGCGACACCGCTGGTCAGATCACCGCACTGGAAAACATGGCCTCGGCCGGTGCCAAGACCATCATGATCACCTCGGCCGGTGACGCGATCATCCCGACCGTGAAAAAAATCCAGGCCAAAGGCGTGCAGGTGATTGCGCTGGACAGCCCGTTTGACGGTGCTGACGCGTTATTTGCCACCGACAACTACAAAGCCGGGGTGCTGATTGGCCAATACGCCAAGGCCGCGATGGCGGGCAAACCGGTCAAGATCGCGATGCTCGACCTGTTCCCGGGCCACCCGGTAGGTGCACAGCGCCACAACGGTTTCATGAGTGGTTTTGGCCTGAAGGCCAATGACGCCAAGTCCAATGAGCTCTCCACTGCGCCCGAGATTGTCTGCGCCAACGACACCAATGGTGACCGCGCCAAGGGCCAGACCGCGATGGAAAACTGCCTGCAGAAAGACCCTGGCATCAACGTCGTCTACACCATCAATGAACCTGCTGCGGCTGGCGCCTACAACGCGCTGAAAAAAGCGGGTAAAGAAAAGGGTGTGCTGATCCTGTCGGTGGACGGCGGCTGCCAGGGCATCAAGGACACCGAAGCGGGCATCATCACCGCCACCTCGCAGCAATACCCGCTCAAGATGGCTTCGATGGGTGTGGCCGCGGGTGTGGAATACGCCAAGACCGGCAAAAAGGCCACCGGTTATGTCGACACCGGTGTGACCCTGATCGCCAAGAACGCCATTGCGGGCGTGGACAGCAAAGACACCAAGGTCGGCCTGGACCTGTGCTGGGGTAAGAAGTAAGCCAACAGTTGCAACAACTGAGATGTTCTGGCGGTCTCTGGCGTTTTGAATGCTGGGCTTGGCAGAACGTCCGGTCACTGTTCAGATGATTTTTGTGAACTGACTCACCTTTTCCACCCGCTGAGGTCTTGCCCATGAACCCATCCAAGTCCACCATTCCCTGGGGTGCCCTCGGGCCCTGGATCGCGCTGGCGATTACCTGCCTGTTTTTCACCTCTCAGTCCAGCCGCTTTTTGAGTGGTGAGAACCTCTCGCTGGTGCTGCAGCAGGTGATGGTGGTGGGGGTGATCGCCATTGGCCAGTCGCTGATCATTCTGACGGCGGGCATCGACCTGTCCTGTGGCATGGTGATGGCCCTGGGTGGGGTGGTCATGACCAAATTTGCCGTGGACTACGGCATGAACCCCTACCTGGCCATCGTCTGTGGCCTGCTGGTGACCACCTGCGCTGGCTTGCTCAACGGCCTGCTGGTGACACGCATGAAATTACCCCCGTTCATCGTGACGCTGGGCACCCTGAACATTGCCTTTGCCATCACCCAGATTTATTCCGAGGCGCAGACCATCACCAACCTGCCGCCAGCCATGACCTTTCTCGGCAACACCTTCAACATCGGTAGCACCGAAGTCAGCCTGGGCACGGTGACCATGCTGGTCTTGTACGGGCTGGCCTGGTTTGTGTTGCGCGAAACCGCGCCGGGCCGCCACCTCTACGCGGTCGGCAACAACCCGGAGGCGGCACGCCTGACCGGCATCAGCGTAGACAAGGTGCTGGTGGTGGTGTATGCGCTGGCAGGTCTGTTTTACGGCATCGCCGCCCTGCTGTCGGTGGCGCGCACCGGCGTCGGTGACCCCAATGCGGGCACCACCGAAAACCTCGACGCGATCACCGCCGTGGTGCTGGGTGGCACCAGCCTGTTTGGTGGGCGCGGCATCATTCTGGGATCGCTGGTGGGTGCGGTGATTGTGGGTGTGTTTCGCAACGGCCTGACCCTGATGGGTGTGGCCTCGGTCTACCAAACGCTGATCACCGGTGTGCTGGTGATCTTGGCTGTCGCTGCTGACCAGATGTCCCGCAAAGGAGCTCGGTAATGACCATCAACACATCACAACCCCTGGTCATGCAGGCCAAGGGCATCACCAAACGCTTTGGTCAGGTGGTGGCGCTCGATGGTGTCGACTTCGAGTTGCGGGCCGGGGAAATTTTGGCGGTGATTGGTGACAACGGCGCTGGCAAGTCGTCACTGATCAAGGTGCTATCCGGTGCCAACACACCCGACGAAGGTGAGGTGCTGCTCGATGGCAAACCGGTGCATTTCAAGTCACCGATTGATGCACGCCGGGCCGGGATCGAGACGGTCTACCAGGACCTGGCGGTGGCACCGGCCATGAGCATTGCTGAAAACCTGTTTCTGGGGCGCGAGATCCTCAAACCCGGCCTCATTGGCCAGTTGCTGCGTCTACTGGACAAGAAAGAAATGCTGAATCAGGCGATTGCGCGCATGAACGACCTCAAGGTCGGCATCCGCTCGATGACGCAGGCGGTGGAAACGCTCTCGGGTGGCCAGCGCCAGTGTGTCGCCGTCGCCCGTGCGGCGGCATTTGCCCAGCATGTGGTGATCATGGACGAACCCACGGCCGCACTCGGTGTAAAAGAAGGCAACATGGTGCTGGAGCTGATCCGCCGGGTGCGCGACAAGGGCTTGCCGGTGATTTTGATCAGCCACAATATGCCCCATGTGTTTGAGGTGGCGGACCGTATCCATATCCAGCGCCTGGGAAAACGCGCCGCCGTGGTCAACCCCAAAACCATCAGCATGAGTGACACGGTGGCGGTGATGACCGGTGCCAAAACGGTGGACGAGTTACCCGCCGAAGCACTTGCGTGATCACACCCACAGAAAGACTTGCATGCTAAAAGGAATCGACCCGCTGCTCACCCCTGAGCTGTTGAAAATCTTGATGGAAATGGGCCATGACGAGGCCCTGGTGTTGGCAGACGCCAACTTCAGCGCCACCAGCTTCGCGCCAGGCAAACCCATCATCCGCTTGCCGGGCAGCTCCATGCTGCAGGTGGTACGCGCCGTCACCGCACTTTTTCCCCTGGCGGCCGACGTGGACCATCCGGTGGGTTTTATGGGCGTCAGCGGCCAGCCCACAGAGTACCGCTCGGCGCTGCAGCGCGAGGTGATTGAGGTCATCAACCCCGAGCTGCTGCCCCACCAGAGTGTGGAACACATCGAGCGTTATGCCTTTTACGAGCGCACCCGCACGGCCCATGCGGTGGTGCTGACCGGTGAGCTGCAGCCTTTTGGCAACTTCATTTTGCGCAAAGGGGTGCTCGGCGAAGACCTGAGGCCATGACACCCGACAAGACCGACACACCCACACCGCCGCTGCTACGCCCCCGTGGTTCCAACCATGTGGGCATGCGCCAGTTCAATGAACGGGTGGTGTTGCAGGCGATCCGTCTCAACGGTTGCCTGCCCAAGGCCGACCTGGCCCGCCTGACCGGGCTGACGGCACAAACCATCGGACTGATCACCACCCGGCTCGAAGACGATGGCCTTGTGCTTAAACAAAGTCCGGTGCGTGGGCGCATCGGCCAACCCTCGATTCCGCTGGCCTTGAACCCGGACGGCGCGTTTTCGATGGGCATCAAGATTGGCAGGCGCAACGCCGAATGGATGCTGGTGGACTTCACCGGCCAGGTGCGTGAGCGGCGGCGCCTGGACTATGCCTTTCCCGACATCACAACCCTGCTGCCCACCGTGGCCGAGCACATGCACACCTTGCACAACTCACTCGGTCCGTTCAAACACCGGCTGGTGGGGATTGGCCTGGCGGCGCCGTTCCAGATGGGTGGCTGGTACCGCATGCTGGGTTTGTCCGAGGCGCAGGCGCAGGCCTGGAACCAGACCGACCTGCAGACCCAGGTGCAGGCCATGACCGAGGTGCCGGTGAGTTTCACCAAAGACACCTCGGCCGCCTGTGTGGCCGAACTGGTGGCCGGGCGCGGGCGCGACCTGAAGAATTTTTTGTACCTGTTTGTCGACACCTTTGTGGGTGGGGGGTTGGTGATCAACTCCCACCTGCACGGCGGTGTGCATGGCAACGCGGGTGCGGTGGCCTCGCTGCCGATGGGGCTGGCGCGGCTGGCCAAAACCCCCGAGCAGCTGATTGGCCATGCCTCCTTGTGGGAGCTGGAGCAGCGCCTGTTGGCCCAGCAGCTTGACCCGCATGCGGCCTACGACGAGCGGGCGCTGAGCACCCCTTACGAGTCCGAAACACGTGGCTGGATCCAGCACGCCGCCAACGCCCTGGCCCACACGGTGATCAGCGGCACCGCGTTCCTGGACATTGACGCGGTGGTGATCGACGGCTCGTTCAGCCGCACCCTGCTCTCCGAGCTGATCGCCGCCACCCAAGACGCGCTGGGCCACTACAACTGGGAAGGTTTGTGGAGCGCCAACGTGATCGCCGGTGAAGTCGGGCCAGACGCACGTGCGCTCGGCGGCGCCTTGCTGCCCTTGCATGCCAACTTTGCGCCTGACCGTGACTTGTTCCTCAAGGTGGGGAATTGACCAGCGACGAACCCGTGGAGCAGCCCACGCGGCTGCAGGGCCTGGCCCCCCTGGTGGCGCCCCATACCCGGCTGCTGGTGCTGGGCAGTTTTCCGGGCGCCACCTCGCTGGCGCGCCAGCAGTATTACGCCCACCCGCAAAATGCCTTCTGGCGCATTCTTCAAGCTATTTGGCCCTCTAGCCCTTATGAAATAAGGACAGAAAGCTATCAAAATCGTATCGACTGGATGCTCGACAAAGGCATCGGGCTGTGGGACGTGTATGCCTCCTGTGAGCGCTCAGGCAGCCTGGACAGTGCCATCCAGCAGCCCCAGGCCAATGACCTGGCGGGTCTGATGCAGCGTTGCCCACAACTGCAGGTGATTGCCCACAACGGCGGTGAAAGCTTCAAACATGCGCGTCTGACCCGCAGCCTGGGTGTACCGGTTTATCGGCTGCCCTCCACCAGTCCGGCCAACGCCAGTTGGTCGTTTGAGCGCAAACTGGCCGTGTGGCGCGAGGTGATCGGCCTGGCCGGTTTGGTGTGAACAGGCCATCCGCCACAATCACACATCTTGGCGCGTGAGACAGGCTGAGTCTTCCGAGGTGTCTTGCGCCGCCTGATCCTAAGCTTGGCAGACCCAAGCGATGTCGCGCCAATACACTCATTTTTTTATGCTGATCCGTCTCAAAACATTCTGGCTGTCCCGTGCGGGCAACACACGCGGGGTACTGCTGGTCATGCTGGCGATGTTGTGCTGGTCGGTGCTGGATGCCTGCAACAAACACCTGATGGCCCAGGGTTTGGCGCCCAAAGAAGTGCTGTTTTTGCAGGCGACCACGGTACTGCTGATGGTGTCGCCTTGGGTGTTGTGGACACGCGGCAAGGCGGTGGCCACGCGCCACCCTCAAATGCATCTGCTGCGCGCCGGTTTCATCGTGACCTCAGCCTGGTGCGCGGCCTGGGCGGTGTCACACCTGCCACTGGCCGAGGCCAGCGCTTATTTGATGACCGGCAGCCTGTTCATGCTGCCGCTGGGCGTGTGGCTGCTCGGGGAAAAACCGCATTGGTTACGCTGGCTGGGGGTCGCCGTGGGTTTTGGCGGGGTGGTAACCATCCTGCACCCCGGTGCGGGCATGCTGCGTTGGGCGGCGCTGGTGGCCATGTTTGGTGCGCTGATGGAAGCGATGCTCGGGGTGGTGCTCAAAAAATACTCCGGCAAGGAGAACCCCATCGCGATCCTGGTCTGGAGCCAAACCGCTTGCTGGTTGTGTTTTGGTGTCATGAGTGGCTTCAATCTGCCTGATCTGCCCATGGCGAGCTGGGGCTTGTTACCCGTCATTGGCGTGGCCTCGTCGGGCATTTACCTGTCCTACTTTTTTGCCTACCGCGCCGGGGACGCGTCGGCGGTCGAGGCGGGCAGTTTTTCGATGCTGCTGTTCAGCCCGGCGCTGGGTTACCTGGTGTTTGCCGAGCAACCAGATGTGTCGTTCTGGCTCGGTGCGGGTTTGCTCGTGTGCGGCATTGCACTGGTGATCATTGAGCCCGAGGGGCGCGCCCACTGAGGTGGCGGGCCGCCCCCAAGCTGGTGCAAACCGCCACTAACGACCTGACTGGTAGAAGTTCAAAGCGCTGCTGACAGACGCTGACGACAAACTCGCGTACTGCTGCGCGGCTTTGAGCAAAGCACTTTGCTGCAGCTGCAGAATTGAGGATTTGCTGCTGAGTGCAGTCATCGAGCTGCTGATGCGGCCATCATTGGCCAGTTCTTTGCCCGCTGCCTTGTCCACCAGCTGCCCCAGCTTGGCCAATGTGCCCTGAACATTGCTGGGGGAGGCCTTGAAAGCCGCCTCAAACTTGGCGGTATCGAGCTTCAGGCTGCCATCACTGGCTTTGGTGAAACCCATTTGCCGCAAGGCACTGACCCTGGAAAAGTCAGCCGTCATGGCGCGTGTCATGCCACGGCTGATGGTGCTCACACCGCTGCTGTCGGCGGCAGCCGTCTGGGTAGCGCTCACCATGCTGTTGAAGTCGTTGACAAAGGCTGTCAGCGCTTTTTTCACCTCGTCGCTGGTGCTGCTGTCCTTCAAGCTGCTCAGGCTTTTGGCCGAGGTCTGCACCACAGACACCGATGCTTTGAACTTGCCCAGCGTCGAGAGGTTGGCGGTGGCGGTGTCAAGTTGCGTCTTGAGCTTGCCCGTGGATTTGTTGATGCTGGCCGTGATCGGGTTGGCAGCGGCCGCAGCCTGTGTGGTGGTCTGACTGGTGGTGGCACTCGATGTGCGTGCGCTCAATGTCTGACTGATGTTCATAAGGTCCCGCTTCAAAAATTGACCTGGTGGCCAACCTGTGTTGGATCAAGATTTTCACCGGATCAGGCACAAAACAACCCCAGAGTTAAGACACAAACACCGGCCAATTCGCGCACTTGCGACAATGGCCGCTCGCCCGTCGGGTTTGGGTTGTCTAAAAAGGAGTCTGGCCATGCATTTGTTGTTTGTGAACCGTCGCCATGTGTTGGCCATGGGCCTGGTGTCTGCGGCGACCGTGGCCAGCTTCGCCCCTGCACAGGCCCGCACCACAGCAGTCAACGCCGCAGCCGTTAAGTTTGAGAGTGACTGGATCGTGTCGCCCCAGGCCGCCAGCGAACTCATTGCGGCGGGCGCCTTGGTGCTGGATGCGCGTGGCAAAGACGTCAAAAGCAAACAAGGGCTCATTGCCAACGCCATCCCCATCACCTGGCAAGACCTGTCGCAGCCCGATATGCCGCTTAAAGGCCACCTGCTCGACAGTGACATCCAACTGACCCAAAAACTGCAAGCCTTGGGGGTGTCCAAGAACCAGGCCGTGGTGGTGTTGGGTGACCCGGCCAATGGCTGGGGTGAGGATGGGCGTCTGGTCTGGACCCTGCGCTCCCTGGGACACAGCAAAACCGTGATGGTGGACGGCGGCCTGCCCGCCCTGCTGCAGCTTGGCAAAACCGCCGTGCAGCCCCCCAAAACCCCGGGCGATTTTGTGGTGGCCCGTAACCGCCAGTTTGACATCCGCAAAGAAGAACTCAAGGACCGCCTGGGCAAAACCAGCACGTTGATAGTTGATGTGCGCGAAGCCCACGAATTTGCTGGCAAAACGCCCTACGGCGAAGCCCGGGGTGGTCACCTGCCAGGCGCCAAACATTTGTGGTTCAAGGATTTGATTGGCAAGGACGGCAAGCTGCTGCCGCGCACTGAGATCGAGAAAGTGCTGGTCAGCCTGGGGGTGACCAAAGACCTCGAGGTGATTTCGTACTGCACAGCGGGTATCCGTTCCGGCTGGTTCACCGTGCTGCTGACCGACCTGGGCTACACCGCCAAAAACTACACGGGTTCGATATGGGAGTGGTCAGCCGCACCTGCCGACCAGTACCCTTTGCTGAAAAACTGATCTCTAGCGCATGCACCTCAACATCTCCAAAACCAGTTCCGTTGTTGTTCTGGCCGTGATCGCGCTGGTGATCGCGGTCTATCTCGGGGTGCCGGTGGTGCAACAGGCGGTCCATGACGTGGTGGGCATCCTGACCCTGCCCGATGTACCTCAGGCGATTGCGGCTTTTCGTGACTATTTGCTGGGCTTTGGTGTCTGGGCACCGCTGGTATCGGGGCTGTTGATGGTGTTTCAGTCGGTGGTGGCGCCGCTGCCGGCGTTTGTACTGACCTTCACCAACGGGCTCTTGTTTGGCTGGGCCTGGGGTGCTGTGTTGTCCTGGTCCAGCGCCATGGTGGGGGCACTGGTGTGTTTCTGGATTGCCCGCGCCTTGGGGCGTCCGGTGGTGGAGCGGCTGGTCGGTGGCAGCCAGTCCCTCGAAGTGTCCGACCTGTTTTTCACCAAGTATGGCAACCGCACTATCCTGATCACACGCCTGCTGCCCTTTGTCTCGTTTGACATCATCAGTTACGGCGCCGGGCTCACACCCATCTCGGTGCGCAGTTTCCTGATCGCCACCGGCCTGGGGCAGTTGCCCGCCACCTTGGTTTATTCCTACCTGGGGCAGAACCTGACCGGCTCGATCCAGGTATTGTTCTGGGTGTTTTCCATCACACTGGCGCTGTTTGTGCTGGGCTGGGTTCTGGGCCCGGGTGTGCTGCGGCGGCTGCGCGCCAAGCACACACCCACGGACGTGAAGACATCATGAGCGTCACGCCCGTGGCCAACGCAGAGGCAGCACAAGCAGCGAGGCAGGCACGCAACAAAGAGCGGCGCAGTCTGGCCATCCGCTTGGCCATTTCTGTGCTGCTGATCCTCTGGCTGGGCTGGCATCTGGACCTGTCTGCATTGTCGCAGCGACTCACCACACTGGACAGCTTCTGGGTGGCCATGAGCTTTGTCACCGTGTTGGCAGCGGTGCTGATTTCGGCCTGGAAATGGGGGCTGATCCTGACAACACGTGGGTTTGCCCTGCCCTACACCCGGCTACTTCGGCACTACTTTGTTGGTCTGTTTTTCAACAACGTGTTGCCCACCACCGTGGGAGGGGACGCGGTGCGGGCCTGGGAAACCAGCAAAGACACCGGCGAGACACCCGAGGCCATTGGCTCGGTGGTGACCGAGCGCCTGATTGCCGGTATGGCCCTGGGGGTGACGGCATTGTTGGGGCTGCCGTTCATGGCATTCAGCCCACGTTTGCTGGGGCTGGTGGGGCTGTTTTTGGTGATCGACGTGGCGCTGGTGGCCTTGTTCCTGCTGCCCAAAGTGGCTGAAGGCATTGTGGGCAAACTGGTGCCACCGCGCCTGAGCAGCCTGCACGAAAACATCCACCAAACGGTGCAGGTGGTGCGGGCGACGCTCAAAAACCGCAGGCTGTTCATCAAGGTGGCGCTGTATTCGGTGGCCTTTCAGATATTGGTGGCGGCAGTCAACGCCTGCATTTTCAAGGCCATGGGTGTGCCGGTGACGCTGGCGCAGTGTGTGATCTTCACACCGATGATTTTTACCGTCACCATGTTGCCCATTTCGCTCTCCGGTTTTGGTGTCCGGGAGGCTGCGTATTGGTACTTCTTCTCCCAAGTGGGTGTCAGCCAGGCCGATGCGGTGGCGGCTTCACTGCTCTTTTTTGTGATTGTGGGTGTATCCAGCCTGCCGGGGGCGCTGTTGTTCTCACTCAAACGACCCCTCAACCAAGCTGCCAAGGTCTGAAAAAGTCCGTATCAGCCACACAGGAGAAAGCATGGGAACCCAGGTAGTCACTGCCGTCAAAGCTGCTCTCAACTGGTTGATTGACCCGCCGCGCGAATGGTGGAAACGCGCCGTCAACCTGACCCGGGGCATCCAGGACATCAACGTGTTGCAGGCTCAGACCTTGATCCAGCAAGGGGCGTTTGTGCTGGATGTGCGCGAACCAGATGAATTTGAAGCGGGCCACTTGCCCGCATCCACCCTGATTCCACTGGCGCAATTACCAGACCGGGTGGCAGAAATTGAAGCGTATCGCAGCCACAACATCGTGGTGATTTGCCATGGTGGCAAACGCTCGGCCACCGCCTGCGGGCAATTGGCCCAGCTGGGTTTTGGTAGCACCTACAACATCGCCGGTGGCATCCTGGCCTGGAAAAAAGCGAAGTTGCCGATGGTCGAATAGGCGTCTGGACCACCAACCCGGTTTTCTATTTCTTGTTGCGTCAGCGCTGACAACCTGTCAGACAACCACACCCATCACCTGCCATTCTTGACGGGAATGCCATTTTTGACAGCTCCAGGCAACTGAAGCAGGCTCAACAATTGACCTAGATCATGTTGAGAACAAAGGCCTTTTTGCTTTTCCGGGGTGCTGGCACAGATGTTGATAAGCATATGTGTGTGCTGCCGCCGTTGATGCCATGAAAACCCAAGACAAGTCACTCCTCACCAAGCTGGTCATTACCGTGATGGTCAAGCTCGTGGTGCTGACCAGTTTGTGGTGGGTGTTTTTCCATGACCAGCGTGTGGCGGTAGATGCAAAACGGGTGTCCGACCAGATGCTCTCGCCCGGTGATATCACAAGCAAAAAAGGAGAACAGCCGTGATTTCGAATGAATTGGTGGACTTGTCGCGCTTGCAGTTTGCGGTTACCGCGATGTACCACTTTCTGTTTGTCCCCCTCACCATTGGCATGGTGTGGATACTGGTCATCATGGAGAGCGTTTATGTGATGACCGGCAACGTCATCTGGAAAGACATGACCCGCTTCTGGGGCAAGCTCTTTGGCATCAACTTTGCCCTGGGTGTCACCACCGGCATCACCATGGAGTTTCAGTTTGGCACCAACTGGGCCTACTACTCGCACTATGTGGGTGACATCTTTGGCGCGCCGTTGGCGATTGAGGGGCTCATGGCATTTTTCCTTGAGTCGACCATGATTGGCCTGTTTTTCTTTGGCTGGAACCGGCTCTCCAGAAACCAGCATCTGATGGTGACGGTGTTGATGGCGGTGGGCACCAATCTGTCGGCACTGTGGATTCTGATTGCCAACGGCTGGATGCAAAACCCGGTGGGTTCCGAATTCAGCTACCTGACCATGCGCATGGAGATGACCGACTTCTGGGCCGTGTTGTTCAACCCCGATGCACAAGCCAAGTTTGTCCACACGGTGTCGGCGGGCTACGTCACCGGGGCCATGTTTGTGCTGTCGATCTCCAGCTGGTACCTGCTCAAGAAACGTGATGTGGCGTTTGCCCAGCGCAGCTTCCGGGTGGCAGCAGCCTTTGGCCTGGCCAGCGTCTGTTCGGTGATTGTGCTGGGGGATGAATCCGGCTACACCGTGGGCGAAGCCCAGCAAACCAAACTGGCGGCCATGGAAGCCATGTGGGAGACCCGGCCTGCACCGGCCGGGCTGGCTCTGCTGGCAGGCATCAACGAAGCTGAGCAGAAAAACGACTGGGAGGTCGAAATTCCCTGGGTCATGGGCATTCTCGGCACCCGCTCATTGAGCAAGGAAATCCCGGGCATTCATGAGATCAAAGCGAAAAATCGCGAACGCATTGTGCAGGGCATCAAGGCGGTGAGTGCGCTGGAAACCTTGCGTGCCAACCGAGAAGACGCAACCGCCAAACAAAAATTTGAGCGTTACAAGGCCGACCTGGGCTTTGGTCTGTTGCTACGCAAATATGTACTCGATGTCAAGCAGGCCACGCCCGCCATGATTGAGCAGGCCGTCAACGACACGGTGCCACGCGTTCTGCCTATGTTCTGGGGCTTCCGTATCATGGTTGGCCTGGGCTTTGCCATGCTGGTGTTGTTTGGGTTGGCGTTTTACAGCACGATCAGAACCTCGTATCAGCAAAAACCATGGCTTTTGAAGTGGTCGCTGTGGATGCTGCCCGCGCCCTGGGTGGCGTGTGAACTGGGCTGGTTCGTGGCCGAATATGGCCGCCAACCCTGGACGATTTACGGCGTGTTGCCCACCCACATGTCAGTGTCCACCCTGAGCGTGGGCAACCTGTATGGCTCACTCGCCGGCTTCGTCGGTTTCTACACCGTGCTGCTGGTGGTGGAAATGTTCCTGATGTTCAAGTTTGCGCGCATGGGCCCAGGCAGCCTCGGCACCGGTCGCTATCAAAACGATATTGGCTCGCACACCCCCGCCCTAACTGCCTGAAGGAAGCACATCATGTTTGACTATCCAACCCTGAAAATCATTTGGTGGCTGCTGGTGGGTGTGCTGCTGGTCGGCTTTGCCATCATGGACGGCCACGACATGGGCGTGGGCACCCTGCTGCCTTTTGTTGGCCGCGACGATGTGGAACGCCGCGTCATCATCAACACTGTGGGGCCGCACTGGGACGGCAACCAGGTCTGGTTCATCACTGGCGGTGGGGCCATTTTTGCCGCCTGGCCGCTGGTGTATGCCACGGCGTTCAGCGGCTTTTACTGGGCCATGTTGTTGGTGCTGTGGGCGCTGTTTTTCCGTCCGGTGGGTTTTGACTACCGCAGCAAAATAGCCAACACCACTTGGCGCAGTGTCTGGGACTGGGGCCTGTTTGTCGGTGGCGCGGTGCCGCCGCTGATCTTTGGCGTTGCCTTTGGCAACCTGCTGCAAGGTGTGCCGTTCCAGTTTGACGCCTACCTGGTTTCCACCTACACCGGCTCGTTCTGGCAATTGCTCAACCCGTTTGCCCTGCTGACCGGCGTGGTCAGCACCGCGATGATCACCATGCAAGGCGGCAGCTACCTGGCGCACCGCACGGAGGGCATCATTCAGGCACGCACCATCCGGGCCACCATGGGTGCGGCCCTGGTGATGATCATGGCTTTCGTCGCCGCAGGCTTCTGGCTGCAGTCGATTGACGGCTACCGCATCACCTCGGTGGTCAATGCATCGGCCATGCCCGACCCCTTGTCCAAGACCGTGGTGCGCGAAGCGGGTGCCTGGATGGCCAACTACAGCCAACAGCCACTGATGTGGCTGCTGCCCGCAATCGGGGTGCTGGGCGCGGCGCTGACTGCGGTGTTGGTTGCTTTGCGTCACACCCTGATCGCCTTTATCAGCTCGTCGCTGGCCATCGTTGGTGTCATTGGTACCGCAGGCGCATCCATGTTCCCGTTTGTGATGCCATCAAGCACCAGCCTGGCCTCCAGCCTGACGGTATGGGACAGCGTATCGAGTCACTTGACGTTGGGCGTGATGTTCTGGGCCACGATGATTTTTATGCCGATGATCATCGTCTACACATCATGGGCCTACAGCGTGATGCGCGGCAAAGTGACCGCCGCTTACATCCGGGAGAACGATCACGCAGCCTACTAAAGACATGCGCGACGGCGTGTAAATGGCTTGTATCTATAGGTTTAACGCGGTTTCCAAACTGCAACGAGGATTGATATGTGGTACTTCACTTGGGTTTTGGGCATCGGTTTTGCGGTTCTTCTGGCCATCTTGAACGCTTTGTGGGGCGAGAACCAACAGGCACGCGAAGACGCCCGCGCTGCCAAAGAATGATGCCGACCGTGGACAAAACATCGCCAGCGATCAGGGCTCCCAAAATGCGGCCGCTGAGTTTGGCAGTGGCGCTGGTCATCATGATCGGCGGCAGCATCTACCCGTTTGTGTTTGCCACGGCAGACGGCCAGGCCGACCACGGTTTGGCGATGTTGGTTTTTTGGGCCATGAGCGCCGGGCTGGTCAACGGTGTAGGTTTTGTGCCGCGCTGGCCGTTGTGGCGCTGGTTGTTCTCAGGCTGGGCCTGCCTGGCCGCCCTGACTCTGGCCGCTTGGTTACGCCTGGGATAAACCACCCCCCATAACAAAAACGCGTCAGGCGGCTTTGGCACGGGAGCGCCAGGCCCCCACCAGCACAAACAGGCCCGGCACCAGAATCATCGCCCAGATGATTTTGTCCAGATGCAACTTGACCCAGGGGATGTTGCCAAAGAAATAACCCACGGTGACGATGCCACCCACCCACAAGGTGCCACCCAGCACGTCAAAAAAAGTGAAACGGCTGCGTGTCATCTGCGCCACCCCGGCGACAAACGGTGCAAAGGTGCGCAAAAACGGCATAAAACGCGCCGCCACAATGGTGATGCCGCCGTATTTTTCATAAAACGCGTGGGCTTGGTTGAAGGCTTTTTTGTTGAACCAGCGCGAGTCTTCCCAAGCAAACACTTTCGGCCCGAAGTAGCGGCCAATCGCATAGTTGGACTGGTTGCCCAGAATTGCCGCCGCCAGCAGCAGCGCCACCGTCAGCGGGTAACTCATCAGGCCCACACCACACATGGCGCCCACCACAAACAGCAACGAATCACCCGGCAAAAACGGCATGACCACCACACCGGTCTCGACAAAAATGATCAGAAACAGCAGCGCGTAGACCCAGGCGCCATAGGTTTGCACAAACACCTCCAGGTGTTTGTCCACGTGCAAGATGAAATCAACCAGGGTCAAGAGAATGTCCATGGGAGCGCATTATCTCTGCCTGCCATGACAGGCCAGCGCGTCTAGGGGTTCTGGCTAACCCGGCCGGGCTTGAATCACTTTATAGTCCCTGCGCAGCAACATGATGTAGATCAATTGTTGGCTTGTTCCGACGACAGATCTGCACGGGTTGAACAGCACCACGCCAACCAACTGAAGGACGCCATGGACATCCTGCTACAACTTGCCGTCATCCTGGTCTGCCTGTTTTATGGGGCCCGCAAAGGCGGCGTGGCGCTTGGGCTGCTGGGCGGTATTGGCATCGTCATCATGACCTTTGTCTTCGGGTTGACCCCGGGCAAACCACCGGTGGACGTGATGCTGACCATCATCGCGGTGGTGGCGGCATCGGCCACGCTGCAGGCCTCGGGCGGGCTCGAGGTGATGCTGATGGGGGCTGAAAAATTGCTGCGGCGCAACCCCAGATATGTGTCGATCCTGGCGCCCTTCACCACCGCCACACTGACCATTCTGTGCGGCACCGGCCACGTGGTCTACACCATGTTGCCGATCATCTACGACATTGCGATCAAGAACGGCATTCGCCCCGAGCGGCCCATGGCGGCATCATCGATTGCCAGCCAGATGGGCATTCTGGCCAGCCCGGTGTCGGTGGCCGTGGTATCGCTGGTGACGTTTTTGGCCAAAGCACCGATTGACGGCCACATCATCGACTTCATCCAGGTGTTGTCAATCACCATTCCGGCGACGCTGGTGGGGGTGCTGATGATTGGTATTTTCAGCTGGTTCCGCGGCAAGGATCTGGAGGACGACCCGGTGTTTCAAGCCCGTATTGCCGACCCGGTGCAGCGTCAGATCGTCTATGGGGAAAGCGCCACACTGATGGGCAAGATCTTGTCGCGTGACCAGTGGATCGCCATGTGGATCTTCATCGGCTCGATTGCTGTGGTGGCGTTGATGGGTGCTTTCCCGGTGCTGCGCCCGCTGGTGAACGGCAAACCGTTGTCGATGGTGCTGAGCATCCAGATGTTCATGCTGCTGGCCGGTGCCCTGATCATTGTGCTGACCAAAACCGACCCGACCACCATTGGCAAGACCGAGGTGTTTCGGGCCGGCATGATCGCTGTAGTGGCGGTGTTTGGCATCGCCTGGATGGCCGACACCGTGTTTGACGCGCATCTGGAAGAGCTCAAGGTGGCGCTGACCGAGCTGGTCAGAACCCAGCCCTGGACTTACGCGGTGGCGCTGCTGCTGGTGTCCAAACTGGTCAATTCGCAGGCGGCGGCCATCAGCGCCATGGTGCCGGTGGGGCTGGCCATTGGTGTGCCACCGGGCTACATCGTGGCCTTTGCGGCAGCTTCCTACGGCTATTACATCCTGCCCACCTACCCGAGCGACCTGGCCGCCATCCAGTTTGACCGCTCTG
The DNA here is from genome assembly GCF_013416775.1 of Rhodoferax sp. BLA1. Classification (GTDB taxonomy): domain Bacteria; phylum Pseudomonadota; class Gammaproteobacteria; order Burkholderiales; family Burkholderiaceae_C; genus Rhodoferax. The sequence continues at coordinate 412,568 of NZ_SZVI01000013.1, forward strand.
GCACCACCCACATCGGCAAGTATGTGATCAACCACAGCTTCATCCTGCCGGGCCTGATTGGTGTGAGCACCTCCTGCCTGGTGGGTTATCTGCTGGCCAGTCTGACCGGGCTGATTTGAACCGCCCACGGTGATGGCGGGCTCACCCCATGGTGGCCACACGGCGCCAGACTTGGCAGTCCGGCACAGCCGGTGGGTGACACATACCTGCGCGAGCGGGCGATAGAAAGCAGCTAGACTGAGCGGCCCTTCGGCCCCACCAGGCAGTTTGCCATCTTGATCTGGCCACTGCTTGATCCCCTTCGCTTTTTCTGCCTGAGCCCTCTGTGAACGACACCTCTGCACCCGCACCCCGCCGCCCGATCCGTGAACTGCCCGACGAACTCATCAGCCAGATTGCCGCTGGCGAGGTAGTGGAACGCCCCGCCTCGGTGGTGCGTGAGCTGGTGGACAACGCGCTGGACGCCGGTGCCAGCCAGATCACGGTGCGGCTGCTGGCCGGTGGGGTGCGCTTGATCAGCGTGGAAGACGACGGCAGCGGCATCCTGCCCGAGGAGCTGCCGATTGCCCTCAAACGCCACGCCACCAGCAAAATCGGCAGCCTGGCCGACCTGGAGTCGGTGGGCACCATGGGCTTTCGGGGCGAGGCCCTGGCTGCCATCAATTCAATAGCAGACTGCGCAATCTTATCAAGGGCTAGCGGCCAAAATCACGCCTATCTGCTGGAAGGCCAGACCGGTGAACTCAAACCGGTGGCGCGTGCAGTGGGCACCACGGTCGAGGTCAAAGAGCTATTCTTTTCAACGCCTGCCCGGCGCAAATTCCTCAAAACCGATGCCACCGAGCTGGCGCATTGTGTGGAGGCGGTGCGCCGCCACGCGCTGGCCCGCCCCGATGTTGGTTTTGCCATCTGGCACGAGGGCAAACTGGTCGAGCAATGGCGCCGCTGTGGTGCGCCCGACAGCTTGCCCGCGCTGGAGCAGCGCCTGGCCGATGTGCTGGGCAGCGACTTTGTGGAGCAGTCGGTGTGGGTCGACTACGCCAGCAGCGCCCAAGCCGACTACGCGCCACGCATCAAGGTCTGGGGCCGCGCCGGTGTGCCCGATGCCGCACGCTCCAGAGCCGACCAGCAGTTTTGCTACGTCAATGGCCGTTTTGTGCGCGACAAGGTGGTGACCCACGCCGCCCGCAGCGCCTACGAAGACGTGTTGCACGGCCACCGCCAGCCGGTGTATGCGCTCTACATCACGATGGACCCGACCCGCGTCGACGTGAACGTGCACCCGACCAAGATCGAGGTGCGATTCCGCGACAGCCGCGACGTGCACCAGGCGGTGCGCCGGGCGGTGGACAACGCCCTGGCGGCGCCACGTGCCGGGCAGGCCGGAGGCAGTGAAGCTACACCAGCAGCGTGGTTGCAGCCAGCAGCTCAGCCGCCCATCGACTCTGCACCTGCCCCAGGTACTTATGTGTCAAATCAGCCTCTAGCCCTTATGCCACAAGGGCAGAGAGCTATGCATTTTGAGTCACCCGTGGGTCACCGTGTGAGCGACCTGGGCGCGCTGTGGGGCCGCCCGGCAGACCCGTCGCCGCTTAGCAGCAATGCCGCCCCGGCCGACAGCACATGGCCAAGACCCGCCAGCGCCGACCCCATCTCCACGCAGCCCGCCGCAACACTTACGCCCGACACCACGGAACACAGCGCCACGGAAGGCCCGATCTGGCCGCTGGGCCGCGCGCTGGCACAGTTGCAAGGGGTCTACATCCTGGCCGAAAACACCCAGGGCCTGGTGCTGGTGGACATGCATGCCGCACATGAACGCATCGTCTACGAACGGCTCAAAAACCAGTTCGCCAGCCAAACCCCGGACAACAGCACGCCCCGGCTGGCCAGCCAGCCGCTGCTGATCCCCTCCACCTTTGCCGCCACCCCCACGGAGGTCGCCACCGCCGAGTTACATGCCAGCACGCTGGACACCCTGGGCCTGGAGATTACCTCGTTCTCAGCCAAAACCCTGGCGGTGCGCGCGGTGCCGACCACGCTGGCGCAGGGTGACGCGGTGGAGCTGACGCGCAGTGTGCTGGCCGAACTGAGCCAGCATGACGCCAGCGGCGTCATCCAACGCGCCCACAACGAGCTGCTGGCCACCATGGCCTGCCACGGCGCGGTGCGCGCCAACCGACGCCTCACCCTCGAAGAAATGAACGGACTGCTGCGCCAGATGGAAGCCACCGAGCGCAGCGACCAGTGCAACCACGGCCGCCCCACCTGGCGCCAGATCAGTATGCGCGAACTCGACGCGCTGTTCTTGCGCGGACGCTGAGCCAGCCGCAGATGGCTTGGCGAGCAAAGACGGGCACTCCAAGACATCCGGGCGGCAGAAGAAGCGGTTGAAGCTGGGAAAAACGCCGGGGTTGTGCGCACTCTGTGCTACCCCAAAGAGCGGCAGCCCTCAAGACCTCCAAAAATGGGTTGCCAACCACGTCCCAAAGCTAGGTGTTTTCACCTAGTTCACGCAGAATTCAAGGGTTTCCCCTAATAAGCAAACGATTGCGCAATCGTTTGCGGTCGTAGAATTTGCTTCGAAGATGTCAAAACTGCATGTATCTCTCCATGTGTCGTCTTCACCCGGTCGGTGACCGATTGCCAGTTACAACTTATAGGAGCACCTCTCATGAAATTTACCCGTCGCGCAGTACAAACAAGCATTGCTATTGGTTTGTTGGGTGGACTGTTTGCCACACCCGTCTTGGCACAAGACAAGCCCAAAGTGGCGCTGGTCATGAAGTCATTGGCCAACGAGTTCTTCCGCACCATGGAAGACGGAGCCAAGGCCCACAACAAGGACAACGCTGGCAAGTACACCCTGGTCTCCAACGGCATCAAGAACGAGACCGACACCGCCGCCCAGATTCGCATGGTGGAGCAGATGGTTGCCCAAAAGGCCAATGCCATTGTGATTGCCCCGGCCGACTCCAAAGCCCTGGTGCCAGTGCTCAAAACCGCCATCGACCAAGGCATTCTGGTCGTCAACATTGACAACAAGCTCGATGCCGATGCGCAAAAAGAAAAAGGCATCCAGATCCCGTTTGCTGGCCCAGACAACCGCGCGGGCGCCAAGCTGGTGGGTGATTACCTGGCCAAGACCCTCAAGTCCGGTGACAAGGTTGGCATCATTGAAGGGGTCTCCACCACCTTCAACGCCCAGCAGCGCACCCTGGGTTTTCAGGACGCGATGAAGGCTGCCGGCGTGACGGTGGTCGGGGTGCAGTCGGGCAACTGGGAAATTGACAAGGGCAACGTGGTGGCCTCCGGCATGCTGCGTGAACACCCTGATCTGAAGGCCCTGCTGGCTGGCAATGACAACATGGCTCTCGGTGCGGTGGCTGCCGTCAAGGCCGCTGGCAAAACCGGCCAGGTGATGGTGGTGGGTTACGACAACATCAATGCCGTCAAACCCATGCTCAAGGATGGCCGCATGCTGGCCACTGCCGATCAGTACGGTGCCAAACAGGCGGTGTTTGGTATCGAAATCGCTTTGAAAGCGCTGGCCGAGAAGAAAAAACAATCGGAAATGCCTGCCGCCATCCAGACCGATGTGGTGTTGGTGACCAAAGACAGCAAGTGATCCTGGTCAAGCTGTGACCTGTGGCACAGGCCAAGCCGCCCGTGGGCAAAACCACGGGCAGCGCTCTGGCCTGTCCACGGAGCACCACAGCCAGCGCCACGCTGCACAACAACCTCTCGCAACTTTGACATCAACACAGGCCAAGCCATGCCGCCTTCCAACGCCACCCCTGAACCCGTTCTGACGATCCAGGACGTGGGCAAAACCTACGTCACCCCGGTCTTGCAAGGGGTGAGTCTGAATTTGTTTCCTGGCGAGGTGTTGGCCCTGACCGGTGAAAACGGTGCTGGCAAAAGCACCCTGGCCAAGATCATTTGTGGACTCGAACCGGCCAGCCAAGGCACGATGCAATTGGCGGGTCAGGTGTATGCACCCAACTCCCGACGCCATGCCGAGAGTCTGGGTGTGCGCATGGTGATGCAGGAGCTCAGCCTGATCACGACCCTGACGGTGGCCGAAAACCTGCTGCTGGTGGACATCCCCAACCGGGGCCGGTGGCAGGCCAACTGGATTGAGCGCGATCGCCTCAATGCTCTGGCGACACAACAACTGGCCAAAGTCGGCATGCAGGCGATTGACCCCAACACCCTGGTGTCAGAACTGGGCATTGGCCAACAACAGATGGTGGAAATCGCCCGCAACCTGCAGGACGACACCCGTGTGTTGATTCTGGACGAACCCACGGCCATGCTCACACCGAGTGAGACCCACCACCTGTTTGAACAGATCGCGCGGCTCCAGTCCCAGGGTGTGGCCATCATTTATGTGTCGCATCGGCTCGAAGAGTTGAAAGCCATTGCCGATACCCTGGTGGTCTTGCGCGACGGCAAACTCGTCCAGGTCTGCCCGATCAACAGCGTCACCGAGGATGACATCGTTCAGCTGATGGTGGGACACGCCGTCTCACAAGATCTGGACCGGCCACGTCGGCCACGCGGCAACTTGCTGCTCCGTGCCGAACACATCGGCCGGGGACGTTTGGTGAAGGACATCAGCCTCGATCTGTATGCCGGCGAGGTCTTGGGGCTGGCGGGTCTGGTGGGCAGCGGGCGCACTGAAGTTGTGCGTTTGTTGTTCGGCGCCGACCAGAACGAACATGGCGACATCACGGTGTATGAGAACGCACCCGGACAACCGGTGCGGGCCAAGGTCAAAAAGTGGGCAGCCCCGCTGGCGGCGATTGCCGCTGGTATTGGCCTGATCACCGAGGACCGCAAATCGCAGGGTTTGCTGCTGGGCCAACCCATTCGGGTCAACACCACTTTGAGTGACGTGGGGTCGGTGTCCAAAGCAGGCTGGCTGCAACGCGCCCTCGAAGTCAACATCGTCAAAGCCTTGATTGAGCGGCTGTCGGTACGCTGCAACTCCATGGAACAAGCTGTGGGCACCCTGAGTGGTGGCAACCAGCAAAAGGTGATTGTGTCGCGCTGGCTGCACCGCAACTGCGATGTGCTGCTGCTCGACGAACCCACACGGGGTGTGGACGTGGGGGCACGGGCGGACATTTATGCCGAGCTGGAGCAGATGGCCCAGTCCGGCAAGGCCTTGCTCATGGTCTCGAGTGATCTGCGTGAACTGATGCAGATGGCCGACCGCATTGGTGTCATGAGCAACGGCAAGCTGATCAAGATTTTTGAGCGGGGGCAGTGGACGGAGAAATCCCTGCTGGCCGCCGCTTTCAACGATACCCATCAACCCGTGGCGCCGGTGGCGGCCTGAACCCAACGCCGCTTTGTGCCACTTTCACGACCCTCTGTTATGACCACATCCATCCAACACAAGACCGCTGGCGCCGCGCGCAGCCAATTGGGCACCTACCTGGGACTCGCAGCGGTCCTGCTGAGCATGGTGATCTTTTTTGGCAGTCTGAGCGAGTACTTTTTCAGCGCCGCCACCTTCCTGGCCATTGCCAATGAAATCCCGGCCCTGCTGGTGATGTCGGTGGGCATGACCTTTGTGCTGATCATCGCCGGGATCGACCTGTCGGTCGGCTCGGTCTTGGCGCTGTCCGCCGCCGCAGCGGCCAACGCCATCCTGCAGTGGCATTGGGGCAGTGTGTCGGCGGCCTTGCTCGGCCTGGTGGTTGGTTTGGCCTGTGGCGCCTTCACCGGCTGGATCTCCGTGGCCTGGCGACTGCCCTCCTTCATCGTTTCCCTGGGCATGCTGGAGGCGGTGCGGGGTGGCGCCTATGTCTTGACCGACTCGCGCACCCAGTATGTGGGCGACGCCATGGCTGGCTTGGCAGTACCTTGGGTGGCCGGTATTTCCAGCGCGTTTTTCATCGCGGTGGTGCTGGTGTTTGTGGCCCAAGTGGTGCTCACCAAAACCGTGTTTGGCCGTTATGTGGTGGGCATTGGCACCAATGAAGAAGCCATGCGTCTGGCCGGCATCAACCCCAGCCCGATCCGTATTGCGGTCTTTGCGGCCACCGGTTTGCTGGCTGGCTTGGCTGGCTTGATGCAGTCGGCCCGGTTGGAGGCCGCCGACCCGAATTCGGGCACCGGCATTGAGCTGCAAGTGATTGCGGCGGTGGTGATTGGCGGCACCAGCCTGATGGGTGGCCGTGGTTCGGTGATCAACACCTTTTTTGGCGTGCTGATCATTGCGGTGCTGGAGGCTGGCTTGGCGCAGATCGGTGTGAGCGACCCGAGCAAACGTATCATCACTGGTTGTGTGATTGTGGTCGCGGTGATCATCGACACCTTGCGCCAGAAACGCGGCGCTGCTGCCTAGAACCTATTTTTTTCGCCGATGGCCTCCATCAAAGACGTTGCCCAGAGAGCCCGCGTGTCCACCACCACGGTCTCACATGTGGTGAACCGCACCCGCTTTGTCAGTGACCCGGTGCGCCACGAGGTGGAGGCCGCCATTCGCGAACTGAACTATGTACCCAGCGCGGTGGCGCGCAGCCTCAAGAGCAACTCCACCAAAACCATTGGCATGTTGATCCCCAACTGCTCCAACCCGTACTTCGCCGAGATCGTGCGCAGTGTGGAAGACCATTGTTTTGGCGCAGGTTACACCCTGATCTTGTGCAACACCGATGACGAGCCACACCGGCAGAGTGCCTACCTGCAGGCGCTGACCGAGAAACGCATCGACGGCATGATCATCATCTCCACCGGAGAAGGCAAGGACTTTCAGCGCATGCTGCACGGCTTGCCCATCCCCATGGTGCTGCTGGACCGCGAAATTGACGAGGTCAACTGCGATCTGGTGGAAACCGCCCACTTGCAAGGTGGCCTGATGGCCACCGAACACCTGATTGGCCTGGGGCACCGGCGCATCGCCTGCCTGGCCGGCCCCGCCAACCTGAACTCCAGCGCCCAACGTATCGAGGGTTGGCGCAGCGCCTTGGCCAACGCCGGTCTGGCGGCGCCCTCAGAGCTGCTGTGGCACAGTGACTTCACCAGCCAGGGCGGCTTCAACACCATGCAGACCATTTTGGCGTCACCACTGGCCCCCACGGCGGTGTTTGTGTGTAACGACCTGATGAGCATCGGGGCCCTCAGTGCGGCCCACCAAGCCGGCATCCAGATTCCCCAGCAGATGTCCCTGATCGGGTTTGACGACATCGAACTGGCCCAGTTTGCCAGCCCGGCTCTCACCACCATCGCCCAGCCCAAACTGCGCATTGGCATTGCGGCGGTGGACATGGTGCTTGAACGCATCCAGGGCGGCCGGATCCAGGCCAGGCAGCTGATCCTGCTGCCGGAACTCATTGTGCGCAACTCCACCACCGTGGTCCGCCCAGACCACTGACTCCCACCACCTTCTCCACCATGACAGAAACATCCCCCAAAGTCGTTTGCCTAGGCAGCTTGAACATGGACCTCGTGATTGCGGTGCCGCGTGCACCCGCCGAGGGCGAGACGGTTCAAGGCGATTCCATCCGTTATGTCCCCGGCGGCAAAGGCGCCAACCAGGCCGTGAGTTGTGCACGCCAGGGAGCAAACGTCAGCATGCTGGGCCGCGTCGGGCCAGACCACCATGGCCAGGTCCTTTGTGATGCGCTCCAGCAGGACGGTATTGCGGTGCACGGGGTGTTGGTTGACCCCGAGGTCGCTACCGGTGTGGCCATGGTGATGGTGGAAGCCAGCGGACTCAACCGCATTGTGGTGATTGCCGGCGCCAATGGCCAAGTTTGCCTCGACGAAACCCAGTTGGCCCAGGCGCTGCGGGATGCGCAATTCCTGATCATGCAGTTTGAGGTGCCGATGCCGCAGGTGATACAAGCCGCCCGGGTGGCGCGCAGCCTGGGTTGCCAGGTGGTGCTGAACCCCTCACCGGCCCAAACCCTGCCAGAAGCACTGTGGCCGCTGGTGGATGTGATGATCGTCAACGAAACCGAGGCGCGCTTCTTGACCGGGCTGTCACCCGATACCGACCCCAAAGTGGCCGCAGAAGTGGGCCGCCAGTTGCGCAGCAAAGGTGTCTCCCAGGCGGTTGTGACACTGGGTGCCTTGGGGGCTGTGGCCACCGATGCGACTGGCAGCACCTACCACCCGGCACCTAAAGTCAAGGTGGTGGACACCACCGCAGCGGGCGACACCTTTTTGGGCGCGGTCACGGTGGCCTTGGCCAAGCAGCACAGTTTGGCCGCCAGCGTGGACCTGGGGATCAAGGCGTCCACACTGTGTGTCCAGACCATGGGTGCCCAGCCATCGATCCCGACACTGGCACAAACCCAACAGAATTTGTCCGTCCCACCCTGGATGTCTTTATGAAACGCTCTGCCCTGCTCCACGCCGAACTCTCCCACCTGATCGCCACCATGGGCCACGGTGACATGCTGGTCATTGGGGACGCCGGCCTGCCGATCCCGGTCGGACCCAACGCACCCCAACGCATCGACCTGGCCGTGACGCTGGGCACACCCGGGCTGCCTGAGGTGCTCAAGGCGGTGTTGTCCGAACTGCAGGTCGAACGCACGGTGATTGCCACCGAGGCCTTGACCGCAGGCCAGCCACCGGCCTGGTACACCCAACAACTGAGCCTGGCCCCCCAGACCATGAGCCACGAAGCTTTCAAAAAGTTGTGTGGCAGCGCCCGCGCCATGGTGCGCACCGGTGAGTCCACCCCGTATGCCAACATCATCCTGGTCTCCGGCGTGACGTTTTGAGGCCTGGGTGGCCACCCCCACCCTGTAACCCAAAAGAACCTCGGCGCAAGGTGTTGCGCCCGCCAAACGCGGCTATGCTGGCCGGGCGCCCAAGCCTTGTTCGGCGGGGCGCCTTTCATGCGCACTGACCACTCCGCTTTTTACACCTCCCTGTTCCTCTCGCGCCTGGCCGACCAGATTCTGCTGTTTCTGGTGCCGCTGGTGGTGTTCCAGGTCACCCAAAGCACCGCCTGGTCAGGGGTTGCCTTTTTTGTCGAGACCTTGCCGCGGTTCCTGTCGTTTCCGATCTGTGGCGCGCTGTGTGACCGGATCGCGCCCTTGCGTTTGTTGCGCATCAGCCAGATGGCCCGGGCTCTGGCCTGTGTGCTGGGTTGTATCGCATCGGCCTTGACCGGTCAGGTCGCCTGGCTGGTGGGGGTGTCGGCGGTGTGTGGCGTGTTGACCACCCAGGGCTTGATGGCGCGTGAGGTGATGCTGCCCCAGGTGTTTCGCGGTGCCCGCACCGAAAAGGTCCTGGCGCATGCCCAGATTGCCGACCAGCTGGGCATGGTGCTGGGGCCGCTGCTGGCGGCGCTGGCACTGGCTTCGTGGTCCTGGGTGGTGGTGCTGGGCGCCACAGCGCTGCTGTTTGTGGCAGCGGACGCTGCGATGGCCGTCTGGCGCTGGGCCAGCCCAGTGCAATTGGTCGAGCCGACGCTGGCCCATCCCCTGCAAACCATGCATTGGTTGCAACCCTACCAAACCGCGTTGACCCAAGTCCTGCGTTTGCCCGGTTTGAAACAACTGATTGTGCTGGCGGCCGGGGTCAACCTGGTGGTGGGGGTCACGCTGGCCACCTCGGCCGCGATGGTCACCGGGGCGCTGCAGCAGTCCAGCAGCGACTACGCTCTGCTTCAAACCGGCGGCGCCATCGTCACGGTGTTGATTCTTCTGGTGATTGCGCGGGTGTCCTTGCCGCTGGGGGCCATGGGGCTCACCGCCTACCTGGCCATCCTGCTGGGTGCGGTGACCACCGCTGTTTCTGGCGGGCCATGCTTGTATGCGCTTGGGCTTTTGATGGTGATTGGGTTCGACAAGATGTTCAGCGTCTACATCCGCACCCGCCGCCTGCAGGTCATTCCGGCGACAGACCTGGGCAAAACCACCGGGCTGATTGTGCTGCTCAACAATGTGACGCAACCCGTGGCTGGTTTGGTGGTGGGCCTGTTTGCCGGGCCATCCCATGCCCAAGGTGTGATCTGGGCCATGACCGCTGGCATGGCGCTGCTGGGCGGCCTGGCCGTGTGGCTTGAGCGACTGCATCGACGCCGCCCGGATTAATGGTCTTTTTGGCCTCTAGCCCTTTTATCGTAAGGGCTTATAGCTATTTTTAGCAGAGCAAAATGCACGGATGCAACGCAGCATCAAGCGCAGCAGCCCAGGCCGCAAGCGCCCCCTGCATTCATCCTAAAATCAGCACCCCTCCCGCCTTCCATCAGCGCAAAGCGCTATCGCTTTTGATATCCCCACTGCAACACCTTTTCCGCCATCCGGCGTCGCGTACCCGTTTGTCCACCGAACTGCGGGGCCTGTGGCAACTGGCCTGGCCGATCCTGATCGGTCAACTCGCCACCGTCGGCATGGCCGTGGTCGATGTGGCCATGGCCGGCCACGCCTCGGCGCAGGATCTGGCCGGTGTGTCGCTGGGTGTGTCAGTCTGGAACATGTTGATGATCACCCTGATGGGTCTGGTGATGAGTGTCAACCCGATGGTGGCGCACCAGGTGGGCGCGGGTGACCTGGCCGGTGTGCCACACATCGTGCGCCAGGCCTTGTGGAAAGCGCTGGGCGTGGGGCTGATCGCGTTGCTGCTGGCCAACATCACCACCGCGTTGTTTGATCACATGCTGCTGGAGCCTTATGTGCGCGACCTGGCGAAGGGTTTTGTGCAAATCACCAGCCTGGCGCTGCCGCTGTTTGCGCTCTACCGGGTGTTGTATGGCTACAGCACCAGCCTGAACCAGACCAAACCGCTGATGGTGATTGCGCTGTTGTCCTTGTTGCTCAACATTGTTGTCAACAGCCTCTTGGTGTTTGGCCAGCTGGGTTTCCCGCGCCTGGGCGGTCTGGGCTGCGCCTGGGCCACTCTGGCCACGGTGGCGTTTAACCTGCTGGCGCTGGTGTGGTGGATGCACCATTCCAACGCCTACCGCAGCACCTGGCCTCTGGGCCAGTTTGAGCCGCCGCACTGGACGCAGATCAAGGGCCTGCTCAAGCTGGGCCTGCCAATTGGGGTGACCTACTTTGCCGAGAGCAGCGCGTTCAGCCTGATTGCGCTTTTGATCGCCGAATTTGGCAGCACCCAGATGGCGGCGCACCAGATTGCACTGAACTTCACATCGCTGGTGTTCATGGTGCCGCTGAGTGTGGGGCTGGCGCTGTTGACCCGGGTCGGGCAATCACTCGGCGCTGGCGACGCGGTGCTGGCGCGTTACCAGGCCTGGGTTGGGGTGGCGGTGGGGTTGGTGGTTGCCAGCTTGTCAGCGGCCGGTATGGCGCTGACCGCCAAGTGGATTGCCAGCGCCTACACCAGCGACACGGCGGTGATCACCATGGCAGCACAGTTGCTGCTGCTGGCGGCGGTGTTCCAGCTCTCGGACGCGACCCAGGTCATCACCAGCTGCGCCATCCGTGGTTACAAGGTGACACGTTCACCGATGGTGATCCACCTCACCGCATTCTGGGTTTTTGCCCTGCCACTGGGTTATGTGCTGGGCCTGGCCCCCAGCTGGATGCCCTGGCGGCCCGATCAGGCCATGGCGGCACAGGGTTTCTGGATCGCGCTGATATTGGGTCTGACGATTGCCGCGCTGGGGCTGGTGGTGTTGCTGCGCCAGGTGGCGCGTGCCCACCTGCGGGCCTGAACCTGGCCCCCTTCACTGCCTTAGCGTGGTGTCAAACCCGTAGAACGCGAGCGATCATCCATCTCAGCCAGATGGGCTGCCAGAGAGTTGCCGGATTGCTCCACGGCCAGGCGCAGCGCACGCTCTAGCTGATCCAATCGAGCTTCCAGGGTGGCCTTGGCTTCGCGGTCAGTCACGGCCAAACGTTTGAACTCCAGCTCTAAAAAACCACGCAGTTCGGTGAAGCGCGAGGCCTCGGCCTGATCAGCCAGCTTGCGGTTGGACTGCAACTCCTTGGCATGGGCACGTGCATCAAACATCACCGTGCTCTGCAGGTACAAGACATAGACCACAAACACCACCACCAACAGGCCCAGCAAGGCCAGAAAAATCAGACCCAGCGGCGCCTGGATGTCGATCACACCCAAAGACAGCGGGGTCGGCGCCAAGATCACCGGCCAGTTCAACACGGTAAACGCTGCCACCGCCAACAAGACCAGCAACACCGAGAGGGTTCGTAATTTCATCGAAGGGTTCCTTTCAAAAAGCGCCCGGCGCCAAATACAACGGCCTGCACCTGCGTCAGCAGGTCAGGCCGTTGGCTGCGGCTGGGCAGCGCTTCAGTGTAGCGGCACGCCGGTTTTCTCCTGCAATTCGTCCATGCTAACCCCTGGCGCACGCTGCACCACCTTGAGGCCATGCGGTGTGATGTCCATCACCGCCAGGTCGGTGATGATGCGGTCCACCACACCCACACCAGTCAGCGGCAAGGTGCAGTCGGGCAGGATTTTCAGGTCAAAACTGCCGTCCTTCTTCTTGGCCACGTGTTCCATCAGCACCACCACACTTTTGACACCACCGACCAGGTCCATGGCACCGCCCATGCCCTTGACCATCTTGCCCGGAATCATCCAGTTGGCTAGGTCACCGCGTTCACTGACCTGCATGGCGCCCAGAATGCTCAGGTTGACCTTGCCGCCGCGGATCATGGCAAAGCTGTCGTGGCTGCCAAAAATGCTGGAGCCTGGCAGTGTGGTCACGGTTTGTTTGCCCGCATTGATCAGGTCGGCGTCGACCTCGTCCTCGGTCGGAAACGGGCCAATACCGAGCATGCCGTTTTCACTCTGCAGCCAGACCTCGATGTCCTGGGGCACAAAGTTGGCCACCAGGGTGGGCAGCCCAATGCCCAGGTTCACATAAAAACCGTCCTGCAACTCCTGGGCCGCGATGGCCGCCATTTCCTCGTGTGTCCAGGCCATGGTCAATCTCCTTTTTTCTCAGACAGGGTGCGTTTTTCAATGCGTTTCTCAGGCGTCGCATTGAGCACGATGCGGTTCACGTAGATGCCCGGCAGATGCACTGCGTCGGGGTCAAAGCTGCCGTTTTCGACAATCTCCTCGACCTCCACCACGGTGATCTTGCCGGCCATGGCCACCGCCGGGTTGAAGTTGCGCGCGGTGCGCCGAAAGATCAGGTTGCCACTTCTGTCGGCCTTGTACGCCTTGACCAGCGACACATCGGGCACCAACGCGTGTTCCAGGATGTAGGCGTGGCCATCAAACACCCGGCTTTCCTTGCCCTGGGCCACCAGCGTGCCCACACCGGTTCGCACATAAAAAGCGGGGATGCCAGCACCACCGGCGCGCAGCTTCTCGGCCAAGGTGCCTTGTGGTGTGAATTCCAGCTCCAGCTCACCGGCCAGAAACTGGCGCTCGAACTCCTTGTTTTCACCCACATAGCTGGAGATCATTTTTTTGATCTGGCGCGACTCCAACAGCTTGCCCAGGCCAAAACCGTCCACGCCAGCGTTGTTGGAGATCACGGTCAGGTCTTTTTTGCCACTGTCACGCAAGGCATCAATCAGGGCTTCGGGGATGCCGCACAGGCCAAAACCGCCCACGGCCAGCAACTGGGAATCCCGGACGATGCCACGCAGCGCGACCGCTGCTGACGGATAGATTTTGTTCACGCCAAGTTCTCCGGTGTTGGTGGTGGTGGCGCTAGCATACTACTTAGTTCACTACGTAGTTTTTCCTAAAGGACAACCCTAGGCCATGAACGACTTCGACTACCGCCTGGCATTTGAGATGGCCCCGGTGGGCCTGGCGCTGTCACGCAACCGCACCATGGTGGACTGCAACCGCCACCTGTGTGACATGTTTGGTGCACACCGTGAGCAGCTGGTGGGCCAGTCGTTTCAGCTGCTCTACCCCACAGTGCAGGAATTCGAGCGCGCCGGTGCGCGCATCGCACCCCTGCTCAACCGCCACGGCACCTACGCGGATGACCGCATCATGAAGCGGCTCGACGGCCCCCACAAAGGCCAGCCCTTCTGGTGCCATGTGACCGGCCGGGCTTTGAACCAGGCCGCCCCGCATGAGGCCGGCATCTGGAGCTTTGAAGACCTCAGTGCTCGGCGCCCGATGAAGGCCGAACTGACAGCGCGCGAACGCGAGGTGGCAGCGCAGCTGATGGGGGGTCTGTCGAGCAAGGAAATTGGCCGCGCGCTGAGCATCAGCCACCGCACTGTGGAGATTTACCGGGCCAAGCTGATGCGAAAATACGCAGCATCCAACACGGGTGACCTCGTGCACAAGCTGATGTCGGGCTGATGCCCCGAATGGCATGGATATTGCGCACCTTTGTGTGACTTGTATCAAAGCATGCCCCACAAGTTCGCCACACACTCTGATTGCGTTCAACCCAAAGGAGAAATCATGGCTACAACCACCAAGAAGCCCGCTGCTGATGCAGAAGCCAAACCAGCGGTCAAGAAAGCTGCCGCCAAAAAGGCACCCGCAGCCAAAAAGGTGGCCGCTGCTGCGTTGGCACCTGCGGTCACAGCGCCTGTGGCGACCACGGCCGCGCCTGAGGCCAGCCCGGCTGTCGCAGCCAAACCGGCGGCCAAGGCGCCTGCCAAAAAAGTCAGCGCCACCAAACTCAAACCCTCGTCAGCCCCGGCACCGGTGCTCACCAGCGAACAACGCAACCACTACGTCTCGGTGGCAGCGTTCTACATCGCCGAGCGCCGTGGCTTCACCCTGGGCAACCCGGCAGACGACTGGCTGGCCGCTGAAGCTGAAGTGGATCGTCTGATTGCCAGCGGTCATTTCAGCGCCTGAGCCAATTATTCTTTTTTGATAGCTACCAGCCCTTTATTTAAAAGGGCCAGAGCCTCTTTTATCGATCAACGGCGGCTTCCTCAGCTGACCACAGCGCGCAACCACTCAGGCAGGGCCACGGCCTTTTGCTGGGGAAAATCAATCCAGATGGTGGTGGCACCACCCGCCGCACAGATCACCCCCGGGCGGTCTGCACGTTCCATCGTGACCCAGGTCTCGAAAGTGGTGCGCCCCGGGTCACTGGTGTAGAGCTTGGTCAGCACATCTCCCGGGTAGGCCAGCTGTTTGTAGAAGTTGCAGAACGCGTTGACGATCACCGGCCCCTGCCCGGTGGGTGTGGGCATCGCGGCAATGCTGTGCATCCAGTCCACCCGCGCGATTTCCAGGTACCTGAAGTAGGTCGCGTTGTTGACATGGTTGAGCGCATCCATGTCGCCCCAGCGAATCGGGATCAGCATCTCGTAGACCAGCTTCTTGCGCTCCGGAATCTCGATCTTCATGGTCTGCCCTTCCAATCTATTGGCTGCCACCGTGCCACAGGCCCTGTCCAGGCTGCCGGAGGTGCCAGAAACACCTCCATCACCAGCAGCGGCGCCTGTTGGCGCAAAAACACCGAACGCCGCGCCGACAGGCTGCGTGGTGCACCGGGGCGCACGCGCTGGATCTGCCTGGGCAAGGCCGTGTTGGGTTTGAACTGCTTGAACTGCATCGGCTGGCGGGTGATGCCCGAACGCCGGAACAACACATCGGCCAGCGGCCGAGTGCCCAAACCACGCACCGAGCGCCAGGCCCCTAGCGAGTGCTCATGGGCGGTGACACTGCGGGCAAACACCACAGGAACCCCATCCACCTTGAGCAGCACCTCGCGCACATAACCGTCGCGCCGCCCAGCCACGCCCAATGCCTGCGCCTCATCCACCGTCAAGGGCAGCCGCCCCTGACGCAGCACCTGCACCGAAAAAACATCACCACTGGCAGCCAGACGTGCGCTCAGCGAGCCGGTCGCCGCCAGCCAGCGCCCTAGGCCACCGTGGCCAAAGTTGTGATTTGTCCAACCGCTCATCGGTGTGCCCTGATCGAGGCAAGGGTGCCCAAGGTGAACAGCAGCACGGCCAGCCACTGCGCCAGTGTGGGCCAGTCGCCCTGCCAGACAAACGCGTAGAACAGGCCAAACAGGGTTTCGCTCACAATCAGCTGCCCGGCCAGACTGACACTCAAACGGCGGCTGGCCAGGTTCCACAACATGCTGCCAGCCCAGCCCGAGCCCACCCCGGTTGCTACACAGGCCATAGCTGCCAGCCCAATATTTTCCTGGGCTAGAAGCTCTTTTGGCTCTGAACCGGCAATCAGCCACAAGACCAAGGCACCTACACCGGTGGCCATACCCATCCAGTTGGTCCACTGCGCCGCACTCACCTGCGGGTGGCGTTTGAGCCAAAGTGCGTTCAGCAGCGCAAAAACGGTCCAGCTGACCATGGCGACCACCGCCAACAACACACCCCACCAGAAATCAGCCCCGTGCTGCGGCAGCACCAGAGCATGGGCCAGGCTGGCCTGCATCATCAGCAACAAACCCGCTGCGGTCAGCACCAGCCCGGGCAGCAGGGCCGACCATTTGAGCCCGAGCGGTTTGCCCAGCAACATCACCCAGATCGGGATGGTGCCCACAATCAGTGTCGGCACTTCGGAGCCAGCCGCGCTGATCGCCTCGGCCAGCAACAGGTAGTAGCCGGTGGCGCCCAGCAGGCTCATGCCCAGGGCAGTAGCCGCCTGCGACCAGGTCGGCAGGCTGTGGCTACGCCGCCCCAACACCATCATCAGAGTCGCCATCAGCCCGAAACTGACAAAACGCCCGGCGGTCAAGTCCACCGAGGACAAGCCCGGCGTCAACTGTGGCACCACAAACACCAAACCCCACAAGGCCCCCGCGCCGACCCCGGCGGCGATACCGATCCAGATGGCGCGGGAAGGTGTGTGGGCGGCGCTAGACCCCAAAACCATCATCAGCAGAAATCACCGCGCCGTTGATGAAATGGCTTTGGTCCGAACACAACATCACCAGCAGCGCGTCCAGGTCATGCGGTTGGCCAACGCGTTTGCGCGGCAGCATCTGCAGCAGCTTCTGGCCGGCCTCGGTCTGCCAGTGGTGGTGGTTGATCTCGGTGTCGATGTAGCCCGGGCAGATGGCATTGACATTGATGCCATGTTTGCCCCATTCCAGCGCCATGGCCTTGGTCATCTGGATCACCGCCGCCTTGCTCATTGAATAGACCCCAATCTTGGGCAACACCCGCAGGCCAGCCACCGAGGCCACGTTGATGATGCGCCCGCCGGTGAACGAGCCCGGCGCCTGCCCCTGGGCGCGCGCCAGCATGCGTTTGCCGACTTCCTGTGCCATGAAAAAGGCGCCCTTGGTGTTGGTGTTGAAGATGAAGTCAAAGTCCGCTTCGGTCACGTCCTGCAGCCGCTGGCTGGTGCTGACGCCCGAGTTGTTGATCAGAATGTCGATCGAGCCGACCTCGGTCTCGGCGTGCGCCACGGCGGATCTGATGCTGTCCTGGTCGGTCACATCCAGCTCCAGCACATGGGCGTCCCCGCCCTCGCCGTCAATCTGGGCACGCAGCTCTTTTAACTTGTCGATACGGCGACTCGCCAGAACCACCGCCGCACCAGCGCTGGCCAGGGTACGTGCAAACTGGGCACCCAGGCCGCTGGAGGCGCCCGTCACCAGGGCCACACGGCCCGACAGATCAATGTTGTATGTCATGTTCTTCTTTCCAGAAAAATAGAACGACCGTTCTATTTAGTGCAGCTCAGCCTCTAGAATTCGTTTTATCTTCGACAATCCGTCATCTGCAGCAGATGCGCTGCACTCTGACCATTATCCAGCGAGAACCACCATGACCCCCCAGGACATCCTAGCTCAGTACGGCCCACGCGAATCGATGGAATACGACATCGTCATCGTCGGCGGCGGCCCCGCTGGCCTGTCGAGCGCCATCCGCCTCAAACAACTTGCCACCGAACAAGGCAAAGAGGTCTCGGTGGTGGTGCTCGAAAAAGGCTCCGAGCCCGGTGCCCACATCCTCTCGGGCGCGGTGCTCGACCCGCAGTCCCTCACCGAGCTGTTCCCCGACTGGAAAGCCATGGGCGCACCGCTGGACCAGCCCGTCACCGACGAGGCCATGCTGTTCCTCAGTGAAGGCGGCGCCTACCGCACGCCCAACTTTTTGCTGCCTGAATGCAGCCAGAACCATGGCAACTACATCATCAGTGTCGGTGCGCTGACCCGCTGGCTGGCCCAGCAGGCGGAAAACCTCGGTGTGGAAATTTTCCCGGGCTTTGCCGCCGCCGAGGTGTTGTATGACGAACAAGGCGCGGTGCGTGGTGTGGCCACTGGCAACATGGGCATCGAGAAAAACGGTGAACCCGGCCCCAACTTCCAGATCGGCATGGAACTGCTTGGCAAATACACCATCTTTGCCGAAGGTGCGCGTGGCCACCTGGGCAAACAGCTGATCGCCAAATACCAACTCGACGCCGGTTGTGACCCACAAAGTTACGGCATTGGCATCAAGGAACTCTGGGAAGTCGACCCGGCGCGCCACGAACCCGGCCTGGTGGTGCACACTGCAGGCTGGCCGATGGACAGCAAAACCTACGGCGGTTCCTTCCTCTACCACATGGCCGACAACAAGATCGCCCTGGGTTTTGTCACCGGCCTGAACTACGAAAACCCCTACCTGAGCCCGTTTGAGGAATTCCAGCGCTGGAAAACCCATCCCAACATCCGCTGGTACCTGGAAAACTCAGCAGGCGAAGTCACTGCCAAAAGAATAGCGTATGGCGCCCGTGCCATCACAGCTGGCGGCCTGTTGGCCTTGCCAAAGACGGTGTTCCCGGGTGGTGCACTGGTGGGCTGTGAGGCGGGTTTCCTGAATGTCAGCCGCATCAAGGGCACCCACGCCGCCATCAAGACCGGCATGCAAGCCGCTGAAGCGGCGTTCGAGGCTGTCACCAACGGCCGCCAGCAGGACGAACTCAGCGCCTACCCGCAGGCGTTCAAAAACAGCTGGCTCTACACCGAGCTCAACAAGGCACGCAACTTCAAGGCCTGGTTCAAATACGGCCTGGGTGTGGGCACCCTGATGAACGGGCTGGAGCAGTTTGGCCTCAAGGGCAAGATGTCCTGGACCATCCACCGCGACAAGCCCGACCACGCCTACCTGAAACCGGCCTCCGAATGCAAGCCGATTAACTACCCCAAACCCGATGGCAAGCTGACCTTTGACCGCCTCTCCAGCGTCTTCATCAGCAACGCCAACCACGAGGAAAACCAGCCTGCCCACCTGACGCTCAAAGACGCCAGCGTGCCAGTGGCCATCAACCTGGCCAAGTACGCGGGGCCCGAGGCGCGCTACTGCCCGGCCGGGGTGTACGAGTTTGTCAAAGACGCCAACGGCGCCGACCAGCTGCAGATCAGTGCCCAAAACTGTGTGCACTGCAAAACCTGCGACATCAAGGACCCGACGCAAAACATCGTCTGGGTCACGCCAGAAGGTGGCGGTGGCCCCAATTACGCGGAGATGTGATGTCACCTTCGGTGCCTGTCAAACCACATTGGTCGACTGAGCCGCAGGGGCGCTGGTACCGCTGGCGCGGCTACACCGTGCGCTGGCTGCTGTTTGGGCTGGTGGTCAATGTGTTCCAGCCGGTGGCCAAGGATGTGGAATCCGTCTGGGTGGACAAGCTGTACCAGGCCTGGATCGGCCTGGTGTTTGGCGCCGCCTGTGCGGTGGTGTTCACACTGGCCGAAAACCGTTTCAACACACCACGTATCAAGTGGAAATCCTGGCTGATTGTGCTGGCCACGTGGCTCGGTGTGAAAGTGGCTTTTGTCAGCCTGATCGCGGTGGTGGACTGAGTTCCCCTGGCATACGGGGTGGATCACCCAGCTCAAGGACGGCGGAACGCCACGCGTTGTGAGGCCCAGTACCTGCTGGCCAGAGACTCCAGCCTGACCTCACCGCCAGTCGAGGGTGCATGCACAAAACGCCCCTCTCCCACGTAGATGCCCGCATGGGTCACCGTGTCGCGCAGGGCAAACAAGACCACATCACCGGAACGGATCGCCTCACCCGCCACCGGTGCCCCCCAGAACTGGAGTTTGGCCACGGTGCGCGGCGGCACCACACCAGCACGCGACCGGTACACATGGCTGATCAGCCCGCTGCAGTCAAACCCGCTCTCGGGGGTATTGCCACCATACCGGTAAGGTGTGCCCACCAATCCGACGGCGTACAGGGTGACATCACCCGCTTGCTCCAGTGTCAACCGAGACGGAATGTCTGCCGCAGGAGCCGCAGCGCCGCCTGACGCCGGATAGGCTTGCCAGCCGCGTTGTGACGGAGGTGGGCTGGCGCAGCCCGCCAGCAACAGCGCCAACATCAGCGTTGACATAGCAAGACGCCTGGGGTGGCCCCAGCTGCCAACCGCTGGGCGAGAGGGTGCTTGGCGCAAAGCTCTTGTCACTTCCAGCGCACCGCCAACAACACCATCAGCGCCGCACCAATCGACCACAACAACCAGGGCTGCGACACCGCATACGGAAACACCATGAAGACCAGCCCAATCACGGTGAACTCCGCGCGTTTGGTCTGTTTGCCACGGCGAAACGCCAGCAAACCCATCAACAGAAACACCACAATGCCGGTGATGAACGCGGTCTGGTTGGACACCAGGCCCAGAAAGAGTGCTTTGTTCGAATCATTCATGCTGCAAGAGTCAACCCGTTGGAACAAAACCGCATTATCGGTGGTGCAGTTAGAATTCCGCGCGTCAGGAGAGAGCCGCCCCGCCATTTGGTGTCTGGGCAGCCGCCGAAGGCGCAGAACCGCTGATTGCAGTCGTTTGAACGCTCAGGCAAAAGGACTGACAAACGTCACACTCTGTTCAGAGTGTTGACGCATCCCCACTGGAGAGAGACACCCAACCTGATGTGGTTTGTGTGTCCACCGAAGGAGCAACCCGCAGTCGACCCGCCATCTGGTGGGTCTTGGCCCGGCGAATCTCTCAGGTAAAGCGGACAGCGGGGGCAGCCTGTGACAGAACAGCCGTTGTGTCATGGTTTTTTTGGTCTGCCCCTGGAGTGCCTGATGTCCGCATCACCTGAATCGCTTTTGAACGTTCCCCTCAATGACCTGCACATCACCTTGGGTGCGCGCATGGTGCCGTTTGCCGGCTACAGCATGCCGGTGCAGTACCCGGCCGGCCTGATTGCCGAGCACAAACACACACGCACCGCTGCGGGTCTGTTTGATGTGTCCCACATGGGCCAGCTGCGCCTGGTCGGCCCCGATGCAGCGGCCGCGCTGGAGAGCTTGCTGCCGGTCGACGTGATCGACCTGCCCATCGGCAAACAACGCTACGGTCTGTTGCTCAACGAAGACGGCGGCATCATCGACGACCTGATGTTTTTCCGCAAAGCCGCTGATGAGATTTTTGTCATCGTCAATGGCGCCTGCAAAGTGGGTGACATCGCCCACATCCAGGCCAAGATCGGCACGCGCTGCCAGGTCATCCCGATGCCCGAATTTGCCCTGCTGGCGCTGCAAGGGCCGCAAGCAGTCACCGCCCTGTCCCGCCTGGCTCCAGGCGTGGAGAAGCTGGTGTTCATGACCGGCGGCAGCTTCACGGTCAACACCGGCACCCAAAACATCAATGTGTTCCTGACCCGAAGCGGCTACACCGGTGAAGACGGTTTCGAGATCTCGGTGCATGCTTCCGAAGCCCTGGCACTGGCCAATGCCCTGCTGGCCCAACCTGAGGTCAAACCGATTGGCCTGGGCGCACGCAACTCGCTGCGCCTGGAAGCCGGTCTACCGCTGTACGGCAACGACATCGACGCCACCACCACCCCAGTCGAAGCCAGCCTCAACTGGGCCATGCAAAAGGTACGTCGTACCGACGGTGCCCGCGCCGGAGGCTTTCCTGGCGCTACAAAGATACTAGCTCAATTGGCAGATCCAACGAGGGCTATAGCCCGAAAACGTGTTGGATTGATCGCGCTGGAGCGTATTCCCGTGCGGGAACACACCGAGTTGCAAGACCTGACCGGCGCACGTGTGGGTGAAGTCACCAGCGGCCTGCTTGGCCCCACCATCGACAAACCCGTGGCCATGGGCTACCTGCCACCCGCGCTGGCCGTTGTGGGCACCCAGGTCAACGCCATCGTGCGGGGCAAACCCGTCAAGATGGAAGTTGTGGCCATGCCCTTTGTGCCGACCAACTATTTCCGCGGTTAAATTCCTTTCTCAGCCTTTGACCTGCGTCATGAAACTTTACCAATGCCGACTAGCAGCGTGCGTGGGGTGTCTGATGCAGCGAAATCAAGGAGGAGGTTTGGGGCGTAAGCCCCAAAACGGGGGACATTCGCGGAGTCAGTCACCCGGCGTACGCGGCGGGTAAATAGACAAACAGTTTCAAGTTTTCAAACGTTTCAATTCACTTTACGGAGCACCACATGAGCATCAAATTCACCCCCGACCACGAATGGGTCAAGATCGACGGCAACAACGCCACCGTGGGCATCACCCACCATGCGCAAGACGCGCTGGGCGACGTGGTATTTGTCGATCTGCCCGAAGTCGGCAAAACCTACGCTGCCAAAGACGCTGCCGCAGTCGTCGAATCGGTCAAAGCTGCCGCTGACGTCTACATGCCCGCCAACGGCACCGTCACCGAAGTCAACGAAGCCCTGCGTGCCGACCCGGCCCTGGCCAACTCCGACCCGCTGGGCGCGGGCTGGTTCTTCAAGATGACACTGAGCAACCCAGCCGAACTCGACGGCCTGATGGACGAAACCAGTTACACCAGCTTTGCCGCTGACGCGCACTAAAAAGCACAACGCGCCGCTGCTTGTGATTTGGCAAGCAGCGCGCGCCCCCAAATACAACCTCGTGATGGCCTTGTCTGGCCGCGTTTCCCCGTCTGTTGTTTTGTCACCTCTGAGTCACCGCCATGCCCAACACCCCACCCCTGTCCGAACTTGAAAACAGCAGCGAGTTCATCGCCCGCCACATTGGTGTGGACGCAGCCGATGAAGCGCTCATGCTCAAGGCGGTCGGCGCCAGTTCGCGCGCCGAACTGATCAACGAGATCGTGCCTGGCAGCATCCGCCGCAGCCAGCCCATGGCCATCCCACCCGCCATCACCGAGGCCGCCGCATTGGCCGAACTCAAGGCCATCGCGGCCAAAAACAAGGTGGCCAAGAGCTACATCGGCCAGGGGTATTACGACACCCTGACCCCGGGTGTGATCCTGCGCAACATCCTGGAAAACCCGGCCTGGTACACCGCCTACACCCCCTACCAGGCCGAGATCAGCCAGGGCCGCATGGAAGCGCTGGTGAACTTCCAGACCATGATCACCGACTTGACGGCCATGCCGATGGCCAACGCCTCGATGCTGGATGAGGCCACCGCTGCCGCCGAAGCGATGACGCTGGCGCTACGCATGAGCAAGTCCAATTCAACCACCTTTTTTGTCGACAACGAGGTGCTGCCACAAACGCTGGAAGTGATCCGCACCCGCGCAGAGCCGCTGGGTATCACCGTCAAGACCTGCACCGGCGACGAGGCCCTGGCCGATGAGAGTTTTGCGGTGCTGCTGCAGTACCCCGGCGTCAGTGGTGTGGTGCGTGACGACCGCGAATGGATCGCCAACTACAAGGACAAAGGTGGTGTGGTCATTCTGGCCGCCGACCTGTTGGCGCTCACCCTCTTGACACCCCCCGGTGAACTCGGCGCCGACATCGCGATTGGCACCACCCAACGTTTTGGCATGCCCATGGGCAACGGCGGCCCGCACGCTGCCTACATGGCCTGCCGCGACGAGTTCAAACGCAGCATGCCCGGCCGTCTGGTGGGTGTCAGTGTCGACGTGCACGGCAACCCGGCCTACCGCCTGGCCTTGCAAACGCGTGAACAACACATCCGCCGCGAAAAAGCCACCTCCAACATCTGCACCGCGCAAGTGCTGCCCGCCGTCATCACCAGCATGTACGCGGTCTACCACGGCCCGCAAGGCTTGAAACGCATCGCCCAACGCGTGGCCAGCCTGACCGCCGTGCTGGCCGCTGGTCTGGAGTCGTTGGGCTATACCGTGGCCAATGCCACAGCGTTTGACACCCTCACCGTGGAAACCGGCGACGCTACCGCTTCGATAGCTAACAATGCCCTGCAAGCGGGGGCCAACCTGCGATTGGTCTCCAAAGACAGCTTGGGCATCTCGCTCGACGAGACCAGCACCCGCGCCGATGTCGAAGCCCTGTGGTCCTTCTTTGCCGACGCGGTGAGTGGCTGGCCCAACACCGCCCGCCGAGGTGAAACCGGTGGCCGTGGCCGCACCTTGACCTTTGCCCAGGTGGAACCGATGGCCGACTCCTTGCTGCCCGCGAAGTTGCTGCGCACTAGCGCCTACCTGAGCCACCCGGTGTTCAACAGCTACCACAGTGAAACTGGCATGCTGCGCTACATCCGCCGCCTCTCGGACTTTGACCTGACGCTGGACCGCACGATGATCCCGCTGGGCAGCTGCACCATGAAGCTCAACGCCACCAGTGAAATGATCCCGATCACCTGGCCCGAGTTCGCAGGCATCCACCCGTTTGCCCCGGCCGACCAGCGCCAGGGTTATACCGAGCTGGACGCGCAGCTGCGCGCCTGGTTGTGCCAGGCCACGGGTTACGCGGGCATCAGCCTGCAGCCCAACGCGGGCAGCCAGGGTGAGTACGCCGGCATGCTGGCGATTCGCGGTTACCACGCCTCGCGTGGCGAAGCGCACCGCAACATCTGCCTGATCCCAAGCAGCGCCCACGGCACCAACCCGGCCAGCGCCACCATGGTGGGCATGAAGGTGGTCGTGACCGCCTGTGACGCCCAGGGCAATGTCGACATGGCCGACCTGAAGGCCAAGTGTGAACAGCACAGCGCCAACCTGGCCGCGATGATGATCACCTACCCCAGCACCCACGGTGTGTTCGAGACCAACGTCAAGGACCTCTGCGCCCTGGTGCACAGCCACGGCGGGCGCGTCTACGTGGACGGCGCCAACATGAACGCGCTGGTCGGCTTGGCCGCACCGGGTGAGTTTGGTGGTGACGTGAGCCATTTGAACCTGCACAAAACCTTCTGCATCCCGCACGGCGGTGGCGGCCCCGGTGTGGGCCCGGTGTGTGTGGTGGCTGATCTGGTGCCCTTCCTGCCCGGTCATAACGCGGGTGGGCTTGCTGGCTCGGGCGTGGGTGCTGTCTCAGCGGCGCCGTTGGGCAACGCAGCGGTGTTGCCGATCAGCTGGATGTACTGCCGCATGATGGGCGCCGCAGGCCTGCAGGCCGCGACTGAAGTGGCCATTCTGAGCGCCAACTACATCAGCGCCCGCCTCAAGGACCATTTCCCCACGCTCTACACCAGTGTGCCGGTAGACGGTAAACCCGGTCGTGTGGCGCACGAATGTATTCTGGACGTGCGTCAGCTCAAAGAGGCCACCGGTGGCGCCAACGGCATCAGCGCCGAAGACATGACCAAACGCCTGATGGACTACGGCTTTCACGCGCCCACGCTGAGTTTCCCGGTGCCCGGCACCCTGATGGTGGAACCGACTGAGAGCGAAACGCTGGAGGAGCTGGACCGCTTCATCGACGCGATGATCGCCATCCGTTCCGAAATCGCCCAGGTCGAGCAAGGGGTCTGGCCGCAGGACAACAACCCGCTCAAAAACGCGCCACACACCGCCGCCACGCTATTAGAAGAAGAGTGGCCCAAGCCCTACACACGCGGGCTAGCGGCGTTTCCGATGCCTAGCCTCAAACAAAGCAAGTACTGGCCACCCGTGGGACGTATCGACAACGTCTATGGCGACCGCAACCTGTTCTGCTCTTGCGTGCCGGTGGATGAATAAACCCTGATGTCCTGGCCACCGGCGTCAGCACGGTGGCCATGGCCAACCAACCATAAAAAAACCGCCTGGGGTAACCCCGGCGGTTTTTTGTTGGGTGGGTCGATCAGACCCGGGGTCCAGCTCAGGCCTTGCGTTGCTTGAGCGCGGTCTGGATCTGGCGCACATCCATGCCGAGTTCGGCGGCGAAGTCTTCGACCGTCTTGCCGCTGGCATCAAAGGCCCGCAGCAGCGCCGCCTGGCGCGCACGTTGTTGCTCCACCTCGTCAATCACCTCATCGAGCAAGGCGGCGACTTTCTCTTCCAGCGTGGTCAGGCGCGACAGGTAGTCCTGGCGGGTCAGGCCGCTGGCCTGGTAGGCGCTCAGCATCTGCTTGCGCAGTTTGGGCAGCAAATCTTCGTCAGAGCGCGCCTGGCGGCGCTGGAACACTTCCACGATCGACAGCAGCACATGTTCGGGCGCCACCGGCTCCACCACCTGGCCTAACAAGTCATGGCGCGGCAGGCCTTGGGCCACACTTTGCAAATAGCGGGTAGAGCGGGTGTGCACACCGAGTGCCACTTTGAGCTCGTCCTTGGCAAACACCTCGGGGTGGGCCGCCAGCAGGTCCTGGAACACACCGAGCTTGAGCGGCACAAAACGCTGGCCAAACAGATGGGGGTACAGCTCAAACAGCTTCTCCAGCACCGGCTGGGCGCTGGCAAAGCGGTTTTTGCCCTTGGTGGGTGGTGTGCTGGCAGCTGCTGGCGCAGTGGCCGGGGCAAGGTTCTCCGAGGGTGAATCGGTCATGGTCTCAGCGGAAACTGGCAGGATATCGGTCATGGCGTGGATCGGGTCGATCAGTTTGTTTAACCCGTGATTGTCATTCAAAGCGCGACTTCACTGGCATACTCAACGCCATGAAGCCCGCCAAATCGTCACCCACCCAAGAAGCTGGCCCAGGCAACCCCAGCTTGAGCGAGCTGGTGGCGGCTTACAAAAGCGCCAAAGGGCACTTTGACGAACTCGCGGGTGTGGTGTCAAACGGCGCTCTGCCCGGCCCCGAAGACACTACACAAAACATAGCTACCAGCCCTTTTATAAAAAGGGATTGGGGCGATTTCTTCGCCACATTGCGCGACGACACCGCCGCCGACATGAACCAGCGCAGCGTGGCGCTGGCGCGCCAGATCCGTGACAACGGCATCACCTACAACGTCTATGCCGACGAGAACGGCCCACAGCGCCCCTGGTCGCTGGACCTGTTCCCGCTGCTGGTGGATGCAGCGAGCTGGCAACACATTGAGGCCGGTGTGCTGCAACGTGTACGCCTGCTGGAGCGGGTCATGGCCGATGTCTATGGCCCGCAAGAGCTGCTGGCCTCGGGCTTTTTGCCACCGGCCCTGGTACACGGCCACCCCGGTTATTTACGCGCCATGCACGGCATCCGGCCCGTGGGTGGGCGTTATTTGCACATTGCCGCGTTTGACATGGCGCACGGCCCCGATGGCAACTGGTGGGTGGTGGGGCAACGCACCCAGGCGCCTTCTGGCCTGGGTTACCTGCTGGAAAACCGGCTGGCGATCTCGGCCCAGTTTGGCACCGCCTTTGACAGCCTCAAGGTGCAGCGCCTGGCCAGCACCTACCGCGCTCTGATGGACAGCCTGCGCACCCTGAGCCCGATGGGCGCCGACGCACACCTGGCCCTGCTGACCCCCGGCCCCTACAACGAAACCTATTTTGAACACGCCTACCTGGCGCGTTACCTCGGCCTGACCCTGGTCGAAGGCAGTGACCTGCTGGTGCGTGACGAGCGCCTGTTCCTCAAGACCCTCAAGGGTCTGGTGCCAGTGCATGGTCTGCTCAAACGTGTAGACGACCAGTACATGGACCCGCTGGAGTTGCGCGCCGACTCCACCCTGGGTGTGCCAGGCCTGCTGCAGGCCATCCGTGCGGGCAACGTGCTGGTGGCCAATACGCCGGGTTCGGCGTTTCTGGAGTCGCCCGCGCTGCTGGGCTTTTTGCCCGCGCTGTCGCGCCACCTGTTTGACGAAGAGCTGCGCCTGCCCGCCTTGCCCACCTGGTGGTGTGGTGAGAGCAGCGCCATGTTTGACGCCATGGTGCGGCTGCAGGAGTGCGCCATCAAACCCACCTACCCGGGCTCCAGCAGCCACGCCAGTTTTGACGCAGTGCTGGGCGCCCGCCAGACACCCCAGTCGCTCAACGAGTGGGCAGGCCGTGTTGCCCGCCACCCCGAAGAACACACGGTGCAGGCCTACACCCCGCTGTCACAAATGCCTACCTGGCAGGCCGAGCCCGACAAACAGCCCGGCCTGGTGCCGCGCTCGGTGATGCTGCGGGTGTTTGCGGTGTCTGACGGTGAACAGGGCTGGCGCGTGTTGCCCGGCGGCTTGGCCCGGGTGGCCAGCAGTTCACAAGAGATCACCTCCATGCAGCACGGCGGCAGCAGTGCCGACGTCTGGGCGCTGACCACCGGCGAGGTCGACCACGCCACCCTGCTGCACCCGCACCTGACACCTGAGAGCCTGATGCAGCGCAAGCGCCTGGTTACCAGCCGCGCCGCTGAAAACCTGTTCTGGCTGGGCCGTTACACCGAACGCACCGAAAACGCGCTGCGCCTGGCACGCCTGACCCTGGAATGCCTGCACGGCGAAGACCCCTCGGGTGTGCCGCTGCTGACCTGGCTGGGCCAGATGGCGGTGGCCAACACCCTGGTGCTGCCCGGTGTACCGACACCCTTGCAGGCGCCCCGGGTGTTTGAGCGCGCCCTGATCGACAGCCTGGGCAGCACCCGCAACGCCACCAGCGTGGGCTTTTATCTGCGCGCCCTGAAAATGGCCGCATCGAGCGTGCGCGAACGCCTGTCGCAAGAGCACTGGCGCATCATCACCCGTGCCGAAGAGGTGCTGTTTGCCCGTTTTGCCGAACACCGCCAGCGCGGTGATTTTCCGGTGCAGCAGGCGCTGCAGATCCTCAAGGACACCAGCGACCACATGGCCGCGATCACCGGCGCCCAGACCGACCGCATGACCCGCGACGACGGCTGGCGCCTGCTGAGCATTGGCCGCCACATCGAACGCCTGGGCTTTTTGTCCACCGCCTTGAACCAGGCGCTGGCCTGCAAGAGCCTGGAGACCGACAGCGGCTTTGACGCCATGCTGGAGCTGTTTGACAACGCCATCACCTTCCACGCCGAGTTCCAGCAAAGCCGCGACATGGCCGCGATGATTGACCTGCTGGTGATCGACCGCGACAACCCGCGTTCGGTGTCCTGGGTGGCCCACACCCTGCGTGGGCGCCTGGCCAAGCTGGCCGGCAGCGATGCCAACCAGCTCTCGCCCTTGGCGCTCAAGGTGCCCAACCCCAACGCCTGGGGGCTGGCGCAATTGTGTGAAGTGGCCCCCGACCTGGTGACACCGGCCATGGCCGGTACAAGCGGCGCCACGCCCCAGTACGAGCTGCTCAGGTCGGTGCTGCAGCAGTGCAGCAACGCCGCCTACGAGGTCTCGGAAGACATCAGCGCCACCTATTTCACCCATGCAGGCCTGAGCAACCACAGCGTTGGTTTTGTATGAAGCTCAGCATCACCCATGAAACGATGTACGACTACCGCCCGGCGGTAGAGACGGCACAACACATGGCCTACCTGACACCGCGCGACCTGCCCAGCCAGCAGCGCCTGCACCACCTGCTGGAGATCACGCCCCAGCCCGCCCAGATCAGCAGCACCGAGGACGTGTTTGGCAACACCCGGCATTTTTTCTCCTTGCAGGTGCCTCACCGTCGGCTGCAGGTGGTGGCCACCAGCGAGGTCACCACCCAAACCAGCACCCTGCCCCGCCACCTGACCAGCTGGGAGGTGGTGCGCGAACGCTTTCGTTACCACGCAGCGGCAGTGTTTGACGCCGCCAACGAGTTTGTTTTTGCCTCCAGCATGGCGCCGCACCACAGCGACTTTGCGGCCTACGCGCGGCCCAGCTTCCCTCCTGGCCAGAGCCTGCTGCTGTGTGCGCTGGACCTGATGCACCGCATCTACCACGACTTCAGCTACGAGAGCCTGAGCACCGAGGTCAACACCCCGGCGCTGCAGGCGCTGGCGCAGCGCAAAGGGGTGTGCCAGGACTTTGCCCACATTTTTGTCGCCTGCCTGCGCTCCATGGGCCTGGCCGCACGGTACGTCAGCGGTTACCTGCTGACCAATCCGGCGCCAGGCACGGTCAAGTTGCGCGGCAGCGATGCCTCCCACGCCTGGGCCTCGGTCTACCTGCCGGCCCAAAGCGCCAGCAACGACTTGCCCGCACTGCCCGCCTGCTGGGTGGATCTGGACCCCACCAACGACCGCGCGGGCTGGCCCTCACCCGGTGAGGACTATGTGACCCTGGCCATTGGCCGCGATTTCTCCGACGTGTCGCCGATGCGAGGTGTGATCCACGGCGGCGCCAGCCATGTGCTGACCGTGGGTGTGACGGTGGAGCCGGTGCCGTCGATGAGTTTTGGCTCGGAACAAAGCCAAACGCAATCCCAAAGCCAAAGCCAAACGCAATCCCAAAGCCAAAGCCAATCGCAGTCACAAAGACAAGGTCCGCCCCCCGCAGCCGCCAAGTCGGGTGAGCCATCACGCGGACAGGGCCTGTAGCCACCCGCCGGCACCCTGCCCGGTGCTGCGAGTTTGGGGTCTAGCCATTCCAGAACACGGCAAAGGAGCCGTCTGAGGGACAATAGCGGCTTTGCCTGATCTTGTTTACCGCCCTGCCCCCCACTTCTATGACCTACTGCGTCGCCATCAAACTCAATGCCGGACTGGTGTTCCTGTCCGACTCACGCACCAACGCCGGGCTGGACCAGATCAGCACCTTTCGCAAGATGATCGTCTACGAAAAGCCCGACGACCGTTTTATGGTGCTGCTGTCAGCTGGCAACCTGAGCATTTCGCAGTCGGTGCGCGAGATCCTGCAGGTCGAAAAACTCAAGGACAACGACGACGAAGATGGCCTGACCATCTGGAACGCCAAAAGCATGTTCGACGCCGCCCGCGTGCTGGGCTCGGCCATCCGCCATGTGTACGAGCGTGACGCTGCGTCACTCAAGCTCGCCGGGGTCGACTTCAACGTCAGCCTGATTTTTGGCGGCCAGATCAAGGGTGAAGGCATGCGCCTGTTCCAGGTCTACTCGGCGGGCAATTTCATCGAAGCCACGCCTGAGACACCGTACTTCCAGGTCGGTGAATCCAAATACGGCAAACCGGTGCTCGACCGTGTCATCACCCCGCATACGCCGCTCGACGAGGCCGCCAAGTGCGCGCTGGTGTCGATGGACTCCACCCTCAAGTCCAATCTGTCGGTTGGCCTGCCGCTGGACCTGGTGGTCTACGAGGCCGACCGCTTCCAGACCGACAAGGTGGTGTGTATTGACGAGAACAACCCCTACTTCCAGATGCTGCACAACAGCTGGGGCGTCAAGCTGCGCGAGGTGTTTGACAGCATCGAAGACCCGATGTGGAACGGCGAAGCCACCGACGTGCCGCTGATGCAGAACGCCGGGCGCAGCCTGCCCCTGAAAAAAATCACCACCCCGCAAGAGAAGCTGATCTGAAGATCGTTTTTTCACACGCCAACAGCTTTGGCGCCAGCACCTACCGCCTGATGTTTCAGGCGCTGCAGGCGCGTGGTCTGGTGGCGCATGCGGTGGATCAGTTTGGCCACGACCCGCTTTACCCGGTCACCAGCAACTGGCCCCATCTGGTGCAGCAGCTGCTGGACTTTGCCCGGCCTGTGGTGGCGCAAGCGGGTGAACCCCTGTTTTTTGTCGGCCACTCTTTGGGCGGTTTCCTGAGCCTGATGGCTGCTGCCAAAGCGCCGGATCTGGCGCGGGGTGTGCTGCTGCTGGACGCGCCCATTCTGGGCGGCTGGCGGGCCAACCTGGTCGGTGTGGCCAAACGCACCCAGCTGGTGGGCGCCATCTCACCCGGCAAGGTCAGCCGCAACCGGCGCTACCAGTGGCCCGACGCCGCTGCAGCCCTGGCCCACTTTCAAAGCAAACAGGCGTTTGCCCAATGGCACCCGCAGGTGCTGGCCGACTACATCAGCCATGGCACGGTAGACACACAGATTGACGGTGAACCCCGGCGTGTGCTGCGTTTTGAGCGTGAGGTCGAAACCGCCATCTACAACACCCTGCCCGACAACCTGGACGCCATGCTGCGCCAGCACCCGGTGCGCTGCCCGGTGGCCTTTATTGGTGGCACACGCTCGGCTGAGATGAAACAGGTGGGCATGGCCCTGACACAACGCGTGACGCACGGGCGCACCATGATGCTTGACGGCAGCCACCTGTTTCCGATGGAGCAGCCGCTGGTGACCGCCGCCGCCATCGAGGCCGCGCTGCTGAACCTGTCAGCCCTGCGGTCCTGATCGGGGGCTTATTCCGCCCAGGTCACCAGCCCGCTCCAGGCGGTGACCAGCACCACCAGGCCAAAAACAATGCGGTAGTAGGCAAAGCCGACAAAACTGTGGGTGGAGATAAAACGCAGCAGCCAGCGGATACACAGCCAGGCGCTCAGGAACGACACCACCAGCCCAACCCCGAACATTGGCAAGTCCGCTACAGACAACAGAGCACGTTCCTTATACAGACTATAGGCTCCCGCCCCAATCAGCGTAGGAATGGCCAAATAGAACGAAAAATCAGTGGCGGCCTTGCGTGACAGACCCATCAACATGCCACCAATGATGGTGGCGCCACTGCGGCTGGTACCCGGGATCATCGCAAAACACTGCACCAGGCCCACCTTCAAAGCGTCCATCGGCGTCATGGCGTCCACATCCTGGATACGCGCCACCGCCGGGTTTTTCTCCTGGCGCCGCTCAGCCCACAAAATGATGAAACCACCAATGATGAAGGTGCTGGCCACCACCACCGGGGTGAACAAATGCGCCTTGATGGCCTTGCCAAACAGCAGGCCCAGAATCACCGCTGGCAAAAAGGCAATCACCACATTCAGCGCAAAACGCTGCGCCTGTTTGTCGGTGGGCAAAGCCACCACGGTGTCGCGGATCTTTTGCCAATAAACCAGAATCACCGCAAAAATGGCGCCGGTCTGGATCGCAATGTCAAACACCTTGGCCTTGTCGTCATCAAAGCCCAACAAAGCGCCTGCCAGAATCAGGTGGCCGGTGGATGAAATGGGCAAAAACTCGGTCAAGCCCTCTACCAGCCCCATGATGGCGGCCTTGATCAGCAACACAATATCCACGCGCACTCCTTCATTTGTTGCGGCATTATCACAGCGCGCATGTCTGGCCCATTCGTGGGATCATGCATGCCATTTCTGACAAACACACGACATGACTGACACGCTGGCGCTCCAATCCGTTCCGCTGTTTCCGCTGAGTACGGTGCTGTTTCCAGGCGGCTATTTGCCGCTGCAGATTTTTGAGGTGCGTTACCTCGACATGGTGGGCAAATGTTTCAAAACCGGCGCACCGTTTGGTGTGGTCACCTTGAACCAGGGCAGCGAGGTGCGCCAGCCCCCCAGCAACCTGCCAGACAACGCCCAGGTGGCTGACGAGATTTTCTACCCCACTGGCACTCTGGCGCGTATCACCGCGCTGAGCCGACCGCAGCCCGGCCTGATGCTGATCCAGTGCACCGGCGCACAGCGCTTTACCGTCAAAACACACCAGCTCCTCAAACACGGCCTGTGGGTGGCCGATGTGAACCTGCTGCCCGCCGACCAGAGTGTGGCCATCCCGCCCGATCTGCAGGCGGTGGCCAGCACCCTGCTGCGGGTCATCAACACCCTGCTTGAGCAAGAGCTGCCCGCCGACCAGATGCCGATCCACGAACCCTACCGGCTGGACGACTGCGCCTGGGTGGCCAACCGCTGGTGTGAGCTGCTGCCCATGCCGCTGGAACTCAAACACCAGCTGATGGCGCTGGACAACCCGCTGGTGCGCCTGGAGCTGGTGAGCGACCTGCTGGAGCGCAACGGCATCGCCACCTGAAGTTACATCAAACAAAACACTTGCCAGGCTTGCCAAGTGGCCCCATTTGGCACACGATAGCGCACTGCTTTCAGCCCCCACGACAACCGCACCCACCGAGCACCCACCATGAGCATCCGCTACGCCAACGTCCTCAACCACCTGCCCGAAACCAAGATGCGCCTGTACCCCACCAAGGTGATCAACATCATTGGTGGCCCGGGCAGCGACAAGTCGCTGTTTTCAGCAGCCATCGTGTTGCACCTGAGCCTGCAGGGCAAAACGGTGGAAACCATTCCCGACTTTGCCAAGTCGCTGGTCTGGCAGCAAAACTTTGAGGTGTTAAAAAACCAGTACTTCATTGCCCAGCGCCAGTTTGAGATGCTCAACCTGATCGACGGCCAGGTGCACTTTTTGATCACCGAATGCTCTTTGCCCCAGGTGCTGTTCTACAACGAGAACTACTCGGAAAACATCTGCGACATCGCCAAAACCCGCGAGCAGATCCTGCAGTGGTACCGGCAAAACGACAACGTCAACGTGCTGGTCAAACGTGGCGACAAGAAGTACGTGCGCTCAGGCCGTTTTCAGGACGAAGAACAAGCGCGTGAAGTGGACCAGGGCCTGCGCGAGATCCTGGTGCGTGAACGCCTGCCCTTCACCGAGCTGGCACCCGACCTCAAAGCCATCCACGCCTTTGCCAACACACTGTTGGTTTAGTCCGTGGGCCGGGGCCGCAGCCCCGGCGGCAGCCAGGCTGAAAAATAGGCGTTGATCTGCGCCTCATGCCGCTGCCACCAGATGCCCAAGGCCACCACACCCAGGCCCAGCAGGGTCAGCACAAAGGCAAAACCCAGGCTGTCACCAAACACCCGGTGTGACAAGTAGCCCAGGTAAATCGCCACCCCCAACCCGCCAAACACGGTGAACACCCGCCGCCCAATGGCCGCCCCGGCAAACACCAGCAGCAGGTTGATCAGGCAATACAGCGCCTTAGCCCATTCAGAGTCCGAGTCGCGCAGGCTCAGGCCACCCCAAAACATGATGGTGCCAAACAGGTACAGCCAAAACGCGTAGTCCTGCCGCCATTCGGCCTCTAACGCCTGGCGGCTGCGGGCATCGACCCACAGCGCGATAAACACCGTGGCGATGCCAAACACCAGCGACACATCGCGGGTGAACTCCCAGTCCCAGTAACCCACGTCCGACCACAGAGCCTGCGCCACATCCATGCTCATGTACCAGAGCGTCACCGCAATCGGCATCACCATGAATGGCAGGCGATAGCGCCACAACATCACCACACCGGCGGCCAGGGTCACAAACTCGAGCGTGAGCCAGCGCCAGTTGATGTGCGTGTGGTAGGCCGAATAACTGGTTGGCCCGCCCGGCGGCCACCAGCCCAAGCCATGCTGGGCACACCACACCACCAGCGGCACCAGCACCACCGCCAGCGTGGCCAAAATGCCCGCAGGCACGCGCAGCTGGCGGCTTGCCAGATGGTCGGCCACCTTCAGGCAGGCCAGCAGGTAGGCCGCACTCAGCAGCATCAGGCCCCAGGGGCCAAAAGCGTCCCAGCTCAGGCGCAAAAACAGCGTCATGGCACCTATAGCCACCATCCCGCCAAAGTAATACAACGTGTTGGTGAAGCTGAAAGCCGGCCCGGCAGGCGCCGCTGCCGGTGAAAGCCCGCCACCCCCCGCCACCGGCTGCGCCAGTCGCGACCAGCGCGCCCACAAGGCATCGGCCTGCTGGCGGGTGATCAAC
Source organism: Rhodoferax sp. BLA1 (assembly GCF_013416775.1). GTDB lineage: Bacteria > Pseudomonadota > Gammaproteobacteria > Burkholderiales > Burkholderiaceae_C > Rhodoferax. The sequence goes on from NZ_SZVI01000013.1 coordinate 448,028, forward strand.
CCGTCCAACACGGCCTGGCTCAGGTCGGCCGGGCCAAGCCGCACCTGGGCGGGTTGATCGGGGTTGGGAACGAGCGGTGGTGACATGGCTATGGGTGCTTGGGTTGAACAAAGATGCGGCGCAGGGTACGCACAATACACGCCCAGCGCAAGGGTGCCGCCTAAAATGGCTGGTATGAGCCATCCTTCCCACCCAGCCTCCACCGCCGCAGCCAACAGCGCCGCAGCCCCAGACACCACCAAATCCAGCAACTTTCTGCGCCAGATCATCGAATCTGACCTCGAAAAAGGCACCTACGCATCCCGCCGCTGGGCTGGCAGCCCGGGCGACGCCGCCCACCACGCCCAAGGCGCGCCCGACCCAGCCAAAATCCGCACCCGTTTCCCGCCCGAACCCAATGGTTACTTACATGTGGGCCACGCCAAAAGCATTTGCATCAACTTTGGCCTGGCGCGCGACTACAACGGCGTGTGCCACCTGCGCTTTGACGACACCAACCCCGAAAAAGAAGACATTGAATACGTCAACAGCATTGTTGACGCCATCAAATGGCTGGGCTTTGACTGGAACGGCGCACCAGACGCCGCGCCCTACCAGGCCAGCGACTACTTCGACTTCATGTACCGCGCAGCGGAATACCTGATTGAAGCGGGCCTGGCCTATGTGGACGAACAAACACCCGAACAAATGCGCGCCAACCGCGGCGACTTTGGCAAACCCGGTGTTGACAGCCCGTTCCGCAACCGCACAACGGCCGAGAACCTGGCACGTTTTCGCGAGATGCGCGACGGTAAATATGAAGACGGCGCTATGGTCTTGCGAGCAAAAATCGACATGGCCAGCCCCAACATCAACATGCGCGACCCGGCCATCTACCGCATCAAACACGCCGAACACCACAACACCGGCAACAAATGGTGCATCTACCCGATGTACACCTTTGCCCACCCGATTGAAGACGCGCTGGAGCAGATCACCCACAGCATCTGCACGCTGGAGTTTGAAGACCAGCGCCCGTTTTACGACTGGCTGATGGACCGCTTGTGTGAAGGTGGCCTGCTGGCCGCGCCCGCGCCGCACCAGTACGAATTTGCCCGCCTGAACCTCACCTATGTGATCACCAGCAAACGCAAGCTGGCTGCACTGGTGAACGAGAAAAAAGTCAACGGCTGGGACGACCCGCGCATGCCCACCATCGTCGGCCTGCGCCGCCGGGGCTACACCCCCGCCGCGATCCAAGCCTTTGCCGAACGCATTGGCGTGACCAAGAGCGACAGCTGGATCGACTACAGCACCCTGGAAGGCTGCCTGCGCGAAGACCTGGAGCTCAAAGCCCACCGCGGTTTTGCGGTGCTGAACCCGGTGAAACTGGTGCTGACCAACTGGGACGAGGTCATGGGCGCTGGCCACCTGGAGCCCTGCACCCAGCCCGCCCTGCCCCACCCACCCGAAGGTGTGGAAAGCCCCACACGCCACTTCACGATTGGCAAAGAAGTGTGGATTGAGCGCGAAGACTTTGAAGAAGTGCCACCCAAGGGCTACAAACGCCTCTTCCCCGGCAACAAGGTGCGCCTGAAAGGCGGCTATGTGATCGAATGCACCGGCTGCACCAAAGACGCTAGCGGCAGCATCACCGAAGTGCTGGCCACTCTGGTGCCCGACACCAAAAGCGGCACCCCCGGCAGCGACAGCGTCAAGGTCAAAGCCGCCATCACCTGGGTGGGCGTGGCCGATGGCGTCAACGCCGAAGTGCGTATGTACGACCGCCTGTTCCTGGACGCCCAGCCCGACGCGGGCGGCAAAGACTACCTGGAAAGCCTGAACCCCAACAGCCTGAAAGTCATCACCGCGATCGTCGAGCCCTCACTGGCCAACGCCGCAGCGGGCCATAACTTCCAATTTGAGCGGCATGGGTACTTTGTGGCGGATCGGGTGGATCACGTGCTAGGTAACAAGCCGGTGTTTAACTTGGCGGTGGGGTTGAGGGATAGTTGGGGTAAATAGCCTATGTACATCCAGTCTGTCGAAATCACAAATTACAAAAGCATTCACGAGCGACAGACTCTCAATTGGGAACCAGGATTTAATTTACTGGTCGGCGCCAACAATGCTGGCAAAACCACGGTTTTGGATGTCATTGATCTAGAGTTCGGTCTCAGCGAACCACATCGCTCCGAGCGAACAATCCCAGAGTTTGGCGGAAAAAATAATCTGCTGTCAGAGTTCGAGGTAACCTTAGCTACAAACTTCAACGAGCTTTGGCAGTTGACTGGCGCGTCACAGTTATATCTGCCAGTCACACAGATGGCTCTTCAGTTTGCCGGGAATGGCGCCGCTGAATCCATACGGAATTTTGCCGACGCAAATACGTCTCTGCGGCTTATTTCGAGTTTCGGTCACGGTTTAGAAAGAGTAACCGTTGTTGGAAATGATTTGATCCAAGGGATGGCAAGTAGAAACAGCAACTTACCTGTGCTTGCTGCCTTGCTCCAGTACAACCCATCACAACCAGCGCTTGATATTCAAATCGCAAATACTGCTGGGGTAAACAGCATTGCTGGACAGTATGCGCAGTTTTTCAAGCCGCGCATTTATCGATTTACCGCTCAACGACGACCTGGCGCGCAATGCGCTGCACAAGGCTCGCCCGCTCTGGATCGCGAAGCAATCACACTGCCTTACTGCATCAACCATCTTCAAACCAATGATGCACACGGCCACAAAATGCTCTGCGGTTGGGTTAATCGTATTTTCCCAAGTGTGAAGTGGGTGCAGGCACCGCCAAATGGTGGGAACTTTGAGCTGCGTTGTCTGCCACACATTCCTGAATCGCGACGCGATGATCTCTCGATCCCGTTGGCAAGAATGGGGGCTGGCATCGGCAATGTGATTGCTATGCTCTACGTTGTACTGACGTCCCGGGAACCACAGGTCATCGCCATCGATGAGCCCAACGCCTTTTTGCATCCTCGCGCTTTGCGTGAATTACTGGCAATTTTGGAGGCCGAAGGTAAACAGCATCAGTTCATCTTGACGGCCCATTCAGCCGACGTACTCACGGCAGTCAATACCAAAACCATCTCTTTTCTTGACTTTGACGGAATAGCAACCACAGTACGACAGGTTGGACATAAAGACCTGCACCTCCTTCGCAGCAACCTTGCTGAACTGGGTATTCGCATGACTGATCTTCACGCGAAAGACCGCGTCTTGTGGGTCGAAGGGCAGACAGAAGAACTCGTCATGCCGGATTTGCTGCGTTGGGCTTGCCCAGAAATTGCTGCTGGCACCTCTGTATTGCGCGTAGAGCGCACAGGCACCTTCTCCAAAAAAGGCGTCGAACCCGACGAGGTGGCCCAACTCTACGAGCGGCTTTCGACATCATCAGCATTGGTTCCGCCAATGGTTTGCATTTTGTTGGATGGGGAAACGCACAGCGAAGAACATCGCAGGAAAACTGAAGCTGGCTCAAAGGGAAAGCTGAGATTTCTTGATAGGCGAATGTTGGAAAACTACCTTCTTCATCCACAAGCCATCGTCGCTACTTTGGCGGTGTTGGATCTTTCAACAAACATCGAAGACGTTGGCAGTTCGCTGACCAGAAACATCGGCAGCGCAGATGCTGCTGAAGTCGATGGAGCGAAAGTACTGAAAGCTGTGTTTTCTGAATTATCAGAGGCTAAGTTGGAGTTCCGAAAAACTCGTGATGTCCCAACCCTCGTGGAATGGCTTCTTGAGAATGACCCGGAGTATCTTGCTCCACTACGTTCGTTTTTAAGGAGCATCTTTGAAATCGGAGACAAGGGGCCAAGCTCAATTTTCTAATAGTCTGTTGCATTGACCGCGTCAATGACCGGAGAGATTTAAAAGAACGGAAGAAAACCAATGGCTAAGTTTCTAAATACCAGCGCAACCAACTACTTCCTCGAAGAATTAATCAAAGGCGCGTCTGACCGCCTGATCCTGATCAGCCCCTTCCTCAAGCTCAACGACCGCATGAAAGAGCTGCTGGCCGACAAAAACCGGCTGAAGATCGACGTGCGTATCGTCTACGGCAAAAGCGAGTTGCAGCCACAAGAAATTGAATGGCTGCGAGGCCTGACCTACATCCGCACCAGCTTCTGCAAAAACCTGCACGCCAAGTGCTACATGAATGAAGAGTTGTGCATCATCACCAGCCTGAATCTGTACGAGTTCAGCCAGGTGAACAACAACGAGATGGGCATCCTGATCCAGCGCAGTGAAGACAGCCAGCTCTACAAAGATGCCTACGAAGAGGCGCAGCGCATCATCCGTATCAGCGAAGAAGTGCGTATTTCATTGGAGCGCGTCACCAACGAACCCGCCGCCACCGCCGCGCCAACGGATACCAGTGACGAGGCTGACGCCACAAACGACAAGTTGCCCTCCGGTAAGCTGGCGCAAAAGCTGGGCATGAAAGCCGCCGACCTGTTGAGCCACGCCACACAACATGGTTACTTGGCATTGAACGGCGACAAACATGTCGTCACGCCCAAGGGTGAGGCAGCCGGTGTTGAGTTCGTAGCCAAGGGTCGATTTGGACCGTACTTCTTGTGGCCGCAGGACTTTCAACTGCACTGATTTGTGCCATCAATTAGCTACATTAATTGCAGCTGCTAGCCCTTATTGAAAAATGGCTAGAGCCACATTTCTTATAAATCCCCAAGCTACTCTGGCAAAAGCCGACACCACTATGCCCCGCCCCCAAACCATCCAGATCTACCTCCCCGCTGGTGACCCACGCGGTATGCGGGTCGCAGAGATAACCACGCGTATTGTTCGAGTCATCGAAGTGCCACGCAGCCAGTTGGCGGACTTTTTGAAGTTGCCCGAGGCGCAGCAGGTGGGCGTCTACTTTTTGATGGGCGATTTATCGGATGCTGGCTTGCCACGTGTCTACATCGGCCAGTCTGGCTGTATGGGCAACCGATTGGCGCAGCACAACCAGAACAAGGACTTCTGGAACCGGGCGCTGGTGATCATTTCGCTCACCAATAGCTTGACGCAAACACACGCACTGTTTCTGGAGTGGTTTGCCATCGCAGAGGCCACCAAGGCCGGACGCTACAGCCTGGAGAACGGCAACACCGGCTCACAGCCCTACACCCCCGCGCCACTGCAAGCCGATTGCCATGAGATACATGAGACAGCGGCCACCTTGTTGGCAACCTTGGGGCAACCGATCTTCGAGCCATTGACTGCCATGGCAACTACTGGCAGTGGCCAAACAGCACCGCCCGAGTTGTTCTACTGCAAAGGCCCCGATGCCAATGGCGTGGGGGAGTACACCGCTGAAGGTTTTGTGGTTTACAAAAATTCCACTGCCCGCATAGACAACGTGGCATCGATCAAAGGCACATCACAAGAGCGATTCCGCGAGCAACTCGTCACCGATGGTGTGCTGCAACCACAAGGCAAGCAGTATGTTTTCACCCGGGACTACCTCTTCTCCAGCCCCAGCATGGCTGCTATTGCGGTGCTGGGCCGCTCGGCCAATGGCTGGATGGAATGGAAGACTGAGCAAGGGCAAACGCTGGATGGGGCGAAGCGGCAACTCTTGACATCTTCGACCTGAGTCAATGGTTTGCTATCAATCAAACCTGCCGAAGCAGCAAAGGCAAGAAACGCATGGCAACAAAAACTAAACGTTCGCCATTGGATCGAACACCCGCTTTGCGGGTTGCAGGCCAATCACTGGATGAAGAACTAGACGAGGTCCGTTATGACCACATGCTGTCTCCAATGCTGGTTGCGTTGTTCACAACCATCATCGCGTGCTTGGAGTGGTTTCGATATTTGACAAACAGTCCACCCTCCCCATGGATTTATTCCATTTTTGCCGTTGTGATGACTGGTTATGCCGTATTCAAGGTGTTACGAACACGCAAGCGAGTCCAGCAACTCAAGCTGGGCCGTGATGGCGAGCGCGTTGTGGCGCAGTATCTGGAGTGGTTTAGAACGTCCAACTTTTTCGTCTTTCACGATGTTCCCAACGGGGACGCCAATGTGGACCACGTTCTGATCGGACCTCAAGGTGTCTTCACAGTTGAAACCAAAACGCACACAAAACCGCTTCGGGGTGAATGCAAGGTCACGGTGGTGAATGGCGTCGTGCGAGCCAACGGTTTCGTTATTGAACGAAACCCCATCGTTCAGGCCAAGGCTCAAGCAGGTTGGTTGCGTAGTTTTCTGGCCGAAAGTCAATTCAACGTACGGGTATGGCCGGTGGTGGTCTTCCCTGGCTGGTTTGTCGAGCGGTTCGATTACCAAGCTGCAGGTGCATGGGTTCTGGAAGTCAAGGCGCTGAGCAAGTTCATCGAAAACGAGCCAGAACGTCATTCCCGCGAAGAAGTGCAAGCCATGGCATCAGCATTGCGAAGCTATATCAGAGCGCGGATGGAAAAGTAGCTCGGGCAACAGGCAAACAAAAGACCGGGGCTCGATTTCCCCTTTAATCGAATGACCCGTTCTGGACAGCGGCATGCGCGCTAACCACTAGATTTTTGCTACTCTATTAGAAGCATCTAGTGCAATCTGTATGAGGGCCAGGGGTCGATTTAGCACCAAATCGTTTGACGCCGCTAAACTCCAGCCTATGCCTGTCGTGTTTCGCTACAAATCTTTTCGCTTTTTCTTCTATTCAAATGAAGGGAACCCGCGTGAGGCTATGCATATCCATGTACGTGGTGCAGAGGGAGAGGCCAAGTTTTGGTTGACTCCGACTGTTTATCTTGCAGACAGTGATGGTTTTGACGCTCGAACACTGCGCGAGTTACGAGATGCCGTCATAACAAACAAAGATCTGATTGAAAGGACCTGGAATGATCACTTCGCCTAAAGCCGTCCGGTTTGATGAAGACACCTTGTGGGTCAGCCTCTCAGACGGCCGCACCATCGCAGCACCTCTGGCTTGGTTTCCTCGCTTGATGGAGGCGACACCTGTGCAGCTTGCCCAGGTCGAGCTGAGCAAAGGTGGTTTGCACTGGGATGCATTGGACGAAGATATTTCCATCGCAGGCCTACTGGCTGGGCAACCGGATCTGTCCAGGCACAGCAAGCAACTGACAGTCTAAGTGCAGATTGGCGTAGACCCTAGGTCAGCCGCTGGCTATGCGCGCTATCCTCGCGCCCATGCAAGCCACCAACATCCTCAGTTTCTGGTTCAACGAGTTAAGTCCGCAGCAGCAATTTGCCAAAGACGCTGCGCTGGACGCCGCCATTCGCAAGCGCTTTGGCGCCACGCTGGAGGCGGCTGCGCGGGGTGAGTTGGCGGCCTGGCGCGCCTCGGCTGCGGGGCGGCTGGCAGAGATCATCGTGCTGGACCAGTTCTCGCGCAATGTGTACCGCGACACGCCGCGCGCTTTTGCGCAGGACGCGCTGGCGCTGACCCTGGCGCAAGAGCTGGTGGCGCGTGGACAAGACCGCAACCTGCCGCTGGCGCAGCGCAGGTTTGCCTACATGCCCTATATGCACAGCGAATCCGCGCTGGTGCACACCCAGGCCGTGGCGCTGTTTTCGCAGCCGGGTCTGGAAGACGCCCTGCGCTACGAGTTGCAGCACCAGGCCATCATTGACCGCTTTGGCCGTTACCCGCATCGCAATGCCATTCTGGGCCGCACCTCCAGCGCCGAGGAACTGGCTTTTCTGAGTGAGCCGGGGTCGTCGTTTTAAGTTAGCGCCGTCAAAACGCTGCGGCTTTTGTAGCTGCTTGCCCTTATAAAAAAAGGGCTAGAGGCCAATTTGGCATACAAAGCCTGACCTTTAGCTAGCGCAAACAGCATTCGCCCGCTGCGGCGCCGTGAATGGGCTGCGGTGCTAAGGTCCACCCTTTTGACTCACCGGACATTCACCATGCTGTTTACCCCCTTGCAAGTTGGCCACCTCACGCTGCCCAACCGCATATTGCTTGCCCCCCTCACCCGCACCCGCGCTGGCTCAGAGCACCAGCCCAACGAGCTGATGGCCGAGTACTACGCCCAGCGCGCCAGCGGCGGCCTGCTGATCACCGAGTGCACCATGGTGCTGCCCAACACCTCGGCCTTTGTGGCCGAGCCTGGCATTTACTCTGCCGAGCAGATCGAAGGCTGGAAGAAAACCACCGCCGCCGTCCACGCCAAAGGCGGGCGCATCTTTTTGCAGATCTGGCACAGCGGGCGCGCGGCGCATGAGGACATCAACGGTGGCCAGGCCAGCGTGTCGTCCACCGCCGTGCCGATTGAGGGCGAGATCCACACGCCCAAGGGCAAGGTGCCCTACGCGCCCGCCCGTGTGCTGACCGAGGCCGAGATTCCGGCCATCGTCGCGGGCTTTGCCCAGGGTGCCAAAAACGCCATCGAGGCGGGTTTTGACGGTGTGGAGGTGCACGGCGCCAATGGTTACCTGATCGACCAGTTCCTGCGTGATGGCGCCAACCAGCGCACCGACGGCTACGGCGGCTCGATGGAGAAGCGCGCACGTTTCCTGTTTGAGGTGTTGACGGCAGTGACCGGCGCCATTGGTGCGGACCGCGTGGGCCTGCGCCTGTCGCCAATGAACAGCTTCAACAGCATGATCGACAGCGACCCGATCGGGCTGACCAGCTACCTGGCCGACAAGCTCAATGCCTACCAACTGGCCTATTTGCACCTGATGCGCGCCGACTTCTTTGGTGTGCAACAGGGTGATGTGATGACGGTGGCACGCGACAAGTACAAAGGTGTGCTGGTTGGCAACATGGGCTACACCGCCGACGAGGCCACCCAAGCCATCACCGACGGCAAGCTCGATGCGGTGGCCTTTGGCACCAGCTTCCTGGCCAACCCGGACCTGCCCGCGCGCATCCAGGCGGGTGCCGCTTTGAACGCGCCCGACGCCAGCACTTTCTACACGCCCGGCGCCAAGGGGTATACCGACTACCCCACGCTCTAAGCCCCCTGCGGCGGGGCGGCCCGCGTGCCACTATCATGGCGGCAACCACTCTCGCCCACGCCATGCCCCGCCGCAAGCACCACCACGTTTATGTGGTTGAACTCTCTCCAGACGTGCTGCTGGAGCCCCGTTTTCGCAAAAGCAACCCGAACTACATCGACGGCAAGCCCTGTGTGTATGTGGGCATGACCGGGCTGGACCCGGATGTGCGTTTTGACAAACACAAGGCGGGCATCCAGGCCAACCGTTTTGTGCAGCGTTACGGCCTGCGCCTGCTGCCCGATTTGTTTGAGGGCTTTAACCCGATGCGCTACGAAGACGCGGTAGACCGTGAGATCGAGATCGGCATTGACCTGCGTTCGGCCGGGTTTGGTGTCTGGCAGGCCTGAGGCGGCTTGTAAACTCGCAGGCTTTGCACCTGGACCCGGAGAACGTATGCCCAAAACAAACCACAAACCCTTCGTGATCGGTGTTGCAGGGGGCAGCGGCAGTGGCAAGTCGACGGTCACACGCCAGGTGCTGGCCTCCGTTGGCCCGGACATGGCCACCGTTTTGTACCAGGACGACTACTACCTGGACCAGACCGAGATGTCGCCCGAGGAGCGGCGCAAAACCAATTACGACCACCCCGATGCGTTTGACTGGCCGCTGATGATGCAGCACCTGCAGGCGCTTCGCCGTGGCGAGCCCATCGAGATGCCCACCTACGACTTCACCGCGCACAACCGCGCCAGCCAGACCATCACCCTGCAACCCGCGCCGGTGATTGTGGTGGAAGGCCTGTTTGCGCTGTATGACGCCGACCTGCGCAAGATGATGTCGCTCAAGATTTTTGTGGACACCGCGCCCGACGTGCGTTTTATCCGCCGCCTGCAGCGCGACATGGCCGAGCGCGGCCGCACGGCAGAGAGCGTGATCAACCAGTACATGGCCACCGTGCGCCCGATGCACAAACAGTTCATCGAACCCACCAAACGCCGCGCCGACGTGATCCTGCCCCACGGCGCCAACGACCCGGCGGTGGACATCATCACCACCAAAGTCAAAACCCTGATCCACGATCTGGGGCGGGCCTAAACACCCTGCAGCGCTGGGCTCTTACCAGCCATCGCCAAACGGACACCACCTTCACCATGCTCACCCCTTTCAAAAACCTGCTGACCAGTTTTTTCATGCCCGACGAGGCCGCTGGCCCAAGTCGGTCGCAGCGCCTGCAACTCGCCACGGCGGTCTTGATGGTGGAGGTGATGCGCGCGGATGCCAACATCAGCGCGGCCGAACGCGACCAGACACTGGCCACCTTGCGCCAGCGTTTTGCGCTGGACGAAGCGGCCCTGACACAGTTGTTGGCACAAGCCGAGCAAACCGCCCAGCGCGCCAACGACTACTTTCACTTCACTAGCGCCATGAACGACGACTTCACCCAGGCCGAAAAAATCCAGGTGGTGGAGTACATGTGGCAAGTAGCCTATGCAGATGGCGCGCTGGACGCCAATGAAAACCACCTCATCAGCAAGGTGGCGGGTCTGCTGCACGTGACCCACGGTGACTACATCGTTGCCAAGATGCGCGCCAAAGAGGCCGCACAGCGCCAGGACTGAACCGCATTTGCTCTATTTATCAGAGCTATATACCCTTATCAGATAAGGGCTAGAGGCAGGTTTTTCATATAAGCACGCGGAGATTTAGTCAGCTTGACAGATTGGTCATGGTGATCGTGCGCGGAGAGCCTGCACATGCAAGCCCTCGAAAACCCCAATTCGGGCATGATCAAACCCAATATGGGTATTGCCATCCGTCCCACCGAGTCACCATCTCTTGCCGACGCCCTTTTCCCCAAGGTGCGCCAGCGGATATTGGCTGTGCTGTTTGGTGCGCCTGACCGCAGCTTTTACGCCAACGAGTTGATAGCGCTGGCGGCTTCGGGCACAGGCGCGGTGCAGCGAGAGTTGGCCAGTCTGTCGGAGTCTGGGCTGCTGACCGTCAGCAAACAAGGCAACCAAAAGCACTACCAGGCCAACGCCAATACACCGGTGTTTACCGAGTTGCGCGCTCTGGTGCTCAAAACCATGGGGCTGGCCGATGTGCTGCGCAACGCGCTCAGCCCGCTGGCGGCGCAAATCGACTTTGCGTTTGTTTATGGCTCGGTGGCGCTGCAGCAAGACAAGGCGCAGAGTGATGTGGACGTGATGATCGTTAGCGCCAGCCTGACTTATGGGGAGGTGTTTGGCGCGCTGGAGGATGCAAGCTTGTCACTTGGCCGCAAGGTCAACCCCACGCTTTACACCCGGTCGGATTGGGACAAACGTGTGGCGCAAGACAGCGCCTTTGTCACCCGCGTGTTGCAGCAACCCAAAATTTGGCTGATTGGCAGCGAGGAGCAAATCCATGCACCCAGCGCTTAAACAAACATCCCCCCCGACACCTCAATACGCTGCGCGTTGACCCAGCGGTTGTCGGCTGACACCAGCGAGGCCACCATGGCGCCAATGTCGTCGGCCTCACCCACCCGGCCCAACGCGGTTTGGGATGCGACGAAAGCATTGAGCTGCGGTGTGTCGCGCACAGCGCCGCCGCCAAAGTCGGTGGCAATGGCGCCTGGCGCCACGGTGTTGACGGCAATGCCGCGTGGTCCGAGTTCTTTGGCCATGTAGCGGGTCAACACCTCTACCGCGCCTTTCATCGCGGCGTAGGCCGCGTAGCCAGGCAAGGCAAAACGGGTCAGCCCGGAAGACAGGTTGACGATCCGGCCACCGTCGGCCATCAGCGGCAGCAGTTTTTGCGTCAAGAAGAAAACGCCTTTCAGATGGATGTTGACCATGTCATCAAACTGGGCTTCGGTGGTGTCCATCAGGCTGGCGTGGGCGCCGGTGCCGGCGTTGTTGATCAACGCATGGAAGGTGCTGCTGCCCCACTGCGCCAGCAACGCGTCACGCACCTGGGTGGCAAAGGCGGCAAAGCTGCTGCTGTCCGACACGTCAAGCGGCAGCGCCACGGCCTTCTGGCCTAGAGCCTCGATCTGTGCAACCACTTCGGCGGCCTCGGCCTGTTTGCTGCGGTAGGTGAGGATCACGCCGTGGCCTTGTTTGGCCAGGTGCAATGCGGTGCTTTTGCCCAGCCCACGGCTGCCGCCGGTGACCAAAACGATGGAGGGTGATGTCGACATGGTGTGTTTCCTTTGTAGTTAGGTTGTGATGGAAACGAAGTCTATTGATCAACTTCATCCAGATAAATAGGGGTATTACGATTTGTTTGTTCTCTAAAATTGAACAATGAGCTTTTTAGACCAGATGAACATCTTTGCGCGGGTGGCCGAGTTGTCGAGCTTTACCCAGGCGGCCGACAGCCTGGGTTTGCCCAAGGCCAGTGTGTCCAACGCTGTGCAGCAGTTGGAAAACCAGCTGGGTGTGCGCCTGTTGCACCGCACCACCCGCAAGGTCGTGCTCACCAACGACGGCCAGTCGTTTTACGAGCGCTGCAAAGACGCCCTGGCCGACATGGACGAGTTGCAGACCATGTTTCAGCTGCAACGTGCCAACCCTTTGAAGGGGCGAGTGCGGCTGGACATGTCAACCGTTGTCGCCCGGCAAGCGGTGTTGCCGCGTTTGCCAGAGTTGGTACAACAACACTCCCAGCTGCAGTTGGAAATCAGCAGCACCGAGCGGCGGGTGGACCTGGTGCGCGAGGGCTTTGACTGTGTGGTGCGCGCCGGCCCGGTGACAGACCCCGGGCTGATCACGCGGCCCGTGGGTGCCATGCGCATGGCCAACTGCGTGAGCCCGGCCTACATCGCGCGCTGCGGTGTGCCACAGAGCCTGTCAGATCTGGCCCGGCACACCCAGGTGATTTACACCGCCACACTGGGTGCCAAACCCACCGGTTTTGACTACTCCGAGGCGGGTGAGGACCGTAGCCTGCCCATGCCCGGCCCGGTTACCGTGAACAATGCCGAGGCGTATCAGGCGGCCTGCCTGGCGGGCCTGGGGCTGATCCAGGTGCCGTTTGTCGGGGTGCGGGAACTGATTGAACAGGGCCAGCTGGTCGAGGTGCTGCCCGACTGGCCCGCACCGCCCATGCCCTTGGCGCTGGTCTACGCCAACCGCCGCAACCTCTCGACCCGCGTGCGGGTCGTGATGGACTGGTTGCACGGTGTGCTGCTGGATTACCTGGATGAGTCGGGTGATGGCCCACGGCCTAGTCCCTCAACAAATCCTGTGTAGCATGGCCGTTTTGCACCTTGAGAGGTAAGTTATGCCTGCCTACATGCTCCTGATGATTGAGCCGCCAACCCAGCGTGCCACCCGCACCGAGGCGCAGGGCCGCGAGGTTTACGCCCGTATGCAGCGCTTTGGCGAAGGCCTGCGCCAGCAAGGCAAGTTGCTGGCGATGGAGTCGCTGGCGTCACAGGCCAGCGCGGTGCGCGTGAGTGGGGTGGGCGGCAACAGCCGCGTGCTGGACGGCCCGTTTTCTGAGGCCAAGGAAATGGTGGGCGGCTTTTTTATGGTCGACTGCGCCAGCCTGGACGAGGCGGTGGCCCTTGCCCGGTTATGCCCGGCGGCCGAGTGGGCCACGGTGGAGGTGCGCGCACTCGCGCCCTGTTACGACGACAGCCAGGCTTGACCTGACGGCTAGGGTTTGTACTGAGATGGGTGCTGTCGAAAACGCCCGGTCTGTTTCGTCGTACCCATAGAAGCCACTGAACCGGCTTCACGCAAGGCACGGCAAGCCCGCCACCGCCCGCGTCAACCACTTTGGAGTGCCCCATGACCACCCTGCATTTCGACATCCTCATCCACGCCCCGCCCAAGCAGGTGTGGGCCACCATGCTGCAGTCGCCCACCTACGAGCGCTGGACCGCCGCCTTCTGCGAAGGCTCACGTTTTGAAGGTTCGTGGGACGAAGGCCAGACAATGCGTTTTCTAGGCCCGCAAGGCGCGGGCATGGTGGCCGAAATCGCGGCGAACCGGCCGGGGGAGTTCGTCTCGATCCGGCACCTGGGCATGATTAAAGAGGGTGTGGAAGACACCACCAGCGACGCGGCGGGCGCCTGGGCACCGTGTTTTGAAAACTACAGCTTCACCGCCGAGGCGGGCGGCACCCGCTTGCGTGTTGACTGCGACGACTGCGGCGCTGGCGAGGACTGGATGGCGCAGACCTGGCCCAAGGCGCTGCAGTCCCTCAAGACCATCTGTGAAACCCCCACCTGAAGGAGAAGCCCATGAGTACCGTCACCGTTCCCATGTGTTCCGTTGTGCATTTTGAAATGCCGTACAAGGACCGCGAACGCGCCGCGCAGTTTTACGCCGCCGCCTTCGGCTGGACCCACCAGTTTCTGGGCCCCGAGATGGGCGACTACTTGCTGGTCAACACCGCACCTGCAGGTGCGCGACCACCGATGCCACCCGAGGCGGCGCTAGGCTCCATCAACGGTGGCCTCTTCCCCTTCCAGGCTGACGGGCCGGTGCAACACCCCTCAGTGGTGATCGCGGTGGAGAACATCCGCGCCGCCATGCAACGGGTGACAACAGCAGGTGGCGCGGTGCTCGGTGAACCCATGACCATTCCTGGCGTGGGCGAGTACGTGGTGTTTTGCGACACCGAGGGCAACCACAACAGCATGCTGCAGCCCAATATGGCCACACCCGACTGCCCCGCCTGAACTGCCAAGGAAAACACCATGCGATTCATGATCATCGTCAAATCTTGCCCCGAGTTCGAGGCCGAGCTCACCCCAGAAGCGCCTGAAGAACTCATGGCCGAGATGGCGGCCTACCACGACGAGCTGGCGCGCGCGGGTGTGTTACTCGACGGCAGTGGCCTGCACCCCAGCCGCACCGGCTGGCGCATTCACTACGACGCCTCTGGCCAGCGGGTGGTGGACGGCCCATTTGCCGAGGCCAAGGAGCTGATCGCGGGCTACACACTGATCCAGGTGCGCTCGCGCGACGAAGCCTTGGAATGGAGCCGCCGTTTCCCCAACCCCGCCGGGCGCGGCAAAGAGGCGGTGATCGAGCTGCGCAAGCTCATTGAACTCGACGAGTTTCCGCCGAGCGACGCGCTGGACAAGTTCAAACAGTTGGAAGCCCGTCAGACAACCTGAGCCCCGACTCACCCACCACCAGGAGAACCCAAGGTGTTCAAACAAATCTTCGTCAATCTGCCCATCCAGGACATGGCCCGCTCCAAAGCCTTCTTCCAGGCGCTGGGCCTGAGCTTCAACCCGCGTTTCACCAACGAACAAGGCGCCTGCCTGGAGGTAGGTGAGAACTTCTACGCCATGCTGCTGGTGGAGCCCTTCTTCCAGGGCTTCACCAAGAAGCCAATTTGCGACGCACATCAGGCCACCGAGGTGCTGCTGGCACTGTCGGTGGACAGCCGCGCCGAGGTCGACGAAGTGGTCGCCAAAGCCGTGGCCGCCGGTGCCACCACACCCAATGCGCGACAGGACCATGGCTTCATGGTCCAGCACGGTTTTTCCGACCTGGACGGTCACCAGTGGGAGGTGTTCTGGATGGACGAAGCAGCAGCGCCCGCGCAGATGTAGAAACGGCGCGTGTCTTCCGCCGTCCACCACACCCTTGCCGCCGTCTGGCGCATCGAGTCAGCGCACATCGTTGCGGCGGTGGCGCGTCGTGTGCGCGACATTGGCATGGCCGAGGAACTGGCGCAAGACGCCCTGGTGGCCGCGCTGGAACACTGGCCCAAAAACGGCCTGCCCGATAAGCCCGCTGCCTGGCTCATGACCACCGCCATCAACCGCGCGCTGGACTGGCTGCGCCACCGCCTGATGGTGGAGGCAAGGCACAACGACATCGCCAACGACCTGCAGGCGCGGCAAGCCCACGTGGTGCCCGACTTTGTGGACACGCTTGACGCAGTGCGGCAGGACGAGATTGGTGACGACCTGTTGCGTCTGATCTTCACCGCCTGTCACCCGGTGCTGCCACGCGACGCGCGGGTGGCGCTCACACTCAAGCTGCTGGGCGGCCTGAGCACCCATGAAATCGCCCGCGCCTTCCTGGTGCCCGAAGCCACCATCGCGCAGCGCATCGTGCGCGCCAAACGCACACTGGCCGATGCACAGGTGCCGTTTGAGGTGCCGCGTGGCGCGCAGCTGGCCGAGCGCCTGGCCTCGGTGCTCGAAGTGGTCTACCTGATCTTCAACGAGGGTTACACCGCCACCAGCGGTGACGACTGGATGCGCCCGGAACTGTGCGCTGAGGCCCTGCGCCTGGGCCGCATGCTGGCCGAACTGGCCCCCGATCAGGCCGAGGTGCATGGCCTGGTGGCGCTGATGGAAATACAGGCCTCACGCACAGCGGCCCGCACTGACGCCCAGGGCAAGCCGGTGTTGCTTAACCACCAGAACCGCGCCCGCTGGGACCATCTGCTGATCCGCCGTGGCCTGGCCGCGCTGGAGCGCGCCGAGCACCTGGGCCAGGCGCCGGGCAGCTACACCTTGCAGGCCAGTATCGCCGCCTGCCATGCCCGTGCCCCCACCGCCGAAGAGACCGACTGGGCGCGTATAGCGGCGCTCTACGCCCAACTCATGCAGGTAGCGCCCTCACCGGTTGTAGAACTCAACCGCGCGGTGGCGGTGGCCATGCACCAAGGTCCGGTCGCAGGCCTGGCTTTGGTCGACAGCCTGTTGCAAGACAGCAGCCTGCGGTCTTACCACCTGCTGCACGCCGTACACGCCGACCTGCTGCAAAAACTCGGGCGCAAGGATGAGGCCCAAGTAGCGCTGCACCACGCTGCGGCGCTGGCAAACAACGCCCAAGAACGGGCGCTGCTGATGCAGCGGGCGCAAGACCAGGCTGGCTGAGCGCTGCAGTTGGTGCTTCCTTTTTAGAAGCTATCTACCCTTGCACAGAAAGGGCTGGAGGCAAATTCAGCCTCTAACAGAGTTGTGTTGCGTCTGGCCGGTTTAATCAGCCCACGGTGAAGTGCACCATTGCTGTTCACACGGCACTCCGTCGTGGTTGCCGTCCATCTCAACGCCTGGGCAGTTTTTCAGGAAAAGTTTGGCCTCTTTGCACGAGGTCATTTGTGAGCAGTGTGTGCGGCCATCGCAGTTGAACCCACTGGGTGGGCTGGGGGCTGGCGCCGTCTGAGCGGCAAACGCTGGCGACAGTGCCACCGCCTTGACCTGGGCCCTGTGTCTGTCATATTGGTTGTAGCTGTACCAACCCACAAGCACCAACACAAGCAGTCCAATCGTTTTACTGGCCCATGACGTGGTCTGGGGAGCACGGCTCAGCGGTCTGACGCTGGGAGGCTCTGCACCAAGGCGCTGCACCCGCACTGCATGCTTTTTGCCTTTGCCATCGGGTTCCACTTCAAACGTGAGTTCATCATCGACCACAGGCACCCGACCATCACGGGGGAACGCGCTGATGTGCACAAACACATCTTGCCCACTGTCACTCGCCAGGATGAAGCCGTAGCCCCGCTCAGTATTCCATTTGCGCAGCCTGCCCTGATAACGCACAGAAGCCATCGTTTTCCCTCCCGTTGCACGAGCGCCAAGGCGCTGTGTTGTTTGATTCTTTGGAAATATTCTAGGGTGGTTTGGCAGGCAATTTGCTACTACTTATGTAGCATGTTGCTCTTTTTGAACATGGGCTTGGAGGCCAATTCGATCACATATTTTCTGACAAACCCGACTTGGATTGGCTCCCTGCCGAATCGCCACAAAAGCCCCCGTGTCGACGCCCCGGTTGGCATCGGCCATCAGTCTCGGGGGAGCGGCAAGGTGTAGCGTTGTTTGGCCACCCCTGCGGCGCCCAGGTGGTCGTAGAAGTGGATCGCGGAATGGTTCCAGGCAGGGGTTTGCCATTGCAACTCGACACAGGCTTGTGATTGGGCAAACAGCTGCACCGCATACATAAGCGCTTGCCCACCGCCCTGACCGCGTGCACCAGGCTGCAGGTAGAGGCAGTCCAGGTGGGCAAAGCGGTGCGCGCTCAGGGTGGCCCAATCCAGCGTGACGCTGGCATACCCCACCGCCGCCCCGCCCTGCACCAGCAGCCAGGCGTGCAACAGCCCGCTGACCAGGGCGGTCTGCAGGCGCTCGCTGTGGCCGTAGGCGCAAAACGGCAGCCGCTCAAAGTCTGCATGGGCGGCGCACAGCGGGGTCAATAGCTGGGCGTCGGCGGGCTGGGCCGGGCGCACCAACTGAAGCGGCGCTGCGCCAGCGTTTAACACGCGCATTCAATGGCAGGTGCATCCGCAGGCATCACACCGGGTGCGCTGCCAGTGGCCACCGGGTGGCCGTCGCGCCGCCAGAAGTCCAGCCCACCGAGCATTTCCTTGACGGTGAAACCCAGAGCCGCCAGCTTGTAGGCGCCTTTGGTCGAGCCGTTGCAGCCAATGCCGTCGCAATAGGTCACATACACCTTGCTGCGGTCCAGATCGGCGGTGTTGGCCGCGTCCATCAGACGGTGCGGGAAGTGGATGGCGCCGGGCACATGGCCCTGGGCGTAGAGTGCCTCGGAGCGGGTGTCAATCACCACCAGAGCCGACACGCCGCTGCGCAGGTCTTCGGCCACGTCCCAGGCGTCTGCGTGAAAGCTGAGTTTGTGCAGCATGTAGTCAGCGGTCTGGCTGGGGCTGGCGGGTGCATAGGCAAGAACTTGTGAAATAGCTTGGGTCATGGTGTGGTTCTCGGGTGGGTGACAACAAAAGCCTTGCGGCCATGCAGGCAGTGTAGAAATAGGCGGCCTTATCATTGATACCAATAATGACTACCATATAAGACCAATGAAAGCGACCCAACCCAGCCTGTGGCTGGGCCTGATGGAAACAGCACCACACCCTGGCATGGGCCTGCGCGAGCAACTCTGCGCGGCGCTGCGTGAGGCCATGCGCAGCGGTACCCTGCCACAGGGCAGCCGCCTGCCCGCTACACGGGTGCTGGCACAAGACCTGGCACTGTCGCGGGTCACGGTGGAAGCCGCTTACGCGCAGCTGGAGGCTGAGGGTTATGTGTTTCGACGCACCGGCAAAGGCAGCTTTGTCGCGGTGCAGGCAGCTTCTGTGGCCCACTCACAAACGCGCTCAAGCCGCGCCCTGCTGCCCCCGGCCCAGCTGTCCCAACGCGGCCAGGGTTTGGTGGACACCGGCGGCTGCCTGGAGCCACTGCGGCTGCAGGCCTTTGCGGCGGGCAGCCCGGACCTGCGGGCTTTTCCGCACACGTTGTGGCGCCAGCTCACCAACAAGCGCCTGCGCCAGACACCGCAGGTGCTGATGGCGTATGGCGACCCGCAGGGGCGTGAGGATCTGCGCGAGGCCATTGCCCAGTACCTGGTGGCCTCCCGCGGGGTGCGCTGCACTGCCGCCCAGGTGCTGGTGTTAACCAGTTCGCAACAGGCGTTGCAGTTGCTGGCCACCCTGTTGCTGGACCCGGGCGAGCTGGTGTGGCTGGAAAACCCGGGTTACCGTGGCGCCCGCACCGCCTTTGCCGCCAGCGGCGCGCAACTGCGGCCACTGCCGGTGGATGAACACGGCCTGGTGCCCGACTTCACCGGGCCCGCGCCCCGATTGATCTACCTCACCCCCACGCACCAATACCCCACCGGCCACACCCTGAGCCTGCAGCGGCGCCTGGCGCTGGTGGACTACGCCCGGCGCACGGGCTGCTGGCTGGTGGAAGACGACTACGACAGCGAGTTTCTGTACGACAGTCGCCCCACCCCCAGCCTGCAGGGGCTCGACGACGGTGGACGGGTGATCTACATCGGCACCTTCTCCAAAACCCTGTTTCCGTCCCTGCGCATCGCTTATGCCGTGCTGCCACAGGCACTGGTGCAGCCGATGGTGACCGCACGCAGTGTGTACGACGGCCATGTGGCGCAACTGGCCCAGGCCGTCACCGCAGACTTCATGGTGCAAGGGCATTTTGCGGCGCACCTGCGCCTGATGCGCCAGCTCTACCGTAGCCGGCGTGATGTGTTGCTGGAACAGATCACGCGCCATCTGCCCTGGGCACAGCCGCTCAACAGCAGTGGTGGCATGCAACTCAGCGTGACGCTGCCACCAGGCGCCGAAGCACCACTGACCCGCCAGGCCAGCAGCCACGGCATTGCCACCCCAAGCCTGAGCAGCCTGTATGCCGGTCCTGCAGCGCTGGATGGCTGGCTGCTGGGCTTTGCGGCGCTATTGCCTGCGGAGATAGAAGCTGCCGTCAGTCAGTTGGCCAAGCTGAGGGTGCTGTGAGGGCTGGCAGACCGCCATGTGGCTTGGGCTGCCCTGGCGAGGTGTCAGCTTGGTGGAGCAAAACGCTACGCTTTTTGAAGATCCTTACCCTTTTATCAACAGGGCTATAGGCCAGTTTCAAGCTCAGATAGGCAAGATCTGTCTGTCGACCCCAAACCCACCCAGATCGTTGATTTGTCGCGTTAACCACTATCGCGACACTTTATTTGTCGCGATAAGGCTTGCGCGTCAATTTAAGTGACGCGATACTGCGCTACACCCGCACTTTTGGTGACGCGCATGCCCAAACTCACACCCCAGCACGAAATTGATCAACTCGTCACGTTGATCGCCCAGCAGCCAGACGGCATGAGCGTTGATGCCCTGCTGCTGGCGCTGGGCGGCAGTTTGCAACGCCGCACTTTGCAGCGACGGCTGGCTTTGCTGGTGGCGCAGAAGCGCATTCAAACGCAAGGTGAGGCACGGGCGATGCGGTATGTGGTGCCGCAACCGGTCAACCTTGGTGCGGCCAAACTGCAAGCACCCTCACCTGGACTGCAGTTCACTGCCGAGGCTTATGCCCCCACCTCGCCAGAGGGTGAAGAGATCAAAGCCTATGTTCGTCAGCCGCGCCACTTGCGCCAGCCCGTTGGTTACAAACTGGGATTTCTGGAGCAATACCACCCCAATCAAACCGCGTATCTGCCGCAAAACCTGCGCGATCAGCTTCACGCCCTGGGCCGCTCACCCGCAGAGCAAACGCCAGCTGGCACGTTTGCCCGCGACATCCTGAACCGATTGCTGATTGACCTGTCCTGGGCCTCATCCCAATTGGAGGGCAACACCTACAGCCGCCTGGATACCGAGCGACTGATCGAGTTTGGCGAGGCCGCCGACGGCAAGGATGCTCTGGAAACGCAGATGATCCTGAACCACAAAGAGGCCATCAACTACCTGGTGCGCGACCCCGAACACGCGGTTCTGAACACCGGCACCCTGCTGGCCCTGCATGCCTTGTTGTCCGACGGTCTGATGGCCGACCCCAGTGCCTGCGGTCGCATCCGGCATCGTGCGGTGGAGATCGGCGGCAGCGTTTACATGCCGGTGGCCTTGCCGCAGCGCCTGGATGAGCTGTTTGGCATCGTCATTCAGATGGCGACCGAGATCGCCGACCCGTTCGAGCAGGCGTTTTTCCTGATGGTGCATTTGCCCTACCTGCAGCCCTTTGAGGATGTGAACAAACGGGTGTCGCGGTTGGCGGCAAACATCCCCTTTATTCACCACAACCTGTGCCCGCTGTCGTTCATCGACGTGCCGCAGCAAGCCTATGTGGATGCGCTGATCGGCGTCTATGAGTTGAACCGCATTGAGCTGCTGCGCGATGTGTTTGTGTGGGCTTACGAGCGCTCTTGCCAGCAATATGTGGCGGTGAAACAAACCCTGGTGCCGCCAGACATCTTTCGTCTGCGCTACCGACAGGCCTTGAGTCAAGTGGTGGCTGCGATCGTGCGTAGCGGCGCTGCAGCAACAGCAGAGGCCATACGCTCCCAGATGCCTGCCAGCGTCGCCAAGGCGGATGCCGAAGCATTTGTAGCCTTGGTGTTAGCGGAATTCCAGTCTCTGCACTCCGGCAACGCCATCCGTTTTGGCATCAGGCCACTGGAGCTTGAAGCGTGGCAAGAGCAGCACACAAAAAAAACCTGATTTGATAGCTGTCAGACCTTATTGAATAAGGGCTAGAGGCCAATTTGTCTCACAAACCTCAGCACGAGGCAAACCGGATCACTGCGCCAACACCAGCTTCACCCCGGTGCTCTGCAGGCTGTCTGACACACGGTCAGGAATGTTTGCTGGCACGACCAGAGTCGCCAGGGCGTTGAGCGGTGCCACCGTAAAGGCAGACGCGGCGCCGAGTTTGTCGAGGGTGGCCAGCACCACGGTTTCGGCGGCACGTTCGTGCAGGGCACGTTTCACAGCCGCCTCTTCAAAGTCACCGGTGGTCAGCCCGGCCTCGGCGTGGACACCGGTCACCCCCATCAGGTACAGGTCGGCCCGCACGCGGGCGATGGCTTCGATCACACTGGCGCCCACGGCCACCATCGAGTGGCGGAACAAGCGGCCACCCAGCACCAGCACCTCAATGGCCAGGTGCTCGGCCAACGCCACCGCCACCGTCGGGCTGTGGGTGACCACGGTGGCAGACAAGTCAAGCGGCAAATGCTGCACCACCTGCAAAGACGTGGTGCCACCATCCAGAAAAACCACCTGCCCGGCTTGAACCAGCGCGGCACCGGCGCGGCCCAAGAGGCGTTTGTCATCAGGGGCGAGTTGCGCGCGCACCCGCATGTCGCCCACCGCCGCCGAGGCGGGCAAGGCACCACCGTGCACACGCTGCAGCAGACCTTCAGCGGCCAGTTCACGCAAATCGCGCCGCACCGTGTCCTCTGAAATGCCCAGCTCTTCACTGAAGGTCTTGGCAACAAACTGGCCGTCGCGTGTGAGGCGACTGAGGATGAGTTGTTTGCGTTGGCTGGTGAGCATCTGTGTGAGCCGCGTGTTTGGTCAAATGTGTGATTGCACGATTTTACGCAATAATGCACGATATTGCACGTTTAACTTTCTGGAGCCACCATGTCCACAAGCAGAGAACCCGCCCCCATCCACATCAACGCGGAGCACGTGCGGCTGCTGGATGCTCAAGTGCTGTCCGCCGACTGGTATGTGTTGCGCAAGATCACGTTTGAATTGCGCCGCCGCGATGGCAGCTGGCAGCGCCAGAGCCGCGAGGCCTATGACCGGGGCAACGGCGCGGCCTTACTTTTGTTTGACCCGCGCCGAAGCACGGTGGTGCTGACCCGGCAGTTCCGTTTGCCCACCTTGATCAACGGCAACGCTGATGGTTACCTGATCGAGGCCTGCGCGGGATTACTGGATGGTGACGACCCGGAAACCTGCATCCGCCGTGAGGCCGAGGAAGAAACCGGCTACCGAATTCGTGCACCACGCAAGGTGTTCGAGGCCTACATGAGCCCCGGGTCGGTGACCGAAAAGCTGCACTTCTTTGTGGCCGACTACCGGGCCGAAGACCGTCTCCATGCAGGCGGTGGCATGGCGGATGAAGGAGAAGACATCGAGGTCATCGAGATGCCGCTGGCCGAAGCCCTGGCCGCCATCAGCAGCGGCAAGATTCAGGACGGCAAAACGATCTTGCTGCTGCAACATGTGGCGCTGATGGCTGCCCACGGCAGCGTTGCGCAAGTGACAGCGATCTGATTAACCCGGTTTTGCACCAATTCCCGCCGAAACCCTCAACCGTTTTTGCCGAGGTGTGCCTGGTGCGTGCCAGGCACTGGCTTGACTCAACACCAGGGGCGAGGGTTTGTCGCTTAGAAGCTTTCCCACTCATCACCACCCGCCTTGGCCTGGCTGTTGTGGCTCAAGGCCGCAGCTTGGGGCGTCGCCTTGGCGAGTACTTTCTTGCTCGCTGCCACTGGTTTGGGCACGCTGGGGGTGGCTGTTGGAGCCGGACGTGTTGCAGGTGCTGAGAATCCACGCTCCTGCCCCGCCGCCAGTTTGAACACTGCCACCGTACCCACCAGCTCTTGTGCCTGGCTCTTGAGGCTTGATGCAGCAGCAGCCATTTCTTCCACCAGTGCGGCGTTTTGTTGTGTGGCCTGGTCCATCTGCTGGATGGCTTCACCCACCTGGCCCACACCTTGGCTTTGTTCGCTGCTGGCGGCGCTGATTTCACCCATGATGTCGTTGACCCGACGGATGGAAGCCACCACCTCGGTCATGGTGGCACCGGCTTGGTCGACCAGGCTGGTGCCTTGTTCAACACGCTCCACACTGGCGCTGATCAAAGATTTGATTTCTTTGGCGGCTTCAGCTGAGCGGCCGGCCAGGCTGCGCACCTCACTGGCGACCACAGCAAAGCCACGGCCTTGTTCTCCAGCACGGGCCGCTTCCACCGCAGCATTCAGGGCGAGGATGTTGGTCTGGAAAGCAATGCCGTCGATCACGCTGATGATGTCACCGATCTTGCGACTCGATTCGTTGATGCCTTTCATGGTGTTAACCACCTGGGCCACCACTTCACCGCCCTTGATGGCCACACTGCTGGCGTTCTGGGCGAGCTGGTTGGCTTGGCGGGCGTTGTCGGCATTTTGTTTGACGGTGGAGCTGAGTTGTTCCATGCTGGCTGCGGTTTCTTCGAGGGCGCTGGCCTGTTCTTCGGTGCGCTGGCTCAGGTCGTTGTTGCCCTGGGCGATCTCAGAGCTGGCGGTGGCCACCGATTCGGAACCGTGTCGCACAACGCCCACCACGGCGGTCAAGGATGTCCGCATTTGAAGCAGGACACCCATCAAACTGTTGCTGTTGCCGGTGTTCACAATGCTGGAGGCCAGGTCACCTTGCGCGATGGATGACAAAGCCTCACGTGCCTCGGCGGGATCACCACCCAGCTCTTTGCGCATGGTAACCAGCATCAACAGATTGAGACCTATCGCCACCAACCCGGCGATCAAACTCACGCTGATGGAGACGGTGATGGCCCGCTCCACGTTTTGGCTGAACACTTGGTGCGCCTCCTTGGCGCTGTCGACTGCGGCTTGTTTTTGTTGCAAGAGCTCCGCTTTTAACTTGCGCCAAGCTGGTGTTTCTTCACTGTTGAGCAAAACGATGGCTTCGCTTGGCGACGCCACCAGAGTGAGCACTTTTTCCTGTGCTTGCGCCTGGGCCGCACGCAGCGCCGGCAACTTCGCAAACGCGGCTTCAAATTGACTGCCTTTGACACTCTTCTGGGTTTGCTCCATGGCCTTCGCAAAGTCGTTTTGAGCGGCTTTCAAGTTATCCATGGCTTTGGGGTTGGCCGGGTCAAGCACCACATTGCGCAAAGCCTGACCCATTTGCAAACCTTGGGCATACATCTCCGACAAGCCCCGCTCTATCGCCTGTTCGGAGTTGATGTACGCAGAAAAGTCACTTCGGGTGTTGATCAGTGAGCCAATGCTGCAGACCAGGGCAAGCACAAACAAGACAGCAGGCAAGGCAGCAAAACTGATGATTCTGGAACGGAATTTCATGTCGATTTTTGAGTGGGGCGTTGTGATTGCCGAGTGGGTATCCCATGCGCTGGGGCAACACACCACAGCGTCGGCGACGCACCCCCAAGTCGAAGCCTGGGGGATTGGCGATGGTGGGGCGTCAGGCTTGCGCAGCAAACGTCAGCTTCTGCGTTGTCCACCCTGGGCTGAGATCAGCAGCTTGTGAGGCTGCAGTTGACTGGTGGGTGCCATCTGCAACCAGCTTGAACACCGCCACCGTACCCACCAGCTCTTGCGCCTGGATTTTGAGGTTGCTGGCAGCGGCGGCCATTTCTTCGACCAAGGCGGCGTTTTGCTGGGTGGCCTGGTCCATTTGTGTCACCGCATCACCCACCTGGCTGACCCCCTGGCTTTGCTCGGTGCTGGCGGCACTGATCTCACCCATGATGTCGTTGACCCGGCGAATAGAAGACACGACTTCGGTCATGGTGGCACCGGCTTGGTCGACCAGGCTGGTGCCTTGTTCAACCCGCTCCACACTGGCGCTGATCAAAGATTTGATTTCTTTGGCGGCTTCGGCACTACGGCCAGCCAAGGATCGCACCTCACTGGCCACCACCGCAAAACCACGGCCCTGTTCACCGGCACGGGCGGCTTCGACAGCAGCATTCAGGGCCAGGATGTTGGTCTGGAAAGCGATGCCGTCGATCACACTGATGATGTCGCTGATCTTGCGGCTGGATTCGTTGATGCCTTTCATAGTGTCGACCACCTGGGCCACCACTTCCCCCCCCTGGATGGCCACAGAGCTGGCGCTTTGCGCGAGCTGGTTGGCCTGGCGCGCGTTGTCGGCGTTCTGTTTGACGGTGGAGGACAGTTGCTCCATGGAGGCTGCGGTTTGCTCCAATGCGCTGGCCTGAGATTCGGTGCGGCCGGAGAGGTCCTGGTTGCCTTGGGCAATTTCGGCACAGGCGGTGGCCAGGCTTTCTGCGTTGCCACGCACTTGGGCCACCACACTGCCCAGTTGGGACTGCATTTCTTGCAAAGACTGCAGCAAAACACCGGTCTCGTCGCGCGAGTGCACCACGATGGTGTGGCTCAGATCACCAGAGGCCACCCTGCGGGCTGCCATCATAGCCGCCTGCAAGGGTGTGGTGATGGCGCGGGTGATCAGCCACGCCACGGTGGCACCCAACAGCAACATGACCACACTCAGTACCACCAGCAATGTTGAGCTGGTTTGGTTGAGCGACTTGATTTCGGCGGCACGGGCATCAATGGCCTGGCGCTGCAGCTGTTTGAAGGCTTCAATGCTGCTGAGGTAGGCCTTGGCCTGTGGCATGTACTCCTCGTTCATCACTTTGCCGGCTTCTTCCAGCCGACTCATCTTCTTTAACTCGGTGATGTTGTCGCGGGTTTGGCCGTATTTTTGGCGAAGTTTTGCCAGTTCTTCAAAATGCGCTTTTTCTTCACTGCCCTCAAGCAACTCCCCAATGGCTTTTTGTGCCTCGGAAGCGCCTTTGCCTGTCACGAGCGCGTCGGCTGCAAAAAAGGGCACCAGCGAGCTGTCAGTGCTTCTGGCAATGGCATTGGTGCGACGCACTGCGGCATTGACGTAGGTTGACCAGTCGCTGGCAAGGCGTTCCTTGGCCAAGGGCGCACCCATCATGGCTTCGGTGTCTCGGGCGGTCTCCAGCAGCCGCCACAGGCCAATGCCGGAGATGACCATGGCCAGCAACAGGATGAGTGCAAATCCAGCGGCCAAACGCTGGCCAATAGAAAGTGTGAAGCGATTCATAGGGATGTTTTTCAGAGAGACGGTGGGAAGGCTTGTCAACGGCGGTGCAACAGTGCCAGACGGGGCGCGCTCTGTTGCTGTGTTCTGGGACGCGGGTGGGTATGTCGTGCCAATGTGCTGGGGGTCTAGGCCACCGCTTCAGCCACCAACCCCATGTCGGCGCTGGACATGAGTTTTTCGATGTCCAGCAGCACCAGCATGCGTTGCTGTTGTGCCTGGTCCACGGTGGCAATGCCAATGATGTGTTGGGTGTTGACCGCACCGTTGAAATCCGGCGCTGGCTTGACCTCAGCCGCCTGGATCGCCACCACGTCTTGCACAGCGTCCACCACCATGCCCACCACCCGGTTGGCCACGTTGAGCACAATCGTCACGGTCTGGCTGTTGTAGGCCACCTCGGCCATCTCGAACTTCAGGCGCATGTCCAGAATCGGCACGATGACACCACGCATATTGAGCACCCCCAGAACATAGGGTGGTGCGTTGAACATCCGGGTCGATGTTTCGAAGCCGCGGATCTCCTGCACCTTGAGGATGTCAATGCCGTACTCCACCGAGCCGAGCTGAAAACTCAGGTACTCGCGTGCGGCTTTCTCCGCAGGCCTGGCGTTGGTGGAAGCTGTGTCATAGGTGGCTGTGTTTTCCATGTTGTCCTTGTGTTGTTGCCATGAACAATTCAGGACGTCACCAGACGGGCCTAGACGCTGTTATGGCGAAGGCTGCCTGAGAGGAAGGAGGAACACAAACGGCCAGACAAGGGTATGACCGTGCGCAGAAGCAGCGCGCCAGCGTCACTGGGCTCGACTTCTGCGGCAACCCCGCTGTCTTTCCCGCTTTGGCAGGTGTCAGACCGGAGGCTTTGCGACCTTGGCTTTCGCTCAAGTGTGCCAAAGGCCGAATTATTAGGGTTTTCCCTAGTTTGGTCAACGACGGAGATAGCTTGAACAAACGAAGGGGTCTTTCAGGTGAGGTAGTACCGCAACAAAAAACCCTACTTTGATAGCAGACAACCCTTATTGTAAAAGGGCTAGAGGCCAATTTTCACAGTATCAGTTCACCCGCCACCGTGTGCAGCCATAGTTGGCTCGTGTGTAGCGCGGCAGCGGTACCGCTTAACCCGGCAGCCGTACCGTCAACTCCAGCTCCACCTGCAAGTCAGGCGCCGCCAAGGCCGCCACACCCACACCGGTGATACACGGCATGGCGCCGTTGAACATGTCCAGCAAGGGTGGAAAAATCTGGTTCAACCTGTCGGGGGTCAAATTGGTCATGAAGCAGCGTGCGATGACGATGTCCGCCGGGCTGGCGCCCAGGGCATCCAGAGCCGCTTTGGCATTGGCAGCCACAATTTTCATTTGCTCAGCCACATCAGCGGGCACCGGTTCGCCGTTCGGGCGCCAGGCCACCTGGCCCGAGACATAGGCCATGCGGCCGGGTTCGACGATGGAGATTTGTGAATAGCCCATCGCGGCGGCATCGGGCAAGCTGGCTGGGTTCAAACGAACGATGGTTGGCGCCATGGATAATCCTAAGATAGTTGCGAAAAACAAGTTTTATGAAGATTTTATCTCTACATTTGAAGAGTGCGTATGTCCACCAACAAAACTGACCGGCGGGACGCCATCCTGGGTGGGGTGATTGAGCTGCTGGCCACTCGCGGCATGGAAGGTGTGACACACCGCGCCGTGGATGAGCTGGTGGGCCTGCCACAGGGGTCGACGACCTATTACTTCCCCAAAAAGGCCGCCCTTCTGTTGGCGGCCTCACAACATCTGGCTGGGCTTTTGGAAAAAGAGTGTGATGTGCTGCAGGTCGGCTTTGCAGACATCGCCGCCAAACAGGGCCTGGAGGCCGCGATTGCCTATGTGGCCGACGAACTGGTGGCCTACGCCGACGATGAAAGGCATCTGTTTCTGGCGCGGGTGGAGTTGACCTTGGCCTCGGCCCGTCGCGAGGACCTGGCCGGTGTGGGTGACCAGTTGACCACGGCGGCACGCCGGCCCATTGAGTTTTTTGTCAAGCTGATCTCCAACGGCCAGGCCGATACGCCACTCACAACTTGCGCGGCCTTGATCGATGGCATCACCTTGATGTATGCGACGGGGCAGGCGCCCAAACCCACCACCGACCAGGTGTCGGCTGTTTTACGCGCCGTCTTGTAGCGCAGAGCGCTCTATTTTTTGGAGCAATTTGCCCAATATCCAAAACGGCTAGTGGCCACTTTCACACACAAACGCCAGCACCGCCCCCACCGCCGCCACCTGCGCGGCAATACATTGTTCGGGCGTGGCGCGGGCGCTGTCGGGGTAGACCTCGGTGGTGCTGGTGTAGCGCGCGTCACTGATGCCTGCGCACAGGCCCAAGGCTTTCATCGCGTAGTGGATCACGCCGTGTGCCACCAGCGGTGAGCCAATGATGCCGCCGTGGACATCGGCCGGGGCGATGTGGGTCACTTTCTCGACGGCTTCGATGATGGCCTGCTGGAAGGTCGGTTGCGGGTTGGCGCTGTCGTCCACCAAGTAGAAGCCATCGGGGATGGTGCTGGGCTCAAACACTTTGCCGTCACGTGCGGCCACAGCCGGGCGGAACTCGGACTCGTCGCTGTCGGTGGTTTCGTGCAGGTCGATGTGGGCCACAAACTGGCCGCGCAGCGGCGCCACCAGGGCCATCAGCGCGGCCGACTCCTGCGCCGGGCTGTCCGCGCGAAAGGAGCGGTTCGGGTCGATGGCGTCAAAGTTCCAGCGCTGGACACGTTCATAGGCCCAGGGGCTGACACAGGGCGCCACCAGCAGGTTGACCCGGCCTGCATAAGCGGGCGCTAGGTCCTGCAAAACACGCAGCGCGCCGTGGACACCGCTGGTCTCATACCCATGCACACCACCCGTCACCAACACACCGGGCAGGTCAGGCTGCCAGTGGCGGCTGCGGATGGCCATCAGCGGAAAGTGCTCGTCGCCGTAGACCACCACGCCATAAGTTGCCACGTCAAAAGACTCGCGCAGTTGCTCAATGGCGGCCAACACATCGTCAACATAACTGCGCTGGCGTACCTGGCGTGCGCGCCACTGGGCCAACTCTGGGGCGCCCCAAGGCTGGCCCGGGGTGCCGATGGGATAAAAAGGGGAAGAAGGCATGGACAAGGGGCCCGGTCTGGGCTGCTTAAAAAATGAGAGCGCCATTATCTGGCCGGTGTGCTGGTTAACAGACTGCCCTGCCCTGGCGACATGTAATGTCCTGTTTGAGGAGCCCCACCATGACCCAACACGCCACCATCAACGACCATGTGACCTACACCCCTGGCGACGGCGAGCCGCTGGTGATCCCGCAGGGGCCGGTCGAGGTCGACCTGTCCGCTGCCAACAGCGCCACCCTGAGCTGGACTGCCGACAACGGCGCGGCGGGACTAACGGCGATGCCGCTGACACAATTCAACGAATACGTGCGCCAGAAGCGCATCACGCTGGCCAAGAAGTGAATCAGTTTATGCATTTTTGATAGCTAGCTTCCCTGACTGAGAAAGGGCCAGAGCCCGATATCATCTGTGGATTCACACCTCCGGATGCCACCCATGCCACCACCCGACTTCAGCCCCTCTGCGGAGCAGAACAAACACCCGATCCTGGACAAGCTGCTGGCCTTGTTGCCCGACCAGGGTGCGGCGCTGGAGGTGGCCTCGGGCACCGGCCAACATGCAGCCTGGTTTGCCCGGCATCTGCCCGGCTGGACCTGGCAACCCAGCGATCAACAGCCTCAGGGTTTTGCCAGTATCCAGCACCATGTCGCCCAGGCGGGTGTGCCCAATGTGTTGGCGCCACGGCTGCTGGACGTGTGTACCGAAACCTGGCTGCTCGGCGATCCGGCCACCGGCGAGTTGCCCTGCTTTGACATGATTTTTTGCGCCAACATGCTGCACATTGCACCCTGGGAAGCCTGTGCCGGGC
The DNA here is from genome assembly GCF_013416775.1 of Rhodoferax sp. BLA1. GTDB lineage: Bacteria > Pseudomonadota > Gammaproteobacteria > Burkholderiales > Burkholderiaceae_C > Rhodoferax. The sequence goes on from NZ_SZVI01000013.1 coordinate 478,936, forward strand.
TGATGCATGGCGCGGCGCGGCATCTGGCGCCGCAAGGCCGGTTGATCACCTACGGCCCGTATTTTGAGAATGACGTGCCCACCACCCAGAGCAACCTGGACTTTGATGCCAGCCTGCGCCAGCGCAACCCGGCCTGGGGTGTGCGCTGGCGTGAGACGGTGGCACAAGAGGCAGCCCAAGCGGGTCTGCAACTGCAGCAGCGCCACCCCATGCCCGCCAACAACCTGCTGCTGGTATGGCAACGTGTGTCGGGTTGATGGCGCGGTATTGGCCCGGCAGCACAACACAACTCGGCTAAGCTCACTGGTTTCTCACCCACAAAGGCTCTTATGAAAAAACTCAATGTCACCATCCAGTTGGAAATGTCGGTTCCTGACGACTGGGAACTGGTGGAAACCTCCAACGGCGGCCACGTCGTGCAGCTGCCCAACCAACAGTTTCTGGACCTGGCGATCGAACCGCTGTTTGCCAGCGACCCGGAAGATACCTGGACCAGCAGCGAAGACGAAACCGTGCTCAACGACATCCTGGACATGGTCGAGACCGAAGAGGTGACCTACACCTTTGTCACCCACTGACACACCTCCCTTGCGAAAGCGCTAGGCGCCCCCAGTTAAAACCGACGTCGCTCCGTGCGGCGTCGTTGTTTACCCCTGATGAAAGCCCCCCATGTCTGAACTGCTCGACAAGCTCGAATGGCGCTACGCCGCCAAAAAAATGAACCCGGCCAAGGCCGTGCCCCAGGACAAGGTTGACCGCATTGTGGAAGCCGCCCGCTTGGCCCCCACCTCTAGCGGTTTGCAGCCGTTTGAACTGATTGTGGTCGCCAACAAAGCGGTGCGCGAACAGATCAAACCCATCGCCTGGAACCAGGGCCAGATCACCGACGGCTCCCACCTGCTGGTGTTTGCCGCCTGGGACAACTACACGCCCGAGCGCATCAACGCCATGTTTGACATGACCAATGCCCAGCGTGGTGGCACCAACGAGGGCTGGGAAGCCTACCGCCAGAAGCTGCTGGCCGCTTACCCGCCGCGTGACGCGCAGGTCAACTTTGAACACGCCGCGCGCCAGGCCTACATTGCGCTGGGTGCAGCGCTGATTGCTGCCGCCTTTGAAGAGGTGGACGCCACCCCGATGGAAGGCTTCGACCCGGACGCGCTGGACAAGATCCTGGATTTGAGGGCCCGTGGCCTGCGCAGTGTCGCCATCGTGCCGCTGGGTTACCGCCAGGCCGACCAGGACTGGCTGGTGAACCTGAAAAAGGTGCGCCGCCCGCTTGAGCAGTTTGTCAGCACGGTTCAATAAGCCAGTTTCATGTGCCGCCGGGGTCCAAGCCGCCCCGGCGGTGACTACACTGATGCCCATGTACTTGGGTTGTTGTGATGGCTAGCCAGCACTGGTTTGTGCTGATCGGGGCCTTGCTCCTGGTACGGGGTCTCACCGCCACGCTGCTGCAGCGCTCGCCGGTGACCTCGTCCATTCTGTATCTGGTCTTTGGTTTGCTGGTGGGGCCGAGTGCGCTCCACCTGTTCCACTTCAATCCCCTCCAAGAATCAGCCTTGCTGGAGACCTTGACCGAGGTCGCGGTGCTGATTTCGCTGTTCTCTGCCGGTGTCAAGATGCCGGTGCCCTTTAACCTGCCACGCTGGCGCACGCCGATCCTGCTGGCCACCGCCTCCATGGGCATCAGCGTGGGGCTGGTGGCGGCCTTTTGTTATTACCTGCTGGATTTACCACTGGGCGCCGGTGTGTTGCTGGGCGCCATCCTGGCGCCGACCGACCCGGTGCTGGCCACCGATGTGCAGGTGCGCCACCCAGGTGACCGCGACCTGCTGCGTTTCACCCTGACCAGCGAGGCCGGCATGAACGACGGCAGCGCCTTCCCGTTTGTGATGCTGGGCCTGGGCCTGCTCGGCTTACACGACCTGGGCGGCGACTATGGCACGCGATGGTGGCTGGTGGAGGTGCTCTGGGCCACGTTGAGCGCGGTGGCCATTGGTGTGGCCGCCGGTGTGGCACTGGCCCGCCTGGGCTGGAAATTACGCCGTGCACCCCACCAGCACCAACTGATGGACGATTTTCTGGGTCTGGGGCTGATTGCTGTGGTCTACGGCCTGTGTGTGATGGTCGATGCCTGGGGTTTTCTGGCGGTGTTTTTTGCCGCAGTGGCACTGCGCCAGACCGAGCAGAAGCTGGCCAACACCACACCCGCCGCCCACAACGCCGAGCCACTGCCCACCGTGAGTGAAGGCTCACTGGTGTTCAAGGAACATCTGGAGCGCCTGTCAGAGATGCTGCTGGTGATCCTGGTCGGTGGCACGCTGTACCTCAACTCCTGGACCTGGGCGGCGGTGGGCCTCTCGCTGTTCCTGTTTCTGGTGGCGCGCCCGCTCAGTGTCTTTGTTGGCCTGGCGGGCAGTGGCACACCGTGGCGCATTCAGGGTCTGGCAGCCTGGTTTGGGGTGCGTGGGGTCGGCTCTTTGTATTACCTGATGTACGCCATACAGCACGGCCTGCCGCAAGACCTGGCCCTGCAACTGATCCAGTTCACCCTGATTGTGGTGACGATGTCGATCCTGGTGCACGGCATCAGTGTCAAACCGCTGCTGGGCCTGTTCTGGCGCCGTGGCAAACCCAAAAACCAGTGATTTTGATAGCACCTGGCCCTTTTATCAAAAGGGCTAGAGGTCAATTATCTGGCCAACTCGGGCGCTGCACCGGTGAGGATGTCACACACCCCCTGCACGGTTTCGCGCAAGGTCAGTGCCCGTTGTGGGGTGGCAGGCAGCCCGCCAAAACGCACTTCGCCGTAGTTGTCGGCGGCAGCCCCCAGCCAGCGCCGTGCCAGTGGCGCCAAACCGGGCGTGGCCAGCCAATGCTCACGCACTGACTGGCCCGGCTGCCTGGGGTGACCATGGGCCTGCAAACACCAGCGCAAGGCCCGCGCCGACAGCCACATCGACGCCAACGGGTACAGATGCGCCAGCAACCAGGCACAGCCCAGTATTAGCACCAAACCAACACGCCAGCGCCATCGCCACAGCAGCCAGCTGATCAACAAGGCGGCCAGCAGCCAAGCCAGCATCTGCCAAAGGTTGATGCTGAACAAAGGCACCCACTCAAGCTGCATCGTGGACGACCCGCTCAGCCCCTCACGCAGGGACTGCGCCGCATCCAGCAGCTTCTGCATCAGGCTGCGCTGCCAGTCCGGGATAAAACCGTCCGACAAGGCGCGGCGCATGTCCTGCAATAGGGCATCCCAGGGACTACCCGTCTCGCCCAAAGCCCCGCCTGAAACACCGCCCTGCCCTGGCCCCTGGCCACCGCTGCCACCCTGGCCCAAGTTGGAAAAGCCATCCCCGGGACCCGCCGGTTGCGTGAACCGGCCCGGGGTGTCGGTGCCAGGTGGCAAAAACCCAAAACCCAGCACCGTCGGGCGGGGTGCAAAGAAAAACAAGCCCACCGCCAGCATCAGCGCCACCGCCATAAAAACCAGCGTCATCCCCCCCTTGACCCAGCGCGACAACTTGACACCCGCCGCGTGCTCCCAAGCCAGCGCCAGGCCACCCAACACCCAGGCCGGCCCCAGGTAAAACCACAGCGTCCAGTCAGCGTTGCCATGGGTGCCAACCAGGAAACTGACCACAAAAATGACCATCAGCGTCAGGTAAAAATCACGCCGGGTGCGCAGCAACACCGCCCGCGCCCCCATGACGATCATCAGTGTCAGACCGGTCCAGCGCAGCAGGTTGAACATCAGAAAACCCGGAAACAGCGCCAGCACACCACCCACCCCGCCCATCAGCAGCCACAAGCCGCGCCCGGCCGCTGGCGGGCGTAAAGCGTTGAGGGTGCCCGCCCCAAAACCCAGCAGCGCCCAGACCAGCCACAACGTGCCTTCGAGCGCAAAGTAGCCATAACGCCGGTCCAGGTACGAAAAACCCAGCCCCACAAACAGGTAACTCAAGCCCGTCAGCGCCACCACCGTGCGGCTGTTGAGCCGGGGCTCGGCCTCGGGCAAGACCACACGGCCTCGGGCGGGGGTGCGGCTCATGGCAACTCCAGCAGCGTGGCAAAACCGGCTTGGGTCAGCGTGTGGGCCAGCTGGCGGGCCTGCTGCAGCTCCTGCGCTGGCGCCCGGCGCCCGACCGCGATACAGGCCAGCACCCGGCAAGCTTGGTTGGCCAACATGGTCAAGGCGGCCAGCAGTTCAGGTGCGGCCTGGCTGCCACTCACCACCACGGCCACCTGTTCCCCGGGTGCAGTGTCCTGCGCCAGCCGCGCCACGGCCTGGCTCAGGCTGGTGTCTGTGGGCAAGGCCTCGGCCAAGGCCCGACGCAAGCGCAGTCCGTCACGCAGCGGTGTTGGCTGGGTGTCGAGGTACAAGAACAGCTGTGCACCGTTGTTCAAGGCGGCCTCACCCACCCCGGCCGCCAGGCGAATGCTTTGTTCACCGGCGCTGTCGGGCTCCCCCAGCGCCGGGGCGCGCGGCGCCTGGACCAGCAGCCGCAGGCGGACCGAGCCACTTTGCTGAAAGTGCTGGATCACCAGCTCACCCACCCGGGCCGAGGCGCGCCAACTGACCCGACCCACCGGTTCACCCTGCTGGTAGGGGCGCAGCAAACCCAGCTCAAACGACTGGCCCATACGCCGGGTGCTCAACTCACCCTGCGGGTCGTCGGTGACGTCCCAGGGCAACGGCCAGTGCACCGGCTGCGGCTGGGGCAACACATATTGGGTGATCTCGGGCCGCTGCAAGCCGTGCCGGGCAGACACCAGCCCCAGCGGGAACCCGCTGGACAGCCGCACGGCGTTCAATTGGTACAAACCACGGCAGGGAAAGCGCAACAGACCACCCAGGTCCGGCAGATGCCCGGCGCGTAACACCGGCACCGTCTGGCTCAGCACCAGACGTTGTGAGGCCCAGATCCACTCGGTCTCTACCATCACCATGAACGCCGGCCAGGGTGTGCTGCGCTCCAAGACCAGGTCCAGTGGACAAACCTCGCCCTCGGTGACCTCGGTGTTGGCCTTGGCGGACAGGTGCACCGTGGTGCCACGCAGCGACAACCAGGGCAAGCCAAACCCCAGCACCGTCACCACCACCAGAAACAGGAACATGGCGTAGACCATCGGGTCGTGGCGATTGATGGCGGCCATCAGCAGCACCGCACACAGCGCCAGCAACACGCGCGACTTGCTCAGCCAGCTTTCCATGGCGCAGGCCTACTGTGGGGTGCGTTGGGACAACAAGATATCCTGGATCACAGCCTCTGCCGACTTCGGGGTGCTGCCCTGGTTCTGCAGAATGATGCGGTGCGCCAGCACCGGCACCGCCACCTCACGCACCACCGCCGGGTCAACATAGGAGCGCCCCCGCAGACAGCTCAGCGCGCGCGCCATCCGTGCCAGCCCCAGCGTGCCACGCGGGCTGGCGCCAAAACGGATGGCCGGGTGGCTGCGGGTGGCGGCCACAATGGCCGTCATAAAACGGGCAATTTCGGGGGTGACGGTGACATCGTGTGCACAAGCCACCAGCCGGGCAAAGTCCCCCACAGCACACACCGGCTGCAAACGGGTGATCGGGTGCGAAAACTGCTGGCTGGTGATCAGCCCGGCCTCGGTCTCGGCATCGGGGTAACCGAGCGACAGGCGAATCAAAAAACGGTCCAGCTGCGCCTCGGGCAGCGGGTAGGTGCCGGCCATGTCGATCGGGTTCTGGGTGGCCAACACGGTGAACGGCGCCGGCAGCGCCACCGTCTGGCCGTCCAGCGTGATCTGGCCCTCCTCCATACATTCCAGCAGCGCCGACTGGGCGCGCGGGTTGGCGCGATTGATTTCATCAGCAAGCACGATGTTGGCAAACACCGGCCCCGGGCGCAGCACAAAACTGCCGTCTTTAGGGTTGTAGACCGGGCCGCCCACAATGTCCGAGGGCATCAGGTCGGCGGTGAACTGGATGCGTTTGAACGACAGCCCGACCGACACCGCCAGCGCCCGCGCCAGCATGGTTTTGCCCAGGCCGGGGACGTCTTCAATCAACACATGACCACCGGCCATGACCGCAGCCAGGGCCTGCTCCACCTGCAGGTGTTTGCCTTGCAGGACCTGCTCGACGTTGTGGACGATGGTGTGTGACAGGTTCGCTGCGTCTTTGGCCGACCAGACCGGCGCTTGTGATGTGCTCAATTGGCGTCCTCCCTTTTGGGAGAAATTCTAAGGGCAGCCCCAGAGCAGTCGGGTCGTGGCAAAGCCGAGCGCGCAACCCGGTCCTGATGCGCCAGGCGCAGGCCGATGAACAACTGCTGCGCTTAAATCAGCGGTCGCAGCGGCTGGTCTTCAAACTCGGTGTTCAGCACCACGGTGCTGGTGGTGCGGGCGACCCCGGGGATGGCCTTGATCTGGTAGAGCACGGCTTCGAGCTCGCGGGCCTGACTGGTGCGGATTTTGGCCAAAAAGTCATACTCACCGGCCACGCTGTGTAACTCTTGCACCGCCGCTATCTCGCGTAAACGCGGGGCCACTTCGCGGCAGTGGACACCCCCGTCGTTGCGAATGGCCACAAAGGCGGTAAAACTCAAACCCACACTCTCGGGGTCCACACTGATGGAGAAGCGACGGATCACACCTCGCTCGAGCATCTTCTTCACCCGCTCATGCACCGCTGCGGTGGACAAACCCACATCGGCCCCCACATCAGCGTAAGAACGTCGGCCGTCCTCCCCAAGGGCCGTAATAATTCCTGCATCAATCGCGTCAATCTGAACATTTGTTTGCATGATGGTTATTTTTGTGTAATATCTACAAAATTGTTTCAATTGCCGAAAATTTTACGGCCCTCTCGACGATATGCCTACCAACTTACACACATCCTTGCGCCAACCGCCTTTTTGGGCGCTGCTGACGGCTTTGTTGCTGGTTTACATCGTTTGGGGCACCACCTACTTTGCCACGGCCATCGCTCTGAAAAGCATGCCCGCCATCTGGATGAATGGGGCCCGTTTTGTGTTGGCTGGGGTGGTGATGCTGGCCTGGGGGCTGTGGCACGGTGAAAAGCTGCCGACCGCACGGCAGTGGCGCAATGCGGCGCTGGTCGGTGGGCTGATGGTGTTTGGTGCGATGAACCTGGTGGTGTTTGCCCAAAAACACGGCATCGGCTCCGGGCTGATGGCCACCGTGATCACCACCATGCCCATGTGGCTGGCCTTGTGGACCCGTTGGGGTGGCGAAAAAGTCCCCTACACCAGCTGGATCGGGCTGGCACTGGGTGTGGCAGGCGCAGCCCTGTTGTCACTCGAAGGCGATTTTTCTGCCAACTGGCTGGGGGCGCTGGCCGCTTTTGCGGCCCCCCTGTGCTGGAGCATGGGCTCCTACGCGTCGCGTCGGCTGGATTTGCCCAGCCCCGCCATGGCCGCTTCGTCGGAATGGCTGGTGGGTGGGGCCATGGGTTTGTTGTTGTCCAGCTGGCTGGAGCCACACGACAGCTTGGCCAACGTCACCAGCACCGGCTGGTTGGCCTGGGCCTATTTGCTGGTGTTTGGCACACTGATTGCGCTCAACGCTTATTTATGGTTGTTGAAAAACACCAGCGCCGCAGTGGCTGGCAGTTATTCATTTGTGAACCCGGCGGTGGCACTGCTGGTGGGTGCGGGTTTTGGGCATGAGGTATTGACCGGCTGGGTGTTTGCCGCCCTGCCCTTGATTGCCGCTGCGCTGGCCATGATTCTGTATGGCCCCACGCTGGTGGCCGCATTGACAGAGAAGAAGCTGGGGCGATGGTCTGCCAACACCCCAACAGCCAAAAAATGCTACCAACAAAATAGCTGACAGCCCTTTTACTCAAAGGGCCACAGGCCAAAAACACGATCAATCGAGAGTGCCAGAGCAGAGACGTCTGGCTTGCGTGCTCAGCCGGTCACGCCAAAGCCAGCGCCTCGTACACCCGGATCGCCGCATACGCGTCGTTGGCGGCATAAACCAGCTGTGCTTCGCTCAGGCGCGGATTGGCCCAGTTGCTGGTGGCGGCTTTTTTGGACTTGATGAAGCGCTGGTTAAACAGCACCGCCACCGCGCCTTTGACACCCATGTCCTTGCGGTAACCGCGCTCCAGGAACACGCTGTTGAGCTCCAGCACACCCATGGGTTGCACACCAAGCTTGGCGATGATGCGTTTACGGTCATCCCCCAGGCCAAAACCGGCCTTGACGAAGCCAGGCAGCGCCATCAGCTCAGCCGCCACGGCGCGGCAGGCCGGGTCATGTAACTGGAACACCCAGGCGCGCTCGCGGGTTGAGAGCTGCAGGATGTGGGGACCGTCTGACATTTCACCCACGCGAAAAGTCGGCTTGGACTCGGTATCAAACCCCCAGGCCGGGGCCTTGGCCAGTGCGGCAGCGGCGGCACGCGCTTGCTCACCGGTGGTCACCAGCGTGATCCGGTCCAGACCCAGCCGCTCAAACTCGGGCAGCAGCGCAATGGCCTCTTTGTCCGGTGTGGCCAGGCGGGTGCGCGGTTTGGGCATCAACTGCTGGGGGCCGCGTGGGCCAGTGTTGTCGGGGCTTGAACTCATCGGGACAGCGATCGCGCGTGATCCACCTTGAGACAGCGGTTTTGCACCGCCAACAAACCGGCAGCACGCGCGCGGGCCAAAGCCTCGTTGTGGCTTATGCCCAGTTGCAGCCAGATGGCACCCAGGCCCAGCGTGATGGCTTCGTCCACCACCGGCGGCACGTCCTCGCTATTGCGAAACACGTTGACCAGGTCCAGCGCTTCATGCGCCGCAGCGTCGGTCAAGGTGGCGTAGACCTTTTCACCGAGGATCGTCTGCCCGCTGGCAGCGGCCACCGGGTTGACCGGCACGATACGCCAGCCGCACGCCTGCATGTACTGCGCCACGCCGTAACTCTCACGGTGCATTTTGGGCGACAGGCCCACCACGGCCACGGTTCGGCAATGCGTCAGGATGTGGTCAACAGCCTGCTGCTCGTTCAGTTCAGACGGGGGGGTACTCATGATGATGTGGTCTCGGTCGGGTGCCGGGCCGCGTCCAGCGCACGGTCTGCCGACAGCAGCGCGGCCAGGCGCGGAAAAGCCTCCATTGCATTGTGGGTGGTGGCTGCTGCCAGGGCCTCCACGCTGATGCCACGCAAGGCGGCCAGTTCAGCGCCGATGCGCGGCAACTCGGCCGGGGAGTTGATGCCCTGGGGTTCACCTGCCGCACGCTGCTCGGCGGATTTGTAGAGCCAGCGCGGTGGCATGTCGGGGGCGTCAGTCTCCAGCACGATGGCCGTCAGCGGCAAATCGACGGCGAGGCTGCGCAGCTGTTTGGCCCGTTCATACGTCACCGCGCCACCAAACCCCAAACGCATACCAAGCTGGATAAAGGCCTGGGCCTGCTGCAGGCTGCCGTTAAAAGCATGCACCACACCGCGCCAGCGGCCACCCGGGCCGGCCACCTCACGCATCATTTTCAGAATCGGGTCCACCGCGCGGCGCGAATGCACCACCACCGGCAAATCGTACTTGCGCGCCAGCTTGAGCTGGGCCCGAAAGAAGTCCTGCTGGCGCTCGCGCATCGGGCTTTTGCACAACTCAGGCACAAAGAAGTCCAGCCCGATCTCGCCAATGGCCATCAGGCGCGGGTCCTCATGTTGCTGATGCAAGGTGCTGGTCAAGCGCTCCAGCGCGTCCTCTGCGGCATAAGGCACGTTCATCGGCGTGATGCCCAGGCAGTAGCTGTCCAGATGGCGGTAGGCCAGCGTGCGCACCGCCTCGAAGTTGTTGACGCAGATCGAGGGCAGCACACAGTGCGCTACACCATGTGTAGCAGCAAGCTCCCGTTGTTGCTGGGCTCCGGCCCCAAACTCACGTGCATCCAGGTGGCAATGGGTGTCGATCCAACGCATGGTGTTGCGGGCTGGCATCAGGCCCAGGCAGCCAGGTAATGGGCCAGTTCAGCGTCCTGGTTGACCACGTGGCGGTGTGCCCAGTCGGTGGTCACACCCACAATGGCTTTTTTGTTCATGTGGCCCTTGCCCACGTCCATGCTGCGGTCACGCAGGCGGGCCAGCAGATTCTGGTGGTCCTGGGCATGGGCCTGTGCGCCAGGGAAGTTGACCTGGGCCATCAGCGCCTCTTCGAGTTCAAACTGGGTTTGCATGTGTTTGAACAGGCTCACGATCATCGGCCGCAGGGTCATCCAGTCGTCCGAACTGGCGATCTGGCTGAACAGCTCAAACAGTGCCTTTTGCGAGGCGTCAATATCGGCGTTACCGATCTTGTATTTCTCTTGCCATTCCATGTTCATACCTGCTGCTCCAACTGTAAAGAAGTCCACCGTCACACACCGGCAGGCGCCAGCTCAGCCTCGGCCAGGCGACCCTGCACCAGGGTCAGTTGGCGGCTGCAGCGTGCGGCCAAAGCCACATCATGGGTGACCACCACAAAGGCCGTGCCCTGGGTGCGCGCCAGCTCCAGCATCAGGTCAAACACGCCATGCGCGGTGTTGCGGTCCAGGTTGCCGGTGGGCTCGTCAGCCAGCACACAGGCGGGCTGGGTCACCAGGGCGCGGGCGATGGCCACCCGTTGACGCTCCCCTCCTGACAACTCGCTGGGCCGGTGCGCCAGCCGGTCGCTCAAGCCCACATCGGCCAGCATTTTCGCGGCAATCTGCGCAGCCTGCGCCCGGTCTGAGCGCCGAATCCACAAAGGCATGGCGACATTGTCCTGGGCACTGAACTCGGCCAGCAGGTGGTGGAATTGGTAAACAAAGCCCAGATGCTGGTTGCGCAAACGGCCTTGCTGCGCCGCATTTTGCTGCGCCAGGTCTTGCCCGAGCAGGGCCACCGAGCCGCTGGTGGGCGCATCCAAGCCGCCCAGCAGGTGCAACAAGGTGCTTTTGCCCGAGCCCGAGGCGCCCACAATCGCCAGCGTCTCACCGGCCGACACGTCCAGATCGACGCCCTGCAACACCGTCACATCGAGCCGACCTTCGGTAAACCGTTTGGTCAGGCCACGCGCGCTCAAGACAAGCTTTGACTGGTTGATATCACTCATAACGCAGAGCCTCGGCGGGGTTCACGCGGCTGGCGCGCCAGCTTGGGTAAAGCGTGGCGGCAAAGGCCAGCACCAAAGAGATCAAGGCAATCGGCAGGATGTCAGCCTGCTGCGGCTCACTCGGCATGCGGCTGATCAAATACACGTCGCGCGGCAAAAAGGTGGTGTGTAACAGCTGCTCAATCGCGGGCACGATCACATCGATGTTGAACGCCACCGCCAGGCCCAGCGCCAGGCCACCCAGGGTGCCAATCACCCCCACCATCGCGCCCTGCACCACAAAAATGCCCATGATGCTGGCCGGGCTGGCGCCCAGCGTGCGCAGGATGGCGATATCGGCGCGTTTGTCAGTGACCGTCATCACCAGGGTGCTGACCAGGTTGAAAGCCGCCACCGCCACGATCAGGGTCAGGATGATGAACATCATGCGTTTCTCGAGCTGCACCGCAGCGAACCAAGTGCGGTTCTGGCGCGTCCAGTCGCGGATCAGCAGGTTGTCGGTCATCGTGCCGGCCAGTTCGGCGGCCACGGTGCGGGCCTGGTGCAGGTCTTTCAGGCGCACCCGCACGCCGGTCGGGCCTTCCAGGCGAAAGACGCGCTGGGCGTCTTCGATGTGCATCAGAGCCAAGGTCGAGTCGTACTCATAGTGGCCCGAGTCAAACGTGCCCACCACCGTCATCTGTTTGAGGCGCGGCACCACACCGGCCGGTGTGACCTGGCCGCTGGGCGACACCAGCGTGACCTTGTCACCGGGCTGCACACCAAGCGAACGGGCCAGCTCCCCACCGAGCACCAGGCCAAACTCACCCGGCACCAGACGCGCCAGGGCAGCGTCTTTCAAATCCACCGCGAGGTCGGTGACATCGGGTTCGCGGGCCGGGTCAATGCCCCGAACCAGCGTACCTTTCATGTCTTCACCCCTTGCCAGCAAAGCCTGGGTAGCTATGAAAGGTGCAGCACCGATGACTTGCGGGTTGGCCCGGACCTCGGCCAGGGTGCGTGCCACATCGGGCAGGGCTTCACCGTTGGGCGCAAAAATTTCGATGTGCGACACCACCGCCAGCATGCGGTCACGCACTTCTTTCTGGAAGCCATTCATCACACTCAGCACAATGATCAGTGCCGCCACCCCGAGCGCAATGCCCAACATGGACACACCGGAGATGAAGGAAATGAACCCGTTTCGCCGGGTGGCGCGGCCAGCGCGGGTGTAGCGCCAACCGAGGGTAAGTTCAAAAGGAGTAGGCATCAGGTCAAGGCAGTTGCGGCGGGGTGCCGCCAAGTCAGGGCGCGATTATCCGGGACAATGCGCGCCATGCACCTGATCATTCCTTTTGCCGCCAGTGCTTCGCAGGGTTTTGCGGACGCCCTGGCCAAGTTGCAGCTGCCGATGTTGCAGAAACTGCTGGCCCGCCTGAGCCCCCTGCCTGCCGATATCGGCGAGGAACGCAGCCTGTCCCCGCCCCACGAACGCGCCCTGGCAGCGGCCCTGGGCCTGCCAGTGGTTGACGGCAAGATCCCCCTGGCAGCCCTGCACGCCCAGCAGACCTGCCACAGCGCGGCACCCCACAGCGCCTGGGCGTTTATCAGCCTGTGCCATTGGCAAGTGAACACCGGCCATGTGGCGATGAGCCCGTTGCCCCCACCCGCGCTGTCGCCCGCGCAGTCGGACGCCCTGCTGGCCGCCATGCAGCCGTATTTTGAAGAAGATGGCATCCGGCTGTACGCCGACCAGCCCGGGCGCTGGCTGGCGCAGGGCGAGGTGTTTGCCGAACTGGCCACCGCCTCACCCGACCGGGTGGTGGGCCGCAATCTGGCCGACTGGATGAACAACACCCCCCAGGCCGCCACCTTGCGCCGTTTGCAAAACGAGATGCAGATGCTGCTCTACACCCACCCGGTCAACGACGCACGCGACACCATGAACCTGCCCACGGTGAACTCATTCTGGATCCACGGCAGCGGCGCTTTGCCGGTGGGTTATCAGCCCCCTGCAGCCAGTGAGCGCCCGGTGTTGATCCCAAACCTGCGTGAGCCGGCCCTGGCGGACAACTGGTCTGACTGGCTACAAGCCTGGCAGGCGCTGGACGCGGGCGAGATCCAGGCGCTGTTGCAGGCCACGGCCACGCGCCAGCCAGTGCGCCTGACCCTGTGTGGTGAACGCAGCAGCCGCAGCTGGCACATCCAGCCGCAGCCGGTGTGGCACAAGCTCAAAAGCTTTTTGGGCCCCAAGCCCTTGTCAGAACTCATTGGTACGCTATGAAAATCACAGTCAGGGATGCACCACCGCGCCAGATCTGGGCGCTGGAAAAGGCGGGCATCCACCCGCTGCTGGCGCAGTTGTATGCGGCGCGTGGTGTGCTGGACCCGTCCGAGCTGGACGCCGCCTTGACCTACCTGCTGCCCCCCACCACGATGCAAGGCACAGCCGAGGCCGCGCGCCTGCTGGCCGACGCCATGGCACAGGACAAAAAACTCTGCATCGTGGCCGACTACGACTGCGACGGCGCCACCGCCTGCGCGGTTGCCATCCGTGGCCTGCGCCTGCTGGGCGCCCAACATGTGGACTACATCGTGCCCGACCGGGTGCAGGACGGCTATGGCCTGACCCCACCGATCTCGCAGCGGGTCAAGGCCAGCGGCGCCGATGTGCTGATCACGGTGGACAACGGCATCGCCAGTTTTGACGGCGTTGCCACCGCGCGTGCGCTGGGCCTGCAGGTGCTGGTGACCGACCACCACCTGTGCGCCAGTGTGGACGGCCAGATCACCCTGCCCGATGCTGATGTGATCGTCAACCCGAACCAGCCCGGCTGCAGCTTCGAGAGCAAGTCCATCGCCGGGGTCGGTGTGATGTTTTATGTGCTGCTGGCCTTGCGCGCCGAGCTGCGCACACGCGGGCTGTTGGAAGGCACCGGCCCACGTCTGGACACCCTGCTGCCGCTGGTGGCACTGGGCACGGTGGCCGACGTGGTGAAGCTCGACGCCAACAACCGCCGCCTCGTGGCTCAAGGCTTAAAACGGGTCCGAACCCTTGCGATGCCTGCCGGTCTAGCTTCACTTTTTACAGCAGCCTCGCGCGACGCCACAGCCGCCACCACTTTTGACTTTGGGTTTGCGCTGGGGCCACGCATCAACGCTGCAGGCCGCCTGTCGGACATGACGCTGGGCATCGAATGCCTGCTCACCGACGACGCCAACCGCGCGCTGGAACTGGCCAAGACCCTGGACAACATCAACCGCGAACGCCGCGAGATCGAGGGCAACATGCGCGAGCAGGCGCTGCTGGTGGCCGAGTCGCTGTTTGAAGAGACCGCCGAGGCACCGCCCGCCATCTGTGTGTTTGACCCCGACTTCCACGAAGGGGTGGTCGGCATCGTGGCCTCGCGCCTCAAGGACAAGTTGCACCGCCCGGCCTTTGTGTTTGCACCCAGTGGCGCCACCGGCCATGGGCATGAACTCAAAGGCTCGGGCCGCTCGATCCCGGGCTTTCACCTGCGCGACGCGCTGGACCTGGTGGCCAAACGCCATCCCGGTGTGTTGCTGCGTTTTGGTGGCCACGCGATGGCGGCAGGCTGCACCATCGCTGAGGAGCATTTTGAAATTTTCGAGCAAGGCCTGGCCCAGGTGGCGCAGGAGTGGCTCTCTGCCGCCACCCTGATGCGCCGCATCGACACCGACGGCCCGCTCAAGCCCGAATACCGCCGGGTGGACCTGGTGGATGCACTGCACCACGAGGTCTGGGGCCAGGGCTTTGCCGCGCCGACCTTCAGTGAAGAGGTCGAGGTGGTGTCACAGCGGCTGGTGGGTGAGAAACACCTGCAGCTCAAGCTCAAACACCGTGGTGACCCGGTGGACGGCATCTGGTTTGGCCACACCGAACCGCTGCCAGCGCGCGTCAAACTGGCGTTCCGGCTCGATGCCGACAGCTGGCGCGGCGAACGCAAGGTGCGTTTTCTGGTGGAGGCGGCTGAGTTGTAGGGCCAGCGCGAGCGCCAGGCCAGACGCAAACCCTGTGGCGGCCTGATCCGCCTCTATGGGTTTGCAGCGCTTGCTGTGTCGGCAATATGCGCCAAGAAGCCGCTTTGGCCCACCGCGACATGGTCGGCCAGAACATGGCCGTCCGGGTAATCACCGCCGTTTTGCCGCCGAAAGGGAATCGGCGCGTCGTCAAACAGGTGGACCAGTCGCTCCTGCCACGCCTGTTTGGCCGCGTCCACATCCTGAGAGGTCATGCGCGTGCTGCCATAGGTGGCAAAACTGGGCAACACATCAAAACCCGGGAAATACAGCGCACCGTGTGTGATCGGAAACAACAGCTGCTCCAGCGGCCCGTTGATGCCCCGTGGTGCATAGTCCTGCGCCGGTCCACCCACCGCCACACACAACATGGCCCGCTTGCCTTTGAACGCGCCATCACCGTAGCGATAGGTGTTGCCAGCGCCCTTGTAGCCATACGCCAGGCCCAAAGCCCACACCCGGTCAAACCAGCCCTTCATGATCGCAGGCATGCCGTACCACCACAACGGGAACTGGAAGATGACAGCATCTGAAGCGAGCACCTTCTGCTGTTCAGCTGCAACGTCGGGGGCCTGGTGCCCGTTGGCATAGGCATGCCCGGACTCAGCCACAAAAGACAGGTACCCCGGGTCAACACGGTAGGAGAAGTCAAGTCCGTCGAACACGGCCTTCCAAGACATGCCATACAGGTCGGACTGCAGTACCTCATGCCCTTGCTGCTCAAGCGTGTGCACAGACAGCTCAACCAGTTGGCGGGTCAAAGAGGCCGGTTCGGGATGGGCATGGACGATCAGAACTGTTTTCACCAGAAATACTCCATTAGGTGTTGTTTCCGGTGAGTCTGCGCTTCCGGATGGTATTTTGGAAATAGAAATTTTTAACAGCTACCATCCAACAAATGGATAGCTCACGTCTTGACCTCAACTTGTTGGTGACGCTGGAGGCTTTGCTCTCAGAGCAGAACGTCACCAAGGCAGCAGCCCGCCTGCACTTGAGCCAACCCGCCGTCAGCGCACAACTGAGCCGTTTGAGGGAGGTGTTTGACGACCCCTTGCTTGTTCCGGCGCAGCGCGGCATGAGCCCCACGGCCAAGGCCCTGGACCTGCTGGAGCCACTGCGCCAGGCGCTTGACCAGGTGCGCGCCACGGTAGCAACACACCAGGACTTCGATCCTGCCACGAGCCGCCTGAGCATCACGGTCGCCTGCACCGACTACCTGCAAATCGCGGTGGTCAAACCACTCATTCTGGCGCTGCGAACACAGGCGCCGGGGCTGCGTGTTGCGCTACGCCATCTGGATGTCGCGCAGCTGGAGGTCCAGATGGTGCGCGGTGATGTTGACCTGGCCTTGATGACACCCCGCGCCGCACCACCAGCCCTTCGCACACGCCATTTGTTCGACGAACACTATGTGCTGATCGGCCGCCAGGGTCATCCGGAACTCAGCGGGGCGCTCACGGTAGAAAAATTTGCTCAGCTGGACCACGTCATCGTGTCCCTGCAAGGTGGCGACTTCAGCACACCCGTCGACGAGGTATTGGCTGCCCTGGGACACCGGCGCCAGGTGGTGCTGTCAGCCGCTTCGTTTTTGTTTGTCCCGGAGATCGTGGCGCAATCTGATTTGGTAGCGCTGGTTCCGGCGCGCTTGGTGCGCGGGCAACACCAGCCGCTCACAGTGCTGGCCTGTCCTTTTCCGGTAGAAGGCTTCGCCGTGGGCATGGTCTGGCACGAGCGCAACCATGGGCACAGCGGTCACCGATGGGTCCGTGAGAGGATTCTTTCTCTGGTCAACACCTTTGTCGGTGACCCAGCCGCTGCACGAACACCACAGTAGGGCTGATTTATGAATGGCCGGTCGACGGGGTGATAGCTGCCTAAAATGAGCCGATGAGTCCCACCCTGAACGCTGACCTGCATTGCCATTCGGTGATCTCCGACGGTACCCTGACCCCCGAGGAACTGGCCCAGCGTGCCAAGGACAAAGGGGTTGAACTGTGGGCGTTGACCGACCACGACGAGATCGGCGGCTTGGCCCGGGCAGCGGCCGCCGCAGCTGCGCTGGGGCTGGACTACCTGACCGGTGTGGAAATCTCGGTGAGTTTTTTGAACCAGACGGTGCACATTGTGGGCCTGGGTTTTGATGCCAACAACAGCGCCTTGCGCGAGGGCCTGGCGCAAACCCGTGGTGGGCGTGCCCAGCGCGCGCGCGCCATGGCCGACGACTTGGCCCGGGTTGGCATCACTGGCACTTTTGAAGGCGCCTTGAAATTCGCCGGCAACCACGACCTGATTTCACGCACCCACTTTGCCCGTTTTCTGGTGGAAACCGGTGTCTGCAAAGACACCTACGAGGTGTTTCGCAAATACCTGACCGAAGGCAAACCCGGTTATGTGGCCCACCGTTGGGCCACGCTCAAAGAGGCGGTCTACTGGATTCGGGACGCCGGTGGCCTGGCGGTGATCGCCCACCCGGCGCGTTACAAGTTCAGTGCCAACGAAGAATTTGCCCTGTTCACCGAGTTCAAGGGCTTTGGTGGCCAAGGGGTCGAGGTGGTCACTGGCAGCCACTCTGCCGCCGACAGCGTGACCTACACCGATGTGGCGCTGGAGTTCGCGTTGGCGGCCTCACGCGGCAGCGACTTTCACAGCCCGGCCGAGAGCCGCACCGACCTGGGTGAGCTACCTGCCCTGCCCGAACAACTCACCCCGATCTGGACGCTGTTGCAGCACCAGATTCAAAAAGCCCCGCAAGGACTCATGCCTACATGAGCTTTTGGCGCAGCCGTCAGGGTGGCGGAATTTTGTTGATTGTGGTCGTCACACTGCTTTTTTCGCTGGGTGACGCCGCCGCCCGCCACATCACCCAGCTGGTGCCGGTATTGATGCTGTTGTGGTTCAGGTATGCCTTTCAAACCATCGTCACGCTGATGATGCGTTTGCCAACACAAAAAACCAGTCTGTTTGCCACCCCCAACCCGAAGTTTCAGGCGCTGCGCGGTGTGCTGCTGCTGACCACCAGTTTCTGCTCGTTTTATGGTCTGCAACATCTGCCGGTGGGTGAGTTCACCGCCATGGTCATGCTGTCACCGATGGTGGCAACCGCGATGGCGGCGATCACACTCAAACACCATGTGGCCCATCTGCGCTGGCTGCTGATGGCCGTGGGCCTGGCCGGTGTGCTGCTGGTGGTGCGCCCGGGCGGCCAGGTGTTTGGCTGGGCCTTGCTGTTCCCTCTGTTACTGGTGACCACCTACGCCTGGTTCCAGGTGCTGACCAGCCGGCTCAGCAACGACGAAAATCCCTACACCACTCAGTTTTACACCGGGCTGGTGGGCGCCCTGGCGACCAGCCCGCTGCTGTTATGGACCTGGGACACCCAGGCTTTGCTGAACCACTGGCCCTGGTTTTTGGCGGTGAGTGTGGCCGCCACGTTTGGCCACCTGCTGCTGATCAGCGCCTTCAACCGCGCCAGCGCGGTGGTGCTGTCGCCCTACCTCTACACCCAGATCGCTTTTGCCACCTTGGCGGGTTGGGTGTTTTTCCGCCACATGCCCGATGGACTGGCCTGGGTCGGTATTGTGGTGATTGCGATCAGTGGTGTCGGCAATGCGCTGGTCTCGATCCGCGAGTCGGCCCAACAGCGACAATAGGGCCATGCCACAGCTTTTTGAACTCCATCCCGACAACCCGCAACCCCGTTTGCTCAAACAAGCCACGACCCTGCTGGACAAAGGCGAGGTGCTGGCGGTGCCAACCGACTCCAGCTACGCCCTGGTCTGCCATCTGGACGACAAGGCCGCTGCCGACAAGCTACGCCGCATCCGGGGGGTGGACGACAAACACCACCTGACCCTGCTGTGTCGTGACCTGTCCGAATTGTCCACCTACGCCCAGGTGGACAACACCCAATACCGCCTGTTGAAGGCCGCCACACCGGGCGCCTACACCTTCATCCTGCAGGCCACCAAAGAGGTGCCCCGGCGCCTGAGCCACCCGGCGCGCAAGACGATTGGTCTACGGGTGCCCGACCACAAGGTGCTGCAGGAGCTGCTAGCCCTTCATAACACGCCGCTTCTAGCTACCACATTGATAGCTCCCGGCGAGACCGAACCACTCAACGACGCCACCGAGATCCGCGAGCGTTACCACGGCCGCATTGCCGCCATCATCGACTCGGGCGCCTGCCCGCGTGAACCCACCACCGTGGTGGACCTGAGCGGCGCCGAGCCGGTGGTCATCCGCGAAGGCCGGGGCCCGCTGGCGCTGCTGGGGCTCTAGACCCACCCAACACCCCTCATGGACTTTGCGAATCTGATTCAAACCGTGGCGATCTACGCCATCCCGGTGCTGTTGTCGATCACCCTGCACGAGGCCGCCCACGGTTACGCCGCGCGCCACTTTGGTGACAACACCGCCTACCTGGCCGGGCGCATCACGCTCAACCCGTTCAAACACATCGACCCGGTCGGCACCATCCTGATGCCGCTGATGCTGTATTTCGCCACCTCCGGGGCTTTTTTGTTTGGCTACGCCAAGCCGGTGCCTGTGCGTTTTGGCAACCTGCGCCACCCCAAACAGGACATGGTCTGGGTGGCACTGGCCGGGCCGGGCGCCAACTTTGTCCAGGCACTGGCCTGGGGCGCGGTGTTTTACCTGTTGCAGGCAGCCGGTGTCAGCGAGCCGTTTTTCATCGAGATGGCACAAGGTGGCATCCTGGTCAACATCGTGATGTTTGCGTTCAACCTGTTTCCACTGCCGCCACTGGACGGTGGCCGTATCCTGGTTGGGCTGCTGCCCTACCGGCAGGCGGTGCTGGTGTCCCGGGTAGAGCCCTGGGGTTTTTTCATCGTCATGGCGCTGGTGCTGGCCGGTGTGGTCGGCAGCCTGTGGCTGCGCCCGCTGATGGGTATCACTTTTAAACTGATCAACCTGCTGCTGACACCGCTGGCCATGCTGGTGGGCTGATCGTCCTTTTCTTTTTTATTGTTGTGACTGACGTTTTTTCATGAGTATTGAGCGCTTTCTGACCGGCATCACCCCGTCCGGCACCCCGCATCTGGGCAATTACGTGGGTTCCATCCGTCCGTCGGTTGCCGCCAGCCTGCGCGCCAACGTGCAGAGTTTCTATTTCCTGGCCGACTACCACGCGCTGATCAAGGTCGAAGACCCGGCACGTATCCAGCGCTCCACGCTGGAAATTGCCGCGAGCTGGTTGGCCTGCGGACTGGACCCGAGCAAAGTGGTGTTTTACCGCCAGTCGGATGTGCCTGAGATCCCCGAACTGACCTGGTTCTTGAGCTGTGTGCTGGGCAAAGGTGTGCTCAACCGCGCCCACGCCTACAAGGCGGCTGTTGACAAAAACACCGCCGCCGCGCTGGATCCGGATGCCGACGTGAGTGTGGGCCTGTTCATGTACCCGGTGCTGATGGGCGCCGACATCCTGATGTTCAACGCCCACCAGGTGCCGGTGGGACGCGACCAGGTGCAGCACATCGAGATGGCACGCGACATGGCCAACAGCTTCAACCACCGCTACGGACCGCACTTCACTGCGCCCGAAGCTGCCATTGAAGAGAACGTCGCCACCCTGCCTGGCCTGGATGGCCGCAAGATGAGCAAGAGTTACGACAACACCATTCCGCTGTTTTCCTCACGCGAACAGCTGCAAAAACTCATCAGCAGCATCGTCACCGACAGCAAGGCCCCTGGCGAACCCAAAACAGTGGAAGGCTCAGCCCTGTTCCAGATTTACCAGGCCTTTGCCAGCTCATCCGAGACCGACAACCTGCGCCAGGCCTACGCCGACGGCATCGCCTGGGGTGATGCCAAACAGCTGGTGTTTGAGCGCATTGACCAGGAACTGGTACCGCTGCGGGCCAAGTACCAGGCGCTGATCAATGACCCAGGCCAGATCGAAGCCATTTTCAAAATCGGCGCCGACAAGGCCCGCGCCATCGCCACCCCGTTCATGGCGCAACTGCGCCATGCGGTCGGCTTGCGCGACCTGCGTGCCCAAGATGCCGCCAGCACCAAAGCCACCAAACAGGCATTGCCGGTGTTCAAACAATACCGCGAGGCCGATGGCCAGTTCTACTTCAAGTTGCAAAGTGCAGACGGCAAACTGCTGTTGCAAAGCAACGCTTTTGCATCACCCAAGGTGGCCGGTCAAGCCATTGCCAGCCTGCAAACCCAGGGCGCCAGCGCACTGGCCGATCTGGCTGGCCTGGTGACACTGCAGGCAAGCACCACAGAAGCGGAACTCGATGAGGCCTTGTTGGCACTGCGCGAAGCCAAAGCCGAGTCAAAAGCCAAATAGCCGCTGCTACAATCTGCGGTTCGCGGAGAGATGGCAGAGTGGCCGAATGTACCTGACTCGAAATCAGGCGTACCGCAAGGTACCGTGGGTTCGAATCCCACTCTCTCCGCCATGACTTGAGACCCTTGTGAATCACGGTTCACAAGGGTTTTTTATGGCCTGTGGATACCGCGTGATGGGCTACAGTCAGCGCCAGGGTCATGAAGCTGCATTGATGCTGGCGAGGATATTGGGCAGTGTTTTCACGACCTGTCCGTCTGGTCAACCAGGAGTCCATCGCATGAGCACAAGCACCCGCACCAAATCTGCACCCAAGACGGCGCCCGCCAAAACGGCTGTGGTATCACCTGCCTGGCACGCACCGGCCAAGGACAGTGAACCCTCGCTGCGTTTTTTTCACTCCAAGGCCCTACGCACTCAAACCCACAAGGTTCTGACCGCCATTGAAACCGCGCCGGATGCCCCGGGCCATGCTGAAGCGCTGGCCGATGTGGTCAACGATCTGATTGATGCTGGCATGGACTATTACTTCTTGCGTGCGCTCAAACAGGCGGAGGTGGGTTTTGTAGCGGAACAGTCCGCGCGCCTGGGTATGTCAGGCGCGGTGCGGCTGCTCAGTTCGGTCAGCCGCAAATTCATTGTGCGTATGGGGCCGCAACAACTCCTGGTGGTGGCCAGCCATATCCGCACCCTGGCCTGAGTCCGGACGCGACGCTGCTGGCGCGAAGCCAGAATGGGTAGATGTGCAGGAACCAGGACAATACCTTGCTCTCTGCCACACAAAACGCCATGACCGAAGTCGACTTTTCCCAAATCACCGCCTACCAGCGCTACAAACTGATGGCGAGCCTGATCGTGCCCCGCCCCATTGCCCTGGTGACCACCCTGGGGCCCCACGGCGTGGTGAATGCGGCCCCTTTTTCAATGTTCAACATGGTGGGGGAAGATCCGCCCATTGTCATGCTGAGCATCAATCGGCTGCAGGATGCCCATTTGAAAGACACCGCCGCCAACATTCTGGCCCGGGGCGAATTTGTGGTTCACATGACCGATGAGGCCATGGTCCAGCAGATGCACGGCTGCGGTGAGTCTTTCCCGCCCGACATCAGTGAGCTTGACCAGGTCGGCCTCACCGCCACACCCTCCCACTGTGTGGCACCGCCCAGAATTGTGCAGGCGCCGGTGGCATTTGAATGTGTGTTGCACGACAAGATGGAAACGCCCAGCCGCATCGTGTTCATTGGTGAGATCAAGTGGCTCAGTGTGCGTGACGGGCTGGTTGACACCGCTGCCTGGCGTGTGCATCTGCAAAACTACCACCCGGTTGGGCGCTTTGGCGCCAGCTTTTATGTCACTTCGCGCGACCGGTTTGCCGTCGGCGACGCAAGCCAGTCGACACGAACCACCCCCATCGACGAGTTATAGGTCGGGCGCCAGCGCAGTTACCAGTCGCCCCTGCACCAGCCGTACCGAACGGTCGGCCATCTCACGCGCCTCGGCCTCGTCATGGGTCACCAACAGGGTGGCCATGCCGGTGGCCTGAATCCGGCTGCGAAATTCCTGGCGCAGCGCCACCCGCAGATCGGCGTCCAGCGCTGAAAACGGTTCATCGAGCAACAAGGCACGTGGTTCGGTGATCAGCGCCCGCGCCAGCGCCACCCGCTGCTGCTCACCACCCGACAGGTTCCAGACACGGCGTCGTGCCAGCTCGGTCAGGCCAAACAATGCCAGCATCTGCAAGGCCCGCGCCCGCGCTGCGGCTTTGGGCAAGCTTTGCTCCACCAGACCAAAGGCCACGTTGTCGAGCACATTGAGGTGCGGGAACAACGCAAAGTCCTGGAACATCAGCGCAAAACGGCGCCGCTCGGGCGCCAGCTCGGTGATGTCCTGGCCGTCCCAGCGGACAGAACCTGCATCGGGCGCCTGCAAGCCCGCCACGATGTTGAGCAAGGTGCTTTTGCCACTGCCCGATGGCCCCAACAGCGCCACAATTTCACCTGCGGCCACCTGCAAGCAAACGTCGCTCAGCAGTGGCAGATCGGCATAACGCTGGTGGATGTGGCAAAGCTCAAGCATGTTGGGTGATGGGTGGGTGGGTGGTCTGGCCTGAGACACGGCGCGGCACACGGGGGGCGCCGCGCTCAGACACCGGCCATTCAATCAGCAAAAACACCAACAACGCCAGCGTCATCAACACACAGGCCAGCACCATCGCGGCGTCCAGGTTGGCCTGGCCTGGGCGACCCAGGCGCTGGTAGATCAGGGTGGTGAGGGTTGCCCATTCGGGGCGGGATAAAAACAAGGTGACCGCAAATTCCCCCAGAGCCGTCGCTGCGGCAAATGCCATGCCACGGCGCAGCGCAGGCCGCAGCAGCGGCAAAGTCACCCGCCAGAAACAACGCCACGGACTGGCGCCCAAGATGCGCGCGGCCTGGCCCAGATGCACCGGCAAACTGTCCAGACCAGCCGACAGCGCCTTGGCCACAAACGGATACGCCAGCACCGCATACGCTGCCAGCAGCAACGGCAAACTCGCAGTCCACGACGGGTACAGCAACAACAGGCCAAACGCCACCGTCACCGGCGACACCACAAAGGGCAAAAACGCCGCCGCCCGCCAGGCCACCGAGGCCTGCGCGACCAACGCATGTAACACACCCAAGAGTGTGGCCATCAGCAGCGCCAATGCCGAGAACCGCAAGGTGTTCCAAAGAGCGGCCAGAGTTTCTACATCAAATAGGCCTGTAGCCCCCGTCCATAAAGCGCCGATAGCTTTGATAAAGATAGCAATGATGGGCAACGCACAGATCCCAAACAACACGGTCAGGGCCAGCACCAGCGCCAGCCACTGGGGTGCACCCTGCGGCCGCACACGCGGTATGGGCGCCGAACGCAGTGGGGCCGCCAAGCGTTTCTCCAACGCGGCGTAGGCCAGCGCCACAGTACCGGTCAGCCCCAGCGTCCACAGCGCCAGCACACTGGCCTGGCCGAGTTGTAACTCATACGCCACCAGGGTGTAGATCTCGACCTCGACCGTGGCATACCGCTGGCCACCCAGCACCAGAGCCAGGCCAAAACCGGAAAAACAGTACAAAAACACCAGGCACAGGCTGGACAGCAGCCAGGGCGCAATGGCCGGCCACTCGACCCGCCAGAAGGCACGCCAAGGCGAGGCCCCGAGCGAGCGAGCGGCTGCCACCTGGCGGGCATTGACCTGCGCCAGCGCATCCACCCCGGCGCGCACCACCAGGCACAGGTTAAAAAACAGGTTGCCGTAGAGCAGCAGCCAAGGGCTGTCCTGCAGGTTGATGCCCAGCGCCCCACTGAGCACCCCACGCGGCCCCCACAGCGCCAGCACACCCAAGGCCGCCACCAGCGACGGCACCACAAAAGGCAACATCAGCAGGCGCAACACCAAGGCACGACCGGCAAACTCAAAGCGCGCCAGCACCCAGGCCAGCGGCAGCCCCAGCCCCAAGGCCAGCACACAGGTGATGACAGCCTGCGCCAGCGACCAGATCACCCGCCAACGCAGGTAATTGTCCTGCCAGGGTAGCCACATTGACAGCCCATCGGTGCTGCTCAGTGGCCCGGCAAGCCCCTCCCACGCCAGGCGGGCCACCGGGGCCAGCAACAGCAGCAACAAGGCGGCAGCGGGCAACAGCGCCAGCCACACAGCACGCTGCCGGGTCAGGCGAACAAACAAGCGGGCCTGCATCAGAGCCGGTCCTCAGGCAACAGCAAGAACAGCGGCCATGGCGTCATTCGGTGTCGACCCAGGCCTACTTCAGCACCACCTGCGTCCAGCGCGCCACCCATGAGGCGCCTTTGTCAGCGATCACCTGAGGCGGCAGGCTCTCAAACGCGGCTGGTGCGGCGCCGTGGCGCATCACCGGCGCCAGCGGTGTTTTGGCCACCGCGGGGTACATCCACATACTGGTCTGCAAAGCCTCTTGCACCGGGGCCGAGCGCAAAAAGTCAACCCACTTGAGCGCAGCAGCTTTCTGCGCCGTGCCCTTGATCAGCGCCACCCCTTCGACCTGGCGGAACACCCCACCCGCCAGGTTCAGGCTAGCCGTGGGTGACTCGGCGGGCTGGTCCTTGGCGTAGAACACCTCAGCGGCCGGGCTGGTGGCATAACTCACCACCAGCGGGTGGCTGCCCTTGTTGCGGCTGAACTCGGTGTAATAGGCTTCGCTCCAGCCTTTGACCACCTTGAGCCCGTTGCTTCGCATCTGCGCCCACCAGGCAAAGGCTTTTTCTTCCCCCAGCCCAGCAATCGTGGCCAGCAGGAAGGCGTAGCCGGGGCTGGAGGTGGCCGGGTTGGGCACCACCAGCCAGCCCTTGTAGGCGGGCAAAGTCAGGTCTTGCAGGGTCTTGGGCAAGGGCGTGCCACTTTTGGCGACCGCCGCGCGGTCATAGTTGAGGTTCACAAAACCGTGGTCCACGGCGGCCAAGGCATCGCCGAGTTGGGCATCCACCGTGCCTGCGGCCTGGGACAAGCTGGGTTCCAGCACACCAGCGGCCAGCGCCTTGGCTTGCAAGGTGTTGTCAATGCCGTAGACCACATCGGCCACCGGCTGGGCGCGGGTCAGGATCAGCTTGTTGAGCATTTCGCCGACGTCACCCCCTTTGATGAGGACCAGCTTGATGCCGTTTTGGGCTTCAAATTGCGCCAGCAGCGGCTTGGGCAGGGAGAACGAGCTGTGCACCATCACCCGCAGTTCTTCGGCGGCGTGGCTTGGGGCGGACAAGCCGGAGACAGCCAGCGTGATGGCGGCCAGGGCAAACAAACGACGGTTCATGGTGGTCCCTATAAAAAAACACCCGCGCGGTGAACGCACGGGTGATCAGGGACAGGCCAGAGCAGGCCGCCAGTAACCCATCACGCTCCCTACGCTGGCATGATCCAGATCAGGTATGGGGTTTTTCTCAGACCGGCCTGCTGCATTGCTGCGGTAGGCCAGACACCCCCGGTGAAGGGTCGGATTGTAAGGCTCAGGCCTTGGTCATCGAGTCGGCCTGGATGGCGGTCAGCGCGATGGTGAAGACGATGTCATCCACCAGCGCACCACGCGACAGGTCATTGACCGGCTTGCGCAGACCCTGCAGCATCGGGCCCACCGACACCACATTGGCCGAGCGTTGCACCGCCTTGTAGGTGGTGTTGCCGGTGTTCAGATCCGGGAACACAAACACCGTAGCTTGGCCAGCCACCGCGCTGCCGGGCGCCTTTTGGGCGGCCACTTCCTTGACACTGGCGGCGTCGTACTGCATCGGGCCATCGATCACCAGCTCAGGCCAGCGCGATTTGGCCAACTCGGTGGCGGCTCGCACTTTTTCCACATCGTCGCCCGAGCCCGAGGAACCGGTGCTGTAGCTGATCATGGCGACCTTGGGGTCGATGCCCAGGGCGCGGGCGCTGTCGGCACTTTGTTTGGCGATCTCGGCCAGCTCTTCGGCCTTGGGGTCGGGGTTGACCGCGCAATCGGCGTAGACCAATACCTGGTCGGGCATCAGCATGAAGAAACACGAGGACACGATGTTCGAGCCCGGTGCCGTCTTGATCAGCTGCAAGGCCGGACGGATGGTGTTGGCGGTGGTGTGCACGGCGCCACTGACCAGACCGTCGACCTCGTCGACCGCCAGCATCATGGTGCCGAGCACCACGGTGTCTTCCAGAGAGGCCAGCGCTTGCGGGGCGGTCAGGCCCTTGCTCTTGCGCAAGGCCACCATCGGCTCGACAAAACGCCCGGCGATCTCGGTCGGGTCCAGAATCTCCAGGCCGGCAGGCAACTCCACACCAATGGCGCTGGCCACCGACTCAATGACCTGACGTTTGCCCAGCAAAACACAACGTGCCAGGCCTTTTTCGGTACAGATCACGGCGGCGCGGATGGTGCGGGGTTCATCCCCCTCGGGCAAGACAATGCGTTTGTTGGCGGCGCGCGCCTTTTGCATGAGCTGGTAGCGGAACGCTGGTGGCGACATGTGGGTCGACGCGGCATTGTCCAGACCGGCGCAGATGGCGGTGGCATCGAGCTGCTCCACCACACTGTCGATCACCAGGTTCATGCGGGTGTGGTCGTCCTGCGGCACGGCCAGCGGCAGGCGGCTGACACGGGCGGCGGTGCCGAAGCTGTCGCCATCGGTGCGCAACACCGGCAAACCGCTGTTGAAGGCCATGGCGCCAAAACGCTGGATGCGTGGGCTGATAAAACTGTTGTGGGTCAACACCAGACCCGCCAGTTCGATGCCGTTGCTGGCGGCCAAGGCGGTAGCCAACATCACGTCGTCACGGTCACCGGCGCTGATCACCAGCACACCGGGTTTCAGGCGCGGAATCACCTCGGACACCGAACGGGCGCACAACACGGTGTCACGCACACGACGGGTGGCGATATCACCCTCGATCATCACCTCGGCGCCCAGGTAACGCGCCACATCCAGGGTGCGCGGTGCGGAGAGCTCGGGGTTTTCACGCACCACGCCAAAAATCGGCACTCCACTGAGCTGGCTGGCCACTGCGGCTTCGTCAAAGTCGATGCCCACGCGGTTGAAGATGACACCTTCCACATGGCGGCCCGAGTTGCGGATACGCGCAATCATGTACTGGGTGTGGGCAATACCTTCGGCATCGGCACCACTGGCCACCAGAATCACATCGGCCTGCAGGCTGCGCGAAATATCACTGGAGAGCTGTGGAATGAAGGCGCGCGTCGGGTCGGTGTGGATGCCTTCCACCACCAGCACGTCCGCATCTTTGGCGCTGGTCATGGCCAGGCTCACGATGTCTTCGAGCACTTCAGCGGTTTTGCCGCTGGTCACCTGCTGGGTCACCAGTTGCAACGGCAGCGGGTCAGGCGTGGACACGGCCTGGCAGATGCTGCGGGCAAACAACACCGAGGGTTCCGATTCCGGGCTGTGTTTGGTGACCGGTTTGAAAAACGCCACCTTCAAACCACGGCGCTGCAAAGCGCGCAACAGGCCCAGGGACACCGAGGTCAAGCCCACATTGGGTTCCGTGGCCGACAGAAAAAACGTACGCATGGAAATTGGCTCCAGATGATGAAATGCAGGCCCTATTATCCTAGGGGTTAACCCGTATACGTAAGAAAATTGTCAGGTTTCATGAGCTAACGCAAACATTGCAGCCTGCAACCGGGCCGCCCCCACCCCGCTGACCCGTACCACCGGTGTGTGCATAGCCAACTGCTGCCCCAGCAGATGCTGCACCGCAGCCTGCACCGCCAAGCCGTCCCGCTGCAAACCATCGGCCACCCAGGGCAGATCCGGCTGCAGCCAGAGTGTCATCGCGTAAGACTGGTGGTGCAAGTGGGCGGCGGCCAGCAAGCTGTTGTCCGCAAAATAGAACTGGCTGTAGACCGCCGTCAGCAAGGGGCCGCATTCACAGAAAAGCATAGCGCCCTGCCCTTGATCTATAAGGGCTAGAGCCTGATTTTCTGCATCAATCTGCGCCTGCATCAGGGCCGCTTGTTCATCGCCCCGGGGTGTGCGTCCATGGCGGACACACCAGTCACGCAAGAGTTCAGGCACCACCTGGCCACCGGTCTGCGCCGCCAACTGCTGGGCCAGCGTGCTTTTGCCGGTGCATTCGGCACCAATGAGGCAAATCAGTCGGGGCGCCTGATCGGCCACACCAGTCACCCAGCAACCAGAAATCAGGCCGGGCGCAGGGTGTCCAGGCCGCCCAAATAAGGCCGCAGCACCTCAGGCACGGTGACCGAGCCGTCAGCGTTCTGGTAGTTCTCGAGCACCGCCACCAGGGTGCGGCCCACCGCCAGACCCGAGCCGTTCAAGGTGTGGACCAGTTCGTTTTTGCCTTGTGCGTTTTTGAAGCGGGCCTGCAGGCGACGGGCCTGGAAGGCTTCGCAGTTGCTCACCGAGCTGATTTCACGGTAGGTGTTTTGTGCGGGCAGCCAGACCTCCAGGTCATAGGTCTTGGCGGCACCAAAACCCATGTCACCGGTGCACAGGCTCATCACGCGGTAAGGCAGGCCGAGTTTTTGCAG
The DNA here is from genome assembly GCF_013416775.1 of Rhodoferax sp. BLA1. Lineage (GTDB taxonomy): Bacteria > Pseudomonadota > Gammaproteobacteria > Burkholderiales > Burkholderiaceae_C > Rhodoferax. The sequence continues at coordinate 508,363 of NZ_SZVI01000013.1, forward strand.
GATGGCTTCGGCGTGGGTGGTCATCACTTCGAGCGCTTCGTAGCTCTTTTCGGGGTGCACGATCTGCACCATCTCGACCTTGTCAAACTGGTGCTGGCGGATCAGGCCACGCGTGTCGCGCCCGGCGCTGCCGGCTTCCGAGCGGAAACACGGGGTGTGGCCGGTGAGGAGCATCGGCAGTTCCGCTTCAGCCAGCACCACATCACGCACAAAGTTGGTCAATGGCACTTCGGCGGTGGGGATCAGGTACAGCGCGGTGTTGTCGGGCTGGGCTTCACCTTCTTGTCCACCTTTTTTGGCAGCGAACAGGTCGCCTTCAAACTTGGGCAACTGGCCGGTGCCGCGCAGGGTTTCGCCGTTGACGATGTAGGGCGTGTAACACTCGGTGTAGCCGTGTTCCTGGGTTTGTACATCCAGCATGAACTGGGCCAGCACCCGGTGCAGGCGCGAGACCTGGCCCTTCATCACGGTGAAACGCGAACCGGTGAGCTTGACGCCCATCTCGAAGTCCAGGCCCAGCGGGGTGCCGACATCAACGTGGTCCTTGATCTCGAAGTCAAACGTCCGAGGTGTGCCCCAGCTGCGCACCACCACGTTGGCGTGTTCATCCGCCCCGACCGGCACACTCTCGTGCGGCAGGTTCGGCACCGCCAGCAGCAGGGTTTGCAACTCGGCCTGGATCTGGTCGAGCCGGGTGGCCGAGGCGTCGAGCTCGTCCTTGATACCGCCCACCTGAGCCATGGCAGCAGCGGCCTCGTCATGCAAGCCTTTGCCTTTGAGCATACCGATCTGTTTGCTGGCGGCGTTGCGCTGGGCCTGCAGCGCCTCGGTGCGCATCTGGATGGTTTTGCGCTCGGTCTCGAGTGCGGTGAAGGCTTCCACATTCAGGAAGGTCTGCGGGGTTTTGCGGGTTTCCAGGCGTGCCACGGCGCTGGGCAGGTCTTTGCGGAGCAGGTTGATGTCTAACATGGTTTTATATGAAAAATTGGGCTCTGGCCCTTATGAAATAGGGGGTGAAGACTATGATTCGTATAGCATCAAGATCGGGCAACAGGCGCAGCGGCCTCGTCATCCAGGTCCAGCCGCAGCCCTTTGGGCAGCGGGAACTTCACCGTCTCGGGCTGGCCCGGCATGGTTTGTACCGACACCGCACCCAGCGCCTTGATGCGGTCAATGACTTGGCGCACCAGAATCTCGGGCGCAGACGCACCGGCGGTCAAGCCCACCCGACTGCAGCCGGCAAACCACTGCGGCTGCAGGTCTTCGGCGCGGTCAACCATGTAGCCCGGTGTGCCGAGCTTGCGCGCCACCTCGGCGAGACGGTTGCTGTTGGAGCTGGTCGGACTGCCCACCACAATCACGATGTCGACCTGCGAACTCATGAGTTTGACCGCGTCCTGGCGGTTTTGCGTGGCATAACAGATGTCCTGGTGTTTGGGTTCGCGCACCATCGGGAAGCGGGCCTTGATGGCCTGGGCGATGTGGGCGGCGTCGTCCACGCTGAGCGTGGTCTGGGTCACCACGGCGAGTCGTTCGGTCTGGCGCGGGTTGACGCGGGCCACGTCATCGACCTCTTCGACCAGGTGGATACCGTGATCGAGCTGGCCCATCGTGCCTTCCACCTCGGGGTGGCCCTTGTGGCCGATCATGATGAACTCATACCCCTCTTTGGCCAGTTTGGCCACTTCCACATGCACCTTGGTCACCAGCGGGCAGGTGGCATCAAAGATCTGAAAACCCCGGCGCTCGGCCTCCTGCTGCACCGCGCGGCTCACACCGTGGGCCGAAAAAACCAGCGTCGCCCCCGGTGGGACGTCATCGAGCTCTTCAATAAAGATAGCACCCTTGGCTTTGAGGTCGTCCACCACATAGGTGTTGTGCACGATCTCATGGCGCACGTAAATCGGCGCACCAAACTTGGTCAGGGCTTTTTCAACAATCTCGATGGCCCGGTCCACCCCGGCACAAAAACCACGCGGCTCGGCCAGCAGGATGTTCTGAACAGCGGCGGTCGGCATGGTCACAACACCCCGATCAGTTGCACTTCAAAAAACACCGGCTGGCCCGCCAGCGGGTGGTTGAAGTCGAGCTGCACCGCGTCGCCCTTGGCTCCCGTGCGAAAGTCCAGAATCACCCCGGCAAACTCGCCCTGCGCGTCGGGGGTGGGGAACTTGAGCACCTCACCCACCGCGTATTGCTCGTCTTGCACCCCCAGCTCCACCAGCTCCTGGCGCGCCATCCACTGCACCATGTCGGCGCTGCGCTCACCAAAGGCGACCCCTGCGGGCAACTCGATGGTGGTGTGGGTGCCCTCGGGCAGCCCCAGCAAAGCCGCCTCCAGCGCGGGGGACAGCTGACCGGTGCCCAGCGTCAAGGTTGCGGGTGAACCCTCAAAGGTGCTGACCACCACCCCGGCCGAGCCGCTCAAGCGGTAATGCAGGGTCAAAAAGGAACCGGGAGAAACGCTGGCGACGGTGCTTGTCATGCTGATCCTGTACCTGAAAAGGAAACCAAAAAAGAAAACGCTGTCCGTGCGGCGGCACCGGTGGCAGGGCCACAAAGCCCCAGAACCCAAACCAGGGCACATCAGCGCATAAACTGCCCGCATTGTAAAAGCCCCCTGCCCTGCGCCACCGCAGTCGACTTCAGACCATGCCGCTCAAAGACCTGCCCCCCGATGCCCGTCCGCGCGAAAAGCTGCTGGCGCGTGGCCCGGGCGCGCTCAGCGATGTCGAGCTGCTGGCGCTGCTGCTGCGCACCGGCATCGTTGGCAAAGGGGTGCTGCAACTGGCCCAGGAGCTGCTGCAGCTCAAGCCCCGCGCCGATGGTTGCGCCGGGTTTGACGGCATTGCTGGCCTGCTCAACGCCAGCGCCGACGACCTCAAACGGGTCAAAGGCCTGGGGCCGGCCAAACGTGCCGAGCTGGTGGCCGTGCTGGAGTTGGCCCGCCGCGCCATGGCACAAAAGCTGCAAGAACGCACCGTGTTCGACAACCCCGATGCGGTCAAACACTACCTGCAGTTGCAGCTGTCAGCACGCCAACACGAGGTGTTTGCGGTGTTGTTCCTGGACGTGCAAAACCGCCTGATCGCGCTCGAAGAAATGTTTACAGGCACCCTGACCCAAACCAGCGTCTACCCACGCGAGGTGGTGTTGCGCGCGCTGCACCACCAAGCCAGTGCCGTGGTGCTGGCGCACAACCACCCCAGTGGCACGGTGTCGCCCAGCCGCGCCGACGAGATGCTGACCCAGACCCTCAAAACCACGCTGGCGCTGATTGACGTGCGGGTGCTGGACCACGTCATCGTGGCCCCCGGCGAGGCGCTGTCCATGGCCGAGCGGGGATTGCTGTGAGCCGAGCCAAGCCAGCGGCCCAGCCCCTGAGTGTGCTGCACAGCCACGCCCCGGCCCCGGCGCTCTTGCACGCTGCGCCGGTCAAGGTCAAAGCCCTGACCGATTTAAAAATTGTCAAACGTGCCATTGCCGAACAGGCCCGCCAGCGCGTCGCTCAGGCCAGCGCACAGGCCAAAGCCACCAAACAGGTGGCGTCTGACCGCGAGCTTTTCATTCGGGCCGCTGGCGCCGTCCAGCCCTTGCCAGACAAGCGCCACGTGCTTCATAAAAAGGAGCTATCTGTGCCGTTGGCGATGCAGTACCAGCGGGACGAAAAGGCGGTGCTCAAAGAGGCCATCAGTGATGAGTTTGATGTGAGCACCCTGCTCGACACCGACGAACACCTGAGTTTTCGCCGCCCCGGCATCGGGGTGGATGTGACCCGCAAGTTGCGCCGGGGCGACTGGAGCATTCAGCGCCAGCTGGACCTGCACGGCCTGCGCCGCGACGACGCCCGTGAGGCCCTGGGCCAGTTCATCCGTGACGCCCACAAACACGGCATCCGCTGTGTGCGGGTGGTGCATGGCAAAGGTCTGGGTTCACCGGGCAAGGTGCCGGTGCTCAAAAGCCGGGTGCACAGCTGGCTGGTGCAAAAAAACGAGGTGCTGGCCTTTGTCCAGGCCAAACCAGCCGATGGCGGCGCTGGCGCGCTGGTGGTGCTGCTGATGGCCAGCAGGGGCTGAGCGGCTCAAGCCACAACGGCTTGGTTTTGCACCGCATGGCGCAACAGATTGCGCAACTTGGCTGGGCGCACCGGTTTTTGCAGCAGCACCAACCCGGCCGATTGCACCTGCTGGCGCACACTGGTCTCGGTGTCGCCACTGATCACACAGGCGGGCAGGTCTGCACCCAGGGTCTGGCGCAGCAGGCAAATCGCATCGATACCGTTGTAGACACCGGGCAACCGGTAATCACTGAGCACAAACGCCGGCGGCTGCGAGCGGCTCACCAGCGCGCAGGCAGTTGGCACGTCCACCGCGCTGGTGACCTGACACCCCCAGCTGCACAGCAAACTGGCCAGCGCCACACCACCCAGGGCATCGTCTTCAATCAGTAGCACATGCAGACCAGCCAGCTCGCTGCCGGGTGGGTCTGCGGGCACCTCCACCGGTGCCACCACCGCGGGTGCGGGCGCCATGGGCACATGCACACAAAAGCGGGTGCCACAGCCCGGCTGGGAACGCAGTGTCACCGGGTGGTTCAGCAGCAGGCAGGCCCGCTGCACCAGACTCAAACCCAGACCCAGGCCCTTGTGGCGGTCACGCTCGGGGTTGCTGATCTGGAAAAACTCCTGGAATATTTTCTCGTGGTACTCCGGGGCGATGCCGATGCCGCTGTCCCACACCTCGATACGTGCCTGGCTGTGGCCAGCCCCCGCGCGACAACTCACCAACACACAACCCCGGTGGGTATGCTGCACCGCGTTGCTGAGTAGGTTGAGCAGCACCCGGTGCAACAACACCGGATCGCTGTGTACCCAGATCGGTGAGGGGCGGATGTGCAGGCGCAGCCCTTTGGCAGCGGCCATGGCGTCAAAACTGATGCGCAGCTGGTCCAGCAACTGGTTCACCGGGAAAGCTGCCAGCCGCACCTCCATCGACGGTGCATCGAGCCGGGAATAGTCAAAAAAGGCGTCCAGCATCTCCTGCAGCGCACGTACCGAGGCATCCACCCCGGCCACCAACTCGCGGGTGGCCGCATCTTGCTGAGGCAACTGAGTGAGCCGCGCGACAAACATGCCCAGCGCGTGGGCGGGCTGGCGCAGGTCGTGGCTGGCAGCCGCCAGAAAGCGCGACTTACCCAGGCTGGCGGCCTCGGCCTGGTCTTTGCGCCGGGCCAGTTCTGCGGCATAACGGCCGCGCACATGGTCAAAAGCCGCCGCCATCAAGGTGTAGAACAACAAGGACATCAAAAACTGCGGGCCAGCCACCGGGGTGTAGTGGTAAGCCCAGGGCAGGCTCGGGCCACCGGCCAAAAAGTACAGCGTGGCCAACCCCAAAAACCCGGCGCTCAGCAGCCAGCCAATCAACTGCCCTTTGAGGAAAAAAGCCAGAAACGGCACCGTGTAGACCCAGTACAGCCCGGTGCCTTCGACACCGCCCAGCACAATCAGAGCGCTGAAAATCACCAGGGCCGAGGCCAGCAGCAGGTTCTCGGCCAGGCCAACACGGTGTGCTTGGCTGGCGAACACCGTGGCCGGTGCCACCAGCAACAACACGGCGGCCAGTTCGACACAACCCAACACCCACTGCCCCGGTGTGAGCAGGTTGAAGGCGGCAAACACCAGCCCAAACACCAGCCCGATGACACTGCCGGCCCGAACTTGCCGGGCGCGTTCGCCCCAACCGGTCACAGATTTCATTGACATTCCAGAGAGTGCTTGGCCAGCGGGCCGCCCCCGCAAGCACCGGCGATGCTACCAAATCACCCGCAGCACGCGGCTCTTTAGCCAGGCTGGTTGCGCATCCAATCGGCGGTCTGGAAAAACGCCTGGTTGAGCTGGGTCTGCAGCGCTGCGGGCACCTCGGTCTCCCGCATGGCCTGGGCCATACAGGCCAGCCATTGGTCACGCTCGACCAGCCCGACCTTGAACGGCAGGTGGCGCGCGCGCAGGCGCGGGTGGCCAAAACGCTCGGTGTAGTGCTGCGGCCCGCCCAGCCAGCCACACAAAAACCAGAACAACTTCTGGCGTGCCTCGTCCAGGGTGGAGCCATGCACCGCACGCAACTCGGCGTAGGCGGGGTCGAGTTCCATCAGGTCGTAAAAACGGTCCACCAGGGCCTGGACGCTGGCCTCACCTTGCAGGCTCTCAAACGGGGTGCTGACACCGGATGTTGTTTCGTTGTTCATGATGATATTGGGCTCTAGCCCTTTTATCCATTGGCCTGATAGCTATTGTTTAGGTAGTAGTTTCAGCTTGCCGCCTGGCGTAGCGTCTGCACCACCGGACGGCGCAACACATCGCGCAAACCCCACCAACCTGCGGCCAAGGCCAGCACCGCCCCGGCCAAGGCCCCCAGCAGCGGCACCCACAAAGACACCGACCAGCTGAAATCAAACACATACTTGGCCAGCGCCCAGCCCACAGCACTGGCCACCAACGCAGCCAAAAAGCCCGCCAACGCACCCACCCCGGCCAGCTCGATGCGCTGCACCTGGCGCAGCAGCACCTGGCTGGCACCCACCGCCCGCATGATGGCGTACTCGCGCGCGCGCTCCTCGCGGGTGGCAGTGACAGCGGCAAACAGCACCACCAGCCCAGCCGCCAGGGTGAAGGCAAACAGGTATTCCACCGCCCCGATCACCTGGTCAAGCACACCCTGGATCTGGCTGATGGTGGCCGTCATGTTGACGTTGGTGATGTTGGGAAACTGGCGCACCAGCTGGTTGTCAAAGCCAGGGGTGGCTGGGGCCTTGAAGGCACTCATGTAGGTGGCGGTCACACCGTCGAGCTGTGCCACCGGGTACATCGCAAAGAAGTTGGCGCGCATTGAGCCCCAGTCCACCTTGCGCAGCGAGCTGATGCGCGACACCACCTGGGTGCCACCCACCTCAAAAGTCAGCTCATCCCCCAGCGACAGCTTGAGGGTGTCGGCAATACCTTCCTCGATGCTGATGGTGCCCGCCTCATCGGGCCGCCAGCGCCCGCTGGTCACCTGGTTCTGCTCGGGCAGTTGGGCGCTGTGTGAGAGGTTGAACTCGCGGTCCACCAGGCGACGGGCGCGGTCTTCGCTGTAGTCATCGGGGCTGACGTCGCGGCCATTGATGGCCACCAGTCGGCCTCGGATCATCGGGAACCAGTCAAACTGGGCCACCCCTGCGTTCTTGAGCGCCTGGGTGAAGGCCGGGCCCTGCTCGGGCGTGATGTTGATGACAAAACGGTTGGGCGCATCCTGCGGCGAGGCCTGGCGCCAGCTGGCGATCAGATCGGTGCGCAGCAGCACCAGCAACACCAGCGCCAGCAGACCCACCGCCAGGCTGCTGACCTGCACCACCGCAAACGCTGGGCGGGCCGAAATCTGCCGTGTGGCCAGCACCAGCGCGGTGGGCGCGGTGCTGTCGTTGACGCTGTAGCGCAGCAGCTTGACCGCCAGCCAGCTCAGGGCGGCAAACAGCACCGTGGCACCGGCAAAACCACCCACCGCGATCAGCCCCAGTTTGAGATCGTTGCTGGCCGCCAGCAGCAAGGCAGCAAAACCGATCAAGCCCACACCCAGCACTCCGGCCGAGGTCGGTTTGAGCCCACCCACATCCCGGCGAATCACCCGCAGCGGTGGCACCTGGGCCAGTTGCAACACCGGTGGCAGGCCAAAGGCCAGCAGCAGGGTCAACCCCATGCCCAACCCAAACAGCACCGGCCAAACAGTGGGGGCTGGCAGGCTGGTGGTGACCAAACCGGCGAGCAGGGTCACAAAACCATAGTGCACAGCAAAACCCAGCGCCACCCCCAGGCCACTGGCCAGCAGCCCCACCAGCAAAAACTCCAGGCTGTAGGCACCGGCGATGGTGCGCTGGGGCAGGCCCAGCACCCGCAGCATGGCGCAGTCGTCCAGATGGCTGGTCGCAAAACCACGCGCGGCCAGCGCCACCGCCACCGCACTGAGCAGCGCCGCCAGCAGCGCGACCAGGTTCAGGAACTTCTCGGCCCGCTCCAGCGTGGTGCCGAATTCCGGGCGGCCACCTTGCAGCGTGTCCACTCGCATCCCGCGCACCTTGTTGGCCAAGATTTGCGCCTGCACCCAGTCGATAAACGCCTGCACAGCGGTGTCGTCACCCGCCACCGCCAGCCGGTAATTGATGCGGCTGGCTGGTTGTACCAGGCCGGTGCTCTCCAGGTCGGCCTGGTTGATCATCACACGCGGTGAAAAACTCATGAAACCGGCGCCACGGTCCGGTTCGTTGACGATCAGGCGACCCACGCGCAGCGCAGCGTCTCCCAGCATCAGGGTCTGGCCGCTCTGCAAACCCAGGCTGTCGAGCACCGCCACATCGACCCAGGCTTCACCCGGGGTGGGCACATCACGTGTCAAGGTGTCGGGGGCACCGGTTGTGATGCTGGTGCGCAAACTGCCGCGCAAGGGGTAACCGGCCTGCACCGCTTTCAAAGCCACCAGCTTGGTTTGTGCACCCAGAGCGTCTGGTGCACGGGCCATGGTCGGGAAAGTCAGGGTCTGGCTGCGTTGTAAACCCAAGGATTGCACCTGGGCCAGAAAAGCCTCGGGGATCGGGTTGTCACTGACCACCACCGCGTCACCGCCCAGCAATTGGCGTGCATCACGTTGCAGCCCACCCTTGAGCCGGTCGGCAAAAAAGCCGACAGCGGTGAGTGCGGCCACCGCCAGCGCCACCGCCACAATCAACAAACGCAGCTCACCGGCGCGCAAATCACGCAACAGCGAACGCCAGCCCAGGGTCAAAAAAGAAATACGCATGACTGGAAGATACCGCAGTCCGCCGCAGCCGCCCGACTGGCGTGCCGCTTTACCCCAGAACGCTTGGTGTCAAGCCACCCCGACAGAGCTGAAAACGCGCTCTCAGGTGCCCGATTGGAAGCAGCGCTGCACTACAGCACGGGTTCAGAGCAGCTCAGCACGACCGGTCCGGGCGACAGGTGGTAGCGGTTTTTACCAGCCATCTTGGCCTGGTACATCGCCATGTCGGCCTCATGTAACAGCTCATCACGTGTGCGCTTGCCTGGTTGGGGAAAAAAGCTGATGCCGATGCTGGCGGTCACCGCCAGCGACTGGCCGCGCCAGTCCATCGGCTGGGCCGCTGTCTCCAAAAGCCGCTCCAGGGTTGGTATCGCATCAGCCGGGGCAGTCAGATCAGCCAGCAGGGCCACAAACTCATCCCCCCCATTGCGCGCCAGCGTGTCACTCTCGCGCAAGGTCAAACGCATGCGCTCGGCCAGGGTGATGAGCATCTGGTCACCGGCTTCGTGGCCATGGTGGTCATTGATGGCCTTGAAGCCGTCCAGGTCGATAAACACCACCCCCAGCAGCATTTGGTGGCGCTGGGCCTGGGTCATGGCGCTGCGCATGCGGTCAGCCAGAAACACGCGGTTGGGCAAATTGGTCAAGGGGTCGTAACGCGCCGAATGCTCCAGCTCGTCCTGGTAGGCCTTGATCGCGGTGATGTTGTTGAACACCGCCACAAACTGCTGCACCTTGCCCTGCGAATCGGGCACCGCACTGATGGTGAGCAACTCCGCAAACACCTCGCCGTCCTTGCGCCGGTTCCAGATCTCGCCGCGCCAGTAGCCGCTAGCCTGCAGCTCGGACCACATGGCCTCGTAAAACGCTTTGTCCTGGCGCCCGGAGCTCAAAAATCGCGGGTTTTTCCCCAGCACCTCTGCCCGGCTGTAGCCGGAGATGCGCACAAAGGCGTCGTTCACGTCGATGATGCTGCCATCGGCCTGGGTGATCAAGATGCCTTCGCGGATATGGGTGAAGACAAAAGCGGCGTTGATACGCTGCAGCCGCTCGGACTCGGCGCGCTGCAACTGCAGCAGCCATTGCCGCCGGTGCAAACCCAGCGCCAGAAAAGCCAACACCACCAGCACCGGCACCAACAGACCCAGCACGGTGCTGACTTGGGTGACCCAGTGCGCCAGCGCCACCTCGCGGTACAGGTGGGTGACCACCACAAACGGGTACTGCGACGACACCCGGTACGCCGTCAAGGTCGTCTGACCTGGCTCCGGTTCGGACTCAAACTGGCCAAACTCACGTTCCTGAAAACGCAGCACCATCGCCTTGCCATAAGCGGTCTGGCCAATAGGCAGCTTGGGGTTGGTGGTCATCAGGCGGGTGCCGTCCAGACGCAACACCTCCACCATGCCCAAGGACCCGTCAAGCTGTTGCGCCATCTGGTTGACAAAGTAGTCAGGGTTCAGTGCCACCAACAGGCGTCGCCCCCCCCCTCCCTGCACCGGTAGGGTGGCGGGAATCAGAGTGGACACACCGTCGGTCGCCGCACCCGCACCCACACCAACCTCGGCCGCCCGCCCGGCAGCAAAGTCGCGCCCCAACCATGGCGCGCCCAGGCGCAACACAGTCTGGGGGCCCTGGATCAGAGGCTGATAGCCACTGGTGTCCACCTGCTGCGCCACGTTGGCCGGGTTGGAACTGGCCACGATGCGGTCTTGGCTGTTGATCAGCGACAGCGAACGCAGATGCGGCGCCCCGCGCAAGATCTGGGCAAAGTCGGCCTCCACCTCGCGCAAACCGGCCTTGCCCCGCACACCCGACAAGGCGTGGGATGCGGCCTGGCTGGTGGCATTGAGGCTTTGTGTGAGGGCGTTCTCAAAACTGCGTGCCATCAGGGACGACAGCTGAAAATTGCTCGTCAGTGCATCACTGCGCAACAACCACAAGGTGTAACTGGTGATACCCAGCACCGCGCAGATAAAGGCGCTGAGCATCAGATAAAACCGGCCTCGGGGAAGCGTCTCACCCGCCATCAACGTACCACAATCGGCTCAAGCCGATATCTCTGGGCTGCGGCCAGCAGGCGCCCGTCACGCTGGATGTCGCTGACAAAACGCTCCAGCCGGGCGTGCCAGTTATCGTCACCGGGCGCCATGGCGTAAGCATAGGGGGTGACGTGGTAGGCGCGCTCTGGCACCACCAGACGCGCCCAGTCCGCATTGGCCAGGAAACGCTGGCTGTAGGGGTAATCGGTCATGAACACATCGGCACGACCAGCCTGCACCTCTTGCTCGCGGGCAAACGGTGTGTTGAGCACCATCAGCTGCGCATGTTGAAGCCTCTCCTGCATGACCGGTTCATGCAGCGTGCCTTGCGCCACAGCCACCACCGAGCCCGACTGGTCAATGTCGGCCCAGCTGCGGATACGGCGGTTGGTTTTGGAGGTCACCGCATAGATGTCGCTGGCCAGATGGGGCCGGGTGAAACGCAACAGTTTTTGCCGCTCGGGCGTGATGCCCACAGCAAACATGGCGACATCACAATGGTCTTGCAGCAAGTCGTCGGCCAGTTTGGCAAAAGAGCTGTCGACAAAATCCACCGCCACACCCAGGTCCTTGCCCAGCTCCTGCGCCAGCTCGATGTCGATGCCTGAGAGCTGCTGGGTTTTGGGGTTGCGGTAGGTGATGCCGTGGTAGTCCGGCCAGATACAGACCCGAACGGTTTTGGCGGTTTGAACACGGCGCAGACGACCAGACACCTCCCCAGCGTTGAGGGTCCCGGCGACACCTGCTTGTGCCATGGGCGCCGAGCCTGCAATCAGTGCCCCCGACACTAGCAACAACGTCAAGAGATGCATAGCGTTGGCCTTTGGTTACTTCGCTTTTTTAGTCTAGTTCACACAGATTCTGCCATGCATAACCAAGCCGGGTAACAAGGCCGGAACAAGCTTCGGCGGCACCAGCCGCCACTGCCGTTCAGGTGTCTTTGGAGATTTTGATGGCCGGGAAGCGGCTGGAAAAATCCTTGTTTTTTGCGGCAATCGCCAGCGCCACCTTACGCGCCACCGCCTTGTACAGCCCGGCAACCTCGCCGTCGGGCTCGGCCACCACGGTGGGCTGGCCACTGTCGGCCTGCAGCCGGATCTGCATCTTGAGCGGCAGGGCACCCAAATAGTCCATGCCGTACTCGGCGGCCATCTTCTTGCCACCATCCGCACCAAAAATATGCTCGACATGGCCGCAGTTGCTGCACACATGCACCGCCATGTTTTCCACAATGCCCAAAATCGGCACGCCGACCTTCTCAAACATCTTGATGCCCTTGCGCGCGTCCAGCAGGGCAATGTCCTGCGGTGTGGTGACCACCACCGCACCGGTGAGCGGTACCTTTTGCGCCAGGGTGAGCTGAATGTCGCCGGTGCCGGGCGGCATGTCCACAACAAGATAGTCCAGGTCTTTCCAGTGGGTCTGGCGCAACAACTGGTCCAGCGCCTGGGTGGCCATCGGGCCGCGCCAGATCATGGCCTCGTCCTGAGGCACCAGGAAACCGATCGACATCACCTGCACCCCAAAGTTTTCCAGCGGCTCCATGGTCTTGCCGTCGGCGCTCTCCGGGCGGCCATTGATACCCATCATCATCGGGATGCTGGGGCCGTAGATGTCGGCGTCGAGCAGACCGACGCGGGCGCCCTCGGCGGCCAGTGCCAGCGCCAGGTTGACGGCGGTGGTGCTTTTGCCCACACCACCTTTGCCGGAGGCGACCGCCAGGATGTTTTTGACGCCGGGCAAGAGCTGCACACCACGCTGCACCGCATGGGCGGTAATTTTGCTGATGATGTTCACGGACACATTGGCGCCCGGTGCCACGGCCTGCACTGCAGTGATCAGGCTCTGGCGCAAACCGGCCTCCTGGCTTTTGGCTGGGTAACCCAGTTCCACATCAAATGCAACCTCCCCCGCACGCACCACCAAATTCTTGAGCGCTTTGGTCGACACAACATCGCGCGCGGTGTTGGGGTCGATCACGTTTTTGAGGGCATCCAGGATGGTTTGGTCAGTCACGGTCATAGGTTTCTCCGAAAACAGTGAGTCTAGCCAAGACGCCATGTCCCTTTTTGACACCGCCTGAATCAGGGTAATCCCGAAACACGCGGCAAAACACGCTGTTTGCGCTTGGGGCGCAGCCAACTGCTGCACATAATCCGCTCATGCCTCTGTACCCCGCCTCCACCAGCCCGGCACCACCCGCCGCAGAAACCACTGCTGCCCTGATGCTCTCAGGCGGCGGCGCACGTGCAGCTTACCAGGTGGGGGTGCTGGAGGCCATCTCGGAGCTGCGCCAGATCTGTGGTGAACAAAACGGCCCCAACCCGTTTCCGATCATCAGTGGCACCTCGGCGGGCGCCATCAACGCCGCCTCGCTGGCCTGTGGCGCCGACCAGTTTGACCAGACCGTGCACCGTATTGCCAATGTCTGGCGTGGTTTCCACGCCGACCATGTGTACCTGGCCGACTCGGTGAGCATGTTGCGCTCGGGCGCCAAGTGGATGACCCTGCTCTCCATGGGCTGGCTGATCGCCCGGTGGCGCCGTGTCAAACCCAAATCCTTGCTGGACAACAGCCCGCTGGCCGAATTGCTCACACGCATGGTGCCGCTGGAGCGTATTCCCTCGCTGGTGCGTGACGGCCACCTGCAGGCGTTGTCGGTCACTGCGTCGAGCTACACCACCGGCGAACACTTCACCTTTTTTGAGGGTGACAAACGCCTGCAACCCTGGACACGCTCACAACGCCGTGGCCTGCGTGACAAGATCACCCACGAGCACCTGCTGGCCTCCAGCGCGATTCCCTTTGTGTTTCCGGCGATGCCGCTGCGTCTGGACGGCGAAACCGCCTATTACGGCGATGGCTCCATGCGCCAGTCGGCACCGATTGCACCGGCCATCCACCTCGGTGCGCAGCGCATCTGCGTGATTGGGGCCGGGCGGGTGCACGAGCCCAAACGACAAGGCAGCGTGGCTGATGTGGGCAGCTACCCGAGCCTGGCGCAGATTGCCGGGCATGCGCTGGCGAACATTTTTCTGGACGCCCTGGCGGTGGACATTGAACGCATCCGCCGCATCAACCAAACCCTGAACCTGGTGCCACCCGAGATGCGTGCCGCCAGCAACCTGCGCCCCATCGAGCTGCTGCTGATATCACCCTCCGAACAGCTCGACGTGATCGCCGCCCGGCATGTCAACGAATTGCCTTCGGCGGTGCGCAGCCTGCTGGGTAGCCTGGGGGTGTCATCCACAAACTCGGATGAACGCGGCGCCCCTCTGGCGAGCTACCTGCTGTTTGAGCCCGGCTACACCAATGAGCTGATGGCACTGGGCCACAAAGACGCGATGCGCCAGCGCGCCGAGATTTGCAAGTTTTTTGACTGGACCGATCCTGAAGCCGCGCCCCAAGCAGCACCCGGGGCGGCCCTGCCTGCACCCCATCATCCCGAACGCCGTCGCGACCCGCTGCGCCTGCGCTGAGCTCACCCAGCGCGGCAGAGCCACCCCCTACCCGACTAAAATGGTCGGCTGTCCCTGAAAGATCCCGCCCCATGACACGCCAACTTTTTGTCACCACCGCCCTGCCCTACGCCAATGGCAACTTCCACATCGGCCACATCATGGAGTACATCCAGGCCGACATCTGGGTGCGTTACCAACGCATGATGGGCACCGCCATCGACTTCTGTTGCGCCGACGACACCCATGGCGCACCGATCATGATCGCCGCTGAAAAAGCCGGTGTCACACCCCAGCAGTTTGTGGCCAACATCGCCGCCGGGCGCAAGCCTTACCTGGACGGTTTCCACATCAGTTTTGACAACTGGCACAGCACCGACGCGCCCGAGAACCACGAGTTGGCGCGCCAGATTTACCGCGACCTGCGCGACAACCCCGAAGGTTCGCTGATCGAAACCCGCACCATCGAGCAGTTTTTCGACCCCGAGAAAAACATGTTCCTGCCGGACCGTTTTATCAAAGGGGAATGCCCCAAGTGCCATGCCAAAGACCAGTACGGCGACAACTGCGAGGTCTGTGGCGCGGTCTACGCCCCGACCGACCTGATCAACCCGTTTTCTGCCCTGTCGGGTGCCAAGCCGGAGCTCAAAAGCTCGGAGCACTTCTTCTTCAAACTCTCTGACCCGCGTTGTGTGGCCTTTCTGGAGCAGTGGACGCAGGACGGCAAGTTGCAGCCCGAGGTGGCCAACAAGATTAAGGAATGGTTCACCATCCGCACCAACCCCGACGGCAGCCAGAGTGAAGGTCTGGGCGACTGGGACATCAGCCGTGATGCACCCTACTTTGGCATCGAGATCCCGGACGCACCGGGCAAATACTTCTACGTCTGGCTCGACGCGCCAATTGGCTACCTGGCCTCGCTCAAAAACCTGCTGACCAAACGTGGCCTGGACTTCGAGGCCTACATGGCCAACCCCGAGCTGGAGCAGTACCACTTCATCGGGAAGGACATCGTCACCTTCCACACCCTGTTCTGGCCCGCCACCCTCAAGTTCAGCGGCCGCAAGACACCCGACAACGTCTTTGTGCATGGCTTTCTGACGGTGAACAACGGCGAAAAAATGAGCAAAAGCCGGGGCACCGGGCTGGACCCACTCAAGTACCTGAGCTTAGGGATGAATCCCGAGTGGCTGCGTTATTACCTGGCCGCCAAGTTATCCGCCCGCAACGAAGACATCGACTTCAACGCCGACGACTTCATGGCCCGGGTCAACAGCGATCTGATTGGCAAGTATGTCAACATTGCCAGCCGCGCCGCTGGCTTTTTGAGCAAACGTTTTGACGGCAAACTGGGCGAAGTGTCCGAAGACGGCGCAGCCCTGCTGCACCAGTTGCGCATCGAGCGCGTCAGCATTGAACGCCTGTACGAGGAACGCGAATACGCCAAAGCCCTGCGTGAAACCATGCTGCTGGCCGACCGGGTCAACGCTTATGTCGACGCCAACAAACCCTGGGACCTGGCCAAACAGCCGGGGCAGGACGAGCGCCTGCAAGGGGTGTGCTCGGTGTGTATCAAGGCTTTCCGCATCCTCACCTGTTACCTCAAGCCGGTGCTGCCGCAGCTGGCGCAACAAGTGGAAACCTTCCTCAACATCGCCCCCTTGACCTTTGGCAATGTGAGTGAGCCGCTGCACACCGGCCACCAGATTGGCAGCTACCAGCACCTGATGCAACGTGTCACCACCGACCAGCTTGATGCCTTGTTTGAGCCTCCAGCCCAGGTTAATAAAGAGCCTATCGCTATGGAAAAAGCAGCAAACCAGCTACCCGGTGGTGAAGCCATTGCACCCACCATCAGCATCGACGACTTTGCCAAGATCGACTTGCGCATTGCCAAAATTGTCCAATGCCAGGCGGTGGTTGGTTCCACCAAACTGCTGCAACTCACCCTCGACGTGGGTGAGGTCGACGAAGCCGGTCAGCCCAAAACGCGCAATGTGTTCTCAGGCATTGCCAGCTGCTACAAGCCCGAAGACCTGACGGGCAAACTCACCGTGCTGGTGGCCAACCTGGCGCCGCGCAAGATGAAGTTTGGGGTCAGTGAAGGCATGGTGCTGGCCGCCAGCCACGCCGACGAAAAGGCGCAACCCGGCATTTATGTGCTGGAGCCGTTCCCTGGCGCGCAGCCAGGCATGCGGATTCATTGAACAGGCGGTGTCTCGCCGTGACCCACCCCAAGACAGCGCACTGACAACAAAAACCACAGAGATCACAGATAGACCGTTCAGTTCATAAGGATACGCACCGGTATCAGATACTTCACCCGCCACATTTTTGGCGGTTCAGGTTGATCCTGATTTCGTTTGGAGTAACTTATGAAAAAGACGTTGATCGCTTCTGTTCTGGCCCTCGGCGCAGCTTTCTCGGTGCAAGCCAAAGACATTGTTGACACAGCCGTGGCTGCAGGCAACTTCAAAACCCTGGCCACCGCCCTCACGGCGGCCGGCTTGGTTGACACCCTCAAGGGCAAGGGCCCGTTCACCGTATTTGCACCGACCGATGCAGCCTTTGCGAAGATTCCCAAAGCGGATCTGGACGCCTTGCTAAAAGACAAGGCCAAGCTGACGTCCGTGCTCACCTACCATGTGGTGGCAGGCAAAGTGATGGCGGCTGACGTGAAAGCGGGCAAGGTCAAAACCGTGCAAGGCTCTGAGTTGACTGTGTCCACTATGGGCGGCGTGATGGTAGACAGCGCCAAAGTCACCGCCACCGACATCGTGGCTGACAATGGCGTGATCCACGTGATCGACAGCGTCATCATGCCCAAATAAGGTGGCCTGCCATGCGACAGCTGTTGTGCTTTTTGGCGGCGTTGATGTTCGGGGGGGCGGCGATGGCGGTTGAAGAAGCCAAGTTTCAAGTTCTGGCCCAGGAGGGCGGGTTTGAACTGCGCCAGTACGCGCCCTTGATCGTGGCCGAAACCTGGGTGGAGGGTGACATGGACGCCGCCTCCAGCAAGGGTTTCCGAGCCATTGCGGACTACATTTTTGGCAACAACACCGCGCCCCAAACGCAGCAAAGCAGCAAGATCGCGATGACCGCACCCGTGACCCTGGAGCCGCAAGGCCAGCCCACCCAGCTGGCCATGACGGCCCCGGTCACGGTGGAGCCCGCGCCTGACGCGCCGGGCTGGGTGGCGGCGCAGCGCTGGCGGGTGCAGTTTGTCATGCCCAGCCAGTACACGCTGGCCGCGCTGCCACAACCCAACAGCGCCGCGGTGACCTTGCGCGAGGTGCCGGGCAAGACGATGGCCGTAGCCACCTACTCCGGCTTCAACACCAATAGCCGCATCCAGACGGAAACGCAGGCACTGCTTGGCTGGATCCAAACACGCCAACTGGTGGCTGCGGGCCCGGCGCAACTGGCACGCTACGACCCGCCGTGGACGCTACCCATCTGGCGTCGCAACGAAATCCAGATCGAGATCAAAGCGGCTGGCTCCTGAGCGCAGTCTGGGGCCAAAGCTGGTCCGCGCCCCCAGCGCAGCAACTGTCGGGTTGCAGCCCTGTTCACTCGTCCCGCGCGCTGGCCCGTCGCAGCCGCCAGCGCTCCAGCAGTTTTTCCTTTCGCTTCGGGTTGAGTGACTGGAAACGTTGCGTGAGCCTGACTTTGGCTGCGTGGCGCTCTTCAGGTGTCCTGGGTAGCCTGCGCGGAGTGCAAAACGGGCGCGCCACGCTGACGGTGTCAGACCAGGGGCCAGGCATGGAGGCGGCCCCAATGCAGGACATACTGCGGCCCTTTCACCGCGGGCAGGCCAGCCGCCAGAGGCCCGGCAACAGCCCGGGGTTGGCCATCGTGAATGAGACCGTGTGCCGCCACGGAGGGCTAAAGAGCTTTCACATCACCCACCCGGGGCCGGTGGTGGCGGTGACTGTGCCCACCGCTGGCGAACACACTGCCAGCCAGTGAACGCAGTCAGCATCCAACTAATTACAAGCAAAATTGGCCTCCAGCCCTTATACAACAAGGGCTAATAGCTATATAAAACAAAGTTCTCAGCGCTTTGCCGATCATGCCAGCACCGCCTCCACCGGGCGGCGCAAAGACCTGGGCAGGCTTGGGCCGCGCCCGAACCGCACCACCAGATCAGGTCGCTGGCCCCCCAGACCCAGGGTACTTGCCAACTGCGGGCGCAATGCCGCCACCTCCACCGGCTGGTTCAGCATCGCGTTGCGGATGCCCAGTGCGGTGGCCTGCAGCGCAAAACGCTCATAACAGCGCCCCACCTCCACCCAGTTGGCCTTGTTGTTGGCCTGGCCCACAAACACCGCGATCCCCGCCGAGCTACGCACCTGCCGCGCTAGCTTGTCGTTCTCACTTTGGGGTGTGACCACCCAGTCAAACAACCTGTCACCCAACCAGGCCGGCACACTGGGGTTGCCCGAAGCCGCGCTGTACAGGCCATCACGCGTGTGCGCCGCGTCCGCGCCGTTAAAACGCAGCCAGGTCTTGAGTTCGGTGACAAAGGCCGGGTCAGCCAGTTGGGCCGTGTTGCCCTGCAGAATGAGATCCTGCACCTGCGCCATCGCCGCGGGCTCGGTCAACAACAGCAGGTGCACGCTGTTTGAGCTGCCCGCACGCTGCAGCAGCGCCAGCTCGGCCGTGCTGAGCGGCTGGCTGTCATAGTCGCCCCGGGTGCATTGGCGCTGGGGGATGGCTTTGAACAGATCGGTGGCCTGCGCCGCCGTAGGGCTGAACGATACGCGCAGCGCGTCGGTGGCGGGATCGAACACCCCCTCACCCTGGAGCCCATGGGCCAGTGCGGCCTGGGCCAGGTTTTCGGCCGCGCAACCCAGCGACACAAACACATGGTGCAGGTCCGGGTCCACCACAGGACACAAGCGCGTCCGGTCAGGCAAGATGCTGATGGCCTGACCGCTGCCCGCCAGCGCAAACCTCCAGCACTGCGTGTTATGGCTGGACGGCGCCAACGTGGCGTAACGCACCAGCTCTCGCCCCAGCGCGGCGCCGTTGAACCCGGTCAGCGCACCCAGCCGCCAGGTCTGGTCGGCCACCGACTCATAACTGTTTTCTGCGGGTTCTGATGAACAACCTGCGAGGGCCAGTGAGCTGCCCAGAAGGGCTGAGGTGGTGAAGTGTCTGCGTGTGAACATGGTGCGAATCCCTTGCCTAACAACGCCCTGGGGAAACAAGTGCTGGTGCATGGATGGGATTGTGCGCCTGGCATGTTTCAGAGTGATGTGCGGCACCAGGCCAGCTGTGTGGTTCGCCTACTCGCGGGCGACTAGGCTGGATGTGCCAGCTAAGCTGAATCTTTTACGCAGCAGGCACGCCCGGTAACCACGCCACGCGAATAGGGCCTGCGCATGCGAACCCCACCACTTGCCTTCAACATGTCTGGATGCTGCAGATCTCTGGAAAACTACAAGAGACGTTCAGAGTTTTAACGTGACGGGCTGGCCTCGACCCACAGCGGTACCACAAGTGGTGCGATTCGGCTCCGCGAAGCAGTCATATGGTGAAGGAATCCGGTATGCTTGCTACAGGCATGGCGCTTTGGCGCGCCCTGCCTCCCCATCAATAACTTAGGAAATACGATGGCTAGCACGCTCAAACTGATTGACATCGACGGCCAACCAGTATGGGTCGAAGTCACAGACATCCCAGTTTCCGCGAGTCCGGACAAACCCGGGCGATTTGCCGACACATCGGCTGTTGGCGCAATTCAGGATGTGACAAATCTCGTTAGAAAAGTCAACTTTTCCGAGACTCTGAAGGCGGTGGTTGGCCCCGTTTACGCTGCACTTCAGTCGATGGCACCTGAGGAGGCGACGGTCGAGCTTTCGCTCGGCATAAAGGGTGAAGTAGGCATTTTTGTCGCGTCGAGCGAGGCAACTGCATCTATCAAGGTCAGCGCGAAGTGGAAGTTTCCGAAGTCGGCTTGACGAGGCTTAGGTGAGCACAATCAATTCGGCTTTGGTGAGCATTTGGACGCGACGTGATTCAAGTGCGGCTGAAGATTTCCTTTGCACTGGCGTCTTCGTTTCTGATACCTGGATTCTTACAGCCAAACATGCGGCTCAAACGGGGAAGAATATCTGGGCAAGCGCGACTGCGAGTGGCCCAAACTCGTACTCCGTTGTCGAAAGGCAGTTGCACGACGACTTGGACGTTGCACTGCTCAGGGTGGAGTCATCGCCTGCAGGATCAAGCTTCCTTCCCTGCAATGCCCAGGTGAGATATGAGCAGCTGAACAGGCCGATTACGCTTGTCGGGTTCTTCGAGGGCAGGTTGGAAGCCGCGCAGGATCTTGACATACTCCGATTCGCTGAAGCCGACAGACATTATCTGACGGGATTGAAGCAGCCTTATGGGCAGAGCGGCAGTCCTGTATGCAGCGGCGGTTCTATCTGGGCGATAGCCGTCCGGCACTACGCGGACGGCAATACACATCGCGGTTGTGTCATTGCCGTGCATCAATTCGTCACCTGGCTGCAATCCTACGTGCCGAACGCTGTCATTGAGGAACAGACGGCAGCCCCTCCGGGTTGGGACGTTATTGACCCCACTTTCCTCCAGACAGCGGCAGCGACCATCCGCACAGGTGATCTTTCTGAGTACTTCGATGGTGAAGATCCTTTGTGGCCCACTATCTCGACCGGCCGAATACCGGTTCGAGCAGCAGTCGGAGTCCTTCTGGATCGACTACTGGATGCCCGAAACAGGGTGGAGAGTGCTCACCTAATCATTGGGCCAGGTGGCGAAGGCAAGACAACGGTTGTTATGCAGGCTGCTGCGATCTTGGCGAAGCAGAAGGAGTGGCGCGTGTTGTTCAGGCGCTCCGGAGGCGATGGATATGGAGGTCGGCTTCATTGGGATGATTTGGCGCCACACATAAAGACCGACACTGCCCTATGTTTGCTCATTGATGACGCGCACGAGGTTCGCCAGGAAGTTGCTGATTTCCTACGTCGCGATCGAGTTGATGGCGTTGTCGGGCGGGTTGCCGGCGCATCGGTTCACCTCGTTCTCTGCACGCACAAGGACGACTGGGCGCGTGCCGAGAAGAACTGGCCCCGGGAAATATGGCGGCCTACCGAACTGCATATTGCCGGGTTGTCAAAATCCGACGCACTTCAGGTCATTCGCGGTTACCGCAATGAGGCATCACTTGGCTTGCTGGACCCAGACTGTAGCAATGATGCTCTGGCTGATCTTCTCGTTGCGAAAGCCGATACGCTTGGCCAATTGCATGAGGCTGCCCTATTAGGCGCACTGATTGAGGCCCGAACCGGGCTGCCGCTAGATGTCCACGTCGAGCGAATTCTCGTCCGTGCAGCCACAGCAGCGAACCAAACTGGGCTGCCAGTTAGCAAGTGCCTCGTCTTTACGGCGGCCGCGAACTCTGCAGGTCTTCATCGTTTGCGCCATGACGTACTTCGGCTCGCCACTGAACATTCAGATCAGGAGGTTGGAGCTGCCATTGGTACGTCCGCTTCGGAATTGCGTATTGAAGGATTTGGAGCGGGGCAGACTGTTCGCGTTAGGCATAGTGCGATTGCGCGCCAGGTTGCTCGCTTCGCGTTCGATGCCGCCTCAACGGCTTCACACCACTTCGACAAGGCTCTGGTGTTTCGGAAACTTAGTTTTGCGTTGGTTCGGACAGTGCCACGGTTCTGGTGCTCTCCTGCTGCGGCACCTCTACTTAATCTCGCGGCGGCATATCGCATGATCGACCCGACCATTGCGGTTGCCGTTGCCGAAGGTGCCGTCGAGGGCGCGCCTGACAACGATCATCTGCGGTCGCACTTGGCTCAGACCCACAGGGAGACAAGCAAGGAAGGCGCGCAGGTGGCGTGGGAAACGTGTCGAGAATTCTTTGAGCACTATCCCACGAAGTTAATGCTCCCTACGATTCGGGCTTTGGTTCTCGAATGGGCTGTTTCCGCAGGGGAGTGCATTGAAATGCCTGACCGCGGCGCGCAAAACGCTTGGCTAGCGCTCCTGTCATTCTCTGATCAATGGGGCGGCCAGGAGTTACCACTTAAGCACGCAAGGCATCTTCCGACCATAACGATGGGATTGAAGTTGATGGGAGATTCACTCAAAGACGACTTGGCTGGACGTGTTGCTGCGGCTATCCTTTTGGTCGGACGGGCAATTGCTGGCACACACCATCTCGGGGAGGTCGATGGCCTCGCTAAGCAAGCAAAGAAGGCAGTTTCGAGAAGCGACTTGGAACCGATTCTCAGTGAGCTATCTTGCAAAGCTTGGGATTTTACAAGTACAGACTTTCGTGCCCAATCGTTCTTTCCACATCATGGTGCCCTTACTTTTCGGTTGCTGGCAACCACAGTCGCGCAGAATCCTTAGCTACTATTATGATTTGCTCACGGTCAGCACCTGAGACAAATTTGCGCGGTGTCAGAGCCAGGACGTGGCTCCTGCAGCACCTTTTCACTTGCACGACCCAGTAGTGGGGCCACTTGCAGGTTGTGGCGGGTCAATCGCTGCAAATCCTAGAGCCGGAACTGGACGGGCAAGGGCACCGCAACTGGCCGGTTCCCTACAGTGAAACGGCACTCTGAATCCCAGTTCTTTTGTCGGCGTACAAAAGCCGTTCGCCAGCAGGGGATGGGTTGGGGTGGCGGCCGATTTCTGCGCATTTGGCAGTATGAGGCCGCCGCCTCAACCCATCCCCTGCCACCCACATTCGCACCGGCCTCAAAGAATCGGGCTTGACTCCCCACACACATCCAACACACCCCCCCGCAACCAGCGGTGCGCGGCATCACCATCCATACGCGGGTGCCAGAGCATGGACACGGTGATCTCTGGTGCGGGCATAGGCAGGGCAAAGCTGAACAGGCCAGCGCGCAACTTGCCGGTGTGGCGCTCGGGCACGGTGGTGATCAGGTCGGTGGCGCGTGTGATGGCCAGCGCGGCTGAAAAACCGCCGACATAGGCGCCAATCACCCGCTCCAGCCCCAGCGCGGACAAGGCCTCGTCCATCAACCCCTTGTCCAGACCACGGCGCGACACCAGCACGTGTTGGCCTGCCGCATAACGGGCAGTTGTGATCTCACCCTGGCACAACACATGACCCTGTCGCACCACACCCACAAATCTGTCATGGAACAACACCCGTGTGCGAACCTCGGGGCCGGTATCGTCACCCACCACACCGGTTTCCAGATCGACACTGCCGTCGCGCAAGGCGGTGCTGTGTTTGTCGAGCTTGGGCACAAAACGCAGCCGCACGCCGGGCGCTTGCTGGTTAACGCGCTTGATCAGGTCCGGGCCAAAATTCTCGGTGAAACCGTCGCTGACACGCAGGGTGAAGGTGCGCACCAGTTGTGACAGGTCGAGCAACTCGGCAGGGCGCAACACCGCCTGCGCGTCCTGCACCAGTTGACTCACCTGCGCACGCAGCTGCAGCGCTCGGGGGGTGGGCACCAGGCCGCGCCCGGCCCGGACCAAGAGCGGGTCGCCCAGGGTCTCGCGCAGGCGCGCCAGGGCGCGGCTCATGGCAGACGGGCTCAGGTGCAGGCGTTGCGCGGCACGCGTCACGTTGCCTTCGGCGAGCAACACGTCCAGCGTGACAAGTTGGTTCAGATCAGGGTTCGACATGGGGTGGGCTGGGCACTGAGAACGGGCGTCAGACGCAATCACACAATGCAAATGTAGCGCCTTCCGCTCGGGTGTTGCTGTCCCT
The DNA here is from genome assembly GCF_013416775.1 of Rhodoferax sp. BLA1. Lineage (GTDB taxonomy): Bacteria > Pseudomonadota > Gammaproteobacteria > Burkholderiales > Burkholderiaceae_C > Rhodoferax. The sequence goes on from NZ_SZVI01000013.1 coordinate 532,424, forward strand.
ACCATGCAGATATCAACCCTTCAGAACTGAGCCCTACATGATTTCCAAACACCCAACACAGACCGATGACGCAGCACAAAAAAAGCCTGCGGTTACATGGGTACTGCTGAGCCTGTCGATGGCCATGTTGTTGTCCTCGCTGGGCACCAGTATCACCAACGTGGCGCTGCCGACGTTGGCGCAGGTGTTTGGTGTGTCCTTTCAGGCGGTGCAGTGGGTGGTGCTGGCCTACCTGCTGGCCATCACCAGCCTGATTGTGGGTGCCGGGCGGCTGGGCGACATGGTTGGCCGCAGGCGGCTGTTGCTGGTTGGCATCGGGCTGTTCACTGTGGCCTCAAGCTTGTGCGCTGCCGCGCCCACACTCTGGCTGTTGATCACCGCCCGCGCTGTGCAGGGCCTGGGGGCGGCGATTCTGATGGCGCTGACCATGGCGCTGGTGGGTGAAGCCGTGCCCAAAGAAAAGACGGGCAGCGCCATGGGTTTGCTGGGTACGATGTCGGCGGTGGGCACCGCGCTGGGGCCCACGCTGGGTGGTGTGTTGATTGGTAGCTGGGGTTGGCAGGCCATCTTTTGGGTCAACGTGCCGCTGGGTGTGCTGACCTTTTTCCTGGCGCGGCGTTATCTGCCCATGGATCGCTCGGGGCCAAAACCGACCTGGGCCAGTTTTGATGGGCCAGGCACGCTGCTGCTGGCGCTGACACTGGTGGCTTATGCGCTGGCGATGACGTTGGGGCGCGGCAGTTTTAGCTGGCTCAACGCGGCACTGCTGCTTGCTACGGCAACCGGGGCGGGTGTGTTTGTGTGGATGGAGAAGCGGGCAGCCTCCCCCTTGATCCGATGGGCCATGTTCAGCAACCCGGTATTGAGCGCGGGCTTTGCCATGAGTGCCCTGGTGACCACGGTGGTGATGGCCACCTTGGTGGTAGGGCCGTTTTACCTGTCCGGTGCGCTGCAGCTGGATGCAAGCCGTGTGGGCCTGGTGATGTCGACCGGGCCAGTGGTGGCTGCGTTAACGGGTGTGCCGGCGGGTCGGATTGTCGACCGGTTGGGCGCACACACCATGAGCCTGTGCGGGCTGGCCGCCATGTTGGTGGGCGCAACACTACTGGGCCTGCTGCCCATGGCTTGGGGGGTTGCGGGCTACGTCTTGCCGCTGATTGTGGTCACCGCAGGTTATGCCTTGTTTCAAGCAGCCAACAACACCGCCGTGGTGCGTGATGTGCAAGCCGACCGGCGGGGTGTGGTGTCTGGCCTGCTGGGCCTGTCGCGTAACCTGGGGCTGATCACCGGTGCCTCTGTGATGGGCGCGGTGTTTGTGGCCGGATCGGGGGCGACAGAGATCACAACTGCTCAGCCCGAGGAGATGGCGGCGGGGCTACACGCCACTTTTGCCGTGGCGGCGGGCCTGCTTCTTGTTGCGCTGGCCTTGGCTGTGCGCAGCCGGGCACGTTAAAGGCGCGCGGCTTACAAACCCATTCGTTTGAGGATGTTCAACACTTTTTCCTCAAGTGTTGCTTTGGTAAACGGTTTGACGATGTAGCCGGATGCGCCCTGCTGGGCCGCCAGAACAATGTCTTCTTTTCTGGCTTCGGCCGTCACCAACAAAAACGGCAAGCTTTTGAGCCGCTCGTCTTTTTTAACCTCGGACAACAACTGAAAGCCGTTCATGTTGGGCATGTTGATGTCGCTCACCACAAAGTCAAAGTGGCCGTTCTGGAGCATACGCAAGGCGACAGCGCCGTCTTCAGCCTCCTCGGCATTCGCAAAACCGCTCTCTTTGAGCAGGTTGCGGATGATGCGACGCATGGTGGAAAAGTCATCTACTATCAAAAATCGAAGGTCAGAACTCATTACAGACACTCAAAACAGGCATATCCAAAATCAAAGAGCCATTCTCGTCCATTTCAGGGTCAGTCTCATGAGCATGAGGATGCAATGCCAGCAGATTTGCGCCTGCAGTTGATCAAACGCAGCCACAGGCGCTCTGGTGGCCAAGTTGGCCCGGTCAGTTGACATGAAACCCACAGTCTGGCCATGGTCTCTTGTTCAGCTGTAGCAAGAGCTTTGAGTGAACCGGTGCGTGGTGTAGCATCCAGCGACACATGGAGTTCGGAGAGGTCATCCAGACAAATGCGCATGTCAAAGCCTGCCACCCAGTTGCCAATGCCTGTGGAGAACGCCAGTTACTCCGCCTCGGCCGCCAAGCGGATCATCCTGATTTATGCGGCGTTTGCCAGCTTCTGGATACTCGCGTCCGACAACCTGGTGAGCTGGCTGATCAGCGACCCGGTGCTGATCAGCCGCGTCAGCATTGCCAAGGGATGGCTGTTTGTGGCGGTCACCACCCTGCTGCTGTACGGCTTGATCCGACGAATGCAGATTCGGGCACAAGAGGTCTCTGAGCGCGAGTTGACGGTTCAAAAAGACCGCGCAGCCATTCGGCGTTTGTTGGACAACATTGTCGAAAGCTCCTCAGACGCCATTTATGCCAAAGACACCGAAGGGCGTTACCTGCTGTTCAACCAGGAAACAGCGCGTTTGCTCGGCCAGACCACCGACAAAGCCTTGGGCCAAGACGATGCGGCCTTGTTCCCAAACCAGGCAGCCATGATCCGCGCCAACGACCAGCGGGTGATGGCCGAAGATCGGGCAATCAGCTTCGAAGAAACGGTCACCACCACCATCGGCGAGAGGACCTTCCTGGTGATCAAGGGCCCGCTGCGCGATGCAGATGGCTTGGTGATCGGGCTGTTTGGCATCTCACGCGACATCACCGAGCGCAAACAGGCGGAGCATCGGCTGGTCACCAGCGAGCTGCGCATGCGCGCACTTTTCCAGGCGATGCCAGACCTGGTCTGGCTCAAGGACACAACAGGCGCCTACCTGTCGTGCAACTCGCGCTTTGAGCAGCTTTTTGGCGCGCCCGAGGCGCACATTGTTGGCAAGACCGACTACGATTTTGTGGACAAAGAGCTGGCCGACTTTTTCCGCAAAAACGACCAGCGGGCCATGCAAAAAGGTGTTCCCTGTACCAACGAAGAATGGGTCACTTTCGCCTCTGACGGTCACCGGGAGTTGCTGGAAACCACCAAAACCCCGGTTTGTAATGCCGACGGCCAAGTCATCGGGGTGTTGGGGTTGGGCCACGACATCACCGAACGCAAGCGGCTGCATGATGGCCTGATCGCCGCGAAAGAGGACCTCAAGCGACTCAATGAAGACCTTGAATCCAAGGTGGCTGAACGCACACGAGAGGTTCTTGATCTGTATGACCAGGCGCCCTGTGGTTACCACTCGCTGTCACCCGAGGGGGTGGTCCTGCGCGTTAACCAGACCGAACTGAAATTGTTGGGCTACACCGAAGAGGAGTTCATTGGGCATCAGTTGCATGAATTCATGACGCCCGAAAGTGTGCAGAGCTTCAAAGAAAACTACCCGCGTTTCCTTGAGTCAGGGCATATCAGAAATCTCGAATTGAGTTTTATCCACAAGGATGGGTTCGTCCGCCCTGTTCTGGTCGACGCTAACTTGGTCAGGGGGCCGAACGGTGAGCCCTTGTATACCCGCAGTTCAATGGTTGACAACACCGAGCACAAGGCCCAGACCCACCAGATCAAAACCTTGAACAACCTGCTCCAAGAAGTGGTCGAAACCCTGCCCTATGGTGTGGTTGTGCTGGACGAGACACGCCGGATCCGGCTCAAAAACAGCCGAGTTGCCCGCCTCCTGGACTACCCGGCTGACTTTCTTGACCGTGAGCAGGCCAACTTCAGCGACATGATCGCGTTCAACCATGCCCGTGGAGACTACGCGGATCAGTCGCTTGACGAGATGCTGGCCTTCATCACACATTCAATCTCCACCCAGCAGATCGTCAAGTTTGAGCGGCAACAGGCCAACGGTGTCTTCCTTGAGGTTTGCAGTGAACCGATGTCCAACCACTGGACGCTGGTGACCTACACCGACATTTCAGCCCACAAACTGGCCGAACAAACGCTGGACAAAGCCATGCATGCGGCCAAGGCCGCCACCCTGGCCAAAAGTGCTTTCATTGCCAATGTGAGCCATGAGCTGCGCACCCCCATGAACGCGATACTGGGGCTGTCGTACCTGCTGGAAAAGAATATGAACCTGCCAGGCGACGCCAGCGACCTGGTGCACAAGATACGCCAGTCCAGCACCTCGCTGATGGGCATGCTCAACGATGTGCTGGACTTCTCGAAAATCGAATCGGGCAAGCTGAACCTGCAGTCAGCCCCGTTCCGGCTGGGAGACATCCTCAACAACCTGGCCAGCATCATGTCGACCAACGCGCGAGACAAGGATCTGGAGGTCATCATTGCGCCCACCCCCATCGGCACCAGCCAGCTCATTGGTGATTCGTTGCGACTGGAGCAAGTGCTGATCAATCTGACGGGCAACGCCATCAAATTCACAGCGCATGGTCATGTTGCGCTGAGCATCAGCAAATTGCACGAAACCGAAAACAGCATCTGCTTGCGTTTTGGCGTCAGTGACTCTGGGATTGGTATTGCCCCTGAGCAACAACAGGAGATTTTTGCGGAGTTTTCACAGGCGGACGGCTCCATCAGCCGCCAGTTCGGTGGCACCGGCCTGGGGCTGACCATCAGTCGGCGCCTGGTGCAAGCCATGGGGGGTGAGTTGAAAGTGACCAGTGTGCTGGGCAGCGGCAGTGAGTTCTGGTTTGAGCTGACGTTTCAGCGCATCCAGGATGCGCTGGTGGCCACGCCGGACATGGCGCACCTGTCGGTGGTGATTGCCGACGACAACGCAATTGCGCGGGCAGCCCTGCAAACCATTGCGGATGGGTTGGGTTGGCGCGCCAGCAGCTTTGAGTCTGGCGACGACCTGATCCACCACCTGAAGTCAAGACCCCCCTTGAAGGGGTCGGAAGAGGTGTTGCTGCTGGACTTCAAGATGCCGGGCAAAGACGGGTTGGAAACCGCCCAGGCCATCCGCGAGGGCCAGTCCGGGCACGCTGACCCGATTGTCATATTGGTCACCGCCTACGCCAACGACGAACTGCTTGGCCACCCGCAGGCCAAGCTGGCTGATGCGATCTTGAGCAAACCGGTGACCCCCTCCTCGCTCTATGACGCCGTCACACGTGCCATGCGGGTGCGTCGCGGTGGTGAAGCGCAGATCCCCGTCCAAAGCCAGCCGCGTCTGGCGGGCCTGCGCATCTTGGTGGTAGATGACAGCGACATCAATCGGGAGGTGGCCCAACGCATTTTTGCCAGTGAAGGTGCGCTGGTGAGTTTGGCCAACGATGGCCAGGAGGCCGTGGACTGGTTGCAAAACAACACCCATGCCGTCGACCTGGTGTTGATGGATGTCCAGATGCCGGTACTCAACGGTTACACAGCCACCCGGCAGATTCGCCGCATACCCGCTTTGTCTGAATTGCCGATAGTGGCCTTGACGGCGGGTGCGTTTCGCGATCAGCAAGAACTGGCGCGTGAAGCGGGCATGACCAGCTTTATCTCAAAACCTTTTGACGTGGAAGCTGCCATTGCGCTGATTGTCAAACTCACGGGGCATGTGGTGGTGCCGGTTGAAGCCGAGGACGCTGTCACACGCCCCCTGCAAGAAAACCAGGACAAGGAGCTGCCGGGCATCGCACTGGCCAGAGGTTTGGCGATCTGGCGCGATGTCGCCACCTACAAACGCTTCTTGCGCCTGTTTGCCAGCAAATACGCCGATGTGCTTGCCCAATTGGCAGCCTTGGATGCAGAGCAAGCCGCAGCGTTGTTACACAAGCTCAAAGGAGCGGCTGCCAACATGGCACTGCTGGATGTGGCGGCAAAAGCAGGTGCGCTGGAAGCGACCATTCGCGCTGGACAGGGTCAGGCCGATGGTTTAACCACTCTGCAGGCAGCGATGGACACCGTGTTGGCGAGCATTGGCCGTTTTGCGCCCGATGAGGTTCTGTCTGTTGCGCCAGACGCCCGGCCTGAAGATACAGGCGCCATTCGTAGCTTGCTCGCCCGGCTGCTGGACGCCTGGCGCAGCGACAGCGTCAAGGACGTGCGGCTCACTCTGGCCGAGTTGGTCAGCTTGGTGCCCAGCACTCGCCTGAGCCAGGTACAGACCGCTTTGGACAACTATGATTTCCGGGCGGGTGAAGCCGCCACCCGCGAACTGCAAGTGCAGTTGAATGCTCTGACACAGGAACCCTGATGACGACAAACCCGATACTGATGGTGGATGACGAGCCGCTCAATCTGGCGGTGATGGAGGCGGCATTGAGTGACGACTACAGCCTGCTGTTTGTCCGCAATGGCACGGAGGCGTTGGCCGCTGCCATCAAACACCTGCCGTCCCTGATCCTGCTGGACATTCAAATGCCGGACATGAACGGGTATGCGGTGTGCCGCCAGCTCAAGGCCGACCCACGCACCGAGGCCATTCCAGTGATTTTTATCTCGGGCCTGGCAGACGCCGGTCATGAGGAAGAGGGTTTCGCCAGCGGCGGTGTCGACTACATCGTCAAACCGATTTCCAGGCCCATCTTGAGGGCGCGGGTGAACACCCATTTGTCATTGGTCCGGGCCAGCAGACTCGACAAGAGCCACCGCGACGCCATCCACATGCTGGGAGAGGCTGGCCATTTCAACGATACCGACACTGGTGTGCACATCTGGCGCATGGCCGCCTATGCCGGGCTGATCGCCTCGGCCTATGGCCTCAACAAAGAGCAATGCGAGCTGATTGAACTGGCAGCCCCCATGCACGACACCGGCAAGATTGGTATCCCGCACGCCATCCTCAAGAAACCCGGCAAACTGGATGCCGCCGAGTGGACGCAAATGAAAACCCACTCCCGCATCGGCTACAACATTTTGTCCAAGAGTGATGAGCCGGTGTTTCAGATGGCGGCAGACATCGCCTTGCACCACCATGAACGCTGGGACGGCAGCGGGTACCCGGACAATTTGAAAGGTGAGGAGATCCCGGTGTCGGCCCGTGTGGTGGCTTTGGCCGATGTGTTTGATGCCTTGACGATGAAACGCCCCTACAAGGAGGCCTGGCCGCAAGACAAGGTGATTGCGACCATCCGGGAGAGTTCGGGCAGCCATTTTGATCCGGCCGTGGTGCGGGCATTTGATTCGGTGCTGGATTGCATTGCCCACATCCGGGCCGACTGGGACCTCAAAGAACAGCTGGGTATCCACCACTGACGCGCTCACCCACCTGGATGAGATCTGGCCGCTTTTCCCCAAGCTTTTGAACCACCCGCTCCAACCCACGGAACCCACATGACTTCATACGACTACGAGCTTTTTGTCATCGGCGGCGGCTCGGGAGGGGTGCGTGCTGCGCGCGTCGCCGCGGGTCTGGGCGCGCGGGTGGCGATAGCCGAAGGTTTTCGTTACGGTGGCACCTGTGTCATCCGGGGCTGTGTGCCTAAAAAACTGCTGGTGTACGCCGCCCACTTTGCCGAAAACTTTGCCGATGCTAAGGGTTTCGGCTGGAGCGTGCCACCTGCCGAGTTTTCCTGGCCGCAACTGATTGCGGCCAAAGACAAAGAGATAACCCGCCTGAGCGGCATTTACGAAAACAATCTGCTGGGCTCCAAGGTGACGGTTTTGCACGGCAGCGCCCGTCTGCTGGATCCACATACCGTGGAGGTAAATGGCCAGCACATCCGCGCCGAACACATCCTGATTGCCACCGGTGGCACGCCTTATGTGCCAAACCTGCCTGAGATCGAGTACGCCATCACCTCCAACGAGGTGTTTGACTTGCCGCAGTTGCCCAAACGGGTGCTGATTGTGGGTGGTGGTTACATCGCCGTGGAATTTGCAGGCATCCTCAACGGCCTGGGAGCACACGTTACCCTGTGTTATCGGGGCCAACACATCTTGCGCGGTTTTGATGACGAGGTGGCAACACACCTGCAAGCCGAGATGGTCAAGAAAGGCATCACCATTCTGCTGAACCAGGACGTGGCGCAGATTCAGAAACTGGCGGACGGCAGCTTGTCTGTCAGGCTGGTGGATGCGCAGGCCTCGCCCCTGCTGGTCGACGCGGTGTTGTACGCCACCGGTCGGGTGCCCAACACGCAGGGTTTGGGCCTGGCCGAGCTAAGTGTGGCGCTGGACAACAAAGGCGGCGTCAAGGTGGATGCCTTTGGCCACACCAACGTGCCCAGTGTGCACGCGGTGGGGGATGTGACCAACCGCATTGCGCTCACGCCGGTGGCCATACGCGAAGGTGCGGCACTGGCCAACACCTTGTTTGGCCCGCAGCCTGTGCAAGCCGACCTGACCACCGTGCCCTCTGCCGTGTTCAGCCAACCACCCATCGGCACCGTTGGGCTGACTGAAGCCCAGGCGCTCAAGCAATATGGCGAAGTCGATATTTACAGCAGCAGCTTTCGCAGCCTGCGCCACACGCTGTCGGGGTCGGAGGAACGCACCCTGGTCAAACTGGTGGTGGACAGTGCCAGCCAGCGTGTGCTGGGCGCCCACATGGTGGGGGCCGATGCGCCCGAGATCATCCAGGGCCTGGCGATTGCCATTCACATGGGGGCCAGCAAAGCCGACTTTGACGCCACCGTGGCCTTGCACCCATCAGCGGCGGAAGAGTTTGTCACGCTGCGCGACAAGACGGTCAAGAAAAGACAGGCATAACCCGCGCCCAGGGTGAGTGTTGTCACAGGGGCAATCACATCAGCATCAAAACCTTTGACATCAACAATTTCAACGTTTTTGCAGACAAAAGAGGTAGCTTTGCTGGTGGTTAAAGGTGGATACTTGTATTAGCACGGTTGCATTTTCTTCCCGTTACCGCCTCGTGCAGGGCTTTTGCACAACCCACCCAAGGAGACATCATGAGCCAGCCAAACAGTGCGTCGAGTGGATTGTTTTCACCTGTCAGTGGTACTTGCCCGAACGGCTGCGAGTCACTGAATCGGGATGAGTTGGCGCTGATCGGCGCTGCTTTTGTGGCTGGTGTGGGTGTTGGCCGTGGACAGCTTGAGGGGGTGGCGCCCGGTGCTGCGCTGCCAGAGGACGACCCCAAGTATTGCATCCATCAAATCCCCAGCCTACCGATCAAGCTCAACGGCAAATCTGCAGCGCCTGAGTCGGTCAAAGATTTTGATGGCAAACCACTCATCTATGTCATTGATGATGCAGCGGGTGCGGGCGATGTTCTGCCGGTCTTCTCGGTACCCGAGAAGGCGATGGCCTATGTTGCTGACGCGCCAGGAAAACAGAAAGTCAAGGCGCGGGGTAGTTTTTCGTTGAACACCGGGTCAACACCTCAGCAAGTCGCCGACCTGGTCGGTGGTGCCGTTTTCCTGTTTGAACACATCAACTATGGCGGTTCGAAGTGGGACTTTTATGCCGGAACAACGGGTTACCCGAGCCACAACCCGGGACAAGGCAATGTTGCCGATTTCCGCCGCGTTTTCTGCTTCCTTTGGTGGTGCCAGAACATCAACGACCGGGTGTCATCAATCCAGAACCAGAGTGAAGTGTGGGCCTATGTCCGACCACAGCGCTCGTTTGCGGTGCTGCACGAGCACATCAACTTCCAGGGCTCACAATTGTGGGTGCCTGAGCGGCGGTTGATCCCGAATCTCGTCCCATTCGGCTGGAATGACCGAGCCTCCTCGCTCTCATATGCGCTGATCTGATCCACTGCTGGTGACAAGTAAGTTGCCATCGCTTTTCATGGGTTTGGCATCCACTGTCGCCTTGAAATCAACCCGCTGCAAACCACCCGCCTATGCCACCCGCCGCCGCAGCGCCTGCAGAATGCCACGCAAAATATCCACGGGCTCGGGTGGGCAGCCTGGCACGGTGACATCGACTGGGATCACCTTGTCGACCCGGCCGCAGGTGGCGTAACTTTCACCAAACATGCCGCCGTTACAGGCGCAGTCACCCACGGCCACCACCAGCTTGGGCTCAGGCGTGGCCTCATAGGTGCGTTTTAAGGCCATTTCCATGTTGCGCGACACCGGTCCGGTGACCAGCAGCATGTCGGCGTGGCGCGGACTGGCTACAAATTTGATGCCCAGGCCACCGATGTTGTAGTAGGGGTTTCCCAGCGCGTTGATCTCCATCTCACAGCCGTTGCAGGAACCCGCATCCACTTCACGGATGGTCAGCGCATCACCCAAAATAGAGAGCAACTCGGCCTGAATACGCGAGGCCTCGGCCTGGTTTTGTTCACCAATATCGGGCGCGGGCTCGGTCGGGATGCCAACCCGGGCGATCTGACGGACGACTTTCCAGATCATGTGCTGCTCCTCATAAGTCTTGCCCCGAATAACTCAGGTTGAAGGACTTGTTGATGAGCGGGAAGTCGGCCACGATGTCTTTCAAAACGGCGTGCTCCAGCACCGGCCAGTTTTGCCAGGATGGGTCATGCAGGTGGCAGCGGCTGATGCTATGGCCCAAATCGGCGCCCTCAAGTTCCAGCGCCACCACAATCTCGCCACGCCAGCCTTCGACCCAACCTAGCCCACGCGAGGCTTGCGCGGGCAAGACCACATCGCTTGCCACTGGGCCCTCGGGTTTCTCACGCAAGATGCGTTCGATCAGGCGGATCGACTCCAACAGCTCCTGAAAACGCACCAGGGCACGGGCGCCCACATCACCGCGTGTGTGGCCACCCATCACCACGCGCAGCTGGTCATAGGGCACAAACGGGTGGTCACAACGCAGGTCCCAGGCCTGGGCGCTGGCACGGCCGGCCAGACCGGTCAGCCCCAGCTGTGCGGCCAGCTCGGGGCGCACCCGGCCGGTATTGATGAAACGGTCCTGCAACCCGGCGTGGGCTTCAAACACGTCATACAGCTTTTTCACATCGTTCAAGACCGCGTCACAACAGATCAGAAGCTGGGCCTGAGCCGCAGCGTTGATGTCGGCTTTCACACCACCGGGCACCACACAGTCCATCATCAGTCGGTGGCCAAAAGCGGTTTTGCAAGCGCGCAACCAGTCTTCACGCAGACGGGAGAACTGTGCCAGGGCAAAAGCAAAGGCCACATCGTTGCCCAAGGCACCCAGGTCGCCGAGGTGGTTGGCAACACGTTCACACTCCAGCAGCAGCGCGCGCAACCAGGCGGCGCGCGGTGTGATCTGGGTGTGGCAAATCGACTCCAGCGCCATGCAATAAGCCCAGGCGTAGGCCACGGTGCTGTCACCCGAGACCCGGCCCGCCAGCCGGTAGGCCTGCAGCGCGGGCAGCTGGGTCATGCGTTGCTCGATGCCTTTGTGGGTGTAACCCAGGCGCTGTTCCAGACGCAAAACCTTTTCACCCACCACCGAGAAGCGGAAGTGGCCCGGCTCGATGATGCCCGCGTGTACCGGACCCACGGCAATCTCGTGCACACCATCACCTTCCACCCGGACAAACGGGTAATCCTGCAAGGCACCCGGCGCGGGTGCGGGCAGATGTACCGGGTCTTGTAACAGCGGGTGGTGATCAGCCGCCCAGGCACCGTGGTTGAGCCAGGGCCGCTGGTCTGCCGCACCATCAGCAACCACACCGGATAGGTCAGCGGCGGCACGCTGCATACGTGAGGCAGCCGGGAACAGCGCCGACAGGTCCGGGTAGCGGGCGTCAGCTTCCAGCGCCAGCTCCAGCCAAAACAGGCCTTCCAGCGTGACATAAGCAACAAATATGGCTTTAGCCCTTGTACCACCTGGGCTAACAGCTTCTGAAAATATAGCACCAGACGCCCACAGCGCCACCAGTCGGCCACCGTGCTCACGCACTGCGGTGGCTGCTGTGACCCACTGCGCCGACGTGACCTGGCCAAACCACACCGGCACCGGTGCGGGCAGATTGGCAAATTCAACATCCAGGCCGGGGATCTTCATGGCGTTAACCTCCCATCATGCGTGCGGCGGCCACATACCAGCCGTTGAGGTAAGGCGGGATGTACAGGCCCAGCACCAAGCCCAAGGCCAGGTGCACAAACACCGGCACCAGCGCCGGCGGGTGAGCCAGCCGCTTCAGGCTGGTGTCACCAAACACCATCGGCAACACCCGGATCAGCATTGAGGCAAACGCCACGCCCAGCGCCAAAAACAGGAACGGTGTGGCCCAGGGCTGCTCGCGCATGGCGGTGGTCAAAATCAGAAACTCGCTGGCAAACACCCCAAATGGCGGCATGCCCAAAATCGCCATCACCCCCAGCATCAGGCCCCAGCCCACGGTCGGGTTGACCTTGATCAGGCCACGAATTTCGCTCATGGTCTGGGTGCCGGCTTTTTGTGTGGCGTGGCCCACGGTGAAAAAGATCGCGGACTTCACGAGCGAGTGCACCGTCATGTGCAACAGCCCGGCAAAACTGGCCACCGGCCCGCCCATGCCAAAGGCAAAGGTGATCAGGCCCATGTGTTCGATGCTGGAGTACGAAAACATACGCTTGACGTCTTTCTGGCGAGAGATAAAAAACGCCGCCACCACCACCGACAGCAGGCCAAACCCCATCATCAGCTGGCCCGCCATCTGGGTGCCCAGCGCGCCGTCGGTTAACACCTTGCAGCGCAGCACCGCGTACATCGCCACATTGAGCAGCAAGCCTGACAGAACCGCCGACACCGGTGTTGGACCCTCGGCATGGGCATCGGGCAGCCAGCTGTGTAGCGGCACCAGGCCGATCTTGGTGCCGTAACCAATCAGCAGAAACACAAAGGCCAGCGACATGATGGTCGGGTCAAGCTGGCCCTTGATGTCGGAGAGATTGGTCCACAGCAGGGTGGCGTGTTCCGAACCCAGCACCTTGTCTGCTGCCATGTAGACCAGGATCGTGCCAAACAGCGCCTGCGCAATACCGACACCACACAAAATGAAGTACTTCCAGGCCGCCTCCAGGCTGGCCGGGGTGCGGTAGACGCTGACCAGCAGCACCGTGGTGAGTGTGGCGGCCTCCATCGCGACCCAGATGATGCCAAGGTTGTTGGTGGTCAGACCCAGCAGCATGGTGAAACCAAACAGCTGGTACATGCTGTGGTACAGGCGCATGCGTTTGGGTGTCATCTTGCCGTGGTCCTGTTCAACCCGCATGTAGGGACGCGAAAAAATCGCCGTGGTCAGGCTGACAAAAGCGGTCAGGGTCACCAGAAACACGTTGAGCGGGTCGATGTAGAACTGTTTGGCCCAGAGAAACTGCGGCCCGCCCTCAATCACCTCGTAGGTCATCACACAGCAGGCCAGAAAGGTCCACAGGCTAAAGCCCACATTGACATCACGCGCACGGGGCTGGTGCCCCACCAGCGCCAGCACCAGGCCACCCAGCAGCGGAATCCCCAGAACAAAACTCAAGGCGTTCATATCAGGTTCAGTCTTCCTTGAGGGTTTCGAGCTTGCGGATGTCCAGGCTGTCGAACTTCTCGCGGATCTGGAACATGAACACCCCCAGGATCAGCACGCCCACCAGCACGTCGAGCGCAATGCCAAATTCCACAATCATCGGCATACCGCTGGTGACGGTGGTGGCGGCAAACAGCAAACCGTTTTCCATCGACAAAAAGCCGATCACCTGCGGGATCGCCTTGGAGCGGGTGATCATCATCATGAACGACAACATCACACAGGCCAGCGCAATGCCCAGCGCGCCACCGGCCACAGAGTCCGACAGGCGCGAGATCGGCAAAGCCAGGCTGAAGGCAAAAATCACCAGCCCGATACCCACCAGCATGGTGGTCGGGATGTTGATGAGGGTCTCCACGTCCCAGCGCACATTAAGCTTGCGGATCACACGGTGCAGCATCCACGGGATGAACACCACCTTGAGCACCAACGTGAGCAGGCCAGAGATGTACAGATCGGGGTGCTGGGTGACATAAGCCAGCAAAAAGGACGCCGCCGCCAGCGCAGCACCCTGGATCATGAACAGGTTGATCAACGACACAATGCGCCGCTGGGCGATCATCGCAAACGAGAGCAGCAGGATCAGCGTCGCCAACAGGTTGATCAGCTGGGGCACAAAATGGCTCATTTGCCCCCCAGCAACACGTTCACCAACAGGCCAATCACCGCCATCAGGAAAGCGGTGCCCAGAAACTCCGGCACCCGGAAGATACGCATCTTGGCACTCGCGGTCTCAATCATCGCCATCAACATGCCGCCCAGCGCCAGCTTGAACACCAGCACCGGCAAGGCCAGCAGCAGGGCCAGCGGCGCGTTGGCCTCGGCCACACCCCAGGGAAAAAACAGCGCCAGCCCGATGCAGGAGTAAGCAAACAGCTTCAGGCTGGCGGCCCACTCCAGCAGGGCCAGGTGACGTGCTGAATACTCTAGGATCATCGCCTCGTGGATCATGGTCAGTTCCAGGTGGGTGTCGGGGTTGTCGACCGGCACCCGGGCGTTTTCCGCGAGCGACACCATGGTGAACGCCACACCGGCCAACAACAGGCTCGGGTAAATCGCCAGCTCCCGGTGCGCCAGCGTCTCGACAATGGTGGTCAGCGAGGTGGAACCGGTGATCATCGAGGCACAAAACAGCACCATCAGCAAAGCCGGTTCGGCCAGAAAACCCACCAGCATCTCGCGACGCGCACCGAGCGTGCCAAAGGCTGTGCCCACATCCATCGCCGCCAGCGAGATAAACACCCGCGCCAGCGCAAACAGGCCCACCAGCGCAATCGCGTCGGCTGCCGGTGACAGCGGCAAGTCGGTGGACAGCGTTGGAATGATGGCGCTGGCCAGCAACATACAGCCAAACACCACATAAGGCGCAAAGCGGTACAGCGGCGAGGCGTGTTCTGCCATCAAGGACTCTTTGTTGAAGAGTTTGTGCAGGTTCATGTAGGGCTGCAGCAGGCTCGGTGCCGACTTGTTCTGCAGCCAGTGGCGCCACTGGTTGATCCAGCCAGTGAGCAAAGGCGCCAGCAACAAGGCGACCACCAGGGCCAGCAACTGTGAAAAAGCCCCAAGTGCACTCATCGTCTCACCACCAGCAACACCACAATCAGGGTAACAAAGCTGTACATCAGGTACACCGCAATGCGCCCCTGCTGCAACACCCCCACCAGCTTGGACAACCAGGCCACCGCCCGCGCCAACGGCAGGTACAAAACATGCCACAGTGGGTCTTCCACCTTGACTTGGTAACTCGGCTGGGCATCAAAAGCACTCGGCAAGTGTTTTGTGATGCGGAAAAACGGGTCAAAGATTTGCCGGATCGGCTGGCCAAAGCCCTCAGCGCTATCCTGCATACGGGCGGTCTGCCAGGGGTGGCCGCAGTCCCAGGGCGGCACCCGGCGCAGGCGGCCGTGGTAGAGACGGCGCACCAGCACAAAGGCCAGGCCAAAACTCAGCACCACACCCAGCAGGAAAATCACCGGTGCATAACTGGCCCGCTCCACCGTCACCGGCACCAACAACCAGCTGCTGTTGGCCACCATCTGCGCCAGCCCGGCGCCCACCAGGCTGCGCGTCACCGGGTCCATCAGCGCAATCACCTGGTTCGGAAACAAACCCAGCAGCACACAACCGGCCACCAACCACAACATGCCCAGCCGCTCCCAGCGCCCGGCGTCATGCGCCTGGGCCAGCTTGGCCTCGCGCGGCTGGCCCAAAAAAACCACCCCAAAATACTTGACCATGGTGAAGCCTGAGAGCGCCGCAATCAACGCAATCAGTGCCGCCATCACCGGCACCAGCATGTCCAGGAACGAGCCCGGAAGCCCGGTGGTGAACAAGAAACTTTGCAGCAGCAACCACTCGGCCACAAACCCACCAAACGGCGGCAAGCCCGCACAGGCCAGCACCCCCACCAAGGTGGGCCAGGCCACCCAGGGCATATAACGTATCAGGCCACCAAGCTTGCCCAGGCTGCGCTCACCGGTGGCGTGTAACACCGCACCGGTGCTGCAAAACAGCAGGCCCTTGAAAAACGCATGGCTGAGCATGTGGTACAGCGCCGCAGTGAGCGCCAGCGCCGACAGCGCCTGCATGTGGTAGCTGGAAAACAACAGCGCCAGCCCGATACCGGCGGCCATCAGCCCAATGTTTTCAATGCTGGAATAAGCCAGCAGGCGCTTCATTTCAACCTGCACCGTGGAGAACACCACACCAAACAGCGCAGTGGCCAGGCCCAGGCCCATCAGCATCACACCCCACCACCAGAGGCGGGTTGGCAGCAGGTCAAATGACACCCGCAAGATGCCATAGAGGGCAATCTTGAGCATCACCCCACTCATCAGTGCCGACACCGGCGAGGGCGCCGCCGGGTGCGCCTCGGGCAGCCAGGCGTGTAAGGGCAATAACCCGGCCTTGGCGCCAAAACCAAACACCGCCAGGCAGAACGCCACCGAGGCCCAGAACGGGCTCAACGCCTGGGCCCGCATGTTGGCAAAGGTGTAGTCACCGGTGTTGGCCTGCAGCACCCCAAAACACAGCAAGATGCCCAGCGCCCCGACATGCGCCACCAGCATGTAGAGGTAACCGGCGCTGCGGATTTCGGGAATACGGTGGTTAGCCAGTACCAGAAAGAAGGAGGAAAACGCCATGGTCTCCCACATCACCATGAACACATAGGCATCGTCGGCCAGCACCACCATCACCATGCTGGCCAGAAACACGTGGTATTCCAGGCACAACAGCCCCGGCGGTGTGCCCTCCCCCTGGCGAAAATACCCCGCAGCAAAGGTCGACACCCCGGCCGACACGCCACCGATGAGCAACAGGAAAAAAGCTGACAGGCTGTCCAGGCGCAGATGGAAAGGTAATTGAGGCAATCCCAGCGGCAGCACGACCGTCTCGGTGCTGGCAAAGGCGGCACTCAACGCCACCGCCATCAGGCCCACCGAGGCCACAGCGCCCAGCGGAAACAGCAGCGTCGAGACAATCCGAAAACGCCGCAGCGCCGCAATACCCGCTACACCGATCAACAACCAGACCACCACAACCAGCAACACCCAATCCAGATGGATCCAAGTGGTGGCCGGGGCAAAACTGTTCATGTAGCGGCAACAAATGTGAAGAGGGGGAGGCCTCGGATATTACACCCGCCCTTTTGGGTGTTAGCCGCCCGCAAGCTGGCGGGCGCACAATAGTCGTGCCGGGCTAAAATGCCGCAACGAGACCTCACACCATGAACCTTTTCTACCGCCCCAAGTACGAATCCGAAATCACGCAGTTCCTCAAGACGCTCAAGGCCAACAACCCGGCCATCGTGCAAGGCCAGCGCCAGGGACGTAGCCTGTTGTGGGACAAGGCAGTGGACCGTGACGCCGCCGCTCAGTTCCGTGAGGCCAGAGTGGCGCAGCAGCCCTACGTTTACCAAAGCGCCGGTGAATAACAGGCTTTTTGGCCTGTAGCCCTTATCTCACAAGCGTCTTCAGCTATTTAACAAATAGCGATTTATCCGCGCAATGGTTGCATCGGCAGCGCCGGTCAGTTCAGCATCCGCCACCACCGCAGACATGCCCACGGTGGTGGACCAGGTGGCGGTGGCGCGCCTGTATGGTGAGCCGCTGTTCTCCTTGCCGCAGGACCTCTACATCCCGCCCGACGCGCTGGAGGTTTTCCTGGAAGCCTTTGAGGGCCCGCTGGACCTGCTGCTGTACCTGATCCGGCGCCAGAACTTCAACATCCTCGACATCCCGATGGCGGGACTGACACGCCAGTACATGCTGTATGTGGATGAAATCCGCCAGCGCAACCTGGAGTTGGCCGCCGAGTACCTGCTGATGGCGGCCATGCTGATCGAGATCAAGTCGCGCATGTTGCTGCCACCCAAACCGGTGGCGCAGGGCCAGGAGGCCGAAGACCCGCGCGCCGAGCTGGTGCGCCGCCTGCTCGAATATGAACAGATCAAACTGGCCGCTGCCAACCTCAATGCGATACCGCAGTTCGGGCGCGACTTCCATGTGGCGCAGGCCTACATCGAACGCTCGCTGCAGCCCCGCTTTGCCGATGTGAGTGTGCAGGAGCTTCAGGAAGCCTGGGCCGCCATCCTGCAACGCGCCCGGCTGGTGCAGCACCACAGAATCACGCGTGAAGAGTTATCAGTGCGTGAACACATGAGCCAGGTGCTCAAGCGCCTCCAAGGCCACCGTTTTGTTGAATTTGAAGACCTGTTCAACCCCGACAAAGGCGCGCCAGTGCTGGTGGTGACCTTCATCGCGCTGCTCGAACTCGCCAAGGAAACCCTCATTGAAATCACCCAGGCTGAGGCCTTTGCGCCGATTTATGTGCGCCTGGCCTACACCCCGACCTGAAACCACACACTGTCCACACCATGAACGCACGCCCTGTCAAATCCACCCCACGTCCTCCTCTGGTATTCGATGTTTTGATCGTAGGCAGCGGCCTGGCGGGGCTGAGTGCCGCCCTGCTGCTGGCTCCCACCAAAAAGGTGGCGGTGATCACCAAACGTGCGGTGATGGAGGGCTCCAGCGGTTGGGCGCAAGGTGGCATTGCGGCGGTCTGGAACAAGGACGACAGTTTTGAGGCCCACATCCAGGACACCCAGATTGCCGGTGCCGGTCTGTGTGACCCCGACGCCACCCGTTTTGTGGTGGAAAACGCCCCCAAGGCGATTGCCTGGTTGCAAACCATGGGTGTACCGTTTTCGCAGGAAGACGGCCACCTGCACCTGACCCGCGAAGGTGGCCACAGCGCCCGGCGCATCGTGCATGTGACCGACGCCACCGGTGCGGCGGTACAAAGCACCCTGATCGAGGCAGTCAAAAAAACACCCAATATCACGCTGTTTGAACAGCACACCCTGGTCGACCTGATCACCACCGACAAACTCGGCCAGGCCGACAAACGCTGTGTTGGCCTGTACGCACTCGACAGCGAGAGCGACGAGGTCCTCACCTTCCAGGCACCACAAACTATCCTGGCCACAGGCGGCGCGGGCAAGGTCTACCTCTACACCACCAACCCCGACACCTCCACCGGCGACGGCATCGCTGCCGCCTGGCGTGCCGGTTGCCGGGTGCAGAACATGGAATTCATCCAGTTCCACCCAACTGCGCTGTACCACCCGCATGCCAAATCCTTCCTGATCAGCGAAGCGGTGCGGGGTGAAGGTGGCCGCCTGTTGTTGCCCGACGGCACCCGCTTCATGCAAAACCATGACCCGCGCCTGGAACTGGCGCCGCGTGACGTGGTGGCCCGCGCGATTGACTTCGAGATGAAAAAAGGCGGTTTTGACTGCGTCTACCTCGACATCTCGCACCAGCCCAAAACCTTCCTGTTGGAGCACTTTCCCAACATCTATGCGCGCTGCCTGGAGCTGGGCATCGACATCGCCAAACAGCCTATTCCCGTGGTGCCCTCGGCCCACTTCACCTGTGGCGGTGTGTTGGCCGATTTGCATGGCCGCACCGACATCCCGGGTCTGTATGCCGTCGGTGAAGCCGCCTGCAGTGGCTTACACGGCGCCAACCGACTGGCCAGCAACTCGCTGGTTGAATGTATGGTGTTTGCCCAGGCCACCACCACCGACATCGTCCAGTCGCCCACCCAGGCCATTGGCCCTCTGCCGGTCTGGGACGAGAGCCGGGTCGGTGACGCCGATGAGGCGGTGGTGATCTCACACAACTGGGACGAGCTGCGTCGTTTCATGTGGGACTACGTGGGCATTGTGCGCACCAACAAACGGCTCGAGCGCGCCGCCCACCGCATTGAGCTGCTCAAAGGCGAAATCCAGGAGTTCTACGCCAACTTCCACGTCACCCGTGACCTGCTGGAATTACGCAACCTGGTGCTGGTGGCCGACCTGATCGTGCGCTCGGCACAGGCCCGCCACGAGAGCCGGGGCCTGCATTTCAGCCGCGATTACCCGGATCTGCTGCCTGAGGCGCTGCCCACCATCCTGAGCCCACAACGCTGAGTCAGATCGTTTTTCGTCTGCGTTAGACTCGCGCCACTTTTTTTGGGGAGACACCCACATGACCGATTCCACCACCCAGAATGCCAGTCCTTACGGCACGCTGCCTCCGGCCAGCAGCCCGGCAACCCGCAAACCGGTGAGCCTGCCGCGCCTGCTGGAGATGCACGCCCGCGGCGAAAAAATTGTCATGCTCACCGCCTACGACGCCACCTTTGCGGCGGTGGCCGATGCAGCGGGTGTCGAGTGCATCCTGGTCGGTGACTCCCTTGGCATGGTCTGCCAGGGCCTGTCCAGCACCGTGGGCGTGTCACTGGAAACCATGCGTTACCACACCGAATGTGTCACCCGGGGCGTGCGCCGGGTGCAAGGCACCGCCTGGATCATCAGCGACCTGCCCTTCGGCACCTACCACGAGTCCAAAGAACAGGCGCTGCGCAGTGCGGCGGTGCTGATGCAGGCTGGCGCCCACATGGTCAAGTTGGAAGGTGGTGGCTGGACCGCCGATACGGTGCGCTTCCTGGTGGACCGTGGCATCCCAGTGTGCGCGCACCTGGGCCTGACACCGCAGACCGTGCATGCGCTCGGTGGTTACCGGGTGCAGGGCAAAAGCGAAGCTTCGGCCGCGCTGCTCAAACGCCATGCCCATGAATTACAAGACGCTGGCGCCACCCTGCTGGTGCTGGAAATGGTGCCCGCCGCGCTGTCGGCCGAGCTCACCACCGAACTGAGCCACTGCGCCACCATCGGCATCGGTGCGGGCAAGGACACCGCCGGCCAGGTGCTGGTGTTGCACGACATGCTGGGCCTGAACCTGGGCAAGAACCCCAAGTTTGTGCGCAATTTCATGGCCGAGTTGCCAGGCATCCCGGGCCAGCACGGCATCAAGGAAGCCATCACAGCTTATGTACAAGCCGTCAAAAACGGCAGCTTCCCGGACAACACCCTGCACGCCTGGTAACCACCGGCAGCGGATTCAAGCACGGGCGCTGGCCACTGCCGGGCCCGTAGATCTCTCCAAGTTTTGCAGAAAATCAGCCGCTAGCCCTTGTGCCGCCTCAACCTTTCACTATGAAAACCATACACACCATCACCGAGCTGCGTGAGCACCTGTCGACCTTCCGGCACCCAACCTTTGTGCCCACCATGGGCAATTTGCACGACGGCCACCTGGCGCTGGTGCGCCAGGCCAAACCACTCGGTGACGTGATGGTGACCAGCATTTTTGTCAACCGCCTGCAGTTTCTGCCGCACGAGGACTTTGACACCTACCCACGCACGCTGGAGGCCGATTGCCACGCGTTGGCCGAAGCCGGTTGTGATGTCTTGTTTGCGCCCAGCGAAAAAGAGCTGTACCCGGAGCCACAGGGTTTCACCGTGCAGCCCCCCACCGAGCTGGCCAACATGCTCGAAGGGCATTTCCGGCCCGGTTTTTTTGGCGGCGTCTGCACCGTGGTGATGAAACTGTTTGCCATCGTCGGCCCACGGGTCGCACTGTTTGGCAAAAAAGACTACCAGCAGCTGATGGTGATCCGGCGCATGGTGCAGCAGTTTGCCCTGCCCATCGAGGTGATTGGCGGCGAGACACTGCGCGCCGCCGATGGTCTGGCACTGTCGTCCCGCAACAACTACCTGAGCCCGACTGAGCGCCAGGAAGCGGTACAACTGTCACTGGCGCTCAAGACCATGGCCGAGGCCCTGCGTGGCGGTCAAACCGATCTGCCTGCGCTGGAAGCCCAGGCCATACACGCGCTCAAGACACGCGGCTGGAAACCGGACTACCTGACCGTGCGCCAGCGCAACAACCTGCAAACACCCTCAGCGACCGAGCTGCCCCCTCTGCTGGCCAACGCCGGCCTGGTGCTGCTGGCGGCTGCACGTGTGGGCAACACACGACTGATCGACAACCTAGAAATCTGATTGCGCGTCCCAATCGCCTGCGTCGTTGTTGCGCCGCCTCGTCGTGTCAAAACATGGCCTTCGACTCAGCGCCTAGACACGAACGATTTGGAAACGGAATGGACCTGTGCTGGCCCCGCGGCTTGGAAGCCTAGCTGTAATACGCCTCGACCGTGCCTTTGACCTTGATCAGCAGCGGCTTACCGTGGCGGTCGCGGGTTTTGCCAGCAGGCACTTTGACCCAGCCTTCGCTGATGCAGTATTCCTCCACATCGGTGCGTTCCTTGCCGTTGAAGCGGATGCCGATGTCGTGTTGAAACACGGCGGCGTTGTAAAACGGGCTGCGGGCGTCGATGGCGAGGTGGTCAGGCAGTTCCGGGCGTTGGGTGGTGTCGTTCATGGTTCGGTTTTTAATAGACCAGCGGTCGTTATCAATAAAGTAGCAACTCAGGCAGCACCGATATGGGCTACCAGGCTTCCAGGCACAGGGCCTTGTTTGAGGGCGGCGGTGAAGGCCAGCATTCGGTCAATCGGCACACGGGCGCGCAAGCCCAGCGCCGGATCCACATGGACCTCGTTGGCGCCGGTTTCCAGCACCCGCGCCACGTCCGCCAGGCCGTTCATCGCCATCCAAGGGCAGTGCGCGCAGCTTTTGCAGGTGGCGCTGTTGCCGGCGGTGGGCGCCTCTAAAAAGGTCTTGCCGGGGTTCAGCGTGCGTAACTTGTGCATCATGCCGTTGTCGGTGGCGACGATGAACTCCTTGGCGTCCATCTCGCGTGCGGCGTTCAGAATGCCAGAGGTGGAACCCACCGCATCCGCCAGCGCCACCACCGCAGCCGGTGACTCAGGGTGCACCAACAGCTTGGCACCGGGGTGTTCATGCATCAGTTCTTCGAGCTCAAAGGCCTTGAACTCGTCATGCACGATGCAGGAGCCGCCCCACATCACCATGTCGGCGCCTGTTTCGCGCTGGATGTAACCCCCCAGGTGCCGGTCTGGCGCCCACAGGATTTTCTGGCCCTGCTCTTTAAGGGCTTTGACAATGTCGAGCGCACAGCTGGAGGTCACCAGCCAGTCCGAACGCGCCTTGACCGCCGCGCTGGTGTTGGCATAGACCACCACGATGCGGTCCGGGTGGGCGTCGCAAAAGGCTGAAAACTCGTCGACTGGGCAGCCCAGGTCAAGCGAGCAGGTGGCGTCCAGATCGGGCATCAGCACGCGTTTCTCGGGCGACAAAATCTTGGAGGTTTCTCCCATGAAGCGCACGCCCGACACCACCAGCGTGGTGGCCGCATGGTCGCGGCCAAACCGCGCCATCTCGAGCGAGTCGCTGACGATGCCGCCGGTTTCCTCGGCCAGGTCCTGCAGGTCCGGGTGCACGTAGTAGTGGGACACCATCACCGCGTTTTTTTCCTTGAGCAGACGGCGGATCTTGTCCTTGAGCGCGGCACGCTCGGCCGCGCTGGGCTCGACCGGCACGCGCGCCCAGGCGTGTTTGGTGGCGCACACCGCGCCACCGGCGGGCGAGTTGTCCGGCTGTTCGTAATCCACCGCCTTGATGGCCAGGGCGCTGTCAGTCATGGTGACTCCAGATTCAAGAATATGAGTTTTCCCGCCAATTTCAGAGCGGGTCGTCGGCAAATCGCATCGAAAAATCGACGGCCTTGACGTTTTTCGTCAGGGCGCCAATCGAGATGCGGTCGACACCGGTGGAGGCAATCGCGCAAACGCTCGACAGATTGACACCTCCCGACACCTCGAGCACCGCACGTCCGGCGGTGATGCGCACCGCCTCGTGCAGGTGCATCAGGCCCATGTTGTCAAGCAGGATCATGGTGGCACCGGCGTCCAGCGCTTCCTTGAGCTGCTCCAGGTTTTCAACCTCGATCTCGACAAAGCGGGCCTGCGGTGCCACCTCGGCAGCACGCGCCAGAACGGCGCGTACGCCACCGGCAGCGGCGATGTGGTTTTCCTTGATCAGCACCGCGTCATACAGGCCCAACCGGTGGTTCACACCGCCACCCATGTGCACCGCGTACTTCTGCGCCAGGCGCAGGCCCGGCAGGGTTTTGCGGGTGTCCACGATGTTGGTGCGGGCGCCAGGCACCTCACGCACCGCCTGCACAAAGTTCGCGGTTTTGGTGGCGACTGCGCTGAGCAATTGCAGGAAATTGAGCGCGGTGCGCTCGGCGGTCAACAAAGCACGCGCCTGCCCATGCACCTCCAGCACCACCTGATCGGCTGCGGCGCGGTGGCCTTCACCGATGTGCCAGGTCAGTTCAACCGTCGGGTCGAGTTCTCGGAATGCCCGCTCCACCCAGGGCGCGCCACAAATCACCGCAGACTCACGCGCCACCACGGTGGCCCGGGCCAGGCGTGTGGGGTCGACCAGACCGGCGGTGAGGTCGGCGTCACCGACATCTTCGAGCAGAGCCCGTGCCACATCGGCCTGCGCCAGCGCCGCCACGGCCTCGGCGGAAAAATCAAAATAAGCTGCCATCAGATCCTCCTGCGTATTCTTCTAAACCAAAGCCGCCAGTTCGGTGGTGGGCTCACGCCCCATCAAACGCGCGACAGACTGGCGCGGTGTCATGCGTCCGTCCAGCAAATCGACCACTGCCTGGGCAATCGGCATGTCCACCCCCAGATGGGCGGCGCGCTGCACCACGGTGCGAGCACTGTAAACCCCTTCGGCCACATGGCCCAGGGCACCGGTGGCCTGCTGCAAGCTCTGCCCTTGCGCCAGCGCCAGACCCACCTGACGGTTGCGCGACAGGTCACCGGTCGCGGTCAGCACCAGGTCACCCAGGCCGCTCAAACCCATGAAGGTCTCGGCACGGGCGCCCAGGGCGACACCCAGGCGCGTCATCTCGGCCAGGCCCCGTGTAATCAGGGCGGCACGGGCATTCAGGCCCAGGTTCAGGCCATCACACAGGCCGGTGGCAATCGCCAACACGTTTTTCACCGCGCCACCGACCTCGACGCCGACGATGTCGTCATTGGCATAAACCCGCAGCGCCGAAGTGTGAAACGCTGCCACCAGCGCCTGGCGCACGACGTCATGGGCGCTGGCCGCCACCAGGGCGGTTGGCTGGCCACGCGCCACTTCGAGCGCGAAGCTGGGGCCACTGAGCACACCCGCTTGCATTTCAGGAGCAATACTCCCTTGTATTTCATGGGCCAGCAGCCCAAAAGGTTCCGAAACTGGGGCCTCAAAACCTTTGCACAACCAGGCCACGGGCACACGGCAGTTGCGCAGCGCCTGCACCATCTGTCGCAAAGCCGCCATCGGGGTGGCGACCACCACCAAGTCACAGGTGTTGGCCAGAGCGGGCAGTTCGGCCTCGGGCGCGGCACTGAATTGCAGCGCGGGCGCCAAGGCCACACCGGGCAGGTAACGCTGGTTAGCACGCTGCTGCTGCAGCGCCAACACCTGGCCGGCATCACGCGCCCACAAGCTGACCTGGTGACCGGCGCCGTGTGACGCCGCACTGCTGGCCAACGCTGTGCCCCATGCACCGGCACCCAGAACCATTATTTTCATAGCTACTGAGGCAAGTGATTCAAGGGCTGCAGGCCAATACGATCAATAATTTACTGAACCGCAGGGGTCTCTTCGGTCTGCGCCGCCTGTTGTTGCTCGAACATGGCCTGGAAGTTGATTTCCGACAGGTGCACCGGCGGGAAACCGCCGCGCTGGATCAGGTCAGACACATTGCTGCGCAAATACGGGTAGACGATTTGCGGGCAGGCGATGCCCATGATCGGGCCCATCTGTTCGGGCGGCAGGTTGCGGATCTCGAAAATGCCGGCTTGCGAGGCTTCCACCAGGAACACGGTGCGGTCTTTGATCTTGGTCTGCACGGTGGCTGTCACCACCACTTCATACACACCGTCGGCCACGGTCGAGGCGTTCACACCCAACTGGATGTCCACCGTGGGCTGTTCCTGCTCAAGCAGGATGGCAGGTGAATTGGGCTGCTCCAGAGAGGCTTCCTTCAGGTAAACGCGCTGAATCTGGAAAACGGGATTGGGGGTATCGGACATAAGGTTCTCTTGGTTGGTAAATCAGGAGGGCACCCGGCGTTTGCGACGCCCGGGCGCAAGAAAAAAAGTTCAGGACTGCAGCAGTGGCAACAGGCCACCGCGTGCGTCGAGTGCCACCAGGTCATCACAGCCACCAACATGGGTGCTGCCGATGAAAATCTGTGGCACGGTGCGCCGACCAGTGAGGCTCATCATCTGGTCGCGTTGTTGCAGATCCAGGTCAATGCGGATTTCGTCGATCTGTTCGACGCCACGCGACTTGAGCAGTTGTTTGGCACGTATGCAGTAGGGGCAGACGGCCGTGGTGTACATCTTGACAGCTTGCATAAAGAAGGCTTTCGGTCAGGAGAGTCAGGCTTTTTCAACCGGCAAATTGGCCGCGCGCCAAGCACCCATACCACCAGAGAGTGACTGCGCCTTCTCGAAACCCAGCTTTTTGGCCATGGCCACGGCACGGCCGCTGCGCGCGCCCGAGCGGCACACCAGGATCAAGGGCAAGGCTTTGTTTTTGACCGCACCCGCCAACTTCTCCTCCAACTGACCCAGGGGAATGTTTTTGGCACCCACCACATGCCCGGCCGCAAACTCGTCGGTTTCACACACATCCACCACCACCGCTTTTTCGCGGTTGATCAGTTGCACCGCAGCCTCGGCGCTCAAACCACCGACGGCGCCACCTTTGATGAGCGGCCACAACAACATGCCACCAGATGCCAATGCCACGGCAATCATCATCCAGTTGTCGAGAATAAATTTCACTTGCGAATCCTTATGTTGAGAAATGACCTTAGCCGCGCATTTTAGAATGCGCTTGTTCCCATTACCGGCATCGATTGGAAACCATGCACAAGCTTGTACTTATTCGCCATGGCGAATCCACCTGGAATCTGGAAAACAGATTCACAGGCTGGACCGATGTTGAGCTGACGCCGCTGGGCATCGCGCAGGCCAGGCAGGCAGGGCGTCTGCTCAAGGCTGGCGGGTATGACTTTGACGTGTGTTACACCAGCGTGCTCAAACGCGCCACCCAGACCCTGTGGCATGTGCTCGACATCATGGACCGCACCTGGCTGCCGGTGGTCAACAGCTGGCGTCTGAACGAACGCCACTATGGCGCCTTGCAGGGTCTGAACAAGTCCGAAACGGCCAAACAATACGGCGACGCCCAGGTGCAAGTCTGGCGCCGCAGTTATGACACACCGCCACCCGCTCTGGAAGCCACCGATCCGCGTTGCGAACGCGGCGACATCCGCTACAGCAAACTCGCACCCGACCAGATCCCCTTGACCGAATGCCTCAAAGACACCGTGGCGCGAGTGAAGCCGTTCTGGAACGAAGCGCTGGCACCGGCTTTGCAACGTGGCAAACGGGTGGTGGTGGCGGCACATGGCAATTCGATCCGGGCGCTGGTCAAATACCTTGACAACATCTCTGACGACGACATCGTGGGTTTGAACATTCCCAATGGCATTCCACTGGTTTATGAGCTTGATGACGAGCTCAAACCCATTCGCCACTACTATCTGGGTGACGCTGAGGCGGCGGCCAAGGCCGCTGCCGCTGTGGCCGCTCAGAGCAACACCTGAAATAGAGCAGCCAGACACGGAACCCACACCCGGGTTCATGGTCCAAACGGCTCATCACATCTCGCATCCTCACGCTTTGGAATCAAAAATGGGTCACAAATTGAAAATCGTTGGCTTACTGTCTGCCGGAGCGCTGGCTGGCGCCCTGGCCAGCATCTCGCTGCAAACCGCAGCACGTGGCTCGCTCGCGCCCTTGCCGCTCGAAGAACTGCAGCAACTGGCCGCCGTGTTCAGCATGGTCAAAAGCAACTATGTCGACCCGGTAGATGAGAAAAAACTCATCACCGACGCGATTGCGGGCATGGTGGCCGGACTGGACCCCCACTCGGTCTACATGGACGCCAAGACACTGAAGGATTTCAACGAAGGCACCACCGGCAAGTTTGTTGGCGTGGGCATCGAGATCACCCAGGAAGACGGCTACATCAAGGTGGTCTCCCCCATTGAAGACTCCCCCGCCTTCAAAGCCGGCCTCAAACCCAACGACCTGATCGTCAAGATTGACGACACCCTGGTCAAAGGGCTGTCACTCAACGAAGGTGTCAAACGCATGCGGGGTGAGCCCGACACCAAGGTGCTGCTGAGTATTTTCCGCAAGGATGAGAACCGCACGTTTCAGGTGACCATCACCCGCGAACTGATCAAAACCCAGAGTGTCAAAGCCCGCGTCATCGAGCCCGGTTATGGCTGGATTCGGTTGAGCCAGTTCCAGGAACGCACGGTGGCGGACTTTGCGCGCAAGGTCGAAGACATGTACAAGCAGGAGCCGCGCCTCAAAGGCCTGGTACTGGATTTGCGCAACGACCCGGGGGGTTACCTGGACGCCGCGGTGGCCATCTCTGCCGCCTTTTTGCCAGAAAACGTCACCGTGGTGTCGGCCAATGGCCAGTTGCCCGAGAGCAAGTTCACCTACAAGGCCTCGCCGCAGTTCTACGCCCGCCATGGCAACGACCCATTGGCGCAGCTGAACCCGGCCACCCGCAAAGCCCTGAGCACCGTGCCCCTGGTGGTGCTGGTGAACGAGGGCTCGGCCTCGGCCAGCGAAATTGTGGCCGGTGCGTTGCAGGACCATGGTCGTGCCAAGCTGCTGGGTAGCCAGACCTTTGGCAAGGGTTCGGTACAAACCGCCGTGTGCCTGGACGGGGCCTTCCGCATGGACAACTGCCCGACAGCCGCACTCAAACTCACCACCAGCCGCTACTACACGCCCAGCGGCAAGTCGATTCAGGCCAAAGGCATCGTGCCCGATGTGATGGTTGACGAGACCGAAGAGGGCAACCTGTTTGCAGCCTTGCGCACCCGTGAGGCCGATCTGGAGAAACACCTGGCCAGCGGGCAAGGTGATGAGGTCAAGGATGCGGCGCGAGAAAAAGGCCGCGAAGAAGCCCGCAAGAAACTGGAAGAAGAGATGAAAAAACCCGCGGCTGACCGCAAGTTGCCCGAGTACGGTTCAGACAAAGACTTTCAACTGCAGCAGGCCCTCAAACAACTCAAGGGGCAACCGGTGCTGGCCAGCAAAACCCAGGTCGAACGCGCTGAAGAGAAAAAAGAGAACTGAGTCCGTGCCAGCAGATGCAAGACCGCGACCTGCTGCGCTACTCGCGCCACCTCTTGCTCGACGAGATTGGTTTTGAGGGGCAAACACGTTTTAACCAGGCCCACGCACTGATCATTGGGGCGGGCGGCCTCGGTTGTCCGGCCGCGTTGTACCTGTGCTCGGCCGGTGTCGGTCACATCACCGTGGTAGACCACGACACGGTGGACCTGACAAATTTGCAGCGTCAAATTGCCCACACCCAGGCCCGGGTTGGCTGGCCCAAGGTGGCCTCGCTGCAGACCGCCATGGCCGAGTTGAACGATCAGGTGCAAGTCACGAACATCCAGGCCCGGGCCGATGCTGCGCTGCTGGACACCCTGGTCGCCCAGGCTGATGTGGTACTGGACTGTTGCGACAACTTCGCTACCCGCCAAGCCATCAACGCCGCCTGTGTGAAGCACAACAAGCCGCTGGTGTCTGGCGCTGCCATCCGTTTTGACGGGCAACTGGCGGTGTACGACCCGCGTGAGCCAAGCTCACCCTGTTACGCCTGCCTTTTTCCGCCAGAGACACCACCCGAGGACAGCCACTGCGCCACCCTGGGCGTGTTTGCACCACTGGTGGGTGTCATCGGCAGTTTGCAGGCCGCCGAGGCACTCAAGCTGTTGGGCGGTTTTGGGCAGCCACTCACCGGCCGTTTGCTGATGCTCGATGGCCGAGCCATGCACTTCACCGAGATCGGACTCAGGCGCAACCCCAGCTGCCCGGTGTGTGGTCCACTCACTTCCGCTTGAAACCACCCTTGTCGTCGGGCACAAAACAGCTGCCGTGACGGCGGCGAAAGTCACGCGGCAACTCGGGGCTGGGCTGGGCAAACACACCGAGCCTGGCCTGGCGCGCCTGTGCTTCCTGCACCGCATACGGCCCAAGACTGCTTCGCCAGCGGCCCGACCAGGCCCAGCCTTGAGACACCAGAACCGAGGCCACATCCTGCCCGCCCACCTCGATCTGGGCCAGGCCCCGGCCATAACCATCCACGTAGTTGACCTGCACCTTGAGTCGGCGCTGCATCACCAGCGCGCGCAAGGCGTCGCGCGCAGCCACACCACCACTCTGACAGAGTTCCGGGGCATCCACCCCCTGCAGGCGCAGCTTGCGCGGTGCACCACCGGCCTCGGGCTCCACCCACAAAGTATCACCATCAGAAATGCCTCTAGCCCTTGCCATATAAGCCTCAGAAGCTGCGGTATCCATAGCAAGCAAACTACCTAACCCAAGCAACAGCAGGCGCCGGCAAAAAATCAATGTGTGTCTACCTGTCAATTTGCACCTTTCTGTGACGATACACATCCAACGGAGATCAATGGAAGAAACCATGGAACAAACTCATCCATCGACCTCTGTGATAAGCCTGGGACAAATGTCAGACCTGTTAGACTCAAAACATCCCAACACCTGCCGCCACCTTGAGTTCATCGACTGCTTCCCCTCTGGTTGATTTGCGCCAATTGCGGCTGGACGATGCTCGGGCGTTGCTGGAGCATAGTGGACAACGCCTGCCGGACAGGCACGCGGATTCCACCGAGTTTTTGCAAGCGGTGATTGACAAGCTCAGCGAGTTGTCACTCAAAGACCCGCTGACAGGTCTCTCCAACCGACGTTATTTTCAAAGCATCCTGATGCGCGAGATCGAGATGGTGGCGCGCTCGGGGGAGTCTGCGCTGCTGCTGATGCTTGACATCGACCATTTCAAGAGTGTCAACGACCAATTCGGCCACCCAGCGGGCGACGCCGTGCTGCAAGCCGTTGCCAAAACACTGGCGGGCTGTGTGCGCCCGATGGACACCGTGGCACGATTTGGTGGTGAAGAGTTCGCCATCATTTTGCCCAGCTGCCAAGGGCAATACGGACACCAAGTTGCAGAACGGATTCGTGAATCGGTCAGTGACTTGAAGGTCAAACTGCCCTCCGGCGTCATGTTGAAAGTCACCATCAGCATTGGTGGCGCGTTTGCGCCGCGCTGGGTGCGCTCTACCTCCGAACTGTGGGTGGACCGGGCCGACATCGAGTTGTACCGCGCCAAGTCGGAAGGCCGTGACCGCGTGTGTATCGAGGCGCAGCCGATGCTGGCGGTCAGCGCCGAGGAAAAGAATTTGCTGTTTGGTCCCCTGTCCTTGGGTGACCCAGCCTGGATTGAGAGCATTGCCAACGATGGTTCTACCGGTTCGTCAGGTAGCGTTATGAACAGAGTGAACTGAAATGAACGACGAAACGCGACCCACTGCAGAACGCCCCGTGGCAAAACCTGGCCCAATCAAGCCCTTGGGCAAGGTGGTGGCCGTCACCAGCGGCAAAGGCGGCGTGGGCAAGACGTTTGTGTCAGCCAACCTGGCTGCCGCTTTGGCCAAACGCGGCCAAAAAGTGCTGGTGCTGGACGCCGACTTGGGACTGGCCAATCTGGACGTGGTGCTCAATCTGTACCCGAAGATCACCCTGCACGATGTGTTCACCGGCAAAGCCAAGCTCGAAGAGGCGATTGTCCGGGCACCAGGTGGTTTTTCGGTGTTGCTGGCAGGCTCGGGCATGGTGGAGTATTCACGCCTGACCCCCACCGTGCGGCAAGACTTTTTACATATCATGTCGGGGCTGCTGCCGCACTATGACATCGTGCTGCTCGATACCGGTGCCGGCATTTCGGACGTGGTGCTGTTTGCGGTGTCGCTGGCCTCCGAGGTGCTGGTGGTGGCCACACCCGAACCCACCTCCTTGACCGACGCCTACGCCACCATCAAGGTGCTGGTGGGGGAACAACAACGGCGCACCATCC
The DNA here is from genome assembly GCF_013416775.1 of Rhodoferax sp. BLA1. Lineage (GTDB taxonomy): Bacteria > Pseudomonadota > Gammaproteobacteria > Burkholderiales > Burkholderiaceae_C > Rhodoferax. The sequence goes on from NZ_SZVI01000013.1 coordinate 564,160, forward strand.
GCATGGTCATCAACCAGACCGCCCGCATGGGGGATGGCCGCGCCATCACCACCCAGCTGCAGCAGGTGCTGGACCGTTTTGTGGTGGCCAAGCCGGGTGAAAAAGTTCGCCTGATCCACATGGGTGACATCCCGGCCGATACTGCGGTGCGCCAGGCCGTGATGCGCCGTCAACTGCTGATCCTGTCCACGCCGGGTTGCCCGGCGGCGCTGGCAGTGTCGCAATTGGCTGGCAAGATAGAAGACACTCTGATCAACAAACCCCTGTGAGCTGGCGCCTGCCAGCCCGTAGCCATCTGGACTGGGCGCAAATGGCCACGAATGCGTAGCCTCACCCGACAGACCTAATCTGTCGGATGTTGTGCCAATATGGCTGTCAGCAGCCCCGGGAAGCGACTGTCGATGTCTGCGCGGCGCAGCGAGTTCATGTGGATGGTGCCGTTGTTTTCGGTGCGCACCAATCCCGACTCGCGCAACACCTTGAAATGGTGAGAGACGGTAGATTTCGGTCGCCCGCCGTCAAGATCGCCGCAGGTTGCCACCTCCACACCCGCCAACTGCCGGACGATTTCTAGGCGGATCGAATCGCTCAAGGCGTAAAGCACGCGCTCAAGTGAGAGTTCGCTGGCAGCGGGGTGTTTGTAGGGACGCATGAGCAGCATGATACACCGTGGGCTATACTTGTTCTATAGTTCGATAATCTTCGAAATATAGAACTGAATATTTCCAATCTGCAAAAGGCCCGCCATGTCCGCTTTATTCCAACCCTTCCAACTCAAAGACATCACGTTGCGCAACCGCATCGCCATCCCGCCGATGTGCCAATACATGGCTGTCGACGGCCTGGTCAACGACTGGCACCTGTCGCATTACGCCAGCATGGCGCGCGGCGGTGCCGGGCTGGTGATTGCCGAAGCAACGGCGGTCGCCCCCGAAGGTCGCATCACGCCAGGTTGCGCAGGCATCTGGAATGACGCCCAGGCCCAAGCCTTTGTGCCGCTGGTGCAGGCGATCAAGGCCGCCGGTTCGGTGCCGGGTATCCAGATCGGCCACGCTGGCCGCAAAGCCAGCGCGAATCTGCCCTGGGAAGGTGACGACCACATCGCCGAAGGGGACGCACGCGGTTGGCAAACCATCGCGCCATCCGCCATCGCTTATGGCGCGGGTCTGCCCAAGCTGCCGCGCGCGATGAGCCTGGATGACATCACACGTGTGCGCCAGAACTTTGTCGACGCCGCAGTGCGTGCGCGCGACGCCGGTTTTGAATGGCTGGAATTGCATTTTGCCCATGGTTACCTGGCGCAGAGCTTCTTTTCCGCGCATTCGAACCAGCGCGACGACATCTATGGCGGCAGCGTGGAAAACCGCGGCCGTTTCCTGCTGGAGACACTCAAAGCGGTGCGTGAGGTGTGGCCGGAAAGCCTACCGCTGACCGTGCGTTTTGGCGTACTCGAATACGATGGTCGCGACGAACAGACGTTGCTTGAATCGATCGACCTGGTGCGCGACTTCAAGGCGGCAGGCATGGACATGCTCAGCGTCAGCGTCGGCTTCACCATTGCAGAAACAGCGATCCCGTGGGGTCCGGCCTTCCTGGCTCCGGTGGCCGAGCGTGTACGCCGCGAGGCCAAGGTGCCGGTGTCGTCCGCCTGGGGTTTTGGCACACCAGAGATTGCGGAGCGGGTCGTCAAAGAGCAGCAGTTGGATCTGGTGATGGTGGGCCGCGCACATCTGGCCAATCCGCACTGGGCGTATTTCGCCGCCAAGGAACTCGGCGTCGAGCGTGCTTCGTGGACGCTGCCCGCGCCCTATGCCCATTGGCTTGCGCGTTACTGAGCACATCTGTCGCCTGCCAACCGTGCTGCGCGCAGGCGGCGGCTGTGAAGGTTGCAACAGGCGAGGCCCCCTCTTCGCCTGAATCGCGTACCCCGAACTGTTTGCCCGAGCAACAGCCCGTCAGGCGGTGATGATCCAACCTTCCAGCGGGTCCATGTTGGCGGGTAAACCATAAGCGCTGTCACCTGCATCAAACCGGGCTTGCGCCCAGGCGGCTTGGATCAGGCACAACACCGCATCGAGTGCATCTCCCCGTGCATCGTCCACCAGGACATCGTGCTGGGCGTGGCTCAGTTTCAGGCGCAGCCCGAGGCGGGTGTTGCCTTGCTCCAGCGCGGTGAGCAAGTCCTTGCGGGCAATCAGGCGCTCAGGGGTCTGGTGTGCTTTGTCATCACTTTTGTAACTGCGCCGACCCAACACCTCACGCGCCAGCAAGCCAGGATAGGCCTCCAACGCGATGCGCGGTGTTGACTCGCCCGGTGCGCTGCCCAATGCGTAAGACAGGCCCGGCAAGCGCACACCGGCTTGCAGCAACAAGGGCACCCCCGCATGCAGCATGAAGGCCACGGGCGGGTTCACCCACTTCATGCTGGGACTGCTGCCCGCCAGAAAATCGGTGGCGCGGTGTGCAAATTTGCCACCCACTGGGCGTTCACGACAGAACGCAGCAAAGCTCGCCCGGATCTGCTCCCGGCTGAGCGACTGGTAATGCGTGATACAGGCCAGCCAGTCGGTCGGCCAGCCCAGTGTCTGCACCAACTCACGCGGCAGACCAAACGGCAGATCGAACCCGCCCAACCAGGGGCCGCTTTGTTGCAGCCAGTCGGCAAAGGCCGGAAGGCTCTCGAGTTGCACCAATTTTGATAGCACAACTCGACCACGGGATAAGGACCCAAGGGCGATAACAATAGGTTTTTTGCGGCTGGGGGCGCTGGAAAAATCGCAGCCCAGCAAGACCGGGCTCAGGCCAGCCGCTGGCAGCAATGCGGTGGACAAACCGGGAAAGCGATCAGGCCCGACCAATCACCGAGGCGGTGACCATCAACTCTTCGAGCAAGGCCATCGACACTTTGCCCGAGGCGGAATACGGGTCCAGCTCGGGTTTTTCAGCGTATTTGAGCAGGATCGAGGCATTGATACGCGTCATGTTGACCTCACCCATGGTCCAGCCCGCAAAACGCCGCTCGGTGATTTCTTCGTAGTGCAGCAACACCACGTCCTTGTGGCGGGCATCACGCTGGATCTGGTTGTAGAGCTGGCTGATGGCCATGCGCCCACCTTCAATCACCTGCAAAAAAATACCGCTGCCGTAACACAAGACACCGGTGACACCGCTGTTGGGGTTGCGGCTGCGGCATTCGTGCAGGATAGCGTCGATGGTTTCGGGGCAGGCATCCACCGCCCGGCTGGCGTAAAGCAAACGTACCAACATGATCAGCCTTTCTGGGGAATCAATGACAGAAATTCGCGGCGCAAGTTGGCATCCTTGAGAAAACTGCCACGCATGACCGAGTTGATCATCTTGCTGTCCACGTCTTTGACACCGCGCCAGCTCATGCAAAAGTGGCTGGCTTCCATGACGATGGCCAGACCATCGGGTTGGGTTTTGCGCTGGATCAGGTCGGCCAGTTGCACCACCGCCTCCTCCTGGATCTGCGGGCGCCCCATCACCCATTCGGCCAGCCGGGCGTATTTGGACAGGCCAATCACATTGGTGTGTTCATTGGGCAGCACACCAATCCAGATCTTGCCCATGATCGGGCAAAAGTGGTGGCTGCAAGCGCTGCGCACGGTGATCGGGCCCACAATCATCAGCTCGTTGAGGTGTTCGGCGTTGGGGAATTCGGTGATCGTCGGGGCCTGGACATAACGTCCCTGAAACACCTCCTTGAGGTACATCTTGGCGACGCGCCGGGCGGTTTTGTCGGTGTTGTGGTCGTGCTCGGTGTCGATCACCAGGCTGCCGAGCACACCCTTCATCTTTTCTTCAACCTCATCGAGCAGCAGCTCCAGCTCACCGGGCTGGATGAACTCGGCAATGTTGTCGTTGGCGTGGAAACGTTTGCGTGCGGCCAGAATGCGCTCGCGGATTTTGACGGATACCGGGGTGCCTTCGTCGGCGTCAACAGGATTCATGAGTTTCATGGTGGTCAATTGATTGACTGATGATGGTATCAGTCTTTCATTTTAAGGGTTATTGGGCTCTAGCCCTTTTCCATAAAGGGCATATTGCTATCAATTTAGTATCTCTTGCCAGTCAGTAAAAGTAATGCATGCATCACCAGCAAAGCCACCCTATCCAGCAGCTTCTGGCCCAGTGAACGCTGCGCATGCTGGTGGGTGTCGAGCCGCACCGCGTGCTGCGTCAACGCCTGCTCCAAGACATGGCTTAACGTGCTGGCAAAGGTGGCATCGTTGACCACCACATTGGCTTCGCGCGCCAGCAACAGGCTCAACGGATCAATGTTGGATGAGCCCACCGTGGCCCAGCGCCCGTCCACAACCGCCACCTTGGCATGTAAAAAACTGCTTTGGTACTCATAAATCTCCACGCCCCCTGCCAACAATACACCGTACAGGGCGCGCGTGCCATGGTAAGACATGAAATAGTCGTAGCGGCCTTGTAACAGCAGGCGCACCCGAACCCCGCGTTGTGCGGCATTCACCAAACTGCGGCGGATTTTGCGACTCGGTAAAAAATAGGCGTTGGCCAAAATGATGTCTTTGCGTGCTTCACCGAGCGCCTGACTGTAGGTCCGCTCGATGCGTGCGCGAAAACGCACGTTGTCACGCAACACCAGTTGCGCCAGCGCGCCCCGGCCTTTGGCTAGCGACTGGCTGGGGATGGGTTCCTCGTGCACCGCCTGCTGCAGGGCCTGCCAGGCACCCGCCCAGTCCACCTGCTGGGCACTGCGCACCATCTGGCGGCGCCACCAGAACTGGGCCATGGCGGCATGGGTGTCACGCACCAGCGGGCCGGTGATACGTACCATGAAATCAAAGCGCGGCGCCTCCAGCGGGCCGTAGTGCGGGTCCCACCAGTCATCCAGGATATTGATGCCACCACAATACGCCAGCTTGCCATCCACCACACACAGCTTGCGGTGTAGTCGGCGCCAGCGGCTGGGCCGCAGCAGCCCAAAGGTGCCCAATGGCGCAAAAATCAGCCAGTGCACACCAGCCGCGTCAAAACGCTGGGGCCAGGGTTCAGGCAACGCAGGCGTGCCAACACCGTCCATCACCAGGTACACCTGCACCCCACGTTGGGCGGCATTCTCCAGCGCCTGTGCCACCCGCTCGCCGCTGCCATACACCTGAAAGATATAGGTCTCCAGCCGCACCTCGTGAGTGGCGGCATCAATGTCAGCCACCAAAGCATCAAAAAAAGCCTGAGCGCCCTGCAACAGGGTCAGTTGGTGACCCGCCGTGTACTCAGGCATGCACGAACCTCATGCGCCCATCTCAAATTCGGCGATCAGCGGCAAATGGTCTGACATGCGCCACCAGGCGCGGCCTTGGGGAGCTGCCAGGCTGATCGGTTGTAGACCCCGCGAAAACACATGGTCCAGCTGGGCCAGCGGCAAACGTGCGGGAAAGGTCGGCTGCGCTGGACCGGCCCAACACTGCAAGCCCATGCTGGCGAACGCGGCACCCAGTCGCCAGCCACCTTCGTTGAAATCCCCCGCAATCAGCAAAGGTGCGTCAGCGGGTATTTCGCGCTGCACAAAACGCTGGAGCTGGGCCACCTGGCGCACCCGACTGGCACGCACCAGACCCAGATGCACCACCAGCACGTGCAGGCTGCGGCCGTGGATCAGCAACTCCACATGCAACAGACCACGCTGTTCAAAACGGTGGTCACTCATGTCCTCATGCTGGTGGGTCACCACCGGCCAGCGCGACAGCAGCGCGTTGCCATGTTCACCATGCCGGGTGATGGCATTGGTCCGGTACACCGAGCTGTAACCCGGCGGTGCCAGAAAATCGGCCTGCCCACCGGCCGGCCAATGTTGGAAACGCTTTTCTTCACGTCGGTTGATGTGGCGCACCTCCTGCAGGCACACCACATCGGCGTCGAGCACCTGCACCGCATCGGCCAGGTTGTGGATCTCCAGGCGACGTGTGGGCCCGAGCCCCTGCACACCTTTGTGGATGTTGTAGGTCACCACACGGATGGTTTGGGGGGAATGGCTCATGACACCACCCCGCGTCTGGCCAGGCGCGGCAACATCAGACAGGCTTCGGCATTGGAGGGTGAAAAACAACGTTCAGCCGCTTGGGCATAAGGCAACCACTGGTAGTGGGTGTGTTCACCGGGGTTCAGTCGCACAGGGCTGTTGGCAGGCACTTCCAGACCAAACAGATGCTCGGTATTGAACACCACCCCTGGCGCGTAACGGTGACGCCAGCGTGGGTAAATCTCATAAACGTTCTGTAGCCCCCAGTCGTGCAAATGGGGCTGCAAAGCTGCACCCTCGCGGCAATCCAGCGCGGTTTCCTCAAACACCTCACGCCGGGCGGTCTGCTCAAAGCTCTCGTCCACATGGTCTTTGCTGCCAGTGACCGATTGCCAGAAATCAGCCACATCCGCACGTTGGATCAGCAACACATCCAGCGCCGGGGTGTAAATCACCACCAGCACGGACTCAGGAAGTTTGAACGCAGTCATGGTTTCCAAAAAACAAAAGGGCGCTCCCAGGAGCGCCCTTTGATTCTGCCTGAAGCGGCAGAGACCCGGTATCAGGCCGGTTTAACCAGATCGGCGTTGCGCAGACGAATGTGCAATTCACGCAATTGCTTTTCATCCACCAGCGACGGGGCTTGTGTCAGCAGACACTGGGCACGCTGGGTTTTCGGGAAAGCAATCACATCGCGGATCGACTCGGCACCGGTCATCATGGTGACGATGCGGTCCAGACCAAAGGCCAGACCACCGTGCGGCGGTGCGCCGTACTGCAACGCATCGAGCAAGAAGCCGAACTTGAGCTGCGCTTCTTCCGGCGTGATCTTGAGTGCATCAAACACTTTCTGCTGCACATCGGCACGGTGGATACGCACCGAGCCGCCACCCATTTCCCAGCCGTTGAGGACCATGTCGTAGCCCTTGGAGATGCATTTGCCCGGGTCGGTGACCATCAGATCCTCGTGCCCGTCCTTCGGCGCGGTGAACGGGTGGTGCACTGCCATCCAGCGGTCAGACTCGTCGTCATACTCAAACATCGGGAAGTCCACCACCCACAAGGGTGCCCAGCGGTCTTCGAACAGACCGTTGTTCTTGCCAAACGCGCTATGGCCAATCTTGATACGCAAGGCGCCGATGGCGTCATTGACGATTTTTTCCTTGTCGGCGCCAAAAAACAACAAGTCGCCGTCCTGGGCACCGGTGCGTGCCAGCACTTCGGCTATGGCTTTGTCATGCAGGTTCTTGACAATCGGGCTTTGCAGACCGTCGCGTCCCTTAGCTAGGTCGTTGACCTTGATCCAGGCCAGCCCCTTGGCTCCGTAAATCTTGACGAACTCACCGTAACTATCGATCTCGCCACGTGACAGGCCGGAACCTTCCCGAGCGCCACCGGGCACCCGCAGCGCCACCACACGGCCACCTTTCATGTTGGCGGCACCCGAGAACACCTTGAAGTCCACATCCCCCATGACATCGGTGAGTTCGGTGAATTCCAGCTTGACACGCAAATCCGGCTTGTCAGAGCCATAAAGCCGCGCTGCATCCTGGTAAGTCATCACAGGAAAGTCACCCAAGTCCACACCCAAGGTGTTCTGGAACACGGTCTTGATCATGCCCTGGAACAGGTCGCGGATGTCTTCCTCTTCCATGAACGAGGTTTCGATATCGATCTGGGTGAACTCGGGCTGGCGGTCAGCGCGCAGGTCTTCGTCACGGAAACACTTGGTGATCTGGTAATAGCGGTCAAAACCGGCCACCATCAACAACTGTTTGAACAGCTGCGGGCTTTGTGGCAGGGCAAAAAAGTGGCCGTCGTGCACCCGACTGGGCACCAGGTAGTCGCGCGCACCTTCGGGTGTGCTCTTGGTCAACATCGGGGTTTCGATGTCTACAAAACCATGGGTGTCCAGGAACTTGCGCACTTCCATCGCCACGCGGTAGCGCAGCATCAGGTTGTTCTGCATGTAGGGGCGGCGCAGGTCGAGCACACGGTGCGTCAGACGGGTGGTCTCACTGAGGTTTTCTTCGTCAAGTTGGAACGGCGGTGTGACAGAGGGGTTGAGCACCTTCAGCTCATGGCACAGCACCTCGATCTTGCCGCTTTTCAGGTTCTCATTGACGGTGCCGTCCGGGCGCGCACGCACCAAGCCTTTGACCTGGATGCAGAACTCGTTGCGCAAATCTTCGGCCACCTTGAACATCTCGGCGCGATCCGGGTCACACACCACCTGCACATAACCTTCGCGGTCACGCACATCGACAAAAATGACACCGCCATGGTCGCGCCGACGATTGACCCAACCACACAGAGTCACAGTTTGGCCCAGCAGGGCATCGGTCACCAGACCACAATAATGAGAACGCATTGCCATAAACAGCTTTCAAAAGTCACCCCAACGGGTGACAAGGTTGTCAAAAAACTAGGGGTGGGTGGTCGGCGTTGTCACGCCGGGCGCCACCGAGCCCATCGAAATCACATAGGTCAGGGCCTCATCCACACTCATCTTGAGCTCGATCACATCAGAGCGCGGCAACATCAGGAAAAAACCGCTGGTTGGATTCGGCGTGGTCGGCACATACACGCTGACAAAATCATCACCCAGGTGGCTGGCGACCTCACCGCTCGGGGAGCCGGTCTGAAACGCAATGGTCCAGCTGCCAGCACGCGGGTACTGCACCAGCAAGGCGGTGCGAAAAGCGTTGCCATTGCTGGAGAACAAGGTGTCAGACACCTTCTTGACACTGTTGTAGATCGATTTAAAAACCGGGATGCGGGTCAACAAACGCTCCCACTGCCCCAGCCACCAGCGCCCCGCCACATTCGACACCATGGCGCCGGTCAACAACAGACCGGCAAACACCAGCACCGGACCCAGGCCGGGAATATGCTTGAGCTGCTCCCAGAACGCGGTATCGGTTTCAGGCGAAATGGCCTGAAGCCCCGTCACCACCCCCTGAAAAACGCCGTCGAGCAAACCCATCAGCCACAACAGCACCCAGATGGTCACCGCCAGCGGCAACCACACCAACAAACCAGTGAGCAGGTATTTTTTAAACGACACGTTGACTTTCAGTAAGGAATCAGCTGTGGCAAGCACAACCACCGGCACAGCCCGCAGCCGGGGCCGCCGCTGTCTCGGTCGTGGCAGCAGCCGGGGTGCTGGCAGGCGCAGCTGCCGCATCACCCGCAGCTGCTGGTGCAGCCACAGCGGCGCCGCTGCCACCCTTGAAATCGGTGGCATACCAGCCCGAGCCCTTGAGCTGGAAGCCAGCGGCCGTCACTTGTTTGGAAAAGCTGGTTTTGCCGCAGTGCGGGCACTCAGTGAGCAGAGGATCAGACACTTTCTGCAACACATCCTTGGCAAACCCGCAGGAATCACATTTATAGGCATAAATCGGCATGGTGTTCAGACCTCCGGAAAAGAGTCGCAAAGCCTGTCATTATAAAGTGGCAGCCTAAAACACCCGCACCCGAACCAACACCTGCATCACCACCAAGCCCAGGATGAAACCAACACCACCATAAACCAGGGTGGACAGCAGGCGATTGGTCTTTTTCTGCTCCAGCAACAGCGCCTGCACATCCTCACCCCGGCCACGTGTGTTGGTCTGCAGGAAGTCGACCAGCAAACGCGGCAATTCGGGCAACAGCTTGGCATACAGCGGCCCCTCGTTGCGCAGTTGCTCAAACAGTTTCTTCGGCCCCACCTGGTCCAGCATCCACTTCTCAAGGAACGGTTTGGCGGTATTCCAGAGGTCCAGATCCGGGTCCAACTGGCGCCCCAGACCCTCGATATTGAGCAATGTCTTTTGCAACAACACCAGCTGCGGCTGGATCTCGACCTGGAAACGACGGGAGGTCTGGAACAGACGCATCAACAAGAAGCCCAGAGAAATCTCTTTGAGCGGCCGGTCAAAATACGGCTCACACACCGAGCGGATGGCAGACTCCAGCTCATCCACCCGGGTCGACTCGGGCACCCAGCCGGACTCGATGTGTAACTCGGCCACCCGTTTGTAATCACGCCTGAAAAATGCGGTGAAGTTCTGCGCCAGGTATTCTTTGTCGGTCTCGGTCAAGGTGCCCACAATGCCGAAGTCCAGCGAGATATACCGGCCAAAGGTGGCGGGCTCCAGGCTCACCTGGATGTTGCCCGGATGCATATCGGCATGGAAGAAGCCGTCACGAAACACCTGGGTGAAAAAGATCGTCACCCCGTCCCGCGCCAGTTTGGGAATATCCACACCCGCCGCACGCAGCCGCTCGACCTGGTTGATCGGCACACCCTTCATGCGCTCCATCACCATCACGTCGGGCATGCAGTAGTCCCAGAACATTTCCGGGATCAGCACCAGATCCAGATCAGCCATGTTACGGCGCAACTGGGCCGCGCTGGAGGCCTCACGCACCAGATCCAGCTCGTCGTGCAGGTACTTGTCGAATTCGGCCACCACCTCGCGCGGTTTGAGGCGTTTGCCATCGTCAGACAGGTTGTCCACCCAGCCGGCCATCATGCGCATCAGGTCCAGATCTTTGTCGATCACCGTCAGCATGCCCGGGCGCAGCACCTTGACCGCCACATCTCGCTGGCGACCATCGCGGTCGCGAATGACGGCAAAGTGCACCTGGGCAATCGAGGCACTGGCAATCGGCTCACGCTCGAACGAAACAAAAATGTCTTCCAGTTTTTTCTTGAAGGCCTTTTCGATGATGGCCACCGCCACGCCACTCGGGAAGGGTGGAACACGGTCCTGCAGCTTGGCCAGCTCGTCGGCGATATCGACTGGCAGCAGGTCGCGCCGGGTGGACATCACCTGACCAAACTTGACAAAAATGGGGCCCAGGCTCTCGAGCGCCTGGCGAATGCGCTGGCCACGCGGGGCGCTTAAATCGCGCCCCCAGGACAGGGTACGGGCCAGCCGCTTGAGCCAAGGGGCCTTCTGGCTGGACAACACCAGTTCATCCAAGCCGTGCCGCAACAGCACCCACAGGATAAAAACACCGCGAATAAGACGCCTCATCGGGCTGCTTGACCAGGAACGAGGGTCGATGACTTGGCTACAAATTGACGCACAGCCATCACCAGGTTCATGCCCCACTGGCACATCACACGCGCCGGTACGTCACCCAGGATACGTGCCAGATCTTCCTCGATGTCCCAGCGCACATGTTCGGTGAGCCAGTTGACCTCGGCCGCCAGTTGCACATCACCCTCGATGCGCACCGCTGGCTTGTCACCCCGCAAAACACCCTGAACCAAACTCAAGGGTGACTCGTCGGTGGCAGTCAGGACCAGATCAGCGGCTGCATGGGCTGGTGCCAGATCCAGCAAACCCGCAGGTGTCGCCTGCAACTTGAAGGAAAAATGACGCCATTGCACCAACACCACACGGCCTTTTTGGCGAACCAACCGGGCGGTGGCTTCACTTTCCTGCATCAACACATGGTTGAGCAGCAAAACAATGCGATGCTGTGCCTCGGAAACGGCCCACTCGGGGGCTTGCAGTTTGGGGAGGGGAAGGTGCGGGAGGAGACCCTCCAGCCAAGAAAAAGGGGACTGTGTTGCCATAGTCCCCGATTATTCCTGAAATTTATGAAGCAACGGTTATTGCAGCGCTTGAACCCCTGCCACCAACCAGCCGCTGGGGCCACTCTTGGACTTGGTCATGTTCCAGACTTCGCGAAACGGTGCAGGACCAGCTGATGGCTCCTCGCGGATCATGCCGGAGAACTCGACGCTGGCCATGTAGTCACCACCCAGGTCTTCGATACCCAGCAGATGCGCTTCAATCATCACCACCTCAGTCAGGTTGACCGGACCGCCGGTGTGGGCCTCACGCTCGGCCAGTTGGGCCTGGATTTCCTTGAGCATGGTGTCGGTCATCATGACACGCAGGGCGGCCACGTCGGACTTGTCCCAGGCCGCTTGCAAAGACACAAAATTGGCCTTGGCAGAACGCAAGAAACCATCCACATCAAAACCAGCAGGAATACCCCAGGACTGGGAACCCGACAGGCCAGAGCCAATGATGGAACCACTTGCGCCACCGATACCGCCTGCCTTGTTGCTGTCAAAGGCAGTGGCTGTGCGTTCCCATGGACGGGCTGACGCATCGTTGCCCACGTTTTCCGGACGGTAGCTGGCTGGTGTGGCAGTGTGACCGGATGCCCCGGCACCCTGGAACGCAAACGGAGAGGCACTCGGTGCCGCACTACGTGCTTTACGCGCACGCATCACATAACCGACCACCGCCATGATCACAAAAGCCAGCAGGGCAAACATCATGAACTGCGCCATTTCTTCACCCAAACCCAGCGAACTGGCCAACCAGGCCAAGCCCAAGCCCGCTGCCAAGCCGCCGAGCATCGCGCCCCAAGGCCGCTTGGGGGCAGCCGCTGCAGCAGCTGCGGGGTTTTTGACCGCTGAATTGGCCGCACCTTGGGTGGGCGCAGCTGCGGGCGGTGTGGCCTGGCGCTGCGTCACATTGCTGGATTGCTGTCCAAAAGACTTGCCACCCCCCAAGCGTTTGGCAGCTTCGGCCTGACCGGCAAAAAGTGCCATGCTCATTGTCAAAACCCAAAGCCACTTTTTCATAACATCTCCTGTTTTTACAAAATACGGTGCGTTGATTCGGGTCAACATTTGATCCCGACGTGTAAGGCTACCAGACCACCGGTCAGGTTGTGGTAATCCACATGCCCAAAGCCACTAGCCTTCATCAGGGTTTTGAGCTCTTCCTGGCTCGGATGCATCCGAATGGACTCGGCCAGATACTGGTAGCTGGACGCGTCACCCGCCACCCACTCACCGAGCTTGGGCAGGATGTTGAACGAATACCAGTCATAGGCTTTTTCGAGCGGCTTGGCCACCTTGGAAAATTCCAGCACCAGCAGCTTGCCACCCGGTTTGAGCACCCGGTTCATCTCGGTCAACGCCACATCCTTGTGGGTCATGTTGCGCAAGCCAAAGGCCACGCTGACCAGGTTGAAGTGGTTGTCCGGGAAAGGCAGTTTCTCGGCGTCACACACCAGCGTGGGCAGAAACACCCCTAGGTCCACCAGACGGTTGCGCCCGGTGCTAAGCATGGCTTCGTTGATGTCGGTGTGCACCACACAACCCGATTGACCGACCTTTTTGGAAAAAGCCAGCGACAGGTCGCCAGTGCCACCCGCAATGTCCAACACCTTGTCTCCTTCCTGGATGTTGGCCACCATCACGGTGTAGGCCTTCCAGGCGCGGTGCAGACCCATCGACATCAGGTCGTTCATCAGGTCGTATTTGGGTGCGACCGAGTCAAACACGCCCTTGACGTGGCTGGCTTTTTCGGTTTCGTCAACGTTCTTGAATCCAAAATGTGTGGTGCTCATGGTGTGTTCGGGTGTCGGAGTGATGAACGGCTCGGCTGGCTGGGTCTCACAAGACCCGGCGCAAGCACGAACAAACAAGGGTGCTGGGCGCGATTATCCCAGCCGAAGGCGCGGCATTTCCAAAAAAGTGTCAGCGTGCCTCGACCAGTGCCCTGACCGCGGCCAATTGCCGACGCGACACCAGCAGCGGCTCGCTGATCCGGTCCAGTCGCACCGCCCAGCCATCCCCCTCGATGGCGTCGTGATGGCGCTCCAGCGAACGCACCGCCTGGCGCGCCACCAGCGCGTTGCGGTGGATACGCACGAAACGCTCGGCATAGCGGCTCTCCAGCTCGCTCAAGGCACCTTCCAGGATGTAGCTGCGGCTGGCGGTGCGCACCGTGATGTATTTGAGTTCGGCTTTGAGGTACAACACTTCGGCGAGTGGCAGACGCTCGGTCCGGCCACGTTCCTGAATCACCAGAAAATCATGAACAAAATCAGCCTCAAGCCCTTTATTTATCTGGGTAAATCGCTCTACTTTTTGAAGTGATGCCTGCAGGCGCTCCAGACGCACCGGCTTGGTCAAGTAGTCCAGCGCGGCCAACTCGAACGCCTGCAGCGCGTGTTCGGTGTAGGCGGTGACAAACACCACGGCAGGCGGCTGTGGCAAAGCACGCAAGCGCTGCGCCAGCGCCAGGCCGTCCTCGCCCGGCATGTGGATGTCGGCCAGCACCACATCCACCACCTGCTGGCTCACACATTGCAGGGCCTGCGCCACGTTGGCCGCCTCACCCACCACCCGTGCACCGGGCGCCGTGCAATCGGCCAGCAAGCTTTTGAGCCGGGAACGGGCCAGAGCTTCGTCATCCACGATCAGCACCCTCAACACCATGTGAACACCTCCAAGCCCCTCATACCGGCACCTCGATCCTGACCTGAAACACACCGTCTTTTAAACCACACTGAAAACGCCCCTGAACATCGTGCAACAGGCTCAGGCGTTCGCGCACATTGTCCAGCGCCAAGCCATGCCCGGGTGAACTGGGCGCCGCCGTGGCGGCCACCGTGTTGCTGACCTTGATCACCACCACATCGCCACGGCGCTGGGTACTGACCCGGATGCGCGCGCCGCCGGGACTGGGCTCCACCCCATGTTTGACCGCGTTTTCAACCAGGGGCTGCAGCAGCAGTGGCGGCAAACGGGCACCGTCCGCCTGCGCATCCAAGGCCCACTCCACCTGGATGCGCTCGGCAAAACGCACCTGTTCAATCGCCAGATAACGCTGGGCCAGCGCAATCTCGTCAGCCAGCGTCACACTTTGCGCCTGCACGGTGAGTGCGTAGCGAAACAGGTCACTGAGGTCTTCCAGCAGGCGTTCGGCCTGGCGCGGCTCGGCGCGCACCAGGGCAATCGCGCTGTTGAGGGTGTTGAACAAAAAATGTGGCCGAATACGCGCCTGCAACTCCGCCAGGCGCGCGGTGGTGGCGGCCGGTGTCTTGCCTTTGGCGCGCAACACCAGCACAGCCACCAGCACCGCCGACAACAAGGCCCCGCTGCAGGCGCTGGCCCACCAGGGGGCGCTCTCCAGCAGCCCCATGAACCACAACAGACCACAGCCATACAGCCCCGCCAGCGCACCCAGCAGCACACCGGCCAGCTGCTGCAAAGCAGGCCTCAGACGCGCCAGCAGCTTTTTAAGACTGCAGGCCAGCAGCAACCAGACCAGGGTGGCTGGCAAGGCGGCACCTGTGACCAGGGACAGCCGCGTGAGCCACTGCAAGGCATCGGCCGCACCAAACATGACCACCACCGCCACCGCCGTCTCCACAAACAGGACCGCACGCAAGACCACGCCCACCCGGCAGGCGTCAAACACCAGGCGGTCGGGTGCTGACGGCAGCTTGGGAGCGGTCTGCAAGGAGGTCTCCTGGAAGACCGATAAAATTTGAGAATCTTTCATTGACCAGCGGGTTGCGGCGGACAGGTTGCTTGCGCCGCCCATTATTGATGATTCCCGGTCACAAGCTCCCGCCTAAACTTCCCGCTTACTCACCCTTGACACACCATGAGCCAAAACCAATTTGACAAAAAGTCCCAGGCCTGGTCGGCCCTGTTTTCTGAACCCATGAGTGACCTGGTCAAGCGTTACACCTCCAGCGTGTTTTTTGACAAACGCCTGTGGCAGGCCGACATCGCAGGCAGCCTGGCGCATGCCGACATGTTGGCCGCCCAAGGCATCATCAGCACCAAAGACCTGGCCGCCATCGAGCAGGGCATGGCCCAAATCACTTCTGAGATCGCATCCGGTGCCTTTGAATGGAAACTCGACCTCGAAGACGTGCACCTGAACATCGAGGCGCGCCTGACCCAACTCGTGGGTGATGCTGGCAAACGCTTGCACACCGGCCGCAGCCGCAACGACCAGGTGGCCACCGATGTGCGCCTGTGGTTGCGTGGTGAGATGGACCTGATTTCTGAGCTGCTGACCGAGCTGCAAAAAGCCCTGCTGGCGGTGGCAGAACAACATGTGGAGGTGATCCTGCCCGGCTTCACCCATCTGCAGGTGGCGCAGCCAGTGAGTTTTGGCCACCACATGCTGGCTTATGTGGAGATGTTCAGCCGCGATGCCGAACGTTTGGCCGAGGTGCGCCGCCGTGTCAACCGCCTGCCGCTGGGCGCTGCCGCCCTGGCCGGCACCAGCTACCCGCTAGACCGTGAGCGTGTGGCCAAAACCCTGCAAATGGTCGACGAACAAGGCCGCCCCCAGGTCTGCCAAAACAGCCTGGATGCGGTGAGCGACCGTGACTTTGCGATTGAATTCACAGCAGCCGCCTCCTTGTGCATGGTGCACATCAGCCGTTTGAGTGAAGAACTGGTGCTGTGGATGAGCCAGAACTTCGGCTTCATCAAAATTGCCGACCGTTTCACCACCGGCAGCTCCATCATGCCGCAGAAGAAAAACCCCGACGTGCCCGAACTGGCGCGTGGCAAAACCGGCCGCGTGGTTGGCCACCTGATGGGCCTGATCACCCTCATGAAAGGCCAGCCGCTGGCCTACAACAAAGACAACCAGGAAGACAAGGAGCCGCTGTTTGACACGGTGGACACGCTCAAGGACACGCTGCGCATCTTTGCCGAAATGATCGGCGGCCAGCTCAACCCGGCGACCGGTAAAAAAGAAGGTGGTATCACCGTCAATGCCCAGGCCATGGAACAGGCCGCGCTGAAGGGTTATGCCACCGCCACCGATCTGGCCGACTACCTGGTCAAAAAAGGCCTGCCGTTTCGCGACGCCCATGAAACCGTGGCCCACGCTGTCAAAGCAGCGGTCAGCCACCAGGTGGACCTGTCCGAGCTGCCACTGGCAGTGTTGCAGGAGTTCAACCCCCACATTGGCAAAGACGTGTTTGATGTGTTGTCGCTGCGCGGCTCACTCAATGCCCGCCAAGTCTTGGGGGGCACCGCACCGGTGCAGGTGCGAGCCCAGATCGCACGCCATCAGCAACGCCTGGCCTAAGCAGCCGGGTCACCCGAACAACCGCAGCCACCAGGCTGCGGTCTAATGCGTCCCAGAGCGCGGCTTGCGCCCTCCCCTGACCTACATCGAGCTCTTGAATGACTGATACCCCCGACAACACCCCTCCCAAACCTTACAACTGGACGCTGCAACGCTGGCGACTGGCCACGATTGCCTGTGTGATCCTGCTGGCGGTGGCTGCCGCCACCATGGCCAGCATGATGGAGCAGTTCAAGGCCCAGGTCAGCCATTTGCAAACCAAGCTCAAGACCACGCAGCAGATCAAATACGTGTCGGTCTTGCTCGATGACAAACAACAGCCCGCGATGCTGCTGAGCTTTGACCTGCAGGATGCCTACCTTCAGGTGCAGCGCCTCAATGACGTCAAAGAAGGCCAAGAGGACAGCATGCAACTGTGGGCACTCGACAGCGAGGGGCGCCCCCTGTCTCTGGGTGTCTTGCCCACCAAGTTAAAAACCGCGCAGGTCCCAGTCAGCGACAAAATCCTGTCGCAGGCGGTGGGCCTGGCGATCAGTGTCGAGAACAAAGGTGGCGTTGAAGCGGGCCGGATGCCACGTCTGCCCTACCTGTACACCGGAGCCCTGGTACAAAAGGCGTTGTAAATCGCTTGGGCTAGGATGAGTGATCACTCTAAGGACTCCCAGTGAACCTCATCAAACTCCTGGCAGCAGGCAGCCTGCTGGCCACATCTGTTTTCAGCCACGCGTTCCAGGTGGTCAGCTTCTCACCACAAGGTGAAGTGGCGCGCATCAACCAGGTGGTGGTGAAGTTTGATGCTGCGGTTGTCAACTTCGGCGATCCCAAATCCAGCGCGCCGCTGGATCTGCGTTGCAGCGATGCCAGGGCCAGCCAAGGCACGGGGCGCTGGCTCAGTGACCGGCAGTGGGTTTTCGACCTGGCTGCTGATCTACCGCCGGGCGTGAGCTGCACCGCTCAGCTCAAAAAAGAACTCAAATCGGCCTCTGGCCAATTTATCACAAGGGCTGATAGCTACAACTTTAATAGTGGTGGTCCGTTTGTACGCAGCATCCAGCCAAACCCCAACTCGCGCATCGATGAAGAACAATTTTTCATCCTGCAGCTCAGCGGCCCGGCCACGCTGGCCAGTCTGCAGGCCAACATGTGGTGCAGCGCCGATGGTGTCGGTGAACGCTTGGCGGTGCGGCTGATCAGCGGCAAAGACCGCGAGGCCTTGCTGGCCTCCCAAGGTTTGACGGAGCAAGCGGCCAGCCAGCCTTTGAGCTTTGTCACGCTGGCCTGCAACCGGCGCCTGACACCGGGTGCAAAAGTCACGCTGGTGTATGGCAAGGGGGTGGCCAGCCCAGCTGCCACCGGCGTTGCCAAGGGCATTCTCAATTCAGTGGAGTCGCGCTTCGTCTTCCAGGTGCGTGAGCCGTTTGCCGCCAACCTGACGTGTGAGCGTGAAAACGCACAGTCGGCTTGCCTGCCGATACGCCCGCTGCGCCTGAGCTTCAATGCGCCGGTGGCGCGCAAGCTGCTCGAAGGCATCCGCCTGACATCGGCCAAAGACACATTCAAACCCAGTTTTGATGAGCAAGAAGGTGACGACGACAGCGTGGTCAGCAGCATCAGCTTCAAACCCATGCTGCCGGAGCTGACCGCGTTCTCACTGGTGTTGCCCAACGGCTTTCAAGACGCATCGGGTCGTACCCTGCGTCATGCCGACGGCTTCCCGCTCAAGGTGGCCACCGGGCCCATGCCACCGCTTGCCAAGTTTGCCGCCGCGCCTTTTGGCATTTTGGAACGCTTCGCCGAGCCAGATGGCCTGGCCATGCTGCCGATCACATTGCGCCGCGTGGAAGCCAACCTGTCGGTCAAGGCGGTAAGCCCGGGTAGCCCGCCGAGCACTGGCAAAGTCAGCGACCTCAACCCCACATCCGACGCAGACATCATTGCCTGGTTCAGAAAAGTGCAGCGCTACGACGATTACAACGTGTCGCGCAAGCAGGCCAAAAAGGACATTCACACGCCGCTGCCTCAGCTACCAGGTGATCCAAAAAAAAATAGCGAGGTGCAGACCCGCATGGTGTCCTTGCTGCAAGGGCACGCTGGCGTCAAGACACTGGACTTCCCCAAACCGACCAACAACGACCCACGTCCGTTTGAGGTGGTGGGTATTCCCTTGAGCCCCGGCTTCCATGTGGTGGAAGTCGCGTCACCCAAGCTGGGTGAGTCCCTGTTGGACGAACGTTATGGTGCCAAGCGCACCATGTATGTACGTACCTCGGCGCTGGTGACCAACCTGGGTGTGCACTTCAAACTAGGCCGCGAAAACGCCCTGGCCTGGGTCACCACGCTGGACAAAGGCACACCCGTGGCCAACGCTCGGGTGGTGGTGTCTGACTGCCACGGCCGTGAAGTGGCCATAGCCACCAGCAATGCACAAGGCATTGCCAGCTTCACCGACATCAGCCCGCGCGCGCCGGTGTGCAGCGGTGACGAGGGCTACAACAATGCCTACTTTGTCAGCGCCCGCGCCCAACAAGCCGGTGTGCTGGACATGGCCTTCACCTGGAGTGACTGGAACAAAGGCATCGAACCCTGGCGCTTCAACCTGCCCACCAGCTCTGAAGCTCAGCCTGATGAGCGTGCACACACCATTTTTGACCGCAGCTTGTTGCGCGCTGGCGAAACCGTGTCGATGAAACACCTGCTGCGCAGCGAAACGTCTGAAGGCTTTGGCCTGGCCAACAACCAGCCCGACACCCTGGTGATCACCCATGTGGGCAGCGGCCAGCAGTACAGCCAGCCGCTGGTCTGGCGCAAAACCGCCACCGGCGGCCAGAGCGCCGAGAGCACGTTTGCGATACCGCCAGCGGCCAAACTGGGGGTGTATGAGGTGGTTTTGCGCGGTGGCGACCATCACCAAAGCTTTGACAGCGGCCAGTTCCGTGTCGAGGAGTTCCGCCTGCCGGTGCTGGAGGGCCGCATCACCTCCAGCGACAAAAAGCCCTTGGTCAATGCCAAGCTAGTGCCAGTGGACGTGCAGGTGAATTACGTCTCGGGTGGCGGCGCCAGCAAGCTGCCGATGCGTGTGTCGGCCCTGGTGCGCAGCAAAGCGGTGAGTTTCAGCGACTTTGAAGGCTTCAGCTTCGCACCGCCACAAGGCAACACCACGGCCAGCCGCGACGAGGAAGAAGCCAACACCGGCCAGGATGCCAAGGTGATCGCCGACAAACTGCCACTGATCCTGGACAAAAACGGCGCAGGCAAACTCAGCATCGACCCGGTGCCCAGCAGCCGCCAGCCACAAGACCTGCTGCTGGAAGCCAGCTACGCCGACCCCAATGGCGAGGTGCAAACCCTGCGCAGCACCCAGACACTGTGGCCAGCCAACGTGGTGGCCGGCATCAAGACCGAGGGCTGGGTGTCCAGCAGCCAGAGGATCAAGTTCCAGGCGCTGGCACTCGACCTGGGCGGCAAACCCCAGGCCGACGTGGCGCTGGAGGTCAAAGCGATTGCCCGCATCACCACCACCAGCCGCAAACGCATGGTCGGCGGCTTCTACACCTATGACAACCAGACCCGCCTGAAAGACCTGGGCAGCGTCTGCAGCGGCAAAAGTGATGCACGCGGTCTGTTGTTATGTGACACCAGTCTGAACGAAGCCGGTGAGGTGGAATTGGTTGTCACCGCTAAAGACAGCGCTGGCAACAGCATCCAGGCCGCCGCCAGCGTTTATGTCACCAAACAAGGTGAGTTGTGGTTTGGTGGCGAAAACACCGACCGCATCGACTTGCTGCCTGAAAAAAAGAGCTACCAGCCCGGCGACACCGCCAAGTTTCAGGTGCGTATGCCGTTCCGGTTTGCCACTGCGCTGGTCGCGGTGGAACGCGAAGGCATCCTGCAAACCGAGGTGGTGACCTTGAACGGCCAGGACCCGACGGTGGAACTCAAGATCAAGGACAGCTGGGGCCCCAATGTGTATGTGAGTGTGCTGGCACTGCGTGGGCGCCTGCGCGAGGTGCCGTGGTACAGCTTCTTCACCTGGGGTTACAAGGCACCAGGCGAGTGGTGGACATCCTTTTGGTATGAAGGCCGCGAATACGTCGCCCCGACCGCGCTGGTCGATTTGAGCAAACCGGCCTTCCGCCTGGGCGTGGCTGAGATCCGTGTTGGCACCCAAGCACACCAACTGGCAGTCAGCGTCAAGACCGACAAAGACAGCTACGCGGTACGCAGTCAGGCCAAAGTGACGATCAACGTCAAGTTGCCCAACGGCCAGCCCGCTGCCAACGCCGAAGTCGCGCTGGCCGCCGTCGACCAAGCCCTGCTGGAGCTGATGCCCAACACCAGTTGGAACCTGCTCGACGCGATGCTGCAGCGCCGCAGCTGGGGTGTGGAAACGTCGACGGCACAGATGGAAATCATTGGCCGACGCCACTATGGCCGCAAAGCCGTGCCAGCGGGTGGTGGTGGCGGACACAGCGGCACACGTGAACTGCTGGATACCTTGTTGCTGTGGAACCCAAGTGTCAAGCTCGATGCCAAGGGCAGCGCCACGGTGACCGTGCCCCTCAACGACGCGCTGACCAGCTTCAAAATTGTTGCCGTGGCCGATGCGAGCACCGGTCTGTTTGGCACCGGCAGCACCAGCATCCGCGCCACACAAGACTTACAAATCATCAGTGGCCTGCCACCGCTGGTGCGTGAAGACGACGTCTACCGCGCCCAGATCACGCTGCGCAACACCACCAAGCAGGCCATGAAGGTGCAGGTGACACCACGCGCCACTCTCCTGAATTTAGAGCAACAAACCCTTGACATACCAGGGCTAGAAGCCCGTGAGGCCATATGGACCGTGAAAGCCCCGGCACAACTGGCGCAAACCCGATCTGAGGCCATCCTGTGGGAGATCGAGGCCAAGGACACCCTCAGCGGCGCACGTGATGCCCTCAAGGCCAGCCAGCGCATCATCCCGGCCGTGCCGCTCACGGTGCAGCAGGCCAAGCTGGTGCAGATCGACAAAACCTTCGCGCTGGATGTGGCGCCACCCGCCGACGCCTTGCCTGGGCGCGGTGGTCTGAAGATGTCGCTGCAACCCAAGCTGGCCGAGGGGCTACCCGGTGTGAAAGACTGGTTTGCCAACTACCCGTTTACCTGCCTGGAGCAAAAAACCAGCAAAGCGATTGGCCTGCGCGACGGCAAACTGTGGCAAACCGTGCTGGCGCAGTTGCCCAGCTATCTGGACCGCGACGGCCTGGCCAGCTACTTCCCGCCGCGTGATAGCGAGGCCGATCACGGCAGCGACACCCTCACCGCCTACCTGCTGGCCGCCACCCAGGAGGCCGCCGACATCGACCCCGCATTTGCCTTGAGCGACGATGCACGTGCCCCGATGGAACGTGGTCTGATCAATTTTGTGGAGGGCAAGATCCAGCGCAACTTCTGGAGCCCAAGAACAGGCAAAGGTGGAGACCTGGACGTGCGCAAACTCGCGGCCATTGAGGCGCTGTCGCGCTACGGCAAAGCCCAGGCACGTTGGCTTGGCAGCATCACCATCGCACCCAATCAGTGGCCGACCCACGCGGTGATCGACTGGCTGAATATTTTGAAACGGGTGCCAGACGTACCTGACCACGACAAACGCTTGGAAGAGGCCAACCAGATCCTGCGCGCGCGCATCAGCTACCAGGGCACCAAAATGGTCTTCAGCACCGAACGTGACGACTACTGGTGGTGGCTGATGCAAAACGGCGACGTCAATACCGCCCGCCTGATGCTGGCAGTGATGAACGACCCCGCTTGGCAAGACGACATGGGCCGCCTGGCCAACGGTTTTATTGCCCGCCAGCAAAACGGCGCCTGGCACACCACCACTGCCAACCTGTGGGGTGGGCTGGCACTTGAGAAATTCAGCGCCAAGTTTGAGGCCGTGCCGGTGACGGGCAGCACCAAGGCTTCGATGAGCACAGGTGTGGCCAGCGTGGACTGGAACAAGGTCGAACGCATCAAAACCACCGACGCATCAGGTGCAGCGCACCAGACCACCTGGTTTGGCGCACCGGCGGCCCCTGGCAACCTGAAGAACAACAGCATGTTTCTGCCCTGGAGCAAGACGGCCGAGAAGGACACCTTGAGCGTCACCCACCAAGGCACCGGTAAACCCTGGCTGACACTGCAGTCGGTCGCAGCGATCCAGCTCAAGAAGCCGTTTTTTGCCGGTTACCAGATCAAAAAAACTATTCAACCGGTTGAGCAGGCCAACAAGAGTCTGCCCGCTGGCAGCTACACCCGCGGTGACGTGTTGCGCATCACACTGGAAGTGACCGCCAGCGCCGACATGAGCTGGGCCGTGATCACCGACCCGGTGCCCGGCGGCGCGACCATTCTGGGCAGCGGTCTGGGCCGCGACAGCGAAATTGCCACGCAGGGCGAAAAGAGCGAAGGCGACGGCTGGCCCGCGTTTGAAGAACGCAGCTTCGAATCCTTCCGCAGCTACTACCAGTTTCTGCCCAAGGGCACGGTCAAGATGGCCTACACCCTCCGCCTGAACAACGTCGGCGAGTTCTCGCTGCCGCCCTCGCGCGTCGAAGCGATGTACGCGCCCGAGATGTTTGGCGAGGTGCCGAATGCGCGGGTGAAGGTGGAGGCCGTCCAATGACTGGCCGTGAGAGGGCCAGACGTGCCACGCTCAGACGCTGGGCCAGCCGTGCATCTGCATCTTTTTTGATAGCTGGCTGTACTTTTTCTGCCTGGGCTAGCACTAGTTTTAACGATGTCAAAGCAGCCTGGAAGCCGTCTGACACGCAGATCCTTGACCGCCATGGTCAACTGCTGCAGCGTGTGCGCACAGACGCGAGCGTGCGCCGTGGTCAATGGCTAGCGCTGGCTGACATCTCGCCGGCCATGCGCAGCGCGCTGGTGCTGTCAGAAGACAAACGTTTTTATGAACACAGCGGTGTGGACTGGCAAGCCGTGTCGGCCGCCGCCTGGGCCAATCTGTGGAACACCAAAACACGCGGTGCCTCCACCCTCACCATGCAGCTCGCGGGTTTGCTGGACGATGACCTCAAGCGCGGTTCTGGCGGGCGCAGTGTGCTTCAGAAAGTGCATCAAACCGTGTCCGCCCAGTGGCTGGAGCGGCGTTGGCGCAAAGACCAAATTCTGGAGGCCTATCTGAATCTGGTGCCGCTCAAGGGTGAGTTGGTGGGTATCGACGCCCTGAGCCAGACCTTGTTTGGCAAAGCCGCGCACGGTTTGGATGAGCGTGAGGCCGCCGTGGCAACCGCGCTGGTGCGTGCGCCCAATGCCGCCCCTAAGCTGGTGGCGCAACGCGCTTGTGGGGTATTAAAAGCTTTGCACAACCGCAATGCACCCGCCTCTTGCGACGCACTGGAGATGTTCACCACGGGCGCCCTGCAACGACGCGACTATGGCGCCAGCGAAGGTGTTGCGCCGCACGCTGCACGCCAGGTGCTGCGCGACGCCGTGGGCCAAGCCGCACCGACCCGCATCACCACCAGCTTGTCTGCCCCGCTGCAACGTTTTGCCGTGCAAACGCTACAACAACATTTGCGCGAACTTGTCAGCCGCCATGTGGAGGACGGCGCGTTAGTGGTGCTGGACAACGCCACCGGCCAGGTGCTGGCCTGGGTGGGCTCGTCGGGCGAGTTAAGCAACGCCGCCGAGGTTGATGGTGTCACCGCGCTGCGCCAGCCCGGCAGCACCCTCAAACCGTTTTTGTACGCGCAAGCCATGGCCGAGCGGCGCATCACTGCGGCCACCCTGCTGGAAGACTCGGCCGCCCAAATCCAGACCACCAGCGGGCTCTACATTCCGCAAAACTACGACCACCAGTTCAAAGGTTGGGTGTCAGCACGCACCGCGCTGGGTGCGTCGCTGAACGTGCCCGCCGTGCGCACGCTGGTCATGGTGTCGCCCGACGCCTTTCACAAACAGCTGGTCGGGCTTGGCCTGCCTTTGAAGGAAAGTGGCGACTACTACGGCTACAGCCTGGCGCTCGGCAGTGCCGAGGTGTCGCTGCTGGCACTGAGCAACGCCTACCGTGCGCTGGCTAATGGCGGGCGCACCAGTGCAACGACTCTAATGCTGGGCGCAAAACCGACCATGCGCGCGGCGCTGGACCCACGCGCTGCCTTCATCGTGGGCGACATCTTGAGCGACCCAATGGCACGCGCGCGCACGTTTGGCGCCGACAGCATCCTGGCCACGCGCTTCTGGAGTGCCGTCAAAACAGGCACCAGCAAAGACATGCGCGACAACTGGGCACTGGGTTATTCACAACACTACACGGTGGGCGTGTGGGTGGGCAACGCCAGCGGCGCACCGATGTGGGATGTGAGCGGCACCAGCGGCGCGGCGCCCATCTGGGCTGCGGTGATGCATTACCTGCACCAAAGCCAGCCCAGCCACGCGCCCAGACCACCGGCGGGTGTGGTGCAAGTGCCGGTGCAGTTTGCAGAACCCAATGCCAACCCCCACAACACTTTGCCGCTGGAGGCAAAGCGGTCGGAGTGGTTTATTCAAGGCACACAACAAACCCACTTCGCTATTGATAACGAAGCTACTAACCCATATAAAACATGGGCTAAAAGCCAAAAAGGCTTGAAATCTGCCGACCACCCCGGCGCCCGCATCACCACCCCCACCAACGGCACCATCGTCGCGCTGGACCCTGATATTCCACCCAGCCACCAACGCATCACTTTCAAGGCCACGGGTAGCGGGGGACGCTGGCTGGTGGATGGCAAGGTGTTCGCCACCGGCACCTCTGCGCAGTGGCTGCCTTGGCCCGGTAGACACGTGGTGCAGATCACAGATGCCAGGGGTTGCGTTCTTGACAACATCCAGCTGGAGGTGCGCGGCGCGGGTGTGGTGAATACACCCGATACCCGCACCAAGCCGCGACCTCGGGCCGCAGCCCGTGCGTGCGTGTTTTGATGAAACGGGCTTGACTCAGCGCAACACACTCACAAAGGTCGCGGCAATGATGGCGCTGGTGATGACCCCGCTGATGTTGGCACCCAGCGCCTGCGGCAGGATGATGGCCGAGGGATTGGCTTGTGAAGCAATCTTCTGCACCACCTTGGCGGTGGTCGGCACACAACTCACCCCGGCAATGCCGATGATCGGGTTGAATTTTTTGCCGGTGGCAAAGTACAGGATGTAGCCGCCCGCCAAACCACCCAGGGCAGAAATCAGCAGCGCCAGCATACCCAGCAACAGCAGCTTGAGCACCACCGGGTCGAGCAAGGTGCTGGCTTCACACAACACCCCCAGGGTCAGGCCCAGGAAGAATGTGGCGCCGTACAAAAAGGTTTCACCCAACAGTTTGGTGAAGGACTCGAGCCCGCTTTCACGCACTGCCACCCCCACAAACAGCGAGAAAAACAACGGCGCGGCCACCGGAAACAGCAGGCACAGCAGGGTGCAGACCACCACCGCAAAAACCATTTTTTGGGATCGGCTGATCTTGGGCCCGAGGTCGGCAGACATGTTGATGCCACGAATGTGCTCAGGCACCAGCCACTTGATCAAATACGGGTAGACACCGTAGGTAAGGCCAAGGTAGAGGTAACCCACCACGGTGATCGGCACAAACAGGTCTTTGGCCAGAATCAGCGAGGTGAACAGCACCATCGGCCCGTCCGCACCACCAATCGTTGCCACCGACGCCGCCTGACCCGGCGCCATGCCCAGGGCGATGGCGATAGGAAACACGGCAATCGTGCCCAACTCGGCAAACAACGCGATGAACATGCTCTGGAAGGGGCGTGCCATCACATACCCCACGTCCAGCAGCACACCGATGCCCATGAACACAAAACAGGCGATCAGACCGTTGCTGAAGGTCAGGGTGTAGATCGGTTGCAGCCAGTTGATCTGCAGGATGTTGACCAGGTCGGTCGGGTTCGACATCAATGGGTCAATGAACAGCGTGCCAGCTTTGCCGCTGTCGAGAAACATGACGCCCGCATTGATGGCCGACATGCCCAAGCCCATCGGAATCATCAACAAGGGCTCCAGCACCTGGCGTGACCCCAGATAAATCAGCAAGAAGCCCAGCAACATCAAGAAGATGCGCCCATACATGATGGACGGGTCCGCTGCGACCAGGGTCGCAATGCCCTGGAACAGATCGAGAAAACTCAAATTTTCCATGGCGTGTGACTCAGGCCTTGCGAGATTACTGGATGGTCAGCACAGGCTGACCACCTTCCACCGCGTCGCCCGCAGCCACCAGAACCCGCGTCACGGTGCCAGCGCGGCTGGCCAGCAGATGGTTCTTCATCTTCATGGCTTCCAGCACCAGCAAACTCTCACCCACGGCCACCGTTTGGCCCACCTTGACATTGACCTGGACAATCACCCCACCCATCTGGGCCACCTCGTCGCCAGCGCCAGCCGACGCAGCCGCCACGCTGGGCGTGCGGCTGGGCGCAGCAGCAGCCACACCGCCGGCCACCGGTTCTGTTGGCTGGGCCGATAACGCGGGTGCGGTCGAGGGCGCGGCGCCCGGGGTGAGTTCCAGAACCGCCACATCGTATTCGCGGCCATTCACAGTTACTTTGAACAATCGGGTCATGGTGATTTCCTGCCTTAATGTTGAGGCCGCTGCAACACGGCATGGGATGTATGTTGTGCCGCCCGACCGTGGCTGGACCAAGTCCGATGGGTCGGCGAAATATGCAAAATGTGGTGCGCACCTATCGCCGCGAAGATGGCTGCCGACAAGGCTGCGACATCCTCTTCGGGGATACCTTCGGCCACCGGGCAGACCTCACCCTGAGGCACCGTCTTGGACGCAGTGATGCGTTCTAACCGACCTGTGACAGACACCATCACCTTGATCAACACCGCCACCAGCATCGCGATGACGATGGCGATGCCGTAGACCTGCAGTGCAAATAAAACGGGCTGATTCATCGTGAAACTTCTTGTGGTGAAGGTTTACAGCGGCATGTTGCCGTGTTTTTTGCCCGGGCGCAGTTCGCGTTTACCCAGCGTCTTGCGCAAGGCCAGCGCCAAGGTCCAGCGGGTGTCAGCCGGGTCAATCACATCGGTGATGTAGAAGTTGGACGCGGCGGCATAAGGCGAGGCAAACTCATCGCGGTACTGCTGGGTCAGTTCCACCGCCTTGGCCTTGGGGTCGGCGGCTTCCTTGAGTTCCTTGCGGTACAAAATCTTGACGGCGGCCTCTGCCCCCATCACCGCAATTTCTGCCGACGGCCAGGCGTAGACCATGTCGGCCCGCATTTCCTGGCTGCACATCGCCAGATAAGAGCCACCGTAGGACTTGCGCAAGATGACCGTGAGTTTGGGCACGGTGGCCGATGCAAACGCATGCAACATCTTGGCACCATGGCGGATGATGCCTCCGCGCTCCTCATCCACACCAGGCAGGAAGCCGGGCACATCCACCAGCGTGACCAGCGGAATGTTGTAGACATTGCAGGTGCGCACAAAACGCGCAATCTTGTCGGCAGCGTCCATGTCCAGAGCGCCAGCCATCACCATCGGGTTGTTGGCCACGATGCCCACCACCGCGCCAGAAATGCGTGCAAACCCAACTACCACATTGCGGGCGAAGTTGGCATGCACTTCGAGCATCTCACCGCGGTCCACCAGCCGGCGAATGACCGCATGGATGTCCAGGGGCTCCGATGAGTCGGAGGGAATCAGCTCGGCCATGCCAAGGTCGGCCTGTTCCTCAATCGGCACCGACAGGTCATGCGGCGGCTCTTCGGTGTTGTTGGAGGGCAGGTAGGACAGCAGATTTTTGACCAGGGCAATCGCGTGCTGGTCGTCTTCGGCAATGAAATGCACATTGCCGCTGACCGACGCATGCATCTCGGCACTGCCCACCTCGTCCATGGTGGTGGTGCGCCCGGTCACGGCCTTGATGACCTCGGGGCCGGTCAGGAACATGTAGGCGTTGTGCCGCGCCATGATGACAAAGTCCATCAAGGCGGGTGAATAGGCCGCACCACCCGCGCAGGGGCCCAGCACCACGGCAATTTGCGGCACCACACCCGAGAGCGCCACGTTGTAATAAAACACGTCGCCATACCCCGACAAGGCATCCACACCTTCTTGAATCCGAGCGCCGCCCGAGTCTTTGAACGCGACCATCGGCACACCCACACGCAAGGCATGGCGCATCAGGCGCACAATTTTGCGGGCCTGCATTTTGCCCATGGTGCCTGCCAGCACCTGGAAATCCTGGCTGAACGCCGCGACCTGCATGTTGCCCACATAACCGGTGCCGGTGATGACACCGTCGGTCGGCAACTCACGGCCTGCCATGCCAAATGACACCGCGTTGTGGTGGGCATGCATGCCCATTTCCTGGAAGCTGCCCTGGATGAACAGGTTCTCCACCCGTTCGCGCGCCGACAACATGCCTTTGGCATGTAAAGCAGCCAGCTTCTCCGGGTTGATGTGGTCGGTGATCTTCGCGCGCCGATCGCGCAAGGTGTTCATGGCTTCAATCGGTAGGGTCATCGTAGTTCCCGTCTATGTGGCTGTGTGTCATGCGGCACCAATACACTGAGGCGTCAAAATCAGGTTCTGATTTCACGCTGTGTTTTGTTGCTGTTCAGTATATCCCTCAGCCACAATCATTAATTATTCATTAACAAAGCATTGACTTTGATCATGCTTTTTTGTTCTAACGTGTTCAAACACACACCTCTAACCCAATGTTCCTGGCTGCCAAATTGCTGAGTTTCCTGACCCAACCGCTGGCTTGGGTAGCAGCCCTGCTGCTGGTTGGTCTGTTGTTGATCAACGCCCGACCCCGCTGGGCCAAACGTTTGTGCGCCATCGCATTGGGCTTGCTGATGCTGCTGGGTTGGGAGCCTTTGCCTGACGCTGTCTTGCGCTCACTCGAGACGCAGTACCCCGCCGTCACTCCCAACACAACGGGTTCAACCTATGTGGGTGTGATTGTTCTGGGCGGCGCCCTGGAGCCCGCGTATGTCTGGACCGCACCGCAGCAAAGCGCATTGAACAGCGCCGCCGAACGCATGACGGAGGTGATCCCTCTGCTGCGCCAGCAACCTCAGTTGACCGTGCTGTTCACCGGCGGCGAAGGTGAGCTGTTTGCCAATGGCCTGTCGGAAGCCGAGCGCGCCAGCCGGTTCTTCCTGGGCCAAGGGCTGCCCTCCAGCCAACTGCTGCTGGAGTCTGCCTCGCGCACCACTTATGAAAACGCGGTGTTGAGCCGCCAACTCCCGGGGGTGGATGCCACGCAACCCTGGCTGCTGCTGACCTCGGCATTCCACATGCCACGTGCCATGGCAGCGTTTCGCCGCGCGGGTTGGAACGTCTCGGCGTATCCGGTGGACTTTCGCAGTGGTGTCAGCACACCCTGGTCACAGTATTCGATGGATCAGGGGGTGGCGAAATGGCGCCTGGCCCTGCATGAACTGTTAGGCCAACTGGCCTACCGCCTGGCGGGCCGCGCCTGACACCGGGCCACTTACTCTGCGCTGGGCAACAGACTGGCCAGCACCTTGTCAATGCGTTTGCCATCCAGGTCGATCACCTCAAACGACCAGTTGTCACACACAATTTTTTCGCCGATGGATGGCAAATGGCCACTCACGGCCATCAACAAACCCGCCACGGTGTTGTAACGACCCCGGTCCTCGTCAGGCAGGTCATCAATGTCAAGCCGGGCCTTGAGTTCATTGATGGGCATCATGCCGTCGAGCAACCAGCTGCCGTCCTCCCGCTGAGTCGCCCAGGCGTCGGCCTGTAGACCGGGTTGTAGCTCACCGGTGATGGCTTCGAGCAGGTCGTAAGGCGTCAGCAGCCCCTGCACCACACCGTACTCGTCCACCACCAGCACCAGGCGCCCCACCTTGGCGCGAAACTGCTCCAGCAAGGCCATACCGCTGAGCGTCTCAGGCACAAACACCGCAGGCGTGACATAGTCTGCCAGCGTGCCCGGGCTGTTGACGCCCAGTTCAAGCAAGTGCGCTACGCTGATCTTGCCGATGACATCGTCCAGGGAGCCCCGGCACACCGGGTACCAGGAGTGCGACTTTTCTGCACCATCAACACCCACTTTCTGCAGACTCAAGGCCACCGTCATGCTGGCGTCGAGCCAGTCGACCTCTGCACTGGGCACCATCAGCGAGGTCAGGGGCCGGTCGTCCAGGCTGAACACGTTTTGCACCATCTGGTGCTCGTGTTCTTCGATCACACCGGCATCCACCCCCTCTTCCAGACTGGCGGTGATTTCCTCTTCGGTCATGGCGCGCGAGGTATTGGTGTCAATGCGCAGCAGCCGCAGAACAGCAGCGGTCGACCCCGACAGCAATTTCACAAACGGCCCCGCCGCCCGTGCCAGCCACAACATCGGCCGAGCCACCCAGCGTGACACCAGCTCCGGGTAAAGCTGGCCGATGCGCTTGGGCACCAGTTCCCCAAAAATGATGGTGGTGAAGGTGATCAGTGTCACCACCAGCGCGGTGGCCGACAGGGCTGCCGCTTTCTCCGCCACACCCAACGACTGCAACCAATGCGCCAGCCCCTGGCTGAAAGCAGCCTCACCCACAATGCCGTTGAGCACACCAATCGAAGTGATGCCCACCTGTACGGTGGAGAGAAATTGGTTGGGGTTGGCCAGCAGCGTCAGCGAGGCCTGTGCGCCCTTGTCCCCCCCTTCAGCCATGGCGTTCAGGCGCGATTTGCGGCTCGCGGCCAGGGCCAGCTCGGACATGGCAAACACACCATTGAGCAGGGTCAGAAAAACTATCAGCAAAAATTCCATGCGGTACAAACGACAATCAAGACCATGGCACTTTACCTGATTGGTGATGTGCAGGGCTGCGATGGCGCTCTGCAACACCTGCTCGACACCATTTCTTTCTCACCCAGCCGCGACACGATCTACCTTCTGGGCGACCTGGTCAACCGGGGGCCGGACTCTGCTGGCGTGTTGCGCCGACTGATGGCTTACGGCCAGTCTGCGCAGTGCATTCTGGGCAACCACGACCTGCATCTGCTAGCTGCGACACACGGCGCCCGCAAACCGGGGCGCAAGGACACCCTGGAGGGGGTGCTCAACGCACCAGACCGGACCGCACTGCTTGACTGGCTGCGCCAGCAGCGCCTGGCGATCCATCTACAGCACCAAGGTTCAGAGTATTTGATGGTTCACGCCGGTGTCCTGCCTGGCTGGAGTGCTACAAAAACCATGGCATTGGCGAGCGAGGTGGAAAGTGTGTTGCGCAGCGCTGGGCTGCCAGAATTCCTGCACCAAATGTATGGCAACACACCCGCTGGCTGGAGCGATTCACTGAGCGGTGTGGATAGGCTGCGTGTCATCGTCAACGCGTTGACACGGCTGCGTTTTTGTACGCCACAGGGCGAGATGGAGTTCTCTGTCACCGACGGCCCGGCTGCGGCGCCAGCCGGTTACCTGCCCTGGTTTGAGGTGCCGGGCCGCCAGACCGCCGATGTGTGTGTGGCGTTTGGCCACTGGTCCACCCTGGGCTGGCTGGGCCGCACCGATGTGTTGTCACTGGACACCGGCTGTGTCTGGGGTGGTGCTCTCAGCGCCCTCAAGCTCGGCGAGAGCCGTCAGGCCGCCCATGAACTGATCCAGGTGTCTTGCCCGCAAGCGCAACGCCCCGGAGACTGAACCCGGTTAAACCGGGGTGAACAGTGCCGCGACCTTGCGTTTGGAGCGGATGTTGCCAGAAATGGTGCGCACTCCGGGCCGCGCCGCTGCAGCTTCCCACGGGGGCGCGGCTTCGGGCGGCAAGGATGGCTCATACGGTTTGTCAAAGAAGGGATCGGCCGGTGCGGCTGCGCGCGCTCTAGGCTTGTAGTCGCTGCGTGGTTCACGCGGCGCACGCGCCACATAAGCATCACGCCCGGACGTCTCGCTCTCTTGTTTGTACAGACGCCGACCATCGTTGATGTGGCCCTGTTTGCGGATATCGGGCAGGTCTTCCTCGAACTCGATGGCTTCCAGTTCAATCTTGGTCTTGAGCAGTTTTTCGATGTCGGCAATCAGGCGCGCATCGCTCTTGGAGACAAAGTTGACCGCCAGACCGGACTGACCGGCACGACCGGTGCGACCAATGCGGTGCACATAGTCTTCGGCGTGGAACGGTATGTCGAAGTTGAACACCGCGGGCACGTCCTTGATGTCGAGCCCGCGTGCGGCCACGTCGGTACACACCAGCAAGTCCACCTCGCCTGATTTGAAGGACTCCAGCGCCTTGAGGCGCTCATCCTGGCTCTTGTCGCCATGCAGGGCGGTGGTTTTGAGGCCTTCGCGCTCCAGCGAGCGCGCCAGGCGGGCGCAGCCGAGTTTGCTGTTGACAAACACAAAGGCCTGTTTGAGCTCACGCTGTTTGAGAATCTGGTGCAAGGCGTGGCGTTTGTCGTCATCCCCCACGCTGTAGAAGTGTTGCTCGACAGTGGAGGCGGTGGCATTGGAGCGCGCCACCTCGATCGTCACCGGGTCTTGCAGGTAGCTGTTGGCCAGGCGCTTGATCTCGGGTGAGAAGGTGGCCGAGAACAGCAAGGTGGTGCGCTGCTTGGGCAGGTAGCTCAGGATACGCTGCAGGTCGGGCAGAAAACCGATGTCGAGCATGCGATCGGCTTCGTCCAGCACGACGTATTCCACTTGGTTGAGCACGCAATTCTTGGCCTCGATGTGGTCCAACAGCCGCCCTGGGGTGGCTACCAGCACTTCGACGCCTTTTTTCAGCTCGGCAGTCTGGGGCTTCATGTCGATGCCACCAAACACCACGGTGCTGCGCAGGTTGGTGTATTTGCCATACAGACGAACCTGCTCGGCCACCTGATCCGCCAGTTCACGCGTGGGCAACAGCACCAGCGCACGCACCGGGTGGCGCGCAGGCGAAGTCGAGGCGTTTTCATGCTTGAGCATGCGTTGCAGCAGCGGCAGCGCAAAGGCAGCGGTTTTGCCGGTGCCGGTCTGGGCCGCGCCCATCACATCGCGGCCTTGCAGCACCACGGGAATGGCTTGTGCCTGGATCGGGGTCATGGACTCGTAGCCCATTTCGGCCACAGCGCGGGCCAGCGGTGCCGACAATTGCAGTTGCGCAAACGCCATCGGAAGCGTGTCAGCGGTTAATTCGTTCGAAATATCAGGAGTCAGGTCGGTCATTCAGAGCCAGTGTCAGTTGCTACCCATCCGATAGCTGGTGCAGCCCCACGAGCTGGAGCAAACCCTCATTATCGCCCAAGCCTTACATCCTGCTGGCAAGCGGCCTGGAACCCGGCCAAAACCACGGCCCGGGTGAACCCGCCCCACCAGCAATCGGCGGGGCTGCGGCCCCGTCAGGCCTTGGGCAAGGTCACGCCGCGTTGACCCTGGTATTTGCCGCCACGGTCCTTGTAGCTGGTTTCACAGACGTCGTCCTTGTCACTCTCGAAGAACAACACCTGGGCGCAGCCTTCACCCGCGTAGATTTTGGCGGGCAGCGGGGTGGTGTTGGAGAACTCCAGCGTCACATACCCTTCCCACTCGGGCTCAAACGGCGTGACATTGACGATGATGCCGCAACGCGCATAGGTGCTTTTGCCCAGGCAGATGGTCAGCACATTGCGCGGAATACGGAAGTACTCCATGGTGCGTGCCAGCGCAAAGCTGTTGGGCGGGATGATGCAGACATCGTCGTTGAAGTCGACAAAACTCTTCTCATCAAAGTTTTTCGGGTCAACCACCGTGCTGTGGATGTTGGTGAACACCTTGAATTCAGGCGCGCAACGGATGTCGTAGCCGTAGCTGCTGGTGCCGTAGCTGATGATTTTGTTGCCGTGACGCTGGCGGATCTGGCCGGGCTCGAACGGCTCGATCATGCCGTGTTGCTCAGCCATGCGGCGGATCCATTTGTCGCTTTTGATGCTCATGGGAATACAGTCTCCTGGAGGGGTAGCGGATTGTAAGCAGGCACCGGGCGCGACCAAAGGGGCGGCAGCACAAGTGTCGCAAATCAACAGAGAAAACTATCAATAATATAGCTTTCAGCCCTTTATATAAAAGGGCTAGAGGCCAAAAAGGCTTGTCATACCATCATCCGCTGTGCGCGACAACCCGCAGGCTTCACGGCAAACTACCCGCAGCTTGTGGCCTGGTTTCGCCCCACACCACACACAACAGGCCCAGCAACACCAGCGCCAGACCGCCGTAGGCCAGGGTGCCTGGTTGTTCACCCACCACCACAATCGCCAGCACAAAAGCCGTCACCGGCTCGGCCAGCGTCAGGGTCACACAGGTGGCCGCCGACACCCGGCGCAAGGCATGGCTGAACAACAAATACGCCACGCCGGTGACCACCACACCCAGGTAAGTCACCATCACCCAGGCGGCTGGTGAACTCGTCAGGCCCGGCGACACCAGCGCCGCCACCGGCACCGCGATCACAGCAGCCATCGAAAAGATCAAAAAGGTCGCCATCGGCGGTGTGGTCAAACCCACCAGATGTTGGGCAACAAGGGTGTAACTGGCGTAGGCCAGCCCAGCCAGCAGACACAGACCCAAGCCGATCCCATCGAACCGGGTCTCAGTACCACCATCGCCCAGCATCAGGCCAATGCCCAGCACCGCACAGCCGGACCCGAGCCACCAGATCGGTCGTGGTACTTTTCTGCTCATCAGCGCCTGCAACACCCCGACCCACACCGGTCCGCTGCCAATGGCGACACCGGTGCCCACCGCCACCCCGGTTGCTTTGACACCAGCAAAAAAGCTCAGGTTGTAGGCCGCGATGGTGATGCCACCCAGCAACGCCCACCCCCAAACAGCTTCCGGCAACGTCGCGGCAGCGCCCCGGCGCCATCGCCCCAAGAGCAGATAAGCCGCAAAGAAGGCACTGGCGATGGCCAGCCGCAACGCACCAACCCAGTACGGCGAGATCTGGGACGCAACAAAACTTTGTGCGGTGCCGGTGGTTCCCCACAAGGCAGCGGCGCTGACGGCCATGGCGATACCGGCAAATGTTGGATGTTTCATACCCGCATAGTGGCGCCGGGTGGCGCGCCAACTTGCGAGATCCTCTTGACCTGGTCTCAGCCCTGGCGCAAGTCGCGGGCACCGAGTTGGCGGTCGCGTTTGAGGGCATAACTCAAGGCACTGGCGGAGCGGTAGCCCACCTGCAAAGCGGCCGTCTCCAGCGCCAGGCCCTGGCGCAGCAGGCGCTCGGCCGCATCCAGGCGCAGACGCCGCAGGTAGTCCTGTGGCGTCTGCCCGGTGAGCTCCAGCAGCCGTGCGTGAAAACGCTGTGGACTCAAAAAGAACAGCACCGCCATGCGTTGCGTGCTCCAGGTTTCAAACAAGGCATTGGTCAGTGCGGCATCCAGCTGCGCCAGATCGATGCCGCGACGCGCCAGAATACGCGGGGCCTGCAACACCGACGCCAGTTGCAAGCTGGCATCACCCCGAGCCACACTGTCACGGCAAGCGGCGGTGACTGCAAAACTGCGGGCGCGGCCAAGTTCATGTTGTGCGGGCAGTTCAATCACAAACATGCGGGTGTCTTTGCTGGCCAGAAAACCATGCTGCACACCGGCCGGAATCAACAGACCACACGAGGCATCGGCAAAAGCACTGTGCCCCGCCACCTCCAGCTCCATGCGGCCCTGCAAGCCAAACATGATTTGCACATGCTCGTGCGCGTGGCTCTGGTACTCGCCGTTGTAACGGCGCACACCACTGCTCACGCCATCAAACCGGGCTGGATTGACTTGCATGGACAGACGACAACATCACAACCCAGCCGCAAACCAAGGCAAACCAAGCGGGATGGGGTGTGAGGGGTGGCATGATTAACTACGACTTAGATAGCAATAAGTGCTTTTTGCAAAAGGGCTAGAGGCTCAAACCGCTTGTGAAATCACGGTGCGCTCCACGAGCCGGTCATCACCCAGCACGATCATCGAGAACAGCAGCTCATCGAGCGTGGCCGCTTGTGCGGTGCGGCGCGCCAGCAAGGGCGTGGCCTGCGGGTTGAGCAGCACAAAGTCCGCTTCACAGCCCGGCAACAGGTTGCCCACCACACCAGAGAGCCCGAGCGCCTGCGCCGCGCCTGCCGTGTGTTGCCACCAGAGTTGCTGGGGTGACAGCGACAAACCGGTTTTGCCGCGCCCCTCACGCCCCACATAGTAGGCCGCCAGCATGGTGTGAAACGGGCTGAAGCTGGTGCCCCCACCGACGTCGTTGGCCAGGCCGTACTTGAAACCCACACGGTCGGCACTGGCGTAGTCAAAAAAGCCGCTGGCCAAAAAGAGGTTGCTGGTCGGGCAAACCGCTGCTGCGGCACCACTGTCACGCATCAGGGCCCGATCGGCGTCGTCAAAGTGGATGCAGTGGGCGTACACCGCGCGCTGGCGCAGCAGGCCAAAGTCAGCATAGGTGGCCAGGTAGCTGCTGGAGGCCGGAAACAGCGCACGCGCCCAGGCGATTTCATCTTTGTTCTCGGCCACATGCGACTGAATCCAGACACTCGGGTACTTGGCGGCCAGTTCACCCGCGCCGCGCAACTGGGCATCGGTGCTGGTGGGTGCAAAGCGCGGCGTGATCGCGTAACCCAGGCGATCCACCCCGTGCCAACGCTGCAACAGGTCTTCGGAGTCGATCAGGCTTTGCTCGGTGGCGTCGACCCGGCCGGGCTGGGACGGCTGGTTCAGCAAGCTTAACGGCGCATGGCGGTCCATCAGGCACAGGCCGGTCATCCAGCGCAGGTGCTGGGCTTGTGCCTGCGCAAACAAGGCGTTGACCGAGGCCGGGTGCGAGGTGGCAAAAGTCAGCGCGGTGGTGACGCCGTTGCGCAACATTTCCGCTACAAAAAACTGAGCTGCCTGCGCACAGTATTCGGGATCTGAGAAGCGATTTTCTTCAGGAAAGGTGTAATCCTCCAGCCACGGCAGCAAGCCATCGGCGGGTGAGGCGATCACATTGGTCTGGGGATAGTGGCTGTGCAGATCGACAAAACCCGGCGCGATGATGCGCCCCGGCCAGTGTTGCACCGGCAGCTGCGCGTAGTCGGCTTGCAACGCGTCATACGGTCCCAGAGCCTGCACCACATGCGTGCCGCTGGCGTTGGGCCCCACCACCAGCAAGCCATCGGGCTCATAGACCACAGACTGGCGCGGATCGGCATCTGGCTTGAAATAAAGAAGGGCGGCACGGTAAGCTTTCATAGGCGCTGAGCTTACCCAATTTGTCTGGAAATCGTCGCCAGCAGGCGGCCTTGGGGGCCAACTGCGATAATCGCGCGATGAATTCCCAGCCCACTACCCCTCTTCTGACCCTCTGGCGGCCGATTTTGGCCATGCTGGTGGTGATCGTTTCGTCCAACTACCTGGTGCAGTTCCCGCTCAACGATTGGTTGACCTGGGGCGCCTTCACCTTCCCGGTGGCCTTTCTGGTGACCGACCTGACCAACCGCGCGGTCGGTAATGCGGCAGCCCGCCGTGTGGCCTGGGCCGGTTTTGCGATTGCGGTGGTGGTGTCGTTTGCCCTGGCGCCCTGGCGTATTGCCGTGGCCTCCGGTGTGGCCTTCATTGTGGGCCAGTTGCTCGACATCGTCGCCTTCAACCGCCTGCGCGCTGGTTCCTGGTGGAAAGCACCGCTGATTGGCTCGGCCGTGGCGTCGGTGGTCGACACCGGCATCTTCTTCTTCCTGGCGTTTGCGGGTTCCGACATGAACTGGCTGATGCTCGCCGCTGGCGACCTGAGCATCAAGTGGCTGATGGCCGCCGTGCTGCTGGCACCCTACCGCGTGATGCTGCCGCGCCTGCAGCTGTGGGTGCCGGTGCGCTAAGCACCTGGCCACCCGACCGGCAACCAGCAAGTTGCCGGTCACCATTTCAAACATCCCTCATTCGAACGTTTCAAACAGCTCAGCCAACTGGTCCTGGTAGGCCCGTTTGGCTGACGCATCGATGAAACTCGCCTCAAAACTGTTGCTTGCCAGCTGGTAGGCGTGCTGCGAGCTCAGACCCAATGCCGCAAAGGTCTGGGTGAAGTTCTCATTGATGTAGCCGCCAAAATAGGCCGGATCGTCCGAGTTGATGGTCGCCACCAGACCGGCGTCCAGCATGGCACCCAGGTTGTGCTGCGCCAGCGTCGGGAACACACACAGTTTCAGGTTGGACAGCGGGCACACCGTGAGCGGAATCTGCTCACGCACCAGCCGAGCCACCAGCGCCGGGTCCTTCATGGCTTGTACGCCGTGGTCAATTCGTTCAACTTTAAGAGCATCCAGGGCGCTCCAGATATAGGCGGGCGGCCCTTCTTCACCAGCATGGGCGACCAAGCGCAGGCCCAGTTGGCGCGCTTTGGCAAACACCTCGGTGAACTTTTCGGGCGGGTGCCCCAGCTCGCTGGAGGCCAGTCCCACACCCAGCAACTTGTCGAGGTGTGGCGTGGCCTGCTCCAGCGCCTCAAAGGCCTCGGCCTGGCTCAGATGGCGCAAGAAACACAGGATCAGCCCGGCGCTGATGCCCAGTTTGGACCGCGCATCCACACAGGCGCGGTGCAGGCCGTTGATCACGGTGTCGGTGTCCACACCGTGGCCGGTGTGGGTTTGGGTGTCAAAGAAGATTTCGGTATGCCGCACCTGATCTGCCGCCGCACGCTCCAGGTAGGCCCAGGTCATGTCGTAGAAGTCCTGTTCGGTGCGCAGCACCTGGGTGCCAGCGTGGTACACGTCCAGAAACTCCTGCAGATTGCCAAACACATAGGCCCGTTTGAGCGCCGCAACATCGGCATAAGGCAGGCTCAAACCATTGCGTGCGGCCAGCGCAAACATCAGCTCGGGTTCGAGCGAGCCTTCGATGTGCATGTGCAACTCGGCTTTGGGCAAACGTTTGAGCAGGTCGGGCAGTCGGTGGGCGGGAATGGGTTTGACGGTGTTCATGGCAGTCCGTTTGAGGTGGGGGTCAGACCCGGTGGCCGCGGGTACAAAAAAAGGTCGCATCGCGTCCGACCGGCTGAAGAACAAAAAAGCCGCCCTCAGGCGGCTTTTTTGGGTGGGGACACCAGAGTTTACTTGGCGCCGGGCACTTTGCCTTCCACGCCCTTGACGTAGAAGTTGATACCACTGAGGAACTTGTCATCTGCCACAGCGTCCTTGGCCAGCACTTCCTTGCCAGCGCTGTCTTTCAACGGGCCTTTCCAGATCACAAAAGAACCGTCGGCCAGACCCTTCTTGACTTCTTCGACCTTGGTCTTGGTGTCAGCAGGCACGTCTTCAGCGATGGAGACGATGTCGATCGCACCTTCTTTCACACCCCACCAGCTGTGGCTACCTTCGCCAGCCTTCCAGGAGCCATCCAAAGCCTCCTTGGTGGCCTTGATGTAGTACGGACCCCAGTTGATGACGGCGGATGCCAAGTGGGCTTTCGGGCCATAAGCGGTCATGTCAGAGTCCCAACCGAAGGCGCGTTTGCCCTTGGCTTCAGCGGTTTTCAAGACAGCCGCCGAGTCGGTGTTCTGGAACAAGACGTCAGCGCCGCCGTTGATCAGGCTCGTGGCTGCTTCGGTTTCTTTCGGTGGGTCAAACCAGGTGTTCACCCAAACCACCTTGGTCTTGATCTTGGGGTTGCTGCTTTGGGCACCGAGTGTGAAGCTGTTGATGTTGCGGATCACTTCCGGGATTGGCACCGAGGCCACCACACCCAGGGTGTTGCTCTTGGTCATCTTGCCAGCGATCACACCCGCCATGTAGGCGCCTTCGTAGGTGCGGCTGTCGTAAGTGCGCATGTTCTCGGCTTGTTTGTAACCGGTGGCATGCTCAAACTTGACGTCCTTGAACTCGGCTGCCACCTTGAGCATGGGCTCCATGTAACCAAAGGTGGTGCCAAACACCAGTTTGTTGCCTTGGCCAGCCATGTCGCGGATGACGCGTTCAGCGTCAGCAGATTCGGGCACGTTTTCAACAAACGAGGTCACGATCTTGTCGCCGAACTCGGCTTCCAGCGCTTTGCGACCATTGTCATGGGCAAAGGTCCAACCGCCATCACCCACCGGACCCACATAAGCAAAACCGATTTTCAGCGGCTCAGGTTTGACCGGTTCCGGTGCAGAGGCCACGGGTGCCGGTGCGGGCGCAGGAGCCGGTTCCTCTTTTTTGCCACAGCCTACCAGCGCGGCAGAAGCCACGGCGGTCAGCGCAGCTACCTTGAGCAGCGTACGTTTTTGCAGATCAGTCATGTTTAATCCTTATCAAAGGGGGTAACGACGGGTTAAAGAAAACAGTGATTATGGGCCCAGCGCGAACTGTTTCTAAAGGTTCAGGCGCCTGGATAAAAAGGTTTACCAATGCTGGCGGGCATGTTGATGCGAATCCACTGCGGGTTGCGTGAGATCAGCGCCAGCACCAGAATGGTTGCCACATACGGCAACATGCTCAGGAACTGACTCGGAATATCCACGCCGATGCCCTGCAGGTGAAACTGCAACATCGTCACCCCACCAAACAGGTAAGCACCAAGCAATACCCGTGCCGGGCGCCAGGTGGCAAAGGTGGTCAGGGCCAACGCAATCCAGCCTTTGCCCGCCACCATGCCTTCTACCCAAAGCGGTGTGTAGATCACCGAGATGTAGGCACCAGCCAAGCCACACAAGGCCCCACCCACCACCACTGCAGCCAGGCGAATGCGGCGCACCGGGTAACCCAGCGCATGGGCAGACTCGGGGCTTTCACCCACACTGCGCACAATCAGCCCGGCGCGGGTGCGGTACAAAAACCAGATCAAGGCCAGCGCAAACAGCACCGTCAGGTACACCAGCGGGTGGTGACGAAACAGCGCAGGGCCGACCAACGGGATGTCTGACAGGTAGGGAATGGCAAACGAAGCACGCTCGGGAATCCGGGCCTGCACAAAACTGGTGCCTACAAAGGCGGAAAAACCGGTGCCAAACAAGGTCAGCGCCAAGCCGGTGGCGTACTGGTTGGTGTTGAGCCAGATCACCAACAAACCAAAAACCGCTGCCAGCCCCGCACCCGCCGCCATGCCAGCGACAAAACCCAGCCAGTCCGACCCGGTAGAAACCACCGTGGCAAACCCGGCAATGGCGGCACACAGCATCATGCCCTCGGCGCCGAGGTTAACAATGCCCACCTTCTCATTGATCAACAGCCCCAGCGAGGCAATAGCCAGCACCGTGCCCGCATTTAATGTGGCCGCCAACAGCAGCGCATAAGACTCCATCACAGGCTCCTGTTCTTTTGCCACACCAGGCGGTAATTCATCAGTGTGTCGCAGGCCAGCAGGCAAAACAGCAGCAGGCCCTGGAACACACCGGTGAGGGATTTGGTGAGGCCCAGACGCGACTGCGCCAGCTCACCCCCAATGTAAAACATGCTCATCAGCAAAGCCGAGAACACCATGCCCACCGGATGCAGCCGCCCGACATAGGCCACGATGATCGCGGCAAACCCGTAACCGGCTGGTACATAGGGTGTGAGCTGGCCAATCGGCCCGGCCACCTCCAGCGCCCCGGCCAGCCCGGCCGCACCGCCCGAGATCAACAGCGCCGTCCACAAGGCCTTGCGCGAAGAAAACCCTGCATAACGCGCCGCCGCCGGTGCCAGCCCACCCACCTGCAGCGAGAAGCCCGCGCGGGTGCGAAACAAAAACACCCACAACCCAGCCACACCCAGCAACGCAAACAAGACCCCAATGCTCACACGTGAGCCGGTGAACAGGCGCGGAATACGCGTGACCGCCTCGAAGGTCTTGCTCTGCGGAAAGTTAAAACCCATCGGGTCTTTCCACGGCCCACCCACCAGATAACTCAGCAGCTGCACCGCCACATAGACCAACATCAGGCTCACCAGAATCTCGTTGGCATGGAATCGGTCTCGCAACAAAGCGGTGATACCGGCCCAGACCATGCCCCCCAGCATGCCCGCCAGCAAAATCGGCAACACGATCCAGGCACTGGTGTCCCGCTCAGCCAGCAGCGCCACCCCAGCGGCAAAAATCGCACCGATGATGTATTGGCCCTCTGCGCCGATGTTCCAGACATTCGAGCGGAAACACACGGCCAGCCCCAGCGCAATGATCAGCAGCGGTGTCGCCTTGACCAGCAGCTCACCCCAGGCGTAACCGCTGTTGATGGGC
The DNA here is from genome assembly GCF_013416775.1 of Rhodoferax sp. BLA1. Lineage (GTDB taxonomy): Bacteria > Pseudomonadota > Gammaproteobacteria > Burkholderiales > Burkholderiaceae_C > Rhodoferax. Next base: position 607,177 of record NZ_SZVI01000013.1, read on the forward strand.
AGCCAGAAAAACATTTGCAGCCCTTTGACCGGGTCTTTGCCCAGCGCCACAAACATCAGCGTACCCATAAGCACCGTGATCACCAGCGCCAGCAGCGGCGAGGCAAAGGTCCAGATTTTGGATGGCTCGGGACGTGCTTCAAGCTTCAGCATGACCCGCCCCCTGCACCACCACCCCCGACATCTCGGCCAGATGCGCCTGCACCTCCACATCCCACAAACCACTCATCCATTCCCCAATCTTTTCAACCGTGGCCTCAGCCACTGGCACCGAGGGTGACAACTGGCCGCGTGCAATCACATGCAGCCTGTCACACACCTCAAACAACTCGTCGAGTTCTTCACTCACCACCAGCACCGCACAACCGGCGTCGCGCATCGCCAGAATCTCGCCACGAATCTGCGCGGCGGCACCCACGTCCACACCCCAGGTCGGCTGCGACACGATGAACAGCTTGGGTTTGGCATCAATCTCGCGCCCGACAATGAACTTCTGCAAATTGCCGCCAGAGAGTGAACGCGCCAGCGAACGCGGCCCACCGGCCTTGACCTTAAAACGGTTGATGATGTCGTCCGCCTGCGCCTCCAGCTGGTTGACCCGCACCCAGCCCCCCAGGAAACGCGGGTAGGCAATCGCTTCCTGGCGTGTCAACAACAGGTTGTGCGCCAAGGGCAAGGTCGGCACCGCACCCCGACCCAGCCGCTCCTCGGGCACAAAATGCAGACCCAGCTTGCGCCGGCGCCCCGGGTGCATCGCCGCTACATCGATGCGGCCCATGCGCACACTGCCAGGTTTGGCGCGGGTGTCTTCCCCCGACAGGGCACACAACAGTTCTTTCTGACCATTGCCAGAGACACCGGCAATACCCACCACCTCACCGGCACGCACCTCAAACGACACCGCCTCCAGGTCGACCCCAAACTGGTCTTCACGCGCCAGCGTCAGATTGCTGACCCGCAGCACACTCGGGCCGGGGTCTTGTGCCCGGTGGGTCAGCTGCGGCGGCTCGGCGCCGATCATCAGCTTGGACAAGGAGGCATTGCTTTCCTGCGCCGGGTTGCAGACACCGGTGACCTTGCCACCGCGCAGCACGGTGCAGGCATTGCAGAGCTCGCGGATTTCATGCAGCTTGTGGCTGATGTACAAAATGCTGCAGCCCTCGGAGGCCAGTTTCTTGAGCACCACAAATAACTTGTCGACCGCCTGCGGTGTGAGCACCGAGGTTGGCTCATCCAGAATCAGCAGTTGCGGGTTGGTCAGTAACGCACGGATGATCTCCACCCGCTGCATCTCACCCACACTCAAGGTATGCACCGGGCGCGATGGGTCGATATCCAGCCCGTACTCAGCGGCCTTGACTTCGATGTTGCGGGTGACCTCGGCCAGGCTCAGGGTCTTGCTCAAGCCCAGCCAGACGTTTTCTGCCACGGTGATGGTGTCAAACAGGCTGAAATGCTGGAACACCATGCTGATACCCAGAGCCCGCGCCTCTTGCGGGTTTTTGATGTGCACCGGCTGGCCGTTGAACAGCACCGAGCCCTCGTCGGGCTTGACCGAGCCGTAGATGATCTTCATCAAGGTCGATTTGCCAGCGCCGTTTTCACCGAGCACCGCATGGGTTTCGCCGGGAAGCACCACCAGATTGACTTCACTGTTGGCCACCACGCTGGGGTAACGCTTGGTGATGCCGCTGAGTTGGAGTCGGGGAGTGGTCATGGACGGACGCGCAAGATGTGTTTCAGAAAACCGAGCAAAGGTGGGCGGGAAATGATTTTGGACGGAAGTGTATTGAATAAACCGGGCCACTCAGCGCCCAAAGCAACAATCAATTCGAAGCAAGGACAATGCCACCCTTGGCAAGGATCTTGCTCCAAACCTGCTAAAAACGCTCTTTTTACCTGACACCAACCTCCGCCTTGTGGCCCCATGTTTATGCCCCATCCCGAGCTTTCCTTTGTGCACCGTGGTCAGATCATTCACTTGCGCGAGGTGCCACCCACGCGCACCCTGCTGCAACTGTTGCGCGACGACCTGGGCCTGACCGCCACCAAAGAAGGCTGCAACGAAGGCGATTGCGGCGCCTGCACCGTGGTGATCGGTGAACAACGTGGCGACCACCTGCACTACAGCGCGGTCAACAGCTGCATCCGCCTGGCGCACTCCATCCACGGACTGGCGCTGTGGACCGCGCAGGACCTGAGCGCGGCCGACGGCACCTTGCACCCGGTGCAACAGGCGCTGCTCAACCAACACGCCAGCCAATGTGGCTTTTGCACACCGGGGTTTGCGATGAGCCTGTTTGGCCTTTACCAGAACCAGGTCTGCCAGGGCAAAACGGTGAGCCGTGAAGGTGCCCAGGAGGCACTCTCGGGCAACCTGTGCCGCTGCACCGGTTACCGCCCGATTCTGGATGCCGCACAGCAGATGCAGACGCTGCCGCAGATGTTGATCGACGAGACCGAAATACTCTCAAAAATGGAGCAAATAGCCCATGTAAACAAAGGGCTGGAGGCCGATTTTTCCTATAAATCGCCCACCACACTGGTTGAACTGCTGGCCCAGCGCGCAGCCCAGCCACAGGCGCAGATCGTGGCCGGTTGCACCGACGTCGGGCTGTGGATTAACAAGTTGCACAAGGACTTTGCCCAGGTGCTTGATGTGACCCGGGTTGAAGAATTGCGCCAGATCAGCATCAACAACATCCATTTGCTCATCGGCGCGGCGGTGACGCTGACCGACGCTTTTGCCGCGCTGGCCCAGGATCGCCCTACCCTCTCGGCTTTTGCCAATCGTTTTGCCGGGGCACCGGTACGCAACTCGGGCACGCTCGGTGGCAATGTGGCCAATGGTTCACCAATTGGCGACTCGATGCCGCTGCTGATTGCGCTGCAGGCGCGTGTGCAACTGGCCAGTGTGCGTGGCAGCCGCGAGCTGGCGCTGGAGGCGCTCTACACCGGCTACCGCCAGAATGTGATCGCCAGCGACGAGCTGCTGACCCAGATCATCGTGCCCAAGCCCGAACCCGAGGAACTGCTGCGGGTCTACAAAATCTCCAAACGCCAGGAAGACGATATTTCTGCGGTTTGCCTCGCGGTTCGACTGCAGGTACGGGACGGTGTGGTGAGCAAAGCCTCCATCGGCGTTGGCGGGGTGGCAGCCACCCCGGTGCGCGCCGTTCAGACCGAAGTGGCACTGACTGGACAAGCCTGGACTGCGGCCACGGTGGAGGCCGCTGCCACCACCTTGCGCCAAGAGTTCCAGCCGATCTCCGACATGCGCGCCAGCAGCGACTACCGCCGACAGGTGCTGGGCAACCTGATGCAGCGTTTCTGGTTGGAGAGCCAGGGGCAAACCCTTGTGACCCTGGCTGATCTGACGCTGGAGGGTCTATGAGCACCACCACCCACAGCATCGGCCACACCGTGGCCCACGAAAGCGCCCGTGCACAAATCGCCGGTGCCGCGCCCTACATCGACGACCTGCCCGAGCTACGCGGCACCTTGTACGCCGCGCCGATCCTCTCCACCGTGGCGCACGGCAAGATCAATGGCATCAATACGGCTGCAGCCCTTTCCCTGCCTGGGGTAGTTGCTATTGTTTTGGCGAGTGATGTGCCGGGAGACCCCATGCTGGCGGCGTTTGCCGGGGACGAGCCGGTGTTCGCCCGTGACACCGTCCATCACATCGGCCAGGTGATTGGCCTGGTGGTGGCCAACGACGTGATGCTGGCCCGGCGTGCTGCGCGGCTGGTCAAGCTTGATATCACGCCCCTGCCCGCGATCCTGACGGTGCCCGACGCGCTGGCCGCCGAGAGTTATGTGTTGCCGCCGGTGACGGTGGCACGTGGGGATGCCGAGGCTGCGCTGGCTCGCGCGCCGCACCAACTCACAGGCACGCTCGAAGTCGGTGGTCAGGAACACTTTTACCTAGAGGGCCAGATCGCCTACGCGCTGCCGCAGGAGCAAAACCAGTGGTTAATCTACAGCAGCAGCCAGCACCCCGGCGAGGTACAGCACTGGGTGGCGCATGCGCTGGGGCTGGACAACCACGCGGTGCGGGTCGAATGCCGCCGACTCGGTGGCGGGTTTGGTGGCAAGGAAACCCAAGCTGGCCATCTGGCGGTGTGGGCGGCGGTGGCCGCGGCCAAGGTGAAACGCCCGGTCAAGCTGCGGCTGGACCGCGATGACGACTTTTTAATCACCGGCAAACGCCACCCATTCAGCTACCAGTACACCGTCGGTTTTGATGACACAGGCCGCCTGTGCGGCCTGAAACTCATGATGGCGGCGCACTGTGGTTTCAGCGCCGATTTGTCCGGCCCGGTGGCTGACCGTGCGATCTTCCACGCCGACAACGCCTATTACCTGCAGGATGTGGCCATCACCTCCTACCGCCTCAAGCTCCACACCCAGAGCCACACCGCGTTTCGTGGTTTTGGCGGACCGCAGGGCATGATCGTCACCGAAACGATTCTGGGCAACATCGCGCGCCAGCTCGGCCTCGATCCCTTGGCCGTGCGCTTGCGCAACCTCTACAGCGATGAGCCGCTGAACCCTGCCGAGCCAAACCTGCGCCGCGACACCACCCACTACGGCATGCAGGTGGAAGGCAATATCCTGCAGCCCTTGCTCTCAAGACTGGAGCAATCAGCCCAATACCAAAAACGGCTGGAGGCCATTTCGGCATGGAACAAGCAGCACCACACCTTGAAGCGTGGTATCGCCCTGACACCGGTCAAGTTTGGCATCAGCTTCACCGCCACGCTGTTCAACCAGGCCGGCGCGCTGGTGCATGTCTACCTGGACGGCAGTGTGCAGGTGAACCACGGTGGGGTCGAGATGGGCCAGGGCCTCAACACCAAGGTGGCGCAGATCGTGGCCGACGAACTCGGTGTGACACTGCACAAGGTGCTGGCCACCGCAAGTGACACCAGCAAAATCCCCAATGCCTCGGCCACCGCAGCATCAGCAGGCACCGATTTAAATGGCCGCGCCGCGCAGTTTGCGGCGCGCCATGTGCGCGACAACCTGGCGGCTTTTGTCGGCGGGCTCGACGGTGTGGGTGCGGGCGCGGTCACTTTTCAGGGGGGTCAAGTCTTCACCCCCACGTCCACGCGCACGTTCGATGCGGTGGTGCAACTGGCCTACGCCAACCGCATCCAGCTCTGGAGCGATGGTTTTTACCGCACGCCCAAGATCCATTACGACAAAACCACGCTCAGTGGTCGGCCGTTTTATTACTTTGCGTATGGCGCCGCCTGCACCGAAGTCGCCATCGACACCCTGACTGGCGAGAACAAGGTGATACGTGTCGACATCCTGCACGACGTGGGCCGCTCCATCAACCCGGGGCTGGACGTGGGTCAGATCGAAGGCGGTTTTGTGCAGAGCATGGGCTGGCTCACCACCGAAGAGCTGGTCTGGAATGACAAGGGTTTGTTAACCACCCACGCGCCCAGCACCTACAAGATCCCGACGGCGGGTGACATCCCCGCCCATTTCAAGGTCGATTTGTGGGACGCGCCCAACACCGAGGACAACGTCGGTGGCTCCAAAGCCGTGGGGGAACCGCCCTTCATGCTCGCCATCAGTGTGTTTGAGGCGCTGCGCGACGCGGTGGCGCGTGCGCGGGATGATGGCAAGGTGGTGCAGCTCAACGCACCGGTGACACCGGAAAAACTGCTCAAAGCCCTGACACAAGCACGCTGAATGGCCAGCCTGGGTGCACAGACCTGTCAGAAACGAAAAACGCCGCAGCTGCGGCGTTTGGATGGTTTGGGGCTGGACTCAGAAACCGGCGAGAGAGCGCAAGGCACTCGGGTTGACCAGGTTCAACACCCGACCCGAACCGCTGATCAGGCGTTTTTCACGCAGGGTGCGCAACACCCGCGAGAAGGTCTCGGGCGCAATACCCAGCTGGGCGGCAATGCTGCGTTTGCGCTGCTGCAGTTCCACCGCCAGATCACCCTTGGCGCCAAAACGGGCATGGCTCAGCAACCATTCGGCGCAACGTGCTTCGGCGTCTTTGGCCAGGCGGCTCATCGCAAATTCGGTTTGGCGGCGGTGCGCCATCGCCACATCGGTCAGCACTGCCTGGGCGGAACCGTGCATGTCAGCAATGGCTTTTTTGAAATCTTTGGTGGCCACCGAGCACAGTTGCAAGGGGGTGTCTGCCACCGCATCCACCAGATGCGGCAAACCCAGCACCACCGAGCTGGCGTCGAGCCAGCACGGGCCCTCCAACACACCAATCTGGTGTTCCATCTCCTCAGCGCCCATGACACCCAGCGCCACGCGACCAGACTCGATGTAACAAACTTGATCCGCCTCAAACCCGCGGCGCAGCAGGACTTGACCACGGTTAAGGGAGCGCATTTGCGCCTGCGGATTGATGGTGTGTACTGAGAACATGGGAGTGACTGTGCCGTAATCCCAAGTTGACAACCTTGAGATAGATCAAACAAGACCTGATTTGACGCGAAACAACCACATCTTCACCCACAACGTCGGGCTTCTGCCTGCTTTGCCCAGCATCGGGACCACGCCGTTGATGCGAACATGACCCCCTTTGAACTCCACCGATTCCGACGACCATGCCGACCCTGCTGATCCACAACGCCCACTGCATCGCCACCTTTGACAACGCCGATCCCCTGGCCGCGCGCGAGTTGAAGGACGCCTCGGTGTTCATCCGTGGCAACACCATCGAAGCCATCGGACCAGCGGCAGACCTGCCACACACAGCCGACGAGGTGATCAACGCGCGTGGCCACTTGGTGACGCCTGGCCTGATCAACACCCACCACCACATGACGCAGAGCCTCACCAGGGCCATTCCCCAGGTGCAAAACGCCGAGTTGTTTGGCTGGTTGCGTGGCCTGTACCCGATCTGGGCTGGGCTGACACCCGAGATGGTGCGGGTCAGCACCCAGATCGCAATGGCCGAGCTGCTGCTGAGTGGCTGCACCACCAGCAGCGACCACCTCTACATCTACCCCAATGGGGTGCGGCTGGACGACAGCATTGAGGCAGCACAAGCCATTGGCATGCGTTTTGTGGCCAGCCGGGGCAGCATGAGTGTGGGCCAGTCGCAAGGTGGATTGCCGCCCGATGCCGTGGTCGAGAACGAGGAGGCCATCCTCAAAGACACCCAGCGCCTGATCGAGACCTGGCATGACCCACGTCATGGTGCGATGGTGAATGTGGCGGTGGCGCCGTGTTCACCGTTCAGCGTAAGTCAAGACCTGATGCGCCAGTCGGCCCTGCTGGCACGCAACTACCAGGTTCGACTGCACACCCACCTGGCCGAGAACGACCACGACCTGGCCTACAGCCGCGAGAAGTTCAACTGCACCCCTACGCAATACGCGCAAGACCTGGGCTGGCTCGGCCCCGATGTCTGGCATGCCCACTGCGTCAAGCTCGACGAGGCTGGCATCAGCCTGTTTGCCGCCACCCGCACCGGTGTGGCGCACTGCCCATGCAGCAACATGCGCCTGGGCTCGGGCATTGCACCGATCCGCAAGATGCTCGATGCCGGTGTACCGGTGGGTTTGGGGGTGGACGGCAGCGCCAGCAACGACGCGGCGCACATGGTCCTTGAGGCGCGCCAGGCCTTGTTACTGGCGCGTGTGGGGCGTGCCATGTTGCCGCCAGAAACACGGACCCAGGCGGACGGTTCACAGCGCACTTTTTTTGGCTGTGATCTGGGGCCAGCCGAGATGACCGCGCGTGACGCGCTGACGATCGCTACACGCGGTGGCGCACAGGTGCTGGGTCGGCCCGACATTGGCCACCTGGCGGTGGGCATGTGTGCCGATCTGGCTTTGTTTGATCTGGAGACGCTGGCATTTGCCGGTGCGGCGGTGCATGACCCGGTCGGCGCACTGTTGTTGTGCGCCAGCCCGCAAGCGGCTTACACCATCGTCGATGGCACCGTTGTGGTGCGAGAAGGGCAGCTCAGCACGCTGGAACCGGGCCCGTTGGTCGAGCGGCACAACCAACTGGCCCGTCAACTGGCTAATTTGGTGCACTGAGACGTGCTGCGTTTTATGCAGCTACCAGCCCTTGTTACATAAGGGCTAGAGGCATAAAAGGCTTGAACTATTCGCCCAGATAAGCGGCGCGCACCTTAGGGTCTTTGAGCATGGTCTTGCCCTCACCGGTCATGGTGATCAGGCCCGAGTCCATCACATAACCGCGATTCGCCAGGGCCAGCGCCCGGCTGGCGTTTTGCTCCACCAGCAGCACGGTGACACCTTGGGCATACACATCACGCACCACCTCAAAGATCTTGTCGACCATGATCGGTGACAGGCCCATCGACGGCTCATCGAGCAACAGCACTTTGGGGCGGCTGATCAGCGCACGGCCCATCGCCAGCATCTGTTGTTCACCACCGCTGAGCGTGCCAGCGAGTTGGTCCTTGCGCTCTTTCAGGCGCGGGAAGATGCCAAACACCTTCTCGATGTCCATCTGGATCTCAGGCTTGTCGTTGCGGATGTAGGCGCCCATCTGCAGGTTTTCCAGAATGGTCATGCGCGTGAAAATCCCGCGCCCTTCGGGCACCATGGCCAGGCCCTGTTTCACCAGATCCCACGGCCCTTGACCACGGATGCTCTTGCCCAGGTACTCGATGTCACCGTCGTTGATCGGCAGCGAGCCGGTGATGGCCTTCATGGTGGTGGTTTTACCCGCACCGTTGGAGCCGATCAGCGACACCAGTTCGCCCTCGTTCACCTCAAAGTCCACACCTTTGACGGCCTGGATGCCGCCGTAAGCCACTTTGAGGCCTTTAACTTTCAGAAGAGTTTTTGTCATATCAGTGGCCACCCGTGCCCAAATAGGCTTCAATCACTTTGTCATTACGCTGCACGTCGGCAGGCGAGCCTTCGGCAATCTGTTTGCCGTAGTCCAGCACGGTCACACGGTCACACAGGCCCATCACCAGTTTGACGTCATGCTCGATCAGCAAAATCGTGCGGTTGTCGTTGCGAATTTTGTCGATCAACTCGCGCAGCATCACCTTTTCGGTGCTGTTCATGCCCGCAGCGGGTTCGTCCAGCGCAATCAGCTGCGGGTCGGTGGCCAGGGCGCGGGCAATTTCCAGGCGACGTTGGTCACCGTAGCTCAGGGTGCGGGCCTTGAAGTCAGCCAGTTTGCCAATGCCCACATAGTCCAGCAGCTCCTGCGAACGTTGAGTGATCGCGGCTTCTTCGGCCTTGAAACCCGGCGAACGGAAAATGGCACCCAGCAAGCCGGAGTGGGTGCGTACATGGCGCCCCACCATGACGTTCTCCAGGGCCGTCATTTCGGCAAACAGCCGGATGTTCTGGAAGGTGCGGGCAATGCCCGCTTTGGCCACCTCGTGTACGGCGGTGGGCTGGTAGGGTTTGCCTGCCAGCTCGAAGCTGCCGGTATCGGGGGTGTAGAGGCCGGTGAGCACATTGAAAAACGTGGTTTTGCCGGCACCATTGGGGCCAATCAGGCCATACACCTGGCCGCGCTTGATCTGGATGCCCACATCGCTCAGGGCCTGCAGGCCACCAAAACGCTTGGACACACCCGAGACGTTGAGAACTGTATCTGTCATAGTCTTCGATTCCTTTGAGACACCGCTCAGGGCTTGGTGCTGGTCAGTGATTTGCCATGCTCTGGCGCGGGCCACAGGCCGCGAGGGCGCAGCAGCATGATGCTGATCATGGCCAAGGCAATGAGCAGCTGGCGCAGGATGGAGGCATCGAGCCGGCCACCGGTCATGCTTTGCAGCGGCCCGGCCACATAACGCAAAACCTCAGGCATGGCCGACAGCGCCACCGCGCCCAGGATCACACCGGGCAAGTGGCCAATGCCACCGAGCACCACCATCGCCACAATCATCACCGACTCCATCAGGCTGAAGGACTCGGGCGAAATGAAGCCCTGGAACGAGGCAAACATGGCACCCGAGACACCACCAAAGGTGGCACCCATGCCGAAAGCCAGCAGTTTCAGGTTGCGGGTGTTGATGCCCATCGCCTTGGCGGCAATTTCATCCTCGCGGATCGCCATCCAGGCCCGACCTACACGCGAGAGTTGCAGCCGGTGCGAGATCAGCACACTGAACACCACCAGCACCAGGAACAGGTAGTAGTAGAGCGTCACCGATGAGATGTCGTACCCAAAAATGTCGATGCGTTTGCCAAAACTCATGCCAAAAAACGTGAGTGAGTCGATCTCGCCCATGCCTTTGGGGCCGTTGGTGATGTTGACCGGGTGGTCCAGGTTGTTCATGAACACGCGGATGATTTCACCAAAACCCAGGGTCACAATGGCCAAGTAGTCACCACGCAAACGCAAGGTGGGTGCGCCCAACAAGACCCCAAACAGCGCTGCCAAACCTGCCGCCGCCGGGATGATGACCCAGATCGGCATGTGCAAGCCGTTCGGGAACATGGCCGCGATGGCCGGGAAGTTTTCGGTCAGATGGGGTGAGGCCAGCAGCGCGTACATGTAGGCGCCAATGGCAAAAAACGCCACATAACCCAAGTCCAGCAGACCAGCGTAACCGACCACAATGTTCAGGCCCAAGGCCAGCAGCACATACAGCAGCGCCATGTCGGCAATCCGCACCCAGGCGTTGCCGAAGCCTTGCAGGATCAGCGGTGTGACCAGCAGGCCCACGGCCGCCAGCAGGAAAACGATGATTTGTTTCTGTTTCATGACCCGTCTCCTCAAGCGCGGTCAGCCACGCGCTCGCCCAGCAGGCCGGAGGGCCGCAACGTCAGCACAATGATCAACACAATGAACGCAAAAATATCTGAATAGTGGCTGCCCAGCACACCACCGGTGAGGGCACCGATGTAACCGGCGCCGAGCGACTCGATCAGGCCCAGCGCAATGCCACCGACCACCGCACCGGCCAGGTTGCCAATGCCACCAAACACCGCCGCCGTGAAGGCCTTCAGACCCGGCAAAAAGCCCATGGTGTGCTGCACTGTGCCGTAGTTGGCGGCCCACATCACCCCGGCAATCGCAGCCAGCACCGCACCAATCACAAAGGTGGCCGAGATCACAAAGTCGGGCTTGACACCCATCAGCGCCGCCACCCGTGGGTTCTCGGCGGTGGCCCGCATGGCGCGCCCGAGCCGGGTGTAATTCACCAGCCACATCAGCACCGCCAGCGAGATCGCCGTCATGCCCAGGATCAGCACCTGCGTGAGGGTGATCACCGCGCCGCCAATTTCATACGGCACCATCGGCAGCAGGTTCGGGTAGGGTTTGTAATTGGGTTTCCAGATGATCATGGCCAGCGTTTGCAGCAGCAGCGACATACCAATGGCGGTGATCAGCGGCGCCAGCCGGGGGCTGTTGCGCAAGGGGCGATACGCGAGTTTTTCAATCGAGAAGTTCAAGACCGCAGCGACCACCGCAGCAATCGCCATCGCTACCAGCAGGATCAGCCAGCCGGGTGTGCCGGGCATCGCGTCCTGCATCAAACCGATGATGCTCCAGCTGGTGAGTGCCCCCACCATCAACACCTCGCCATGGGCAAAATTGATCAATCCGATGATGCCGTACACCATGGTGTAGCCCAACGCCACCAAGGCATACATGCTGCCCAACACCAGACCATTGATGATCTGCTGTATCAAGGTTTCCATAAATATTTTTCTCCGAAATAAGCCGAATAATTGTGTCGGCCGGTACGTCGATCCTGGGTAAGGATCTGCAAAACCATGCACTACAAGCAACCCGGTTTCTCTAGCAATAAGCCTGCCAGTACAAAGCACCGGGGGGCGGAAGTGGCCGCGATTGTAGTCAAGGTCAAATGGCCCACCGCCCCAGTGCTGGCGCGGGTTTACCCCCGGTTTTGCGCTCCATCAGATCAGCTAATCGGGGATGACGATGTCTCATCCAGACACCGTGGGTACGCAGACCTGGGGGTCTGGGTGCGAAATGACGCAGGAGTCGTCGCAGCAAAGCTCAGCCCCTGCCAGCGGACGCAGCGGCTTGGTTTTGCGCACGCAGGACACGCATCTTGTCGGCAATTTTGATCTCCAGACCACGCTCCACCGGTTGATAAAAACCGGGCTCGGCCATGCCTTCGGGCAGATAGGACTCCCCCGCCGCAAAGCCGCCAGCCTCGTCGTGGGCATAACGGTAACCCTTGCCGTAGTCCAGCCGTTTCATGAGTTTGGTGGGGGCGTTGCGCAGGTGCATCGGCACCGGGCGGGTGCCATCCTGTTTGACAAAGGCCTTGGCCGCGTTGAAGGCTTTGTAGACCGCGTTGCTCTTGGGTGCGATAGCCAGATAGACCACACATTCGGCCAGCGCCAGCTCACCTTCGGGACTGCCCAGGCGCTCGTAGACTCCCACTCTGCCTCCCCGTTCCTTGTAGACTGAGGCAACAATATGTTGCAAGCCGCCGAGAGGCAACTAAGGGAGGAACGGATCCGTGATCAATCAGATTGACATCGCAAGCTTTGGGAGCTTTTCCGGGCTGGATTGGAAGAAGACCGTTCGGGACAACGGCAAAACTGTTAAGACCTTCCAGCGTCTGAACATCCTCTACGGGCGCAACTACTCTGGCAAGACAACCCTCTCTCGCGTCTTTCGTGCACTGGAGACTGGCAAGCTTCCCTTCAACTACGTCAGCCCCTCGTTCACCGTCTACGGAGAGAAGGGCAATGTCACCCAAGCAGGCATACTGGCTCACAACTATGACGTGCGGGTCTACAACCGCGACTTCGTAACCGACAACCTGAGCTTCTTGGTCAATCAGCAGATTGGCAGCGAGATCAAGACCTTCGCCATCGTCGGTGAGCAAAATAAGGAAATCGACGACTCCATCGCACTGATCGAAGCCACGCTTGGAGGCGTGGAAAGCAAGACTGGCCTTCGCTTTGACCTTGAGGCCAAGAGAAAAGAGCGCGATCGCACCAAGACCAATCACAGCACAGCGTCCAATGCACTGGAAGACAAGCTGCGCTCGCATGCCGCTGACAAGATCAAGAAGAACCGCCAGTACGGCGTGCCCGTCTACACCATCGAACACATCAGACGCGACATTGCCGCCACCAAGAAGCCTGGCTTCGTTGCTCTAGCGCTTGAGGAACAGCCTGGCAAGCTTGCGCTGCTCAAGCAAGAAGCTCTGCCAGACATCACTGGCATGCTTACCGTTGCCCTTCAGTTTGACTCCTTGAAGGGCTCAGCCGAGCCACTTCTATCCAAGGAGATTACGCCAACTAAGCCCATTCAAGAACTGCTCAACGACAGCGTTTTGCGGCTCTGGGTCAAGCAAGGTATCGGCCACCACCGTGACAAACGCGACACCTGTGCTTTCTGTCGCCAGAGCTTGCCCTATGACATTTAGCAGACGTTGGACCAGCACTTCAGCAAAGAGTCGGGTGATCTTGAAATGTCCTTGGACAGTGTCATCACGTCAGTCAAGGACGAGATTGCGGCCGTTGCTGGCTTCGTCTCCTTGAGAGGCGATCAGTTCTACATGGAGGAACGCTCTGCTTTTGACACGAGCAGCAAGGCACTTGCCGAGGGATTGGGTGTCTACAAGAAAGACCTGGAAGCGCTCAAGAAGTCACTGGAAACCCGCAAGATCAACCTGTTCCAGTCTGTGGCGCTGAAGCCGTCACTGCACGATCCCAAAGAAGTTCAGAAGCACGTAAACGCTATCAATGCTTTGATTGCCACAAACAACGGCAAGACAAAGACTCTGGAAAAAGACAAGACTGCCGCCAGGGACGCGCTTCGCTTGGCTGACGTGTACGCGTTTGCAGATGCGATCACATACGACACGGAGCTTGTCCGCATAGATACCTTAAAAACCGGGGCCGAGACGGCGGGCAAGGCTTATCTGGACGTGGAAAAAGATATCCGTAACGCCGAGGCAGAAGTCCAAACCTTAAGAGCAAAGCAGAAGGACGAGCGCAAAGGTGCCGAACGGGTCAACTCGCTGCTCAACAACTTCTTTGGTCATGACAGCATCAAGCTTGAAGCCAGAGACGGGGCCGACAAAGCAACGGTCAAGTTTGAGATCACAAGAAACGGCAAGTCTGCCTACAACCTCAGCGAAGGCGAATGCAGCTTGATTGCCTTTTGCTACTTCATTGCGAAGCTGGATGACCCAGAAAGCAAAGGCAAAGAACTGATTATTTATATTGACGATCCAATCTCAAGTTTGGACGGCAACCATATCTTCTTCATGTTCAGCTTGATTGCCAAGCCTATCAAGAATGCTAATGGGGCCAACACCTATCGCTACAAGCAGCTTTTTATCTCACCCCACAACTTGGATTTCTTGAAATATCTCAAGCGCCTGTCCATTCCGAAAAAGAAGATTCCGGCGGGTGAAGGCAAGACCAAGAGTGTTGATGATCACGAGCATTTCATGATTGAGCGAAACGGCGCATCAAGCAACATCTTGCTCATGCCATCCTACCTAAAAGACTACATCACCGAATTTCATTACCTCTTCCATCAGATATACAAATGCAAGGATCAAGCTGCCGCTCAGATTTGCCATGAGCCATTCTTCGGCTTTGGCAACAATTTGCGCAAGTTTCTTGAGGCATATTTGTTCTTCAAGTACCCCTATCACGACGACAGAAACGACGCCTTTGAACGGATTAAAAAGTTCTTCGGGGACGAGGAAGACACAGCTATTGCGCTGGTGAATCGTCTCAACAATGAGTTCTCTCACCTTGAAGCCGTGCCAGACCGTGGATTCAAGCCAGTGGAGATTCCTGAGATCGCGAAGGTAGCCAATTACGTGTTGGACAAGATATATGACTCCGATTCTGTTCAATACAACGCTTTATTGAAGAGCATTGGAGAACCAGAGCGCACACAATAGAGAAAGGGACTTCTGACCGTTCTTCATGTTGCGTAACAAGCTATACAAGCACCGAACATTCGCTCACCGTCGTCATAGATGTCAACCTGCAACAGCTTTTTGATCATTTCCCGCCCGCTTCCTCATCCCACTTCTTCAGCTGGGCCAGCTTCTCCCCAATCTTGGTCTCTAAGCCCCTTGGCACGGGCTGATACCAACTCGGCTCTTTCATGCCATCAGGCAGATAGGTTTCGCCAGCGGCATAGGCATTGGGCTCATCATGGGCATACCGGTACTCATGCCCGTAACCCAGCTCCTTCATGAGCTTGGTCGGCGCATTGCGCAGATGGACTGGCACTTCACGGCTTTTGTCCTGCTTCACGAAGGCTTTAGCCTGGTTGTAGGCGTTGTAACCCGCATTGCTCTTGGCAGCCACGGCCAGGTAGATCACGGCCTGGCCAAGAGCCAACTCACCTTCTGGGCTACCCAGACGTTCATAGGTCAAGGCTGCATCGTTGGCAATCTGCATGGCCCGGGGGTCGGCCAGACCGATGTCTTCCCACGCCATGCGCACTATCCGTCTTGCCAGATAACGTGCGTCGGCACCGCCGTCCAACATTCTGGTCAGCCAGTAAAGGGCAGCGTCTGGGTGGGAGCCACGCACCGACTTGTGCAAGGCTGAAATCTGGTCATAAAAGTTGTCGCCACCCTTGTCAAAACGCCGACTGTTCAGGGTCAAGGCGTTCTGGAGGAAGTCTGCGGTGATCACCGTCAAGCCCGAGGCCTTAGCGGCTGTGCCTGTCTGCTCCAACAGGTTCAAAAACCGTCTTGCGTCACCGTCGGCATAACCAATCAAGGTGTCTCGCGCCAGACCATCAAACTCCAGTTCGCCGAGCACCTTCTCTTGCGCACGCCTCAACAGTTCTTTCAGCTCCTCGTCGGTCAAAGACTTCAGAACATAGACCTGCGCACGTGAGAGCAAAGCAGAGTTGACTTCAAACGAAGGGTTCTCGGTGGTTGCGCCGATGAACGTCACCAAACCACTTTCCGCGTAGGGCAGAAGAGCGTCTTGTTGGGACTTGTTGAACCTGTGAATTTCGTCGACAAACAAAATGGTGTGTTTGCCCAGCGCCAAGTTCTGCTGTGCCTGCTCCATGGCGGCACGGATGTCTTTGACACCAGAGAACACCGCCGACAACGCGATGAACTCACACTTGAAGGCCGAGGCTGTCAGCCGTGCCAAAGTGGTCTTTCCAACGCCCGGAGGCCCCCAGAAGATCATGGAATGGGGCTTGCCCGACTGAAAGGCCAACCTCAATGGCTTGCCCTCACCCAATAGATGGGACTGTCCGACCACATCGTCCAGGGTCTTGGGGCGCAGTGCTTCGGCCAGAGGGGCCACAGGCGTTTGTGTGAACAAATCAGACATGGCCTGTCCTCACAAAACGCAAGCGTTGGAGTAGGGGGTGGAGGGAGCGATTCTCATGGCCCTATTGTGGCTTGACCAGGCGGGTTGATCAGCCCGCTGCCCGCTCAGCCGTCGGCCAAACGGATCACATTACGACCCGCCGCCTTGGCCTGGTACATCGCGGCATCGGCCCATTTCAGCAGGTCATTCTGACTGGCGTCCTGGCCCAGAAACAGCGCCAGACCGATGCTGGCCGAGCAGTGATGCTCCACCAGGGTGTCCGGCTGCCCGCTCTGGGACACCGTCAGCAGGTAAGGCGCTACCAGGTTTGCACGGATTTTCTCGGCCACCTCACTGGCCTGCTGGATGGAGCGCGGCCGGTCGGCACTCAGCTCCCCCAGGATCACCACAAACTCGTCGCCACCAAAACGCGCCACAGTGTCTTTCTGACGCACACAGTCCACCAGCCGTTGGGCCACCTCCAGCAGCAGCAAATCACCCACATGGTGGCCGTGCAGGTCATTGAGGGTTTTGAAGTTGTCGAGGTCCAGCACCAACACCGCACCGTAGTTGCCGCTGCGTTTGCTCACCACCAGACTCTGCCCAAGCCGGTCATCGAGCAGGCGCCGGTTGGGCAAACTGGTCAGCGGGTCAAAAAAAGCCAGTTGCCGTACCTCGTTCTCCAGGCGGACACGGTCGGTGCACTCGCGCGTGGTGCCGTGGTAACCCAGGATGTTGCCTTGTGCGTCATATTCCGGCTTGGCCAGCACCTCGCCCCACAACACCCGGCCGTTCTTGGCGCGGTGTTGCACAGAAAAGATCCAAAAGCCTTCGGGGGACCTTTTGCCCTCACCGGCCTGGGCTTGGTTTTTGAGGATGTTCTGGACCGTGGCCACACCGTCTTCGGTGAACAACTCAAACACATGCTGGCCCAGCACTTCTTCGGCCTTGAAGCCACGCAGCCGTTCGTCGGCCGGGCTGATGTAGGTGATGCGCAAGTCCCGGTCGGTCTTCCAGACCACGTCCAGGGTTTCTTCGGTCAGCAGGCGATACAGCGCCTCACTGTCCTGGAGCTGTTTGGTGCGCTGCTCGACCAGACTCTCCAGCGCGCTGTTGCGGTCCTGCAAACCTTTCAAGGGGTAGACCTCACCGGCCTGCACCAGGTGGTAGGGGATGGAGATCCCGCTGTGCACAATTTTCCAGTCAGCCTGCTCCAGCCGAAAAATCAGCACCAGGCGCGCCGTTTCGCGGGACAAGACCTGCTCTTCACCGGGCAGGTGGATGTGGAAAAACGCGGTGACCACCACCACTTCATGACACAGGTCTTGTAGGCAAATGTCGAGCATCTCGATGCGCAGGGGCTGAGGCACCTGGGCAAAATCCTGCCGGGTGATCTTGACCCACTCGGCGCGGTCCTTCACCAGCACATCCCCGCCGCCGCTGTACCCACTGAAGTTGTCGCTGAAACGGGTGGTCAACCGGTCATCACGCGTGGCGTACTGCGCGATGTAGTCATCAAAAAGAGCCCGGATGGTCGACAAGCGGTCAGACGGCAAAGGGACTGGCATAAACAAGAAGGTAAAAAGGTTGATTTCTTGAGAGTGAACCTGTCGCCCGCTAACGCGGCAACCATATTCAGCCAACAACAGAGACATTTTCCATCCGGGTCGCCACACACAGCCCCAGTTGGATCAACTCCAGTGCAGATACAGACCCGGGCCGCCTGGGGCAGCCTTTTGACACCTGCTGCGGGAAACCGCCCGGTCACTCAGCTCAAGCAAACGGCGCGAGCACATACGGCCAAAGCTCACTGCTTGAGCACATCCGCACCGGGCGGGGGTTTGAACTCAAAACCCTTGGCAGGCAAGGCCGGGTTGACCTGGAAACCCGCAAAACTCAGCACCGAACGCTGGCCAAAACTGTCCAGAATCTCCAGCACTTCGAGTGTGGCCACCTCGGCGCCACCGGCCCTGAAGCCGATCCGCACCGACTGCAACTGGCCGTCTTTGGCTTTGGGTGTCGCCAGCACCCATTGCAGCCCGTCCTTGTCCGGCGCATCAGTCAAGGTGAAGTCGGCCTGCAGCGCCTTCAGATCAGCGGCCGAGGCGATCAGCGCTGCCGGGGTCGAGCCCAGCACTTGCGACTGCTGGCGCGCCGTGACCTGGTTCAGGTCGACGTCATACAGCCACAAAGTCTGGCCATCGGCCACGATGGTCTGGGCAAAGGGTTTGACGTAGACAAACTTGAAGCGGTTGGGCCGGGCAAATTCAAACTGGCCGCTCGAGGTTTTGACACGTGGCGCCTGCCCGTCCTTGGCCGGTGAAGTCACCACCTGGGTGAAGTCGGCTTTGCCGGTTTTCACGGTTTTGACGAAGTCTTCCAAGCTTTTTATGCCGCTAGCCCAGGTATTACCTGCCCCGATAGCCATCAAAGCCGTAGTGATCAAAAGTCGTTTGAAATGCATTGTGGGACCCATCATTCGTTGCGCGCGGGCACCAGGATGTCGCGCTGGCCGCTGGTGCTCATGCTGCTGACCAGGCCGGCTTTTTCCATGTCTTCCACCAGCCGGGCGGCGCGGTTGTAACCAATTTTCAGGTGGCGCTGCACCAGCGAGATGCTGGCCTTGCGGTTCTTTAAAACCACCTCGACCGCCTGGTCGTACATCGGGTCTTTTTCACCGCCACCGCCGTCGAGTGTGCCTGCACCGTCTTCACCGTCGACCGTGCCACCCTCCAGAATCCCTTCGATGTAATTGGGTTCACCCTGGCTTTTGAGGTAGCTGACCACGCGGTGCACTTCCTCGTCGCTCACAAAGGCGCCGTGCACACGGATGGGCAAACCGGTGCCGCTGGGCATGTAGAGCATGTCACCCATACCCAGCAAGGCCTCGGCACCCATCTGGTCGAGGATGGTGCGGCTGTCGATCTTGCTGCTGACCTGGAAGGCGATGCGCGTCGGGATGTTGGCCTTGATAAGGCCGGTGATCACGTCCACGCTGGGGCGCTGGGTGGCCAAAATCAGGTGAATACCGGCGGCGCGAGCCTTTTGCGCCAGGCGGGCGATCAGCTCCTCGATCTTTTTCCCCACCACCATCATCAGGTCGGCCAGCTCGTCGATCACCACCACGATGTGGGGCAGGCGCTCAATCGGCTCGGGCGCCTCAGGCGTCAGGCTGAACGGGTTGTAAATGAACTCACCACGCGCCTTGGCCTCGTCCCACTTGGTGTTGAAACCAGCCAGGTTGCGCACACCCATTTTGCTCATGAGTTTGTAACGACGCTCCATCTCAGCGACACACCAGGTCAGGCCGTTAGCGGCCTGCTTCATGTCGGTCACGACCGGGCACAGTAAATGCGGAATACCTTCGTAGACCGACATTTCGAGCATCTTGGGGTCGATCATCAACAAACGCACGTCATGGGCCTCGGCCTTGTACAGCAGCGAGAGGATCATCGCGTTGATACCGACCGACTTGCCCGAGCCGGTGGTACCGGCCACCAGCACGTGCGGCATCTTGGCCAGATCGGCCAGCACCGGGTTGCCGATGATGTCCTTGCCCAGGCCCATGGTCAGCATCGACTTGGCTTCGTTGTAGATCTTGGAGCCCAGGATTTCGCTGAGTTTGATGGTCTGGCGTTTGGCGTTGGGCAACTCCAGCGCCATGAAATTTTTGCCGGGAATGGTTTCCACGACGCGGATCGACACAAGGCTGAGGGAGCGCGCCAAATCCTTGGCCAGGCCCACAATTTGTGAGCCCTTGACACCGGTGGCGGGTTCGATCTCGTAACGGGTGATCACCGGACCGGGCTGGGCCAGCACCACCGCCACCTCGACACCAAAGTCCTTGAGCTTTTTCTCGATCATGCGGCTGGTCATCTCCAGCGTCTCAGGGGCCACGGTTTCCTGGCGCAACAGGGCGGCGTCAAGCAGGTCCACTTGTGGCAGCTTGCTGTCGATTTCCTGGAACAGCGGTTTCTGGCGCTCTTTGACCACGCGCTCACTCTTGGGCACCTCCATCACCACCGGCTCCACCACCACCACCGGTTTGGGGTGGTGCACTGCCTGGTCCTGGCGCTCTTCAACCAGCACCTCGGCACGCGCCTGCGCGGCCTGCTGGCCCAGCGCCAGGTCTTCGTCCTGGGCGATTTTTTCGCGGCGGTTCTCGATCTGGCCAAACATCCAGGCACCCAGCCGTTCGGCCACCAGCCCCCAAGAGAAACCAAACACCAGAGACGAACCAATCACCCCCGTGGCAATCGCCACCAGGCCCGATCCGGTGAACCCCAGGCCCTGCAGCCCCAAAGGGCCCAGAAAATAACCCAACAAACCACCGCTGTGGCCCGGCAGGTGTGCCTCCAGGCTGTAAAAACGCGTCCACTCCAGCGTGGCGCTGGCGCACATCAACAGCAGCAAGCCGAGCCAGAACAGGGCCCGCCCGCCTTCGTCCGACGCAGCCTCTGCGCCGGGTTTGGCTGGTGCCAGCACCTCCTCATGCCCACGCAACCAACGCGCCAGGGCCGACAACCAGGCACGCAGGGCGGCGGCCACACACCACCACACCGAATACCCCAGCAGGAAGTAACTGCCGTCGGCCAACCAGGCGCCCACATGACCGGCGTAGTTGTGCAAGGGCTCGCCGTTGCCCGAGGTGGACCAGGCCGGGTCCAGCGGTGAATAACTCAACAGCGCCAGCAGCCACAACACCAGCAGCACCAGACCAATCAGCAGCCACAGCTCCTGCGCAAAACGGCCCAGCACAGAGCGGCTCGCCTTGGGTGCCTCGTTGCGGGATGAGTTGAGGGTATTGAGGGAATAGGTCATGGGAGTTGGCGCATAGCCAGACGACGTTCTTTCAGCACAAAGCAGCCAGCTTCATTGGTCTGGATGAAACCCTGCTCTTCAAAATCACGCATCACCCGGCTGACCATTTCACGCGAGGCGCCCACCATTTTGGCAATGTCCTGGCGCGTCATTTTTGCGCAGATCACCAGATCGCCCTCACCCTGGGGCTGGGCGGCATCCACCAGCACCTTGGCCACGCGCCCGTAAACATCCATCAGCGCCAGCGAGCTGACCATCTCGCCCGACTTGCGCAAACGCTGCACCAAGCCCTTCATGATCCAGAAGGCGATGCTCTGGTTCTCAGCCACGCAGCGCACAAACTCGGCATGGCTGAGCACCAACACATCGGTCTGAATATCGGTCTTGACACTGGCCGAGTGGCTATGACCGTCGATCAGGCTCATCTCACCAATACAGTCCCCCGGCCCGAGGGTGTTGAGGATCACTTCTTTGGCGCGCCGGTCGGTCATGACGACCCGGGCCCGACCCGACAGGATGATGAACAAGGCACCACTTTTTTTGCCCTGCTCAACAATCAATTCACCCCGTTTGTAGCGCTGTTTGGCCACATTGCCAGACAATTGAGACATCTGCGCCGGGGTGAGCCCCGCAAAAATAGGCACCCTGCGCAATAAATCTGATGTTGTCAACATAGCCATCTCATCACCCTAAAAAAACGCAGATCCAAAGAACAGATAGCATCGAAACACGCACAATTTCCGTTCCTCAAGCAACCCGATAGTTTAAAAACTTATCTCGACTGTACACGTCACCCCCCGTATTTAAAAGGTAACAAATGACAAGCCAACGCCACGCACAAGTTCTGATCCTGGGTTCTGGCCCCGCCGGTTACACCGCCGCCATCTACGCCGCCCGCGCCAACCTGTCGCCACTGCTGATCACCGGCATGGCCCAGGGCGGGCAACTGATGACCACCACCGAGGTCGACAACTGGCCGTCCGACGTGGACGGTGTACAGGGCCCGGACCTGATGGCGCGTTTTCTGGCACACGCCGAACGTTTCAAGACCGAGATTGTGTTTGACCACATCAACCAGGTCGACTTCTCCAAACGCCCGTTCACCTTGACCGGTGACAGCGCCAGCTACACCTGTGATGCACTGATTCTGGCCACCGGCGCGTCCGCGAAGTACCTGGGCCTGCCATCGGAAGAGGCTTTCATGGGCCGCGGCGTATCCGGCTGCGCCACCTGCGACGGCTTTTTCTACCGCAATGAGGTCTGTTGTGTGGTGGGTGGTGGCAACACCGCTGTGGAAGAAGCGCTGTACCTGTCCAACATCGCCAGCAAGGTGTATCTGATCCACCGCCGCGACAAATTCCGCGCCGAGCCGATCATGATCGACAAACTCATGGAAAAAGTGGCCTCGGGCCGGATCGAACTGCGCACCTTCAGCACACTCGAAGAGGTATTGGGTGACCAGAGTGGTGTGACCGGTGCTCGCATCAAAAACGTTACCACCGGCGCGCTGGAGGACCTGACGCTCAAAGGCTGTTTCATCGCCATCGGCCACTCCCCCAACACCGGCATTTTTGAGGGCCAGTTGACCATGGAAAACGGCTACATCATCACCCAAGGTGGCAACAAGGGTTTTACCACCCAGACCAGTGTGCCCGGCATTTTTGCCGCTGGCGACGTGCAGGACCACGTCTACCGCCAGGCCATCACCAGCGCCGGCACCGGCTGTATGGCGGCGCTGGATGCCCAGCGTTTTCTGGAGCAACAGGGCTGAGCACAAATAGCGGGCTATAATGCCGGGCTTTGCTGAACGCCCCCGTGAGGGGATCGGACGGCAATCGGGTTACCGCCACCCTTTTTCTTGGCGAGGTGAGGCTCCTGGCGTCAGTCGGGGCCGTTAAAAATATCGGAGTGTCCACATGGCACGCGTATGTGAAGTCACGGGCAAAGGCCCGATGGTTGGGAACACAGTTTCCCACGCCAACAACAAAAACAAACGTCGGTTCCTGCCGAACCTGCAATACCGCCGTTTCTGGGTGGAAACTGAAAACCGCTGGGTTCGCCTGCGCATTTCCAACGCCGGTCTGCGTTTGATCGACAAAAACGGTATCGACGCTGTGCTCGCTGACCTGCGCGCACGTGGTCAAGCCTAATTTCACGAAGGAATCATCATGGCAACCAAAGGCGGACGCGAAAAAATCAAGCTGGAATCAACCGCTGGCACCGGTCACTTCTACACCACCGACAAGAACAAGAAGACCACGCCCGAAAAGCTGCTGATCAAGAAATTTGATCCCAAGGCTCGCAAGCATGTGGACTACAAAGAAATGAAGCTGAAGTAATTCAGTTGTTTCTGAGTACCAAAAAGCCCGCTCTCAGCGGGCTTTTTGCTTTTATAACTGTAGCTATCAGTCCTTGTATATCAAGGGCTAGAGGCCAATTTAGCTGTTTTTTGATATGGCCTCAGCCCAACGCCCGGCCATGGCAGGTGTGTTGAAGCAGGTGGTGACATCACCCGCGCTGTAGACCGCACGGTCGAGCAGCTGGATATCGGCCTCATGCTGGCGCGCCACATGCGGATCCTCAAAAAAGATGACCTTCTGGCAACGCCGGTTCAGCACCAGCTCGGCAATCTGCGAGTCCCCACCCAGCGGGCCACTCTGGTAACAGGTGACCCAGGGCTGGGATGCTGGCCAGCCACGCGCCCAGGCCATGGCATTGAGGCGACTGCCGGTGGTACCGGTGGCAACCCGCCCGGCAAAACGCGACAAGGTGTCAAAGTGTTTCATGGCAAAGTCGACCATGTCCTCTTTGAGTGCATCGTGGGCGATCAGCGCCACCACCTGCGACTCCAGCGCCAGCAGCGGTGCCGCCATCGGCACCAGCCCCGTGCCCACACCCGCACGCACCAGTTCCAAGGCCACCCACTCCACCGCGCCAGCGAAGGTCGCCACAAAGGGTTTGCCATGGATCACACATTGACGCTTGAGGGCCTGCGCCTCCGGGAAAATCGAAGTCGGGTTGACCGGGTCGATGAAAAAGAACACCCCATCAAGCTCCGCCTCAGGCGTCAAGCCACCCGCAATACGCGACACCAGCCGCATCAAACCACCATCCCGGCCATAACCCACCGACATCAACTGGCCACGAAACAAGTCGTTGACCACCAGCGTGTCATGTGCCCCACCGGTGGCGTGCCAGGTGAGGCCAAGTAGCGGCAGAGCCGGTTCACACACACGCGCCCAACGCAGCAAGGTGCTATCTGTTCCCATGCGGTGCAGGCGATGCGCTGCGAGTCCAAAGTTCATGTTGCGCTCCCGGTGTGAAACAGCCATGGCGTGGTGGGCTGCCCCACAGAGTGGTCAGTGGCTGGCCAGAGCGCAGCCGGCAAGGTCAGAAAGGCACAGAGGGTCATGGTCAACATCTTTCACAAAAAAGCTTGCATCAGTAAAGCGGCCTTGAATTCAGGACAGTACGCCGTTGAATTCAGGACATGAATTTCATCACAAAGAAAACAGCGTTTAAACCAGCTTCAAACGCTGCTTGCAAAACCTTCTAACACTCCAGACCGCCACCTCAATCACTCGCCAAGTCATTTTTTACTCGGCGGGCAATGCGGCCAGATCGGCGCGCAGCTGGATTGCCTGGTTTTCCAAGGCCACAAGTTTGACCAGATCAGCGTTATCGGAGGGCAAATCCAGTCCTTTCGCAAGCGCAATTGACACAGCCCGAGCAGGCCGAACGGCAGCAAGGTCAATTTTTGCCAGCTCCCCCAATATTTCAAGCCGCTGATCTGGCTCGGTTGACGAAGTTGGCTGCGAGCTAATAAAAGCCAAGTAACGAGGATCGGAATCATCCACCTGACCCTGATATGGCCACACCAACTCATCTTGCGCGCAGCCAAACACCGCAACAACCTTAAGTTCTGAGGCGTCAAAAAATTGAACAAATACAGTTGTCATAAGACCTCAGAAGGTGTAGTCAGAGATGTAGACGATGCCCGTCATCGTTCCCGAATTAACACTCATGGTGTAGTAAATCGTTTGCACCGTCGCAATCTGCAAATCCGCGAATGGCGAGGAATAAGAGGTAGTCGCCTGGCCAACAGAAACATTTGCCAACAGTTGGCCAACCGAGGCGGTTGTCGCTACGCTCATCGACCCCGACCCGACAGCCGTAGAGCTGACGCCGACAAATCCGCCGACCATCTTTGCATTCTTAGGTACGGCACCAGCAATTGACAATGGTGTCAGAGCAACTTGTTGTGTAGAGGTACTCAACACCTGAGCGCCGACTATGCTAACTTTTCGTCCCGATTGATACCCAACAGCAAACTGTCCACTCGAGTTGGTAGGCCAAACGCTCACCAGTGCGGACGCCGTAAAACCCGCAGGCATATGAGCGCCACCATAGACCTCGGGCTGCGCCGCGCTTGTGGCGTTGGTAGCCAGCAAAGCAGCTGCCTTAGTGGATGGGTTGTAAATAGCGTAAATAGCCACATAGCCGGACGCAGGCGCGGCACCGGTGTCCATACCGCCAACACCCACCACCCCAAGATTGATTGACTTGTTAAAGCCCCCAAGACGAAAACTAGTGCCGCCAAGCGCCGCTGCAACAACAATTTCATCAGCTGTGATGTTGGCACCTGCCGATGCTGCCGCCACCAGCATTGTCAAATTGCGAGTTGATCCGACAACGCCGGTGGATAGCAACCGTATAGCCTGCAGCAGCTGATTGACAGTCGCCCTATTGGGCGCCAGACCTGCACCCTCAATCACACTCAAAATCTCTTCCTGAACCCCATTTAGCCAGTCTGGTGTAACTTCAGTCGGCGGCCTTGAAGACGCCACATCCTCGTTAACAAACATATTGCCAACATGACCGGCCCCGTTAACTCTGTCCATTCAAAACCTCCCCACCGCTGCCGGTGATATCCATGAAAAGCAAATACACGTGCGCCTGTTTGAAAGCCATCAGCGCGTCCCACAACGCCTGCACGTCTGCCACAGTCTTGTAGTACTGCACCACCAGCACATGCCGCGCACGCGGGCCCCAAAGCTGCTGCCCGGCACCGCTGCCCGCCACAAATGGTTTGGCAAAAGACAATTTGGTCAGAGACACCGCAAACGTACCCGGCACACCACTCCAAAGCCGCTGCCCAGAGCCGCTACCAGCCACAAAAGGTTTACGGGGCAGCGCCTCGGTTATGCCAGCCTGTGACGCATCAGCCACCCGCTGGTAGTCCACCAAACGCCATGAATTTGAAACCGGCCGGTGCAACTCCACCGCCGCATCCAGAGCAATCGGCACCTGGGCATCTACCCGCGCCAGTTCTACGGCAGTGCCGCGCAGCAGCTGATCACCCATCCCACCAGCTGGCCAGTCCCAGGCCTCACCTGGTGGCAACAGTGCGCGCAGCGCCTGCGCAAAATCAGCGGCCGTGTGTAAATCAACCCGCATACTGTCAGGCCCAGACCACCGTGGGTGGCGCAAACACTTGTCCAGCTCCACACACCAAATCGGCCATGGGAGCCAGCCGCGTGTACTGGGTGGTCACCACTGCTATGGCTGCATCAATTTCAGCCACTTGCAAAACAGCACCTTCAGACTGCTCTGCATCCACCAAAGCCACCAGCGCGGCCAAAATGGCGGCCCTATTCGGGCCGGTATCTACACCAGGCAAAAGATCAATCTGCACCGTTACAGGTACCAGGTCGGGCACCTCCACTGACTTGTCTGGCATCGCTGGCGCCAAGGCCAACAGCTTGTTCAACACAGCAGCCACCACCGCTGGCGTGGGCAAACGCTGCGACAACCCATTGCAAATAGGCCGTACCAACACCGTACCCACCCCCAGCGCGTGCAACTGCACCAGCGCGCCTGTCACAGATGGGTGTGCTGCCTTGGCCCAATAAACATAGTCAGCCTTGCGCCCGCCACGTGCGCCATCAGTGGTCACCGTCTGCCACTCTTCAACTACGCGCGCCCGCCAATCCTCCACCAGCTCCTGGGCAGCACCGCCGCTCAAACCAGCCGCGCCCACCACCAGGTCACTATCCACGCTACTCAGCGGGTCAATCAGGGTCAATACAGCACCGGCGGGCAAATTGCCCACAGCACCCGCCGTGGTGCACTGCACCTGCGCCACATCGGTGGCACCGGTCAGCGTCACCGCCGTGACCACAACATAGTCCAAACCATTGGCACCACGCGCTGCCGCACCTGTCAACAACGTGGCACCGGCAGATCCACCAAAGTCAACCGGCCCCACTGAATAAGTCGCGGCCAACCTGGCCACGCCGTAAAGCACCGCCCAGTCAGCCAGTCGCTCCTCGTCACATGTCAGCGGCGAACACTGCGCATGCAACCAATCCAGATGCCCGTGCTCCCCATGGCAAGCCCGTGCCCAGGCGGCAGACAACGGCCCCCGCAGCACCGCAGGCATGGCGGCCAGGTCGGCCGAAATGCGGTCTCGCAACTGCTCATAAGTGGGGCGGGTGTAGGTGTCCATCAATCCAATTTGGCGATCTGTTTCAGAGCGGAATGCTCACCAAAAACGAGATTCCATTGTGTTGGCCACTGATCGACAGAGACACCTGCGAAACGTTTCCCGCGACCCCATCGCCGCGATCAGTCAGCACGTCCACCACCACGCTTGTCAGCGCCGGGGAGCGGGCCAGCGCCTGCTCAACCATCCGCACGGCATCAGCTCGCGCCTGGTCATCCAGGGCCGTGCGGCGCAGATACCACAGGCCGGTACCCGCTGCCGGGTCGGCCCACCAGCCGCGTGCATCAAAGGCGTCAGCCTCCACTGCAGACGGTGCCTGCGCGTCTGTGTACAGCGCCGCATAAACCACCGTCGCCACCGCAGCAGCTGCATCAGCCTGGTCAGCCAGCGCCACGTCAAAACCACCGCCTGGCAGTCTTATCAAGTTGATCATCCGTGCACCCCGTATGTGCTGGCCCCGCCGCGCAACACCCCACCATGGGTGTGTGGCGTACCGATCTCGATGCCGTTGTGGCGTACCGATGGCGTCTCTAAATTAACATGCCCACTGGCCTTGATCGTCACCACGCCACCCCGGCCCATCTTCACAAAGTTGCCCTCATCGTCGTGCAGCGCTACCTCACCTTCGGCCAGATCCATCTGGTAGCGTTTGTCACCAATCACCAGTGCAATCCCCTCGGCCCGGTCGCCACCGGGAAACACCAGGTACACCTGGCAGCCCGGCTTGGGCCGGTATGACAGCCCATACGGCTCCACCCGCCGCGCTTTGGGCACCGTCTCACCGTCCAGCACCCCCACCTGCACAAACTCAGCGCCAACCAGGCGGCCCACACCCTGGGCCACCAGCAGCTGCAGCCGCCGCCACACCTGCCCAATCATCGTTTTGCTCCGGTAGCCTTGCCCGTTGCCGCGCCCACACCAGCGGCCCGCTTCTTGGTCTTCTTGGGCTCACCCACAAACGCGCTGCGCTCCATCAGTGTCAGCCTCGTCACGCGCCCAGCCTTATCGTCCAGCTCCAAATCCCGATCACCCACCAGCAGCACCTGGTCAATGCCTTCGTGCGGTATCACCACCCGCACTTGCTCATTGATCCGCCAAACACGCGGCTTGCCATCAGCGCCCAGGTAATGCCAGCCCTTCAGCTCCAGCTCCAGCCGGTGGCTGCGCGCCAGGCGCCGGTTGTGCTCCAGCTGCGCCCGCCGGTCACAGCCACCAGTGCTGTTGCCTGCCCGGTCACCCACAATGTGCATCGGCCTGAAAAACTCAATGCCCACGTCCTTCACCGCCCCTTTCAGCGCAGCGCCAGATCCATAGTTAAAACTCTTCACCACATACTCAGAAAACCGCAGCCGGTCTTCGTCCACCACCCTGTAGTGCTTGATATCCACCCCATAGGTCAGCGTGGCCACCGGCGCAGCGGCCGTGGGCTCGGTCAGCAGCAGCCCACCCTCGGGCGTTGGGTAAATCAGCTTGTTGGCAGACCGCGCCGCATTGATCAGCGCATTGGCGGGCAGCTCGCATTGCATCGCAAACTGCGGCACCACAGCCGTGTCTCCAACCACCTGCAAAGGCACCCCAAACAGCTTACAAACCCGCTTTGCAATCTCGCCCAGCTTCAGCCCTGAGTAAGTGGCCGAGTACTGGCAGTCCACCAGCTCGCGCCCCAGGCTGCGGGCGGCCACGCTGATCGCGTGCGAGGTTGGCCCCACGTCCCGGCTGCGCACGTCGCTGCGCACCGTGGCCACCAGCTCACCATCGGCCCACACCGTCATCACCGTGTTCGGTGTCAGCCCCAGCCCATTGCCTGTGCCAGGTAGCGCCACCCCCATCTGCAACTGCGCGCACAAGTCATCCACACTCTCGCGCAGCTTCACCGACTGCCAGGCGTCAAACATCACCCCGTCAAACTTCACCACCACGCCAGAGTTATCAGCCATCAATCTGCCCCCGCACAAACAGCGGGTGGCGCACCGCATTGCGCTCCACCAGCGCCGCCTCGTCCACCTGCATCCTGTAAGCCAGCACCGTGGCGGGCATCGCCGCCACCACCTGGCGTGTTTGGGTGGCCTCCAGCGCCTGCAGACTCAGCGCTTGCTGCAAGCGCAGCCGCGCATCCACTGCCGACTCAAAAACCCCATCATCGGCCCCGGGCAGCAGCTCATCCAGCGCGCTCAGCACCAGCTGCAGCGCCGTGTCACGCGCACCCACTGTGGTGTAGTCAGCCAGTGCCACCTGCATTGCCGTGGCCACCAGCCAGTGCCCGCGTGCAGTCTGCTCGGCTGCCAGCGCCCGGCGCAGGGCGGGTGAGTCACCCGCACCCAACGCCCCCGCTGTTATTGCCGCACCAGGTGCAACGGCCGACCGGGTCAGCGCCGCTACCACACGCACCCGTGCACCGTCGGTCAAGTCAGCATCAGACAAGCCCAACGCGCCGCCTATGGATCTCAACGCCGTTGCATAGGCCCCTGGAAGCTCCAGCACCTGGGCCAGCAGGGCGCGCGCGCTGTCCACCGTGTTCAGCACAGCCGCCAGCATTGTCAGCGGCATGCGCGCCCTCGCCAGCGCGTTGCGCACATCACCCATCGCGCCTTGAATGCGGGCCAGAAACGTGGCCACCGAGTTGCCAGGCAGCGCTGGTGGTTTGTAGTCGCTGGCGGCAGCTGCATAAGACTGCACAGACTCCTCGGCCGCATCCGCCACATCGGGTTCGGGCTGGGGTGCCTCGCCACCACCAGGCACCAAGTCCACCGCCACCCGCGCATACCCGCCATCTGCATTGCTCTCTGTCAGCGTCCAGTCTTGCGCTCGCACCCACACATAGCCCAGCCATGGGTGAAGCAACCACACAGGGCCAGGCACTTGCAGTTGTTCCAGGAAAGAATTGCGGTCCAGGTCGTAGTCATCACCCAAGAAATAGGCGTTGACCTGCCAGCCATTGGCCTTGGCGCCCAGATCCTCCACCTCCACATCGTCTCGGCCTGGGTACTCACTCACCACCAATCTGCGGCCCCCTTTTGCCGTGTGGCTGTCGGTCAAAAACTCCAGGCCATCCCAGCGGGCGGGTTTAAGTCGGGTGCGCCAGCTCATCCTGGTGCCCCTGTCATGATGTTGCCGGTGCCAGCTGACATGTTCGCCACCATGCCGGTGGCATTCATGCTGGTTTGTGTCACACGCACCCGGTCATCGCTCACACTCACCTTAATCTCGCCCTGCATCTTGGGCGGCTCTTTCTTGGCATCGGTGCGCAACCACTCCACCAGCCCGCCCAACGCACCACCCACAGCCCCACCAACCACAGTGCCCACCACTGGCACCAGGCTGCCCACCATCGCCCCGGTGGCTGCACCATTGAGCATGCTCGACCCATAGCGCGCCACCGCAGATCCTTCGCCAGCCGCCGCATCCAGACCAGCGCCACCCACCAAAGCGCCCACACCCAACAAACCCGCCCGACCCACCGTCTTGCCAGACGGCAAATACGGCACAGCGCGCCCAGCAGCATTGGTTATGGCCTTGCCAACCCTGCCACCGCCACCCCCGGCAGTCAGGGTAAACACCCCAGCTGCAGCCGCTGCTGCGCCAAGCGCTGTGGCAGCCAGCGTGGCGCTCCCAGTGAGCACCGGGAACCTCTCTGACAAAGTAGAGAAACCACTGGCCATTGAGCCAATAGCCGGTGTCAAACTGTCCAGCGCCTTGCTCTTACCCAGATCATTTAGCTCACCAGCCACACGCATCTCAACGCCCGACCTGTTGCGCATATGCGCATAGTCGCCGTCCACCACTGAGCCAGCCATGCCAAACGATGCATTCACCTTGTCGGCCACATCCTTGTTGCGCAGCCCAAATAGCGCGCCGCGCGCCTGCATGTCCTGAAAATACCTGCCAATGCTCTGCCCCTCGGCCATGCCCTTGATCGACTCAATCGCCGCTGCTTGATCCTCGGAGGTTTTGGCCGCTTTTAGCCGGGCCATGGCGGGCTTCAGGTTCGGGTTTTTTTCAATCTCCGAGTCGATCACGTTCTGCCAGGCTGTCAACGGGTCAACACCCTGTGCCCGTTGCATCATCAGGTACTTGGCCAAGTCACCCCGGCCTGCCTTCTCAAAATCCTTGGCCGTGTCTGAAGACGCCAGTTTGGGCAGCAAGTTGGCCACGTTCATGGCCGCCTGGTCTGATGACCCCGCCGTGGTGCGTGCCTGTTGCAGCAGCACAATCAGCTGTTTAAAGCCAGCCTCGCCCGTCAAACCCGCCGCCTTGGCAGCTGGCAACAGCGCGGGCAAGTGCTTGGCCATGTCGCTTTTTTCGAACGCCCCGGCCACTGCACCCGCACTGCTGATGCCCATCAGCCGCTGCGCCCCAGCCACATCCTTGGCGTAGCCGCTGCCAATAAAGCTGCCCATCATGGTGGCCACTTGGTCGGCCGCGCTGCCAGACCCGGTCGACACCTTCCCGATGTAGGGCAATATTTGCAGTGCCCCTTGCACGCCGCCTACCTGGTTGTCAGCCACCAGCTTTTCCAACGCCGACATAGCCGCGTCTTTCGTAATGCCGGTTTTCACAGCATTTGCAATGGCAGCTTTTATCTCAGCATCCCCAGCTCTGCGCCCTGTCGGTCCAAACTCGGCATAGGCCGTGTTCGACAGCAGGCCCACCCGTTCATCAAACCCCAGTGCACTGCGCACCGGGTCGCGCAGCGTGTATGCCGCCGCCGCCCCACCGGCCATCACCGCGCCACCCACTTGCAAGGCCTTCACCCCGCGTGCCTGCAGCTCAGCCGCACGGGCAGACTTCTCTTGTGCAGCGGTCAGCTTGCCCATCTCATTGGTCAGCTGAGTCACCTTCTGGCGCGTGGCATCCATGGCGCGGGCTTGCTCCTGGGCGCTCAGCTTGCCAGCGCGCATCAGCCGGTTGTAGGCCGCCTCGGTCTGCGCAATCTCGCGCTGAATGCGCTGCTCACTGCGCACGCCCAGCACCTCACGGGCCTGGCTGGTGCGCTCGTAGCTGGTGCGCTGGCGGGCATTGCCGCGCTCAACCTCCTGGGTGGTTTTCTCAGCCGCCTGCTTCACCCGCGCAGCAAACTTGTCAATGCCAGGCGTGGCGCTGTCATGCAGCCCAAGCCGCACCGATACATCTACCGCCGCATTGCCCATAAAAAAAGCTCCAAACACCGAAGTGCATGGAGCTTAATTTTTAGCCCGGCATGGGCCACCGCCGGAAACGATTCACTGGGGTCTGGGGTGCCTTAAAACTCTTTGCCCGCCATCACCGCGCTCACCTGGGCCCACGCAAACAACTCACTCAGTGTCAGAGCCTTCACCACCGGCAGCGGCTGGTGCATCACGCTGGTCACCAGGGCCACCGCCTGCACCACCCGTATCACTTTTTTTTCAATACCTCGGCTTCAATGGTATCGGCCATCCCGTTAATCAAATCCTCGGCACTGGTCGTTCCGGTGCCAGCATCATCTCTCGCTACGGCCATCGCCGTCGGTTTCGGGTTAGCCGCCACTTCGTCAGCCGTCAGCAGGGCATCAATGATTTTTTCAGCCCGCTGGTAGTCAGCGCCGTGCAGCCGCTGGATCAGCGCCACATCGGTGCCTGCCACGCTGGCAATCAGCGCAATGCGCTGCGCCACGCCACCGCGCTGGTCAAAAGCCAGATAGTCGCCTGCCACTGTGTGGTCGCGAAAAGTCAGCTCAGACACGATAGCCTTGCCGATAGTGATGGGGTGTAACAGGGGAAATTTCATGCTTCTGGTCCTTTTGGATTGATGAAAATGGAGCAATCAAGAGCCCGGCCGGGGGCTCGGCCTGGCGTAACGTGAAGGTATGCCTTGAGCGTGTTGAACAACGCGCTGCTCAGCAGCCCAGCGCCGCAGCTGCTCAGCAGCAAGCTGTTTTTCAAGTTCCGCGACACGAGACAGGGCATCAGCAAGCGGATCTGGTGCTTTGTGAGAGGTCGTCATGCTGATTGCAGTTCAAGAGTTTTCCAGCTGCCCGCTGACAGGCCCCGGTCATCGTTGTACATGTCCGTCATTTGCTGGGTCGTGTGACCGAGAAGGACCATGGTGTTGATGCCCTGAACGCGATATAGACGCTCAGACAGCGAGCGGATTTCATGCAGCGACACGGGAGTGCCAGTTTTTGGCGGCGGTATGGACGCCTCCCGTGCTTCCTCAAACCGGGCTGACAGGCTAGCGGCGCCCGGACGCTTGCCGGTTGATTTGCGCAACAGGTATTCGTCTCCTTTGGCGTATCCAATACAGGCCTCAATTGCCTCGCCAACACTGACACCGATGGCATCCATGCGCAAGTCCAGCGGGATGGCCAGCCTTGCTCCGGTCTTGGCTTGTTCGATATGAAGGTGGCCATCCCAGACATCTTCCGGCCGCATTTTGACCAGATCACTGCGGCGCTGACCGGTGACAAGGGCCAGCACCATCATGTGTGCCACCCAAGGTGGCATGTGCTCGACCGCGTATGAATAGATGGCGAGCCATTGCTCCAGCGTCAACCGATTACGCCTGACGGTGACATGCTGCGCCCGGATCTGCGCCGCTGGGTTGCGGTCCAGCCAGCCGTAATCGAGAGCACCGTTGAACATCGACTTGGTTTCAATCAGCAGTCGCTTGGAAAGCGGCGGATGGTCTTTGTGGATCCGCCCGATGAAGGCCGAAACGTCATGTGGTCTGATGCGGGAAATGATCCGACCGCGCCCCAGGCCTCGCACCACATGGGCGGTCGAGCACCGGCGGTTTGCCTTGGTCTTGTCGGTGACCGGAAGGCCTTCGATGATTTGGTCGTAGACCTCAGACCACTGCCCCAGGGTCCTGTAGCGCGGAAGCACTACACCGACCGTATGGGACAGGGCAAACGAGATAACGGACATGGGTGCAGAGGGGATTGGGTTCAAACATAGCCAAGAGACTGCATCAGCGCGAAAGCACGTGGCAGCAGCAAATCGTGCGCTTTTTGGTTAAGGTGGGTCACGTCTGCACGGAACGCTGTCGGGATAATCTGGTTTGCCTGATCTGCAATGTCCTGTGCGGTCTTTGTGTACCCGGCATCCGTAAATGCTTGATCTGATCGCAAATAGTCGTCAACATCAAAGTATCGAGCCCCGTAAGTTGCCGCGAGGTTGGCGTTCACCCCATGCAGCATGTCGTATTTGTATGTGCCAACCTCGGATGTGACCCGTGACGAAATGCCCTGCACAATGAACCGAGCATCGGGCAGGGACTCAGTAACAGCCAGAACAATGTCATGCCACAGCGCCGTCAGTGTGGCGACTGTCACGCCACCCGTGCCATCTGTCGGCAAGCTGTTCCCGCCGCCTTCAAGCACAAAAATGGCGTCAGGCCAATTAGCTTTGACGTAAGCCATAGATGGCCGACCTTGGATGCCTCCATTGCGGATGTAACTGGCAATTGCCCCCAGCGTAGCGCCTGCTACGCAGTGGTTAGCAAAAGCGAGCTTTATGGTGAACAAGTCCCCGAGCTTTGACATGTAAGGGGTTGCCTGCCCATTTCCGCTCCCGTTACTGTCGCCGTAGCCCATGATGCGCGTCCGGTTGGGATACGCAATACCAGATGCAAACGACCAAGTACCAGCAGATTTGCCGCGGTTGGACGCAAATGCTTTTGCTGCAGCGGCTCCACGCAGGCTCAGATACACATCAGGGCGCACAGCCAAATACTGCCCTCGCTCACCAACATCAGCCGGGGCGTTGGCCGCTGTGCGCAGCTGGCTCAATGCAGCCGGAAAGGATGGGATGGTATTGAGCCACAACATGAATTCACGAATCGCAAGCGGCGACTGGTAGCACACGTTTGGCGCAAGGGTTGAATACGCCAGTGTGAATGCAGGGCTGGCGTCTGTGATGGTCAAAGCGATTTCAGCGCCATTGACATAAGCCTTTAGCCGCTTTGCACCTGCCGCTGCGTTGGTGTCCCACTCAACCACAATGTGGTCTTCGGCGTTCGCCGCAAGCATTTGGTACGAGGTGCTGACCGCTGACAGACTGTTGGCGCCATTGACCAAGCTGATCGTCAGAAACTCGGTTCCGTTGAGGCCAATCGTGATGGGCGTGCATTTAACAGCGTAGCGCAGTGATACGCCGTTCAAGTTGTCAAAGTGCTTCCCAAAAGCGGACAGCGCGCCAACCCCGCCATCTGCCACCCCCGTGACGGCTCCGGTGATGTGGTACGAATAGCCCGTGTAGATGCCTTTGGGAGCTGAAATAGCTGCTGCTGAGTGCATATCAGCCCACCTTAGCTAGGTATTTATTGGGTGTCGTGGTGGGAATGATGTGGATCATCTGGCCTTGAAATGGCGCAGAGACTGATGTCGAGCCGTCTACAAGCGTCACCCCAGAGCCCACAGCGACAACAATCTGCCCTGTGCCTGTATTCATCAAGGTCAGGCCCTTGGCAACGGTGCTGGCCGTAAGGGTGACTGTAAATGTGCTGCTGGTGCTGTTCTCAAGAATCGCGCCGTTGTCCGCCGATGTCGTGGCGCGAGTGGCGGTTAAGGCCACTGAAGTGCTGCTGCCACCACCGCCCATTTCTATCGGCAAACCCGTGCTCGGGTCAATAATTTCAATCGCCCCGGTGAGACTCTCCTTTGCCGTCACTGGCGCACCCAAGTCCTTGCCCTCATGGTCAAGGATCGACACCAGCTTGTTGCCGCGAATGACCCCGCGCAGGTTGACGATGCCGTCGCTGGTAGCTGGGCCGCCCATGGTTACATCTTCTCGCTGGTGTTGCTGATCAGGGTCAGCTTGGCATCGCCATCGGCCACGCCAACCGCATCTGTGGCAAACGCCCTTGCCATCAAATGCACCGACCCATCAGACAAGCGCACCGTCACATCCTCATTGACGATGGCCCCCAGGGCCACCACGTCCACACCAGGTGTCAAGTTCAGATTCAGCTCCAGGCGCGCAGGTGTGCCGCTTTCGGTGAAACCACCGTCTTCTGGCAGACGGCCCGGCTTGTGTTCGCGCTTCTTGCCGCTGGGGGTGAACGTGCCGGGCTTGTCAGCCAGGGCAAGCTTGCCCACGCTGGGCACACTCACCGTTTCAATGTTGGTCATGCTCATTCAAAAGCTCCTCAATGGTCACAAAATGGTCTGTCAAACGGGCTTCAAAGCGGCTTCAAATCACGCCACCGGCACCGCTTTGCGGAACTTGGCACGCCCAGCCAAGATGTAGAACGGGCTCAACACCACCGGCTGATCCACATAGTTGAAACGGCTTGGGTTCGTGGGGTCTTGCTCCACCACCAGGGTGCTCTTGTAGTAGTCATACGCCTGGCACCAGCCTTTTTCGCGCATCAGGGTGAACTGGTACAGGCTCAGCAAATAGGCGCGCACATCGGCCTCAGTGGTAATGCGCAGCCCAGGGCGATACCCCTCGTTCGTCTTGGCCGCCGCTGTGCCGGTAAAGCGCTGGATCGCCCCAATGCGCTGCTCGTACCGGATGCGCTCCATCACCTCTGCGGCGTTGATGTCCAGGTAAGCGTCATCTGCGCTGCCGTCTGGCCGGTACTGGTACATGCTGATCAGACGCTTGACGCTGCAAGTGCCGTCCTGTGTCATCTGCAGCACGCTCATACCCTTGTAAAGCAGGCTGTTGGCTTGCGTCCAGTCAAAGTAGCTCACACCCACCAGGCCGGTGAGCGTGCGCCCCTCCAGGCTCTCCACCGGGTTGTTGCGCAGCTTGGGTGCAGCAGCTGCCGCCACGATGGCCGCAGCCTCCCAGTGGCTCACCGGGTTGATACCCAGCGCCAGTGTGCTGATGTGCTCGTAATTGCCCGTGGCGCCAAAAGCCACCGCAGCCGCATAGTCCCCGCGCATGGCCGCAAACGCCCGGAAGCCCGCCTGCACCGGTGGCCGATAGCGCAGCACGCTCTCGGTGTGCCAGGCGGCCAGCGTAGCCTGGTCATTCATGCCCAGCGCCACATAGTTGTACCAGCGCTGTCCAATGATGCTGGTCAGCGCACCAGGGGCCGGGTCACCCGTGCCGCCGGTCATGGCGTTGATGGTCAGCCCCAGGCCTGCGGGCGTGCGCTCGCCATACAGGTTTGTGCGCAGGTCAATACCGTTGCCACAAGTGCCTTTGTGCCGGGCGGTCAGGGTCACCGTGCTGGCGGTCACCGCAGCTGTCACCGGCAAGTCCAAGGTGCTGGCCGTGATAGCCGCCGCAATGGCCGCAGCCACAGCCGTGGTGGCCATGCCAGCCGTGATACCCACACTCACCAGGTCACCACCGATGTACAGGCCCAGCGTGCCCGCCTCGCTGGGCACAGCAGTGGCCACCAGCGTGCCTGTCGCGGCCACCCCGGCCACGTTGTCGGCATAGGGCAGCATGTACACATCCAGCGCCTGGTCAATCGCCCGGTACCGGGACACCATGCGGGCCAGCATGCTGCCAGCGCCCGCCTTGGTTTTGGCATCCTGCACGCTGCTCACCAGCGTGATCTCACCGGCCGGGGCCGTGCCAGCCGCCAGCTTCTGGCCCACGATCAGCACGCTGCCCAAGCCACCAGACAAGCCAGCAGCACTGCCATCAATCTCGATGTACGCACCTGGATAACGCAGGGCGCTGGGGATGTTGTCAAACGAAACGCTCATAGGTTCTCTCCAGTAACGGGTTGCAATCTGTCAAAAGGCGGTGGGTCGGGCAGGTAGTTGGTCAGGTGCGCGTCAAATGTGTAGCGGTCGCGCCACCACAAATCGCCATCGGTGTACTCAATCACCTGGCCGCCCGCAAACTTGATCGACCGAATCCAGGTCCGGTTATGCGTACCCAGCGGCTCCTGGGGGTAGCGCCAACCAAGCAGCAGCGCATGCACAGCCCGGCGGTAGCGCAGCAGCGCGTCATCCGTCTCGCCAGCTGACTGCATGCGCACATTGGTGATCGCAATCACCACATCAAACGCCAGGGCCACGTCTTCGGCCCGCTCACCCTTGGGCGTCACGGTATCCGCATCACGCACAAGCCAGCACGCGGGCAACGGCAAGGATTTGATCGTGGCCGTCTTGGCAAACTCAGCCGCACCGCCCACCTCGCGAAACCAGTGATCAGCAAAGCCAGACGGCTGGCCCGTGCGAATCAGCACAATCAGCGGCGTCAGAGAGATCATGTCTCGCTCCAGCCGTAGGACTCGCCGCTGGAGCCATAGCGCGCAGGGGCAGACTCCATGCTCACCAGGTCACCCTCGGGCTCGGCCGGGTCGGCAGGCACACCAGGTGTCAAGTCAATCTCACCGCGCCGATATTGCTTGAGCAGGCTGATCACACCGTCGTAAGCGCTGATCTCATCCTTTTCCAGACGCTCTGCACCCTGCAAGTAGTACATGGCCAGCGTGCATGCAATGCGCGTCAGCATGGTGCCGGTGGCCGTTGCTGGCACACCATAGCTTTGCATCAGCGCGTCCGCATCGCCCAGCGCCTTGTCCACCGCTTGCAGGGCCAGCGCAACAGCTTGCGCCGTGGCCGTGTCCAGGGTGCCGGTGGCGCTGCCGTCCAGGGCGGCACGCATCACCTCCAGCGGCACCATGGCCACGTCTGCAGGCACCGCCAACTGCGCCAGACGGCGTGCGTTGGTGCGGGCCAGCAGATCGGCGCGGGTTGCGTAGCCCATGTCAGCGCTTCTTGGCTGCAGCTGCCTTGGGCTTGGCCACAGCTGGGGCAGGCGTTTGTGCCTTGTCAGCAGCAGGATCTCCCGCAACTGAGCCAGCCGCAGCTACATCGGTGGCATCAGTGCCGGCATTGGCCACAGCAGCCGACACGTCAGCAGCACCAGCACCAACAGTGGTCACAGTGGCTGCATCAGCCAACACGTCAGCAGCACCAGCGCCAACAGTGGCCACCGTAGCCGCCGTGGCAGCATCAGCCAGCGCCAGGGCTTCAGTGGTGGCTTGCACAGCCGCCAGCTGTTGCGCCTGGGCTGCCTGTGCATCTGCCGCAGCTTCGGCCTCCTCAGGTGTCTCCACATAGTCAGCAGGGCGGGTACTTGTCACCTCCAGCATCTGCTCACCGCGCAGGCGCTCGGCAGTGGCGCCGTCCACCTCCACCCGCTTCCAGGTGCGGGCGAACTGGATCGCACAGCGAAAGAACTTCTCAGGGCCGGTTTTCGGCCCGATGCGTACAAAAAGAACGGTATTGCTCATGATGCGTGCACTCCCTTACGCCAGCCACGGGGTCACCACAAGCTCCAGGCGCTTGTAGTTGGTATTGCTTTCGCCGTTGGCCAGGTTCTGCTTGAGCAAAATGTCCTCGGCCGCCACACGGTTGGTGGAGCCCACCACCAGGGTGTCGGCCATCAGGCCCAGCTTGCGCCCGCCGTCGCCCTTGAAGTCCATCATGGCGTTGTAAGCCAGGTCAAAGTTGGCTTTGGTCAGAGCCGCCTTGCTGCCAAATGCACACTGCCAGAAGCCGTAGGCAGCATTACCGCGCCACCGTCCACCAAAGCTGTACACATCAAGGTCAAACACAGACTGGTTTTGCGGCGAAGTCACCGACTCCAGGGTGGGCTTCACGCGTTCTTGCAAATAGATCGGCTTGGGTGCACGTTTGGTGCACAGCATGATCCAAGGCGCACCAGCGCCTGCCTGCATGTTGCTTTGCTGGGTCACGGTACCGGTGCCATCTTCGTTGGCATACAGCGGGTGGTCAGCGTCAAAAAAGAACTGATCGTCATAGCAAGTCGCCGTAAACCCGGCAGCCAGCGCCTGAAAAATGATGTCATTCATCAGGTCCTTGGCGGCTTGGCCATGGCCCTCGGCAACATCGCCATAGTGCCCAAAAGAGTCATCTTCAACGTCTGTGCGCTCGACATCGATAGTGGTTTCAAACTTCTTGTTGACCACCGTGTAGGCTTTCTCAGCCAGCTTCTTGTGCAGGCGGCTACCCACCCACTCGCGGAAAGCCGGGAACTGGGTCAACCAGGCGTAGGTGTTGCTTTTGCCGTTGCTGCGGATGAGGCCTGCCACCTTCTTCCAATCGTCAGGGCTCAGTGCCAGCCCAGCGGTAAAGCGGGCCACCAGAGTGGTCTTCAGTGCATCAAGTTGTGCTT
Organism: Rhodoferax sp. BLA1; assembly: GCF_013416775.1. Classification (GTDB taxonomy): domain Bacteria; phylum Pseudomonadota; class Gammaproteobacteria; order Burkholderiales; family Burkholderiaceae_C; genus Rhodoferax. Next base: position 647,813 of record NZ_SZVI01000013.1, read on the forward strand.
GTGTAAGCATGTGCTGTTCCTTTTGTGTGATGGGTGTTTGGGTTGGCTACTTCTTGGCCGCCAGGAAAGCCTCGGGCGTTACACCCATGCGGGTGCAAGCGGCTAGCTCCACCTCGGTCAGGCCGTGGCCGCCTTGTTCGGCTTTGGGGTCCACCTGGCGAGACTGGTCCACCAGCGGCTTGCTGGCATCCAGGTATTCAGTCAGCGCAGCCCGGCTCTGTTTTTCAGCCCAGGCCTTTTGCGCCGGGGCCAGGCGGCCATCAGACAGCGCAGCCGTCAGCAGCGCCGTGTGTTTGTCTTTTTCCACCTGGTTGGTCAGTGCGGCCAAAGCAGTCACAGCCGTATCGCGCTCGGTGGTCAGTGCGGCCACTCTGGCGGCCTCGGGCTCGAGCGTGGCCACTTTGCTGGTCAGCGCCGCAATTTGTTCGTCTTTTGGGTCCATGGTTACCTTTTCATCCTTGGTTGAGTCGGTGGGAGGGGTTGCAAAAACAGAGCGCGACAAAGCCGCCCGCGCACTCAGGGCGTTCAGGCCATCCAGGCCTGGGGTGTTGGTCAATGCCACAGACAAAATCTCCAGCACCTCGCCAGTGCTGGCGTAATAAGAAAAGTAGGCGCTGATGTAGCGGTACTTCTTTCCAGCGATGCGCTCGGCCGCTTCAGCTACCCAGTCGATGCCTGTAGCAAACAGCCCGGTTTCTCGCCACACCAGCGACGGGCCTGTAAACCACCCAGCCGCGATCACTGGCTGACCGTTCATGGACGCGTACAGACTTTGGTGCTCGTAGTCGATCAGCACATCGTTTTTGCGCTGGCTGGCCCGGTCGATCACCCGGGCGGCAATCGTGGCGTCAAGCTGCCAGGCTTCACAATCTTCCGGGCGCCCATCCGTCGAGCGGAAAGGCCCCGGTGGCAGCAGATGCGCCTCGGTAGGCACCGGTGCCAGGCCAGCAGCATCCGGCGCACCCAGCTCCAACACGAACGACATGCTGGCCAGACTGACCTTGGGTTTCTGCGCTGATTGGGTTTGACCTGCCACCGTGTGTGCTCCATGCAAAGAAATGCGATGGAGGCAGTGTCAGATTTGCGGGGGGGTGCGAATACGCGGGAAATGTTTCGCGCTGGTTCTGTTGGCCTACCCAACAAAATGGCTTGTGGCCGCTTGGCAGGTTTTCTGCGGCGCTGCTATGTACCAAGCCTGCACATAGCGTTTTGAATGCGTTTAAATGGCTTGGCGGGCCAATAACGCGCCAGGCTGTCCCTGGCTATGCAAACAAATCGGGCTGTCTGCTATCTTCATCCTGCCCACGGCAAGAAACTGGCCCATCACCCTGGGCAAAAATGTTCAGCACCTGGCGGGTGGTCAGGGCATGTATCTGGGCAATCTCACGCGCCGACCTGTTGCCCCGGTCGCGCAGGATCTGCTCGTTACGGTAGCGCAGAAACAGCTTGTCCACTTTGGGCAGGGTGATGCGCCTGGTCTCGTTCAGATGCGGCTCCAGCGCCACCCGCAGGCGCTGCATCTCATCTGGCTGCAGGCCAAAGGCCGCCAGCTTTTGCACCGGTATCCAGATCGGCGCACCGCCCCGTTCTTCCAGCAGCTCCCGCGCCCTGCCAAAGCCCAGCGCACGCACAATGGCGCGCAGCACAGGCGGCAGGGTGCGCATCAGTTCATCGTCCACCGCAGGCCAGTGCGTGGGCACGGGCGCACTGCGGTCCTGATGCACCGGTTGGCGGGCGGGGCGCTTGGCCATGTGCTCAGTCCCTCCCCAGCCAGGACTTGAGCGCTTCAATGATCTTCTGGCTCTCTTTCGTCGTCAGGGCGTCCAGATTGGGCAATGTGTGCTGCGTTTGGCGCTCACACCAGGCCAGCAGCGCGGGCCGAGACGCATCCTTCACTTTGTCAGATTGACCCAGCCGCCCCCAAAGCCGCACCAGGTGGGCGATGTGCTTGGGCACCGGCCGCTTTGCACCAGGCGCTGCACCTGCAGGAACAAACTGCCGGTGCAGTCGGTTCCAGCCCCGTGCCTCGTAATCGGCCAGCGCAGCCTCCAGCTGCACCAAGTTCATGCTGGTGGCAGACACCCGCCCCTCAGTAGATGGCAGTGCCACAGCACCGTGGCGGCTCAGCAGATCGCGGTGTGCAGTGTCATCCCAGCCCGGCAGCGTTTTGCAGGCCCACGTCTTGGCAATGCCCAGCAGTTGTAGTTTGTGTTTGTTCAAAGCGGTCATGCGCTCTTCTCCCTGGGGGTGCCTATTGTCTTTGCAGGCGAGGCCGGAACGACGAGACAGGAGCCTGGCTTGCCAATGCAGACAAACACATCAAGCAGGCCGAATTGGCTCAGCAAACAGGCCACCAGGTAGGCGTAACCGATGAATTGGGCGACGGTGTTCATGGTCAACTTCCCAAATAAACGGGTTGAGTGGTTTCGCCATACGACCGCAGTACAACCTGGTGCCGGGCTTGGTGCTCGCGCTGAAAGCGCTCCAGATCGGCGGCTGCAGATCTCAGCGCTTGCTCAGCCTGTTCGGCCCACGCGGATTTGCGCCTGGTGGTCAGGCGCGCGTTTGCAAGGTTGCGCAGTTGGTTTGGGGTCATGATCATGATTGACTCCACGAATAGCCAGTGACCACCATGTTTGGTTCGTGGCCATCTCGATAAATTGACTCAAACACCGCCTGATATATCGATTCTTCTTCGCTCGGCTCAACACGGCGATGGGCCTTCAGTGCTTCGAACCGTTTCTTGGCGAAAGCCTGCGCGTGATCTTTTGTCATAGACACCCAGACCCGTTGCCCCACGTGCGGAACGTGTTTCGGCGCGTACTTGTCACGGGAGAAGTTGACGTGAAACAGATCGGGCTTACCGCAACTCGGGCATGCCGTACTGAATGGCGTCACTCCGTCGCGCGAGTTCCAAAACTGCTCGGTGTGACCACAGGATTGGCAGGCGTACCACATGAGGCAAAAGGCCTCGGCGTGACGATGACCGCGACTGGTTCGTGGGCCCGATGGAATGGTGGTACTCATCAGAAAATCTCCTTTGTAATGGTGTCGCGCTCAGCCTCGGCCACTTCCAGACCGCGCCTGACAAAGTGATTGACCAGCATGTTCAGATCGTTTTGGTTGTCGCGGTCGTGGACACCGTCGTCATACAGCGCGATTCGGGCCAGCAGCTCCTGGTCGACCTCGGCAGCAGCTACACCGATGGCTGCAACCGGCTGAGGTGCAAGCGTCCCCGTGATCTGCTCACCTAAAAAATCCTCATCTAGACCAGATGGGGCGGCAGCTGCTGCGATGAGCAAGTCAAACGCTTCTGTGCCAGGGCCCATCAGGTAGGCCAGGCGTGGGTCTGACTGCATGCGTTTGATGACATGGGCCACCGCCTTCATGGCGAGGTCCAGGTGTTCTTGGGTCATGCTCATGCGGGTGTCTCCTCAGTCTGCTCAGCCAGATCCCACTCAGTCACCCAGGCCGCCAGCGGCAGGGTGTGGTGGTCGCCGAAAAAGTCCATGAACGAGTCCAGATCCGGGAAGCCGTCTGCACGGGCAAAGGCTTCCATTTGCTTCATTGACAGCGCAACGTCATCAACCACGATGCGTGGCACATAGTTGTAGAAGTCCACCACCACCGGGCGGCAGCGGGTCACGGTGCCCACACCCAGGCGCTGGCACCAGGCGGTGCGCTGGCCGGTCAACAAGTACAAGGTGGCACCTGGGTGGAATTGCCTCAGGCGGATGGTCTGGCGTTTCTGACCGCTTTCGACCTGGTCAGCAAAGCGTGGGTAGAAGTTGATCGCGGGCATGATCAGACCTCTCCACCCGTTTCCTGACCGATAGTGGCAGGACGATAGAGAGCACCACCAGAATCAGGCGCCCACTTGCGGTCCCAGAGCACATTCAGCTTGTTGCGCATGACCTGGTGGCCATTAATGTTGGCCAGGTTCTCAAAGACCTTCAGCAGGATGGCGCAGTCTGCCCACTCAATGGGAACCTCGTCAGGATTGCCTCCGTACTCGCTTCGATACGCAGCCTTTCCAAGCTCACCGGCAGTACATTGGATGATTTCTTCCTCAGTTGCACCGGCCGCCACGCACAGCTCCACGACTTCATGGAGCAGGCGTAAAGCGTGCGCAGACGGCACGATATAGCGTCCACCAGACTCAGCGAACCAGCGCCCAATGTCATAGGGCTGTCGGGTGGCCATCAGGTCGATGATCTGATCCACGTCGGTGCAGATGTCGGTGTTCAGCAAGTACATCAGCTCCGGCTCAAACTTGTCTTCGTGCAGTAGCACGTAGGTGTCTTTTCCCTGGCCACATGCATAACCCAGCTCCAAATGGGCACTACGCCCGCACGGCAGGGCCAGCACGCAGGTGTCACACCAGTCCAGAGCGGCCTTGTCAAATGCAAAGCCGTCAGCGGCGCGCTCAGAGCGAATGGCCTCCATATAGGCCGGAATGGTCTTGGCGCCGGTACCGGGGCCGTCCTGGGCGGCGATGCCGCCGCAGTCGCGCCAGGCAAACCCCTTCTGCCCGGGTGCTGGGTTGCGGAAGTCGTAGACCTCATGTCCAGCGGCACGTAAGGCCTCAAGAACTGCGGGCTGGGTAGGATTGCGCCAGCTGGAGGCCAAATAGATGCGGCGTGGCTTGATTGGTAGTTTTGTGATGTTCATGATCAGGCCATCTCTGTGTCGACTTCAAACGGCACGATCACAAAGTCCTCGACGCCTGTGACGATGGTCACACCTGGCACACCCTTGGCTTTCTCGGGCTCATTGAGCATGGCTTCCTTGTTGATCTCTTCCTTGGTGCGGATGAAGGCAGTGAGACTCATGTTCTTGAGCCAGGCGATCACAGCGTCCACACCGGTCACCTTCACGCTGGGCGGGCGCTGGCGCCACTGCACCTCACCAGTAACCAGGTTGGCGGTTTTCCCTTTGCCACACAGCTCTTCGCGGTTGGCTTCACAGTAGATCTGCACGCCCTTCTGAAGGGCTGCGCTGCGTTCCTGCAGGTCTTTCAGCAGCGGGGCAGCGGCTTCGGTGAGTTGGGCCACTTTGTCGTTGAGGTCCGCACTCATGCGGGCATGCTCGCGCTGCAGGTCGCCAATTTGGCGGATGTCGCTTTGCACCTGGGCCAAGGTCTGGGGGGCGTCGGCGGCTTTGGTTTTGATACGGGTTGCCATTTGGGGTAGTTCCTTTCAGTTAAAACGGTTTCACAAAAACAGCACGCACCTGGTCGATGTCTTTCAGCACCTGGGCGGTGCGCTGCAGGGGTTCGATGGCGGCGGGTAGGCACGGTGGCGGCCCATTGGTGGCAATGCTTGCGTAGGCGCTCAACAGCGCAGTCATGGACAGATCGACCTTGCCCAAAGACAAGGCCAGAGCAATCAGTTGGCGGGTGGCGTCCTCGGCCTCGGCGCGGGTAAAAGAGGTGGTCATGGCAGTGCTTTCAGCAGGCAAAGCCACGGGAGGCCACGCGTTGGAAGTCCAGGGCACCGGGGCGCAACACTGGGCTGCGGCTGGGCAGCACGGTGGCTGGCAGGCGGCTCAAGTTGAGGTATGGCAGTGGCGCAAGGGGGGCACTGCTGCAAGCTTTGGCAGCTGGCTTCTTTTTCTGGTTGCGCTCAACACCGGCAGCGCTGGCTGGTTGGTCAACTGCATCTGGCCCAAGCGTGAACATGCGGCTGCGCCCCCGGCCAGTGCAGGCAAGCTGGCCTTTCTCCAGAAGGTGCGCCATCCGAGTTCCAAAGCGGCGATGTGTATCGGCATCGTTGTCACCTTCATGGCCATCGTCCCGGAATTGGTCAAACAACTCGGCATAAGTCACAGACTGCCTGGCATTCACAAAATTGAGCAGGTCGAGTGTGTCTTGCGACTGCCTTGGGTGGGTGCGGGAGACTGTGCTCATGACCGCACTCCCACCACGTAGCCAGCAATCAGCGCCAGTACAAACAGCACCACCACAAGCTGGCCGGTTTGCAGCAACGTCAGGCCAAACCGCTCATCCTGCTCGGTAAATCCATCTGGCCTCCAGTGCGGGCCCTGGATCACGCCAGGTGCAAACGGGTGGGTGGGCTGGGGGTAGGCCTCGCGGGCCACGCCTGGCCGGTCAGTAAACCGACGCTGGCGCTCACCTGGCGTGACGGCCAGCTTGCTGTGGTAACCCACACAGTCCGGGTATTCCTTGGAAACTTCGCGGGCCTTGTCATACAGGTCCAGCGCATCGCTGGCTTGCACTTCGCGCAGCACGGTGGTGCCATTGGCCAGGGTGATGGTTACGGCAAATTTCTTCATGATGAGCCTCCTGGTGTGTGTGTGGGTGTCAGGCTGCGCTTTGCAGGCACAGCGCGTCTTTGGCTACGCTGTCCACCAGGGCCACGCTCAAAGGGCGGCCCCGGCGAAACTCTTTCAGCCCCGCCAGCAGCCCCTCAACCAGCATGCGGGCGCTGCCACGGCTGTGGGCATACAGGCGCTGCACCACCGCGTCAGGCACTTCCTCGGTGCCCAGGTTGGCCTGCACCAGGGCGGCGGCATCGTCTTCGGTGATGCCACGCACGGTCTCGGGCCAAAAGCCACAGCGGCTGCGGATCTGGTCAAACTGGCCCCGCTCGGGCTTGATCAGCCCAGCCAGGTACTCTGTGCCCGCCAGCACGATGCCAATGTTGGCCAGGTCGCGCAGGCGGCGCAGGGTGTGCAGCTGGTGGGGTGTCAGCGTCTCGGCCTCGTCCACGATCAGCAAGCTGTCCGTGTTGCGCAGCGCGTCCACCACGGCCCGAAACTTGTCGTCAATGCTGCCTTTGGCATCCACCCCCACCACCGTGCGGCTCAGCAGCCGCACCAGGCTCTGCGGTGTCATGGTGGGCGTGGCCTCAATCAAAAAGGTGTTGGGGTTCTTGCGGGCGTAGCGCTTGAGCGCAAAGGTTTTGCCGGTGCCCACAAAGCCGCTGAACACCGCAAAGTTGCGGTAGCGCCGGGCCATGCTGCAGGCAGCAAAAGCCATTTTGTAGACGCTGGTCTCCACCGCCACGCTGGTGTCTCGGCCACCTTCGTCAAAGTTGCGCATGGCGCTCTCAACATTGGCCAGCAGCTTGCTCGGGCTGGTGGCGTAGCTGCCTTTGAGGATCTGGTTGAGCGAGCTGCTGCTGATGCGGGCCAGCCGCGCCAGGCTGGCCTGGCTGTATTTGCGCTCATCCATCCAGGCGCGCATGCGCTCAATCAGGGTTGCGTCGGCAGGCGTGTAGTGGCCTGGCCATGCGGTGGTGGTCATGCAAGTTCTCCTTCAGGGTTGTCGTCGGTGGGGGTGTTGCTGCGCTCAAACAGGTCATCAAAGTCCAGGGGCGCATCGGCCAGGAAAAGGCCAGCGTGGTCCAGCAGCAGGTCGAGGTCGTTCTCGATAACCGCTTGAGCGGTGGCCTCCACGTCGATCACCTGGCCAGCGCGTGCCCTTTGCTCGGCAATCTTTTCTTCCAGGCGTTTGACGGCATCGGCCGCGCGGTTGGCCCGCTTTTCTTCCATGCGTGTGGTGTCCACAGCGTCAATGGCTGTGACCAGCTGGGCATCACAGATCCAGCGGCCTTGCTCGGTGCGCACCACGGCCACGGTGTTGTCCATCAGGTCGTATTCCAGCAGCACCTTGGTGCCGTTGTAGGCCTGCAGATCCGGGTGGCGGTAAATGCGCCACTTGCCATGCTGCAGCATGCCCCGGCGCACTGTCAGCAGTGCGGCCTGGCGTTTGAGTTCGCTCACATCGCCAGCCGGTGCCACAGGCACCAGCTCAGCCCACAGGCTGGCGCGGGTGCGGCTGGCATCCTCTGGGTGCGGGCGCTGGGCGTAGCGGCTCAGCCACTGGTTAAACGCATCGGTGAACTGCGCCAGGCTGGGTAGCTGCATGCGCCCAGCGCGCACCTCATTCACCGTGTGGCTAAGTGCCTCAGGGGCCGCGTCGGTACCGCAGTAAAACTGCGGCATCCACAGCTTCAGAAAATCATCTTTGACGATCCTGAAAAACCGCTCCACCCATCCTTTACCGTGCGGGTTGCCCGGTATGGCGTGAATGATCTGCTGCACCCCTGCGCGGTTGTAGAAGCCCACCACCTCGTCACTCATCAGCTTGTTCTTGTAGCCAGAGCCGTTGTCGATGTAGAGGAACAGCGGCACATGCCGGTGGCGGCTAAAACACTCGGCCCACATGTTTTGCACTGCAGTAGTGCCTTCGTGTTCATCAGCCCGCCAGCCCACCACCATGCGGCTGCGCAGGTCAATGGCCACGGTCAGCTCTGGCCGGAACAGCTTGCCAGTGACCGGGTGCGCCAGATACACGTCAGCGCGGTAGCCGTCGGCCACGTACACGTCGCCCGGCAGGGCGTTTTGGGTGCTGCGTTTCATGAACGCTTTTTCGGTTAAGCGGTACAGGTTGCGGCCAATGCGCGCCGGGCTGTTGCGCCCCACCATGGCGGGCACGCTGGTCAGGTAGCCGCGCACCTGCTCATAGGTGCAGGCAAAGCCGTCCACCTCGGTCAGCCTGCGCCACACGGTGCTCATGTCGGGCTTACTCGGGTTGTTGAAGTACTCCAGCGCTGGCCCCCACCAGGCGGGCTGCACGTTGGTGACCTTGCCTTTGTGGTGCTCTATCAAGTCCACCCGTGAGCCACCGTCTTGAATGACCTTGCGCCACTCAAAAATCGGGTTGCGGGTGGGTGCAGTGCGCCCGGCCTTGGCGCAAGCTTTCAGGGCCAGCACCATGTGTGGGTGCAGTTGACCCAGCTCGTGGCGGGTCAGCATCAGTTCTATGGAGCGGTTGGCAGACAAGCCGGTGCGCTCCAGCTCCAGCACATAGCTCACCACATCATGGCGGGCTATGGCTACAGTGCGCTGCGCGTCACTGGCCTCACGCCAGGGGTCGCGCTGGCGTAGAGCCACCACCTGGCCCACTGGGCGCAGTGCCAGCGGCTGGGCAGGGTCAAGGGGCTGCATAAATGCGGTTGCGGTGCGTGCCATGGCTTATGCCTTGTTGGCTTTCCCGTCCAGCTTGGCGCCAGTCTTGGCCCCTTTTGGCCGACCCACACCGCGCGGGCCTTCTTGGGCGCGCAGATCGGCACGGGTGGCTGCAGATACCTTGGCCTGGCTCACCATGGTTTCCCACTCCAGCGTCCAGTGCATCACCTCGTCGGGCGTGAGCATGTTGGGCGTGGCAGCTTGCTGGGGCATCTGCCGGGGCATGGTGGTGCGCACCTTGTCAAGCAGGGCCGTGACGCGTGCCGCTGCGGCGTGGGTTGCAAACCAGATTTGTTCCAGGCGCAAAGTCCATTCGGGAGCCTGTGGATCATCTGCCACAACTTCGTCAAACAGGGCGGACAGGCTCTGCAGGTTGATCTCTACGCCCGCCTGGTAGGCCAGGCATTCATCACGCACCATGTGGGTCAGCGGGTCAAAGTCGCGCTGTACGTCTTTCTTTTTGAGCTTCTGGATCACGGCGTCTCGGTGTTCCAGCTCGGCTTCAAGGCGCTTGGTGCGTTTGCCCGCTTCTTCCTCCAGTTCCTTGATGCGGGCCCGCAGCGCGCGCACCGACAAGTTGCATAGGTCCGCGTCTGGCATATCCAGCAAATCAATCAACACTTCGGGGTCTGCGCTGGCCAGTGCCAACACCTTGGTTTTTGGCAGCATCAGAAGCTCAGCGCGCTGTGCTGCGGGCAGGCTGGTGACGAATTTGGCTGTAGTCATCAGTTCGGCTGCGCGCTGCCGTGATAGACCCATCGCCTCAATCCCGCGCTCAAACTCACCGTGAGCCGACTCTGCTTTGATTCCCAGCAGCAAGTAACCGGCCTCTACCGCCAGACGCGCCGCCATGTTGTGTGCCTGTACGGCGCGGGTAATGCGATCACCAATTGGCCCGGTCATCACCACACCGATTGATTGAGCGGCTTCGGTGTCTTCAACCGTCAAGTCAAATGTCCGCACAGTTCGGACATTTGAAATTTCTGTCGGTGTTGTATCTTTTTTACTCACGATTCAGTCCTCAGTTTGTTTCTGCGAAAAGGAACTCCAAGCGCACACCAGCGGCTCGTGCTTTGCACAAATAGTCAGCATTGGGGGATGCTTCGCCTGTTTCGTACCGAAACTGCGAGCTTTTGCCCACGCCGCATAGCTCGGCAAGTTCCTCCGGGCGCAACCCAAGTCGGGAGCGTTCCACCTTGAGTCGCTCACCAAATCCGTGGGGGTCTATCAAGTCAGCCGGCGCGGGAATGACTGATTGATTCGGCGTGGCTTTGCCCAGGATGTGGTCAACATTCAAGTTCAAATCAGGTCTCTTACCCTTGAGAGCCCATAGTTCTTTCACTGGGAAGGACCCTCTCTTTTTTCTGTCAAAGAACGCCGCCTGGCTTAGGCCAAGCATCGAAGCTAGGTCTTTGTCGTCATAGACGCTCAGCGCTAACTTCAGACGCAAAGCGGTGTTTTCAAACTCAGTGTTCGGGGTCATGCCAGTGCTCCCGCCGACTTGTTGCGGCGCAACACCAGGCGAGGTTTTGGTGGCCACAGCACTTCCACCGGCTGGCCAACGATCTGCGCAATTCGTTTGGCGATACGCGTCGATGTGGCGCGCCCGCTGATCACCTGGCTGACAGTGCTACTAGCCACGCCGAGTTCGTCAGCGAGTACAGCGGACGTGACGCCATTCATTCGCATGGCTGCCTTAATTTGTTCTGGATGCATATCTGTTAACCTTTCGCCTAACTTTTTTGGTATCCGCACATGGCGAGTGCGTTAGGTGAATCATAGTCACTATTTTGTTACCTTGCAATACGTTTTTGGAGAATATTTCGTGACCATTGGAAAACGATTGAAAGAGGAGCGTGAGCGCCTCACCCTCAGCCAGACATCCTTAGCCGAAGCTGCAGGCACAACCAAAAAGACTCAAATTGATTACGAGACGGACCGAACACCGCCAAAGGCAAATTACTTAGCTGAGGTGGCTAAGTGGGGGGTGGATGTGGCCTATGTAATTACCGGTGAGCGGGTTGAGAACGTTGCGTCTACGCCAACCGAGTTGGCCTATTTGCGCAACTGCCGTGCGCTGGCTGAGCACAAAATGGCAAAGCTGGGGCTTGATGGTTTGACGTTTCTTCGCCAGTCCAAGGGAATCGAAATCAAATGACCTCCAGCCTGGAGGGTGCCCGAGACCTCATCAAGCACCGTGATGTGACTGGTGTACTGGTGCACTTCACCCAGCAAGACATTTTTAGACTTGCAAATAACATGGAGCCAGAGCAAAGGCGAGAGCTTCGCGTCGTAGCCGAAACTATCACCACACCTTCAGAAATATGGCAGCAGTGGGTACGCGACCCGAAAAACTCGGATGGCTGGGTAAAGAAGCGAACCTACTTGCGTGTTCTTCGGACAGTTGAGCAGGAGTTGACAGGGGACGCCTTAGGCATCGCTGTTGAGTTCATCTACTCCATGCGCTGGGAACTTAGCGGCGTACATCTTTTGCCGAGTTCTTTGGTCAATGTATCAGGCAATATGGATGAAGTTTTCCGGCAGGGTGATTTGATGTACTCCGCTGAAAAAGCCAAGCACCCGCTTGGCACGCAATGATTCAATAGCCAGTTTTAATCACCCCAAAAAGGGAGCATGCGGATGAACGAGTCCACTCAGCAAATAGCAAAACCCGCCCAGTTAATCCCGTGCCAGACTTGCCAGCACCTCATTGGCCCGCAGGCTGAAACATGCCCGCAATGCGGCTCACCGAATAGCTGGATGCATCCAGTGGTTGCAAAGGCAATGAGCAGTGCGGACAAGCTCACTGTAGAGCGGCGGTTTCAATATTGGGGTAAGGGTGCAGAGGTGTGGGGTGAGTCCGTGTACCACTCCCCAGTGGCCTACCTCGTCATGGTTGGCATCCTGGTGGCCATCTTGTTTTCCTCATTGTTTACGTCGATTTTTGGTCCTGCTCTGGGCGGTGTTGGCATGGTGATTTATTGGCGCAGCACAGCCAAGAAGGAGACTTTTCGCGCGAACCTTGTGACGGGTTCCTGGGAGTCATCCAACGAAAAGTTTTGGCTGCCCGTTCATACGTTTTTATTCCAACCGAGCAACTGAGCCACGCACCCCCCTGAAGCGTTTCGCGCGGTTTCCCACGCGCCTTAAATCAACACACTAAAGCCTGTTCACCGCATCTTCGCGCGGTGTCTTTTCGGCGTATGCCGGGCTTTAGGAGCGTTGGTATGTTTACTTCTCCCCGAATGGTGTTGTGCCTGGTGCTGGGCTTGGCAGCGCTGGTTTTGTGTCTGGTGTTGCAGCAGGTTATGCCAGGCAGTTTGCTGACCATTACCCTCTACAAAGCGCACTTGATGGCGTTGGGCGGCTGGGGCGGTTACTGGCTTGACCGGATGCTTTTCCCCTATGACAGGCCCCACAAGTACCGGGAAATTGAGGAGATAGAAGACCCTACCGAGTCTGATGGACTGCCCGGTGAATATGTCACGGGGTTCTTTCAATATGGCTCATTCGGACAGGCTACGCTACGGCGCGCCATTGTGGTGGCAGCCTGCCTGATTTGCGTGGCACTGGGGGCCTAGCATGCGCTTGATTGACCTGCTGGTTATCCACTGCTCTGCCACGCCATCCGGGCGGCCACTTACGCGCGGTCTGCCTGGTCAGCCCGGCTTCAAAAACTGTGTGCAGATCATTGACGAGTGGCACTCGGCACGCGGGTTTCACCGTGCTTTCCAGGCCCGCCGGGCCCAGAACCCGGAGCTGTCGGCCATTGGTTACCACTTCGTGATTGACCTGGACGGCACCATCCACAGTGGCCGCGCAGTGGCCGAGGTGGGGGCACACGCCCAAGGCCACAACGCCAACAGCATCGGCATCTGCATGATCGGCGGTACCGAGCGCGACGGCAAATACACAACCGCCCAATGGCGGGCCTTGGCATACGTGGTGCGCGAGCTGACCGACACCTACGCCATCCAGCTCAAGCTGCCCACCCGCAACGGGGACACAGTCTCTGGCGGCGTCTGTGGGCACCGCGATCTATCGCCCGATGCCAATGGAGACGGCCAGGTCACTGCCGTCGAGTGGCTCAAAACCTGCCCTGGCTTCGACGTTGGCGCCTGGCTGTCGACCAATCTGGCGCCTGCCGCCAAAAACGTGCTGGGAGGTGCCGTCTGATGGACCCCATCTCCATAGCTCTGGCGCTGGCTCAGTTTGCGCCGTCCATCATGAAATACATGGGCGCTGGTTCCAGCTCGGTAGACACCGCGCAAAAGGTGGTTGACATCGCCCAGAACTTGACCGGTGCCGCTGACCCTCAAGAAGCTTTGGCTGCCATCCGCGCCAAGGCCGAGCTGGCCCAGGCCTTTAACCTGGCTGTGCTGGCTGCTGATACAGACCTGGAAAAGGCGTACCTGACAGATCGCCAAAGCGCGCGGGCCCGTGACATTGCCTACGTTACATCCGGGCGCACCAACAAGCGCGCCGATTTGATGGTGCTGTGTGACGTGGTCGGTCTGATTGCCTGTTTGGTGGTGCTTTCGTTGTTTCGCAAGGACATCCCGGGCGAGGTGGTCGGCTTGCTCTCAAGCGTTGCCAGCATCTTCGGTTTGTGTCTGCGCGACGCTCATCAATTTGAATTTGGGTCCAGCCGGGGCAGCCGCGACAAAGATGATTTGCTTGCAGGCATACAAAAACCCCAGGCCACCAAGTAACGGCCACCTGTACCCATCCCCGCTTTTCAAGCCAACTACCTTTGAGTGCCAAGCAATGCCACCAGAAACCCCCACTTCCAGCGACTTGTCGCAAATCATGCACAGCATCGGCAAGCTCACCGGCGAAGTGCGCGCCATGCACGAAGGCACCACCGCCCGCATTGAAGACATCCGCCGCGACATTGCACGCCTGGAACAGGCTGGTAATGAGCGTATGAACCGCACTGAGCAAGCGCTGTCCACCCAGATTCGCGAACAGGGTGAACATTTCAAACACCGCGTCGACGGTATCGACAAGCGTGTGAAAGACCTGGAGGCCGAAGACAAGCGCCTGATTGAAAAGGTGGCTAAGGTGTCCGCGATGGGCGGGGGTATCTCTGGCGCGCTGATTGCCGGTGCCGTTGAAGCTTTCAAACATATCGGCAATTAGGGCACCCACATGGCCCACAGCCAAGAAACCCGAGACCGTGTTCGCCAGCTCTACATTGAGGGCTTGCCTCTGTCTGGCGCAGCGGCCACTTGTGGCGTGAGCTACGACACGGCCCGCGACTGGTCGGCCAAAGCCCGTGCCAAGGGCGACAACTGGGACACCGCCCGCGCCGCCTACCGGGTCAGCGACCAGGGCATTGATGACCTAAACAAGCAGCTGGTAGAGGACTTTGCCCGACAAGTCATTGTGACCACCCGCGAGCTGGAGGGCTCCAAAACCATCCAGGCCGCCGACAAGGCTCAGATGCTGGCCCAGCTGGCCGATGCATACAGCAAGTTCAGCAAGTCTTTCAGCCGACTCAATCCACAGTACAGCGGCCTGTCTGTGGCGTTGGACACGCTCAAGACCATCATTGAGTACCTCAAGGTCAATGACCCTGCTGGCCTGCGCGCCTTGCAGCCGCACATCGACGGCATCGGCGCCGTGCTGGGTAAACGCTATGGCAAATGATGAGTGGGACGAGCCGCTGGACATCCAGGACGTGCGCACCTGGCGCGAATTTGAGCGCGAGCTGGCCAAGCTGGGTGAAGAGCTGCGCCAGACGATTGAGCTGGAGTGCGAGGCCTTTCCCACTGACCCCGAGGCCAGCCAGGCCAGGCGCGAACGGGCAATGCTGGACTACCAGTTTTTTTGCCAGACGTACTTTCCACACTATGTGCCCACGCCGCACTTTTCGCTGTTTCAGCAGTTCATTTTTGAACGCCTGCCCAAGGTCATAGACGGCGCTGCCGATGGGCGTGAAGTGCACCAGGCCCCCCGTGGCGAGGCAAAGTCCACCTACGAGACCCAGCTTGGCAGCTTGTGGTGCATTTGCCGGGCCAATTGGCTGGACAAACACGGCTCCAAACATGGCATTGCCAAAAAGGCGCGCAAGCACCTGATCGGCATTGTCATGAACACCGAAGAGCAGGCCGCCGAGATGCTGGAGAGCATCAAGGCCGAGTTGGACAGCAACCCCCGCCTGGCGCAAGACTTCCCCGAGGCCGTGGGCCAGGGCCGCGTGTGGCAGGCTACCACGGTTCTGACCGCCAACAACATTAAATTGCGCATTGGTGGCACAGGCAAAAAGCTGCGCGGTATGAAGCATGGCCCCTACCGGCCTGACCTGATTTTTCTGGATGATCTGGAGAATGATGAACAGGTCAAGCAGCCAGCGCAGCGCACCAAGACGCAAAACTTTGTGCTGTCGGCCGTGTTGGGCTTGGCCCCGCCACAGGGTGGCATGGATGTGTTCTGGCCCGGCACCAGCCTGCACTATGACGCGGCCATCAACCGGGTGAGCCGTGCGCCTGGTTGGCGTAGGCGTGTGTTCAAGGCCATCATGCAATGGCCCGATGACATGGCCCTGTGGGAGCGCTGGGAGGCGCTGTACACCAGCACCGGCACCGATGAAGAAAAAGTCGAGTTTGAAGCCGCTGCAAAGGCCTTTTACGAGGCCAACAAAGCCGCTATGGATGCGGGCGCCGTGGTGAGCTGGCCCCAGGTGCGCCCGCTGTACCGGCTGATGTGCATCCGCGCCACCAACCACGACTCGTTTAACCAGGAATATCAGAACGAGGCGGGCAATGACGACAGTGCGCCGTTCAAAACCTTGCATTTCTGGATAGACCGGCGTGCCGACTGGCTGTTTTTTGGCGCCATCGACCCATCCATGGGCAAGCAGGCCAAATCGCGCGACCCATCGGCTATTTTGGTGGGTGGCCTCAACCGAGAGACGATGGTTCTGGACGTGGTAGAGGCCGAGATTGCCCGCCGCGTGCCCGACATCATCATCATGCGTGCCATTGAGCTGCAGCGTGAATACAACTGCCTGGCCTGGCAGGTGGAAACGGTGGCGTTTCAAGAGTTCTTACACACCGAGCTGATCAAGCGTGCGGCGCTGGCTGGCATCGCCTTCCCAGGTGTGCCTGGGCCAACTGGGCGTATTAAAGACCTGGCCATCTTGTCGCTGCAGCCGTACACCAACAACGGCCAAATTCGGCTGCACCGCTCACAAACCACGCTGATTGAGCATGTGAAATTCTGGCCCGAAGCCGACCACGACGAAGGGCCGGATGCGCTGGAGATGTTGTGGAACATCTCCCGCCAATACGGCGGGGAGTGGAGCTACACCGGCGCAGGCTCATCACGCGGTCAGCGCCGCAACACGGGCCGTGGAGGCTTTTCAAACGATTCTGGATGGGACGACGATGACGATTAAATCCACTCTGGCCGCGCTGGCTGCCAAGCTGCCTGGCTTTGGCAAACCAGACACCAACACCCAGGCGGGGCCCCGCGCAGGCCAGGATGGGGCGCTCAATTACATGTCGGTGCAAACGCTGGATCCAGCTCGCCTGGCCAACGCCTTTGCAGCGGCCGACCAGGGCGACATCACCCACCAGGCCACGCTGTTTGAGTTGATTGAAGAGCATGACCCGCACATCTTCAGTGAGCTGGCCAAGCGCCGCCGGGCCGTCACTGGCCTGGGCTGGCAGCTGCACCCAAAGGACGATGCGCCACAAAGCGAGCTGGACAGGTGCAAAGAACTCACCGACATGTTCCGCGCCATTCCGCGCGTTGAAGATGCGCTGTATGACCTGACCGATGGCATTGGCAAAGGCTTTGCAGCCTTGGAGATTGAGTGGCGGCTGGGTGCAGAGTGGACACCCAAGGCCATGCACTGGGTGCCCCAGCGGCTGATGCGTATTGAGCGCACCACTGGCCAGATGCTGTACCTCAAAAACGGCATACCCGAGCCCTTACGACCGTCGGGGTGGGTGGTGCACGAACACCGCAGCAAAAGCGGCTACATCGAACAGGCCGCGCTGTTTCGGGTGCTGGCCTGGACGTATGCCTACAAGGCCTACAACACCATGGACATGCAGAAGTTCCTGGAGAAATACGGCATGCCCCTGAGGCTTGGCAGGTTCCCTTCTGGCATTGGCAAAGACCAGCAAGCCACCTTGTTGAAGGCTGTGCGAAACATCGGCTCTGACGGTGCAGGCGTGGTGCCTGATACTATGAGTATCGAATTTGTGCAAGCCATGAAGAGCGGCACCATTGACGACTTTCTGAGCGCCATCCTTTACTGGGAGCGCAAGCAGAGCATGGCCATCCTGGGCGGCACACTCACCAGCCAGGCCGACGGCAAAACAGCGACCAACGCGCTGGGCGTGGTGCATGACAAGGTTCGCCGCGAGATCATGCTGCATGACGTTCGCCAACTGGAGCCCACCATTGGCCAGCAGTGGCTCACGCCAATGGCCTCTTACAACGGCATGTTCACGCCAGACCGGATGCCCGGCTTTGCCTTTGACACAGCTGAAACCGTCGACCAAAAAATGATGGTCGAGGTGCTCAGCAAGGCCGCTGACATGGGGCTGGATATTGACGTGTCATTTGCCCACCAGGCCCTGCAGATCCCCAAAGCTGCAGAAGGTGCAACCCTGCTCAAAGGGTCGACCAGGGGCAACGCTGGCGGCGCAGGTGCCGCACTGACACGCCTGGTGGCGCTGGCCAACAACAAGGCCAAAGACAGCGGCGAGGCCGACCCCATGCCCGCCTACATTGCCCAGCTCACAGCCCTGGCCGCACCACATGAGCAAGCCATGGTCCAGCAGATCGCCGCCCTGGTGGCTGATGCCGGTGGCTACGACGAAGCCATCGAAGCCCTGGAGCAACTCGCCATCACCACCAGACCCAAGGCCCTGGCCGAAACCATCGCCCTGGGCCTGGCCACTGCGAATCTGGCGGGGAAGGCCAGCGTATGAGTGGCATGTTCGGTGAGGTGCGCCAGGTATCTACTCACAAGAGTGTCGAGTGGTACACGCCTTCATGGATCTTTGAAGCGCTGGACATCACATTTGATCTGGACCCAGCAAGTCCCCATGACATGGAGTCCGCAGTGCCAGCCCTGAAGAAATACACCGTTTTTGATGATGGGCTAAACAGCCCATGGTCAGGGCGTGTTTGGCTCAACCCACCTTATGGTCCAGAGACTCCCAAGTGGATGGAAAGAATGGTAAATCATGGAAATGGCATCGCGTTGGTTTTTAGCCGTACCGACGCGCGCTGGTGTCAAATTGCGATGCAATTTGCTGATGCGATGTTATTTGTGAGAGGTCGGATTGAGTTTGTCCCAGGCCGTGAAAATCAGCATAAAAAAAGCCGATGCGGCGCCGGTACCGTGCTGTTTGCATTTGGAAATGAGTGCGTTCTAGCGCTTAAAAAAATGGAAAGCTTTGGTGTGTTTATTCCGAGAGCAGTGAATGACTGACCCGGCGCAGCTCCCTTTCTCCGAGGCCATTGATTTTTTCAAGAAGAAAATCAAGCTGCCGACCTCCGGCTATACCGATGTCTGGCAGGAGCAGCACAGCCTGGCGTTTGTCGTGGCCGGAGGCCAAACCGATGCCTTAGTCACCGACTTTTACAACGCATTGCTGACAGCCAAGGAAAAGGGCACCGGCTACGCCGCCTTTCAAAGCGAATTCGACAGCATCGTCGCCAAAAACAAGTGGGCCCACAACGGCTCACCAGGGTGGCGCAGCCGGGTGATCTACGACACCAACATGCAGGCGGCCTACAACTCGGGCCGCTGGCAACAGCAATGGGCCCTACGTGACGAGATGCCGTATCTGAAATACGTGCACACCAGCCTGGAGCATCCGCGCCCCTGGCACCAGGCATGGAACGGCACAATCTTGCCCATCACGTCCGACTGGTGGATCACCCACTACACACCCAATGGCTACGGCTGCAAGTGCCGCACTGACAGCCTGACCCAATCCCAAGCCGAGGCGCTTTGGAAAGCCGCCGGTAAAACCGGCCCAGATTCCGAACCGGTGATTGAGTGGGAGGAGGTCACCGTTGGCAAGAACGGCAGCAACCCGCGCACCGTGCGCACCCCAAAAGGCATAGACCCTGGCTTTGCCCACAACCCAGGCCGCGCCTACCTGGATCCGCACAGCGTGCCGCCACTCACCGGTTACGAAGCGGTGCTGAAAGAACGCGCCACACCATGGCCAACTGGTGTGCAGCGCCCAGCGTTGCCCACCCCCACCCGAGTGCCTGGCAGCGTGCGCCTGCCTGCAGACACGCCCCCCATCCAGGCGGTCACCGACTTCCTGTCTGTTTTTGATGCCACGCTCGACAAAGGTTCTGTGTTTTTTGACGCGGCAGACACTGCCTTGGCCGTCAGCAAATCCCTGTTTGTCTCAGGCCAGGACAAGGGCGGCGACAACTTCAAGTGGCTATCCGCGCCCGACAAGGCCAAGCGCCTGGAGAACATCAACCTGCTGGCCATGACGTTGGCGCAGCCGGACGAAATCTGGTGGGAGTGGGTCAAAGACGCCACGCCAGAAGGCAAGGAAACAGGCCGCTGGCGTCTTAAACGCCGTTACCTGCGGTCGTTTGAGATCGACGACTCCAAAGAATACGGCATTGCCATTTTTGAATGGAGCGACAAAGGCTGGACCGGCGCCACAACCTTCACCGCCAGCCCCAAAAACAACGAAGCCCGCCTGCGCTACTTTGAAAAATTACGCGTTGGCAGGCTGGTATATGGCAAGAAATAAACACGGCCCTCAAGAGGGCCGCGAGTGTGATTCGGATACTGTGCAGTAGCACTTTCGCGCCGTCTGACCTCACCACAGGGCAAGTATATGCAATTCACCGCCGATGTCCAAGCAGGTCATCTGTATGCAACCCTACGTGCCATCAATGGCACGGTGAAGCGGCCCCACGCCTTGATGGGCACCATTGGCGCGACTGTGCTACGCCTAAACCAGCAGCGCCACGATGTGGGCCAAGCGCCGGACGGCTCCAGCTGGACGCCACTGGCAAAGTCTACGGTGCATGCAATTGTTGAGCGGCGGCAGCATCAAATCACCCGAGTGGCAGGCAAGCGCGACGGTGCACGTTCCGACTTCAGAGCTGCCCAAAAGATCATGGCCGGTAAACGGATCCTGCTTGATCGCGGTGATTTGTTGCGCTTCTACTACCGAGCCAATGGCTCCGAGGTGATCATCAGCACCATGGATCAACGCAAGGCCGCGTGGCACCACTTCGGCACCGGCACACATGGCCCCAAAGGTGCAAGTTACGAAATTCGGCCCAAGGCGGCCAAAGCTCTGGCTTTTGGTGGCCTGGTCAGAAAGCGTGTGATGCATCCCGGTGTACCAGCCCGGCAGCTGGTCGGCTTCCCCGATTCTGATCGCGACGTTGTGAGTGAGGTCGTATCCGATCACATCACGCATGTGGCCCAACAGGCCAGCAGTAAGTAGCGTTCTTCAAAGCCCGTTTAAAGAACGCTTGAGGCTCAATTGAAGGCCCCATGTACGGGAAATTCCGCACACCCAAACCGAATTTCCCGCAATTTATCCCCTCAGAACCCCCAGAAATACCCCGAAACTGTCCTGAATTCAGAGTTTTCCTCAAATCCCAATTTTTCTATATGCCACGCGGGTTTACGTTCATTTTGACCCACCCACTTTCATCCTATTTCCCGTACCCCCCTACTGCATCCAAGGGTTAACCCCAGTATGACATGCGGCACTGACCGCAGGACACACAGCCCTGGTGCGGAGGGTGCATGGGCGGGGTGACTCAGATCAGAGGACCAATGGACGCTATGAATAGAGAAGCATTCTACCCAACAAGAAAAAGGGCCAGAAGGCTATTTCCTTGCTTATTTTTGCAGCAGCCTCAGGCTTGCACGGCGCGCAGCTTTTTTGAAAACTCTTGCAAGGCCGCAATGCCGCTGGCCTCGGCGCGCTGGCACCAGGCCTGCAGTTCGGTGGCAAGTTGCTCGCGCGTGTGCAAACGGTTGAGCCACATCTGGCGCAGCTCTTCCCGCATCACCACCATTTTGTCGAGCACCGGCGAGGCCGCACGGGCTGCCGCCAGCTGCGCGGCCATCGCCGCAGGGATCTTCTCGGCATCGCGGTGCAACCAGCTTTTGGCGGCGCGGATCATGCTGGCATCGGCCTGGCGCGCGCGCAGGGCTTTGACCTCCTGCTTGAACGCGCTGCGCATGCCCTGGGCGTAACGCGCCATCAGCTCGAAGCGGTTGTGGATCAGCGCCTCCAGCGTTTGTTCGTCCGCCACGGGCCGCACGCTGCCCAGCGCCAGCCGGGGCGGCGTCTTTTTGACCTTGGCCAGGTGCAGGCGCTGCAGCAGGCTGATGTACATCCAGCCGATGTCAAACTCATAAGGCTTGACCGACAGCTTGGCCGAGGTCGGGTAGGTATGGTGGTTGTTGTGCAACTCCTCACCCGCAATCAGCACACCCCAGGGCGAGATGTTGGTGCTGGCGTCGGGCGCCTCAAAGTTGCGGTAACCCCAGTAGTGCGCCGCGCCATTGATGATGCCGGCCGCCATCACCGGGGTCCACATCATCTGCACCGCCCACACGGCTAACCCGGCCGCACCAAACAAAGTCAGATCAATCAGCAGCATCAGGATCACACCGGCCGACGAAAACCGGCTGTAGACGTTGCGCTCCAGCCAGTCGTCGGGTGTGCCGTGGCCATAACGCGCCAGGGTGTCGAGGTTGCGTGCTTCCTTGCGGTACAGCTCGTAACCTTGCAGCAGCACGGTGCGGATGCCATACACCTGGGGGCTGTGCGGGTCGTCGCTCTGCTCACACTTGGCGTGGTGTTTGCGGTGGATGGCCGCCCATTCCTTGGTGACCTGCCCGGTGGTCAGCCAGAGCCAGAAGCGGAAAAAATGCGAGGCCACCGGGTGCAAATCCAGCGCGCGGTGCGCCTGGTGCCGGTGCAAAAAGATGGTGACGCAAATCATGGTGATGTGGGTCATCACCAGCGTGAAAAGCACCATGGCCCAGGCACTGATGTCCCACAGGCCCACACTGGCCCAATCGAGCAAAAAAGTCGTCAAGCTTTGTCCCTCTTTATAAATATCCCGCGCTACCAGTGGATCACTGGCACCGGGTTGCGACAGCGCGGCTTATTTACGCTGCCAGACTGCGGCAAAAAAGCCGTCGGTCTGGTGCTGGTGAGGCCACAGGCGCAGATACCGCTGGCCGTTGTCCCCACCGCTGCACAAGGTAGCCGCTTGCTCGACTTTAAGCTGGGTCAACACTTCACCCACATCCAGCGGTTCAAAGTCCTTGTTGGCCTCGGAGAATGCTTGGGCAATGACCTCGTTTTCCTGCGGCAACACGCTGCAGGTGGCATAGACCAAGCGGCCACCGGACTTCACCAAGCGTGCGGCGCTTTGCAAAATGGCCGTCTGTTTGACCGCCATCTCGTCGACGGCCTTCATGTCCTGGCGCCATTTGAGGTCCGGGTTGCGTCGCAGCGTGCCCATGCCGGTGCAGGGTGCATCCACCAGCACCCGGTCGATCTTGCCTGACAGGCGTTTGACGCGGTCGTCACGCTCGTGCGCAATGGCAGCCGGGTGCACATTGGACAGCCCACTGCGGGCGAGGCGCGACTTGAAGGCATCCAGCCGCCCGGCCGAGGTGTCAAACGCATACAGCCGACCGGTGCTGCGCATGGCCGCACCAATCGCCAGCGTCTTGCCACCGGCACCGGCGCAAAAATCGACCACCATCTCGCCGCGTTTGGCGTCCAGCAGCATCGCCAGCAGTTGCGAGCCTTCGTCCTGCACTTCGAAGTCGCCAGCCACAAAGGCAGGGTGTTTGTTCAGCGCTGGTTTGCCCGAAATACGCAGGCCCCAGGGGGAGTACGGTGTGGGCAGCGCCTTGATGCCGGATTCGGCCAGCGCTTTTTGCACATCGGTCCGTTTGGCCTTGAAGGTGTTGACGCGCAGATCAAGCCCGGCGCCTTTGTTAAAACTCTCCACCAGCGGCCAGAAACCGTCACCGAGCTGGTCCTTGAGCGGCTGCACCAACCACTCGGGCAGGTTGTGACGGTGGCGATCCATCAGATCTTGTGGCTGGATCTTTTCACACTGGTCGAGCCAGTTGATTTCTTGATCACTCAGGGCGCTGCGCAGGAAGTCGCCCGGGCCGTAAAAGCCCAGAATCGCCAGGCGCCGCTCTTTGGGGCCACTGCCCGAAGGCGCGAAATGGTCAAACAGGTTTTTTTTGCGCAGTACCGTGTAGACGGTTTCGGCCAGGGTGGCTCGCTCACGCGGCCCCAGACCGCGGTGGTCGCGGAAAAAGCGCGACACAATGGCGTCCGCCGGGTGATCAAATTTGAGGGTGAGACGCACCAGTTCAGAACAGGCGTCAAGCAGGGCTTTTGGATGCATAGGGCGCGCATTGTCCCATGAGCCACTGTCAAGCGGTGCAAAGCCGCCATATCACCCGCAGATCACGCCTTGTCAAGCCGGTGGCGGTAGGCCCCAGCGGGAACTTTACACAGCTTCACTGCTCTGAGACCAAGCTTTCATCAAGATGTCGCACAATCCGCCCGTCCGGCTCCGCCTGCCACCCACACATCCCTTTTTGATGCACCCCACACCGCTTCGCACCGCCCGCTTCTGCCCGTCTGCCCGCCCCAGCCTGTTGCTCACACTGACCACCTGCCTGGCATTGGCCGGATGCGCCAATCTGAGCACAACTCCTGATTCACCAGAGCCGGTTTGGGAGGCAAGCAGCGCAACGACCCAGCAGCTCAGCGCCTGGTGGGACGATTTTCACGACCCCTTGTTGAGCCAACTGGTGAACCAGGCTTTGCAGGCCAACACCAGCATCCGCTCGGCGCAAGCGGCCTTGCAGCAAGCGCGCGCCCTGCGTGACGTGAGTGTGGCCACGGCGGGCCCCAATGTGAACCTGTCGGGCTCGGGCCAACGCAGCAAATCTGAGGGCAACGACGCCAGCAACAGTTTCAAGGCAGGCCTGGACGCCGGATGGGAAGTTGATATTTTTGGTGCCAACCGCAGCAGCATCCGGGCCAGCGAGGCCGACGCACTCGCCTCCCAAGCCAGCCTGCGCGATGTGCAGGTCAGCATCACGGCCGAGGTAGCGCTGGCTTACTTGCAGTTGCGTGGCACCCAGAGCCAGCTGACCATTGCCCAGAACAACCTGGCCAGCCAGCAACAAACCCTGCAGATCACCCAGTGGCGGTCTCAGGCCGGTCTGGTGACCTCGCTTGAGGTGGAGCAGGCGCAAACCGCCGCCGCGCAGACCGCCGCGCAAATCCCTTCACTGTTGACCAGCCTGGCCCAGACCCGCCACAGCCTGGCGGTGTTGACCGGCCAACGTCCGCTGGATCTGGATGCCCTGCTGCTGCCAGAGCGTGCTGTGCCCCAAGCCAACAGCACAATGACCCAACAGATTCCCGCCGAGACCCTGCGCCAGCGCTCCGATGTGCGTGCCGCCGAGTACCGCATCCGCGCCGCACTGGCTCGGGTGGATGCGGCAGATGCCGCGCGTTACCCCAGCTTCAAGCTGGGCGGTTCGCTGTCATTAAGCGCGCTGACCCTGGCGGGCCTGGGCAATGGCGCCACGCTGGTCAGCAGCCTGTTGGGCTCGGTCTCGGTGCCGCTGATCGACGGCGGTGCCGCCAAAAGCCGGGTGCTGGCGCAGGAAGCCGCACTGGAGCAGGCCCGAGCGAGCTACCAGAACACGGTGTTGACCGCCCTCAAAGAAGTGGAAGACGCATTGATGGCCCTCAAAAATGACCGCGAGCGGCTGGTCTTGTTACAACAGGCCGCGACCGCTGCGCGCAACGCCGACCTGCTGGCGCAAAACCGCTTTGCCAGCGGCCTGATCGACTTCCAGACCGTGCTGCAAACCCAGCGCACCCTGCTCAGCACCCAGGACAGTGTGGCCAACCAACAGGCAACCCTGGGCGCCGACCATGTCCGACTGGTCAAGGCGCTGGGTGGCGGCTGGCAGACACAGCCCTGACACTGCGCGAACCCCAGGCCGCCGAATCTGATCCCCTATCTGCACCGATATGAACACCCCTATCTCCCCCACCCCAACCACACCCCAGCCCAACGCGCTGCAGGCCTTGCTGGCCGCCAAACCCAAACCGACCTGGTGGAAGCGCCGCAGCCTCTGGGCTGCTGTTGTATTGATAGCTGCAGGGGCAGGCGGTTATTGGGCTTGGAGCCTCAATCAGCAAAAAAATGCGGCACCCAGTTACATCACCGAGCCAGTCACCAAAGGCAACCTGACGCTCAACGTCACCGCCAACGGCACCCTGCAACCCACACGTTCGGTCAGCATTGGCAGTGAACTCTCGGGCACCGTGCGCCGCGTGCTGGTGGACATCAACGACCGGGTCAAACAGGGCCAGGTGCTGGTCGAGCTCGACACCGCCAAGCTGGGTGACCAGGTGACTCGTTCACGCGCCGCACTGGCGGTGGCGCAGGCGCAACTGGCCCAGGCCACGGCCACCGTCAAGGAAAACCGCGCCAGCCTGGCCCGGCTCGAAGAAGTGGCCCGGCTGTCGGGTGGCAAAGTGCCCTCGGCCACCGAACTCGACACCGCGCGTGCGGGCATGGAGCGCGCCGTGGCCGCCGAACTGAGTGCCAGCGCCAGTGTCGACTCGGCCCGTGCCTCGTTATCCACCGATGAGACCAACCTGTCCAAAGCCTCGATCCGCTCACCGATCAACGGTGTGGTGCTGACCCGCAGTGTCGACCCGGGCAATGCGGTGGCGGCCTCGCTGCAAGCGGTGACCCTGTTCACCATTGCCGAAGATTTGAGCCAGCTGCAGTTGAAAGTGAATGTGGATGAGGCCGATGTGGGCCGGGTCAAGGTCGGGCAAAAAGCCAGCTTCACGGTGAGCGCCTTCCCAACGCGGCGTTTTCCGGCCACCATCACCACGGTGTCCTATGGCTCAACCATCACCGACAACGTGGTCACCTATGTGACCCAGCTCGATGTGGCCAACGCCGACCTGAGCCTGCGCCCAGGCATGACCGCCACCAGCACCATCACCGCGGTTGAACGCAAGGGGGTGCTGCTGGTGCCCAACACCGCGCTGCGTTTTAACCCGGCCAAGACCAACACAGCAGCGGCCAAATCGGGTGGTGGCATCATGTCGAGCATGATGCCGCGTATGCCACCGGGGCGCAGCAAAAGTGTCTCGGGCGGCGCGACCAAACAGGTGTGGGTGCTGCGTGACGGTGTGCCCGAGGCGGTGACGGTCACCCCCGGCATCAGCGACGGTCGTATGACCGAGATCACCGATGGTGCCCTCACCGAAGGTTTGGCGGTGATCACCGAACAACGCAGCAACGCCAGCGCCAAAAAACCATGAGCAGCGAGCCGCTGATCCAGCTCAAACAGGTGACCAAGGTCTACGGCCAGGGCGCCACCGCCCTGCTCGCCCTCAAAGGGGTGGACCTGGCCATCGAGGCGGGTGATTTTGTGGCCATCATGGGCCCCAGCGGCTCAGGCAAATCCACCGCGATGAACACCCTTGGTTGCCTGGACACACCCACCTCGGGCGAGTACATCTTCAACGGTGTGCATGTGGAACACCTCTCGCGCGACCAGCGCGCGTTGTTGCGGCGGAACTACCTGGGTTTTGTGTTCCAGGGTTTTAACCTGCTGGCGCGCACCTCAGCACAAGAAAACGTCGAACTGCCGCTGTTGTACCGGGGTGAACCCGCCCAAAAGCGCCATGCCGCCGCCAAAAAGGCGCTGGCCTCGGTCGGCCTGGCGGGTTGGGAGCACCACACGCCGGCGGAACTCTCGGGCGGTCAACAACAACGCGTGGCGATTGCCCGCGCCATCGTCACCGAGCCCGCCGTGTTGCTGGCCGACGAACCCACCGGCAACCTGGATACGAAACGCAGCCACGAGATCATGCACCTGCTCTGGAAGCTCAATGTGGACCACGGCATCACCGTGCTGATGGTCACCCATGAGAGCGATATGGCCGACTACGCTAAACGCATCGTGCGTTTTGTCGACGGTCTGGTGGCCAGTGATGTGCGCAACCCGCATCCGCTGGCACTGACCGAAACGACTGTCACCCAGACCGAGGAGAGCATCTGATGTGGCTCAACACCTTGTTGCTGGCGCTGCGCTCGATCCGGCGCAACCTGATGCGCTCGTTTTTGACGATCCTGGGCATTGTGATTGGTGTCAGCGCGGTGATCACCATGGTCACCGTGGGCAACGGCGCCACCCTGTCGGTGCAGAACCAGATCGCCGGGCTGGGCACCAACCTGCTGCAAATCCGGCCCGGCCAGCGCATGGGCTCACCCGGAGGCGGTGGTGCACCGTCGTTCCGCGAGGCGGATGCCATCGCCATCCGCAGCCAGGTCAGCGGCCTGTTGGCGGTGGCCGCTGAGGGCCGTACCTCGGCCACCATCGTCGCCGACGGGCGCAACTGGGGCAGCAGCGTGATTGGCAGCACCAACGACTGGCTGGTCACCGGCAACTGGAAACTCAGCGAGGGTCGCAGCTTCAGCGACGACGAAGAACGCGGCGGCGCCTCGGTCTGTCTGGTGGGCCAAACGATCCAACGCGAGCTGTTTTCCGGCAACAGCGCGCTGGGCGCCTTCATCCGGGTCAAACAGATCACCTGCGAGGTCATTGGTGTGCTCGCGTCCAAGGGCCAGGGTGCTTTTGGCAACGACCAGGACGATGTGGTGCTGGTGCCCTTGCACACGCTGCAGAGGCGCATCACCGGCAACCTGCGTATCAACACCTTGCTGGTGTCGATGGTGGACGGCGCCGACCCCGAACGCGTCAAAGCCACCCTGACCGAGCTGCTGCGCGAGCGGCGCAAACTGGCCGAGGCCGATGAAGACAACTTCAATGTGCTTGACACCAAACAACTCGGCGAGACTTTTGCCAGCACCACCAAGGTGATGACCATGCTGCTGGGTGCGGTGGCGGCCGTGAGCCTGCTGGTGGGTGGCATCGGCATCATGAACATCATGCTGGTGAGTGTGACCGAGCGCACCCGCGAGATCGGCCTGCGCCTGGCGATTGGCGCGCTGGAGGGCGAGGTGCTGCTGCAGTTTTTGATAGAAGCGGTGGTTCTGTCCGCCCTGGGTGGGCTGATCGGCATTGTGCTGGCCACAGGTGCTTCCATCGGGTTGGCGCGACTGATGGATGTGCCTTACGTCTTCAACGTGGGCGTCAACCTGCTGTCCTTCGTGTTTTCAGCGGCGATTGGGGTCTTATTTGGCTACGTGCCGGCCCGCCGCGCAGCCCGGTTAGACCCGATCGAGGCGCTTCGGCACGAATGAAGCGTTTCGATATTGATAGCTATACACCGATATTTCATAAGGGATGGAAGCACTTTTTAGTATGAAAACGGTTGAGCTGTCGGAAAACATGACAGTTCAACGTCAGCCTGGATACCCTGAGCAGACGTAAAAACGGCACCAGAAGGTGCCGCAATCAAGGTGGAGATGATCAAAGCAACTTGCGTCGGCGTGATATCGCCAAACCAGCCAAAGCAAGACCAAAAAGTGACAGCGCTGTGGGCTCAGGAACTGCCTCAAAAGCGACTGCCGGAGTGCCCCAGCCCGACCAGCCTGCATCAGGAGCAAATTTATTGGCATTGTCCTCATTTGTTAGCCATTTGCCACCGTTCGCAGTCTTCCAGAACCAGCTGTCTGGATCAACATCTGTGCCAGTGGAGGGCTCTGCGGTTATAGGGTCGTTTGGATCGCCAACAAGGGCATAGTTCAAAGAGTTGGATGGCCCGCCAGTACCGGTTGGATTTGCGCCGTAACTCTGTGTGTTGAACGCCAATCCAAAAACGATATCGTCAGGAAGTACTACGCCAAGTCCGGAAAAGTCAAACGTGACATTGAAACCCAACCCGTTGTAACACTGCTTATCCTGCACCGAGTACCACCGCGTTGTACCTGAACAATTTACGCCATCAGCCTCAGGTCTCCACGGAATCAGCGTAGTGATGGTTTTACTAGCGATCAGTGGGCCAGGACCGGTGTCATCCAAATATTGGTATATGTTAAAAGTCAGCGTTTTTTCATAGCCCGAAGCACTGGAGCTGTAAGTGGACGCAAGCGCCCAATTGCTCATCGTCACAGTGGCCGAAGTCAGATTGCGCGCGCCACCGGCAAACTGAATATGGTCACCCATCTCAGATGTGCCAGTAGCTTGGTAGCCAATGCTGGCCTGATTGCCTGGTAAAACGGTTGGAAGATTAGAAAAAATGACATCCGCTGATGCAGTTGGCGACCAAATGACCGCAGCGGCCAGTGTGGTGATCGTCGCACTGATGGCGCGACATGTGAGTTGTTTTGACATGTTGAGTAGTTCCCTGCAAGTTGTTGATTCACACATGATGTGGTGTAAACAATGCTATTAACCACACCACATTGAAGGACAAAGCACTTTTTAAGCCACGAACCTTCAACCCGTGGTAAATCCAATCCAGATCAACAAGTTACAACAAATGGGGCACCCTACATGCTGAAGACCAAGACGCCAACTGTCAAATTCTTCGACAAAAAAAACACCCATCAAATGTCTGAAACAGAATTACTGTGAGCCGGAGCGTCAAGTGGCTAAGCATGCTGCACAAAAGCAATACTCGCAAAGAACTACTATTCTTGTAGCAACTTCACCACCGCCCGTGGGTAGATCAGGTGTTCCTGCGTGAGCACCCGTGCCGCCAGTGTGTCCGCACTGTCCCCCGGCAACACCGGCACCACCGCTTGCGCCAGGATCGGGCCGTGGTCCAGCTCGGGGGTCACCAAATGCACCGTGGCACCGGCCACCTGGCAGCCCGCATCAATCGCGCGCTGGTGGGTGTTTAGCCCGGCAAAAGCGGGCAGCAGCGAGGGGTGGATGTTGACCAGCCGCCCGGCATAGTGGTTGACAAACCCAGGCGTCAGAATTCGCATGAAGCCCGCCAGCAGCACCAGCGGCGTGTTGCCGGGGGTGGCGTAGCTGTCGATACGCTGCATCAGCGCCGCATCAAAGTCCTCGCGGCTGGCAAAGCTGGTGTGGTCAAGCACCTCGGTGGCCACGCCATGCGATCGTGCCAGAGCCAGCCCACCCGCGCTGGCTTTGTTGCTGATCACCGCCGCCACCTGGGCCTGATACTGGGTGGCCCAGTGCTCGCGCTGTGCGGCTTTAAGGATGGCCAACATGTTGGAGCCGCCGCCTGAGATCAAAATAACGATGTTTTTCATACTTGGCTGAATTATGACTTTGACCCCTCCCCCCTTTGGCAGCGCACCGGTCACCCCACCTGCGCCTGCTGTCCTGCTCACCCCGACCGAGGCACGTGTGCTCGGCACCTTGATGGAGAAAGCCCGCACCGTGCCCGACAGTTACCCGCTGTCGCTCAACTCGCTGATGCTCGGTTGCAACCAGAAAAGCAGCCGCGACCCGCTCATGAACCTGAGCGAGGCCGAGGTGGCCGACGCGGTCAGCAGCCTCAAAGAACACCAGCTGGTGCGAGAAAATAGTGGCAGCCGGGTCACCCGTTTTGAGCACAACGCCCAGCGTGGCCTGGGTGTGCCTGAACAGTCGGCGGTGCTGCTAGGCCTGCTGATGCTGCGCGGCCCACAAACCGCCGCCGAGTTGCGCCTGAACAGCGAGCGCTGGTACAAGTTTGCCGACATCTCCTCGGTGGAGGGTTTTCTGGAAGAACTGCAGGACCGCCCCGCCGAAAAAGGTGGCCCGCTGGTGGTGAAACTGGCCAAGGCCCCGGGCGCGCGGGAACAACGCTGGGCGCATCTGCTGTGTGGGCCGGTGGATGAGGCTTTGTGGGCCAGCGCGGGCTCAGCACGTCAGACCGAGGGCCTGGCACTGGAACGTGTGGCACGCCTGGAGGCCGAGGTGGCCGACCTGCGGGCCACAGTCAACCGGCTGTGTGCGGAGCTGGGGATGGCAACCACCCCCACAGCGGATTGATCAAACGCTATAAAAGCTTGTGCTCACACGCAGATAGCATGTCGAGCTTGGCCTGGGCGACCCGGGTTTGTACGCCCGAGAGATCCAGCACGGTGTGAAACAGGTTGTCGTGTGACCAGGGTTTGCTGGCCTGGGCCTGGGCGCAAGCCATTTGCAGGCCACGCTCCTGCTGCAGGGCTTTGGAAAACCACATCAGCATCGGCACATGGGTCTGCTCCTGCGGCGCCAGGGCGTAGGGCATGCCATGCAGGTACAAACCCTTTTCGCCCAGTGATTCACCGTGGTCAGAGACATACATCAAGGCGGTCGGCTGGTCGGGGGCTTGGGTCTGTAACCAGTGGATGGTTTGCGCCAGAAAGTGGTCGGTGTAACGCAGGGAGTTGTCGTAGGCGTTGACCAGCTGTTGTGTCGGGCAGTCCTGCAAGGCATTGCTGTTGCACTCCGGCAAAAACGCCTTCAAAGCCGGTGTGGAACGCTTGAAATAGGCCGGCCCATGGCTGCCCATCTGGTGCAACACCACCACGGTGCCACGGGCGCGTTTGGCCGGGTCCAGTTGCGCCAGTTGAGCAGGCAGCAGGCGCAGTAACGCTTCATCCAGGCATTCATCCCCGTCGCAGAGGGCGCCTCCCTGCTGTTCATGGGTGTCAGCATGGGGCACCCGGTCACAGACACCTTTGCAGCCCGACTGGTTGTCCAGCCAGAGCACGGCCAGCCCGGCATGCTGCAGGATGTCCAGCAGGTTTTCATAACGCGCACCGTTGCCCACATAATTTTTGCGCACCAGGTGCGAGAACATGCAGGGCACCGATGTTTCGGTGTTGGTGCCGCAGGAACTGACCTGGCTGTAGTACACCAAGTCACCTTCCCCTTGCAACTGGCGCAACTCGGGCGTGGTGTCGCGGGCATAACTGCCCAGGCCAAAGTTGTCAGCACGCGCGGTTTCACCCACCACCAGCACAATCAACGGCGCAGCGCCGGGCTTGCCAACCGGCAGCACCACATGGGCGTCCTCACCGAGCGCCTGCAACACCTGTTGGGAACGCTCGGCCTGACCGACCCCATGGCGAACCAAGGCATACACGGTGTTGAACGGGTTGATCATGTAACGCAGGGACTTGTGGTTGCGCATCAGCGAAGCCACATCCTGAAACGACAGCCACAGCAAGACCACGGCCAGCACCAAGGCCAAGACCATGGTCCCCAACTGCTGCCCCAGCAGGCGCCTGCTGCCCACGGGTCGCACAGGTTGGCGCCATAACCACAGCCCGGGCAACACCAGGCCCAGGCACAGCGTCCATAACATCGACCAGGACAACAGATCCAGGGCCTCCGAGGTGTTGGTGTTGACCACGTTGGCAATCATGCTGGCGTCGATCACCACCCCGTAACTTTGCATGAAATAGCTGCTCGACGCCGCCAGCGCCAACAGCACCAAAGCCACCGGCTTGAGCCAGCGTGGCCACACCAGCAAACACAAGACCGCCACCGTGAATGCCATCACCGCCAGCACCAGTGTGCTCACCGTCAACACAGCATGCCAGCCCTGGGTTTCGGGCAGCTGCCAGATGACACGCCACAGCGGCAGGTTGCCCGCTGTGGCCAGCCACAGTGCCAGGGTAAGTATCAGTAAAACAGGGTGCCAAGGTGTGCGGCGGGTCAAGGTGAGGGTCATAAAAGCCTGTGTGGAGGGTTGTTACAGGCATTCTGAAAGAGCTGGATTAAGTCCAGCTTAAGAAAGCCCTTCACCGAACCAGCACCACCCTGGTTTTAAGCCTGGCTTAACCCAAAGGGGCTGCAATAGCGGCCATGTACCCATTTGCCAAGCACCCACCCGCTCGCCCATCCAGCCAAACCAAACGAGCCAGCCCACTCTGGCCCATCAGTCTGATCGGACTGGCCCTGACCCTGTTGTGGGATGCCTCAGGGCTGGACCTGTGGGTGATGGCCCAACTCGGGTCCTCACACGGCTTTGCACTGCAACACAACTGGTGGCTGGAAGCCGTTCTGCACGATGGCGCGCGTCTGTTGGCTTGGGGTGTGCTGGCAGGTCTGGCGCTGATGGTCTGGCGACCCATCGGGCTTTTCAGACAGTTGCCGCGCCGCCAACGTGCCGAGATGCTGCTGGGCACCCTACTGGCCTTGCTGCTGATCAGCACCCTCAAACACCACAGCCTGAGCAGTTGTCCCTGGGACCTGCAGCAGTTTGGTGGGGTGGCCGCGTACCGCTCACACTGGGCCTGGGGGCTGCCCGATGGTGGTCCGGGCAAGTGTTTCCCGGGCGGTCATGCCTCTGCAGCATTCGCATTTTTGGCCGTGCCACTGAGTCTGCTGGCCTCTGAGCGCACCACACACCGCCACACCGGCTGGTGGTGTCTGGCCGGTGTGCTTCTGGCCGGGATCGTGCTAGGAACCACCCAAACCCTGCGCGGCGCCCATTACCCGAGCCACAGCCTGTGGACCGCCCTGATCTGCTGGACAGTGGCCCTGCTCAACCACCTGATCTGTCGCGCTTTCCCTCAAAAAACTTTCTTAAGGCAGCCTTAATCTCGCCGCCCCAACATCGCGGCTTGTCTCCAATCAACCACAAGGAAAGCAATGTCGTTCATGGCTTCACGTCAAGTTTTACCGCCCGGTGACGATTCGGCTTTGTCGGCTCGCCCCAGGATTCGCACCCATCTGCCGGGCAGCCCGGCACGGGCACAAGTTGAGGACTTCATCGGCCGCATTTACCGCGACAGCTACGGCGCCGATGTCCGGCACTTTTCACCCACCCTGGTCAGCCTGCACGATGCACAGGGCGAGATCGTGTCGGCAGCGGGATACCGGGCGGCGAGCCAGGAACCCTTGTTTCTGGAGCGTTATCTGGACACCCCGATTCAGACCCGGCTCACCACGGCCGGAGGCACCGCACCCGAGCGCACACGGATCGTCGAGGTCGGCCACCTGGCCTCAGGCAAAGCTGGCAGCGGCAAAAGCCTGATCCTGCAGTTGGCCCCATTGCTGGCCGCGCAAGGTTTTCTGTGGGTTGTCAGCACCCTGACCGAAGAATTGCGTCACCTGTTTTTGCGCCTGGGCATCGCGCCTTTGGCGCTGGGGATGGCCGACCCCGATTTGCTCGGTGATGCAGCTACTGCCTGGGGCAGCTACTACGACCACCACCCGGTGGTGCTGGCCGGGCAGCTGGACCTGGCACTACAGACCCTGAGTCGGCGTGGGGTGCTGGCATGAAGGCCGCACTGGAAGACGGCCAACAGTCTTGGTCAGCACCCGCCTTGCAACAGGTGGTTGCAGAAGCCCAAGACTGGCTGCAAGCTGGCAACACACGCGTGCTGGCCAGTGTGCTGGACAACTCGGCCGCGTTTGTGGCGCTGGACGAAGCCCTGATGGCCGGTGAACGTGTCCATGTGCCTTTGCCACCCTTTTTTACCGCCGCTCAAATGCAACACGCGCTGGCGGCCACCGGGGCCGACACCCTGGTCACCGAACCGGCGTTGGCACAAGCCTGGCAAGGTTTACCCTGGCAACCCGTGCGCCTGGCCGGGCGCGATCTGGTCAGCACTCACCTTCCCAGCACGCCACACCCCTTGCCACCCGGCACGACCAAGATCACCTTTACCTCGGGCACCACCGGTTCCCCCAAAGGCGTTTGCCTGAGCCGCCAGGCCATGCAAAACGTGGCCCAGGGGCTGATCACCGCCTTGGGTCCCTTGGGCATCGAACGCCACCTCAATGCCCTGCCCTTTTCGGTGCTGCTGGAAAACATCGCCGGTCTGATGGCCCCGCGCCAACAAGGCATCACCTTGGTGACTCTGGGCATGCAGGCGCTGGGGCTGAAAGGTTCCTCGCAGTTTGATGCCGCCGTGTTTCATGCCGCCATCAAGGCCAGCCGGGCCAACAGTCTGATCCTGCTACCACAAATGCTGCGCGCCTGGTGTGGCTATTTGCAGCACAGCGGCCAGCGTGCCCCCGAGGGTTTGCGTTTTGTGGCGGTGGGGGGGGCAGCCGTTGGGGCCAGCCTGTTGTTGGCCGCCCACAGCCTGGGCATTCCCGCCTACGAAGGGTATGGCTTGTCCGAAGGTGCCTCCGTGCAGACGCTCAATCTGCCCGGCGCCAGCAAACCGGGCAGCGTGGGACGCGCACTGGCACATGCCCAGATCCGCTGCGCGGCCGACGGTGAAATTGAGGTCAGCGGCAGCCTGTTTAATGGCTACCTCGGTGACACCACAGCGCCGCCTGCCTGGTGGCCTACCGGAGACCTGGGCTCCATCGATGCCGATGGTTTTATCCAGGTATCGGGCCGCAAAAAACATGTGCTGATCACCGCGTTCGGGCGCAATGTGTCACCCGAATGGGTGGAGACCAGCCTGTGCAGCCAGGCGACCATCCTGCAGGCGGTGGTGTTTGGGGATGGTGAACCCAGCTTGCTCGCGGTGCTTTGGCCGATGAGCCCCGACCTCAGCGACGCCGCCTTGCAGGCCGCCGTGGACCGCTGCAACAGCCAGCTGCCGGATTACGCGCGGATTGGCCGCTGGACCCGTGCGCGCGCCGCCTTCCATGTCTCCACCGGCCTGGCCACCGCCAACGGCCGACCACAACGCCCGGCCATCTGGGCACAACACGCCGATCTTCTTTCCACCCTGACTGTCACCCAAGCATGAACTTCTACCAACACCTGATTGAACAGACCAACGAAGCCCGCCAGGGCCTGCTGAACACCCCCATCATCGAAGGTGCCTTGCGCGGCCAGGTGAGCCTGCCGAGTTACCTGGCTTTCCTGCGCGAGGCTTACCACCATGTGAGCCACACCGTGCCGCTGTTGCGGGCCACCCAGGCCGCGTTGCCAGCCCACCACCAGTGGCTTTTTGAGCCGCTGCAGGAGTACATCGCCGAAGAAAGCGGCCACGAAGAATGGATCCTGGACGACATCCGTGCCTGTGGTGGTGACGCCGAGGCCGTGCGCGCTGGCCCCCCAGCCCATGCCACCGAGATGATGGTGGCCTATGCCTACGACACCATCGCTCGCAAGAACCCTCTGGGCTTTTTTGGCATGGTGCTGGTGCTTGAAGGCACCAGCGTGTCACTGGCGCTGATGGCAGCCGATGCAATTCAGAAGCCGCTGGGCCTGCCCGATGCTGGCTTCAGCTACCTGCGCTCCCACGGCACCCTGGACCAGGAACACACCCAACACCTGGCGGTGTTAATGAACCAGGTCACCGACCCTGCAGACCAGGCCGCCATCGTGCACGCCGCGCGCGCCTTTTACCGCCTGTATGGGGATGTGTTTCGCAGCCTGCCGCTGCCGGTGGTCAGCCCGGCCCAGCAAATGCCGGTGGCACAGGCATGAAGCTCGACCAGGCACGCGTGCTGCTGACCGGCGCCAGCGGTGGCATCGGTCAGATCATGCAACAAGCTTTGCTGCAGGCCGGGGCCCAGGTGCTGGGTATCAGCCGCCAGCCACAAAAGTCCACCCACCCCCATCTGACCTGGCTACAGGCTGACCTGACCGAACCACAAGGCATCAGCGATGTTGCCCGTGTGGGCGCCCAGTGGCAGGCCAATGTGCTGGTGCACGCGGCCGGTCTGCCGGGTTTTGGAGCCCTGCCGAGCCTGTCAACGGCGGCCATTGGCCAGGTGATCCAGACCAATCTGCTCACCCCGATGCTGCTGACCCAGGCCCTGCTGCCCCACCTGCAAAGCCTGGCGCAGGCGCAGGTGGTGTTTGTGGGGTCGGCGCTGGGGCGCATTGGGTTGCCGGGATTCAGCGTCTACGGTGCCAGCAAAGCCGGCCTGCATGGCTTTGCCGAAGCCTTGCGGCGAGAACTGGCGGGCAGCAGTGTGCTGATTCAGACACTGGCGCCGCGCAGCACCCGCACCGGCTTCAACAGCGCTGAGGCCGAACGCTACAACCAGGCC
Organism: Rhodoferax sp. BLA1; assembly: GCF_013416775.1. Taxonomy (GTDB): domain Bacteria; phylum Pseudomonadota; class Gammaproteobacteria; order Burkholderiales; family Burkholderiaceae_C; genus Rhodoferax. The sequence continues at coordinate 684,702 of NZ_SZVI01000013.1, forward strand.
ACCGGCACGGCAGTGGACAGCCCCGAGACCGTAGCCCAAGCGCTGCTAAAACTGATCGAGAGCCAGGCCGCAGAACAGTTCATCGGCTGGCCAGAACGCCTGGCCGTGCGTCTGAATGGCGCGCTAGGGCCAATGCTCGACAGCAGTTTCACCAAACACCGCCAGGCTCTGGCGCAGCCCACCATCCACACCCCCAAACTCACACCTCAAGGACCTCAACCATGAAATTGCTCGCCACCCTTCTCTTGACCGCCGCTTGTGTGCTGCCGTTCTCTTTACATGCCGCGCCGCTGGACGACGCCATCACCGAACTGCAGCGCGACTGGGAAGTCATCCGTTACCAGACGCCGGAGTCTGCCCGCCTCAAACGTTTTGAGGCGCTGAGCGCCAAGGCGCACGGTGTCAGCCAGACCTTCGCCGGGCGCAGCGAACCGCTGGTCTGGGAGGGCATCATCGTGAGTTCGCTGGCCAATGAAAAAGGCGGCTTGGGCGCACTCAGCTTGGCCAAACAGGCCAAGGCCATGTACGAGCAGGCCATTGCACTGGGCGGCGACACCCTGCAAGGCTCGGCCTACGGCAGCCTGGCCGTGTTGTATTACAAGGTACCCGGCTGGCCGCTGGGTTTTGGTGACAAGGCCAAGGCCGAAGAACTGCTGAAAAAAGCTCTGAGCCTGAACCCCACCGGCATTGACCCCAACTACTTTTACGCTGACTTCTTGGTGGAGACTGGCCGTGGCAGCGAGGCAGCCAGCTATCTGGAGCGCGCTCTCGCCGCCCCACCCCGCCCGGGCCGCGAGGTGGCCGATACCGGTCGGCGCGAGGAAGTGCGCCAGTTGCTGACCAAAGTCAAGGCGATGTGAGTTCGGCCACCACCCCGCTGCCATCGGCACGCGGGTGGTAAGACAGGATCAGCCCATGCAGCGCGGCAATCCGCTGCGCAATCGACACCCCCAGGCCACTGCCGGGCTCGGCCTGTCCCTCCGGGCGGTAAAACCGCTCTCCCAGACGTTGTAACTGCTCGGCGGGCAGCGGCTCACCCGCGTTCTCCACCCGCACGCTGCTGGGTTTCAGGCGCAGGGTCACGGTGCTGCCTTCAGGCGCATAACGCACCGCGTTGTCGAGCAGGTTGCGCAACAACACCGCCAGCAAGTCCCCGTCACCACGCCAGTCTGGTGGACTTTGGGGCTCTGGCGGCCAGTCACACGCCAGCTCAATCTGACGCCGCTCGGCCAGCGCCAGGCTGTCACTCATGGCCTGCTCGGCCAGGTGCTGCCAGTCCAGCGGCTCGGTACGGGTCAGGCCATCGGTGGCTTCCAGCCGCGACAGGCGCAGCAGCTGATCCACCAGACGTGTCATACGCAACATGCCCGCACTGAGTTTGCCTGCGGCCTGCGACCGCTCTGACTCGGTGCGGGCGCCTTGCAACACCTCCCATTGCGCACTGAGCACGGCCAGCGGTGTGCGCAGTTCATGCGCGGCATCGGCGGTAAAACGGCGCTCCCGGGCCAAGGTGGCGTCGATGCGGCCAAACAGGCCGTTCATCGCCAACAACAGGGGCTGGATTTCAGCAGGCGCCGCTTGGGACGGGATGGCCTGTAAATCATCGGCGCTGCGCTCTTGCAGCTCCTGGGTCAGGGCACGCATCGGGTTCAAGGCGCGGCGCACCGCCCAGGCCATCGCCAGCAGCAAGACCGGCAGGGTCAACAACCAGGGCAACAGCTGGCTTTCCACCAGGCCCCACACCAACTCGTCGCGTTCACCGATCTTCTGCCCGGCGGCCACCAGCCACTCCCGGTTGGGCGACTGCAGGTAATACACCCGCCAGGGCTCGTGCTGCAAGGACAACTCAACAAAACCGACGGCGTCGGTGAGCAACGGCAGTTGAGTGCCCTCACGGTCGGTCAGCAAGACTTTGCCCTGATGGTCCCAGACCGCAATGGCTAGGTCCTCCAGGTCGGCTTCCTGGCTCACGGCGGGGGCACTGGCGCCGCCTTTGGCGCGGTCCAGCCCCATCAATGTGGCCTGCACCTGCAGTGTCAGGCGAATCATTTCGGTGTCAAACAACTCGTTGACCTCGGTGCGCGCCCGGGTGGACGACACCCAGGCCGCGCCCACCCACACCAGGGGGGCACAGATCAGCAGATACATCAGCAGGCGGCGTTGCAGACTCATGCGGACTCCCGTGCCGGGCCCAAGGCATACCCCAGGCCACGGATGGTGCGCACCACCGCCGGGTGGATCTTGCGCCGCAGGTGGTGGATGTGCACTTCCAGCGCGTTGCTCTCAGGCTCACCACCGCTCCAGTCGTACATCTGCTCCTGCAGCTGGGTTTTGGACAAAACCCGCTGTGGGTGTTTGAGCAGGATCTCCAGCAATGCTGTCTCACGCGCGGTCAGCTCCACCGGCTGGTCCAGCCAATACACCTGCCGGGTCGAGGGGTCGTAACGCAAGCCACCATGCACCCACTCAGACTGGCTGCGCCCGGTGGCGCGGCGCAGCAGCGCACGCAGACGCGCCGCCAGCTCCTCAATCGACATCGGTTTGATCAGGTAATCATCGGCCCCGGCATCGAGCCCGGCCACCCGCTGCTCCAGGCCATCACGGGCGGTCAGGATCAGCACCGGCAAAGCCACCCCACGCTGGCGCCAGCGCCTGAGCCAGACCATGCCATCGGTACCCGGCAGGCCCAGGTCCAGCACCAGGGCGTCGTAACTGGCTGTGCCCAACGCGGCATCGGCGCGCGCACCATCGGGAAAGCAGTCCACCACATGGCCGAGCTGGCGCAAGCCGGTGCCCAGTGCATCGGCCAGCTGGGCATCGTCTTCAAGAATCAGTAAACGCATCGGGCTCCCTCGGTACGGGTGGCATGGCCCGTTGCCACAGAGCTAACTCAGTCTGCGGGCGGGTGGCCGATGCTACCAAAGCGGGTGACTGCGTCAGCCTTGGACACACGGTCCAGCTGACGTGGCAGGCTCAGGGTGGCCACCAGGCCACCTTCGGGGTGGTTGGCCAGCGTCAGAGCACCACCGTGTCGGCGGGCAATGTCACTGGCCGTGGCCAGACCCAGCCCGACCCCGCCGCTGTGGCACGGCTGGGTTGATGCCAACTGGTAGAACGGGGTCAGCACCTTGTTGAACGCCGCCTCGGGGATGCCCGGGCCGTTGTCATACACTGAAATCTGTAGCTGTTCGCCCTTATCCTGTAAGGAGATACGAGCATATTTCCCATAACGCAGCGCATTGCCAATGAGGTTGCTCACACAGCGGCGCAGGGCCGAGGCCTGCGCCAGCACCGGCGCACAAGCCAGCTCACCGACCAGTTGCACATCCTGCGCGCTGTCGCGGGCGTCTTCGGCCAGACTGCGCAGCAGGGCCGCCACATCCAGCTGCACCATGGGCTCGGGTTCGGCCAGACCCCGCAGGGTGTCGAGTGTGGTGCGGATCATCTCATGCATTTCGCCAATGTCTTTGTCAAAACGCTGGCGCTGCAAAGGGTCAGACAGGGCTTGGGCGCGCCGCGCCAGACGGTTCAGCGGTGTGCGCAGGTCATGTGAGACCGCCGCCACAAACTGGTCGCGTTGCAGCATCTGCTGGCGAATGCGCGCCTGCATCTGGTTGAACATGCGGGTGGCTTCGCGGCACTCCAGCGCCCCCTCTTCAAGCAGCGGCGCCCGGCGCATGCAACCACCAATCGCCTTCGCCGCCACATTGAGCTTGCGCAATGGCACCCGCGTCCAGCGGGCACCCATCCAGGCGGCCAATACAAGGGCCACAGCGTCCAACAGCCAGCCGAAGTGGACCAGACCGGTCAGGGGTGAAGCCGCCGGCTCAGCACCCCGCTCGCCCCAGGCCGCCAGCGGTGGCCAGGGCGACAAGCCCGAGACCAGCGTGGCGGCCAGCACCCGGCTGACCACCATCGTCAACAACAACAGCAGCAACAGGCGGCCAAACAAGCCGGAGGGCAAACCCCGCAACACCAGGCGATACAAGCCGCTTGTCGGCCGGAGGCTCAGTTGTGCCATGCCGAGCGCCCCTGCACCGACTGGGCGTTGAACATGTAACCAGCACCACGCACCGTCTTGATCATCGAGGGCGCCTGTGGGTCTTGGGCCAGCTTTTGCCGCAGGCGCGACACCAGCAGGTCGATGCTGCGCTCAAACACATCCATGGTCCGCCCGCGCGCCTGCTCCACCAGTTGGTCACGGCTGAACAGCCGCCGCGGGGTCTGCAAAAAGGTCGACAGCAGCCGGAATTCGGCGTTGGACAGGGCCACGGTCAGCCCGGTGGGTGACGTCAGGCTGCGTTCACTGCGGTGCAGCACCCAGCCATCAAAATGCACCACATCGCTGTACAACAGCGCCGCCGCACTGTCCAGGGTCGGTTTGGCGCGGCGCAACACGGTGTGGATACGCGCCACCAGTTCACGGGGCTCAAACGGTTTGCTGACGTAATCGTCGGCGCCATTTTCCAACCCCATGATGCGGTCATAGATGCCGCGGCGTGCGGTCAGCAAAATCACCGGAATCGTCGAACGCTGGCGGATTTCACGCGACAGCTGCAGCCCATCCACCCCTGGCAGCATCACATCCATCACCACCAAATCAATCGGGTGACGCGCCAGCTCAGCCCACATCTGGACGCCATCGCTGGCGGTGTGGGATTTGAAGTTAAAACGTGCCAGGTACTCACCCAGCAAGCTGGTGATTTCTGCGTCGTCGTCAACGATCAAGAGTTGTTGTTGTGGCTTCATGGCGAACTGCACTGCGGGCAAAAACCAGTTTAGAACGCAGCGCCTGGGCCGATAGGGCGAATTGGACGGCTTTTAAGCCCTTGTTGGATTCCTCCGGATGACATTTGTATCCGGCCTGACACAAAGCAGACATTGGCGCGAAACCGGAGGGTTTCAAAATGCTGGAACACTCCGCTTCACCCTCTGAAAGGACACGTCATGGGCTCGATCTCTGGTGTCAGTGGCATGCGCAATGCTTGGACCCAAGTCACCACACAGCGCAACCAGAGGCAGGACAAGCCGTTCGCTGGCATCGACGCGGACAGCAGCTCGAATGAGCAAGCGGGCTTGGACGCCATGGTCTCGGACATCGGCCAGATCACCGACACCCCATGGGGCATCAACCGCCCGATCAAGGCCATGGACAGAGCAAACCAGCACAGTAACCTGTCAGGCACAAACTCCCTGTTGTCCAAGGTGGACAAGACCGACATGCCAACGGGGTTCGACGGATCAGCAGATGCTGCTCGCTGAGCGGCTGAGCGGCTGAGCGGCTGAGCTTCAGTATGCCCTCGCCTATTCTGGGTTGCGCACTCTCAGAAACGAAGCAAAGCGTGGCACGCCTTTGGGTGTGCGCTCGCGGTAGCGGTAGGTCACCAGGCTGCCAATGGGTGGTGGGTCGGCGCGTTGGGCGTCGCTGAAGCCGCTGCCCAGGGCAAAACGCTGGCCACTGGGCAACTCCAGCAACAAGGCGCCCATTTGGCCACTCAAACGGCCTTTGCCCGGCAGGTGGCCCACCACCCGGGCCTCGTCGTCGGGCTGCGGTTTGAGCTTGCGCAGGGCGCTGCTGCGCCCGGGAGACCACAAGGCGTCGGCGCGGTGTAACACCAGCCCCTCGCCACCGCCTTGCACCGTGGTGGCCAGCAGGGCTTGCAAGGCCTGGGCATCCGACACACGCTGCTGAGGCACGGCCTGTAACCAGGGCTGAGCGGCTTGCGCCAGCACACCCTGCAAACGCTGGACACGTTCAGCAAAAGGCTCAGGGGCACCGGGCAGGTCAAACACCATGTAGCGCACTTGGCGCCAATCGTCCTCCACCGGAGTGGCGCGGCGCACCAGGCCCGAGAGTTCATCAAAACGATCGCGCCCGAGCCACAGCTCACCATCCAGCGCCACCGCAGGCAAAGCGGCGGTGAACCAGCCCGGCGCCGCAATCACCCGGCCACTGCGAAAACGCAGGGTCTGGCCATCCCATAACGCTCGCACACCGTCGAGTTTTTCGCTCACCAGGTGAGCCGACGGGTCCTCTTTGGCCGACCAGTCGCTGGCCAGCATCAAGGCCGGGATGTTGGCAGCGGCCAGCGCGTCCGGTGTGGCCGACGGGTTGGCAGCAACAGCCAAGGATGGGTGCAAAGCACCACCCAGCAGCCAGGCCAAACAAGCGGCCGATGTGGCGGAGCGTGAAAAGTGCATGGAAAGCCCCCTCTCGTTGTAGAACAAAAAGGCCTCAAGCCCTTGTTCAAAAAGGGCTCATCACTATGACTTTGGTATCAACCGGTGTGACGGTACAGGTGTTCCAGGCCCACCCCAGCGCGGGACAGGGCGACCGAGGTGTCTGGGCCTCGGCCCCGATCAGGCTGCCAGCCGCGATGACTTGGGCACATGCGCCATCAAAAACGCCATCTGGTCCACCAGAATGCGGCGGTTGCGCAGGATGAAGTCTTCCCACAGGCTGGGCACATAAGGTGTGTAGAGTAGCGGCATATTGGCCTGCTCGGGCGTGCGGTGGCTTTTGCGGTGGTTGCAGGGTTTGCAGGCGGTGACCACATTCATCCAGGTGTCGATGCCTTTTTGGGCAAACGGGATGATGTGTTCACGTGTCAAGTCAGCCTCGGCAAACAAATCACCACAGTAGGCGCAGATGTTGCGGTCGCGCGCAAACAGTTTGGCATTGGTCAGGCCCGGGCGCAGCTCAAACGGGTTGATGTTGGGCACACCCTTGGTGCCGATGATGCTCGACACAGTGATAACCGACTGTTTGCCGGTGATGGCGTTGTGGCCGCCGTGGAACACGGCCACCTCATGGCCCATTTCCCAGCGGACCTCCTCGGCGGCGTAGTGCAGCACCGCTTGTTCCAGCGAAATCCACGATTGGGGCAGCCCCTGGGCTGACAGCTTCAAGACTTTCAAAACACGACTCCCAAAAAAGACGTTATCCGAAACCCACTCAAAACCTGATCGACACCAACAGAACCCTTGGCATGGCCCCACATGAGATGCAGGAAACGCGCCAATAACCATCCCAACACCGGTCTGGGACACAATATACCCCCTTTACGTGTCAAATTGGCGTCAAGCCCACTTGAACTTTGCTTATTGTGCTATTTAAGTTATAACAAAGAATGAAGATTTACAGGGGTTTCAAGCACCCGGACATTGCGCCAGCGTGTGCCTTGACGATTGGCAACTTTGACGGTGTGCACCGTGGCCACCAGGCCATGCTCTCACTGCTCAAGGGCGAGGCCCAACAGCGTGGTGTACCGAGCTGTGTGTTGACCTTCGAGCCACATCCGCGCGACCATTTTGCCGCCGTCACCCACAACCCGGCACGGGCACCGGCGCGCGTGGGCACCCTGCGCGACAAGCTGATTGATCTGGCGGCCTGTGGTGTCGACCAGATTGTGGTGCTGCCCTTTGACACCCATCTGGCCAACCTGACCCCGATGGACTTTATCAACCAGGTGCTGCGCCGCGGCCTAGGCGCCACCTATGTGCTGGTGGGCGACGATTTTCGTTTTGGCGCCCGCCGCTCCGGTGACTACGCCTTGCTGGACCAGGCCGGACTGGATCAGGGTTTTGATGTGGCCCGCATGAACAGTTACGAGGTGCACAACCTGCGCGTGTCCAGCTCAGCCGTGCGTGAGGCGCTGGGCCAAGGCCGCATGAAAGACGCCACCCGGCTGATGGGCCACCCGTATCGCATCTCGGGCCATGTGGTGCATGGCCGCAAGCTCGGGCGCTCGCTCGGGTTCAAAACCCTCAACATGCGTTTTGCCCACTGGAAACCGGCCGCCAGCGGCATTTTTGCAGTGCTGGTCTATGGCCTGAGCCCGCAGCCGCTGCGTGGCGTGGCCAACATGGGCATCCGCCCATCGCTTGACCCCAACGATGTCAACGGCGGTCGCGTGTTGCTGGAAACCCATTGCCTGGACTGGCCAGAGAGCCTGGGTGCCGAAGGGGCCTACGGCAAAATTGTGCGTGTGGAACTGCTCCACAAGTTACACGAGGAACGCAAATACGCGTCCCTGGACGCGTTGACGGCGGGCATCCACCAGGACTGCCTGGACGCCCGCACCTACTTTGACACCCACCCTGAAGCGGGCAGCACCAAAACCTGAACCCTCTCGACCTGGTGTGCAGACGGCCTGTCCGCCCAGCCCCCGTTGTGCCATCCGCTACGATGCCCCCATGCCCATTGACTACGCGCGCAGCCTGACCGCCGAAGATCGCTCCCTGCGCAGTGATCGCCACCTCGGGTTCACTCTCGCCTTTGTGGCGGGTGCTGCCAACGCGGGGGCTTACCTGGCGGTCAAGCTCTACACCTCACACATGACGGGTTTGGTGTCGTCCCTGGCGGACCACATCGCGCTGGGCGAACTCACCCTGGCGCTCAGCGCCTTTGGTGCGGTGGTGTCCTTTCTGCTCGGCGCCACCACCTCCGCGCTCATGATCAACTACGCCAAACGGTGTCGGCTGCGCAGCCGATACGCCCTGCCGCTGTTGCTGGAGGCGCTTTTGCTGCTGGTGTTTGGCCTGCTGGGCGCCAGACTGGCGGGGATGCAGGCTTTGTTTGTTCCGCTGACGGTGATGCTGCTTTGTTTCATCATGGGGCTGCAGAACGCCGTCATCACCAAGATTTCGGGCGCGGTGGTACGGACCACCCACCTCACCGGTGTGATCACCGATCTGGGCATTGAAATTGGTCGCCTGCTCTACTGGAACCGCAGCAGCAGACCCCAAGAAGAACACGTCGTGGCCGACCGCGCCAGGTTGGCCATGCTGGCCATGATGTGTTTGTACTTTCTGCTGGGTGGCATTGTGGGAGCTCTTGGCTTCAAACACCTGGGTTACCTCGCCACGTTGCCGCTCGCGGCCTTGCTGGTCGCCCTGTGTCTTGTGCCCATCGTCGACGATCTCAAAAACACTCTCCAACCCGCATGACCCACCTAAGATAGCGCTGCATACCTCTCTGTCAATTGTGCTGATAGGCCTCACCATCAGGAGTCCCCATGCTTGCCCATTCGCTGTCCCCTTGCATCACCACAACAAAGGTCGAAGAGTCGCGCGACTTTTACGTCAAGCACTTTGGCGCAAAGGTCACTTTCGACTGCGGCTGGTACGTCAGCATCGGCTTCTGACAGGGGGCTTCGCTTCAGTTCATGGCACCTCAACCCGAACAGCCGGTCTGTAACCCGGTTGGCTTGACCTACAACTTCAGCGTGTCCGATGTTGACGCTGAGTTTCAGTCACTGGCGGCGTCTGGTCTGGTGGCCGTTTTGCCACTCGAAGACCATCCTTGGGGAGATCGCGGTTTTGCCGTTCACGACCCCAACGGCATTCTTCTCTACATCTACGCCGAGCGCGAACCCAGCCCTGAATTCAAACAGTATTTCAAGCCCTGACGCCATGCCCACCGACCGCATCTCCAAATTACTCGAAGACATCCGCGCACTCGATCCTGAGCGTTTCGAGCTGGTACAAGCATTGAGGCACATCATTCTGGGTCTGGATTCATCCATCTCCGAGGAGGTGAAGTACGGTGGCCTCTTGTTCGCTGCTTACAAGCCTTTTTGCGGCATCTTCTCGTACACCAAACACGTTTCGCTGGAGTTCAGTGCGGGCGCGTCGCTCCTAGACACCTTCAAGGTGCTGGAGGGTGAAGGCAGGTTACGCCGCCACATCAAGCTGACGTCTGCGCAGGACATCGCGCAAAAGCATGTCAATGACTACCTTCTTTTGGCGCTCAAGGCCTCTCCCAAACCCTGAGACCCAGCCCCACGCCACTGTGCGCAGCCAGGGCCTACGGTAAAATCCACCGTTTCGCGCGGCAACACCGACTGCACAACGAACTCACCACAATTCCTTGGACGTATTGACCGCTGGCATCCGTCAAGTTGGCCAAGATGCCCGTGACTATTTGCCCGCCTACCCACACCATGACCACTCAAACCGATTACCGCAGCACCCTGAACCTGCCCGACACCCCGTTTCCGATGCGTGGCGACCTGCCCAAGCGCGAACCGGTGTGGGTCAAATCCTGGGAAGACCAGGGCCTGTACCAGAAGCTGCGCGTGGCGCGCCGGGGTGCCCCGCTGTTTGTCTTGCACGACGGCCCGCCCTATGCCAACGGCCAGATCCACATGGGCCACGCGGTCAACAAGATTCTGAAGGACATGATCGTCAAGGCCCGCCAGCTCAAGGGGCTGGACGCGGTCTACATCCCGGGCTGGGACTGCCACGGCCTGCCGATTGAAAACGCGATTGAAAAGAAGTTTGGCCGCAAGCTCGCCCGTGACGACATGCAGGCCAAGAGCCGCGCCTACGCTACCGAACAGATCGCGTTACAAATGGCCGACTTCAAACGCCTGGGTGTGCTGGGCGACTGGGAGCACCCCTACCGCACCATGGACTTCAAGAACGAGGCCGATGAAATCCGCGCCTTCAAACGTGTGATCGAACGCGGTTTTGTTTACCGTGGCTTGAAGCCCGTGTACTGGTGTTTTGACTGTGGCTCCAGCCTGGCCGAGTTCGAGATCGAATATGCCGACAAGAAGTCACAAACGCTGGACGTCGGCTTTTTGTGCGCTGAACCGGCCAAACTCGCCGCAGCCTTTGGGCTGAGCGCTCTCGACAAAGAGGCGTTTGCCGTCATCTGGACCACCACCGCGTGGACCATCCCGGCCAACCAGGCGCTCAACCTGAACCCCGAGCTGACCTACGCGCTGGTCGATACCGAGCGCGGCTTCTTGGTTCTGGCTGAGTCACTGGTCGAAAAATGCATGACGCGTTTTGGCTTGACCGGCAACGTAGTCGCCACCACCGTGGGCAAGAACCTCGGTGGTTTGAACTTCAAACACCCGTTCGCCCACGTGGATGCGGGTTATGACCGCCTGAGCCCGATCTACCTGGCCGACTACGCCACCGCCGAGGACGGCACCGGCATCGTGCACTCTGCCCCCGCCTACGGTCTGGAGGATTTCAACAGCTGTGTGTCACACGGCATGAAATACGACGACATCCTGAACCCGGTGCAAGGCAATGGTGTCTACGCGCCTGAGCTGCCGCTGTTTGGCAACCAGCAAATCTGGAAAGCCTGCCCGGTGATCATCGATGCGCTGCGCGACGCAGGTCGCCTGTTTGCCACCGAGAACATCGTGCACAGCTACCCGCATTGCTGGCGCCACAAGACGCCGGTGATCTACCGCGCCGCCGCCCAGTGGTTCATCCGTATGGACGAGGGTGAGGGCATCTTTACCAAGGACAAAGCGCCGCAGACCCTCAGGCAGACTGCCTTGGCCGCTATTGAAAACACAGCGTTTTACCCGGAAAACGGCAAGGTGCGGCTGCGCGACATGATCGCCGGGCGGCCCGACTGGTGTATCAGCCGCCAACGCAGCTGGGGTGTGCCACTGCCGTTTTTCCTGCACAAAGACAGCGGTGAGTTGCACCCCAAAACCATGGACATCCTCGACATCGCCGCCAACATGGTGGAAGAAGGCGGGATCGAAGCCTGGAGCAAGGCCAGCACCGAAGCCATCCTGGCCACGGTGGACGCGCAGGATGATGCGCCGTTCTACACCAAGAGCAGCGACATTCTGGAAGTCTGGTTTGACTCCGGCACCACCCACACCACGGTGCTCAAGGGTTCCCACCCGGGCTGCGGTCATGACAGCGGCCCCGAAGCCGACCTGTATCTGGAAGGCCACGACCAACACCGCGGCTGGTTCCACTCCAGCTTGCTGACCGCCTGCGCGATGTATGACCGCGCGCCCTATCTGGGCATCCTGACCCACGGCTTCACCGTGGACAGCAAAGGCCACAAGATGAGCAAAAGCGCTGGCAACGGCGTGGACCCGCAGGAAACGTCGAAGAAGCTCGGTGCCGAGATCATCCGCCTGTGGGTCGCTGCCAGCGACTACTCGGGCGACATCGCGGGTGACGACAAGATCCTGGCGCGGGTGGTGGACACCTACCGCCGGGTGCGCAACACCCTCAAGTTCCTGCTAGCCAACACCCAGGACTTTGACCCGGCCAAGGACAGCGTGCCCGCAGAGCAGTTGCTGGAAATTGACCGCTACGCGTTAAGCCGTGCTGCGCAGTTACAAGCCGACATCCTGGCGCACTTTGAGGTGTATGAATTCCACCCGGTGGTGGCCAAGCTGCAGATTTATTGCAGTGAAGACCTGGGCGCGTTTTACCTGGACGTGCTCAAAGACCGTCTCTACACCACCGGCGCCAACTCGCTGGCCCGGCGCAGCGCCCAAACCGCGCTGTGGCAAATCACCCAGGCCATGCTGCGCTGGATGGCACCCTTCCTGAGCTTCACCGCCGAGGAAGCCTGGGCCGTGTTGGGTGCCGAAGGCAAAACCCCGGCGGCCACGCATGACTCGATCTTCATGGACACCTACAGCACCCAGCCTGAGCCCAATACCGAGCTGCTGGCCAAGTGGAACCGCATCCGCGAGATCCGCGACCAAGTCAACAAAGACATCGAGGTCTTGCGCGCCAACGGCCAGGTGGGCTCTTCGCTGCAAGCGGTGGTGGAACTCACCGTCGGCCCGGACGATCTGGCCTTGCTGCAAAGCCTGGGTGCTGACCTGAAGTTTGTGTTCATCACATCCGCTATTGAACTGGTAGCTGGTGAGTCTTTATCCATCAGGGCCAGTGCCTCAAATGGCGTGAAATGTGAGCGTTGCTGGCATTACAGCGACGAGCTGGGCACCGACCCGGCCCACCCGACCCTGTGCCCACGTTGCACCAGCAACCTGTTTGGCAGCGGTGAAACCCGGAGCTTTGCCTGATGGCCGGCCGGGGCAAGGGTTCAGGCATCAGCTTCCAATCCAGCTCGGGCAGTTGGCTGCCCTGGCTGGCCTGGTCGCTGGTGGTGATCCTGGTCGACCAGTTCACCAAGGTGCTGGTGCTGGGGTATTACCAGCTTGGTGACAGCCACCCGGTGACCAGCTTTTTCAACCTGGTGCGGGTGCACAACCACGGCGCCGCGTTTTCGTTTCTGGCCAGCTCGGGCGGCTGGCAGCGTTGGTTGTTCACCGGCATTGGCATTGGTGCGGCGGTGTTGATCATCTGGCTGCTCAAGTCCCACCCCGGGCAAAAACTGTTTGCTTTTGCGCTGGCCAGTATTCTGGGTGGTGCGCTGGGCAATGTCATTGACCGGCTGTTGCACGGCTACGTGGTCGATTTTCTGGACTTTTACTGGAAAAACTGGCACTTTCCGGCCTTTAATGTGGCCGACAGCGCCATCACCCTGGGCGCGATCTGCCTGATCCTCGACGAGCTGCTGCGTGTACGCCGTGGCCGCTGAAACCCACCTGAGTTAGACCACCACCTTGACCCACCTGCTCAACCTGCTGGCCGCGATTGCCCTGCTGGTGTGGGGCACCCACCTGGTGCGCAAGGACACGCTGCGGGTGCTGGGCGCCAACCTGCGCCGGGTGCTGGCGCAAAGTGTGGGCAACCGTTTCACGGCGGTGCTCTCAGGCGTGGGCGTCACTGCGCTGCTGCAGTCCAGCACCGCCACCGCGCTGATCATCTCGGCCTTTGTGGGCCAGGGGCTCATGAGCCTGACTGCCGCGCTGGCGGTGATGCTGGGCGCCGACCTGGGCACCAGCCTGATGGCGCTGGTGTTCTCGCGTGATCTGTCCTGGTTGTCACCGCTGTTCATTTTTGTCGGTGTGGTGTTATTCATCGCCAAACAAAGCACCAGCGCCGGTTATGTCGGGCGCATCCTGATTGGTCTGGGGCTGATGCTGCTGGCGCTGAGCCTGGTGCGGGCCTCGGCCAACGAACTCACACAAGCGCAGGCGGTGCGTGACCTGCTGGCCACCTTGGGCAGCGACCGCTTGCTCGAGATCACCATCGGTGCGGTGCTGTCGGTGCTGAGTTATTCGAGCCTGGCGATTGTGCTGCTGATCGCCACGCTAGCCAACAGCCATGTGGTCACGGTAGATGTGGCGCTGGGCCTGGTGCTGGGCGCCAACCTGGGCAGTGGCCTGCTGGCGGTATTGACCACGCTGCGCTCCCCCATCGAAGCGCGTCAGGTCCCCATGGGCAACCTGATCTTCAAGATACTGGGTGTGGCGCTGATGGCGCCCAGCATGGGCCTGTGGCTCAGCCATGTGCGCCCCAACGTGGCCGACGCGGCCACCACCGTGGTGCTGTTTCACTTCATGTTCAACGCGCTGGTGGCGCTGTTATTCATTGGCCTGACCCAGGTGGTGGCACGTTGGGTGGCCTACTGGCTGCCTATCCCGAAGCGCAATGCGCTCAATGGCCGCCACCGCCATCTGGACGCCTCGGCGCTGGCGACACCCTCGGTGGCGCTGGCCTGTGCGGTGCGCGAAGCCATGCACCAGGCCGACGTGGTAGAGACCATGTTGCGTGGTGTGCTCGATGTGATCAAGACCAACGACATGGAGCTGGCCAAGTCGCTGCAGAAGATGGACGACACGGTGGACCGGCTTTACTCCGACATCAAGTACTACCTGACCAAGATCTCGCGCGAGGCGCTCAACGACAAGGAAGGTCGGCGCTGGACCGATGTGATCAGCTTCACGATCAACATGGAGCAGATTGGCGACATCGTCGAGCGCATCCTCGAAGACATCGAAAACAAAAAAATCCGCACCGGGCGCGAGTTCTCACCGGCGGGCATGGCCGAAATCACCGAGTTGCATGGTGACCTGGTCAACAACCTGCGTTTAGGCATGAGTGTGTTCCTCAACGACGACCCGCGCGACGCGATCAAGCTGCTCGAAGAAAAAACCCGTTTTCGTGATCTGGAGCTGAAATACGCCGCCAATCACCTGAACCGGTTGACCGACAACACGCTGGAGAGCATCGAAACCAGCTCGCTGCACCTGGATTTGATCAGCGAGCTCAAACGCATCAACTCGCTGATCTGCGCGATTGCCTACCCGATCCTGGAGTCCACCGGCGCGCTCGCACCCAACCGCCTGCGTCAGCCCGCAGCTGCGCCAGGTTCACCTGACTCGGCCATTTGAGCCGAGTCCACCGTGGGTTGGGCACGCACACGCACCATGGTTGGCTTCACATGTCTCGCACATCATTCACCCTGACCTTGGCCTTGGCAGCCCTGTTCGCCAGCCCCTGGGTGCACGCACAAAACCACCAACTTGCCACCTGGCCAGCACACCGCCCTGTCCCGGCACGCGTGGGCACCGACCTTCAAGGCAAGGTGTGGCGCTTGGCCGACTTGCGTGGCAAGGCGGTGTTGATCAATTTTTGGGCCAGTTGGTGTGCGCCCTGCCTGGCAGAAATGCCGTCACTGCAAACCTTGGCTCAGGCCTATGGGCCCGAGAAACTGGTGGTGCTGGCGGTGAATTTCAAGGAGTCAAATGCCATCGTGCAGCGTTTTGTGCAGCGGACGCAGTTTGAGCTGCCGGTGCTGCTGGACCCGACCGGGGTGATGGCAAACCAGTGGGGTGCCCGTGTGTTCCCAACCACCGTGTTGGTGGCCGCCAACGGGCAGGTGCGTACAGTGATTCGCGGTGAGGTGGATTGGTCGAGCCAGCAGGCCGCCACACTGATCGAGCCTTTGCTGAACCCGGCGGCCCCATAGGCCATCCAGGCACACCGCGATAATCTGCGCTTCGACCACGGGCCAGCCCGGCATCGCCACAGCCGAGATGCGTACCTTTACATACGCAGACGGCACTTGTCCTTTTCCAATTTTCCGGAGCTCTCTCAATGACCCCCGTTCACACCCAAGCACGCCGTGCTTTTATGAAAAATATGGCGGCAGCCGCCGCAGCAGCTTCATTGCCTGCTATTTCTTTTGCACAAAACACACCAGCGACCGAACACAAGTTTGCGCCGCAAGCAGGCACCTGGCGCAGCTTTGAGGTCACCACCCGGGTCAACATCCTCAAGCCCCAAGGTGTCACACGCCTGTGGCTGCCCATGCCGTCCGTCAACAGCGACTGGCAACAATCCTTGGGCAGCACTTTCTCCAGCAATGGCAAGACCCAGATCACCAGCGATGGTCGGTATGGTGCACAGATGTTGTATGTCGAGTTTGCCGAGAACGAAGCCAAACCTTTTGTCGAGCTGACCAGCAAAGTTCAGACCCAAAACCGCTCTGTCGACTGGGCCCACCCACACGCCGCCAGCGAAGACCAGGCGGCGCTGAACTACTGGACCCAGCCCACCCATTTGTTGCCCACCGATGGCATCGTGCGCCAAACCGCGCTGCAAGCCATTCGCGGCGCACGTACCGATGTTGAAAAGGCACAAAAGCTTTACGACTGGGTGGTGGTCAACACCTTCCGTGAACCCAAGGTGCAAGGCTGCGGCGAGGGCGAGATCCAGACCATGCTGGAGACCGGCAACCTGGGTGGCAAATGCGCGGACCTGAATGCGCTGTTTGTCGGCTTGTGCCGCTCGGTCGGTCTGCCCGCCCGCGATGTTTACGGACTGCGGCTGGCGCCCTCGGCCTTTGGTTACAAGCAGTTGGGCGGCAATTCAGCCAGCCTGCAAGGTGCGCAACACTGCCGGGCTGAGGTTTACCTCAAGCAGTATGGCTGGGTGGCGATGGACCCTGCGGACGTGACCAAGGTCATGCGCCAGGAAACACCAGATTGGATCAAGTCGTCCAACCATGCCTTGGTGGCGCCGGTCAACAAGGCCCTGTTTGGCAGTTGGGAAGGCAACTGGATGGCCTACAACACCGCCCACGACGTGACGCTGCCCCATTCCACCGGGCCGCGCCTGGGCTTCCTGATGTACCCGGTGGCCGAGAATGCCGCTGGCCGCCTGGACTCTTACGCCCCGGACGACTTCAAATACCAGATCAGCGCACGGGACATCACGGCTTAATGGTCAGACTGGGGTGGGGGTGTTTCCACGCCCGCTGACACGGTGTCGGTTTTTATAGAGGTTCTGGATGAAAGTCTTATTTGTTCTTGCTTTGGCTGAATGGGTTTGCGGGTGCGCTCACGCCACCGCAGAATCCAGGCACAACACCGTGATCGTGCAAGGCAACACCCCCGTGTTGGTGGTCGGCCTGTGAAGCAGTCGCCTGCCCTGCCACCCTACCTGGCGCTGGTGGGCCCCACCGCTGCAGGCAAAACCGCCGCCGCGCTGGCCATTGCACAGCAACACCCGGTCGAGATCATCAGCATCGATTCCGCCCTGGTTTACCGCGGCATGGACATTGGCACCGCCAAACCCAGCGCGGCCGAACTGGCCGCCGCACCACACCACCTGATCAACATCCGCGACCCGTTGCACGCCTACAGCGCGGCCGAGTTTGTGGCAGATGCCAGCCAGCTGATCCACGAGATCCACGCCCGTGGCAAGTTGCCGTTGCTGGTGGGCGGCACCATGCTGTATCTGAAGGCCCTGCGCCAGGGCCTGGACGACCTGCCCAAGGCCGATGCGACCGTGCGCGCCCAGATCGAGTTAGAAGCCGCGCAACAGGGCTGGCCTGCCAAGCATGCTGAGCTGGCGCAGGTGGACCCGGTCACCGCGGCACGGCTGGCACCCGGCGACTCACAACGCATCTCGCGGGCGCTGGAGGTGTGGCGCCTCACCGGGCAGACGCTGGCCAGTTTTCACACTAGCAAAAAAGAAGCTACTAGCCCAATGGATACAAGGGCTACAGGCCTGGACCCGGGGTTTTGCCAAAATAATGCAGAAGCTGCTGCAACGTCGATGCTGATCTCGCTGGAGCCGCTGGAGCGCAGCTGGTTGCATTTGCGCATTGCCCAGCGTTTTGACGAGATGCTCAAACAGGGTTTGCTCGACGAAGTGCAGGTCCTGCGCGCGCGCGGTGACCTGAACCCCGATTTACCCTCGATGCGCTGCGTGGGTTACCGCCAGGTCTGGGAGGCGCTCGACGGCCTGTGGCCCATCAGCGAGTTGCGCGACAAAGGCATTTTTGCCACCCGCCAGCTCGCCAAACGCCAGATCACCTGGTTACGCAGCATGCAGGACCGCCAAATCGTGGCCTGCGACGCACCCGATGCATTGCAACAGGTGCTGGCGCTGGCCAATACCTTTGTGGCGGGTTTGTCCCCAGAGACACTGCGGCACTGACATCTGGCCTATCCTCGCCGCACTGCAGGACAGCCCCACACCCCCCACCATGAGCCTGATCATCCAGAACTTGAGCAAACACTACGGCAGCGTGCCGGTGTTTCGCCACGTCTCCTTACATGTGCAGCCGGGTGAGTTTGTCGCCATCGTGGGTGAATCGGGCGTCGGCAAATCAACCCTGCTCAACTGCATGGCCGGACTCGACAGCTGGGACAGCGGCAGCGTGCTGCTGGACGGGCTGGACCTCAGCACCCAGAGTGACGACCAACTGGCCCGCCTGCGGCGCGAAAAAACCGGTTTTGTGTTCCAGGCCTTCCATGTGTTGCCGCACCTGAGCGTGAGCCAGAACGTGGCCCTGCCGCTGATGCTGCTGGGCCAATTGGATGAAGCCCGCGTACAAGCCATGTTGACCGAGGTCGGCCTCGAAGGTCTGGGGGAGCGCCTGCCGCAACAGCTCAGCGGTGGTCAGTTGCAGCGTGTGGCGATTGCGCGGGCGCTGGTTCATCGGCCGATGTTGCTGCTGGCCGATGAGCCCACCGGCAACCTCGACCCCCGCACCGCTGAGCGGGTGATGGACGCCCTGGTCAGCCAGACCCGCGCCCACGGCGCCGCGATGGTGCTGGTGACGCACTCGGTGGCCGCTGCGGCGCGTGCCGACCGCAGGCTGCTGCTGACTGCCGACGGTTTGCTGGACCATGCTGATCCGGCTTGACTTTGCCGACCCGCAAGGGGGCGAGACACGTTTACGCTGTGCCTTTGAGGCACCGACAGACACCCTGGTGGCCCACACACCCGAGCAGATCCAGCCGCTGCTGGACAAGGTGCAAGCCCACGCCCAAGCGGGCCGCTGGTGTGTCGGTTACCTGCGGTATGAGGCCGCAAGCGCGTTTGACAAGGCACTGCTCACCTATGCGGCGGATGGCCCGCTGGCCTGGTTTGGGGTGTTTGAGCACGCCCTGCCCTGGCCGCCTGGTCCACCCGCACCCGCCGACACGGTAGGGCCGACCCAAGTGCGATGGCACAGCCCCCTGAGCCGTGATCAGTTCGATAACAAGCTGACCACGATCCATGAGGCGATTGGCGCGGGTGAGTACTACCAGGTGAACTACACCGCCCCGTTGCACGGAGATTTTGTCGGCAGCGCGCCTGAACTGTTTACGCGCCTGCAACAAGCCCAGCCCGGTGGCTACGCCGCGTACATCGACACGGGTGAGGAGCAGATTCTGTCGGTCTCACCCGAGCTGTTTTTTGACTGGGACGGCCAGCACATCCTGACCCGGCCGATGAAAGGCACCGCGCCACGCGGCCAGACGCCGCAGGAAGATGCGGCCCTGGTGCAGGCGCTCACAGCGTCACCCAAGGAGCGCGCCGAGAACGTGATGATTGTGGATTTGCTGCGCAACGACCTGTCGCGCATCGCCAAACCGCACACGGTGCAGGTGCCGTCCCTGTTTGCGGTGCAGAGCCTGCCCACGGTGCATCAGATGGTGTCGGACGTGACCGCACAAACCCGCCCCGGTACGAGCTTGAGCGAGGTGTTTGGCGCGCTGTTCCCCTGCGGCTCCATCACCGGCGCGCCCAAGGTGCGGGCCATGCAGGCCATCTACGACCTCGAACCCCAGGCGCGTGGGGTCTACTGCGGCGCCATCGGCGTTGTTCGCCCAGGCGGCCATGCCACCTTCAACGTCGCCATCCGTACCGTGACCATCCAGGGCGCCCAGGCCCGCTGCGGTATTGGCAGCGGCATCACCTATGACGCCACCGCACCCAACGAATGGCGCGAGTGGCAACACAAACGAATGTTTCTGGAACGCGCCAGCGAAGCTTTTGCGTTGTTGGAAACGCTGCGACTGCAAGCCGGTGTGTTCCACAACTTAGGAGCACACTTGGCAAGGCTGGCAAGGGCTGCAAGGCATTTTGGTTACCCTTTTGACGAGGAGCGTGTACGTGCCGCTTTGTTAACCTTGCTTGACCCCGACATGCGCAGCGATGACACCACCGTCTGGCGTGTGCGCCTGCTGCTCGACGCCCAGGGCCGACCTTTTGCCGAAAAATACAAACAAAATAGCACGCCAGACCTTGTATCTATTGGGCTGGCAGCTACGCCTTTTGAAGCAGCACAGAGCGAATTCACCCGCTTCAAAACCACCCGGCGCAGCCACTACGAAGCCTTTACCCCGACCGACCCAGCCATCTTTGACACCCTGCTCTACAACGAGCGTGGCGAACTCACCGAATGCACCCGCGGCAATATCGCGGTGTTGCTGGACGGCCAGTGGTTCACGCCAGCACTGCACTGCGGCCTGCTAAACGGTGTGGGCCGCGCCCACTTCATCGCCCAAGACCGCCTCAAAGAAGCCGTCATCACCCTGGCCGATCTGCCGCGTGTGCATGGCTTGGCCTTTGTCAACAGCTTACGCGGGTGGGTGGAGGCGCGGCTGGTAGGCACGAGCGACTGAGTGCGTCCAGCGGGCTGGCTGGGCCGCCCGCCGCAGTAGCACGGGCTTACCTGTTGTATCAACAGCATGAGCGACAAAGACGGTCTTTGCCAGATCGATTCCAACGGTTACGATGACCATGATTTCCCCTCTCAGACAAGTTGATGAAAAGTTTGACCTCTCCATCGGGGAACTTAGTTACCGTTAACCGCAACCCTCACGGGTCGCGGCTTGCTCGGAACGGGGAAGTCCCATTCATTCGTTAGGCCTCGCAAATGACACTTGAGACCGCCGATCTCGAAGAAATCAAACCGCAGTGGCGCGCCCGGCTCGAGGATGCGCTAAGCCCTTCAACGCGCGCAAAGCGTCGACTTCTGCTTGTAGCCAGCACTATTTCGCTCGTCATTATTCTTCTTGGAATACTCCCAACAAAAATCGAAGCGCTCGGAATAGTATTTGAAAGTAGCAAAAGGCGGGATCTTCTTATCTTGCTCGCGGCTGTAAATCTATATGCGCTCATTGGCTTTCTCCTCTATGCGTGGGCGGATATACACCTGCAAGCGAGAATTCAAAGCAATGCAAATACTGGCTACGTTCACGAGTTCGTCAAGGGCAGAGCCAGTGCACTGGAATCCACAAACTACTTCATCCGTTTTGCTTTCGACTTCTTGGTTCCAGTCGGATATGGTGGCTATGCCCTATATAAAGTCTATGAGGTTGTTTCAAAGGTCGCAGCGCTATGAAAGCGAGGTCTAACCGCAACGTTGGGCTCTTTTGAATACGTTTGGCTTTGTCAGACCGTACCGGTATCAGACAACCCGTATTTCCTGATCTTGTCGTGCAAGGTGGTTTTGGCCACACCGAGGGCTTCGGCGCTGCGCGCTAGGCTGCCTTGATGCCGCTGCAAGGCTTCGGCGATCAGGGCGCGCTCAAAGGCGTTGACGGTGTCGGCCAGGGGACGCAGGTGGTCGCCTCCTTCGTTGCCAAAAGGCGGCGCGCCCGACTCGATGCCCAGCACACAGCGGTCGGCCACGTTGCGCAGTTCGCGCACATTGCCGGGCCAGTGGTAGGCCATCAGCTGGCGGATGGCGGCGGCGTCGCATGGCGGCACCGGTCGACCATGGCGCGCTGCGGCTTGCAGCAAAAAGTGCTGGAACAGCAGCGGAATATCTTCGCGCCGCTCGCGTAGCGGTGGCAGGGGCACGGTGGCCACGCTGAGTCGGTAATACAGATCGGCGCGAAAACGGCCTTGCTCGGACAAGGTGCGCAAGTCTTCTTTGGTGGCGGCCACAATACGGCAGTCCACCGGGATCAGGGTGTTGGAGCCCAGCCGCTCCAGCGTGCGTTCCTGCAAGACACGTAACAGCTTGATCTGCATCGGCACCGGCATGCTCTCGATTTCGTCGAGGAACAAAGTACCGCCGTTGGCGTATTCGATCTTGCCGATGCGGCGTTTGCTGGCGCCGGTGTAGGCGCCCGCCTCGTGGCCAAAAATTTCGCTCTCAAACAGCGTCTCGGGCAAACCACCGCAATTGATCGCCACAAAGTTGCCTTTGCGCCGTGAGCTGGCCTCGTGCAGGCAGCGCGCCACCAGTTCCTTGCCGGTGCCGGTTTCGCCCTGGATCAGCACATCGGCAGCGCTGTCGGCCAGCCCGCTGATCAGTGTGCGCAGTTTGCGCATGCCATCTGCGTTGCCAATCAGGCGCGCTTCGATCTGGTCGCGGCCATCCAAGCGGTTGCGCAGGTCACGCACTTCCAGGGTGAGCTGGCGTTTCTCCAACGCGCGGCGCACCACCTCAACCAGGTATTCCGGCGAAAACGGCTTCTGGATGAAATCATGTGCGCCGTCTTTCATGGCCTGGACCGCCATCGAGATGTCGCCATGGCCGGTGATCAACACCACCGGCAGCTGTGGGTCCACCGCCAGCACCTCGCGCAAAAAAGTCATGCCGTCCATACGTGGCAGGCGGATGTCGCTGACGATGACACCCCGGAAGTCTTTGCCCAGAAGGTGTCTGGCCGCCTCGGCGCTGGCGACACTCTCGGTCAGGATGCCTTCAAGTTGCAGCGCCTGCTCACAACCCAGGCGCACATCCGGGTCGTCTTCGATGATCAGTACTTTGAGGGCTTGGGTCATGGTGCCGGTGTGGCTAGGGGGATGTCCAGGGTGAAGACGGCGCCGCCGTCAGGGTGGTTGGCGCCGCTGAGCGTACCACCGAAGTCGCTCACGATACCGGCTGAAATGACCAGCCCCAGGCCCAGGCCCACCCCGGCCTCCTTGGTGGTGAAGAAGGGTTCGAACAAACGCGGCAATACCTCCGCACTCAGGCCCGCGCCATGGTCGCGCACAGTCAGGCGCAGCATGGGCCCCTGACTGGCACAGTGGATCTCCAGGTGGGGCTGGGGGTGCTCGGCCATGGCGTCCAGTGCATTGCTGACCAGGTTGACCATGACCTGCTCCAGCCGGTTGGCGTCACACAACGCAAACAGCGCCACATCGGGAAAAGCCATCTGGACCTCGGCGCCGCTGCTGCGCAGGCGCTGCTCCAGGATGGCCACCGCATGGGTGACCACCTGGCGGATATCGACCGGCCGGGGTTGCCCGCTGGATTTGTGGGCAAAGGCCTTGAGTTGACCGGTGATCAGGCCCATACGGTCCACCAGCTGGGCAATACGCTCCAGGTTAGAGCGTGCGGTGGCTTCGTCACCGCGTTCGAGAAACCGCGCCGCATTGCCTGAGAGTGTGCGCAGCGCCGCCAGCGGCTGGTTCAGTTCATGCGCTATGCCGGCCGAGAGCTGGCCGATGACCGCCAGTTTGCCAGCCTGGATCAGTTCGTCTTGCGCCGCGCGCAATGTGCGTTCAGCACGCACCCGTTCTACCACTTCTTCCTGAAGCTGCTGGTTGGCGGACGAAAGATCTGCTGTGCGTTCCTCGACCTTGCGCTCAAGCTCATCGTGGGCCCTTTGCAAAGCTTCCCGGGCGGCCAAGCGGTCACGCAGGTGCCGCCGCCGCTGGTAGACCATCGAGGCCAGAATCCACAGCAGAATCGTTGTGACACCCGCCACGCTGGCCCGGATAAAGCTCATCTCGTTGACGGGCTTGACGTGGGAGAACACCGTCAGTGTCCACGGCGTGCCGGGCATGGCCTGGGACTGCGCCAGAAAGTTGCCCGCCACTGGGTAGGCCGAGACCATCTCCTGCGGCTGTTTGGCCAGCTGCACCAGGCGTGCACCCTGGCTGAGGTCGGCCATCTCCCTGACACCCAGCGGTTGCAGAGCGCGGCGGTTGTACTGCTGAGTGCGGTCAAAGGTTTTGCGGGTGCCCTCGTCCAGAGGCCGCAGTGTGGTGAACTTCCAATCGGGCACCGAGCTCAGGATGACCACCCCGTTTTCATCGGCCACCAGCACTGGCGCCTCCACCGTGGACCACGACTGCTCCAACTGGTCCAGGCCCACCTTGACAATCGCCACACCGAGGGTGCGGCTGTCGTCGCTCAAGGCTGAGGACAGGTAATAACCCGGTTCACTGCGGGTGGTGCCGATGCCAAAAAAGCGCCCGCTGCCGGTGTCCATCGCTTCGCGGAAGTACGGGCGAAAAGCGAGGTCTTCGCCAAGGTAACTGTCGCTGCGTCGCCAGTTGCTGGTGGCGCGCACCTTGCCCTGGTCGTCAATCACGTAGATGGCCAAGGTGCCGGCGCGTTCATTGAGGCGCTCAAGGTAAACGTTGGCCTGGTCGGTGAGACGCGGGTCGGTGGCCTGGGTGAGGAGATCCAGAACGTCGCGTTCCAGCCCGAGGGTGGCCGGGAAATAGGCGTATTTGCCGATTTCTCGCTCCAGGCTGGCGGTGTACAGATCAAGCCGGTGCCGCCCGGTGGTTTGCAACTCGGCCAAGCCCATGCGTTGGCTGATCTGGTAGGTCGTCAACGACGCCGCTGCCACCAGCGCGGCCAGCGCCAGCAACAGCAGGGAAAAACGCAAGGGGCGGCGAGTGAACATGGGCTGGGCAGGTGGCTTTCAAACAAGGTTGTCCGCCCCATCAAACACGCCAGATGCGGCAGACCTCGCAACAACAGCTGCGAGTATCTGCCAGATGCTGGTCGTGCCCATGACGGCCATGGGTCAACAGACCGCCGTCAAACTAGATCACGTTGTTTTGCGAACCGGCACAGCGCTGGTGGACTGATCTTCCCACTTGGACATATCGAGCTCACCCTCGGTCTTCGCCACAATCGCGGTGCAAACCATGTCGCCACCCACATTCAGGCAGGTGCGGCCCATGTCCAGCAGGGCGTCGATGCCCAGGATCATGGCGTAGGCAGCCGCAATGGCAGAACCTGCCTCAACCTTCATACCCACCGATTCAAGCACCATCAACAACATGATGGCACCAGCACCCGGCACACCGGCAGTGCCGATGGCAGCCAGCGTCGAGGTAGTGACCACAATCATCTGCTGCTCAAACGTCAGCGGATGGCCGGTGGCATAACCGATGAACATGGCGCACACACCCAGGTAGATCGCGGTGCCGTTCATGTTGATGGTGGCGCCCAGCGGCAGGGTGAAGGACGAGATGGTGCGTGGCACACCCAGCTTTTCTTCAGACACCCGCATGGTGACCGGCAAGGTGCCGTTCGAGGAACGGGTCACAAAAGCAGTGATCAGCGCCTCGTTGGCACCTTTGAAGAACTTGATCACACCGAGCCGGTACACCGCCAGCAGGCCGCCGTAACCAATGACCGTGAGCGCAATGAAAGCGAGGTAGACCGTGACCGTGACATAAAGCAGCGGGCCCAGCGCCTTGGCGCCTTGTTGGGCAAACACCATGGCGATCAGGAAGAACACACCAATCGGTGCGTACTGCATGATGCCGCGAACAATTTTGTACATGGTCTCAGCCGCCGCGTTCACCAATTCAAACAGCGACTGGGCACCCTTGGCCACGGTTGCGTCTTTGGACTCCTTGGTGAAGGAAATCGCCAGACCAAACAACATGGCAAAGAAGATGATCGGCAACACATCCCCCTTGGCCAGCGACTCGGCCGGGTTGGTCGGGATGATGTTGAGGAAAATGGTCGAGAGTGAAGGCGCCTCGGCGACCTTGCCCTTGACCGCTTCCGCGCCAACAATCTCCATACCCAGACCAGGTTGCAGCAAGTTGGCAAAGAACAGACCCACAGCCACTGAGGCGGCCGAGGTGGCCATGTAAAAAGCAATGATCTTGACCCCCACGCGCCCGAGTCGCGACGGCGCGATGCTGGCCGCACCCGCAATCAGCGAGAAGAAGATCACCGGCACCACAATCATCTTGAGCAAGCGGATGAAGATGTCACCAAAAATCTTGGTGTTGTCGACAAACGCCTTGCTGTTGGCCGGGTCACCAAAGCCCAGCAAAATGCCCACGATACAGCCTGCGACCAGCCCGACCATGATCCGCGTGAGCAGATTGGTCTTGAAATACCAGTCGAGCATTCCTTTTTTTTGACTCATGTTGTCTTCCTCGGTTAAAAAATTTCAATCAATCTGGGCCTGCAGGTCTACCCTGCGCTCGAACAGCCACGCACCCAGGCGCGGCAGTGCGGGTCAAGCTCAGGCGGGGCTTACTTTTCGAATTTCGGGCTGATCAGGTTCTCGAACGAGAACACCTCGTCCCAATGCGCCTGGGTCATCAGCTGGCGCTCTTTGACCACCACGTCGTGGAGTGACTTGCCGGTCTGGTGGCATTCGCGGGCGATTTCGGCGCACTGCTTGTAGCCCAGCGAGGGTTTGAGCACGGTGATGATGCCCAGCGAGTTCAGCACCAGATCACGGGCGTGTTCCACATTGGCGGTGATGCCATCAACACAGTTGATGCGCAGGCTGTTGACTGCGTTTTCCATGGTCGCGATCGAGGTGAACAGCGCGTAGGTGATCACCGGCTCCATCACGTTGAGCTGCAACTGCCCCGCCGAAGCGGCCAGGGTCACGGTCAGGTCCAGACCAATCACCAGAAAGCTGGTCTGGTTGACCACTTCCGGGATCACCGGGTTGACCTTGCCCGGCATGATCGAGCTGCCTGGCTGCATTTGCGGCAGGTTGATCTCGTTGAAACCACAGCGCGGCCCTGAGGACAGCAGACGGATGTCGTTGCAAATCTTGGTCAGCTTGGTGGAGGTGCGTTTGAGCACACCCGAGAGCAACACATAGGCACCGGTGTCCGAGGTGGCCTCGACCAGATCACCACCCAGGATGAACTTGCAGTCAGTCAGTTCAGACAGGTATTTGGTGGCGAGTTCCGGGTAACCCGGCGCGGCGGTGACGGTGGTGCCAATCGCGGTGGCACCCAGGTTGATCTCGTGCAGGAACTGGCGGACTTCGGCAATCCGCTCCACTTCCTCACCCAGGGTGGTGCCCCAGCCATGGAACTCCTGGCCCAGCGACATCGGAACAGCATCCTGCAAATGGGTGCGCCCCATTTTCAGAACCTTCTCAAACTCCTTGGACTTGGCAAAGAAGGAACTCTGCAACTTGCGCAGCGCCTCCATGTAGCTCGACAGGCGCAGGATCAACGCCAGACGGAACGCGGTCGGGTACACGTCGTTGGTCGATTGGCCAAAGTTGACGTGGTCGTTCGGATTCACGAACTGGTATTCACCCTTCTGATGGCCCAGGGCTTCCAGCGCCACGTTGGCGATCACCTCGTTGGCGTTCATGTTAGTGGAGGTGCCAGCGCCACCCTGGATGAAGTCGGTGACAAACTGGTCACGCAACTCACCGGCAATCAGCCGGTCGCAGGCTCCGATGATCGCGTTGGCAACCTGTGCGTCGATGCAACCCAGATCACGGTTGGCCAAAGCCGCGGCCTTCTTGACGTAGCCAAACGCTTTGACAAAGTAAGGCTCGGTCGACATCGGGATGCCGGTGATATGGAAGTTGTCTTTGCCACGTTGCGTCTGCACACCGTAGTAGGCGTCTTCCGGTATCTGTTTTTCGCCCAGAAAGTCTTTTTCGATTCGATAACTCGTGCTCATGGGGACTCCTGCAATCGGGTTGCGGCCAAAGGCCGTGCCGCAAGCCTGCGGCCCCTCTCTCACAGCATGGAGCGTACCAAGCAACACAGAATACAAGCCTTTGATTCATAAGGAAAAAATGGCATTTCCGATAGACATCATTCGGTTTTCCGAACAAACACCCAACAACTCACTCGGAAACCCGAACGCAACAAAACCCCGCCGGGTGGGCCGAGCCAAGCGCTGCCCGAGAATGGCGCCTGATGTTTGAACTGCTCAAAACCTTTTCCTGGCAGGAATTGCGCCAGCACCCCTGGCGCAATGCCGCTGCCGTGCTGGCGGTGATGCTGGGCGTGGCGCTGGCGTTTTCTGTGCACCTGATCAACAACTCGGCGCTCGACGAGTTTGCCCAGGCAGCCCGCGCGGTAGGTGGCCAGAGTGACCTGGAAGTGTCGGGTGTGCAAGGCAACTTTGACCAGGCGATCTATAAAAAGATAGCACTAACCCCAGGCGTGACAACCGCCTCGCCCATTCTGGAGATCAACAGTTATGTGATGACGCCACAGGGCAAACGCGCGCTGCGGGTGGTAGGTGTGGACGCCTTGACGGTGTTTGGTATCTCACCGGACCTGATGCCCTTGCCTGAAGCTGCGCCAGTGGACCGCTGGGTGCTGTTTGCGCCGGGCCAAATGTTTTTAAACGCGGCGGCCAAACGCATTCTCTGGCCCACAGGCGCCGAGCCTGCAAGCTCAAGCGGCACCCTCCAGTTGCAAAGTGGCATGGCCTGGGTGGATGCCCAGGTGGCAGGCCGTGTGCGCGCCGCTGGCCCGGCACTCGCGGTGATGGACATTGGCGCGGCGCAAGACCTGTTTAACAAGCCCGGCCAGCTCACCCGCATCGACTTGCGGCTGGACAAAGGTGTGGACCGCGATGCCTTGGCTCGCCAGTTACAGGCGGCACCCGACTGGCCAAGCGACGTGCGGGTGGCGCAGCCCCAGGAGGCCGAGTCCCAGATCAACAACCTGTCGCGCGCCTACCGAGTCAACCTGACGGTGCTGGCGCTGATTGCCCTGTTCACCGGCGCGTTTCTGGTGTTTTCGGTGTTGTCGCTGAGTGTGGCCAAACGCGCGCAGCAGTTTGCGCTGCTTGGGGTGCTGGGCCTGTCCGGTCGCGACCGGCTCAAGCTCATGTTGTGGGAGTCGCTGGCGCTGGGACTGGTCGGCAGCCTGGCCGGGCTGGCGCTGGGCACGGGGTTGGCGGCGCTGGCGCTGGGCCTGCTCGGTGGTGACCTGGGCAGCGGCTTTTTCTCGGGCGCCTCACCGAGCCTGCAGTTCAGTCCGCTGGCCGCCTTGGTGTATGGCGCTTTGGGTGTGGCAGCGGCACTGGTGGGCGGCTGGTGGCCAGCACGGGTGGCACAGCAGCTGCCACCCGCCCAAACCCTCAAAGGTCTGGGCAACCTGGGCGCGGGGTCCAAGTCACACTGGGTCAGTTTACTTTTGATAGCTATCGGCGCCCTGTTAACAAGGTCTCCACCCATTTTTGGCATACCGCTGGCGGCCTATGTGTCGGTCGGGATGTTGCTGGTGGGTGGCATCACCGCCCTGCCCTGGTTGATTGGCATGCTGCTGGGCTGGCTGGCGCCCCGGCTGGCACGCCAGACCTTACCGCTGCTGGCGGTGGAGCGCGCCCGGCGCCAGCGCGACACCGCCGCAGTGGCCGTCAGCGGTGTCGTGGCCTCGCTGAGCCTGGCCGTCGCCCTGACCGTGATGGTGGCGAGTTTTCGCGACTCGGTCACCCAGTGGCTGGACCGGCTGCTGCCCGCTGACCTGTATGTGCGCAGCGCGGTGGGCATGAGCGCCAGCGACACCGTGTTTTTTACGCCGGACTTTGTGCAAGCGGCGGCCCGACTGCCAGGGGTGAACAAGCTGCAGCCACAACGCCTGTTGCCCCTGAGCCTCAGCCCCAGCCTGCCGGCGGTGGCGCTGCTGGCACGGGAACTGGGTGACCCGGCGAGTAACCTGCCGCTGCTGGCGGCGCCGCTGCCGGTGCCACCCGGCCAGATTGGGGTGTATGTGAGTGAGGCGGTGGTTGATCTACACGGCGCCCAGGTGGGCAAGAGCTTGCCCGCACTTTCCAAGGCTTTTAGGCCTCTAGCCCTTGTGGATAAAGGGCCTACAGCTACATTTTTTGTGGCAGGTGTGTGGCGCGACTATGCGCGCCAGTCAGGCTCGATTGCGATGGATCTGGCAGACTTCAGGCGACTGACGAATGACCAGCGCGCCAACGACCTGGCGCTGTGGCTGGATCAACCTGAGGACGCAGCTCGGGTGCAACAAGCCCTGCAGGCACTGGCCGGGCCGCAAGCCGCCGAAAGTGCCGATGCCCAGCGCAGCACCGGTGGCCTGCTGGAGTTTGGCAGCTCGGCCCAGATCCGCGCCATCTCACTCAAAATTTTTGACCGCAGTTTTGCGGTGACCTACTGGCTGCAGGCGGTAGCGATTGGCATTGGCCTGTTTGGTGTGGCGGCCAGTTTCAGCGCGCAGGTGTTGTCACGGCGCAAGGAGTTTGGCCTGCTGGCCCACTTGGGACTGACGCGCCGCCAGATCCTCAGCGTGGTGGCGCTCGAAGGTCTGGCCTGGACCACGCTGGGTGCCATCGCCGGCCTGGGGCTGGGTCTGGTGGTGGCGCTGGTGCTGGTGTTGGTGGTCAACCCACAGAGTTTTCACTGGACCATGGACCTGATGCTGCCCTGGGCCAAGTTGCTGACCCTGTGCCTGTCGGTGGTGGCAGCTGGCACCCTGACCGCCTGGCTGGCCGCCCGCGCCGCCGCGGGCCAGGATGCGGTGCTGGCGGTGAAAGAGGATTGGTGAAACAACAGCGTCGATGATGGTGGTTTGGCATGTGGCCTGGCCTCACGGCCAGGTGGCACCTCCGTCGGAGGCCCAAGCCGAGTCAGGCTGCCAGTTGGCCAGCCAGTCGACCAGTGCCGGGCCGGGCATCGGGTGGGCAATGCCATACCCCTGCGCCAGATCACAGCCCAGCTGCAGCAAACGTGTGCCATGGGCCACGGTCTCAACACCTTCGGCCAACACCTCGCGCCCGAACGCACGTGCCAAGCTGATCACACCCCGCAAAATAGCCAGATCGTCGGCGTCGTCCAGCATATTGCGCACAAAACTCTGGTCGATCTTGATGGTCTGCACTGGCAGGTGTTTCAAATAACTCAGTGACGAATAACCGGTGCCAAAGTCGTCCAGCGCAAAACCCACGCCCAGTTGTGCGCAGGAGCGAATCACCAAAGCGGTGCGTGCCAAGTCACGCAATGCACTGGTTTCGAGCACTTCCATTTGCAACAAGGCCGGATTGGCCCCTGGCACACTGGCCAGCAATTCACTCAGACGCTGGACAAAATCATCCTGCTGCAGCTGTCTGGCGGCCACATTCACGCTGACCTGCAGGTTCAAGCCCAGGTGTTGCCATGCCTGCATTTGCACCAATGCGGTGCGTATTACCCACTCACCCAGGTTCACCGCAAGCATGTGGTCGTCAATCAGCGGCAAAAACTGTGCTGGCGCCAGTAAACCGCGCGTCGGGTGTAACCAGCGCACCAACGCCTCAGCACCCAGCACCTGGCCAGTGCGCATGTTGACCTTGGGCTGGTAATACAACACCAATTCATTCTGATCGATGGCGCGGGCAATCTCTTCCAGGCTCTCGTGCAGGCCGCGCACGCTGTGATCGTGTACCGCGTCAAACGCGTGGTAGCGGTTTTTGCCGGTCAGCTTGGCCTGGTACATGGCCTGATCGGCCTGGCGCAGCAGCTGGTCGGCGTCCACCGCTTGCGCCTGCGGGTAAAAAGTCACCCCCAGGCTGGCGGACACCATCAGCTGGGTGTCGGCAAACTGCACAGGCCGGGCCACTGCGGCCAGCAGCCGCTGCATGGTTTGGGAGCAGTCCTCGGCATCCGAGAGGTCGGTCAACACCGCCACAAACTCATCCCCACCGAGCCGGGCCAGGGTGTCCCCCTCACGCAGCACATGTTTCATGTTGTCGGCCACCGCCACCAGCAAGAAGTCGCCAGCGTCGTGGCCAAAGCTGTCGTTGACCAGTTTGAACCCATCCAGGTCCAGGTACACCACCGCCAGCAGGCGGTCACGCCGCTGCACCTGCGACATCGCCTGCTGCAGCCGGTCTGCCAGCAAAACGCGGTTGGGCAGGTGGGTCAGCGGGTCAAAGTGGGCCAGGTTTTCCAGCTGCTGCTGGTGCGCCTTGATGTCACTGAGGTCAAAAAACATGGCCACATGGTGCTGAATCTGACCCTGCGGGTCGCGCACGGCGGTGATGGTCAGCATCTCGGCATAGTCCTCACCACTCTTGCGCCGGTTCCAGATTTCGCCATGCCAGTACCCCTGGTGCGCCAGATCCGCATACATACTGCGGTAGAACTCGGCGCTGTGGCGCCCCGAGGACAGCAGCCTTGGGTTTTTGCCCAGCACCTCAGTGCGGCCGTAGCCGGTGATGGTGGTGAAGGCCGCGTTGACGTTGATGATGTCGCCACTCGGGTTGGTGATCAGGATGCCCTCGCGTGCATGCTCAAACACGCTGGCATCGAGCATCAGCTGCGCCTCCAGGCGTTTTTGTTCACTGATGTCTTCGTAGATGCCCAGCACACCAAAGATGTCACCATCCGGGTCACGCAGTGGCACTTTGGAGATGCGGTTCCAGCGTAACTTGCCTCGGCGATTAACAAAACGGTCTTCATAAAACAGCTTCGGAACACCCGAGGCCATCACCGCCAGATCGTCATCACGGTAACGCTGCGCGCGTTCAGGCTCGGCCACATCAAAATCGCCCTTACCCACCAGATCGCGGGCATGCGAGCGCCCACAATCCTTGGCAAACACGCTGTTGCAGCCCAGGAAACGCAGGTCACGGCCTTTCCAGAAAATGCCGATCGGCACGTTGTCAATCACCGTCATCAGCAACTCACGCGACTGCTCGGTGGCACGCTCGGAGGCTTGGCGGTTGGCGACCTCGGCGCGCAGGCGGCGCTGCGCCAAGGCCAGCCGGACCCCCAGCAGCCCCACCAGCATCAGCGCCACCGTCGAGATGATCAGCGGCGTGCGGTAGCGTGAGGCCACATCACGCAAGGTGAAGGCCGGCATCACATCAAACGGTGGCAGGCGCAAGGCACGCAGGGTGTCAGCCACTTGGGCGTAATCAGCTGGCACCGAAAACCCACGTATACCCATCGCCTGGGCCTCGGGCGAGTCACCGTCAATCGAAAACAGCGCGGCTGTGACACGCCGCGCCAGGCGCTCATCCACATGGCCCAGGTAAGAAAAAGGCCACTCCGGGTAAAGAGATGTCGAGGAGGGCACCGGAAACGTATCGAGCTTTTGGGTGTGGATCACCCGCACCTGGCCGGGTTTGAGTTTGCCTTCGCGTTGCAGGGCTTCGAGTACACCGGTGCGCACAAAACCGACATCGGCCTGTTTGTTCAGCACCGCCTCCAGCACCCGGTCATGTGGCTGACCGGTCAGCAGCATCTTGCCGTCGGCCTGTGGGTTGACCCCGGCCTGCAGCAGCTCCAGCACCTGCATCTGGTAACCACCGAGTGATTCCACATCCACAGCGGCAATGGTCTTGCCTTTGAGTTCTGTCAGGGCGGCCACCGGTGGCGCATCGGCCCGGGTGAAGATCACACCACCATAACTGGCCACCTCCTGCCCACTCTCATTCACCAGCAGCGTGGCCAGCGGCGCCTTCAACCCGGCACGGCGCGCCAGCAACACATACTGGCCCGGGTTGGTCAGCACAAAGTCCACCTGCCGGTTGACCACCGCCTGCTGCAGCGCAGCCGGATCCAAGGCCAAGACCTCAAAGTCGTGCTCGGGAATTGCCGTCTTGAGCAGCTTGGCCAAGGGCTGCCATTGCACCAACACCTGCGCCTGGGGTCGGTAGGCGCGCACCGCGATCCGGACAGGTTCGGCTGCCAACACTGGCCAAGTCAATAACCAGCCAGACACCATCAGCCAAAGCAACAGCAGGCAACGCCACCACACCCTGGTTGTCTCGCGACGGCTGAGGACTGCCACCCCAATGGGCATCTGAGCCGAGACACTCGGAGGCCAAAGGGGCGAAAAAACAGGCAGCATGGTGTGTCAAATGTTAATTGATGAATACAAAACACACTTTTTGGCACGAAGTATGCTGGTCCCACCGCAGCTGTGCCCTAGGTAGAAACATTCACCAGAAGGGCCAGACGCTGAACTTAAAATATTGTGTTCGCGATTTTTTAACCCGCCGTACCCCGGCACTGTCGTAAGAAAGTCACTGTATGAAGAAACTCCTGCTAGCTGCTGCCATCACCGCCATGTGCGCCACCGCCTTTGCCGCCGGCAAGGACCTCAAGGTTGCGATTGACGCCACCTACGAGCCCTTCACCTTCAAGACCGCCGATGGCAAACCCACCGGCTTTGACGTGGACATTGCCAATGCGCTGTGCGAAGAAATCAAGCGGACCTGCGTGTTTGTGGAACAACCCTGGGACGGCATGATCCCCGGCCTGCTGGCCAAAAAGTACGACGTGATCATCAGCTCGATGTCGATCACCGCCGACCGCCTGAAACAAGTCGACTTCACCGACAAGTACTACAACACCCCAAGCAAGATCGTCCTGAAAAAAGACATCAAATTTGATGGCCCGGCCTCCCTCAAAGGCAAAAAAATCGGTGTACTGAAGGCCTCCACCCAAGAAAAATACGCTTTGGGCGAACTCAAGACCGTGGGTGTTGAAGTGGTGTCGTATGACGCACAAGACCAGGTCTACCTGGACATCAAGGCGGGTCGTCTGGACGGCACCGTGGCTGACACCTTGGAAGTCACCGGCGGTTTCCTGAGCAAGCCGGGCGGTGAAAACTACCAGTTTGTTGGCTCTGAATTGTTCATTCCCAAGTACTTTGGTACCGGTGCAGGTGTCGCATTGCGCAAAGGTCAGGCCGAGCTCAAGGGCCAGATCAGCGCTGCCATCAAGGCCATCCGCGCCAATGGCAAATACAAGACCATCAACGACAAGTACTTCAAGTTCGACGTTTACGGCAAGTAAACCCCTTCCAGCGGCGCTTTCCCTCACACAATGCAGTCTTATTTCTGGGTCATCCTGCACGGCTCTCTGCTGACGGTGGGGGTTTCTTTGCTGGCGCTGCTGGTGGCTATTCTTTTTGGTTTGGCCGGTGCTGCGGCCAAACTCTCGGGCAAGCCCCTCCTGGTGGGGCTGGCCACCCTCTACAGCACCATCATTCGTGGTATTCCTGATCTGGTGCTGATGCTGCTGGTGTTTTACGGCGGCACCATCGGCATCAACACCTTGCTGGAAAAACTGGGCTCCGAAGCCACCGTCGACATCGAGCCCTTCATGGCCGGGGTGTTGACCATTGGCTTCATCTATGGCGCCTACATGACAGAAACCTTCCGTGGCGCGATCCTGAGCATCCCCAAGGGCCAGATGGAAGCCGCCTGGGCCTTTGGCATGAGCCGCTTTCAAACCTTTGTGCGCATCACGCTGCCACAAATGGTGCGTTACGCGTTACCTGGCTTCACCAACAACTGGCTGGTGCTGATCAAGGCGACCGCCTTGGTCAGCCTGATTGGTCTGCAGGAAATGACTTACCTGGCCAAACAGGCCAGCGCCGCCACCCGCTCGCCGTTTGTCTTTTTCATGTTCACCGGGGCACTGTTCCTGATCTACACCTCGGTGTCGCTGTTTGTCCTGAAAAAGGTCAATGCACGCTACAGCCTGGGCACCAAACGAGGCCAGTTGTAATGGAATGGGCCGTTATTTTTGAGCCAGACAACCTGGCCTTGTTTGGCAATGGCATTGTCATCACGCTGTGGCTGCTGTTTGCCTCGCTCGCAGTCGGGGGGGTGCTGGCGCTGATTTTTGCGCTGATGCTGACCGGCCCCTGGGCGCCGCTGCGCTGGGTGGTGGGTGCCTACACCTTTGTCATCCGTGGCACACCGTTGCTGATCCAGGTGTATTTGATTTATTACGGCCTGGGCCAGTTGGAGTGGATCCAGGCGCGCTGGGACGCGGTCTGGCCCTGGACTTATTTCAAAGAACCCTTCTTTTGTGCGCTACTGGCGTTCAGCCTGAACACCGCTGGTTACACCGCCGAGATGCTGGCTGGCGCCATCCGCGAAACCAGCGCTGGCGAAATCGAGGCCGCCCATGCCTATGGCATGAGTCGCGTGCAGACCATGTGGCGCGTGGTCTTGCCCAGCGCCCTGCGCCGCACCTTGCCGGCCTACAGCAACGAGGTGGTGATGATGTTGCACGCCACCAGCCTGGCCAGCGCGGTGCCCAATATGCTGGACGTCACCTCGGCGGCCAGCCGCATTTACGCCACTTACTATTTGCCGTTTGAGGCTTATCTGGCCGCCGCTGCGATTTATTTGGCAGCCTCGTTTTGTCTGATCGGGTTTTTCCGCTTCAGCGAAGGTCGGCTGCTGGCCTATTTGGCGCCACGCAAACACTAACCTGAATGGATTGTTGTCATGCAGCGTATGGATCACCCCCTGTTGTCGCCCAGTCTGGGCAGCTTGAAAACCCTCACCAGTTTTCACTTTGGCCAGCCCGGCTCGGGCCTCAAGATCTACATCCAGGCCAGCTTACACGCCGAAGAACTGCCCGGCATGTTGGTGGCCCACCATTTACGCGCTGCACTTGAGGCAGCTGACGCCCAGGGCTTGATTTGTGGTGAGGTGGTGTTGGTGCCGGTGTCCAACCCGATTGGCTTGGCACAACGCCTGGACCACAAACCGATGGGTCGTTTTGAGCTCGACACCTCGGAAAACTTCAACCGCCATTACCCCGACCTGGCCGAGGCGGTGGCGCCAGCGGTGATGAGCGCCCTGAGCGACGACGCGCAGGCCAATGTGGACCTGGTACGCCAGTCCATGCGCGAGTACCTGCAGGCCTGGGCACCCGACACCGAATTGCAAAGCCTGCGCCGCAGATTGCTGCTGCTCTCACACGATGCTGACTATGTGCTGGACCTGCACTGCGACTGCGAAGGTGTGCTGCATTTCTACACCGAAGAGCCCTGCTGGCCACAGCTGGCACCCTTGGCACATTTTCTGAAAAGCCAGACCAGCTTGCTGGCGCGCAACTCGGGCAACCGCCCGTTTGACGAATGCCTGTCCAGCGCCTGGTGGCAACTGGCCGACAAACTGCAGGCAGCAGGGTTTAACGCACCGCTGCCCCAAGGCTGCTGCAGCACCACCG
This sequence comes from Rhodoferax sp. BLA1, assembly GCF_013416775.1. GTDB lineage: Bacteria > Pseudomonadota > Gammaproteobacteria > Burkholderiales > Burkholderiaceae_C > Rhodoferax. The sequence goes on from NZ_SZVI01000013.1 coordinate 721,493, forward strand.
TGGAATTGCGTGGTGAGTTGGACGTGAGCCATGCGCTGGCCCAGCAGGATGCCCAAGCCATCATCAATTGGCTGCAACACGTTGGTGTCTGGGCCTGTGAGTGTGCGCCCGATGTCCCCGCTCCGCTGTGTGAAGCCACCCCGCTGGCCGGGTCTGAGACCCTGCGTGCCCGCTCCCCCGGTGTGGTGGTGTTTGCCGTCGAGCCCGGCCAGACCCTGACCAAAGGTGACTTGGTAGCCGAGGTCATCAACCCGATTGAGGGCAGTGTTGAGCAGGTGCTAGCCGGTGTCGACGGCCTGTTTTACGCCCGCATCCGCGACCGCTACATCACCACCGGCGGTGAACTCGGCAAGATTGCCGGCGCCCAGGCGTTTCGCACCGGTGCCCTGCTGGGTGCCTAACCACGCCGACCTGTCAAACAAAGCCCCCCATGACCGCCACCACCACCCTCAAACTCCAGGTTGAAAACATCCACAAACGCTTTGGCTCCAACGAGGTGCTCAAAGGGGTGTCGCTGACCGCCCATGCGGGTGATGTGATCAGCATCATCGGCAGCTCAGGCTCGGGCAAAAGCACGTTCCTGCGTTGTATCAACATGCTGGAAAAGCCGCACCAGGGCCGCATCAACGTGGCCGGTGAAGAGTTACACCTGAACCCCAGCGCCAACGGTGAGTTGCACCCTGCCAACCCGAAGCAACTGGCGCGCCTGCGCACCAAGCTGGCCATGGTGTTCCAGCACTTCAACCTGTGGGCGCACATGACAGTGTTGCAAAACATCATCGAAGCGCCGGTGCATGTGCTGAAGGTGCCGCACGACCAGGCAGTGGAAACTGCACGCAAGTATTTAGCCAAAGTGGGTCTGGAAGGCAAAGAAGACGCTTACCCCGCACACCTGAGCGGTGGCCAGCAGCAACGCGTGGCGATTGCCCGCGCACTGGCGATGGAGCCCGAGGTGATGTTGTTTGACGAACCTACCAGCGCGCTCGACCCCGAACTGGTGTCCGAGGTGCTCAAGGTCATGAAAAACCTGGCTTTGGAAGGCCGCACCATGGTGGTGGTGACCCATGAAATGGGCTTTGCCCGCGAGGTCTCCAATCACCTGATCTTTTTGCACAAAGGCCTGATCGAAGAAGAGGGCAACCCGGCACATGTGCTGTCCAACCCCAAGAGTGTGCGTTTGGCGCAGTTCCTGTCGGGCAGCCTTAAATAGGCATCAAAACAGGCTGTAGCCCTTATTGCGTAAGGGCAAGTAGCTCACATATTTAGGTCATCCATGAACTGGCTCCACAACGCCATCGCGCAGATCGAGGCCGATTACCAGCGCAGTGCCGACACCCACCTGATCGCCCTGCCGCTGCCCGGCTTTGCCAAACACGGCATCGACCTGTACCTCAAAGACGAGTCCACCCACCCGACCGGCAGTCTGAAACACCGGCTGGCACGTTCGCTGTTTTTGTACGGCCTGTGCAACGGTTGGATCCATGAGGGTTCCACCGTGGTCGAATCCTCCAGCGGCTCCACCGCCGTGAGTGAGGCCTACTTCGCCCGGCTACTGGGCCTGCCGTTTATTGCGGTCATGCCACGCGGCACCTCGTGTGAAAAGATTGCCCAGATCGAGTTTTACGGTGGCCATTGCCACCTGGTGGACAGCGCCAGCGCGGTCTACGACGAAGCGCGCGAGCTGGCTCGTAACACCGGTGGTCACTACATGGACCAGTTCACCTACGCCGAACGCGCCACCGACTGGCGTTCCAGCAACAACATCGCGCAAAGCATGTTCAGCCAGATGGCGCGAGAACGTTTCCCGGTGCCCCGTTGGATTGTGGTGGGTGCGGGTACCGGCGGCACCAGCGCCACCATCGGCCGTTTTGTGCGTTACCAGCGCCACGACACCCAGCTGTGTGTGGCTGACCCGGTCGGCTCAGTGTTTGGTGAATACCACCGCACCGGTGACGCCAGTGTCACCGGCCCGGGCTCGCACATCGAAGGTATTGGCCGACCACGGGTTGAGCCCAGCTTCATCCGCACCCTGGTGGACCGCATGATCGAGGTGGCCGATGTCGATTCGGTGGCGGCGATGCAATTACTCTCCGGCCTGCTCGGCCGCAAGGTCGGCCCCTCCACCGGCACCAACCTGGTGGGTATGCTGCAACTGGCCACCGAGATGCGTGAACAAGGCCAACAAGGCTCGATCCTGTCGCTGCTGTGTGACGCGGGTGAACGTTACCTGGGCTCGTATTTTGACCCTGCGTGGGTGTACAAAAACATCGGTGATTGCAGCCCTTCGGCAGCCGAGCTTCAGACGAAACTGGGCTAAGGGTTTGTCGTTTTTTTGACGATGCTGTCGTTCAGCTGGAGTTGGTCAAAATGGAGGAACTGGCTACATAGCGTAGACCGGCGATCAACACAAGGACAGACCCATGATCAAGCAGGTTGGCCCCACCACCATCAACGAGCACCATCTTGCCTCCTGCCACTGCGGTGCGGTGGTGTTGCGCCTGCATCTGCCGGATGGCATTGTGAATCCGCGTCGTTGTGACTGCTCGATCTGCCGCCGAAAAGGCGCCATCGTGGCGTCCGTGCCCTTGTCAGGCATCGAGATTGTTCAAGGCCACGACAAGCTGCGTTTGTACGAGTTCAACACCAAAACAGCCAAACACTATTTCTGCTCTGTGTGTGGTATCTACACCCACCACCAGCGCCGATCCAATCCCAACGAGTACGGTTACAACGTGGGTTGTCTGGACGGTGTCAATCCGTTTGATATCCAAGACGTGCCCACCAACGATGGGGTGAATCACCCCGCTGATCGGGTGCGCTAGTTGTTGCGTTGAGATGAGTCAACCCTTACACCAAACGTCATCGAGCCACAGGCACTTGGCACCCAAGGAACCCCAATGAGCATCTCAAAAGCATTCTCCGTATTCCTACAAGAAGCGCCAGCCCAGGCACAGGCCTGGATGCAGATGGCACAGGCCCTGGATCAGGCCAGTGCTTTGGACAAGAAGACCGAGGAATTGGCCTACATTGCGGTCCTTGCTGCCACTGGCAACACCTCTGGTGTGCCGTTTCATGTGTTGTCAGCCAAGTCACAGGGGGCGTCACGGCAAGAAGTTCTGAGCGCGGTGCTGCTCGGCCTGCCCGCCGCCGGTGCCACGGTCATTGGAGTCTTGCCTGTTGCGCTGGAGGCCTACGATGGGCAAGACCAATAAACTGTGGCATGAGCAACATGCCATGCCCAAAAACCCCAGTCTGCAACAACGTATCGACTGGCATCTGGCGCACAACAAAGAATGCCAGTGCAGCCCGATCCCGGGCGGTATTCTCAAAGCCCTGCAAGACCGGGCGCCGAAACCCGGCGCCTAAGGCTCCCGCTTGCACACCCCTCCCTTCACCCGCTTGACCCGCCGCCAGTGGTTGGCGGCGACGCTGATTGCCCCACTGTGGCACAACCAGGCGCAGGCGCAAAGCAGCGACCCCACCGCAGCGCCAGCGGTACTGGTCAAGCGCCCGCTGCAATTCCCACGTGACCTGGGTAGCCACCCGGACACGGCCACCGAATGGTGGTATGTCACGGGTGAGCTGCAGGCGCAAGGCCGCTTGTTTGGTTTTCAGCTGACCTTTTTCCGCTCGCGGGTACCCAGTACACAGGCCATGCGCTCCGGCTTTGCAGCCAAACAGCTTCACTTTGCCCATGCGGCGGTCACCGATGTGACGGGCCAGCGCCTGTTGCATGCCCAGCTGATTGCCCGCAGCTCGGGTAACGCGCAAGTCGACTTGGCCCAGGCCAGTGACACCGATACCGATGTCACCTTACGCGACTGGTCATTACAACGGCGTGGGAACAGCTACCTGGCGCGTGCCAATGGGTCGGGTTTTGCCTTTGAGCTGAACCTGCAGGAAACCCAGCCACTGCTGCTGCAAGGTGATGCAGGCCTATCGCGCAAAGGACCCGAGGCGAGTCAGGCCAGCTTTTATTACAGCCTGCCGCAGCTTCGTGTGAGTGGCCAGTTGAGACTGGACGGCCAGCGCCAGGCGGTGACCGGGCGCGCCTGGCTGGACCATGAGTGGAGCCAGTCCATCATGGCACAGCAAGCTGTGGGCTGGGACTGGATCGGTATGAACCTGAACGACGGCAGCGCACTCACTGCCTTTCGCTTGCGCAACAAGGCCGGTGGCACTGTGTGGGCCGGTGGATCCTGGCGCGCCAAGGACGCCTTGGTGCCGGTGGTCTTTGGGCACGAGCAGGTGAGTTTTGAGCCCATACGCCGCTGGACCAGCCCGGCCAGTGCCACAAGCTACCCGGTGGAATGGCGGGTGACCGTGCCCGATGCATCATCCACACCCAGGCGCTACACCGTGCGCGCCTTGGTCGACAACCAGGAACTCGATAGCAGCCGCTCCACTGGCGCGATCTACTGGGAGGGTCTGAGTGACTTGCTGGATGAACAAGGCCAGCCCGTGGGCCGGGGTTATCTGGAGATGACGGGCTACGCCAAGCCACTGAGCCTGTGAGCCTTGGGCAAGGAACTGGCTGCCGGGCCACTTGCCTGCGCGGCTGTCCCCCGGCCTCTGGCCTCCTCCTTAATGCCGCTCCACCAAATGACCCGACAGCCAGTTCCTTCGGGCGATTTGGGTGTGTGATGCGCAGGAAAGACCCAAGACATTGGGCGAATGCGCTGCAATGGGTGGCGCAGCGGCATCAAGGAGGAGGCCCAACGGGCCGGGGGATAGCCGCGTAGCTACCCATTGCGGCGCAGTCGCCTGCGCACAGAGGACACTGGCTAGCGAACTTCAGCGAAGACTGGCTTCAACGCCAGCGCAGTTCAAAACGGCACACATCGTCGCCCTTGGCTTCACAAGCGGTCTCTTTGACCTGGGTTTTAGGGTGCACCAGCACCTGGAACAAGCGCACAAAGGTGGCGGAATAGAAGTAACACACCGGCACTTCGGTGTGCACATCGCGGCACAGCGGGTTGTTGTGGATCGTCAGCAACACCGTCTGGCCAACTTCGTAGCTGAACTGGCCGCTACCCGCAAATGTCCAGCTGTGACCACCGATGGTTTTGAGCAGCAGCCGTGCCGAGGCGGCAGCCGGCAGCGCCTTGAACACCAGTTGCGCGGCTTTGGGGATGCGGTTGGCCAACAGGTAGTCGGCGGTTTTGAGACCCGCTTTCCAGGTGATGTCGGCAAAGGTGGGCTGGCCCAACTGCTCACGCAAAACCTGGTGCAGGCGCAGCACCTCGGCCTCGTTGACCATTTTGTCGGGTAGCTGCTCCAGGTAATGACCCAGCCCGGCCTGTGTTAACAGGCCAGCCGTGACATCCGATCCGAAGGTCTCGTGCAGCGTTTCAGCTACACGGATGATGGCGTTGGGCCCAATGCGGCCGACCACGCCGTCTGCTGCACCCATCAAGCTCTGGCCATTTCTTCTTCGGTCATCTGCTCTTTACCACCACCACAGGCCGATACCGGCATCGCAGCGGCTGCGGCGGCTTGTGCGGCAATGGCTTCTGCGGCGATGTCTTCGCCCTTCTTGCGGCGCATCTCGATCTTGGGGCCGTGCATGGTGATCCAGCCTTCGTCGGCCTTGGCCACCAGAGCCGCGTCCGGACGTTCGTGGCGCACACCTTGGTCAAACTTGAAGTCGACCTTTTTCTTGCTCTGCGGGCCCCAGTAACCGACACGGCCCAAGTCATAGAACTTGCGCTCAAAACCGCTCTTCAGGAAGGCCTTCAGACAACCCATCAGGTACTTGCGGCGCACCGGGTCGCGCGTCCACGGGTACTGGAAGAAGGTTTTGTTCATGAAGAACCGGCGGTAATTGTTCATCACCCGGTCCAGCAACTCACCACGGTCCATGGCGGTGGGTTTCATGATCGGGGTGACAAAGTTGTACTTCTCGTAGTCGAACACCTCGACCTTGTCGCCCAGTTCCTGGAACAGGTCGGAGAACGGCCACGGGGTGTACATCGCCCAGTTGGCCATGTCGGGATTCCAGTCGCGTGTCATGCGGTAGGTTTCCTCGATGGTCTCGGCGGTTTCGTTTTCCAGGCCGACGATGAACTGCGCTTCGGTCACGATGCCGGCTTCACGCAGCAGGCGGATGGCCTTTTTGTTCTGCTCAATCGTGGTTTCTTTGTTGAACAGATCAAGCTTGAGCTGGGCTGCCGCTTCGGTACCCAGCGACACGTGGATCAAGCCGGCCTTGCGGTACAGCGGCAGCAGTTTTTCGTCACGCAAGATGTCGGTCACGCGGGTGTTGATACCCCACAACACCGGCAGCTTGCGTTCCACCAGCTCTTCACAGAACTGGATGAACTTCTTGCGGTGGATGGTGGGTTCTTCGTCGGCCAGGATAAAGAAGCCAACCTTGTGGTTCTTGACAAGGTCCTCGATCTCGTCGACCACTTTTTTCGGGTCGCGGATGCGGTAGTCGCGCCAGAACTTCCACTGGCTGCAGAAACTGCAGGTGAACGGGCAACCGCGCGCAAAGTTGGGGATCGCCACCCGCACATTCATCGGGGTGTAGATGTATTTGCTCCAGTCAAGGATGCCCCAGTCAGGTGTGATGGTATCCAGATCGGCAATCGGAGGCTCGGCGGGTGTGGCGACAATCTGGCCTTCGTCGTTGCGGTAGGCAATGCCCTTGACCGACTCGCGGTTTTGCATGAAGTTGCCAGCGTCCACGGCTTTCACCAGGTTCAGGAACACCTGCTCACCCTCACCACGCACAATCGCATCAATCCAGGGCGACTCGCCCAGCACCTGCGAGAACATGAAGGTGGCGTGGATACCACCGAGCACGGTCACGATGTTGGGGTTGACTTCCTTCACCACCTGCAACAGGCGTTGCGCCTTGTAAATCGACGGGGTGATGGCCGTGCAGCCAACGATATCGGGCTTGATCTCGGCAAACTTCTGGCGCATGACGTCTTCACTGAGGTCCAGCGTCATGGCATCCACAAACACCACATCGGTATAACCGCCCGCCTTGAGGTAACCAGTCAGGTAAGCCACCCATGCTGGAGGCCAGGTGCCGGCAATTTCGGCACCACCCGAGTGGTAATTGGGGTGAACGAGCATGACGCGCATAACTTTTCCTGTAAGTTGAAGGACCAGGCTACTGTGCCTAGGGTGGTGTTTTGTGACATTGATGAATGTCAACTTTTGTTGACATTCTGCGGCATTTTGACTTGCATCAAAACTTTGAGCAAGGGGTGCTGTGCGGGGCAGATGACACCCCGCCGCGCCGCGCAACCGTCAGCGGACTTGGGCGCTGGCCACGTCCCAGCCAAACTTCACCTCGGCACCCAAGCCGCCTTTGCTGTCCTGGGGTTTGTAGGCAAATTCGATGTCGCGGTAGTTCAATGTCACGGCTTCGGTGATATCAGCATCCGCGCCTGCGGGCTGGATGCTGGTGACTTGCACCTCCTTCAGGCTCACTTGCAGGAAGTCCTTTTGGCCTTCACCCGCCTTGCGGGACGTCAGCACCACCGTCTTGAAGAGCTTGCCCGCCGCACAGTGTTTGGCCAGCAGGGGGGATGCCTTGTCATAGAGATGCACAAAACTCAAGGGCCCCGCCACCGTTTTGCCTTTGCCGGTGCTGGTGCCGCCGACCTGCCCGGCGCCGGCAATGCCCCAGCTCCAGGACAAGACTTCAACCTCCCCCTTGTGGTCCTTGTTGCTTGACTCACCCTCGACACCGTCAAACTTGATAAAACAATCGATGGCCATCATGTGCTCCTTGGTCAGTGAAAAAACTGGGGATGCGGGTGGAAATTGATCGGTGTGAGGCTGCGCCACCAGGCCGCTGGATTTGTCTGCTGCCTTTTTGGCGCGAGTATAGGAAGCAGCTTGGAGAAGCGTCAACGCCATCACGCCCAGCAGGGCAAGCGACCCGACCGGCCCCCTGAAGGCCGATGTGAAGTTGCTAGACTTCCCCCCCAATGACCGACCACACCCTGCCACACACACCGATGATGACCCAGTACCTGGGCCTCAAAGCGGATCACCCCCACACCCTGCTGTTCTACCGCATGGGGGATTTTTACGAACTGTTTTATGCCGACGCCGAAAAGGCCGCGCGCCTGCTCAACATCACCCTGACACAACGCGGCCAAAGCGCCGGGCAGCCGGTGGTGATGGCAGGGGTACCGTTCCATTCGGTCGAGACCTATCTGGCGCGGCTCATCAAACTCGGTGAATCGGTGGCAATTTGTGAGCAGGTCGGCGACCCGGCCACAGCCAAAGGCCCGGTCGAACGCAAGGTGGTGCGCGTCGTAACGCCCGGCACCTTGACCGATCTGGAATTGCTCAACGACAAGACCGAGGCGCTGCTGCTCTCGGTGCACCAAGGCCCGCGCAACAGCTGCGGCCTGGCCTGGCTCAGCGTGACCCAGGGCGTGGTGCATCTGGCCGAATGTGCGGTAGATGACTTGGCCAACTGGGTGTTGCGTGTCAACCCCGGTGAACTGATCTTCAGCGCCGGTGCCACACCAGCGTTTGAGGCGCGGCTGCGCGCCATCCCGGTGACGACGCCGCTGTCGATCTCGGTGCGGCCCGACTGGCAGTTTGACACCGGCCTGGGCCAGCGCACCCTCACCCAGCACCTCAACACGACCAGCCTGGCGCCTTGGCACGCGCAGGAATTGGTGCTGGCCCAGGCGGCAGCAGCCGCGCTGCTGAGTTACACCGAACACACCCAGGGCCGGGCGCTCACGCACATCCATAGCGTGCAGGTGCAACGCGAGGGCGATGTAATCGACCTGCCGCCCACCACCCGGCGCAACCTGGAGCTGGTGCAAACCCTGCGCGGCGAAGACGCACCCACGCTGTTCTCTTTGCTCGACACCTGCCAGACCGGCATGGGCAGCCGTCTGCTCAAAAGCTGGTTGTTGTCGCCCCGGCGTGACCGCAGCGAGGCTTTGCAACGCCACCGCGCGATTGAGGCACTGCGCAGCGGCCCGACCCTGTCGGCGGGCGCCGGTCCGTGGGACAAACTGCGCCAGCAGCTCAAGGGCAGCACCGACGTGCAACGCATCACCGCACGCATTGCGCTGCGCCAGGTGCGCCCGCGTGAGTTGGTAGGTTTGCAGGTAACGCTCCAAAAAACAGAGCTACTCGCCCCCGTGATACAAGGGCTAGAGGCCTATTTGACCCACATCTCCGAAAACCTGCTGCCACCCGCCGGTTGCGCCGAACTGTTGCGCGCTGCGATAGACGCGGAGCCCGCCGCACTGGTGCGCGATGGCGGCGTGATTGCCAGCGGTTTTGATGCTGATCTGGACGAGTTGCGCGCCATCCAGACCAACTGCGACGGCTTTTTGCTGGACCTGGAAACCCGCGAACGGGCCCGCACCGGCATCAGCAACCTGCGCGTGCAGTTCAACAAGGTGCACGGCTTTTTCATCGAAGTCACCCAGGGCCAAGCCAGCAAGGTGCCCGACGACTACCGGCGCCGCCAGACCCTGAAAAACGCCGAACGCTTCATCACGCCCGAACTCAAAGCCTTCGAGGACAAGGCCCTGAGCGCGCAAGAACGCGCGCTGGCGCGTGAAAAGTGGCTGTACGAGCAGTTGCTGGACCAGCTGCAGGCGTTTGTAGCCGCCCTCACCCGCCTCGCCGATGCACTGGCCACGCTGGACGCCCTGTGTGCGCTGGCCGAGCGCAGCCTCACGCTGGACTGGTGTGCGCCGCAGTTTGTCAAAGAGCCGTGTATCGACATCGACGCCGGTCGCCACCCTGTTGTGCAGGCGCGCCTGGCTGAACTCAGTTCGGGCGCCTTCATTGCCAACGACACCCGCCTGAGCGTCAAGCAACGCATGCAGATCATCACCGGCCCCAACATGGGTGGTAAATCGACCTACATGCGGCAAATCGCGGTGATTGTGTTGCTGGCCAGCATGGGCAGTTATGTGCCAGCCAGCGCCTGCCGACTCGGGCCGATTGACGCTATCCACACCCGCATCGGCGCGGCCGACGACCTGGCCAACGCGCAATCGACCTTCATGCTGGAGATGCTGGAGGCCGCGCAAATCCTGAACGCTGCCACACCCAACTCGCTGGTGCTGATGGACGAGATTGGCCGCGGCACCAGCACCTTTGACGGCCTGGCGCTGGCGTCAGCCATTGCCACCCAGTTGCACGACAAAACCCAGGCTTACACGCTGTTTGCCACACATTATTTTGAGCTGACTGAGTTCCCGGCCAGCCACCACGCAGCGATCAATGTGCATGTGAGTGCAGCCGAGAGTGGCCGCGACATCGTGTTCCTGCACGAAATCCAGCCGGGGCCAGCCAGCAAGAGTTACGGTATCCAGGTGGCGCGCCTGGCCGGCATGCCCGCCGCCGTGGTCAACCACGCGCGCCACACACTCGAAGCGCTGGAGGCACAGGCCAGCCAGCACCAGGCCCAGGTGGATTTGTTTGCCGCGCCAGCTGCTACAGAAATCATTGCTGAAAGCCCAGTTGAGTCCTGGGCCAAAGCCTTAAATCCTGATGATTTGAGCCCGCGTGAGGCGCTGGAGGCGCTGTACCAGCTCAAGAAGCTGAGCGTTCAGGGATAAATCTGGCCCAAGGCGCCAGCTGGCAAGCACCTGCCCCTGGTGCGGTGTGGGCCCGCTTGCACAACACGCCCCAATAACCATACGCGCCCCGTTCGTATGGCGCTGGCCTGGCCCGCAAAATGGTCCCTTGCGGGAGAATCCTTTGGCGCGCCGACTGCATCCTTGGTCGAGATGCGATTCTCACCATCGTCAAACCTCACCATGTTCAACCTCACCGCCCTCGAACTGGCGCGAATCCAGTTCGGATTCACGATCACCTTCCACATCATCTTTCCCGCCATCACCATTGGCCTGGCGGCTTACTTGGCCGTGCTCGAAGCTTTGTGGCTCAAGAAACAAGAGCTGGTCTACAAAACCCTGTACCACTTCTGGTCCAAGATCTTCGCTGTGAACTTTGCGATGGGTGTGGTGTCGGGCCTGGTGATGGCCTACCAGTTTGGCACCAACTGGAGCCAATACTCCGAATTTGCGGGCAGCATCACCGGACCGCTGTTGACCTATGAGGTTTTGACGGCGTTTTTTATGGAGGCCGGTTTTCTGGGTGTGATGTTGTTCGGCTGGAACAAGGTGGGGCCTCGCCTGCACTTCTTTGCCACCGTGATGGTGGCCCTGGGCACCCTGGTCTCGGCAACCTGGATCCTGGCCTCCAACAGCTGGATGCAAACACCACAGGGGCACGAAATCATCAACGGTGTGGTGGTGCCGGTGGATTGGATCGCCATCATCTTCAACCCGTCCTTTCCGTATCGGCTGGCCCACATGGTGGTGGCGGCGTTCATTTCGACCGCCTTGCTGGTGGCTGCGTCGGGTGCCTGGCACCTGCTCAAGGGCAACCACAAGCCGGAAATCAAGAAGATGTTCTCCATGGCCTTGTGGATGTTGCTTTTCGCGGCACCGCTGCAAGTCGTTGTGGGTGATGCCCACGGCCTGAACACCCTCAAACACCAGCCAGCCAAGATCGCGGCCATGGAAGGCCATTGGGAAAACACACCGGGTGAGGGTGTGCCGCTGGTGCTGTTCGGCTGGCCCGACATGGAGGCTGAGACCACCCGCTACAAGATCGAAATCCCGAACCTGGGTGGCTTGATCCTGACCCACGACTGGCACGGCCAGTACCCGGGTTTGAAGGAGTTCCCCCGAGAAGACCGCCCCAACGCCACCGTTGTGTTCTGGACCTTTCGCGTGATGGTGGGGCTGGGTGTCCTGATGATTGTGCTGGCACTCTGGGGAGCCTGGTCACATTGGCGCCAACGTGCCTATGAGTCGCCTGCGCTGTGGCGTTTTGCGCTGCTGATGGGGCCGTCCGGCGTGGTGGCCATGCTGGCGGGCTGGTACACCACGGAAATTGGCCGGCAGCCTTGGGTTGTTTATGGGCTGATGCGCACGGCCGATGCTGTGTCCAACCACTCTGCCATCACGCTGAGCGTCAGCTTGATCGTGCTTGTGCTTGTGTATGCCGCTGTGTTTGGCACCGGCATTGGCTACTTGCTAAAACTCATCGGGCAAGGTCCAGATGTGCACGAGCCCCCACCCGACGGGGACGCGCTGGACCAACGGCCCGCACGTCCGTTGTCCGCCGCCACGCCGCCTGCACAACCACCCATCACCACGGTCTGACCAAGGAAGCACAACATGGGTATCGATCTTCCACTGATCTGGCTGCTGATCATCGGTTTTGGCGTGATGATGTATGTGATTGCCGACGGCTTTGACCTCGGGATCGGCATTCTCTTTCCGCTCGTCACAGACCGCAGCCACCGCGACGCGATGGTCAACACCGTGGCACCGGTCTGGGACGGCAACGAAACCTGGCTGGTGCTGGGCGGCGCTGCACTCATGGCGGCTTTCCCCAAGGCCTACGCCATTTTGCTCAGCGCGTTTTATGTGCCGGTGATCCTCATGCTGCTCGGCTTGATCTGGCGCGGGGTGTCCTTCGAGTTTCGTTTTAAGGCAGACGAGGCCCACAAACCGTTCTGGGACAAAGCCTTCATGCTGGGCTCGTTCGTGACGGCTTTTTGCCAGGGCGCCATCCTCGGGGCCTTCATCAGCGGCATCGAGATCGTCAACGGCAACGCGGTGTATGGGGTCATGGACTGGTTGACACCGTTCTCGGTCTTCACCGGTGTGGGGGTTGTGATCGCTTATGCGCTCTTGGGATCAACCTGGCTCATTCTCAAAACCGAAGGTGATTTACAAGAGCAGATGATCCAGATCGCCAAACCCGCCACGTTCGCCTTGTTGGCGGCCATCGCCATAGCCTCGATTTGGACACCATTGGCACACCCGGCCATTGCGGGGCGCTGGTTCAGCCAACCCAACATCTGGTTCTTTGTGCCGGTGCCGATCCTGGTCGCGCTGGCCACCTATTACATCCTGCACACACTCAACAACGACCCACATGCGGGACCCTTCATCTGGTCGCTGCTGCTGATCTTCTTGGGTTACAGCGGGTTTGTGATCAGCATCTGGCCCAACATCGTGCCGCCGTCCCTGTCGATCTGGGCGGCAGCCGCGCCACCCCAAAGCATGGGCTTCGCCTTGGTGGGGGCACTGCTGATCATCCCGATGATTCTTGGTTATTCCGCCTGGGCTTATTACGTGTTTCGGGGCAAAGTCAAGGTGGGTGAGGGGTACCACTGAATGGACAACTCACCCTCAACCAGCCGGTTCAACACCAGCTTGCGGCGGGTCGGCTGGCTGATCCTGATCTGGGCCTGCAGTGTGGCGGCTCTGGGCCTGGTCGCGCTGGCCATGCGCCTGCTCATGAGCTGGGCAGGCATGACGCGTTAAGCCAGCGCAGCGCTGTGTGCTGAGGCTCCGGGATGCGCCGCCTTGCCCCGGCCGCTGCTCAGTCCAGCAACGCCGCGTAGACCATGTCGCGAAACAACATGCGGTAGTACTCGCGCTGGTTCGGTGCCTGCAGCATCAGGCAGGCAAACAGATCGAGCGCAGGATCCACAAAAAACGAGGTCCCGGCCAACCCGCCCCAAAAATAGGTGCCGACCGAGCCCGGCACCGGCGCCACCCCCAGGTGTTTGCGCACCGCAAAACCCAGACCAAAACCATGCCCCGCGGGCAGCAGCGCACGCGAGCCCCCCGGCGCCACCGGAATGTCGCCCAGGTGGTCAGTGGTCATGAAGTCCACCGTGCGTGGCCCCAGCAGGCGCACACCGTCGAGTTCACCCCGGTTGAGCAAAAACTGCAGAAAACGGGCGTAGTCTTTTGCGGTCGAGATCAGGCCACCACCGCCCGAGGCCAGCGTGGCGTCGGTACGCACGTCGATCACCTTCATCTGCAGGCCACCGTCCGGGTCGCGGGCAAAGGGTTCGGCAATGTGGTCATGGAACTCGGGCGGCACGGTGAAGGCAGTGTCCGGCATACGCAGCGGCTCGAACAGCTGCTCTTGCAAAAACTGCTGCAGCGGCTGCGCACTGATCACCTCGATGACCCGGCCCAGCACATCGGTGGCACGGCTGTATTCAAACACCTGGCCGGGCTGGTACATCAGCGGCAAGGCGGCGAGCTGTTGGGTGAAATCGGCCAGGCTGCGATCGCGTGAACCCAGACGCAGCTGCGCGTACTGGCGCTGCACCGGGCCGCTGCCGAGGAACTCGTAGGTCAGGCCGGCCGTGTGGCGCAGCAGGTCGTGCACCGTGGCAGCACGCAGCACCGGCTGCAGCTCGGTGGCCTCACCGTTCATCACCACGTTTTGCTGTGCAAATTCGGGCAGGTATTTGGCCACCGGGTCGGCCAGCAGCAAGCGCCCCTGCTCCACCAGCATCATGGCCGCCACCGACACAATCGGTTTGGTCATCGAGTAGATGCGAAAACGGGCATCGTTGTGCATGGCTTCGCCGGTGCGCGGGTTGAGCTGGCCGACGCTGTCCATCAAGGCCAGCTTGCCGTGGCGCGCCACCACGGCCACCGCGCCGGGCAGGCGTTGGTCAGCCACCTCACGCTGCAACACGGCCATCAGGCGCGCCAGGCGCTCAGTGCTCAGACCCACTTTTTCAGGGGAAACGTTTTGTAGAGTCATATAAAAATATAGCTGTAGGCCCTTTATAGATAAGGGCTAGAGGCCAAAATGGCATAAAAATAAAAATCCTTTCCCACGCATCTTGGCCAAAGTATTGTGACGGCACATAGGTGTGTAAGCGTCTGATTCAGACCGGATGGCGCGGCTCACTCCTGCGCCGCGCCGTCATGTTCATAACGGGGCAGACTGGCACCACAGTGGCGACAAAAGCGGGCGTCGGGCATGTGGCCTTCGGTCAGGCACACATGGCAGGTGCGGGTGGTGGTGGCCGCGCGGCGCGCGTAGGTCATCTCGGCGGTGACGATGCCGGTGGGCACCGCCAATGTGCCCCAACCCAGCAACATCATGAGCGAGGCAATCAGCCGCCCCAGGTCTGTCTTGGGCGTGATGTCACCAAAACCCACGGTGGTCATGGTGGTGATGGCCCAGTAGACCGCGGTGGGGATGCTGGTGAAACCATTGGCCGGACCTTCCACCACATACATCAGGGTGCCCATCACCAGCACAATCATCAGCACCGCTGCCAGAAACACCGCAATCTTGCGGCGACTCGCGCGCAGGGCCTGGCCAATGGCCTGGTACTCGGACACATAGGCGGTGAGTTTGAAGATCCGAAACACCCGCAACAAACGCAGGATACGCACATCAATCAGCGCCCCCACCTCAGGCACCAGCAGGGCCAAGTAGGTGGGCAACAGCGCCAGCAAATCGATCACCCCGTAAAAACTTAACACATAACGCCAGGGGTGGCGCACGCAGGCTAGCCGCGCCAGGTACTCCACCGTGAAGATCAGGGTGAAAAACCACTCGGCAGGGGTGAACAGGTGGTGGTAAGCCAGATGGATACTGTGGACGCTGTCAGCCACCACCACCGCCACACTGGTCAGGATGACGGCAATCAGCACCTGGTCAAACAGCCGTCCGGCGCGGGTGTCGGCCTCAAAAATGATGGTGTAGAGCCGCAGCCGCCAGCCTTCCAGTGGTTTACCCAGAACTTCTGCTTTGGATGGGGGCACGGTTCACCTTGTGGTTTTTGCTGAAGCGCCGATTTTGCACTGCCTGAACCCGCTGGCCCACATGGCACGCTTACTGCTTGTTACACCGTCATCAGTCAGGGGGTGAATCAGCTCAACTTGCCTGGGTTGCTCACGTAAACCCGGATGCCTTTCGAAATATGCACTGATAGAGTGCATCGCTTGGCGGCAAAGTGGGGCGCGCCTTCTGAAACCCTTTTTATCAACCGGAGATCTTCACCTATGCGTATCAGCTCTGTAAAAACACTGGCAGTGATTGCCATGGCCATCGGCACGTTGACAGCCCTCCCCGCGCATGCGGGCAAAACCCTGGACAGCATCAAGGCCCGTGGCCAGGTGATCTGCGGCGCCAACACCGGCCTGGCGGGTTTTGGGGCAGCGGACTCCACCGGCAAGTGGACCGGTCTGGATGTGGATGTGTGCCGTGCGGTGGCTGCGGCCGTGCTGGGTGATGCAGAAAAGGTGAAGTACGTGCCGCTGAACGCGCAACAGCGCTTCACCGCGCTGCAGTCTGGTGAAGTGGACGTGCTCTCGCGCAACACCACCTTCACGCTGACACGCGATGCCTCCCTGGGCCTGAACCTGACCGCCGTGACCTACTACGACGGCCAGGGTTTCATGGTGCCGGTCAAGAGCAAGATCAAGAGCGCCGCCCAGCTCAAGGGCCAGACCGTGTGTGTGCAGTCCGGCACCACCACCGAGAAGAACCTGACCGATTACTCCAAGGCCAAGGGCCTGGGCATCAAACCGGTGGTGTTTGAGCAGCTCGAAGCGGCTGAAAACGCCTACTTCACCGGCCGTTGCATCGCCTACACCACCGACGCCTCTGGCTTGGCCTCCACCCGCAACAAGGTGGCCAAGGTGCCGGCAGACCACATCATCCTGCCCGAACTGATTTCCAAAGAACCGCTGGGCCCGATGGTTCGCCGCGGTGACGACGAGTGGTATGCCATTGTCAAATGGGTGATCTACGGCCTGCTTGAAGCTGAGGAGTACGGCATCACCCAAGCCAATGTGGACTCGCTCAAGACCAGCAGCACGGACCCGGTGGTGCGCCGTATTCTGGGCACCTCGGAAGACACCGGCAAACTGCTGGGTCTGGACAAGGAATGGATGGCTCGCGCCATCAAGGCCACCGGCAACTACGGCGAAATTTTTGAGCGCAATGTTGGTCCCAAATCTCCCCTGGGCTTGCCCCGTGGTGTCAACAACCAGTGGAACAAAGGGGGCCTGATGTACGCCTTCCCGGTGCGCTGATTCCCAGTCTGTCACACAGCGCCGCCTGATGTCGCACCTGCGATACCTGCGGCGCATTTTTTTAGGCCTCTCCTACCTATCACACGTGGTTCCCATTCCAACGCCTACGGGCAAGAAGCACCATGAGTTCTGACACCCCTCCCTCTCATCACCACTGGTCGTGGCGCAGCCAGGCGTTTCGCGGCATCGTCTACCAGGTGCTGGCCATTGTGGCCATTGTGGCCGTGGTCTGGTTTCTGGCCCACAACACCCTGGTCAACATGCGGGTGCGCGGCATCCAGAGTGGTTTTGACTTTTTGAGCCAGGCCGCCGGTTTTGACATCGGTGAAAGCCTGTACCCTTTTGACTCCGAGCAACCCTATTGGCAGGCGTTTCTGGTGGGTGTGACCAACACCCTGCGGGTGGCCATTGTGGGCATCATCCTGTCGACTCTGTTGGGCACGCTGCTGGGTATTGGGCGATTCTCGCGCAATGCACTGGTGCGTGGCGTCTGCCTGTCGTATGTGGAAGCGTTTCGCAACATCCCGGTGTTGCTGCAGTTGCTGATGTGGTACGTGATCCTGACCGAGGTGTTGCCCTCGGCAGACGTGGCCTGGCAAGTTGGTGATTTCTTTCTGTCCAAGGGTGGTTTGAACTACCCGATTCCGGTATGGGCGGCTGGCCAGCTGTGGGCGGCCTTTGGTCTGCTGGCCGGGGTGGCGCTGGTGCTGCTGTACCGGCGCTGGGCCAAGCGCCAGTTTGAAGCCACTGGGAAGTTACGCAGTGCGTTCTGGGCGCCGGTGCTGATCTTGGTGGTCTGCAGCCTGGTTGGCTGGGCACTGGGTGGTGCACCCACCGAACTGAACCGCCCGATCAAAGGCGAATTCTCCATTGAAAACGGAGGCGCGTTAACGCCGGAATTTCTGGCGGTGCTGATTGGTCTGACGCTCTACACCGCGTCCTTCATTGCCGAGGTGGTGCGCGGTGGTATTGCCTCGGTGCCACGCGGCCAGGGTGAAGCCGCCTCGGCGCTGGGTCTGTCACAGCAACAGGAAATGCGGCTGGTGATGTTGCCGCAGGCGCTACGCGTGATCATCCCGCCGCTGACCAACCAGTACCTGAACCTGACCAAAAACTCGTCGCTGGCGGTGGCCATTGGTTACCCCGATGTGGTGTCGATTGCCAACACCGCGCTGAACCAGACCGGCCGCGCGGTGGAATGTATCTCGCTGGTGATGCTGGTGTACCTGATCACCTCCCTGGGCACCTCGCTGCTGATGGGCTGGTACAACAGCCGCGCGGCGATCAAAGAGCGTTGAACAGGACGGCACCAAATGACCTCAACCACGTTCCAACCCATCGCACCGCGCCCCGCGCCGGTCAATTCTGAAGGCCCACTGGCCTGGATCAAGAATAACTTGCTGGCCGACTGGAAAACCAGCTTGGGCACCCTGGTCATAGGCGGCTTGCTGCTGTGGCTGCTGCCCCAGGCCATCCACTGGGCACTGATCTCCGCCAGCTGGTCGCCCCACTACGAGGCCTGCCATGCCGAAGGTGTGGGCGCCTGCTGGGGCGTGATTTCCGAGAAGTACCGCATCATCCTGTTTGGCCGTTACCCGTATGAAGAACAGTGGCGGCCTTTGATTGCCACCATTCTGCTGACCGGTTTGCTGGTGGTGAGTTGTATGCGCAGCTTCTGGAAAACCTGGCTACCGCTGCTGTGGCTGGCCGTGCTGGCGGTGTTTTTTGCACTGATGTACGGCAAGGTGTTTGGCCTGACTCAGGTGGACACCGACCGCTGGGGTGGCCTGCCGCTGACCATTCTGCTGTCCTCGTTGTCGCTGGTACTGTGTTTTCCGATTGCCCTGCTGGTGGCACTAGGCAGACGCTCCAAGCTGCCAGCGATTCGCAGCTTCTGCACCATTTATGTCGAACTGATCCGTGGTGTGCCACTGATCTCGGTGCTGTTCATGGCCTCGTTCATGTTCCCGCTGTTCATGCCCCAGGGCACGCAGATTGATGTGCTGGTGCGCGTGCTGGTGGGTATCACGCTGTTTGCGGCGGCCTACATGGCCGAAGTGATCCGCGGTGGCCTGCAGGCCATTCCCAAAGGGCAGGTCGAAGCGGCCGCCACCCTGGGGCTGAGCTACTGGCAGACACAACGCAAAATTGTGCTGCCGCAGGCGCTGGCGATGGTGGTGCCGGGCATCATGAACAACTTCATCTCCACCTTCAAAGACACCTCGCTGGTGACCATCGTGAGCCTGTACGAGCTGACCGGTGCGCTCAAACTCGGTGTCAACTCCGATGCCAACTGGCGGCCTTACATCATCGAAGGCTACTTCTTCATCGCGCTGATCTATTTTGTGTTCTGCTTCTCCATGTCACGCTACAGCCGCTGGGTGGAAAAACAGGTCAACAAGAGCAAGCTGCGCTGATTTCCCCCATTCAACCAAACACCACCATGGCTGAAACCAACACCATCTCCCCCATCATCACGTTTGACAAAGTCAACAAGTGGTACGGCAACAACTTCCATGTGTTGCGCGACATTGACCTGAGCGTGGCCAAGGGCGAACGCATTGTCATCTGCGGGCCGTCGGGCTCAGGCAAATCGACGCTGATCCGCTGCATCAACCGGCTTGAAGAACACCAGCAGGGTCACCTGATCGTGGACGGTGTGGAACTCACCGACGACATCAAGGCGATTGACCAGGTGCGCAAAGAAGTTGGCATGGTGTTCCAGCAGTTCAACCTGTTCCCACACCTCACCGTGCTGGAAAACCTGACCCTGTCACCCATGTGGGTCGGCAAGATCCCCAAAAAAGAGGCCGAGGAAAAGGCCATGGTCCAGCTCAAGCGGGTGCGTATTGCCGAGCAGGCCCACAAATACCCGCTGCAACTCTCGGGTGGCCAGCAGCAACGGGTGGCGATTGCCCGCGCCTTGTGCCTCAAGCCCAAGATCATGCTGTTTGACGAACCCACCAGCGCGCTCGACCCCGAGATGATCAAGGAAGTGCTCGACGTGATGATTGCCATGGCTGATGAGGGCATCACCATGCTGTGTGTCACCCACGAGATGGGGTTTGCCAAGGCGGTGGCCGACCGTGTGATCTTCATGGACCAGGGCCAGATTGTTGAGCAGAACAACCCGCACGACTTCTTCAACAACCCGCAAAGTGAACGCAGCAAGGACTTCCTGTCGAAGATTCTGGGGCATTGAACGCGCAGTTATTAGCCGCGTAAATCACGCTTGACTTGGATTGATCCAAGTGGTGCACGCTCGCACCGAAAGTGTGCAGACAGTAAGATCGCAGGTTCAGGGGCCGCATGGCGCCTGAAACCTTCGAAACTTCTGATCAATCACATGCAAACCTTTACTTCCTCCGCTGCTTCGCTCACCCTGACAGCTGCTGCTGTGCTGGCCCTGAGCGCCTCCCTGGCGCATGCGCAAGACGTGCAAACCGTACGCATCGCCCACGCTGGCCCGACCTCGGGCGGTATTGCCCACATTGGCAAGGACACAGAAAACGGCGTGCGCATGGCGATTGATGACATCAACGCCCAGGCGCTGGTGATTGGTGGCAAGAAGATCAAGTTTGAACTGGCCCCGGAAGACGACGCCGGTGACCCGCGCCAGGCCACCGCCGTGGCGCAAAAACTGTGTGACTCCAAAGTGGCAGGTGTGGTGGGCCATTTGCAATCGGGCACCACCATCCCGGCTTCCAGCATCTACAACAAATGTGGTCTGCCCCACATCACCGCTGCCGCCACCAACCCGGACGTGACCAAACGCGGCTTCAACACCACCTACCGCCTGATCGCCAACGACAACTCGCTGGGTGCAGCCCTGGCCTATTTTGCCAACGACACACTCAAGATCAAGACGGTGGCGGTGATTGACGACCGCACCGCCTACGGCCAGGGTCTGGCTGACGTGTTCAAGGCCACCGCCGAACAACGTGGTGTGCAGGTGATTGCCAACGAATACACCACCGACAAAGCCACCGACTTCACCGCCATCCTGACCTCGATCAAGAGCAAGAAGCCCGACGCCATCTTCTACGGCGGCCTGGACGCCCAAGCCGGCCCGTTGCTGCGCCAGATGATGCAACTGGGTCTGCCCAATGTGAAACTGTTTGGTGGTGACGCCTTGTGCACCGAAAAACTGCCTGAGCTCGCCAGCCTGTCCGACAACCTGGCCAACGTGACCTGCGCCACCGGCGGCGCCTCGGTGCAAAAAATGCAGGGTGGCCCTGAATGGAAGAAGCGCTACGACGCACGTTTCCCAGGCCAGTTCCAGATCTACAGCCCCTACGCGTATGACGCCACCTTTGTGCTGGTGGACGCGATGAAGCGCGCCAACTCGGTCGATCCGCAGGTCTATGTGCCTTTCATCGGCAAGACCCAGTTCAAGGGCATCACCGCCAACATCGCTTTCACCCCCAAGGGTGAACTGACCACCCCGGCAGTCACACTCTACAGCTTCAAGGGCAAAGCCCGTGTTGCATTGAACTGATCCACCCGCCCCACCACCCAGTGGGGCTCCCCAAAAAACGCGCTGTTGTCCCACCCGGGCGGCAGCGTTTTTTTTGGCCGCACGGCGCACAGCCAAACAATCAAATAAAGAGCATTGAGCCCTTATAGATCAAGGGCTTGAGGCCTATTTCGCCATGAATAGAATGCTAACCAGAGTGGGGCTAGCGACAGCTTGATGCCGTTTGGTCCACAAGGCCTCAAGTCAGCGAGTTTTGTGCCGATGACATCTGTATGCAAGTCACAGGCATTTCCTCCTCGAGCACATCTGGCAGCAGTTCGGCTGGCAGCGCCAGCCAGATTGCCCAGTTGCAAAAGCAGGTCAAGGACCTTACCCAGCAACTGAGGGACGTGGCGACCTCCAACATGGAGGCCAAGGCCAAGCAACAACAGGTGCAGTTGTTGCAGGCGCAGATCCTGGCCATTCAGGCCCAAATTGCAGCCATTCAGAATCAGAAACAGCAGGAACAGGCCAGCAAGGCCAGCGCGTCCCAGAACAAAACCCAGGCTGCTGCCGCCAGCAGCGACAAGGCCTTGGGCTCTCAGGTCGACGTCTACATCTGAAGCAACAGCTTCACTCAACCGGCAAAGCGGCGCGGGCGACACCGCCCGCACAGGGCAGCAGTATTCAGCTGCCGGCCACCTTCATCTTTTTGATCAAAATTGAGCCAACCGTCTTGGCGCCCTGGTTGTAGGTATCGGCACCCACCGCCAGGATGTCCTTGAACATGGTTTTCATGTTCCCAGCGATGGTGATCTCTTCCACCGGGAAGGCAATGCGGCCGTTTTCCACCCAGAAACCACTGGCACCGCGTGAATAGTCGCCGGTAACGCTGTTGACACCACTACCCATGAGCTCGGTGACAAACAGGCCGGTGCCCAGGCATTGCAACATGGCATCGAGGTTGTCACCCGCGCGGGTCAGGCGTGAGGTGAGTGTCAGGTTGTGTGAACCGCCCGCGTTGCCGGTGGTTTTCATGCCCAGTTTGCGCGCTGAGTAACTGCCCAGGAAGTAACCCTGCACCTTGCCCGCCTCCACCACGCTGCGCGCCTGCACACGCACACCTTCGTCATCAAACGGCGAGCTGCCTTTGGCGCGTTTGACAAACGGGTCTTCCAGGATGTCGATGTGTTTCGGAAATACCTGTTTGCCCAGCGAATCGAGCAAATACGAACTCTTGCGGTAGAGCGATCCACCACTGACCGCCTGCACAAAGGCGCCCAGCAAACCCGCCGCCAACGGGGACTCAAACAACACCGGGCACTCGGTGGTGGCGATCTTGCGGGAATTGAGGCGGCTCAGCGCACGTTCGGCAGCGTAACGGCCAATCGCCTCGGGCGAGGCCAGGTCGGCCGCATCGCGCTCTGAGCTGTACCAGTAATCGCGCTGCATGTTGGCCCCTTTGCCAGCAATCGGCGACACCGACACCGAGTGACGCGAGCTGGCATAACCACCGCGAAAACCATGGGTGTGGGCGCTGAAAAAGTGCGACTGCTGAGCCGACACACCCGCGCCTTCGCTGTTGGTGATGCGTTTGTCCAGACTCAAGGCAGCGTTCTCGGTCTGCAAGGCCAGCTGTGCGGCCTGCTCGCTGGTGATGGCCCAGGGGAAAAACAGGTCCAGATCGGTGCTCTGCTCACTCGGTTGGGCTATATCGGCCTCGTCGGGCAAGGCGGCAAATGGGTCCTCGGCAGTGAAGCGGGCAATGTCATACGCCGCCTGCACGGTTTGCCGGATCGCCGCTTGTGAAAAATCCGAGGTGCTGGCATTGCCGCGGCGCTGGCCAATATGCACCGTGATGCCCAGCGACTTGTCGCGGTTGCGCTCGACGTTTTCCAATTCGCCCTTGCGCACCGACACACTCAGGCCACTGCCCTCGGAGGCATGTGCCGAGGCGTCGCTGGCACCGAGCTTTTTGGCGTGGTGAATGGCGCTGTCCACCAGATCCTCAAAGAAAGTCCGGCTGTAGGCAAAACCCGCTTCAGCAGGAGCCGGAACGCGTCTGGGCTGGCTCGGCGTCACAGTGGAGGAACGTTTGCGGGGGGTGGCTTTGGGAGCAATGGAAGGCATGGTGAAGGCGGCTGCGTGACTGGCACTCAGGTCCGTTTGGGTTTATTCATAGCGGCGGCTATGATACTTGGCTATGTCAAGAAAACTGAAAAAAGGCTATTTTGTGCGCGGCGAGTTTGTGGCCGAGGGCAGCGAGCGCGATATTGAGCTCAAAGCCGAGCTCAAAGGCACCGACGATCTGAGTCGCACCGACCTCAAGCGCGAAAGCACCGAGCTGCAAAAACTCGGTGAAGCGCTGCTGACCCTGCGGACCGATCTGTTGGCGCGTCTGCCCCTGAGCGACAAGTTCCGCGATGCCGTGGCCGACGCCAAACGCATCACCAACTTCGAGGGCAAACGCCGCCAGATGCAATACATCGGCAAGATGATGCGCAAGCTCGAACCAGCCGAGGTGGACGCGGTGCGCGCCGCCCTGGACGAACAGGCCAATGGCTCAGCCGCCGAAAATCTGGCGCTGCACCAGGCCGAGTTGTGGCGCGACCGCCTGATCTCTCAAGACGATGCCGCAGGCCAGTGGATCGAGCAGTACCCGACCACCGACACCCAGCAATTGCGCGCCCTGATCCGCCAGGCCCGCAAAGACGCGGTGCCCGAAAAACCCGGTGCTGCCGTGCGTCATGGCCGCGCTTACCGCGAGATTTTCCAGCTGGTGCGTGAGGCCCTGGGCGCCATCCCCGATCCGGACGCCGATACCCCACCCTTCAGCGTCAGCAACGAAGCATCGTGAGCACGGGCTCGCCCTACCCACCGGTCAAGATCGGCATCGTGTCCATCAGCGACCGGGCCAGCAGCGGTGTTTACGAAGACAAAGGCCTGCCAGCCCTGCAAAGCTGGCTGGCACACGCCCTCAAAAACCCGCTGCAGTTTGAGCCACGCCTGATCCCGGACGAGCAAGCCGTGATTGAGGCCACGCTGATTGGTCTGGTGGAAGCCGGTTGCGCCCTGGTGCTGACCACCGGCGGCACCGGCCCCGCCCTGCGCGATGTGACACCTGAGGCCACGCTGGCAGTGGGACACAAGGAAATGCCCGGTTTTGGTGAACAGATGCGCCAGATCAGCCTGGCCTTTGTGCCCACCGCGATCCTGTCGCGCCAGGTGGCCGTGATCCGGGATCAGTCGCTCATCATCAACCTGCCGGGTCAACCCAAGGCGATTGCCGAAACGCTGGAAGGCCTCAAAGACGCCGACGGCAAACAGCGGGTGCCCGGCATTTTTGCCGCTGTACCCTACTGCATTGACCTGATTGGCGGGCCCTACCTAGAAACAGATGCAGCGGTGTGCCAGGCTTTTCGACCCAAGGCGGCCATCCGAACGTTTACATAAGAAATATGCCTCTGGAACTTATTGGATAAGGGCGAGTAGCTCCTATAACCATAGTAGTTGAAATGCTGTCACAACCCATCAACTCACCGCACCATCATGCCGATCTACCGCTGCAACAAGTGTGGATTCATTGCTGAAACCGTCCCGCTGCTGCCTGACAGCAAAATCCCTTGCGCACGCTGCGCCCACCCCAGCAGTGTGTATGACACGGTTTTTTTCGCCGAGAAGCTGGTTGAAAAGTACTTTGCTGCCTTGCGCGAGATCGAGGCGCTGAAGGCGGCTGACCAGCCCGCAGCACCCGCCAACCCCATTGCAAGCAGCCCGGCACCGTCTGCCATCCCGCCCGCCGTGCCTTTGGATCAGCTCAACATACACAACACCAGCCAACTGGCCACCACCGAGCAACATCTGCCGCTCCAACAGTGGTTTGCCGCCCGCCAGATCGAGGCCCGGTTTGACCATGCAGCCGTTGATACCACCGGCTTTTTTGACGACGCCGCGCGTGCTCTGAGTGACAACTTTGCACTGTATGGTGAACTGCTCAATCGCATCCGCTGGGCCTACCGCAACAGCCACAGCAACGTCAATCTGGAACTGGCCAACCTGAGCCAGAAGGACGCCCAGGCGCTCAACAACCTGTGCCGCCAGTTTCACAGCCACTCGTTGTTTGCCACTTACCGTTACCAGAAAGTCGAAAAAATCGTCCGCCTGGGCTTGCAGACCGCTCCCACGGTGCGGCAGTTTTTTGAGGGCGGCTGGCTGGAGTGGTTTGCCTTGATCACGCTGCTTGAGCAGCTCAAAATCAAGAACCGTGTCTTTTCATGTGCTCGGGGTGTGAAAGTGGTGTTTGCGAACGACGACCTGCATGAGATCGACGTGATGGCACTGGTCAACGGCCAAACACCGATCTACATCGAATGCAAAACCGGTGAGTTCCGCCGCGAGATCGACAAGTTTCTGCGGCTCAAAAAGCGCCTTGGCATTCCGCACCAGCAATTCATCATCTGTGCCAGCGACCTCAGTGATGAGCAGGCCACCGGGCTGTCGGCGATGTATGAGCTGACGTTTGTCAACCTGAAGATGCTGGCTGACAAACTGCAAGCGGTTCTTTGAACCTAATACGTCAAATTGCCCTCTAGCCCTCGCTTATAAAGGGCTAGCAGCTATGAATACTGCAGCTACTTACCCACCAGCTGGGTGAGTTTGTCGGCCTCAAAATGCTCAGCCAGCGTGGCGTCACCGGGCACACAGTTGGTCTTGTCGCGGCTGGCCTGCAAGGTGTCGATGGCTTTCCACAACATCGCAATCTGGTGCTCGTGGCTTGACGCGTTGTCAATCAGGCCCCGCATGGCCTGGCTCAGCGGGTCGTCGCTTTGGGTGACACCGTAGGCAGAAAAACCCATCTTGGACGCGGCCTCTTCGCGTTTGACATCGAGCTCGGCTTGGATGATGCGCGCTGGGTTACCCACTGCCGTGGCACCAGCGGGCACCGGCTTGGTCACCACCGCATTCGACCCGACCTTGGCGCCGTCACCCACGGTGAAGCCCCCGAGCACCTGCGCACCCGCGCCCACCACCACACCACGCCCCAGCGTCGGGTGGCGTTTGGCCCCCTTGTAGAGCGAGGTACCACCCAACGTCACACCCTGGTAGATGGTGCAGTCGTCACCAATTTCGGCGGTTTCCCCCACCACCACACCCATGGCATGGTCAAAAAACACGCGGTCACCAATGGTGGCGCCGGGGTGGATTTCGATTCCGGTCAAAAAGCGGGTGATGTGGGAGACAAAACGCCCCAGCCATTTCAAACCATGCGTCCAGCAGGCATGGGCCAGCCGGTGCAGGATGACCGCATGCAAGCCGGGGTAACAGGTCAACACCTCCCAGGTGCTGCGCGCAGCCGGGTCACGTTCAAGAATGCACTGGATATCGGATCGGATTCGGGACAACATGGTTTGAGTCTAGTGGGATTCAGGCAAGGGCGTGGACGGCGCGGCCTTGAGCATCATTTTGGCCATGCCACGCAGGATGTGGATTTCTTCCTGGGTGACACCGGCACGGTTGAACAGCTGGTTCAGCCGGGGCATGAGTTTTTTGGGGGCCTGCGGGTCGAGGAAATCAATCGCCACCAAGGCCTGCTCCAAATGCGCCAGCATGCCTGCCACCTGCGCGGCGTCGGCCAAGCTGGGTGCCACAGTGGCCGATTGCACCGGGTAACCACCCAAGGCCTCGCGCCAGTCATAAGCAATCACCTGCAAGGCGGCGGCCAGGTTGAGCGAGCCAAACTGCGGGTTGCTCGGGATGCTCAGGCACACATGGCAGCGGTAGACATCTTCGTTGGCCATGCCAAAACGCTCCGAGCCAAACAGGAAAGCTACCCCAGAGCTGGATGCTTTTTCAGCCTCCAGCCCTTGCTCCGATTGGGCTAGCAGCTCCTGTTTCAAGAGCGACTGGAAATGCTCACGTGGCCGCACCGTAGGTGGACCGAAGTCGCGCGGGGTCATGGCGGTGGCACACAGGTGGCTCATGCCGTCCAGCGCCTCATCGAGCGTGTCCACAATGCGGCAGTTTTTGAGCACATCGGTGGCGCCACTGGCGCGCTGGATGGTTTCCTCGCGGCGCAGCACATTGGCCCAGCGTGGCGCCACCAGCACCAGATCGTCAAAACCCATGGTTTTCATGGCGCGCGCGGCGGCGCCGACATTGCCGGCATGGCTGGTGTTGATCAGGATGAATCGGGTCTTCATGGTGGGCCGTTAAAATAGACCGATTGTCGCTGCCCCACGAGGGTGCTGCGCCACTCCACAACTCACCATGCAGACTTGCCAAAGAGCCCGCATGGTCACTACCGAGCCACCATGAACTCTCCGAATCTGCACCCAATGATCAATGTGGCGGTGAAAGCCGCCCGCGCTGCCGGGGCCATCATCAACCGCGCCGCGCTCGACGTGGAATCCGTGCGGGTCTCGCAAAAACAGGTCAACGACTTTGTCACCGAGGTCGACCAGGCCTCCGAACAGATGATCATCGAAACTCTGCTGGGCGCGTACCCGGGCCATGGCATCTGGGCTGAAGAGTCCGGCCGTGAACACGGCGCGCGTGATTCCGAGTTTGTCTGGATCATCGACCCGCTGGACGGCACCACCAACTTCATCCACGGCCTGCCGGTTTACTGCGTGAGCATCGCGCTGGCGGTGCGTGGCAAGGTGGAACAAGCCGTCATTTACGACCCCAGCCGCAACGATCTGTTCACCGCCACCAAGGGCCGCGGCTCTTACATGAACAACCGCCGCATCCGGGTCGCCAAACGCAACCGGCTGCAAGAGTGCCTGATCTCCACCGGTTTCCCCTACCGCCCCGGTGATGACCTGCCCAGTTACCTGCGCATGCTGGGTGACATCATGCAACGCACCGCCGGTGTGCGCCGCCCCGGTGCCGCCGCCCTGGACCTGGCCTATGTGGCCGCAGGCTTCACCGACGGCTTTTTCGAAAAAGGCCTGCAACCCTGGGACGTGGCCGCTGGTTCGCTGCTGGTCACCGAGGCGGGTGGTCTGGTGGGCAACCTGTCGGGCGACTCGGACTTCATGGAACAACACGAATGCCTGGCAGCCAACCCGCGCATCTACGGCCAGATGGTTGGCCTGCTGGGCAAATACAGCAAGTTCGCCGGGGCCGGTGACAAGGCAGGTGTACGCGCTGCGGTGGCAGAAATGGCAGTCGCCAGCGCCGAAGAAACGCTGCCAAGCAAGCCCACAGACGAAGCAGACGCTGATTTTTGACACCCGCCGGGCTGCAAAAGCCGCATATGTCAACCCAGATTGACATATGATGTCGAGTTGAGACAGAAGCAGATCAGAGTTTCTTTTTTGGACATCTCATGGCACTCACTTTCCCTTTTGCAGCAATCGTCGGACAAGAAGAAATGCGGCTGGCCATCCAGATGCTGGCCGTCGACCCCACCATCGGTGGTGTACTGGTCTTGGGTGACCGAGGCACCGGCAAATCCACCGCCGTGCGGGCACTGGCGGACCTGTTGCCCCCCATCAAGGTGGTCAAAGACTGCGCCTACGGCTGCGACCCGGCGGGAAGTTCGCTGTGTGAAGCCTGCCAGACCCAGGTCGATCACAAGTTAAAAACCGAGACGCGTGCGGTGCCGGTGGTCGACCTGCCGCTGGGAGCCACCGAAGACCGTGTGGTCGGTGCGCTGGACCTGGAGAAGGCCCTGTCGCAAGGCATCAAGAAGTTTGCCCCAGGCCTGCTGGCCCAAGCCAACCGTGGCTTTTTGTACATCGACGAAGTCAATCTGCTCGAAGACCACATTGTTGACCTGTTGATCGACGTGGCCGCCTCCGGTGAAAACCTGGTGGAACGTGAAGGCCTGAGCGTGCGGCACCCCGCGCGTTTTGTGCTGGTTGGCAGTGGCAACCCCGAAGAAGGTGAATTGCGGCCCCAACTGCTGGACCGCTTTGGCCTGTCGGTCGAGGTGCGCACACCACAAGACCTGGACCTGCGGGTGCAGGTGGTGCGCCGCCGTGACGCGTTTGAGCGCAACCCGCAAGCCTTTCGCGCCGAATGGGAAGCCGCCAACACCAAGCTGCGCCAGCGCATTGTGCGCGCCAAAAAACTCATCCAGAACCTGG
Organism: Rhodoferax sp. BLA1; assembly: GCF_013416775.1. Lineage (GTDB taxonomy): Bacteria > Pseudomonadota > Gammaproteobacteria > Burkholderiales > Burkholderiaceae_C > Rhodoferax. Next base: position 750,937 of record NZ_SZVI01000013.1, read on the forward strand.
AGGTGTCGGACGAGCTGCTGCTCTTGTGCGCCACGTTGTGCCACAAACTTGGCACCGACGGCTTGCGCGCCGAGTTGACGCTGCTGCGGGCCACACGCGCCTACGCCGCACTGCAAGGTGACAAAGTGGCCGAACGCAGCCACTTGCGCGCCATCGCACCACTGGCCCTGCGCCACCGTTTGCGCCGCAACCCGCTCGATGACACCGGCTCCGGTGCACGTGTGCAGCGTGCCATGGAAGAGGTGCTGCCTGCATGAACACCCCGGGCCTGTCACAAGCTGACCAGGCTTGGCAGGATGCACAGCTGGCGCTGATGGCGCTGCAGGTGGACCCGGTGCGCCTGGGTGGCATCTGGTTACGCGCCGCCCACGGCCCGGTGCGAGACAACTGGCTGCAACTGCTCAAGGCCTCGTCACTCAAAACTTTCCGGGTGCCTGGACAGGTCGATGATGAACGGCTGCTGGGGGGCCTGGATTTGGCGGCCACCTTGCAAACTGGCCAGGTGGTTCACCAGCCCGGCCTGCTGGCACAAGCCCATGGTGGCGTGATTGTGCTGCCCATGGCCGAGCGCCTGCCCTCCAAGGTCAGTGCCCACATTGCCCAGGCGCAGGACAAGGGCCAGGTGCATGCGACCCACGCGCACATCACCAGCCCGGCACAGTTTTCGGTGATTGCGCTGGACGAATCCGAAGAAGACGAAGCCTGTGCAGCACAAGGACTGACCGAACGGCTGGGCCTGTGGCTGGATTTGCGTGATGTCTCCATGACGCAAAGCAACAACACGCTGGAAGCGCTGGGGCAATCTGAACTGCAGGAAGCCATCGCGCTGCTGCAGCAGATGCAAACCAGCCACGAACAGGTAGAAGCGCTGTGCCAGACCGCACTCGCGCTAGGCGTGGACAGCTTGCGCCCGCCCCTCATGGCGCTGCGCCTGGCCTGCGTCTGTGCGGCTTTGGAAGGCCGTGATGCGGTGGAGCAAAGCGATCTGCAGCTGGCGGCCCGACTGGTGCTGGGACCACGTGCCACCCGCATGCCCGCCCAACCTCAGGACGAGGAACAAGAGCCACCACCACCCGAAGAGCCGGAAGAACCGCCGCCGGAGCAGGAGCCCGACAGCGAGCCGCCTGAACCGCCACCAGAGGACGAGCAGGAGCCCGAACCACCTGAAGCGCTGGAAGATGTGTTGCTCGCCGCTGCATTGGCCAGCTTGCCACCCAAGCTGCTGGACCGCCTGCTCATGGGCAAAGCCAGCACCAAGGCAGCGCACGGGCTGGGCAACAGCGGCCAGGCCAAGACCAGCAAGCTGCGCGGTCGGCCACTGACACCGCGACCCGGCAAACCCAGTGCGGGTGCACGGCTGCACGTGCTGGCCACGCTGGTGAACGCAGCACCCAAACAACGCCTGCGGCAGAACAACCCGGGCTCCGGGCGTGTGGTCATTCGCAGCGACGACTTCCATGTGCAACGTTACGCCCAACAGACCCCGTCCTGCCTGATTTTTGCGCTCGATGCCTCCGGCTCGGCCGCACAACACCGGCTTGCCGAGGCCAAAGGTGCGGTGGAACTGCTGCTGGAACAGTCTTATGCCCGGCGCGACAGTGTCTGTGTGATTGGTTTTCGGCTCGCCACTGCCCAGGTGCTGTTACCCCCGACACGGTCGCTGGTGCGCGCCAAACGTGCGCTGGGTGGCCTGCCCGGTGGTGGCGGTACACCGCTGGCCAGTGGCATCCAGGCGGCTTTGTTGCAGGCGCAAATGCTGCACCGCGCTGGTTCCACCCCGATGCTAGTGATCCTGAGCGACGGTCGCGCCAATGTCAGTCTGGCCGGCACCGGTGGCCGAGCGCAGGCGCGGGAAGATGCCCAAACCCTGGCGCAGCATTGGCGCCTGACGGGTTACCCCTCTCTGTGGATCGACACTGCGCCACAACCCGAACCACAGGCCCAGAACCTGGCCAATCTGATGGGCGCCAACTATTTCCCGATGCCCTATGTCCATGCGCAACGTATGGCGTCGGTGGTGCAAGACCTGAGTGCGCAGGTGCGCAGAGCCTGAATGGCCCTCTGGGACACGTTCTACCCGCCCATGGACTGGGAGGCCAACCGCAAGAGCTGGCCACACACTTCGCACAGCCGTTTTGTCACAGTTCATGGTCAGGTCTGGCATGTGCAGACCTTTGGCCATGGCCCGGTGCTGCTGCTGTTGCATGGCACCGGTGCATCGACACACTCCTGGCGCGACCTGGTGCTGAGCCTGGCTAAACACCATACCGTGATCTGCCCGGATCTGCCCGGGCATGCGTTCAGCTACTGGAACACCAAGAAAAGCAATTCGCTCGACCACATGACCGCGAGTCTGGCGGAGTTGCTGGCCCATTTGAAGCTGTGGCCAAGTGCCATCGTCGGGCACTCGGCGGGTGCGGCCGTGGGAGCGCAACTCATCCTCAAACATGGCAAAGGGCCAACCCCCGCGCTGATCGGCCTGAACCCGGCTTGGTTACCTTTGACCGGTTTGGCCAGTTGGCTGTTTCCGCCAACCGCCAAATTGCTGGCCCTCAACCCTTTGTCAGGGGTGCTTTTTGCCAAGCAGGCAGCCAAACCAGCGGTGGTGCGTAATTTGTTGCAAAGCACCGGCTCGCATTTGGACGAGGAGGCACTGAGTTATTACCAAAGACTGTTGCAAACACCATCACATGTCAGGGGTGTCTTGGCCATGATGGCCGCCTGGCGACTGAACCGGCTCGCGCAACAGTTGCCGCAACTGACTGGCCCGGTGTTCATGCTGTTGGGAGCGAACGACCGGACCATCCCGGCAAGCCTAGCCGCTGAAACCATGAACCTTTTGCCAAAGACCACCAGCCGGACCCTGGCTGGCCTGGGTCACCTGGCCCACGAGGAAGAGCCAACTGTCGTGAGCGAACAGATACTGGAGTGGGTTAAGCAAACGGCCCGTTGAGCGCAATGGTGGTCCAGTTCAAGACACCTGCGGCACTCACCCACGTCAGGTAAGGCAAGATCAAGATGGATGCCCAGCGTGATTCACGCCACAAGAACCACACCAGTGAAAACACCGAGAGCCACAAGGCGACCCACTCGACCATGGCCCAGTCAGGCCGATGCAGGCCAAAGTAGAGTGCGCTCCACGATATATTGACCAGGGCATTGACCACAAACAAGCCCAGCACAAAACGCTTGCGCGCCTTGGTCGGGGCTGCGGTCCAAGCCAATGAGCCGCTGAACACCAGCAAAAAAAAGATCACCGACCAGATCACCCCAAAAGCGGCGTCCGGTGGTTTCCAGGATGGTTGCTTCAGTGAGAAATACCACGGGCCCAGATCGGTGAGCCAGGAGCCAATGCTGGCTGTGCCAAAGCTGACAACAAAAGCAATGAACAGGGTTTGCCACCCTCCAAAACGCTTCATACGCGGGCGAAACCCAACAGATGTGCCAGGTCTTTGAAAAAGATACGGATATGGGCCATGGGTTTTTTGCGAACCAGTTTTTTGTTCATGTAGGACTCGAAGGTCAAGCGCTGCACATCGGGGTCTTCACAGACTTTGACAAAACGTTCACGGCGTTTGTCGTTCTGATACCAGAAATGTTGCAGCAAGCCAAGAATCCAGAAGACCCGGCCATGTTCTTTGAGGAATTGTTTGCGCGCCAGTTTCAAACAGGCGGCATCACCGGTCTTGAGCGCCTGTTGGACCGCTTCCGCCACCATGCGCCCACAGGCCATGGCGTAATAAATGCCTTCACCCGAGGCGGGTGCCACCACCCCGGCGGCGTCACCGGTGAGCACGATGTCGCGGCCATTTTCCCAGCGTGGCAAGGGTTTGAGCGGAATCGGAGCCCCCTCACGACGCAGTGTTTCGACCTCGCTGAGGCCAGCGATTTCGCGCAATTTGCCCACCGAACCACGCAGTGAAAAACCTTTGTCAGCGCTGCCCGTGCCCACACTCATGGTGTCACCATGGGGAAACACCCAGCCGTAAAAATCGGGAGAAATCGGCCCCTGGTAATAAACATCACAACGTTCGGGATCATGGGTCGGATCCAGCACCGGCGCACGAACGATCTCGTGGTAGGCAAAGACGTATTTGGTCCGGTCTGCACCTTCGATGTGCTGGCGAGCGATTTCCGATCGCGCTCCGTCGGCCGCCACCACCATGCGGGCACGCACGCTGTCGGGCTCACCCAGGCCTTGCGCGGTCACCGGGTTGAAATGCACGCGAGCGACACCGTCGGCATCGCGGGTGATCCTGTCACACAAGGCTCGCAGGCGCGTGGCACCGTGAGACTGCGCACGCTCCCGCAACCACTCATCAAAGCTGTCGCGGTTGACCATGGCGACAAACCCGTTTTCGATGTGAATGTCCACCTGCTTGTTCTTGGGCGAGATCATGCGTGCACATCGCACCTTGGCCACCAGCAGATGGTCTGGGATGTCAAAGTCTTTGATCAGCCGTGGCGGAATGGCGCCGCCACAGGGTTTGGTACGACCTTGCCGATCCATCAACAGCACCGACCAACCTTGTCTCGCCAAATCATCTGCTGCCGTTGCACCCGAAGGCCCTCCGCCAACGACCACCACATCGTATTGGCTTGTATTCATGACTGCACCCTTTGCAATTCCGTTGAAAAATAAGCTGGGGTCTGCTCAGCCACGACACCATTGCGATTCACCAAAATAGCGCACCACGCTGACAACGCAAACATCACAGCCTCAAAACCAAAAACCGATGAGTAGGCCAGCCCACTGGAGGCCATCAGCCAATGTGCCATGTCGCTCGCGGCGGTGCCCAGAAGGCCACCCAGCCCAAAAGCAATCGCTTGGGCAGCGCCCCACAAGCCCATGCGTGTACCCTCATTGCCATGGGCACCCTGGGTAGACAAACGCATCATGGTGGTAATGGCAGCAATGGAAAACGCGCCATTGGCAACACCCAGCAAAACAATATTGGCCTTGAGAGGCCAGCTTTGCCCCTGGACACCCGCCGTTGCCAAACCCAACATGGCCACCGCTGAGAGCACACACCCCCAAACCATCCAGCTGTGGACACTGCCCAGGCGGCCTTTGACACGCTCCCAACCCACCAAGGCCACCCACAACATGCCCGCCAAGACCGCACCATGCTGGAACCCAGCCAACTGCGTGGTCTGTCCGGGTGTCATACCAAACACATCACCGGCAAAAGGCTCAAGAATCAAATCCTGCGCGCTGTAGGCCAACATGGACAAAAACACAAAGATGGTGAAAGTTCTGGCCTGGGGCTCACGCCACACCTGAACAAGTGTTTCCTTGAACTGGCGGGCGGAGCGTTCACCCGACGCAGCATTGGCAGGAGCGGTATCGGTACCTTCGGCGACCTTTCCTTCGAGCCCCCACAAACTCAATGCGGCCACAGCGACCACCAGCACAGCCAGACCGGCAGTCACACGAATGAGTTGTTCAGGCGTGTAGGGATCAATCAGTTTGCCTACTGTGATCGCTGTCATCGCAAAGCCAAAAATCATCATCATCCAGACCAGGGTGGCAGCGGGAGCGCGCCGACTGTCGGGCACACGCTTGGCCATCAGAACCAGCAAGGAGGTGCCGCATGCACTCACGCCCAGACCAATCATGGAGAAGGCAACAACACACAGGGCCAAGCCCAGACCAAACGCAGTTTGCATCAGCACCGTGGCCACCGACGCCAACACCCCGCCCAGGGCGAGCACGATCACACCTCCCAGCATCCATGGTGTACAGCGTCGCCCCTGGTCGGCGCCAAACCCCATGCGAGGCCGCACCATCTGCACCAGGTAGTGCAGCGCTACCAAAATCCCTGGCAACAGCGCCGGCAACGCCAGTTCAACCACCATGATCCGGTTGAGTGTGGATGTTGTAACCACCACCACGGCACCCATACAGGCTTGCACCAAACCCAGCCGTGCCACATCCAGCCAACCAAACACACGTGTTGAACTCATGCTGACACCTGATGAAGAAAGTGCAGCGCCCAAGCACTGACCATCATGCCGGATACATACAGTGGCACGCCAAATGCGCTGAGCATCAAAGCCTTTTCAATCGGCTGACGTACAAAAGACAGCATCAGAGGGAGTTGCGCCAGCACAAGCACCAAGACACCTGCAGCGTGCCAAGGTTGCGACCAAAACAGCAATAAACCCACCACCGCCAGTTGCGGAACAAGCATGATGGCGCAGGCAGCCTGGGCGGCGCCCAATGGGCCGAGTTGCACGGGCAATGAGCGCACGCCCATCTGCTTGTCGCCTTCAATGGCCTTGAAATCATTGAGCGTCATGATGCCATGTGCACCCACGCTGTACAGCAAGGCCAAAATCAGCGAGTCGACGTGTGGCAACGCCCCACCCAACATCACGGCGCCACCTGTGACCCAGGCCAAGCCTTCATAACTCAAAGCACAGGCGGTATTGCCCCACCAGCCATTGAGTTTCAAACGAAAAGGAGGTGCGCTGTAAGCCCAGGCCAGCGCCAAACCCAAAGTACAGGCCCAAAACCCCCAAACACCCAAACCCCAGGCCCAGATCAGTGACAAAAAAGTCCATAAAACAGCCACATAAAGGCCCCAATGCCCTGGCATACGCCCCGAAGGAATGGGGCGATTGGGTTCATTGATGGCATCCACATGGCGGTCAAACCAATCATTGACAGCCTGACTGCTGGCGCAAACCAGCGGCCCGGTCAAGACCAACCCTAGGAAAATCAGGACCCAGTTTGCGCTGAAGCTTTGTGCGGAGGCCACAACACCACACGAAAAAGCCCACATAGGCGGGAACCAAGTAATCGGTTTGAGCAGTTCTGCGACTGTGGAAAGCGAAGGTCGGGCCATCTCTGGATTTTCACCCAGACAGACAACATGTCAACTAATACTTACACTTTAGTTGTCAAATATCAATCAGTGAATACTGCTGACTTCCATGTCACTGACCATCTCAAACCGCCGCAATTTGACGTAAAGACTTTGCCTGGACAGGCCCAGCATTTCTGCTGCAGATGCGCGATTGTTCTTGGTCAATTCGAGTGCGGACTGGATACACATCTTTTCGATCATGTCGACGGTTTCCCCCACAATGTCTTTCATTGGCATGCGGCCCACCAGTTTGGACAGTTCAGCAACCGAACTCACCATGCCATTGGTTACCGGCGTCTCCTTGATACGAATCCGCTCAACATCACGGATGTAAAAGGCATAGTACGCTTGATCGGTGTTAAGAGTCAGCGCAGAGATTTCCACAGCAACGGTTGAACCCGCCATGACTCGCAATTCAGTCGAAAAGTTCTTCACAAGCGTTTGTGAACGCAAATTTGTCAACAACACACCCCAGTCAACCCCCCCGCGCACCAACCAGTTCTCCAGAGGTTGACCGGCCAACTGCGACAAAGCGGTCACACCCAGCATCGTCATCAGTTCTGCGTTGGCAGACTTGATGACCCCCGCTCGGTCAGTCAGGGCAAATCCGTCAGGGGAATGTTCAAGTGCCTCACTGAAGAGCAGTTGCTGATCCGCTGCCGACGTGGGCTTGGCGACCATGCCATGTGGCAACAAACGCATCAGAAAATGTGGCCCACTTTCCTGCCGGAAGACAGAAGCAGACACCGTGCAATCGCCTGTGGCACCGACAAATCTGGCACGACACATCTCGATGCGACCCGTGGCGTGCGCCATACGCAACAGCGACTGAATCTCGTCCCTGTAAACAGTCTCAAAACATTCGGTGATGTCGCGACCGACCAGCTTCTTGTTGCTGTCTTTCACGAAGACCTGTGCGCTGGAGTTCGCATCCAACACTCGGAAGCTCAAACCATCCACCAACAAGACAGCCTCATTGCCGGTTTCAAAGAGGATGCGGTATTTGGTCTCAATGTGCCGAAGCCGCAGATAGTCCCGCTCAATAGACTGCTGGGTTTCAATCAAACGTCGCTGAAGAATCGCGATAGCTTCCATATCGCGCCCCAACGCCAAGACTCGCCCATCGTCACCCAAGCTCATCACGGCATACTGCATTGGCAGGTCGGTGCCATTGCCAACGCCGTGATTCACATGGCGCCAGCGCAATTCTTCACTGGAGTGACACGAAGTCAGCATTTCCAAAATCTTGCCACGGCTTTCACTGGTGACAACACTGGTCCATGAACGCCCTGCCCAGGACTGGCAACCCAATGCAAGCAACTCAGACTTACGAACAAAAATGTCCTCTATCACGCCGTCTTTATCCACGATCAGTGCGACATCAAAGGCCACGCGCACCAGCCGGTCAAAAGCCTCTCCTGACAAATTACCGAGCTTCATTGGGACATCTTGATGAGGTTAAATTCGTCGATTCAGATACTTCTGTCACACACATAGTTCAAGTTGCAAGCTCCAGCCTCTTGATGCTTTGCCGAGCAAGTCGCTGTGACACCCGCGCATCACCACCAACCAAATCTGCACCTAGCACTGCCGCCAAATCAGGGTTCAAGTCCACCATAGGACCACCAATCATGATCTGGACACGAGGATTGAGCGACGCCTGCCTGGCTTTTGCGATGAGTGATTTCATGGCTGGCCACCCTCGGTCAGAGCAGACCGACAAACCAACCACTTCAAACCACTGTTGCGACAGTTCTTTCACCACGTCAGACTCTGATTCCGGTGCAACGTTCGACACTTTCCATCCTTCACGCCGAAAAAACTCAGCCACCATAACCGAGCCAAAACTATGCTGAGAATTGGGCGCCAAAAAGAAAATCGCCCGATAACCGTTGAACTTCTGGTTAGCTCGCTGTAAGAATTGGGGACTAAGCTCATAGAGAATTTGCTGCAGACTATGAACGCCTATTGTCACCTTGACAAAATCTATCCGATCAGACAACCACCATTCACCCATCAGGCGAGCAGCGGCTGCCAGCCCATCCAAATAGATGTCTTCAAGATCAACACCTGCGCCAAGCCAGGCTTGAACCTTAGCAAGTGCAGCGTCATACTGACATATACACGCCTCAGCCAAAACTTCTATATCGCGCGGACCAAAAACGCCAAGGCCTGCACTAGCCCGAATTAAAGACATATTTTCCTGCTGAAACAGGCCCACACCGCAACCACCACTTTCTCCATACGGGAAGTGGATGGGCGAGACTTTCACACAAAGCTACGCCAGCAGTTTCAACCTGGAAAGTCTTAACTGTGTCTATATAAACATTTTACCGGGAAACTCCGACAATGTAAAAAAAATAATACGTCAAGTTATGTTGACACTTTAAACAGCAACAGCTACAGTGACCGCCTGAAGTTCTTTCATCAGAGCACATGTCAAATTCTGTTTCAAGTCACAAAATGCTTTACAGCCCGGAGCAAAAGCGTCGAAGAGATCAGTCGATCTGGACACTGGTTCAAGGTGTTCTGGCTCCCTTGCAATTTTTGGTCTTTCTGATCAGTTTGGGGCTTGTTGTCCGTTGCCTCATGACGGGCGAAGGTGAATCCGCTGCGCTTCTCTCAGTGGTCGTCAAAACATTGACGCTCTACACCATCATGCTGACCGGCTGCATATGGGAAAAAGTGGTGTTCGGTCAGTACCTTTTTGCACCTGCTTTTTTTTGGGAAGACGTGTTCAGCATGCTGGTTCTGGCCTTGCATACCGCTTATTTGTATGCATGGTGGACGGGCGCTATCACACCCACACAACAACTTTGGTTAGCCATCGCTGCTTATGCCACTTATTGCATCAACGCAGCTCAGTTTTTGCTGAAGTTGAGAGCGGCTCGCTTGCAGGCGGAAGGTTTGCGCTCGGCAGAAGCTGATCAAAGTCAATTACATGTTCGAACGGAAGGTGCAGTGTGAGTCAGGTGATTCCTATCCGCAGCACAGACGCCTTGGGATGCACCAACACACCGGTCATCTCTGAAAAGGGACAAAGGGAGGTTTTTTGCGGCCTCACGGGCATCATTTGGCTGCACCGCAAAATACAGGATGCCTTCTTTCTGGTGGTGGGTTCACGCACCTGCGCGCATTTGATTCAGTCAGCTGCAGGGGTCATGATTTTTGCAGAGCCACGTTTTGGCACCGCAATCATTGACGAGCGTGATCTCGCTGGTATTGCCGACGCCAACGATGAGTTGGACCGCGTGGTGTCCGAACTGCTCGCCCGCCGCCAAGACATCAAGTTGCTCTTTTTGGTGGGGTCCTGTCCTTCTGAGGTGATCAAGCTTGACTTGTCACGGGCAGCAGAAAGGCTCAGCAGACAACACATGCCACACACCCGGGTTCTTAGTTACTCGGGCAGCGGCATTGAAACCACGTTTACGCAAGGTGAAGATGCCTGCCTGGCTGCTTTGGCACAGACTTTGCCTTCTAGAACAACCCAGGGCAAACACTTGCTCATCGTAGGCACCCTGGCGGATGTGGTTGAAGACCAATTAAGCGCCTTGCTTCGCAAAATGGGGATTGAGCGATTTGATTTTTTCCCGCCCCGCAGAAGCACAGCACTCCCCGCCATTGGCCCAGAGACTGTGTGTGTGCTGGCTCAGCCCTTTCTCGCTGACACAGCAAAGCAACTTGAATCCAAAGGTGTGAAACGTCTTGATGCACCTTTCCCGCTCGGCGCGGAAGGCACAACCCAATGGTTGCGGGTAATTGCCCAGGCGTTTGCCATTGATAACAATCAGTTTGAAGAAGCCACACAGGCACCTCGCCAAAGAGCGGAGCAATCGGTAGCGCGTCACCGCACGCAACTGCAAGGCAAAAGCATCACCTTCCTGCCTGATTCCCAGCTTGAGATACCGCTCGCTCGATTTGTCTACCAAGAACTTCATATGAAGTTATTGGAAGTCGGCACGCCCTACTTACATCGCCAGATCATGGCACTTGAACTTGAACAGCTTCCTAGCAATACACGTTTAAGTGAAGGTCAATCACTGGAACTGCAGTTGGATCGGTGTGATGCAGACCAGCCCGATTTGATCGTCTGTGGTCTTGGCTTGGCCAACCCGCTCGAAGCAAAAGGGTTCACCACCAAGTGGTCTATCGAACTGGTGTTCACTCCTATTCAAGGGTACGAGCAGGCGGGGGACTTGGCAGCCCTGTTCAGCCGACCTTTGGCACGCAAACTCAAACTAGTCGCTTAGACATCACGTCAATGCAGCTCACGCTCTGGACTTATGAAGGCCCGCCTCATGTGGGTGCCATGCGAGTGGCTACGGCCATGACCAACGTTCACTACGTATTACATGCGCCACAAGGAGATACCTACGCAGATCTCTTGTTCACCATGATTGAGCGCCTGCCCAGGCGCCCACCGGTCACCTACACCACTTTTCAGGCAAGGGATCTGGGTGGTGACACAGCGCAGCTTTTCAAGGAAGCTGTCGCCAACGCTTTTGACCGCTTTCAGCCACAGGCGGTACTGGTGGGATCTTCCTGTACAGCAGAGTTGATCCAAGACGACCCGGGCGGCTTGGCCAAAGCTCTGAATCTGCCCGTTCCTGTGATTCCATTGGAATTACCCGCTTACCAGCGCAAAGAAAACTGGGGAGCATCCGAGACGTTCTACCAACTTGTCCGAAACCTGGCCAAGCCAGCTGACAAGGACTTGTCTGCCGCCCCACACAAGCCCAGTTGCAACATTTTGGGACCAACGGCACTGGGATTTCGGCATCGCGACGACGTACGCGAGATCTCCCAACTTTTGCAGGCCTTGGGCATTGAAGTAAAAGTTACTGCACCTTTAAACGCCTCGGTTGAGGATATTTGCAAGCTGGCGCAAGCGGACTTCAATGTCGTTCTTTATCCAGAAATCGCCAACACAACAGCTCAGTGGTTGGAACGCCAGTTCAACCAACCCTACACCCGAACCATACCAATTGGTGTGAGTGCCACACGCGAGTTCATCCGGGAGGTCACCAGTCTGTCCAAACTGCCCATTCCGGCAGGGCTTGAAGATGACATGCACTCCGTTTGGTACTCCCGATCTGTCGACTCGACCTATCTGACCGGCAAGCGCGTGTTCCTATTCGGCGATGCCACACATGTGGTGGCTGCAGCCCGGTTCGCCAGCGAAGAGATGGGCTTTGAAGTGGTGGGCATCGGGACCTACAGCCGGGAATTTGCCCGTGAAGTGCGCGAAGCGGCCAAAAAGTACCAGGTTGAGCCACTGATCACTGATGACTATCTGGCCGTTGAAGAACAGATCAAACATCTTCACCCCGAGCTGATCCTGGGTACACAGATGGAGCGACACATTGCCAAGCGGCTCAATATCCCCTGCGCGGTGATCTCGGCACCAGTACACATTCAGGACTTTCCTGCCCGTTACGCCCCTCAGATGGGTTTCGAGGGGGCCAACGTCTTGTTCGACACGTGGGTGCATCCACTGATGATGGGCCTGGAAGAGCACCTGCTGGGCATGTTTCGTGAGGATTTTGAGTTCTACGACGGTGCAGCACCATCACACTTGGGTTCCAGCCGTGTGGCCGAGACGCCAGTGACTGCCTTGATTGAAGTTGCCCAGACTGATTTGCCCAAGCCAAATACAGCCCAACCAGCCTCAAGCGCTTGGAGCACCGAGGCCGAGAAAGAGCTGGGAAAAATACCCTTTTTTGTGCGAGGCAAAGCCCGCAGAAATACGGAACGGTACGCGTTGGAACAAGGCCTGAGCACCATCACCGTGGAGACGTTATATGACGCGAAAGCTCACTTCAGCCGCTGACAACTCGGGGGCGCAGACCCCGATCAGGGTGCTCTTGCTCACGATGGACAACCATCTAGCAAGTGCCGCAGAACGCGCGTCTAAAAGCCTGCGCCAGCAGATTCCTGGTTTGGTATTCAAAATCCATAGCGCAGCATCCTGGCGCGACAACGCTGATGGGCTTGCCAGCAGCATAAACGACATCCAGAACGCGGATGTGATCATTGCCACCATGCTGTTCATGGAGGACCATTACCTGCCCGTGCTGGAGACACTCAAGGCCAGGCGAGACCAATGTGACGCCATGGTGTGCATCATGTCGGCACCGCCGGTCATGCAACTCACCCGCATGGGCAAGTTCACCATGGGCGGGCAAGCAGGGGGGCTGGTTGGTTTGCTCAAAAAACTGCGTCCCACCCCAAAAGAAGGATTCAAGAGGGAAGAGTCCAGCGGGGATGCCGGCGCCAAACAAATGGCCATGCTGCGCCGACTCCCCAAGCTCTTGCGCTTCATTCCTGGTACAGCGCAAGATGTCAGGATTTTCTTCCTGACCATGCGTTATTGGCTGGCAGGTTCCGAGCAAAACGTGAGCAATATGGTGCAGATGCTGATCAAGCGTTACGCCAGCGGCCCGAGACAAGCTCTGCGCGATCTGGCGCATCCGCAAGACCCAGTGGAGTACCCAGAAACAGGTGTGTATCACCCGCGGATGAAAACACAGCTGTCCGATCAGTTGAGCGAGTTACCAGCGGGCTCCAAGCAACAACCCACCGTTGGTTTGTTGTTGCTGCGCTCCTATCTTCTGGCTGGTAACGCAGCACACTACGATGCTGTGATCAATGTGCTGGAGTCCAAGGGATTGCGGGTGATTCCGGCTTATGCCAGTGGCTTGGATGCGCGTCCAGCGATTGAGCGGTATTTCAAAACCAACGGCAAGGTCAACATTGACGCCCTGGTTTCGCTGACCGGCTTTTCCCTGGTTGGTGGACCCGCCTACAACGATGCCAAAGCAGCCGAATTGGTGCTTTCGGGCCTGGACGTTCCCTATCTGGCCGCACATCCTTTGGAGTTCCAATCACTGGACAAGTGGGGCGGCTCCAATCGCGGCTTGCTCCCGGTGGAGAGCACCATCATGGTCGCCATTCCAGAGTTGGATGGTTCGACCGTGCCCATGATTTACGGTGGCCGCCCTGGTTCGGACGGCACGGTTTGCGCTGGTTGCGGACGCCTCTGCAAATTCACTGCGGACAACAAAACCGAAGACATGTATGCCTGCACGGAACGCATCGAGATGCTGGCAATGCGAGTGGCCAAGCTGGTGGCCTTGCGTCGTACCAAGCGGGAGAACCGCAAAATTGCGATTGTGCTGTTCAACTTTCCGCCCAACGCAGGTGCAGTAGGAACGGCCGCCTTCCTGTCCGTTTTTGAATCTTTGTTCAATACGCTAACCTCGTTGGCTAAACAAGGCTATCGGGTCACCGTGCCAGCCAGTGTGGAGGCCCTGCGCGAAGCCGTTCTCAAAGGCAATGCCAGCCAGTACGGAACCGAAGCCAATGTGCACGCCTTGATCCCTACTGAAAAACATGTGCAACAAGAACGGTGGCTCAATGACATCGAGGCCCAGTGGGGTCCGGCACCGGGCAAACATCTGACCAATGGACAAAGCATTTTTGTCTTGGGCGCCCAGTTTGGTGAAGTCTTGGTGGCACTGCAACCTGGTTTTGGCTACGAAGGCGACCCAATGCGCTTGTTGTTCGAGTCGGGTCTGGCACCTACCCATGCGTTCAGTGCCTTTTACCGGTACTTGCAAAATGACTTCAACGCCGATTGTGTGTTGCATTTTGGAACCCATGGCGCGCTGGAGTTCATGCCAGGCAAACAGGCTGGCATGTCAGGCAACTGCTGGCCGGAACGGATGATTGGCGCACTCCCCAATGTCTATCTGTATGCCGCCAACAACCCGTCGGAAGGGGTGCTGGCCAAACGCCGCGCTGCGGCAACGCTTGTCAGCTACCTCACACCAACACTGGCTCAGGCAGGTCTTTACAAAGGCTTGATTGAGCTGAAGCAATCGCTTGAGCGGTGGCGAGCTCTGGAGCCGGACCAATCCAAAGAGCGCCCGGAACTGGCCGACATGTTGCACACACAGGCCACTGCACTTGATTTGGCGGTGCCTCAAACAAAGCCGGATCTCACTGATATGCAGGCCAACGGCGCTGCAGTCCCCTGGATTGACGCGTTGCAAGCCCAGATTTTGGAGCTGGAATACACCTTGATCCCGGAAGGTCTGCATATCGTTGGCAAAACGCCAACGCGTGAGCAGCGCCTCACCACACTCAAGGCTCTGGCCCAAGCCATGGGCATCGACAATGCTGACTTGCTGGAACATTTGGTGGACGGCGCTTCCGAAACAGACCTGATGCCGCTCGCGACTGATCTGAACCAGGTCCAGCTTGAGTCGCTGAAGCAGTTGGTAGCCACCAATTACCAGCTTGGACAAGACAGTGAAATCGAAGGCTTGCTCAAAGCTCTGGATGGACGCTATATCGCCCCGGCTCCTGGGGGTGATTTGCTGCGAAACCCCAAGGTACTGCCGACCGGCCGCAACATTCACGGCATTGACCCATTCCACATCCCATCCGCTTTTGCTGTCAAAGACGCACAGCGCCAGAGCGACAAACTCATTGCCCGCTACAGGCAAGACGGGGGCTTACTGCCGGAAACGGTTGCGATGGTGCTCTGGGGAACAGATAACCTGAAATCCGAAGGTGGGCCGCTGGCCCAGGCCCTGGCATTGATGGGTGCCCTGCCCCGCTTTGACACGTATGGACGGCTTGCAGGGGCGTGCCTGATGCCACTGGAGGAGTTGGGCCGCCCACGTATCGATGTGGTGATCACCCTGTCAGGCATCTTCCGCGATCTGTTGCCGATGCAAATCCGGCTTCTGGCTGAGGCCTCTTTCCTGGCGGCCTCGGCAGATGAACCGGAAGATCAAAACTATGTCCGCAAACACGCTCTGGCCTTCATGGCAGAACACGGAGGCGACATGGAGGCCGCATCATTGCGGGTTTTTGGCAATGCCGAGGGCGCCTATGGTGCCAATGTCAATCAACTGGTCGACAGCAGCGTCTGGCAAGATGAAGACGAGTTGGGCAACTGCTTCACCCAGCGCAAAGGCTTTGCTTATGGTCGCGAAGGTCGCCCCGTGCGCAACAACGTCCTGCTGCAAAGCGCGCTGGCCAGTGTGTCGTTGACATACCAGAACCTGGATTCGGTGGAGTTGGGGGTGACGAGCATTGATACCTACTTTGACACCCTGGGTGGGGTAAGTCGCGCCGTGTTGCAGGCCAAACACAAGCTTGAGGGCACCCAGGCCAGTGCCCCACCTGTTTATATCGGTGACCAGACGCAAGGTGACGGGGTCGTGCGCTCCTTGACAGAACAGGTGTCACTGGAAACACGTACTCGCATGCTCAATCCCAAGTGGCATGAAAGCATGCTCCAACATGGTTATGAAGGTGTGCGTCAGATTGAGGCACACCTCACCAACACCATGGGCTGGTCAGCCACGACTGGACAAGTTCAACCCTGGGTGTACCAGCAGTTGGCACAGACGTTCATCCTCGATCCTGAGATGCGCGAACGGCTGGCCCAGCTCAACCCTGTCGCCTCAACCAAATTTGCCAACCGCTTACTGGAAGCGTCACGGCGCCAATACTGGCAACCCAATGCCGAAACTATGGACGCGCTGCGGCTCGCTGGTGAGGAATTGGAAGACCGCTTAGAAGGTGTTTACGAAGGAGTTCCCGCATGATCGAAACCACGGCAGTCCCCCTGTCAGATATACGGCGAGGTGGCCGCCATCTGGATGGCGAGGGAAGTATGCAAGTGCAGCTCGACCCTGCCATCAAGATTGGCACCGCCAAGGTCTTTGCGGTGTACGGCAAAGGGGGTATTGGCAAAAGCACAACGTCTTCGAATTTGTCAGTGGCTTTCAGCAAAATGGGCAAACGCGTGCTGCAAATTGGCTGCGATCCCAAACACGACTCCACATTCACCCTGACCAAGAAGCTGATGCCCACCGTGATCGACGCGCTGGAAGCCGTCAACTTCCACGCTGAAGAACTACGTGTTGAGGATTTTGTTTATCGGGGCTACAACGGTGTCATGTGTGTCGAGGCTGGTGGACCGCCCGCCGGCACCGGCTGTGGTGGCTACGTGGTTGGGCAAACCGTGAAGTTGCTCAAAGAGCATCATCTGCTCGAAGACACCGATGTGGTGATCTTTGACGTCTTGGGTGATGTGGTGTGTGGCGGTTTTGCCGCCCCGCTGCAACACGCTGATCGCGCATTGATCGTGACCGCCAATGACTTCGACTCCATCTTTGCGATGAACCGCATTGTCCAGGCCATTGGTGCCAAGGCCAAGAACTACAACGTCCGGCTCGGTGGTGTGATTGCCAACCGCAGCGATGCCACGGACCAGATTGACAAGTTCAATGCGGTGGTTGGTCTGAAAACCATGGCCCATTTCCCGAACCTGGATGAAATTCGTCGCAGCCGGTTGAACAAATCCACGCTGTTTGAGTTGGAACCCACACCAGCCGTCAAGGCGGTGCAGGATGAGTACATGCGACTGGCCGCTGCGCTCTGGCTGGGCACCGACCCCTTGCCGGCTGTGCCGATGAAAGATCGGGACATTTTTGACCTGTTGGGTTTTGACTGAGGCCACCGCATGAACGAAAACACCTACCAGGAGCGGCGCGGTCAGATCGAAAACTATTTTGATCGAACCGCCGCAGCAGCCTGGGAAAAGTTGACATCGGACGCCCCCCTGGGCCGGGTGCGAGCGACGGTGCGCGCCGGGCGGGACAACATGCGCGGAACACTGCTCTCCTGGTTGCCACCAGACCTCCATGGCAAACGCATCCTGGATGCGGGCTGTGGTACTGGCGCATTGTCGGTAGAGGCCGCACGCCGAGGTGCCGAAGTGGTGGCGATTGATCTGTCACCCACCTTGGTTGAACTCGCACGCAACCGCTTGCCTCCAGATGTCGCCAGTCGCATTGACTTTCGCAGCGGCGACATGCTTGACGCAGCTCTCGGCAAGTTCGATCATGTGGTGGCGATGGACTCCATCATTCACTACCGTACCGAAGATGCCGTGAGTGCTTTGGCCAAACTGGCCGAACGGACCTCGTCCTCCATCTTGTTCACCTTTGCACCGCGCACACCGCTGCTGGCGCTCATGATTGCGGTTGGACGCGTTTTCCCTCGTGGCAACCGCGCCCCGTGGTTAGAACCGATGGCCGAAGAAAAAATTGCCAGCTTGATGGCCCAGCATGCTTCGCTGGCTCAGTGGAACCGAGGTCGGACTCAAAGAATTTCCAGCGGTTTTTACCAATCACAAGCGATGGAGTGGCAGACATCGTGAGAGCTGCAACGTTCAAACGTCTTGCCAAGAGTATTCCTGCGCAGTGGCTTCCCTTTGCGGATGTGGCCAGTGCGGGTTTGCCGCTGTCTCGCCTTTTGCGTTTGTCGTTATTCAAAGTCACGATGGGCATCACCACAGCACTCCTGATTGGTACGCTCAACCGGGTCATGATTGTTGAACTGGGTGTGGCAGCATCGTTGGTGTCACTGATGCTGGCACTTCCACTTCTGGTGGCACCATTCCGTGCGGTCACGGGTTACCAATCAGATACGCATCAGTCGGCTTTTGGTTGGAAACGTGTTCCTTATATGTGGGGCGGAACACTCGTCCAGTTTCTCGGGCTCGCCTTTATGCCCTTTGCCTTGTTGGCGCTGACCGGTCAGGGGGAGCGGCCTCTGCCACCCTGGCTGGCGCAAGGTGTCGCAGCCATGGCCTTTTTGATGGTCGGTGCGGGACTACAAACCTCCCAAACCGCCGGGCTGGCACTTGCCACGGATCAGGCCAGTGAAGAGACACGTCCAAGGGTCGTCGCCTTGATGTACATCATGCTGCTGGTGGGCGCCGTGGGCGGCAGTCTGGTTTTCAGCGTCCTGCTGACTGACTTCAGTGCCCAACGGCTGGTTCAAGTCGTTCAGGGGACAGCCATGGTTGTTTTGATCTTGAACGCATTTGCCCTGTGGAAACAAGAACCTCGCAATCCACAACGTGCTGCGGCACGAAAACAGACACCCAGACCACCGTTCAAAGAGGTATGGACGCATTTCATCAATTTGCCCAACGCACGGCGTTTTTTGTGGACCACGGGTCTGGGAACCATGGCGTTCAACATGCAGGATATCGTGCTGGAACCATACGGGGGTGAGATCTTGCATCTATCGGTGGGGGCCACAAGTGCCTTGACCGCGATGCTGGCCGGTGGTGGCTTGATGGGCTTTTTGCTGGCCGGTCGCCAACTGGCCCGAGGCATGGATCCTTTGTTGCTGGCGGCGTTCGGCGCCATGATTGGCATACCCGCTTTTTCTGCCGTCATCTTTTCTGCACCGCTTGAAGCTGGCTGGTTGTTTCGCCTTGGCGCTTTGGGTATCGGCATGGGTGGCGGGCTGTTTGCCGTTGGCACATTGTTCACCGCCATGCGCCTGGATGGTGGTGGTTATGTGGGCTTGGCACTCGGAGCTTGGGGTGCCGTGCAATCGACCGCTGCAGGATTGGCCATGTTTTTTGGTGGCGCGTTGCGTGACCTGGTGACGCAATTGACCGCTGGTGGCGCTTTTGGCACGGCCTTCGCGGTGCCGTCGGTTGGTTACAGCGTGGTTTACCACGTTGAAATGCTGTTGTTGTTTGTCACGCTCATTGCCGTTGGCCCCTTGGTCAGACACGGCGTCCGCACCACAAACAACATCCAGATTGCCCCTGTTATTCAGTAGATTTTTTGAAGGAGTTGACCATGGAAATTGGTGGTTTCACACAATCTTTCGACGTAGCACAGCTCGTGCTTTACGTTTTTTGGGCATTTTTTGCCGGCCTGATTTATTACCTGCAAAGGGAGGCGCACCGCGAGGGTTATCCCATGGACCCTGGACGCGTCAATGGCCCGGTGACAACCGGCTGGCCTTTGGTGCAGCCCAAAACCTACAAAATGCGCCATGGCCCCGACATGGTTGCACCCAACCCTGATCGACCCGACGGCGAGTTCTCCTTTGAACCAGGCAACAACCCCTGGAGCGGTGGCAATATCGTGCCAAAAGGTGACCCTCTGCTCGCCGGTGTGGGTCCTGGTGCATGGGCCATGCGCGCTGATGAGCCTGATCTCACTTACGAAGGCGCACCCAAAATTGTTCCTTTGCGGGTTGCCAAGGACTACAACGTCGCCAAGCAGAACATCGATCCTCGCGGCCTTCAGGTGATTGGCGCGGACAAGGAAAGTGCGGGTCAAGTGTGCGATATGTGGGTTGACCAGTCGGAATCCATCTTCCGCTACATTGAAGTGGCACTGAAGGGTTCTGAGGCTCGCGTTTTGATCCCGATGAATTTCGCCCGGATCAACAAGGAAGGGGTTCATGTGAACGCCTTGATGTCCTACCAGTTTGGTAATGTTCCTAAGACACGGTTGCCAGAGCAGATCACGCTCTTGGAAGAAGAAAAAATCATGGGCTATTTTGGGGCAGGCCTGCTTTACGCCCATCCCAGTCGGCAGGAACCTTTGCTGTGATTGCAACCCATGAGCATGAGTTCGAGGCAGCTCCAGGGCTGCCCGAGCCCTTGCCTCCTGGCGAAAAAATGCTTTGGCAGGGAGCGCCGCAATGGCGGCAGTTGGCATTACATGCGTTTCATGTTCGCAAAATTGCGATCTACTTTCTGATCATGTGGGTGATCCAGCTCGCTTACTTGTTGGACAGCCATGCTGGCAACCACGAGATAGCCATCTCCCTCGTCAAGAGTTTTCTGACCGGGTCCGTGGCCTTGGTGCTGCTGAGTTCCGTTGCTTGGTTTTCTAGCAAAACCACGGTGTACACCATTACCGACAAGCGGGTTGTGATGCGCGTGGGCATGGTTCTCACACTCACCTTCAACTTGCCACACAAACGTATTGCGTCAGCTTCTTTGAAGAACGTTCATGGCGCCTCTGGTGACATCGCCTTGAGTCTTTATCCCAGTGATCGTATTGCTTGGATGCATCTGTGGCCACATGCCCGTGCATGGCGTTTGACCCAGCCGGAACCCGCGCTTCGTTGCATCCCAGATGCCCAGGCTGTTGGCAAGATCCTGTTGGCCGCCTGGAGTCAAGAACGGGCAACAGAACGGGTCGTGGCTCAAAGCGTTCCATCGCCGACCCAATCAGAGCAACAACAAGAAGGTTTGCCCGCATGAATGGCCCCATGCCTTCAGGAAACATGAAGCCCCCCATTCGCAAACCGATTGGGTATTTACTGGCTTTCCTGGGTCTCGTCCTGTGCCTGGTGGCTTTCGCGCGCTATCAGGGGCTTACATGGACGGTCGAGGATGCACCAATACTGTGGCAGCGCGACCTGGTGTTCGCGGATACGCCCGATGGACAGATTGTCGCAATTGATAGTTTTGATAGCAAAGAAGTGATGGTATTCAAGGGCGAACAAGGGTTTTTACGTGGAACCCTTCGCGCACTTGCGCGCGAGAGAAAGCGTCGCGGCATGGGGCCGGAAGCGCCTTTTCGGGTGATTGAACACACGGATGGCAGGCTCACCCTGCTTGACCCCAGTACCACACAGCGCATCGATCTGGAGTCTTTTGGACCGGTCAATGCAGCTATATTTCGAAATCTCAAGCATCCGTAGTCAACCAACATACGCTCTATGAACACACTCGTGCAACGTATCGAAACAGCGAAAGATGCGAACCAGAAGGCGGTACAAAGCAGCATGCTGAGTCCGCGTTTCTACACCACTGACTTTGCAGAGATCAACCGCTTCAACATTGAACCGCTGCGCAAAGAGTGGGACATCATGATGCGTGAGTACGAGGGGGACAACAACCACGACCACTTCCAACGTGATGCCAGTTTTGCCGATGAGGTGGCGCAAACGATGCCTCAACTCTCCAAGGAGATGCGCCAAGAGTTCATCGACTTTCTGGTGAGTTCACTCACATCAGAGTACTCGGGTTGTATCCTGTACAACGAGATTCGTAAAAACATCACCAACCCGGATCTGAAGCAACTGATGACGTTTATGGCCCGTGACGAGGCACGTCACGCGGGATTCATCAATCAGTCCTTGCGCGACTTTGACCTGGGCATCGATTTGGGAAATTTGAAGCGTGAGAAGGCCTACACCTTTTTCAAACCCAAATACATCCTGTACGCCACCTACTTGTCGGAAAAAATTGGGTACGCCAGGTACATCACCATCTTTCGTCATCTGGAACGCCATCCAGACAAACGCTTTCATCCGATCTTTCGCTGGTTCGAGCGTTGGTGCAACGATGAGTTTCGTCACGGCGAGTCATTTGCACTGATCATCCGCGCCAATCCGCACCTGCTAAGGGGTGGCAATGTGTTGAGGATCCGCTTTTTCCTGTTGGCCGTTTATGCCACCATGTATGTGCGTGACCACACCCGCCCCATGTTGCATGAGGCCATGGGCCTGGACTCTGCAAGCTATGACTACGCGGTGTTTGACATCACCACAAAAATCACCCAGCAGGTCTTTCCCATTGCCCTGGATACCGACAATCCAAAATTTCGCGCGGGGCTTGCCAAACTGTTCACCATCTCCAAGGCCAATGACTTGGCCAAAAAACAAGGGGGATTCGTCGGAAAACTGAAGCAGGCTTGGTTCATGTCGCGGGCTGTCCTGGTTTTCGGCAAACTGTATCTGTTGCCCATCAAACGCCAGGAGCTGACTGCAGACGTGCGAATGGAACCCGTGTGGTGAATGACACGCTTCTTGCATCTGGCTACGCCATTGTGTGCTGGTGGTTTGGTACGGGCATCATCTTGTGGCTTGACCGACTGCCACCCAGCAGCTTTCGCTGGAGTCTGGGGGGCTGGAGTGTGTTGTTGGTGCTGAGCTTCTTAGCCGTTGCTGAAAGCATGAAGAGCCTGAGCGTTGAAAACGCTTATTTGGGCTTTGGCAGTGTGATTGTGATGTGGGGTTGGCATGAACTGGCCTTTTTGACCGGCTGGCTGACCGGGCCCCGAAAAAAACCGTTGCAGCCTGGGGTGACGGGGTGGGCGCGGTTCAGACAATCATTGGATGTGATTTGGTACCACGAGATAGCTTTGATCGTCAATTTTGCGGCCCTTTGCCTGATGCAAAGAGGACTACCCAACCACGTGGCACTTTGCACTTTCGCGGTGTTGTGGTGTATGCGTATCAGCGGCAAATTGAACTTGTATTTCGGCGTACCGCAAAACGGTGCGCAATACCTTCCCAAACACTTGGCCTACCTTGCCAGCTATTTTCCAACCCGCGGTATCACAGCTTGGTTTGTGTTTTCTTTCAGCCTGGCATTGGCCGTGTGGATCTGGATTGTGGGTCAGGCGCAATTAGGGGTGGTTGAAGTCACCACTGGGTGGGTCTTGCTGGCCAGTCTTCTTGGCCTGGGTATCTTGGAGCACGCCATGATGGTTTTGCCTTGGCCACTCGAGCGTTTGTGGGGCTGGGCATTGAATACGAAAAATAAGGTTGCACTGGACAGCGCAACATTGGATTCCAAATGAACGCATTTTCAAATATACAAACTGCCGCACCCACAGAGGATGTGACTGCGGACAAAAGACCAACGGCCATCGTTATTGGTACGGGTTTTGGCGGCTTGGCAGCAGCCGTGCGCTTGAGCTGCAAGGGGTATCGGGTTCAAGTCTTGGAGAAGCAGGATCAGCCTGGTGGTCGAGCGGCTGTCTGGCGACGCGACGGATTTACCTTTGATGCGGGGCCAACCATCGTGACCGCGCCGTACATGCTGGAAGAATTGTGGGAGATGTGCGGACGTCGATTCTCTGACGATGTCACACTGGTCCCAGTGGCACCTTTTTACCGGATTCGGTATGACGATGGCAGTCACTTTGACTATGGCAAAGACCAGCAGGCCAATCGTGAACAGGTCAAAAAAATCAGCCCGTCGGACCTAGCCGGCTACGAGGCCTTTATCAAGGAAGCGGAGCGGTGTTATCAGCTGGGTTTCCTGGAACTGGGCAGCATTGTTTACGACAGCCCTAGTGATTTGATTCGCGCCATCCCCAATATGCTGAGGCTACGCGGCTGGCGCAGCATCTATTCGATGGTCTCGAGCTATATGGCGCATCCCAAACTGCGGGCCGCTTTTACACTGCAGTCGCTGCTGATTGGGGGAAATCCGCTGAGCGTCACAGGTATCTACGCGCTGATCAATGCGCTGGAACGGCGCTTTGGCGCCCATTGGGCGATGGGTGGGACCGGTTCGCTGGTGCAGGGGCTGGTCGGCTTGCTGGATCAACGCCAAGTTCCCATTCGCTACAAGGCAGACGTACGCCGCATCCTGGTCGACCAAGGCAGAGCCACTGGCGTCGAGTTAGCCAACGGAGAACGCATATCGGGCGACATTGTGGTCAGCAACGGGGACACAGCGTGGACCTACCGTTATCTGGTCGATGCCAAAGATCGACCCCATTGGACGGACAGCCGAATCGAGGACAAGAAGTACTCCATGGGTTTGTTTGTCTGGTACTTTGGCACCAACAAAAAGTACAGCGATGTCCCCCACCACACGATGGTGCTTGGTCCGCGTTATCAGGAGTTGCTCGACGATATTTTTAAACGCAAACATCTGGCCGACGACTTCAGTTTGTACCTGCATCGGCCGACTGCCACTGAT
The DNA here is from genome assembly GCF_013416775.1 of Rhodoferax sp. BLA1. Taxonomy (GTDB): domain Bacteria; phylum Pseudomonadota; class Gammaproteobacteria; order Burkholderiales; family Burkholderiaceae_C; genus Rhodoferax. The sequence goes on from NZ_SZVI01000013.1 coordinate 775,381, forward strand.
CCGGGCATGGCGCCAGAGGGCTGCGATACTTTTTACGCCTTGTCACCCGTGCCGCATCTCGACAGTGGCACCGATTGGAAGGTGGAAGGTGAAATCTACCGGCAGAAGATTGAAAAGCGCCTGAGTGAAACGATTCTGCCCAACCTCAAAGCGCACATCGTCACCTCTCACTTCACCACGCCGCAGGATTTCCACGACCGCCTGTTGTCTTACAAGGGTGCGGGTTTTGGCATGGAACCCTTGTTATTACAAAGTGCCTATTTCCGTCCGCACAACCGCAGCGAGGATGTCAAAGGCCTCTTCATGGTTGGTGCAGGAACGCACCCAGGTGCGGGCGTTCCTGGTGTCCTGATGTCCGCCAAAGCGCTTGAACAGGTAGTTCCTCATGTCAACAGTTTCTCTTGACTACGATTCACGCGACCTGAAGGCCTGCATCGCCATGATGAAAGGCGGATCGAAGACGTTTTTCGCTGCCAGTCGTCTGTTGCCCATGCGCGTACGTGCTGCAGCAGTTGCGTTGTATGCCTTTTGTCGCGTGGCGGATGATTTGGTTGACCAAGGGGGAGATGTCCATGCCAATTTATCGGTTTTAAGACAGCGGCTGGACCAAATTTATTCTGGCAACCCATCCGAGTTCGTCGAAGACCAAGCCCTGACACTGGTTGTCCAACAGTATCAACTGCCTCGTTTATTTCTAGACGCTTTGCTCGAAGGTTTCGAGTGGGATGCGCTTGGGCACCGATACCAGACCTTAGAAGACCTTCAGTCTTATGCCGCGCGGGTTGCGGGTACGGTGGGGGCAATGATGTGCTGGATCATGGGTTCCAAATCGACCACGACGTTGGCAAGAGCATGCGAACTGGGTGTCGCCATGCAACTCACGAATATTGCACGTGATATTGGCGAAGATGCCCGCAACGGCAGAATCTATTTGCCTTTGGACTGGATGGCAACGGCTGGTATCAACTTGGAAGAATGGCTTAAAAATCCAAAGCCAACTGCTGAAGTCAAAGTTCTGATATCACGCCTCTTGGAGGAAGCAGACCTGCTGTATCGCAGATCACAATCTGGCATCGCAGAATTGCCGCCTGATTGCAGGGCAGCCATACTTGCTGCCAGTTCAATATATGGAGAAATAGGCGCACAACTCAGGCGAGAAGGCCTGGACTCCATCACACGGCGAACGATTGTCAGCACAACGCGCAAGCTTGTTTTGCTCGCCTCCGCTTGGACACAGGTGAGGTGGATCTACGTAGACACCCAACAGCCAAGTCCCTTGAAAGCCATTAGTTTTCTGGTTGAAAACTGCCAAAAAAACCTTAACGATCGAAATACCCCCAACTATTCTCCAAACAGGGCCATGTCACAGAAGATCGAATGGGTTTTAGGATTGTTCGAACGACTTGAGAACGAAAGAATCGGACGCAAGCCGATCGAACTATCAGATTGAATTTATTTTTTATCGTCGGGCCGGTTTAACCAGTTCATAATCATGAACAAAATAAACACAACGTACATAATAATCAAAATGGTGCTGGTTTTCATATTTTCTCCTTAAAGTTGAAGTTCACTTCTCTATCGACACGGGAATCAGATAATCAAGGCTAAAGTTTGGTTTCGCGACCAAGCAATGGGAGCATGATGACGATAGTCACACAAAGCAGCAGCAGTTCCAGCCCGTACACGGTATGGTAACCAGTGGGTGAGTCAGACCATTTGGCCACAGAATCTCTCAATATTCCTCCGAACGCCATGGCCATACCGGCAGCAGTCGCCTGAACAGCACCCCAAGTCCCCAAGGCCATGCCAACTTGATCTTTGGGTGCCAAGTTCATGGTAGAGGTCAATGTGCCATGGCTAAACAGGCCGGCGCCCAGACCTATTAAGAAAGTTCCGGAAGCAAATAACCAAGGGGCTTGTAAGTAACCCGAAATAATGATTGCACTAAATGCAGGAATCCCTACCCAGGCTCCTGCGCTGGCCATACGGAAAGGATCTGCACCGCGACTCAAAACACGAGACGCCCAGCCAAACCCAATCAAACCACCAAACGCCAAAGTAGCGGTCAACGTTGTGGTTGCCGACACACTGAGGCCCAAAATTTCACCACCGTAGGGTTCAAGCAAAACATCTTCCATCGTAAACGCTGCCGTTCCACAACCCAACACCAATAGGCGCCTGACGGCATGACCACCTTTGCTGAAGCTGATCCACGACTCCCGAAAGCTCGGGTCCGCTACGGGCGCATTCTGTCGCACTGAATGCCTGGCCTCCTGCTTCCAAAGCGCCACAACATTCAAGCACATCGTAACGAGTGCCGCCCCCTGAATGACTTGAACCAAGCGGCCAGGACTATAGTCTGACAGCAGTTCACCGTAAATGAATGCGCTGCCGATCATGCCCACCAAAAGCATCACGTACATCAGGCCAACCACTTTGGGTTGTGACTCGACTGGCGCCAAATCAGTCGCCAAAGCCAGACCCACTGTTTGGGTGGTATGCATGCCAGCCCCTACCAGCAAAAAGGCCACTCCCGCACCGATATACCCCACCCAAGGGGGTGCGTTCGCCGCTTCACCCGCGCCCGCAAGAACCAACAGCGCAAACGGCATGATGGCAAACCCGCCAAACTGCAAAAGGGTACCCATCCAAATGAATGGCACTCTACGCCAGCCTAGCGCTGAACGGTGGTTGTCTGACTTGAACCCAATCAGAGCACGCAAAGGCGCGAATAACAACGGCAATCCGACCATGATGGACACCAAAGCGGACGGCACTTTGAGCTCGACAATCATGACCCGATTTAAGGTGCCGATCAGCATGACCATTGCCATGCCTACTGAAATCTGAAACAACGACAACCTCAGCAACCTGGACAGAGGAAGATCGGGGGTAGCCGCGTCAGCAAAAGGCAGGTAGCGTGTTCCCGCTGCAGCCCATGCAAAAACCAGCTTTTGGCTAAATCTGTTCATTCAAAAAAAGGGACCGAGGCCTTACGACCTCGGTCTCTAAGCTCCATACCTGCGTTATTTTTTCGCAGTCACGGCACCAGGCAAAGCTGGCACTGCATCAGCCGAAGCTGTCACTGCAGCTTTAGCAGCGCTACCGCTGTAGTAGGCCTTCAGCCATGGCACGTTGGTGAACAAGGCCAAATGAACGGCAAAAGCGCCGACCGCCACTGCACCCAAGTAAAGCGGAATACCTGTCGAAGGTTTCACATACAACCAAATTTTTCCGTAAATCATGGTGTTATCTCCTTACTTGAGCCAAGGTGAGTAAATATAGGAAAGCAAATGAGCAAATGCGGCGATCATGCCGAAAATTTGCGTTCCCTGAATGAGATGCCGATGAATCTCTTGAGCTTCGGCTTCAGTCAGTCCCGTTGGGTAAACTTTGTCTGTATCAGACATGGTTATTCTCCTTGCAACGTGCAAAACCCGCACGAGGGCTATTTAAGGCCGGAATGGCCAAAAATTCATTATATTTGCTGCCACCCACTAATAACTGTTCCACCGTAAAAATACGCAATAGTGGCGACAACAAAAGAACTTTCTCAATACTTGGCACACCAAATATATCAGTCATTAAAACCTTCTTGGCATACGCCAAGGCAACATTGCTCGAACTATGGGAGACACAAGTCGTGGTATTGATAACGATTCATGAAAACTAACAACCTTCTCACCTAATAATTCACTTTTTAAAAGAGATCTTTGATAGAAAGGTGTATCTTCAAGCTGCTCATAAATCTCCACAGGTGCACTACTGCGAACACCACGATTGACTCGCCATGCAGTAGGAGGCAGTAATTTTCGCCCAGGAGGATCAAATGAACTTACTTGCCCCTGACAATCAAACAGCAAAGCCAATATAGACTGGCTTTGATCTTTATATCGCATGTCATACAGCACTGCAGTGCTGCCATCACGCATCAAACTACGTGACCAATCCCATTCATGAAAACCATTTTCAATGGGCTCATCGCCCTCATTTGAATCCAAATAGGCATTGCCTTGCCACTTCTGAAAAGGTTTGCTCAGGTTAACTTCAATCTTGGCTGATGGTGCAATCGGACCCCAACGGTGTTTTTTCTTGACATCCAGTGGTGTGCTAAACCTAAACAGCTGACGAGGTTCAATACGAATAGTCCCGGTGATCTTGTGAGGAATCGGAGCCCCAGTTTCATCCACACGTAGCGTCAGACTGGTACCGTCCCAATACATGTCACTTGGGCCAATCACAAACCTGTTGGAGCTGCGCGAAGAATGTTTACGACTGCGCTCCGTCATGCACCATCGTTTGTTATTGCGGTTGTACAAAGCAATATTCAGAGCACAAAAATTATCAGGATCGGCTTTACCGCTGCGTCTGGCCCAAGCGTAATAAGGCGAAAAGACACTGCCAACAAAGGCAATCAAGCTCAGTCCGAATTGACCGTCATCACTCATGGCATCAACATACCACCAGAGGTAGCCTCCGTTTGGCACAACCTGGTCAAACCGAGGTTCTCCAGAACTGCTGCGGCCGCCAGTCGCCCCGACATCGCCGCCATCGGCACGCCAGGCCCCGGATGGACACTCCCGCCCGCCAGATACACACCCGGTATCGGGCTGATCGCTCCTGGTCTCGAAAAAATGCTCAGCCATCCGTGTGTCGCCTGTCCATAAAGTGCTCCACCAGTGCCGGGGAAACGTTGATGAAAATGCCGTGGTGATGTTCGAACTACCCGGCCGGTATCCAACTCGATGTCCAGACCGCAGTCCCTGGCACGCCTGAAACTTCTTTCCTGCAACTTCTCGAGCAAATCAGCTGACAAGCGCTCATCGTCCGTATCACCAATGGCTGGCGCATTTACCAGACACAACAATCTTTCAGGTGTTTGTGGACTCGTACCTGCGCCTCGGTCTTGCGCACAAACATACAGCGTCGGGTCAGTGGGCAAGTTGTTGCGTCCAAAAATGTCTTCAAACTCTGAAGCGTACCGCCGCCCAAAAAACAGGTTATGACGGTCCAGACTGAGACCTTTTGTTTTGGCCACGGCACACCAAGTGACAGCAGACAAAGAACGCCGACCTTTTTGTGAGGGAAACGCCGCACGAGTTTTGGCACCCAGCAATCCTTGGCGCAACGCCGACACATCACCATTAAACACAAGCGCATCGGCCGCCAACACTTCACCATCGCGCAAGACCACTCCTTTGGCCCGCCCCTGGCTGATCTGAATCTCCTGGCATTCCGTTTGGTAACGGAACTGCACACCATTTTGTTTACACAGACGAACCAAACACTGGGCAAGCGAGCTCATGCCTCCCTGAACCGACCACACGCCATCCATCTCGACCTGAGCGATCAAATTCAGGGTTGCCGGTGCTTGGTACGGTGAGGAACCACAGTAGGTTGCATAACGGCCAAATAGCTGGCGTAAACGCGGGTCCGTAAAGTGCCTGCTCAAACTGTCCCACATGGTCCTCGTTGGACCAACACGCGCCAACAATGCCAAACCACGCGGGCCCAAACTCATCATGAACTTGGGTAAGTTGCTGACTTGTGAACGAATGAAAGGTGTCTCCAGGCTCCGATACAGGGCCTTGGTCATCTGGCAGAAATGACGAAATCTCTGCGCTTCGTCTTGACCAGCAAAAGCCTCCACAGCGGCCTCACTAGCCTGCGGATCAGCAAACAAATCCAAAGCACTTCCGTCGTCCCAAAAGTGTTTGGCAAGGACCGGCAGTTGTGACAGTTTGAGTTCTGTGTCGATGTCAGCCCCTACCGACTCCATCAGCTCCGAGAAAACCCACTTCATGGTGAAGACAGTCGGACCTGCGTCAATGAAGCTTCCGCCCACATCCTGCGCACGCACTTTTCCACCAGCCTGTTCACTGCGCTCCACCACCGTCACGTTGAGCCCCTGATGGCCCAAACGCAAAGCAGCAGCAAGGCCAGCCACACCGGCCCCCACCACAACAACATGTTTCTCAGCCATGGTGAACCTCGTGTGAGACGCCGTAGCGTTTACCATGCCAAACACCGGTCATGGCAAGAACCCGCATCCGAACAAACATGGACTCAGCAAAGTAGTCGTTTTTATAAGCCGCAGTGATGGCGTGTTTGTGGGCGCCCGAGTGGGCATATGCGACCATGGCATCCGTATCGCTCCAGAGACTGAACGTACATTGCCGCAGCAGCGGGGCTTCACCCAGCCCCATGGCGAGGTGACATCCTGTGGCAGTGTTGAGTTCTTTTTGAGCCGGTGGTGAGTAGCGCCAAAACGCAAGTGCCTTGGCTGGCCGAATGGTCCCCCGAGTTAACACCGCAATCAAACTGCCGCCATCTTCGGTTCCGGCCGGGTCCTGCGACTCGATCAGGCAATCTTTGGGCGTAACGCCCCACACCTGCTCATCCCACTGCCCTCTGGCTGATGTCACAGCCATCGAACTCAACCAGTGCTCGCGGGAGTGTTCAATCATGGCAAGCACATACGGGCCATCACAAAATTCATTGGCTTTTTGTTCGTCCTCAAACAAACAAATCAAGCCTTGATGACTGCCACTGGGACGCAAACCAAACCCACCACCGTGCCCACTACCCATCACCTTGGAGAAAAGGAGCCCAGGCACATCCTTGAGTGCACCAGAACCCTGAATCAGCCGCATCCATCCCCAGGCTCGGTGCTGTGTCAAATAGTCAACCAGCAGCACCACAACCACACCGGACAGTGCAATAGATGGGTTAGCAGACGTATTCACTGGCTGACCTTCCGTCTTTGCAAAAACACGACAACAAGCCAACAACCAGCAGTTCAGAAAACTTGCTCATCATCCACTCGGTGCCAAAGATTGACGTTACTTCGCAGCGACGGTTGTCACCGCAGCAGGACGAGGACCGACCAACTCAGGATAGTCTTTGATAAATGGTGTCCCGTGCAAAGGCTTGTACACACCCTGGTGACATGTCGCGCAGTTCACCTTGGGAGAGTCACCTGTCGGGCCCAACCTGTTGGCTGGGAAGGCAGTTCTAAGGGGTTCGAGATAAGCAACGTTCAGGTCTCGGGCCAACCGAATACCGTGCCAAGCCACAGCCCGCTGTGGAGGATTGTCTGCCCAGTCGCCAAATGACCGCGTGTTGTGGCAATACGTGCAATTCACGTTGAGCGCAGAAGACATGTGTGTCATCAAGCTATAGGTGTACTCCGTCTGTTTGAGAGAGCTGCGATTGGTTCGATCCGGTAATGCGGTGGTACTGTAAACACGGATGTTCTTGCTTTCCAACAAGAAAGGCGTGAACGGATCTGTTGGCGTAGCCATCAGTGCCACCGTCATTGAAGCGGTGTTTTGTCCGGCATTGTCCCCAATGAAGTTGGAGCCATTGGCTTGAGGAGGCTCCTTGAACCAGATATTGGATGGCACCGGTTGCCCGCGATGACAGGTGAAACAGGTCACGCCAGTTGCGGCCACATGGGTCGTCCAGTCCGAATTGATGTGCCTGGTCATTTCAAGCATGCGCCGCGACACCACTTTGGTGTACATCTTGTCATCTGCAAAGTTCTGCAAATCATGGCAATACGCACAACCTTCGACAGGTGACACCCAGGCGGTCATGGCCGTCATGAGTCGCGTGAACTCGGCCACGCTCACGTCACCCAGGACCTTGACATTCTGAAAAGCCTGGCTGGCTCTCGGACCATTGGCGTCTGCGGCAGGTATCGCTTCAGGAAGCAGATTCTTGGCATTGATGGCTTCTACCAGACGTGGGTTGTACACCTGCAACATGCCGGTACCACGGTACCCACGCTGGATTGAATCAGGCGAAGGACGCTCGCATCCCGCCAGCAGCACCAACCCACCAAGGAGCAAGAGCTTTAGTGAAATAGATGACAAGCTCATGGTTTCACTCCAATCAAGGTTGCGGGATCAACAACGATGGGGAAAACAGACGGCTGTGGCGGAACCACCCCATGTTTCATCGACCACAAGTACCAGTTGTCCACCACGGTGCCAGACAACAAGATGCCAATACCACCCACCAAGGGGCACAGAACGGCAAACCACCATCCCCAACGGTGGATGGATTCCATCGTTGCGTTGATGCCCATGGTCCAACGCCAAAACAAGGCTGCTCGCTCAGACGCGCCACCACGGTCAAAAATCTGCTCGATTTCCCGCTCACCGCCAAACCGACTCACTGCCAAAATAGTAGCGCCATGCATAGCAAATATGAGGGTTGAGCCGTAAAGAAAGGCAATAGACAACGCATGGAACGGGTTGTAGAACAGGTTGCCGTAGCGCAAGGAAAATGCAGCCGTCCAGTCCAGGTGCGGGAAGATCCCAAAAGGCACCGCCTCACTCCAAGACCCCATCAAAACCGGGCGAATGAAACCCAACACCAGATACAGCCAGATGGCTGCGGCAAAGGCCCAAGCGACGTGGGTACCCATGTGCAGTTCACGTGCCCGACGGTAGATACGCAGCCACCACAGAATCAGTGAGGCTGTCAGAAAGAACCCTGCCATCAGCCACCAGCCCCCTTGATTCAAAGGCGGCAACTTGAGACCATACTCCGGCGGCGGTGGTTCCAACGCCAGCCAAAACAGTTGACGCACAAATTGCACCGGGTCCCAGCCCACCGACGCGAGCATGTTCATCCCAACGATGAAAAACGCGATCGAAAAACTGACAGCGGCGGCAACACCGAGTGTGCCGAGATAAATAGGGCCAATTTGGGCATTACCTAAACGCCCCAGAAGGTGGAACTGAACGGGTTGCCCAAAGCGGGGCTCGTTTCCTTTGCCCAATGGCACACCGTGATGCACAGCGCCCGACGGCTGCACTGCAGTAAATAGATTTTGATATTCAGCCATGACGTGATCTCCTGACTTAATTCCAGATGGGCATGTTCAACCACCAACCCCACCATTCAGGCCATCCACGCGTCCAGAATGGTCCACTGATCACAATGCATAGGGCACTGAAAAGGACAGCCGCCAGCGCCAAAAACAAACCAAGGCGGTGAATCCCCAAGGTACCAATTGAATAACCAATGATGTCGCGGAAGAAAGTATCCTCAGCTTCGGGTGCACAAACCTTCTCGCCCTTCTTTGGATTCGATGCTGAAACAATCAGCGAGCTATGCAAAGACAGCGCGAATGTGGTGCCAAAGAAAAAGCTGATGGCCAGCATGTGGGCGGGGTTGTAGTGGAAATGCAGATACTGGTACCCCACGTTAGAAACCCAGTCCAAATGGCTGTAAATACCATAGGGAAAACCGTGGCCCCATGCACCCATCAGCACCGGGCGAATGACCACCAAAGTGACGTAGGCGAATATCGCAACGCCAAACGCCAGGGGCACATGCAAACCCATGCCGAGCTTTCGGCAGATTTCAACCTCGCGAAGCATCCAGGATACAAAGGCGCCGATGGCACACACCGTGACCAGTTGCCACAAGCCGCCCTCCATGAGGGGTGCGATCCCCAGTCCATAAGACAAATCCGGCGGGGCAATGCTGATCTGCCAAAGGTTCCATGTCGGACCTTGCGATGCACCCCAAAGAATCATGAACGTGCCCAACACAGAGAAAAACAATGTGGTGACACCAAAAAAACCGACGTAGAAGGGACCGACCCAAAAGTCAAACAGGTCACCACCTATCAAAGTTCCTCCACGAACTCTGTACTTCTTTTCAAAGCTGAGCATCGCCATGATTGCACCCGCCTAACTAGAACTGACTCGTCGTCAATTCCGAATGTTTACTAAAACTGGGCAAACGACACCCAAAATAGCTTTTGGGTTCGTTTGCTTTCCGTGAACACAGTCCGCTTAAGAACCTGCTGCAGGGACCGTTGCTGGCAGGGGTGCGTTTTGCGTTGCAACCGCACCTGCCTTGTGTTGGCCATCGAGCCAGTTGAACTTGTTGGTACCGAGCAAGATCAGATGAATCATTGCAGCCAGAGCGAACAAGAAAATGCCTTGAGCAACCATAACCCTGATAGGGTCGAAAAGACGCCAAATTCTCCACATGGTCATTTCTCCTAAATAATGTATGACATGAGTGTGTACACCGCTGAATTCACACCTTCAATAAGACCTTTGGAGTTCTCTGCACCAGGTAAAAACTTTCTCCATTGCATACCAATCAGTGAAGCTGATACTGATGCAACAAAAAAGATGACAAATACCGGCGCAAAAATCATCCAAAAAGCCAGCGATTTCTCAGCATGCAGAAATTCGCCCTTTATTTGAATGTTTTGATTCATGGCAACCAATCCTGGAATCAAACGATGGCATTACAGCCAGGGTCGCCAAGCCCAAACAAGAATGTGCGCAACCACAGCAACTGCCGTGAATCCCACAAATCCTTGAACATAGAACTTGTGGAACTCCTGGGCTTCCTCGTCAGTCAGTCCGGAAATAGAGGTTTGATTCGACATGCGAATACTCCTTCACAAAAAAGCCTTTCGGCCGATGATGCGCACAACCCGCGCAACCTGAGTAGCCAAGGTTTTTGGCCTCGACATCTTGAAGTCCGACGCTGATAACAGCCTCGGCACAGGCCCATGCAGATCAAACCTCATGCATGAACCCCCAATCCCAACTCTTCGCCAGCGCGGTCAACATGCGAGACCATGACTTTGTCCTGGTCTGACTCGCGGGCGAATTTTTCAGCCAAATCACGCAAGCGTTTGGCAGCAGAAATCTGTATCAACACAGGCTGGTTCTGAATCAGATCCCGCATCCTTGACTGCGCAGCCTCGTGCCAAGACGCATTCGGAACCACCACACCGCGTGCATGTGTTGGGTCCACACGATCCATGTCCGCGCCCAAGGGAAGAATGTGAAACAGTGCATCAAACAAGCTGTTGCACACCTCTTGGATGAGGTAGCTTGCACCGCTGTAACCCATGAATGGCGTGCCCGTATGACGCCTGATCACCGCGCCAGGAAACGAGGCCGGTATGAAGGAGGCTCGCATCGGCCCCCCACCAGAGATCTCGCTCAGATACATGCGCTCGTTGTAGCTGCCAAACATGATCAGTGGTGTTTGGGTTTTGCACAATTCACGAATCTTCTGGTTGTCTGTTTTGGCACCCGCCACACGGGAAATAGCAAACTTGCAGGGCAAGCCCATTTCAACTTCCAGGAAATTCTTCAGTCCCCGGGTATAGGTTTCGTTGGCAACCACGGCGAAACTGGCCGTCGAGAAAAAGTCTTGGGTGACCGAACGCCACAAATCCCAAAGTGGTTTCAGTGTGGTATGCCGTTCACGTTCAATGAACGGCTCTGGATCCAAACCCAGTAACTCACCGAGTCGGCGCAAAAACTGCGTCGTGCTGTGCAGGCCAATGGGGGCCTGGAGGTAAGGCCGATCAAGCGCTTCACACAGCATCCGGCCAAACTCACGGTACATGCAGATATTGACATCCGCATTCACAAGATTCGGAACATCGGCCAAGTGACTGCCAAGCGGAAACACCATATTGATTTCCGCGCCGATACCCTCTACCAAGCGGCGCACCTCGGCCAAATCGCTTGCAGAATTGAACATCCCGTACGCCGGGCCAATGATGTTGACGCGAGGCTTTTCTTCTGACTGGCGTTCACTCAGCGGTTTGCGCTCGGGCACTTTGCGCAAGCCATATTCACTCCACAACCAGTAAATGGCCCGGTTGGCACATTGCCACTGGTCTTCATCAATCGTGCGCGGCAGGAACCGCAAGATATTCGTTCCTTCCGGCGTCACACCACCGCCAATCATCTCGGCAATGGAACCTGTCACCACCACCGCAGGCAGGTCGGGGTCCAGCACAGCGTGTGCACGTTTCATGGCACCTTCGGTGCCTTCGCGGCCCAACTGCTCTTCACCCAAACCCGTCACCACAATCGGCAACTCATGGGGCGGCAAAGCATCCGTGTAGTGCAATACGGAGGTCACCGGCAGGTTTTCACAGCCCACCGGGCCATCAATGATGACCTGCAGCCCCTTGATGGCGGTAAACACATACACCGCCCCCCAATAGCCACCCGCGCGATCATGGTCAAGGATGAACATCAGCCCATCTCCTCAGCTTTGCGCTTCTTTGACAAGCGATCCAACTGTCGACGCGTCTCCGCACGAAACTCCGGGTGCATCACCGGAACATCTTCCCAGACGCCCGCAGTGTCACCCGAGCCCACATTCTCAAAAAATGCTGACATGGCTTCGAACCGAGCCCGGTTGCCAATGGCGGACTGAACAACCTGCACCAAAGAACCCACACCCGCAACCCCCATCAAGGGACGCGCAGAAATCAGGTTGGTGAAATACAGTGCCGGAATGGACATCTGCTTGGCTTTCTGGACAACCGGGGTGGTCCCGATGGCGAGATCTGGCTTGAACTCATCCACCGCAGCCATGTCTTGCTCCAGCGAAGCACGAAACTGGACACGAACGCCCTTCGATGCCAACCATTCGGCATCCAAACTGTTCCAGGGTGTTGCAGGACAGGCCGTACCGACATACTTCAGGTCTGCACCACACTCCACCAACAAACGACCAACCAGCAGCTCAGAGCCTTCATAACCGCTCAGCGTGATACGCCCGGCAATGGGTTGTGTAGCCAGCACCGCCCGAATGGCAGCGCCAGCCTGGTTTTTGGCCTCATCAATCTTTTCTTGAGCCACACCGGCTGCTTCACCAATCGCCTGCAACCAAGACAGGGTGCCATCCAGCCCGACCGGTGCGGAGCCCACCACGGGCCGACCTGCCGCCTCGAACTCACGCACACTGGCCGTATAAAACGGGTGAATGGCCGCAACAGCCACGCAGTCCAACGCTGCATACAACTCGCGCCATTCACGGGTCGGCACCACAGGCCCTGCAGCCAGACCCATCGGCGCCAGCAGATGCGCGATACCCACCGGATCAGCCGGAAACATCTCACCCAGCAGAGTGATGGTGGGCAGATGAATCACGCCGCCGCGCGGCGCCTGCACGGGCCCACTTTGAACCTCATGCCGTGCATAACGCAACATCGCGCCAGCTAACACATCCTTCGCCTCAGCGTGTGTTGGCACGCCAAAACCTGGCACGTCGATGCCAATGATGCGAACACCGTCAATTTCCTTGGGCAACAGTTGCAGCGGAACCCCGCTGGCGGTAGGCACACAAAGATTGATCACCACAATGGCATCAAGTGTTGCTGGATCGGCCTGGGCGTGAACGGCGTCCCGAATATCCTCAAACAGTTTGCCTGTCACCAGGGACTCGGAGTTGAAGGGCACATACCCCACACTGCGGCGTGCGCCGTAGAAATGGGAGATGAAGGTCAAACCATACACACAACACGCCGAGCCGGACAGAATGGTGGCGGTTCTGCGCATACGCAGACCAACACGCAGCGCCCCAAACGCCGGGCACATGCTTTGCGGCTGGTCATGCGGCCCCGCATTGGGGTTGACAGGATAGTCCTTGGCGTACTGCAACAGAACTTCGGTTTTGCCGGAAGACCGCGCAGCAGACAACAACTTTTCACCCCCGGCATGGCAACCCATGCCATCACCTTCCAATGCAGTGGACTGCATCTCTGGCGCTTGAGCGAGGATGGTGGCTTCAGAGTACGACATAACTCAGGACGCGTCGTAAATGACTTCCAAGCTGGGCTTCACCACATCGTGACGACCCACCATATCAAAAGCAGTCGCAGGCTCCAGCACCACATGACGACCCACCACATCGGCGCTGAACAGACTCAACAATTGGTCCTGTGTTTGCGGCTTGGGACGCACAGGTGGCGCCTCACCCACATTGGTCGCCAGTTGTTCAAACATCGGGCCCCACTCGCCACCAGGAATACCGATGATTTCGTAATTGGCACTTTTGCGACGAATATCTTCATTGGCAGGAATCGCAGCCAGAACAGGTATGCCCGCATTGGCAGCAAAGGCTGCAGCCTCCCCTGTGCCATCATCTTTGTTGATGACCATGCCAGCAACGCCCACATTGCCACCTAGTTTGCGGAAGTACTCCACCGCCGAGCAGACATTGTTGGCCACGTACAGGGACTGCAAGTCATTGCTGCCAACCACAATCACCTTCTGACACATGTCACGGGCAATGGGCAAACCAAAGCCACCACAGACCACGTCACCCAAAAAGTCGAGCAGTACGTAATCAAAACCCCAGTCGTGAAAACCCAGTTTCTCCAGAGTTTCGAAACCATGAATGATGCCGCGTCCGCCGCAACCCCGACCAACTTCCGGACCACCCAACTCCATGGCAAACACGCCATCACGCTTGAAGCACACATCGCTGATGCTCACAGCCTGACCAGCCAGCTTCAACCTGGAGGATGTTTCAATGATCGTCGGGCACGCCTTGCCACCAAACAAAAGGCTGGTGGTGTCACTCTTGGGATCACAACCAATCAGCAACACTTTCTTGCCCTGTTGAGCCATCATGTAACTCAAATTGGACAGGGTGAAGCTTTTACCAATGCCACCCTTGCCGTAGATGGCAATGATCTGCGTCTCTTTGGTCGGTTGTGCTGTCGACACCTCTGGCATAGGCTCCGACGCCTCTTGACGCAAACGCTCTACAAACTTGACGGGTTGCTCTGAGGGAATAGCCAAGTTGGTCATGCGTTGGCACTCCAATCCATAATCATTTTGAGACACAGCGGATCACCAAATGCCACCTCATAGGCCGCCAGGGCATTTCTAGGCGACTGGTGATGTGTGATCAAACCTTCCAGCGACAACCTGCCGGTCGTGACCAACTCAGTCACCGCCAACAGGTCGGCTCGCTTCCACTCTGCGGCGGTGCGAATTTGAGCCTCTCTCATGAACGCTGGCGCGTAGGCAAAATGCAAGTCTTGCTTGTAAAAACCAGCCAGCACCACTTCCCCTCCTGGGGCCAGGCGCAAAATCAGTTTGTCGAGCAGGTTGCTGTCGCCACTGACGTCATAGATGGCTTTATAGTCTTTGCGTGGGTCATCATCGGGATGCACCACGCGGTAGCCCTCGGCACCGTCCATGCGCACAGCCTGTGTTTCCCAAACGGTGGGCTCAGGTGCACCAGCAGCCACCGTCAGGCGCGCCAGCAAACGACCCATCACACCATGACCCACAATCAGGTCCGGTGACGTGATCACTTCACGTTTGCCACCACCAGCTACGGCATGGTAGGCCGTAGCCGCCAAAGCCAGCAGAACCGCTTGCGCGCCAAGACTGTCTGGCACCGGAATAGCACGTTCCTGAGGCACAACCAAGTCAGAGGCCGAGCCGCCAAACAGGTTGCGAACACCCTGGAAACAGTTGGCACCCGGCAAAAACACCCGCTGACCCACTGACAGCGAGCTGTCGCCAGCAACCCTGACCACACGACCCACTGTCTCATAACCTGGCACCAAGGGATAACCCATGCCCGGAAACGCCGGCATGCTGCCATCCCACAACAATCTTTCCGTGCCGGTGCTGATGCCGCTGTACTCCACCTGAACATGAACCTGGTGGTCCATCAGCTCAGGCAAGTCCAAAGACTGCACAGACAAATGTCTGGGTTGCTCGAAAACGATGGCTTGTGCTTTCATAATTTAATTCTAGGTTGACATTCACATTTGTCAACTTGAATTTACAGTTTAATCATTTGCCTAGGGTAAATACTTAGATCGCCCCAGGCTTACGGGCCACCAGCAGCCGCGTGTGGATGGGCATGGCGTTGGGAATCAACGCAACGCGCTCAAAGCCACTCTCTTGCAGCATGGCCGTCAACTCACTGGGGGTGCGGTAACGGCCAGCACCCATGGCCAGCAGGTACAGATGAAAGTAGGCGTCGCCCAGTGGTTTCTCACCCGGCTCCTGCGCCATGGGTTCAGCCAACAGGAGCGTGCCCCCCGCAGGCAGCGCCTGGTAGATCCTTTTCATGACGCCCAACACCGCGCCATCCGGATGGTCATGCGCCACACGTACTAAGGTCACCAGATCGGCCCCTTCTGGCAGAGCGTCATGGAAGAAACTGCCCGGGTGGTAGGACATCCGGGATTCGAGACCCAAGCTGGCATGGTTTTTCTGCGTCAATGCCAACACGGCAGGCAGGTCAAACAGTTTGAACTTGAGTTGTGACTCACGTTGCGCCACAGCGGCCACAAACCGCCCCATACCGCAACCCACATCCATCATGCAACGATGCTTTTTGAAAGAGTAGGCGCTCACAATCTCTTCGATCACAAAGTTCTGTGAAGCAGCCATCAACGCCGAATACCGCCCGACCTGATCGAGCTTGGCAACCGAATCCTGGGCCGGAGAGTCTGAGTGGGCATACGGCCAATAACCCGCCATGCCACCGCGCCAGGTGT
The DNA here is from genome assembly GCF_013416775.1 of Rhodoferax sp. BLA1. Lineage (GTDB taxonomy): Bacteria > Pseudomonadota > Gammaproteobacteria > Burkholderiales > Burkholderiaceae_C > Rhodoferax. The sequence goes on from NZ_SZVI01000013.1 coordinate 791,708, forward strand.
CACGCAGAAAATCGAGCGGTTCAGTCATGTCACGGTAGAGCAGATGGTTGTGCTCAACCATGGCACGCACACCTTCATGGGCAGCAAGAGGTGCCCCAAGTGCTCCTAGCCCAATACGGGAAAGGCTTCTATGCTCCAATAAACGTAGTGCAATGGCTGACAGGACAAGCCGCTGCAACACCGGCGCGGGGACCTGGCAGCGTGTTGACAGCTCCTCCAAGGTGACCGGCGCCTGGCGCACGATCGAGAAGATATTGAGCTTGACGCAGGACAACAGCACCTGGGAATGGACAAAGCCAGACATCAGATCAAAAACCTGCTTGGTCCTTCGGCGGGTGAACCAGCGTGTCAAAGGGTTGGCGATGGAGGTCCGATACAGGCCCGGCGACGTCATCCACGCGTCAATTTTCTGATGAATGCCATCCATCCAGGACTGGCTTGTGATGCCAGCAGGGGACAGCCTGGCAAGATCCAAATGTTCCACAGTCAATGTCCGAAATGTGACCTATCCGACCCGTTCAAGCGGAGATGCTTTGGGGGGTTGCGCTCTGTTGGCTCCGATACTCGGCAAAGGCGGCACTGGGCACCAGCCGCTCAGCCTCACGATGCACCAGCTGCTGCAACAAACCACGGTGAGAGCACTGGGGGATGCAGTCAACAGCCTGCTCAATAAGCGACTGAAAATGCGCCATGGCACCGTCCAAACCGAGTTCACTGGCGGCACTGGGGCGAGCATGCAAAGCGTCCTGCCCCACAGGCTTGCCCATCAAAATAACCTGCCCCATGACATCACGGATGTCATCGGCCACTTGGTAGGCCTCACCCAGATTGGCACCCAAAGCTGCCCACGGGCTGGCATCACTGGCACACGACAAAGCCCCCGCGCAGGTGGCCGCCACAAACAGGGCGCCGGTTTTGGCACGCTGGTATTGGCCCAGGTCTGCTTTGACCTCACATTCCCAGGCCTGACCCGCCACTATGCCCGAAGGCAAGCCAACACCCGCGCTCAGGTTCTGCATCAAGGCCACCAGACGGTCCGGATAGGCTTGACCGGCATTGAGCAAAACTTGGTAGGCCATCACAATCAAGGCGTCACCCGCCAACAAGGCCAAGGGCTCCCCAAAGGCTTTGTGCACCGTTGGCCTGCCGCGGCGGATATCTGCATTGTCAAAGGTTGGCATGTCATCATGCACCAGAGATGCGCAATGCATCAACTCGACCGCACAAGCCGCAGCATCCGTCAGCTCCACGGCATCTTCCCCACACGCCATGGCCACCGACAAGACCAACTGGGGTCGCACCCTGGCACCACCTGAAAGAACAGCATGGCGCATGGCCTCCACCAGCCTGGGGGGCGCACCCGAGCCAACGGCTCTGCTAAAGTGAAATTCCAGGGCGTTCTCAGCGCGCTTCATCAAATCCATAGGGCCTCGCTTTTGTGTCACATTAGCTTGACATTTGTGCAGCACTATATATAAGCGCCGCAACTTGTCAACAAATATTTACACATTTTTAATGTGCCTACTGTGCCCTGAGCGGATCAAGGGCTCGCTGTCCAGCTGACAAAGCAGAGCCTCAATACCCACAGAACGTTTCATGACAATGCTTTCTTTCAAGATGCTGACTTGATTTTTGAGGTAGCCGTAACCAAACATTGGGGTTACTATCTCCAGCGTCCGGCCTGAATTCGTTTCCAGCCAGGTCCACTTAACGCTGACAACGCGGCAACCTACAGAGAGCAACATGTTGAACAGTGCTATCCGTTTATCGGTACCCCGTGTGCCCAGCAGGCCCGTCAACCCTGTGACAGACGATGTGTGTTCGGGTTCACTGCGCAGTGTGATCGAGAGTCAGATCATCCCGCGGCTTTTGGAGGCCCACCCGCGGCCGGGGGCGGCCAACGCACAACACTTCAAACTGGCTTACCAGCCTCTGCAAGCCGAGATCGCCGCCTTTGCCGAGTTATGTGTGTCCCGTGGCTCTGACGAAGTGCTTGAGTTCATCGAAAAGCTGCTGCTGGACCACGTTGACAACGACAGCATTTTTTTGAACTTGATCGCGCCCGCTGCCCGCCACCTGGGATTGATGTGGGAATCTGAACGTGCCGATTTCAGCCAGGTCACCATGGGGCTGCTGCGCATGCACCAAATCACCCATCGAATTGGTTACGAGTATCAAAGTGGCCCGCAAAAGGCGGGTGTGTCCAAGCGGGTGATGCTGGCCTCGGCACCTGGGTCACAACACATCCTGGGCTTGGCCATGGTGTCTGAGTTTTTCCGCAAAGACGGCTGGCAGGTTGTCATTGAAGTGGCTGGCACGCCCTCCCAACTCTGCCATGCCGCCCGAAATGAATGGTTTGACCTAGTTGGCCTGTCGGTGGGCGTGACAGAACAGCTCGACCATCTTGCAGACCTGATTTCTGATCTGAAGAGGCAGTCACGCAATCCCAACATCCCTGTGCTGTTGGGTGGTCCGGTCTTTTCTGCGTTTGATCTCAGCGCTGAGAGTCTGGGCGCCGACGGCATTTCCACAGATGCCATCGAAGGGGTTCAGCTGGCGTCGTTGCTGGTGGGCACTTAATACGCGCTGATCCTGCGGGGGGTGCGCAAACCCTGCAGCGCCAGAAGCGCGCAGGGAGCACAAGGTCAAACACCTGCACAGGCGGGTATCAACAACCAGGACACGTAAACTGGCTGGCTCCTGCTTGCATCTATGCGGTGGTATCACCGACCCCATGAACAGCCCTCTGCCCCATGACTGAGACCGTCTCCCCCGCATCCAGCCCGAAATCACTCTCCGGCCTCCTGCCCTTCTTGCGGCCCTACCGCCTGCGCATTGGCCTGGCCCTGGTGTTTTTGATACTGGCCGCCGCCAGCACGCTGGCCTTTCCATGGGCACTGCGCAGCCTGATCGACAGCGGCCTAGTCCAGACTGACCCCGGTGAACGCATGCTGGCAATGCGTGACCATTTCGCCTTGCTCTTCGGGGTTGCGGTGGCATTGGGGGTGTTCTCGGCGGCGCGCTTTTACATGGTGAGCTGGCTAGGAGAGCGCATCAGCGCCGACCTGCGCAACGCCGTTTACAGCCATGTGCTGCAGCAAAGCCCGGAGTTTTTCGAAACCACCCAGACTGGAGAGGTGCTGTCACGCCTGTCGGCCGACACCACGCTGGTGCAGACGGTGGTGGGCTCCTCACTGAGCCAGGGTCTGCGCAACCTGGTGATGGGTCTGGGCGCCCTGGGGATTTTGGTGTGGACCAACCCGCTGGTGATGGCCCAGGTGCTGCTGATGTTGGTCCTGATTGTGTTGCCGGCGGCGGCATTTGGGCGACGGGTACGCAAACTCTCGCGCGACAGCCAGGACCGGGCCGCTGACTCCAGTGCCATGGCGGCCGAGGTACTCAACGCGATTCCGGTGGTGCAAAGTTATACCGCCGAAGGACGAGAGACAACACGCTTTACCCAGGCCACCGAAACCGCGTTTGAGGTGGCGGTGCGGCGCACCCGCACCCGCTCCGGACTAGTGGCTTTTATCATCGTAGCCACCTCGGCGGCGCTGCTCTGGGGCTTGTACCAGGGCACACAGGCGGTGCTGGCCGGGCGCATCTCAGCCGGGCATCTGGGCCAGACCGTGGTCTACGTGATTATTCTGGCCAGTGCCTTTGCGGTGCTGAGCGAGGTGTATGGTGATTTGTTACGTGCCGCCGGTGCTACCGAGCGGCTGATGGAGCTGCTGGCCAGCCAGTCGCCCATCACTTCACCATCAAATCCGGCTGTAGCCCTTATAACCAAATTGGGTAGCGCTATTACTTTTGAGAACATCACTTTTCATTACCCGTCGCGGCCGAACCAGGCAGCGCTGCGTGATTTTTCATTACATGTCAGCGCGGGGCAGACCGTGGCTCTGGTCGGGCCCAGCGGCGCGGGTAAAAGCACGGTGTTCCAGGTGCTGCTGCGGTTTTACGATGCCCAAAGCGGCCAGATTCTGCTCGATGGTGTGGCCACGCGCGAGCTGTCATTGCAGGACTTGCGCCAGCACATTGGCATCGTGCCGCAGGATGCGGTGGTCTTCTCAACCAGTGCGCTCGAGAACATTCGGTATGGCCGACCAGATGCCACGGATGATGAGGTCAAGACGGCTGCCGTGGCAGCGTTCGCAGATGGCTTCATCACCAAGCTGCCCCAGGGTTATGCCACATTCCTGGGCGAACGGGGGGTGCGCCTGAGCGGCGGGCAACGCCAGCGTATTGCCATTGCCCGCGCCATCCTTAAAAATCCACCCCTGCTGCTGTTGGATGAAGCCACCAGCGCGCTAGACGCCGAGAGTGAACGCATGGTGCAGGCGGCGCTGGAATCCGCCATGCGCGGTCGCACCACGCTGGTGATTGCGCACCGGCTGGCAACGGTGCAAAAAGCAGACCGGATTGTGGTGATTGATGCGGGCCAATTGGTGGAACAGGGTACCCACAACGAGCTGGTGGCCTTGGGTGGGGTGTACGCCGGACTGGCGGCGCTGCAATTCCATGCATGACGGCATGGCATTTGAAAGTGATTGAACATCGGGCTGAAGACTTGTAAACTGATCCACCGACACCGACAGGAGGACATCATGGAAATTTCAAGCACCCGGACGTCACCCACACAATCCACCCAGCAGCCAACGCAGCTACAAAAAACAAAGCAAACAAGCGAGCAGGAACAAGGGCAAAAGGCAGAAACCAAGCCTACCGAGACACCACCCCCCAAACCCGTGGTCAACACCCAGGGTCAAACCACCGGGCGGCTGCTCAACGTCACGGCCTGATTAACACCCAGCACAGGTGCCATCATGGCCGCCTTGGCAGCCACCAACAGTGCCACACCCTCGCTGCAGTCCACGCTGCTGAAAAGCCGTGTGCAGCAGGCCAGGCGCGAGGCCGATCAAGCCGAAGCCAACGCCGAAAACCTGCGTTTACAAGCAGAAGAGCAAGATCGTGTGGTGCAACAAGCACGCCAGCGGGCACAGAGCTTTGAGAAACAGGCTCAAACAACGCCCAGCGCCGCACCAACAACATCCCAGTCAAGCCCAACAACACAGCTGCAGAGCCAAACCACCTACGAAAGCACTTTGGCGGGTGTGTTTAACTTGGCCAAACCGATTCTGACAGTCGATTTGTCAACCACCCAGAAAAATGTGGTGACCAACAGTCTGTTCACACTGGCGGCGCAGACCTGGGCAAGCCAAGCGTCACCCTCGCTTGCCCTACAAAAAAACTACAGCCAACAAGCGCAAACAACGCCTGAGAAAACCACGGGGCGTTTGCTCAACACCTTGGTCTGACACCTTTTGATGTACCTCCATGGCCTGTGGCTCTTGGGCAAGTCCCAGCGCATCAGGCCAAATGCCGCAACTCCCGCAAGGCCACCGAAACCGGAGCCAGATCTGGCGCTTGTGCCCCAATGGTCTGCAACAGCTGGCGCAGTCGCTCGATCTGGGCAGCATGCCGGGCCGACCAATCGTCCACACTGGTATGTCGCATCAACACGGTTTGGGTGATCTGCCCCGCCATGGCATAAACGTCGTCTCGGGCACTGCTACGCGCCTGGGTTTGCCACAAGGTGTCTGTCGGCAGGCAGTTGATTTGTGTGCGCCAACCCGACAAATCCAGGGTAACCGCCACCGCAAAATAGGTTCGGGCTGCCTGCTCCAACCCGATGTTGGCCGAAGCACTGAGGTCCACCAGATCCAAGGCAGGAAACGCAAACTCGAGCGAGGTCAGACGCCGCGCCAAATCTTCAGAGACACCCAGATCCACCCACTCTTGGGTCGTCTGGCGCCAGACATGCTGGGTGGTTTCAGGCAACCAGTCGTCCAGGTGTGCACGCAACTCACTGGCACCAGGCTGGTAACGTGCGATCAGGGTCGGCAGGTCAGCCGCTTTGTCACGTTTGCGCAGCATCCAGCGTGACGCGCGTTTGGTGATCGACATCAGCTTGCCCAGCAAATCCAGCTGCAGCGCACTGGGTATCTGGGCATCCAGCGCATCAATCTGGTCCCACAGCGTTTCCAGGTCAAAGATTTCACGCGCCAAGGTATAGGCGCGCACCACATCAGCCGTTTTGGCGGCGGCTTCTGCGGCCAGGAAGTTGACAAAGGTCGCACCCATGCGGTTGACCACGGTGTTGGCTACATGGGTGGCGATGATCTCGCGCTTGAGTGGATGCAGGGCAATGGCAGCGCTGAATCTTTCTGTCAGGACTTTCGGGAAGTAGGCCTGTAAGGAACGGTTGAAAAACAAGTCGTCTGGCAGATCGCTGGCAATCAGATCGTTGAACACCGAGATCTTGGCGTAAGCCAGTAGCACCGCATTTTCAGGCGCGCTCAGTCCTGTTGCCGCAGCCCGGCGCAGCTTGATCTCCTCGTCCGTGGGCAAAAATTCGATGGCACGGTCCAGCCGCCCCGAGCCCTCCAGCCACTGCATGAGCCGTTGTTGGGCGTCCAGAAAATAGCCGGGACGGTGGCTGGCCACGTCCAGAGCCTGGGTTTGGTAATAGTTGTCCGCCAGCACCAAATGACCCACTTCGTCGGTCATGGAGGCCAGCAAGTCGTTGCGCTGCTTCAGAGTCATATCCCCGGCCTCAAGCACCCGATCCAGCAGGATCTTGATGTTGACCTCGTGGTCCGAGCAGTCCACCCCGGCCGAGTTGTCGATGGCATCGGTGTAAATCAGGCCGCCCTTTTGGGCGTATTCAATACGTCCGTTTTGGGTACACCCCAGGTTGCCACCTTCCACGAGCACTTTGCAACGCAATTCCGAGCCGTTCACTCGGAAGGCGTCACCCGCTTTGTCACCGGCCTGGGCATGCGTTTCCCGGGAAGATTTGACATAGGTGCCGATGCCACCGTTGTAGATCAGGTCCACCGGTGCCTTGAGCAAGGCGTTGAGAAGCTCGACCGGTGACAGTTCTTGAACCTGTATCCCCAGAACAGCCTGCGCGGCCACCGACAGCCTGATGGACTTGGCGCTACGTGGATACACACCACCACCCTCCGAGATCAAGGCCTTGTCATAGTCGTCCCAGCTCGAACGCGCCAGGCCAAACAGGCGGTGGCGCTCGGAAAAACTGACTGCAACATCGGGATTCGGGTCGATGAAGATATGCCGATGGTCAAACGCAGCCACCAGCCGGATGTGTTCTGACAGCAGCATGCCGTTGCCAAACACATCACCGGACATGTCGCCGATGCCGACCACGGTGAACGGCGTGGTTTGGGTGTTGATGCCCAGTGATCGGAAATGTCGTTTGGTCGACTCCCAGGCCCCTCGCGCGGTGATGCCCATCTTTTTGTGGTCATACCCCACGGAGCCACCCGAGGCAAAGGCATCCCCCAACCAGAACCCGTAGTCGGCAGACAGGCTGTTGGCAATGTCCGAGAAGCTCGCGGTGCCCTTGTCGGCCGCAACCACCAGATACGGGTCATCAGCATCATGGCGGACCACCCGGGCAGGTGCCACCACCTGGCCTTTGACCAGGTTGTCCGTCAGGTCCAGCAAACCCGAAAGGAATAGCCGGTAACAAGCGATGCCCTCAGCCATGGTGGCGTCGCGGTCAGACGGATTGGGTGCCGCTTTGAGCACAAACCCGCCTTTGGAGCCGACCGGCACAATCACCGTGTTTTTGACGTGTTGCGCCTTGACCAGCCCCAATATCTCGGTGCGGAAGTCCTCGCGCCGATCTGACCAGCGAATACCACCACGCGCCACCTTGCCGTTGCGCAGATGCACGGCCTCAAAACGTGGTGCGTAGACCCAAATCTCATGCTGTGGCTTGGGCTCGGACACACCCGGCATCTTTTTCGGATCGAACTTGAAGCTCAGGTAAGGCTTATGGAGCCCATCCACCGTGGTTTGCCAGACATTGGTGCGAACCGTTGACAAAATGCTGTTGTAAAACTGGCGGAAAACGCGGTCTTCTTCCAGACTGGCCACCGCACCCAGAAAACTTTCAATGTGCTCTGACAGGCGCTGCTGAGCCGCGTCACGGTCTCCAGCCAGATCTGGGTCAAAACGTGTGGCAAACAGATCAGAAAGTAGTTGGGTGAGTGCTGCGTTTTTGCGCAGTGTGGTTTCGATGTAGGCCTGGCTGAAGGCAAATCCAAGTTGTCGAAAATAGCGCGTGTAAGCCCGCAACACCGAGATGGCTCGACCATCCAGCTGGGTGACCAGCACCAGCTGGTTCAGGCGGTCACTGTCAAATTCATTGCACCAAACACTTAAGAACAAAGACTCAAAGCGCTCTTTGATGGTGGAAAAATCCGTGCCATCGGGCAATTGCAAACCGAGGTCGTGAATCCAGAAATAACGATCTGATCCAGGCTCGATCACCCGGTACGGATGTTCGTCCAACACCCGTGCACCCATACACTCCAGAATCGGCAGCGAATCTGACAACGCCACCTTGCTGGTGCTGTACATCTTCAAACGAACAACATCTGGCTTGGGCTGGACCGGACGGTACAGCCTGACCGCCAGGCCCACACGCTCGGACAGTGTTGACAAGACCAGCGCATCGTCGGCCGCTACCGCGCCAGAAAAATCTTCCTTGTAACTGGCAGAAAACGCGTCAGCAAACCGTTTGGCCAGCACCAAGCCAGCCCCTTCACCATGGATTTGTAACAGCGCCAGCTTGCAGTCGTCCTCCCAGCGCCGTGCCAGCGTGGCGATGCGGACCACCAATGCCGACTCATCCAGATGGGACGGGACAGCTTGGGCGGTACGAATCAGGTAGTGGATGCGCGCCATCGGATGGTCCGTCAGCATCGGCGTGAACTCGACCGATTGACCATCCAGGGTGCGCACCAGTTCCTCCCCAATACGTAACCGCAACTCGGTGTTGTACCGGTCACGTGGCACATAGACCTGGACCGAGGTGAAGCGGCCAAAAGGGTCGTGCCGCAAGAAGACACAGGTGCGCTGGCGCTCCTGCAAGCGCAGGATACCAATCGCATGCTGGATCAGGGTGGGGGTGTCCACCTGGAACAACTCATCACGCGGATAGGCTTCAAGAATAGCCTGCAATGATTTGGCGGCGTGACTTTCCGGCATCACCTCGGCGGCCTGCAGGACCTGGGCGATGCGCAGCCGTACCTGGGGAATGTGAGCCACCGGTGCCGCATAAGCCTTGGAGGTGTACAGCCCCAGAAAGCGGGTTTCACCCACCACCCTGCCCGCTTCATCAAAGCGCTTGATGGCAAGACAGTCGAGCCAGGCCGGACGGTGCACCGTGGAACGGGTCATGGCTTTGGTGGTGACGACCAGTTGGTCCGCCTCCAGGAGAGCCTGTGCGTCCAAGGGCAACCGGCTGACCGGTGTGACCGGCTCCCCACGCAAAATACCCAGGCCGGTTTGGGGGATCGCTGTGAGATGCACCGTTTGACCCTCACGCGACACGCTGTAGTCACGTGCACCAAGAAATGTGAAGTGTTGCGCCTCCAACCAGCGCAAAAAGGCGACGCCCTCAGACATGGCCGCTGTTTGCAAAGGCACATCCTCAGAAACGTCAATGACCTCCCGCAAACGCGCCAGCATCGCAGGCCAATCGCTGACAGCGGCAGACACGTCAGCCAGGACACGCAACAGATCAGCCTGCAAAGCCTGGCGCTCCGGCTCGGACATGATGCGGTCACATTCCACCACAATGAAAGACTGGACGGCGGTCTCGGCGAGAGCTGCTGGATTGGCATGCTGAACCCGACAAAGTCGACGCTGGGCGTCCAACTCAATCACCAGCAGTGGGTGAACAATCCAGTGTGCGGTGTATCCGGCGCGGTTCACCGCCATCGTGACCGAGTCCACCAAAAAGGGCATGTCGTCTTGCACAATCTGGACCACGGTGTGATCACTCACAAATCCGTCTTCGGCAATGCTCGGGTTGAACACCCTGACACGAGCGCCCGACGGGCTCGGCGGCAGCTCCAGCAAACGCAGATGGGCACAAGCCATGGCCATCAGGTCACTTGGCCCACGGGCCTCTATTTCATTGGGGTCTGCGCTATAAAAATAGTTAGCAACAAAATCCGCCAAGACTTGACCGTGGGGCTCGGAGTGGTCCAGAGCCAAGCTGCGCAGCGCCGCCAGCGAGGTGTCATTCATCACTGTCTCCTGTATCTGCCCAGAAGGCAAGACAGACTGATCAACACCGGAGAAATCAGGAAGGTGATCGCTGCGGAGGTTGTCAGCAGATCTGTGTCATCAGGCTAGGTCGTTTCAAACCAATCCAGCGTCCATGCGCCAGAGAGTACGTTTTGAAGCCACAAAGCGGCCAGCAAAGTCTTGGCGTCGGTGATCTGCCCCTCTCGGCACCAGGCCAGGAGCTCAGCCGGTGTGGCGGTGAACACATCCAGCAACTCGTCGGCGTCCAGCTGTCGGGCACCAGCAGTCAAGCCCTTAGCAAACCAGATGTCGATGACCTCGGTGGAGTAAGCTGCCACCGGATGCATCACTCCGGCATGCGCCCAGAAGCGCGCTTGGTAACCAGTTTCCTCACGTAGCTCACGCTGCGCACATTGGAACGGCTCTTCACCCGAATCTTTCTTGCCAGCGGGGAATTCAACCATCACACGGTTGAGTGGGTATCGAAACTGGCGCTCCAGCACCAGACGGAGCTCACCCTGGGCATCCTCAATCAGCGGCACCACCATCACCGCGCCCGGATGAACCACGTACTCCCGGGTTGTCAGAGCACCGTTGGACAGCTCGACCGTGTCGCGCAGAACATGCAAGAAGCTGCCCTTGCACAACTCTGTGCTGCCGACCTGTCTTTCCTGCAAGTGTTCCATGTCGGCCTCTGTGTACAGATGGGAGGTTCCGAAGCTGCTGGCGTTCAGGTAGCCAGCATTTTCAGAACGGCATTGGCGCACAGCGTCATCAAACCACCTGGCAGCAAACCCAAAACCAGCAACAAGGCAGCGTTGATGGTCAACACCGCACGCACATCCATGCCAGCCGTCAAGGGCGCTGTACTGACCGGCGCATCAAAATATATCACTTTAACCACGCGCAAGTAGTAGAAGGCGCCAATCAAGGACATCATCACCGCATACACCGCCAGGGCGATATACGCTGCACCACCTGTGGCGATCAAGGCTTCCAGAACAGCCAACTTGGCATAAAAGCCAACCATCGGAGGGATACCAGCCAAAGAGAACAGACACAACGCCATGATGCCAGCGTAGAGCGGGCTGCGCTGGTTCAAACCTGCAAAGTCAGCAATCTCTTCACTCTCAAAACCTTCACGCGACAACAGCAAAATGACACCAAAACTGGCCAAGGTTGTCAACACATAGGAGACAACATAAAACATCGATGCACCGTAGGCATTGCCAGCCGCATCCGCATGCCCGCTGACCACACCAGACATCATGCCGATCAACACAAAACCCATGTGTGAAATGGTGGAGAACGCCAACATCCGCTTGACATTGGTCTGAGCAATCGCCGCCAGATTACCAATGGCCAGCGAGGCCACAGCCATCACCATCAGCATTTGTTGCCAGTCCACCGCCAAAGGCAACAGCCCCTCGACCAGCAGACGAATGAACACCGCAAATGCGGCCAACTTCGGGGCGCCAGCCACCATCAAGGTGATCACGGTCGGCGCACCTTGGTAGACGTCTGGAATCCACATGTGAAACGGCACCACACCGAGTTTGAACGCCAGGCCAGCCACCAGAAACACCAGACCAAAAATCAGAATCTGGTGATCAATCTGCCCACCGTTGATCGCCTTCAAGACCTGCCCCAAATCCAGACTGCCGGTTGCGCCGTACAACATCGACATACCGTACAGCAACAAGCCCGAAGCCAGCGCACCCAGCACAAAATACTTCATGGCGGCTTCGGTCGACAACACGTGGTCTCGCCGCAGCGCCACCATGGCATAACTTGAGAGCGTCAACAGCTCAATGCCCATGTAGATACCCAGGAAGTTGTTGCCTGAGATCATCACAAACATGCCCAACAGCGAAAACAGGCTCAGGGTGAACAGATCACCACCGCGCAACATGTCGCGGCCGGCAGCGTAGTCTCGTCCATAGACCAGCACCACCATGACTGCTGCTGCTGCAAAACACTTGAGCCAATGGCCCATGGCATCGTTGACCACCATGTTGCCAAAGGCATAAACGGTTTGACCGGAGGTAGCAGATGCAGCCTCCAGCGCCACCACCACCGCAAGGGTCACCAGAGTCAACCCGTAGGTTGCACCCCGCTTGGCACTTTTGACCGACAGATCAAACAGCAGGATCACGCAGGCCATGACCAACAGGATCACTTCTGGAATTACAGCCATCAAACTGAGTTTGTCAAACATGTGTGTCTCTTGTCTAGGGAATCAGATTGGATAACTCAGGGCAGCTTGGACTGGGCCACATGCCTCAGCAACTCAGCCACGGAGACATCCATCACATCGGTGAACGGTTTCGGGTAAATGCCCATGTACAGCACCGCAATGGCCAGCAAAGCCAGGAAGAAAAATTCGCGTTTGTTGATATCAACCAAGTGTTTAACATGGTCGTTGGTCACGGGTCCGAAGTAAACCCGCTTGAACATCCACAGAGAGTAAGCCGCGCCAAAAATCAAGGCACTGGCCGCCGCCATACCCACCCAGAAATTGACCTTGACGGCACCGAGGATCACCATCCATTCACCCACAAAACCGGCGGTACCCGGCAAGCCGCAGTTGGCCATGACAAACAACAAGGCAAAAGCGGTGAACCGCGGCATGGTGTTGACCACACCACCATAACTGGCGATCTCACGGGAATGCATGCGGTCGTACAAAACGCCAATCGACAAGAACATGGCAGCCGAAACAAAACCGTGTGAAATCATCTGAACGATGCCACCCGAAACCCCAAGGTCATTAAAGATGAAGAAGCCAAGCGTGACAAAGCCCATGTGAGCCACCGAGGAATACGCCACGAGCTTCTTCATATCCCGCTGCACCAAGGTGACCAGGCCCACATACACCACCGCCACCAGCGACAAGCCGATCATCAGGCCCGCCCAGTGGTGCGAGGCATCTGGCGCAATCGGCAGCGAGAACCGCAGAAAGCCATACGCCCCCAATTTCAACATGATGGCGGCCAGCACCGCAGAGCCACCGGTCGGCGCCTCCACGTGCACATCGGGCAACCAGGTGTGCACCGGCCACATCGGCACCTTGACAGCAAACGCCGACAAAAAGGCAAAAAACAACAGACTTTGCGCTGTGCTGTCGAGCGGCAACTTGTGCCACGCCGCCAGATCAAAGCTGCTGCCGGACTGTACGTAAAGATAAATCAGCGCCACCAGCATCAGCAAGGAGCCGAGCAAGGTGTACAGAAAAAACTTGAAGGACGCGTAGATCTTGTTTGGCCCACCCCAGATCCCGATGATCAGGTACATCGGAATCAGCGTGGCTTCGAAAAACACGTAGAACAACATGCCATCCAGTGCACAGAATACCCCGATCATCAAGCCGCTGAGGATCAGAAAAGCACCCATGTACTGGTTCACCCGACTGGTGATCACTTCCCAAGCGGCAATCACCACAATCACATTGATAAAGGCGGTGAGCAGCACAAACCACAGTGAAATGCCATCCACGCCGAGGTGATAGTTAACGTTGAAACGCTCAATCCAGGGTGACAACTCCACAAACTGCATCGCTGCCGTTGAGATATCAAACTGCAGGTACAGCGGCAGGGTCACCAGCAAACTGAGTACAGCCCCAAACAAGGCCAACCAGCGCACGGTGCGGACTTGGTCCTCCCGCCCCATCGCCAACAGAACCACACCAAACAGAATTGGTGTCCAAATAGCCAGGCTCAAAAAACCCATTTTTATATTTCTCCTACTTGAGCCAGACGAAATACGTCATGAGCACGAAGATGCCCAGCACCATCGACAGCGCGTAGTCGTACAAGTACCCGGTCTGAAATTTCCTGACCATGCTGGAGATCAAACCAACCACACGCCAAGAACCATTGACCGCCGCACCGTCAATCAGGGTTTGATCCCCAACCTTCCAGAACACCGTCCCTAAACCGCGCGCGCCACGCGCCAAGACGTTCTCGTTGAACCAGTCCAGGTAATACTTGTTTTCCAGCAACTGATACAGCGGCATCACGCCGCGTTTGATAGCAGCAGGCAAGGCCGGGTTGACCATGTACATGTAGTAAGAACAGCCAACACCTGCCAGAGCCAGCCAGAACGGTGTCGCCGAGAACCCGTGCCGTGCCAACGCTGCCGCACCATGAAATTCTTCACCAAGAACTTCCATGGCTTTGTGAATCTCGTGGTTCACAAAAATGGCATCTTTGAAAAAGTCCCCAAACAACATCGGAGCAATGGTGTAGTAGCCAATGATCAAAGAGGGGATGGCCAGCAAAATCAAAGGAATCGTGACAACCCAGGGTGACTCCTTAGGATGGTGGTGCGTGTCATGACCATGGCCGTGATCGTCAGCAGCGTGGTCGTGGCCATGGTGGACATCCGGGTTCTGGTCAAAACGTTCTTTGCCATGGAACACCAGAAAATACAGCCTGAAGGAATAAAACGCGGTCACGAAGACACCCGCCAGCACCGCAAAATAGGCAAACCCGGAGGCTGGCAAACTGCTGGCGTGCACCGCCATGATGATTTCATCCTTGGAGTAAAACCCCGAGAAAAATGGTGTACCAATCAAGGCCAGTGAACCAATCAGGGAGGTGATCCAGGTGATGGGCATGTACTTGCGCACCCCTCCCATCCAGCGGATGTCCTGGTTATGGTGCAGACCCATGATCACCGAGCCTGCGGCCAGGAACAACAAGGCTTTGAAAAATGCGTGGGTCATCAAATGAAACACAGCAACCGAGTAGGCGGAAGCACCCAGCGCAACCGTCATATATCCCAACTGGGACAGCGTGGAATAGGCCACCACTCGCTTGATGTCATTCTGAATGATGCCCAAAAAGCCCATGAACAAAGCCGTGATGGCGCCGATAACCATGATGAAGTTGAGTGCAGCCTCACTCAGTTCAAACAACGGAGACATACGGGCCACCATGAAAATCCCGGCGGTGACCATCGTGGCGGCATGGATCAGCGCCGAAATGGGTGTTGGGCCTTCCATGGAATCTGGCAACCAGACGTGTAAAGGGAACTGTGCCGACTTGCCCATGGCGCCAATGAACAGGCAAATGCAAATCACCGTGACCAGCATCCAATCTGTTCCTGGCAAGGTCAGGGTTGCCAACTCGTCAGCTTTCGCAAAGGCCTCGGCGTAACTCAAGGTACCAGCATAAGCGGCAATCAGACTGATACCCAGGATGAACCCGAAGTCTCCCACCCGGTTCACCAAAAACGCTTTCATGTTGGCAAAAATCGCTGTTGGTTTGTTGTACCAAAAACCAATCAGCAGGTAAGACACCAGACCCACCGCCTCCCAACCGAAAAACAGCTGCAGCATGTTGTTGCTCATCACCAGCATCAACATGGAAAAGGTAAACAGCGAGATGTAAGAAAAGAAACGGTTGTAACCCTCGTCTTCTTCCATATACCCAATGGTGTAGATGTGCACCATCAAAGAGACAAAAGTCACCACACACATCATCATGGCAGTGAGACCATCGACCAGGAAGCCAATCTCCATCTTCAGGCCACCGACCACCATCCAGGTGTAGAGGGTTTCATTAAAACGTGCGCCCTCCAAGGCCACACTTTTAAGCGTGACGGCAGACAGGATGAAAGACAGCAACACACCGAGGATGGCCACGGAATGCGAAGCCCGGCGTCCCATGCTGTTGCCACCAAACTTGGTCCCCAGCACACCGGCCATCAGGGCACCCACCAACGGCGCCAGGGGAACGGCCGCCAACATGGGGGCGGATAGGGTTTGACTCATTTCCTGTTACCCCTTCAACGAATCAAGTTCGTCCACATTGATGTTGGATTTGTTCCGGAACAGCACCACCAGAATGGCCAAACCAATAGCAGATTCGGCGGCAGCAACTGTCAGAATGAAAAACACAAAAATCTGTCCATGCAGATCACCCAGATAGTGCGAGAAGGCGATGAAGTTGGTGTTGACAGCCAGCAACATCAACTCAACGGCCATCAGCAAAACGATCAGGTTCTTGCGGTTCAAAAAGATGCCAATGACCGAGAGCGCAAACAGAACAGCGCCCAGCGTCAAGAAGTGGCCCAAGGTCAACGTCATGCTTTGTTCTCCACAGATGGTGCTTCGACCGCATCAACAGGCAAGGCGGGCTGGGTAGCCGCCATCTTCACCACGGTCATCCGGTCCTTGGCCCGAACCCGAACTTGCGCGGCCGGGTCAATGGCTTTGCTGTCTTTGCGCTGTCGCAAGGTCAGTGCAACCGCCGCAATCATGCCAACCAGCAAAATGGCGGTTGCGACTTCGAGCGGATAGATGTATTGGGTGTAAAGCAGCTTACCCAGTTGCTTGCTGTTAGACAGCTCAGCACCGGCACTGGCCACCACACTTGCGGCCGTCGGCGCATCGGCGACCTGAAAACCACCCAACAATACCGCTGACATTTCGACGACGATCAAGATACCCAACACAGCCGCCAGCGGGAAATGCTTCCAGAAACCTTTACGCATTTCCTCCGTGTTGACATCCAGCATCATCACCACAAACAAAAACAAGACCATTACCGCCCCGACATAAACCAGTACCAAGGTCAGCGACAAAAACTCAGCCTTGAGCAACATCCAGATCATTGAGGCTTGGAAAAAAGTGAGCACCAAGTACAAAACAGCATGTACCGGGTTACGTGTGGTGATGACCCGAAAGGCAGCAGCCAGCAAGATGGCAGAAAACAGGTAAAACAGACCAGTCGTGACACTCATGATTCGGTTTCTTTCTTACGACGGATCAACGGTATTTGGCATCAGCCAATTTACTGGCGGCAATTTCGGGCTCATAACGGTCACCCACGGCCAGCAGCATCTCCTTGGTGAAGTACAAGTCCCCCCGCTCCTCCCCGTGGTACTCCAAAATATTCGTTTCCACAATGGAATCCACCGGGCAGCTTTCTTCGCAAAAGCCACAAAAAATGCACTTGGTCAAATCAATGTCGTAACGTGTTGTGCGACGGGAACCATCTGCTCGCTCTTCGGATTCAATCGTGATCGCCATAGCGGGGCAAACCGCCTCACACAGCTTGCAAGCGATACAACGCTCCTCACCCGTCTCATAACGGCGCAAGGCATGCAGGCCACGAAAACGCGGTGACAAAGGCGTTTTTTCTTCTGGGTATTCCAGTGTGATTTTGCTTTTAAAAGCGTATTTACCCGTAAGCCGCATGCCTTTGAAAAGCTCGGTCAAAAAGAAACTCGAGAGAAAGTCCGATAAAAAAAAGGCATTCACGGACGAACTTTTACTGGTACTCAAAGTAGGGGTTGACATAAGCGACTCACATTACTTCCAAATGTTCCATGGGGTCTGCATCCAGACACCAATCACCACCAGCCACACCAAAGTCACCGGAATAAACACCTTCCAGCCCAAGCGCATGATCTGGTCATAACGAAAGCGCGGGAAAGTGACGCGCACCCAGATAAATACTGTCATCACGGCAAAGGTCTTGAGCCCGAGCCAGATCCAGCCTGGAATCCAGCTCAAAGCTTCAATGGGCGGCAACCAACCGCCAAAAAACATGGTGACGCTGAGGATGGAGATCAACCAAATGCTGGCGTACTCAGCCATCTGGAACATCGCCCACGACATGCCGGAGTACTCCACCATGTGCCCAGCCACAATTTCAGACTCCCCTTCAATCACGTCGAAAGGGGTGCGGTTGGTTTCAGCCAGACCGGATACGAAATAAACCACCACAATCGGCAGCAGAGGCAACCAGTTCCAAGACAGGAAATGCCATCCCATTTGGGAGAACTGCCCCTTGCTTTGACCCATGACGATGTCGGTCATATTCAAACTATTTGACACCATCAAGACGATCAGGAAGCAAAAACCCATGGCAATTTCATAACTCACCATTTGGGCCGAGGCACGCAATGCGCCCAGGAAGGCATATTTGGAGTTCGAAGACCATCCGGAAATGATCACACCATACACTTCCAAAGATGCAATCGCCATCAGAAACAACAGACCCGCATTCAGGTTGGCAACCGCAATCTCCGGGCCAAATGGCACCACAGCCCAAGCCGTCAAAGCGGGAGCAACCGTCAGAACAGGTCCCAGATAAAAGAGAAACTTGTCCGAGGCAGCGGGCCTGACAATTTCCTTGGTCATCAGTTTTAAGGCATCGGCAATCGGCTGCAACAGGCCCCATGGACCGACACGATTGGGGCCAATCCGGATCTGCACCCAACCCAGCAACTTGCGCTCCCAGAGGGTGGCGTAAGTCACAGCACCCATCACAATCATCAAAACTGGGATGATTTTCATCAAAGCCCACACCATTGGCCAAACGATGTCCACCCACCAGGCAGCAGATACAAGACCGAGGCCGCCAGAATAAATCTGATCAATCATGCTGGTACCTCCTGGGTCTCAGCGAGTTTGGCATCTGCCGTACTTTGCAGAGCTGGAGCCCGGCGCACGATGCCATCAAGTTGGTAAATGCTGGCCACACAGGGTTGCGTCATCCCAGAGCCAGACACTGCGGCCTGCGCATTCGCGTTGCCGAGACGCGCTGCAGGCACAAACGCAGCAACTACACCAGCAGCGTCGGCCAAGATCTGTTTCAAAACCTCCTGAGACGACTCTGCATCAAAGCCAGGCAGCTCCAGGATATTGGCCAACGCTCGGAACACTTTCCAGGCAGGGCGTGTCTCACCCAAGGGTTTAACCACCGCATGAAAACTCTGCGCCCGCCCTTCGGCGTTCACAAAGGTTCCGGAAGTTTCTGTAAATGGGGCAATTGGCAACAGCACATCACTGCAGTCCAGATTGGTCTTGAACGGACTCAATGTCACGACCATCTGACATTGGGCCAGAGCCGCCACTGCGGATTTCCCACCGGCACTGTCAAACTGCGGCTCGGTATTGAGCAACATGACGGCCTTCAGGCCTCCTGCCAGCATTTGACCGGCATGAAGCCCACCGGTCCCTGGCATAGCTCCCACAAACTGCGCACCAACGGTATTGGCTGCTTCGGTCAGGTACCCCACCGTCGCACCAGTGTTCTCTCCAATCCAGTTGGCCAAGGCCAACAACTCGCTGGCCTGGGGGTGATGTGCCGCCGCATTGCCCAACAAAACGGCTCGACGCTCGCCTCCGAGCAAGGAGAGCGCCACGGCGCGTGCCGCATCGGTCGCCTGACCACTCTGCGGTGCATGGATCTGCTTTTCAAGCGCCACAGCAGCCGCGATATCGGCCAGCGTCTGCACCCAGCCAGCGCTTGGAGCCGTGCATGTCGTGGCGACCGGCATACCCCAATCGACGGGGCTCGCTGTCACCACATGAACGGCACAACCCAGCTTGACGGCTTGGCGCACACGCTGGGCAAACAATGGATGGTCCTTGCGCAGATTGGAGCCGATCACCAGAACACTTTGCAAAGTCGACAAGTTGACAATCGGCAATCCCAAGTAGCGAGCACCAGGCTGACCCGTCTCGAACTGGGCATGACGAAGTCGGTAATCAATATTGTCACTGCCCAGACCACGCACCAAAGCGCCAGCGAGGTATAGTTCCTCAAGCGTACTGTGCGGGCTGACCAAGGCACCAATGGCATTGGCGCCATGGTCGGTCTGGATGCTCTTCAGCCCATGGGCAACATACTCCAGCGCGGTCTTCCAATCAACCTCATGCCATTGCCCGCCTTGTTTGATCATGGGGCTGGTCAGCCGGTCCGGACCGTTCAGTGCCTCGTAAGAAAAGCGGTCACGGTCAGCAATCCAGCATTCGTTGATTGCTTCATTCTCCAGAGGCACCACCCGCAAGACCTTGTTGTTCTTGACCTGCACAATCAGATTGGCACCGGTGGAGTCATGCGGGCTGATGGATTTGCGACGCGACAACTCCCAGGTCCGCGCGCTGTAACGGAACGGTTTGCTGGTCAAGGCGCCGACAGGACAGATGTCGATCATGTTTCCCGACAATTCGGAATCGATCGTCTTGCCACCAAAGGTTTCAATTTCGGCGTGTTCACCACGGTGTGACATCCCCAATTCCATGGCGCCGGCAATCTCCTGTCCAAAACGCACACAACGGGTGCAATGGATACAGCGCGCCATTTCCTGCATGGAGATCAAAGGGCCAACGTCCTTCACAGGCACGACCCGCTTTTCTTCTTCGTAACGGGAAGTGGTACCACCATACCCAACGGCCAGATCTTGCAGTTGGCACTCACCCCCTTGGTCACAAATGGGGCAATCCAGAGGGTGATTGATCAGCAAAAACTCCATTACCGACTGCTGCGCCTTGATGGCTTTGTCGGATTTGGTACGCACCACCATGCCTTGCGTCACCGAGGTGGCGCAGGCCGGCATGGGTTTGGGCATTTTTTCAATGTCGACCAGGCACATGCGGCAACTCGCCGCGATGCTGAGCTTCTTGTGGTAACAAAAGTGAGGGATGTAGGTCCCCACCTTTTCAGCAGCATGCATCACAGTGCTGCCCTGTTCAATGGCTACTTTTTGACCGTCGAGTTCAATTTCAATCATCTGGTGCTCACTCAAACGTATGCGGGAACCATGCAGGTTTTGTGTGCAATGTGGTATTCAAATTCAGGCATGTAATGCTTGAGCATGGCCCGCACCGGCATGGCTGCAGCGTCGCCCAGTGCACAAATCGTGCGCCCCTGAATGTCTTCTGCCACAGAATTCAACAGAGCCAGGTCTGCATCACGGCCAAAGCCATTTTCAATACGATCCACTACACGTGACATCCAGCCTGTGCCTTCCCGGCAAGGCGTGCACTGTCCACAAGACTCGTGCATGTAGAAATAGCTGAGTCGCTGCAAACTCTTGACCATGCAGCGTGAATCGTCCATCACGATGACAGCACCCGAGCCCAGCATCGAGCCAGCCTTGGCGATGGAGTCGTAGTCCATCGTGCAGTCCATCATGATGTGGGCTGGCAACACCGGTGACGACGACCCGCCTGGAATCACCGCCTTGAGTTTGCGCCCGGATCGCACACCACCAGCCAACTCCAGCAATGTGGCAAACGAGGTTCCCATGGGGACTTCATAGTTGCCTGGCAACTCCACGTCACCACTCACCGAGTAAATCTTGGTGCCACCATTGTTGGGCTTGCCAGATTCCAGATAAGCTTTGCCCCCGTTGCGAATGATCCACGGCACAGCACCAAAGGTTTCGGTGTTGTTGATGGTGGTTGGCTTGCCGTACAGACCAAAACTGGCCGGGAACGGCGGCTTGAAGCGTGGCTGGCCTTTTTTGCCCTCCAGCGACTCCAGCAAACCCGTTTCTTCACCACAGATGTAAGCGCCGAATCCGTGCGCTGCATGCAACTGAAAACTGAAGCTGGTGCCGAGGATGTTGTTACCCAGCAGCCCGGCAGCCCGGGCCTCTTCCAACGCTTCTTCGAAGCGCCGGTAGGTATGAAAAATTTCGCCGTGAATGTAGTTGTATCCCACGGAAATACCCATGGCGTAGGCGGCAATGATCATGCCCTCAATCACGATATGCGGATTGAATTCCATGATGTCACGGTCTTTGCAGGTACCGGGCTCACCTTCATCCGAGTTACACACCAGATACTTCTGACCCGGAAACTGACGCGGCATGAAACTCCACTTGAGTCCAGTCGGAAAACCGGCACCACCACGCCCACGCAGACCGGACTCCTTGACCGTGGCAATCACCTGGTCTTGTGTCAAGCCAGCACCACCATCCAGCCCCAGCACCTGGCGCAAGGCTTGGTAACCACCACGCGCTTCGTAATCTTTCAGACGCCAGTTGGTGCCATTGAGATTGGCCAGAATTTGCGGGCTGATATGCCGGTTATGGAAGCAGGTTTGCACACCGGTTGACTGGAACTGCGCCAGGAAGCTGTCAACACTCATGACTTCACCTCCATTGAACGCAGACCGTCCACCAACTGGTCCAACTTGTCATCGGTCATGAAACTGCACATGTTGGTGTCGTTGACCAGCATCACTGGCGCATCGGCGCAAGCGCCCAGACACTCACACTCTTGCAGCGTGAACAGCCCATCTGGTGTGGTCTGGTTGGCATCAATGCCAAGTTTTTCTTTCAAATGCGTTAAGGCGTGTGCACCATAGCGCAACTGGCATGGCAGGTTGGTGCAAACATTGAGCTTGTATTTGCCCACCGCCTTTTGGTTGTACATGTTGTAGAAGCTGGTGACTTCATGCACGGCCATGGGCGCCATGCCCAGGTAGTCGGCCACCAGGCTCTCACTCTCAGGACTGACAAACCCTTGTTCCTGCTGGATGATTTGCAGGCAGGCCATGACAGCAGACTGACGCTGCTCGAAAGGATATTTGGCAACCTCTTTGGCAAAGGCTGCGAGAGACTTTTCTGAAATCATCGGTCAACTTCCCCAAACACAATGTCCATGGTGCCGATGATCGCCACCGCGTCAGCAATCATGTGGCCCTTGCCCATCTCGTTGAGGGCAGCCAGATGCACAAAGGCCGGCGGACGGATTTTCATGCGGTAAGGTTTGTTGGCACCGTCACTGACCATGTAGATACCAAACTCCCCCTTGGGGTGCTCGATGGCCGAGTAGGCCTCCCCTTCCGGGACGGCGAAACCCTCGGTGAACAGTTTGAAGTGGTGAATCAGGTCTTCCATGTTGGTTTTCATGGATTCCCGATCGGGCGGTGCAATCTTGTGGTTGTCTGTGATGACCGGACCGGGGTTGACACGCAACCAGTCCACACATTGTTTGATGATGTGATTGGACTGTTTCATCTCTTCCATACGCACCAGATAGCGGTCGTAGGTATCTCCGGTTTTGCCCACCGGAATGTCGAAATCCAGCCGATCGTAGACCTCATAGGGCTGTTGTTTGCGCAAGTCCCAGGCAATGCCGGAGCCACGCAACATCGGGCCGGTAAACCCAAGATTCAAGGCCCGCTCTGGCGTCACAACGCCAATACCAACGGTGCGCTGCTTCCAGATCCGATTTTCCGTCAGCAGTGTGTGGTACTCACCCAGATACGTCGGAAAACGCTGGGTAAAGTCATCGATGAAATCCAGCAGACTGCCGCCCCGGTTGCGGTTGAGCGCCTGGGTAGATTTGGCACTGCGAATCTTGTTGGGCGCATGCTGCGGCATCGTATCGGGCAGATCACGGTAAACACCGCCCGGGCGGAAGTACGCGGCATGCATACGTGCGCCACTCACCGCCTCATACGCATCCAGCAAATCCTCACGTTCGCGGAAGGCATACAGCATGACCGTCATGGCGCCGCAGTCGATGGCATGCGCGCCCACCCACAACAAATGGTTGAGCAAACGGGTGATTTCGGCAAACATCACCCGGATGTACTGGGCACGCAGCGGCACTTCCAGTCCCAACATCTTCTCGATGACCAAGCAGTAGGCCTGCTCGTTACACATCATGGACATGTAGTCCAGACGATCCATGTAGGGCAATGTCTGCAAAAACGTCTTGTTTTCTGCCAGCTTTTCGGTGGCGCGGTGCAGCAGACCGATATGGGGGTCGGCACGCTGGATCACCTCACCATCGAGTTCCAGCACCAGACGCAAAACGCCATGCGCTGCCGGGTGCTGAGGGCCAAAATTCAGGGTGTAGTTTTTAATGTCCGCCATAACTTACTGCGCCTGCGGCAGGCCTCCATAGTTCTCTTCGCGGATGATGCGCGGCGTGATCTCGCGCGGCTCAATCGTCACAGGCTGATACACCACACGCCGCTGCTCGGCGTCATAACGCATCTCAACATGCCCGGACAAGGGAAAATCCTTGCGGAATGGATGTCCGATAAAACCGTAATCCGTCAAGATCCGCCGAAGATCGTCATGACCTTCAAACACTATGCCATAGAGGTCAAAAGCCTCGCGCTCGAACCAGTTGGCTGCACTCCAGACATCACACACCGAACGGATCACCGGCGCATCATCGTCGCTGGCGAATACCTTGAGTCGAACCCGCTGGTTCAAGCTCACCGACAACAGATGCAAGACCACACAAAACCGCAGCCCGGTCTGCGGCTCATCCCTGTAGGTTGAATAGTCCACACCACACAAATCAATCAGCTGCTCAAATTGGCAGGCAGGGTGATCACGCAGCGTATTGGCCACCTGATGGTAGTCAGCCGCCTTCACCACCAAGGTCAACTCACCCCATTTGACGATGCTGCTCTGAACCAGCGCACCCAAAGCCTCTCCAACCTGCGCCTGGAGCGTCTGAAGATTTACCGCATATACCGTCATGACTATCCCTTTACGTGCGCGCGATCGTTTGGGTGCGCCGGATTTTGCTCTGCAACTGGATGATGCCGTACACCAGTGCTTCCGCCGTCGGCGGGCAGCCCGGCACATAGATATCGACCGGCACAATACGATCACAACCACGCACCACCGAATAACTGTAGTGGTAATAACCGCCTCCGTTGGCGCACGAGCCCATACTGATCACCCAGCGCGGCTCG
The DNA here is from genome assembly GCF_013416775.1 of Rhodoferax sp. BLA1. Classification (GTDB taxonomy): domain Bacteria; phylum Pseudomonadota; class Gammaproteobacteria; order Burkholderiales; family Burkholderiaceae_C; genus Rhodoferax. The sequence goes on from NZ_SZVI01000013.1 coordinate 816,310, forward strand.
GCCATCTGGTCATACACCTTGCGAAAAGCTGGCGCCATCTTGTTGGTCAAGGTGCCCGCCACAATGATCAAGTCAGACTGACGCGGACTGGGCCGAAACACCTCCGCACCAAAGCGACTGATGTCGTACCGAGCGGCGGCTGCATGCATCATTTCGACCGCACAACAAGCCAGACCAAAGGTCATTGGCCAGACCGAACCCGTCTTGGCCCAGTTGACGACGCTGTCATACGTCGTCGTGACAAACCCCTCTTTGAGAACACCTTCAATCATTGACTTACTCCCAATCCAGGGCGCCTTTAAGCCACATGTACACAAAGCCAATCGTCAGAATGGTCACAATTTCCAAACCGACCATGAAGCCATACAGACCCAATTCCCTGAGCGTGACCGCCCATGGAAACAGGAGCGCCGTTTCCAGATCAAACAGGATAAAGAGAATGGCAATCAGGTAATAACGGACGTCAAAGGTCATTCGGGCGTCACCGAATGCCTCAAAGCCGCATTCATAAGGGGAATTTTTGGCCGCATCGGGTCGATTGGGACCCAAAACGTAGCCAATCACCTGAGGGAGTACCCCGATGGCGATACCCAGCAGGATAAACAAGAGTACCGGGAGGTACTGACCGAGGTTCATCATAAGGAATTGTCTGCTTGTGTCTCCAGCACATTTGCATGTGCTCAGAGTTGTTTATCTGGTGCCGTCGGCGAGACTCGAACTCGCACAGCTGTCGCCACTACCACCTCAAGATAGCGTGTCTACCAATTCCACCACGACGGCAATTTAGATCTTCTAAAAGACACAAACCTTGATGTTTGTTAAGTCTGTAGAAGCAAGCGGGAGTTTACCCTGAAATCCTCGTTCTCCTGGGGTAAGAGTATATTTCGAAAGTCAATTACTTCGACTTACTTCGATGGAATTTGTGCTGCACCAGATGCCGGAACGGCCGGGATTGCCGCTGCGGGCGCTGGCGCAACCAGGGCTGCATTTTCAAGAACACTGCCAGAGCTGGCAGCCGGGCGAGCCGACCCAAAATACGCCAGTCCCAAGGTGCTGATAAAAAACACCGTGGCTAACACGGCGGTGGTGCGCGACAGGAAATTGGCGCTGCCACTGGCCCCAAACAGGCTACCTGAGCCACCGCTGCCAAACGCTGCGCCCATGTCAGCACCCTTGCCATGCTGCACCAGAATCAAACCCACCATCACCAGCGCAGACAGCATCTGCACCGCCAGCAAAATCGTCAACAAAACATTCATACCTTACTCCTCATTCAATAGCTACCAGCGCTTATCTATCAAGCGGCTGCAGCAATAATCGTTAAAAAATCCGGGGCTTTGAGGGCGGCGCCGCCAATCAGACCACCGTCAATATCGGGTTGCGCTAGCAGCGACGCCGCGTTGGCCGCGTTCATGCTGCCGCCGTACAGCAGTTTGATGCGGTCGGCGTGTTCGGAAGCAGCCTTCAACTGGGCCCGCAACACCGCGTGCACCTGCTGCGCCTGCTCCGGCGTTGCCGTCTTGCCGGTGCCAATGGCCCAGACCGGCTCATACGCCACCACCACTTCGCTGATACACGGCCCGTTGGCGTGGATCACCGCAGCCAACTGTCGCTTGACCACCTCATCCGTTTTGCCTGCTTCACGCTCAGCCAGTGTCTCACCCACGCACACAATCGGAGTAATACCACTGCTCAGTGCGCGCTGCGCCTTCAGTGCCACCACCTCATCGGTTTCGCCATGGTATTGGCGACGCTCGGAATGGCCCACGATGGCGTAACGCACACCAAACTCCTTGAGCATGGCAGCCGAGGTTTCACCGGTGTAGGCACCACCTTCATGCGCCGAGATGTCTTGCGATGCCAGGTCAATCTTGGTGCCCGCCAACAAGGCCTGGCACTGCGACAAGTAGACCGCTGGCACACCCACAGCCACCTCGCAGCTGGCTTGACCCAGACCGGCGAGGATGTCTTTGAGCAGCTTGTCATTGGCAGCCAGGCTGCCGTTCATCTTCCAATTACCTGCAATCAGTTTTTTCATGATGTTTTTCCCCAAGTCAAAACAATTTTTCCAACGTGCTGGCTCGATTCCATCAAGGCATGTGCCGCCGCCACATCGGCCGCCGCCAACGACCGGTAGATCACCGGCTTGATCCGTCCGTCAGCCAGCGCTGGCCAGACGTTTTTCAGACAGGCTTTGGCTATGGCGGCTTTGAAAGCCACCGGCCGTGGCCGCAAGGTAGAACCCGTGATGGTCAGGCGTTTGCGCAGAACCAGACCGGCATTGAACTCGCTGCGGGTACCGCCTTGTATAGAAATAATAGCAAGACGCCCATCATCCTTGAGGCATTGAACCTCTTTGGCCACATAAGCCCCGGCGACAATGTCCAGAATAACGTCCACACCTTGACCATCGGTCAGGCGCGACACTTCTTCCTGGAAATCTTGTGTCTTGTAGTTGATGGCGGCATCCGCCCCCAAGGCAAGACACGCCTCACATTTTTCAGCACTGCCCGCCGTCACAAACACCCGCGCACCAGCCCATTTGGCCAGCTGGATGGCGGTGACACCAATACCGCTGGAGCCACCCTGGATCAGCACGGTTTCACCGGGCTGCAGGCGCGCACGCTCCATCAGGTTGCTCCAGACCGTGAAAAACGTCTCGGGCAGGCTCGCCGCCTCGACGTTCGTCAGGCCCGCAGGCACCGGCAGACATTGGGCAATAGGCGCCACGCAGTACTCTGCATAACCGCCACCCGCCACCAGTGCACACACACGATCACCCAGCTGGAATCCAGCCGCAGCCAGCTCAAGCAGGTCGCCCGCTTCGATGGTGCCAGCCACTTCGAGCCCCAGAATGTCCGAAGCTCCCGGCGGCACCGGGTAGTGTCCCTGGCGCTGCAACACATCGGGACGATTGACACCACTGGCTGCCACACGGATAAGCAATTCCCCCGGACCCGCAACAGACACGGGCCGCTCACCCAGATGCATCACATCGGGGCCGCCGAAGCCGGTGATTTCAATCGTTTTCATGGTCATTTTGGCCTCTAGCCCTTATTCAATAAGGGCTAGCAGCTATCAACTTGATAACTCTCAGGCCCGGTTGTCCGCGCCGGTTTGGGCAGGACGTTCCAACAAGGCTTTCATCGACAGCTTGATGCGGCCTTTTTCGTCGGTTTCCATGACCTTGACCTTGACGATCTGGCCTTCTGCCAAATAGTCGGTGACCTTCTCGACACGTTCATGGGCGATCTGGCTGATGTGCAACAGACCGTCCTTGCCGGGCAAGAGGTTGATCAATGCACCAAAGTCAAGAATCTTGACCACAGGGCCTTCGTAGACCTTGCCGATTTCGACTTCGGCGGTGATCTGCTCGATGCGGCGTTTGGCTTCTTCGGCCTTGGCCGGGTCAGCCGATGCGATGGTAATGGTGCCGTCTTCGTCGATGTTGATCTGGGTGCCGGTTTCTTCGGTCAGCGCACGGATCACCGCGCCGCCCTTGCCGATCACATCACGGATCTTCTCGGGGTTGATCTTCATCGTGAACAGGCGCGGCGCGAAGTTGGAAACTTCGGTCTTGGCCTCGCCCATGGCTTCCACCATCTTGCCCAGGATGTGCATGCGCGCTTCTTTGGCTTGGGCCAAAGCAACTTGCATGATTTCCTTGGTGATGCCCTGGATCTTGATGTCCATCTGCAGCGCGGTGATGCCGTTGGTGGTACCAGCGACCTTGAAGTCCATGTCGCCCAGGTGATCTTCGTCACCCAAGATGTCGGTCAGCACCGCAAAACGGTTGTCGTCCTTGATCAGGCCCATGGCGATACCGGCCACATGCGCCTTCAAAGGCACACCAGCGTCCATCAAGGACAGGCAGCCACCACAGACCGAAGCCATTGAAGAAGAACCGTTGGATTCGGTCACTTCAGACACCACACGCATGGTGTAGGGGAAGTCTTCCTTGTTCGGCAAGACAGCAACGAGTGCACGCTTGGCCAGACGGCCATGGCCGATTTCGCGGCGTTTGGGGGTGCCAACACGGCCGGTTTCGCCGGTGGCGAAGGGAGGCATGTTGTAGTGCAGCATGAAGCGGTCTTCGTAGTCACCAGCCAGCGAGTCAACGCGTTGGGCATCACGCTCGGTACCGAGCGTGGTCACCACCAGCGCCTGGGTTTCACCACGGGTGAACAGGGCCGAGCCGTGGGTACGGGGCAACACGCCGTTGCGGATTTCGATGGCGCGCACGGTGCGGGTGTCACGGCCGTCGATACGGGGTTCACCTGCCAGAATCTGGCCACGCACGATCTTGGCTTCAATCTCGAACAACAGACCTTCGATGGCCACTGCATCAAAAGCCACGCCCTCTTCTTTCAGAGCAGCCATGACTTCAGCATAGGCAGCACGGCAGGCTTGGGTACGGGCTTGTTTGTTGCGGATCTGGTAAGCGGCGACCAGCTTGTCTTTGGCCAGACCGTCGATCTTGGCGATCAGTGCTTCGTCCTTGGCGGCAGGTTTCCAGTCCCAAACCGGCTTGCCAGCGTCACGCACGAGTTCGTGGATGGCATTGATGGCAATCGCACCCTGGGTGTGGCCAAAGACCACGGCGCCGAGCATGATGTCTTCAGACAGTTGGTCGGCTTCAGATTCAACCATCAACACGGCGGATTCGGTACCTGCCACCACCAAGTCCATGGTGGAATTCTTGCGTGCGGTTTGGCCAGGGTTGAGTACATATTCGCCGTTGACATAACCCACACGGGCGGCACCAATCGGGCCACTGAACGGCACACCGCTGATCGACAGCGCAGCGCTGACAGCAATCATGGCGGCGATGTCGGCGTCCACTTCGGGGTTGAGTGACAGGGTGTGTACCACCACGTGCACTTCATTAAAGAAACCTTCAGGAAACAGCGGGCGGATCGGACGGTCGATCAGGCGGCTGGTCAAGGTTTCAAATTCGCTGGGGCGGCCTTCACGCTTGAAAAAGCTGCCGGGGATACGACCTGCGGCATAAGACTTTTCCAGGTAATCAACAGTCAAAGGGAAAAAATCCTGACCGGCCTTGCCTTCGGTCTTAGCGACCACGGTGGCCAGCACCACGGTGCCGTCCATGTCGAGCTTGACCGCACCGCTGGATTGGCGGGCGATTTCGCCAGTTTCCATGGTGACAGTATGTTGACCCCATTGGAAGGTTTTGCTAACTTTTTGGAACATCGTCATTTGTTATCTCCTGAGTATTTGGGGGATGCAGGCCACCCCACCGAAGCCCAGAAACTGCCATACAGAACACGATGCCATTCCAGAACCCCACCTCATTTCAGGGTGACCGGCTTTGGAATGACACAGCTTCGCTCGTGTATTTGCCGTCTCCGAAGTAAAAAACGCCTGAGCTAGTGACCTAACTCAGGCGCTTCGATATTTTTTACCAGCGCAATTATTTACGCAGACCCAGCTTGGCGATCAGCGCCACATAACGGTCAGCATCTTTGCCCTTGAGGTAGTCCAGCAGCTTGCGGCGGCGGCTCACCATACGCAACAGACCACGGCGACCATGGTGGTCTTTGGCATGCAGCTTGAAGTGGGGAGTCAGTTCATTGATACGCGCTGTGAGCAGGGCGACCTGAACTTCGGGGCTACCGGTATCACCGGCGGAACGTGCGTTGTCTTTGACAACAGTGGCTTTGATTTCGGATGCGATCATGCTTTTTCCTGAGAGTAAACAACTTGCGTCAGGCGCTGGAACTGCCCCTGACGTGCGACTTCTGCCACATGTGCAGAGCCTTGGAGTATAACCCGCTCAGTCCTGAGGTACCAACTGCGGGTTCAACTAGGCTGGCGGGCCGGGGAGTCGCCTGGGCCCAGCTCAGGGCCGCACCATGCGGCAAGTCGTGGCTTGTTCGGCCTCAGCCGCGCTCAGTGTCTTGATCACGCGAAAGCCGTAACCCGAGCCTTCCACATCAAATTTGACACCGGGCAAGCCCTTGCGCTCCATCAGCCCCACCACCAAAGACTGCTGAAATTGGTGGTCACTCGCCCGCATGGCGCCGCTTTGGGCATAAAAAGTGACTCTAGCCCTTTCCAGCTGTGTGGCTACAGCTACAGAATCCGTAGTCCCTGCGGCTTCCAAAGCCTGCACCAGTGCCTGCACCATGAGTTGCATGCGCATGTGCACATAGTCGTCGGCGGGGTTGGGGAAGCGCTGGCGGAAGGCTTGGTAAAAAGCCTCGCTCTGGGGCGTGGGCACATTGGGCAACCAGTCGGCCACCGCAATCACCTTGCCGATGCCGGCCTCACCCATCGCGGCTGGCGCACCCAGCGCATTGCCGTAGAACGTGTAGAAGCGACCGTCATAACCCACGTCTTTGGCGGCCTTGACCAGCAGCGTCAGGTCATTGCCCCAGTTGCCGGTGATGACCGCCTGCGCGCCACTGGCCTTGATTTTGGTGAGATAGGGAATGAAGTCCTTGACGCGCCCAATGGCGTGTAACTCGTCACCCACAATGCGCACGTCTGGGCGCATCTGCGTCAACTGACGGCGTGCTTCACGCGCCACCGCCTGTCCAAAGCTGTAGTCCTGGCCGATGATGTAGACACTTTTGAGCGCGGCATCGTCCTTGATCACCGACATCAGTGCATTCATGCGCATATCAGCGTGCGCGTCAAAGCGGAAATGCCAGAAACTGCATTTCTCGTTGGTCAGAGTCGGCTCCACCGCCGAGTAGTTCAGAAAAATCACGCGTTTGCCCGGTTCGCGTTCGTTGTGTTTGTTGATGGCCTCGATCAGCGCCGCTGCCACCGCCGAAGAGTTGCCCTGGGTCACCACGCGTGCACCCTGGTCAATGGCGGCCTTGAGCGCGGTCAACGCATCTTCGGTCTGACCCTTGCTGTCAAAACGGTCGATTTGCAGCGGTGCGCCCTTGGACTTGTCACCCAGCTTGACACCACCTGCCGCATTCACCCGCTCCACCGCCCAGGCCAGGTTGCGGTAGACCGACTCGCCGGTGTTGGCAAACGGCCCACTCAGCGCCTCAATCATGGCGATTTTGATCGGTGCGGGGCTGGGTTGGGCCAGGGCAAAAACCGGCAGACATAGGGCCAGGACCAGGGATTTCAAGGCGCGTGTGAGAACAATAAACATCGGGAAATTTCTCTTGAAAGTGGCGGGTGCGAGCACAGATAGGGGTCTTGCGGCGTTCTTGTGCTGAAGGCCGCGCAGTTTACAAGGAGTCACCCCATGTTCTTTACACCCGCCACCCCCGCCGGTTTACGCCGTCAACTCTATGCCGCAGCCGCCCGCTCCCCCCTTGTGTTCGCAGAACCGAACCAGACCGTGCGCAGTCAGCGCCCCAGTGCGGTCGAGCAAGACGAGCAATCCTTCACGCTGTCATTCGATGTGCCCGGCGTCAGCCGCGAGCAGTTGGTGGTGGGCATCGAAGGCAATGTGGTGCGCCTGTCCAGCGCCGAAGGTGCACCGCGCAGCTACCACTTTGCCTGCGAGTTACCCCAGGACATCGATGCGGGCCAAAGCGCGGCCAAGCTGGAAAACGGCGTCTTGACACTCAAACTGGCCAAGGTGGCACCGGTGAACCGGGTCACCGAGTTGGTGATCCACTGAGCCACCTGCGGATCAGGCCAAACAGGCGATATCAAGGTTTGGCCTGACCACCGCAGACTTCAACAATACTCAATTTCGATAGCTATATGCCCTTATTTAAAAAGGGCTAGAGGCCTATTTCTTATATAAACCTCAGCCGCCAATGGCATCCAAAGGCCAGCGTGGTTTGACGTCAAAAGCGTAGTTGTTGGTGGCAGTTTGCTGACCGGACTGCAGCCGCATCGCTGCCGCCATGGCAATCATGGCGCCGTTGTCGGTGCACAGATGCAACTCAGGGTAGTGCACCCGGGTCTTGAGCCGGGCACATTCGGCATTGAGCTGCTGACGCAGTTCCCGGTTGGCGCCCACACCGCCAGCCACCACCAGGCGTTTGAGCCCGGTTTGTTTCAACGCGGTGAGTGATTTTTTGACCAGCACCTCCACAATTGCAGCCTGGGTGGAGGCGGCCAGATCAGCCAGCACGGTGGGTGGCAAATCCTGCACAGCACAGTTGTTGACTTGGGCACATTTGTTGGTTTGCACCATCACTGCGGTTTTTAAACCAGCAAAAGAAAAGTCCAGATCACCGCTGTGTAACAAGGGACGTGGCAATTTGTAGGCTTTGGGATTGCCCGACTCGGCCAGCTTGGACAGCGCCTGCCCACCCGGGTAATCCAGGCCCAACAGCTTGGCGGATTTGTCAAAGGCCTCGCCCGCCGCGTCGTCAATCGTCTCACCCAGAATCTGGTACGACCCGACTCCATCCACCCGCATCAACTGGCTGTGCCCGCCAGACACCAGCAACGCCACAAAGGGGAACTCAGGCGGGTCAACACTCAAAAACGGTGACAACAAATGCCCTTCCAAATGGTGTACCCCCAGCACCGGTTTGCCCAAAGCAGCAGCCAGCGCACAAGCCACACCAGCGCCCACCAGCAAGGCACCAGCCAAGCCGGGGCCGCGCGTGAACGCCACCACATCCACATCAGCCAGTTGGCGGCCCGCGTCCCGCAGTACCTGCTGGGTCAGCGGCAACACACGGCGGATGTGGTCACGGCTGGCCAGCTCGGGCACCACACCGCCGTAGGCCTGGTGCATCTCGATCTGGCTGTACAGGGCATGCGCCAGCAAGAGCGGCAAGCCCTGCGCGGGCATGTCGACCAGGGCCACGCCCGTTTCATCACACGAGGACTCGATCCCCAGAACACAACACTGTTTCACCATAAGCCAGGAGTTTAGGCGATGGTCTCTGGCACGGCCCCCGGCAATGGCAGACCGAGCCCGGCCAGGTAGGCCGACACCGCCGCTCGCGCGACCTCAACCAAGTCGAAGGTGGTGGGCGCCAGCATCCAGGTGTGAATTAGCCCCACCATCAAGGAATGCAGCCCCTGAGCAGCCACCGTTGGCGACATCGGCAAACGCACCGAACGATGCGTGGCGACCTCCTGCAATCGGCGCTGCAACTCACGCGTGTTGTCGGTGTAACACTGCAGATGGCGCTGCTTGACGGCCAGCAATTCCTCGACATACTCCACCTTCATCGTGGCAATTTCGAAGGTGGCGCGCACCCGCTCATCATCCACAATGCTCTGCATCGGCAACAGGATGGCACGTTCCAACTCCAGCAAAGGGTCCTGGGTGCCATCGTCACTGATCTGCTGCATGGTCTGCTCCATGGGCAAGGTGGCGCTGTCCATCAGGGCGTTGAACAAGTCAGCCTTGTTCTTGAAGTGCCAATAAATAGCACCTCGGGTGGCACCTGCGGCGAGGGCGATGTCTTGCAAAGAGGTGCGCGACACACCTTGCTTGGCGAACAGGTGCAGCGCAGCGTCCATCAGTTGAGTACGCGTCGTTTGTGCGTCTTCTTTGGTCCGGCGAGCCATGGTGATGTGCTTTCAGAGGGGATTTATTTACATTCACCATTGTATGTATAATTCTGAAAAAATCCATCTTCCCACCCGAATCTAGGGTTAACCCTTATCTTTTGGACCCGCACCATGCACCCTGTCCTTCCCCCATTTCGCACCCTGCCTGGCCAGCGTTTTGGCGCCCCCGGATTCACCCGGACCGCTTGCAGCAGCTTGGTCGTCAGCGCCGTGCTTCTGTTGTCGGCCTGTGGCCAGGGCAAACCTGAGGCAGCGGCCGGTGGCCCCGGCGGCGGCATGCCCCCGGCTGAAGTGGGGGTGGTCACCGTGGCGCCCGGCGATGTGGGTTTGACCACCGAACTGCCAGGTAGGCTGGAGGCCTCGCGTGTGGCCCAGGTGCGCGCCCGTGCGGCAGGCATCCTGCAAAAACGCCTGTTCACCGAAGGCAGCGACGTCAAGGCGGGTCAGCCTTTGTTCCAGATTGATGCCAGCCCCTACGAGGCCACACTGGCCAGTGCGTTGGCCAACGTGGCCAAGGCTGAAGCCAACCAGGTCCAAGCCAGTGCGCTGGCCGAACGTTACAAACCTTTGATTGAAGCCAAGGCCATCAGCCAGCAGGAATTCATCAACGCCCAGGCGTCCCAGAAGCAGGCCGACGCGGACGTGGCCGTGGCCAAGGCGGCGGTACAAACCGCCCGCATCAATGTCGGTTACGCCAATGTCACCTCCCCCATTTCTGGCCGCATTGGCCGCGCCTTGGTGACCGAAGGTGCCTTGGTCGGCCAGGGTGAAGCGACCGAGTTGGCGGTGGTACAACAGATCAACCCGATGTATGTGAATTTCACGCAGTCGGCGGCTGAGGTCATGGCCTTGCGCCGTGCCATGGACAGCGGACAACTCAAACGCGCCGGCAAACAGGCGGCCAGCATCCGGGTGGTGCTCGAAGACGGCACCGACTACCCACTGACAGGCAAGCTGCTGTTCTCTGACCTGACGGTGGACACCACCAGTGGCCAGATCACCCTGCGCGCCGAGGTGCCCAACCCACAAGGTGCGCTGTTGCCCGGCCTGTTTGTGCGTGTCCGGCTCGAACAAGCCCAGGCTGGCAATGCCATCACCCTGCCCCAGCAAGCCGTGACCCGCTCCCCACAAGGCGACACCGTGATGGTGGTGGACGCCCAGGGCAAAGCCGCACCACGCACCATCAAGATTGGTGGCCAGCAAAACGGCCAGTGGGTGGTGTTGAGTGGTTTGCAGGCCGGTGAGCAAGTGATGGTTGACGGCTTCCAGAAATTGCGGGGTGGTCCGGTCAAGCCAGTGCCATGGCAAGCCGGCGCACCCGCAGCGGGCAAGCCGGGTGCTGGCCAGCCAGCGGCAGCAGCTTCAGCAGAAAAAGCCGCATCAGCCCCCGCTGATGCTGCCTCAGGCGCTGCGAAATAAGGAGCGCCTTCCATGTCCAAATTTTTCATTGACCGCCCGATCTTTGCCTGGGTGATCGCCCTGTTCATCATGGTGATGGGCGTGGTGTCCATCACCCAGTTGCCGATTGCCCAGTACCCGCCGGTGGCCCCACCGTCGATCGTGATCTCGGCCACTTACCCTGGCGCCTCGGCGCAAACGATGGAAGACAGTGTGTTGTCCATCGTCGAGCAGGAGATGAATGGCTCGCCCGGCCTGATCTACATGGAGTCCACCGCACAAGCCAACGGTACCGGCACCATCACGCTGAGTTTTGAACCATCCACCAACCCCGATCTGGCCCAGGTGGATGTGCAAAACCGGCTCTCGCGCGCCACACCACGCCTGCCGTCTGCGGTGACCCAGCAGGGTGTTCGCGTTGACAAGTCACGCAACAACTTCCTGTTGTTCACCATGCTGACCTCGGACGACGCGGCCCTCGACCCGGTGGCGCTGGGTGACTACGCCTCGCGCTCCATCGTGCCCGAAATTCAGCGCCTGCCAGGGGTTGGCCAGGCCCAGTTGTTTGGTACCGAACGGGCCATGCGGGTGTGGATCGATCCGGCCAAACTGGTGGGTTTCAAACTGTCTGCGGCTGAAGTCAATGCTGCCATCAAGGCGCAAAACGCCCAGGTCTCCGCTGGTGAAATCGGCAGCTTGCCCAACGTGGCAGGCCAAGGCATTGCGGCCACCGTGCTTGTCAGTGGCCAACTCACCAATGCAACACAGTTTGGCAACATTGTTCTGCGCGCCAACACCGATGGCTCCACGGTGCGCCTCAAGGACGTGGCCCGCATCGAGTTGGGCGGTCAGTCTTACGCCACCTCGGCCCGTCTGAACGGCAAACCTGCCATCGGCATTGGTGTGCAACTCTCCCCCAGCGGCAACGCCTTGGCCACGGCCAAAGCGGTGCGTGCCCGCATGCATCAGTTGGAGACCTTTTTCCCCAAGGGCATGAGTTGGTCGATTCCTTATGACAGCTCGCTGTTCATTCAAACCTCGCTGGCCCAGGTGGCCGAGACCCTGGTGGAAGCGATTGTGCTGGTGTTCCTGGTGATGTTCTTGTTCCTGCAGGACTGGCGCTACACCCTGATTCCAACCCTGGTGGTGCCGGTGGCACTGTTGGGCACCTTTGCCACGATGTTGGCCATGGGTTTCTCAATCAACGTGCTGACCATGTTCGCCATGGTGCTGGTGATTGGTATCCTGGTGGATGACGCCATCGTGGTGGTGGAAAACGTTGAGCGCATCATGAGTGAGGAAGGCTTATCCCCCTTGCTGGCAACCCGCAAGGCGATGGGCCAGATCCAGGGCGCCATCATTGGCGTGACCGTGGTGCTGATCTCGGTGTTTGTGCCGTTGGCATTCTTCAGCGGGTCAATTGGCAACATCTACCGCCAGTTCTCGGCGGTGATGGGGGTGTCGATTGCGTTTTCGTCCTTCCTGGCGCTGTCCTTGACACCCGCCCTGTGTGCCACCTTGCTCAAGCCGGTGGAAGCCGGACACCACCACGCCAAGAGCGGCTTTTTTGGCTGGTTCAACCGTGGTTTTGCCAGCACCGCCAAAGGCTATGAGCGCGGGGTCGCCAAGACCCTGCCACGTGCTGCGCGTTACCTGGTGATTTATCTGGCAATTCTGGCCGCAGCGGCGGTGATGTACACCCGTTTGCCGACCTCCTTCCTGCCCAGCGAAGACCAGGGCAGTATGCTGATCAACGTGCAACTGCCACCCGGCGCCACCCAGGAGCGCACCCTGGCCGTGATGCAACAGGTGGAAGGTTTCATCCTGGAGCAGCCTGAGGTCAAAAGCATGGTGGGTGTGCTGGGTTTCAGCTTCTCGGGGCAAGGACAAAACGCTGCACTGGCTTTTGTCACCCTGAAAGACTGGGCCGAACGCAAAGGCCCAGGCAGCTCCGCCGAGGCGCTGGCCGGTCGCGCTTTTGGCGCCCTGTCAGGCATCCGCGACGCCTTCATCTTCCCCTTGAGCCCACCTCCCATTCCCGAACTGGGCTCCTCCTCGGGTTTCAGCTTCCGGCTGCAGGATCGCGGCAGCCAGGGACATGAAGCCTTGCTGGCAGCGCGCAACCAGTTGCTGGGCATGGCGGCCCAAAGCAAGGTGCTGACCCAGGTTCGCCCGGATGGTCTGGAAGACGCGCCCCAGCTGCAGGTCGACATTGACCGCGACAAGGCCAATGCCTTGGGGGTTGGTTTTGATGCCATCAACAGCCTGATTTCCACCGCGCTGGGCTCCGCCTATATCAACGACTTCCCCAACAGCGGTCGGCTGCAGCGGGTGGTGGTGCAGGCTGATGCCATGGCACGCATGCAACCCGACGATCTGCTCAAACTCAATGTCACCAACAACAAGGGCCAGACCGTGCCACTGTCCGCTTTCGCCAGCACCCGCTGGGTGAAGGGCGCGATGCAGACGGTGCGCTACAACGGGTACCCGGCCATGCGCATCAGCGGCAGTGCCGCACCGGGCTACAGCACGGGTGCCGCATTGAACGAGATGGAGCAGCTTGCAGCCAAATTGCCAGCCGGTTTTGGCTTTGAATGGACCGGTACCTCACGCGAGGAAAAACTGGCCGGCTCACAAGCCATGATCCTCTACGCCTTTGCCATTCTGGCGGTGTTCTTGTGCCTGGCCGCGCTGTATGAAAGCTGGAGCATTCCCATGTCCGTCATCCTGGTGGTGCCACTCGGCGTGCTCGGGGTGATCGTAGCCACCCTGCTGCGCAGTTATGCCAATGACGTGTACTTCCAGGTCGGTCTGATCACCATCATCGGCTTGTCGGCCAAGAACGCGATTCTGATCATCGAGTTTGCCAAGGACCTGCAGGCGCAAGGCAAATCCGTGATTGCAGCCGCCTTGGAAGCGGCCCACCTGCGTTTTCGCCCGATTGTGATGACCTCGATGGCATTCACGCTGGGGGTGTTGCCACTGGCGATCTCCAGTGGTGCGGGCTCAGCGAGCCAACGCGCCATCGGTACCGGCGTGATCGGCGGCATCCTGACCGGCACAGCGTTGGCGGTGGTGTTTGTTCCAATCTTTTTTGTGGTGGTGCGCTCGCTGTTCAAGGACAGCGAACGCCAGCAGCAGGTGCATGCCGAACAGGCCGCGCACATGGGAGTGCATTCGCATGAATAAGTTAACTGTGATCTCGGTGGCCTGCGCCAGTGTGTTGTCAGCGTGCTCGCTGATCCCCACCTACGAGCGCCCTGCGGCACCCATCGCCACCCAGTGGCCCAGTTCAGCTGCGGCGAAAGAACGCTCTGAAAAACAAAGCACCAACCCCTTATGGAATAAGGGCTGGGAGGACTTTTATACCGATAAGACGGTACAGCAGCTGATCCACACCGCACTGGCCAACAACCGCGATCTGCGGGTGTCGGTGCTCAACATCGAACAAGCCCGCGCCCAGCTGGGGCTGCGCCGTGCTGACCAGTTTCCGGCCATCAACGCCACGGTGACCGGCTCGCGGACGCCCAACAGCAGCGGTGACATGACCAGCAGCTACACCGGCGGCTTGACCTTCACCGCTTACGAACTGGACTTTTTTGGCCGGGTTGCCAGCCTCAAGGAACAGGCCCTGGCCCAGTATCTGGCCACCTCCGAGGCCACCAAAACGGTGCAGATTAGCCTGATGGCCAGTGTGGCGCAGAGCTGGCTGAGCCTGCTGGCTGACGAAGATTTGCTGCGCACCTCACGCCAGACCCTCGCCACGCGAGAAGAGTCTCTGAAACTCACCGAACTCAAACGCAGCCACGGTGCGGCGTCTGACCTGGACTGGCGGCTGGCGCAAACGCTGCTGGAAAGTGCCCGCGTTACCCTGGCGCAACAGCTGCAAAAACGCGCGCAGGACGAAAACGCGCTGACACTGCTGCTGGGCCAAAGTCTGCCTGAGACCGCTCGCAACCAGCTGGCCCAAGGCCAACTCGACAGCCAACAGTTCCCCAGCCTGCCCGGCGGGCTGCCGTCCGACCTGCTGACCTACCGCCCCGATATCCGCCAGGCCGAACAAAGCTTGCTGGCCAGCAACGCCAACATTGGTGCAGCGCGAGCTGCGTTTTTCCCGCGCATCACACTCACTGCGGGCGCCGGGTCGGCCAGTAGCGAACTCTCGGGTTTGTTCAAGAGCGGCTCCTGGGGCTGGACCATGGCGCCCAGTCTGGTGTTGCCCATCTTCAACGCTGGCGCAAACCAGGCCAATTTGGACATCGCACAGTCGGCACGGGACATCGCGGTGGCGCAATACGAAAAAACCATCCAGAGCGCATTTCGCGAGGTGGCCGACGCTCTGGCTGGCCAGGACACCCTGGCGCAACAGCTCCAATCGAGTGAAGCGTTGCTGAAAGCCGAGAGTGAACGCACCCGTCTGACCAAGCTGCGGTTTGACAACGGCGCGGCCAGCCAGCTCGACTGGCTCGATGCCCAGCGCTCGCTGTTCACGACCCAGCAGTCTCTGGTGCAAACGCGCCTGGCGTATTTGCAGAACCAGGTCACCCTGTTCAAAAGCCTCGGTGGCGCCAACCCGGACGTGGCCATCCAGCCAGGCAGCACCCACTGAGAAGCGGGTACGTGAAGCTCAGCCGACAAGCTAGTCGGTGACCTTCACACCTTTCCAGAAGGCGACCCGGTCACGCACCTGGTCAGCCTCTGGTTTGGGGTCGGGGTAGTACCAGACTGCATCCGGATTCATTTCGCCATTGACCATCAACGAGTAATAACTGGCCTGCCCTTTCCAGGCGCAGGAGCTTTTGTGGTTGCTGAAATGCACAAACTCCCGGTTGAGTGAGCTCGCCGGGAAATAGTGGTTGCCCTCCACCATGACGGTATCGTCGCTCTGTGCAATCACTGCACCGTTCCAGATCGCTTTCATCTTGAGTGTCCTTCTCAAAAAGATGTATTTGAACCGATGTCGCAGAGACACCACGACAATCACTTGCCAGCCCCAAAGAGACCGCTATAATGCTTGGCTTTGCTGGCAAAACTCCGCTGCCTGATCAACTTTTAAGCGGAGAAATTCGCAAGATCAATTTTTGGCCCGATCTTCCAAACTTTGAAGTCTGCACCTTTTGGATTATTTGACTCCATGACAACCATTCGTGTTAAAGAAAACGAGCCTTTTGACGTCGCGCTGCGCCGCTTCAAGCGCACCATTGAAAAACTGGGCCTGCTGACTGACTTGCGCGCACGCGAGTTTTATGAAAAGCCCACTGCTGAGCGCAAACGCAAGAAGGCTGCTGCAGTCAAACGCAACTACAAGCGCATCCGCGCCATGCAGTTGCCCAAAAAGCTGTACTGATCCCTGCTACCAAGCGGGGCTGTCAAGCCTGCAGACAAGCTCGCCGGGGACGCCCAGGCGAGCTTTTTTCGTTCTGGCGTATCGAGACCCTTCATCCAAACAATTGACCAGGAGTCACCACCATGTCCCTCAAAGACCAGATCACCGAAGACATGAAAACCGCCATGCGTGCCAAAGACAGCGTCCGGCTGGGCACCATCCGCCTGTTGCTGGCGGCCGTCAAACAAAAAGAAGTCGATGAGCGAGTAGTGGTGGATGACACGGCGCTGGTCGGCATCGTGGACAAGCTGATCAAACAGCGCAAAGACTCGGTGGCCGCTTATGTGCAAGCGCAACGGCAAGACCTGGCGGACAAGGAAAGTGACGAAATCAAGGTGCTGGAAGCCTACTTGCCGCAACGCCTGAGCGCCGATGAAATCACCGCTGCTGTGGCTTTGATCGTCAGCACACTGGGTGCAACCGGACCTGGCGACATGGGCAAAGTCATGGGTGCGGTCAAAACCCAACTGGCCGGCAAGGCCGACATGGCTTTGGTGTCGCAGGCAGTCAAAGCCGCGCTGGCAGGCTGATCAGGCAAGCCTGGCGGGCTGCCTGTGTACTTCAGGCCCCAGAGCCGATGCTATTGCGCATCGCCGTGCGAACCACAGCGTCCAGAGCGCCTTCTACCATCGAAGCCTGGTCTGACACCACCCGCAGCTTGCCTTCTGCCAACATGCGTTCGTAAAAGCGCTGGGTCATTGACTGGGTTTTGCCACTCACACTGGTAAACAAGAACATGGTGCCGTGCGGACTGATCCACGACAACTGCACCCGATGCCAGGCCCCCGAGAGGTACAACTCGATCCAGGCACCTACCGCCAAGGGCACGGTGCTGGTTTGCGGCGGCAAAGACAAGGGTGTCGACTTGGGCAGGTCTGCCACTTCTTCGTCCGCAAAATCCATGAAACCGGAGGCCTTGGCCTCGGCAGGCGCCACCCAGTGGTCCTGATTGCTCACCAAGCTGGCATCGAGACCCTCCGGTGCAGCCGCCTCCTCCTGCGTGGCAGGCCTGAAAGCCTGATGGTGCTGCTTCATCAAGACATCAAAAAAGACGCTGGTTTTGGTGGAGGGGTAACCAATCAGACCCAGGCCTTCACGCAGACCCGACAGCAGCCGGGGCACCAGCTTGGTCAAGCGCCCAACATCTTTGCGCGTCAGATCCGGTTGTGCGCTCCACAACAGGTCGGCAACCAGCGCCCTGTAAGCACCAGGGTCGTCGGTACCTGGCGCGGCTTTGAGTTGCGCCTCGGCCATCACATGTGACCAAGGGCCGCACAAAAAATCAATCACGTCCGTCGGCACCCTGGACATGCCAGACATCTTCATCAAGTGGCTCGCCATTTGGGTGGCCAGCAAATTGCGCTCCTCGGCATAACCCAACACCGCCGCCGCACTTTGAATCTGGCTGCTGACCGTGTCCTGCACCTCGGGGTTGTCCCACTCCTGCAGAAGCTGCTTGAGCGCCGCCTCAAAGGGCTGGACACCCTCGATATTGAGCACCGCCAAGGGACTCACATGCCGCTGCAAAGACAGCAGGAAAGCCTCAAAATCCGGATCAGTTTCTGAGCCAAATGCCAAACCCCGTTGCGAAATTTCGTTGAGCAACAGTCGCGCCGGGTGCGCCTTGTCAATGAAAAAACGTGGGTCAACAATCACCAGCCGCAGCAGCGCGGGCTCCAAGCGCTCAATGACTTTCCTCACCTGGGGCAACAAGCGGCTGTCCTTGATCAGGTTTTCCGCCATCAGGGACACCACTTCCAGGCTCAGCACCTGACTCATCGACTTGGCACTGCGTGTCAACTCTTCACGCACAACCGCACCAGGCGGCCGTGTGTCAGTTGCACGCCCTTTGGGTGGTGCCGGGCGTTGTTGCATGCGCAGCACCACCGTATCAACTTGCTGCATCTCCTGCAAGGCATCCAGAGCCGCTGGCAAGGTGGCCTGAAAAGCAGTTTCAGGGCCATGGTCTGGCGACCCAGCTGGCGCCTTGCCTTGCTCGAACTCACGCGCAAACTGCTGGGCAAACGCCTCTTTGGGACTGTCTGGCGGACCGTCATCCAGATGGCCAGACATCAGCTGCCGCAACTTGTCCAGTGTCAGCACCGTTTGCCGATATTCGGGGGTCCACACCGCGCGCTCGGCACGGCCCGAACGACCGTGATCCACCACCTCGGTCACCACCTCGGGAGTGCGAATCACAGTGAACCCCACCCGGCGCACGTCCTGGCTGCGAAGCTGCTCGGTCCATTGCAGATACGCCTCACGCAACGCACTCCCAAGCGGGGCTGACAGGTGACGCAACCAGATGGCACGTACCTGTGTTGGTACCCGCATCTCGGTCATGAGCTGCTGCAAGGCCTTGACATACGAGTCGGGGCGCAGCGGATTGTGTTCGGGTGAAACCCGGTCCAAGCCCACCAGCGCACACACAAAACTGTTGAACTCGGGCAGGGCCAGCTCGGCGTCCAGCAACACATGCTGCAACATACGAGCCAGTTCCACACGCTCCTGAACCTGGCTCTCATCCATTAGTTCAAGCTGATCCAAGCGCAAGGCTTGCTCACCCAGAACACCGGTTTTGGCCACTGCATCACCATGGCCGCGAAAGATCTCCAGCAAGATAGCCGGGAAACGTTCGCACAGGCTCGGTGTGTGTGACTCCATCAACTTGACACTGAGTTCCAGCTGGTCACGCTCCAGAAAACCCCGAGCCGTGGACACCTCGGTGCGCAGGGTTTTGCGGGCCAAACCCAACACCTGCGACAACATGCTGGCACTCGTCCGTGCCGCTGACTCCAGCAGGCTCTGGTAGATTGGCAATCCAGGAATGGACGAATCAGCTGTCGACATGGTGATTGATCCTCGTGGAGAGCCTACTTCAGTGCCTTGAAACGCATGCGTTTGGGCTTGGCGCCCTCTTCACCCAGGCGTTTCTTCTTGTCCTCTTCGTAGTCGTGGTAATTGCCGTTGTAGAAGGTCCACTGGCTGTCACCCTCGCAGGCCAAGATGTGGGTGGCAATGCGGTCAAGGAACCAGCGGTCATGGCTGATGACCATGATGGAACCCGCAAACTCCAGCAAAGCGTCTTCCAGCGCACGCAAGGTTTCCACGTCCAGATCGTTGGAGGGTTCATCGAGCATCAGCACATTGCCGCCCGCAATCAGTGTCTTGGCCAGATGCAAGCGGCCACGTTCCCCGCCGGACAACGTGCCAACGCGCTTTTGTTGGTCAGATCCATTGAAGTTGAAGCGGCCACAGTAGGCCCGGCTGGCCATGGTGAACTTGCCAATATTGAGCATGTCCAGCCCGCCCGAGACATCTTCCCATACGGTTTTTTCATTCGCCAGGTCGTCACGATTCTGGTCCACAAAGGCCATCTTGACAGTTTGGCCAATCTTGACCTCTCCGCTGTCGGGTTGCTGCTGACCTGAAATCATGCGGAACAAGGTGGATTTACCGGCACCGTTGGGGCCGATGATGCCAACAATAGCGCCTGGCGGCACCTTGAAGCTCAGGTTGTCAATCAACACGCGGTCACCAAATGACTTGCTGACATTGACGAATTCAATGACCTCCTGGCCCAGGCGGTCGGCCACAGGGATGAAGATTTCGTTGGTTTCGTTGCGTTTCTGGTATTCAAAGTCAGACAGCTCCTCGAAGCGGGCCAGACGGGCCTTGCTCTTGGCCTGGCGTGCCTTGGGATTCTGGCGTGACCACTCCAGTTCTTTCTTAAGGGTCTTGGCGCGGGACTCCTCGCCCTTCTTCTCCTGCTCCAGACGTGCCTGCTTTTGCTCCATCCAGGAGCTGTAATTGCCCTTGTAAGGGATGCCCGAGCCCCGGTCCATTTCCAGAATCCACTCGGCAGCATTGTCCAGAAAGTAGCGATCATGTGTGATCGCCACCACGGTGCCGCTATAACGCTGCAAAAATTGCTCCAGCCAGTCCACGGATTCAGCATCCAAGTGATTGGTTGGCTCATCCAACAATAACATGTCCGGGTGGCTCAGCAACAGGCTGCACAAGGCCACGCGGCGTTTTTCTCCGCCAGAAAGCACACCAATCACCGCATCCCAGGGTGGCAGACGCAGGGCGTCAGCGGCAATTTCAAGTTGGTGCTCGGAATCGGTGCCAGCGGTGGCAATGATGGCTTCCAGTTCGGCCTGCTCTGCGGCCAGAGCGTCAAAGTCGGCATCTTCGGCGCCGTAGGCGATGTACACCTCTTCCAGACGCGCCTTGGCGGCAAATACCTTGCCCATCCCGGCTTCAATGCTCTCGCGCACGGTCTGGGTCGGGTCCAACTGCGGCTCCTGCGGCAGATAACCGATGTTCAGTCCGGCCATGGGAATGGCTTCGCCTTCAATTTCCTTGTCCAGCCCAGCCATGATCTTGAGCAGCGTGGACTTGCCCGAACCATTGGTGCCCAGCACGCCAATCTTGGCGCCCGGGAAAAAACTCAGCGAAATGTCTTTCAGGATATGCCGCTTGGGCGGCACGATCTTGCCGAGGCGGTTCATTGAAAATACGTATTGAGCCATAGGACTTGAAATGTTGCTTCTGTGAAAAACCCCCATTATCGACGCTAGCGCAGCCACAGTCACCGTGTCCGTGCGACAATCGCCGCTGTTTCAGGACTTCAGTTACCTGAGACGTCAGCACCTTGCTGGGAGTTTCATCATGTGTGAGGCTCCGTTTTTGATCCCATCTGCCTTTGACTGAATTGTCGCGACAACGCGCCAAAACGGGCTGATGTCCTGGCACCCTGGATGGGGTGCACCTCACCATGAAATTTGAAGAACTCAATCTGGCCCCGGCCATCATCAAAGCTGTGCTCGAGCAAGGCTATGAAAACCCCACACCGATTCAGGCCCAGGCGATACCGCTGGTGCTCGAAGGGCACGACCTGCTGGGTGGTGCCCAGACCGGCACCGGCAAAACCGCGGCGTTTGTGCTGCCGATGCTCAACAAGCTCTGCGCACAGGAAGCCCCTCGCAACAAGTTTGGTGGTATCGGCATCCGCGCCCTGGTGCTGACCCCCACCCGCGAACTGGCGGCCCAGGTCGAAGAGTCCGTGCAAACTTACGGCAAATACCTGGAGATCACTTCAGCCGCCGTGTTTGGCGGTGTCGGCATGAACCCCCAGATCAGCCGCATGAAAAAAGGCGTGGACGTGCTGGTGGCCACCCCCGGGCGGCTGCTCGACCTGATGCAACAAGGCATGCTCGACCTCGGCCAGGTGCAGATCCTGGTGCTCGACGAAGCCGACCGCATGCTCGACATGGGTTTCATCCATGACGTCAAAAAAGTGCTGGCAGCGGTGCCCAAAGAAAAGCAAAGCCTGTTGTTCTCAGCCACCTTCAGCGACGAAATCCGTGAACTCGCCGCCACCTTGCTGAAAAACCCGCAAAGTGTGCAAGTCACCCCGCGCAACACCACGGTGCAACGCATCACCCAGCTGATCCACCCCGTGGGTCGCGGCAAGAAAAAGGCCTTGCTTGCCCACATCGTGCAAGAACACAACTGGAGCCAAGTGCTGGTGTTCACCCGTACCAAGTTTGGCGCCAACAATGTGGCCGAGTTCCTCACCAAGAACGGCATCGCCGCCATGGCCTTGCATGGCAACAAGAGCCAGACCGCGCGCACCCAGGCGCTGGCTGACTTCAAAAGTGGCGACGTGCGCGCCCTGGTCGCCACCGACATTGCCGCCCGTGGCATCGACATCGACGACCTACCGCATGTGGTGAACTACGACATCCCCAACGTCTGTGAAGACTATGTGCACCGCATTGGCCGCACCGGTCGTGCTGGCGCCGAAGGCCAGGCGGTCAGCCTGGTGAGCCTGGACGAGGAAGGCTTCATGCAAGCCATTGAGCGCTTCACCAAACAAGACATTCCGGTGCAGATCATTGCCGAGTTCATGCCCGAACCCGGTGAAAAAGCCGAACCCATCGCCATGGGCCGCCAGACCATCTGGGGCGGCGCTGGCAAACCCCCGAGCCGCGACGTGATGATGGCTGCCGCCAAGGCCGCCCGCACCGAGATGCTGACACGCGTGCGTGAAAGCAAGGGCCCAGGCGCCGCCCGCCCCGCCAATGGCGGTGGCAATGGTGGTGCAGGTCGTGGCCGCAGCGGTGGTGGTGGCCGAGGCCCCCGTCCGGCTGGTGGCGAAGGCCGCCCTGCCAACCCGCGCAACGACGGCAACTTTGATGCCGACGGTGGTGGCCGCAGTGCCGAACCACGCAGCCATTTGTCCGCCGCTGAACAAGCGGTGCGTGGCCCGGGTCAACGCCCGGCGCGTGGTTACGGTGGTGGCAACGGCGGAGGTTACGGTGGCCCAGCCCCCGCACCCGCTCGCGGCGCCGGTGGTCAACCCGACCCGATGCGCACCAGCGTCGATATGATGTCTGACCGTGGCCCGCGTCGCAATGGCGGTGGTTTTGGTGGCGGCAACCGCAATGCCGGCCCGGCAGGCGCTGGCTTTGGCAGTGGCCCGAGCCGCTCGGGCGGCGGCAACCGCTCCGGCAGCCGTGGTGGCCGCTCAGGTGGTCCTGCTGGCGGCGGTTCACGTGGCCCCAGCAGCCGCTGAGCCACACAACAAAGGGGCTTGAAGCCCCCTTGTTTTTTTAGCCTTTTAACACTCTAACCCTTTATCCATAAGGGCCAATAGCTACTTAATCAATAGCAAACGTACACACCAGCAGCTGCTGGTGTGTTGGCTTCAGCTGCGCACAAACAGGGTCACCAGCTCGTCAGGTCCAACCTGGCGGCTCCAGTGGCCGTGGACGCTGGCATCAAAGCTTTGGCCTTCGGGCACCACGTCGGCTGAGTAAAAGTGCTCACCTGCCTTGAAAAGGCGCGAGCTGCCGTCCTGCAGGAAAATTTCCATCTGGCCACCCAGAATAAACACCCACTGCGGGTCGGTGGTGCAATGCATGCCACTGACAAAACCCACCGGGCTGTGGCGCAGTTGCATCCCGCCAGAGGGCATCAGGGCCGACAAAGCCACCTGAGGCTTGACGGGGTCCAGCGTGACGGTTTCCTCGCGGAAACGGGCGCGGCCATCGGTATCGGTGAACAAAACGACTTTGGTAAACGCAGGCATGATCTACTCGGGTTGGTTGACAATAGGCGCCATTATTCCCCAACCATGGCCTGAAAACGGCCCAAGACCCTGGTCTGCTAATGCGATGTAGCCAAGTCTTGATCTCACCCCTTGTTTCAATTTTTTTGAGCTTCCACCATGCGAATTCTTCACACCATGCTGCGCGTCGGCAACCTGCAACGCGCGATCGACTTCTACACCCAGGTGCTGGGCATGACCCTGCTGCGCCAGTCGGACAACCCCGAGTACAAATACAGCCTGGCCTTCCTCGGCTTCGAGGGCGGTAACCCCGGCCAGGCCGAGATCGAGCTGACCTACAACTGGGGGGTGGACAGTTACGACCTGGGCAGTGCTTTTGGCCACATCGCGCTGGGGGTGCCAGACGCCAAGGCCGCCTGCGACAAGATCCGCGCGGCCGGTGGCAAGATCACGCGTGAGGCCGGCCCGGTGCAGGGCGGCACAACGGTGATCGCCTTTGTGGTTGATCCGGACGGCTACAAGATCGAGTTGATCGAGCGCGCCGAAGGCAGCACCGGTCTGGGTTTGCGCTGACACCAGCACCGGGCTGGCGCCAGCGTGCGCCAGAACTTATTGGTGCAAGGCCTTGGTTTCCAGCGCCAGGCGGGTGACGCGGCCCCAGTCGCCCGACTCGGCCACCTGGGCCGGCACCAGCCAGGAGCCGCCCACACACACCACGTTGGACAGCGCCAGGAAGTCGGGCGCGTTTTGCAGCGTGATGCCACCGGTGGGGCAGAACTTCACGTCAAAAAACGGGCCACCCCAGGCCTTGAGCATGCCCACCCCACCGGCTTGGACGGCGGGGAAAAACTTGAGCTCAGTGAAGCCATCTTCACTCGCACGCATGATCTCGCTGCCGGTGGCGACGCCGGGCAACAGCGCCAGTTTGGCATCGCGGCAAGCCTGCCCCACCGCGCTGGTGTAGCCCGGGCTCACCGCAAAACGGGCCCCGGCATTGGCTGCGGCCTGGGCATCAGACGCACTGCGCACCGTGCCAGCACCCACCATGGCCTCGGGCACCTCACGCGCAATCGCTTCGATACAGGCCAGCGCCTGCGGCGTGCGTAAGGTCACCTCCAGCATACGGATGCCACCGGCCAGAAAAGCACGTGCCAGCGGCACCGCATGCGCCACATCGTTCAACACAATGACCGGGATCACCGGTGCGTCTTGCATGACCTGCAGGGCGGTCAGAGAGGTAGTTGTGTTCATGAGAACTTTCTAAAAAATGGAAGAAAAGCACGCCAGGCGAGCACGCCCGGCGGGATCAGAATGACAGGTGGGGGTGGGTAAAGACCGTGCTTGGTATCACAACCAGCTGCAGGCGCCCTCTTCGGCGCTGCTGGCGTTGCGCCGCATGCTCGCAAACAACGCGCGGCCCATGCCCACGCCGTTGGCGGCGCGCAGGGCGTCGGGCATGTGGGCGACCTCACGTGCGGCCCACTCCGCCTCTGGCACCAGCACCTGCAGCGTGCCCGCCGGGGCGTCAAGCCGGATCACATCACCGTCGCGCACGCGTGCCAGCGGGCCACCGGCCACCGCCTCGGGCGAGACGTGAATGGCTGCAGGCACCTTGCCGGAGGCACCACTCATGCGCCCGTCGGTCACCAGCGCCACGCGGAAACCCTTGCCCTGCAACACCGCCAGTGGTGGGGTGAGCTTGTGCAACTCGGGCATGCCGTTGGCCTTGGGGCCCTGCCAGCGCACCACACACACCACATCCTGGTTGAGTTCGTTGGCGGCAAAGGCTTTTTGCAGGGCGTCTTGCGAGTCAAATACGCGGCACGGTGCCTCGATCACATGGCGGTCATCGGGCACGGCCGAGATCTTGATCACGCTGCGGCCCAGGTTGCCGAGCAGCAGTTTCAGGCCACCGCTGGGGCTGAACGGCTCACTGGCCGGGCGCACCACAGACTCATCTTTGCTAGCACCGATCTCTTGCCAGATCAGGGCTGGAGACGTTTTTTCCTCAGAAACCGGCGCCGGTGCTGCGGGCACGCGGGTGTACTCGCGCAACCCACCGGAGCACACGGTCAGCACATCGGCATGCATGAAACCACCGTCGAGCAACTCACGGATCACAAAACCCGGGCCGCCAGCGGCCTGGAACTGGTTCACATCGGCGCTGCCATTGGGGTAGACACGCGTCAGCAGCGGCACCACGTCGGACAAGGCCGAAAAATCGTCCCAGTCGATCACAATGCCAGCCGCCCGCGCCACCGCCACCCAGTGGATCAGGTGGTTGGTCGAGCCACCGGTGGCCAACAAGGCCACCATGGCGTTGACGATACAGCGCTCGTCCACCACCAGGCCAATCGGCGGGCACTTGTCATCCGCACTGCCCAGCACGGTGCGCAAGGCTTCACGCGTGAGTTCGTCGCGGATGCTGGCGCCCGGGTTGATGAAGGCGGTGCCCGGCACATGCAGGCCCATGGCTTCAAGCAGCATCTGGTTGCTGTTGGCGGTGCCGTAAAAAGTGCAGGTGCCCTCGCCGTGGTAGGCGGCAGATTCAGCCGCCAGCAATTCGGGGCGACCGACCAGGCCTTGGGCGGCTTTTTCACGCACCTTGGATTTGTCGTTGTTGGACAGGCCGGTGGTCATGGGCCCGGCGGGCACAAACACCGTCGGCACATGGCCAAATTGCAGCGCGCCGATCAGCAGGCCCGGCACGATCTTGTCACACACCCCCAGCATCAGCGCCCCGGCAAACACATCGTGGCTCAGCGCCACCGCCGTGCCCATGGCGATCACGTCGCGCGAGAACAGGCTCAGCTCCATGCCCGGCTGGCCCTGGGTGACACCATCACACATGGCCGGCACGCCACCGGCGACCTGGGCGGTGGCGCCATGCAGTCGGGCCTCGGCCTTGATCAGATCCGGGTAATGACCCAGCGGGGTGTGGGCCGACAACATGTCGTTGTAGGCGGTGACGATACCAATGTTGGGCGCTTTCTCGGCCACCACACGCAGCTTGTCGTTGCCCGGCATGCCGGCAAACGCATGTGCCACATTGGCGCAACCCATGCGCTGGGCACCCGGCGGGCGTTGTCCGTCAGCCTGCACCTGCTTCAGATAGGCGCTGCGTGTGGGTTGGCTGCGCTGGATGATGCGCTGGGTGACGGCGTCAACGGTGGTATTGAGTTTCATGGTGATTGAAAAAATTGGTAACTAAATTACATACGCAATGGTAACCCAGTCTGATCTCTGGCAACGTCCGTCCGGGTACCTGGCCGGTACAGTTGAATACCAGACAGTGCCACACATTGACTGATGCATCAACCCCGATGGCCTCTTTATACTGAGCCCATGACCACATTAGCTGACCTGCGCAAGAGTTACGAACGTGCCGAACTCAACGAAGACGCATCCCACGCCGCCCCCCTCAGACAATTCGAACAATGGCTGCAAGAAGCCATACACGCCGAGGTGCCTGAACCCAATGCGATGACGCTGGCCACCGTAAGCAGTGATCTGCGCCCAAGCACCCGCGTGGTGCTGATCAAGGGTTATGACGAACGCGGCATCGTCTGGTACACCAATTTTGAGTCCCGTAAAGGACAGGAGCTGGCGGGCAACCCCTATGCCGCGCTGCAGTTCCACTGGGTCGAGCTCGAGCGCGTAGTGCGCATCGAAGGCATCGTGGAAAAAGTCAGTGAAACCGAGAGTGACACCTACTTCAACAGCCGCCCACTTGACAGCCGCATTGGCGCCTGGGCCAGCCCGCAAAGCCAGGTGATCAGCGGGCGCGGGGTGTTGGTGGCCAACGCGGCCAGGTATGGCGCCCAGTTTTTGCTGCAACCACCCCGGCCACCCCATTGGGGCGGTTACCGCCTGAAACCCGAGCGCTGGGAGTTTTGGCAAGGGCGCAAGAGTCGTTTGCACGATAGACTCCGTTACAGCCTACAGCCCTTATC
Source organism: Rhodoferax sp. BLA1 (assembly GCF_013416775.1). Classification (GTDB taxonomy): domain Bacteria; phylum Pseudomonadota; class Gammaproteobacteria; order Burkholderiales; family Burkholderiaceae_C; genus Rhodoferax. The sequence continues at coordinate 843,602 of NZ_SZVI01000013.1, forward strand.
TGACAAGGGCTCAGCACTATGGATTCGAGAGCGTCTGGCACCCTGAACTCTGGTTCTATCAGCGTCTGGAGAGTGCCGCTGTGCGCCTTGCTGGTGTCGCTGTTGTTACATGCGCTGCTGCTCTGGCCAGCCAACAAGGCTTGGCTGCCATCCTGGCTGCGTGGCCAGCAGGACCAGCGGGTGATTCTGCGGGTGCTGCGCCCGACCCCAGTCTCACAACTCACGCTGCGCCAACCGCCCCAGCAGACGTCCGCGCCCGCACCGCCGACACCCCAGACTGCCGAGCCAGAGGCATCGGACTCCACGTCGCAGCCCTCACCCGCCGCAGAGCCGCCCTCAGACAGCGAGAACGGCTACTTGCCCTCGGAGTTTCTCTCCCGCGTTGCGCTGCCTGCCAGCGAGATCGAGCTGCAAGACATCGTTTCACCCGAAACGGCTGGTCGCCTGCAGCTGCTGCTGTGGATCAACCAAACGGGCGAAGTCACCCAGGTGGACGTGGAAGTGAGCGAAGCGCCGGACTGGTTTACCCAACAGGTCACCCAGCGGTTCAAACAGGCCGTGTTTGAACCGGGGCTCAGAGCTGGCAGAGCCGTGGCCAGCCTGATGCGCATCGAGGTGCTGTTCTGAGGACCACAGCGCCTGCGCCCGGCCTGTCACCACCGCTTAGAAACTCTCCCACTCGTCATTACCAGCCTTGCCGCCACTGTCATGGGGCAGGCTGGCCGGTTTGGGTGCGGGCTGGGTCACCAGCTTAGCGGCCTGCTTGGTGCTGGCTGCCGCCGGTTTGGGGGCGTTGTGACGGGTGGCTGCGCTGCTGCGTGCTGCGGGGGCGGCGATGCCCCCCTCTTTGCCGTCTCCCAGTTTGAACACCGCCACCGTCTGCACCAGATCTTGTGCTTGTGACTTGAGGCTGGAAGCGGCTGCGGCCATTTCTTCCACCAGTGCGGCGTTTTGCTGGGTGGCGTGGTCCATCTGTGTCACTGCCTCACCGACTTGGCTAACCCCCTGGCTTTGTTCGGTGCTGGCGGCGCTGATCTCGCCCATGATGTCGGTCACCCGTTTGATGGAGTTGACCACCTCGGTCATCGTGGTGCCGGCTTGATCCACCAGGTCAGTACCTTGTTCAACCCTTTCCACGCTGTTGTTGATCAGGGTTTTGATTTCTTTGGCGGCTTCGGCGCTGCGGCCAGCCAGGCTGCGTACCTCTGATGCCACCACGGCAAAACCACGGCCTTGTTCCCCGGCCCGGGCGGCTTCGACAGCAGCGTTCAAAGCCAGGATATTGGTCTGGAAGGCAATGCCATCGATCACGCTGATGATGTCGCTGATCTTTCTTGAGGCTTCGTTGATGCCTTTCATGGTGTCAACCACCTGGGCAACCACCTCACCGCCTTGCACCGCGACTGTCGAGGCACTCAGGGCCAACTGGTTGGCTTGGCGAGCGTTGTCGGCGTTTTGTTTGACGGTGGAGGACAGTTCTTCCATGGAGGCAGCGGTTTCCTCCAAAGCACTGGCTTGGGACTCGGTGCGGCTGGAGAGGTCGTGGTTGCCCTGGGCAATCTCGGAGCTGGCGGTGGCCACCGACTCGGAGCCTTGGCGCACACGTTGAACCACCCCGACCAGGCTGGCTTGCATTTTGGAGAGGGCTTGTAACAGGTGAGAGATTTCGTCTTTACCGTCCTGCGGCAAGGTCTGGCTCAGATCACCCTCACCAATACGCTCAGCAGCGCTGCTGGCCAGCGTGATGCCTTTGGCAATACCGCGCGAGATGCTCCAGCTGGCAAACACCGCGATGCCAACGCACAAGGCCAGCAGCGCACCACCCACCAAGTAGAGCTGGTTGAAAATGGCCTCAATGTCATCTTGTGTTTGGCTGACGCTGGCGATCTGGCCATCCACCAAAATCTGGGTAACGCGAATGTAATCTGCAGTGGCCGGGACAAACTTCTCACGCACCAGCGCCTGGGCACCTGCATCGTCGCCCGCAGCCTTCAAGGTGTTGGACTGGTCGCGCGCCGCCAGCCATGACTTGCGAACCTCAGTGACGGCTTGGGCACGTTGGAGTGAGGCGTCGCTTTTGCTCAATTCCAGAAACTTCTTTTGGATGTCTGAGGTCTCGGCGCTGGTGGCCGCCATGTCGGCTTTGAAAAATTCAAACATGGCTTGCCCGGGCGAATACGCCACAGCCAAAGAACGTGCAGAGTTCTGACGAACGACGGCCTGCCACTTTTCAGCCAAGTCCAGAAGTTGCGTTTCGGTTTCCATCCGCTCAGTTGCCAGCGACACCTGGTGCATGCGCCATGCAGTGAAACCCGACAACACCAAAAAAGCCAGTGTGATGGCCGCAAAACCCAAGCTGAGCCGGGTGGATATTTTCAGATTGTTGAACATACTCATCGCTGTCTCCCCAAGTTGAAACTGTTGCTCCGGCGCTCAGTGCACCAGACTGGACACCAAGCCCAGGTCCGCACTGGACATGAGTTTTTCGATGTCAATCAGAATCAGCATGCGGTTCTCCAGCGAACCAATGGCCAGCAGGTGGTCGCTGCCAATGGCCGAAGACAACTCGGGCACCGGGCGTAATTGCTCCGGGCTCAGGGTGATGACATCCGAAACACCATCCACCACCATGCCCACCACCCGGCTGCCAATGTTCAGAACAATCACCACGGTGAAACTGTCGTAGTTGACGGGGTTGAGCTGAAACTTGATGCGCATATCCACCACCGGCACGATCACACCACGCAGGTTGACCACACCCAAAATATGTTCTGGTGCATTGGCCATGCGGGTGGGGCGCTCGAACGAGCGAATTTCCTGCACCCGCAAGATGTCGATACCGTACTCTTCCTCGCCCAGCTTAAAAGCCAAAAACTCACTGATGGCAAAGTCTTGGGTGACCCGGTTCATGGCCGAGGCAGGTGTTGCCCCATTCTGCACAGCGTCTGTATTTTTCATGTCTTTAACTCCATCTTTTTAATATCAAACTACAAAATTTGCCAAAATTATATATTAAATGCCTATTTGTATCTACGTGATTAACCAACTGCCACCAGACGGCTGGTTCAGAGCAAGAGGCTTAGCCAGATGAAGTCATTGGACAATGAGTGGGGGCCAAGGCGGCCAGTGACAGGGGGCCGCATCAAAGCTTGGCCACAACCAGTGTGAGCGCGCCGCCAAGGCGCGTCAAGCCAAGAAACATCGGGACAAACCCGGCCAAAGCGCCGGGCCAGCAGCACAAGCGCCTTAGCCGAGCCAGCCCACCAAGGCCATCACCAGCGATATCGTCACCAGGCCCAACAAGGTCGACACCGCCAGGCTGGCGGTCACCAGCTCTTGCGCCACCTCGTAACGCTGGGCAAACAGGAACACATTGGCGCCCATGGGCAAGGCAGCGGTCACAATCATCACGTTCAGGGTCGGGCCCGCCATGCCCAGCGCCCAGCCCAACAGCGCCACCAGCAAAGGCAAAGCCAGGTTTTTCAGCAGGCTGATGCCCAGCGCCGCTTTCAGGTGGGTGCCAATCTGCACCTGTGTCAGCATCGCGCCCACCAGCACCAGCGCCACCGGGCCAAAGGCACCGCCCAGCAACTGCAGCGGCCGGTCCACCACTTCGGGCAACACCAGTCCGGTCTGCGCAAACAACAAACCCGCAATGATCGGCATCGGCACCGGGTGGATCAGACCGCCCTTCAAGGCCAACAACACCGTCAGCGCCATGTGCTGCTGGCCGCCCTGCCCGGCCAGGCGAGCCTGGCGTGCGCTGGCCATTTCCAACACCACGGTGGTGATGGTCAACATCACCAGCAAATGCACCGACACCAGGGTCAGCAGCGTGACCATGCCGGCCTGCCCGTAGGCCAGGCTGATCAGAGGGATACCAATCATCACGGTGTTGCTGAAGGTGCAGGCCAGCGCCAGCACGGCGGCACGGTGGTCGCGGCCCTTGCCCACAAAAACACCCATGAACAGCAGCAGCACGGCGGCGAAGTACATGAGCAGTGGCCTGAAGTTGAGCTGCTCCACATGCACCGTGCTCATGGTGCGAAACAGCAAGGCCGGTGTGAGCACCGAAAACACCAGATTTGAGAGGTCTTTATTGGCCTCAACCCTGACGAGACCTGCTCGGACGGCTATGAACCCGATAGCAATCAAAAAAACCACTGGCAACAAAGCCGAGACAACGGGACTATTCACTTCAGACGACACATGGGATAAAAAGACAACGCATGAAAACACAAAAACCACCCAGGCGCTGGCCAAGGTGGTTTTGGATGCTGACAGCCGAGGGGTGGCGCTCAGGTCGGCCGCCCCACCAGACAAAACCTTATTTCTGCGCGCTACGTTCGGCCTCAGCCATTTTTTTCCGCAACACAACATAGGCATAACCCAGACCCGCAATCATCGCGGCGATGACCACAACACTCATCAGCCCGTAGTCGGTGGAAAAAAGATCTTGCAACGCTTTCATGGTTTGGCTCCTTGTCAATCAGGTCAATACGGCCCAAAGACCCTACTGTGCGACAGGTTTTGCACTCAAAACATGACAAGGATCAAGTCCAGCCCAGATTCAGAGCAGAAACCGTGTTTGGACGGGCTGGTTCACTTGGTTTGCTGGCCATCGAGCATGCGGTAGTACAGACCCGTCGAGTCGTCTGACAAGACGGCCAGGGTGCCCTCCACCAGCACCGGCTCCAGCGAGTACTTGACCGGGGTGCGGGTCTTGACCTCGATCATGCTCTCGGGCCCGCCGGGAGTGCAAAAGGCGCAGGTCAGCGGCACCGAGGTCAGCAGGAAGTGGGTTTGTTTCTGACCCGGGCTCAGCGGCATCATGAAACCCTGCACCCGCTGGGTCTTGCCGTCCAGCGCCAGCACGGCGGCGGGAAAGGTCGGCAGCACCCGTTTTTTGACCACGCTGACCTTGACATCCGACAGCAGCGACCAGGGCAACACATCGGCACGTTCGACCAGTGGCGCAAACGGGCTGTTGGGGCTGTGCACACCCGGGCCGGTGCCAGCGGGCACACCGGCGATCGGTGAACTCAGCTGCGCCAGGGCATGCGCGGCTGCCGCCAACAGCAGGACAGTCAGCGCCACATCGCGCCAGCCCAAGCGCCCTGTGGCGCGCAACCCATCCGTCATGGACAACCCCTTTGTGAAACCCATCGATGTTAGTGCGTGTGTTTCATGCCGCAAAACTTGCCAATCGCCAGGCCCTTGCATTCCACCTGCAGCTGCTTTTCACAGACCTCGTCGGACTTGCCCGACTCCAAGCACTTGGCCGCGTTCTCATGCGCAGTGGCCATGGTCCGGTGGCGCGCGATGTCCTCTTGGGTGGCTTTGTCCAGCGGTATGGTCGCAGCTATGCCAAAAGTAGCAAATGACCCAATCAACATAAGGGCTAGAAGGCTTTTTTTCATACAAACTCCAGACTAAGTTCAAAGGGGAAGACAACAACAGATCGGGACAGAGCAGCGGGCACATCGGACCTCATCGACCCTGCAGAAGCTCCAGCACACTGACGCGGTAAGCCCCCAGCGCAGGCAACAGCGCCGCACCCAGTGACACCAGCAGCGCCAAGGCGGGCACCAGCAACAGATCGCTCGGCCAGACCCAGCCGCCCACCAGCAGCGAGCTGTCGAGCTGCAGGAACCAGCCCAGCGCCGCAGTGCAGCCCTGGCCCAGCAGCAGGCCCAGAGCGCCCGCCAGCAGACCCAGCCACAAAGCCTCACACAGCAGCAGGCTCGCCACCCGTTTGGGCGGTGCACCCAGCATACGCAGCAACGCCAGGTCGGCCCGGCGCTCACGCACCGCGCTCCATAACGCGATGAACACACTCAAACCGGCGGTGAGCAACAACACCGCCGCAAAAGCCCGCAGCACCTCGGTACCCAGGCCCAACATGTGCAAGAGCCGGGTGATCTCGACCGCCGGTGCGGCGGCCTGCATGTCGGTGCTGCTGTTGACGTAGCGCGGAAAGGTCAGCGCCGCCATCGGAGTTTTGTACAACACCAGCGCCAACGTGATCTCGCGCTCGTCTTCCATCACGGCGCGGTCCTCGTCGTCGAGCGCGGTGTAGTCCTCATGCACTTTCCAGACCGAAGCCGTGTCGGTCAGGATCAGGCGGTCCAGCACACTGCCACTGGGCTGCAGGATGCCGACCACGGTGTAGGTACTGTCACCGTGGACATGGCCACCTGCGCCCAGACCGTGCGAGCCAACAAAGGTCTGGCCCAGCCGCAGGCCAAGCTGGCGCGCCACCGTCGAGCCCAGCACCACCTGCATCGGTGTGGTCCAGAGCTGGCCCTGCGCCAGCTGCGCGTTGTAGTGGTGGATGTAGTCAGTGCTGGTGCCCACAATGCGGTAGGCGCGGAAGTTGTCGCCCAGGCTGATCGGGATGATCTGCGCCACCTGCGGGTGCCTTTCAAGCTCGCGAATGTCTTTGAGCGGCACATTGCCGGTAGGTACATCCACATGCAACACACCGCTCAGGATCAGCTGCATCGGGCTGCCTTTGGCACCCACCACCACATCGATACCGGCCAGATCGCGGTCAAAAGCGCGCTCCAGCTGGTAGCCCACCAGCAGCAAAAAGGTGATGGAGGCCAGGCCCAGCGCCAGCAGCAGCACGTTGAGCGCCGCATTCAGTGGCCGCGCCCACAGGTAACGCCAGGCCAACAACAAGGTCTTCATGCTGTGTATTCCATAGCTACTGGCCCTTTAATAACAAAGGCTCAAAGCCATTTTTGCCATCAGAACCGGGCGGAATCAGACGCACCACCCGGGCATCGTGGGTGGCAATGACCAGGGTCGCGCCTTGGGTTTGGGCGGTGGCCAGCAGCAGCGCCACCGCATCGGCGGCGGCGGCATCGTCCAGGCTCGCGGTGGGTTCATCGGCGAGGATCAGTGCGGGTTGCAGCAACACCGAGCGCGCCAGCGCCACCCGCTGAGCCTGCCCGCCAGAGAGCTGCGCCGGCAGGCGCGTGGACAACTCGGCCACACCCAGTGACGCCAGCGCCTGCTTGATGCGTACAGCGTTTTCTGGCACACCGGCCGCCCACTGCGCCATGGCCAGGTTCTGGTACACGGTCAGCGCCGCGCTCAAGTGCAACTTCTGGGGCAAAAACCCGATGGTCCGGGCACGCCAGGCATCGGCAGTAGCAGGCTTGAGCGAGGCCAGTGGCTGCCCGGCCACCTCCAACTGGCCGCCGGTGGGCGCCACCAGCGCCGCTACCAGCGCCAGCCAGGTCGATTTGCCACAGCCCGAGGGGCCGCTGAGCAACAACACCGTGCCGGGCGCCACCGCCACATCGGGAAAAGCCAGCGTGGCACCACCTGGATAAACAAACCGCAAAGCCTGAGAGCGAATCATGGCGCGCAGTCTACCCAAGACGGCTCAGTCCTCAAGATGCGGTGGCCTGATCTGATGTAGGCGATGGCCGGTTTTCAGCCCCCTGCTCCGTCTCGGCGGGGGTCGGTGCCGAGGCTATGTGCAGCGTTTGTGTCGGAAATGCAAAACCGATGCCACGTGCGGCGAAATCGCGTACCAGTTGCAGGTTGATTGCCTGCTGCGCGTCCATGTAGACGTTGTAGTCGGGTTCACGCACGTAATAGACCGCTTCAAAGTCAAGCGAAAAAGCGCCGAATCCCTTGAAGTGTGCGCGGTCAAAACGCGCTGCCGTTTGTGCCTCAATGGCTTGGCGGATAAGGTCTGGAATGGTTTTGAGTGCTGGTTCTGCCGTGTCGTAGGTCACCCCGATGGCAAACACCACACGGCGCTCCTGCATGCGTTTGTAGTTGCGGATGCGACTCTTGAGCAGGTCGTTGTTGGAAAAGATGATCTGCTCGCCACCCAAGCCGCGGATGCGGCTGGTTTTTAAACCCACGTGCTCCACCGTGCCCATCAGGTCGTCCACGGTGATGAAGTCACCAATCACAAACGGTTTGTCAATGGCAATCGACAACGACGCAAACAGGTCACCCAAAATGTTCTGCACCGCCAGCGCTACCGCAATGCCGCCAATGCCCAGGCTGGCGATCAACGCGGTGACATTGAGCCCGAGGTTGTCCAGGATCAGCAGCGCCACCAGTGACCACAGCACCACCCGCCCGAGGAACGACAGCAGCGAGCGGGTCATCTCTCGCGCGCCAGTCTCATTCACATCACCCTGGGCAAACCGGTGGCGCAGCCAGAAATCCAGCCCCCGCGTCGCCCAGAGACCACACTGCAGCAGCATCAAGCCGATGACCGTTCGGTCAACAATTTTCTGCAAACCGGAAGGCAACTCAAGGAACAGGCTGGCGATATACAGGCTGACCACGCTGGCCAGCAGCACCCGTGTGGCCGACAACACCTCGACCAAAAAGTCATCAATCAAGGTGTCGGTGTTGCCTGCCAGGCGCTGCAGGCGACGCAGCACCACACCCCGCAAAAAGTACAACACAACGAGAAAAACCGAGGCGGCCAGCAGCGCACTGAGCCAATGGGCAGACGTATTGTTGGCAAGAAGTTGGCGAAACAAGGGGCATCCCATCCTGAAAAAGTCATCACAATGCGCCAATTATATTTGCACAAATATAATTGGCGCACAATGACCAAAACGGCTCTACGTTCCAGGACGTTCAAAACGGAGACACAAAACCATGAAAAAAATGAAAACCACAAACAATCCAGCCCCTTTGACCATTGCCCTGATCAGCATCCACGGCCTGATCCGCGGCCATGATCTGGAACTGGGGCGGGATGCCGACACCGGCGGACAAACCAAGTATGTGGTGGAGCTCGCCAACGCGCTGGGTGACCGTGATGACGTCGCCAAAGTGATGTTGTTGACGCGCCGCGTGGTGGACGATTTAGTCAGCCCCGACTACGCCGTGGTAAATGAGCCACTGTCGGCCAAGGCCAGCATCGTGCGTGTGGAATGTGGTGCGCCAGGCTATGTGCGCAAGGAGTTGCTGTGGGACTCGCTGGACAGTTATTCAGACAATGTGCTGGCCTATTTCAAACTGCCTGGCAACATGCCGGACGTGATCCACAGCCACTATGCGGATGCAGGTTATGTGGGGGCTCGTCTGTCGCACCAGCTGGGGATTCCCCTGGTGCACACCGGCCATTCGCTGGGGCGCAACAAACGCAAACAACTGGTGGCCAGTGGTGTCAAACGCAGCGAGATTGAATCGACCTACAACATCAGCCGACGTGTAGAGGCCGAAGAAACCACCTTGGGGGCGGCTGAGCGAGTGATCACCAGCACACAACAGGAAATTGAGCAGCAATACGGCTTGTATGACTACTACCAGCCCCAGGCCATGCGTGTGATTCCGCCGGGCACCGACCTCAAGACATTTTTCCCGCCGCAGGGTGGGGAAGAAGACCCGAGTGTGGCGCTTGAACTCGCCAAATTCTTGAAAGAACCCACCAAACCCATCATTCTGGCGCTGTCACGCCCAGACCCCAAAAAGAACATCATTTCCCTGATCGAAGCATATGGCGAGTCGCCCAAACTGCAGCAGGTGGCCAATCTGGTGATTGTGGCGGGCAACCGGGACGACATTCAGGACATCAGCGGTGTGTCAAAAACCGTGCTCAACGACATCCTGCTGGCCATCGACAAATACGATTTGTATGGCAAGGTGGCTTACCCCAAACACCACAAGGCGTCCCAGGTACCCGTCCTGTACCGGCTGGCGACCCGCCTGGGCGGTGTTTTTGTCAACCCGGCCCTGACCGAGCCATTTGGTCTGACCCTGATCGAAGCCGCAGCCTGTGGCCTGCCGCTGGTGGCGACCCAAGACGGTGGCCCCATCGAGATCATCAAAAACTGCAACAACGGCTACCTGATCGACCCGCTGGACAAAGCTGCCATGGCCAAAAAATTGTTGCTCACGCTCACCCGCAAAAAAGACTGGCAGCGGTTCTCGGCCAACGGTGTGGCCGGGGTACGGCAGTTCTACTCTTGGCCAGCGCATGTGGAGAGTTACCTCAAGGTGATTCAGCCCCTGGTGGCCAAGACCGAACCGGTGGTCAAGCTGAGCTTGAAGCGTCGGCCCAACCTGTTTCGTCGGCAGGCACTGTTCACGAGCCTTGATCTGAATCTGACTGGTGATCAGGCCTCTCTGGCAGAGCTGTTGAAGCTGATTTACGACCAACGCAAGGCGTTTATCTTTGGTATTGCTACCGGTCGGCATCTGGATGATGCACTGGCAGTGTTGCGCCAACACGGTATTCCCGAGCCCGACATCCTGATCACCAACCAGGGCACACACATCCACTACGCGCCCGAGCTGACACGTGACACGGCTTGGGAGCGGCACATCAACCACCACTGGAATCCACAGGAAATTCGCACCCTGCTGGCGGAAATTCCGGGCCTCAAGATGCAACCCAGAAACTGCCAGAGCGCCTTCAAGATCAGCTACTTCATCGACCCAGCAAGCGCCGATGTCACGGAAATCCGGCAAGTCCTGCTGCGCAACGACCAAGCCGTCAACCTGGTGTTTTCGTTTGGCCATTTTCTGGACATCCTGCCCGCACGAGCTTCCAAGGGGCTGGCACTACGCTGGTGCGCCGACCAGTTTGGCTTCCCGCTTGACAACACACTGGTCGCGGGCGTCACACGTGCCGACGAAGACATGTTGCGCGGCAACACCATGGGGGTGGTGGTGGCCAACCAGCACCCCCCGGAACTGTCTGAACTCAGTGATGTGGACAAAATCTATTTCTCCAAAGACCTGTACGCTGCCGGGATCCTGGAGGCCATTGCGCACTACCAGTTTTTGACACCTAACAGAGACAAAACCGCCTGATGACACGCCTGCTGCTTTGCACCGACCTGGACCGCACGCTGATCCCCAACGGATCTCAGCCCGAATCGCCACAGGCGCGCGCCCTGTTTGCCAAGCTCGCAGACAACCCAGGTGTGACACTGGCCTATGTCAGCGGCCGTCACCAGGCGCTGATCCAGCAGGCGATTCGTGACGTCGACTTGCCCACGCCCGCTTTCGCCATTGCTGACGTGGGTGCGTCGATCTACCAGGTGACAGGGACGGTGTGGCAACGCTGGCCCGCATGGGACGCCCATATTGCCCCGGCGTGGGCGGGGGCCAGCCACAACGATCTGCGAGGTCTGCTGTCTGGCATCACGGCGCTGACCCTGCAGGAGCCCGAAAAACAGGCGATCCACAAACTCAGCTACTACGCGCCGATTGACACCCAAACAACGGGCTTGTTGGCGCAGATAGAGGCACTCTTCAAACGTTCGGGCATCCAGGTCCATCTGATATGGAGCATCGACGAAGCAACCCAACAAGGCCTGCTGGACATCCTGCCAGCCTCTGCCAACAAGTTACATGCCATTGAGTTTTTGATGGCAGCGCAGGGGTTCGCGTGTGATCAGACGGTGTTTGCGGGCGACAGTGGCAACGACCTGGATGTGCTGACCAGCGATATTCCGTCCGTGCTGGTTGCCAACGCCGACGCAGACATCAAGGCCCGCATGGCCAACGTTTCACCTGCCAGGCTCTACCTCGCCAAAGGTGACTTCCTGGGCATGAACGGCAATTACAGCGCCGGCATCCTGGAAGGTGTCGCCCATTTCCACCCGGACATGGCCGTCTGGTTGCGCCAACAACATTGATATGAATCGAAAGCCCAACCCATGTACGAACAAGAATCCCACGCCCTGTTAAACGACATCCTGACCAAACTCAGGCCGGAATTGGGCAATACCCACACCCGCCACTTCTACACCCGCCTGGGAGCCAATTTTTACGCCATCCATTCGTTGTTTTACTTGCTGTATGGCGAACGCGAGGACTTCAAACAGCAGTTGTCGAGCCTGGTGGAGACACTGGCCTTGCGTTATGTGCAGCGGGCGCCGCACTTGCGTGAGTCAGACATGGCGCGCGAAAAAAACTACAACTGGTTCCTGAGCCAAAAATGGGTTGGCATGGCGCTTTACTGCGACCGTTTCGCCGACAACCTGAATGACCTGCAGACCAAACTGCCCTACCTGCAGGACCTCGGCATCAATCTCTTGCATGTCATGCCAATTCTGGATTGCCCGCCGGAGGCCAGCGACGGCGGTTATGCGGTGCGCAACTACCTCGAAGTGGATGCACGTTTTGGCAGCACCGACGATGTGCAAGCGCTGGCGACGACGCTGACCCAGCGTGACATGCTGCTGGTGCTGGACGTGGTGGTCAACCACACCTCGGACCAACATGAATGGGCGAAGCGCGCGCGCCAGGGCGACAAAAAATACCAGGACTATTACTACGTCTTTGACAACCGCAGCCTGCCCGACGCTTATGAACAGGGTATGCCCGAGGTCTTCCCGCTGCAGGCGCCAGGCAATTTCACCTGGGATGAAGCCATGGGCAAGTGGGTCATGACCGTCTTCAACGCCTATCAGTGGGACTTGAACTACCGCAACCCCGAGGTGTTGATCGAGATGATCAACGTGATCCTGTTCTGGGCGAACAAAGGTGTGGATGTGCTGCGACTCGACGCGGTGGCCTTTTTGTGGAAAAAGATCGGCAGCAGCTGCCAGAACGAACGCGAAGCCCATTTGCTGCTGCAACTCATGAAGGACTGCTGCCAAGTCACCGCGCCAGGGGTGCTGTTCATTGCCGAGGCGATTGTGGCCCCGAGTGAGGTGTCCAAGTATTTTGGCGAAGATGCGATCAACGCCAAAGAGTGTGAAATTGCCTACAACGCCACCTTCATGGCCTTATTGTGGGACGCGGTGGCCACCAAAAATGCCCGCTTGCTCAACCAGGGAGTGAAGAGTTTGCCCACCAAACTCGAGCGTGCCACTTGGCTCAATTACGTCCGTTGCCACGACGACATCGGCCTGGGTTTTGATGACCGTGACATCAGCCTGGCGGGCTATGACCCTCACCAGCATCGCAACTTCCTGATCGAGTATTTCACCGGCCGGTTTGAGGGTTCACCCGCGCGTGGCTTGCCCTTTGGTGTGAATAGAAAAACCGGTGACGCACGTTTTACTGGTTCGCTGGCCTCATTGGTGGGACTGGAGTCCGCCCTGCAGAGTCAGGACGAACAGACCATCGATGCCGCCATCAAAACGATCGTGTTGTTACACAGCATGATCCTGTCGTTTGGTGGCATCCCCTTGATTTATTACGGGGATGCGTTGGGCACGCTCAACGACATGGCCTACATGACCGACCCCTTCAAGGCCAACGACAACCGATGGGCGCACCGTTCCCACTTTGATTGGGCCAAAGCCGAAAAACGCCATCAAAGCGGCACCGTCGAACACACCTTATTCAGCACCATGAAAAAGCTGATCGCGCTGCGCAAGGAACTGGTGGCGTTTGCAGACTTCGACAACCGGCAACTGCTGTCGGTCAACAACCTCAACCTGCTGGCGTTCTTGCGCACCGATCCCAAAAACAGCCACAACAAAGTCCTGGTGGTGGGCAATTTCAGCACCGAAGCACAGCGGTTTGAGATAGACCCGCTGAGCTCATGCACCCTGTTCATGCATCACGACGTTAAAGACTTGGTGGCAGGAACTCGGTTGGAGCTGGACAAGCACAGCCTGCTAATACCACCGCTGTCTTTTTATTGGTTGTCGGAATAAGCGGACTCAGGCCACCCCAGCGGCGGCGCTGGCACAGTCGGCACACACGCCCCGCACCGCTAAGTCCAGGCTCACATCCTGGTAACCCAGCGCTTTCAGGGCCTGCAGTGCACCTTCGGCGGCAGCTTCCAGGTCCAACGCATTGCCTTGCAGCGCACCGGCCAGCGGGCTGTCGCGGTGGCAGGTCTGGCACTCAAAGTGCGGCATCGCCTTGACACTCTCGGGCATGGCCTGGTAACGACGCACCCGGTTGGCATCCACCCGACACAACAGCAGGCCCACCTGGGTCAGCCGGTCGATCAGACGGTACAGCGTGACACGGTCCAGCGTCACGCCCTTGTCGGGCTCGACACCCTGCAAGGCCGACAACAACTGCGCATGGGTGTAACTGGTATCGGCGTGCGCCAGAAACCAGCCCAGCACCAGACGCGCCGCCACCGTGCGCCGCAGGCCGTGGGCCGAAAGCAGCGCGTCGATGGGGTCCGTGTGCGCCGGGTATGCAGAAGAAACCGTCATAGTGTGGGCCTCAAATCAAGATTATTGCCATTGAGTTGCATTAACTCAAAAATGCAAGTCAATTGCGATACACTATACCGCAACCCAGTTGCACTAGCGAAACAACCGCTCTGTTTGATGCCCTCTTCTCTCCCCCTCCACAACCCTGACACCCCGCCCGCGCCAGGTCATGGCCACGACCATGGCACGGGCCATACCCACACCCATCCGGCAACGCAGAGCCGCCTGCACGAGTCCAGCCCCGACCTGCGCGGCAGTGTGCTGGGCTGGCCGGCCTGGCAGCGGTTGTTGCTTGTGCTGCCGGTGCTGCTGCTGCTGTGGCTGGCGGTGCTCTGGGCCAGCGCCGAGGTGCAACCATGGTGACGGTCGAGAACCTGACGGTGAGTTACCGCCAGCACCCGGCCCTGCACCACATCAGCGGCCGTTTTGTCGATGGGTCGCTGACGGCGGTGATTGGCCCGAATGGCTCGGGCAAAAGCACCCTGCTCAAAAGCATCATGGGCCTGCTGCGCCCGGCCGGCGGGCGGGTGCAGGTGAACACACCACGCACACGCATTGCCTACATGCCCCAGCTCACCGAGATCGACCGCACGTTTCCGATGTCGGTGCAGGACTGTGTGCAACTGGGCTGCTGGGCTGCCAGCGGCGCCTGGGGCCGCGTCACACCCGCGCTGCGGCAACGCGTGGCCAACGCCATCACCGAGGTCGGTTTGACCGGTTTTGAGCAGCGCAGTGTGGGTTCACTCTCGAGCGGGCAACTGCAACGGGTGTTGTTTGCCCGGCTGATGGTGCAAGACGCCGATCTGATCTTGCTCGATGAGCCCTTCAACGCCATGGACAGCCGCACCACCGACGCACTGCTGGTCCTGGTTCACCGCTGGCATACCGAGGGCCGCACCGTGGTCGCGGTGTTACACGATGACGAGCAGGTGCGTGCCCACTTTGCGCAGACCGTGCTGCTGGCACGCGAGCTGGTGGCCTGGGGCAACACGGGCACCGTGCTGACCGCCCCCAACCTGCAACGCGCGCGCGCCCTGGCCGAGGCCTGGGACGACCATGCCGACATTTGCCACACCGACGAGTTGCCCTCACTACCAAAGCGGGAGGCTGTATGACGATAGCCCCCTGGTTGTGGGACAGCCTGATTGGCCCGTTTGCCGAATTCGCCTTTATGCGCCGCGCTCTGGTGGCCACGCTGGCGCTCTCACTCAGCGCAGCGCCACTCGGAGTGTTTCTGACATTACGACGCATGAGCCTGCTCGGAGACGCGCTGAGCCATGCGGTGCTGCCCGGTGTGGCGGTGGGCTTTCTGCTGTTTGGCCTGTCCTTGCCTGCCATGGCACTCGGTGGGGTGGTCGCCGGGCTGCTGGTGGCCGGCATTGCCGGGCTGGTCAGCCGCGCCACCAACCTCAAAGAAGACGCCAGTCTGGCTGCACTGTACTTGGTAGCGCTGGCCATTGGTGTGGCGCTGATCTCGCGCCAAGGCAGCCAGCTGGACCTGTTGCATATTCTGTTTGGCAGCGCACTCGGTGTCGACGCAGCCGGGCTGCTGCTGGTGGCCGGTGTCGCCAGCCTGAGCCTGCTGCTGCTGGCCGCCGGTTACCGTGGCCTGGTGCTGGAGACCTTTGATCCGGTGTACCTGAGCGCCGCTGGCGGCCGGGGCTGGGTCTGGCAACAGGGCTTTCTGATGCTGGTGGTGCTCAACCTGGTGGCTGGCTTTCAGACCCTGGGTACGCTGATGGCCGTCGGCCTGATGATGCTGCCCGCCGTCTCGGCCCGGCTCTGGCATGAACACCTGAGCGCCCAGCTGGTCAACGCCAGTGTGCAGGCCATGCTCGCCAGCTTGGCCGGGCTACTGCTGTCTTACCACCTGGACACCCCCAGTGGCCCCACCATCATTGGCTGTGCCGGGGTGTTGTATGCCTTGTCATTGCTGTTGTCGCCGGGCGGCTGGCTGCCCAAGTTGCTCAAGCGCCCACACCGGGTGGCGTGAGCCCTGTCTTTACATCCTGAAAGGAATATCCCATGAAACGACTGACCTTGAAATGGTTGGCCTGCGCCGCCCTGAGTGCGCCTTTGCTGCTACAGAGCAGCCACGCCGCCGAGCCGATCCCGGTGGTGGCCAGCTTCAGCATCCTGGCCGACCTGGTGCAGGTGGTGGGCGGTGAACGCGTCAAGGTGCAGGCACTGGTCGGGCCAGATGCCGATGCGCATGAGTTCACCCCCTCTCCGGCCGATGCCAAGGCGATTTTGGGCGCACGCCTGTTTGTCATCAACGGCCTGAACTTTGAACCCTGGGCACAGAAACTGGCCAAGTCAGCCGCTTACGCTGGCCCGACCCTGGTGGCCAGCCAGGGTGTCAAACCACGCAGCATGCCCGCCGAAGAAGCGCATGGGCATGACCATGGCCACTCGGCCACCGACCCACACGCCTGGCAAGACCCGACCAACGTCAAGCTGTATGTGAAAAACATTGCCAAATCGCTCTCCAGCCTTGATCCACAGGGGGCTGACAGCTACCAGAAAAATAGCGAGGCCTACCTCAAGGAACTCGATACGCTGGACGCCTTTGCCAAAGAGCAGCTGGCCAGCCTGAGCCCGCGTCAACGCCAGGTGATCACCTCCCACGACGCATTTGGCTACTTTGGCGCGCGTTACCAGATCCGCTTCCTGGCGCCCCAGGGCATCTCGACCGAGGGCGAGCCCAGTGCCAAAGAGGTGGCCAAGCTGATCCGCCAGATCAAGCAAGACAAGATCCGCGCGGTGTTTGTCGAAAACATGAGCAATCCCAAGCTGCTGGCACAGATTGCCAAGGACACCGGCGTGACCCTGGGCCCCAAGCTGTATGTGGACGCCTTGTCTGGCCCCAGTGAACCGGCCAGCAGCTACCTGAAGCTGATGCAACACAACGTCACCCAGCTGGTGGCGGGCATGAAGCAGAACTGAGATCAGAGCCTAAGCCGTCTGTTTATTCATTATTTATAGCTACCATCCCTTATGGAATAAGGGCTACAGGCCAAAAAGTCTTGTGATTCAGGCTACTTCGGCTTCAGCAAGCGCAGTCGGCTGATGGGCGGGCGAGGTCTTGGTCAGAGCGGCCAGCGGGTCTTTGCCCTGCCAACTGCCCTCACTGCCCAGCAGACGAAAGCGCGCGAAGAAATACTCCACCAGCCACTTCTCCGAATACGCTGACTGGATGGCTCGCCCGTGGTAAGTGTTGCCGCGTGCAAAGGCCGCCATCGACTGGCCATCGGGCCAGATCGAGAACGTCATTTGGTAAAACAGTGGCGTCTCGCCCATGCCGATCTTGAACACCACGTTCGGGTCGGCGCCAATCATCTGCGAGATGTTGGGCGCGCGGCTCCAGAAACGGGTGGCCGCACCGAGTTTGACCTGCGCCCGGGTCAACGCCACCAGCGGGCCGTCTGGTGTGGCGTTGGAGTCGTAGTTGTCGGCGGTGAACGGCACCTTGCCTCCCCACAAACCTTTGGCGGATATCGGGTTGAGGTAGACCGTCCAGTGTTCATCCGACTTGGCGCGCCATTGTTTGAACAGTGCCTGGTTGGCGATCTGTTGGCGGGCCGTGGCCTCATCGGGCCAGACGGTGAAGATGCCCCAGACGGCGGTGTTGGGTTGGGGGGTGAAACCCTCGCCAGTGCCGGAGCCCAGCAGCTTGTAGAACTGCAAGTCGGGCATGCTGTTGAGCGGCGCGCGCGCCCAGGCCATCTGGCCGACCACCCACAGCCGGTCCAGCACAGACTCGAAGTGAAAGATGCTCAGGCAGACGGTGGTCATGGCAAGCTCCCGGTGACAGCTTCAAACCCCATCTGACGGGTTGTGTGGTGGGCGAGAACAAGGGCTGGCAGATGGTGTCTGCTTGGGGGCAGTCCAGCCCTTGGATTCTAGGTCTGGCGGGTATTGATACAGGTCAAATCAGCCGCACCAGCCGGTGTGTGAGCACCGCAACGGCTCACTCAAACAGGGCTTCCAGACCCCCACTCAACTCAGATAAGGGTGGCATCACCCCCCGGGCATCCCGGTGGCCGGCTTCAGCCAGCGCGGGTGTCCAGTTCGGCTCCAGATTCAGATGCAGCCGCCTGGCCACCGCCAGGGGGTAGCAGTCCAGCTGGGCCTTGTAACCCAGGGCCAGCACCTCGACACTGGCGCGCCAGGCCCCCAGATGCACCCATGCGGCAGCTTCTGAAAAATTGGGGGCTGCCAGGGGCTGGGCAACGTGGCGCAGCGCATCCACCAGCGAGAGCGGGAAATGCCAGACCTGTGCCAGCTCGGCCGACACGTCACCAAAATGAAAGCCGAACGCATCGAGCTCCAGTTGCGCTCGCCGGGTATCAAGCACACTCATTTGTTTGTTCAGCGCCACCAGCTCTGCTGGCATCACCACATGCATGTGCAGCTGACCAATGGCATGCATCACGCCCAGCGTGAAGACCCGGTCGGCATCCACATCGGCCTGGCTCGCCAACCAGCGCGAGGCACAGGCGGTGTACAGGTTGTAGCGCCAGAACTGCTTCAGGTCGAGCCCCGGCGTGGCCTTGAAGGCTGCAGCCACCGTGCTGCTGATGACCAAGTTGCGCACCATCACCAGACCCAGTGTCTGCAGCGCCGCCTCGACCGTCTCGATGCTGCGCGGTACCTTGAAGTAGGGCGAGTTGGCGAGTCGCAACACTCTGGCACTCAAGACCGGATCCAGCGCCAGCTGCTCGGCAATCTGGCTGACCGACACCTCGTCATCGTTGAAACTGGCAATGAGTTTCTGCCCCACTTTGGAAATGGTGGGCAGTTTGTCGGGCTGGTCGATCAGGTGCTTGAGTTTCATGAGCTCGCTTTCGCCACTGAAGGTGTATTTGGGTCAGCATGGTGCGACCTGCACCACACACGGTCTGGCCAAGGGCACACCGGCTTGGCCTGCAGGCACAGGACCCTCAGGCCCCGGGCCTGGGGTCGGGTTCAATCAAACAAGGCGTCCAGGCCCTGGGTCAGTTCAGCCAGGGGCGGCATCAGCAGCTGCTCTTCGGGGTGTGATTGCGCTGCCAGCGCGGGAGTCCAGTTGGGCTGCAGGTACAGCCGCTCACCCACATCAAACGGGTAATTGGCGACCTGCTCCGCGTCGCTCCAGCCCAGCACCTCGGCACGGGCACGCCACGCCCCCAGATGCACCAGTGCGGCAGCCTCCAGAAATTCAGGCGCCGCCAGCGGATCCACGATGTGGCGCAGCGCGTCGACCAAAGGTAGCGGCAAATTCCACGCCAGCGCCAGCTCGGCCGACACATCACCGTAATGGAAGCCCAGCGTGCGCACCTCCAGTTGCGGGCGGCCTGGGTGCAACACACTCATTTGCTGGTCCAGCGGGGCCATGGTCTGTGGCACGATGGCATGCAGTTGTAACTGACCAATGGCATGTAACAAGGCCAGCGTGAACACCCGATCGGCGTTGAAGCCGGTACGTTCGGCCAGCCAACGTGCGGCACAGGCGGTCTCGAGGTTGTAGCGCCAGAACTGTGGCAAATCCAGACCGGGCGTGGCCTTGTAGGCCGCCGCCACGGTGCTGCCCAGCACCAGATTGCGCACCATCACCAGGCCCAGCATCTGCAGCGCCCCATCAACCGTGCCGATGGTGTGCGAGACCTGGAAATAGGCCGAATTGGCCAGCTTGAGCAATTTGGCGCTCAAGGCCGGATCGGCGGCAAGCTGACTGCTGATCTCGGCCACCGACACCTGCTCAGCACCAAAACTGGCCAAAAGCTGCTGGCCCAGCTTGGGGATGGTAGGCAGCTTGCTGGGGATGTCGATCAGGCTTTTGAGGTCCATGGAGTCACTTTCTCAAAGAGACGTGTGGGGCACGGCTATTTTCTCCCATCCTCCACGCCGGTGGTGCGCAATTTGACCTCTGCAGACCACCCTGACGTCAATCCAATGCCAGACGGGCAAAGGTTTTCCTGAACTTGGCCACCTTGGGTGCCGCCACCGCCAGGCAATAGCCCTGGTGCGGGTTGCGCGCAAAGAAGTCCTGGTGGTAGTCCTCGGCAGCACTGTAGTTGTGCAAGGGCAGCACCTCGGTCACGATGGGGCGCGTGTAAATACCGCTGGCCACCAGCTCCTGGAGGATGTCCTGCGCCACCTGCTGCTGGCTGGTGTCCGTGAAATAAATGCCACTGCGGTACTGGCTGCCATGGTCGTTGCCCTGGGCGTTGAGCGTGGTCGGGTCATGGATGACAAAAAAGATCTCGAGAATCTCGCGCAGACTGATCTGGCATGGGTCAAACACCAGCTTGACCACCTCGGCATGCCCGGTGCGGCCAGTACAGACTTGTTCGTAAGTGGGTTGCGCCACATCGCCATTGCTGTAACCCGACTCCACCGAATGAATCCCCTTGACCTTGGCGTAAACCGCATCCAGGCACCAAAAACAGCCTCCGCCCAGGGTGATGGTGTGATGTGCTGCTGGCATGGGTGTCTCCTTGGGTGGTCTGTGAGGCTTTGGATTGTCTACAGACTGGCAATACCCTTGCGTCACACAGCCATTGCCCCACCCGCCCCTATTCCAGACCCAGCTCCTGGATTTTGCGGGTGATGGTGTTGCGCCCGATACCCAGGCGTTGCGCCGCCTCGATGCGCCGACCCCGTGTGCTGGCCAAGGCCGCCAGGATCAGGCGTGACTCAAAACGGCGGGTCAGTTCGTCCCACACATCACAGCGGTCGGTCGCCAGCAACGCGTGGGCATCGGCGTCCAGACCCAGCTCCCAGCTGGAGGGTTCCGCCAATGCTGCGGCCGCCACCTCGCTCACGCGTAACTCGGCATCATCCAGGTGGGCAAGTGCCGCAGCCTGGCTGGTAGCATGCGCTGGCACGGGTTTGGCCACCGCTTCCGCCAATCCGGCGGGAAAGGACTGGACCGCCTCTGGTGCACGGCTGGCGGGCAAACCTTGGGGGCGAGCAGCGCTGGGCGCCACATCCACCTCGGGTGGCAAGTCCTTGGGTTCGATCAACTGGGCCGGTGCCATGACGGTGAGCCAGTGGCAGATGTTCTCGAGCTGGCGCACATTGCCAGGAAAAGAAAAATCGCTGAGCCAGGCCAGTGCGGCCTCGGAAATCCGCTTGGGCTCCACACCCAGCTGGGCAGCGCTTTGCTGCAGGAAATGCCGCGTCAGCGCGGGGATGTCCTCGCGCCGCTCGCGCAGCGCGGGCAGGCGCAGGCGGATGACGTTCAGACGATGGAACAAGTCTTCGCGGAACACACCTTCCTTGACCCGTTGCTCCAGATTCTGGTGGGTTGCGGCAATCACCCGCACATTGGTCTTGACCGCACCATGGCCACCGACCCTGTAAAAATGCCCATCTGAAAGCACCCGCAGCAAACGGGTCTGTAGGTCAAACGGCATGTCACCAATTTCGTCAAGGAACAAGGTGCCACCATCAGCCTGCTCAAACCGACCACGGCGCATGGTCTGAGCACCGGTAAACGCCCCCCGTTCGTGGCCAAACAATTCAGACTCCAGCAGGTCTTTCGGAATTGCAGCAGTATTGATAGCAACAAACGGCCCACTGGCGCGGGGTGAATGCTTGTGGAGTGCTCTGGCGACGAGTTCTTTGCCGGAACCCGACTCACCAGTCACCATGACCGTGACATTGCTTTGGCTCAGGCGCCCGATGGCCCGGAACACGTCCTGCATGGCGGGTGCCTGGCCGAGCATTTCCGGGGCTTCGGTGATACGTTCTTCAGCCACTTCCTCGCGCTGGCTCTCTTCGACCGCGCGGCGGATCAGCTCCACCGCCTTGGGCAGGTCAAATGGTTTGGGCAGATACTCAAACGCGCCGCCCTGAAAAGCCGATACCGCGCTGTCCAGGTCGGAATATGCCGTCATGATGATGACCGGCAGGCCGGGCAGCTTGGCCTTGATTTTTTCAAGCAGGTCCAGCCCGGAGCCGCCTGGCATACGGATGTCGCTGACCAGTACCTGCGGCCCGCGGTCACTGTCGTCGTCCAGGGCACTCAGGACATCACGGGCATTGGTAAAGCTGCGGGTGGGCAGGTTGTCACGCAACAGCGCTTTTTCAAGCACGAAGCGGATCGACTGGTCATCGTCAACAATCCAGATGGGCTTCATAGTGTGTGGTCACCTCGTTAAGTACCCACGCTCTGGCCGGGTACAGCCCACCTTGCGGCGCGCCATTCTGCGGGTCAGGGCAGAGGAATCAGTATCTTGAAATCAGTCAATCCGGGAGAGCTGTCACACTCGATCAAACCCTGGTGTTGCTGGACAAAGGTTTGCGCCAATGTCAGCCCCAGCCCGGAACCTCCCTCACGTCCGGACACCAACGGATAAAAAATACGGTCTTTGATCGAGTCTGGCACCCCAGGCCCGTTGTCCATCACATGCAATTCCAATGCCAACCGGTAGCGTTGTTTGCCAAAGGTGGTCTGGCGCGCCACCCGGGTGCGGAAAATGATGCGGGCATCACCCAGCGCGATGCGCTCTGAGAGTGCCTGGCAGGCATTGTGGGCAATGTTCAGCAAGGCCTGGATCAGCTGCTCGCGGTCACCACGCAGCTCGGGAATCGAGGTGTCATAGTCTTGAACCACCTGCAAGCCCTTGGGAAACTCGGCCAGGATCAGCGAGCGAACCCGCTCACACACCTCGTGGATGTTGACATCACCCACCACATGCGCCTTGCGGTGTGGCGCCAGCAGCCGGTCCACCAGCGACTGCAGGCGGTCCGCCTCATGGATGATGACTTGGGTGTATTCGTTCAAGTCAGGCGAGGCCAGTTCCATCTCCAGCAACTGGGCCGCACCACGAATCCCGCCCAGCGGGTTTTTGATCTCGTGTGCCAGATTACGGATCAGCTCCTTGTTGGCAAGGGCCTGCTCGGCCAGGCGCTCCTCGCGGTCTTGCCGGGCCTGCTGCTCCAGTGGCAACAGCTCGGCAATGATCTCCGGCCCCTCTGTGAGGGTCACGATCACATGCACGGGCAAAGCGTCACGGCTCACCCGCAACAAGGCGGCGTCGTAACGCAAGGCCGAAAAATCGTTGCCACCCACCCCCGTCAGAATGGTGCGCAAATGCTCCGGCTGTGTAAAACAATCGGGGAAATGGGCGCCCACAATGATGCGGCGCGACATACCCAGCGCGTCCTCCATGGCCGCGTTGACAAATAACACGGTGCCATCGCTGCGCACCACCGCCACCAGGGTGGCCAGCAAATCAAATGCCTTGTAGCGCTCGGCGTTGGCGGAGGAGGAAGGGATCACGGCAGACCCAGAGAGAGGAAGGCAAGTCATCAGGTACGCGCAGACTCACTGCGATGGCGAGCCACTGACGGGCGGCAATCGGTCAATTTCACGGCGCAGACCGGCGATGTCACTCTCGTTACGCGCCAGGCTGGCTTTGAGTTCGGCCACACGGTCCAGGTATTTCTGGTGGTTGCGGGCCTCGCCGCCCTGCTTGTCGGGCTCACCGTTGTTGTATTCTTTTTTCAACTCTTCCTGGCGCGCCAGGGCTTTTTTGAGCTCGTCCTGCAGGATCAACCTGCTGTCGGAGTCTCGCGCTTTTTGCTCTGAAGACACCACCTTGGGGGTGTTGCTGCCCGCTGAGGTCGAGGGTTTGGTCTTGGGTGCGGGTGTGCCCTGCACCACGGTGACGTTGCCACCTTCAACCAATTTGCAACCTTTGGCACGTGCATCCGGCTTGGTGTTGGTGTATTCGTTGCCACAGCGGTAAATCTCAGCCTGTGCCTGGCTAGGCAAGGCTGCTGCACCTGCCGCCAAGGCCACCAGCATCCACAGTTGTTTCATAAGGCTTTTACTCTCTCCATCGTG
The DNA here is from genome assembly GCF_013416775.1 of Rhodoferax sp. BLA1. GTDB lineage: Bacteria > Pseudomonadota > Gammaproteobacteria > Burkholderiales > Burkholderiaceae_C > Rhodoferax. The sequence goes on from NZ_SZVI01000013.1 coordinate 867,566, forward strand.
ACCAGGTATGGTGGACTGCCTGAACCCGGCAACCCACCCCATCAGCATAGTTTCCCACAATAAAAAAGGACGGCAACTGCCGTCCTTTTTGCGAGCCCAAGTTGTCATGGCTGACCCACCTGGCCAAGTTGCTGATTACAGCGAGTAATACATCTCGAACTCGATCGGGTGGGTCGCCATACGCAAACGTGTGACTTCGCCCATTTTGAGTTCAATGTAAGCATCGAGCATGCTGTCTGTGAACACGCCGCCCTTGGTCAGGAAGCTGCGGTCAGCGTCCAGGCATTCCAGCGCTTGATCCAGGCTGTGGCAAACGGTTGGAATCAAAGCGTTTTCTTCGGGTGGCAGGTGGTACAGATCCTTGGTGGCAGCTTCGCCGGGGTGAATCTTGTTTTCCACGCCGTCCAGACCTGCCATCATCAAAGCGGAGAAGCCGAGGTACGGGTTCATCAGCGGATCGGGGAAGCGGGCTTCGATGCGGCGGCCTTTCGGGTTCGCGACAAACGGAATACGGATGGATGCCGAACGGTTTTTGGCCGAATAAGCCAATTTCACCGGTGCTTCATAACCAGGAACCAGACGCTTGTAGCTGTTGGTGCCGGGGTTGGTGATGGCGTTCAGGGCACGGGCGTGTTTGATGATGCCGCCGATGTAGTACAGGGCGAAGTCGCTCAAACCTGCATAGCCGTCACCGGCAAACAGGTTTTTGCCGTCCTTCCAGATCGACTGGTGCACGTGCATGCCAGAACCGTTGTCACCAACGATGGGCTTGGGCATGAAAGTGGCGGTCTTGCCGTAGGCATTGGCCACGTTTTGCACCACATACTTCAGAACTTGGGTCCAGTCAGCGCGCTCAACCAGTGTGCTGAACTTGGTGCCGATTTCGTTCTGACCAGCGCCAGCCACTTCGTGGTGGAACACTTCGACCGGGATGCCAAGCGATTCAAGAATGAGCACCATCTCGGCGCGCATGTCTTGGGTGCTGTCAATCGGAGGCACTGGGAAGTAACCACCCTTGACGGTGGGGCGGTGACCACGGTTGCCACCTTCAAGCTTGGCACCCGAATTCCAGGGCGCTTCGTATTCTTCAATTTTAAAGAAGGTGCCCGACATGTCGGTGTTCCAACGGACATTGTCGAAAATGAAGAATTCGGGTTCTGGGCCAAAGAAGGCGGTGTCACCAATACCAGAGGCCTTCAAATAGGCTTCAGCGCGGCGGGCAATCGAACGCGGGTCGCGGTCATAGGCCTTGCCATCACCGGGTTCGACCACATCGCAGCTCAAGAACAGCGTGGTTTCTTCGAAGAACGGGTCAATGTTGGCGGTGTTCGGGTCGGGCATGAGTTGCATGTCCGAAGCTTCAATGCCTTTCCAGCCAGCGATGGAGGAACCGTCAAAGGCGTGGCCGGAGCTGAACTTGTCTTCATCAAAATGCGAAACGGGCACAGTCACGTGCTGTTCTTGGCCACGGGTATCGGTGAAACGAAAGTCAACAAACTTGACTTCGTTCTCTTTCACCATCTTCATGACATCTGCGACGGTCTTGGCCATCAAATACTCCTGGTTGCTGTTGAGAAAAGGTTTATGAAACTGAATGCAGGTTTTGTGCCAGTGTCAGGGCGTGTAAAACAAGTCCGCACGCCCGCCATTTTGCACTGACTTTGCGGCATCAAACGGGCTCAAGCCGCCACTGAGGCACGCATCATTTCCGATCAAGACGAGGAGGAAACAATAACTTGCACCAAACTAGTGCAAATGAATGCACTAAAACGAAATGCTTATGCCTGCACCAATTCGGGGCCAAGTTTGACCTGAAAAACTTGCAGGCCCGCCAACAAGGCGGCGTAGGCCGGGTTGACCAAGCCGGGGGCACCTTTGACGCCCAACTCAATATGGCGCCCCCAGTCCGGATGATCCACACTGGGCAAGCTGAACACCTTAATGCCAGGATAGGTCTGCTCCAGTTGCTGCATCAGCGGCGTCAAAGTCGCCTCCATGGCACCAAAAACAATCACCGAGCGCTCCAGCCAAGCCTGATTCTGAAACCACTGGGTGTAACAGCTGTCCAGCACCCACTCGATCATGGGCCAAGCCATCACCGGAAAACCAGGCACAAAATGCACCCGCCCGACGCTGAAGCCAGGGATCTGGTTGTAGGGGTTGGGAATGATGCTGGCGCCTTGCGGAAACACCCCCATGTTGAGCCGATGCACGTTGTCCGGGGCTTGGGCGTCGTAGACCTTGCCTTGCTCTCGCGCCTGATTCTGCATACGTTGCTCAATCAGGTCCTTGGCCTGGGGATGCAAGGCCAGGGGCAGGTCCAGCGCAGCCGCAGCGCATTGGCGGGTGTGGTCGTCGGGCGTGGCACCGATGCCGCCGGTAGAAAACACCACATCACCAGATTCAAACGCACGCCGTAACACCGCTGTGATGCGCTCCGGGTCATCCCCCACATACTCGGCATAGTCCAGCTGCAGGCCACGCGCCTTGAGCAGCTCAATCACTTTGGGCAGATGTTTGTCGGCTCGTTTGCCAGACAGGATTTCATCCCCGATCACAATCAGGCGAAAACCGGGGCGATGTTCAGGCAGCGCTTGGGGGCTTGGTGTTGGCGTCATGGGTCAATGGTAACGCCTCGGGCTCGGCCAAAGTCGCTTCAACCAGGTGCTCATCCACTGACGACAGGTCCAGTTCGCGCTGCTGGCGCAGGTTGTGCAAGGCTTGTAAACAGTAATGCGCGAACCACAAGGACGACAGCGCAAAAACCCAGGTGTAGAGCCAGATGCCAATCGGTACCAACACCACAAATGCGGCCGCAAACAACACCCCCGAGGCCCAGATCACACTTGGCGCGGCCCCCAGGTAACCACAAAACACGCCAATACCCAGCAAACTCAGCCTGTGCCTGCGAAACAGCTCACGCCGCTCTTCACCGCTGGCATGGCTGGCCAGGGCGTCAAACGCCATCACCCGGTAGGTGAGCCAACCCCAGATCAGCGGTGGCAACACCAGAATCAGCGGCGGAATGAACCACAGGGGAATCGACACCACCAAAGCCACCAAGGCGAGCAAGGTCGACAACAGGGCCCAGCCCAAGCCCAGGATGAAATAACCGCCTTCTTTGCGCGCCAACTGCGGAAAGCGTTTGTTGGCCACAAAATGGGTCAGCGCCGGTGTCATCAAGAGTGCGACCGACAGCAGCGACAACAGCACCACCACTGGCATGATGCTCACAATCACAATCAACGGCGCCAGCACCGAGGTGATACCACCCAGGCCCAGCGCCTGCATCCAGCCCGACACCACCCCAACAATGCTCGACGCCTCCAGCGTGGCTCGCACCCAGAGCAGGCTGGTGTCCCAGTACAGACTGCCCAGGGTCACCGACAACACAGCCATCAACACCAGGGGCGCCGCTGACAACAACATCACGCGTGGACGAAAACAATCCAGCAACGCCCGCCAGAACGAGTCAAACAGCAAATTCATGGTGTGAGCATACCCGAGCCCAGCATACGCACCAGCGCCCGCTCAGCGAGGAGTGGTCTGGTTGACAAGCGCCAGATCGGCGGCGTTGAGCCAGCGCCATTGGCCGGGCAGCAGATCATCGGGCAGACGCAGACCACCGATCTGTGAGCGGTGCAGGCCCTCGACCCGGTTGCTCACCGCCGCCAACATACGTTTGACTTGGTGGTACTTGCCCTCGGTCAGCGTCAGGCGCAGATGGTGGCTGGACACGGCCTCACAGGCGGCAGCACGCACCGCCTTGGGGTCATCGTCCAGCACCACACCAGCCAGCAGCTGGCTCACCTGGCGCTCATCAAGCGAGTGTTTGACCGTGACCTCGTACACCTTGGGCACATGGTGGCGCGGTGAACTCATGCGGTGAATGAACTGACCGTCATCGGTGAGCAGCAACATGCCGGTGGTGTCCTGATCCAACCTGCCCACCGCCTGCACCCCTTGCACCGCGCCTTTTTGCGGCCGCTGGCGCAAGGGTGCGGGCAGCAAGGTGTAAATACTCGGGTAGGTCGATGGTTTTTGGGAACACTCAGTGGCTGCGGGCTTGTGCAGCAGGATGTAGGCCTTCTCCGCATACGGCCAATCCACCCCACGCACCCTGAAGCGCAGATTTTCAGCTTCAAACTCCATAGCTGCTTGCGCAATGGTGACAAGGGCTGGAGGCTCATTTTCTTGATAAACCTGAACCAGACCCTGCTGGATCAGACCGGCACAGACGCGGCGTGTGCCAAAACCCTGGGAATAAAGAATGTCTTGCAGTTGCATGCTGCGAGTATCTCAAAGCCTGGACAACAGCCAGAACCGGAGTCGATCAGGCGAACAACAAGGTGGCGGCCTCGCGGGCAGCCACCACAGCTTCATCGGTGGGCACCACCCACACCTCGACCAGGCTCGAGGGCGCGTGAATCGCTACCACCTCACTGCCGGTGGCCCGCGCATTGCGCTCTGGGTCAATCACCACACCCAGCCAGGCCAGCTGTTGCCCGACCTGCGCACGCAATGTCACATCATGCTCACCGATGCCTCCGCTGAAGGCCAGCACATCCAGGCCCTGCAAACAGGCCACGAGCGCACCTGTTTCACGTACTACGCGGTAGGTGAAGGCCTCGATGGCCAGTTTGGCCTGCGGTGACGACGCCTCACGCAGGCGTCGCATGTCCGCAGACAGGCCCGACAAACCCAGCAAACCACTTTGTTTGTAGAGCAGCTTCTGCAACCGCGCATGGTCCCAGCCTTGCTCCAACAAGTAGAGCAACACCCCCGGGTCAAGTGCACCGGGACGGGTTCCCATGATCAGTCCGTCGAGCGCCGAGAAGCCCATCGTGGTGGCGCAACTCTTGCCGTCACGCGCCGCGCACAGACTGGCGCCATTGCCCAGGTGCGCCATCAAAGTGCGCCCCTTGGCCCGCGTTGAGTGTGCCAACAAGGTCCCCATCACATACTGGTACGACAGACCATGAAAGCCGTAGCGACGCAGGCCCTGCGCGTAGAGCTCTTGTGGCAGGGCAAAGCGGTATTCCACCTCGGGCAGACTGGCATGGAATGCGGTGTCAAAACAAGCGATCTGGGGCAAGCCAACAAACGCCGCACGGAAAGCACGAATGCCCTCCAGGTTGTGCGGCTGGTGCAAAGGCGCGAGCGAGTTGAACGCAGCCAGTTGCGCCAGCACCTCGTCGTTGACCAACAGGCTGGCGCGGTACTTGTCCGCCCCGTGCACCACCCGGTGGCTCACCGCCTGCAGGGTCGGGGCATCTGGCAACTGTGCCAACAGCTCACGCAGGCTGCACAAGGCCTGGGCAAACATCGGCTGATCGTCCTGCACCAGGACACAGCTGTGTTGATGCCCCTGATAGTGCCAACGCATATGCGGTGCACCACCTGGCTCCAAACCTTCAATCAGGCCTGACAGGATCTGTGTTTGAACCTCGGCGCCAATCAGGGGATAGAGGGCAAACTTGAGTGAAGACGATCCCGCGTTGACCGAGAGAATCGCCATTTCACCACCTACCAGGCAGCGCGGGGCTGGCTGCGCCTTGCATTGTGGGCTACCAACAACCCCAGCAAAGCGGACGCCACCCGGTTGGAGGGCCCCTCGGCGCGGCTGGTCAGCGCAATCGGAATACGTGCGCCCAGCACCAAGCCCGAACCACTGGCACCTGCCAGGTATTCCAGTTGTTTGGCCAGCATGTTGCCGCTCTCCAGATCGGGCACAGCCAGAATGTCAGCGTGCCCCGCCACCGCAGAGGTGATGTGTTTGATCTGCGCGGCATGCATCGAAATGGCATTGTCAAAGGCCAGCGGGCCATCCAGCACACCACCGGTGATTTGCCCGCGATCAGCCATCTTGCACAAAGCTGCCGCGTCGATGGTTGACGGGATCGTGGGGTTGACCGTTTCAACCGCCGACAGAATCGCCACCTTGGGTGTGGTCACACCCAAAATGCGGGCGAAGTCGATGGCGTTCTGGACAATATCGATCTTTTCCTGCAAGCTGGGGCGGATGTTGAGTGCCGCATCAGTGATCAGCAAGGGCTTGTGGTAAAGCGGCACATCGAAGCGAAACACATGGGACATGCGCCGCTCGGTGCGCAACACGGCTTGGGACAACACCGCGTGGATCAGTTCATCGGTATGCAGGCTGCCCTTCATGAGCATCTCGACCTGTCCATTGGCGGCCAGTTCAGCGGCAGCTTCGGCGGCGGCGTGGCTGTGGGGCTGGTTGATGATCTCGGCACCGGTCAGGTCAATCCCCGCCTCGGCCGCCACATGGCGAATGCGCACCTCTGGGCCAATCAGCACCGGCAGAATCAGGCCGTAACGTGCAGCGTCCATGGCCCCACTGAGGGAACCATCGTCGCACGGATGCACCACGGCACATCGGATAGCGGACAGCTTGTTGCCCAGGGCGAGCAATTGTTTGAAACGCACCTGGGGGTCATACAACTGAATCTGTGGCGCAGCCACACGTGGCAGACGGACCTTGACCGTGGGCGCCAGCACCCGGGCCGTGCCACTGAGCACACAGATTCCCTTTTGGTTCACCACCTGGCAATCCAGCTCGATGCTGTGGTTTTCCGGGTTTTTGGAAATCACCGTCACCGTCACCGTCAGGGTGTCGCCGACGCGCACCGGTTTGACAAAATGCAGCGCTTGGTCCTGGTAGATCGTCCCCGGGCCAGGGAACTGCGTTCCCAACAGCGCCGAGATCAAGGCCCCACTCCACATGCCATGGGCAATCACGCCATGGAACAAGGTGTCGTTGGCATATTCGGGGTCCAGATGGGCTGGATTGGTGTCGCCAGAGACAGCGGCAAAAGCCCGGATGTCTTCGAGCTTCAGCGCACGCAACAGACGTGCACTTTGTCCGACCATGATTTCATCGAAGACATGGTTTTCGATCAACTCAGCGTCGGATGGGAAATTCATACTTGCCTAGTGTTCGTTGAAAAGACCATCAGCATCCGGCCCATTGGCCCCAGGCCTGAACCCCCGCTGTTCCAGCCGATATTCCGCCAGGGACACGATCTCACGGGTCAATTCCAGACCATGCTGGTTCAGACTGACCGTTTCCAGTTGATAGCGTAACACCAACAAGCCGCGTAATTCTTCGCGCAAAAGAACCACGCGGCGCCCCCCTGACATGGCTTGCGCCGCCCGGCCGGATGTCCCCCTGCCACGTGGCGGGGCTTGGTCTATGACTTGTTGTACCGCTTGTTGGTCATTGAGCTTGATGCCAAGCCCGATGGCCAGGCGTGCAATACGCTCACCCAGGGTTTCCAGAGACACACTCAGGCGCCGGGCTTGTTCCACTTCGATTTGCATCGTCGGTTTACCTTCGAAAAAACAACGCACGCACCGGAGCAGCACATGTTAAAAAATGAGCCCCCTCAAGCCGTGACAACCAGGCTGGACAAACGCAGCACACTGATCAACCTCTCCGAGGCACCTGTTTGGAGCAGGTGGTATTTTAGGGTATACCCTTATCTTTTCAACACCAGCAAACTTACGGCAACCCGACAAACACATCTACACCCAAACGATAGCGCACAAAAACAGCCGTCGATCACCCATAAAAAAACCCGCCGAAGCGGGTTCTTTTATGTCAGGGAAAAACCCCGATAAATTAGTTGGCGCGAGTACCAACCACTTCAATTTCCACACGGCGGTTCTTGGAACGGCCATCTTTGGTCTTGTTGTCAGCAACAGGTTGTTTTTCACCCTTGCCTTCGGTGTAAACGCGGTTCTTTTCGATGCCCTTGGACACCAAATAGGCCTTCACAGCTTCAGAACGTTTGACCGACAGCTTTTGGTTGTAAGCATCGGAACCCACTGCGTCGGTGTGACCCACAGCAATGATGACTTCGAGGTTGATGCCCTTGACTTTGCCGACCAGGTCGTCGAGCTTGGCTTTGCCTTCAGGCTTGAGCACAGCTTTGTCAAAGTCAAAGAAAGCATCAGCAGCGTAGGTCACCTTGGCAGCAGCAACGACTGGAGCCGGTGCGGGAGCAGCCTTGGCAGCCGGTGCAGGAGCAGCAGCGGGAGCCGGTGCAGCAGGAGCTGCTGCCACGATAGCGCCGTCGCAACCAACGGCTGCGGTAGCGGGTGTCCAGAAGGCATCGCGCCAGCACAGTTCATTGGAACCATTCTTGATAACCGTGCCATCGGCAGCGCGCCAGTTGTCAACGGTTTGTGCACCAGCAGCAGAAGCGAATGCCACTGCAGTGATCAACATTGCAAATTTGTTCAATTTTTTCATGATTCTCCTAGATGAAAAAGACCGCATCGGTGCGGCGTAAGTAAAACAGACGCCCAAGATGCCTATCACTTGGAACGGTTAATCTATTGTGCCACATAGCGTTTCCACATACCGGTGCTGTTTCAGCCAAGCGGACCGCTGCCGCGACAAGTGTGCGTTAATTGACGGTTCCGTTGCGGGCTAGCCACAGCCTGAACGCATAAAATCGCAGAACTCCACTGAATTTGCCTCGCATCAACTCCCCATGACCCAATTCGCCAAAGAAACCTTGCCCACCAGTCTTGCGGACGAAATGCGTCGCAGCTATCTGGACTACGCCATGAGCGTGATCATCGGGCGGGCTTTGCCGGATGCGCGCGACGGCCTCAAACCGGTGCACCGGCGTGTGTTGTTTGCGATGCACGAGCTCAACAACGACTGGAACAAGGCCTACAAAAAATCCGCACGTATCGTGGGGGATGTGATCGGTAAGTACCACCCGCATGGCGACCAATCGGTGTACGACACGATTGTGCGTATGGCGCAGGACTTCTCCATGCGCCACATGCTGGTCGATGGCCAGGGCAACTTCGGCTCGGTTGACGGTGACAGCGCCGCCGCCATGCGTTACACCGAAATCCGCTTGGCCAAGATTGCGCATGAGTTGCTGGCTGACCTTGACAAAGAAACCGTGGACTTTGGCCCTAACTACGACGGCTCTGAAAAAGAACCGTTGGTGCTGCCCACACGCCTGCCCAACCTGCTGGTCAATGGCTCGGGCGGCATTGCCGTGGGTATGGCCACCAACATCCCGCCGCACAACCTCAACGAAGTCGTCGACGGCTGCCTGCACCTACTGAAAAACCCGGACGCGTCCATTGACGAGCTGATGGAGATCATCCCGGCGCCCGACTTCCCCACTGCCGGCATCATCTACGGCATCAACGGTGTCAAAGATGGCTACCGTACCGGCCGGGGCCGCATCGTGATGCGGGCCAAATGCCACTTCGAGGACATCGACAAGGGCCAGCGCCAGTCCATCATCGTTGACGAGCTGCCCTACCAGGTCAACAAGAAGACCTTGCAAGAACGCATGGCCGAACTGGTGCACGAGAAGAAGATCGAAGGCATCAGCCACATCCAGGACGAGTCCGACAAATCCGGCATGCGCCTGGTGATCGAACTCAAACGCGGTGAAGTGCCCGAAGTGGTGCTCAACAACCTCTACAAACAAACCCAGCTACAAGACACCTTCGGCATGAACATGGTGGCGCTGGTCAACGGCCAGCCCAAGCTGTGCAACCTGAAGGATCTGATCGAGGTCTTTCTAAACCACCGCCGCGAGGTGGTAACACGGCGTACCGTGTTCGAACTACGCAAGGCACGCGAACGTGGCCACGTGCTCGAAGGCCTGGCCGTGGCGCTGGCCAACATCGACGACTTCATTCGCATCATCCGCGAGTCGCCCACCCCACCGGTGGCCAAGGCCGAGTTGATGACCCGTGCGTGGGACAGCAAGCTGGTGCGCGAGATGCTCACCCGCACCCGCGCCGACGGTGGTGTGGTCAATGCCGACGACTACCGCCCCGATGGCTTGGAGATGCAATTTGGCATGGGCAAAGATGGCCTGTACCGGCTGTCTGAAACCCAGGCCCAAGAAATTTTGCAGATGCGCCTGCAGCGCCTGACCGGGCTGGAGCAGGACAAGATCGTGGGCGAATACAAGGAAGTCATGGCGGTCATTGACGACCTGCTGGACATCCTGGCACGCCCCGAGCGGGTCTCCATCATCATCGGTGACGAACTCACCGCAATCAAAACCGAGTTTGGCCTGACCAAAATCGGTGCACGCCGCTCGCTGGTGGAGCACAGCTCGTTTGACCTGAGCACCGAAGACCTGATCACCCCGACCGACATGGTGGTGACGCTGAGCCACAGCGGCTACATCAAGAGCCAGCCGCTCAGCGAGTACCGCTCACAAAAACGTGGCGGCCGTGGCAAACAGGCCACCGCCACCAAAGAAGACGACTGGGTCGACCAGCTCTTCATCGCCAACACCCACGATTACCTGCTGTGTTTCTCCAACCGCGGCCGCATGTACTGGCTCAAGGTCTGGGAGGTGCCACAAGGTTCACGCGGCTCGCGCGGCCGCCCGATCGTCAACATGTTCCCGCTGCAAGAGGGCGAAAAAATCACCGTGGTGCTGGCACTCACCGGCGAAAAACGCACCTTCCCCGAAGACCAGTATGTGTTCATGGCGACCCGCATGGGCACCGTCAAGAAGACCGCACTCGACGAATTCTCCAACCCACGCAAGGCCGGCATCATTGCGGTGGACCTGGACGATGGCGACTTCCTGATTGGCGCCGCGTTGACCGACGGCAAGCACGATGTGATGTTGTTCTCGGATGGTGGCAAGGCGGTACGTTTTGACGAGAACGATGTGCGCCCGATGGGTCGCCAGGCGCGCGGCGTACGCGGCATGATGCTTGACGAGGGCCAGAGTGTGATCGCCATGCTGGTGGCCGAAGACGAGTCCCAAAGTGTGCTCACCGCTACCCAGCACGGCTACGGCAAACGCACCAGCATCGTCGAATACACCCGCCATGGCCGAGGCACCAAGGGCATGATCGCGATCCAGCAAAGTGAACGCAATGGCAAGGTGGTTGCCGCCACCCTGGTGCACGCCGATGACGAAATCATGCTGATCACCGACAAGGGTGTCTTGGTACGCACCCGCGTCAGTGAAATTCGTGAACTCGGCCGTGCCACCCAAGGCGTGACCCTGATTGGTCTGGACGAAGGCTCACAGCTCAGTGGTCTGCAGCGTATTGTGGAAAACGATGCGATTGCCAAAACAGCGGACGACAGCGCTGACGATGCTGCCGACGAGCCCACTGCACCTGACGCCTGAGCACTTCTAAAAACATAGCTTCTTGCCCCTTATATATAAGGGCTAGAGCCTGATTTCTTATAGATGTCACGCATGAACAGACCTTATAACTTTTCTGCCGGCCCGGCCGCCATGCCCGAAGAAGTCTTGGCAGAGGCCGCGGCCGAGATGCTGGACTGGCACGGCAGCGGCATGGGTGTGATGGAGATGAGCCACCGCGGTAAGGAGTTTGGCCAGATCGCCCAAGAGGCCGAGGCTGACTTGCGTGAGCTGCTGAAGGTGCCGAACAACTTCAAACTGCTGTTCATGCAAGGTGGCGGCCTGGCCGAGAACGCCATCGTGCCGCTGAACCTGTCGCGTGGTGATGCGGTGGACTTTGTGGTCAGCGGCAGCTGGAGCCAGAAATCAGCACAAGAAGCCGCGCGTTATTGCACCGTGCGGGAGGCTGCCAACACCCAAGCCAGCGGCTTCACCACGCTGGTCGACCCGATCAGCTGGCAACTCAGCAAGCAGCCCGCCTACGTGCATATCTGCAGCAATGAAACCATCAACGGCGTGGAGTACCAGTCGCTACCTGACCTCAAAGCTCTGGGCTGTGATGCCCCCTTGGTGGTCGACTTCTCATCGCACGTCGCCTCACGTCCGGTCGACTGGTCGCGGGTTGGTCTAGCTTTTGGTGGTGCACAAAAGAACCTCGGGCCCGCTGGCTTGACCCTGGTGGTGGTGCGGGAGGATTTGCTGGACCGCGCCCTGCCCATCTGCCCAAGCGCTTTCTGCTACAAAACCGTGGCAGAAAACAACTCCATGTTCAACACCCCGCCCACCTATGCGATCTACATCGCCGGGCTGGTGTTCAAGTGGCTCAAGCGCCAGGGTGGCATCGCCGCAATGGAAGCACGCAACGTCGCCAAGGCTGAGCTGCTGTACCAGGCCATCGACAGCTCCAGCCTGTACACCAACCGGGTCGACCCAAGCTGCCGCTCCCGCATGAATGTGCCGTTTTACCTGCGTGACGAAAGTCTCAATGAAGCCTTCCTGGCTGGCGCCAAGGAACGTGGTCTGCTGCAGCTCAAGGGCCACAAGTCGGTGGGTGGCATGCGCGCCAGCATCTACAACGCGCTGCCGCTCGAAGGGGTGCAGGCGCTGGTGGCCTATTTAGGCGACTTTGAAGCACAGCACGGTTGAGAACAACCGACGGCCACACCTGCCCAGCGTAACACCTACCCACCGCAGGTCACACACCCAGCCCTATCACCTGAACCGACACGATGGCCAAAACCCTTCCTGAATTGCGCAACCAGATCGACGCGGTGGATCTGGAGCTGATCGCCCTGCTCAACAAACGCGCCGCACTGGCCCACGAAGTGGGTGAGATCAAACGCCTGGACGGCTCAACCGTGTTCCGGCCAGACCGCGAAAACCAGGTGATCAGCAATCTGCAGGCCGTCAACCAAGGCCCCCTCAAAGACCACAGCGTGGCCATCATCTGGCGCGAAATCATGTCGGCCTGCCGCTCGCTTGAGGCACCACAACGGGTGGCGTACCTCGGCCCGGCGGGCACCTTCAGCGAACAAGCAGCGATCCAGTTTTTTGGCGGCAGCATGGCACGTGTGATGTGTGTCAGCTTCGACGAGGTGTTCCGCGCCACGGCGGCGGGCAGCGCCGAGTTTGGTGTGGTGCCGATCGAGAACTCGTCAGAGGGGGTGGTCTCGCGCACCCTCGACCTGCTGCTCAGCTCACCCCTGCACATCATTGGTGAAACCAGCTTTCTGGTACGCCACAACCTGCTTCGCCTGGAGCCCAGCCTGTCCAACATCGAGGCGGTCTACGCCCACCCGCAGGCCTTGTCGCAATGCCAGGACTGGCTCAGCACCCACCTGCCGCACGCCGACCGCCGCGCCGCGCCGAGCAATGCCGAAGGCGCCCGCCTGGCCTCCACCAACCCGGCCTGGGCGGCAATTGCCAGCGAACGCGCGGGCAGCGAGTTTGGCCTGCATGTGGTGTCCTACGCGATCCAGGACGACGCTTTCAACCGCACCCGCTTTGCGGTGATCTGCCTGCCCACCACGCTGGCGGCGCCGCAAGCCACCGGCAAAGACTGTGTCAGCCTGATTGTGTCGGTGAACAACAAGCCCGGCGCGGTGCACGACCTGCTGGTGCCGCTCAAACGGCATGGGGTGTCGATGACGCGTTTTGAGTCGCGCCCCGCGCGCTCTGGCCAGTGGGAGTACTACTTCTACATCGACCTGGCCGGCCACCCGTCCGAGCCACATGTGGCCGCCGCGCTCGAAGAGTTGCGTAGCCTGTGTGCCTTCTACAAGGTGCTGGGTACCTACCCGGTGGCGGAATGAGCCTGTGGCCCACTCCACCTCAACCGTTTGGGCCGCTTGGCCTGGGCAGCAGTCAACCCGCCGGGAGGTCTGATGTTTGAACAACTGGGTTTGATCGGCTGCGGTCTGATGGGTGGCTCCTTTGCACTGGCACTCAAACAGGCGGGCCTGGTCAAACGTGTTGTGGGTTACAGCAAGTCACCCTCCACCACCGAGCGCGCCTGCCAGATGGGGGTCATCGACCTGGCAGCCCCATCGGCCTTGCTGGCGGTGTCCGGCGCAGACATTGTGCTGATGGCGGTGCCGGTGGCGGCCTCCGAGGCCACCTTCAAGGCCATCAAACACATGGTCACGCCCGGCATGTTGATCATGGATGTGGGCTCCACCAAGGGTGACGTGGTCGAGGCGGCGGCGCGTGGCCTGCGTGACCAGGTCGGCTCCTTTGTGCCTGCGCACCCAATTGCGGGCAAGGAGCTCGCTGGTGTCGACAACGCCGATGCCGAGCTGTATGTGGGCAAACAGGTGATCCTGACGCCCACCGATCTCACGCTGGCCACCCACACCCAACGCGCGACCGAGGTCTGGAGCGCGCTAGGCTGCAAAGTGGTGCAGATGTCGCCCGCGTCCCATGACGCTGCTTTTGCGGCGGTGAGCCACCTGCCCCACATGTTGGCCTTCACCCTGATGAACTCGGTGATCGGACAAACCAAAGGAGCAAGCTACATGGGCTTGGCCGGGCCGGGTTTCCGCGATTTCACCCGCATTGCCGCCAGCGACCCCAAGGTCTGGCGCGACATTTTGCAGGCCAACCGGGCCGAGTTGCTGACCCAATGCAAGCATTTCCGCGATCAGCTGGCCCTGTTTGAAGCCGCCATGTTGGCGAGTGACCAGCAGACGCTGGAAGCCCTGATCACCCAGGCCAGCACCGCCCGCGCCGCCTGGCGCATGAACCAGTTACCGTGAGTCCCGCTGCGCATGTTCACCACCGCTTTCCTTGATCTTCCCCCCCTAGAAACCTCCGGTGGCACCATCACCCTGCCCGGCTCCAAAAGCATCTCGAATCGGGTGCTGCTGCTGGCCGCCCTGAGTCAGGGCAGCACCGTGGTGCACGACCTGCTGGACTCCGACGACACCCGCGTCATGCTCGAAGCGCTGCGCCAACTGGGTTGCGGAGTTGAACAAAACCATAGCACTGTCACCATAGAGGGTATGGGCGGAAAGCCCAAAGCAGCACAAGCCCAGCTGTTCATGGGCAATGCCGGCACCGCCATCCGGCCACTCACCGCTGCGCTGGCGGTGATGGGTGGCAGTTATGAATTGCGCGGCGTGGCACGTATGCATGAGCGTCCGATTGGTGATTTGGTGGACGCACTGCGTCAACTGGGTTGCCAGATCGATTACCTGGAGAACCCAGGTTACCCGCCGCTGCGCATCGGTCAGCCCAAACTGGACGTGTCACAGCCGATCCGGGTGCGCGGGGATGTGTCGAGCCAGTTCCTGACTGCGCTACTGATGGCTTTGCCGCTGGTGGCGCAGAAAAACATCACCATCGAGGTGGTGGGTGAGCTGATTTCGCGCCCCTACATCGAGATCACGCTGAACCTGCTGGCGCGTTTTGGCGTGGTCGTGCAGCGTGATGGCTGGCAGCGGTTCACCATCCCGGCCGGCAGCCGGATCGTGTCACCCGGAGAGATTCATGTCGAGGCCGACGCCTCATCTGCTAGCTATTTCATAGCTTTAGGTGCAATTGCAAAAAGGGCTATAGGCCAAAAGTGCATCAAAATTTTGGGTGTCGGCGCTGCCTCCATTCAGGGCGACATCCGTTTTGTCGAAGCAGCACAGTTGATGGGCGCGCAGATCACGAGTGGCCCGAACTGGTTGGAGGTCACACGCGGTGCCTGGCCGCTCAAGGCGATTGACCTGGACTGCAACCACATCCCCGACGCCGCCATGACGCTGGCGGTGATGGCGCTCTACGCCGACGGCCCCAGCACGCTGCGCAACATTGCCAGCTGGCGCGTCAAGGAAACCGACCGCATCGCCGCCATGGCCTGTGAATTGCGCAAGCTCGGCGCCACGGTGGAAGAAGGGGCAGACTTCATCCGTGTGTTGCCGCTGCCGAATCCGACAGACTGGAAGCCCGCCAGCATCCACACCTACGACGACCATCGGGTGGCCATGTGTTTTTCTCTCACGGCCTTCAACCCGGCGGGCTTGCCGGTGCGCATCGAAGACCCGAAATGTGTCGCCAAAACCTTTCCGGATTATTTTGAGGCGCTGTTCTCGCTGGTCCAGACCAGCCGCCAGCACATCCCGGTGATCTGTGTCGATGGTCCCACGGCTTCTGGCAAAGGCACGCTCGCGGCAGCACTGGCCAAACGGCTCGGTTACCACTTTCTGGACTCGGGTGCGATGTACCGCATCACCGCGCTCGCTGCTACCAACGCTGGCCTGCCGATTGACGCAAGCGGCGAGGTCGCCATTGCCCGCCTGGTGCAAGACCTGTCGATCACTTTCACCGCCGGGCAGATCCTGCTGGATGGGGTCGACGTGACCGAGGCGATCCGCTCGGAAACCAATGGCATGAACGCCTCCAAGGTGTCGGCCCTGCCCCAGGTTCGCGCCGCCTTGGTTGACCTGCAACACAGCTTTCACCGTCTACCCGGGCTGGTGGCGGACGGACGCGACATGGGTTCGGTGATCTTTCCGCAGGCCCCACTCAAGGTGTTTCTGACCGCCAGTGCAGCAGAACGTGCACAACGGCGTTTCAAACAGTTGATTTCAAAAGGGATTTCAACTACACTCGACGGTCTTCGCGCTGATTTGGAAGCCAGGGACGAGCGGGACCAAACCCGCAGCGCCTCACCTTTAAAACCCGCACAAGACGCCGTGTTGCTGGACAACTCGGATTTATCGGTTGAAAAATCGGTGGATCTGGTATTGGGCTGGTGGCAAGGCAAACAGCCCTTTTGAACCTTCTCAAGGGCTGTACTCGCAGGGGCTGATCCCCTTGCACCCGGCCCTTATCTGCCTTCTCGCGCTGCACTGCGCACCGCAGGTGAGGTTCACAAAACTTAACCCCGTGGCGTTAATGCCACACAAAAAATGTCTGAATCTTTTGCCGCCCTGTTTGAAGAGTCCTTGACACGCACAGAAATGCGTCCAGGCGAAGTGATCACCGCTGAAGTGGTTCGTATTGAACACAGCTTTGTGGTTGTCAACGCTGGCCTGAAATCTGAAGCCTATGTGCCGTTGGAAGAATTCAAGAACGACCAGGGCGAAACCGAAGTGCAAGTCGGTGACTTTGTCTCCGTGGCGATCGGCTCCATCGAAAACGGCTACGGCGACACCATCCTATCGCGTGACACCGCCAAGCGTTTGGCTTCCTGGATGAGCCTGGAAAAAGCCCTGGAAACTGGCGAATTTGTCACTGGCACCACCAGCGGCAAGGTCAAGGGTGGTCTGACCGTGTTGGTCAACGGCATCCGCGCTTTCTTGCCCGGCTCTCTGGTGGACACCCGTCCGACCAAAGACCTGTCTCCGTACGAAAACAAGACCCTGGAATTCAAGGTCATCAAGCTCGACCGCAAGCGCAACAACGTGGTGCTGAGCCGCCGTGCCGTGGTGGAAGCCTCCATGGGCGAAGAACGCTCCAAGCTGATGAACACGCTGAAAGAAGGCGCGATTGTTCACGGTGTGGTCAAGAACATCACCGAATACGGTGCGTTTGTGGACTTGGGTGGTATCGACGGTCTGTTGCACATCACCGACATGGCCTGGCGCCGTGTCCGTCACCCGTCTGAAGTGGTGACCGCTGGCCAGGAAATCACTGCCAAGATCCTGAAGTTCGACACCGAGAAAAACCGCGTGTCTCTGGGTCTGAAGCAAATGGGCGACGATCCTTGGATGGGCGTGAACCGCCGTTACCCCCAAGGTACCCGCATGTTCGGCAAGATCACCAACATCGCCGATTACGGCGCGTTTGTGGAACTCGAACCCGGCATTGAAGGTTTGGTACACGTGTCCGAAATGGACTGGACCAACAAGAACGTGGCCCCAAGCAAGATCGTTGCTCTGGGTGACGAAGTCGAAGTCATGGTTCTGGAAATCGACGAAGACAAGCGCCGTATCAGCCTGGGCATGAAACAATGCAAGGCCAACCCATGGCAAGAATTCGCTCAAAACACCAAACGCGGCGACCGCGTCAAGGGCCCGATCAAATCCATCACCGACTTCGGCGTGTTCGTCGGTCTGGCTGCTGGTATCGACGGTCTGGTGCATTTGTCCGACCTGTCCTGGAACGAAACCGGCGAAGCCGCTGTGCGCGAGTACAAGAAGGGCCAAGAAGTCGAAGCCCTGGTGTTGGCCGTGGACGTGGACCGCGAACGCATCTCCCTGGGTATCAAACAACTCGATTCCGACCCGTTCACCACCTTCTCGTCGATCAACGACAAGGGTTCTGTGGTTACCGGTAAGGTCAAGACCGTGGATGCCAAGGGCGCTGAAATCGACCTCGGCGAAGACATCCTTGGTTACCTGCGCGCCTCCGAAATCAGCCGTGACCGCGTCGAAGACGCACGCAACGTGCTCAAGGAAGGCGACGAAGTCACCGCTGTGGTGGTCAATGTGGATCGCAAGACCCGCAACATCCAGCTGTCGATCAAGGCAAAGGATGCCGCCGACCAGAACGAAGCCATGGCTACCTTGAGCCAGCAATCGGCACGCGAAAACGCTGGCACCACCAGCCTGGGCGCTTTGTTGCGCGCCAAGCTGGACAACAACTGATCAAGTTGTTGCTCCTCTGAACTGACGACCGGTTGCATCCGTGCACCGGTCGTTTTTTTCTTCGTTTCAGGCCCCATACCATGACCCGTTCCGACCTCGTTGAAGAGCTTGCCGCGCGTTTCAGCCAACTCACCCAGCGTGATGCCGAGTTTGCCGTCAAAGCCATTCTGGATGCAATGAACGACGCACTGGTGCGCGGTCACCGCATCGAGATTCGCGGTTTTGGCAGTTTCTCCGTCAACTACCGTGCACCTCGCATGGGCCGCAACCCGCGCAGCGGTGAAAGCGTGGCCATTCCCGAAAAGCGGGTGCCGCATTTCAAACCCGGCAAAGCCTTACGTGAGGCAGTTGACCAGCGCACGGCAGAATTGACCCAAACCGCCCGCCCATGACGCTGTAGCAGCCCCCATCATGCCTGCGGTCGCAAACCTGACCGTCGGTGATCATGGCCGAAGTTGTTGGCGTTAAAATTTTGAGCCCTTGGGAACACGCCAATGAACAAACTGATCTGGTTGATAAAGTGGATGCTGAAAGCAGCCATTTTTTTTACCCTGTTCGCCTTTGCGCTGAACAACCAGCAAGACACCACGGTGCATTTTTTCTTTGGCAACCAGTGGCAAGCACCCCAGGTTCTGGTGGTGTTGACCGCGTTTGCGGCAGGTGTAGCCGTTGGCGTACTGGGCATGGTGCCCTGGTGGTGGCGGCAAAGACGCCAGTCCAAACAGCCCATCGCAGAAGTGCCGACTTCGCCCAACACACCCGCCGGCTTGACAGCCACACCGCCTGCCAACGCACCTGCCTACGCCGATGGAATTTAGTCTGAGCTGGATTTTGTTGGGCCTGCCGCTGGCCTTTGCACTGGGTTGGTTGGCTTCGCGTTTTGATTTGCGCCAAATTCGTCTGGAAAACCGACAGGCGCCTAAGGCCTACTTCCGGGGGCTGAACTACCTGCTCAATGAACAGCAGGACCAAGCCATTGACGCCTTCATCGAAGCCGTACAAAAAGACCCAGACACCTCAGAATTGCACTTTGCGCTGGGCAACCTGTTTCGCCGTCGTGGTGAATACGAACGTGCGGTCCGCGTGCATGAACACCTGATGTCACGCGGCGACCTGAGCCAGGCCGACCGCCATCGGGCGCAACACGCCCTGGCCCTGGATTTTCTCAAAGCCGGGTTGCTGGACCGTGCCGAAGACGCGCTCAACAAACTCGAAGGCACAGCCTTTGAGACCGAGGCCCGGCTGGCCTTGCTGGCCAACTACGAACGCAGCCGCGACTGGGCACTGGCAGCCCAGGTGGCCCACAAACTCGAGAGCGCCAAACAAGGCAGCTTTCATCAACGGCTGGCGCACTACCTGTGTGAGCAGGCTGCAGACGATCTGGCACAGGGCCGGGTAGACGCAGCACGCATGAAACTGCAGGAGGCTGTGGCCAAAGCCCCGGAGACCGCACGCGCGCGTATGGCCCTGGCACAACTCCAAGCCAAGGCCGGTGATGTGGCCGCTGCGCAGCACACCTTGCTGGAGGCGATGACACATGCACCCACAGCGATTCCTTTGCTGGCGGGCCCGCTGGCAGACATGGCCTTGCGCCTGGGCGATGTTGAACCAGCACTGCAGCGGCTGCAGACACTGTATGAACAGAATGCCTCGCTGGACGTGCTGGAGGCTATTGTCCGGCTGTCTGCCGGTCACACCACCGTCACCGACCGCGACTGGTATGCGCGCCACTTGGCGCAAGAACCCTCGCTGGTGGCGGCAACCCGATGGATTGCTGGCGAAAAATTCGAACATGAGCAATTCCACCCACAGGTGCAACGCGCCCTAGACCACGCCATCAAACCGCTGTTGCGTTACCGCTGCGCCGCCTGTGGTTTTGAAGCCACCCAGCATTTCTGGCAGTGCCCTGGCTGCCAGACCTGGGACAGTTACCCCGCCCGACGGGTAGAAGAACTATGACCACAATATCCAAACAACAATTGAGCCAGGCCCGTGTCCTGGTGGTGGGTGACGTGATGCTGGACCGCTACTGGTACGGTGCGGTAGACCGCATCAGCCCCGAAGCCCCGGTTCCGGTGGTACGTGTGACCCGCGAGGAAGAACGTATTGGCGCAGCTGCAAACGTGGCCTATAACCTGGTCACGCTGGGTGCGCAGTCGTCCCTGCTGACCGTGGTGGGTGACGACGAAGCCAGCCACAAGCTCGAAGCTCTGGTGGCTGGTACCGGCATCCAGGCACATTTTGGACGCGACACCGAACTCAAAACCACGGTCAAATTGCGTGTGATTGGCCGTCAGCAACAGCTGTTGCGCATGGACTTCGAAAACACCCCTCAAACCGAGATCCTGGCCTCCCAAACCGCCGCCTTCATCGGCCTGCTGCCCCAGCAGGATGCGGTACTGTTCTCGGACTACGGCAAAGGGGGGCTCGCCCATGTCAGCGACATGATTGCACGCGCTCGTACTGCGGGCAAGCCGATCCTGATCGACCCCAAGGGCACCGACTATTCGCGCTACCAGGGCGCCACCGTGATCACCCCCAACAAGGCGGAGCTGCAGCAGGTCATCGGCCACTGGCACAACGAAGCCGACTTGACCAGCAAAGCCCAAACTCTGCGTGAACAACTTGGCCTGCAAGCCCTGTTACTCACCCGCAGCGAGGAAGGCATGACCTTGTTCGATGCCCAGGGGCAGATCAGCGTCAGCGCGCAAGCGCTTGAGGTGTTTGATGTCACCGGTGCTGGCGACACCGTGATCGCGACCATGGCGGCAATGGTCGCGGCTGGCATGAGCCTGCGTGACGCATTGCCCTTGGCCAACCGGGCGGGTGGTGTGGTGGTGGGCAAGTTTGGCACCGCCACCGTTTCTTACGAGGAGTTGTTTGTATGACCCGAATCGTCGTCACCGGTGCAGCCGGATTTATTGGTAGCAACATCATCAAGGGGCTCAACGCCCGCGGACTCACCGACATCATCGCGGTGGACGACCTGACACAAGGCGACAAATTCCGCAACATCGCCGACCTGCAGATTGCCGACTATGTGGATGCCGATGTGTTTTACGACAACTACGCGGAAGGCGCCTACGGACAGGTTGAAGCCATTTTTCACGAAGGTGCTTGCAGCGACACCATGGAAAGCAATGGCAAGTACATGATGCAAAACAACTTTGCCACCTCGCTGCAGCTCTATTCAGCCTGTCAGAAACGTGGTGCCCGGCTGCTTTACGCTTCCAGCGCCGCCACCTACGGCGGCTCGGACACCTTCCGTGAAGAGCCCGCCTTTGAGGCACCGCTCAACGTTTATGGTTACTCCAAGCTGCTGTTTGACCAGCGCATGCGCCGCGAATGTGGGCTGCAGTTCGAACGTGCTTTTGCCGGCAAAACCATGCAAGTGGTGGGTTTCCGCTACTTCAATGTCTATGGCCCGCGTGAGCAGCACAAGGGTCGTATGGCCAGCGTGGCATTTCACCAGTTCAACCAGTTTCGCTCTGAGGGTCGGGTCAAGCTGTTTGACGAATACGGTGGTTATGCGGCCGGTGCACAAATGCGCGACTTCGTCTTCATCGACGACGTGGTGGCGGTCAACCTGTGGTTTTTTGACCATCCGGGTATCTCGGGCATTTTTAACCTGGGCACCGGTCGTGCACAACCGTTCAACGATGTGGCCAGCTCGGTGGTCAACAGCCTGCGCGAGTTGGACAACTTGCCCGCCTTGTCGCTGCCAGAGCTGGTGAGCCAGGGCCTGCTGGAGTACATCCCCTTCCCGGACGCGCTGCGTGGCAAATACCAGTGTTACACCCAGGCCGATTTGACGGCTCTGCGAGCTGTGGGTTGTAACCACCAGTTCGCCGATGTGCAAACCGGTGTGGCGAGCTACGTGAAGTCACGAGTGCAAACGGGTCAGAGCTGAGAGTCTCGGTTTTTGACACAAATTTGCGACAGCGTTTTCTGAGGTACGGTTTTACACTGCTTGCGTGAATGCTGTGCCCTCGGGCACCTACCCTGCTTCACCTTGTCTCGTCAACCAAACTCAGGAGGACTCATCATGCTGAAGAAAATTTTGGCCCTGGGGGCCATGTTGTATGCAGCGGCCAGCTTTGCCGCTGTGGATGTCAACAAAGCCACCGCTGCCGAGCTCGACGGCATCAAAGGCATTGGACCGGGCATTTCCACCAAAATCCTAGACGAGCGCAAAAAAGGCAACTTCAAGGATTGGACCGATTTCATGGATCGTGTCCAAGGTGTGGGGGAAGGTAACGCTGCCAAATTTTCAAAAGAGGGTTTGACGGTGAATGGCGAAGCCTTCAAGGCAACAATGCCCACCACCAAAAAAGCCGACGGCAAAAAAGCTGATGCGGCCCAAGCTGGCGCCAGCGCCGCCAAGAAATAGGCATCAACCCTGGCTCACCAACAACCCGCTTCGGCGGGTTATGTTTTGTCTAAAAGACCACGCCACAGTCACGCCCGGATACCCGGCCCTGCCTCTCCGAGTTTTCGGTACAAGGTCTGGCGGCTGATACCGAGTCGCCGCGCCGCCTGGGACACATTGCCTGAACTGGCGTCGAGCGCCTGGTGAATGGCTTGGCGGGACAGTTCTTGCAGGTTGTGCAGCAGGGTGATGTTGCCAGGCTCGGCGGTGCTGGCTTGAAACAACGGTACCGGTGACGCAAAGCCAGCTACCGACCCGTCCGACGCGGGCAGTGGATGCTGCAAATCTTCCAACAAATCGTCGGGCAGGTGGTCCCAACTGATGCAGTCCTCGTGTGCGCCCAGCATGGCGCAGGCAGTGCGCAACGCATTGGCGTACTGGCGCAGGTTGCCGGGCCAGTTGTGCTGGCAAAAACGCGCGAGCACATCAGGCGCCACAAACACCCGACGCTCCGGGCTCAGGTCAGCCAATAAGCGCTCGGTCAACATCACCAAATCGGTACGCTCGCGCAGCGGCGGCAACAGCACCGTCAGCCCATTGATGCGGTAATACAGGTCATTGCGAAAACGCCCGGCAGCGGCTTCTTCACGCAGTTTGTGATGGCTGGCACAAATCAGGGCAAAGTCCACCGCCACCGGCTGACCACCACCCAGCGGGGTCACCTGGCGCTCCTGCAACACCCGCAGCAAACGCGCCTGCAGGCCCAGCGGCATGTCACCAATCTCGTCCAGAAACAGCGTGCCACCCTGGGCCTCACGCAGGCGCCCGACACTGCCCTCGCGCCTTGCGCCGGTGAAGGCACCTGGGGTGTAACCAAACAACTCAGCCTCGATCAGGTTCTCCGGAACCGCAGCACAATTGATAGCAATAAACGCTTTATTCTTCCGGGGTCCACTGTCATGAGAGGCTCTGGCAAAAAGCTCCTTGCCAACCCCGGACTCCCCCTGAATCAGCACCGGTATGGGTTTGTCCAACACCCGGCGTACCTTGTCGGCGGCACTGCGCCAGCGCAGGTCACCGGTGTCCAGGCTGTGCAGGGCATCCCTCAGGGGAGGCGCGCTGGACGCCGGTTGTGGC
Source organism: Rhodoferax sp. BLA1 (assembly GCF_013416775.1). Taxonomy (GTDB): domain Bacteria; phylum Pseudomonadota; class Gammaproteobacteria; order Burkholderiales; family Burkholderiaceae_C; genus Rhodoferax. The sequence goes on from NZ_SZVI01000013.1 coordinate 891,337, forward strand.
AGCACCGTGACACAGGTCGGCAGCGTATGTTGCACCAGGACATACAAGCCACTGCCATCGAGCTGGCGCACCTGGGTGGGCTGCCCGGGGCGGCGTTTGTGACGGGACAACAATTCGGCCAACGGAACCTCCAGCCGCTGGTTCAGCTGAACTGCTCCGAGGTCGGCGCGACTGAGTTTCAGCCATGCCATGGCCGCGCGGTTGGCTCCGACCAGCCAACCATCTTCCGACAGCAGCACAATGCCTTCGGCGATGCTGCCAATACCTTCCAGCTGAGTATGGACATGCAAGCGGATGTGGCGCTGGCAGGTGCTGATGATCAGGCGGTTTTCAATCATGCGTGAGGCCATGCCCACCAAACCGAGTGTGTGTGGGTGGCGGCTGCGTTGGTCACCTGAGATGTCCAGCACCCCCATCAGCTCCGCCTGTGCCGACAGAATGGGCACGGCGGTGCAGGTCAGAAACTCGTTGCGTTCCAGAAAGTGCTCGGCACCGTGGATTTCCACCCCGCTGGCCTCCACCAAGGCGGTGCCGATGGCGTTGGTGCCGCGCTGCTGCTCATGCCAGTTGGCCCCACAAGACAAAGCCACACGCTCTGCTCGGCTCAAAAAGTCGGCATGCCCCAGTGTGTGAACCAAGGTGCCGCGCTGGTCCGCCAGGATCACCATGCCTTGGGTGTGGCGCACCTGCTCAAACAGGTGCGCCATCACCGGACGCGAATGCGCGAGTAACTCGTGGTTGGAGGCCATGGTGTGCAGCAGTTCGGCACCGCTGCTGTGCTCAGACTCCGGCACCCGCCCCGCAGGCAGCAAGCCAGCCGCCAGACTGCGCCGCCAGGAGCGCGCCACGCGCTCATCCAGACCACCCGGCGGGCAGTCACCATGTTCCAGCAAATGCAGACGTGCCTGGCGCAATGCCACGGCAGCAGGGGGTGTTCGCACGTTGTCTCCTGGGCGGACTGAAGTCCACTCTCTGGTTGTCGTCAGGGCCATGGTGACCAGGCCCACGCGTTCATGCAGCAGGAAGTGTATTGCATGAGCAGCGCAGACACCCGACCTGTCACCTTGCGGAACACCTGTCACGTTTTGGTACACATCCTGCTCCCTCAGGCACCTCTTGCCAAGACCAAATTCAGAAACATTTTTCAATGAAATCAATCACTTGAAATGGGAACCCTGATCTGGCACGCGACTTGATAGTGCCCAGTTGCCGCAAGGCAATTTCATTCACAAAGACACATAAAGAGGACACAAGATGATTTATGCCGCTCCCGGCTCGGCCGGTGCCAAACACAGCTTCAAAGCACGTTATGACAACTTCATCGGTGGCAAATTTGTCCCGCCGGTTAAAGGCCAGTACTTTGACGTGGCCACCCCCATCACCGGCAAGCCCTACACCCAGGTGGCCCGTTCCGGCGCCGAAGACATTGACCTGGCACTGGACGCCGCCCATGCTGCGGCAGACGCCTGGGGCAAGACCGATGCCGCCACGCGCTCCAACATCCTGCTCAAAATTGCCGACCGTCTGGAAGCCAACTTGGAACTGCTGGCCTACGTCGAGACCGTGGACAACGGCAAACCGATCCGCGAAACCCTCAACGCCGACATCCCGCTGACCATCGACCATTTCCGCTACTTTGCCGGTTGCCTGCGCTCTCAGGAGGGTGGCATCAGCGAGATTGACGAGAACACCATGGCCTACCACATCCACGAGCCGCTCGGTGTGGTGGGCCAGATCATTCCCTGGAACTTCCCGATCCTGATGGCGGCCTGGAAGCTGGCCCCGGCCATTGGTGCGGGCAACTGTGTGGTGCTCAAACCGGCCGAGTCCACCCCGGTCAGCATCCTGGTGCTGGCCGAGCTGATTGCCGACATTCTTCCTCCGGGTGTGCTCAACATCGTCAACGGTTACGGTCGTGAAGCGGGCATGCCGCTGGCCAACAGCAAGCGCATTGCCAAAATTGCCTTCACCGGCTCCACCACCACGGGCCGGGTGATTGCCCAGGCGGCCGCCAACAACCTGATCCCAGCCACGCTGGAGCTGGGTGGCAAGTCGCCCAACATCTTTTTTGCCGACGTGATGGACCAGGATGACAGTTTTCTCGACAAAGCGATTGAAGGGCTGGTGTTGTTCGCCTTCAACCAGGGTGAAGTGTGCACCTGCCCGTCACGCGCGCTGATTCAGGAGTCGATCTACGACAAGTTCATGGAAAAGGCCTTGAAACGCGTCGCCGCCATCAAACAAGGCAGCCCGCTCGACACCGAGACCATGATGGGGGCACAAGCCTCGCAGATCCAGATGGACAAGATCGAGTCCTACCTCAAGCTTGGCAAGGAAGAAGGCGCACAGGTGCTGATTGGTGGAGAACGTGCCCAGATGGAGGGTGAGTTGGCCGGTGGTTATTACATCCAGCCCACGCTCTTCAAAGGCCACAACAAGATGCGCATCTTCCAGGAAGAAATCTTTGGCCCGGTGCTGGCGGTGACCACCTTCAAGGACGAGGCCGAAGCCCTGGCCATTGCCAACGACACCTTGTACGGCCTGGGTGCCGGTGTCTGGAGCCGCAACGGCAACGTGGCCTACCGCATGGGCCGCGCCATCAAGGCCGGACGGGTGTGGACCAATTGTTACCACGCCTACCCGGCGCACGCTGCCTTTGGGGGGTACAAGGAATCGGGCATTGGCCGTGAGACCCACAAGGTCATGCTGGACCATTACCAGCAGACCAAGAACCTGCTCGTAAGCTACAGCGAGAAAAAGCTGGGCTTCTTTTAAAGCCGCACCGCTTGCTGCAAAACAGACAGGAGGTGGGCAACCGCCCCTGTCTGTTGGCAAAGATCACAACCACCACGAGGAGTTGTTTTGGTCAACAAAGTCATCGCCACACCGGCCGCGCTCGAACTCATTGCTTTTCTGAAAGCCAAACACGGCCCAGCACTGATGTTCCACCAATCGGGTGGCTGTTGTGACAACAGCGCCGCCAATTGTTTCCTGCCTGGAGAAATCACCATGGGCACCGGTGATGTGTACCTAGGCGACATCGGCGGCTGCCCGTTCTACATGGGCAAAGCGCAGTACAGCTACTGGCAACACACCCAGCTCATCATCGACGTGCTCGAAGGTCAAAGCGACAACTTTTCTCTCGAAAGCCCAGAGGGCAAGTCCTTCCATACCCGCTCGCGGCTGTTCACACCCGCTGAACTGGCCGAGCTGGGCATCGCAGCGCCTGCTGCACCGCAGCCGTGACACGGCGGCCCAGCGTGTCGGCCCCACAACACTTCACTATCCATAGCAATATGCCCTTTCAAAATAAGGGCTTGAGGCATAAAACACACAAAACCGTGCAAACGTCACGGCTGCGTGGTTGTACCAAGTCGCATGCTGGCGTTAGCATGCCTTCATGCAACTCAACTTTTTGGCCAAACACTCCATCAAGACACGGGTCACCTTGTCGACCATGGCCATTTTTCTGGCCAGTTTGTGGAGCTTGTCTTTTTATGCCAGCGTTGAATTAAAAAGCGACTTGCAGGCAGGGCTCAGTGCCCAGCAATTTGCCACCGTGACCCTGCTGTCCAAACAGCTCGATGAACAGCTGTCCGAGCGACAGGCGTGGCTGCAAATGCTGGCCAACGACATCGACGACAAGCTGCTGTTGGACCCGCCCAAATTGCAAAGCAGCCTGAACCAGCGTGCTTTGTTGCCCAACAAGTTCAACGAGGGTGTGCTGGTGCTCAACCGCCAAGGCGGGGTGCTGGCTGACAGCGCCGGTGGCATTCAACGAGACAGGCTGGCGCCGCTGGACCTGGCCTCGGTGCACACCGCCCTCAACGAAGGGCGCAGCAGCATCGGGCGGGTGTCTGTGGCGGCGTTTGCCGGCACCCCCACGCTCGACATGGCCGCACCGCTGCGGGATGCCAGTGGCCGCGTGGTGGGTGCGGTGCTTGGGCTCACCAACCTGCGCAAGCCCAACCCGCTGGCGGCCATCACCGCCAACCGCTATGGCCACACCGGTGGTTATTTGCTGGTCGACCCGCTCCAACGCCGGGTGATTGCCGCCACCAATACCACGCGCCTGATGGAGCAACTGCCTGCAGCCGGTGTCAACCCGGCGCTGGACCGTTTCCTGGACGGTTACCAGGGCTCGCTGGTGCTGACCAACCCAAGGGGTGAGGAAGTGCTCGCCTCGGACAAAAGTGTGGTCAGTACCGGCTGGATTTTCTCGGCGGTGCTGCCCACCACCGAGGCTTTTGCCCCGATCCAGGCGATGCAGCAACGCATGCTGATAGCCACCCTGCTGCTCACCCTGTTGGCCGGTGGTCTGACCTGGTGGCGCGTGCGGCACCAGCTGGCACCGGTGCTCGACACCATCCGAGCGCTGGGTCGGCACCCGCCCCATAAAAATGCGCCTGTCAGCCTGCCAGTGAATGCGCCCGGAGAAATCGGTGAACTGATCCAGGCCTTCAACACCTTGCTGGCCACCCTGGCGCAGCGCAACCAGAAGTTGCTGGCCCAACAAGACATGTTGTCGCGTACCGAGGCCTTGGCCCACCTGGGCAGCTGGTCGTGGGATGTTGACAGCAACACCGTCACCTGGTCAGACGAGTTGTTCCAGTTCTTCCGTCTGGACCCGGCAGCCGGTGCACCCACGCTGCGCCAGCTGGCCAGGCTGTTCATCCCGCAAGACGCCAAACGGCTTGAGGAAGCGGTACAGCGGGCGCTTCATTACGCCATTCCTTTTGAACTGGAGTTGCACACCCTGCGCCGCGATGGCTCACAACGCTATTACCTGGCGCGCGGTGAGGTGCAGCGTGACGACCAGCTGGTGGTGCGACAACTGGTGGGTTCACTGCAGGATGTGACCGAGCAGCGCCAGATCCAGGAGACCCTGCAACACAGTTATGGCGCACTGCAGGCGGTGTTACAAACCACGCTGGACGGGTTTGTGCGGGCCGACAAACAAGGGCGGCTGTTGCAGGTCAACCCGGCCTATTGCGCCATGTCGGGCTACTCGCAGGACGAGTTGCTGCGGATGTCCATCCTCGACCTGGAGGTCAGCGAGCGGCCAGAGGAGATTGCCGCGCGGGTGCTGCACCTGTACCAGACCGGTCGCGACCAGTTCGAAACACGCCACCGGCGCAAGGACGGCACGCTGTGGGATGTGGAGGTCAGCCTCACCACCCACGCCGATGGTGGCGGTGACATGTTTGCCTTTGTGCGTGACATCACCGATCGCAAACGCGCGCAGCTGCAGCTGGAGATGTCGGCCAGTGTTTTCAGCCATGCCCAAGAAGGCATCAGCATCACCGATGTCCACGGCCACATCCTGAACGTCAACGACACCTTTTGCCAGATCACCGGTTACTCACGCGCCGAAGTCATTGGCAAACACACGCGGCTGCTCAAGTCCGAGCGCCAGGACAGCACGTTTTACCAAACCATGTGGAAGGCCCTGCTGATCAATGGTCACTGGAGCGGCGAGATCTGGAACCGGCGCAAAAATGGCGAAATCTACCCCGAGCTGCTGACCATCAGCGCGGTGCGCGATGAGCGCGGTGTGACGCGCCAGTATGTGGCCCTGTTCTCCGACATCTCGGCGCGCAAAGCCAACGAAGACCGGGTGCGGCAACTGGCTTTTTTTGATGCCCTGACCGAGCTGCCGAATCGCCGCCTGCTGACCGACCGCCTGAGCCAGATCCTGCTGGCTAACAAACGCAGCGGCCACTTTGGCGCGGTGCTGTTCATGGACCTGGACAACTTCAAGCCGCTCAACGACACACACGGCCACGCGGTGGGCGACTTGCTGCTGATCGAAGTGGCACGGCGCCTCAAAGCCAGTGTGCGCGAGGTCGACACCGTGGCGCGCCTGGGGGGTGACGAGTTTGTGGTGCTGCTCAGCGAACTTGACCTCACGCTGGAAACCTCGCAGACGCAGGCCATGGCCATCGCCGATAAAATCCGCCGGTCCATTGCCGAGGTGTATCGGCTCACCCGCAACAGCCACACGGGCTCGGCCAGCCAAGCGGTCGAGCACCATTGCACCGCCAGCATCGGTGTGGCCGTGTTTGACCCCAGCCAGACCGACCAGGAAAACATCTTGCACCACGCTGATGAAGCCATGTACCGTGCCAAGGAAACCGGGCGCAACCAGGTGCTGCTGTACACCACCTTGCCAGCCAACACCTGAAACTATTGAATGTATAGCTACCAGCCCTTATTGAATAAGGGCTAGAGCACTGAATTTCCCTTATTTATTTATGTACCGCCGCTCCCTCCTCCTGTCTGCCGCTGGCCTGCTGGCCGCTTGCAGCACCTCTGCCCCCCCACCCCCTGCCCCGCTGGCCCCACCCGGCCCACCACGCCAGCCACGTATTGGCATCGCCCTGGGCGGTGGTGGCACCAAGGGCTTTGCGCATGTGGGTGTGATCAAAGCCTTGGAGGCGCAGGGCCTGCGGCCCGAATTGATCGCGGGCACCAGCGCTGGCAGCGTGGTTGGCGCCCTGTACGCCAGCGGGCTCGACGGTTTTGCGCTGCAGGAACTGGCGTTTGGGCTGGACGAGAGCAAGGTCAAAGACTTCAACCTACGCAGCCCCTGGGAAGGCCTGGTGATTGGCCAGAAACTGCAGGACTATGTCAACCAGTTGGTCAAAAACCGGCCCATCGACCAGTTGTCCAAACCCTTTGTGGCGGTGGCCACGCAGGGGGATACCGGCCAGCGGGTCGACTTTGCGCGTGGCAACACCGGGCAGGCGGTGCGCGCCTCCAGCAGCTTTCCGGTGTTTTTTAAACCGACCCAAATCCTCGGAAAAACCTATGTGGACGGTTGCCTGGTGAGTCCGGTGCCGGTGGATGCCGCACGCAAGATGGGCGCCGACATCGTGATCGGGGTGGACATCTCTGCCCAGCTGGAGCGGCGTCTGGTGTTTGACGGCCTGAGCAATGTGATTGACCAGTCCCTGGTCATCATGATCAGGCGCCTGGGTGAACAGGAACTGGCTCGCGCCGATGTGGTGATCCGGCCCAAGGTCGGCAAACTGGGTGTCACCGACTTTGACCAGAAGGACAAAGCCATTCTGGAAGGTGAAAAAGCCGTGGCGCTGGCGCTGGCCGACGTTCGCCTGGCCATTCAGAAGTGGCAGCTCAGCCACCCCTGAACTTGTTTTAACTCGTCAGGCTCTGCAGGTAGTTGGGCAGGCCCATGCTCTGGATCAGCTCCTGCTGGGTCTCCAGCCAGTCCAGGTGTTCCTCGTTTTCTTCCTTGAGGTGCTCGAGCAGATCACGCGAAACATAGTCCTGCTCGCGCTCACAGGTCGCAATCGCATCCACCAGAACGCTGTGTTTGCGCTGCTCCAGCTGCAAGTCACAGCTGATGATTTCCGGCACATCTTCACCGATCAGGAGCTTGCCAAGTTCCTGCAGATTGGGCAGCCCTTCGAGCAGAAAGATGCGCTGGATCAGCCGGTCCGAGTGTTTCATCTCGTCAATCGACTGGTGGTAGATCTTGCTGTCGAGCTTCTCATACCCTTGGTTCTTGGCCATACGGGCGTGCAGAAAATACTGGTTGATGGCAGTCAACGACTCACGCAAGGCGCTATTGAGCACCATCAAAACGGGCGCAGAGATCTTCATGGTGGTGGCTCCTAAAAGGTGTGTCAGCTGGCTTGGCTTTGCAGGTAATTGGGCAGGCCAATCTGTTGAATCAGGAACAGCTGCTGCTCCAGCCAATGGGCATGGTCTTCTTCGGTGTCCTTGAGTTGCGCCACCAGGATGTTGCGCGACACATAGTCCTGCTCGGTCTCGCACAGGGCCACACCCTTCTTAAGGTCAGCGCGCACCTTGAACTCCACCGCCAGATCGTTCTCGAGCATGGACACCACACTGCTGCCGATGTTGAGCTGCTCAGGCGTCATGGCAGGTGTGCCACCCAACATCAAAATTCTGGCGATCAGCGCACTGGCATGACCGGTTTCATCGGCCATTTCATGGGCAATACGGTCGTGTAACTTGCCATAACCCCATTCGTGGAACATGCGCGAATGGATGAAATACTGATCACGCGCAGCAAGCTCGCCGGCCAGAAGGAAGTTGAGATAAGAAAGAACTGCTGGACTGCCTTGCATGGTGGGCTCCTGTTGGTTGGGTCCGCGCATTGTAGAAACGCACAGGCTCAAGTCAACAGCGTGGGGGCATCACCCACCGTGGCAGAACTTTCAGGGCATCACAGGGCGCAAGACGATGGCAGATCCTAACCGGCCAAAGCTAGCGAACCCCGGACTGGCTGGCCGTTGTGCTCGATGTGGGCAACCAACTGGTTCGGGCTACATTCCGCGATGATGCTTCTGGCCTTGCACTCACATTTGCCACACTGGGTGGCCACGCCCAACTCCATCTGGAGGTCATCAAAGTCCAGACCCGCGCGCGCACAACGTTCAATCGTTTTGTCATTGACGCGACGGCAAACGCAAATAATCATGACGCTTTTGATCTCCAGTAATGGTAACTATTCCCAGTTGGCAAATGATAACCATTCTTGAAAGGAACAGCAAGCCTGGGGTTGACCATCACCCGGGCGGGGGCTTGTGGCCAGCACCCAAGCTCGCGACATCCCGGGTTTTCGCCCCACCCGATCTATGTTGGAGCGCTCACGCTGACGCACGCTGAACACACATCGCCAACATAGGTATAGGGATAATCCAGATCCCGCCCCCAAGCGCTTACACAGGCTGTCATGCCCCCTGCTTCCCCTGACCTGGTGCCAACACACCCACCCGCCATCTCGGTGCTGAGCCTGTCCATTCCTGTGGCCATGGGTTATGTGCCGCTGGGCATGGTGTTTGGGTTTTTGTTTGTACAAGCCGGTGCCACCTGGTGGCTGGCTGTGGCCGCCAGTGTGCTGGTGTTTGCCGGTGCAGCGCAGTTCATGATGGTGCCGATGCTGGCCCTGGGCTTGCCACTGGCCAGCATTGCCCTGGCCACACTCGTGGTGAATCTGCGCCACATCTTCTACGGCCTGTCCCTGCTGGACAAGCTGCCACAGCAGGCTGTGGCACGCTGGTATTTGGTGTTTGCACTCACCGATGAAACCTATTCGGTGCTAACCACCTTGCCACCGGGCACCAGCACCCGTCAGATGGTCAGTGTGGCGCTGGTCAATCAGGGCTGGTGGGTGCTGGGCACACTGCTGGGGGCGCTGATCGGCACCCAGGCCCAGGTACCCCTGGTCGGACTGGACTTTGCGCTGGCCGCGCTGTTTGCGGTGCTGGCGGTTGAACAATGGCGCAGCGCTCACAACGCCACACCGCTGTGGGTAGCCTTGCTCAGTTATGCCCTGGCGCAGGCGCTGATGCCACAACAGGCCCTGCTGATCGCGATTGCCTTGAGTGTGCTGGCTGGCCTGTTGTTACCCAAGTGGCTGTTGTCCAGGGAGGCAGCATGATTGAGCCGGGTTACGCGCTGGGCGTGATGGCAGCCATGGCGGCCGTCACCTTCGGGCTGCGGGCGCTGCCGTTTCTGGCGGCCAAGTTTTTGCAAAAACACCCGATGGTGCAACAGCTTGGCCGATTCTTGCCGCTGGCCATCATGAGTCTGTTGCTGGTGCACACGCTGGTGGGCAGTGCACGAGACAACCCAGCTGGCCCCTGGGCGGAACTGCTGGCGGTGGCAGTGACCCTGGGCCTGCAATGGTTCAAACGCCAGGCGCTGCTGAGCATTCTGGTGGGTACCGGGCTGTATGTGGCGCTGCGCAACAGCGCGCTCCTGTGATACATCTATTTTGATAGTAACCAGCCCTTGTTATATAAGGGCTACAGGCATTTTTAATGCCTAACAAGGGCAACACCGGCGGCGTGTGGTGGTCTGCTCGCAGGTCGACGTCACGGGTCCACAAACCGCGCTGAAATGGCCTTGAACTCATCCTGCACCGCCACAAACGCATCGACCACGTCGGGGTCAAAGTGGCTGGCCCGGCCCGCCAGAATGATCTCGACCGCCTGGGCATGTGACATGCCCGCCTTGTAGACCCGTCGACTGATCAAGGCGTCATAGACATCGGCCAGCGCCATCAAGCGGGCGCTGATCGGGATGGCATCCCCCACCAAGCCCTGCGGGTAACCGCTGCCATCCCACTTTTCCTGGTGCGACAAGGCGATTTCCTTGGCCGTGCGCAAGAAGTCCACCGTGATACCCAAGGCTTTCTCCGCGTGTTCGATGGCTTCGAACCCCAGCGTGGTGTGGCGTTTCATGATCTCCAGCTCGTGCGGTTCGAAGCCCCCGGGCTTGAGCAGGATGCGATCCGGAATACCGACCTTGCCGATGTCGTGCAGCGGCGCCGACTTGAATAACATGGTGATGTTGGCCTCACTCAGATACCGCTCAAAGCGTGGGTGCTGGCGCAGCTGCAGCGCCAGCGCCTGCACGTAATACTGAGTGCGCCGGATGTGGTTGCCGGTGTCGGTGTCGCGGGTTTCCGCGAGTGAGGCCAGCGCAAGAATGGTCACATCCTGGATCGCCATCACCTCGGCGGTGCGCCGCGCCACCTCCTGCTCCAGATAGGCGCTTTTGTCGCGCAGAAAATCCGACGAGGCCTTGAGTGCCAGATGGGTTTTGACCCGCTCTTGCAAAATGGGCGGGCTGATCGGTTTGGTGATGTAGTCCACCGCGCCCAGCTCAAAACCCTTGCGCTCGTCCTCGATCTCGGCTTTGGCCGTGAGAAAAATCACCCGGATGTCGCGCGCCTTGGGGTCGGCCTTGAGGCGCTGGCAGACCTCGTAGCCATCCATGCCGGGCATCATGATGTCGAGCAGGATCAGGTCGGGCGGCTGTTCGGAGCTTGCAATACGCAGGGCTTTTTCGCCATTGTTGGCGACCCGCACGATGTAGTCGTCGCGCAGCAGGCCACTCACCAGGGACAGGTTGTCGGGTGTGTCGTCCACCACCAGCACGGTGGATTTTCGGGGTGCTTGCGGGATGTCCATAAAGTTAAAACCTCAGGATGGCAAACTTTTCATGCCGGCACGTAATTGCAGCAAGGCGGCCTCAAAGTCAAACACCTTGACGGCGCTCTCGATCTGGCGGTAGTGCTGCGGGAAAGCAGCCTCCAGCCAGTCGGCGTGTTCACTGACCAAGTCCACGGCGGCCGCATCATCGTAGGCCAGCAAAGCATCCAGCCGAGTACACATGTCCTTGAGCTGAACCGGGTCCAGCGCCACTCGCGGGCGGGGCAACTCGGTCGGCAGGGCCTGCTCCAGCGCGTCGATCAGCGCGGTGAGTGGCCCGGCCAAGGCCTGCACCGCGCTGCGCACCGTGGCCACCGGCCCACGTTGGCGGGCAGTGTCTTCCACCACAGCAGCCAGCGCCTGCACCTGATGCGCGCCGATGCTGCCAGCGGTGCCCTTGGTGGTGTGTGCCAGACGCTCGGCGGTGGCCAGATCCTGCTGCTCCAGCGCCGCCTGCAAGCTGCTCAGCAGCTGTTTCTGACCCGCCACAAAACGGCGCAGCATCGAGAGGTACAGCGTTTTTTTACCCAGCACCCGCCGCAGCCCGGCCTGTGTATCGAGCCCGGCAATGTCGGTCGGCGCCCGCCAGCCGATGTCTGGCGGCGCGTTCACAGCCGGTGCCGAACTCGTCACCCAGGCGGCCCCTGGCTGCGGTGTGATCCATTTCAGCAAGGTCTGCCACAGCCGGTCGGGATCGATCGGTTTGGCAATGTGGTCGTTCATGCCCACATCCAGACAACGCTGGCGGTCACTGTCTTGCACATTGGCGGTCATGGCCACAATCGGCAGCGCGTCAAAAGCAGGCAAGCGGCGGATTTCACGGGTGGCGGTTTCACCGTCCATCACTGGCATCTGCATGTCCATCAGCACCAGATCAAAGGGGCTGCGCTGCACTTTCTGCAGCGCAATCTCGCCGTTTTCTGCCAGTTCCACCACAAAACCGGCATCACGCAGTAACTCCAAAGCCACTTCCTGGTTCAGGTCGTTGTCTTCCACCAGCAAAATCCGCGCGCCTTTGATGCCCGCCAGGTTTTCCACACTGAGCGGCGGCGCTTGTGATGCGCCACGCCGCTCGGGTGCCACCTGCCCCATCAGGCTCATCACACTCTCAAACAACATCGACGGGTTGACCGGCTTGATCAACACATCGTCCAACCCGGCCTGGGCGGCGCCCTTGAGCACATCTTCACGGCCAAAGGCGGTGACCATGACCCGGTGCGGTGGGTGCCTCAGGGGCCGCGCCTGCAAACGCCTGGCCACCTCGATGCCGTCCATGCCGGGCATCTGCCAATCTAGAAACACAAAGTGAAAGGGCCGCTCCTGGGTCTCGGCCTGGTCCACTGCATGGATGGCACTGCTGCCACCATCGGCCTCTTCCACACCAAAACCCATGCCCTCGAGCATGCCCCGCAACACCGTGCGGGCGTGGTCGTTGTCGTCCACCACCAGCGCCCGGCAACCCTGCAAGTCAGCACTCAGGATGCGGCTGGTCTGCGCTGCCACGCCTTTGCCCAGGCGCGCGGTGAACCAGAAGGTGCTGCCCTGGCCCGGCACACTGTCCACCCCGACCTCACCCTGCATCATGTGGGACAACTTCTTGGCAATCGACAGGCCCAGCCCGGTGCCGCCGTAGTGGCGTGTGGTGGAGCTGTCGGCCTGCTGGAACGACTGGAACAGCTGGCTGCGCTGCTCGTCCGAGATGCCGATGCCGGTGTCGCGCACCGCAAAATACAGCAGCACATCGTTGTCACTCTGTTCACGCACCCGCACCACCACATCGACCTCACCTTTTTGGGTGAACTTGACCGCGTTGTTGGCGTAGTTGATCAGCACCTGGGTCAGACGCAGCGGGTCACCCACCAGGTTATTGGGCACGTCGCGGTCCACATCAAAGATCAGCTCCAAGCCCTTGGCAGCGACCTTTTCACCGATCAGGTTGCTGACATTGCCCAGCACCTTCTCCAGGTCAAAAGCGATGTGTTCAATGGTCAGTTTGCCGGCCTCGATCTTGGACACATCCAGGATGTCGTTGATGATGCCCAACAGGTGCTGGCCCGAGTCCATGATCTTTTTCATGTAGTCGCGCTGGCGCGGCAGCAGCTCGGTCTTGAGCATCAGGTGGGTCATGCCAATCACCGCGTTCATGGGGGTGCGGATCTCATGGCTCATGTTGGCCAGGAAATCGGCCTTGGTGCGCGCGGCGTCTTCTGCCAGCTCTTTGGCACGGCGCATCGCCTCGGCAGCGGCACGCTCCTCCGAAATATCGTCCACCACCCATACCGTGCCCTTGCTGTGGTCGGCCACGTCCACCGCCTTGCCGGTCAGACGCACCCAAAACAGGCTGCCATCGAGCCGTTTGAGCCGTTGCTCACGGGTGTGCGCCTGGCCACGCCAGATCACCTCGTAGACCGGGTCACCGCCCAGGGCCTCGGCTTCGGCGTCGGGGTACCAGATGCTGGTGCGCTGCCCCACCATGCCGCCTTCGAGCCAGCCAAACAGCTCGGTCAGACGCCGGTTGCAGCGCACAAAAACACGGTCCTTGATCAGCGCCATGCCCGAGGATGCGGTCTCAAAAATGGCCATCTGTTCCTCCCCCGCGAGCCGCAAGGCATCGGTGACCTGCTCTAGATCAAAGGTGCGCTGGGCCACCAGTTCCTCCAGATGGGAGCGGTACTGCGCCAGCTCCAGCGTCATGCGCCGTTTCTCGGTCACATCCTCCTTGATCGCCAGGTAGTGGGTGATGTGGCCGTCGGGCTGACGCACCGGGGTGACATGCACCTCTTCCTCGTAGTCGCTGCCGTCTTTGCGCCGGTTAAACAGCACACCCCGCCAGGTGTCACCGCGGACCAGGGCCGCCCACATGTCCTCATAGGTCTGGGGCGGTGTTTTGCCGTTCTTGAGCAAACGCGGGTTGGCACCCAACGCCTCTTCGCGGCTGTAGCCGGTGGTTCGGGTGAAGGCCTGGTTGACGTATTCGATGTCGGCATTCAGGTTGGTGATGACCACACTCTCCGGGCTTTGCTCAACCGCGAGGTAAAGCATGCGTAACTCGTCCTCGGTGCGTTGACGCTCGGTGATGTCTTCCTTGACCGCCACATAGTTGCAAATCCGCCCCTCGGCATCCCGCAGGGGGCTGATGATGGCCGCCTCGATGCGCTCACGCCCGTCCTTGGTGCGGTTGACAAAATGCCCGCTCCACTGCTGCCCGGCGGCGAGCGCCTGCCACATCTCCCGAAACACCTTGGCCGGGGTTTTGCCTGAGCTCAACAGCCTGGGGTTCTGGCCGATGACCTCGCTGCGGTTGTAACCGGTGAGGCTGATGAAAGCGTCGTTGACAAACTCGATACGGGCATGCACATCGGTGATCACCACCGCATGCGGGCTTTGTTCGACCGCCATGCTGATCTTGCGCAGCGCGAGTTCGGCCTGTTTTTGCTCGCTGATGTCGTCCCACAACACCACCATGTAGTCTCGCCCCTGCTGGCGGATCACCCGGGCGTTGATCGACACATCAATCTCCCGGCCATCCTTGCGCCGGTAGCGGGTTTCAAACCGGGCACCGCCGTCGACCAGCGTCTTGCCAACCCGCTCTTGCAGCGCCGGGGCATCCAGCACTGCCTGGTAGTCCAACAAATTCATCTGCAGCAACTCATCCCGGCTGTAACCCAGGATCTGGCAGCTGGCCGCGTTGACCTGAACCATACGCAAGGACGGCAGCTCCACCAAGTTGATGGCATTGGCGGCCTGCTCGACGATGGCATGCATCAGCGCTTGGGTTTCGGCCTCTTGCTCACGCGCACGGCGCAGCGCAAAGGTCTTGTGTAAGCGCATGCCCACAGCGTCTAGCAGCGCCTGCTCTTCCGGCAAAAAGGCTGCCCCCGCATCCCCAACCTCGGCCGACAGCTCGCCCAGATAAGCCACACAGATCTGGTGGCGCGCCACCTCAGCTTTGCCACCAAATACCGTGCACAACTGCCGTGCCTGCTGCAACACCGCCGGGTCACCCAACACCCCACCCGGCGTGGTGATGCAGGCGCCAGCCAGCTGCGGAAAACACATCGCCGCAGGCAAGCGCGCCACGACCTGCTGCAACAGCTCGTCGTCACGGATGGCATCGTTCTCGCTGAGACGGGACACCTCATGCAAACAGGCCAGCTCCCTCATGCGTTTGTCCAGGTCATTCTGGGCAGATTTGCGCGCCAGCAAAGCGTCGCGAAACGCCAGAACCGCCACCGCCAGGTCACGCAACAAGCTGGTGCTGTTGTGGCTGAGCGCCTCCACCTCCTTGAGGGCGGGCGGTGTGGCGTCTTGCGCCGCCATGCCCAGCATCGCACCCGACAACAAAGACACGCGCTGCATCATCTGGCGCGCCAGCCAGAGCCAGCCCAGCAACAGCAGCAGCAGCGACACACCGCCGGTGACACCCAGCTTGATCACATGTGCCTCAAACAGGCGGACCTGGTCGCTGGTGCGTTGTGCCATGGTGGCGGTGGCCGCATTCACAATGCTGTGGGTGTGTTCGCTGAAAGCCACATAACTTTGCCCGGCCCGAAACGCCAATTGCATGGCAGCCGTCGGGTCCTTCGCCGCCAGCGCGGTGGCCTGAACAATCAGCTGGCGGTAGTTGTCAAAGTCCTGGCGCACCTGTTGGGTGGTCACCACCGCGGTAGGTGAGTCCTCCAGCTCCAGCAGCCGGGGCTCCAGGCTGGTCAGCCAATTCACCACCGTGGTGTGCACCCGAGCCACATTGCCCGTATCAGCCTGGCCCCGCACCGCCAGGTCCAGCGTGTCGGCCACCAGTTTCTGGATCGCGGCAACATCCTGGTTGAGTCGGTTGGCTACCGCCAGTTGGGCGGTGTCCTGTGCTTGCGCCAGGGCCACCACGCGGTACTCCTCACGCAGGTTGTGCACGATGGCATACACAATGCCCCCGGCCGCCACAATGACCGCCAACATCGGCAGCACAAACAGCAGCCAATACCAGGAACCACGCCCGCGCATCCGATGGCCACCGGAGAGAGGTTTGGGTCGCGCTTGAGCAGGCCTCACACCAGACTCCCCCCGCCCACCCGGCTGACCCGGCAGAGACCAAAAACAGTCCCCATCTGCGCCAGCAAAGCGGCGACCATGGGGGTCCGGGCAAGGCAAAGCAGGCGCATGACAGGCATTCTGCACCATGGCAAGACCCGAGTGTGTGCCTTTCTACCATTCACTATGTTTTTAAAAGCGAGTAGCCCTTATAGAACATGGGCTACAACCCGAAATCGCATTAAATCAGACGAATCGCAGACGTTGGGAAAAAGCCATGGTCTGGCACCGTTTGCACAAGCACCTGGGGGGCTGCTGGCGGACTCTGGCCCTGGGTCGGCTGTGCGTGAGCCACCCGGGTTCAACCCTCACGCTGAAACCAGGCATTCCCGCTAAACTTTATGCTGCATTCGCAACAACAAATTGAGGGTGAGCAACACCCTCGCTATTCCCAAAGCTGGAGACAACATGCAGGCGTTTTTAAAGTTATCGAATGCCATTGACGGGCTCAACCGTTGGATTGGCAAGTATGTGATCTGGCTCATTCTGGCCTCGACCGTGATCAGCGCCCTCAATGCGGTGGTGCGCAAAACCTTCAACATCAGTTCCAACGCTTTTCTCGAAGTGCAGTGGTATCTGTTTGCGGCGGCCTTTCTGCTGGCCTCGGCCTACACGCTGCTCAATGGTGAACACGTCAAGATTGATGTGTTTTACGGGCGCCTGACCAAGCGCACCCAGACCTGGGTCGACGTGTTTGGTTTCACCTGTTTCCTGCTGCCGTTTTGCAGCGCAATCATCTGGTTCAGCCTGCCGTTTTTCCTGAGAGGTTTTCACAGTGGTGAGATGTCGGGCAACGCAGGTGGCCTGATCCGCTGGCCGGTGTACGCCATGATGCCACTCGGTTTTGCCCTGCTGTGGTTGCAAGGCCTGTCGGAGCTGATCAAACGGCTGGCGTTCCTGATGGGGCTGATTGACGACCCGACCGAAAAGCTGCTGAGCAAATCCGCCGAGGAAGAACTGGCCGCCGCCATCCAGAAACTGGCTGAAGAAAAAGCCGCACAAGCCAAAGCGGCCTGAGGCCAGGGGAACACTCATGGAATTCATTGCAAACAACATCGCCCCGATCATGTTCATGGGGCTGATCGTCTTCCTGCTGCTGGGTTTCCCGGTGGCGTTCAGCCTGGGTGCCTGTGGCCTGTTTTTTGGTTTTGTCGGGGTGGAGCTTGGGCTGCTGCCCGAAGCCCTGATGCAGGCGCTGCCGCTGCGCATTTTTGGCATCATGCAAAACGACACGCTGCTGGCGATCCCGTTTTTCACGCTGATGGGCCTGATCCTGGAGCGCAGCGGCATGGCCGAGGACTTGCTCGACACCATCGGCCAACTGTTTGGCCCCTTGCGCGGCGGACTGGCCTTTGCGGTGATTTTTGTCGGCGCGCTGCTGGCAGCCACCACCGGTGTTGTGGCCGCGTCGGTGATCTCGATGGGCTTGATTTCCCTGCCGATCATGCTGCGTTACGGTTATGACCGGCGCATCGCCACCGGGGTGATTGCCGCCTCGGGCACGCTGGCGCAGATCATTCCGCCCTCGCTGGTGCTGATCATCCTGGCCGACCAGCTGGGCCGCAGTGTCGGTGAGATGTACAAGGGCGCATTTCTGCCAGGCTTTTTGCTCACCGGCATGTATTTCGGTTACGTGGTCTTGGTCACCCTGTTTCGCCCCAGCTGGGTGCCTGCCCTGCCAGCCGAGGCGCGCACCATCCGCGAAGACAACGGCAACAGTGGCCTGCCCTCGCTGGGCATCTTGACGGTGCTGAGTGCCGGTGTGGCGATCTACCTGGGCCAACATTACGCCGACGTGCTGAGCTACCTCAAGGGTGAAGAAGTGCTGATGGTGGCCAAGGATGAAACCATTGTGGTGTCTTTGTGTGCCGGTGTGGTGCTGGCCTTTTTGATAGCGGTGCTCAACAAGGTCACCCGCGCCGGGCTGCTGTCACGCATGGCCGAACGCGTCACCTTTGTGTTGATCCCGCCGCTGCTCCTTATTTTTCTTGTGCTTGGCACTATCTTTTTAGGAGTTGCCACACCCACCGAAGGCGGCGCCATGGGCGCCATGGGTGCACTGCTGATGGCCGCCAGCCGCAAACGCCTGAGCATGCCCTTGCTCAAGCAGGCGCTCACCTCCACCACCAAGCTGTCGAGTTTTGTGGTGTTCATCCTGGTGGGCTCGACCGTGTTCAGCCTGGTGTTCCAGGGGGTGGATGGCTCCAAGTGGGTGGAGCATCTGCTGAGCTCGGTGCCCGGTGGCCAGCTGGGCTTTTTGATTGTGGTGAATGTGCTGATCTTCTTCCTGGCGTTTTTCCTGGACTTCTTCGAGCTGGCGTTCATTGTGGTGCCCTTGCTGGCGCCGGTGGCCGAGAAGATGGGTATTGACCTGATCTGGTTTGGTGTGCTGCTGGGGGTCAACATGCAGACCTCGTTCATGCACCCACCGTTTGGCTTTGCGCTGTTTTACCTGCGCAGCGTGGCCCCCGGCAAGGCCTACACCGACCGGCTCACCAAGAAGCTGATCCAGCCGGTGACCACGATGCAGATCTATTGGGGTGCGGTGCCGTTTGTGATCATCCAGATCATCATGGTGGGCCTCATCATTGCTTTCCCGGGTATTGTCTCGAGTGGCCTGGACAAAAAAGAGGCGGTAGATCTGGACAAGGTGGCCGCAGAAATGATGGCCAACATGCCGGACGCCGAGCCAGAGGCACCTTTGCCGGATGCGGACGTGGACCCGACCGAGAGCACCGAACCCCAACCCGAACCGGCGCCGGGCGCCCCCGCTGCGGACGACCCCATGAAAGCCATGGAAGAGTCCATGAAAACCAACCAATAAGTCGAGCTGTCGCATGCGACCTGTTGCCCAGCGCACAGGTCTTCTCCATAAAAAAAACCCGCATCAAGCGGGTTTTTTGTTGTGGGGAAAAAGCGCTTGCTCAGAGCTTGCGGGTGGCCATGAACGAGTCGAACTTGGCTTCAGCAAAACGGAACCATAAGACCTGGTCACGCTGGAAATTGCGCAGGTCGGCGTAAATTTTCTTCCACTCGGGGCTCTTGGCATTGTTGGCCTCAAACACCGCCATCGCGGCCTTGAAAGAGCCTTCCAGCACGTCTTGCGGGAAAGGCAGCACCTTGGTTTTGGCCGCTACCAGCTGCTTCAAGGCGGTGGGATTGAAGGCGTCGTACTTGGCCAACATGTCGGTCGAGGCCATGGCACAGGCGGTCTCCAGGATGGCCTTGTTTTCTGCCGACAAGCTGTCCACCGCTTTCTGGTTGGCATAAAAGTCCACTTCCGGGCCACCTTCCCACCAGCCGGGGTAGTAATAAAACGGCGCCACCTTGTTGAAGCCGAGCTTCTGGTCGTCATAAGGGCCCACCCATTCGGCCGCGTCAATCGTGCCTTTTTCAAGCGCCTGGTAAATCTCACCGCCAGGAATGCTTTGCGGCACCGCACCAATGCCTTGCATCACCTCACCCACCAGCCCCCCACCCAGGCGCATCTTCATGCCCTTGAAATCGGCAATCGACTTGATTTGCTTTCGGTACCAGCCGCCCATCTGCACGCCGGTATTGCCGCCTGCGTAGCTGACCATGCCGTAGGTGGCGTACAACTCGTTCATGAGCTTGCGGCCATTGCCATGCATCATCCAGGCCGTCATCTGGCGCGCATTCAGGCCAAACGGAATGGCCGAGCCCAGGGCAAACGCCGGGTTCTTGCCGTAAAAGTAATAAGGCACGGTGTGGGTCATCTCCACCGTGCCGTTTTGCACACCGTCCACCACACCAAAGGGGGGCATCAGCTCACCACCGGCATGCACGGAAATCTCGAACTTGCCACCCGACATGGCCCGGACCGCCTTGGACATCACTTCGGCTGCGCCATAAATCGTGTCCAGTGATTTGGGGAAACTGGAGGCCAGGCGCCAGCGCACTGCGGCCTGCGCATGCACAGCAGGTGCGGCCCCTGCGGCCAAAACGCCGGCGATACCCGCGTTTTTGATGATTGAACGACGATCCATCGATGAACTCCTCTAGTTGTGAACTGGGTAACACTTGCCTTGCCAACACAGCACGCGCTGGGCAAGTTCGCCAGTCATTCTAGGGAGCGGACCCCAGCGACAAGGCCCGGGTTTTCCCGTGCCTTGTCGTCTGAACACCTCAGTTTGCGGGGTAAATGGCGCTAAAGCGAGCGCGCACCGAGGCCTCGATGCCCACCGCGTCCAGGCCCAGCATGGCCATCAGTTTGAGCGGGTCACCGTGTTCGATGAACCGGTCGGGCAAACCAAGCTGCAACACCGGTTTGGCCAGCCCGGCCTGCGCCAGCGCTTCAAGCACCGCGCTGCCTGCGCCACCCATGATGCAGCCATCTTCCAGCGTCACCAGGGCCTCGTGCTCGGCAGCGATCTGCAGCAACAGCTCGGTGTCCAGCGGTTTGGCCCAACGCATGTTGACCACCGTGGCGTCCAGCACCTCCGCCACTTGCAAGGCCGGGTGTAACAGCGTGCCAAAGGCCAGCAGCGCCACTTTTTTGCCGGTGCGACGGATCTCACCCTTGCCCACCGGCAGGGTCTCGAGCGCACGCGACACCACCACTCCGGCCCCCACGCCACGTGGGTAACGCACCGCCACCGGCCCTTCCTGGGCGTAAGCGGTGCTGAGCAGCTGGCGGCATTCGTTTTCGTCCGACGGGCAGGCCACACTCATGTTGGGAATACAGCGCATGAACGGGATGTCATACGCACCCGCATGGGTGGCACCGTCGGCACCCACCAACCCGGCGCGGTCCAGCGCAAACACCACCGGCAGGTTCTGCAGGGCCACGTCGTGCACCAACTGGTCATAGCCCCGCTGCAAGAAGGTGGAATAGATCGCCACGACCGGCTTCAGGCCTTCGCAGGCCAGACCTGCAGCAAAGGTCACCGCGTGCTGCTCGGCAATGCCCACATCAAAGAACCGCTTGGGGAACAACTTTTCAAACTCGACCATGCCCGAGCCTTCGCGCATGGCCGGGGTGATGCCCACCAATCGGCTGTCGGTGGCCGCCATGTCACACAACCAGTTGCCAAACACCTCGGTGAAGGTGATCTTTGCCTGGCCACTGGCTTTGGCCAGCCCCACCGCCGGGTCAAACTTGCCCGGGCCGTGGTAGGCCACCGGGTCGGCCTCGGCCATTTTGTAACCTTGGCCTTTTTTGGTGACCACATGCAAAAACTGCGGTCCCTTGAGCTGCTTGATGTTCTCCAGCACACTCA
The DNA here is from genome assembly GCF_013416775.1 of Rhodoferax sp. BLA1. Taxonomy (GTDB): domain Bacteria; phylum Pseudomonadota; class Gammaproteobacteria; order Burkholderiales; family Burkholderiaceae_C; genus Rhodoferax. The sequence goes on from NZ_SZVI01000013.1 coordinate 912,656, forward strand.
CCAGCGTGTCCACATCGTGGCCGTCGATCGGGCCGACGTAGTTGAAGCCAAACTTCTCGAACAAGGTGATCGGCTTGACCATGCCCTTGGCCGACTCTTCAAAGCGTTTGGCCAGCTCCCACAGGGGCGGCGCGCCTTTGAGCACGGTTTTGCTGGCATTTTTGGCAGCCGCATAAAACTGGCCGCTGAGCAGCTTGGCCAAGTGGCGGTTGAGCGCGCCCACCGGCGGGCTGATCGACATGTCGTTGTCGTTGAGGATCACCAGCAGGTTGCAGTCGGCCACACCGGCGTTGTTGAGCGCCTCAAACGCCATGCCGGCGGTCATGGCGCCATCACCAATCACCGCAACCGCGTGGCGGTCTTCGCCCTTGAGGCGGCTGGCCAGGGCCATGCCCAGCGCCGCCGAGATCGAGGTGCTGGAGTGTGCCGTGCCAAAGGTGTCGAACTCACTCTCGTCACGCCGTGGGAAACCACTCAGGCCGCCGAGCTGGCGCAGGCTGGGCATACGGTCACGCCGCCCGGTCAGGATCTTGTGCGGGTAAGTCTGGTGGCCCACGTCCCAGACGATGCGGTCATACGGCGTGTTGAGCACGTAGTGCAGCGCCACCGTGAGTTCCACCGTACCCAGGTTGGAGCTCAGGTGCCCACCGGTTTTGGCCACGCTGTCGAGCAAAAAAGCGCGCAACTCGTGTGCCAGCGGCTCCAGCTGCGAGCGGTTGAGCCGCCGCAAATCGTCTGGCGTGTCAATGGTCTGCAGCAGGGGGTACATGTTTTTCATGAATAGATGCTCTGATTTAAATAGCTACTCACGCTCTTTACATAAGGGCTAGAGGCACTTTTCTTATGAATTTGAGGCACTCAGTGGGTCCGATCCACCACCATCTCGGCCAAGCCTTGCAAGGCCCGCACATCGGCCAGACCACTGCGCTGGAGCGCCTGCAGTGCCTGCGTCTTGAGGTTCTGGGCAAAGGCTCTGGCTTCGTCCAGGCCCATCAGGGAGACATAGGTCGGTTTGTCGCTGTTGGCATCTTTGCCCGCCGTCTTGCCCAGGGTGGCCGAGTCGGCGGTCACGTCAAGCACATCGTCCACCACCTGGAATGCCAGCCCGATGGCGGCGCCAAACTCCTGCAAGGCGCGCCAGGTGGTGGCGCTGGTGTGACCACATGCAGCCCCCATCATCACGCTGGCCTTGAGCAGGGCACCGGTTTTCAGGCGGTGCATCTCCTGCAGCTGGCTCTCGGTGAGGCGCAGGCCGACACTGGCCAGGTCAATCGCCTGGCCACCCGCCATGCCGGTGCAACCCGCGGCGCGCGCCAGCAGGCGGCACAGGTGAGCCTGTTGGGCAGCAGGCAAGTCGTCATCGGGTGTCAGCAGCTCAAACGCCAGCGCCTGCAGGGCATCACCCGCCAGCAAGGCGCTGGCTTCACCAAACTTGACGTGGACTGTGGGTTTGCCACGGCGCAGCACATCGTTGTCCATACACGGCATGTCGTCATGCACCAGGGAATAAGCGTGGATCAGTTCCACCGCACAGGCGGCCCGCAGCGCAGCCTGGTAGGGGCCAGTGGCCTGCTCCAAGGCGCCAGGCACGGTGACCGCTTCCTCACTGGCGCTGGCCACCTGGGACAACAGACCCGACTGCACCGCCTCAAACGCGGCCAGCACCAGCAGCGGGCGCAGGCGCTTGCCACCATCGAGCACCGCATAACGCATGGCAGCCATCAGTTCAACCGGGGCCTGGTGCTCCAGATCGGCCGAGGCATCCACCGACACCCATTGGTCCAGCGCCTGTTCGACAGCAGCGAGTTGGTGGCCAATCCAGTCAGCCAGGTCCAGGGGAAAAGCGGCAGTAGGGCTCATTGTTCGTCAGAGGTCCAGGTTGTCAACACACCTTGGTCCAGCACCTTGACCTGGGCTTGCACCGCCTCGAGCCGGTCGCGGCAGAAGGCCAGCAACTCGGCACCACGCTGGTACTGGGTCAGCAACTGCTCCAGCGGCATGTCACCCGACTCGAGTCGGGCGACCAACTGCTCAAGCTCCTGCAAAGCCGCTTCGTAGCTGGCAGGCGCCGCAGGGCCGTGTTTGGAAGCTGTAGCCATCGGCGAATATTCCTAAGTGCAAAGTGGCGCATTTTAGGCGCTGGCAGGTTCATCCAAGCTGACACCAAAAGCAGGTACGATCATCACGCCTTGGCAAAACGTTGATAAAAATCAAACTATTAAAAACGTCTCTGTGAATTGCTTCAAAACACCCCTGCAACTGTGGCGTTGGCTGGGCCTGCTACTGGCCCTGTTGTTACCCACGCTCGGCGGTGCCGAGATCTTGCGGGTGTTGAGCTGGCCCGGGTATGCCGACGCCGACCTGGTCAAGGCCTTTGAAGCCCGCACCGGGCACAAGGTCAATGTCACTTTCATCGACTCGGACGAAGCCCTGTGGCAGCGGGTGCAGCAAAACAAGGGGCAGGACTTTGACGTGTTTGCCGTCAACACCGCCGAGCTGCAGCGCTACATCCAGGCCGGGCTGGTCTCCCCCATCAGCCTCGCCAGGATTCCCAACACCCGCCGCCAATTGCCACGGTTTCGCGAGCTGGAGCGCATCAAGGGCCTGGTGCACCAAGGCCAGGTGTTTGGTGTGCCCTACACCTACGCCGAGATGGGCCTGATTTATGACCGCCAGCAAATCAAGACCCCGCCCAGCTCGCTGACCGCCTTGTGGGACCCCAGCTACCGTGGCAAGGTGCTGGTGTACAACAGCAGCAGCCACAACTTCACCCTGGCAGCCCAGTCACTGGGCAACCCCAAACCCTTCCAGCTGGCTGGCAACCAATGGACAAACACGGTGAACCAGCTGATTGCCCTGCGCCGCAATGTGCTGGGCTTCTACACCCAGCCTGACGAATCGGTGGAGCTGTTCCGCGACAAAAAAGCCGCCCTGATGCTGGCCAACTACGGTTCACAACAGTTGCAATTGCTCAGGCGCGCCGGTGCCGACGTGGGCTACACCATCCCCAAAGAAGGGGCGCTGGCCTGGCTCGACACCTGGGCCATCCTGCGCCCGACCCAAAAATCGGCGCTGGCACATGCCTGGATCAACTACCTGCTCGAACCGGCCCCGAGCCAGGCCCTGGAAATGCGCCAAGGCCTGGCCAACACCATGTCCGAACCCGCCCACCTGCAGCCCCAGGACCGCCTGGTCTGGCTGGAGCCGGTGGAAAACAGCGAACGGCGCCAGCAGCTGTGGGAACGCATTTATTCGGGTGACCGCGCCGCCAGGGTGCTGGGCCCATGAAGTGGGGGCTGGCGACCCGGTTGGGCAGTGTGTTGGCCTTGGTCAGCCTGCTGATGGCGGGCATGACCGGCCTGTACGCCTTCCAGGTGGCGCGTAACCTGCTGGTGCAGGCCACCAAGGACGAGCTGATGACCGCCACCCAGGTGGTGGGGCGGCGCGTCAAAGACATCCGGCTCGACACCTCACGAGACCTGCAGGTGCTGACCAAACACCCGGCCAGCATGGCGCTGTTACAGAACCCGCCGCACCAGCAGGCGGCCCAGGCCGACCAGCTGGCCACGCTGTTCGAGCTGATCATGGCGGCCAACCCCGGCTACTTCCAGATCCGGCTGATTTCCGCCAGCGACTCAGGCCTGGAGCGTGTGCGGGTGGACCGCGACGGCCAGCACCTGCTGCGCATTGAGGGGGATGACCTGCAGGAGAAAGGCCACTACCCCTACGTGTCCGACACCTTGCAGATGCCCGCTGGCAGCAACTACCAGTCGCGCACCGTGATCAACCACGAACGTGGTGCCCATGCCGGGCTGGGCCAGCCCACCGTGCTGCTGGCTTCACCGGTGGTCAATGCCCAGGGCCAGGCGCTTGGTGTGATCGTGATCAACATTGACCTCAAAGGCGCGTTTTCCCGGCTGGCGGCTGATTTGCCCGCTGAGTTCCAGCTGTTTCTGGCCAACCGCGAGGGCGACTTCCTGATCCACCCGGACAACACCCGCACCTTTGGTTTTGATACCGGGCGCCGGGTTTTGCTGCAAGACGAGTTCCCGGCCACCCAGGACCTGGTGGCCGGTCGGGTCGACCAAGTGGTGCTCGAAGCCGACAGTGGCCAACATGCGCAGGTGCCGGTGGTGGCCGCCTTCACCGCCAACAAATTCAAGGTGCCCGGGGTTGACAACACAGGCTTTCTGGGCTTGGCACAACCCCGCAGCAGTGTGTTGCAACGCTCCCACGCGCTGGGCCTGACCATCCTGCAGATTGCCAGCGCGCTGGGGCTGGTCGGTTTTGCGCTGGCCTTGCTGCTGGCGCGCTGGGTCACCCGCCCGCTCAATACCATGAGCACCGCGGTGGCGCGTTTTTCCATCGGGCAACCCATCCTGGGCCTGCCCCTCACACGCCAGGACGAAATTGGCCAGTTGGCACGCAGTTTTGATGGCATGCAACAACAAATCCACCAGCAGTTCACCGAGTTGCAGGCCAATCGGCAGGAGCTCGAACACCTGGCGCGCCACGACCCCCTCACCGGCCTGCCCAACCGGCGCCTGTTCATTGAGCGGCTCGACAACGCGGTGGCGCGTGCCAAACGCACCCAGAGCCAGCTCGCGGTGATGTTCATCGACATGGACCATTTCAAGGCCATCAATGACCGGTGGGGCCACGAGGCCGGGGACGCGGCGCTGCAATGGGTGGCGCAGCGCCTGCTGGAGCACACCCGCCAGACCGACACCGTGGCGCGGCTCGGCGGGGATGAGTTTGTGGTGCTGCTGGATAACCAGGTGCAAGCCGAGCAGCTGGCCGGGGTGGCGCAAAAGCTGATCGACAGCATGCGCGAGCCCTGGTTTTTTGACGGCCACCTGTGCCAAATCCAGCTCAGCATGGGCATCAGCCTGTACCCGCAAAACGGCGACAGCGCCGACGCCCTGCTGAGCAGCGCGGACAACGCGATGTACCGCGTCAAATCTGCCAGCCGCAACAACTTCGGTTTTGCGCCAGAAGGCTGACAAACCCAGGTGTTTCAAGCACCCCAGCTACAATCGGCCCGCTTTCGCGCCAGCTTCGGCTGGTTTTTTTCACTCTGCACTTTGCTTGTGCATCTCCCTGTGGGGAGTCTTTAGGTCAGGTCACCCATGTCTGATTTAAGTCTTCAACTGCAGCAGGCCACCGGCCAACTACCAGTTTCAGCTTATTTTGAAAACGCGCTGTACCAGCGCGAGTTGCAAACCCTTTTCCAGCGGGGACCACGTTATGTGGGCCATGCCTCCAGTGTGCCCAACGTGGGCGACTATTACGCCCTGCCACAAGAAAACGAAGGCCGCGCGCTGATCCACACGGACAAAGGCATTGAGCTGGTCTCCAACGTCTGCCGCCACCGCCAGGCGGTCATGCTCAAGGGCCGTGGCTCGCTCAACGCCGACGGCTCCGCCAACAACGTGGTCTGCCCAATCCACCGCTGGACCTACGCGGCCAATGGTCAGACGCCCGCAGGCACGCTGATTGGTGCGCCGCACTTTGCCCAAGACCCGTGCCTGAACCTGACCAACTACCCGCTGCAGGAATGGAACGGCCTGCTGTTCGAGGCAGGCCCCGGCGCGCGTGACGTGGCGGCAGACTTGGCCGACATGGACACCCGCGCGCAGCTCGACTTCTCGGGTTTTGTGCTCGACAAGGTGGAGTTGCACACCTGCAACTACAACTGGAAAACCTTCATCGAGGTCTATCTGGAGGACTACCACGTGGGCCCGTTCCACCCGGGGCTGGGCAGTTTTGTCACCTGTGACGACCTGCGCTGGGAATTCAAGGAACACTACTCGGTGCAGACCGTGGGGGTGTCCAGCGCGTTTGAGCGGCCGGGTTCGGCCGTCTACAAACGCTGGAAAGAGGCGCTGCTGGCCTACCGTGGTGGCCAAGCGCCGCAGCAGGGCGCGATCTGGCTCACCTACTACCCACACATCATGGTCGAGTGGTACCCGCATGTGTTGACGGTATCGACCCTGCACCCGATGGGGCCTGACAAGACCCTCAACATGGTCGAGTTTTATTACCCCGAGGACATCCAGGCGTTTGAGCGCGAATTTGTCGAAGCCCAGCAGGCCGCCTACATGGAAACCTGCATCGAGGACGATGAAATCGGTGAACGCATGGACGCTGGCCGCAAGGCGCTGCTGATGCGCGGCGACAACGAGGTCGGCCCCTACCAGAGCCCGATGGAAGACGGCATGCAACACTTTCACGCGTGGTATCGCCGCCAGATGGCCTTGTGATTCCCATAACTTCAATAGCACCTGACCCTTATTACATAAGGGCTAGAGGCACTTTTTACTTATAAAACCATGCAAGCCCTGTGGATGGTCCTGGCGGCCTTTTTATTTGCCACCATGGCCGTCGGCGTCAAGATGGCCGGAGCGGACTTCAACGCGTTTGAGCTGGTGTTCTACCGGGGTGTGATCAGTGTGGTGTTCATGGGGATGGTGCTGCGCTCGCGCGGTGTGTCGATTGCCACCAAGTACCCGTTCATGCACGCCTGGCGCTCGATGATCGGGGTGTTTTCGATGGTCTGCTGGTTTTATGCCATCGCCCACCTGCCGCTGGCCACCGCGATGACCCTCAACTACATGAGTGGTGTCTGGATGGCCGCTTTTGTGATTGGCGGCGCGGTGTTGTACGGCAAACCCGGCAACCAGGGCATGCTGATGGCCACGGTGCTGGTGAGTTTTACCGGGGTGATTCTGCTGCTGCAACCCTCGCTGGCAGAAAACCAACTGTTTGCCGGGCTGATTGGCCTGCTCTCGGGTCTGGGCGCGGCCATGGCCCTGCTGCAAGTGGCTTCGCTGGGCCGTATTGGTGAGCCCGAAGGCCGGGTGGTGTTTTACTTCTCGATTGGCACCCTGCTGGTCGGTCTGGCAGGCTCCTTGTGGACGGGCTTCACGCCCTGGAGCAGCGTGCGCTGGCAGGCGCTGGCCTGGCTGCTGCCGATTGGGGTGCTGGCCACCCTGGGCCAATGGACCATGACCCGCGCCTACAGCCGTGGTTCCACCCTGCTGGTGGCCAACCTGGCCTACCTGGGCATCGTGTTTTCGGGCGGCTATGGCCTGCTGCTGTTTGGTGAACAGATCACCGCCGTGGGCTGGGCAGGTATCGCGATGATCCTGGTCAGCGGGGTCACCGCCACCGTGCTGCGGACCCGCGCACTGCCCAACGCCCCCGCCGACGAGCATTAAACACGCGGCCCGGCTTCCTAAAATGCCCGTCTGAAGACACCACGCAGGAACCACCCGATGTACACCACCCTGATCTCCGTAGCCCAACTGCAAACCCTGCTGGCCAGCAGCCAGCCGCCCCTTGTTTTTGACTGCAGCTTCGAGCTGATGCAGCCCACCGCGGGCGACGCGCAGTACCTGGACAACCACATTCCCGGCGCCTTGCGTGCCGACCTGGACCGGCATTTGAGCGCCAAAGGCGCCCCCGACGCCGCCAGCGGTGGCCGCCACCCGCTGCCCTCACGCGCGACCTTCGCCACCTGGCTGGGCAGCATGGGCCTGACACCCGAGCGGCAGGTGGTGGTGTATGACCGCCAAGGCGTCAACTACGCGGGCCGCCTGTGGTGGATGCTCAAGTGGCTGGGCCACGAAGCGGTGGCAGTGCTCGACGGTGGCCTGCCCGCCTGGACCGCCGCCGGTGCTCCGTTAGAAACCGGCCCTGGCCCCACACCTCAAACATCCAATTACCCTCTAGCCCCCGAAAAAGCTGGACTGGTAGCTGCAGATTCGATAGTTAAACAACTCGGCAAACCCAGCCAGACCGTGATCGACGCCCGTGGCGCACCGCGCTTTCGCGGCGAGGTGGAGCCGCTGGACCCAGTGGCCGGCCACATTCCCGGCGCGCTCAACCGCCCGTTTCCCAACAACTTCGACGCCAAGGGTTTCTTCAAACCCGCCGCCGAGTTGCGCGCTGAGTTTGAGGCCTTGTTGGCCGGACGCGACCCGGCCACTGTGGTGCACCATTGCGGCAGCGGTGTCAGCGCCGTGCCCAACATCATCGCGATGGAAGTCGCCGGCCTGGGCCGCGCCGCTTTGTACGCTGGCAGCTGGAGCGACTGGTGTAGCAACCCCAGCCGCCCCACGGCCCAAGGTTGAACCCACCCGCCACCATGCCCACCACCCACCTGCTGTATTTACACGGCTTTCGTTCCTCACCGTCATCCACCAAGGCGCGCCTCACCGCCGCTGCGGTGGCGCGGCGCCACCCCGGCGTGACCTGGCTGTGCCCGGCGCTGCCGCCCTCCCCCCAACAGGCGATGGACCAGGTGTTACAAGCCATCAACGATTGGCCGACAGATTCGATGGCCGTCATGGGCTCGTCCCTCGGCGGCTTTTATGCCACCTGGCTGGCCGAGCGCCTGGGCTGCAAAGCGGTCTTGCTCAACCCCGCCATCCAACCCGCACGCGACCTGGCTGCACAAATTGGTGAACACAGCCTGTGGCACGACCCCGAGCAACACTTCACGTTTGACCAGTCCCACGTGGACGAACTCATCGCCCAGGAAATCCCCCACATCAGCCAGCCCGAGCGCTACTTTGCGGTGATCGCCAAGGGTGACGAGGTGCTGGACTGGCGCGAAATGCTGGCCCACTACCCTGGCGCCGCCATCAAACTGCTACCCGGCGGCGACCACGCGCTGAGTGACTTTGACCAGCATCTGGATGAGGCGCTGGATTTTTTGAATTTGGTTTGATCGGGTGGGTGATGCCCCGAACTTGAGAGCGATCGTTGACCAGCACCACCACACCTACGGGGTCAAGCCGATCTGCAAGGTCATGCAGATTGCCCCGTCCGGGTATCGACGCCATGTGGTGTTTGTGGTTGACGTCTTTGAGGCATAGAGCCCTCAGTGAGCAACGAGGGCGATTCTTATGACAACGCCTTAGCAGAGACGATCAATGGTCGGTACAAGGCCGAGTTGACTCACCACCGTGCCCCGTGGAAAGCCAAGATATCCCTGGCTGTGACCACCTTTGAGTGGATGTACTAGTTCAACCACCATCGACCTGGATCTATTGGGTATATTCCACCTGCCAAGGCCGAGGTCACCTTCTACCGGCAGCTCGCCGAGAAGGCCGAAACTCCAGTTTCACTTTAACTATCCAGCCTCCACGAAACCGGGCGATTCACCAACGGCGTAACTGTGCGTTCTCGCACAACTATGAAGTCATTCGAAAGTTTAAAAAGAAGGGGACAAACATGAAATTCGGATCAACAGCCTCCATAGGCACAAAACTCGGGATCGCCTTTCTGGTCATTTTGTTGCTTTCGATCAGCACATCACTCTTCAGTCTGTATCAATTGCGCACGGTTTATGGTGGCACGCAGACTCTGACTCAGCGCTGGCTCGCGGGGATCAAAGAGACGAATGAAGTCCGCCATTTTGTGCACAGCACACGCCGCGCGCAGCTGCGCCTGCTCCCAACCAGCAAAATCGAAGAAGTCGCCACCCGTGAAAAAGATATTCAACGACACGCTGGAAACATAGAAAAAATCCTGGCCACCTATGCGCAGCGTGCCATGCCTGCAGATGAGAAAGAACTGTTTTCCACTCTGCAGCTTCGGGTCGCGGATATCGCCACAGGGTCTGCCAATCTGCTGAACTTCATGAAAGCCAATGAGGTCCGAGATGAAGCCCAGTTATATGCTCTGAATGAAGCGCTCGCAAAAGTCATGGGCAGTGCGGAACAGGCACTGACAAGCTTGATCAAATACAACCAGGAAGGTGCTTTGGCTGCTGAACAAACCGCAGCAGCCATTTACAGCACAGCGATTCAACTCTGCACAGCGCTCATTGCCTTGACCACTGTCTTGGGCATCGTGCTGGCCATCGTCATCACCCGCAGCATCACTCGCCCGCTGCAAATGGTTGGTCATGTGATGGAGAAAGTGGGTCATGGCAACTTGACGATGCAAGTGACCCAAGACCGTCAGGATGAGATCGGTGTGCTGCAACGCAGCCTGATCAACATGACGCACGCCTTGCGGCAGTTGATTGGCCAAGTCCAAGACAGCGCACGCAATGTGAGCAGTGTCAGTGGCGAAATTGCTGCAGGCAACCTGGACTTGTCCAGCCGAACAGAAGAAAGCGCCATCAGCCTACAACGCACCAATGCGGCCATTCAGCACCTGCAGGAAACTATCACTCAGTCGTCAGAATCTGCCCGCAGTGCCAATGAGCTGGCCGGCACAGCCTCTGCCATTGCCCAGCGCGGTGGTCAGGTCGTTGCGGATGTTGTACAAAACATGCAAACCATTACCGAGAGCTCACGCAAGATATCAGACATCATCGGAGTCATTGATGGCATTGCCTTTCAGACCAATATCCTCGCATTGAATGCCGCTGTGGAAGCGGCCCGGGCAGGCGATCAAGGCCGTGGATTTGCGGTCGTGGCGAGTGAAGTGCGCAGCCTGGCACAACGTTCGGCCGAGGCGGCCAAGGAAATCAAGCAGCTGATCAATGCATCTGTGAACAATGTCGAAACAGGTTCGGAAATGGTCGCCACTGCAGGTGCAACCATTCAGGATTTGGTGGTGTCGGTTTCCCGCGTGAGCGACATAATTGCTGAAATTGCCCAGTCATCCGAGAGCGAACGCCATGAAGTTTTGCGAATCAATCAAGCAATCAACGAACTGGAACAAATGACCCAGCAGAATGCGGCTTTGGTGGAGGAATCCTCGGCGGCGGCAGACAGCCTGAAAGTCCAAGCTGCCTCAATGTTGCAAGCCATCAGCCGGTTTGATGCAGGCATTGCCCAACAGCCACTGGCCTTACCAAGGTTGAGTTGAACGGTTAACACCGCAGGATTTCTAACTGACCAATGTTTTGGCTGCCTCTGGCCCGGACATCAAATGCCCTGCATCTTGCCCCCAACTTGTAGTAGCACAGCACACCGGGTACGCCAACCAACCCAGGGGTGTGGGCTGGGCGGAAGTTGAGGCCGATTTTAAAAAGCGAAGCGTCATGAGGCCTCGGCTTTCGGCCAGCCCGCGCCCCGGACCACACCCACGAAGGGCTTCAACAAAAGCCTAAACGGCCTCCAACGCAAGCAACTTCTGGATCAGCGACCGGATGAGGACATCGCCGCGCCGCAAACGCCAGTGTCCCGCCTCACACCTTCAACAAAGTCACCCCCCGCAGCCCGGCTTTGCCCGAGCGCTGAACGAAGTTTTTGTCAAAGGTGACGAACTTCTGGCCCTCGGCGCACTGCGCGGCATGCAGTGCGTCGGCAAAATCCAGCCCCTTGGCATAAGCATCCAGCACACGCTGTGCCAATACCGGATCGGCAGCGCTGATGTTTTCCAGGTTTAAAAAGTCACGAAAACTGGCTTCAATCACTGGCGCCTTCAGCGCATAACAGGCGCGCAACACCCATTCACATTCCATTAGGACGGACATGGCCACCGTGCAGGGCTCGGCAGCCACCAGCTTCTCGGCGGCAGTGGCTTGCGCGTCATCGTCGCCTACCAGCAGGCGAATCACCACGTTGGTGTCAAGCGCAGCCATCAGTTCTGGTTTCGGTTCTTGGCTTCTTGCAACACAGCGGCGTTCATGTCTTTCAGGCTGACCGCCGGGCCTTTGTAAGCCACCCGACTGCGGATGGCGGCCAGACCCTCTGGCAAAGCCGTGGTCTGGCGGGCCACTACCGGTTTGAGCAACACGCCTTCAACCGTGTCAATCACTTCAAGCCGCGTGCCAACCTGCCAATCGTGTGCATCGCGCAGTGCTTTGGGGATGATGACTTGCCCTTTGCTGGACAACAAGGTCAGTTGCATGGGATGCCCTTTCGTGGAAAAGTAAGATTTGAATCTTACCTTGCCTTCCCAAATCTACCAACCCATGCGGCTTAAACCGCCTCCAACGCCAACAACTCCGCCACCGTCTGTCTGCGCCGAATGAGCCGAGGCTGGCCATTTTCAACAAGCACCTCGGGGATCAAAGGCCGGGTGTTGTAGTTGGAGGACATCGACGCGCCATACGCGCCGGTGTCGTGGATCACCAGCAGGTCACCCACCTGGGCCTGCGGCAGCACGCGGGTTAACACCACACCACCCTCGCCTTGTGTGAACACATCGCCCGACTCACACAGCGGGCCGCCGACCACCGTCTCATACGTCGGGCCGGCAGCGGCTGTGCCGTCGGCGTGAATCAGCTCCATGCCGTGATAACTACCGTACATGGCCGGGCGCATCAGGTCGCTGAAACCGGCATCCACCAAGACAAAACGGGCGCTGCCCTGGTCTTTGACGGCGCGCACCTCGGCCACCAGCACGCCGGATTCGGCCACCAGGTAACGGCCCGGCTCTATCTCCAACGCCACCGGGTGGCCCAGCAGGGCGGCAATCTGCTGGCGGGCTGCGTCCCACAGGCTGAAGTAGTGCGCCGTGTCAATCTGCGGCTCACCAGCCTGGTACGGGATCGACAAGCCGCCGCCGGACGAAATGGCCTGCAGGTCCAGACCCTGCGCCTTGACGGTGCGCACCAGCGCCACCATCGCACCACACACCTCCTGCAAATGGCTGTAATCCACGCCCGAGCCAATGTGCATGTGCAGGCCCACCAGCTTGAGGCCGTTGGCGCGCACTTTGTCGAGCGCCTGGGGCAAATCACCGTGCCAGATGCCGTGTTTGCTGTGTTCACCGCCGGTGTTGGTTTTGTTGCTGTGGCCGTGGCCAAAACCGGGGTTGATGCGCAACCACACCGGGTGGCCGGGGCTGACCGCGCCCAGCTGGTCCTGCATGTCGATGGAGCCGCAGTTCACCGGCACACCGAGTTCGGCCACGCGGGCCAGCGTGGTGCGGTCCAGCAGGTCGGCGGTGAAGACGATCTCGGCATGGCCGTTATGCACACCGGGTGTGAAGCCTGCGGCCAGGGCACGTTCAATCTCACCGAGAGAGACCGAATCCACACTCACACCACAGCGCTTCATGAGGCGCAGGATGTGGGTGTTGGAATTGGCCTTCTGGGCGAAGCGGATCACGTCAAAGGAGCGCAGTGCGGCCACTTGTCGTTCGATGGTGGCAGCGTCATAGACCCACAGCGGTGTGCCGTGGGTGTGGGCCAAACTGGCCAGGGTGTCGGGGGTAAATGGGTTCATGGGGGCATGATGCCCACCCTAAGCTATTCAATCAATGCCAATTTTGTTCTCATACCATTCAATACGGATATGATTTAATCCCAACAAACCTTGACGGGAAATGAGCTGCATGCTGTCGCCACAAGAACACACGGTCGCTGACAAACTGGTGCGTTTGTTTCATGCCAGCCTGGTCTGGCCTTTGCAAATTGAACCCCTGCCAGACACCCGGTCTCGCGGCCGCCATTGGGAGGCCTTCGAACGCAGTGAACAGGCACGGGCCTGGCGCCGGATCGATGACGAGTTCACAGACGACCCCAGCGGTTTCCATGAGCGGCATTACCGCGAATTTGTGTCGTTTCTGCCTTATGTGCAACGCTTTTTGTATGGTGAGGCGCGCAGCGCCCAGGGCTCGGCAGACCCACAGGTGGGTCGGTCACCGATGCACATTTTCCGGCGCAACGACATCACGGGTCTGCGTCTGACCTTGCACGAGGGTCAGACACCGATTGAGCTGCACATTGTTCACATCGACCTCTATTTTTTTGACGACCTGGATCTGGTTCAGTTGAACCTGGAGGTCAATGCACACGATCTGCCGCTGGACACGGCCCGCGACGTCCTGTTCCGGTTTGGCCGCGCCTACCCATCGGGTTGGGAAGAAGGTGGCGACGGGCTGCACAACGCCCACTTAGCCGAGTGGCTGGGCCCCGATGGTCAGGTGGTGGCACGCTCCGACACCCAGCGGCGTGAGAAATATCTGAGTTATGTCTGCCAGCATCGCAGCCCCTGCATTTCTGAACATTGGGCCCGCTTGCTGCGTCCTCTGGTGCTGGCGCACTCGGAGGAGCCCGGCGAGCTGCGCTTTCGGCTGATTGAATACCACCGCATGCCCGTAATGGCTTATCTGGCGCTTGAGCGCCCCACCTCGCTGACCGCGGACGACTGGGTCCGGCTCGGACTGGCTTCGCAGTTGCACCCCGAGGAGGCGGTACCGGTCAACGACCCAAGTGTCAAGGAGTTTGACCAGCGTTACTGCCAGGACCGGTTCTGGACCGGCCTGCGCTCTGGCCCCCACACCCGTTTTATCTGCACCGGCAACTCTTTGACCGTGGTGGGGGATGCCAACCTGCCTTTTTTTGTGGATGGTGAACGCGGTGTGCTGGCGCAGTTTCGGCACCAGTATTTCCTGATATTCCTGATTGCCCATTTGCACCGTGCGTCGCTGCTGGTTTTTTCAGATGTGCTGATTGGTGCGGTCAACGCCCTCAATATCCGCGACGACGATTCGGTGCGCCTGTTCAAACGCCGGATTCGCGCCAATTTCGAGACCTTTTTGCGTTTCACGCACCGCTACTGGTTTCACGAACTCTCTGAGCGTCCCCATGTACAAGCCACCTTCCGGATGTGTTCCAACCATTTGCGCAACGACGCCCTGTATGAGGAGGTGCGCGACGAAATCCGGGAGATGAGCCAGTACCTCGACAGTGACTCGCAGCGGCGCCAGTCCAACACGGTGGTCCGCCTGACGGTGATCACCATTTTGGGTCTGATTGCCACGGTGACCACCGGCTACTTCGGCATGAACATCATCGCCTTTGGCGACGCTCCGGTATCTGAGCGCGTGTTACACGGTCTGGTGGCGACAGCGGTGTTTGTGGCGCTGGTGTTGTACGCCGTGTCCCGGTCCCAACGTCTGTCCGCTTTTCTGGAGGCCATGTCCAACGAACGGCTGTCCTTCGGCGGGAAACTCAGCGCCTTTTGGAAGGTGTTTGGCAAGCGCAAGCCCTGATTCACGCATGTGTCCTGCATCACAAGGGGCTGTGCCCCCTGCCCTTACCCACCGCCAATTGGCGATTTTTCGCGCCATCATGCAACACGGCAACCTGAGCCGCGCCGCTGAGGTGACCACCTCCAGCCAGCCGACCCTGAGCCGCGAACTGGCGCGGCTGGAGTACCTGCTGGGTTTTGATTTGTTTGACCGGGTGCGGGGCCGCTTGCGCCCCACGGTGCGGGCACTGGCGCTGATGCAGGAGGTGGAGCGCTCGTTTGTGGGGCTCGATCAGATTGCCGCACGAGCGCAGGAGTTGCGAACCATGTCCACCGGGCGACTGCGCCTGGCTTGCCTGCCTGCGCTGGCCCAGGCCTTTGTGCCGAGTGCGCTGGGGGCGTTTACGCAAGCGCTGCCACAGGCGGCGGTGAGCATCTTCCCGGAAGAGTCACCCTGGCTGGAGCAGGCCATGAGTGAGCAGCGGTTTGATCTGGGCCTGAGTGAAACGCAACAGGCGCCCACTGGCGTGACGCTGAAGCCGCTGTTGCAGGTGAACGAGGTGGCGGTTTTGCCACGGGGCCATGCGCTGGCCCGGTTTGACGTGCTGACACCCCAACACTTTGAGGGGCAGCGTTTTATCAGTCTGGCCGTCGATGACAGTTACCGCCAAGCGATTGATCACATGTTTGCCCAGGCCGGTGTGAGCCGCACGATGGTGCTGGAGACCGCCAGCGCCGCCGCCGTGTGCGCGATGGTGCGCCAGGGGCTGGGGGTGGCCATCGTCAACCCGCTGACCGCATTGGCACTGGCTGGCCCGGAGCTGCTGGTACGGCCGCTCAGTGTGGCCATCGCCTTTCAGGTGAGTCTGCTGCTGCCCGAGCTGGCGGCGCCGCACCCCTTGCGGGATGCGTTGGTCACGGCCATGGAAACAACTGCCGAAGAGATGCAGCGAACACTGGCACTTCAGAATAAATAGCTGTTGACCTTTGATATATAAGGGCTAGCGGCCAAAAAGATGCTGAACGACAGGCCAAAGGCCTGAGCAGACCTCAAAGCCTACGGCTACAAATCCACCTGCTGCAGCGTGCCAGCGGCCCCCGATTCGTACAAAAACACACCGGTGCTGCGCACCTGGCCCAGGGTCTGGTTGCTGGCCGTGTTGACGGAGAACGGGCTGGCCACCCGGCCCAGGTACAAGGCGCCGACACCGTTCTGGGCCAAGCTGGTCAAGCTGTCCTGACCATCGGCGTTTTTTTGCCAGACTTGTAACTGGCTGTACACCGCGTCGTTCTCGTCGATCCACAAATTGCCGTCCAGGTCGTACTGGGCCAGGTCGGCAAACCCGTCGCCGCTGCTGGGGCCAAACAGCTCGGTGCCGTTGTTCACTTGGCCGTCTTTGTTTTTGTCCAGCACCAGGAAGCCGCTGCCACCGGCCACAAACGCGATGTTCTCGGTCTGGCCGTCGGCATTGAGGTCAAAAGCAAACTGCGCGTCGCTCAGCTGGGCGCCAGTGCCATCGAAGTTGATCACCAGCGGGTCCTGGCGCACCGCGTCACCCGCGCGAATCGACAGGCTGCTGTCTTGCACAAAGCTGCGGCTCATGGCCAATTGCAGGCTGAACTGGATCGTCTGGCCGTCACTCGTTTTGACCACACCCTGGGCGCTGACCTGGGTGGATTCGGCCTCGACAATGTGTTCACTGGCATTGATCTCCAGGCCCCAGCCAGCCGCTTGCGGTGCCGTTGCCGCCTGGGTGCTGCTGGCTGCTGCGGGCGGTGACAGCACCTCGGCGCTGGTTTGGGCTTGCAGATCACGTGCGTCAAACACCTTCACCTCGCGCCCGGTGATGGCTTTGACCATGTCCATCAGCACCCGCAGGCGCGGCGCCAGCGACTGAATGTCGCCGTCGGATACCGCCTCACCCGCTGGGACAGCCTGAGCTTGCGCTTGTTGCAACAGCTTCTGACGCGCGCCGTCCGAGAGCGTCACACGCACCGCCGGGGTGTGCTGCACGTCACGCTCAAGTGAGCGCGGCGAAGGTGCTTGGCCAACCCAGGCGCGCAAGCGGGTCTGCGTGCTGCGCCAGGACAGGCTGCTGTGCTGGCTTTGCAGGGCGACGGCGGATTCGGTGATCTTCATAAACGCTCATCGGCAGAAATGAACTGGAATTCACCCTCTTTTTTCACTTTATTTTTCAACACCCCATCCGCAGACGCGGGTGCCTGTGTGAACAAACGCACACACTTTGGGCGGCACTTGGCAGTATGCTGCCCTTTGCCAAACCGGCATGGTTTTCCAATCTGAGGAGCCCAGCATGCAAAAAACCGCCAACCGCCGCCATTTCGTCCAATATTTCTCGCTGGCAGGTTTCACCCTGATCGCAGCCTGCTCGGACAAACCGGCACCCACTCCCGAACCCGCACCGGTGGCCCCACCACCGCCTGCACCAGAACCCGCCTCGGCGCCAGCGCCCGACGCTGCACCCATGGCAGAACCGGCACCGGCCGCAGCACCAGCAGCGCCCGCTACCTCGGCCAAGATGCCCCTGGTGGATGCCAAAGACCCACAAGCCCTGGCCCTGGGTTATGTCAGTGATGCGGCCCAGGCCGACAAGGCCAAGTACAAAAACTTTGTGGCGGGTAGCCACTGCGCCAACTGCGCCTTGTTCCAGGGCCAGGCCAGTGACACCGAGGGCGGCTGTCCGCTGTTCCCCGGCAAACATGTGGCCGCCAAAGGCTGGTGCAGCGCCTGGGCCAAGAAGGCTTAGTTTGATGAGAAATCAGGCTCTAGCCCTTATGAATCAAGGGCTAGCAGCTACTTTTTAAGCAGCAAATCAGCGTCTGAACAAAGACGCTGGTGGTTGCAGGCGGGTGCCTGCTGAAGCACCCTCACCTGCTGCAGCGGCCTCAGGCCGCCAGGCTCTGGATGTGCTGCAGCTGCTGACCCAGGTGGCTGCGCAGCCAGCGCAGCGACTTGCCAAACCAGCTGCGGCACAACCACAGCAGCAGACCACCTAGGGTCAACAACACCAACCCCACCACCGCATGTGTCCCAGGGCCCGAATGACCCAGGTGGGACAACTCGACTTGCTGGTCACCGTCGCGGATGTCGAGCTTTTTGATCGAGCCATCGGCGCCTTTCTCCAGGCTGAAGGTTTTGTTGCCCTCGCTGGCCTGGATCGTCACCCCGCCGTCGGCGCCATGTTCCACACGCACATGTTCATCGGCACCGGCGCCCTGGATGCGAATGCCGGGTATGTGGCGGTTGACACTGGCGTCGATCACCACCGGGCCGATGCCGCTGGTGTTGAGGACAAACTGGTTGGCAGGCGGCCAGCCAAACAGGCCCTGGCTGGTGGCCACCACCAACAACACCAGACCCGCCAGCGCCAGGCTGCCACCAAGGACAGACAACACCGTCAACACCGCCAAATAGAAGAGAAAGGGCACAGCCAGCGCCAGGTTCATGAAGCCCAGCGCGGCGGTGGCGGCGCACAAGGCCCACAGGTTTTTGGGGGAGCGGCGCGACTCCCAGGCACCCAGGCGGCGCTGCGCAATCAGCTCACGCGCCAGCTTGACCGGGTCACCGAGTTTGGTCGCCACATCGGTCTCACTCTGGCCGTCGGCCAGGGCATCGGCAAAGTAGCTGGCGTAGTCTTGCAGGATCTCGTCGCGCTCGGCGGCGCTGAGGGTTGAGAGCGCCTCGGACAAGGCTTGAAGGAAGGTTTCGCGGTTCATAGAGCACCTTTCTGGGTGGGGTTGGTGGGGCGCGGCTGTAACACGCTGTTGATTTCGGCAACAAACTCTTGCCATTCCTGGCTCATCATGGCCAAGGCTTCGACGCCACTGGCGCTGAGCCGGTAGTACTTGCGGGCCGGGCCAGTTGCTGACTCCTGCAGGTAGGTTTGCACCCAGCCTTCGTCCTGCAGTCGGCGCATCAGGGGGTACACCGTACCTTCGCTGATGGCCATGTGGGCGCTGAGCTGCTGCACCAGCTCATAGGTGTAGCTGTCAGCCCGTTGGAGGATGGCCAGCACACACATCTCGATCGCGCCTTTGCGTAGCTGGGTTTTTAATGCCAAGTTCATGGTCTGGATGGGAGTAACAAGGTGTTTTATGTACTATGCAATGCAAGGTAGCTGAATCATAAACACATCTACTGTGCATTACAAGGTAGTCGCAGAATTTTTTCCCACCATGAAAAAGGGAGGCCCAAGCCTCCCTTTTTTGTTGAGGCGCCAGCGCCCCGGGTCTGTGAACAGCTCAGGCCACGCCGTGTGCCTTGAACCAGGCCAGCGCCCGCGCAAAACCGTCGGCCGCCTCGTCCTTGCGGTAGCTGGGACGGTAGTCGGCGTGGAAGGCGTGTGGTGCGTCTTTGTAGACCACAAACTCGCTGGCTTTGGCGGCGGCGTTGCCACGGGCGCCCGCCTCGGCCAGCGCGTCTTTCATCTGGTTGATGGTGGTGAGCGGTATGCCACCGTCCTGCCGGCCATACAAACCCAGCACCGGGGCTTTTAAATCCGCCGCCAGGTCCAGCGGGTGTTTGGGCGTGAGGTCTGATGCGGCGCCGACCAGGCGGCCATACCAGGCCACACCGGCTTTGACGTTTTTGCTGTGTTCTGCGTACAACCAGGTCATGCGCCCGCCCCAGCAAAAGCCGGTGATGCCCACTTTTTTGGTGTTGCCACCGTTGGCACCGGCCCAGGCCACGGCACCGTCCAGGTCAGCAAACACCTGGGCGTCAGGCACTTTGGAGACCACCTCGGCCATCAGTTTAGGCATCTGGGTGTAACTGCTGGCATCACCCTGGCGGGCGAACAGATCAGGCGCAATCGCCAGGTAACCGGCCTTGGCAAAACGGCGGCAGGTGTCGGCAATGTACTCGTGCACCCCAAAAATTTCATGCACCACCAGCACCACCGGCAGATTGGTTTTGCCCTCAGGAGCCGCGTAATAAAACGGCACCGTGAAACCCTCCACGTCGTAGACACTTTCGCCGGTGCGCAGGCCCTCAGCCGGAGTCTTGATCGCGGTCTGCGCCATGATCGGCATGGCCGCGGCGGCGTAGCCCACACCCAGCGCGACTTTGAGCGCGGTGCGGCGGCTGGCGCCGGCATCCGTCGTCTGGCCTGGCAGCAGGGAAGAAAAGTCCTGGGTCTGATCCTGGTTGAGCACGGTGGTCTCCTTGTAAAAAAATGGCAGCTTAGCGGCAGTGGTCAACCCACCGGTGTGTGGGGTAATTTCTGGCGAAATCCGCTATGCTTGCCACGCCAGCCAGACCGACGGTGACCCCGCGCTACTGGCTGCATGGTCCGGCAAAACATGGGCTACCCGCCTGCTGCTGCGCCGGTTGATTCATTCTGAAGCAAGACAAAAACTTGCAAGGAGACAAAAACATGCCCCAGCGCCAGCCGCTTCACCTGCACGTGCCAGAGCCCACCGGGCGCCCTGGTTGTGACACGGATTTCTCTTACCTCCCCTTATCTAAAGCCGGTGCCAAACGCCGCCCACCCGTGGACGTGGCCGCCGCGCAGACCAATGACCTGGCGTTTGCGCTGATCCGGGTGCTTGACGATGCGAGCCAAGCCGTGGGCCCCTGGGCACCGCAGATGGACCCGGCTCTACTCAAACGCGGCCTGCGCGCCATGTTGCTCACACGCGCTTTTGACGCACGCATGCTGATTGCCCAGCGGCAGAAAAAGATGTCGTTCTATATGCAGTGCCTGGGTGAAGAAGCCATTGCCTGCGCCCATGCGCTGGCCCTGGGTGCGGGTGACATGTGTTTCCCGACCTACCGCCAGCAGGGTCTGCTGCTGGCGCGCGAAGACAACAACATGGTCGAGATGATCTGCCAGCTCTACAGCAACAGCCGCGACCCGATGAAAGGGCGCCAGCTGCCGGTGATGTACTCGAGCAAGAAGCAGGGCTTTTTCTCGATCTCCGGCAACCTCGCGACCCAGGTGATCCAGGCGGTGGGTTGGGCCATGGCCAGCGCCATTCAGGGCGATGACAAGGTGGCCAGCGCCTGGATTGGCGACGGCGCCACCGCCGAGGCCGACTTCCACACCGCACTGACTTTTGCGCATGTCTACCACGCGCCGGTGATCATCAATGTGGTCAACAACCAGTGGGCGATTTCAACCTTTCAGGCGATTGCGGGTGGTGAAGGCACCACCTTTGCCGCACGTGGTGCGGGCTGTGGCATTGCCTCACTCCGGGTTGATGGCAACGATTTTTTGGCCTGTTATGCGGCATCACGCTGGGCGCTGGAGCGCGCCCGCAGCAACCTCGGGCCAACCCTGATCGAGTGGGTGACCTACCGCGCCGGGCCCCACTCCACCAGCGACGACCCCAGCAAATACCGGCCCGCCAACGATGTGGCGCGTTTTCCACTCGGCGACCCGATCACCCGCCTGAAACAACACCTGATCCAGCTAGGCATCTGGAGTGATGCCGATCACGAGATGCTGAAAAAAGAGGTGGAGGCCGAGGTGCTGGCCGCGCAGAAAGAAGCCGAGCAATTCGGCACCCTGGCCAACAGCCAGGCGCTGGATCTGGCCAGCATGTTTGAGGATGTCTACAAGGACATGCCCGCCCACCTGATCCGTCAGCGCGCTGAACTGGGAGCCTCGAAATGAGTGACAACAACACCCTCCCCATGGCAACGGCACACAGCGGCCAACCGACTCTGAACTCAGCTTCGGAAAATGGCAGTATCTCCCAAATGACCATGATCCAGGCGCTGCGTTCGGCCATGGACGTGATGCTCACCCGCGACCCGAAAGTGGTGATCTACGGCCAGGATGTCGGCTACTTTGGTGGCGTGTTCCGCTGCACCGAAGGCCTGCAGCAGAAACACGGCAAACAGCGCGTGTTTGATTCACCGATCTCCGAGGGCGGCATTGTGGGCACGGCGGTGGGCATGGGCGCCTACGGCCTGCGCCCGGTGGTCGAGATCCAGTTTGCCGACTATGTCTATCCGGCCATCGACCAGATTGTGTCGGAGGCGGCGCGGCTGCGTTACCGCTCGGCGGGTGACTTCAGCTGCCCCATCACCATCCGTATGCCCTGTGGCGGTGGCATCTACGGCGGCCAGACCCACAGCCAAAGCCCCGAGGCGATGTTCACCCAGGTGTGTGGCCTGCGCACGGTGATGCCGTCCAACCCGTATGACGCCAAAGGCCTGCTGATTGCGGCGATTGAAAACGACGACCCGGTCATTTTTCTGGAGCCCAAACGCCTGTACAACGGCCCGTTCGATGGCCACCACGACCAGCCCGTGGTGCCCTGGAGCAAACACCCGCTGGGCCAGGTGCCCGACGGTTATTACACCGTGCCGCTGGACAGCGCTTCTGTGTATAAACCGGGTTTAGCCCTCACCGTGATTGCTTATGGCACTATGGTCTATGTAGCGGAAGCCGCCGCACGTGAAAGCGGTGTGGATGCCGAAATCATCGACCTGCGCAGCCTGTGGCCGCTCGATCTGGACACCCTGGTGGCATCGGTCAAAAAAACCGGCCGCTGTGTCATCGTGCACGAAGCCACCCGCACCAACGGCCTGGGCGCCGAACTCTCCGCCCTGATCCAGGAGCATTGTTTCTACCACCTGGAGGCGCCCATCGAGCGTGTCACCGGCTGGGACACCCCCTACCCGCATGCTCAGGAGTGGGCCTACTTTCCTGGCCCGGCGCGTCTGGCGGCGGCCTTCCAACGTGTGATGGAGGCCTAAGCCATGACGATTCAAAACATCAAGATGCCCGACATCGGCGAAGGCATTGCCGAGGTGGAACTGGTGGCCTGGCGCGTGGCCGTGGGTGACCAAGTGACCGAGGACCAGATCCTGGCCGACGTGATGACCGACAAAGCCACGGTGGAGATCCCCTCGCATGTGCATGGCACCGTCATCTCGCTTGACGCCGAGGTGGGTCAGGTGGTGGCGGTGGGCACGCCCATTATTCATATCAAATCGGCTGCAACCCAGGTAGATCAAGGGCAGGTAGCTATGCCTATTGAAGCAAGCAGCGCCA
The DNA here is from genome assembly GCF_013416775.1 of Rhodoferax sp. BLA1. GTDB lineage: Bacteria > Pseudomonadota > Gammaproteobacteria > Burkholderiales > Burkholderiaceae_C > Rhodoferax. The sequence goes on from NZ_SZVI01000013.1 coordinate 935,571, forward strand.
CAAAGAATCCGACCACCGCCGATCCCTCGCCCCAACCCTCTCCCACAGGGAGAGGGAGTAACACCCAGCCAGAGTCGCCCCCTCTCCCTCAGGGAGAGGGCCGGGCTGAGGGCAACCCCACCGCCTCCCGCCCGCTGGCCGCACCGGCCGTGCGGCGCCGGGCGGTTGAGCTGGGGCTGGACCTGGCGCAGATCAAGCCCAGCCACGACGCCGGGCGCATCACCCATGCGGACCTGGAGCAACCGGCCACATGCTCCAACAAAAGTAGTGATCCACCCAGACAGAATAAGGGCTACACGCCTCTAGAGGCCATCAAAACCATCCCCGTCATTGGCCTGCGACGCAAAATCGCACAAAAGATGCAAGAGGCCAAACGCCGCATTCCGCACTTCACCTATGTCGAAGAAATCGACGTGACCGAGCTGGAGCACCTGCGCGCACAACTCAACCAGCAACACGCCGCCACCCGTGGCCACCTGACGCTGCTGCCCTTGCTGGTGCGTGCCCTGGTGCTGGCTGTGCGTGAGTTTCCCGAGGTGAATGCAAGGTATGACGATGACGCTGGGATCCTCACCCAATACGCAGCCCTGCATCTGGGGCTGGCGACGCAAAGTGATGGCGGCTTGATGGTGCCGGTGATTCAGCATGCCGAGGCGCTGGACCTGTGGGCTTGTGCCGCCGAGATCAGCCGTCTGGCGCAAGCGGCCCGCAGTGGCAAAGCCACACGTGAGGAGTTAACCGGCTCGACCCTGACGCTCACCAGTCTGGGCGCACTGGGCGGCATTGTCAGCACACCGATCATCAACCACCCCGAGGTGGCGATTGTGGGCACCAACCGCATCGTTGAGCGGCCGATGATTCTGGGCGGCGCGGTGGTGGCGCGCAAGATGATGAATCTGTCGAGCTCATTCGACCACCGGGTGGTGGACGGCATGAATGCCGCCCGCTTTATCCAGCGGGTGCGCAGCTTTCTGGAGTGCCCGGCGACGCTGTTTGTCGATTGACAACAGGCCAGGGGCGCTGGGTCAGAAACTTTCCCAGTCGCCTTCGCCACCGCTGCTGCTGGCTGCCTTGGGGGCTGGGGGTTTGGCGGGTACCGGCGCCCTGGCTGCTGCCCCCTTGGAGACACCCGCCTGGCGGCGCTCCGGCCTTTTGAAGGGCGTCGGGCTGGGGCTGCTGGCGCGCACCTGCGCGGGTGCCGACAACACACCGTGGTCTTCGGCGCCCAATTTGAACACCGCCACCACCTGCACCAAGTCTTGTGCTTGTGACTTGAGGCTGGACGCGGCGGCGGCCATTTCTTCCACCAGTGCCGCGTTTTGCTGGGTGGCCTGGTCCATCTGTGTGACGGCCTCACCGACTTGGCTGACACCCTGGCTTTGTTCGTTGCTGGCGGCGCTGATCTCACCCATGATGTCAGTCACGCGTTTGATGGAGTTGACCACCTCGGTCATCGTGGTGCCCGCTTGATCGACCAGGGCAGTGCCTTGTTCAACCCGCTCGACGCTGTTGTTGATCAAGGTTTTGATCTCCTTGGCGGCTTCGGCTGAACGGCCTGCCAGGCTACGCACTTCACTGGCCACCACCGCAAAACCACGGCCTTGTTCACCAGCGCGGGCGGCTTCGACAGCAGCGTTCAAAGCGAGGATATTGGTCTGGAAGGCGATACCGTCAATCACCGAGATGATGTCGCTGATCTTTCTTGAGGCTTCGTTGATGCCTTTCATGGTGTCAACCACCTGGGCAACCACCTCACCGCCTTGCACCGCGACTGTCGAGGCACTCAGGGCCAACTGGTTGGCCTGGCGCGCGTTGTCTGCGTTTTGTTTGACGGTGGAGGACAGTTCTTCCATAGACGCTGCTGTTTCTTCCAAAGCACTGGCTTGGGACTCGGTGCGGCTGGAGAGATCGTGGTTGCCCTGGGCGATCTCGGAGCTGGCGGTAGCCACCGATTCGGAGCCCTGGCGCACATTGGTGACGACCTTCACCAGGCTGGCCTGCATGTCGCGCAAACTGCCCAGCAGCTGCCCCAGCTCATCACGGCGCTGGCTGTCGATGCGGGTGCTGAGATCACCCCCGGCCACCTGGCGTGCGATGGTGTTGGCCTGCAACAAAGGCCGCGTGATGCTGCCCGACAGCAACCAGACCACGATGACGCTGAGCAACACACTGATCAGTTCCAGCGCCACCATCAGGTTGCGGCTGGCAATGTAATTGTCTTGGATGGCTTGGCCCAGCGCATCAATCTCCTGGCGCTGCAAAGCCAGCATTTCCTCGATCTTGGCCTGGTAACCTTTGCCGGCCGGGACGAAGGTGTCATTCAGCACCTGCTTGGATTCTTCCGTTTTCCCTTCCTTCTTCAAGCTGAGAATGGCGTCGCGTGCGTCAACATAAACTTGGCGCTGCGCGCGAATGGCGGCGTAAAGCGCTTTTTCCTTGTCCGTGTCCATCAGCTCATCCAAGGCTTTCTGGAGCACCCCAGAACTCTTGGAGGACTGGGCCTGGTCTTCGGCGAAAAACTCCGCCATGCTTGGTTCACTGCTGTAGGCAATGGCCGAGGTTCGGCGAATACCGGTGTGGATGTTGCGGTACCAATCACTCACGATGCGTTCGGTTTTGATCGGGTTGGCCAGCATTTGCTGGGTGGCCTCAGCCACCGCATTGAGCCGCGACAAACTGACCAGGATGATGACCACCGACAGCGCCAACACCAGCGCAAAAGCCGCTGCCAGGCGTTTTCCAACTGGCATGTTGTTCAAAAAGGCACCCATGTTGTCTCCTGTTGTGAAACCAGTCGCAGAAGGTGATCAAGCGCCCAAGTCTGGCCCAGCCACTGCATTTCGTCTGGTGATTGTGCGCTGGCGACCACACACAGGTAAAGCCTGGGCGTTGCCAGGCTGAGACAAGCCGCTTATTTGTAGCTGCAGAAAAAGGCCGGCAGATGGCGCACACCGGGCTGCTGGCCCAGCGCATCACGCAAGGCGACTTCGGCTTTTAAGGTGCACAAGGCGCGCACCGCCTCTTCGGCACACAGAGATTGCGCATGGCCGTAAGCCAGCGGCAGAAACTGCGACTGGATGTCGGCCAGCGCCAATTGCCGATCGGGCAACTCGTGGGCGCTGATCACTTGGTGCGACATCGTTGTGATCTTGGGGTCACCCACCGGGCTCGGGGGTTTGAGGGTCACACTGACCCCGTTGGATGCAGGCGCCACCACAAGACCATTGGGACCGGTGTCCAAACCCAGAGAAAACTCTACCGCGTATTTAACAATGACGGTGGCCTCAGACTTCAGGTTGTGTTTGGACTTGGACAAGGCCGCCACATGGCTGTACTCACGCAGCACACGCACAGGCGAGGCCTTGAGACGGTCTGCGGCGCTCTGGCGTGCGGCCTCCAGATGCTCTGCATACTGGGTATAACCCGCCAGCTTCTTTTTGTTGTTCTCGGCGTCGGTCTTGACCTTCAGCAGCTCATCACCAAGCACCTTGCTTTCACCAAAATGGCTCACCTTCATGGCCACGTACACCAGCAAGGTGCTCAGAATCCCCGCTGCAAGCACAAAAATTGTTATCGGTTCCATGAGGTCAGATTCCTAGCTTCACCACGTCAATGCGCCTTGTCCCAATTCAACCCGACACCCACCTCGGCCAGCAGCGGCACCTTGAGCTGCGCCACACCGGCCATGAGTTTGGGCACCTCATGGCGCACCCAGTCGACCTCGGCCTCGGGCACCTCAAACACCAGTTCATCATGCACCTGCATGATCATCTTGGTACGAAGTTTCTGCGCATCAATGACCTCTTGTACCTTGATCATGCTGAGTTTGATCAAGTCGGCGGCGGTGCCCTGCATCGGCGCGTTGATGGCGGCACGCTCCAGACCCGCCAGCAAGGCACCTTTGGCGGTTTGAATCCCTGAGAGCTGCAACCTGCGGCCAAACACGGTCTCCACATAACCCTGGCGTTTGGCCAGTTCTCGGGTCTGGTCCATGTAAAGCTTCACACCGGGGTAACGCTCAAAATAACGCGCGATGTAGTTCTTGGCGGCAGTGTTGTCAATGCTCAGGGCCTTGGCCAGGCCGTAGGCGCTCATGCCGTAGATCAGGCCGAAGTTGATCACCTTGGCATAACGCCGTTGTTCACTGCTGACCTGGGCGGTGTCGATGTTAAAAATTTCTGCGGCGGTAGCGCGGTGCACGTCCATGCCGTCATGAAAGGCCAGCAACAGCGCCGCGTCACCGCTCAGGTGGGCCATGATGCGCAACTCGATCTGGCTGTAATCGGCGCTGGCAATCAAGCTGCCAGCAGGCGCCACAAAGGCCTCACGCACACGGCGACCTTCCGGGGTGCGGATCGGGATGTTTTGCAGATTCGGGTCGTTGCTGGACAGGCGCCCGGTGACCGCCACGGCTTGTGCGTAATGGGTGTGCACCCGGCCATCACTGGGCAGCGCCAGTTGGGCCAGTTTGTCGGTGTAGGTGCCTTTGAGTTTGGCCAGGCCCCGGTGCTCCAGCAGCTTGGCGGGCAGCGGGTAGTCTTCGGCCAGTTTTTCGAGCACCTCTTCGTCGGTGCTGCGCGCGCCGGTCGCGGTTTTTTTCACCACCGGCATGCCCAGCTTGTCAAAGAAGATTTCGCCCAACTGCTTGGGGCTGGACAAGTTGAAGGGCTGGCCTGCAATCTCATAGGCCTCGGCTTCCAACTGCACAATGCGCTGACCCAACTCGTGGCTTTGCGCCGCCAGCGTGGGCGCGTCAATCAACACACCGTTGCGCTCGATGCGGTAAAGCGCCTCGCTGCTTTTGATCTCCAGCTCGTAGATAAAACGCAGTTTCTCATCGCGCGCCAACTGCGGCCACAACACCTGATGCACTTCCAGCGTCATGTCGGCGTCTTCACATGAATACTCGGCGGCTTTGGCCACGTCCACCTGGTCAAAACAGATCTGGTTGGCACCTTTGCCACACAGGTCTTCAAAACTGATGCCCTGGCGGCCCAGATGGCGTTCGGCCAGGCTGCTCAGGCCATGAGGCTTGTGGACTTCGAGCACATAACTTTGCAGCATGGTGTCGTGTGCATAACCCCGCACCTCGATGCCGTGGTTGGCAAACACATGACGGTCGTATTTGATGTGCTGGCCCAGCTTGGCCCGGCTGGCATCTTCGAGCCAGGGTTTCAGTTTGGCCAGCACCTCATCGAGCGGCAGCTGGGCTGGGGCGTCCGGGTAGACATGGGCCAACGGGATGTAAGCCGCCTCACCTGGGGTGATGCTGAGACTGATGCCCACAATGCGCGCACGCATCTCGTCAAGCGAGGTGGTTTCGGTGTCGATGGCGACCAGCTCAGCTGCCTGCAATCGGGCTAGCCAGGTGTCAAAAGCCGCCCAGGTGAGGATGGTGTCGCAACGCAGGCTGCCGGTTTTTGCCACAGTCGGAGCGGATTCGGCATCGGGCTCGTCAAACAGATCCCGCTCGCGGCCCGGTTGGGTGGCCGGGCCTGCTTCGGCAGTCGCGCCCGACTGGGCCGGTGCCTCGCTGCTTGCGCCCAGCGACCGGGCCAGGCCTTTGAACCCGAATTTTTCATAAAAAATGGCCAGAGCCCCCGTATCCATTGAGCCAGTAGCTATTTCATCCATAGCAGGTAAGCCAGGCAGCCAGCCGTTCAGGTCGCAGTCGGTTTTGATCGTGACGAGTTGGCGCCCGGTGGGTAACCAATCCAGCGACTTCTTCAGGTTCTCACCCACCGCACCTTTGATGTTGTCGGCATTGGCCACAATGGCCTCCAGTGAGCCATATTCGTTGAGCCATTTGGCAGCGGTTTTGGGGCCGACCTTGGGCACACCGGGCACGTTGTCCACGGTGTCACCCACCAGGGTCTGGTAGTCGCGCATCAGGTGCGGCGGCACACCAAATTCGGCGGTGACTCCGGCCACATCACGGCGCCGGCCATTCATGGTGTCGATGATGGTGATGTGTTCGTTGACCAGTTGCGCCAGGTCTTTGTCTCCACTGCTGACGATGACTTCCATACCCTGGGCGGAGGCGGCAGCGGCGAGTGTGCCAATCACGTCATCGGCCTCAACACCGGGCACCGCCAGCACTTTCCAGCCCATCAGGCGCACCACCTCGTGGATCGGCTCAATCTGGCTGCGCAGGTCATCGGGCATGGGCGAACGGTTGGCCTTGTACTGCGGGTACAACTCATCACGGAAAGTGGGGCCTTTGGCGTCAAAAATACAGGCGGCGTAGGCGGCGGGCACCTCTTTGCGCAGGCTTTGCAGCATGTTGATCATGATGCGGATCGCCCCGGTCTTCTGGACGCTGCCGTCGGGCAGGGTCACGCTCATGGCCTCCCCGCCCGCAAAAAAAGCACGATAGATGTAGCTGGAGCCGTCAACCAGCAGCAAAGTTTGAGGGGGAGCAGTGTTCATGGCGGCATTTTGCCTGCGACACCGGGGTATAACGGCACAACTACAATCAAATGATGCACGCAACACCCTCCTTCAGCCTGTTTTCTGCCCGCGCCCTGGCCTGCGCTCTGCCCCTGTTCCTGCTTGCCGGTGCGAGCCAGGCGCAAACAGCGGCCAGCCCGTCCACACCCCAGGCCAGCCCGGCACCCGTTGCGGCCAAAGAGCCCACCGAGCAGACCACCCAGCACATCGTGGTAGAAGACACCGCCACCCGCATCGACGAGGTGCGCATCGGCAGCGAGACCAAGAGCATCGACGTGCAGCCCAAAAATGGCATGCCGGCCTACCAGGTGGAGCCCAAGAGCGGCGAGCGCACCTGGAAAGTCCTGGGGTTTTAAAACATGGCGGTTTACACGGAAGTCTCTGAGCACGAGGCACGCGAGCTGCTGCGTACACTGGGCTTGGGGGAACTCAACAGCCTGAAAGCCTGTTCAGGCGGCATTGAAAACACCAACTATTTCGCCTCCACCGAACGCGCAGGCCAGGTGCACGACTATGTGCTCACGCTGTTTGAGCGCCTGAGTTTTGAGCAACTGCCGTTTTACCTGCGGCTGATGAAACACCTGGCGCAGCGCGGCATCCTGGTGCCCGAGCCCCATGCCAATGCACAGGGTGAGCTGGTGTTTGATGTCAAAGGCAAACCCGCTGCGGTGGTGGACAAGTTACACGGCAAAAGTGAACTGGCCCCCACCGAGGCCCACTGCGCCCAGGTCGGCGCCACGCTGGCGCGCCTGCATCTGGCCGGGTCTGACTTTGAGCTGACCCAGCCCAACCTGCGCGGCCTGGCCTGGTGGAACGAGGTGGTGCCGGTGGTGCTGCCTTACATCCAGGGCAGCCAGCAAAACCTGTTGCAGTCCGAGCTGGCCTACCAGAACACGGTGGCGGCCAGCGCCAGTTACGCCGCGCTGCCACGCGGGCCCATCCACGCCGACCTGTTCCGCGACAACGTGATGTTTGACACGGTGAGTGGCCAACCACAGCTCAGCGGCTTTTTCGACTTCTATTTTGCGGGCATCGACAGCTGGGTGTTTGACCTGGCGGTGTGCCTCAATGACTGGTGTGTTGACCTGCCAACCGGCGCCCACCATGCCCCGCGCGCTCAAGCCTTGATATCAGCCTACAGCGCCGTGCGCCCCTTGCAGGCGGCCGAACGCGAGCTGCTGCCCGCGATGTTGCGCGCCGGTGCGCTGCGTTTCTGGGTGTCGCGCCTGTGGGACTTTTACCTGCCGCGCGCGGCCAGCCTGTTACAAGCCCACGACCCGAGCCATTTTGAGCGGGTGCTGCAGGCACGCTGCCAGCACGCGATGACGTTTGAACAACTGGCAGGCCTGGCATGAAGTTACAACTGGTCCCCGCCCGCCAGGGTGCCGCCTGGGTCAAGCTGGGTATGCGCACCTTTTTTAAACAGCCGCTGGCGCTGGCCGGGCTGTTTTTCATGTTTCTGGCCCTGATGTCGGTGGCCACCATGGTGCCGCTGATTGGCCTGCCGCTGGCCATGACCCTGTTGCCCGCGATCACACTCGGGCTGATGGCCGCCACCAGCGAAGCCACCCTGGGCAAGTTCCCGATGCCGCTGATTTTGCTCATCGGCTTTCGCAGCGGACCGGTCAAATTGCGCGCCATGCTGACACTGGGCGCCATCTACGCGGGCGGCTTCTTGTGCGCCATCGGCGCCTCTTACCTGGTGGACGGCGGCGGTTTTGCCCGCATGTACCTGGGTGGGCAAGCACCCACGGCCGAGATGATGGGCAGCGGGACTTTTCAGGCTGCGATGTGGACCTTCATCGGCCTGCACCTGCCGCTATCCCTGCTGTTCTGGCATGCCCCGGCCCTGGTGTACTGGCAGGGTTTGCCCGTTTTGAAAGCCATGTTTTTCAGCATCGTCGCCTGTCTGCGCAACTTCTGGGCGCTGACGGTGTTTGCGCTGCTGTGGATGGCGGTGATGGTGGGTGTGGTGCTGCTGCTGATCACCAGCGCCAACCTCTTCAACAGCCCCGGCCTGGCCAATGTGATGTTGTTCCCCGGCCTGCTGCTGGTGGCCGCGATGTTTTTCACCTCGCTGTTTTTCACCTACCAGGACAGTTTTGAGGCACCGACCGAGGCGCCACCCAACCAAGAGTGAGCAGCTGGCTCAACTTCAAAACCGACTGACATTCGCAAGAATGCAGTCGGTTTTTTCATGCTCACGGCAACGGCGTCAGCTTGGCCACACTGAGTGCCAGCCATTTCACACCGTGGCGCGGGAAGTTGATCTGGGCGCGGGCGTCGTCACCGCTGCCTTCGAGCGCGGTCACCGTGCCTTCACCAAACTTGGCGTGAAACAGTTTCTGGCCAACCTTGAAACTGTGGCCGGAAGCCTCCGGGCGCTGCGGCGGCACAGGTGCGCTGTATTTGGAGTAGTCATTGCCAAATTGGCCTCTAGCCCTCTCAGAATAAGGGCTAGCAGCTCCTGAATATGAAGCACCCCCACCAAAACCGCTGCCGCCCCCAGCAAAGCCGGATTGTTTGGGCGTGATCCATTTCAGGGCTTCTTCGGGCAGTTCCTCAAAAAATCGGCTCTTGAGGTTGTATCGCGTCTGGCCATGCAGCATGCGGGTCTGGGAATGGCTCAGGTACAGGCGTTTGCGCGCGCGGGTGATGGCCACATACATCAGGCGGCGCTCTTCCTCCAGGCCGTCGCGGTCGTTCATTGAGTTTTCGTGTGGAAACAGGCCCTCTTCCATGCCGGTGATGAACACCGCGTCAAATTCGAGGCCTTTGCTGGCGTGCACCGTCATCAATTGAATAGCATCTTGCCCAGCCTGCGCCTGGTTGTCACCGGCTTCCAGCGCGGCGTGGGTCAGAAAGGCGGCCAGCGGTGACAGGGTTTCGCCGGTTTCCGCATCAGGCGCGGGCATGTCGAGCAGCGGCTGGTTCAGGTCCAGGCCTTGCGAGGCGGGGGACTGGGTCAAGGCCTGGCCGAGTTCATCCACCGGCAAAGCGACGGCGTCACGGCCAAAACCTTCGATGCTGACAAAACTCTCAGCGGCGTTGACCAGTTCGGCCAGATTCTCCAGCCGGTCAGCGCCTTCGCGGTCGGCCTTGTAGTGGGTCAGCAGGCCACTGTGCTCCAGCGTGGCGACGATGGTTTCGCGCAGGCTGGTGCCCTGGGTTTGTTCCCGCAACACGTCGATACCGGCCAGAAACGCACCGATGTTGGTGCCAGCCTTGCCGCCCAGGCCGCTGACGGCGTCGCTCAGGGCGCAGCCACTGGCGCGGGCCAGGTCTTGCAGTTGCTCCAAACTGCGGGCGCCAATGCCACGCGGCGGGAAGTTCACCGCGCGCATGAAGCTGGTGTCGTCGCGCGGGTTTTCCAACAGGCGCAGGTAAGCCAACGCGTTTTTGATTTCGGCCCGCTCAAAAAAGCGCAGGCCGCCATAAACCTTGTAGGGCATACCGGCGTTGAACAGCGCGGTCTCAATCACTCGGCTCTGGGCATTGGAGCGGTACAGCACCGCAATCTCTTTGCGCTCATGGTCCTCGCGCACCAGTTGCTTCATCTCGTCGACCATCCACTGCGCTTCGGCAAAGTCGCTGGTGGCCTCATACACCCGCACCGGTTCACCCGGACCTTGCGCGGTGCGCAGGTTTTTGCCCAGGCGTTTGCTGTTGTGGCTGATCAGGGCGTTGGCGCTATCGAGGATGTTGCTGCCGCTGCGGTAGTTTTCCTCCAACTTGATCTGGTGCTGCACACCAAATTCGCGCACGAAGTCGGCCATGTTGCCGACCCGTGCGCCGCGAAAGGCGTAGATGCTCTGGTCATCATCACCCACCGCCAGCACACAGCCGGTCGGCTGAAAAGCGCCGTCGACACTGCTGTGGGCACCGGTGCCGGCCAGCATCTTGACCCAGGCGTATTGCAGCTTGTTGGTGTCCTGAAACTCGTCGATCAGGATGTGACGGAAACGCCGCTGGTAATGCTCGCGAATCGGATCGTTGTCGCGCAGCAGCTCATAAGAGCGCAGCATCAGCTCACCAAAATCAACCACCCCTTCACGCTGGCATTGGTCTTCGTAGAGCTGGTAGATCTCGATCTTTTTGCGGGTTTCATCGTCACGCGCCACCACGGCACTGGGGCGCAGGCCATCTTCCTTGCAGCCACCGATGAACCACTGCATCTGTTTGGCCGGAAAACGCTCGTCATCGATGTTGAACTGTTTGTACAGGCGCTTGATGCTCGACAACTGGTCTTGGGTGTCCAGGATCTGAAACGCCTGCGGCAGGTTGGCCAGTTTGTAATGCGCACGCAAAAACCGGTTGCACAGGCCGTGAAAGGTGCCTATCCACATGCCGCGCACATTGACAGGCAGCATCGCGCCCAGGCGCGTCATCATTTCCTTGGCGGCCTTGTTGGTGAAGGTCACCGCCAGAATGCCGCCGGGTGACACCTGGCCGGTTTGCAACAGCCAGGCAATGCGGGTGGTCAGCACCCGGGTTTTGCCGGAACCGGCCCCGGCCAGGATCAGCGCGTGCTCGGCCGGCAGGGTGACGGCGGCCAGCTGTTCCGGGTTCAGGTTGTGCAACAGGGACGAGGTGGAAACGGGCTCAGAAGGTGGGGAAGCAAACATGGCCCGATTGTAGGAAGCGCGGCTGTCACCGTTTTTTCATATTGCCCAGCGATAGTTGTCGGCTGTCGTTGTGTCAGCCAAAACATTTACAAAAATTCCATGTCATTGTCCGAACCCCATATCTCCGTGCACGGGCTACGTGTGGCCTATGGCGCCAACGAGGTGCTCAAAGGCATTGACCTGTCGATCACCCGGGGCAGCTTTGTGGCGCTGCTGGGGCCGTCAGGTTGTGGCAAAACCACCCTGCTGCGCACGCTGTCGGGTTTTACACCGTCCAGTGCGGGCAGCATCAGTGTCAACGGCCGCGACATCGCCCACGAACCGCCCGAGCGGCGCGACATGGCGATGGTGTTCCAGTCTTACGCGCTGTGGTCGCACATGAACGTGGCCCAGAACATGGGTTACGGACTGAAGCTGCGCAAGATGCCGCGTGCCGACATCGCGCGCCGCATCAGCAGCCTGCTCGACATGCTGGGCCTGCAAGGGTATGCCGAGCGCCCGGTGACCGAACTCTCCGGCGGCCAGCGCCAGCGCGTGGCTCTGGGGCGGGCACTGGCGGTGGAGCCGCAGATTTTGCTGCTGGACGAACCGCTGTCCAACCTGGACGCACGCATTCGGCTGCAAATGCGCCACGAAATCCGCGCGATCCAGCGCCAGCTGGGCGTCACCGCCGTGCTGGTGACCCACGACCGCGAAGAAGCCATGGTGATGGCGGATCAGGTGGTGATCCTGGACCAGGGTCAGATTGCCCAGATTGGCACACCCGAAGAGGTCTTTCAGCACCCCAAAACACCTTACGTGGCCTCGTTCATGGGGGCAGAAAACATCATCCACTGTGAGGCCGAGGTCTCGCACGCGGGGGTGCATCTGAGTGTGCCCGGCCTGCCCGGCGCCAACATCCGCTGCCAGGCAGCGCTGCCGAGCAGCGGCCCGGCTCAGGTGCACTTTCGCAGTGAGGCCGCCCGCCTGCAGATGCCAGGTGAACCTGCGCAGGACAGCCTGCAACTGCCCGGCCGGGTAACCCAGGTGAGTTACCTGGGCGGCGGCTACCGATGCGAGATCCAGACACACTGCGGGCCGTTTTTCATCGACCACCACCAGAGTGTGGCCCACAACCAAACGGTGGCGGTGCATGTGCCCGCTGACGCCCTGCATGTGTACCCGCGCGAATCTTCTCGCCAGCCGCTGGCACAGCACTGAACCCCTCTCCTTTTTTGCAACTCATCAGGACTTTTATGAAGCCATTCAAACGCGCCCTTTCTTTGTCCATCACCCTCGCCCTGGGCTCGCTGAGTCTGTCGGCACAGGCCCAGGTCACCCTCAACGTGATCAGTGGTGGCTCACAAAACATGGTGGATTACGTCACCGACTACCTCGGCCCGCTGTTTGAAAAGCAGAACCCTGGGGTCAAGGTCAGCGTGGTCGGCACCGGCCCGGATGACGCCGGTTCACAAAAGATGCTCGAAAAACTGCAGGCACAAAAGGCCGCCGGTCTGGCCACCTGGGACACCGACGTGATCGTGCCGAACCAGCAAAAAACCGGTGAAATGGTGCAAGCCGGCCTGCTGCTGAAATACCGTGACAGCATCAGCACCGGCAAATACGCCGTGAGCCAAAGCGCCAAACAGGCGCTGGGCGTGAATGTGGACGGCTACGTGATGCCGATGTTCGAGAGCCAGACCGCCCTGGCCTACAACCCCGACCTGATCAAGAACCCGCCCGCCTCTTACGACGAGCTGCGGGCCTTTGTGGCCAAGAGCCCCAAGAGTTTTGGTTACAACGGCCTCAAAGGCGGCATGTCGGGTGTAGCGTTTGTGGTGGGCTGGATGTATGCCTACGGTGGCAACCCCGATGTGGTGCAACAAGGCCCCTACGACGCCAAAGCCCAGGCTGGCTGGAAAAAGGCCTTTGCCGACCTGAAAGCCTTTAACCAGCAGGTGGTGTTCACCCCCGGCAACGCCGGCACGCTGGACATGCTCAACCGCGGCGAAATCGCCATGGGCCCGGTCTGGGTTGACATGTTCCACACCTGGCAAGCCGAAGGCCGCCTGGCGCCCAACCTGAAGCTCAAACTGCTCTCACCCGGCATGCCTGGCCAGCCTTACTACTACGCCATTCCGGCCAAGGCCAAAAATGTGGAACTGGCGAAGAAGTTCATCGCCCTGGCCACCAGCCCGGCTGTGCAGGCCGAGGGCATTGTGAAACGCTTCAACTGGTACCCGGGCATCGACGCCAATGTGGTCAAGTCCTCGCTGGATGCCAAAACCTGGAACCAGCTGTTTGTCGACGTGACCCCGAGCGATCTGGCCAAGTTCAGCAAACCGTTCCCGCTGGCACCGTTCTTCAAAGATATGCGAGAGCAGTACGAAGTCCAGGTTCAAAACTGAGGTGATGCCCCGTATGCAGCGCCCCGCCTCCTCACTGGCCATGCTGGCTCTTTTGGCACCGGCCGTGCTGATGGTGGGCCTGCTGTTTGTTTACCCGCTCGGGATGTCGCTGACCTACGCTTTCCACAACGAGCTCACCGGCGGCTGGGACCTGGGCAACTTCAGCAAGGCTTTTGCCCTGTATGGCGGTGATATTGTCCTGACGGCGGGTGTCACCGTGTTGTCCACCGCGCTGGTGGGCATCCTGTCGATTGCCATTGCCGGTTACCTGACGCTGGGTGAGAACCCGCGTGCGGTGGCGGTCTTGGGCTGGATCTACCGCTGGCCGCTGTTCATCCCGTTTGTGGTGGCAGCGCAATTGATGCGCACCTTTCTGGCCAAAAACGGCATGCTCAACAACACATTGATGTCGCTTGGCCTGGTGGACCCGCTGAACGCGGTGAGCCTGCTGGACTGGCGCGGTGTGGTGATCACCTTTGTCTGGAAACAGCTGCCGTTTGCCACGCTGCTGATTGGTGGCGCCATGGCCGCGATGGACCGCTCGATGATCGAATCGGCCCGGGGTCTGGGCGCCGGGCGGCTGCGGGCGCTGTTCGAGATTGTGTTGCCACAGGTGCAGGCCACGGTCTGGGTGGCGTTGATCCTGTCGTTTGTCACCATGTTGTCGGCACTGTCGGTGCCGATGATGGTGATTGCGGGTTCGCCCACGATGTTGACGGTGGACATGGCCTGGCGCGTCAACTCCTATGGTGACTACGGCGTGGCCAACGCGCTGGGGTTTGTTTCTTTTGCCATGAGCGGTGTCGCCGCCTGGTTTTACCTGCGCCAAGGGCTGCGCGACGGCAGGCCACCCAAATGACTTTGACCCACTTCCGTTTTCCTACCTTTCTGGGCACCTTGCTGCGCGGCCTGTTGATTGGCCTGCTGGCTGTCGCCATTTTTGGGCCGTTGCTCAACATGCTAATCTGGACCGTGACCGAGGCCTGGTACTACCCGGCCAAGTTGCCGGTGCGCTGGGGTTTCGCCTTCTGGGACAAGGTGTTTCGACCCGAGGCGGGGGCCATGCGCGCCCTGTCCACCAGCCTGGTCATCGCGCTGCTGACGGTGGTGCTCAGCCTGGCTGTGGCCATTCCGGCGGGCTACGCCCTGTCCAAACGCCACTTGCCGCTGCGCAGTCTGTTCTTGCTGTTTTTTCTGTTGCCGCAGGCCTTCCCGACCGTGGCGGTGCACCTGAACATTGCGCGCATGTTTTACGGCCTCGGGCTCACCGGCACGATTTGGGGCGTGATGCTGGTGCATGCGATCCAGGGGCTGGTGCTGGCGATCTGGATTGCGTCCGCCGCCTTTGCCGCGATTGGCCAGGAGCAGGTGGAGGCCGCGCGCAATCTGGGGGCCTCACCCCTGCGCGCCTTTTTGACCGTGTCGCTGCCACTGGCGGCACCGGGGCTGATGGCCAGTGCGATATTTGTGTTCCTGATTTCACTCGACGAGTTTTCAGGCACCTTTTTTGTCGGGGTGCCCAACATCCAGACCCTGCCGCTGACCATGCTCAATGCCGCGATGGAAGGCAATTACCAGATCGCCTCGATCACCGCGCTGTTGTTGCTGATTCCGCCCACCCTGTTCATGTTGTTTGTGGAGCGTTTCCTCAAAGCCGATGTGTTGGCCAGCGTGGGTAAATAGTAGGTGTTGCCATGACAAATGAGTACTCCATCTGGCTGTTGCCAAGCACTGCCGACACTGCGCGGCTCCATAACAGCATAGCGCTGTTGTCAGGTCACCTGGGCGGCCCGGTGTTTGCACCCCACGTCACGATCCAGGGTGACATCAGCACCGATCTGGCGCCCCTGAGCCACCTGCTGGAGCGGCTGGCGGCATGCCAGGCGCCGCTGCGCTGGCGTGTGGATGGGGTGGAGAGCAGCGAACATTTTTTCCGCTGCCTCTACCTGCGCCTGGCACTGAGCCCGGCTTTTGGCCTGATGCAGCAGGCCACGCAGGCCATCACCCGCACAGCATCGGGGCTATCACCATTTCCGCATGTGAGCCTGGCGTATGGCGAGCCGCAGCCGCAGATCGCAGGCTTGTTGGAGCCGCTAGCAGAGCAGTTTGAGGGGCAAGAGCTGGTGTTTGACCAACTGGCGCTGTGCCGTTCGTCCAAAAATGTGCCCATCGACCAGTGGTGTATTCTTGAGAGCCACTCTTTGAGCCCCGCATGACCACCCCCTTGATGCAAGCAGTGAAAGAGCTGGCCCTGTCCGCAGGCCCGCTGATACGTGACGCTTTTCTGGAGCCCGACCGACCCGCCTACAGCCTCAAGGGCCAGCAGGATTACCTGACCGAAACCGATCTCGCAGTTGAGCAGTTTGTGCGTGAACAGATCACACAACGTTTTCCACAGGACGGTGTGCTGGGTGAAGAAGGCGGCGGCTTGACCGACGTCGAGCGCCTGTGGATTGTTGACCCGATTGACGGCACCGCCAACTTTGCCCGCAACATCGCGCATTTTTGTATTTCTCTGGGGGTGATGGTGCAAGGTCAGCTAGAGGCGGGTGCCATCTACGACCCGATGCGTGACGAACTGTTTCTGGCCGGACGCGGCCAGGGCGCTTGGCTCAATGGCCGACGCCTGCAGGTCAGCAACATCTCAGCACTGAACATGGCCAGTGCTGAGATCGGCTGGTCCAGCCGCAAACCGGTGGACGCTTACCTCAACCTGGTGAGCCGAACGATGCACACCGGCTGCGCGGTGCGTCGGGCGGGCTCGGGTGCGCTGGGGTTGGCCTATGTCAGTGCAGGCCGCATCGAGTGTTATGCCGAACAACACATCAACGCCTGGGACGTGGCAGCAGGCCTGCTGCTGGTGACCGAGGCCGGTGGCCGCATCAACCCGTTCTGGGCCAATGACGGTCTGCGCCAGGGCAATGCGGTGCTCGCCAGCAATGCGCTGCTGGCAGACAGCTTCAGCGCCCTCACCCAGATTTCGCTGGCCTGAGCCCCCACAAAACCCGTCAACCCCGCACAGCTTTGCCGCCCCATGTACAAAGGGGCATGACCCAAAACGTATGGCGCTTTGCGGCGCCGATCCTGCCCCTGCTGCTGGCTGCAACCTTGGCCCATGGCCAGTCGGCCTGCAGCAGCGACGACCAGCCCGCGCCCACCACCTTGTTCGAGCGTTTTATCAACGCCGACTGCGACACTTGCTGGCGCGACCCCAGCACACCCGCGGCCCCGCCCAAGGCCCTGGTGCTGGACTGGATCGTGCCCGGCAGCCAGGGTGAAGACGCCGCACTGGCCGCAGCGGCCAGCAGCGATGCCCAGGCACGGCTGGCCTCACAACAACAGCCCCGCCCCGCCACCCAAAGCCAACACACCACATCAGTTGCCAACTGGCCGGGGATCACACTGCGTTTGGCGCATGGGCCTGCGGTCAACAACTATGTGGGTATGTCGGTGACGCTCACCCTGCCAGCCAACAACACGTTGGCCTGGCCGCTGTCGGGCTGGGTGCTTCTGGTGGAAAACCTGCCCAGCGGCGCCGAGGGTTCACCGCTGCCAAGGAATCTGGTCAGAAATGCACTCCAGCCCTTATGGGAAAAGGGTGAAACACTATCAAATCAGGAATACATCCGTTTGGAAGAATTCCGCGCCATGAGCCTGCCCGAGGGCACCCAGCCGAAACGGTTGCAACTGCTGGGCTGGGTCCAGGACGCCCAGGGCCAGGTACTGGCAGCGGCCGGTTCGCGCTGCCCAAAAGAAGAGACAAACGAGCCAGGCGGCCAAACACGGTAGAATCAGACACCGGGCCCAAGCAATTGCAGCCCGGTTTTTTGTGCCCGCTCGGCCCTCGCGCCGCTGCCAGCACCAACCGGTCGCAATCCAAGCGCTCTTGTTTTCAACCTTTAGAGAAAGACGCTTGACCATGGAAATTTTCGACTACGACAACATCTTGCTGCTGCCCCGCAAATGCCGGGTGGAGAGCCGTTCTGAATGCGACGCCGGGGTGGACTTTGGCCCACGGCGCTTTCGCATCCCGGTGGTGCCCGCCAACATGAAAACCGTGGTGAGTGAGCCGATTTGTATCTGGCTGGCGCAAAACGGCTACTTTTATGTGATGCACCGCTTTGACCTGGACAACGTCGCTTTTGTCAAAGACATGAAGGCGCGTGGTCTGTACGCCTCGATCTCGCTCGGTGTGAAAAAACCCGACTATGACACCGTGGACCAACTCGTGGCCCAGGGCCTAACGCCCGAATACATCACCATCGACATCGCCCACGGCCATGCCGACAGTGTGAAGAACATGATCGCCTACCTGCGCGAGAAGATCCCGAGCACCTTCATCATTGCCGGTAACGTGGCCACGCCCGAGGCTGTGATTGACCTGGAAAACTGGGGCGCCGACGCCACCAAGGTCGGCATCGGCCCAGGCAAGGTCTGCATCACCAAACTCAAAACCGGTTTTGGCACTGGCGGCTGGCAACTCAGCGCCCTTAAATGGTGTGCCCGTGTCGCCACCAAACCGATCATTGCCGACGGCGGCATCCGCGACCATGGCGACATTGCCAAGAGTGTGCGTTTTGGCGCCACCATGGTGATGATCGGCTCGCTGTTTGCCGGCCACGAAGAAAGCCCGGGCCAGACGGTGGAAGTGGACGGCAGGCTCTACAAAGAGTATTACGGCTCGGCCAGCGACTTCAACAAGGGTGAATACAAACACGTGGAAGGCAAACGCATCCTGGAGCCGATCAAAGGCAAACTGGCCAACACCCTGATCGAGATGGAGCAGGACGTGCAAAGCTCGATCAGCTACGCCGGTGGCAAAAAGCTGATGGACATCCGCAAGGTGAACTACGTGACCCTGGGTGGCGACAACGCGGGTGAACACCTGCTGATGTAGCCAGGCAAGCTCTGCCCCGGCGGGCAGAAAAAAAACGTGAAATTTGCCTATATAATCTAGGGCTTCGACAGCGGTGTTAACCGCAACCCGAACGGGAATTTAGCTCAGCTGGTAGAGCAGCGGACTCTTAATCCGTAGGTCGAGAGTTCGAATCTCTCAGTTCCCACCAAACACAATGAAAAGCACTTAGCGTCACAACTAAGTGCTTTTTTATTGCCTGCAGCAAATCACACGACATTTGGGGCCCCCATGTGAGTAGAGAACCTGTCCCATGAGTACCTCGCGCAAGGACTTGCGAGTCCGGGTGTTACAGGCCCTGGTTGCCATCGTCGTGCTGATTGCTGCGGGTACTGCGGTACTCAACGTGATCGGCAACGAGTACCGGCGCAGCCTCGCTGACCACATCATCAGCAACCTCAAGACAATGGAGCGGGTTCTAGCTTTGCAGCAGCAGGACTCAGCCGCCCGTGTACAAACGATTGCCGACGAACCTCGCTTCAAGGAGCTCACCAAACGTCTGCTGGGTGGCCCCAGTGAACGGGTAACCCACGATGAACTTAAAAGCTGGATCACACCACGTTATCAGAGCCGTGGTTTCGAAGACTACCAGTTGATCTCGGCAGACGGGCTTCACGTGATTGCCTCAGGAAATCGGCAGTACATTGGCCAATCGACGCTGCCGTCGACACAAGAGGCGTTGCGCTTGGCCGAGTTGACCGGTGCCGCCATGACGCGGCCTATTTCAGCGCATCACCCGGTTGCAGGCCTGGTGATCGACAACCCCAACGATGTTGCCTACCAGCTGTCTTGCTCACGCATCAACGAGGGCATAACCAACCTCGCCTTCCTGTGTTTGCATGAAAACCCCTTTCCACGCCTTTATCGGTTGTTACACGCGGGCCGCTCCGGGTTGACCGGTGATGCCTATGTTGTGGATGATGACGGTCAAATCCTGTCGCCGGTCCGTTTTGAAAAAAGTCTGCCCCAGCCCATTGGCGCGGAACCCGGCTGGAGCTTGTTCGGCCTGTCTGCACGCGTCATGCAGGAGGACACTGAGGTTGCCGATCAACCCGGCAGCAACAGCGCCTACACGCAGGTGGTGGCACGTTTGCTGGAACACGATTCGCTGCAGACCAGCCTGATCGAGAACTACATCGACTTTCGCGGACGGCGGGTTGTGGGTGCGGCCTCCTGGTTGCCCGACACGCAGATGGGCATCGTGATTGAGGAGGAGATGGACGAGGCCTTTCGCTCGTACCACTTTGCACTCAACACGCTGGTGGCGCTGATTGGTTTGGGGGTTGTCCTGATTGCCGCGTTGACGTGGCTGGACTTGCGCTCGCGGTTTTCTCTGGCACGCAGTCAGCAACAGCTGGCAGCCTTCCGTGACAACATTCCGGCCGAGATCCATATGAAGAGTGCTTCAGGCCGCTACCTGATGGCCAACCCGGTCTTTGAATCGGCCTTCAACGCCCCGCCCGGCCATGTTCTCGGCAAAACCGATGCCGAACTGTTTCCGCCCGAAGAGGCGCGCAGACGCGAAGCCGAACACCGTGAGGTGGTTCGCAGCGGCCAGGCGTTTCGCCTGAACCAGACGAGGCCGTCCGGGGATGACGGTGAAACCACCTACAGCGTGGTGTGTTTCCCCGTGCGGGGGGATGACGACAAGACGGTGGTTGCCGTTGGCACCGTGGCGCTGAACATCACCGAGCAGATCCGCACACAGCGGGAGCTTGAGGAGATGACACGCACGCTGGAGGACAAGGTGGTGGTGCGCACCGAACAACTGGCCGCTGCCCGCGACATGGCCGAGGCAGCAGGCCGCGCCAAGGCCGAGTTCCTGGCGAACATGAGCCACGAGATTCGCACCCCGTTGAACGCCATTCTGGGCATGAGTCATCTCGCTGCGCATGTGAATACCTCACAGCGTGTTGCCCATTACATTGAACGCATTCGGTCATCTGGGCAACATCTGCTCGCGATCGTGAATGACATTCTGGATCTCTCCAGGTTCGAGGCGGGGAAACTGCCGATTCACCACACCGAGTTTTCACTCGAAGGTTTGCTCTCCCATGTGGCTGACCTGGTCTGGGAGCGCGCTGACGCCAAGGGCCTGGAGTTGATCATCGCCATCGAGCCTGGCCTGCCCGACATGTTGGTGGGTGATGCAATGCGCATCGGTCAAATCCTGATCAACTTTGCCAACAACGCCGTGAAGTTCACTGGGGATGGTGATGTGGTTCTGCGTGTTGCCGCGCTCAACCGGAATGGCGCACAGATCACCCTGCGTTTTGAGGTAGAAGACACGGGCATCGGGATCACCGAAGAACAACTGTCCCTGCTGTTTTCGCCTTTCCAGCAACTCCATGGTTCAGCTCGCCAGGGTTTCGAGGGCACGGGGCTGGGCCTGGCGATCAGCAAAAATCTCGCAGAACTGATGGACGCCAAGGTCAGCGTCCGGTCACAGACCGGCTGCGGCAGCGTGTTTGCATTGGAGATCTGTCTGACCGTGAGTGCGCAGTTTGGCGTGACGGCCCGCCCCACATCGGTAGAAGGCTGCAGGTATGCGCTGGTGGTGGATGACAACACCCAGGCGCGTGGCCAGTTGGTCAAGCTGTTGTGTTCACTGGGCATTCTTGTCGACGAGACCAGCCAGGCCCAGCAAGCCATCACACAGCTTGCCAAGGTCGACGCCGAGGATCGTCCCTACGACATTGTTTTCATTGACTGGCGAATGCCTGAAGTCAATGGGCAGCAGCTGGCCGAGGACATCCAGCAGCTGCCTTTGCGTGGACGCAGGCCGCGCCTGGTGTTGATGGCCAGCAACGTGCAAGGTTTGCCGGACCACGTTGATCGTTCACTTTTTGCAGCGGTGATGAGCAAACCTGTGACACCCTCCGAGCTGCTGGATACTGTCACCAGACGGGTGCATCCCGAACATGCCAGCAAAGCGCCTGTATCTGGCTTGCCCGTGCGCTGGGAAGGTCTGTACGGACGCCATATCCTTTTGGTGGAAGACAACCCGATCAACCAGGAGGTGGTGCACGGCCTTCTGGATCTGGTCGGCGCCCGCGTCAGCATGGCCCGTGACGGCTCACACGGCATACGTCTGTTGCAGGAACAGGCCTTCGACCTGGTGCTGATGGACATCAATATGCCGGTCATGAACGGTTTTGATGCGGCAGACCTGATCAAAAAAGATCCTCGTTTTGCCAACTTGCCGATCATCGCGTTGACGGCCAACGCCCTTGGCGGGGACCGCGAACGCTGTCTGGCGGCGGGCATGAGCGACTACATCGCCAAACCGATTGACCCCAACCAGATGTTCCCGATCCTTCTGCGCCACCTGCCTGTGGCGCCCCAACCGCCCAAACCGACGCACGTCCTGGCGCAACAGGCAGCGCCTGTGCGGAACGTCCCCGGCAACGATGTTGAGACCATGCTCGCTGCCGTGGCCCTGATTCCGGGCATCAACGTCACCGAGGCGGTGTCACACATGATGGGGCGGCGCGATCTGTACGCCAAGCTTGTTGTCCGCTTTGTTGCCGAACGCGCTGGCATGTTGCAGACTTTGGAACAGGCGCTACTAGCCGGGGACCGAGAGACCATGCTTGGTGTCATCCACAACGCCAAGTCGATGCTGGGGGCGCTGGGTGTTGAGGGCCTGACACAGCGCGCTGTTGCCCTGCAAAGCGCACTGAGCGAGAACGGGGACAGCAGCGACACCCCCCATCTGGGGGCGGATATTTCGGCGTTTGCAGCCGATTTTGCGGCACTGTTACAGCGCCTCAAGGAGCTCACACAACACTCCGCCTGACACGGTCAGACGGCCATCTAGTGGGCCATAAACAAGCACTTAGAATGCCAAAAACAGTGGGTGAATCGGCGATCCGTATCAGCGACAGAGATATGAACAATTTGGAAGTGGCTTGATGCGGACGGTGTGCCCAATCGTTTATGTCATTGATGATGATGACATTGCACTCTGGATGTTTCGGGAGTTTCTGGCCGACATCGAAGCAGACATCCGGACATTCACGTCGGCACAAACCTTTCTCGATGCCTATCACGCGGGCCCCCACGAATGTCTGATTTGTGATCTGCGCATGCCTGGGATCGACGGGCTTGAAGTGCAGCGCCAGTTGCTGGAAAAAGGCAGCCATTTGCCGATCATCCTTGTATCTGGCTACCCAGAAGTTCACTGCGCGGTGGAGGCCATCAAAAAGGGTGCTGTTGATTTTCTTGAGAAACCCGTTGATGGTGCGCTGCTGGTCGAGAAGGTGCAGAGTGCGCTGGCTCGCAGCCGTCAGCTGTATGAAGAAGACAAGCTCAGAGCCATGCGGGAAACACGGCTGTCATCCCTCACCCCCAAAGAGCGCCAGATCGCTGAACTGGTGATTACCGGCAGATCGAGCCCGAAGATTGCAGAAGACCTCCAGATCAGTGTACGGACGGTGGAAAACCACCGCGCTCGGCTGATGGAGAAGCTCGACGTCACCTCCGCCATTGAACTGGTCAGACTTTTTCTCTGAGTTGTGACCTGGTCCCGTGATGGCCTGCGCCATCCGGTGGCCACACGCCCATGCCATGCCTGACGCGTTTGGCACACCACCGGTGTCTGAGTAGATCTACTCTTTTCGTGACCTACTGAGTGAAACACAATTTCTTCGTTTGAATCGATGAAGCAGCGCGTTGCTTCAACGATCAAACGCTCAATCATCGCAGTTCAACAAGGAAGACAAATGCAAGTATTCAAGAGGATTCTGAGCCCCATCGCCCTGGTAACCGCTCTGGTCTTTGCCGCCAGTGCCGGTCAGGCGGCTGACATCAAGGAACGCAGCCTGAAGTTTCCGATCGTCAACGCGATCGACCATCCGCAAGGCTTGGGCGTGCAAAAGTTTGTTGAGGTCGTCGACAAAAAGAGCGGCGGCAAGATCAAGATCAAGGTTTTCCCGAACGGCACGCTCGGTGGTGAACAGCAGGTCGCATCAGCCATGCAAGGCGGCACCATCGAGCTGTCGGCCATGTCACCCGCACAGATTGTTGGCACGATCAAGGAGTTTGTCGTTCTCGACTTCCCCTTCTCGTTTGCCAACGTTGCACAAGCTGATGCGGTGCTTGACGGCCCGTTTGGTCAGAAACTGATGGACTACATGCCGGCCAAGGGTTGGGTGGGCCTGGGTTTCATGGAACAAGGCTACCGCAGCATCAGCAACAGCAAACGACCGATCAACAAGCTCGAAGACATCAAAGGTCTGAAGATCCGCACGATCTCCAACCCGCTTTACGTCGACATGCTCAATACCTTGGGTGCCAATGCGGTGGCGATGCCCTTCCCGGAGCTCTACACAGCGCTCGAAATGAAGACCGTCGATGGTCAGGAAAACCCGGAAACCTCGGTCGATTCGAGCAAGTTCTACGAAGTGCAGAAGTATTTCAGCGCTGATCGCCACATCTACAACCCACAGATGATCATGGCCAGCAAGAAGTTCTGGGACACGCTGTCGGCTGATGAAAAGAGCATCTTTCAAGAAGCCATGGTGGAGGCACGCAACGTCCAGCGCAAGGCTGCACGCGCCATGACCGATAAGTCGCGCAAGGTGCTGATCGAACACGGCATGCTGCTCAACGAGATTGCGCCAGCCGAGCTGCAGCGCATGAAGGACGCGGTCAAACCAGTCACCGACAAGTACGCTGCCCAGCTTGACCCGGCGCTGGTCAAGGCCTTCTACGCTGAACTCGATAGAACCAAGAACCTGAAGTAGTCCTACGACTAGTTGCGCCGGGATGGTCATTGACCAACCCGGCGCTGTTGTGTATCAGCTGGCAAGTGGCAAGGCAAAAATTATGAAAATATTGGAGATTTACCTGATCAAACTGTTCAACAGTTTGATCGTGGCGTTTCTGGCGGTGATGTTGGTTTTGGTGTTTGGCAACGTCGTTCTGCGTTATGGGTTCAACTCGGGAATTTCAGTCTCCGAGGAGCTGTCGCGCATCATGTTTGTCTGGTTGACCTTTCTGGGCGCGGTCGTGGCCATGAAAGAACATGCACACTTGGGCATCGACACCCTGACGAAACGTTTGTCACCCAACGCGCAAAAGTTCTGTGTCGTTATCACCAGCCTGCTGGTGCTTGGGGTCTGCGGTTTGATTCTGGTTGGCAGCTGGCAGCAGGCAGTGATCAACATGGGTACCGAATTTCCAGCCACTGGAATGCCTGTTGCCGTGCAATATGCTGCGGGGATCGTCGCCAGTGTCGGGATCGGCGCTTATTTGGTCCGCAATATTTATGTTGTGCTGATCGGTCAGGCCAGCACGCAGGACCTGATGATGGGGAACAGCTCACTCGATCAGATCAACACCCATGGCGATAGCCAAAACATTGCTGGGAGTGACAAATGACCTTGGCCATTTTTCTCGGCTGCCTGATCGGTTTTATGCTGCTGGGTGTGCCGATCGCATTCACTTTGCTGTTGTCCGGTACCGCACTGATGTGGTACATGGATATCTTTGACGCGCAGCTGATTGCTCAGAATCTGATCAACGGGGCTGACAACTTCGTTTTGTTGGCCGCCCCGTTTTTCATGCTGGCTGGTGAATTCATGAATGCCGGTGGCCTGTCGCGTCGGATCGTCAACATGGCGCTGGCACTCGTCGGGCATATCCAAGGTGGCCTGGGTTACGTAGCAGTCTTCGCGGCAATCATCATGGCCAGTCTCTCCGGATCAGCTGTGGCGGATACCACGGCACTGGCCGCATTGTTGCTGCCAATGATGCGCGAAGCCAAGTACGACGAAGGTCGTTGCGCCGGGCTGATCGCCTGCGGCGGCATCATTGCGCCCATCATTCCGCCTAGTATTCCCTTCGTTATTTTTGGCGTTGCTGCACAGGTCTCGATCACCAAGCTGTTTTTGGCGGGCATTGTCCCGGGTGTTTTGATGGGGATCTCGATCATCTTTGCTTGGTGGTGGGTGTCGCGCCATGACAAGCTGAAAACCCAGAAGCGCCCACCAGCGGCAGAAATTCGCAAGACTTTTGTTGAAGGCATCTGGGCGCTGTTCCTGCCGGTGATCATCATCGTCGGCCTGAAAATGGGTGTTTTCACACCGACCGAAGCGGCCGTGGTCGCAGCAGTCTATGCCCTGTTTGTCGGGATGTTTGTTTACCGCGAGCTCAAGTTCAAGGACCTCTACAAACTCTTCCTGAGCGCAGGAAAAATGACAGCGGTGGTGATGTTCCTGGTGGGTGGTGCGATGGTGACGGCATGGCTGATCACGGTTGCTGATTTGCCGGGTCAATTGGTGGAGCTGCTTGGCCCAGTCCTCGACTCACCCAAACTTTTCATGTTTGCAATCGTCGTTGTCACACTGATCATTGGCACCTCGATGGACATGACACCAACCATCCTGATTCTGGCGCCGGTGCTGATGCCTGTCGTCAAACAGGTGGGCATCAATCCCGTCTACTTCGGCGTGATTTTTGTCATGGCCAATGCCATTGGGTTGATTACGCCGCCAGTTGGTACATCGCTGACCGCCGTCTGCGGTGTGGGAAAAATTCCTGTGGGAAAGGTTGTGGTCGGTATGTGGCCCTTCCTGTTGGCAGAAGTGAGCGTGATCTTCCTGCTCGTTCTTTTCCCAGATTTGGTTCTGGTCCCATTGGCCTTCTTGTCGCGTTAAACAGCGCGGGCGCATTGGCCAACGCAGTGCTCAGACCTTGACCAGGTTTGTGGGATCCGCGTTGCGCCTGTGCAATCTGCGCCACGTTTCACCTGGTCGCATTCATTAAAAAGCCTGCCGTCTGCCGTGCAGGCTTTTTTAACTTTCGAGGGGTGATTTACAAGACGCTGCTTGGCCCAGTCCAAGGCCGATCCGCGTTTCAGGGCCCAGGCCCTTGGCCAAACGAGAACAGGTCAACAAGCGACGAACACAATCGCCTGTTGACACATCAATGTCGGTGACTCAGAGCGATTGGATCTTGGCCCAGACACCGTCATCAACAGGGATGCCGTTGGCCAAGTTGGCATGGCGGATGGCCAGGGAGTTTTCACCGGGATACAACACAGCCTGGTTGGGGTCGACACGTTCAGAAGCATGCAAATTGTCGAGAACCTCTTCGACGGCAGACTTCAGGTAGTCTTCACCAGCAATGTTATTGGCATCCAAGGCGATAAACATCTGCGACAGACCATACTCGTCATTGCTGAGTTGGCCAACACTGGTCACCGAACGCCCGCCAGAAAGCACCGTGGCGACCAAATCCAGCACGATTGACAGCGCCGAGCCTTTCCAATAACCAATCGGCAAAACGCGCCAGCTTGTCAAGATCTCGCTGGGATCACATGACAATTGGCCCTGCTCGTTGTAGCCACCCGGCACCGGCAACAACTCGTTGCGCAAGGCCTTGTTTTCCATCTGACCGTAGGAAAACTGCGCCATCGCAATGTCCACCACCACATGCCCCCCTTGTCGCGGCACCGCCATGATGAATGGGTTGTTGCCAATGCGCCGATCACGCGCGCCCCACGCTGGCATATTGGGCTGGGTATTGGTCCAGCAGATGCCAATACAGCCAGCATCAGCGGCTTGCCAGCCATAACTGCCACCGCGCAGCCAGTGGTTAGTGTTCGCCATGGCGACGCAGCCTATGCCGTTGGCACGTGCCAGCTCAATGGCCCGATCCATCGCCATTTTGGCATTCACATTGCCCAGGCCAAGGTTACCGTTCCAACGCTCGAAGGCCCCCATACCGTCGACTTTGGTGGGCTTGGCCTTGAGGTCAATGTACCCCTTGTCAATGTACTCCACCACACGCGGGAAGCGGTTCACACCATGCGAATACACACCGTCACAGCTCGATTCGGTCATCAACTGCGCCGACAGGTCGGCGGTGGCTTCGTCACAGCCCTTTTTCATCAGAACGCGTTTGAACTGTGCTTTCAGGTCTTCAAAGGAAATGCGGGGCATCGTCTATTCCAATCGATTTGAGCGGGCAAAGGCATTCAGTAACCCTTTTGCCTGCGGTAGTTTTCCAATATTTTATCTGCCACCCAAGTGGAGCGAACCGCGCTGTCCACACTGCCGGGGCACGGCGCCACCCCATTGAGATCGTCCACCATGCTCTGGATGAAGGGCTGCTGCACATGCGGTGGATTGGGTATCTCCAACAGCTGCTCACCGTCACCATTGACCAGCTTGAGGGGTTTGTCAGAAAAGAATTCAAAACTGATGCTGCCCTTGGAGCCGATGATCTGGATGGCATCTTCGTTGGCAGTGCCAACGTAGCACCACGAGCCCACGCCCTGCACACCGCTGGCATGCCGCCAGGTGGCGGTGACGGTGTCCTCCACCTCATACAAACCCGCCTGGTTGCTGGCGATGCCGTGCACTTCCTCGATCGCGCCGAACAGGAAATCGAACAGGTCCAGTTCGTGGATACCCATGTCAAGAAACTTGCCGCCACCAGCCACCTCGGGCCGCAGGCGCCAGGGCAGCGTGGCCGGTGACAGGTCTTCTGGCGCAGGGGGCTGATGTTGCACCGCGCGCACCAGGCGCACGGCACCGATGGCGCCGCTGTCGATCCAGGCCTTGACCTGGAGAAAACGCGGCATGGCCCGGCGGTAAAACGCGACGAACAAGCGGACGCCCTGTTGCTGGCAGGCCTCGACAATGTCGCGGCATTCCTCAAAACGCAAGGCCATCGGTTTCTCGACGTACACATGTTTGCCCGCCTTGGCGACCAGCAGCGACAGCGCTTTGTGTGACGACGGTGGGGTGGCGATGTAGACCGCGTCGATCTCGGGATCGGCGACCAGCTCTTCACTGCTGACGTAGACCTTGGGGACACCATGACGTTCGGCGAAGGACTGCGCATGTTTGAGCTGTCTGCTGGTCACGGCCACCAGCGCACTGTTGTCAGACTTGTAGAACCCTGGCCCACTTTTCACCTCGGCCACGGACCCACACCCGATCATTCCCCAACGGATGGTTGTCATGGTGAGCCTCAAGCCAGCAGGGAGGCACGCACTTTGATCACCACCTTGCGAATGGCCTGCGGCTGGTCAACAACGCAGCCCGGGCGGTGTACATCCGTCGGAAAAAACACGGCAAAACTGCCGGGGGTCATGGTCAAGGTGGATTCGTTTTCCACGTCGGTGTAGAGCAGCAGATCACGCTCGGCCAGCTGGTCGCTGAACACGAGGTTGTGGCCGGTGTCTGCGGCAACACCAATCTTTTCAGCGCCTTGAACCAGAAACTGCACGTCAATGAACTGGCGATGAACCTCTGGCCGCGCATCGGCCTGGGGACGGGTCAACATGTCAATCACTTGGACACGGATGTCATTGCCTTGCAACTCATAGTTGCCGGCTGGCAACGCCGCAAAATCCGTTGTTTTGAGGTGTTCAACCGCCGTTTTGAGCGGTGTTGGCAGCCAGGCAAAGCTGGACGCCAGGTCTTTGACGTGTCCGTAAATCATTTTTTTCCTACTGGGTGGGGTGTTAAGTTGAATTGCCCCGGATGTCTTGGTCACTGTGGGGTTGACGTGAAAGCGGGGCTTGTTTTTTTGTGCAAGTGGCCAACGAGCGTTGACCTTGGCCCGTGGAATATACCCAATGCTTGACGACCTTTTGCCCGATTACTTTGCCGCCAAGGCGCTGTTAGCAGGAGGGTGCTTGCCGCCCAGACGCCTTGTGGCCTGGAAAACCCGTGCCATCAAGCCTTGTCAACGGGTCAAAGCCAATGTTGTGCCGCATGCACATACAGCGGTATACCCACCAAGATGTTGAACGGAAAAGTCAGCCCCAAGGACATGCCGAAGTAGAGCGAGGGGTTGGCCTCCGGGATCGCATGGCGGATGACCGCTGGCACAGCGATGTAAGACGCACTGGCCGCCAACACCATCAACAAGGCAGTGTTGCCAACCGACATGCCCAGCACCCACGCCATCCCAAGCGCCAGGCTGGCATGGACAAGCGGACCGACAAAGGCATACACCAGCAGGCCAAGGGACTGGCCTTTGAGCTTGCCCATGTTGCGGGCCGCCAGCAAACCCATGTCCAACAGAAAGAAGGCCAGCATGCCTTTGAACAAATCCACAGAGAACGGCTTCATGGCGGCTTGACCAGCCTCACCGGTCAGAATGCCAATCAGCATTGCGCCCAGAAGTAGCAGCTGTGCCCCATCGGTCAGGGCCTCGTGCAAGATGCGCCGCAAAGGTGTGTTGCCGCCTGCAGCGGCACCAATCCCCTGGGCTTTTGCCTTTTGGCGCGCATGGTTGGCCAACACCACCGCCAGCACAATAGCGGGCGACTCCATCAGCGCCATGGCAGCTGCCATGTGCCCCCCAAAGCTGATGCCTTGGGTATCGAGGTATTGCACCGTCGTGATGAAGGTGACGGCACTCACCGAGCCGTAGGTGGCGGCAATGGCCGCCGCATCAAACCCATTGAGGAATCGGCGCAAGCTCAGGTAACCCAGCAGGGGCACCAAGATGGCCATGGCCAAGGCCGCGCCCAGGCTGACCAGCACATCAGCCGTCAGCCCCGAGTGGGCCAGGGCAAAACCACCCTTGAGGCCCAAAGCCATCAGCAGGTACAGGGACAAAAACCGCGATATCTGCGGCGGGATTTCCAAGTTGGACTTCAGCGAGCCGGCCAAGATGCCAAACACAAAGAACAAAATGGCAGGATCGAAGAAGCTCTGCATCGGTGTTCTTAAGGTTTCAGTCAAAAATCTCGTTCAACCACGACTTTTTGCGCTCTTTGCGGTAACGCTGGCCGTTGCGGTAGTCTGAGTCTTCAAAGTCAGGCTGGTGCTGGCGACCTGCCGCGGGTGCAGACACTGCGGCCACGGGTGCGGCAACAGCGGCGGCCCGATCCAGCAGTTTGTCGAGCTCCCCACGGTCAAGCCAGATGCCACGGCAGGCAGGACAGTAGTCAATTTCGACCCCTTGTCGATCGGTCATCACCAGGGTGGTGTCTGGGCAACTGGGACATTTCATGGCGTTCTTTCCTTGTGGTGTGTTGATGCAGGCAGCTGCCTTTTGAGCGTGTGTTGCCCTGAGGGGCAGACAAGTTCAGCGTTCGAGTGCAAGTTTTGCAGTGCGGCCACGCACGGGCTTTTGGGCGCGCTGCAGCTTGCGCGCCACCACCCGGGTGGCACGGATGAGGGAGCGATCCAGTGCGGTACGCCAGTCCCGCGCCAGTGAGGCGATGACCACGGTGCTGACATGGGCGGTGGTGAGTTCGACCTGGCAACGTTTGTCGACACCACCACGTGGGCCGTTCACGTCAGAGAATTGCAGCTTGACCTGTGACACAGAGGTCGCCAGCCGCCGCAGGGCAAAACGCACACGCGCCAAGGACAGATCGCGCATCTGAGCGCCGTCGGCGTCACGGGATTCAAAAATGATCTGCAAGCTGATTCTCCAGTTGGTGAAAGAGGGCTTGACGATAACGAGCAAGTTAATTCTTAAAAAGTAGATAAATTCTTAACGATAATCCCAAAAAAACTGACTATGAGCACCTCTTTCAATTACAAACATCTGTACTACTTCTGGGTGGTCGCCAAAGAAGGTGGCATCTCACGGGCAGCTGACAAGCTGGACATGGCGATACAAACGGTGAGCGCACAGGTGCGCGAATTGGAGCGGTCCCTGGGTTATGCGCTGCTCAAACCCGCCGGGCGTGGACTGGTGCTGACCGAAGCCGGTCAGGCCGCTTTGCAACAGGCCGACCTGATTTTTCAACTGGGTGAGGAGCTGCCGTCCAAGGTGCGTGACGCGGTGAGCTCACCCACCGTGCGCCTGGCCGTCGGTGTTTGCGATGGTCTGCCCAAACTGGTGGTGCACCGGCTGCTGCAGCCGGTGATGGCCGAACCCAACTTGCGCCTGCTGTGCCAGGAGGGCAAGCTCGATGACCTGTTGGGCGACCTGGCGCTGCACCGGCTGGACGTGGTGTTATCTGACCGGCCCGCCCCCAACAACCCCAACATCAAGCTCTACAGCCACGACATGGGCTCATCCCCCATCGCCTGGTACGGCAGCTCAAAATGGCTGGAGGCCACCCACCACAACTTTCCGCAAAGCCTGGCCGATGTCCCCCTGCTGCTGCCCACCACCCACACCGCCGTGCGCGACCGCCTGGACCTGTGGTTTGAGCAACGTGCCATTCGCCCCCGCATTGTGGGTGAATTTGCCGATGGCGCCTTGCTAAAGACATTTGGGGCCAGCGGGATGGGTGTGTTTCCAGCGGCTGCTTGGGTGCACGACGATTTGCTGGCCCGTTACGCCGTGCAACGCCTGGGCCCGTGTGAAGGGGTGACCGAGCACTTTTTTGCGATTGGCACAGAAAAGAAAGTGCAGCACCCGCTGGTGCAAAGGCTGCTGCAACCCGTGCTGTAACGGGCTGCGTGGCCTGCGGCGTGGTGTGGGCTCAGGCTTTGGGCTGGGTCGGCGCACTGCGCACACTCAGCAGCATGGTCAGCGCCAAAATGCCAACCACCACCCCCAAAGACACACCCACCGGAATTTTGTAGATGTCAATCAAACACATCTTGGTGCCAATAAACACCAGAATCACCGCCAAGCCATAGTTGAGCAAATGGAACTTGTTGGCCACCGCCGCCAACAGGAAATACATGGCGCGCAAACCCAGGATGGCAAACACATTGCTGGTCAGCACAATAAACGGGTCACTGGTGATGGCAAAAATCGCCGGGATCGAGTCCACCGCAAAAATCACGTCAGTGAGCGCAATCAGGCAGATCACCATGAACAAGGGGGTGGCGATCTTCTTGCCGTTTTCTACCGTCCAGAAGTTCTCACCATCGTAGTTTTTGCTCACTGGCAGCAGCTTGCGCAACAGTTTCAGCGCCGGGTTGTCATTGAGGTCCGGCTCCTTGCCAGCCGCCCACCACATCTTCACGCCGGTCAGGATCAGAAACGCGCCGAACACATACAAGATCCAGTGAAACTCGGCCAGCAGCCAGCCCCCCACGAGGATCATGATGGTGCGCAACACAATCGCACCGATGATGCCAATCATCAGCACCCGTTTTTGAAACGGCGTGGGGACGGCAAAGTAGGTAAAGATCATGAGGAAGACAAAGATGTTGTCCACCGCCAGCGACTTTTCAATCAGATAACCCGTCAGAAACTCCAGCGACTTGGTGTTGGCCAGCTCGGTCGACCCGGTGCTGTCTTTGACCGCCCACCAGAACAGGCCATTGAACACAAAGCTCAAAGCCACCCAGACCAGTGACCAGTTCAAGGCCTCTTTGACACCAATGTCGTGTGAGCCTTGCTTCTTGAGCACCACAAAGTCAATGAACAACGACACCAGCACAATGGCGCCGAAGGTGACCCATAGCCAGAGCGGAGCAATGGTTTGCATACATACCTTCCAAGTTGGTGATTGACTCCCCGTCAAAGGGCTTTGCGGATGCTACCGACCCAGGCGGCAGCGCTGCAGTAGTCAAAGTCTAGTCGTTTATCACCATGTTTGTTCTGAATAAACCGCCATAACAGTTCGCAAAAACAGGAGTGTTTCAACGCATTTGCCTGCTTCTCCAAAAGCCCTGGAGACGGCAACATCACCCCGTTCAAACAATGCCCTATCGGACTGCCCATGCCTTATGCAATATCCTGGTTTCTGGTTCTGATGCTCCTGGCCATCTGGTCCCTGGCGGCTTGGGCACTGCATGCTGTGGCAGCATGGTCAACAACGGGCATCGGTCAGCTGGTGGATCAGGCCCAGGCTTGGGAACAGGTGGTGCTGCCCGCCTGGGTAGCGGTTTGGTTGCCGTCTGAATGGATGGACGCGATCAGGGCCAGCACTGCGGTTGTGCTGCCATGGTTTCAGTCTGTCCTGTCCGACCTGCCGGCTGTGGCGCACTGGTTCGGCCCGCTGACTTGGAGTTTGTGGGGCGTCGGTGCTGTGGTTCTGCTTGCGTGTGGCGGCGCGCTGCACGCCTTGATCGCGTCGATGCGCAGGGCAACACACCGATGAAACTAGCCAGACCCGCTTGGCTCGATCAGTTTCGCCAGTCGCTGCCCAAGCGAGACACGCTGGCAGCCCACCCCTGGCTCAAACCCGTGGCCAGGCACATGCTTGACCCCCAACTGTGGCGACTCCAACATGAAGCGGTGGCGCGCGGGGTCGCGGTGGGGGTTTTTTGGGCCTTTACCATCCCGTTTGCCCAAACCTTGGTGGCCATTGCCCATTGCACGTGGTGGCGCGCCAACATCCCTGCGGCAGCGGCCATGACCATGGTCACCAACCCGCTCACCATCGGATTTTGGCTGTGGCTGGCCTACCAGCTGGGTGAAAACATCTTGGGTGCACCGATCAAGTTGGCAGCTGATGGTGACGCAACCTCCTGGATCGCAGCGTTTGGCTGGCCCACCCTGCTGGGCATGGGCCTGTTCGCCGTGGGTGGTGCGGCCTTGGGTTACGGCGGGGTCAAGCTGATCTGGCGGCTGCGCATCGGGCTCAAGCTGCGGGCACGCAAAGCCAGAGCTTGATCCACCCACGGCCACGTCGGCCAGCGATCTTTCCTTCATGTCAAAATGACCTCTAGCCCTTATTGAATAAGGGTAACTCGCTATTTTTTGAATAGCTTTCTATCCAAAGATTCAACTTTTTTGAGCTGAAAAATGGCAGGGTGCGTGGGCGTAAAATTCGCGCTCGCTTAGAAACGTCACACACCTGCATGCATATCCGTCGCGACGTTCTCGCACTGGCTACTCCTGTCTTTTTTGAGCAGTTTTTCGTCACACTGCTTGGCACGGTCAACACCATCATGGCTGCCCGCATCGGACGCGATGCGGTCTCTGCCATTGGCATGGTGGATGCCATCAACCTGATTGTGTCCTCTCTGTTCTCTGCGCTGGCGATCGGGTCAACGGTGGTGGTGGCCCAATGCATCGGACGGCGTGAACGCAGCCGTGCCGGTGCTGCAGCCAGTCAGTCGCTGGTGATCTGTGGCTTGCTCGCACTGCTGCTGGGCGGCCTGTGTGCGGTGTTTCGGGCGCCGATGCTGGCCTGGTTGTATGGGGCACCCACGGCCACCGTACAAAACTACATGGAGCAGTACCTGCTGATCACCGCCTTGAGTTACCCACTCACCGCGCTGATGCTGGTCACCAGTGGTGCGCTGCGCGGTGCCGGTGAGACCCGATTGGCCATGCAGGCCAACGTGCTCATGAACGTGCTCAACGTGATCCTGAGTTACGTGCTGATCTACGGCATGCATTTGCGCACGGAATGGTTCACCATCGACATCTCCAGCTATGGTGTGACCGGTGCTGCGGTTGCCATCAGTCTGGCGCGACTGGGCGGCACGGTGTACCTGTTGGCCATGGTGCGTCGTTACCAGCACCTGCTGCCGCTGCAACTACGCAGCTTCCACTTCGACGGCAAGTTACTGCGTGCCCTGTTTGCCATCGGCATTCCCGCCAGTGTGGAGTCGCTGGTGTTCAACGGCGGCAAGCTGCTGGTGCAGGTGATGGTGGTGGGCATGGGCACGGTAGCGATTGCCGCCAATTTCATCGCTTTCTCGGTCGCTCTGCTGCTCAACATTCCGGGCAATGCCCTGGCCGTGGCGCTGACCACGCTGGTGGGCCAGGCCGTCGGGCGCGGTGATGAGGCGGATGCCGAGCGGGACATGTGGTACGTGTTGAAACTCGCGGGTATCGCCATGTTGGTTATCGGCATGGTCTGTGCACCGCTAGCGGAGTGGATCGTGGGGCTGTATTCACGCGATGCGGAGGTGATTGCCCTGGGCGCCACGCTGGTGCAACTGAACTGCCTGTTCCTGATCGCTTACCCCACGACCTTTGTGCTGCCCAACGGTCTCAAAGGCGCGGGTGACGCGCGTTACGCGATGTTCACCACGCTGATCGGCTTGTGCCTGTTTCGGCTCTGTCTGGGTTATGCCTTCGGTGTGCTTCTGGGCTGGGGCGTGGTAGGTGTCTGGCTGGGGATGTTCACCGATTGGCTGGTGCGCAGCGGCTTGTATCTGGCGCGGCTCGCAGGGGGACGCTGGAAAGGTCGCCGACTGCTGAACTAGCGGCTTAACTTGCCTGACCTGCCCCCTGATCGGCGCATCAAACTCCCTTGACCATTGTCAATACGGTGGGCAAAACAGCGCCTAAACTTATTCTGGTCAGCGTTGAAATCCAACATACATGGGCGGCATATGTCATTGGAATGGAAAGATGGCTACAAAATCGGCCATGACGAAATAGATGCACAGCATCAGCAACTGTTTAAATTGGTCAACACGGTGTTGGCGGCCAAAGACAAAGTGACGCTGACGGCCTGCGCCATGGCCCTGTTCCAATACACCCGTGAGCACTTTGCCCACGAGGAAGCCCTGATGAAGCGCCTGGACTATCCGGCGATGGCCACGCACCTAACCCAGCACGAGAGTCTGATCTCCCGCCTGAACGAGGTGTCTGCCCGCATCGCCAACGGCACGCTGGACCACCAGGTGCTGGAGGCCTTCTTGACTGACTGGCTGCTCAACCACATTGCCACCTCGGACATCAAGCTGGCCAACTACATTCAGGCAAGCGTCGAATAAGCGTCTGCCAGCGGGTCACAAGGGCCGGCCCAAACGCTTCTCAACTTCGCGTTTTTCCCAGTCCGGTCCCAGCACCCGGGCTGGCTGGAAAACCCGAAAGGCATGCGACAGCAAGCCCAAACCCCAGCCCAGCATGACCCAATAGAACCACAGGGTGTGCGGCGAGAAAATCAGGTTGATGGCCAGCAGACCCAGGTTCATCACCACATACTTCATCAGATGCAGGTAGAAGCCACGCAGTTTGCGGACCTGGTCAAAAGCGTCTTTTTCTTGTTGCTCGGCTGGGTTCAGGCTTGTTGTGTTCATGGCTGGCTCCGGGTTCAGGGTTAAAAAGTCCACCTCGAAAACCGCAGCCAGTGATTTGAGCGATTCGGTGCTGGCAGGCTCACCCGCCTCGATGCGTTGCACGGTGCGCACACTCAGGCCACTGGCATCAGCGAGCTGTTGTTGTGACCAACCGTGTTTCAAACGAAGTTTTTGAACTGACATGTCCGGATTCCTCTGTGCTGCGGGGCCCTCAGTGTCCAGCCAAGGCCTGCCAAAAACAACGACAGCATAACGACAGCGGCACGCCAAACAGCCGCCAAACTGCCGTCAGCGGGGAATTTGGAGCCATTTGGCTGAAACGCAGACACAAAAAAACCCGCAGCGGGTGAGGCTGCGGGCTTTTTGGGTTCCGGTCAGCTTGGCTGATCAGCGGTCGTTCTTGGAGAAACGCTTCTGCGCATCACGCGGCACAAACACCTTGCCACCACCTGCCGGTTTGGCAAATGCGGGCTTGCTGAAGGCGGGTTTGCCAAACGCCGGTTTGCGGTCGCCAAAGTCAGCGCGTGGGGCGAAGTCACCCCGCGGTGCGGGTGCACCAGCGCCGCGGTTGCCACCAGCAAAGCGGTCATTGAAACCACCCTTGCGTTCGTAGCTGAAACCTTCACGCGGTGCAGCTGCCGGGCGTTCGTCACGCTGGGCAAAACCACCGGCTCTATTGTTTTGATAGCTATCTGCACCCACTACACGAGGGCCAGAGGCATTTCTGTCATTAAAGCCGCCACGGTTGTCGTTGAAACCACCGCGGTCGCCACCGAAGCCGCCACGGTTGCCACCAAAACCACCACCGGCCGGACGGCCACCGCCGCCAAACTTGCGGTCATTACCGCCCCGGTTGTCACGGCCACCAAAACTGGGACGCGAATCAGGCATGCGCTGCTGCGGCTCCAGGCCTGGCACCACTTCGGCCTTGATCGGCTGACGGCTGTAGGCTTCGATGTCAAAAATCTTGCGGCGGTCGCGGAACTCGGCAAAAGTGATGGCCAGGCCATCACGGCCAGCACGGCCAGTGCGGCCAATACGGTGGGTGTAATCCTCGGCCTTCATCGGCAGACCAAAGTTGAACACGTGGGTGATGGTGGGCACGTCAATACCGCGCGCCGCCACGTCGGTGGCCACCAGGATCTGGACATGGCCTTGGCGCAGCGCCATCAGACGGCGGTTGCGCAGGCCCTGGCTCAGGGCACCGTGCAGGGCGACAGCGTCAAAGCCGTCTTGCTGCAAGTCATTGGCCAAGCCATCACACTCGATCTGGGTGCTGGCAAACACAATGGCCTGGTTGATGGTGGTGTCGCGCAGCCAGTGGTCCAGCAGCTTGCGTTTGTGTTGGGCGTTGTCGGCCCAGAACAGCACCTGCTTGATGTTGGCGTGTTTTTCTTGCGGGCTGTCGATGGTGATGCGCTGGGGTTCGCGCATGACACGGGCGGCCAGTTGCTGGATGCGCGGCGCAAAGGTGGCGCTGAACATCATGGTCTGTTTGCGGCCAATGGTCAGCTGGTTGATCTCGGCCAGGTCGTCCGAGAAGCCCAGGTCGAGCATGCGGTCGGCCTCGTCCACCACCAAAAACTGCACCTGGTCTAGCTTGATCTGCATCGAGCGTTGCAAGTCCAGCAAACGGCCCGGAGTGGCCACTACCAGGTTGGCGTTCTGCAACTTGGCAATCTGCAATTGGTAAGGCATGCCACCCACGATGTTGGCCACACGCAGGCCACGGCAATGCTGCACCAGGTCGATCGCGTCGTGGGCCACTTGCTGGGCCAGTTCGCGGGTCGGGCAAACGATCAGCGCGCCTGGGGTCGGGGCGGAGAAGTGGCGCGGGTTGGTCGGGTCTTTGCGCTTGGCGCGCTTCGGCGGTGCTTCACCCTTGGCAGCGGCTTCTGCCACGGCGCGTTGGTAATCTTCGCGTTCTTTGGTTTCAGCCTCGGCCATTTGGGTCAGCAAGGTGTGCAACACCGGCAGCAAAAAGGCGGCGGTTTTGCCACTGCCGGTTTGGCTGGAGACCATCAGGTCGATAAAACGAGCCTCTTTGGCACCTTCGCTGTGGCCTTGCAGTGCCAGCGGAATGGTCTTGAGCTGCACGGTGGTGGGCTGGGTGAAACCCAGGTCTTTCACCGCCAAAATCAGCTCGGGCGCCAGGCCCAGCGTGACAAAGCCGTTAGGCACTTCGGGTTCTTCAACCAAGACTTCTTCGGTCAACACGTCATCAGCCGCAGCGGCGTCAGGGGTGTCATGGGCGATCAAATGCAGGTCGGTGGACAAATTTTCGGCAGACGACAAGTCGCCTGTCGCTAAGGTAGCGTCAGTCATGGATTTCTTTCATGCGCGAGCACCGCAGGTTGTGCGGTAGCTCCGTTTATGGTTAAAAAACATCAACCATCAAACGGAACCAGCTCTGACTCAAGTGTTTGAGTAACTTCAGCGCCAGGGGCCCTTATTAACGCCGCCTGCTAGCAGGTTGGCATGGGGCCCGGTGAATGTTGGGAGATGTACAAATTGCACTGCCTTTGCAGCGCAGCCCGTGATTATGGCACAGCTTCGGGTTTTTACCTAGCGACGACTCAAACCGGGGCTTTGAGGAAGTGCTCGCGGTAGTGTTCCAGCTCGTCAATCGACTCATGCACATCGGCCAAAGCGGTGTGACGCTGCTTCTTTTTGAAGCTTTTGTAGACCTCGGGCGCCCAGCGTTTGGACAGCTCCTTGAGGGTGCTGACATCCAAGTTGCGGTAGTGGAAAAACGCCTCCAGCTTGGGCATGTACTTGGCCAGAAAACGCCGGTCCTGCCCGATGCTGTTGCCACACATGGGTGAGGTGGCTTTGGGCACATAGTGGCTCAAGAACGCAATGATCTGCGCCTGGGCTTCTTCTTCGGTCAGGGTCGAGGCCCGCACCTTGTCGATCAGGCCGCTTTTGCCGTGGGTGCTTTTGTTCCATTTGTCCATGCCGTCCAGCAGCGCGTCACTTTGATGCACCACCAGCACCGGGCCTTCGGTGCGGTTTTCCAGCTTGGGGCCGGTGACGATGACGGCAATCTCTATGATGCGATCGGTCTCGGGGTCAAGCCCGGTCATCTCGCAGTCGAGCCAGACCAGGTTCTGATCCGATTTGGGCAGGGGGGTGGCTGACTCGGCAACCGGCGAAGAGGTGGGGACGTGGGAGGTAGACATGGGGCAAATTGTCGCCCATCACCTAAACTTCGACGCCATGTACGACACAAACTTGTTTTCTGACCCTTCCCTGCGTTTAACTCTGGCTTTTGCTGTGGTGCTGACGCTGGGTCTATTGCTCAAATTCTGGCTAAGTTCACGCCAGATCCGCCATGTGGCACAGCACCGAGACCAGGTGCCCGCCGCTTTTGCCCAGACCATCACCCTGGCCGCGCACCAGAAAGCGGCTGACTACACCGTAGCGAAAGCACGTGTTGGCTTGGTGGAGATGGCGCTGGGTGCGGTAGTGTTGCTAGGCTGGACGCTGCTGGGCAGCCTGTCTGCGCTGAACCAAGCGCTGGCGCCCTGGCTGGGCGCAGGTTTACTGCAGCAGCTAGCGGTGTTGGTGTGTTTTGCGCTGATCAGCGGCCTGATCGACCTGCCACTGTCGCTCTACCAGACCTTTGTGCTGGAAGAGCAGTTCGGCTTCAACAAAACAACATTCAAACTCTGGCTGCAGGACATGGTCAAAGGCAGCCTGATCGGCGCGCTGATTGGCCTGCCGATTGCGGCACTGATTTTGTGGATGATGGGCGCCAGCGGCGGCCTGTGGTGGCTGTGGGCCTGGTGTGTGTGGATGGGTTTTAACCTGCTGTTGCTGGTGATCTACCCCACCCTGATTGCACCGATGTTCAATAAATTCACCCCGCTGCAGGACGACGCCGTCAAGGCGCGGGTCACTGCCTTGATGCAGCGCTGCGGTTTTTCAGCCAAGGGCCTGTTTGTGATGGATGGCAGCAAACGCAGCGCCCATGCCAACGCCTACTTCACCGGTTTTGGCGCCGCCAAACGGGTGGTTTTTTTTGACACCCTGCTCTCCAAGCTGAGCCCGGCCGAGGTGGACGCGGTGTTGGCGCATGAGTTGGGCCACTTCAAACACAAACACATCATCAAACGCATTGTGTCGATGTTTGCGATGAGCCTGGCCGGGTTTGCCCTGCTGGGCTGGCTGGCGGGTCAAAGCTGGTTCTACACCGGCCTGGGCGTGATGCCCAACCTGGCCGCACCCAATGACGCGCTGGCGCTGCTGCTGTTTCTGCTGGTGATGCCGGTGTTCAGCTTTTTTGTCTCGCCGCTACTGGCCCAGTTGTCGCGCAAACACGAGTTTGAGGCCGACGCCTACGCCGTGCAGCAGACCAGCGGGCAGGATTTGTCCACCGCACTGCTCAAGCTTTACGAGGACAATGCCTCTACCCTGACGCCCGATCCGGTGTACGTGGCGTTTTATTACTCGCACCCAGGTGCCTCGGAGCGGCTGGCACGCATGCTGCCAAAGACGACCCAACTCTCGCCAACTTAGTGAGGAAATATGCGTGTAACCCATACGATACGAGCTCTTAAAGCTACAGAGATAGTAGCAAACCTGGCCAAACTGGAAGGCTGGACCCTCTCGGGTGACGGCGACAGCCTGGCCATCGAAAAGCCCTTTGGTTTTGCCAATTACTACCAGACCGTGGCCTTTGTAAACGCAGTGGCCTTCATCGCCCACGCCGAGGACCACCACCCCGAGCTGATCGTGAATGCACGTCAATGCCTGGTGCGCTGGCGCAGCCACGACGTGCACGGCATCTCGCCCGCCGACTTTGCCTGCGCCAAACGGGTGGATGATCTGCAGCCCGAGACCGTCGCCAGCTGATGGCGGCACCCAACCTGCAAAGCGGCCTGATTGTGGCCAACTATGGCCGCCATTTCCTGGTCGAAAGCGCCTCAGGGGAGCGGCGCATCTGTCACTCACGCGGCAAAAAAAGCCAGGGCGTGGTGGGTGACCGGGTGTTGTGGCAAGCCTCGCAAGACGAAGGCACCATCGAGAAAATCGAGCCCCGGCGCAACCTGTTTTACCGCCAGGACGAGGTGCGCACCAAGTCCTTTGCCGCCAACCTGGACCAGGTGCTGATCCTGATTGCGG
Organism: Rhodoferax sp. BLA1; assembly: GCF_013416775.1. Lineage (GTDB taxonomy): Bacteria > Pseudomonadota > Gammaproteobacteria > Burkholderiales > Burkholderiaceae_C > Rhodoferax. Next base: position 976,948 of record NZ_SZVI01000013.1, read on the forward strand.
CCGAGCCGGAGTTCTCCAGCAGCCAACTCTCGCGTGCACTGATTGCCGCCGAAGAGCAACACATCACGCCGATCATTGCGCTCAACAAAAGTGATTTGACCGAGCCCTTTGCCCGCGCCTGGGCCTGGCTCGCGCCCTACCGGCAGATGGGTTATGACGTGTTGCCGCTGGCCATGGTGCACAAAACCGAAACCGACCGGGATGCGCTGCTGCAACGCCTGACCGGCAAAACCACGCTGGTGCTGGGCCCCTCGGGTGCAGGCAAGAGCACGTTGATCAACAGCCTGATTCCGGGCGCATTAGCGCAAACCGGTGAACTGTCACAAGCGTTGAACTCGGGCAAACACACCACCACCAGCACCACCTGGTATTGGCTCGATGGCGACAAAACCAGCGCGCTGCTGGACTCGCCGGGTTTTCAGGAATTTGGCCTGAACCACATCGACCCGGCACAATTGGCGGCCTACATGCCCGACCTCAAACCACATGTGGCGCACTGCAAGTTCTACAACTGCAGCCATTTGCACGAACCCGGCTGCGGGGTGATGACTGCAGTCGAATCGGCCTCAAGCCCTGGTGAAATAAGCGCAAACCGCTACAAAATCTACAGCGAGTTATACGCCGAGTTAAAACAGATCCGGCGTTACTGAGACGCGGCGCCCGGCGATAGCAGCTGCGCCAGCGCCTGCAGCAGCGCATCACACTGCTGCGGTGTGCCGACACTGATGCGCAGGTACTGCTCGATGCGTGGCTGCTTGAAGTGGCGCACCAGCACCCCGTGGGTGCGCAGACCAACCGCCAAAGTAGCCGCGTCAAACAACGGATGCCGAGCAAACACAAAATTGGCCTGCGAGGGCAAAACCTCAAAACCGAGGTCTTCCAACGCCAGCACCAGGCCCTCGCGGCTGCTCATCACCTGCTGGCGGGTGTGCTCAAAATACGCCGTGTCTTCAAACGCCGCCACCCCACCAGCGATCGCCAGTCGGTCTAGCGGGTAGGAGTTAAAGCTGTTTTTGACGCGCGTCAGCGCCTCGATCAGGTGCGCCTGGCCACAGGCATACCCAATGCGCAAACCCGCCAGCGAACGTGATTTGGACAGGGTATGCACCACCAACAGGTTCGGATAACGCGCAATCAAAGGCACCGCACTCTGGCCGCCAAAGTCGACATAGGCCTCATCCACCAGCACCACCGAGGTGGGGTGTAACTGCAGCAGCTGCTCGATGTCGGCCAGCGGCAAACCAATGCCTGTGGGTGCATTCGGGTTGGCGACGACCACACCGGCCACCAACTGGCCCGGCGCCAGCGCGTAGTCGGCCTCGGCCAGGCGCAAACCCTCACGCAAGGGCACGGTCTGGGCGCTGATGCCGTAGAGCCGACAGTAGACCTGGTAGAAGCTGTAGCTGATGTCGGGCATCAGCAGCGGGCGCGCCTGCTGGAAGAAGGCAAAAAATGCATGCGCCAGCACCTCGTCCGAGCCGTTGCCGACAAACACATGCTGCTCGGCCAACCCCAGGTGCGAGGCGATGGCCTGGCGCAAGGCGCTGGATTCGGGGTCAGGGTAAAGCTGCAGGCCCTGCTGCGCCGCCTGCGTGATGGCTGCCACCACGCGGGTTGACGGCGGATACGGGTTCTCGTTGGTATTGAGTTTGACCAGACGCTCGATCTTGGGCTGCTCACCGGGCAAATACGGCACCAGCTGTGCCAACACCGGACTGTAGAAGGACGAAGACATCAGGACTTACTTCAAAATAGAGAGCTACCTACCCTTTTTCCATAAGGGCTAGAGGCCAATTACTCTTACAAACTAGCCCAGCAGCCGGGCCAGGGTCAACAAGGCCAGCATCAGCACCCACATGACCACGGTGCGCCACACCAGCCCCACCACCACGGCCAGATGCTGCAGCTCAGGAGCGGGGCGACCCACCGAGACATCCTCGTCCAGCGGCATGACGGCGCTTGGGCTGGACAGCTCAGCACGCAAGCTGCTGCCACGCAAAGCGATGTTGACCGCGCCCGACATGGCCGCCAGCACCAGGCCATCGTTGCTGGGGCGGCCCTGTTGGGCGTAACGTCGCCAACTGTCGATGGCTTCCTCAAAATTGCCGACCACCGCAAAACTGATGGCGGTGATGCGTGCAGGCACCCAGTCCATCAGCGCCCAAGCCCGGTGGGCGTGGTCTTGCGCGGCGCTGCTGACGGGTTGAAAGTGGGCTTGGCTCTGGTGCTGCCAGTAGCGGGCTACAAACTCGGCCAGGCGGTACAACACCGCCCCGGTCGGCCCCAACCCCAACACCGCCAACACCGAAAACCAGGCCAACACACCAAACACATGGCGGTGTGCGGCCAGTACCGAGACCTCAATCACCCGGCCAATGATGTCGCTGCGCGGCAGGTTGCTGACATCCATGTGTTGCCAATCGGCCAGCAGACGCCGGGCCAAGGCGTCGTCCCCCTCAGCCAGGGCGTCACGGATCTGGGTGAAATGGAAACTGAACTGGCGAAACCCGAGCGAGGTGTAGAGCACCAGAGCACTCCACAACACCGCCAGCGCCCAGCTGACAAAAAAGCCCAACAGCCAATAGATCAGCAGGGCGGCCAACGCGGGCCCACCGACCGCGAGGACCCAGACCAGCCAGCCATGCACCGGTTTGCCGGCATCGAGCATGCGGGCGCACCAGCGCACCCAGGACCGCATGGCCATGTGGATCGGATTACCACGACCCAAGGGCCGCGCTTGTTCCAGCAGCAAGGCAAAAAGCACCGAGATGAAGCTCATGCAATGATCATAGCGGCTGCACCCTGCTGGCTCTGGCCTCAGGCGCTCAAAAACCGGTAAAAGTTACGCAGCATGCCAGCCGTGGCACCCCAGATGAAACGCTCCTGCAAGCCATCGTGGTAAGGCATCGACAACCACTGACGCTCCACACCTTGCCACAGCAGTTGATGGTGACGGTGGTTGGCTGGATTCATCAGAAAGGAAAGCGGCACCTCAAACACATCCGAGACCTCTTCGGCATTGGGCAACACCCTGAAGCCAGGGTGTACCAGCGCCACCACCGGCGTCACCAGAAATGCGGAGCCGGTGGTGTAGATCGGCAACTGACCCAGCACCTCAAGCCAGCCCGGCTCCAGACCCACCTCTTCATACGCCTCGCGCCGGGCAGCGGCGGCGGCATCGACATCCTCTGCGTCGAGCTTGCCACCCGGAAAGGCGATCTGCCCAGCATGGGTCGACATGTGCGCGGTGCGCTGGGTCAGCAGCACCGTGGGTGTGCTGTGCATCACGATGGGAATCAGCACTGCTGCGTGCATCGGCGCACGGTCCATAAATTTTTTTTCAGCCACCAACTCCGGCTGCCACATCGGGGGAGCCAGGAAGCGGTGGCGCAATGCGTCGGGCAACAGCTCTGCCGCTGGCACGGCGGGCAGATCATGATCAACATGGCGAACCGGTACCAGGCGTGGGTCCATCACCGGTGAAAGAGACTGCGTCATGATCGATCAACTGCGGACGTAAAAAAACCGCCACTGTCACCAGCAGGCGGTTTTTTCGGAGGCATAGGCTGCCTTATGCGGCCACAACCGCGACCCTGCGGGCCGGCAGTTTTTCCTTGATACGTGCCGACTTGCCGCTGCGATCACGCAGGTAGTACAGCTTGGCGCGGCGCACATCACCACGGCGCTTGACTTCGATGCTGGCGATCAGCGGGCTGTAGGTTTGGAACGTACGTTCAACACCTTCACCGCTGGAAATTTTGCGAACGGTGAAACCGCTGTTGAGACCGCGGTTGCGCTTGGCAATCACGACACCTTCGTAGGCCTGGACACGTTTGCGGGTGCCTTCAACCACGTTCAGGCTGACCACCACGGTGTCACCAGGGCCAAAATCAGGCACTGTCTTGTTCAGACGAGCAATTTCTTCTTGCTCAAGGATTTGAATCAGATTCATAAAAGACCTCAAATGATCTTGCAAGCGCCAGCATCAGGATTGACACAGGCCCAAGGCACTAAGCGCTTGAGCGGCCCCGCAGAGGATCGGTTAGCCAGCTATTATAGCCTGGCAAGCACAGCCTCATCTTCCCCACCCAACAAACCTGCTTGTCGGGCTTGGGCAATCAGGTCCGGACGCAGTCTGGCGGTCAACATCAAACGCTGATCTCGCCGCCAGCGCTCAATGCGCAGATGGTGACCAGACAGCAGCACCTCGGGCACGGCCTTGCCCTGCCAGACTTCGGGGCGGGTGTAGTGTGGGCAATCCAGCAAACCGTCCAGCGCCGGGTTGAAGCTGTCCTGGGCATGGCTGTCCGAGTCGCTCAACACACCCGGCTGCAAACGCGCCACCGCATCGAGCAGCGCCATGGCCGCAATCTCGCCACCCGAGAGCACAAAATCCCCCAGGCTGATCTGTTCGGTGACATGGGTATCGATGAAGCGTTGGTCCAGGCCCTCGTAGCGCCCACACAACAGAACCGCGCCCTCACTGCTAGCCCAGCGAGTCACGGCGGCATGGGTCAAAGGCTGGCCGATGGGTGAGAACAAAACCACCGGAGCGCCATCACCTCGCTCTTCACAAAGACGGCTCACGCAGTGCGACAGGGGCTCGGCCATCATGACCATGCCGGGACCACCGCCAAACGGCCGATCATCCACCCGACGGTAGTTGCCCTCGGCAAAATCACGCGGGTTGCTCAGCTTGACTTGGACCTGGCCCGACTCAAACGCGCGGCGCGTGATGCCGGTCGTCAAAAACGGCGCAAACAGTTCAGGAAAAAGAGTGACCACATCAAATTGCATGATGTGTCCCTCAGTAGTCGGGTTGCCAGTCCACCAGGATACGTCGGGCCGCCAGATCCACATCATCGACGTAGGCCGCGACAAAAGGAATCATGCGCTGCAAAGTCTGGCCATCAAGCTGATCCTGGATCACCAGCACGGTTTGCGGGCCGGTGGAGAGCAGCTCCGACACCTGACCCAGCACCAGACCCTCGCGGTTCACCACCTCCAGCCCAATCAGATCCACCCAGTAGTACTCATCTTTCTGGGGGGTTGGAAAGCTCGATTTGGCGATAAAAATACGTGCACCACGTAGCGCATCAGCAGCGGTGCGGTCATCGACCCCATGTGCAGACGCCACCACGGTGTCCGAATGGATCTTGGCTTCTTTGATCTTGAGCTGCCCAACACCTTCAAAGGTTTTGACACCTTTCTCAGTGGGCAACAAATACCAGCGCTTGGAAGAAAAAAGCGCCTCAGGGTCGGCGCTGTAGGGCAGGACCTTGAACCAACCCTTGACGCCCCAGGCGTCTGTGACGCGCCCGACTTCAATGGCGTCTGCCGGCAATTCGGCAGGCTCAAGGCCGGGCAGCATACTCACACTCAGGCAGCTTTTTTGGCAGCCTGGTTCACCAGACGTTCCACGGTAGGAGACGCTTGTGCACCCACACTGCGCCAGTAGGTCAGGCGATCCTGAGCGATACGGATGCTTTCTTCATTGGCAGTAGCGATCGGGTTGTAAAAACCGATGCGTTCAATGAAGCGACCATCACGACGGGTACGCTTGTCAGCAACAACGATATTGAAAAACGGGCGAGCTTTAGCACCGCCACGGGCGAGTCGAATGACGACCATAATTGATCCTTTGGGAAGTGGCTTTTGAATTCCACGAAAATTGGCACCGAGCCCGACGTTTGAGACACGCGACTTGACCACCCGGCCAGCGACACGTCAGACAACCCAATATTATATCTGTTCAGACACCATGCCAATCATCCGCGCCAGCACCCACAACGACGTCCCCCACATCACCGCCATTTATGCACACCATGTGTTGCACGGCACCGGCACCTTTGAGGTCGATCCACCGAGCGAAAACGACATGGCGCAGCGCCGTGCCGACGTGGTCAACAAAGGCCTGCCCTACCTGGTCGCCGCCGAGGGTGAGCGGGTGCTGGGTTATGCCTATTGCAACTGGTTCAAACCACGGCCAGCCTACCGATTTTCGGCAGAGGATTCGATTTACATCGCACCCGAGGCTGCTGGCAGCGGTTTGGGCCGCGCCTTGCTGGCTGAACTTTTGCGCCAGGCCGAGCAAGCGGGTGTGCGCAAAATGATTGCGGTGATCGGCGATTCAGCCAATGCAGGCTCCATCGGTGTACATCGCAGCGCGGGCTTCCGCCATGCGGGCATCCTGGAGGCCTGCGGCTGGAAGTTTGAGCGCTGGCTCGATGTGGTGCTGATGGACAGAGCCCTGGGCCTGGGCAACACCACCGCACCCGAGTAACACCCGGGCCAGAAACTTCAGAACACCTGCAAACTGATCCAATAGGCCACTGCCGCCACAAAGGCGCTGGCCGGAATGGTCAGGATCCAGGCCCAGATGATGTTGCCAGCGACGCCCCAGCGCACCGCGCTGGCGCGGCGGGTGGAGCCGACGCCCACAATGGCGCCAGTGATGGTGTGGGTGGTGGACACCGGAACTCCCATGGCCGTTGCCAGAAACAGCGTGATGGCACCCCCGGTCTCCGCGCAGAACCCGCCCACCGGTTTGAGTTTGGTGATTTTCTGACCCATGGTCTTCACAATGCGCCAACCACCCAACATGGTACCCAGGCCAATCGCCGAATAACAAATGATCACGACCCAGTTGGGGGGGGCACTGTCACCGGCCTGGGCGTAACCCGTGGCGATCAGCAGCATCCAGATGATGCCAATGGTCTTCTGTGCGTCATTGCCGCCATGTCCGAGGCTGTAGGCACCGGCGGACACCAGCTGCAGTCGGCGAAACCATTTGTCGACCTTCAAGGGGCGCATGTCTCGGCACAACCAGGACACCACCACCATCATGATGGAGCCCAGCAGAAAGCCCAACAGCGGCGACACAAAGATGAAGATCACGGTCTTCATGATGCCCGAGATGATCAGGGACGCCACACCGGCCTTGGCAATCGCGGCCCCGGCAATCCCACCAATCAACGCATGGGAAGAACTGCTCGGAATGCCGTAATACCAGGTGATGAAGTTCCAGGTGATGGCCCCTACCAGCGCCCCAAACACCACATGGGTGTCCACAATGCCCGGCAGGACCGTGCCCTTGCCAACGGTAGCAGCCACACTCAAGTGAAAGATGAAGATGGCGATGACATTAAAAAATGCCGCAAAAACAACGGCCTGACCAGGCTTGAGCACACCGGTGGAGACCACCGTGGCAATGGAGTTGGCGGCATCATGAAACCCGTTCATGAAGTCGAACACCACTGCCATCAAGACCAGGACAACGACCACCCACGCAGCGGTTTGCACAGTTTCCATAACTAAAGCGCACCGTTGATCAGGAATTTTCGAGGATGATGCCCTCGATCAGATTGGCCACGTCCTCACAGCGATCGGTGATGGTTTCCAGCAGCTCATAAATGGCCTTGAGCTTGATCAGCTCACGCACATCAGGCTCTTCGCGGAACAACTTGCTCATGGCGGTGCGCAGGACACGGTCCGCATCGCTCTCCAGTTTGTCGATCTCGTCACAGGTCTTCAAAGCGGCGTCAGCAGTGGTCGCTTCGGCGATCTTGCTCAGCAAATACACCGCATCACGCAAACGCTCACAACATTTAACACTCAAGTCCGTCAACCGCTTGATCTCGTCCGTCATGTGGTGGATGTCGTACAAGGCCATGGTTTCTGCCGAGTCCTGAATCAAATCGGCCACGTCGTCCATGGTGTTGATCAAGCCATGAATCTGCTCACGGTCAATCGGTGTGATGAAGGTCTTGTGAATGGCTTTGTTGACCTCATGGGTGACACGGTCTGCCGCGCCTTCGGCATGGTTGACTTCGCGGTGGTACTTCTCACGCAGCTCAACGTCGCTGTAGTTGGCCACCAGGTTCGAAAAGGCCTTGGCCGCCACCACGATGTGGTCGGCATGCTGGTTGAACATGTTGAAAAAATTGGTATCTCGCGGAAGCAGCTTGCCAAAAAACACGGTATCTCCTTGGGGAATAAGTCAGTTTGATGAACAAACTGTTAACAGCAGGAGTTTAACCTTGGCAATTTGCTGCACCGCAACAAAAAAAATGCCCCGCAACCTGGATTGCGGGGCACTGCACCTGTCAGAGGTAAAACAGGTTGAGGGCTACATGACGCTCAAGCGCAAGCAGCGTCTTTGACACCGTTGGCAGCATCGGTGTAGTCCTTCACCTTGTCAAAGTTCAGGTACTGGTAGATCTTGCCACTGGACGCGGTAAGCACCCCCATGTCGGCCATGTACTCTTCTTTGGTCGGGATACGACCCAGTTTGGAGCAGATCGCAGCCAATTCGGCACTGCCCAGGTAGACATAGCTGTTTTTACCCAAACGGTTCGGGAAATTGCGGGTCGAGGTGGAGAACACTGTGGCGCCCTCTTTCACCTGCGCTTGGTTGCCCATACACAGGCTACAGCCCGGCATTTCCATGCGTGCACCGGCGCTGCCCAACACACCGTAATGGCCCTCTTCGGTCAGTTGTTTGGCGTCCATCTTGGTGGGTGGCGCCATCCACAGCTTGACTGGGATGTCACGTTTGTTTTCCAGCAATTTGGAGGCGGCGCGGAAATGGCCGATGTTGGTCATGCAAGAGCCAATGAACACCTCGTCGATCTTGGCACCGGCCACGTCGGACAGGGTTTTGACGTCGTCCGGATCGTTCGGGCAAGCCACGATGGGCTCGTGGATGTCTGCCAGGTCAATCTCGATCACACTGGCGTACTCGGCATCGGCGTCAGCCTTGAGCAGCTGCGGGTTGGCCAACCAGGCTTCCATGGCTTTGATACGGCGGTTGATGGTGCGCACATCCGAATAACCATTGGCAATCATCCACTTGAGCATCACGATGTTGCTGTTGATGTATTCAATGATCGGCTCTTTGTTCAGGTGCACGGTGCAACCCGCCGCACTGCGTTCGGCCGATGCGTCGCTGAGTTCAAACGCCTGCTCCACCTTGAGGTCAGGCAGGCCTTCAATCTCCAGGATGCGCCCTGAGAACACATTTTTCTTGCCCTGTTTGGCCACGGTCAGTTCACCGGATTTGATGGCGTACAGCGGAATGGCGTTGACCAGATCGCGCAACGTGACGCCGGGCTGCATGGTGCCTTTGAAACGCACCAGCACACTCTCAGGCATGTCCAGCGGCATGACACCGGTGGCAGCACCAAAGGCCACCAGGCCCGAACCGGCCGGGAAGCTGATGCCAATCGGGAAACGGGTGTGGCTGTCCCCGCCGGTGCCCACGGTGTCTGGCAGCAACATGCGGTTGAGCCAGCTGTGGATGATGCCGTCGCCCGGACGCAACGGGATACCGCCGCGGTTGCTGATGAACTCCGGCAACTCGTGGTGCATCTTGACGTCGATCGGCTTGGGGTAAGCCGCCGTGTGGCAGAAGGACTGCATCACCAGATCGGCGCTGAAGCCCAGGCAAGCCAGGTCTTTGAGTTCGTCACGGGTCATCGGTCCCGTGGTGTCCTGGGAACCCACACTGGTCATCTTAGGTTCGCAGTAGGTACCGGGCAAAACGCCCTGACCTTCAGGCAGACCGCAGGCACGGCCGACCATTTTTTGCGCTAGCGTGAAACCCTTGCCGGTGGCTTTTGGGTTTTGTGGCAGACGGAACAGGGTCGACACCGGCAGGCCCAGCGCTTCACGCGCCTTGGCCGTCAGGCCACGGCCAATGATCAAGGGAATACGGCCACCGGCACGCACCTCGTCAAACAACACTTCACTTTTGAGAGTGAACTCCGCAATCACTACGCCGCCTTTGAGCGCTTTTCCTTCATAAGGACGCAGCTCGATGGTGTCACCCATGGCCATCTGGCTGACATCCAACTCAATCGGCAAGGCACCCGCATCTTCCATGGTGTTGTAGAAAATCGGGGCAATTTTGGAGCCCAGGCAAACACCACCAAAACGCTTGTTGGGCACAAACGGAATGTCTTCACCGGTGAACCACAACACACTGTTGGTCGCGGACTTGCGGCTCGAACCGGTGCCGACCACGTCACCCACGTAGGCGACCAGGTTGCCACGCGCGCGCAGGTCTTCGATGAACTTCACCGGGCCGCGTTTGCCGTCTTCCTCGGGGGTGATGCCATCACGCTTGTTTTTCAGCATGGCCAGCGCATGCAAGGGGATGTCCGGGCGGCTCCAGGCATCGGGCGCTGGGCTCAGGTCGTCGGTATTGGTTTCGCCAGTCACTTTGAGCACCGTCAGCGTGATGCTTTGCGGCACTTCCGGGCGGCTGGTGAACCACTCGGCATCGGCCCAGCTCTGCAACACCGCCTTGGCGTAGGCGTTGCCTTTGTCGGCCTTGTCTTTGACGTCGTGGAACTGGTCAAACATCAGCAGGGTCTTTTTCAAACCCTCGGCTGCCACAGCCGCTACTGCGGCATCGTCCAGCAGGTCAATCAGCGGCGTCAGGTTGTAACCACCCAGCATGGTGCCCAGCAGCTCGGTGGCCTTGGCACGGCTGATGAGTGAACAGACCTCGGTGCCATGGGCCACAGCGGCTAGGTAGCTGGCCTTGACCTTGGCCGCGTCATCGACACCGGCTGGCACACGGTGAGTGATCAGGTCCAGCAAAAAGGCCTCCTCACCCGCTGGGGGATTCTTCAGCAGCTCAATCAAGTCAGCCGTTTGTTGCGCCGTCAGTGGCAAGGCAGGGATACCCAGAGAGGCACGTTCGGCAACGTGGGCGCGATAGGCTGGCAACATAGTTCAATCTCCTTTTTGAATCGGCAATACAGACGGTGAGGGGAAGCAGCGGATCGGCTTATTGAACCGTGCTCACTGGAGCAACAGTAGCGGCCGGTGTTGGCGCTGTCTGTTCAGTCGCCACGGGCAAGGGTTCAAGCAAATTGGGCTGCGGATTTTTCGTCATGGCATCTGCCACTGCCACTTGCAGAGGGGTCATGCAGGCGTCGGCCAGACGAGAACCGGTTTTGTGGTTCATCAACATCGATTTGTTGGACAGCTGCAACCAGACGGCGCCGGCCACCGGATCCTCCAGCCGAATTGCGCCGGTGCTGCTCACCACGGGTGCCATCTTGAATTTGAAATTCTTGCCCCAGACATCAAAGTAGCCTGGCGCAGCGGCCTCAGACGCCACATTGACAACCACACCCAACTCACAGGGCATCCGGCCCACTTCAACGCGCTCGGCAATGGCCAATTCTTGCGGGCTCAGAGCGGCATCCGCAGCACGCATGCCCGAGGCCATTTGCGTGGCTTGTGTCTTGAGTTCAACCCGGCTTTTCGACTTTGCCGTGACCAATTTCTTTTTGACCGGGGTTGGGCTAGGCGGCTGGGCATGCACCGTTGTCAAAGCGGCAGCCATGCCCAACACCATCAGAGTCAACAACGGTTTGCACCAACCAAGCGTCTTAGGCGTCGAATTTACATTCTTCATCACATCTCCTGTCGTCCACATGGACCGAACTCACAACACAAAATAAGGGAAGGCCGGGTCCTGGTGATCCAGGCGGGCCGTTTGGTACGCTTTTTCAAGCACCTGCCAGTAATAGCGGTAGCTGGCACGGTCATGTAATTTACCGGCGACCGAAATAGGGGCCCAGTCGGCCGCATGCGCAGCACAAATGATATGACTGGCTTGCTCGACCTCGCTCTGCGCAGGGGTAAAAGCAGCCAGAATCGGGCGAATCTGGTCGGGATGGATGCTCCACATGCGGGTGTACCCCAGCTCACGGCTGGCCCGCAATGCCGCCGCTTGCACCACATCTGGCCGCTTGAATTCAGTCACCACGCAGTGCGAGGGTACTTTGCCAAAGGCATGGCAAGCGGCGCTGACCTCGAGTTTGGCGCGCACCACCAGCGGATGGCTGAACTGGTCATAGGTGGTCTGGGCACCGGGCTCAGCCACCGCCATTGCAGAGGCCGGAATGGCGCCACCGTGCGCCGAGACAAAGTCCATCAACCCAAAACTCAGGGATTGCACCCGGGGGTGCGCCGCGATGGCGGCAACCTGCTGCACCGCCAGCGGCGACTCGATCAACACATGCAACGGCAACGCCTGGGCACGGTTCGAGCTTGCCAGCGCCGCATCAATGACCCGAGCTGCCCGGGCCACATCCGCAACACCATCCACTTTGGGCAGCATCAGATGGCTCCAGGCCGCCCCGGCTTCACCGAGGACAATCTGAACGTCCTGCTCAAACGCAGGGTGGTCCACCGGATGCACCCGCACCGCGACCCGTCGGGCGCCATTGATTACTGTGTTTTTTGTAGCTACCAGCCCTTTATTGACAAGGGCTGAGACCATAAATGCATGGTCTTTTTCACCACCCACCGGGGCGCCATCCTCACAATCCAGCGTGACGTCAAACACACAGGTGCCGAACTCCTCGGTCATCTCGGCCTGCAGGGCCAGCGCCTTGAGCATCCGCGACTCCACACCACAGTAGTGGTCACACACCGGCAAGGGCGCTGCAACCGCAGCGCCCAGCAGCACATGGCGAGGATGGGTCACGTTGGAGTGAATCAGCTAGCCGCGATCAGAGCAGATGGGCCACGCCAGCCTGTTCGTCTTGCAACTCTTTGAGCGTCTTGTTGATGCATTCTTGGCTGAAGGCATCAATGGCCAAGCCTTCCACAATTTTGTACTCGCCGTCAACACAGGTGACAGGGAAACCAAACATGGTGTCCTTGGGAATGCCGTATTCGCCATTGGACGGGATACCCATGGTGACCCACTTGCCGTTGGTGCCCAATGCCCAGTCATGCATGTGGTCGATGGCGGCGTTGGCTGCAGAAGCTGCCGAAGACACGCCACGTGCGGCGATGATGGCTGCACCACGCTTACCCACGGTCGGCAGGAAGGTGTTGGCGTTCCAGTCATGGTCGTTGATCATGTCTTTCACGCTGTCACCGTTGACCGTGGCGAAACGGTAGTCGGCGTACATGGTGGGTGAGTGGTTGCCCCACACGGCCATTTTTTCGATGTCTGCCACAGCCTTGCCGGTCTTGGCCGCCAATTGGCTCAAAGCGCGGTTGTGGTCCAGACGCAGCATGGCGGTGAAGTTCTTGCGCGGCAGATCCGGTGCACTCTTCATGGCGATGTAGGCATTGGTATTGGCCGGGTTGCCAACCACCAGCACCTTGACGTTGCGCGAGGCCACCGCATTAAGCGCCTTGCCTTGGGCGGTGAAAATTTCAGCATTCACGGCCAACAATTCAGCACGCTCCATGCCCGGGCCACGCGGGCGAGAACCAATCAACAGGGCGTAGTCCACATCCTTGAACGCGGCCAGCGGGTCGCTGTGCGCCTCGATACCGACCAGCAGCGGGAAAGCGCAGTCCTGCAATTCCATGATCACACCCTGCAGCGCTTGTTGTGCTTTTTCAACCGGCACTTCCAACAGGCTCAACACCACCGGCTGATCCTTGCCCAACATCTCACCGGAGGCTATGCGAAACAGAATGGCGTACCCAATTTGACCAGCTGCACCAGTAACAGCAACGCGAACAGGCTTCTTGCTCATAGTAAAACTCCAGAGATTGAGGTAGTAAATTCAGTGGGTGTCGGGGCGGATGATCCACATCCATCTGCGCCAAGCCAAACGAGTGTACCTCCGAAAATCAAAAATCGTCAACTTGTCTTATGTCTTATATAAGATATGATTCACCAAGCTATTCCTGAGAATTCAACCGCTTCCTGCCATGCCAACCCCGCCCGAAACCAGCCCTGAACGCGAACTGACTCCGGTGGTTGACGCCGTGTCAACCAGCAGCAATGCCACGCCCGCGTTCAGCCCGCTGTACCAGCAAATCAAGGGCCTGATTCTGGGCAGCTTGCGCTCTGGAGAATGGAAGCCGGGAGAGGTCATTCCCAGCGAAATCGAACTCGCAGCGCGTTTTCGGGTCAGCCAGGGCACCGTTAGAAAGGCCATCGACGAACTGGCTGCCGAAAACTTGTTGCTGCGTCGCCAGGGCAAAGGCACTTTTGTTGCCACTCACGCCGAGCAGCAAGTGCAATTCAGGTTTCTCCGGCTGGTACCCAACAGCGGCGCACGCGGCAGCGAGGGGCCAGCACAGCGCGACATCGTCGAATGCCGCCGGACCCGGGCCAGCACCGACGTGGCCAAGGCCCTGGCGCTGCGCTCCGGCGACACCGTGCTGCAAATCCGCCGGGTGCTGGGTTTTGGCGGCGTGCCGGTCATCTTGGAAGACATCTGGCTGCCTGCCACGCCCTTCAAAGGCCTCACCGCCGAGCGGATGGCCAGTTACAAAGGTCCGACCTACGCCCTGTTCGAGACAGAATTTAATGTCCGGATGGTTCGCGCAGAAGAAAAAATTCGGGCCATCTCGGCCGCAGACATCCACGCGGAACTGCTGGGCGTGGCTTTGGGCACACCTCTTCTGAGTGTGGAGCGCATTGCCTACACCTACCAAAGCGAGCCCATGGAGTTGCGTCGGGGTTATTACCGAACCGACACCCATCACTATCAAAATGATATGAATTAAATAGCGAGGCATTTCCGTGCACCACAGACACAGACCGGAGGTCTTTGCTGGCTTGTTGAGAGCCATCCAATAGACCTTCGACAGGCGTCAAGAACCATGTCACGCCGGGGGTATGATGGTGCGTTTCGATAAAATTTTCATCGGTTGGTCATCCCTGATGACCAAGCAGTCACATCAAACACAGAAAGCCAGTTATGTCTGAAACAGCGACGAGCCATTCAAAAAAACGCCCCCAGTTCAACAACATCGAATTCCCCAGTTTGATCACGTACCGCTGGCCGTTGGCGTCGCTGGCGTCGGGCATGCACCGTGTCAGTGGCGCCATCATGTTCTTCCTGATGCCGTTTGTGATCTGGATGTTCGACACCTCCATTTCGTCTGAGGTTTCGTTTGCGGGCTTCAAAGCAGCCTTCAACATCGGCATGTTGGGCATTCCCGGGTTTCTCTGGAAACTGGTGGCCCTGGGTCTGATCTGGGCCATGTTGCACCACTTCATCGCCGGCATACGGCACTTGTGGATGGACACCCATCATCACCATGTCACCAAGGACTTCGGTCGCCAAACCGCCGCAGTGGTGCTCGGTTTGACACTCAGCCTGACGGCTGTGCTGGGCGCCAAGCTGTTCGGTCTTTATTAATTCAGGAGTTACCCATGTCCGTCAATTACGGCTCTCACCGCACAGTTGTTGGTGCACATTACGGCGTACGCGACTGGTTGTCGCAACGGGTGACTGCGGTCATTCTGGCCCTTTTCACCGTCTTGCTGCTGGCTCAGGTCATCTTCAGCAAAGGGCCAATCAGCTACGAGCTGTGGGCCGGCATTTTTGCCGCGCAATGGATGAAGACCTTGACCTTCGTCGTTTTTCTGTCTTTGTTCTATCACGTGTGGGTTGGCATGCGCAACATTTTCATGGACTATGTCAAACCTTATGCGGTGCGTTTTGTGCTGCACGTGTTTGCCATCGTCTGGCTGGCTGGCTGCGTGGGATGGGCCATTCAAGTTCTGTGGCGCCTGTAAGCCTTCTTCATTGATCAGAAGGCATCAGCCTAAACGGCCAAACAGACGCGCCGAAGCGGGCTATCCATCAACAAATCACAAGAATCATCATGACTGCTACCTCCAAACTCACCACGCGCAAATTTGATGTTGTCATCGTCGGAGCCGGTGGCTCCGGCATGAGCGCCTCTTTGCGCCTGTCCAACGCTGGCCTGAACGTGGCCGTGTTGACCAAAGTGTTCCCCACCCGCTCACACACCGTCGCCGCCCAGGGCGGCATTGGTGCGAGCTTGGGCAACATGGCAGAAGACAACTGGCACTACCATTTCTACGACACCATCAAGGGCTCCGACTGGCTGGGCGACCAGGACGCCATTGAGTTCATGTGCCGCGAGGCCAACCAAGTGGTGTACGAGCTGGAACACTTTGGCATGCCGTTTGACCGCAATGCCGATGGCACCATTTACCAACGCCCCTTTGGTGGCCACACCGCCAACTATGGCGAAAAGCCGGTGCAACGCGCCTGCGCTGCGGCTGACCGTACTGGCCATGCCATGTTGCATACCCTGTACCAGCAAAACGTCAAGGCCCGCACCAACTTCTTCGTAGAGTGGATGGCGCTGGATTTGATCCGTGATGCCGAAGGTGATGTGGTAGGAGTAACCGCGCTAGAGATGGAAACCGGTGAAATTCACGTGCTGCGCGCCAAGTCCGTGTTGCTGGCCACCGGTGGTGCAGGCCGCATTTTTGCCGCATCCACCAATGCATTCATCAACACCGGCGACGGATTGGGCATCGCGGCGCGTGCCGGCATCCCATTGCAAGACATGGAGTTCTGGCAATTCCACCCCACCGGCGTGGCTGGTGCCGGTGTGTTGTTGACCGAAGGCTGCCGCGGAGAAGGCGCCATTTTGCGCAACAGCGCAGGCGAGCGCTTTATGGAGCGTTATGCACCCACCTTGAAGGACTTGGCGCCGCGTGACTTTGTGTCGCGTTGTATGGACCAGGAGATCAAGGAAGGCCGCGGCTGTGGCCCGAACAAGAACTACATCAACCTGGACATGACCCACCTGGGCGCAGAAACCATTGCCAAGCGTTTGCCCAGCGTGTTCGAAATTGGACACAATTTTGCCAACGTCGATATCACCAAGGAATCCATTCCCGTGGTGCCAACCATCCACTACCAGATGGGTGGTATCCCAACCAACATCTACGGTCAGGTCGTCACCCCCGATGGCAGTGGTTCGCAAAAAGTTGTTAAGGGGCTCTATGCCGTGGGTGAATGCGCCTGCGTCAGCGTGCACGGCGCCAACCGCCTGGGCACCAACTCGCTGCTCGACATCGTGGTGTTTGGCAGGGCCGCTGGCAAACACATCGTCCAGTTCAACAATGAGAACGACACCCACAAACCCCTGCCAGAGAATGGGGCAGACATTTCACTGGAGCGTCTGAATCGTCTGGATAACTCGACTTCGGGTGAATACGCCCAAGTCGTGGCGGATGACATGCGCAACACCATGCAGACCCACGCCAGTGTGTTCCGCACCCAGGCCAGCATGGACGAGGGGGTGGTCAAGATTGCAGCGATGCGTGAGCGTGTCAAGAACATCACTTTGGCCGACAAATCCAAAATCTTCAACACCGCGCGTATTGAGGCTCTGGAAGTGGACAACATGATCGAAGCCGCTCAGGCCACCATGGTGTCCGCTGCGGCCCGCCGCGAGTGCCGTGGTGCCCACACCGTGCTGGACTACGACCGTCCTGCCGACGACGCCACCTGCCCACTGGGGCGCGATGATGCCAACTGGCTCAAGCACACCTTGTGGGACCGGGACACCAATAGCCTGAGTTACAAGCCTGTGAACCTCAAGCCTTTGACGGTGGCCTCTGTGCCGCCCAAGGTCCGCACGTTCTGATCTTGCCCCTCACCGAACAAGAAAGCACATCATGGCAAAACGCACTTTCAACATTTACCGCTACAACCCAGACACCGACGCCAAGCCCTACATGCAGACCATCGAGGTGGAGCTTGACGGCTCTGAACGCATGCTGCTTGACGCGCTGGTCAAACTCAAGGAGATTGATCCCACGCTGTCTTACCGTCGTTCCTGTCGTGAAGGCATTTGCGGCTCCGATGCGATGAACATCAACGGCAAAAACGGCCTGGCCTGTCTGATCAACCTGCGCACCCTGCCCGACACCATCACCCTCAAGCCGCTGCCAGGCCTGCCAGTGATCCGTGACCTGATCGTGGACATGACCCTGTTTTTCCAGCAGTACCACTCGATCAAGCCCTACTTGATCAATGACACCCGTCCGCCAGAAAAAGAACGCCTGCAAAGCCCGGAAGAGCGCGAGGTGCTGAACGGCCTGTACGAATGTATTTTGTGTGCCAGCTGCTCCACCAGCTGCCCGGTGTACTGGTGGAATCCAGACAAGTTTGTGGGTCCGGCAGGTCTGCTGCAGGCGTACCGCTTTATCGCGGACAGCCGTGATGAAGCCACCAGCGAGCGGCTCGACAACCTGGAAGACCCCTACCGCTTGTTCCGCTGTACCACCATCATGAACTGTGTTGACGTCTGTCCCAAAGGCTTGAACCCCACCGCTGCCATTGGCAAGATCAAAGAGCTGATGGTGCGCCGCATCATCTGATCTGGTTGACCCCCATGGAGCAACCTGCGGCAGCTTTGCCGGACGATCTCGTCGATGAAAGAATGCTGAGCAAGCTCAAGTGGCGCAGTCGCCGTGGCTTGCTGGAAAACGATATTTTTGTAGATCGGTTTTTCAAACGGTTTGAATCCGTGTTGACTGTCAAGCAAGCGCAAGGTCTGATGGCTTTAATGGAGATCAGTGACAACGATCTGCTGGATCTGCACCTGGGTCGCAAGACCCTGGCACAAGTCCAACCTGATCTGGAACGTGACGATGTATCTGAAGTGTTGAATATGTTGAGAGCAAACCCGAAAGGTCAAAATGAAGCTAGCTGAAAACAAAGCCACCCTGTCGTTTTCCAATGGCAGCCCCAGCGTTGATTTGCCTGTGTACCAAGGCAGCGTAGGCCCGGACGTTATCGACATTCGCAAACTGTATGGCCAAACCGGCATGTTCACCTATGACCCGGGTTTCCTGTCGACCGCTTCCTGCCAATCGGCCATCACCTATATCGATGGCGACAAAGGTGAGTTGTTGTACCGCGGTTACCCGATTGAACAACTCGCCACCCAGTGCGACTACCTGGACACCTGTTATCTGCTGCTCAAAGGTGAATTGCCCAAACAAGAGGAGCGCAGCGAATTCCACAAACTGGTCCTCAGCCACACCATGGTCAATGAGCAGATGCAGTTTTTCCTGCGTGGTTTCCGCCGCGACGCGCACCCGATGGCGGTGTTGACCGGGCTGATCGGCGCCCTGTCCGCGTTCTACCATGACAGCACGGACATCAACAACCCCGAACACCGCCATGTGGCCGCGATTCGCCTGATTGCCAAGATGCCCACCCTGGTGGCTATGGCTTACAAATACGGCGTCGGCCAGCCCTACATGTACCCGCGCAATGAACTCAGCTACGCGGGCAACTTCCTGCGCATGATGTTCGGCACACCGTGTGAAGACTACAAGGTCAACCCGGTGATCGAACGGGCCATGGACCGGATCTTTATCCTGCACGCCGACCACGAGCAAAACGCCTCCACCTCCACCGTGCGGCTGTGTGGCTCGTCGGGCACCAACCCGTTTGCGGCGATTGCAGCTGGTGTCGCCTGCCTGTGGGGCCCTGCACATGGTGGCGCCAACGAAGCCTGCCTGAACATGCTCGAAGATATCCAGCGCCAAGGTGGCGTGGCCAAAGTTGGTCAGTTCATGGAGCAGGTCAAGGACAAGAACTCCGGCGTCAAGCTGATGGGTTTTGGTCACCGCGTTTACAAAAACTACGACCCACGCGCCAAGCTGATGCAGGAAACCTGCAACGAGGTGCTGGCCGAACTGGGTCTGGAAAACGACCCACTGTTCAAACTGGCCAAAGAACTGGAAAAAATCGCGCTCGAAGACGACTACTTTGTGCAGCGCAAGCTGTACCCGAACGTCGACTTCTACTCCGGCATCGTGCAGCGCGCCATCGGCATCCCGGTCAGCCTGTTCACCGGGATCTTCGCCCTGGCCCGCACCGTCGGCTGGATTGCCCAGCTCAACGAAATGCTGGCCGACCCTGAGTACAAGATCGGTCGTCCACGCCAACTGTTCACCGGTTACGTTGCACGCGACGTCAAGCCTGTGTCCGAACGCTGAAGCAGCCTTTAAAGAAGCCCGCCGACTACACACGTCGGCGGGCTTTTTCATTGGCAGCCCCTGAAGACACGCGCCGTTTAAAATCTTCCGATTGCCCACCAACACCACCGCACGCATGGAATCACATTCACACGCACGTACCCTGTATGACAAGCTCTGGGACGAGCATGTTGTCCACACCGAGGAGGATGGCACGGCACTGCTGTACATCGACCGCCATCTGGTGCATGAGGTCACCAGCCCGCAAGCCTTTGAAGGCCTGCGCCAGGCGCACCGCCCTCTCTGGCGGGTGAGTTCGATTGTGGCTACCGCCGATCACAACACCCCGACCAACGGCTGGGAGCGCGGCTACGACGGCATCACCGACCCGACCAGCAAAGAACAGGTGATGACGCTGGACGCCAACATCCAGGAATACGGCGCGGCGGCCTATTTCCCGTTTTTGTCCCGGCGCCAGGGCATTGTTCACGTGATTGGCCCGGAAAACGGCGCCACCCTGCCTGGTATGACGGTGGTCTGCGGCGACTCACACACCTCCACCCACGGTGCGTTTGGCGCGTTGGCCCACGGCATTGGCACCAGCGAGGTCGAGCACGTGATGGCCACCCAGACCTTGCTGGCTAAAAAGGCTAAAAACATGCTGGTGCAGGTCGATGGTGTGCTGCCGCATGGCTGTGGTGGCAAAGACATCGTTCTGGCCATCATCGGCAAAATCGGCACAGCGGGCGGTACCGGTTACACCATCGAATTTGGCGGCTCGGCCATCCGTGCGCTGAGCATGGAAGGCCGCATGACAGTGTGCAACATGGCGATTGAAGCCGGTGCCCGCGCTGGCCTGGTGGCGGTGGATGACAAAACCATCCAATACGTCAAGGGCCGGCCGATGGCCCCCGGTGCCAACGCGGCTAACGATGCAGCCGCTGCCGTGGCTTGGGACCAGGCCGTGGCCTACTGGAAGACGCTGCAATCCGACCCCGGAGCCCACTTTGACACCACGGTGCACATCGATGCGTCAAGCTTGGTGCCACAAGTCACCTGGGGTACCTCGCCCGAGATGGTGCTCGGCATCAACGAGCGCGTGCCCGACCCCGACAAGGAAAAAGACGCCAACAAACGCGGTGCGATTGAGCGCGCCCTGGCCTACATGGGCCTGGAACCCGGCAAGGCTCTGGACGATGTGTATGTCGACAAGGTGTTCATTGGCTCCTGCACCAACAGCCGCATTGAAGACATGCGCGAGGCAGCTGCCGTTGTGAAGACCCTGGGGCGCAAAGTCGCCCCCAATATCCGTCTGGCGATGGTGGTACCCGGCTCGGGTCTGGTCAAAGAACAGGCCGAACGCGAAGGTTTGCACGAGATCTTCAAAGCGGCCGGTTTTGACTGGCGCGAACCCGGCTGCTCGATGTGCCTGGCGATGAACGCCGACCGGCTGGAGCCCGGCGAACGCTGCGCGTCTACCAGCAATCGCAACTTCGAAGGCCGCCAAGGCGCCGGGGGCCGCACCCACCTGGTCAGCCCGGCCATGGCCGCTGCCGCAGCGATCCACGGCCATTTTGTCGATGTCAGGCGATTTGTCTGACGTTCTCCAAGGAGCCCATCATGCAACGTCTCACACTCTTCGTCTTGATCAGCAGCCTGTTGGCGCTGAGCGCCTGTAACACCGTCAAAGGTGTGGGTCAGGACCTGCAAAAAGCCGGTTCAGCCATCGAAGGCGCTGCCAAAAAATAACCAGCCATGCAAAAATTCACCTTACTCAAAGGCCTGGTGGCCCCGATGGATCGGGAAAATGTCGACACCGATGCCATCATCCCCAAGCAGTTTCTCAAATCCATCCGCAAAACCGGTTTTGGACAAAACTTGTTTGACGAATGGCGTTATCTGGATGCCGGTTTCCCCGGTCAAGACCCGGCCAGCCGCCGCCCCAACCCCGACTTTGTGCTGAACCAACTGCGTTTTCAGGGCGCTTCGATCCTGTTGGCACGCAAGAATTTTGGTTGTGGCTCCTCCCGTGAACACGCGCCCTGGGCGCTTGACCAGTTTGGCTTTCGCGCCATCATTGCACCCAGTTACGCCGACATCTTCTTCAACAACAGCTTCAAGAACGGCTTGTTACCCATCGTCTTGAGCGAAGCCCAAGTCAGCCAACTGTTTGACGAGGTGGCGGCCTTCCCCGGTTACACCCTGACGGTGGACCTGGAACGCCAGGTGGTGGTCAAGCCCAATGGTGATGAATTGCCGTTCGAGGTTCAGGCGTTTCGCAAATACTGTCTGCTCAATGGCCTGGACGACATTGGCCTGACACTGCGCCATGCCGACAAGATCAAGGCCTTTGAAGCTGAGCGTTTAGCACAAAAACCCTGGTTAGCCCGCACCATGATTGGGTAAGTAGCTATTGTTTTTATATTTTTTGGATTGATGGTGTAGCGATGACGCGCTGGCAGCGGCTGAAGCCAGCGCAGTCACACACCAACACGCCGCAGTATTGAACCCTCTTCTTGACATCCCATGACGGTCTCCGCCCCGGGTTTCCTTCCCCTTTAGAAAGTCAGATACATCAT
This sequence comes from Rhodoferax sp. BLA1, assembly GCF_013416775.1. Taxonomy (GTDB): domain Bacteria; phylum Pseudomonadota; class Gammaproteobacteria; order Burkholderiales; family Burkholderiaceae_C; genus Rhodoferax. Next base: position 999,289 of record NZ_SZVI01000013.1, read on the forward strand.
GAAAATTGCAGTTTTGCCAGGTGATGGCATTGGTCCGGAAATTGTGGTGGAAGCGGTCAAGGTGTTGCATGCACTGGACCTGAGTTTTGAACTGGAAACCGCCCCGGTGGGTGGTGCCGCCTACGCGGCGCTCGGTCACCCGCTGCCCGCCTCCACCCTGAAACTGGCCAAGGACGCTGATGCCATCCTGTTTGGCGCCGTGGGTGACTGGAAATACGACAACCTGGAGCGCCACCTGCGCCCCGAACAAGCCATTCTGGGCCTGCGCAAAAACCTGGGCCTGTTCGCCAACTTCCGCCCAGCCATTTGTTACCCGGAGCTGGTGGGCGCCTCCAGCCTCAAGCCCGAACTGGTGGCCGGGCTTGACATCCTAATCATCCGCGAACTCACCGGCGACATCTATTTTGGCCAACCACGTGGCCGCCGCATCGCAACCGACGGCAACTTCCCCGAGGCTGAAGAAGCCTTCGACACCATGCGCTACAGCCGCCCCGAGATCGAGCGCATTGCCCATGTGGCGTTCCAGGCCGCACGCAAACGCAGCAAACGTGTCACCAGCATTGACAAGGCCAATGTGCTGGAAACCTTCCAGTTCTGGAAAGAGGTGGTCACCGAAGTCGGCCAGCAGTACCCCGACGTGGCACTGGACCACATGTACGTGGACAACGCCGCCATGCAACTGGTCAAGGCGCCCAAGAAGTTTGACGTGATCGTCACCGGCAACATGTTTGGCGACATCCTCTCGGACGAAGCCTCGATGCTCACCGGCTCAATCGGCATGTTGCCCTCAGCCAGCCTGAACGCCAGCAACCAGGGCCTGTACGAACCCAGCCACGGCAGCGCACCCGACATCGCTGGCCAAGGCATTGCCAACCCGCTGGCCACCATCCTGAGTGCGGCCATGATGCTGCGCTTCAGCCTGAACCAGGAAGAAGCCGCCCAGCGCATCGAAAACGCAGTGAAATCTGTGCTCGCCCAAGGCCTGCGCACCCCCGACATCTACAGTGAAGGCACCACCCGTGTCTCCACCATCGAGATGGGCAACGCGGTCGTCAAAGCGCTGTAGCCCTTGCAATTACAATCGTGCCATGCAACACATTCGCATCCTGCCTTCTGATGGCGCCGCTGGCGCTACAGAAGCTGCATTGGTTGGTGTTGCACTGACAGGGTCCGCTGTGACCAAAACGACAACCATTACTGGCTGACTCAGCCTGGTTCGTCGCGCCCCTCCCGGCCAGACGAGCCGGGCAGATGAAATCCGAGTATTTCGACAATCTGAAAGGGCAATCTCATGACAATCGGTAATCTGGTCGGCCTGGTGGGCTGGCGTGGCATGGTGGGTTCGGTCCTGATCGACCGCATGCAGGCCGAAGGTGACTTCGACCTGATCGAACCCCTGTTTTTTTCCACCTCCAACGCGGGTGGCCAAGCACCGGCCCTGGCCAAGAACGAAACCACGCTGCAGGACGCGTACAACATCGACGCCCTGAAACGCTGCGACATCATCATCAGTGCCCAGGGCGGTGACTACACCACTGCGGTGTTTCCCAAGTTACGTGCCGCGGGCTGGAACGGCCACTGGATTGACGCCGCATCCACCCTGCGCATGGAAAAAGACGCGGTGATCATCCTGGACCCGGTCAACATGCCGGTGATCCAAACCGCGCTGAGTCAGGGTGGCAAGAACTGGGTGGGTGGCAACTGCACCGTGAGCTGTATGCTGATGGGTGTGGGTGCCCTCTACAAGGCGGGTCTGGTGGAGTGGATGAGCACGCAGACCTACCAGGCCGCCAGCGGCGGTGGCGCGCAACACATGCGTGAGTTGTTGACCCAATATGGCACCCTCAATGCCGAGGTCAAGGCCCTGCTGGACGACCCCAAGAGTGCCATCCTGGAAATTGACCGTTTGGTCATCGCCAAACAGCGCAGCTTGAGTGCGTCTGAAACCGCCAACTTTGGCGTACCACTGGGCGGTTCGCTGATCCCTTGGATCGACAAGGACCTCGGTATCGGCAAGAGTCATGATGAAGCGGGCTGGGGTCAATCCAAGGAAGAGTGGAAAGGCATGGCTGAGACCAACAAGATTCTGGGCCAGGGCGAGGGTTTTGGTTCTGCCGCGATTCCGGTCGACGGCTTCTGTGTGCGTGTGGGCGCCATGCGCTGCCACAGCCAGGCTTTGACCTTCAAGCTCAAAAAGAACGTGCCCAGCGCCGACATCGAAGCGATGATCGCCGCCGACAACCCCTGGGTCAAAGTGGTGCCCAACACCCGTGAGGCCACCATCCGCGATTTGACACCCGTTGCGGTCACCGGCACCATGACCATCCCCGTGGGCCGTATCCGCAAACTGGCTATGGGGCCGGAATATGTAGGCGCTTTTACCGTGGGTGACCAACTGCTGTGGGGTGCCGCTGAGCCGCTGCGTCGTATGCTGCGGATTTTGTTGCAAGCTTGATCCGCCATACTTGGCTTTGACGGCCTGACACCTGCCAAACCGTGGGTGTCGGGCCGTTGCCACGCTACAACATAGAATTGCGCTCCCGGTGGTCTCAATTGACAGGCCTCATGTTCACAAGCTGACTTAACTTGTCAGGCTAACATATTGATGTTATGGTGCTTTTTTATTGTTTCGAGTCCTTGGGCCAACAGCCCTGACCAGACCACCTGCGACTGGCTGTAATACCGGAGAGCACAATTGATTGCGAAGTCCCACCCCTGCCAACTCACTGCTTTGGCAATCGCTGCGCTGATGGGTTTATGCAGCACCCAGGCGTTGGCTTTGTCACTGGGGCGCATCACCGTGCAGTCCGCCCTGGGCGAACCCCTCAGAGCCGAAATTGATGTGCTGGACATCAATCCCGAAGAAGCCGCCAGCCTGGTCACCAAAGTGGCACCGACAGATGCTTTTTTGGCGGCTGGTTTGGAATACAACCCGGCACTGAGCAGTTTGCGCGCCTCCCTGCAACGCCGCCCGGATGGCCGGGCCTACCTGCGCCTGAGCAGCGACCGGCCCATCGGTGAGCCGTTTGTCGACATGATCCTGGAGACCAGCTGGAACTCGGGTCGCATTGTGCGCGACTACACCATGCTGTTTGACCCGCCAGCCCTGCGCAAGCAGACCGCAGCTGCACCAGTGGGCGCACAACTGCCAGCACCAGCACCGGCGCCAGTGCGTATATCGCCTGCCACCCGAGCCGCTGCAGCGGCGGCTGTGGCCGCACCCGCAGTGTCCCGGCCAAACGCAGCGCCAAGCCAGCCAACCCCACCCAGACCGGCGACCACAGCCACCAAACCTGTCGCAATGGAGCCAGCACCTGCGGCACCACCGGCGCAGAAAGCCACCGCTGCCGAGGCCACTGTCAAGGTCAAGCCAGGTGACACCGCCAGCGCCATTGCGGCTGCCCACAAAAACGCCAATGTGTCGCTGGATCAAATGCTGGTGGCCCTGTTGCGCGCCAACCCGGAAGCTTTCATCCAGGACAACGTCAACCGCATCAAAGCGGGCGCGATTGTGACCCTGCCGAACCAGGAACAAGCCAGTGCCACAAGCCGCGCCGAGGCAACACAAATCATCAGCGCCCAAAGCCAGGATTTCAACGATTTCCGCCGGAAATTTGCCAGCAATGTGCCCGCCGCCAAGCTGTCACCCGCCAGCCGGGACGTCAGTGGCAAGATTGAGGCCACCGTCGACGACAAAAAACCAGCCGCCACCACCCCCGACAAGCTGACCTTGTCCAAAGGCAGTGTGCAAACCAAATCTGGCGAAGAGGCCCTGGCCAAAGAGCGTAATGCCGAAGCTGCGGCACAACGCTCGGCCGAGCTGGCCAAAAACATCCAGGAGCTGGACCAACTGGCCAAGGCCTCCAGTGCGCCTGCCAGCGCGGCAGCCTCCACGCCAGAACCGGTGGCCAGTGCCCCAGAGGCCGTGCCAGCGCCCCAAGCCGAGGTCAAAGCCTCGGAACCCGCATCGGCACCGGCAGTCACCCCGCCCAAGAAACCAGTACCACCAGTACAACCCGAACCCGCGCCCGAAACCAGTTTCTTCGACGACCTGCTGGACAACCCGATGCTGCTGCCTGGTGCAGCCGCACTGGTGGCTTTGTTGGCGGGCCTGGGGCTGTACAAACGACGCCAGCGCAAACAAGCGGAACAACTCGACAGCACCTTTGCCAACAGCGACCTGGCTTTCTCAGGCGGCAGTGGTGGCCAGAATGTGGACACCGGTGACAGCCTGACCACCGGCTCGTCAATGGTTTACTCACCGAGCCAGCTCGACGCGGTGGACGATGTGGACCCGGTGGCCGAGGCCGATGTGTACCTGGCTTATGGCCGTGACCTGCAGGCCGAAGAAATCTTGAAGGACGCCCTGCGCACCCAGCCACAGCGTGTGGCGATCCACCAGAAGCTGCTGGACATTTACGCCAAACGCCGCGACCTCAAGGCCTTTGAAGCCATTGCCGCCCTCGCCTTCAACTTGACCGACGGCACTGGCCCCGAATGGGAACAGATTTGCGAGAAGGGTCTGGCCATCGACCCGGACAACGCGCTTTACCTGCCAGGCGGCCAACCCCTGCCCTCGCAGCTGCCTGACTTCCAAGTCTCTGCGCCCGCCACCGTCACCATGGGTAACCCACTCACGGCGGCCAAGGCACAAGACGACGTGCCGCCCCCACCCATTGCCACCGGGCCAGGCGACCTCGATCTGGATCTGGATTTCTCCCTGGACGAGCCGGCCGATCTGCCCGGCCCAGCGGTTCCCGAGCCGACCGAGCCGCCACCCCACAGCGATGCCATTCCCACCGCGTTTTCCGGCTTGAGCGCGTTTGAAGAAACGCCCTTGCCCACGCTGCCCGAAGAGCCGTCGGCTGTGGATGAACCCGCAGTGGACGAACCCTCTTTTGAAGCGCCCTCTTTTGAAGCGCCCGCTTTTGAAGCGCCGCTGGAAGAGCCAAGCGGCCCGAGCACGGTGCGTGACCCGCTGGCCGACGACCTGGACTTCTCGCTGGACACCCCCGAGCTACAGCTGGACTTGCCACCCACGGCTGACGAGACCGCAGCATCCGCCGCCTCAAACGACGCGGCCACCCAGGCCAGCAACGAGCTGATGTCCTTTGACCTGGGCTCGCTGTCGCTTGACCTGGGTGAGGACAAAGTCACCGTGCCCGGCGAGTTTGTCGACGAAGCGATGGACCCGCTGGAAACCAAACTGGCCCTGGCCGACGAATTCCGCGCCATTGGGGACGACGACGGCGCCCGCGCCCTGATCGAAGAGGTGATTGCCGAAGCCGCTGGCGATTTGCGGTCCAAAGCCCAAAACGCGCTCGCCAAACTGTGAACCCGGGGGTTTTGCCGACCGGTGCACACCCAGGGGTGGCTTGATGCGGCTAGCGCTGGGCATCAGCTACAACGGGCTGGCCTACCAGGGCTGGCAAAGCCAGTCTTCCGGCCAGACGGTGCAAGACAAGCTGGAAAAGGCGCTCGGAGAGTTCACCGGCCAGCAGCGGGTATCGATCCTGTGTGCTGGCCGCACCGATGCCGGTGTGCACGGTCTGATGCAAGTCATCCACTTTGACACCCCTGCCCAACGCCCCGCATCCAACTGGGTGCGCGGCCCCAACGCCTTGTTACCCCACGATATTGCGGTGCAATGGGCCAAGGAGGTGCCACCAGAATTCCATTGCCGTGCCAGCGCGACCTCAAGGCGTTACGCCTATGTGGTGCTCGATTCGCCCGTGCGTCCCAGCATCGACCAGGGCCGCGTTGGTTGGGTCTACCGCCCCTTGAACCTGGAGCGTATGCAACAAGCCGCCCAACACCTGCTGGGTGAACACGACTTCAGCTCGTTTCGCGCCAGCGCCTGCCAGGCCCTGTCACCGGTCAAAACCCTGATGCGTATCGACATCAGCCGCCGTGGTGCCTACTGGCGTTTTGAGTTTGAGGCCAATGCCTTTTTGCACCACATGATCCGCAACCTGATGGGCTGTTTGATTTTGATCGGCGATGGCCGCAAAAACCCTGATTGGATCTTGGAGGTGCTGGCCGCGCGGGACCGCGACGCCGCCGCCCCCACCTTTTCCCCCTATGGCCTGTATTTTGTGGGCCCACGCTACGAGGCACGCTGGGGCCTGCCAGAACACCCCACCCTGCTAGACGGCCTGCCAGGAGCACTTTGATGATCAGCACATCACCTTCAGCTCAGCTTGTCTCCCCCGCCAATCGCACCCGCATCAAGATGTGTGGTTTCACCCGGGAGCGGGATGTGGACGCGGCCATGGCAGCGGGTGCCGATGCGATTGGTTTTGTGCTGTACGCCAAAAGCCCGCGTTATGTGCCGCTGGAGCGCGCTGCCGAGTTGGCGCGCCGCCTGCCCCCCTTTGTCACGCCGGTGCTGCTGTTTGTCAACGAAGACACCTCAAAAATCAGAGCAGCTTGTGCTTCTGTAGCGGGGGCTATCGCCCAATTTCATGGTGATGAGTCGCCCCAAGATTGCCAGGCCGCCTGTAGCCCCGAGCAGCGTCCCTACCTGCGTGCGGCACGTATTCCACTGGGTGAAGCCGGGCGTGGCTTTGATCTTCTAAAATTCGCCCAAGATTATTCACAGGCTCAAGCCATTTTGCTGGACGCGCACATAGACGGGTTCGGCGGTGGCGGGCAAACATTCAATTGGTCACTGCTTCCTCCAAACGTCGACGCTCACCTCGTCTTGAGTGGTGGGCTGAACGCTGCCAACGTGATCGATGGCATCAGAGCACTGCGCCCGCGTTGTAAATCGCTGGCGGTGGATGTCAGCTCGAGCATCGAGGTCCCCGGGCACAAAGGCATCAAGGACGCTGACCGCATGTCCGAGTTTGTAGCTGCGGTTCGCCGAGCCGACCAGCTTCTGTGTAACAAATAAGCCTTCTGCCCTTATAGATCAAGGGCTGATGGCTATCGAATCTATACCATCATCATGTCTGACTACCAACAACCCGACGCCCGGGGCCACTTTGGCATTTACGGCGGCAGTTTCATCTCCGAGACCCTGACCCACGCGGTCAACGAGCTCAAAGAGGCTTACGCCAAATACCAACGCGACCCGGCCTTTATCGCTGAATTTGAGTCCGAACTGGCTCACTTTGTGGGCCGCCCCTCCCCGATCTACCACGCCGCACGCATGAGCCGTGAAGTCGGTGGCGCGCAGATCTTCCTCAAGCGCGAAGACCTCAACCACACCGGCGCCCACAAGATCAACAACACCATCGGCCAGGCCATGTTGGCCAAACGCATGGGCAAACCACGCGTGATTGCCGAAACTGGCGCCGGCCAGCACGGTGTGGCCACCGCCACCATCTGCGCCCGTTACGGCCTGGAATGTGTGGTTTACATGGGCAGTGAAGACGTCAAACGCCAAAGCCCCAACGTCTACCGCATGAAGCTGCTCGGTGCCACCGTGGTGCCAGTGGAAAGCGGCAGCAAGACGCTCAAAGACGCGCTCAATGAGGCCATGCGCGACTGGGTCGCCAATGTGGACAACACCTTCTACATCATCGGCACCGTGGCCGGGCCGCACCCCTACCCCATGATGGTGCGCGATTTCCAGAGTGTGATTGGCCAGGAATGCCTGGTGCAGATGCCCGAGATGCTGAAGACCGCTGGCTGCAGCAGCGCCCAGCCCGATGTGGTGGTGGCCTGCGTCGGCGGCGGCAGCAACGCCATGGGCATCTTCTACCCGTACATCGAGTTTGAAAAAACCCGTCTCATCGGTGTGGAAGCGGCCGGTGCTGGCATGGACTCTGGCCGCCATTCAGCCAGCATCCAGCGCGGCAGCCCCGGCGTGTTGCACGGCAACCGCACCTATGTGCTGCAAGACGACAACGGCCAGGTGACCGAAACCCACAGCATCAGCGCCGGGCTGGACTACCCTGGCGTTGGCCCCGAACACGCGTTTTTGAACGACATTGGCCGCGCTGAATATGTCGGCATCACCGATGCCGAGGCGCTGGAGGCTTTCCACTACCTGTGCCGCACCGAGGGCATCATCCCCGCGCTCGAATCCAGCCACGCGGTGGCCTACGCGATGAAACTCGCCAAAACCATGCGGCCGGACCAGTCCATTCTGGTGAACCTCTCTGGCCGTGGTGACAAGGACATCGGCACCGTGGCCGATCTGTCGGGCGCCGACTTCTTCTGCCGCCCCAGCTGCCAAGGCCAGTCGGTCAAAGGAAATACGTCAAATGTGCCGGTAGCCCTTATTGGCAAAGGGCAAACAGCTACAGATTCAGGAGTTTCGAAATGAGCCGCATCGCCGCCACCTTCAGCCAACTCCAGGCACAAGGCCGCAAGGCGCTGATCCCCTTTGTCACCGCCGGTTTCCCGTATGCCGATGTCACACCCGAACTCATGCATGCGATGGTCGCAGGCGGCGCCGATGTGATCGAACTCGGTGTGCCCTTTTCCGACCCCAGCGCCGACGGCCCGGTGATCCAGAAAGCGGGCGACAAAGCCCTGGCCTTTGGCATCGGCCTTACCCAGGTGCTCGACATGGTGCGGGTTTTCCGCGCTCAGAATCAGACCACGCCGGTGGTGTTGATGGGTTACGCCAACCCGGTGGAGCGCTACAACCAGAAACACGGCGCCTTTGTGCAGGACGCCAGCGCCGCCGGAGTCGACGGTGTGTTGATCGTCGACTACCCGCCCGAAGAGTGTGAGGAGTTCGCGGCCGAACTCAAAGCACACAACATGGACCTGATCTTTTTGCTGGCGCCCACCAGCACGAACGAGCGCATGGCCCAGGTGGCGCGCATCGCCAGCGGGTATGTGTATTACGTGTCGCTCAAGGGGGTCACCGGCTCGGGCACGCTCGATACCGCTGCGGTCGAGGCCATGTTGCCGCGCATCCGCCAGTTTGTGAACGTGCCGGTGGGCGTGGGTTTTGGCATCCGCGACGCGGCCACCGCGCAGGCGATCGGCAAGGTGGCCGACGCGGTGGTGATCGGCAGCAAGATCATCCAGCTGATCGACAATCAGCCGCGTGATCAGGTGGCCAGCACCGCACAAAACTTCCTGCGTGGTATTCGCACCGCGTTGGATTCATAATCCGCCCCTGACACTTTTACCGGACCGGTGAGCGCCCTGTGGCGCACCGGGTCCCTGATCCAGAAGGAAAAAAGCATGAGTTGGCTTGAAAAACTGCTTCCCCCCAAAATCCAGCAAACCGATCCAAAAGACCGGCGTGCCGTGCCCGAGGGCCTGTGGATCAAATGCCCGTCGTGTGAAACCGTGCTCTACAAGACCGATCTGGAACAAAACCAGAACGTCTGCCCGACCTGCAGCCACCACCACCGCATTGGCGCACGCGCCCGGCTCAACTTCTTCCTGGACAACGAAGGTCGTTACGAGATTGGCCAGGAAGTGCTGCCGGTGGACGCGCTCAAGTTCAAGGACAGCCGCAAATACCCCGAGCGCCTCAAAGAAGCGCTGGAAAACACCGGTGAGACTGATGCGCTGATTGTCATGGGTGGCAGCGTGCTGGGCATTGGCCTGGTGGCAGCGTGTTTTGAGTTCGAGTTCATGGGCGGCAGCATGGGCAGCGTAGTGGGTGAGCGTTTTGCCCGCGGTGTCCAGACCGCCATCGACCAGAAGGTGCCGTTTGTGTGTTTCACCGCCACTGGTGGCGCGCGCATGCAAGAGGGTTTGCTTTCGCTGATGCAGATGGCCAAGACCAATGCGTCGCTGACCCATCTGGCCAAAAAAGGCCTGCCCTACATCAGTGTCTTGACCGACCCGACCATGGGTGGCGTGAGCGCCGGGTTTGCCTTTTTGGGCGACGTGGTGATCGCCGAACCCAAGGCGCTGATCGGTTTTGCCGGGCCGCGAGTGATTGAATCCACCGTGCGGGTGAAGCTGCCCGAAGGCTTCCAACGCGCCGAGTTCCTGCAGACCAAGGGCGCAGTGGACCTGATCTGTGACCGCCGAGAGCTGCGCGCCACCATTGCCAACACGCTGGCCATGCTGACCCGCCAAAGCGCCGACGCGGTCGGTTAAACCAGCCCTCTTTCACCCCGGCAAACATGGCCTCAGACGCATCCTTCGCGGACTACGTCTGTGACCAGGTCAGCGGCGCCGGGCCGGTGTCCTCTCGCAAGATGTTTGGTGAATACGCCATCTACTGCTGTGGCAAGGTGGTGGCGCTGGTGTGTGACAACCAGCTGTTTGTCAAACCCACCGAGGCCGGGCGGGTGTGGATTGGCAACCCGGTGGAGGCTCACCCCTTTCCCGGTGCCAAACCCTGGTTTCTCATTGAGGATGCGTTGGACGACCGCCCCTGGATCACCCAGCTGATCCGTCTGACCGAGTTGGAGACACCGGCCCCCAAACCCAAAGCTGCAAAAAAAGCCAAGGGCAGCGCCCCGTCAAAACGCCAGTAAAGCCGCTGCCTGCAGGTTGCCCAGCACAATGGCCAAAATCTGCAAAATCACCAGCAGCGCCAGCGGCGACAGATCCACACCACCAATCAGCGGCAAAACGCGCCGGATTGGCACCAGCAAGGGGCTCACCAAGCGCTCCAGCACATCGGCGATCACTGAATTGGTCTGCACCCAGGACAAGACCGCATACACAATCACCGCGCCGGTCATCGCCGACACCGTCATCCGCAGCAAACCAAACAGCGCCAGGATCGGCACCGCAAACAAACCACCGGCCGCACCCGCCAGCAGCCACAACAGGCCAAATTCAGCCAACTGCAGCAGGAAAGCCGCCACCAGGCTGGCGGTGTCGAGTGCACCCATCGACGGAATCACCTTGCGCAGCGGCAGCACGATCCAGTCGGTCAGTGCAAACACAAAACGTCCGAGCGGGTTGCCCGAGCGCGTCGACATCGGAATCCGCAGGTACTGCATGTACAGACGCAGCAGGCAGGCGCCGCTGAGCAAACCAACAACAACCTCAAGCAGCAGGGTAAAAATTTGGTACAGCATGGTGTCAAAACAAAGCAAGTCAGGTGCGCTGCATCATAGCGACAGCGCGGCACTTTAAAATACGCAGCTTTGCCTTGTCTCCAACCCGCGTGCGGGCTTTTGCCCACCTGGCCGCCACCCACTCTTGATTGACGCACATGTCTGAACCCATCACCGCCGCACCCAGCCCAGCCCCCCAGGACGAGAACCAGCTCATGGCCGAGCGGCGCGACAAGCTCAAGGCACTGCGTCAGGCGCAGACTGAGGGCAAAGGCGTGGCCTTCCCGAACGACTTCAAACCGGCCGACCACGCCGCCGACCTGTTTGCCGCACACGCCGGGCAAACGCCGGAAGGCCTGTTGGAACAAGGCGCCCAAGCCAAAATCGCCGGGCGCATGATGCTCAAACGCGTCATGGGCAAAGCCAGTTTTGCCACCCTGCAAGACAGCACAGGGCGCATCCAGGTCTACATCAAACGTGACGACGTGGGTGAAGAAATTTACGCCGCCTTCAAACACTGGGACCTGGGCGACATCGTGGCCGCCGAAGGCATCGTGTTCAAAACCAAGACCGGCGAGTTATCGATCCACGCCAGCAGCATCCGTCTGTTGACCAAGAGCCTGCGCCCGATGCCCGACAAGTTCCACGGCATGGCCGACCAAGAGGTCAAGTACCGCCAGCGTTACGTCGACCTGATGACCGACGAAGACACGCGCAAACGTTTTGTGGCGCGCAGCAAGGCGGTCAGCGGCATCCGTGAGTTCATGGTGGCGCACGACTTTCTGGAAGTCGAAACCCCGATGCTGCACCCGATCCCAGGCGGTGCCAACGCCAAACCTTTTGCCACGCACCACAACGCGCTGGACCAGCAGATGTTCCTGCGCATTGCGCCCGAGCTCTACCTCAAGCGCCTGATCGTGGGTGGTTTTGATCGCGTGTTCGAGATCAACCGCAGCTTCCGCAACGAAGGCATCAGCGTGCGCCACAACCCCGAGTTCACCATGATGGAGTTCTACGCGGCGTACTGGGACTACCAGGACCTGATGACTTTCACCGAAGCACTGATCCGCGACGCCGCCCAACGCGCCCTGGGCACGCTGCAACTGAGCTACGCGGGCAAACCGGTGGATCTGGAACAGCCGTTTGAACGCCTGACCATCCATGAAGCGATTTGCAAATACACCGAAGCTGGCGAACAACTCGCCGACGGCTCGGGCCTGAAGGTCGACAGCGCCGAGTGGTTGCGCTCGGTCTTGCCCAAACTCGGCATCACCGAAGCCAAACACCACATCTCGACGCGCAGCCTGCCCAGCTTGCAAGTGCTGTATTTTGAAGAAACCGTGGAAGAAAAGCTCTGGCAACCCACATTCATCATGGAGCACCCGACCGAAATCAGCCCGCTGGCCCGCGCCAACGACAGCCGCCCCGAAGTGACCGAGCGTTTTGAGCTCTACATCACCGGGCGCGAGTTCGGCAACGGTTTCAGCGAGTTGAACGACGCCGAAGAACAAGCCGCGCGCTTCCAGGCTCAGGTGGCCGCCAAAGACAGCGGCGACGACGAAGCCATGTATTACGACCACGACTTCATCCGTGCGCTGGAATACGGCATGCCACCCACCGGCGGCTGCGGCGTCGGGCTGGACCGGCTGATGATGTTGCTGACCGACAGCAGCAGCATCCGCGATGTGATTCTGTTCCCGGCTTTGCGCCGAGAAGTTTAAGGAAAATTGGCCTCTAGCCCTTATGAATAAAGGGCTGATAGCTATGCCTACGATAGTGAACCCAGGTAGCGCACGGCCCCTGCGCTACCTTCAGGGCTACCCTGCGGACACCCTGGCGCAGGTCGAGCAGATGCTGCAGCAAGACCGGGTGGCCGACTGGCTGCTCAAAAAATACCCGCAAGGCCACACGGTGCGTACCGACAAGGCGCTGTTTGACTATGTGCAGGCACTCAAGTCCGAGCACCTGCGCGGCGCCGAACCCCTGGCCAAGGTGGCGTTTGACGCCAAATTGCAGGTGGTGCAACACGCGCTGGGCACCCACACCAGCATCAGCCGGGTGCAGGGCAACAAACTCAAGGCCAAACGCGAAATCCGCGTGGCCAGCCTGTTCAAACAGGCGCCCGACGAGTTTTTGAAAATGATCAGCGTGCATGAACTCGCCCACCTCAAAGAGCGCCAGCACGACAAGGCGTTTTACCAACTGTGCAGCTACATGGAGCCGCGTTACCACCAGCTCGAATTTGAGGTGCGGGTGTATCTGACCCACCTGGAGGTGTCGGGGGCGAGGTTGTGGGGCTCGGTAGCTGAGTGAAATAACTTTGCAGCGGAGGGCAGTGGGAAGCTTGAGGCGGCCTCCTCAACCTGCAAAAGCCCCCGATAGCGAAGTTTCGGCGTAGCCCAATCGGCTACGGCAGAAACCACCCAAAACGTATAAAAGTCACGCCTGCATCGAAGGTGCAGGTGACAAAACAGACATCGACTTGCGCTGCTTCATCGCCATGTTGAACGGATTTATGCGTCGTCAACCAAGGCCATACGCACGGTAATGGCTTGTGCCAAGCCCCGGTTCGGGCCTGCACTTTATGCTCAAATTTCAGGATCAGGTGCTGAAACCCGTTGTACCAGCTTGGCATCTGCTGGCACGCTTACGTATCAGTTGAGTGAATTCCCCGGTTCGCACGGCGGACAAAGGATCAACGAATGCGAGGAAGCCATGAGTCCGGATTTGACCGAACAGTTGTGGGAACAAAACCCTGACGCCTTGATCGCCATCGCGCCTGATGGAACCATCCTGCACTGGAACTTGGCGGCAGCAGCGATTTTTGGTTATGGCGTTGACGAGGCCATCGGCCAGCCTATTCTGGAACTGATCGTGCCGAAGGACTGCTTCGACGAGGAATTGCACATCCAGGCCGAGGCCTTGCACCGGGGGCTCACCGTCTATGAGTCGGTACGCCGGTGCAAGAACGGCACTTTGGTGCATGTCAGCGTGTCAACCAAGGCCGTGTTGCATGCGAACGGTCAACTGAAATACTTTCTGTCGAACAAAAAGGACATCACGCACCTGAGGGTCCTGCGCGACGCCAAGCTCGTGAATGCGCGTTTTCACGACCTGCTGGAGTCCACGCCAGATGCCATCGTGATGGTCAACGTCACCGGCCGCATCGTGCTCATCAACTCGCAGGCAGAAAAAATGTTTGGCCATCAGCGCGCGGACCTGCTGGGGCAGCCGGTAGAAATACTGCTGCCAATCCGCTTTCGCTCCGCCCACCTCGCACACCGTGGCGGCTACTTTGAGCAACCGCGCACACGCACCATGGGTGCAGGTTTGGAGCTTTACGGACTGCGCAAAGACGGCGCCGAGTTTCCCGTGGAAATCAGCCTGAGCCCGCTCAAAACCGAAGAAGGCACCATGGTCATGAGCGCCATTCGCGACATCACGGATCGCAAGAAGGCCGATCAAAAATTCAAGGATCTTCTGGAGTCGGCGCCTGACGCCATGGTCATTGTCAACCGCGATGGCAGGATGGTGCTGGTCAACTCCCAAGCGGTGCGGCTGTTTGGCTGGACCAGGGAGGAACTGCTGGGACAGATGATCGAAATCATCGTCCCGGAACGCTTGCGCAGCAAACACCCGGGACACCGAGCGGGGTTTTTCTCACAACCCCGGGCGCGCGCCATGGGGGCCGGTCTGGAACTGTTTGGACTGCGCAAAGACGGGAGCGAATTTCCGGTCGAAATCAGCCTGAGCCCACTGGAGACAGAGGAAGGCCTGTTCGTTTCCAGTGCCATCAGGGACGTTACCGAGCGCAAACGTTTCGAGCAGACCTTGCGCGACAAGAACCTTGAGCTTGAAAACGCCGCCTTAGCCAAGGACCGCTTTTTTGCCAGCATGTCACACGAATTGCGCACACCACTGAACGCCATCATCGGCTTCACCGGCACCCTGCTGATGAAACTCCCTGGCCCGCTCACTGCGGAACAGGACAAACAGTTGCAAATCGTTCAGAAGGGCGCCAGGCACCTGTTGTCGCTGATCAACGACATGCTGGATCTGGCCAAGCTGGACGCCAACAAGCTTGATTTCGATATTGAAACCACCGATTGCAATAGCGTTGTGGAGGACGTGGCGGCATCGCTGCGCCCCGAGGCGGAAAGAAAAGACCTGCTGTTTACGGTGGACCTTCCTGATCCCGCAGTCACACTGCAAACAGATCGCCGAGCCCTGAGCCAGATCATCATCAACCTGACCGGCAATGCCATCAAATTCACCGAACGGGGAAGCGTGCATTTGCGCCTGCAACGGCTGACGGTTGCTGGTCGACATCTGCTGTCCTTCAGTGTGGAAGATACCGGGCCAGGCATTGCAGAGCAGGACCAGAGCCGCCTGTTCGAGGCGTTCTCCAGAATTGAGGCGGCGAGCCGGCGCAAACTCGAAGGCAGCGGGCTGGGCTTACATCTGAGCAGCAAGCTGGCCGAACAGCTGGGTGGCAAGATCACCTATCACGGGGCGATAGGTCAAGGCAGCACATTCACGCTGGCGTTGTGGGAAGACTAGACCATGCACGCACGCATTCTGATCATCGAGGACGACAGCGCCAGCCGCGCATTGGTGGGCTACCTGCTGGAGGCTTCTGGTTACGCCACGCTGGAGGCCGAAGACGGCAGCATTGGCCTACGCATGGCGCTGCAGGCACAGCCGGACCTCATCATTTGTGATTTGCAAATGCCGCAGATGAATGGCTATGAACTGGTGCGCGCATTGCGGGAGCAATCTGACTGGCACCGAGTTCCATTGATTGCCGTGACTGCGTTTTCGATGGCGGGCGACCGCGAAACCGCGCTGGCCGCCGGTTTCGATGAACACATTACCAAACCCATCACGCCAGAGACCTTCGTCGGGCAGATCGAAGCCTTTTTACCGAACACACTGCGAGCGAGGCACTGACAGGATCACATCATGGCCAAGATACTCGTCGTTGACGATCAGATCGAGAACCGACTCTTGGTCGTCACCCTGATTGATAGCCTGGGGTACCAGGCTCTGGAGGCCTCTGACGGTGTTGAGGCCCTGGCACTGGTGCGCGCCGAGCACCCCGATCTGGTGATTTCGGACATTTTGATGCCGACCATGGACGGTTACGAATTTGTCCGCCAGTTGCGCGAAGATCCAACCCTGGCCGCTACTGAAGTGATTTTTTACAGTGCGCATTACCGTGAACGCGAAGCCCGCAATCTGGCCAAAGCCTGCGGCGTATCGCGTGTGCTGGTCAAACCCTGCGAGCCGCAAGACATCCTGCTCGCGATCAATCAGGCCCTGACACATGTTGCGCAGCCAACGACGTCACCAGACGCACAGATATTTGGCAGCCAGCACCTGCGCCTGATGACTGACACCCTGTCAGAAAAAGTGGCGGAGCTGGAAGCCGCCAGTCGGCGCATGGCGGCCCTGAGCGATCTCAACCTGCAACTGGCTTCCGAGCAGAGTTCAACCTTGCTGCTGGAAAAGGTCTGCCGTGGTGCGCGCGACCTGATCGGTGCGCAATACGCCGTGGTCTGCGCCAATGGCAAAAGCAAAGGCGCTGGAGCAAGGTTCTTCGCCACCAGCGGCATTGATGTCGAGCGCGCCACGCATCTGCAGACCCCGGATCTTGACCGAGGTCCGCTCGGTCAGGCTCGTGCTGATCGCCGTGCCTGCCGCATCACCAGCACCCAGGGCGATGCCACGGTGGCTGGATTGCCGTCTGGTTATCCAGCCATGTATTCCGGATTGATCGCACCCGTGGTGTCCCTGTCGCACGCCTATGGCTGGATTTTGCTGGTCAACAAGTTGGGTGAGGCGGAATTCAGTTTGGAGGACGAACAGATCTTGTCCATTCTTGCCGCCCAAGCGGGGCGTATTTATGAGAACGGCAGTCTGTATGACGAGGTACGACAGCATGCCGAGCTTTTGCAGTTGGAAATGGAGGTGCGCATTCGCGCCACCGACGCGCTGCGTGAAAGCGAGCGCAGGTTCAGCGACATGCTGGACAACGTGGAACTGGTTTCTCTGATGTTGGACCAGGATGGGCACATCACCTATTGCAACGACTACCTGTTGCGGCTGACCGGATGGGAGCGCGATGAGTTATTGGGGCGGGACTGGTTTACGCTGTTTGTTGTGTCTGAGCCCGACCGCGTCAAAGTGCCGTTTCTCGAGTTGCTCGCCAAGGGAAAGTCGACGGGGCATTTCGAGAACGAGATCGTGACCCGCACCGGACAGCGCCGGCTCATTCGCTGGAGCAATACCGTCCTGTATTCGGCGGCGGGGGAGGTTACGGGAACAGCCAGCATTGGCGAGGACATCACCGACTACAAGGAAGCCGAAAAAAAGATCAGGCGGCTGAACCGCGTTTATGCCGTGCTCAGTGGCATCAACACGCTGATCGTGCGCGTGCGCAGTCGCGACGAGTTGTTTCGCGAAGCTTGCCAGATAGCGGTCAAACACGGCTTGTTCAGGACAGCGTGGATCGGCGTCGTGGATCCGGATGCCATGAAGATTGAGCCGATGGCGTCCGCTGGGGCGGATACCGCCTTCATGGACGTCCTCAAAGACCGGTTCTCGTTACACGACGATGCCTCAGCCGAAAGCAATATGAGCGTGCGCGCAGTGCGGGAAAAGCAGGCCATTCTCTTCAACGACTTGCGCACCGAGCCCACCATGGTCTTGGCAAAAGACCGTCTTGAACGCGGCATCTTGTCGATGGCCTTTCTGCCGCTATTGGTGCAAGACACCGCTGTGGGTGTGTTGGCGCTTTATGCCGATGAGGCGGTTTTTTTTGATGACGAAGGCATGAGGCTGTTGACCGAGTTGGCCGGCGACATCGGTTTCGCGCTGGACCATCTGGACAAGGAAGAGCGGTTGAACTATCTCGCCTACTACGACGAGATCACCGGCTTGCCCAATCGCACCCTGTTTCTGGAGCGGGTCGGCCAGTTGCTGCGTGTGCGCAATGGTGAAAAAAGCAGCACGGCACTGGCCCTGGTCGATATCGCCCGCTTTCGCATCATCAATGACACGCTGGACCGCCGGGCGGGTGATGAGTTGTTGAAACTGGTCGCGCAGCGCATGCAGCAGAGCCAGGTCGGGTTTGACACGGTGGCGCGCGTGGGGATCAACTGCTTCGGCGTTGCCCTGCACGATCCGCGCGATGCTGGCAGCGTGGCACGCAGCGTGGAACAGCTATTGCGCGACTGCTTTGCCAAGCCGTTTCAGTTGCGGGGTTCCGATCTGCGCATTGCTGGCAAGGTCGGCATCGCCTTGTGCCCCGCAGACGGCGACGAGGCCGAGACGTTGTTTCGCAACGCCGAAGCCGCG
The DNA here is from genome assembly GCF_013416775.1 of Rhodoferax sp. BLA1. Taxonomy (GTDB): domain Bacteria; phylum Pseudomonadota; class Gammaproteobacteria; order Burkholderiales; family Burkholderiaceae_C; genus Rhodoferax. Next base: position 1,017,585 of record NZ_SZVI01000013.1, read on the forward strand.
CTCAAACGGGCCAAAGGGTCGGCTGAATCACTGATGTTTTATGCCCCGGCAATGAACACCCGCGTCACCGAGACGCTTAACCTGGAGAGCCGCTTGCGCACCGCACTGGAGCTGGACCAGTTTGTGCTGCATTACCAACCCAAAGTAGACCTTTCGAGCAGAAAGTTAACCGGTGTCGAGGCTCTGATCCGTTGGAATGATCCCGAGTCTGGCTTGGTCGCACCGGCGCAGTTCATTTCGATTCTGGAAGAAACCGGTCTGATTTACGACGTAGGGCGATGGGCGCTGCGCCAGGTGCAAGAAGACAGTCTGCGTTGGCGCTTGGCCGGACTGGCCCCGGTGCGTGTGGCAGTCAATGTGTCGCCGCTGCAATTGCGCCACGGCGGCTTCGTTGACGAGGTGCGCAAAGTGATGGGAACGGACCCGCTTGCCTCGGTGGAGCTGGAGCTGGAAATCACGGAGAGCGTGATCATGGAGGACGTCAATCACAGCATTGCCTGTCTGCGTGAAATCCGCGCCATGGGCATCACCATTGCCATTGATGACTTCGGCACCGGCTTCTCTTCGCTCGGTTACCTGGCCAAACTGCCCGTGGACACCCTGAAGATCGACCGCTCGTTTGTGATCGATATGACCGCCGGACCCCAGGGGCTCGCCTTGGTGTCCACCATCATCAGCCTGGCGCATGCACTCAAGCTCAAGGTGGTGGCCGAGGGTGTCGAAACCGAAGAGCAGGCGCGCCTGCTGCAGTTGCTCAGCTGCGACGAGATGCAAGGTTATCTGTTCAGCAAACCGCTGCCCCGGGAAGCGCTGGAGTCCCTGCATTTGACCCGGCCTTCGGCTGCCTGACGTACATCTGGCATGGCCAGGCATCTGGACAGGCCGCTTTAGACCCACACCCTGATGCAAGCCAGTGGCCGCAACGTCAACACTTGCACACTGTGCCAGACGCAGCGACATCACCCCGGCATGGGTCATGCCAACGGTCTGACGCGTCAAAGGGCTTCAATGGCCGGATAAAACACGGTGTCTTCCTTGTGCATCCGGGCATGCACGGTCTTGAGGACCGAGTTGGCATCCTTGCGAAACCCCTCCGGGTCACGGGAGACGTTGCTAGCCTGGTTCCATCGTTCGGCAAACCCCATGTAAGCGGCCGCAATGGCGCCCATATCGTCTTGAAATTTTGTTCCCATGCGCGCCAGGACGGCGTTGTTGCTGTTGCGCAAAGCCGGATACAGCACCTGGTCCTCCACTGCAAGGTGCAGCTTGATGATGGAACTCATGGCAATGATGAGTCGGGCGATTTCGTCGGCGTTCTCGCTGACGCCAGTCTGGCTGGCTTGTCTGAGTGCGGCAATACAGTCGATGATGTCGTCGTGTTGACGTTTAAATTTGTCGATGTTCATGAGATGGGGCTATCGAAGTGCACGACATCAACGACGAACTATCGTTTGACATTGATGCACATTTAATAGATTCATATTAGATGAATCTATTGGATCATACAAGGCAAAAAACGCCAACAATTTCATCAATCCCCGTGCTCAGAAGATGGATAAACAAGGCGATCTGATCACCCGCGCCAGCTTGGATCTGAACGAATCAGACGTTCGCATGGTCGAAGTGGTCAGGTGAAAGAAGGCACAGACAAAGGTCGGCAGCAACAAGGTGTTTCGCCTCTCCAAGATCATCGGCTGTGTCTGGGTTATCGAATGCTTTGCCCATTCGGGGCGCAGTTGGGGGCGATATCTCAGCGCCACCCCGGAAGAATCAACGATTGCTCACGTCACAAAGGTTCTCTGCGGACCGTGACTGCAAGCGGGCAACGGGTCCCAGTATCAGCATCTGGTCGATGGGAGGTGCCCACTTTGACGAATCGTCTGCGACATAGTCGACCGCCCAGTCATGGAAGCCTACAGCCGGTTTGGAGGAGGCAGATCGCATATTGCTACGACCGGCAAGGGCCTGAAGCTGGTGCAGACATCATCACTGACAGACATTCAATAGAATTGGCCTCTAACCCTTATTCCTAAAGGACTAGCCACTATGCCTACCATAGCAAACCAAAGTCGAACACAACACGGTGTTTTGCCGCTTGTGTCACAACAAAGCGCCGCGCCACCCCCAGTTTGTGTTGGCCTCTTATCCGCGCAGACGCAGGAAAGCAGCGAAATAGGCTGCCAGCGCATCACGCGCATGTAGAGGCAGGATCTGGCCCACGTACTGGTCAGGGCGCACAACGACCATGCAGCCTGCGGCCCGGTCGATACCACGCATCGCAAAGATGTCCTCGCCGCGCTTCAGGTCGGCACAGAAAACCTTTTCATAGTCACACAAGCCGTAGCGGCCCACGTGGGGTCGCAGCAGCGTGGGCATGACTGCGTAGTCAAGCGCACGAAAGCCCTGCTGGAAGACGGCCCGGGTGTCGATCACGGCATCCACGTCTTCACCCGGCGCGATGTGGCGGCGCACGGGTGATGCTGGGTCGTGTTCGAGCCAGTCGCACAACAGTGCAACGCTGCCGCCCGGTTCGCCCGCGTCACCTGCGGGGGCAAAAATGAACAGGCGAAAGCGGGCGTCGGCCTCCACGCAATGGCCCAGATGCATGGGTTTGGCATCTGCCAAACGAATGACGGGGGCGGAATGGAAACGTTTGCCGATGTCGGAACCCGTCGCAAGGTGCTGGTAGGTGGGTGCGCCGGTCAAGGCGCTGGGTTCGTACTGAATGGTCAGGCCGCAGGTGAAAGGCAGGTTGGTAACAAACTCACGCGCCACACGGGGCAAACCGTCCGTGCTGTCGTCCTCGCCTCGGGCACCCACAACACGCGCCCACTTGTGATCGAACTCCACCAGACCCTTGGCGGCGGCGCGGCGTTCATCAGAATAGCTATGCAGCAGGGAGGGCTCGGCACGGCCAGTCAGCACAGAGATCAGTTTCCAGCCCAGGTTGAAGGTGTCGCCCATCGACACGTTCATGCCCTGCCCGGCTTTGGGACTGTGGGTGTGGCAGGCGTCACCGGCCAGCATCACGCGTGGCGCGCGTGTGGCGATCTGGTCACCAGGTACGTCGTCGAATTTGTCGGTCAGGCGGTGTCCAATCTCGTAGATCGACCACCAGACCACCTCCTTCACGTCCAGCTCGAACGGCCGCAAAATGCGCTGCGCCTTGGCGATGATGTCTTGGGCACCCATGCCGCGGTCGGCAACACGCTCGTCTTCGCCCAGGCGGTCGAGCTCGACATACAGGCGCACCAGGTACCCGCCCTCACGCGGCAGCACCATCAGGATGCCCTCGTCGTGTGAACGCACAAAAGACTTCATGCGCCAGTCGGGGAAATCGGTGACGGCCAGCACATCCATCACACCCCAGGCGTGGTGCGCCGCGTCACCGTGCAAGGCCCCGCCAATGGCGGTGCGTACGCTGGAGCGGGCGCCATCACAACCAATGACGTAGTTGGCGCGTATCTGGGTGGTTTGGCCCTCGCGGCCTGGGACAGTGTGCGCCAGCGTAACGGTGACGGGGTATTCGGCTGCGTTGGGGTCAATCACCAAGTCAACCACTTTGAGGCCGTAGTCGGGTTCCAGTCGGGTCGGCGCGCGGCGCATGACGTCAAGGAACATGTCGTGCACCCGCGCCTGGTTGATCAACACGTGAGGCATCTCGGAGGTGCCGTCGGGCACATCTTGCACACGGGCAACACGCTGCAGGGGTATTTCCGCGCCGGGTGCCCAGAAGGTGGTCTCGTTGATCCAGACCGATTCGCGCAAAACCTTCTCACCAAAACCAAAGGCCTGGAACATTTCCATAGAGCGAACGCTGATGCCATCGGCCTGGCCTTTTTCCATCGGCCCAAGCTTGGGTTCAACCAACAGGGTGCGGATCTGCGGTACCCGAGCCAGCTGGGCGGCCAGGCACAGGCCAGCAGGGCCGGCACCGGCGATTAACACGTCCACCGTGTCTGGCAATGGGTCGCCCGCGCGCCGATGGTCAGGAGCTGCCGCGAGAACATCGGGATCGCCGGGTTGGAAGCCGTTGAGGTGAAATTGCATGCTGTCTCCTTCTGGTCGTTTGTTGCTTTGATAAAAGAATGCAAACATATAATATGCATACATACTAAAATCGTCAAGCGGACCATAAAATCCGTACGAATGGGGTTTGGTTGGGAGCGTGGTTGGCGATAAACGGAGGCACACATGGACGGAACCAAGATGGCTGGGCACTTGATACGGCGGCTGCATCAGCAGTCGATGTTGGTCTTCCAGACACAGACGCAGGCGGCAGGTTTCGACCTCACTTCAGTGCAGTTTGCCGCGCTCAATGCCATTGCCCTGCAACCCGGCATTGACCAGGCCAGCCTGGCCACGGCCATCAGCTTTGACCGTGCCACGATTGGCGGCGTGATCGACCGGCTGGAGCGCAAGGGTCTGGTGCAGCGTGTGGTCAGCGCGCAAGACCGCCGGGCGCGCCAACTTCACATCACACCCGAGGGTGTGCAATTGCTGGCGGCTTGTCGTCCTGTGGTGAAGGCCTTGCAGGCCGACATTCTGGCGCCTCTGTCACCCGCTGAACGTGACGTTTTCTTGGCGCTGGCGCACAAGGCGCTGGGCCTGGGTTGAGGGGGAAGGCTGTAGTGGCCTCAGCACGTTAAAGCCAGCGCACCGCCCCCCGGTAGGCATGCCAGCTGGCATGCCCCATCAGCGGCCCAGCCACCAGCAACCCCAGTGCCCAAGGCATCAGCAGCGACAACGCGCTCAGCAGCACAATCAGTGCGCCCCACAGCAGCATGACGGCGGTGTTGTTGACCACCACCTCCAGGCTGGTGATGGCAGCCGTGATGGCATCGGTATCACGGTCCAGAATCATCGGGATCGACACCACCGACACGCCAAACACCAATGTGGCAAAGGCCCCACCAACAACCGTATAGGCCAGCACAAAGTCCAGGTTGTTTGGGTTGAACACCGCTTGCATCACCCCCACGGATGACGGCATACCCGTGTTGAAGAACACCGCAATCACCACGAGTGATGCGCGGCCCCACAACAACTCCAGCACGATCAACACCCCGACCAGCATGCCCATGCTGCGCAGGTGGTTGCGCCAGCAGGTCATGGAGGCCGCAAAACTGGGATGTAAACCCTGCTCCCGGCGGCGGCTCACGTCATACAGCCCCAAGGCCAAAAACGGCCCCACCAGCAGGCAGCCCGAGGCCATCGTCATGGTGTATTCCGGTTTGGCGCGAAACACCGCGCCCAGTGATAAGGCCATGCCCCAGAACGCCACGCCATAAAACAGACTGATAGCGGGGTAAGCCATCAGGTCGCGCCAGCCCAGCCTCAGCCAATAAAACGGTGCCCCCCACGCAAGGGTTACCACTTCCTTTGGTGGTGCCTCTGAAGGCGGCGGCACATAAGGTGGCGGGGGTTCTTCTGGTGGAAATTGGCTCATGGCTTGACACTAACGTGTCTTGCCTGTTCTGACTATTGCTAAAAACACCGTGATGGCGCGGCGGGATGGAATGAGCCAGACACCCAATGGCACACTCAGTTGCTTGGGCAGCATATCCATCAGCAGACCAGCTACCAAGGCGCCGCCGGGCCCGATTGACCGAACAAAGAGTGTCGACTGGCTCGTCTCGGTTGAACCAGCAGGCGACCGGGCTCCGCTGAGGCGCCAACAACTGACCAACTAGGGAAAACCCTCGTAAAATGTGGCTTTTTTGGCACACTTGAGCGAAAGCCAAGGTCGCAAAGCCTCCGGTCTGACACCTGCCACTGGCAGAAAAGACAGCGGGGCTGCCGAACAGGTTGCACACCAGCCACGCTGGCACAACACCTCTTCGCACGGTCACTGTTCAGGTGGCTGTTTGTCTTCCCCACGCTTTTCCTTTTTGTTTGCCAGCGCTGTCACAGCGTCGGGGCCTGTCAAAAGACGCCTTGGCGTGTGGATGGTGTCAACAACAAGGACTAAGTCAACATGGAAAACACCGCGATCAACAACATGGGCTCAGCCAGCCCAACACACCTCGCCACACCCCCGCGTGAGTACCTGAGCTTTCAGCTCGGCTCAGTGGAATACGGCATTGACATCCTCAAGGTGCAGGAGATCCGCGGTTTCGAGACCTCGACCCGCATGTTCAACGCACCACCCTATGTCCTGGGGGTGCTCAATATGCGCGGTGTCATCGTGCCGATTCTGGACATGCGCCTGAAGTTCGAGATGGCGGAAGTGGCCTACAACAGCCAGACCGTGACGATTGTGCTCAACGTGGCCAACCGGGTGGTGGGCATGGTGGTGGACGCGGTGCAAGACGTGGTGGCGATCCAGGCGGCTGAGGTCAAACCAGCGCCGGATTTCAACGGCGCGGTCAACACCCAACACATCATTGGCATCGCCACCGTGGAGCAGGCCGAACAGCAACGCATGCTGGTGCTGCTGGACATCGAAAAACTCATGTCCAGTGCCGACATGGGGCTGGTGGCTGAAGCCAACGTCTGATATTTCGCTTTTTTGGAGTAGTTTCTTGTCAAGTTTACGCAATATAAAAATCGCCACCCGACTGACCTTGGGCTTTGGTTTGGTGCTTCTGATCGGTATCGTGATCGCCGCTTTTTCAGCGTGGGAGATGCGCTACTTGGCCTCGCAGTTGGACCTCGTGGCCAATGACCGCATGGTCAAGGTGTCGCAATTCAGCACCTTAAAAGACAACTACAACGCTGCAGCGCTGTACGCCCGCAACACCGTCATCATCAGCGACCCTGACTTCCAGCAAGGTGAAAAGAAAAAAATCGCCGACTTGCGTGTGGTCAATGCCGAGATTTTCGGCAAACTCGAAAAAAGCATGGTTCTTCCGCAAGCGGTTGAACTCATGAACATTGTCAAAAACAACCGGGACGCCTACAACGCCGGCATCGACATGGTGGTTGACATGGCTGGACTGGATCAAAAAACCGGGGCGGGGGTCGTGCTCACGGGTGATGTGCTGCCGCTGCAAAACCTGATCTTCAAAGCCCTGGACGATTCACGCGTACTGCAAGACGAACTGGCTGGCAATCTGGCCAAAGAGGCCATGGCCTCTGCCGCCGCCGACGCCCTCCTGATGGTGGTCTGCGCCACGCTGATGCTGCTGATTGGCAGCGCGGTGGCCTGGTTGATCACCCGCGACCTGTCACGCGCCTTGGGTGCCGAGCCCCGCGCTCTGTCCGAGGTGGCGACCCGTGTGGCTGATGGCGACCTCAGCGTGCGTCTGCCCTTGCGCAGCGGCGACAGCAGCAGCGTCATGGCCGATCTGGCACGTATGCAAGCGGCTTTGGTCAAGGTTGTCAGCACCGTGCGCCAGGGCTCCGAATCGGTCTCCACCGCCAGCGCCGAAATCGCCCAGGGCAACCATGACCTGTCCTCACGCACCGAGTCCCAGGCCAGCGCCCTGGAACAAACCGCCGCCTCCATGGAAGAACTCGGCTCCACCGTCAAACAAAACGCCGACAACGCCCGCCAAGCCAACCAACTGGCTCAAAACGCCAGCAGTGTGGCGATCAAAGGGGGTGAAGTGGTTGCTCAGGTGGTTAACACCATGAAAGGCATCAATGAATCGAGCCGCAAGATCAGCGACATCATCAGTGTGATTGACGGCATCGCCTTCCAGACCAACATCCTGGCCCTGAATGCTGCGGTGGAAGCCGCCCGTGCCGGTGAACAGGGGCGTGGTTTTGCGGTGGTGGCCAGCGAAGTGCGCAGCTTGGCCGGACGTTCAGCTGAAGCAGCCAAAGAAATCAAATCTTTGATCAGCGCCAGTGTGGAACGTGTTGAACAAGGCACCAGCCTGGTCGACCAGGCTGGTGCCACCATGACCGAAGTGGTGAGCTCAATCAAACGCGTCAACGACATCATGGGTGAAATCAGCGCCGCCAGCGTCGAACAAAGCCAGGGTGTGGGCCAGGTGGGTGAAGCCATCCAGCAGATGGACCAGGCCACCCAGCAAAACGCTGCTCTGGTCGAAGAAATGGCCGCCGCTGCCAGCAGCCTCAAGAGCCAGGCACAAGAGCTGGTGGGTACCGTGGCGGTGTTCAAACTGGCGGCGGGGCAGGACAGCGGGTACGCAACCGCAACGCCAACACTAACACCAACACCCAGTCTGGCCACCCCGGTCAGCCACAACGCCCCCAAGCAGTTGGCCAGCAGCCGCCAACCCGTCGCCAAGGCAGCACCGCAAGCGGCATCCTTGACGCATGACAGCGGCGCCAAGGCAGGTGGTTCACAGGACTGGGAGAGTTTCTGAGTCGGGCGGCTGAGCCACAGCCGGGTCAGGGCAGAGATCTGCCACCCGGCACTGCACCTGAAATTTTAATGAAAATAGCTTCCAGACCTTATAGATAAAGGGCTAGAAGCTACTATAAATATAGTAAATCACACACCTAAAAAGCAGACGCTGGCGTCACAGCAACTGCAGGCCAAGCGGCTCGGCTGACACCGCCTTGGGTTGCCAATAACGGCTGGCCTGCGGTGGCAAATTGGCCAGAACACGTTCAAAAGCCAGCGCATCCACATGCCTGCGTAGGGCGGTGGCCACCGAGGCCACCGCATCTGGCGGCGAAAAATTGTGCCGGTGACGCACGGAGCGCACATCGGCCAGCCAGTCAGCCGCGTCACCAAAAGGTCGCACAGCTTGTTCCAGGTCCCAGTCCTCAATGAACAGCGCACGAACCATGGGCGGCAGGACAGCCGAAAAAGACAGCGCTTGAGGCACCGCCAGTCGCCACCGAAAAGTGTGCAACACCCCGACCACCATGTTCCAGGCCATGTTGGTGGTGGGCAGGCCTGCACAGTCACGGGCATCAGCCATGAACCGTTCGAACTGCAGTGTGGGGTTTTGGTACTCAAAGGGCAGCGTCATGGCCCCTGATTTTAGAGAGGGATGGTTTGGACAGCGCCACTGACCCGGTGCCAGAAACCGGCCCCGGGCTTGACCTGCCGCAAAGGGACGGGGGATACCCCGTGCCGACAAATGAAAGCTTCGTGTCAGCAATTACACTCGTCGGTTGTTCATCTCGAACCAGTTAGGTAGCCTTTTGGAAACGCATCCGTATTTTTCCCGGCGCAACGTGGTGATTGCGCTGGCGTGTTTTTGTTGCATGTTGTGGGGCAGTGCCTACCCGGCCATCAAAAATGGCTACGCGCTGTTTGCCATTGCCGCCGACGACATTCCCACCAAGATGGTGTTTGCCGGCTACCGGTTTGTGATTGCTGGTGTGTTGCTGCTGCTCATGGCGCTGGCCACCCGCCGCCCGATCTTTGACCTGAGCTGGCACAAGCTGCGCCAGATCACCACGCTGGGCCTGACCCAGACGGCGGTGCAGTACGTGTTTTTCTACATTGGCCTGGCCTACACCACCGGCGTCAAGGGCTCGATCATGAATGCCACCGGCACCTTTTTCAGCGTGCTGCTGGCCCATTTCATCTACAAAAACGACCGCCTGAGCTGGAACAAGGTGATTGGCTGCCTGGTGGGTTTTGTGGGCGTGATGGTGGTCAATTTCGACAAGAGCCTGCTGGACTTCCAGTTCACGCTGCTGGGTGAAGGTTTTGTGGTGATTGCTGCCTTCATCCTGTCGGCGGCTTCGATTTACGGTAAAAAAGTCTCGCAAGACATGGATTCGATTGTGCTGACCGGTTACCAGCTGGCCATTGGCGGTGTGGTGCTGGTGCTGGGGGGTTATCTGTTTGGCGGGGTCTTGAGTGGCTTCACCTGGAAAGCCTCGGCGCTGCTGTTTTACCTGGCGCTGATGTCTTCGGTCGCGTTTGGTCTGTGGACCATTTTGCTCAAGTACAACCGGGTCGGTTTGGTGACCATCTTCAACTTCCTGATCCCGGTGTTTGGCGCCCTGCTGTCGGCCGCTTTTCTGGGCGAGAGCATTCTGGAGTGGAAAAACATGCTGGCCCTGGTGCTGGTGTGTTCCGGCATCTTTTTGGTGACCAAGGAAAGCCGCGGCACCTGAGGCGTCAACGGCCTCCCGACCATTGGGTGGCGCCAGGCTCACCCGCCTACAGCCCCTGATCACGCGCCAGAATGCGTGATCGGGCTTGTGCCAGGCAGTCCTGCAGCACCGGCACCAGCGCCCGGCAGACGGCTACATTGTTGGCCTGCCCTGCCACCTCGATCTGTTCACACACCTCCCCCAGCTGCATCGCTCCCACCGTGCGGGCCGAGGATTTGAAGGTGTGGGCCGCAAAAGCGGCTTGTTGGGTATCTCCTGCCTGCGTGGCCTGGTCAATCACCCGGGCATGTTCGTTCGCATGGTGCAAAAACTTGTCGAGCAGGCGCTGGTGCAGCTCCGGTGCGTTGCCCACCAGCTGACTCAACATGGTGGCGTCCCAGATCGGCAGCTGGTGTAGCTGCGAGGCCTCGGATTGGGGGCCGCCGTGCGGTGGCACAACGGTAAACCCATCGGCGGCAACCGGTGTCAGCGCCTGCGGCAGCCATTTGGCCAGCATGGCACCCAGCTCCTGCAGACGCAGGGGTTTGCTCAGGTAGTCGTCCATGCCACTGGCCAGGCAATGCTGCGCTTCCCCTTCCATGGCATTGGCGGTTACCGCGATGATGGGACGGTGCTGGCCAGCGGGTTCCTCCGCGCGGATGGCAGCGGTCAGGGCAAAACCGTCCATCTGCGGCATGTGGCAATCGGTCAGCAGCAAGGCATAACGGCCGCTGCGCCAGAGCGCCAGCGCCGCCAGGCCGTCCACCGCCACGTCGGCGGCGTAACCCAGCAGACGCAATTGCTCGCGCAACACCTCGCGGTTGGTTTCGTTGTCTTCGGCCAGCAGGATCAGGCGCCCGCTGGCGGCCGCTTCGTCCGCGTTGGAGGCAAAGGGCGCGGACGGCATGGGCTGCTGCGGGACCGGAGCCAACGGGGGGTCATACGGTGCCTCTAACAAGGGCAAGGCCACGGTGAATTCCGAGCCGATGTCTGGCGCGCTGTGTACCGTGATCTGGCCGCCCATCAGCGCCACCAGGCGCTGGCAAATCGACAGCCCCAAACCCGTGCCACCAAACTGGCGCGCGGTGCTGGCATCGGCCTGGGTGAACGGGGTGAACAACTTGGCCAGCACCTCCGGCCGGATGCCGATGCCGTGATCCACCACCCGGAGCAGGACGGCAGGCTGACCGTCGTCCAGGGTGCCAGACATCAGCTGCAGCACCACGCTGGCCGGGCAGTTGGTCGTTTTGGGTGAAAACTTGATGGCGTTGCCAATCAGGTTGAGCAAGACCTGGCGCAAGCGGTTCGGGTCGGCGTAGATGGCTGGCGGCAGCTCTGGCGCGACGGCCATCGTCAGCACCACACCCTGTGCGCTGGCCGCACTGTGCATCAGCTGCAGCACACTGTCGGCCACCTCGCGCAGCGGGGTGGCGATGTGCTCCAGCGCCAGTTGCCCGGCCTCGATCTTGGAGTAGTCCAGGATGTCGTTGAGGATGTGTAGCAGAGTCTGGGAGGAATGGGCCACGGTATCGAGCATGCGCTTTTGGTCCGGCAACAAGGGCGTCTGCTGCAGGATGTCGACCATGCCAATGACCCCGTTCATGGGGGTGCGAATTTCGTGGCTCATGTTGGCCAGGAACTTCGACTTGGCCTGGTTGGCAGCGTTGGCAGCCATCTCGGCGCGTTTGAACTCCGAAATGTCTGTGAACGACCAGACCCGGCCCACCACCTCCTGACCGATGCGTTGCGGGTGAGACACCCGTCTGAAAACGCGCCCATCAGCGAGGTCGATGATGTCGTCGCTGGAAGCCTCTGGCGAGTCGTACAAGGCAAGAACCTTGTCCAGAAATATGTCAGGGTGTTTCGTCTGGGTGACCACATAGGGAAGAAAGGGGTCTTTGTCCTGCATCACCTGCAGCTCCGGGGGGACCCGCCAAAGCTCGAGAAAACGCTGGTTGAACAAGGCAACCCGGCGCTGGAGATCAACCACCAGAATGCCGTCGCCGGTGGACTCCAGCGTGGCCGTGAGCATCGACATCGCCAACTTCTGCGCCTGTTCAGCCACTTTGCGCTGGGTGATCTCGGTGGACACCGCGATGTAGCTTTCTGGCTGCCCTTTTTCGTCGCAAAAGGCAAAAAAAGTCGTGTCGGTCCAATACAGATGGCCATCCTTGGCGCGGTCACACACCTCCACATGCCAGGGTTGGCCACGGTTGATGGCGTCAAACATGCTCTTGAAAAAGCCAGGTGGGTGCACCCCCGAGGAGAGCAGGCTGTGGTTCTTGCCCAGAAACTCTTGCGGGGTGTAGCCGCTGATACCGGAGAACTTGGTGTTGCCGTAGGTGATGTTGCCGTCGATATCGGTGATGGTGACGATGGCGTGTTCGTCCAGAATGAACTTTTGCTGCTTGAGCGCCAGCAAGGCCTGTTGCAGATGCTGCGTTTTTTGCTGCACCCGCTCTTCCAGCAGATCGCGGTGGTTTTGCAGCTCCAGTTCAATACGTTTGCGTTCGGTGATGTCGTGGATGGTGCCGCGCAACCAACGCGGCTGGCCCTGCGCATCCAGAGACAACTCACCCCGCGCCGCCACCCAGCGCAGCTGCTGGTCCACCGGGCGAATCACCTCGTACTCTTTGTCAAAGCTGCCACTGCCTCGGGTCACGCGCTCGTAGTAGTCCACCAGCTCTTGCCGATACGGCGGTGCAATCAGACGAGTCCAGTTGGGCATGGTTTTCTCGAAACCGTCATCAATGCCCAAAATGGCATCGAGCACGCTGGAGCCCTGCCAGGTGCCACGCTGCAGGTCAAGCACATAGGTGCCGACCTGTCCAATACGCTGGGCTTCACTCATGGCCCAGACACTGTCCTGCAGCTTGCGCTCGTTCTCGGCCCGCAGCGCTTCACGCGCCTGCCGCTCGCTCTCATGGACCTGGCTCAAGACAGCTTGTTCGCGCCGAAACAGCGCCCGCACCAACACCACGGTCAGCAGGCTGGCCAACAGGCTCAGCAGCGTCCCCGTCATGGCCACAAACGCCGGGCGTTGCCGAACGGCCAGTGGCCCATAACCAGGCTGGGCTTGAAAAACCAGCGTCCATTGCCGCCCGCCAAACGACAAAGGCTGTACCAAAGGTTCGGTCACCTTCCAGGGTTTGCCCGGCGTGGTTTCGCTGTCAAACAACACACTCTCGGGCGAGAGGTCCAGGCCATCGTGAATTTGTAACCTCAGCTCGGTCAGCCCCTGCGGCAACACGGCGGTCATCAGATCCACCATGCGAAACGGCGACTCTACCCAGCCCACCACACTGGCCTGGCGGGCCGCCACCGTGCCGGGGTCCGTGGCGCCGCGGTAAACCGGCGCATACAACACAAAACCAGGCTGCGGCTGACCCTCGTCTTGCTTGAGGATGAGCTTGCCCGACATCACCAACTGACCGGTGTCGCGCGCCAGCATCAGCGCCACCTGGGCCGCTGGCACGGTGCTGATGTCAAAACCCAGGGCTCGGCGGTTGCCCTCGTTGAGCGGCTGGATGTAAACGATGGGGGTGTAAACCGCACGCACTCCTGGCGGTTGGATGCGGTAGTCGGGCAGGCCGTCCTGGCGCAAACGGTTCAGATGTGCGTTCAGGTCTTTGGCATTGACCCGTTCCACATAGGCCACACCGGCAAAACTCTGGGTGCTGGAGACGGAGCGCAGCACCTGAAAGTAGTGCTGAAAATCACTGCGGGTCACCTGGTCCGAGGCATCAAACAAGCCAACAAAACCCATCAGCATCAAGGCATTGGCGCGCAGGTTACGCTCGATGCGGTTGCTCAGATCACTGGCCTCGGCCTGCAAGCCAGAGCGAATGTCGGCGGTGGCCGTGGTTTGGGCCTGGTGCCAGAAGACACCGGTGAGCGCCAGCCCAGCCAGCAAAATACCAGCAGCCCACCACCAAGCCGAGGTTTTGCGCAGGGATATCACAGTTCACCCCACTCAAAAACGGGCGACACTGGCGTGATGAAGCCATCACCACCAAACTGCCAAACCAACGTTGAACCTGTGTTCATTTTTGCGCTCTCTTGCCGTGCCCGCCGTGGCCCAAAGCCTTGGACCGCAGGCACAGACCAAGAGTAGCAGAGCGCCGCCCCCCTGTTCAAGCAATTTCGACGCCCGCACCGGCCAAGCCAGCGGTCAAACCTGGCGCAGCGGCTTGAGCAGATCAGACAAACCGTTGTGGTCGATCTCGTGCATGAGGGCCAGCAGGCGGCCAATCTCGCCCTTGGGCGTGCCCTGGTTGACAAACCAGCGCAGGTAATCGCCCGGCAGGTCGGCGATCAAGCGGCCCTTGTGTTTGCCAAAAGGCATGGTGCGGGTCACCAGCAGTTGCAGGTCTTCGGGGTTCATCGGGTTGATGCTGGTTGTTCAGCCGCCCGCGCGTTTGACCTTGTGGCCCTGCGCCTGCAGCAACGCCATCACACGTTCACAGTGGTCACCCTGCACTTCGATCACACCGTCTTTGACGGTGCCGCCCGAGCCACAGGCGGTTTTGAGCTGTTTGCCCAAAGCCACCAGTGCCGCATCGTCCAGCGCCAGCCCTTTGACCAGGGTGACGCCTTTGCCGGCGCGGCCTTTGGTCTCACGCGAGACACGCACGATGCCGTCGCCCGCTGGCCGGGCTTTGGCGCTGGTACACACACAAGAGGCCACTGGGTGACGGCAGGCCGGGCACATGCGGCCACTGTCGGTGCTGTACACCAGGCCACCGCTGGAGGATTTGGAGATCATGAAAGCGGGTGAGTGAAAATGGGAAGCCGTGATTGTCCAACACAGGTGCCAGCGTGGCACCGCTCTGGCGTGTCAGATGCTTCGTTAAGTGTAGTGACTGACCCAATCAGAATAAGGGCTGGATGCCAAAATCACGCTTATTTTTTCAAACCAATAGAAAGATTCTGCATGTCACGTCAAAGCATCTGGGCACCCAAGGTTCTGGCTCTGATCAAGGGCGGCAACAGCACTGCGGCGATTGCCCAGATCAAGGTCGCCCCCACCGTGAAAGACCTGCAGGACTTGCGCAAGCTGCTGGCCAGCGGCGGGCTGCTCAAAGCCCACCCGAATGTGGATGCCGCCACCACCGACATGATCGCCTTGTTGTCGGCGCCACGGCTGCACCGCTCGCCCTGAGCTTCAGGGCAGCAGATCCAGCGCCTGCATGTAGGCAGGCTGCACCATCAGCTCGTCCCAAGCGACGGTCGGGCCGCGCGGCAGCAGCGCCAGACGGCGCTCTTCGCTGGCGTCCAGAGGCTGCCAGTGGCCTCGGTAGTGGGCCTTGGTCATGCCGTCGATCAGGGCGTCCACCTCAGCGCCATCACCCAATGACTGGTTGCACAGCAGCACCAGGTCACAGCCTGCATTCAACGCAGCCAGCGCCGCCTGGGTGGTGTTGACTGGCAGGCCGTTGATCACGCGGGCGCCGGCCATGGAGAGGTCGTCACTGAACACTGCACCGGTGAAGCCAATCTGGCCGCGCAAGATGTCGTTGAGCCATTTGCCAGAGAACCCGGCCGGCAGGTTGTCCACCTTGGGGTAGACCACATGCGCGGGCATGACGCTGGACAGGCTGTTGCCCAGCCAGCGGTAGGGCGCGGCGTCGTCCTTGAGGATGGCCTGCAGGCTGCGGGTGTCGACCGGGATGTCGGTGTGGGAATCGGCTTGGACATAACCATGGCCGGGGAAATGTTTGCCACAGTTGGCCATGCCCGCTTGCAGCAGGCCATACATCAGGCTCTTGGCCAGCAGGCTGACCACCCGTGCATCGGCATCAAAGGCGCGGTCACCAATGACACCGCTGGTCCCGTGGTCCAGATCCAACACCGGGGTGAAGCTCAGGTCGATGCCACATGCGCGCAATTCGGCGCCCAGCACATACCCACAGGCGGTGGCGGCGGCGGTGGCGTACATCGCCGCAGCGCCCTCTTGTGCCTTGCTGGGGTGACGCCACAAGGCCCCCAACGTCGACATCGGCGGCAAATGGGTGAAGCCGTCGGTCTTGAAGCGCTGCACCCGACCCCCTTCGTGGTCAACACAAATCAGCAGGTCTTTGCGGATTTTTTTGATGCTGCTGCACAACTCGGTGAGCTGCGCACGGCTCTCCCAGTTGCGGGTGAACAAAATCAGCCCACCCACCAGCGGGTGTTTCAGACGTTTTTTGTCGACTTTGGAGAGTTCGGTTCCGGCGATGTCGATGATCAGGGGGGCGTGAAAGCTCATGGAATTCTCCTTATTTTTGATAGCTACTAGCCCTTATGGAATAGGGGCTAGAGGCCAATTTAACCCTTCACTTCCACAACGCAGAAGCTGGCGGCGTATTCGGTCTCGTCGGTCACGGTAATGTGCGCACTTAAACCCCGGCTGTCAAACCAGTCTCTCAACGCACCGTGCAACACAATCATCGGCTGGCCACTGGGCAGATTGGCAACTTCACAGCTGCGCCAGGTCATCGGCATCACCATGCCCAGCCCAATGGCTTTGGAAAACGATTCCTTGGCGCTGAAGCGGGTGGCCAGGTAACGCACACCGCGCTCGGGCCAGCGCTGGCTGCGCGCCTGCCAGGTGGCATATTCAGCCTCTGAGAGCACCCGCTTGGCAAAACGCTCGCCATGGCGCGCCAGACTGGCCTGGATGCGCCGCACGTCGCAGATGTCGGTGCCAATGCCGTAGATCATGGGGCGCGTCTTGGGTGGGGTGAGGCTCAGCCCACGCGATGCAGCGGATCCGCCTGCGCAATGCAGCGCAAGTAGTCCTTGATGGTGGCGTCATAACCCAGCTCCAGCGCATCGGCAATCAACGCATGGCCAATCGACACCTCGCTGATGCCAGGCACCTGGCTCACAAAGGCGCTGAGGTTGTCGCGGCTGAGGTCATGGCCGGCGTTGACACCCAGGCCAGCGTCCAGCGCGGCTTGGGCGGCGCGGGCAAAACGCGCCAGCTGTGTGGCTTGCTGCGCTGTGCCCCAGGCGGCGGCATAAGGCTCGGTGTAGAGCTCCACCCGGTCCGCGCCCACCGCTTTGGCGGCGGCCATGGCCGCAGGCTCAGCGTCCATGAACAGGCTCACGCGCACACCCCAGGCATGGGCCTGGTCGATCAATGGCTTGAGGCGCGCCGCATCCTGCGGGAAACTCCAGCCGTGGTCGCTGGTGAACTGGCCCTCGCCATCGGGCACAAAGGTCACCTGGTGCACCGGCAGCTTGAGCGCCACCAGATTTCCCACCACGTCCATCAGGTTGTGCAAAGGGTTGCCTTCGATGTTGTATTCGCGGTCGGGCCAGGCTTGCAACAAGGTGCCCAACTCGGTCACATCGGTACCGCGGATGTGGCGCTCATCCGGGCGCGGGTGCACGGTGATGCCGTGGGCACCGGCTTGTAAACACAGGGTGGCAGCGCGGGTCAGGCTGGGAATCCCCAGGTGACGGGTGTTGCGCACGGTGGCGACTTTGTTGAGGTTGACAGACAGGACCGTGGTTTTCATAGGTTTTGCAGATCGATCATCACTTGGCGGGTGCGCAGGGCACTGACCCCGCAATGGTAATTGAGCAGGGTGCGCAGCTGCGGCTTGAGCGCTGAGGCGACCTCGGCACAGGCGCGCAACACGGTGGTAAAGGCCACGCGCGCACCCAACACCTGCTGCAACGTGGCCCACTGCGCGCCGGTCAAACTGGTGCGGTCACCCTCCCCGGCCTGGCGCAGGCCACCTTCGGGGACCAGGCTGTAGGACTCGTCGGGGTGCAGCGCCAGCAGTGTCATGGTTTGGGCATCGAGCAGCGGCAACAAGCCTACCTCGCGCAGCAACAGCAATTCGAACGCACGCAGGGCCGATTCCAGCACCTCGCCGTGTTCGCTGGCAATCACCGCCACCACGCTGGCATACAGGTCAAACAGCGCCGGATGTGGGTCTTCGCGCGCCAGCAGGTTCAGCAGCAGCTCGTTGAGGTAATAACCCGACATCAGCGCGTCACCGGTGGGCATGACGTGGCCGCCCTGCCACTCGGCGGCTTTGAGGGTCTTGATCTCGGCATCCCCCCCAAAGGCCAGGTGCAGCGGTTGCAGCGGCAACAGGATCGGGCGAAAGCTCGAACTCGGCCGTTTCACTCCTTTGGCCACCAGCGCCAGACGCCCATGGTGGCGCGTGAACACCTCCAGGATCAGACTGGTTTCGCTCCAGTCGTAGCGGTGCAGCACAAAGGCGGGTTCGTCAGAGATGCGTTTGGTGGCCACCGGCGCAAACCCCCAACAGAATCATGGGTATAAATGCATCCCAGTGATTATTAAAATAAACACTAGGTACATTTGTGACTGTGTAGTTCAATTTTTAACCAGGAGAGTACATCATGAATGAAGCCACACTTCGTAATCTGGATCGTGCTGCTTTGTGGGCCGTTGCGGCCATCAGCCTGGTCCCACTTGTGCCTTACGCCTTGAGCGGTTTGATCGGCTGAACCGCAAAGTGCTTGAGAGCAGGACAAGGCGGCGCAAGCCGCCTTGTTGCTTTTGGAGCCCACACATGCCAGATCCCTGGCTTATTCGTAACCAAACGAGCGCACCCGCGCTTCGTCGTCGGCCCAGCCAGAGCGCACCTTGACCCACATCTCGATGAACACCTTGCAATCCAGCAGTTTCTCCAGCTCGACCCGGGTTTCCATGCCAATGCGTTTGATACGTTCCCCCTTGTCACCAATCACCATGGCCTTGTGGCCATCACGCTCCACCACGATGGTGGCGGCGATACGTAACAGGCGTTTCTGACCTTTCTTGGCCGGTGGTTCTTCGTCAAATTTGTCGATGATCACAGTCGAGGTGTAGGGCAACTCGTCACCGGTCAGGCGGAACAACTTCTCGCGCACCATTTCACTGGCCATGAAACGTTCGCTGCGGTCGGTCAGCTCGTCAGCGGCGTACCACCAAGCTTGCTCGGGCAGATACTTGGCACAGATGTCGAGCAGGCGCTCGATGTCCTTGCTGTTTTTGGCCGACATCGGCACAAACTCGGTGAAGGCGTGTTTGGCCTGCATCTCCTGCAGCCAGGGCGCGATGTCACCACGGCGGTGCACGTTATCGAGTTTGTTGGCGATCAAGAGTGTGGGAATGTTCTTGCCCAACAGCGCCAGCACCCGTGCATCGGCCGGGGTGAAGCTGCCCGCCTCCACCACAAACAAAATCAGGTCCACATCGGCCACCGCACCCACCACCGTTTTGTTGAGTGATTTGTTGAGTGCATTGCCGTGGATGGTCTGAAAACCGGGGGTGTCGACAAACACAAACTGCGTTGGCCCCACGGTGTGCATGCCGGTGATGCGGTGGCGTGTGGTTTGTGCCTTGCGCGAGGTGATGCTGATCTTCTGCCCCACCAGCGCGTTGAGCAGGGTCGACTTGCCCACATTGGGCTTGCCGACGATGGCGATCAGGCCACAGCGCTGGCCCTCAACCGGCGCTTGTTGCGGTCCGGCCGGGCGCATGTCGCGGTGCAGGCCAGCCAGCATCGCTTCCACATCATTTGAGGTTGTAGCCCCCGTGTCGTCTGGCTCAGTAGCTTTGTTTTTTGTAGTACTCATTGGGCGCCTTTGGTTTTGAGTGTGTGCAACATGGCGGTGGCGGCGGCTTGTTCACCCGCGCGACGGGTACCGCCAGAACCCCGCGCGCTCAGATGCATTTCAGCAATTTCGCATTCGACTTCAAAGGTCTGCTTGTGGGCCGCGCCCAGGGTGCTCAGCACCTTGTAGCCGGGCACCTTCATCCGCCGGGCTTGCAGCCATTCCTGCAATTCGGTTTTGGGGTCTTTGCCCATAGCGGCCATGGCCGGGCTGATCTCATGCGATGCATAGAGCCGCTTGACCAAGGCTTGTGCTGCCGCAAAACCACCATCCAGATACACCGCACCAATCACCGCTTCCAGCGCATCCGCCAGAATGGATGGGCGCTTTTGCCCGCCGGAGCGCAATTCGCCCTCACCCAACAACAACACCTCAGGCAAACCCAGCTTCACCGCCAGCGGGTGCAGGGCTTCCTGGCGCACCAAACCGGCCCGTACGCGTGACAAATCGCCTTCGGGCAGCGCACTCAGGCGCTGGTACAAGAGGTCCGCCACACACATGCCTAACACCGAGTCCCCCAAAAACTCCAGGCGCTCGTTGTGGTCTGCAGAATAACTGCGGTGTGTCGTGGCCAGTTTGAGCAGGCTGAGGTCAGAGAAGGTGTACTGCAGGCGCTGTTGCAACGCTGCCAGATCGGCGGCGCTCAAACTCGATCCCCGTTGCCTAGACTACTTGGATCGACCCGCATACTTCATCGTCAGATAGGCCGGGCCAGCCAGGTGGATTTCACGCTGGTAGGCAAAACTCACCACCACCTTGTCGTTTTCTTTGGTGACATCGATGTCCTTGCCGCTGACCGAACTGATGTTGTCAATGGCTGCGGCCTTGTCAAAAATGCTGCGCACTTCGACCACCGTGTTACCTTCAGCCGCCTTTTGTGCAGCCTTGAGCACCGCCTGGTATTCAATCGCCGTGGGAATGATCTGCGCCACCACCACACCGGTCACAGCCAGCACCGCAGCCACAAACAGAAAGCCGATGAACGAGAAACCCCGTTGACCTGATGTGACGAAACGCGTCATGGATGTCTCCTGATCAATTGAAGGAACCAATACGTTTGAGGTTACCAAAGTTCATCCAGACAAAAAATGCCTTGCCAACAATGTTCTTGTCAGGAACGAACCCCCAATAACGCGAATCGAGCGAGTTGTCGCGGTTGTCACCCATCATGAAGTAGTGGCCCTCAGGCACCTTGCACACCACACCTTCGACGCTGTATTGGCAGTTCTGCTTGAACTGGAATTCATCAGCGCCGGGCACAAAGGCCGGGCGACTGTCGTCGTTGAGCACACGGTGTTTGACGCTGCCCAGGTTTTCCTCAAACTGCTTGAAGTAACGCATGCTGTCTTCGTCAAAAAACTCGGGCACCGCGTTGGTTTCTAGAACTTTGCCATTGATGGTCAGGCGTTTGTTCAGGTAAGCCACTTCGTCACCCGGCACACCCACCACACGTTTGATGTAGTCCAGGCTCGGTTTGGGCGGGTAACGAAACACCATCACATCACCGCGTTTGGGGGCAGTGCCCTCGGTGATTTTGGTGTTGAGCACCGGCAGGCGCAAACCGTATTCAAACTTGTTGACCAGGATCAGATCACCCACCAGCAAGGTCGGAATCATCGAACCCGACGGAATCTTGAAGGGCTCAAACAGGAACGAGCGCAGCACAAACACCGCAATGATCACTGGGAACAGCCCCGCGGTCCAATCCAGCCACCAGGGCTGGGCCAGCAACTTGGCCTTGGCTTCGGTCACATTGCCATCGACCTGGCTGATGCCCAGTTTGCTGAGCTCTTCGTTGCGCTTGAGGGTTTGCACCTCCAGCTCGGCGGCGGCGTGTTGGCGCTGTGGCAAAAAGTAAAAACGCTCGGCCAGCCAGTAGACACCGGTAACCAGCGTGGCCAAAAACAGCAACAGGGCAAAGTTGCCTTCGACCAAACCCACATACCAGGCGCCAATGTAGGCGACAAAGGTCGCCAGAACCAGGGAAGTCAGGGCTTGCATCACGCATCCACCTTCAAAATGGCCAGGAATGCCTCTTGGGGCACCTCGACCGAGCCAATTTGCTTCATGCGTTTTTTGCCTTCTTTTTGTTTCTCAAGCAGCTTGCGTTTGCGCGAAATATCTCCGCCATAACACTTGGCGATCACGTTCTTGCGCAGCGCTTTGATTGTCTCACGGGCAATCACGTTGGCCCCGATGGCGGCCTGGATCGCCACGTCGTACATCTGGCGCGAGATCACCTCACGCATCTTGCCCACCACCGCACGGCCCCGGTAGACCGACTGTGAACGGTGCACGATGATCGACAGTGCATCGACCTTTTCACCGTTGAGCAAGATATCAACCTTGACCACGTCGGCAGTGCGGTACTCCTTGAACTCATAGTCCATCGACGCGTAACCGCGCGAGACACTCTTGAGCTTGTCAAAGAAGTCCATCACGATCTCACCGAGCGGCATTTCGTAAGTCAAGACCACCTGGCGGCCTTTGTAGGCCATGTTCATCTGCACACCACGCTTCTGGTTGGCCAGGGTCATGACCGGGCCCACGTACTCCTGCGGCATGTACAGGTGCACGGTGACGATGGGTTCGCGGATTTCCTCCAGGCGGCCCTGATCGGGCATCTTGGACGGGTTCTCCACCATCTTGACGGTGCCATCGGCCTGCACCACCTGGTAGACCACGCTGGGCGCGGTGGTGATCAGGTCCTGGTCAAACTCACGCTCCAGGCGCTCTTGCACAATTTCCATGTGCAACAGACCCAAAAAGCCGCAGCGGAAGCCAAAACCGAGTGCTTGTGACACCTCGGGTTCGTAATGCAGTGACGCGTCGTTGAGTTTGAGTTTCTCCAGGCTATCGCGCAGGCCTTCGTACTGGTTCGCTTCGGTCGGGTACAGACCAGCAAACACCTGGGGCTGGATTTCCTTGAAACCGGGCAAAGGCTCGGCAGCAGTCGCCGCCGCACCACCGGTACCAGGGCGGATCAGGGTGATGGTGTCACCCACCTTAGCCGCTTGCAACTCGCGAATACCAGCAATGATGTAACCCACCTCACCGGCTTCGAGCGCCTCACGGGGCTGGTTGGCTGGGGTGAACACACCCAGGCTATCGGCGTTGTAGGTGGTGCCGGTGGCCATCATCTTGATGCGCTCGCCCTTGGCCAGACGGCCATCAACCACTCGCACCAGCATCACCACACCGACATAACTGTCAAACCAGCTGTCGATGATCATGGCACGCAAAGCGGCGTCAGGATTACCTTTGGGTGCGGGCACACGCGCCACCACCGCCTCCAGGATGTCGTCGATGCCCAGACCGGTTTTGGCCGAGCAGACGATTGCATCTGCAGCGTCAATGCCAATCACATCTTCAATTTCCGAGCGGGCGTTGTCCGGATCGGCATTGGGTAAGTCGATCTTGTTGAGCACCGGCACCACTTCCACACCGAGGTCGAGCGCGGTGTAGCAGTTGGCCACGGTTTGCGCCTCCACCCCCTGGCTGGCATCGACCACCAGCAGGGCGCCTTCACAGGCCGACAGCGAACGGCTCACCTCGTAGGAAAAGTCCACGTGGCCGGGGGTGTCGATCAGGTTCAGGTTGTAGGTCTTGCCGTCTTTGGCCTTGTACTGCAGGGCAGCGGTCTGCGCCTTGATGGTGATGCCGCGCTCTTTCTCGATGTCCATCGAGTCCAGCACCTGGGCTTCCATCTCGCGCTCCTGCAGGCCACCGCAGCGCTGGATCAGGCGATCAGCCAGCGTTGACTTGCCGTGGTCAATATGGGCAATGATCGAAAAGTTTCTGATGTGATTCATTCGGGCAAACCGACAAAGTGTGTGAAAACCGTGGGAACAGAAAAAAGGGCGCGGTCATAAACGACGCGCCCTGGTCCAAGCTTCTGACGGCCTCAAAGAGAGCCGGGGCTGTATTGTAAGGAAAAAGCGCGTCACCACCCGCAAGTGGCCTGGCGGCGCCAGATGCGCGACCGGTGCCAGGGCTTGGTCACAGCTTATCCCAAGCTTGTGCACCGGCTGTGCACATCATTTCTGTGGCCGGATCACGGTGTACTGCGACCATTCACCACGGCGGAACAACACACTGAGCGGCTTGGTTTTGTCGAGCTTAGCCAACACCGACTCAAACTCCTGCATGTTGCTCACCGTCACATTGGCCAGCGCCACAATGATGTCGCCCTCACGCAAACCGGCACGTGCCGCAGCGTCGGTGGCACTTTCAACACGCACCCCCCCTTTGCCACCGAGCTCCTTGCGGGCTGCGTCGCTCAGATCGGACACCACCAGCCCCAAGCTTTGTGCCGCAGAGGTTTTGGGCGGCTTGGCCGATTTGGAAGAGGCCTTGACAGCGGGTTTGTCCGCCTCGATCTCGGCAATCGTCACCGCAATGTCCTTGGTGGCACCCCGGCGGAACACCGTGAGTGTGCTTTTGGTGCCCGGCTTGGTGTTGCCCACCATGCGTGGCAAGTCGGAGGACTTCTCGACCGCTTTGCCATCAAACTTGATGATGATGTCACCGGCCTCGATACCCGCCTTGTCCGCTGGCGCACCGGCTTCCACCGCACGCACCAGGGCGCCCTGGGGTTTGCCCAGACCAATCGATTCGGCCACCTCTTTGGACACCTGGTCAATCTGCACCCCAATGCGGCCCCGTGTCACCTTGCCGGTGGCGCGCAACTGTTCACTGACACGCACCGCCTCGTCGATCGGGATCGAGAACGAGATGCCCATCGAGCCACCCGAGCGCGAATAAATCTGGCTGTTGATGCCCACCACCTCGCCCCGCATGTTGATCAGTGGCCCGCCTGAGTTGCCCGGGTTGATGGCCACATCGGTCTGGATGAAGGGCAGGTAGTCACCGGTATCGCGCTGCTTGGCACTCACAATGCCCGCGGTCACGGTGTTTTCCAGACCAAAGGGGGAGCCAATCGCCACCACCCATTCCCCCACGCGCAAGCGCCCCACGTCACCGACCTTGACGGCCGGCAGACCGGTGGCTTCGATCTTGACCACCGCCACATCGCTGCGTTTGTCGGAACCAATGATCTTGGCCTTGAACTCACGCTTGTCGGTCAGGGTCACGACCACCTCGTCGGCGCCTTCGACCACATGGGCGTTGGTCATGATCATGCCGTCGGCAGTCAGGATAAAGCCCGAACCCACACCACGCGGCTGCTCTTCGTCACGCGGTTGCTGCTGCTGGTTGCGCGGGGGCGCCTGGCGCGGCATGTTGGGAATCGGGATGCCAAAACGACGGAAAAACTCAAGCATGTCTTCGTCCATCTGCGGCGCCTGGTCTGTGGCGGCGCTGACTTTCTCCAGCGTGCGGATGTTCACCACCGAGGGACTGGTGCGCTCCACCAGATCGGCAAAATCCGGCAGGCTGGCGGCCTGCGCCCAGGCTGACGTGGTTGGCACCAGGGCGGTGAGGGCCGTGGCCATCAACGCGCCGCTGAGGACACAGGCATACAAGCGTTTCCAATTCAAGTGCATCATGTCTGACCTTTTCTGAGAACAAAACAACATATCTGGGGGTTCAGCGTTTTTTTTCAAAGGCTTGCATCAAGAGGTCCAAGGTCTGCGTCGGCACCTCGCCCACCGCCGTCATACACCACGGCCCGACCTGGCGCACACGCAGGCTGGTGGCCCCCAGCGACAGCGGATGGGCCAACAACATGCGCGCATGGCGGTTGGACTCAAACGGCTCCACAAACAGGGACACCGAGGCCAGACCGTCGGAATAAACACATTGCAAGGCACTGCGCCCAGGCGCAGCAGCCCCCTCACCACGCCGGTAACAACGCATCGGCGCAAAACCGGGAACGGCAGAGCCAAGCTCCCAGCCCTCCTCTTGCGCCGTGGTTTTGCGCAGATGCGGGCTGACCACCTGGTAACCCTGGGTGTTGTCCATCAAGGCCTTGAGCTTGGCCATGCTGACCGGCGCCTCGAGCTGCAGCTCTGAAAAAGCCGCCTGTTCCAGCACCTTGCCACTGGGGTCCAGGGTTTGCAACTTGAGCATCAGGCCAGTTTTTTGCTCGGTCCAGATCTGGTAACCAAAACGCAGCACATCCACCGGCAGCAGCTGCACAATGTCCGCCTCCAGTCCGGCCACCCGGCCCTGGCCGACGCTGCGCAGCCGGTAATAACGGGACACCGAGGCATCGGCTTTTTTCAGCAGGTTGGGAAACAGGCCCAACGCCTCGCGCGTTTCATGCACCACGGTGCGGTTTGCGGGCAAAAAGGTGACTACCTCATCGTTGCGCCGAAAGGTGGTGCGCGCGGTGCCGGTGAGCGACTCCACACGCTCCATCTGGCGCCCACCCTCCCCAACGTGCCAGATGCGTGCGCTCGACATGTCGCTGCCAGCGGTGACCACAAAGGTGCCGACATAGGTGCGGTTGCGCGGCGCCTCATGCAGGCGTACCAGCCAGCGCTCGATGTCCGCGCCAGGGGCCTCGGCCGGTGGTGCAGGCGTTGCGGGTTGTGCGGCCAGCCCGAACTGGGTCAGCGCCACCAGCAAGCCAACAGCAGCCTCGCGCCAAGGTCTCAACGTTTGTCCTCGCTGAAGGTGGCATTGCGCAGAAAACCAGCAGGCATCTGCAAGGCGGTGGCACCGCCGACCTGGCGATGTGCAGCCAACAAGGCGTCGAGCTGCGGATCGCGGATCATGAGCGGCGAGCCACCATCGGCACTGACCAGCGCCTGCGGTATACCCCGGGTCGCTGGTGCAGCAGATTGCTGCGCCAGCGTCGCCTCGGTTGGTTGACCCGGCCCCATCCAAACCAGTCCCTGCCAGGCCAGCAGCCCCACGACGGCCACTGATGCCAAACCGGCAACACGCCGCCACCAGGGATCGTTGGCCGCTTCTTTAAAGACTTTTTGGCCTTCAGCCCTTATGGGTAAAGGGCTGACAGCTACTGATTCAGGAGTTTCTTCGACCAGCCGCGAGCGCAAGCGCGCCAGAAAAGCCGGGTCGTGCGCTTGCAAAGGCTCGCCAGAGGCGCGCATCGCCTGACCCACGAGATGGTAGGTATCCCAGGTGTCATCCACCGAGACATCGTTGGCGAATGCATCCAGCGCGCGCGCCACATCTTCACCCTCCAGCGCCCCATCCATCAGGGCGGACAGCCTTTCGCTGTTGTGTTGCGTGTGATCAGACATGAGGTACCTCGCCCCTGTTTTGTTCAAACCGTTCCAACTGCTTCATGTTCACACCCCTTACCAACGTTTACCGGTCTGCCGCTCAAGCAGCGGACGCACCTTGGCAGAAATGGCCTCACGCGCCCGGAAAATCCGCGAACGCACGGTGCCAATCGGACACGCCATCAGTTGGGCAATGTCTTCGTAAGTCAAACCATCCATCTCTCGCAAACTGATGGCCTGACGCAAATCGTCCGGCAACTCGGCCAGCGCCTGGCTCACCGCCTGGCCAATTTCCTTGGCCGCCAACACCGACTCCGGTGTCTCGTCTGTGCTTGGTTCGTTTTTGGGCCGGAAAGTTTCATCCTCATCGTCTTTGGGCGCCAGCGCGCTGTCCGAGACGGTGGGGTCCCGCTTCAATTCGAGCAGAAATTTCTTGGCCGTGTTGACCGCAATGCGATAGAGCCAGGTGTAGAACTGGGCGTCACCACGAAACTGGTGCAAGGCCCGGTAAGCACGGATGAAGGTTTCCTGGGCAATGTCTTCGACCAGGTCCACATCACGCACCATGCGGCCAATCAGCCGCTCCACTCGGCGTTGGTATTTGATGACCAGCAACTCAAACGCCCGCTGGTCACCAGCCTGCGCGCGCTCAACCAGCACCGCATCGCTGTCGGGCTCGCGTGGCATGGCAGTGTCTGGCGTCGGTGTGTTGACGGTCATGGTGCCACCCAGTCGGCATCAGCAGTCGGCTGTGCTGGCTGGCGCGCAAACACGGCACGCCGACAGGCTCGCCAGCGCGCAGGTGCGGCCGAGCGCGCCAGACAGACCCACTGCGTGGGCGCGTCCTGGGCGCGCAATTGCATCAGCATCAGATGCTGCAGGTCCAGTGTCACCCGCAGGGTCACGGGGCGCGACAGATCCCCAAGCGCCCAGATCCAGTGCTGGCCGTCCCAGGTGAGTGTGCCGTTTGGCGTGTGCCGCCAGGACCACAGGGCCAGCACCGCGCTGATCAACCAGAGCAAGCCGCCCAGCAGATGCCCCAGCCTGGGTGTGTCGGTATTCACCGCCCAGGCCAGCAGCACGCAGGCACCCAAGCCATAAAGCCCAGCCAGCACAGCGCCGTAGAAAGACGAACGCCCCACCGGGTAGCTGACCGCTGGGGCGCTGTGCATCAGAAAAAATGGCTGAAAGAGGCGAATCCCGCAGTCAGTGGGATCAAGCAGAGCGCTTGAACACCAACGAGCCGTTGGTGCCACCAAAACCAAAATTGTTCTTGATGGCCACGTCGATCTTCATGTCACGCGCCGTGTTGGCGCAGTAGTCCAGGTCGCAGTCTGGGTCCTGGTTGAAGATGTTCATGGTCGGCGGGCTCTTCTGGTGGTGCAGCGCCAGCACGGTCACCACCGACTCCAGACCACCCGCGCCTCCCAACAAATGGCCAGTCATCGACTTGGTGGAATTGACCACCACCTTCTTGGCGTGATCACCCAGGGCGGCCTTGATGGCGTTGGACTCGTTGGTGTCACCCAGCGGGGTCGAGGTGCCGTGAGCATTGACGTAATTCACCTGGTCGGCGTTGACACCGGCATTCTGCATGGCCATCAGCATGGCGCGACGTGGGCCGTCCATGTTGGGCGCGGTCATGTGACCGGCATCCCCACTCATACCAAAACCGGCGAGTTCGGCGTAAATCTTGGCGCCACGGGCCTTGGCGTGTTCGTACTCTTCGAGCACCATCACACCGGCACCCTCGCCCAGCACAAAACCGTCACGGTCACGATCCCAGGGGCGCGAGGCGGTGGCCGGGTCATCGTTGCGGGTGCTCAGGGCACGCATCGCGGCAAAACCACCCACAC
Source organism: Rhodoferax sp. BLA1 (assembly GCF_013416775.1). GTDB lineage: Bacteria > Pseudomonadota > Gammaproteobacteria > Burkholderiales > Burkholderiaceae_C > Rhodoferax. The sequence continues at coordinate 1,046,194 of NZ_SZVI01000013.1, forward strand.
CCAACGGGGAAATGGTGGCCTCAGCACCACCGGCGACCACCACATCGGCGTCACCGTATTCGATCATGCGCCCGGCCTGACCAATGCAGTGCAAACCGGTGGTGCAAGCTGTCACGATGGCCAGATTCGGGCCTTTGAAGCCGCAGCGGATCGACACATGACCGGCGATCATGTTGACGATGGTGGAAGGCACAAAAAACGGCGAGATACGACGCGCACCGCGCTGCATGTACTCGGCGTGCATGCTCTCGATCATCGGCAGACCACCAATGCCCGAACCAATGACGCAGCCAATGCGCGTGGCGAGTTCTTCACTCAAGGCATCACCCCGGGGCAGGCCCGCGTCAGCGACGGCTTGCTCGGCGGCGGCAATACCAAAGTGGATGAAGGTGTCCATGGTGCGCGCTTCCTTGGCGCTCATGTAGGCTTCAATGTCAAACCCTTTGACTTCGGCTGCGATCTTGCAGCTGAAAGTGGAAGCGTCAAACTTGGTGATCAGGCCCACGCCCGATTGACCAGCCAGCAGATTCGCCCAAGTGGTGTCGACCGTGTTTCCAACGGGACTGACACAACCGAGACCGGTGACAACTACGCGACGACGGGACATAAGAATAAGCAGTCAGTGGTTCGTCTGTAAAAAGCCTGATGCCTTGCGCAGGCATCAGGCTGTGAAATGGTGACGCTGCCCGGTGGTGTCAAACACCCCTGCAGCGAAGCGGCACCCTTGGGCGCCGCGCTTGGATTCATTACGCTTTTTTGTGCGTTGTGGCGTAATCCACAGCGTTTTGCACCGTGGTGATCTTTTCAGCATCTTCGTCAGGGATTTCAATGCCGAACTCGTCTTCGAGCGCCATCACCAACTCCACGGTGTCGAGCGAGTCGGCACCCAGATCAGCCACAAAGGCTTTTTCATTGGTCACTTGTGACTCTTCCACACCGAGTTGTTCGGCAATGATTTTTTTAACGCGTGCTTCAATATCGCTCATGAGTTCCCTCAAAGGGTTGTAAAAAGATCCGTCATTTTAACCGGACGGATATGTCGGCTGGATGGCTTCTGTTTATACACCGATCACGCCATGAACATGCCACCATTGACATGCAATTCCTGGCCGGTGACATACGCTGCCTGGGGAGACGCCAGATAAGCCACCGCATGGGCGATGTCGGCTGGTTTGCCCAGGTGGCCCAAGGGGATCTGGCCCATCAAGGCTTTGTGCTGCTCCTCGGGCAGACCGGCGGTCATGTCGGTTTCAATGAACCCCGGGGCAATGCAGTTGACGGTGATGTTGCGCGAACCCAACTCACGCGCCAGTGCACGCGTCATGCCCGCCACACCCGCCTTGGCAGCCGCGTAATTGGCCTGACCCGGGTTGCCGGACGCCCCCACCACCGAGGTGATGCTGATGATGCGGCCATAACGCTGCTTCATCATGGTGCGCATGACAGCACGGCTCATCCTGAACACCGCTTTGAGATTGGTGTCCAGCACCGCATCCCATTCCTCGTCTTTCATGCGCATGGTCAGGTTGTCGCGGGTGATGCCGGCGTTGTTGACCAGAATCTGCAGGCCGCCGTGGGTCTTGACGATTTCGTCAATCAGGGCGTCGACACCAGCCGCATCATTGACATTGAGGGTTTTGCCGCTACAGCCGTCAAACGCAGCCAGGGCCTGGCTGATTTTGGCGGCGCCGTCGTCGGTGGTGGCGGTGCCAATCACCTTGAGGCCTTGGTGTGCCAGTTGCAACGCAATCGCCGCGCCAATGCCGCGCGAAGCGCCGGTGACCAGGGCCACCTGGCCTTGAAATGTGGGTTCACTCATGAATTCAGGCTTCCAAAAGACTTGTTTTGACGTCCGCCAGCGAGGCGACATCGAACAACGCCAGACCCGACAGGTCGGGCGCAATACGTTTGGCCATACCAGCCAAAACCTTGCCGGGACCACATTCGACCAAGGTGGACAAACCACGGGCTTGCAGGGCCTGCACCACTTCGACCCAGCGCACCGGGCCAAACGCCTGACGCACCAGTGCATCGCGGATACGTTGTGGGTCGGACTCCACTGCCACGTCGATGTTGTTGATGACCGGGATTTGCGGCGCCGCAAATGCAACGGTGTCGAGTTGGTCCTTGAGTTTCAACGCCGCTGGCTGCATCAGGCTGGAGTGGAAAGGCGCCGACACCGGCAGGGGCAAGGCACGCTTGGCACCCTGGGCCTTGAGCACCACACAGGCCTGGTCCACCGCGGCCTTGGAACCAGCAATCACGGTCTGGCCCGGGTCGTTGAAATTGACAGCCTCCACAACTTCTGTGGCATTCTGGCCAAAAGACCCCGTCACCTCTGCACAGATAGCGATCACTTTGGAAGCATCCATACCCAGAATGGCAGCCATGGCGCCCACCCCTACCGGCACCGCTTCCTGCATCGCCTGGGCCCGAAAACGTACCAGCGGTGCAGCCTGGGACAGCGTCAGCACCCCCGAAGCCACCAACGCCGAATACTCGCCGAGTGAATGCCCAGCCACTGCAGCAGGCGCCACGCCCACTTCCGCCATCCAGACGCGGTAGGCAGCCACACCCGCCACCAGCATCACCGGCTGGGTGTTGGTGGTGAGCGCCAGCGCCTCCTTGGGGCCTTCCTTGATCAACTGGCCAACATCTTCATGCAGGGCGTCCGAGGCCTCGGCCACGGCAACCCGCACCTGCGGATGATCAGCCCAGCCGTCCAGCATGCCGACCGACTGCGAACCCTGACCCGGAAATACAAAAGCAAATGGTTTCATAAATGTCACGGAAAAGTTTCAGAGATATATGACAAATCTGCCTTAAGCCCTTATTGAATAAGGACCGATAGCTACAACTTTAAAAGCACCGAACCCCAGGTGAAGCCACCGCCCACCCCTTCGAGCAGTACCGTCTGACCGGGCTTGATCTGCCCCGCGCGCACGGCGGTATCGAGTGCCAGCGGGATCGATGCGGCCGAGGTGTTGCCATGCTGGTCCACCGTGACCACCACCTTGTCCAGCGACAATTTGAGCTTGCGTGCAGTGCTCTGCATGATGCGGATATTGGCCTGGTGTGGCACCAACCAGTCAATGTCGACCTCGGTCTTGCCAGCCTTGGCCAGCACCGCGCGGGCGGTCTGATCCAACACACTCACAGCCAGTTTAAAAACCGCCTGGCCATCCATGCGCAACAAGGGCAAGCCCTGTATTTGCCCACCCGAGACATGCCCTGGCACACACAAAATGTCGGTGTATTTGCCGTCAGCATGGATATCGGTGGCCAGAATGCCCTCCTCGTTGGAGGCCTCCAACACCACCGCACCGGCGCCGTCGCCAAACAAGACACAGGTGGTGCGGTCCTTGAAATCCAGAATCCGAGAAAATATTTCGGAACCCACCACCAACGCCTTGGTCGCCGTGCCCGACTTGATCAAAGCGTCCGCCACCGTCATCGCATAAATAAAACCACTGCACACCGCCTGCACATCAAACGCGGCGCCACCGTGGGCACCCAGTTTGCCCTGCAGGATGGTCGCGGTCGACGGAAACACCATGTCCGGCGTTGAGGTCGCCACGATGATCAGGTCGATGTCTTGCGCCTGACGGCCTGCCGCCTCAAGCGCTCGCTGACAGGCCAACAAGGCCATGTCGCTGCAGCTCATCTCAGGGTCAACAAAGTGTCGGGCACGGATGCCGGTGCGCTCGACAATCCACTCATCACTGGATTCGATTCCCTGTGTGGCCAATTGCGCGACCAGGTCGGCATTGGTCAGGCGATTCGGTGGCAGATAACTGCCGGTGCCGGTAATACGTGCGTAAGTGTTCATAAATCAAACCAAGACAGCGGCTTCAGTCGGTAAACGTGTTTCAACTGGCGCCAACAGAGGTGCAGCGTGCGCAATGCGCACCCGGACCCGTTCCAACAAATCGTTGCGGGCCGCATCATACGCCCGCGTCAGGGCATAACCAAACGCCAGATCGTCGGCTGAACCATGGCTCTTGAACACCAGGCCACGCAAACCCAACAAGGCGCCGCCGTTGTAACGACGATGGTCCATGCGCTTTTTAAGCGCCGATATCACCGGATAAGCAATCAACGCCGCTGCTTTTGTGAAGATATTGCGAGAAAACTCTTTGCGCAAAAAGTCCACAATCATCCCAGCCAGGCCTTCGCTGGCCTTGAGGGCCACATTGCCCACAAAACCGTCACACACCACAATGTCGGCCGTGCCCTTGAAAATATCATTGCCTTCGACATTGCCATAGAAATTGAGGTCACCGGTCTGGGAGGCGGTGCGCAGCAATTCCCCGGTTTTTTTGATGACTTCGTTGCCCTTGATGGCTTCCTCACCAATATTGAGCAAACCCACAGTCGGGTTTTCGTTGCCACTGAGCACCGACACCAGGGCCGAACCCATCACCGCAAACTGCACCAAGTGCTCAGCGGTGCAATCCACATTGGCCCCCATGTCCAGCACCGTGGTACCCAAGCCCTTGGCATTGGGAATCTGACCGGCAATGGCCGGTCGATCAATGCCATCCAGGGTTTTCAGAACATAACGCGAGATCGCCATCAAGGCGCCGGTATTGCCCGCCGATACCACCGCCTGTGCAGCGCCGTCTTTCACCTGAGTGATCGCCACCCGCATGGACGAGTCTTTTTTGCGGCGCAGCGCCACTTCCAACGGGTCGTCCATGGTGACCACCTCGCTGGCCAGCACCACGGTGGCACGCGGATGGCTGTAGCCACGCATACTCTCAGACAAACCCACCATGATCAAGGCCGCATCAGGATGCGTATCCAGAAAACGGCTACAGGCGGGCAAAGTGACACGGGGGCCGTGGTCACCCCCCATGCAGTCAACAGCAATAGTGATCATGGATAGCTAACACCAGCAAACTTCAAAAAACAGCGAAAAATAAGTCGCAAAACCAAATCACAAATGCAAAGGCCCGAGGCTACACACAAAGGTAGCCTCGGGCCTGGATGCGTTTGAATCGGGTTTAGGCTTCAGACTTGGTCTTGAGCACCTTGCGACCACGGTAAAAACCGGTGGGGCTGATGTGGTGACGCAGGTGAATTTCGCCAGTGGTGGACTCGACAGCAATGCCGGGCACCACGAGGGCGTTGTGTGAACGGTGCATACCGCGCTTGGAAGGTGACTTCTTGTTTTGTTGGACGGCCATGTTCCGCTCCTAAAGACTGTAAGCCGCCCTCAAAAAAGGCAACTTCGGGTTATTGAGATACACGCAGTTCATCTGCGCAAAAGCTGTAGAGTATAACCGATCACAAACCGTTCGGCTAGCCCAGTGTTTATGCCTTGCCTTTGAGCTGTGCCAGCACCGCAAACGGGTTGGGCTTCTCAACGGGTACCTCAAAGTCGTCATCCACCGCGAGCATCTTGACGTTGACCGGGCAGGTCTCGTGGCGCGGCACCAAGGGCAAAGCCATCAGCACCTCGTCTTCCACCAGCGTTGCCAGGTCAAACTCACGGCTGATCACGAGCAGGTCTTCTTCACTCTCGTCGTCCTGCTGCTCGGCCACGGCCTCGCTCTCGACAAAACGGAACTCACGATTCACCTGCAACGCCACATCCACCGGGCCCAGGCAACGCTGACAAATCTGGGGCATCGCGGTGGCCACCGTCAGGTGCAGACAGTTGGTCGGCTGCCCGGCAGGATCGGGGCGCACCTCGACCTGCGCCGTCCAATGCAGGGCATTTTCGCCTGCTAGCCCTTGTGTTTCCTGCATCAGGCGCTCATAACTTGATAACACGTCATGGCCTTCCATGAGCAGTTGGGAGGCTGCGGCGTGCCGGACGTCAAATTTGGGGGGGTGCTTGTGTTCCATCATGGGAGGCAGTGTAAGAGAATCGCCGCATGAGTTCTTTACCCCCACGCCCCCTCATCCTTGCCTCCACCTCGGTCTACCGCCGCCAGTTGCTCGAACGTTTGCGCCTGCCGTTCAGCGTGATTGCCTCTCAGGTCGATGAAACCCCGCTGCCCGGCGAGACCCCGCCTGACATCGCCTGCCGCCTGGCGCTGACCAAGGCGCAATCTGTTGCACAAGACCACCCAACGGCGGTGGTGATCGGCTCCGACCAGGTGGCCGACCTGGCTGGTCAAGCGCTGGGCAAACCCGGCAACCACGTGCGCGCTGTCGCCCAACTGCAGACCATGCGCGGCAAGACCGTGGTGTTTCAGACTGCCGTGGCGGTGGTCTGCCTGGAAACAGGCTTTGCCCAAACCGAACTGGCACAGGTCAAGGTGCGCTTTCGCGCGCTGACGGACGCACAGATTGAAGCCTATTTGCTGGCGGAAACCCCCTACGACTGTGCTGGCAGCGCCAAAAGCGAGGGCTTGGGCATTGCCTTGCTGGAACGCATCGACAACGACGACCCGACCGCACTGATTGGCCTACCGCTGATTCGCACCTGCCAGCTGATCGAAGCTGCCGGCATCCAGGTGGTGTGAGCATGAGCACAAGCAACACCCCTGGCTCCTTGTATCTGGTGCCCGCACCGCTCGACTTTGGCTGTGACGACAGCACCGATTTACAAGCCAGCCTGCCGCTGGGCACCCTGCAAACAGCGGCCAGCCTGCGCCACTGGGTGTGTGAAAACGCCAAATCGGCGCGCGCCTACCTCAAACGCATCCACGAGATCACGCCGCTGTGCTGCAGCATCCAGGACATGCAACTGGTGGAGCTGCCGCGTGAGGTGCACAAAAAAGGTGACCACCACGGCAATTTCGACGCACGCGGCCTGTTACAGCCCGCGCTGGATGGCCACGCTGTGGGTCTGATCAGTGAGGCCGGTATGCCCGCCGTGGCAGATCCGGGCTCGTCTGTGGTACGTGCCGCGCACGACCTCGGCATCGCGGTGGTGCCACTGGTCGGGCCGGTGTCGCTGCTGCTGGCCCTGGCAGCCAGCGGGCTCAACGGCCAGAGTTTTGCATTTGTGGGTTATTTGCCGCAGGATCCGTCCCAGCGCGCCACACGCATCCGTGAACTTGAAGCCCTGGCCTTGCGCAGCGGGCAGACCCAGCTGTTCATCGAGACCCCCTACCGCAACCAAGCCATGCTGCAGTCCTTGCTGCAAACTTTGCAGCACAACACCCGCCTGGCAATTGGGTCTGGGCTGACTTTGCCACGTGCCCAACTGGTGAGTGACAGCATCAAAGGCTGGAAGAAGAAAAGCAGCCCGCTCAACAACAGCACACCGGCAGTGTTTGCGATTGGTCGTTAACCAGCGCCAACCAGCGCAAGCGGGCAAGTCCCGCTGCCGCCAGCTCAGCGACAACGAGGATTAACGCAGCACAGCCGAGGACTGGGTGGCCTGCACCACCGCAGCACCCAGCGCCGCGCCAAAGCGCTTGACCAGGCGCTCGGCGACGTTGTCACGGCGGGTGTAGTCGATGATCTCCTCAGCCTTCACCACCTCACGCGCCACATAGTCAATGCTGCCCAGCTGGTCAGCCAGACCCAGCTCGATGGCTTGCTGGCCGCTCCAGAACAGGCCGCTGAAGGTGTCGGCGTCTTCCTTGAGCCGGGTGCCGCGCCCGGTTTTGACGGCGGTGATGAACTGCTGGTGGATCTGGTTGAGCATGGCCTGGGCGTATTCGCGCTGGCGCTCGGTCTGCGGGCTGAACGGGTCCAGAAAACCTTTGTTCTCCCCCGCCGTCATCAGGCGCCGCTCCACACCGAGCTTCTCCATCAGGCCGGTGAAACCAAAACCGTCCATCAGCACACCAATGCTGCCAACGATGCTGGCCTTGTCCACGTAGATCTTGTCCGCCGCCACCGCGATGTAATACGCCGCCGAGGCACAAGACTCCTCCACCACCGCGTACACGGGCTTGTTGTGCAAGACCTTGAGACGGCGGATTTCATCGTTCACGATGCCTGCCTGCACCGGGCTACCACCCGGGGAGTTGATCAAAAGCACCACCGCCTGCGCCCCGGCATCCTCAAAAGCGGCGCGCACCGACGACAGGATCAGCTCAGCGCTGGCCTCATTGCCTGAGGCAATTTCACCCTTGATGTCCACCACGGCGGTGTGGGGGGTGGTCACATTTTTGGTGGTGTTGCTTTGGTCAAACCCGAACCAGGCCACAGCGATCAGAAACACCAGCCAGGCCAGACGCACAAAATTGCGCCAACGCCGTGCCAAGCGTTGCTCGTGCAGCGACGCAAACGCCAGCTTCTCCAGCGTGGCCCGCTCCCAGCCAAGGGCAGCGGGCTCGCCAGACACTTTGTTTTGTGTAGCACCTAGCCCTTTATCTATATGGGCTTGGGCCGCATTTGGCGTATATTCCGGCACGGGCGAGGCACCTGGCTTGTCCGTATCAAGGGGTTCTGTCATAAAGCTTGCTTGCGTTGTAGTTTGTCGGAAGTATGCCAGTGCACCATGCCCGCTTCTTCGCTGACCGCAATTTTGACCAGGCCACCACGGCAACGGCCCATCAGGCACTGGCCGGTCTGGGGCGAATACATGGCCCCGTGGGTGGCACACATCAGCCAGTGGCCGGTGCTGTCAAAAAACTGGTTGGGCTGGTAATCCATCTCCATCGGCACATGGGTACAACGGTTTATGTAAGCGTAAACCGTGCCAGCGTAACGCACGGCAAATGCCGCGACGCTTTCCGAGTAATAACGCACCTCAAACGGCACCGCCTCACCGCTGTCCACAAGATCGGACGATGGGCACAAAAACACCGACTCAGACATCGGGCTCATGCAATCAAGGCACGCGCCATCTCAGCCATGGGCCAACAGCCAGTCACGCATCTGGGGCACGCTGTGGGCAACATGTAAAGGCTTGAGTGCGCCAAACACCGCATGGTCATGCGCACCATAACTCACCGCCAGACTCGGGCAACCGGCGTTGAGCGCCATTTGTAAGTCGTGTGTGGTGTCGCCCACCATCAGGGTGCGCTCGGGGGGCACATCAAATTCCGCCATCAGTTCGTTGAGCATCAGGGGGTCGGGCTTACCTGCCGTCTGGTCGGCGGTGCGTGAGGCATCAAACACCCCCGCCAGGTCAGCGCTGCCCAGGGCCTCGTCCAGACCTCGGCGGCTTTTGCCTGTAGCCACCACCAGCAGGTGGCCGCGCGCCTTGAGCTCGGCCAGCAGCGGCAACACCCCTTCAAACAGACTGATTTCATGCTGGATGGCAAAGTAATGGTGGCGGTAGCGGTCTCCCAGCTTGGGGTAAAGCGCCTCGGGCACATCGGGCGCAGCGTGCGCCAGCGCCTGCATCAGGCCCATGCCAATCACGTACGAAGCTTCTTCATACGTCGGCTCCTTGCCCCCCACATCACGCACCGCCGCCTGGATGCAGCGGGCAATGATGGCGGTGGAGTCAAACAGGGTGCCATCCCAGTCGAAGGCGATCAGATCAAAGTTGCGTGGGGTCATGAGGGGTCAATCAGGGCGCGGCGCCAGTACAGCGGCGGAAAAATGGGCGAGTTCGGGGGGCAAGTCTGCCAGCAATTCGATCGGTTCACCGCTGGCGGGATGATGTAACTGCAAACGCCAGGCGTGTAAAAACATGCGTTTGAGCTGGTGTTGTGCACTGGCGCGGGCCAACAGCTTGTTGTGGTCAAAGTCGCCGTATTTGTCATCACCCAGGATCGGGAAACCTTCGCTGGCCAGATGCACCCGGATCTGGTGGGTGCGTCCGGTCTTGATCGTCACTTCGAGCAGTGAATAGTCGGCGCTGCTCGCACGTATTTTCACCAGCGTGACAGAGGGCATACCGTCCGGGTCATCGCGCGACACCACTTTGACACGTCGCTCACCCGCTTGCGCCTCGTTGCCGTCGAGCAGGTATTTGTGCAAGGGTTTGTCCAGCACCTTCAACTTGGCGGGCCACTGACCACGCACCATAGCCAGGTAGGTCTTGCCGGTCTGGCGCGTGCGGAACTGGTCTTGCAGCTGTTTGAGGGCGCTGCGTTTTTTGGCCACCAGCAAGATGCCGCTGGTTTCGCGGTCTAGCCGGTGCACCAGCTCCAGGAATTTGGCCTGCGGGCGAGCCATGCGCAACTGCTCGATCACCCCAAAACTCACCCCGGAGCCGCCATGTACCGCCACACCGGCGGGTTTGTTGATGGCGATCAGGTGATCGTCTTCAAGCAGCACTGGAAAATCGCGCGCCGGTGCACCATGCGCCACATGCTCAGCCATGGCCTGTTCTTTTTCAGCCACCCGTTCGGAGATCCGTACAGGCGGCACCCGCAGCAGATCGCCGGTCTGTAGCCGGGTATCGGCACCGACCCGGCCTTTGTTGACCCGCACCTCACCACTGCGGATCAGGCGGTAGATGTGGGTCTTGGGCACGCCCTTGAGATGGCGGATCAGGAAGTTGTCGACCCGTTGGCCCGATGCATCTTCGTCGATACAAAGGGTTTCTACTTTGGGGGCGGGCGGAGCAGGTTTGCCCCCTATAATGACTTTCACTGGCGATGTGCTGTAAGTGGTTGATTTAACAGAAAGTTAATTCGTTGGATGGTGAAGTTTAGTTCACACACCTCCTGCCTCGCCAGAAAAGTCGGTACCGCCTGACATCCAGGCTGCAAACAGGTGACCCCATGTCCCGTGTGGCAGCCGTGCTGAAGGGTTAAAACGACGCCTTGAAATCCTGATACGGAATAACCAAAAACTCACAGTCTTTGACTGTGAGCGGAATGAAGTGATATGTTTGTGTTGATGTCCTTGATGTGTTTTTGCCTGCGGCGCGTGAACGTGCTGTTTGTTGGCGCACGTCTGGCACCAGCGCCCGTCAAATCGGCGCACAAAGCTATCAAACAGATAGCAAAAATCCCCACAAACCCAATGACTCCTCTCCACGCGCCCCCGCCCCCGCTCACCCAGTGAGTTGAGGGTCTACGGCAGTTTCCTCCGCATTTCAAAGCGTCAGTTTGTGTATCAAAAGCTCGGCATGAGCTTGTGTATTGATATTTGAATTGAAGGAACGCTACCCATGAAACGGATGCTGATCAACGCCACCCAAGCGGAAGAACGCCGCCTGGCCGTGGTGGACGGGCAAAAACTGCTCGACTACGAAATCGAAATTGAAGGGCGCGAACAGCGCAAGGGCAACATTTACAAAGCGGTGGTCACCCGCGTCGAGCCTTCTCTGGAAGCCTGCTTTGTCGACTACGGTGAAGAACGCCACGGCTTCTTGCCGTTCAAGGAAATCTCCAAAACCTACTTCCAGCAAAACGTCTCGGTCAGCCAAGCGCGCATCCAGGATGTGATCCGCGAAGGCCAGGAACTGCTGATCCAGGTCGAAAAAGAAGAACGCGGCAACAAAGGCGCGGCGCTGACCACCTTCGTGTCACTCGCTGGCCGTTATGTGGTACTGATGCCCAACAACCCACGTGGGGGTGGTGTCAGCCGCCGCATCGAGGGTGAAGACCGCGCCGAACTCAAAGAAGCACTGGACCAGCTCGAATACCCCAACGGCATGAGCATCATTGCCCGCACCGCTGGCATCGGCCGCAGTGCGCCTGAGCTGCAGTGGGACTTGAACTACCTGCTCAAACTCTGGACCGCCATTGACGGCGCCGCCAAGGGTGGTAAGGGCGCGTTCCTGATCTATCAGGAATCGTCTTTGGTGATCCGCGCCATCCGCGACTACTTCAACAACGACATCGGCGACATCCTGATCGACACCGACGACGTGTATGAACAGGCCCAGCAGTTCATGGCGCATGTGATGCCGGAACACGCTGCCCGCGTCAAACGTTACCGCGACGACGCGCCGCTGTTCAGCCGCTTCCAGATCGAACACCAGATCGAAACCGCCTACGCCCGCACCGTGACCCTGCCGTCTGGCGGCGCCATCGTGATCGACCATACCGAAGCGCTGGTGTCGGTGGACGTGAACTCGGCACGCGCCATCAAGGGTGGCGACATCGAAGAAACCGCGACCCGCACCAACCTCGAAGCCGCTGACGAAGTGGCACGCCAGGCACGGCTGCGTGACTTGGGTGGCCTGATCGTGATCGACTTCATCGACATGGAAGAAAGCCGCAACCGCCGCGAGGTCGAAAACCGCCTGCGCGACGCGCTGCGCCAAGACCGTGCACGGGTGCAGTTTGCCTCCATCAGCAAGTTTGGTCTGATGGAAATGAGCCGCCAGCGCCTGCGCCCGGCCCTCAGTGAAGGCGCCTCCATCCCCTGCCCGCGCTGCGGCGGCTCCGGCCACATCCGCGACACCGAAAGCTCGGCGCTGCAGATTCTGCGCATCATCCAGGAAGAGTCCTTGAAGGACAACACCGCCTCGGTGCTGTGCCAAGTGCCCGTCGAAGTGGCATCTTTCCTCTTGAACGAAAAACGCGGCGAAATCGCCAAGATCGAGCTCAAACAGCGCATCAACGTGCTGATGGTGCCCAACAAGTCAATGGAAACGCCCAACTACAAGTTGGAACGCCTGAAGCACGACGACCCACGCCTGGACAACATCACCGCCAGCTACTCGATGGCCGAAGAAGTCGAAGACGCCACCGCTGTGACACGCCGCGCCCAAGAGCCCACCAACCGGCAAACCCCGATCATCAAAGGTGTGTTGCCCGATGCGCCCGCACCGGTGGCACCGCCCAAACCGGCACCGGTCAGCCCGGCACCCGCTGCGGCACAACAGCCCCCTAAAACCCCGGTCGCCGCACCGGTCGTGGTGGAAAAAGGCTTCTTTGGCTGGATCAAAAACCTGTTTGCCCCGGCACCAGTGACCACCCCTGCGCCCAAGGCAGCTGCAGCCCCTGCCAACGACAAAACAGACGGTCGGGGTCCACAAGCCGGTGGCCGCTCGGGCCGCGACGGTAACCGTCGCAACGAAGCCCGCGGTGACCGCCCTGAAGGTGGACGGGGTCCGCGTGGAGAGGGACGCAATGGCCGCCCCAGCGCAGAAGGCCGAACCGAAGCTCGCCCGGAAGGCCGTGCCGATGGCCGCCAGGACAACCGTGGCAACCGCAATGAACGTGGTAACCGCCCCGAGCGCGGTGAACGCCCGGAACGGGAACGGGGTGAGCGCAACGAGCGCGGCCCACGCAACGAGCGCCCGGACAGCCAGGTCAATGCCCTCGCCCCCGAGGCAGGCCGTTTGGACGTCACCGCCCAGATGAACACCGAGGGCGGTGAAGCCAACCGCAACGAACCACGCCAGGAGCGCAATGGCCGCAACCAGCGCAGTGACCGTCGTCCACCGCGTGGCCCACGCACTGAAGCGGACGGTCGGCCAATGACCGACCAGGCCGAATCCAGCAGCCCGGTGAATGTGGACAACGAGCCCAACAACACGGATGACAACCAGCCGATGGTGGACCAGGCCGACCGGGGCGAGTCTGCACCCCGGGAAAAACGCTCACGTGACCGTTATGGCCGTGAACGCAAACCACGTGGTGAACGCGCTGAGCGCCCAGCAGCTGACAACGCTGAGGGCAACGACGCGCCAAACGTACAGCCCGTAACCACGGAGTCTGAAACCGAGGTGCAAGATGCACCTCGCAAGTCGTACTTCAACACACCAGCCGTGACCAGTGCACCCGCTGTGGCCGCAGCAGCCCCCGTGGCAACCGAGCCAGTCGCCGTAGCCGCTGTCGCCGAAGTGTTGGCACCCACAGTAGCCGTGGCACCTCAGCCAGTGGCGACCCCAGCGCCGGTGTTGCCGAAGCCGGTTGCTGCCGCACCCGTGCCAGCGACCAGCGCTGCTGCGAGTACTGGCATGCCCAAGGTGGTGCCTTACAGCTTGCCGCTCGAAGAACTGGCACAGTTGGCGCAGAACAGTGGTTTGAGCTGGGTCGCTTCCGACGCCGAGAAAGTGGCTGCCGCCCAGGCCGCCATTGCTGCCCAGCCCGAACCCGTGCGGGTGGTGCGTGAACGTCCGGCCCCCGTGGTGATGGACGAGCGCCCGCTGGTGCTGGTGGAAACCCGGCGTGACCTGCGCAACACGACCCTGCCATTTGAGCAGTCAGAAACGCTCTAAACCCACATCCCGAAAGGGATGTTTGCTATAAAAAAAGGGCACCTGAGGTGCCCTTTTTTGTTGCGTGTTGGCGCTCAAGCGGCCGTCGCATCCTCTGTCAGAACCGGCACAGGCCCAAAAAACCCACGCCGCACCAGACCCAGATGGCTGCAGGCTTTGTTGCCACCACCACGGCGTGCAAAGTCCACCGCACGCGCGGTGTTCTCAAGCGCACTCGCGGGTGAATCGTCGGCCCGCACGGTGGTGAAGCCACTGCTCACGGTGACACGGCCCACCAGCGGAAAACGGGTTTTTTCCACACTGGCACGCAGCCGCTCAAACGCCGCCAGCACCAGGGCCTCGTCGGGGCAATGCAACAACACCCCATAACTGTCACCACCAAAGTGGTAGAGCCGGTCATAGGTTCTGAAGGTGCTGCTCATCACACGCGCGACCTGTTGCAACACGTCTTGCATCGCTGCATAACCGTGTTTGTCGCTGATCAGGCCATAGTTGTCGATTGACACCGAACCGAGCCAGTAGTTGGCGGGCACACGGTGACGGCGCTCCTGCTCACCCGCGTTGTCCATGCCCGGTGTGATGCCGTCCAGATCTTCGAGAACCGCGCTGTAAAACGCGTCGTCCAGCGATTTGCGGTTGAGCAGCCCGGTCAGCGGGTCGCGGTCACTGTATTCCAGCAGGCTGTACATGTTGCGGTAAATCTGGCGCAGGGCATCCACCAGGGCCAGACTGTCTGCGTCCAGGGCCGCGTCCGAATGCAACTCCAGCACACCGGCATCTTCTTGCCGTGAATCCGAGAACAAAGGCAGCAGCGTGATGCGCGGACCTTCCGGCCCGGCCCAAGCCACCTCGACCCGCTCACGGGTTTCCAGGCAACGTAACCGGTCAGAGGCGTCTTCGAGCTTGATCAGGGTCTGGAAATCGACCCGTTGTGGGTCAATCACACGGCCGCCACCCTTGGCGTCGAGTCGGGCCACGTCGAGCCAGCGGCTGACACCCTCCTCGCGCACCACACGGGCGATGACGATGCGTTCCAGGGGCAACAGATCAATCAGCGCTTTGGACAGCGTGAGCTCCAGGAGATCACGGTCACGGTGACTGGTCAGCTTGACAATGTGTTCGATGAATGTACTCATGAACAAATCATAGACTCGAACGCCGTTCAAGTCACGCAAATGCGTTGCCGCACACGTTTAACGGGCCTGACGGACCCTCAGGGGCTCAGATCTTGCGGCGCAAGGTGACCTGGGCCGCATTACGCCAAGCCAGCAACGCCTGCGCCTCGTCACCCTGGCGTTGCGCCAGTTCGGCCTGAACCTGCCAGGCGCGGGTCAACAAACCGGCATCGTTGAGCCGAGGCAGGGCCTGACGGATCAGCTGCTGCGCTTTGCCCCAGAGCTGCAGGTGCAGGCAGGCTACACCGGCCAAGTACTGCAGGTCGGCATCCCCGGGTGCGGCCAGCTGGGCTTGTTCGATGCGTGACAACCACTGTTTGTCGATGTCTTCCCCAGCGGCAGAAAAGCCGTTTTCCATCACCCGGATCAGGAAAACCTTCTGATCAGGCTCCAGCCCTTGTTGTGATTGGGTCATACGATCCCAAACCGGTAGCAACCAGGCAAATGCCTGGTCCACCGCACCACCCATCCGAAGCAGGCGTCCGGCTGCCGACAAGGCCACCTCGGGCACGTTCTGCTCCAGCGGGTCCAGCTGCGCCCAGACCGCCGCAAGCTGCTCGGGCTCCTGGGTGGTCTGGATGTACTCCAGCGCCAGCGCCCGCTGCAGGCTCAGCGCCGCATTGCCAGAAAACGCCTTGTGTTTCACCAGCAGACGCGCGGTTTCCAACGCCAGGTCGTTCTGCCCGGCCAGGCGCGCCACCTTCAGCCGCAAACGCAACGCCACCGTGCGGCGCGCCACACCAGCGGGCAGCTGTGCCAGCCAGTCCAACGCGGCGGCGGGGTCTCGCTCTTCCAGCGACCAGCGCAGTGCGCGCAGCTGCAGGCCATCGCGGGTGCCACTCGCTTCGGCACTGGCCGACTGGGCCAGCGCCTGCTGAAAATGCATCTCGCGCGCCGCTTTGTCTTGCAGTGCCTGGGAGCTTTCGGCCGCCAGCAAATGCGCCATGACCCGCAGCCGGGGTGCATCGGGCCACAGTTCACCACTGCGTGTCATGACCGCTTCGCGCGCCAGCACCAGCTCGGCAGCCTTGCGGGCGCGGATAAAACGCCCGGCCACCAGATGCGACAAGGCATCGAGCAAGGCCGAATGCATGATGCGCTCCTGATAACGCAGCCGCCAGGAACGGGCTTGCCCCGGCATGGCAAAGAGCGCCGACAGCGCCTTGAGCGCCACATGCAGCAGACCAAACACCAGCAGCAGGGTCAGAATCGCCAGATTCAGCGACACATCCACCCGGTGCGGTGGCCAGAACACGGTGATGGTGCCGGGGTTGGTGCTGGCAAACAGCGCCAGCGCCACCGCCACCCCAAACAGCCCCAGGAACCACAAGGTGAGCCGCATGGCTTAGCGCCCCGCTGCCGCTGTGGCCAACACCGCCAGGGTGTCGTCCACGCGGGGAATCTTGAGCTGGCGCATCTGCAACTGCACCTGCTGCAACAGGGTGACCGCCACGCGGGTGCTGCGCGCACGTTCATCAAAATACTTGCTCAGGCTGTCCTGCGCCACCTCCAGATCGGCGCGGGCAGCATCGACCTGGCGCGACAACAGGCCCAGGCGGGCGTTGAGCAGCTTGAGCTTGAGGTTCTCGCGCACAAAAAACGACTGTTCCGGCGACAACAGGGCGGCTTCGGGGGCTTCGATGCGGCTCACCCGCACCAGGTTGCGTGCCTCGCCCAGCACCTGCTGCAAGACCTGTTGCCACTGGTCCAGTGGTTTGGAGGCCGCCGCCTGCGGCTTGTCGGCCATCTTGTGCAAAGGCATCACCGCATTGGCCAGCGGCAGCTCGTCGGCCAGACGCACCAGATCGTCGAGCTTGACCAGCATGCTCGGGGTGTCACTCACCGCCGCCGACTTCACACGTTCGATGTCACGCGCCAGCGCACGCTGCAGCAGTGCCAGGCGCGGCTGGGCGGCACGTGCCACCCGCTGATCGGCACTTTTGAGCGCCGCCAGCAGCGGCTCGACCGTGCCGGTCAACTCCGCCTGCTGCTGCGCCAGACGCAGGGCCGCCTCGATATCCACCACCAGGTTTTCGTCACGCGAGCGCGACAGGCTCTGCATCAGTTCATCGAGCTGGCTGCGCTGCAGGGCCACCTCACTCAGGCGCGCATCGAGCACCGCGACCCGGGTCACGGTCTCCTGTGCCATGGCCAAAGCCTGTTTGGACAGGGCCTGCGCCTCTTGCGACTTGTCCTGAGCATCGGCGCTTTGCATCGCCAGTTGCTCTTGGATGTTGCTGACCTTCTGCCACAGCAGCACCGTCGCCAGCACACAAATCACCAGCAAGGCACCCAGCCACAGCAGAGGGTTGCGGCTTGGCGCCGCAGCGGCTTGGGCGGGGCTGGCGGGCTGCGGCGCAGCCTCGGCCGCTGCCGGTTCCGGGGGCATGGTCACGCTGTTGGCATCTGTTGGATTGACATGGGTCATGCCAATGATTCTATCGAGGCAAGAACATGGGCCAAGGTCGGGCGTGACTCACACACGGTGGCAAAGCCCAGATCACGCGCCGCTTGTGCAATCCGGGCATGGGTGGCCAGGGCACGCGCCTGCGCCCAGCTCTGCCCGGGCAGCAGGCTGGACAAATGGCCCACCGCCTCGGCGCTGCTGAACAACCAGAGGGAACCATCGCTGGCGGCTTGTGTTGCCAGGGCACGTTCAGCCGGTCCCCACACTGGTGCGCCGCGTTGGTAAGCCACGACAAAATCCACCTCGGCACCGGCCTGGCGCAGGGTTTGCGCCAGCCAGTCACGGCCCACCCCCGGTGTGGCGGCGGGCTGATCGGCGCTGTCAGGCTTGTCGCTGTCGTCGTCACGGGTGTCACCACGCACGATCAACACCCGGGCGCCAGGACCCACCTGGCCCTGCACCTGTTGCCACAGCGCCTCGGAGTCAAACTGGCCGCCGTCGACGGGCGGCGCATCGACCTTCTGCGCGGGCAGGCCCTGCGCGAGCAAGGCGGTGTGGGTGCCGGGGCCGGTGCACCACGCTCTTGTTTCAGGAGCTATATGCCCTTTGTATAAAAGGGCTGCATCCTGATTGGACGAAAAAAAATGATTGACCGCGTGGCTGCTGACAAACATCACGGCGTTGTAGTCAGGCCAATGCCGTCCGACGGCCTGCAGCGCCGATGTATCGGCCAGCGCAGCGGTTTCCAACAGCGGCAGGGCCAACGCCTCACAGTGCGGAGAGAGCAACTTGACCCACCGCGCAGCCTGTGGCTGCACCCGGGTCACGATCACACGCATGGCTTATTGCCCGATCAGGGCCTTGTCCAGATGGTCGAGGCGGCCACCCTGGGCCAACACACCGGCCTTCAACGCGTCAGCCACACGCTGGCCCAAGGCCGCAGCGCTGGCCTGGTCCGTCACCGGGCCGGTGGCATTTGCGCGCACCAGCGGCAGCTTGTTCTCGGTGTCACCCCAGGCGGCGTTGATGGTCAGCACATCGCCTTGCAGCGTGGCAAAGGCGGCCAGCGGCATCGAGCAGCTGCCCCCCATCGCGCGGCTCACCGCACGCTCAGCCGCCACTGCGAGCCAGGTCGGCTGGTGGATCAGCGGGGTGAGTGCGACGGTAATCTCAGCACCGTCGGTACGTACCTCGATGCCCAGCGCGCCTTGGCCAGCGGCGGGCAGCATCACTTCGGGCTCAAAAATGTCGCGGATGCGGTCTTGAAGCTTCAAGCGCTTGAGGCCGGCGGCGGCCAGCACAATCGCGTCGTACTGGCCTTCGTCGAGCTTGCGCAGGCGGGTGTCGAGATTGCCACGCAGTGGTTCGATCTTGAGGTCCGGGCGCAGCGCGCGCAGCAGTGCGACACGGCGCAGGCTGGAAGTACCAACCACCGCACCTTGCGGCAGCGCGGCCAGATTGGCGTAGCGGGGTGAAACAAAGGCGTCGCGCGGGTCTTCGCGCTCCATCACACAGGCCAGGGCAAAACCGGTGGGCAGTTCCATCGGCACATCCTTGAGTGAATGCACCGCCAGGTCGGCGCTGCCAGCCTCCAGCGCCACTTCCAGCTCTTTCACAAACAGGCCCTTGCCACCGACCTGGCTCAAGGCGCGGTCCAGAATCTGGTCACCCAGGGTGGTCATACCCAGAATGCTGACCGTATGACCCATACCCGCCAAAATGGCCTGTACATGCTCAGCCTGCCACATGGCCAAGCGACTTTCTCTGGTGGCAATCGTGAATGTGCTCATAAGTGTGTGGCGCGTAGCCGTAACCTTTTTGTAATAGCGAAGCAGTCGAGAATGCTAGCATGAGTCTTGCTTGAAAATAGCATGCTCAACCACAGAACTGCCATGACAAAAACCAGCTCCCCACGCCCCAAAACCAGCCCCATCAGCACCGAGCAACCCTTGATCGACGACATCCGCCTGCTGGGTCGCATTCTGGGTGACGTGATTCGCGAGCAAGAGGGCGAGGCCGCCTTTGAACTGGTCGAGAAAATCCGCCAGTTGTCCGTGGCGTTTCGCCGTGATGCCGACCACGAGGCCGACAAGGCGTTGAGCAAGCTGCTCAAGTCGCTCAGCGGGGACAAAACCGTGAGTGTGGTGCGTGCCTTCACCTATTTCAGCCACCTGGCCAACCTGGCCGAGGACCGCCACCACATCCGCCGCCGCGCCATCCACCAGCGCATGGGCGCGGTGCGTGAAGGCAGCATCGGCAAAACACTGCAGCGCCTGGCCGACGGCGGCATCACACCCCAGGCCATCAGCGCGATGCTGGCGCACAGTTATGTCTCGCCGGTGCTGACCGCCCACCCGACCGAAGTGCAGCGCAAAAGTATTCTGGATGCCGAGCGCGACATCGCCAAACTGCTGGCCCAGCGTGACGACATCCTGGCCCAGGCCCTGGCCTACCAGGTGCCCGACGATGCACTGACGCCCCAACAACTGGCCGACAACGAGGCCCAATTGCACGCCCGGGTGCTGCAGCTGTGGCAAACCCGGCTGCTGCGTTTTTCCAAACTCACCGTGGCCAACGAGGTGGACAACGCGCTGAGTTATTACGAATCGACCTTTCTGCGCGAAATCCCGCGTATCTACGCCCACCTGGAGCAGGCCCTGGGCCAGCAGCCGATTGCCAACTTCCTGCGCATGGGCCAGTGGATTGGGGGTGACCGCGACGGCAACCCGAATGTCAACGCCCACACCCTGGAGCACGCCCTGAGCCGCCAGGCCGATGTGGCGATCCGCCACTACCTGACCGAGATCCACCTGCTGGGCGGTGACCTGTCGCAGTCGGCCATGCTGATGGCGTTTTCGCCCGAGATGCAGGCTCTGGCCGAGTGCTCCGCCGACACCAGCGAACACCGCAAGGACGAACCCTACCGCCGCGCGTTGATTGGTGTGTACGCCCGGCTGGCGGCCACGCTCAAGGCGCTGACCGGCACCGAGGCGCCGCACTACGCGGTGCCACCCCAAAACCCCTACGCCAGCGCACAAGAGCTGCTGGCCGACCTGAAAGTGATCGAAGCCTCGCTGCTGGCGCAGCACGCCCAGGCGCTGGTGACCCAGCACCTGCAGCCACTGATGCGCGCCATCCAGGTGTTTGGTTTCCACCTGGCCACGGTCGACCTGCGCCAAAGTTCCGACCAGCATGAAGCGGTACTGACCGAGCTGCTGGCCCAGGCCCGCGTTTGCCCCAACTACGCCGAGCTGGACGAAGAACCCAAATGCCAGCTGCTGCTGAAACTACTCAACGAAACTCGACCCTTGCGCGTGGTGGGTGCGCCCTATAGCGAACACACGCTGAGCGAAATCGCGATTTTCGAGGCCGCCAAAACCATGCGCGAGCGCTACGGCGCCCAGGCCATTCGCCACTACATCATCAGCCACACCGAAACCGTGAGTGACTTGCTGGAAGTGATGCTGCTGCAAAAAGAAGTGGGCCTGATGCGCGGCACGCTCGACTGTGACAACGCCAGCTGCGACCTGATTGTGGTGCCGCTGTTCGAGACCATCGACGACCTGCGCCACGCCGCGCCGATCATGAAAACCTTCTACGCCCTGCCCGGCATCCTGGCCATGGTGCAGCGCGGCCATGGTGACCAGTATGGCGAGCAGGACATCATGCTGGGTTACTCCGACAGCAACAAGGACGGTGGCATCTTCACCAGCAACTGGGAGCTGTACCGTGGTGAACTGGCGCTGGTGGAAGTGTTTGACGAGATCAACCGCACCCACCCAACGCCTGATGACAAGGAATTCATCCAGCTGCGCATGTTCCACGGCCGGGGCGGCACGGTCGGGCGCGGCGGCGGCCCCAGCTTCGAGGCGATCCTGGCACAGCCCCCGGGCACCGTGCGTGGCCAGATCCGCCTGACCGAACAAGGCGAGGTGATTGGTTCCAAATACGCCAACCCCGAAATCGGCCGTCGCAACCTGGAAACCCTGGTCGCTGCCACGCTGGAAGCCACCCTGTTGCACCCGACCCAGGCGGCTGAGCCAGCGTTTCTGGAAGCCGCAGCCGAGTTGTCGCTGGCCAGCATGGCCGCCTACCGCGCGCTGGTGTACGAGACCCCGGGCTTCACCGACTACTTTTTTGGCGCGACACCGATCCGCGAAATTGCCGAACTCAACATCGGCTCGCGCCCGGCCTCACGCAAAGCCACGCAAAAGATCGAAGACCTGCGCGCGATTCCCTGGGGTTTCAGCTGGGGCCAATGCCGTCTGACCCTGCCGGGTTGGTACGGCTTTGGTTCGGCGGTGGAACAGTTCCTCAAACCCCTGGGCGACAAAACACCGGCCAAGCAGCAAAAGAAACAGCTGGCGCTGCTGCAAACCATGGAACACCAGTGGCCGTTTTTCAAAACCCTGCTGTCCAACATGGACATGGTGCTGGCCAAGAGTGACCTGGCCCTGGCCGGTCGTTACGCCGAACTGGTGACCGACAAGAAACTGCGCAAGAAAATCTTCACCGCGATCGAGCAGGAATGGCAGCGCACCACCCATGCGCTGGAGCTGATCACCGGCGACAAACAGCGTCTGGCGCACAACGCGGCGTTACAACGCTCGATCCGCCACCGCTTCCCGTACATCGACCCGCTGCACCATTTGCAAGTGGAGCTGGTGCGCCGCCACCGTGCTGGCCTGAGTGATGAACGTGTCAAACGCGGCATCCACATCTCGATCAACGGGATCGCGGCGGGCCTGCGCAACACGGGCTGATGGGTGGCGGTTAACCAGCTGGCCTGTGGCTGGCTGGTTGACTCAAAAAAAAATAGCTATCAGCCCTTATTAAAAAAGGGCTAGAGGCCCAAAACTCATCCAAACCCCGGGTAAAGCCGACTGGCAGCTCAGGGCGCAGGTGTCTGCCCGCTGCGGGCAAACACCAAAAAATCCTCGGGCAACAGCGGTTTGGCAAAGAAGTAGCCCTGGCCAAAGTCACAACCTGCTTCCTGCAGCAAGTCTTTTTGCAGCTGGGTTTCGATGCCCTCGGCCACCACCTGTATGCCCAGCTCGTGCGCCATCTGGATGATGGCTTTGCACAGCGTCAGGTTTTTGCTGCCTGGCGCCAAATCCCGCATGAAGGACTGGTCGATCTTGAGAAAGTCAATGTCAAAGCGGTGCAGGTAGGCCAGTGAGGAGTAACCGGTGCCAAAGTCGTCCAGCGAAACCCGCATGCCTTCCTGGCGCAGGCTTACCAACTGGCGTTGGACTGACTCGGACGCATCCAGCAGCAGGCCTTCGGTGATCTCGACCACGATGGCTTCGGGCGCGATGTTGTCGGCCTTCAGGTGGTCGGCCCAGGTGGAGGTTGGCCCGTTTTTGCTCTGAAACTGCAGCGGCGACTTGTTGACGGCAATCTGCATGTCGGGGTGTAACTCGCTGCGCCACAGGCGCACCTGCTGCGCTGCGGTTTGAAAGACCCAGTCTCCGATCTCGTTGATCAGGCCCATCGACTCCGCCAGCGGGATGAACTCACACGGCGGAATCAGCCCGCGCTGCGGGTGTTGCCAGCGGATCAGCGCCTCGGCCTTGTGGATGCTGCCATCTCTGAGGTTTACCACCGGCTGGTACACCAGGTGAAACTGCTGCTGCTCCAGGGCCACATGCAAATCACTGGCCATGCGCAGCCGTTTGTGGGCGCGTTCCTGCAGCGCGCTGGTGAAGAAGCAAAAGCCGTTGCGGCCATGGGCTTTGGCTTCGTACATGGCCTGGTCGGCCAGTTTCAGCAACTCGTCGAAGCTCTCCCCATTTTGCGGGTAGAGCGCCACACCAATGCTGGCAGACACAAACACCCGGTGGCCGTCCAGATCAAAGGCGTCGTCAAAACTGGTGACAATTTTTTGCGCAATGTCGCCCACGTCGGCGCTGGGCAGCAAGTCCGTCAGAATCACCGCGAACTCGTCGCCACCCATGCGCGCCAGTGTGTCGGTGTTGCGCAGACAGGCTTCCACACGCCGTGACACCTGCACCAGCAACTGGTCGCCAAAAGCATGGCCCAGGCTGTCGTTGACCTCCTTGAACTGGTCCAGATCGATGATCAGCAGCCCCAGCCCGTGGCCATGGCGTTTGTGGGTATTGAGCACCTGCTCCCAGCGGTCACGCAACATGCGGCGGTTGGGCAGACCGGTGAGCGCGTCAAAGTTGGCTTGTCGCCAGATCAGCGCCTCGGCTTTTTTGTGCTCGGTGATGTCGTGCGCGATGCCATAGGTGCCAATGATGTCCCCGTTGGCGTCACGCAAGGGCATTTTCATCGAGACGTTCCAGGCTTCGCGGCCATCGTGCCAGACCTCGTGGTGCAGCTGGTTGAACACCGGGGCACCGGTGCGCATGATCTCCAGCTCCTCGCGCAGCGTCTGGGCCGCATGTTCGGCGGTGTAAAAGTCGGCATCCGACTTGCCAACCGCCTGGGCTGGGTCGTCCAGGCCATAGCGTTTGGCCAGGCTGGTGTTGATGCGGATAAAACGGCTGTGGCGGTCTTTGAAAAAAATCTGGTCGGGCACACTGTCCATCATCGAGTGCATCAGGTCACGCTCATGCTGGGCCGACAGGTTCTCCAAGTGGCTGCCGGTGACATCGCGCCATTGCGACACGATGCCCAGCTCTTCCGCTCCCACGATGTGCCGGTAGGCGATGCGTTCGAGCCAGCGGCCATCTTTCAAATGGAAATAACTCGGCTGATGCGACAGTGCATCTTGCTCGATCAGACGCAGCGCAAAAGCATCTTTTTCAGGGTAGGCCAGCAGCTTGACCTGGTGTTCAAAACGCTCGCTGCTGGTCATGCAAAACGCACTTTGCTCTGAAAACCCCCAGATCCGCAGGTACTGCGTATTGGCAAACAGCAGCTCATAACACGCGTCCATGAGGGCAATGCCATCAGGATGGGAACGCAATATGGCTTCCGCCCAAAGCTGCGCCTTCATCTTGCCAAGGAATACGTTGAAGCTGACGCCATGTTCTGGTGCTCCCTTGTTGGCTTGCTTGCCAAACGGTTGTTTTGGCCCGATGGGCCCGGGTGTCTCCTGCTTCCGGCTCAACCGGAGAGGGGCAAGTCAGATGCCGCTTGCCATCATAAACACCTTTCCAAGCCACCGCAGCCACGCGAGGGCATGAGCAGGTCCCCCATTGAATGGGCGCCCGGTGCATAGGCCGACAGGGCCGCCCCCAGCACCATCAGGAAAACACCGGTGGCAACAAAGGGCAGCACCGTGCGGCGCACCGCCGTGGCCAGCCAGTGGGCAGGATCGTCCCCACGCACATAGCGGTACAGCGCATACGAAAACGCACCATCCACCAGCACCTCGGCCAACAGTGCTGGCGCGATGTAGATCACATACAAAGAGGCCAAGGCCAGCCCAAGCGCCAACACCAGCGCCATCAGCGGCAGGGCCAGCTCATCGGCATCTGCCACCGAACTGACCGACTCGCCCACGTCGAAGTCAGCCTCTATGGGATCAACCGGGGCCACACCGGGCCCGTCGAACGAGGCGCTGGCACCACCGCCACCAAAATCCCCACCGCCGCCGCTGTGCAGGGGTTCGCTGCTGCAGCCTGAGCCACTGTTGGATGAGGACCCCGACATTTTCGGCAGATCCAGGTAGTCCTGCGCCTGGGTCCTGAGCCACAGCCAGATCAGGAACAAAAACATGCCATAAGCGCAAACCAGCGCCAGCGGGTACCGCAGCGTCATGCTCTCAACACGACCCAGGTGCAACAGCACATACGACGAGACCAGGCCAAACGCCCCCGTCAAGCCGGTGATCAGGGTCATCTGCAGCCGGGGGTAGGACTTGGCCTGCAGCGTCTGGCGCGCACGCACGACCGCCAGAGAACGAACAAAAATTTTCGAGCGGGGTGCCATGTGGTTGGTGGTGGGCTGAGTGAAACGCCAACAATCTTGGTGTGGGGCTGTTTCAAATCATAGCCCGGCCAAAAAGATGGCCAAAAAAGCGTCGGGCACCTGCGGTGCAGCACGCACGGTAAGCTATCACCCCCTGTATTTTGGATGGATAGGACGGTTGAGATGCTGATGATGAGCCACACAAAGAGTCTGGAGAATCTGGCAAAGATGCGCGACGCGGCCAACGTTTTGGTCGGTGCGCTGGAGATGGTTGGCGCCTATGTGAAGCCCGGCGTCAGCACCGCTTTTCTCGACAAACTCTGCCACGACTACATCGTTGACCACGGCTGCGTCCCGTCCTGTGTGGGTTACGAAGGGTATCAACATGCCACCTGCATCTCGGTGAACCATGTGGTGTGCCACGGCATTCCGGGCGACAAAACCTTGAAAGACGGCGACCTGCTCAACATTGACGTGGTGGCCGCGCGCGACGGCTGGCACGCCGACAGCAGCGCTATGTACTTCGCAGGCAAACCCAGCATCGCTGCCAAACGGCTCGCCACCATCACCCAGGACAGCCTCTACCTTGGCATTTTGGAAGTGAAACCCGGCGCGCCCTTGGGCAACATTGGCGCAACGATCCAGGCCCACGCGGGCAAAAACGGCTACAGCGTGGTGCGCGACTTTTGTGGCCACGGCATTGGCGCGGCCATGCATGAAGAACCCGAGGTGCGGCACTTCGGCAAACGTGGCACCGGTGACATGATGTTGCCGGGCATGACCTTCACCATTGAGCCCATGCTCAACGCCGGTCGGCCCGATGTGCATGTGCTGTCGGACGATTGGACGGTGGTCACCAAGGACCACAGCCTGTCGGCCCAGTGGGAACACACGGTGCTGGTCACCAACACGGGATTCGAGATCCTGACGCTGCGCCCTAGCGAGACCGAGCGCTGGGACAAGTTCAAAGCCGCCCACGGGCGATAGTTTGTCGACAAGCTGTTTGTTTTAAAACAATAGCTACCAGCCCTTATTGAATAAGGGCTAGAAGGCCAAAAGGCTTGTGAACTGGGTAAACACCAGGCGGGCAGCGGGTGCCGCTAGATCGTCGGCACCGTGCCCCCGTCAATCACGACCTCCGCGCCAGACATCGAACCCGCGCAGGGTGACACCAAAAAGCTGATCAGGTCCGCCACTTCCTGGGGTTTGGCTGGCCGACCCAGCGGGATACCCCCCAGCGACTGCATGATGATCCGCTTGCCCCCATCGGCATCCGTACCGGCTTGGGCAGCCACGCGCTCGACCAGTGCGATGGCGGCATCGGTCTCGATCCAGCCGGGCGCGACGCTCAGCACACGAACGCCCTTCGGTGTCACCTCTTTCGACAGCGCCTTGCTGTAGGTGGACAAGGCCGCCTTGGCCGCTGCGTAGGCAGTGGTGGACTCTGGCAGCGGCAGCAGCCGCTGGATGGAGCTGACGTGCACGATCACGCCCGAGCCCTGGGCCAGCATGGCGGGCAGCAACGCGCGGTCCAGACGCACGGCAGGCATCAGGTTCTGATTGAGCTCTTTGAACCATTGCGCGTCGTCCAAAGCCGCAAAGCCGCCGCCCGGCGCGCTGGAGCCACCCACCACGTTGACCAGGATGTCCACCCCGCCCCATTGGCTGAGCACGGCTTGCGCGACTTCGGCTGCGCCCTCGGCGGTCGATACGTCAGCCGCCACATACAACACGCCGTCAACCGGATGTATTGGCGCAGAGCGCGCCGTGGCCATCACCTGCACACCCGCATCCCACAAAGCTTGCACCACCGCAGCGCCCACACCTTTGGTACCACCGGTGACCAGCGCCCGCTTGCCCTGCAAATAAAGATCGAAGCTCATACGCTGATCTCCAGCGCAGAGATCAGGCCGCGCTCCAAGCGAAAGTGGTAGCGCAGATCAACCGGGCTGCCAGGGAAGTTGCCCACAACCCGGCTGGTGACGGTGTGGCAGCCCTCACCCTGCTCCAACGCGGTGGGTTCGTTGGTGTAGGTGTACTTGGCCGATGCCGCCGCCTTCCACGCCTTTATGGCGTCGAGACCGCAATAGGTATGGCCCTCATCCTTCACCACAGCGTGTGTTGTGAAGCATCGGGCCAGCACTTCAGGGGTTTGTTGGTCTGCCGCAAAGTAGGCGGTTATTGGGTCGGGAAGGCTCAAAGTGGTCATGGTGACGAACTCCTGGGTTGGTGAAGTGGTGAGGATGCGCCTGCCACACAAATAAGTGAATAGCCTAGAATTTGAATGAGTTATGTAGAAAGTTATACAGAATGCGTGGATCGGACTTTGCGGAACTGAGGGCTTTTGCCGCCGTGGTCGAGCGCGCGAGCTTTGCCCGCGCAGCGGAGCATTTGGGGCTGTCGCCCTCAGCGCTGAGCCAGACGATCCGCCAGCTCGAAGAGCGGCTTGGCGCGCGGCTGCTGAACCGCACCACACGCAGCGTGGCGCCAACGGTTACCGGGCAGCAGCTATACGAACGCATCGCCCCGCTGTTTCAGGACATGGCCGACGCGGTGGCCGAGGCCAGCGCGTCGGCGGGCAGCATGAACGGCACACTGCGCATCAACACGCTGGGAATGGCTGCCCGCCAGATCATTGCGCCGCGCCTGGGTCGCTTTCACCAGGCACACCCTGAGGTGCTGCTGGACATCGTGGTGGACGATGGGCTCAGCGATATCGTTGCTGGCCGCTTCGACGCGGGCATCCGCGTGGGCCGACGGCTTGAGAAGGACATGATCGCCGTGCGCCTGACCCCCGACGTGAAGATGATCGCCGTGGCGTCACCGGACTACCTGGCGCGCCGTGGCACACCGCAGTCCCCCGCTGACCTGCATAACCACGCCTGCATCAACTGGCGCCTTCAGATGGATGGCCGAGCCTCTCGCTGGGAGTTCGAGAAAAAAGGCACGCGGCTCGACATCGCCGCAGAAGGGCCACTGGTCACCAACAACTCGGACATCGGTGTTGCCGCAGCGCTGCAACGGCTGGGCATTGCCTATGCCTTCGAGCGCACGAGAGTCGATGAGCTTCTCGCCCAAGGACAGTTGGTGCAGGTGCTTGCCGACTGGTCCATCACACGGCCAGGGCTGTTTTTGTATTACTCAAACCGACGCCACCCCTCACCGCCTTTGAGTGCTTTCATCGATTGTTTGTTGGACCGTGATTTGGCCGAGTCCCAACAATTGCCCGGCGTGAACCCAAAACTCTAGCGGGTCACGGCAGCGCAGGATGTTCTGGAAACGGATATTGGAGAGTGTCGGAGCCACGCTCAAGAACACAACCGTCCCGTTGCCACCGTGCAGAGACTCTAGCCAAGAGGTTTTCTTTAACGCCATCAACTGAATAGGACTTGCTGCGAACTGAACCGCCCAACTGATAATCGCGTTCATGGGCTCAATCCTCTATAGCCACTTGAACGAGAGTCTGTTGCTGGACAAGAGTCTGATCGCCGCTCAATTTCAGGGGGTTTCGGACGCTGAGCTAAAAAACGCACTGAAGCAATACCGCGAATTCTGTATCGCCAATTTCGACGAACTGCTTGAGGAAGTCTCTCCTGAGGCAGGGAAACTCCGTCTCTTTGTTGGCGAAAACGCCGACGAGAAAGTCTTAAAACAAGGCGCTTTATATCTAGACACGGTGATCATGGCTGACCCGCTATTTGAGTTGGCCCAGCCGGACCATGAGATGACCTTGGCAATGTCCAGGGCGCTCGACATGCCACCGTCGAAAGATCTCGATCGAAAAAAGGTCGTCAAAGCAGTAAAAACGTTACTTTCCTGCCGATCTCTGGTCGCGAATGGTTACGTTCGTTTCTTTCCTACCACGCTTGAAAACGAGGCGCCAGCTGAACTCCCACTCTACGCCCCCAGCGATGGCTTCGAAAGCGTCCTGCCGCCGCACCTGCTAAGGCTATACAAGGAGACCGCAGACATCAGGTCGGTCATCTCAAGCCCTCAAGGCTTGCTGGTTTTGCGAGATCTGAAGCTCGGCCGCATGATCAGCATCGACTTCGATGGTAGGGAGAGCGGAAGAGCCTTCGGCTACAACCTCTTTCAGCAAGAGGTTGTTTCATCTGATCGAGTTTCTGGGCGAATGCAAGTTGCAATGCATATGCCCAAGACGATGCCGTCAAAGGAAATCTTTGACGCGTGGGTGTCCCAGTCAGTCAATAGCTCAGCACGAATGCACTTCGAGATGCTCCAACGCGACATCCGTTGGTCAGCACGTTTCGGATCGCAGTACATGACTCGGTCTCGGTTCGCAGCTTCAATACTTGACAGTGCTGAGAACATATCGTCCAGCAGCATCTCGTCGGCAACGTCAAGCGGCTTGCTGAATCTCAATTTGCCTATCTTTGACAGTGTTTCAATGGAGCGGTTGATGGGTGCTCGGGCGGACGAAGAGGCCTTCCGCCGGTTTCGCTTGCAGATTGAGAAACATTTTCGAGAACTAAGGTTGGAGACCGACCCGGTAAAACGGCACCTAAAGACCGAGAACGCCATGCACGAGTTGGTGGAGATTCAGCTAACCGAAGTTAACAGTGCCATCCGCCGACTCAAGCGCAAGGGCGTGTTGACAGGGGTGGGCGCTGTCGCCAGCCTTGCAGCAGCAACAGCAACCTCCGGCGTCAGCCTCATTGCCACAATGTATGCGGCATTCGCTGGTTACAAAACCTTTGAGGAGTACCGAATTTCCGCGAAAGAAAGCCCTGCGTACTTTCTTTGGCAAGTCCTTGGTAGTAAACAAACGCGGTAGCCGGAATCCGGCAATCTTGAACGAGATCTTCAGGTGTCCACGTCTTGCCCAAGCCAGGCGCGCATATTTTCCATCTGACCGACAGCTCGCGCTGCCGCCTGACATCTGTCACTCCTTGACTTCAGGCTATCTCTTTCGATTTCCAACGACGCTCGCCAGCAGGGGATGGGTTGGGGTGGCGGCCGATTTCTGGGCCTTTGACAGTATGAGGCCGCCGCCCCAACCCATCTCCTGCCAACCACAACCGTTCCCGTTGGGGCTTTTTCAAGCCATGCCATACTTCGACCCATCCGGTTGTGTGCCCTGCCTTTTGTTCCATGTCCCCTTCGCAACGAACACCAGCCAGCCCACCCACCGATGGCGGCAAGACCCAGGAATTTGCGGAGCAGCAGCCATGATCACAGCCACCCTGATTCATATAAGGAAATAGCCTCCAGCCCTTATTCATAAAGGGCTAATCGCTATACAAACAGTAGTTTTCCACCCGCCTTCAGCCCATCAACCTCATGCTTCAGAAATTCTCGTTCCGGCAACTCCTGGTGATCGCGTTTTTGCTGATTGCCGCGTTGCTGGGTGCCGCCTCACTGCGCGCCCTGTTCACGCTGGAAGAGCTCACGCTGCAAAGCCGTGACGGTGCGGCGCGTTCGCTGGAACTGGGCCAGCTGGCCCAGTCACTCAGTGAGCTGAGTGTGTCGATGGAGCGCACCTCGCGCCAGTCGGTGGTGCTGGATGACCGCGTGCTGCGCACCCGTGTAGCCGAGCAGGCGCGCGAAGCAACCACGCTGTTGGACAGTCTGAGCACCGCAGGCCTGTCGAACGAACGCGCGCAGCAATGGCGCGCGCATGTGCAGACTGTCAACGAGCTGCTGACCGGCCCGCCCGAGACCGCGCTGGACCGGGAGCGCGAGTTGGCGCAAAGCTTTCGAGAGCTGGCTGGTGTTAATGCGGCCGTGGCGGTGCAGGTGCAAAAGATCATTCAGCAGCGCAACCAGGCGCTGGAGGCCAAGCTCGAAGACAGCCGCAGCCACCTAGCGCAGCAGGTCACCTGGGCCATCGTGCTGGCGGTGGTCATGGCGCTGGCGTTTGGTGTCTGGTTCACGGTGCCGCTCAAGCGGCTGGAAAACGCCATTGTGGACCTGGGTGAAAACCGGCTTGATGACGCCATCTCCATCCGGGGGCCGGCTGACCTGGCCATGGTCGGCCAGCGGTTGAACTGGCTGCGCCTGCGCCTGGTGGAGCTCGATGCTGACAAATCACGTTTTTTGCGTCACATCTCGCACGAACTCAAAACCCCGTTGGCCTCGCTGCGCGAAGGGGTCTCGCTGCTGGAAGACAGTGTGGCCGGTGAACTCAACCGCGAACAGCGCGAAATTGCCCAGATCCTGCGCCACAACACCAATGTGTTGCAGGGCCAGATTGAAGACCTGTTGCGCTTCAACACCGCCGCGTTTGAGGCGCGCCAGCTGCACCGCCAGACCATTGACCTGCTGCAGCTGATGGAAGCCCAGACAGACGCCCAGCGCCTGCAGTGCCGCGCCCGCGAGCTGACCGTCACGGTGGTCGGCCAGCCCACGCTGGTGCAGCTGGACCCCGACAAAATCGGCACGGTACTGGCCAACCTGTTGTCCAATGCCATCCGTTACTCTCCGCTCAAAGGGGTGATCCGCCTGGAGCTGAGCACGCTGCCGCGTCTGGTGCGCATCGATATCCACGACCAGGGTGTGGGGGTGGCGCAGGCGGACCGTGAGCGGATTTTTGAGCCGTTTTACCGAGGTGAACGCCAACCCACCGACGTGGTGCGCGGCAGTGGTATTGGCCTGTCGATCGTGTATGAGTACATTGCCGCCCACGGCGGGCGCATCGAGCTGCTGCCCGCCCCCGTGGGTGCCCATTTCAGAATCGAGTTACCCCATGTTTTTAAACCCTGATTGTTGTGCGCGGCCTCCTCGTCGCCTGCGCCGTGCCGGATTGTTGACCTCTGTCGCGCTGGTCATGTTGACGGCGGGTTGCGCCAGTTCCGTCGGCCAGGGCGGCAGTGCGACGGTGAACCCAGCCGCCACGCCAGCGCTGCCCGCCAGCTCGGTGCTTTGCCAGCCGACACCGCCGGTGGCACACACCGCACCGCAGACGTCTGAGCCCGTCCTGAGCCTGCTGGTGTATGCCGAACGGGTGCGGCGTATGCAGCCCACAGAGCTGAGCCAGGAAGTGACCCGGCTTGGTGATGCCGCCAGCCCCACCGACCAGGTGCAGCTGGCCCTGGTGCTGAGCCAGTTTCGCCAGTTGCCAGAGTTCCAGCGCGCCCAGGATTTGCTGGGCCGGGTGTTGGCCAACCCCAGCGCGCAGGCGCTGCACCCGCTGGTGGGCCTGCTGGCCTATCGCCTGGGGGAGCAACGCCGCCTGGAAGACTTGCTGGACAAACAAAACCAGCAGACGCGTGAGCTGCAGCGCAGGCTGGACCAGACCACCGACCGACTGGAAGCCCTCAAGGCGATCGAGCGCAGCCTGACCAGCCGCCCACCCCAAGCCCCGGCCTCCAACAGCCGCGGCAGCCACACGCCCGCCCCATGAGCCCGCCGCTTAACACACCGCCCGCACCCGGGCCGCATCTGCTGGTGGTGGATGACGACTCCGACATGCTGCGCCTGCTCACCATCCGGCTCACCGCGGCCGGGTACCGGGTCAGCGCGGTGCGCTCTGCCGAGGACGCTTTGACCCAGTTGTCTATCGAGCGGCCCCAGCTGGTGCTCAGCGATGTGCGGCTGCCGGGCCGCGACGGCCTGGCGCTGTTTGACGACATCCGCACCCAACACCCCTCTCTGCCGGTGATTCTGCTGACCGCCCACGGCACCATTCCCGATGCGGTGCAGGCCACCGAGCGCGGTGTGTTCTCGTACCTGACCAAGCCGTTTGACGGCAAGGCGCTGCTCGACAAGATTGCGCAGGCGCTGTCGCTCAGCGCCCTGTCGCAGTCCAGCCAGCCCGGCAGCCCGCCGGCCTGGCAAGACCAGATCATCAGCCGATCCAGCCGCATGGCCGAGGTGCTGGCCGAGGCACACATGGTGGCGCAGTCGGACGCCAGCGTGTTGCTGCGGGGTGAAAGTGGCACCGGCAAGGAGCTGCTGGCCCGGGCCATCCACCAAGCCGGTACACGCGCCAAAAAACCCTTTATTGCGGTGAACTGCGGCGCCATTCCAGAGGCTCTGCTCGAGTCGGAACTGTTTGGCCATGTCCGGGGCGCTTTCACCGGCGCGGTGTCCAACCACATCGGCCTGTTTCAGACGGCCGACGGTGGCACCCTGCTGCTTGACGAGATTGGCGACATGCCCTCGGCGCTGCAGGTCAAGCTGTTGCGGGTGCTGCAAGAGCGCACGGTGCGCCCGCTGGGTGCCAGCCAGTCCACCCCGGTGGATGTGCGCATCATCTCGGCCACCCACCGCGACCTGGACCAGGCCATGGCCGAGGGCCAGTTCCGCGCCGACCTGTATTACCGGCTCAATGTGGTGACCCTGACCCTGCCGCCGCTGTCAGAGCGGCGCGAAGACATCGCGCTGCTGGCCAACCATTTCCTGGTCAAGCTGGCCAGCAAATACAACAAACGCCTGAGCGGTTTTGCGCCCGAGGCCTTGATTGCCCTGACCACGGCCGCCTGGCCGGGCAATGTGCGCCAGCTCTACAACGTGGTGGAGCAGGTCTGCGCCCTCTCGACCACACCGCTGGTGCCCCTGACCCTGGTGCAACGTGCCCTGCGTTCACCCAGTGTGGAGGTGCTCAGCTTTGCCGAGGCCAAACAACGTTTTGAGCGCGATTACCTGGTGGGCCTGCTCAAGCTGACCGACGGCAATGTGGCCGATGCCGCCCAGCTGGCCGATCGCAACCGCACCGAGTTTTACCGCCTGATGCAAAAACACGGCTTGACGCCTGGCCTGTTCAAGGCCGACCACGGCGCCTAGTGTTTGTCGCTCACCAAAGACAGGCGTCGCTATTGGGCGACAAGACAAACCGTTGATTTCAAAAGAGTTTTTCTTTTCCGCCTGGATCTTGTCGCTGTTTGGCGACAAAAACGGCGGGATTCATCGAGGTTTCCTGCAGCTTTGCCGGCCGGCCATTTCAAAAAACATCTAAGCTGTTGATTTCATTCGTCTTTTATAGACTGGCATAGGGTTTGCACTAGGGGTGGCATGCCATCCTTTTTTCACTCAACTTTTCAGCGTCGTACAGCCGCCGTTTCGACCCAGTTTGTGGCCCTTCTGGTTGCCGGTCTGCTGACTCTGGCCGCTGATCAGGCCCAAGCCTGGGGTCTGGACGATGTGGCGGCACTGGCCCGTGCGCAGGCTCAAGCGCCCTTCAAACCAGCCAACCAGGCCATGCCCACCGAGCTGGCCAATCTGGACTACGACGGTTACCGCGACATCCGCTTCAGCCCAGACCGCAACTTGTGGCGTGCCGACAAGCTGCCTTATGAGGCCAATTTTTTCCATGTTGGCCGACTCAGCGACATCGTTCGCCTCAACGAAATCACCGCGCAAGGTGTCAAGCCGATTCCGTACAACCCGGCAGACTTCAACTACGGGCAAAACAAGCTGTCGCCCCAAACCTGGGGTGACCTCGGTTTTGGCGGCCTGCGCACCTTCAGCAACCTGAACACGGCCGAGCACAAAGACGAGCTGGTGGTTTTCTCTGGCGCCAGCTACTTCCGGGCGCTGGGTGCCGGGCAACGTTATGGTCTGTCCGCACGCGGGCTGGCAGTGGACACCTCGGGTGCCAGCCCAGAAGAGTTTCCACGTTTTACCGAGTTCTGGCTCGAAAAACCGAGTGCAGGAGCCAAACAACTCACCATCTATGCGCTGATGGATTCAGCCCGCATGACGGGCGCCTACCGCTTTGACATCACTCCGGGTGAGCAAACCGTCACCGAAGTCCATGCCCGCGTTTTCATGCGCGCCACCGACAAACCCGTGGCCACCCTGGGCCTGGCGCCCCTGACCAGCATGTTTTTCTTTGGTGAAAACCAGCCCCGCAAAGAAGATTTCCGCCCCGAAGTGCACGACTCCGACGGCTTGATGATTGCCACCGGCGAAGGTGAATGGTTGTGGCGGCCGCTGCAGAACCCGGCTGCGGCGATCACCACCTCGTTCAGCATGAAGAGTCTGAAAGGTTTTGGCCTGATGCAGCGCGACCGCGCCTTCCACAGTTATGAAGACACCGAAGCGCGTTATGAGTCGCGGCCCAGCGCCTGGGTCACGCCGCTGGGCGACTGGGGCCCGGGCCGGGTGGAGCTGCTGCAATTTGGCATTCCCGACGAAACCCACGACAACGTGGCAGCCTACTGGGTGCCCGCCAACATGCCCCAGCCGGGCCAGTCGATAGATTTTGCCTACACGATCCACTGGCAGGGCCAAAACCAACAGCTGCCGCCCAATGGCTGGGTGACGCAGTCACGCCGTGGCACGGGTTACCTGCGGCCTGGTGCCGAGGTGCAGGACCAGCACCAGTTTGTGCTGGATTTTGCCGGCCCGGCCCTGGACGCCTTGCCCGAGGGCGCGCCCGTGCAGGCCATGGCCAGCACCAATGCCAATGGCCGGGTGATTGAAACCCTGGCCTACAAAAACCCGGTCACCGGCGCCTGGCGCATGACCCTGCGTGTGCAGCGGCTCAACCCGGCCTTGCCGGTTGAACTGCGCGCCTTTCTGCAACACAACCAACAAACACTGAGCGAAACATGGACCAACCTGATCACACCGTGAGCGCAGCCAGCACGCGCAGCACCCTGCGCGAAGTGAGGCACCCCAACGCCGTCACCGCGCCACCGATCCATCGCGGCTCAATGGTGCCACGGCCTTGGCGTGGTTTCTGGAACAGCCTGGCCAGTGTGGCGCTGCAATCCGTGCTGAAGTTGACAGGCGGTGCTGCGGCCCAAACTGAGCCAGCCACGTCGAAGGCGACAGCGCTGCAACCCTGGCAGCTTGCTGCCCAACGCCGACGCATGGTGTTTGTGCTGCTGACCGTGATCAGCACGGTGCTGGCCACCACCCTGTTCACCGACATGCAGCCCGACTACGACAACGCCTTCTGGCAATACGGGCAGGCCACGCTGTTTGGCCTGTTGTCGGCCTGGGTGGTGACCGGTTTCATGACCGCGATGATGGGGTTTTACGTGATGCTGCGCGGTGACCGCCACAGCCTGTCGGCCAAGCAGGTGCAGCACCACACACTGGACGCGACCGCCCGCACCGCCATCATCATGCCGATTTGCAATGAGGATGTGTCCACCGTGTTTGCTGGCTTGCGCGCCACCTGTGAGTCGGTCGCTTTGACAGCGCATGTCAAAACCTTTGACGTGTTTGTGCTGTCCGACAGCAACGACCCAGCCATCCAAAAAGCCGAACGTGCCGCCTGGGAAGAGCTGCGCAGCCAGCTGGCCAGCCAGCCCGACCGGCCCCACGTCGAGGTCTATTACCGCCTGCGCAAACGCCGCAGCGACCGCAAGGCCGGCAACGTGGCCGACTTCTGCCGCCGCTGGGGCAAAGACTACCGCTACATGGTGGTGCTGGACGCCGACAGCGTGATGAGTGGCGACTGCCTGGTCTCCATGGTCAAGCTGATGGAAGCCCACCCCACGGCGGGCATCATCCAGACCGCCACCCAAGCCATCGGCCACGTCACCCTGCACGCACGGGCGCAACAATTTGCCTCACGCGTGACGGGGCGCCTGTTCACACTGGGCATGCAGTACTGGCAAATGGGCGAGTCACATTACTGGGGCCACAACGCCATCATCCGCATTGCGCCGTTCATGGAACATTGCGCGCTGGCGCGTATTTCTGGTACCGGCGGCATGTCGGGCAGCATCATGTCGCACGACTTTGTGGAAGCCGCGCTGATGCGCCGCGCCGGGTACCACGTCTGGCTGGTGGGTGACCTGGTAGGCAGCTACGAACAACAACCGCCGGACCTGCTGGCCGAGTTGCAACGCGACCGCCGCTGGTGCCAGGGCAATTTGCAAAACTCGCGCCTGATCGCCGAGCCCGGCATCCACCCGGTGCACCGGTCGATGTTTGCCACCGGCGCCATGGCGTATTTGTCAGCACCTTTGTGGCTGAGCTTCATGACCTTGGGCACCGCGCTGTGGTTGTCGGGTTCCCCCATGGTGGCCGACTGGCTGCAGCTGCCCGGTGAACTGATGGCGCTGTGGGCCTGGACGCTGTGTATGCTGTTTTTGCCACGGGTGCTGGGCATCACCGCCGTCCTGCTCAAGGGCCAACAACACGCCTTTGGCGGCACCGGCAGCCTGCTGCGCAGCGCCTTGCTGGAAACCGTGATTGCCCTGCTGCAAGCCCCGGTGCGTATGTTGGCGCATTCGCTGTTTGTGGCGGTGGCCGTCACCGGACTCAAGCTCGAATGGAAATCGCCCCCGCGCGAAGCGGCCGCCGTGCCGTGGCGCCATGCGCTGGCGCAACTTGCGCCCATGAGCCTGATGGTGCTGGCGCTGGCGATTGGTGTGGCCATGATCGACCCGCGCGCCCTGGTCTGGCTGCTGCCGGTGGGTCTGCCACTGCTGTTGGCCATCCCGATGGCGGTGGTCACCAGCCGCGTTCGGCTAGGAACAGCCATGCGCGCCCACAACTACCTGCTGATCCCCGAAGAAACCAAGTCCCCGGCTGTGCTGCGCCGCGCCTGGTTGCATGCGAGTCGGCTGGCGGCGCCGCGTTTGAGTCTGGCCTGATCTGTCTGTGCGGCCTTGGTGGCTCCCCAGCGGAGTCATCCTGTCTGGCTACGCTGCTGGACACCTTGTCTTTGGTCTGGCAGGGTCTCTCAAAAAATATAGCTACCGACCCTTATTGAATAAGGGCTAGAGGCTGATTTATTTTAGAAAACACCGCTGATGCCGGATCAGGTCGCGCCAAGCGGGCGGTGGGGTTACCGTTCTCCGGCCCCCTCGCGGGCGACGGCGTGGGTGGGCGGCTTGTTCGGGTGTCGCCACCCATGTTGGCGCGCTATCTGTGTCTTCACGCGAATGGGTTCTGCGCCCGGTAACCCCACCACCCACCTTCAACGATTTTGGCTATGAACGTTGATGACGGCTATAGGCCTTGGATTCAACCAAACGACCAGACGACGGCTCTGTACCCAAAGCGGTCTCTTCCCATTACCGACTGTGCTGAGTAGGCCGCACCCAACCGGTTGACGGGAGCGACATCCGCTAACGACTTCGAATAGACCTCCTAAGTCGTTGCGATGCGGTGTGGAGGCTAGGAGTTTGCCTCGCGGTGTTGGCTGTCGAAACTCCGCCGAGCATCCCGAAAGCGGTCCGCATTTTCGACAATCCATGTCCACAGCGGAACCATCCGGAGCAGCAACTCCATGCCCGTATCTGACAGTTCGTACTCGACTTTGGGAGGCACCTCTTCGAAGTCGTGACGGAGCACCAGCCCATCACGCTCCAGCTGCCGCAAGGTCAGCGTCAACATGCGCTGGGTCACCCCGTGCATCCGCCTGCCAATCTCAGCGTGGCGGAGCCTGCCATACACGCCAAGCGTGTGGACGATACCGAGCGACCAACGGCTTCCGGCATGCGCAAGTACCTCTCGCCGCACCCCATCGTCATCGTCCCGCAAGCCGTCGCACACGGTCTGCGCGTACTGAAGAATTTCGTCTCGATTCACTGTGGTTTTTCTCCCGGTATCACGCGTGTACCTTCTTACATTGCCGACGATGCGTGGCTAAACTGGCCCGACTTTCTCTCCAATGAGCTACACGATGAACCAATCAGATCCTAACGCTATGTCGAAAAACATTCTCGTCCTCGGTGCCGGCGAGCTAGGCCTTCCAGTGCTCCGCAACCTTGCACGCCACGCGCAGGACGTGGATGGCGCGAAGATTAGCGTGCTGCTGCGCGCAAGCGCCGTTGATTCCGCAGAGCCAGGGAAGCAGCGGGACGTTGCAGAAATCCGAGAGCTCGGCATCGAGATTGTGGTTGGCGATTTAGTGAAGAGCTCCATCGATGAGCTTGCCATGGTGTTCACGCGCTATGACACGGTGATCGGT
Source organism: Rhodoferax sp. BLA1 (assembly GCF_013416775.1). Taxonomy (GTDB): domain Bacteria; phylum Pseudomonadota; class Gammaproteobacteria; order Burkholderiales; family Burkholderiaceae_C; genus Rhodoferax. The sequence goes on from NZ_SZVI01000013.1 coordinate 1,085,487, forward strand.
TGCGCGGGCTACGCTGCCGGGATCAACACGCCGATGAAGCTCGCGCGGGCTGCATTGCAGGCGCGCATTCCGAGGTACTTCCCCTGGCAGTTCGGGGTCGACTTCGACGTGATCGGTCGCGGCAGCCCGCAGGACATCTTTGACGCCCAGCTGGACGTGCGCGAGTTGCTGCGCAGCCAGAACCAGACGGAGTGGGTCATCATCTCTACCGGCATGTTCATGAGTTACTTGTTCGAGCCTGAATTTGGTGTCGTTGACCTGCAAAACGACGAAGTCCACGCCCTAGGCAGCCTCGACACCTCGGTGACGCTGACCACGCCTGACGATATTGGAGCCCTGACGGCTACTGTTGTGTTCGCCCAACCACGCATCCGAAACGAGATTGTGTTTCTGGCTGGCGACACCGTGACATACGGCGAGGTAGCCGACAAGCTGCAAGCGGCTCTGGGCCGACCCTTCAGCCGGTCGGAGTGGACTGAACAATATCTGCTGGACGAGCTGGCGCGCGAACCGCAGAACATGATGCGTAAGTACCGCGCTGCATTTGCCCAAGGACGCGGTGTGGCATGGGACAAGAGCGGGACGTTCAATCAACGCCATGCCATTCCGGTGACCGACGTGTCGTCGTGGATTCATGCAAACCTGGCATCGGGCCGCCGCGAGTAATTGGTTTTGCGCATCTCCTGGATTCGCCGCATAAGTGACAGTGTTCCCGAAAGCGGGCACCGGCTGAAGGTTTTTCTTGGCACGCCGTCCCAACGGTAGGTGGAGGCGGCACAGGAAGAGATGTTGCAATTGCGTAGCGATTTCTGGAGCACGTACGCATCAACAAGGCAACCGATTCTGGCCCCGATTCTGCCTAGACCGGGCGGCCACTTTGGCCCCATACAGCGGCTTGTGGGCAGCATCGGTCCAAGGTCAGCAACCGCTACTTACCAGCAGTGACGCCTCAGCCTGAATACCAATTTTTTGCTGACACACAAACGTCGCTCGCCAGCAGGGGATGGCTTGGGGTGGCGGCCGATTTCTGGGCCTTTGACAGTATGAGGCCGCCGCCCCAACCCATCTCCTGCCAACCACAGTCGCAGGCTATCTACCAAGCGAAACCAACGCGCTCAACAAACGCCAGACGCAGCCGACCCAGGCAAACCCTCAATGGCTCGCGCAGCTTCCGCCCGCTTTCTCGGGCATCGGGTCGTCACGCTTGACCCCGGCGGCCTCCAACTGGGCAAAGTAGTCTTGCCACAGCTTGTCCTGCTGCGAACCCAGCAGGTACAGGTAGTCCCAGGTGTACAGGCCAGTGTTGTGGCCGTCTGAAAACGTGGGTTGCACCGCGTAATTGCCAACCGGCTCGATCGCCACCAAGTCCACTAAACGTTTGCCGGTCTGCACAGTCTCCTGGCCCGGACCGTGGCCTTGCACTTCGGCCGATGGCGAGCACACCCGCAGCAGCTCAAACGGGATGCGAAAACGCGCACCGTCCGAGAAGCTGATCTCCAGCACACGCGAGGCGTTGTGCACCGTGATGTCTTCGGGAGTGGGGCTACCTGCTTGCAAACCGGCCATGGGTCTCTCCTAATGTGTCTGTGGGCTGACCCGACGCTTAGACCAACACCCGCTCAATGCCGCCGCCATTGGCCAGCTTGACGTAGTCGGGCATCCACTGCTCGCCCAGGATCTGTTTGGCCATCTCGACCACGATGTAGTCGGCCTCCAGCAGCCCATTTTGCAGGTCTTCGCCGTAACGGTTCAGGCCTTGCAGGCAGGCCGGGCAGCTGGTCAGGATCTTGAGGTTGTCTTTGGCACCCACACCGGCCTGTTGGCGCAGCTGGACCTCGCCCTTGCGGATTTCTTCTTCCTTGCGGAAACGCACCTGGGTCGAAATATCGGGCCGGTTCAGCGCCAGCGTGCCCGACTCGCCACAACAGCGGTCTGACAGCAACACCTGATCCCCCAGCAACGCCTTGACGGTTTTGAGCGGCTCCTGCAGCTTCATCGGGCTGTGGCAGGGGTCGTGGAACAGGAAGGCGCCGGCCTTGTCCAGGGTAATGCCTTTTTCGAGCAAATATTCGTGGATGTCGATGATGCGGCTGCCCGGGAAGATCTTGTCAAACTCGTAACCCTGCAGCTGGTCGTAACAGGTGCCGCAGCTCACCACCACGGTTTTGATGTCGAGGTAGTTGAGGGTGTTGGCCACCCGGTGAAACAACACGCGGTTGTCGGTGATCATCTTCTCAGCACGGTCGTTGTCGCCGCCACCACGCTGCGGGTAACCACAGCACAGGTAACCCGGAGGCAGCACGGTCTGCACCCCGGCATGCCACAACATGGCTTGCGTGGCCAGGCCGACCTGGCTGAACAGGCGCTCGGAGCCGCAACCCGGGAAATAAAACACCGCCTCGGTCTCGGCCGTGGTCGTCTGCGGGTTGCGGATGATCGGCACGTAGTCTTTGTCTTCGATGTCGAGCAAAGCACGCGCAGTGCGTTTGGGCAGGCCACCGGGCAACTTCTTGTTGACGAAGTGGATCACCTGTTCCTTGATCGGTGCGGTGCCAAGGGTGGCGGGTGGCGCCTTGCTTTGTTTGCGGCCCGCCAGCTTGAGCACATCGGCGGCAAAACGTTGGCCGCGAATCGCCAGGTTGACCATGATGGAGCGCGCCAGCTTGATGGTCTCGGGGTTGGTGGCGTTGAGCATGAACATCGCCGCGGCACCGGCCGGGCGGAAGCTCTTTTTGCCCATTTTGCGCAGCAAGTTGCGCATGGCCATCGACACGTCGCCAAAGTCGATTTTCACCGGGCAGGGGCTCAGGCACTTGTGGCACACGGTGCAGTGGTCGGCCACATCCTCAAACTCTTGCCAGTGTTTGATGCTGACACCGCGGCGGGTTTGCTCTTCGTACAAAAAGGCTTCGATCAGCAACGAGGTGGCCAGGATCTTGTTGCGCGGGCTGTACAGCAGGTTGGCGCGCGGCACATGGGTGCTGCACACCGGTTTGCACTTGCCGCAACGCAGGCAGTCTTTGACACTGTCGGCAATCGCGCCGATGTCGCTCTGCTGCATGATCAGCGACTCGTGCCCCATCAGGCCAAAGCTGGGGGTGTAGGCATTGGTCAGGTCGGCATAGATGAAATTGGCCTCTAGCCCTTTTTCTATATGGGGTGACAGCTCTGTATTTCGGAGCAACTTGCCTTTGTTGAAACGCCCCTCGGGGTCAACCAGGGCTTTGTAGTCGATGAAGGGCTGCAACTCGGCGTCGCTCAGGAACTCCAGCTTGGTGATGCCAATGCCGTGTTCACCCGAAATGACCCCGTCCAGGCTGCGCGCCAGCACCATGATGCGTTTGACTGCGCCGTGGGCGGCCTGCAACATGGCGTAGTCGTCGCTGTTGACCGGGATGTTGGTGTGCACGTTGCCGTCACCGGCGTGCATGTGCAAAGCCACCCAAACGCGGCCTTTGAGCACACGTTGGTGGATAGCACTGCATTCTTTGAGGATGGGCTCAAACGCCTGTCCGCTGAAAATTTGCTGCAAAGGCTGGCGCAGCTGAGTCTTCCAACTCGCGCGCAGGGAGTGGTCTTGCAACTGGCTGAACAGCGGCTCCACATCACGCAGCCAACCCGACCACAGGGTGCGCACCTCGGTCAACAGCTCCAGCGCTTCGGCCACGCGGTCTTCCAGCATTTCAGCGGCTGAGACCTCGCTCGTGGCATCGAGTTGGCCCAGCTTCAGATTGCCTTGCGTGAAATAGTCGGCCAATGCATCACACAGCGCCAGTTTGTTCTGCAGGCTCAGTTCGATGTTGATACGTTCGATGCCGTCGGTGTATTCACCCATGCGCGGCAGCGGGATCACCACGTCTTCGTTGATCTTGAAGGCGTTGGTGTGTTTGGAAATGGCTGCGGTGCGTTTGCGGTCCAGCCAGAACTTTTTGCGCGCTTCGGGACTGATCGCAATAAAACCTTCACCATGGCGGGAGTTGGCGATACGCACCACCTCGCTGGTGACACGGGCCACGTCGTCGGCGTTGTCACCGGCAATGTCACCAAACAACACCATCTTGGGCACGCTGCTGCTGGAGCCAGCCTGCGCTTGTCCGCCCTTCTTGGACTTGGTGGCATAACCCACGGCTTTGAGATAACGGTCGTCCAGATGCTCGAGCCCGGCCAGCAGCACACCACTGCGCTTCTGCTCGGCGAACATGAAGTCCTTGATCTCGACGATGCTGGGCACCGCGTCCTTGGCGTTGCCAAAAAACTCCAGGCAGACGGTGCGAGTGTGCGCAGGCATCTTGTGCACAACCCAGCGTGCGCTGGTGATCAGGCCGTCACAACCTTCTTTCTGGATGCCGGGCAAGCCGCTCAAAAATTTGTCGGTCACGTCCTTGCCCAGGCCTTCCTTGCGGAAGGTTTTGCCGGGAATGTCCAGGCGCTCGGTACGCAGCTTGGTTTTGCCGTCGGCCTTGAAATACTGCAGCTCAAAGCTGGCCACCTCCACGTCATGGATCTTGCCCATGTTGTGGTTGATACGGGTCACCTCCAGCCACTCGGCCTGCGGTGTCACCATGCGCCAGCTGGCCAGATTGTCGAGCGCGGTGCCCCACAACACGGCTTTTTTGCCGCCAGCGTTCATGGCGATGTTGCCGCCAATACACGAGGCCTCGGACGAGGTCGGGTCCACCGCAAACACATAACCGGCACGCTCGGCCGCCTGCGCCACACGGTCGGTGACCACACCGGCCTCGGACCAGACGGTGGCCACCGCGTGGTCCAGCCCGGGCAGTTGGACCATCTCGACCTCGGTCATGGCCTCGAGCTTTTCGGTGTTGATGACCACACTTTTCCAGGTCAGCGGAATCGCGCCGCCGGTGTAACCGGTGCCGCCGCCACGCGGAATGATGGTCAGGCCCAGCTCGATACAACCCTGCACCAGGAGCGCCATTTCGGCCTCAGTGTCGGGGGTGAGCACCACAAACGGGTATTCCACCCGCCAGTCGGTGGCGTCGGTCACATGGCTGACGCGGCTCAGGCCGTCAAACTTGATGTTGTCTTTGGCGGTGAGTTTGACCAGCAGGCGCTGCGCCTTGCGCCGCAGTTTGGCGGTTTCGACAAAACTCTCGTCAAAGGCCCGCACCGCTTTGTCCGCCGAATCCAGCAACTGGCCCACCAGGGCATCCCGCTCGGGGTCAGACTGGGCATTGCGGCGTTTCTGGATTTCGTTGAGCCGGTGCTGCAGCGCCTGCACCAGCAAGACCCGGCGTTTGGGGTTGTCCAGCAGGTCGTCTTGTAGATAGGGGTTGCGCTGCACCACCCAGATGTCACCCAGCACCTCGTACAACATCCGCGCCGAGCGGCCGGTGCGGCGCTCCTCACGCAGGCGGTTCAGCCAGCCCCAGGCCGGCTCACCGAGCAGGCGGATGACGATTTCGCGGTCGGAAAACGAGGTGTAGTTGTACGGGATCTCGCGGATGCGCAGCGGCTCAGGCGATGCAATCACACTGGCTGGCAACAAGGACTTGAGCTGGGTGGGAGCGTTCATGGGTGATGTGGTGGCCGCCAAAAACGGCATGGCCGCGCCCGGTCAAAGACGCGTTCTGGCTGGGTTGGCGATGTTACCGCAGCGCAGCATTGCCCTACTGCTGGCGCGGCGGTGCGCCCGAACCCTGGACTCAGTCAGGCAACACGGTCAGCACCACGGTGCTGGGGTCATACTTGCTCAGGTACGCAGCCACTTTTTCGAAGGTGGCGGTCAAAGGCGTACCCGCCGGGTGGTCCGAGGTGGACACTTCCTTGCTGAACATCGAGCCCAGCATCAGTTTGAACGGGTTGACATTCACAGGCTGCGCAGTGAAAAACGCTTTCTCGTTGGCCTTGATGACCTTGATGTCGCTGGTCTGGTAAATCGCGGCATTGGTGACGTCCAGCACAAACTCGGTGCAGTTCTGACGGCCCAACGTGAACGGGTTGGCCATCAAGGAGTAGTGCGGCTCATGCAGCGCTTTGTAGGTGGGCGACGCAATCACCTCGAGCAAACGGGCCTGCAACTCAGCCGAGGGCACGATGATGCCGGCTTCCAGATGGGCTACACCGGCAAAAAAGTCCACCGGAAAGTCCTGCACCAGGTCACTGACATCGGGATGGGCGTCTTGCTGGTAAAGGTTGTACATGGCGTAGCCGGGCACTTTGCGACCATCGCTGGTGGTGATTTCGGAGTACACCGCAAACGCTACGTGGGTGAAATGCATGCCCTCAGGCAGCTCCGACACTGGGCGCCCCATGCGGGCCACGATGGCCACACGTGCGCCTTTGGCAGCCAGCGTGCGCTCCACTTTTTTGGCAAAACTGATCACCTGTTCGGGCTTGAAGTGCAGCTCTTCACCCGCCTGGCTGCTGCCAGTGCTGAAACCAGCTGCCCAGATCGGGGAAGCACATACCGCTGTCAGCCACAGCGTCCACACACGCAAAAATTTCAACATGTCAAGATTCCACAAATAGTCAATAAATCATCCGATCGGCAGACCTTGTCAGAGGCTCGGGCTCTTCGGTTTGAGGGCCTCTTTGGGCGAGATCACGGTGATCGACTCGTCAGTGATCTCAAGCGGTGTGCCAATCGGCGCGGTGGCAGCACGCATCGACTGTTTGGCGGCCCCGGCGCTGACACCCCCCACTGAACCGGCCACCACCCCCGCAGACATCAAAGGCACAGCCAAAGCCGCCGAGGTCAACTGGCCAGAAGCCACCAGGCTGTGGCCCGCGCTGGCGCTGGCATGGCCGCTGGCGGCTGACCCATTTTGGAGCGCCTGCGCTGCTGGAGAGTTGCCCTGTGCCAGCGCCACCGTGGTACTGGCCAGCAGCACCAGACCGGTGTTGAGAATTCGAGAACAAGAAAACATGTCGTGACTCCTATCGATGTGAACGAAGCTGCGCGTGACCCAACACCCCACGCCGCCACAAACCCATAAATTATGCGCCAGCCACCCCCTGAGAAAACCCTGATGCCCGGCGCTGCCAAATCTGCGTCTAATCGACCACGACGCGGGCTGCCATCGTTTTGTCACCGAATGGTCATTTGGCTTACTTATGCTCCCGCCTTTCACTTCAAGGAGATCGCATGAAAGTAAAACTTGCAACGGCGGCTTTGGCGGCCATGCTGGCGGTATCGGCCCACGCTGTGACTGAAGTCCAGTGGTGGCACTCCATGACTGCCGTCAACGGCGAATGGGTCAATGACTTGGCCAAAGGCTTCAACGCCAGCCAATCGGACTACAAAATCGTCCCGACCTACAAAGGTCAGTACGATGAATCCATGACAGCTGCCGTGGCCGCCTTTCGCGCAGGCAACGCCCCCCACATCCTGCAAGTGTTTGAAGTGGGTACAGCCACCATGATGGCCAGCAAAAACGCCATCGTGCCGGTCGCCAAGGTGATGAAGGATGCCGGGCAGAATTTTGATCCGAAGGCTTACATTTCTGCCGTGGCAGGTTATTACACCGCGCCCAGCGGTGAGATGTTGAGCATGCCGTTCAACAGCTCAACCACCGTGTTTTATTACAACAAGGATGCGTTCAAGGCAGCTGGGCTCGACCCCAACAAGGCGCCGAGCAGCTGGCCGGAAGTGGCTTTGGCTGCGGCAAAACTCAAGGCCAGCGGTCACACCTGCCCCTTGACGCTGGCCTGGCAAGGCTGGACCCAGCTCGAGAGTTTCTCGGCCTGGCACAACGTGGAGTTCGCCACCAAGTCCAACGGTCTGGGCGGTCTGGATGCCCGCATGAAGGTGAACTCCCCCCTGCATGTGCGCCACATCGACAACTTGGCCAACATGGCCAAGCAAGGCCTGTTTGTCTACAAAGGCCGCGCCAACGTGCCTGAAGCGACCTTTGTCTCGGGTGAATGCGCCATGATCACCACCTCCAGCGGTTTCTACGGCAATGTGAAGAAAAACGCCAAGTTCAACTTTGGCCTAGCTCCCCTGCCCTATTACCCCGATGTGCCGGGTGCGCCGCAAAACACCGTGATTGGTGGCGCCAGCCTGTGGGTCATGGCGGGTAAAAAACCAGAAGAATACAAAGGCATCGCCAAGTTCTTCAGTTATATCTCCAGCCCTGAAGTGCAGTCCGCCAGCCACAAACGCACAGGTTACCTGCCCATCACCACCGCCGCTTTTGAACTGACCGAAAAATCGGGTTTCTACAAGGAAAACCCGGGCACCGACGTGGCACCCACCCAGATGATCCGCAAGGTGACAGACAAGTCACGCGGCATCCGCCTGGGCAACTATGTGCAGATTCGCACCATCGAGGACGAAGAACTTGAACAAGTTTGGGGCGGCAAGAAGAGCGCCCAAGAAGCCCTGGATGGCATCGTTAAACGTGGCAACGAGTTGCTGGAACGTTTTGAGAAAGCCAACAAGAAGTAAGCGCACCTGCGCCCAAACCAATATGACGCGACTCTGAGACGAACCTGCCATGGACAAGCGCGTCTTTTTTCGTTCCCGATGGCTGCCTTGGGTGCTGCTGGCACCCCAGGTGGTCGTGATCCTGCTGTTCTTTTTCTGGCCAGCGGCCCAGGCCCTGCTGCAGTCGGTGCAGCAGTCTGATGCGTTCGGCACCTCGGTCGAGTTTGTCGGACTCGATAACTTCCGCAACCTCTGGCACGACGAGACCTACCTGGCCTCGTTCTACACCACCGCCATTTTTTCGAGCCTGGTGGCGGTGGCGGGTATCACTGTGTCGCTGGGCTTGGCGGTGTTTGCTGATCGCATTGTCAAAGGTGCACTGATCTACAAAACCCTGCTGATCTGGCCCTACGCGGTGGCGCCAGCTGTGGCCGGGGTGTTGTGGCTGTTCATGTTTGCCCCGAGCGTGGGCGTGGTGTCGTACTGGCTGCAGATGCTGGGGGTGGACTGGAACCACCTGCTCAACAGCAAGCATGCGATGACGCTGGTGGTGATGGCTGCGGTCTGGAAACAGATCTCCTACAACTTCCTGTTTTTTCTGGCGGGCTTGCAAAGCATCCCCAAGTCCTTGATTGAAGCGGCAGCCATTGACGGCGCGCGGCCCTGGCGCCGGTTCTGGACGATGGTGTTCCCGCTGCTCTCACCTACCACCTTTTTCCTGCTGGTGATCAACATCGTCTACGCCTTTTTTGACACCTTTGCCATCATTGACGCGGCCACCCAAGGTGGCCCGGGCAAAGACACCGCGATCCTGGTTTACAAGGTGTACTTTGACGGTTTCAAGGCGATGGACATGGGTGGCTCGGCCGCCCAGTCGGTGGTGCTGATGGTGATTGTGGTGGCGCTCACGGTCATTCAATTCCGTTTTGTTGAGAAGAAAGTGAACTATTGACATGAGGCCCCCACGCTTGTCACTTCGTGTACTGCGCTGCCCCCCGAGGGGGACGTGCCTTGCTTGGGGCGGCCCGGCGCGGAGGCAACCCCATGGTTGAACGCCGCCCTTTTTTGACGGTGCTGTCACACGCGGTGCTGGTGCTGGGGGTGCTGGTGGTGGCGTTTCCGCTGTACCTGACCTTTGTTGCCTCGACCCAGACCTCGCAAGCGATTGTGCAAACCCCGATGCCGCTGTTGCCCGGCAGCCACCTGATCGAGAACTACACGGCAGCACTCAACGGCACCGGCGGTGGCTCAGGCGGCAAAGCACCGGTGGGGCAGATGATGACGGTGAGCCTGATTTCCGCCTTGATCATCTCGCTCGGCAAAATTGCCATCTCACTGCTGTCGGCGTTTGCCATTGTGTATTTCCGTTTTCCGTTTCGCATGTTTTTCTTCTGGGCGATTTTTATCACCCTGATGTTGCCAGTGGAGGTGCGAATTGGCCCGACCTACAAGGTGGTGTCGGATCTGGGCATGCTCAACAGCTATGCGGGGTTGACCATCCCGCTGATTGCCTCGGCCACCGCTACCTTTTTGTTCCGCCAATTTTTTCTGACCGTGCCCGAAGAACTGGTGGAGGCGGCGCGCATGGATGGCGCCGGGCCGATGCGTTTTTTCTGGGACGTGTTGGTGCCGCTGTCCAAAACCTCAATTGCCGCGTTGTTTGTGATTCAGTTCATCTACGGCTGGAACCAGTACCTGTGGCCGCTGCTGGTGACCACCAGCGAGGACATGTACCCGGTGGTGATTGGCATCAAACGCATGATTTCGGGCGGTGACTCCGAGATGCAGTGGAACGTGGTCATGGCCACCGCTGTTCTGGCGATGCTGCCGCCTGCGTTGGTGGTGGTCCTGATGCAGAAGTGGTTTGTCAAAGGGCTGGTGGACACCGAAAAATAAGCGATAAGCGGCTGGCACCACAGCCCAGAATTTGCAGCGCTACCGGGCGCTGCCGTCAAAAACAACAACTATGGCCTCGATCACACTTACCAACATCATCAAGCGCTACGGCGCAGGCAAAACGACCAACCAGGTCATCCACGGCGTCAACGCGGAGATTGCGGACGGCGAATTTGTCGTCATCGTCGGGCCCTCGGGCTGCGGCAAGTCCACCCTGTTGCGCATGGTCGCCGGGTTGGAAGAAATCAGCGGTGGCGAGATTGCCATTGGTTCGCGTGTGGTCAACGATCTGGAGCCGTCCGAGCGAGACATCGCCATGGTGTTCCAGAACTACGCGCTCTACCCGCACATGACGGTGTTTGACAACATGGCCTATGGCCTGAAGATTGCCAAGGTGCCCAAGGACGAAATCCGGGCTCGGGTCGACAAAGCCGCCAAAATTCTGGAGATTGGCCCGTTTTTGAACCGCAAGCCACGTGAACTCTCGGGCGGCCAGCGCCAGCGGGTGGCTATGGGTCGCGCCATCGTGCGCCAGCCACAGGTGTTTTTGTTTGACGAACCTTTGAGCAACCTCGACGCCAAATTACGCGCCCAGACCCGCCTGGAAATCCAGAAACTACACCGCGAACTCGGCATCACCTCCTTGTTTGTCACCCACGACCAGGTCGAGGCGATGACCCTGGCGCAGCGCATGATGGTGATGAACGCCGGGGTGATGGAACAGTTTGGCACACCTGAAGAGGTCTACAACCGCCCGGCCAGCACCTTTGTCGCCGCGTTCATGGGCTCGCCCCCGATGAACCTGCTCAAGAGTGCGCCCGATGCCCCGGCCAACACCATTGTGGGCGTGCGCCCGGAGCATCTGGACATCACCCCCAGCGGCTGGGCACTGACCGTGGAAGCGGTCGAAATGCTCGGTGCCGAGCGCCTGACCTATGGCCGCTGGTTACATGGGCAGGCCGACGAACTGGTGATTGTCCGCACCGAAGAGGCTTGCGCCGCGCCCGAATTGGGGCAAACTCTGTGTGTGACACCCCGGCCCGGAAAAATTCACCACTTTGACGCTGCCACCGGCAAACGCAAGGACCTTGGCGCATGAAAACCACCCCACACGACCACCCCTGGCCTTACCCACGCTGGATTGCACATCGTGGCGCGGGCAAACTCGCGCCAGAAAACACGCTGGCCGCCTTTCGCACCGGTGCGGCCCACGGCTACCGCATGTTTGAATGCGATGTCAAACTCAGCGCCGACGGTGTGCCGTTTTTGATGCACGACGACACCCTGACCCGCACCACCAACGCGGGCGAGGCGCTGGGCACCGGCTTGAGCGCCGTGGGTGGCGAACACCCCTGGAGCACCCTGTCGCTGCTGGATGCGGGCAGCTGGCATTCACGCGCGTTTGCGGGCGAGCCCCTGCCCACCTTTGAGGCCATTGCGCGCTACTGCCGCCACAACGGTTTTGACCTGAACATCGAGATCAAACCCAGCCCCGGCACCGACTACCACACCGGCCAGGTGGTGGCGCAGCATGCGGCGCGGCTGTGGCATGGCGCCGCAGTGCCGCCTTTGCTGACCTCTTTCGAGGTGCCTGCACTGGAAGGCGCGCTGCAGGCCCAACCCGAGCTGCCGCGTGGCCTGCTGTTGGAAAACCTGTGGGATGGCTGGCTGGAGACCGCACTGCGGCTGGGTTGTGTGGCGATTGTGTGTGACCACTGCCTGTGGGATGTGGTCACCGTGGCCCAGGCCAAAACCGCCGGTCTGCGCACCCTGAGTTACACCGTCAACGACGACGACAACGTGCAAAGGCTGCTGGCTTTGGGCACCGACGCGATCATCACCGACCGGGTCGAACTGTTCTCACCGGCGCGCTAACAACCACTGGGTGCTGGCCAGCGCCAGCACCAGCGCCAGATAAGTGAGCATCTTGCCGTCGCGCCCAAACAGCACCAGACCGGCCAGCAGCACCCCGCTACCTACTACAAAATGAAGAGCTATCTGCCCAGGTAGGGTGCGGGCTGCAGTCCGTTTTCTCATCACAAAGCGGGCGAACAACGGCAACAACAGCGCCAGCCACAACGCGGGCGCCAGGAAGTTGAGGACATGGTTGATGGCAGCCAGAAAACCCATTTGCGTAGACAATTCGTCAATTAGAGTTGACACTTGTTGAAAATCATACAGTTGATTTTATAATTCCATCATGGCAGTCTGGGCTTTAGGCATCAATCACACGACCGCACCGCTCGATCTGCGCGGTCGGTTTGCGTTCGCCGTCGACCAAATCACCCCCACCTTACACGCTTTGCGCGGGGCGCTGAGCCGCCAGCCCGAGGCTGCCTTGATCTCCACCTGCAACCGCACCGAGATTTATTGCGCCTGTGAACAGCCGCAACTGCAGCACACTCTGGACTGGCTGGCCCACAGCGGAGGGGTGTCGCCCGAGGTGCTGCGCGCTCACTCCTACACCCTGACCGACGGCTTGGCCGCACGCCACGCCTTCCGTGTGGCCAGCGGGCTGGACTCGATGGTACTCGGTGAACCCCAGATTCTGGGCCAGATCAAGGACGCGGTGCGGGCCGCCGAGGCCGCTGGCTCGCTGGGCACGACGCTGAGCCAGATGTTCCAGCGCTCGTTTGCGGTGGCCAAAGAGGTGCGCACGTCAACCGAAATCGGCGCCCACTCCATCAGCATGGCCGCCGCTGCTGTGCGCCTGGCCAGCCAATTGTTTGAAAACCTCAACGAGGTCAAGGTGCTGTTTGTCGGTGCGGGCGAAATGATCGACCTGTGCGCCACCCACTTTGCCGCCAAAAACCCCAAAAGCATGGTGATCGCCAACCGCACGTTATCGCGCGGTGAAGAGTTGGCCTGCAAATTTGGCGCCGAGGTGATGTGCCTGGCCGACCTGCCAGACCGCCTGCATGAATTTGACGCGGTGGTGAGCTGCACCGCCAGCACCTTGCCTCTGATTGGCCTGGGCTCGGTCGAACGTGCTTTGAAAAAACGCCGCCGCCGCCCGATGTTCATGGTCGACCTGGCCGTGCCGCGCGACATCGAAATCGAGGTCAAGGAACTCGAAGATGTGTACCTCTACACCGTGGACGACCTGGCTGGTGTGGTGCAGACCGCCCAGGCCAACCGTCAGGCCGCCGTGGCACAGGCCGAAGCGATTGTGGACGCCGGGGTGCAGAGCTTTTTGCACTGGGTGGACCAGCGCAGCACCGTGCCACTGATCCAGGCACTCAACGCCCAGGCCGACGAGTGGCGTTACGCCGAGATGGCACGGGCCCGCAAGCTGCTGCTCAAGGGCGAAAATATCGACACCGTGCTCGAAGCCCTGTCCAAAGGCATCACGCAAAAAATGCTGCACGGCGCCATGGCCGAGTTGCGTGCCGGGGACTCCGCCGCACGGGATCGCGCCAGCGCAGCAGTCCACCACTTTTTCCTGCGCAAAGAGCGTTAGCTGCGCTGACCACCGCAGCCCGGGCGACGTTAACCGTTGCCACTAAGGGGCTGTTGACCCACGCTGCCTTGGCGGGCCTGATCCAACAACCCACAGCTTGGATGCCGCCCCACGGTCGGCAAAACAGTCCCCCTGTTCCAAACGCTGCCCCGACAATAAACCCATGAAACCTTTTCTGCGCCAACAACTCGCCCGTTATGCCGACCGCCTGGGTGAGCTTGAATTTCTGCTGTCACGCCAGGACATCATGAGCGACATGGCGCAGTTTTTGGTGCTCTCGCGTGAACACACCGACGTGGCTGCGGTGGCCAGCCGCTGGTTGCGTTACCAGCAGCGCGAGGCTGATCTGGCGGGTGCCCAGGAGATGCTCAAGGACGCGGCCGACGACGCCGAGATGCTGGCCATGGCGCAGGAAGAGATCGACGCGGCCAGCGCCGAGCTGGCACAGCTGGAAGCCGAGTTGCAACGCATGCTGCTGCCCAAGGACCCCGACGACGCCCGCCCGGCCTTTGTGGAAATCCGTGCTGGCACCGGTGGCGACGAATCTGCCCTGTTTGCCGCCGACCTGGCGCGTATGTACCTGCGTTATTGCGACCGCAAGGGCTGGAAACACGAGGTGATGAGTGAGTCCGCCAGCGAACTCGGCGGCTACAAAGAACTGGTGTTGCGCATCGAGGGTCCGGCTGGGGGAGGCCCCTCCGGTAGCGGTGTCTACGGCGCCCTCAAGTTCGAGTCTGGCGGCCACCGCGTGCAGCGTGTGCCGGTGACCGAAACCCAGGGTCGCATCCACACCAGCGCCGCCACCGTGGCGGTGATGGCCGAGCCCGACGAGGCCGAGGCGATCAAGATCAACCCGAGTGACCTGCGCATCGACACCTACCGCGCCAGCGGCGCCGGCGGCCAGCACATCAACAAAACCGACTCGGCAGTGCGCATCACCCACCTGCCGACCGGCATCGTCGCAGAATGCCAGGACGGCCGCAGCCAACACAGCAACAAGGCGCAAGCGCTCAAGGTGCTGACCGCACGCATCCAGGAAAAAGACCGCTCGGAACGCGCTGCTAAGGAATCTGCCGAGCGCAAAAGCCTGGTTGGCAGCGGCGACCGCAGCGACCGCATCCGCACTTACAACTTCCCGCAGGGCCGCCTGACCGACCACCGCATCAACCTGACGCTGTACAAATTGCTGACCATCATGGAAGGTGATCTGGACGATGTGGTCAACGCGCTGCAGGCCCATGAGGCCGCCGAACAACTGGCGGCGCTGGAACTCAATAGCTGACGCTTTATATGCAAAATTATGCTCTATCCCTTATACAACAAGGGCCAGCAGCTCCATAAAACATAGTACCCATGACACACACACCTGCCACCCTGGCGCAAGCGCTGATCGGGTTACAACAGCGTGGCCTGGAGCGGCTGGATGCCCAGTTGCTGCTGTTGCATGTGCTGGGCCAACCAGACAACCAGCGCGGCTGGTTGATGGCACACGACACCGATGTGCTGCCCTCCACCAAGCAGGCCGAACTGAACACCCTGGCCCAGCGCCGTCTGGCCGGGGAACCGCTGGCCTACCTGACCGGTTACAAGGCGTTTTACGGGCTGGAACTGCAGGTGAGCCCCGATGTGCTGGTGCCGCGCCCCGACACCGAGACCCTGGTCGACTGGGCGCTGGAGTTGCTGTCCGACACCACAGCACGTGTGCTGGACCTGGGCACCGGCAGCGGTGCGATTGCGCTGGCACTCAAAGCCACACAACCGCAAATGGATGTCTGGGCCACCGACATGAGTTCGAAAGCACTCGCCGTAGCGCAAACCAATGCACAACGCCTGCAACTGGAAGTGACGTTTAACCAAGGCCCGTGGTTGGCCGCTCTGCCCGCTGGCACGCCCCGGTTTGATGCCATTGTCTCGAACCCACCCTACATCGCCGACCAAGACCCCCACCTGACCGCCTTGGGCTTTGAGCCGATTCAGGCTTTGACCAGTGGCACCGATGGCCTGGACGACCTGCACCAGATCATTTGCACTGCCTCAGCCCACCTGCAACCCGGCGGCTGGCTGCTGCTGGAACATGGTTACGACCAGTCTGCCGCCGTGCGGCAACTGCTGACCCAAGAGGGTTTTGGCCAGGTCCAGTCGCGCTGTGACCTGGCGGGGATTGAGCGCTGCAGCGGCGGCCGGTTGGCACCCACTTGACTGTCAGCCTGCATCGCGGCGATACATCACCGAGCGGGTGAACACATCAGCCCCAAGGGGCCAAGCACCGAAGACTCAGGCCAGCCATCCCCATCCGGTGCGGACAAGCCCCCTCTAAAGCCTTCCAGCACAATCTTGCCGCGCGCCTTGCCACTCTCGATCAGCGCGTGGGCGCGGCGCAGATTCTCCGCAGTCACCAAACCAAAGTGGTCCGCCAGCGTGGTTTTGAGGGTGCCGGCGTCCACCAACTGGCTGACCCGTTCCAGAAGTTCGTGCTGGCGCACCATGTCGGGGGTCTTGAACAGCGGCCGGGTGAACATCAGCTCCCAGTGCAGCGAAATGGACTTGCGTTTGAGGGGCATCACATCCAGTTTGGCCGGATCATCGATCAGGGCCAGTTTGCCCTGCGGTTTCAAGGCCAAGATGATCTGATCGGCGTGCTGGTCGGTATGTGTCAGGCTGGCAACCAGATCAACTTCCTCGATGCCCAAGCGTTGGAGTTCGTTTAACAGCGGCAAGCTGTGGTCGATCACCCCATGTGCGCCCAGGCCCAGCAACCAGTCGCGGGTTTCTGGCCGTGATGCGGTGCCGATGACCCGCAATTGGGTGAGTTGCCGGGCCAGTTGCACCAGGATGGAGCCCACACCGCCGGCGGCGCCCACCACCAGCAGGGTTTGGCCCGCACCACCGCCCTCGGGCACACCCAGCCGGTCAAACAACATTTCCCAGGCGGTGATCGCGGTCAGGGGCAAAGCAGCGGCCTCGGCCTGGCTGATGGAGCGTGGTTTGTGGCCCACGATGCGTTCGTCCACCAGGTTGTACTCGGCATACGAGCCCGGGCGGTCAATCACACCGGCGTAAAAGACCTCGTCCCCTGGCTGGAACAAGCTGACATCGGCACCCACCGCCGCCACCGTGCCCACCGCATCCCAGCCCAGCACACGCGGCTCTGGCGTGGGGACGTTGCGGCGCAGCTTGGTGTCCACCGGATTGACGGCCACCGCGTGGATCTTGACCAACAGGTCACGCGGGCCGGGCTGGGGGACGGGTAAATCTGTCTCGAACAGGGCTTGTGGGTCGCTGATGGGCAAACCGTGCTGGTGATAAACAATCGCTTTCATTGGGGATTCCATGAGCTAGTGAACAAGCTGTCGACTGTCGCAGCAAAACGCCTGACAATAAAGCGCTTAGCCATTGGAACTGTTTCAACCAGCATTTGAAAATGATCGCCCTGCAAGACCTCCAATTCCTGGTACGTGCGGGTCGTGCCGCTAGCCTGTCAGAGGCGGCGAGGGCCACGGGCATCTCGCCAGCCGCAGGCAGCGCGCTGGTCAAGCGGCTGGAAACCGAGCTGGGCATCAAGCTGTTTGTGCGCTCTACCCGCAGCCTGCGCCCCAGTGCGCAGGCGCTGGCATTTCTGGCCGAGTGTGAGGAGGGTCTGGCGCGCATTGAACTGGCGCGCGAGAAACTGCTGGCCGGGCGCCAGGTGATGCGCGGGCGCATCCAGCTCTCGCTGCCTTCGGATCTGGGGCGCAACCAGGTGTTGACCTGGTTACATGCGTTTCGAGGACGTCATCCAGAGGTGAGCCTGGGGCTGCAGATCTCGGACCGGATCGCCGAGGTCTACCGCGAACAGGTCGATGTGGCATTGCGATATGGTGAACCCAAGGATTCAAGCCTGGTGGCGCTACCCATTGCACCGCACAACCAGCGCGTGTTGTGCGCCTCACCCGCCTATCTGGCGCAACACGGGCGCCCGCAGGAGCCCAAGGACCTCAAACAGCACAACTGCCTGAGTTTTATGCTGAGTGACCGCAACCACGACAACTGGCAATTTGTACGCGACCAGACCAGGGTCAGCGTGCGGGTGACTGGGGCGATCCAATGTGACGACGGCGACGCGGTCCGGCATCTGGCACGCATGGGCGCAGGTATCGCCTACAAATCGCGCCTGGATGTGCACCAGGACCTGAAACAGGGGACCCTGATCGCTTTGTGCGAGGACTGGCAGGGTGAACCTGCGCCGCTTTACATGGCCTGTCCCGACCGCAGCCAGTTGCGGCCATCGGTGTTGGCGCTGCGCAGCTTTTTGGTCGAGCAAATCAGCGCACTGGATTGAGTCAGCACACTGGCTGTTGAGCCCCCTGCGCAGGGCTGAAGCGTCGACCTGCTGCGCTGTTGGACAATGGGTGGCTGACGCAGCCTCGCTGCAAGACCTTTATCTGAACCACCACCATGCCAACCACCACCCCCGCCCTGCCAGCCGACGTCAATGACCGCCTGACCAATCTGGAAATCAAGGCCAGCTTTTCTGAGGACCTGCTCGACAAACTCGACCAGATCATCATTCGCCAGCAAGACCAGATTGACCGCCTGACACAAGAGCTGCAGTGGCTGCGCCAGCAAGCGCCAGCGGAAGGTGCGGCCGCGCCGCGCAGCCTGCGTGATGAGCTGCCGCCCCACTACTGAGTCACAGACCCCGCGCGCATCAGGGTTATCCGGCCTAGGCGCCGGGTTGAAAGTGAAATAATTGCGCCCATTCTTTTCCGAGGACACCACCCCATGAGCGACACCCAACAACGCATTGACGAACTGGTCAAGCAAAACGACATCCTGCTGTTCATGAAGGGCACAGCCAGCTTCCCCCAATGCGGTTTTTCAGGTCGCGCGATCCAAGTCCTCAAGGCCTGTGGTGTGGAACCCAAGGCCATCGCCACTGTCAACGTGCTTGAAGACGCCGAGATTCGCGAAGGCATCAAGGGTTACAGCAACTGGCCGACCATTCCGCAGCTCTACATCAAGGGCGAATTCATCGGCGGCTCCGACATCATGATGGAGATGTTCGAGAGCGGCGAATTGCAGACCTTGCTGGGCAAGCCCGCCTGAGCCAAGCGAGCTATCAGTATTCCCACAGACGCCGCGCACCGAGCACGGCGTCCGGGTAAGGCGCCCTGCCACGCGAGCCGTTGTAACGCCCCAGCGCCATAAACAGGTTACCGTTTTCGCGCTCCAGGTAGTGGCGCAGAATCACGCAGCCAAAACGCAGGTTGGTCTGCATGTGAAACAACTTGCCAGCGTCACCATCGGCCAGCAAACGGGTCCAAAACGGCATCACCTGCATGTAACCACGTGCACCCGCGCTGCTCACCGCAAATTTGCGGAAGTTGCTCTCCACCTGAATCAACCCCAGCACCAGCGCCACATCCAGCCCGGCGCGTTTGCTCTCGTACCAGACCGTTTGTAGAAATTCCTTGCGGCTCTCAAAATCAGTTTTTTTCTTCTTGAGCCGCTCACTCATCGCCCCCAACCAGCGCAGATAAACCAGGCGCGATTCGGTGTCTTGGAACTCGGGCACCGGTGGTGCGTGGTTATGGATGGCCGAACTCAGCGCGGTGCGCACCGAGTCCATCAGCGGCTCTTCAGCCTGGTTGCCGGCCCAGGACCGCTCTTGAAAAAATAGCAAACCAAGCCCAGTGCATAAGGGCCAGACACCTAAAACAGCCTGAACAAGCTGGCGCCGACCGGACAACACCGGGCGATCAGTACCCATCTGCATCACGACACCTGGCACCCAGCCGTTTGTCCAAGCGCCATGCAGAGCCCGTCACACCTTGAGCTTGGCCATCAGCAGCGCGGCAATCTCAGCCAGCGGCACAGCGGTAGCTGCGGCATCGCGACGGTGCTGATACTCCACGTTGCCTTCCTTGAGGGCGCGGTCACCGATATTCACGCGGTGCGGCACACCAATGAGTTCCCAATCTGCAAACATAGCACCTGGGCGTTCACCCCGGTCGTCCAGCAGCACGTCCACACCAGCTGCCAGCAATTCAGCGTAAAGCGACTCAGAGGCCGCCTTGACCTCAGGGGAACGGTCGGCGTTGATCGGACAGATCACCACCGTGAACGGTGCCAGGGCATCGGGCCAAATGATGCCGCGCTCGTCATGGTTCTGCTCGATGGCGGCTGCGGGCAGGCGCGTGATGCCGATGCCGTAACAACCCATCTCCATCAACTGCGGCTTGCCGTTCTGGTCCAGGAAAGTGGCTTTCATCGCCTGGCTGTATTTGGTGCCGAGGTAGAA
The DNA here is from genome assembly GCF_013416775.1 of Rhodoferax sp. BLA1. Taxonomy (GTDB): domain Bacteria; phylum Pseudomonadota; class Gammaproteobacteria; order Burkholderiales; family Burkholderiaceae_C; genus Rhodoferax. Next base: position 1,105,515 of record NZ_SZVI01000013.1, read on the forward strand.
CACATGGCCGACCTCGATGCCGCGCTCAATCGCCAGCGGGCCTTGGCCATCCGGCGACGCGTCGCCAGCGACCACATTGCGCAGGTCAGCCACCATATCGGGCTCAGGCAGATCACGGCCCCAGTTCACACCGGTGATGTGGAAGTCGGGTTCGTTGGCACCACAGATCCAGTCGGCCATCACCGCCACCTCGCGGTCCACCACCAGCTTCACCGGTTGCAGCAGGCTCAAAGGCCCCAGGTAACCGGGCTTACAGCCAAAATGCGCTTCAATCTCGGGCACGGTGGCAAAACGGAAGGCCGACAGGCCCGGCAATTTACCGACCTTGACCTCATTCATATCGTGGTCACCCCGCAGCAGCAGCAGCCAGACCTGGGTCTTGAGCACTTCACCCTTGTCATTGAGGGTGTCGGTGGCCAGCACCAGGGATTTGACCGTGGTCTGCAGCGGCACACCGAGCAGCTCGGCCACATCGGCGCAGGTACTTTTGCCCGGTGTCGGTGTCTTGGTCAAAGCCTGCGAGGAGGCTGGACGCGGGCCAGCCGGTGCCAGCGCCTCGGCCTTTTCCATGTTGGCGGCGTAATCGCTGTTGGGGCAATACACGATGGCGTCTTCACCGGTGGCGGCAATCACCTGGAACTCTTCACTCAAGTCCCCACCGATGGCGCCACTGTCAGCGGCCACCGCGCGGTAAGTCAAGCCAAACCGGTCAAAAATGCGCCGGTAGGCCTGCGCCATGACCTGGTAACTGGCCTTGGCGGACACTTGGTCGCGGTCAAAGCTGTAGGCGTCTTTCATGATGAACTCGCGCCCACGCATCAGGCCAAAGCGCGGGCGGCGCTCGTCGCGGAACTTGGTCTGGATCTGGTAGAAGTTTTTGGGCAACTGTTTGTAGCTGCGGATTTCCTGGCGGGCGATGTCGGTGATGACCTCTTCGCTGGTCGGCTGCACCACAAAGTCATTGCCATGGCGGTCGGCAATCCGCAGCAACTCCGGCCCCATCTTCTCGAAACGACCGGTTTCCTGCCAGAGCTCGGCAGGCTGCACCACCGGCATCGACAGCTCCACCGCCCCTGCGCGGTTCATTTCTTCACGCACGATCGCTTCCACCTTGTGCACCACACGCAAGCCCATCGGCATCAGGGTGTAGATACCGGCGCCAAGCTTTTTGATCATGCCTGCGCGCATCATCAGCTTGTGGCTGACCACTTCGGCATCAGCCGGCGCTTCTTTGAGGGTGGAAATAAAGAATTGGGAAGCTTTCATGGGGACGATTCGCGATATGTCAGGGTAGCCACTCTTGATGCCAGGCAAACGCTGTGCATAATGGCCACAATTTTAAAATTTGGGGTTTGATTATGCTTGACCGAGACGGCTTTAGGCCGAACGTCGGCATCGTCCTGCTCAATCAGAAAAATCAGGTGTTTTGGGGGAAGCGTATCCGTACGCACTCCTGGCAGTTTCCGCAGGGGGGCATTGATCGGGGGGAAACTCCGGAGCAAGCCATGATTCGGGAACTGCACGAAGAAATCGGATTACAGCGCGAACACGTTCGCATTGTGGCCCGCACCCGTGACTGGTTGCGCTATGAGGTGCCAGACCGTTTTATCCGCCGCGATTCACGCGGCTTCTACAAGGGCCAAAAACAGATCTGGTTCCTGCTGCAATTGGTGGGGCACGACTGGGATTTGAACCTGCGTGCCACCGACCACCCGGAGTTTGATGCCTGGCGCTGGAACGACTACTGGGTTCCGCTGGACGCGGTGGTCGAGTTCAAACGCGAGGTGTATGTCACTGCTCTGACCGAGCTGGCGCGTTACCTGCCGCGCAGCGAGCACCGCAACCGTTTTTTACGCCAAGGCATCCGCCCGTCCATGTCGGAGTCGGTTGGTGAAGATTCGTGTCACGGCCCTTTGGACTTGCCACCGGATGCAAGCTGGGAACCCGATTCACAAACTGGAAATGAGCATGTTTGACAAAAATCGCGTCGCGCGCTGGTGCGCGCACGCACTGCTGGGGCTCTTGGCCCTGAGCCTGAGTACCCACCTGCAAGCCCAGGTCGCACCAGATGACCCTGAGTGGAAAGAGCTTGACGCACCGCCCCCACCTGCATTCAGCACGGACAAACTGCTGCCGCTGGATATGCCCTCTTATGTTTCGGTGAAGTTTGGCATCGACCCGACCACACTGAGCATCGGGGTGGACGGGATCGTGCGTTATGTGGTGGTGACACGCAATACCAGCGGCACGGTCAATGCCATGTTTGAGGGCATCCGCTGCGGCACCGGCGAAGTCAAAACCTACGGGCGTGCCAATGACAAGGGGGTGTGGTCGACCGTGGCCGAGCCCACGTGGCGTGTTTTTACCGACAACCTGCCGTCCAAACACGCCTGGATTTTCGCCCGTCAGGCCGCCTGTGATGGCCGGGCCACCGCCGCCAGCAACACGGCGGAGATCATCAAAGCGCTGAAAAAATAGCGTAACGGCGGCGGGTGCCGTCTTTCTGGCGGTGCACGCAGTCTGTACAAACACAGCACGGCGGATGGCGCCGTGCCATGGATGTCAGGGGCGACTCAGCACCATGTTGTCGCGGTGCACCATCTCCGGCTCGGCCGAATAACCGAGCAGTTTCTCAAACTGACTGGACGGCTTGCGGCAGATCAGCCGGGCCTCGGCGCTGGCGTAATTGGCCAGGCCACGCGCCACCTCCAGACCATCTTCGGCACGGATGGCAATCACATCACCACGCGAAAAATCACCGTCCACCGCGGTCATGCCAATCGGCAGCAGGCTGGAGCCGTCGCTGCGCAACTTGTGCACCGCCCCAGCGTCCACGGTGACCGAGCCTTTGAGCTGCAGATGGTCGGCAATCCACTGTTTGCGTGCCTGGGTTTTTTGGGTCGGCGCAATCAGCAGGGTGCCAATCGATTCGCCCTGACACAGACGCAACAAGGCGTCGGACTCTCGACCCCAGGCAATCACGGTGGAAGCACCTGAGCCCGCCGCCCGTTTGGCCGCCAAGATTTTGGTGATCATGCCGCCACGCCCCAGGCTGGAGCCCGCGCCACCGGCCATGGCTTCGAGCGCCGGGTCGCCCGCTTGCGCCACATGCACAAACTTCGCGGCCGGGTCTTTGCGGGGGTCAGCGGTGTAGAGGCCTTTTTGGTCGGTGAGAATCACCAATGCATCGGCTTCCACCAGGTTGGCCACCAGCGCACCCAAGGTGTCGTTGTCACCAAACTTGATTTCGTCGTTGACCACCGTGTCGTTTTCGTTGATGACCGGCAACACACCGAGCTTGAGCAAGGTCAGCAAGGTGGAGCGCGCATTCAGATAACGCTCGCGGTCAGCCAGATCTGCGTGGGTCAGCAGCACCTGGGCGCTGCCCAGGCCGTTTTCACGCAACTTGGTTTCGTACATCTGCGCCAGGCCCATCTGGCCAACGGCGGCAGCGGCCTGCAACTCGTGAATTTCATGCGGGCGGGTGGTCCAGCCCAGGCGCTTCATGCCTTCGGCAATGGCACCGCTGGAGACCATGATGACTTCGCGGCCCTGACGCACCAGCAAAGACATCTGGCGGCACCACTCACCAATGGCGGCTTCGTCCAGGCCTCGGCCTTCGTTGGTGACCAGACTGGAGCCCACCTTGACCACCACTCGGCGCGCGTCACCCAGGATGCTGGCATCAAAATCTTCAAGCATTTTCAGGCTCCAGCCCTTATTAAATCAGGGCAAGTAGCTATATGAACAATAGCAGTTAAATCGGATCCACGTCAGCGGCAAAACGCGGGTCAATCACCTCGGGGGCTGACTCGATTTTTTGCTGGGCGCTGATGTGCTGGTACACCGCCTTGATCAGCGGCTCACAGCCTTCGCGGGTCAGCGCCGAAATCTCAAACACCGGCCCTTTGTATTTGAAACGTTTGACAAAGTCTTTGACCAACGCGGCGCGCTCTTCGAGCGGCACCATGTCGAGCTTGTTGAGCACCAGCCAACGTGGTTTGTCGAACAGCTTTTTGTCGTATTTTTTCAGCTCATTGACAATCGCCTTGGCCTGCGCCACGGTGTCGATGGCATCGTCAAACGGCGCCATGTCGACCACATGTAACAACAAGCGGGTGCGCTGCAGATGGCGCAAGAACAGATGGCCCAGGCCCGCACCTTCCGAGGCGCCTTCAATCAGACCCGGCAAATCCGCCACCACAAAACTCTGTTCCGGCCCGACCCGCACCACACCCAGGTTCGGATGCAAGGTGGTGAACGGGTAATCGGCAATCCGTGGCCGCGCGTTGGACACCGCAGTGATCAGCGTCGACTTGCCCGCATTGGGCATGCCCAGCAGACCGACATCGGCCAAGACCTTGAGTTCGAGCTTGAGGTTGCGCTTCTCACCGGGCCAGCCCGGTGTTTTCTGACGCGGTGCGCGGTTGATGGCGCTCTTGTAACGCAGGTTGCCAAACCCACCGTCGCCGCCTTTGGCGATGGTGATCACCTCACCCGGTTTGAGCAGCTCAAACAAGACCTCGCCGGTTTCGGCGTCGGTGATGATGGTGCCCACCGGCATCTTCAGGGTGATGTCGTCCCCGGCGGCGCCAAACATGTCGGAGCCCATGCCGTGTTGGCCGCGTTGTGCGTCATAACGACGCGAAAAACGGAAATCGACCAGGGTGTTGAGGTTTTCGTCGGCCACCGCAAACACATGGCCGCCGCGCCCGCCATCGCCGCCATTGGGGCCGCCAAATTCTTTGTACTTTTCATGCCGAAAAGAGACGCAGCCTGCGCCACCGTCTCCAGCAGAGACATCAATGTAGGCTTCGTCAACAAATTTCATGATGGGGGCTTTATAAACGAAAAACCCCGCGCCGCGCGCAGGGTTTTGTGGGGACTGCCAGCTGATTAAGCTGCCGCTGTCACGCTCACGGTACGCCGATTCAGCGCACCTTTGGTCTCGAACAAGACATTGCCTTCAACCAACGCAAACAGCGTGTGGTCTTTGCCGATGCCGACATTGACGCCGGGGTGGAACTGGGTACCACGTTGGCGCACGATGATCGCGCCAGCGCTGATCAACTCACCACCATAGGACTTCACACCGAGCATCTTGGGCTTGGAATCGCGCCCGTTTCGCGTTGAGCCGCCGCCTTTTTTGTGTGCCATGACTCTTGCTCCTTATGCAGAAATCGCGCCGATCAACAGTTCGGTGAACTGTTGGCGATGCCCTTGACGCTTTTGATAGTGCTTACGACGGCGCATCTTGAAGATGGTGACCTTGTCGTGTTTACCATGTGCCAACACTGTGACACTGACTGTGGCGCCGGACACCAAGGGCGTGCCAACCTTCAACTCTGCGCCGCTACCGACTGCCAGAACCTGGTCAAACACAATCTCTTGGCCAACGTCCGCAGCAATCTGTTCTACTTTAATTTTTTCGCCAGCAGCAACTCTGTATTGTTTGCCACCGGTTTTTATGACCGCGTACATATGAACCTCTTTGTATAGATCTTCACGAACGGATTTTCGCGAAGCCCGGCATTATGCCATAAGCCCGTAATTTTGGCTTGTGGGGCTTTTGCAGCAAGTGGTTGACGCTGTCACGCCGGCTTGACATAACGCACTGGTTTGGCTCGATGAGCTTTCTATAATCTGTGCACATTACCGAGCAAACTGTCTTGCAAGCCACCAACACCCCCTCCTCCTCTTTGTTATCGGTCATCGCGCCTGACATGCGTGAGGTCGATCTGGTCATCAAGCAACACCTGGACTCGGATGTTCCGCTGGTCGGGCAAGTCTCACGCTACATCATCTCCGCAGGCGGCAAACGGCTACGCCCGGCCTTGCTGTTGCTGATGTGTGGCGCCTTGGGTTTCAAGGGAGCACAGCGCTTCAGCCTGTCGGCGGTCGTGGAATTCATTCACACCGCCACTTTGTTACACGATGACGTGGTCGACGAGTCGGCACTGCGCCGTGGCAATGCCACCGCCAACGTCACTTTTGGCAACCCCGCCAGCGTGCTGGTCGGCGACTTTTTGTACTCACGTGCCTTCCAGATGATGGTTGACGTGGGCAGCATGCCTGTCATGAGTGTGTTGTCAGAGGCCACCGTCGTGATCTCCGAGGGTGAAGTGCTGCAATTGATGAACATGCACAACGCCGAACTCGACGAAGAGGGTTACCTGCAGGTGATCCGCTCCAAGACGGCCAAACTGTTTGAGGCCAGCGCCCGTGTTGGCGCCATCCTGTCTGGCGCCACGCCTGAGATGGAAGCCGCCTGCGCGTTGTACGGGCAGGCGCTGGGCACCGCGTTCCAGGTGATCGACGACGTGCTCGATTACACCGGTGACGCCGCCGTGATGGGCAAGAACCTGGGCGACGACCTGCGCGAAGGCAAAGCCACCTTGCCACTGATTGCAGCCATGCAGCGCGGCAGTCCCGAGCAGCGCGCGGTGGTCAAGCTGGCCATCGAAAACGGCGACGTCTCTGCCATCGACCAGGTGGTGAGCATCGTCAAGGCCACCGGTGCGCTGGAGGTGGCGCGCAAAGCCGCGAGCGACGAGGCCGCCCGCGCCGTTGCCGCCGCCGAACAATTGCCCGATGGCCCACACAAAACGTGTTTGCTACAATTAGCGGCTCAGCTGTTGGACAGGCAGTCTTAAGCCACCCAGCAAGCAGAATTTCGGAATGTAGCGCAGCCTGGTAGCGCACTTCGTTCGGGACGAAGGGGTCGGAGGTTCGAATCCTCTCATTCCGACCAATCACTCAAACGGGTTGACTCTAGATACGAGTCAACCCGTTTTTTTTGACTCACAACAGCGTCTCATCCTGTGTCAGGGCCTCCACCTATGCCTCGGACTGGTCGAACAAAAACTCTGATTTTTATAGCTGCTTGCGCTTTGATGACAAGGGCTCCGGCCGTTTTTTCGCAATCAAACACGGCAACCACCCCCACCTCGATGGTGACGCCACACCCACTGGCACCGTTTGCAGCGGAGTCTTCGTCCGGCCTGAACCCGGCCTGGCGTCTCAGCGGTTTACCCGGCAACCGGGTGGCGTTAACCCAGTTTGAGCCGGGCCTGGTGCAGGGCGAGTCGGCGCTTCGGATCAGCACCCAGCAGTCTTACGGCGTGCTCACCCACAGCTGGCGTGGCGCAGCACCGGCCGAGCTGGCCTGGCGCTGGCAACTGGCACAGGGTCTGGCGCAGGCCGATATCCGCGCCAGAAACGCAGACGATGCCGCGCTGAAGGTGTGCGTGATGTTTGACCAGCCACTGCACGACATTCCCTTTGTTCAGCGTGTGAGCCTGTCACTGGCACGCGCCGCTTCCGGGCAGGCCCTGCCCAGCGCCACGCTGTGTTACCTGTGGGACAGCCGCTACCCAGCGGGCACACGCGGCGCCAACCCCTACAGCGCCCGGGTGCGTTACATCGTGCTCAACGGTGTCGAGACCACACCGGGGCAGTGGGTGGACCAACGCAGGCGCCTGGCTGACGACTTTGCCAGCCTGTTTGGTGATGAGAGTGCGGTGATGCCGCCGGTGATGGCGATAGCGGTTGGTGCCGACAGTGACAACAGCGGTGGCACCAGCCTGGCCTATCTGGCCCGGCTACGCTGGGAGGACTGACTATTTTTATGCCAAATTGGGCTATGTCTGAATTAACTGTTGCGATGAATATCGTCCCAGCGCTTCCTGCAGACAAACGCCAGGAGAGATGCTTTGGTGATAGCGCTCAAGCATACGCCGCCAGCCCAGGTAGTTTTCCAGGTACT
>NZ_SZVI01000008.1 GCF_013416775.1 Rhodoferax sp. BLA1
GTTTGCGCACCTCAGCTGCCACCACCGCAAAACCTTTGCCGTGTTCACCGGCACGGGCGGCCTCAATCGCCGCATTCAAAGCCAGCAGGTTGGTTTGCGCGGCAATGTCGTCGATGATGCCGATCTTCTTGGCGATCTGTTTCATGGCGTCAACGGTGGCGTTGACGGCTTCACCACCATCAGAAGCGTCTTTGGCGGCTTTGCTGGCCATGACGTCGGTGACCTTGGCGTTTTCGGTGTTTTGCGCGATGCTGGCGGTCATCTGCTCAATGCTGGCGCTGGTTTCCTCGACACCTGCAGCTTGTTCGCTGGCGGCTTGGCTCAGGCTTTGCGCGGTAGCGCTAACCTCTTCTGCGGCGCTGGCCAAGGCTTGGGCACCGTTGTTCACATCCGTCACCACTTGCGCCAGTTTGGCCGAGGTGTTGTTGGTGTAATCCTTGAGCACACCAAATGAGCCTTCATACGGTTTGTCGATTTTTTGCGTCAAGTCACCTTCCGACAAAGCCCCCATGACCCGTACCACATCGTTGATGCTGTCACCTGTGACTGTGACCAATTTATTGAGGTCTTCGCCCATTTTTTTCTGGAAGCCCTGCAAGCCATTCAGATCAATACGCGACTCAAAATTGCCATGGTTGGCGGCCTCCACCAGCTTGTTCTGGCCATCAATCACCTGCGTCAGTTTGCTGACCATGTTGCCCATGGCCTGCAACATCTGGCCGGTTTCGTCCTGGGTCGGATTGTTGATGCGCACCGACAAGTCACCGTCTGCCAAGCTATTGGCTACCGACAGGGCTTGGTTCACAGGCCGTGTGATGGAGCGGGTCAGCACCCAGGCGATCAAAGCCCCCAGCACAATGGCCACGGCGGCCAGTATCAGCATGGTCTTGAAGGCTGTCTGATAGTCTTGGTGGGCTTGGTCAAACGCTGCCCGACTCTCTTCATTCTGCAGATCGACGTCTTCCTGAATCAGGTCTTGCCATTTCTGTGCAGCCGGTGCGGCCTGGGTGACCAACAGTTTCACAGCCTCGTCACGGTGCCCGGCCATGGCCAGCTCAAGCACCTTGTTGGTCAAGGGGCGGGCCACATCGGCGGCAGCCTTCATGCTGGCACGCAGGGCTTTGCCTTTCTCAGTGACCGGCAGTTTCTCGGTGGCCACCAGCGCTGCACCATACTTGGTTCGGGCGACCTCGATTTGTTTCATCTCGGCAGCCATGGCGGTCGGGTCCTCCAGCAAGATGATGGTGCGCGTGGTTCGGGTCACCACATGGATCGAGTTGGCCACCACATTGCTGTATTCGGTCTTGGCCATGTTGATGTTGACAATGTCATCGAGCCGCTGCTGCACATTGGACATGCCGCCGACACCCACAAAAGCGATGGTGGCCATCAAGACCAGCACCACCACAAAACCCAGCGCCAAACGCAGACCAATTTTCATGTTTGCAAACATCTCAAACTCCCTTGAAAAACTGAACGGACAAAAAAGCCGACTCACCCACCAACAACACGTTCAGGCGAGGCCTGACCATTCTTGTCAATGGCCTGACGCACCAGCGATGGCACGTCCAGAATCAAGGCCACTTCCCCACTGCCCAAAATGGTGGAGCCACTGATACAACGACTTTGGGCAAACATTTGCCCCAGTGGTTTGATCACCGTCTGGAATTCACCGAGCAAGGTGTCCACCACCAGCCCGGCCTTTTGCCCGGCAAACTTGAGCACCACAATGTTTTCACCCTTGGCGGGTGTGCCCGGCACCGAGAACAGCTCACGGATGCGAATGAAGGGCAAAACCTCGCCGCGCAGGTTGGTGTAGTCATGGCCTGGTTCGGCGCTGTAGGCCACACACTCTTCGATCATGTCCAGCGGAATCGCATACACCGTCTTGTCCACACCCACCAGGAAACCATCGATGATCGCCAAGGTCAGCGGCAGGCGTACCGTGACTGTGGTGCCCACACCCTCGGTGCTGCTGATGCCCACGGTGCCGCGCAGCGCCGTGATGTTGCGCTTGACCACATCCAGCCCCACACCGCGACCCGAGAGGTTGGTCACTTTGTCGGCGGTAGAAAAACCAGGCTCGAAAATCAGCCCAAACACCTCTTCGTCGCTGAGGTGGTGGTTCACATCCACCAAACCGCGCTCGATGGCTTTGGCCAGAATTTTGTCGCGCTTTAAACCACCACCGTCATCTTCAACACTGATGACGATGGCGCCCGAGTCGTGGTAGGCGTTGAGCTTCAGAATGCCTTGTGCCGGTTTGCCTGCGGCAGCTCGCAGCTCGGCAGCCTCAATACCGTGGTCCATAGAGTTGCGTACCAGGTGCATCAGCGGGTCACCAATTTTCTCGACCACGGTTTTGTCAAGCTCGGTGTCTTCGCCGGCAATCACCAGGGCAATGTCTTTACCAAGCTCGCGTGACACATCGTGCACCACCCGCTGGAAGCGGTTGAAGGTGGCACCAATACGCACCATGCGCAACTGCAGGGCACTGTCGCGCACCTCTTCGACCAGCGTGGCCAACTTCGAGGTAGCCTCAGTGAGCTCGATCACCCGGGAGCGGTGTGCAATCGTGTTGACGCTGGCACCAGCGATGATCAACTCACCCACCAGGTTGATCAACTTGTCAAGCTTGTCGGCATCAATACGGATGGAGCGGCTCTCGGAGCCGCCCGTGTCTTTGACTTGTTTTTGCTTGCTCAAGGCAGCATCCAGCACCTCGGCTTGTATCGAACCCTGTTCGACCAGAATGCTGCCAATCGGCTTGCCGGGCACATCCACCTGGGTGTCGAGTGCCATGTCCAACTCTTGTGCAGTGAGTGTGCCGCAGCGCATCAGCATCTCACCCAGCCGGGCGACCTCGCCCTCCTGCTGGTTGATCAGATTGACGTACTCGGAGATGTGGCTGTGTGGCGGCAGGATCACCAAGCGGCAGTCGTCACGCACAAATTCAAACACCCGTTCAATGGCTGCCTTGTCCACCTCGGACTGGAAGGCCAGCTCAAACCCCAGGTAACACAATTCGGGGTCAAACTGATCGGCGTCCGGCAGGGCGTCATTCAGGGTCTCCACCGCCAGCACCTGGCCCATGGTATTCAGATAACGAATGAACGACAGAGGGTCCATGCCATTACGCAACACATCCGGCCCGAAGCGCAGAGAGATATGCCAGTGGTCGGCGTCGGCCATGTCCCCCCTGGGGTGCTGCAAGGGCTCGGTGGCTGCGGCAGGCCCCTGGCGCTTGAGTCCTTCTGCAGAACTTTCTGACTGGCCAAGCCCCAAATGGGCGCGAAGCTGCAACACCAGAGGTTCACCCTGCGCCAACAACTCAGGACCCGCCACCAGCTGCCCGGCGGCCAAACCGTCCATCAAGGCACCAATGTGGTCACAGCAAGCCAGCAACAGCACCACCAGTTTGTCGGACAAAACCATCTTGCCCGCGCGCACCTTGTCCAGCACACTCTCCACCACATGGGTGAATGCCACCACCTGGTCCAGGCTGAATAACCCGCTGGAGCCTTTGATGGTGTGTGCGGCGCGGAAGATGGCGTTGACCATCTCGGTCTTGTCGTCGGCACCCTCAATCGCCAGCAAGGCGGCCTCCATGTCTTCCAGCAGCTCACGGCTTTCGACAATGAACAGCTCCAGTGCGTCATCCATGTCCATGTCAGCTCCTTGTGCCAACCGCAGAGGCAGGCAAATTCGTCACCATATGGTCATCAAAATAGGCTGCCACATTGAGCAACTCAATCACATCCAGCACCGCCGGACTGTGGCCGGTCAAGTTCAGCTCACGTCCTTGCGCCAGTGCGGCCTTTTTGGCCAACATCAGCAACTGCAAACCGGCGGTGTCCAACTCGGTCACAGCGGAGAGATCAATCTCGGTGACAGCCACTGCGTCCAGCAGCACGGGCTTGAGCTCCGCAGCGCGGAAGATGGTGAGCTCACCCTCCATCTTCAGGACGGTGGGCGCACTCATGGCAGGCACAACCTTTGTACGGCATCGACCAGCCGCTCTGGCTGAAACGGCTTGACCACCCAAGCTCGGGCACCGGCTGACTGGCCTTCGCGTTTTTTGGACTCGTCTGACTCGGTGGTCAACATGATCACCGGGGTGAACTTGTAAGCGGGCATTTGCTTGACCGACTTCAGGAAAGTGATGCCGTCCATGTTGGGCATGTTCACATCGCTGATGATCAGGTGCACCTTTTGCCCGGTCAGTTTGGCCAGGGCATCCCGGCCGTCTGCCCCTTCGAGCACGTCGTAACCCGCGCCCTTGAGCGCAATACTGACCACCCGTCGCATGGAGGCGGAGTCGTCAACAATCATGATGGTCTTGGCCATGGTATTTCCTCTAGAAAAAACTGATGTCGGTGGCGTTGCTCTGAACCACCTTGCCCCCGGCATGGATGACGTGTTGATCCGCCATCACATAGGTCTTTTTCATCTCGACCAAGGTGTCCTGCGCGTTGTGGGCGGTCAACACACCGGTCTGGGCATACGCCAACTGGGTTTCTTGCAACACCGCCGGCAGGCGTTCAATGTTTTTGATGACCTGAGTCAGGATCTGGCTCACCCGATCCTGAAACTGCAGCTGCACCAAGGCCTCGTTCACCTCGGACTGGATGCTCAGACTCTCACCTTGCAACACATCACGGGACCTCTGAAATGCCTCGGTGATGCCTTTGAAGTCGGTGATCACGCGGTCAATGGTGGCGTGGGCCGATTCGAGCGAGCCGTCTTCTGCCACCACCGACTCACGCACGGTGCTGCAGGTGTCCACAATCGCGGTACTGATCACTTTGACTTTCTCTGCAATTTTGCGCCCGGTCTCGCCCGACTGGTTGGACAACATGCGAAACTCTTTGGCCACCACCGCAAAACCACGCCCCAGGTCACCGGCCCGGGCAGCCTCAATCGCGGCGTTGAGCGCCAGCAGATTGGTTTGCTGGGCAATACGGGCCACATCGGCCGCCATGTCTTGCATTTCGACCACAAAACGGTCCAGTTGCTGCACCTTGTCCAACATCTGCTCCATGTTGCCCATGGAAGCTTTCTGCACCTCAATCAAGGCACTCAGGTCCTGCTGGGCTTTGGCAAACAGGGCGAGCAGGCCCCCCCCACCTTCCATGCCATCGGTTTCTTGCGTCGCCGTGCGCAAAGCCACATCGAGCTTGTCAACAATGCCACCAAAGCGTTCAGACAAGGCATTAACGGCCACCTCCATTTGTGCGCGAGATGACTCAATGTGGCCGTTCCAGACCGGCACCACATCCGCGCTGTAGGCGGTCTGTCCGACCAGATAGTCGGCAACCGCCTGATGCAGGGCCGCCTCCTTTTGCACCAACAGCCAAGTGATGAGGCCACCACCGGCCAACAGCAAACCGGCCAGCGCTACGGACAACAGGCTGGCTTGGCCAACCCACAACAGCGCCAGCACAGCCAACCCACCCCAGACCAGCGGAAGATACTTGTGTGCACCTTGAGTTGGCAAACGTGTCATGAAGTTCCCCCCTTTGGCGAGGCTGCCAGGCCCGCAAGGATAGGCAGCAGCTCGTTCACAAAATTAGACTTGCTCACCAACCCCAGGCTGCCCAGGGATTCGGCCGCAAGGCGGTAAGACTCGTTGTCATGCATCGACAAAAACAACACCTGCGGCGCACGCGGCCACGCTTGCATGGCTTTGGCCACCTCCAGCCCACTCAGGCCTGGCATCACGATGTCAAGCAGCACCAGATCCGGTTGCAGCTGCTGTGCCAGCGCCAGCGCTTGAACACCGTCATGCGCCTCAGCCAGAACGCTGGTATTGGGTACAAGTTTGAGTGATTTTTTGACCGATGCCAAAAAAGTCAAGTTATCGTCTACCAACAAAATCTGCAACGTCATAAAAGGCTCCGCTGCAGGTAGGCAACAGGCACCCGCATGCTGTAAAGCGCTGGTGCCAGTGTCATAGCCAGATGATTCAACATGAGCAGTAATGTAGAGACAGCCGCAACCAGGCGGTATCAGTACAACACCCTAGTCTGGCGGGGAAAACACCTGAACGAAAAACACCACAGAAAATGCGGCACCAGGCCCGGAGTCAATCGTAAGCTGGCCACCGAGCTGGCGGGCCAGGTCAGACACCAGCTGCAGGCCCAGTGACAAAGCACGGCGCGCCTCAAAGTCTGGCGATAGCCCAACCCCGGTGTCAGACACCGACAAACACCACCAGCCCGCACGATCCGCAGGCTGCAGGCTCACCGTCACCTGCCCGGTCTGGCCGTGCACAAAAGCATGTTTGAGGCAGTTCGACAACAACTCGTTGACCAGCAGGCCACAAGGAGTGGCCTGGTCCATGCCAACATGCACCTCGGCCAACGCCAACACCAGCCGGACATCACCGACCACCCCGGCCTGACTCCGAAACGCCTGCGTAGCCAGCTGCCGCAGGTAGGCGCCCAGCTCAACTGAGGCAAAGGTACCAGACCGGTACAGGCTCTCGTGCAACAAGGCCATGCTGTAGATGCGGCCCTGCATGTCCTTGAGCACAGCCCGGGTGTGGGGTTCATCGCTGCGACCCGCCTCCAAGCGCAGCAGGCTGGTGATGATCTGCAAGTTGTTCTTGACCCGGTGATGCACCTCGTGCAACAAGGCCACCTTGTCTTTGAGCGAGGCTTGTAGCGCCAGATCCGCCTGTTTGCGCTGGGTGATGTTGTCCTTGATGGCCACGTAATGGCTGGTCTGCCCCTGGGCATCCAGGACCGGGGCGATCACCGCGTGTTCAATAAGCAGCTCACCACTTTTTGTACGGTTATGAAGTTCACCCTGCCACACACCGCCCCGACACAGGGTGTCCCACAAGGCCACAAACACCTCGGGTGGTGTGTGCCCGGAATGCAAGATGCGCTGGTTCTTGCCAAGCACTTCCTCCAGGCTGTAACCCGTCAGACGACTGAAAGTGGGGTTGACGTAGAGAATGTTGGCACTCAGATCGGTGATCACAATCGACACCGGCGCCTGCTCCACCGAGCGCGACAGCTGGCGCAGCCGGTCATCGGCCGCTTTGCGATCGGTGATGTCGGTGATGAACCCATGCCACTGGGTCGAGCCATCCGCCAGCCGCTCAGGCAAGGAGTCACCAAATAACCAGCGCACCGTGCCGTCGTCGAACTTGACGCGGTACTCCTGCTGCCAGGGCTTCAGGTGCAGGGCCGATTGCTGAATGGAGTCAATGACGTGTTGCTGATCCGCTGGATGGTGTCTGGCAAAAAGCACAGAAGCGTCGGCCTGGGCTTCTTGTGGACTCACCCGGTAAATGTCGGTGATGGCGTCGCTGACAAAAGGCACGGTGGCGCTGCCATCGGGTCGCTGAACAAACTGGTAGACCATGCCCGGCACACTGTTGGCCAGTTTTTGCAAACGGCGCAAAGCGTCGTCGCGGGCGCCACTGGCCTGGCGCTGCCCGGTGATGTCCAGAGCGATCCAGAGGGAGGTGCCATCTGTGTTGGCGAGCAGGGAACCACTCAACTCAACCCACATGCTGGATCCGTCGCGGCGGACAAACAGCGTCTGCGTGCGATAGATGTTGCCAGCCTTCAAGATGCCGTAGGCCTCTTCACCAAATCGTTGGTAGTCCTGCTCGCTGGCGTAATAACGGCGCATGTTTGTACCCGCCATCTCACCCGCCCCATAACCCAGCATGCGTTCAATGGCCGGATTGACCCAGACCAACACCCTGTTGTGCACCTTGGCAATACCCACCATCTCATTGTCGAGCATGGCTTTTTGCTCTGCCAATGCGCGCTCCAGGCTCAGCCGGGTCTGGTCCAGAGTAACAACCGACTCCCACAGCGAGCGGGTTTTTGCCCGCACCTTCTGACGCAATGTCACATTCCACGCCACCAGCAGCAGCGTGAACACACCCACCACCAACGCGGCATGTGCGGCGTAACGTGCATACGGGGATACCAGCACATCAGCCACGCTGGCACCCAACCATTTGCGATCAATCTGGTGCAACTCCTCCTCGCTGATGCGATCAAATCCAGCCTGGACCTGGGCCAGCAAAGCGGTATTCCCCCGGTGGACGGCCCAGTGCAACTCCCCCTCTGCTATCGGCTGGGAAAAGCGGAAACTGTCGGCCAGATTCCGGTGGTTCAACAGATACGCAGCAGCGGGCATGTCCATACAAAAGACCCGCACCTCGCCAGCCTCGGCCGCTGTGACCAGGTCTGAATAGCTGGGGTACCGCTTGACCGAGTCGACCCCGTTGGACTGCAACAGGTCGAAACAGGCACCACCGTCCATGGCTCCTACCGTGAACCCACGTGCCGAGCTGACATCCACCAAACCGCTGATGCTGTGGTGAAAAAACAAGGCCACTTTGACCCGTGCATAGGGTTTGCCAAAGTCATACAGCTTCTCGCGCTCAGCCGTTTTGAACGGTGTGTCGATCACATCGGCCAAGTCCGCCTCCATGATGCGCTGGGCCTGCGCCCAGTGGTTGGCCTGAAGTTTGACCACGATGCCGGTGCGCGCCTGCCACAGCGCCCAGCGGTCTTTCAAAATGCCTTGCAGTTCGCCCTTGGCGTCACGAAAGAGGTAAGGTGGATAGTCGTCGTTGACCACCACGGTGATCGACTCGGGGGCCAGCGCAGACGCCGCCTGGGCATGGGCAAACCCCAGCCAGGCACACATCAAGACCAACAGAAAATGTCTCAAATGACTCATCAAACAATAGCTATCAGCCCTTATTCCATAAGGGCTTGAGGCTCATTTCTCATGGAATCTTCAAGAACTAGCAGGGCCTCGGGCGGCATCGGTCGGCCAAACAGATAGCCCTGGAAAGCGTCACAGCCGATGCCTGCCAGGAAATCAAGCTGGCCCGGTGTCTCCACCCCCTCGGCAATCACCTGCATGCCCAGGTTGTGGCCCAGTGCCACGATGGTCTGGCAGATCATCGCGTCATCCGGGTCCGCCAGCAAATCACGCACAAAAGACTGGTCGATCTTGAGCTGGTTCATCGGCAGGCGTTTCAAGTGGGTGAGTGAGGAATAGCCGGTGCCAAAGTCGTCCAGCGAGAAACTCACCCCCAGGTCCTGGATGCGGCGCATTTTGTCGATCACTTGGGGCAGGTCGTCGATCAGCATGCTCTCGGTGAGTTCCAGTTTGAGCCGGCCTGCATCGATGCCATTGCGTGCCACCGCCTGCGCCACGGTCTGGACAAAATCAGCCTGCGCAAACTGCAGGGCGCTGACATTGACCGCCATCGTCCAGTTTGCAGTGCGTGGCTGCGCAGCCCACAACTTGAGTTGCTGGCAGGCTGCATCCAACACCCAATCGCCCAGCGGCAGGATCAGGCCAGTGTCTTCTGCCACCTCAATAAACTGACCGGGCATCATCAAGCCGCAGACAGGGTGTTGCCAACGCACCAGCGCCTCCACACCCCGGGGTGTGCCGCGTGCATCCACCTGCAGCTGGTAGTGCAGCACAAATTCCTGCTGTCCCAAGCCGCGCTGGATGTCTTTCTCCAACGCCATGCGGGCTACCGCCAAGGCCTGCATGTCCGGGTCAAAAAACCGCACGGTTTTGCGCCCGGCCGATTTCGCCTGGTACATGGCGGCATCGGCCATTTTGAGCAGCTCATCAAAACCACCGGCGTGTTTGTCAAACATCACAATGCCCAAACTGGCCGAGCTGAGGTAGGGGCGACTCAGCAAGGCATAGGGCTGGTTCAGCGCGTGCAGGATCTTTTGCGCCACAGCCTCGGCATGGATGGCTGCAGGCTGGCCAATCACACCCAGGTCTTCGAGCAAAACCATGAACTCGTCACCGCCCAGGTGTGCCACGGTGTCCTCTTCGCGCACACAGACCAGCAGCCGCGAACCCACCTGACGCAGCAGTTCATCACCAAACGCGGGGCCCAGTGTGTCGTTGACCCGCCGGAAATGGTCCAGATCGAGCAGGATCAGGGCACCACGTTGTCCGGAGCGCGCGGCCGAGACAACCGCCTGCTGCAGACGGTCCAGCAAACGCCTGCGGTTGGGCAGGCCGGTGAGCTCGTCATAAAAAGCCAGGGTCTGGATAGTTTGTTCTGCCTGGCGATGTGTGCTCATGTCCGACACGATCACGACGTAAGACAACTGGTCTGCCACAACAATGCGCGACACCGTGATCTGCAGCGGGAAGCTGCGGCCATCCTTGCGCAGGCCGTCGACCTCACGCTCATGGCAGATCACCCGGTTCACCACCTCTGAGGCATCTTGCTGCATGAACTGGCTGTGGCTGTCACGCCAACTCTCGGGGATCAGCATGGCCAGGTTCTGACCCACCAACTCGTCGGCCGTGTAACCAAAAATTTCACAGGCACCCCGATTGCAGGACGCCACCATACCCAACGGCCCCACGGTCAACACCCCACTGGCCAGATTGTCCAGAATGACCCGGTTGCGCAGCGCCGTGTCTTTTTCGCGCAAGTCCATCTGGTGTTTGTAAAGCGCCATCTGCAGCACGGTGTGTAACTCACGCTCGGTAAAGGGCTTGAGGATGTAGCCATAGGGCTCGGCCAGCATGGCCCTCTCCAGGATGTCGTCGGCAGCGAAGGCACTCAAAAACACCACCGGCAAGGCATGGGTGTCACGGATGGTTTGGGCAGCGGTGATGCCATCCATACCGGCGCCCAGGCCGATGTCCATCAGCACCAGGTCCGGCTGTAATTGCTGGGTCAGCTGCAGGCTCTCCAGGCCGCTGGCGGCCTCCCCCACCACCTGGTAACCCAGGATCTCCAGCTGCTGGCGGATGTCACGCCGGATGATGGCCTCATCTTCAACAATCAGCAGTCGCACCGGCCCCATCCGCCGTGTGGACGAACCAAGGGGTCGGGCAAAGTCGGAGGATGTGAGCATGCCCAAAGATACTTGCAAAAGCCCACCTGCGGCATCCGGCAAACACCTGAGTCTGTCAGATGAAACACCTGATCCACCCGGCTGAGCCGGCCAAAGAAGCTCGGTCAAACGAACAACAGTTGGACTGTTGGGCGAACAGTCAGTCCTGAATTCATAGCTGTATGCCCTTTATATATAAGGGCCAGAGGCATTTTTTTTAGATGGTGAGCAAACCCAGCTTCAGGGCGTAACGCACCAGGCCGGTGACCTCGTGCACATCGAGCTGGCGCATCAGACCGGTGCGGTGCGTCTCGATGGTTTTGATCGACAGGTCCAGCCGACGCGCAATCTCCTTGGTGCTCAAGCCCTCGGCAATCAGTTGCAGCACCTCGCGCTGACGCGGCGACAACTGCTCGCCGGTTTGGTCGTCTTCACGCAAGCGGTGCACATAATCGGCCAGCACCCCTTTGGAGACCGTCGGACTCAGGTAGGTCTCACCGCGCAAGACAGCGGTCACGGCCAGCTCCAGCTCCATCGGCGCTGCGTCTTTGAGCAAATAGGCCACCGCACCGTGGCGCAGGGCGCGGCGCACGTACTCCTCACTCTGGTGCATCGACAAAATCATCACCCGGATATCGGGCATGGACTTGACCAGGCGCGCGGTGGCTTCCAGTCCGTTGAGACCGGGCATGGCGATGTCCATCAGCACCAGATGGGGCTTGAGTTCCTCCGCCAGTGCCAGCACGGCCAGGCCGTCACCGGCCTCACCGACCACAGTGACGCCGGGCATGGTTTCGAGCAACTTGCTCAGGCCCGCCCGCACCAGGGCGTGGTCATCGGCCAACAGGACGCGGGTGGCGCTCACAAACGCTCCTCCTGGCTGCGCCAGGGGCAACGCAGCGCCACCGTGCTGCCCTGGCCGGGCCAAGAACGGATGTCCAACTGCCCCCCCACCAGGGTTGCCCGCTCCTGCATACCCAGCACACCGAGGCTGGCGCCGGTGGTGGCACGCTCCTGCATGGCCACGGTGTCAAAGCCCAGCCCATCGTCGGTCACGGTCAGCACCATCTCACCGGCCTCGTGACACAAATTGATCTGCACCTTGCTGGCCTGGGCATGGCGGGTGATGTTGGTCAAGGCCTCCTGAACAATGCGAAAACAGGCGGTTTCGATCGCGGGCGCCAGGCGCTCCAGCGCGCGATCATGGTGAAACTGCACCTCAAAGCCGCTGCGGCTGGCACTTTGCTCGGCCATCCATTTCAAAGCGGGTGCCAACCCCAAGTCATCGAGCATCGACGGTCGCAGACCGGTTGCCAGCGAACGCACCTGCTGCAGCGCGTCTTCCACAATGCGGATGTTCTCCTGGTACAGGTCGGGGGGCGCCTGGTCCTTGAAGCGTTCACCGAGTTGCAGGTTGATCTTGATGGCGGTGAGTGACTGGCCCAGCTCGTCGTGCAACTCCATGGCCACACGTCGGCGTTCCTGCTCCTGCGCCTCCAGCACCCGGTGCGACAGGGCTTGCAGCTGTCGGGTGGTGGTCAGCAGCCGGGTTTCAGCCTGGTGTTTGTACAGCGCCATGGCCAGCACGGTGTTGAGTTCACGCTCCGAAAAAGGCTTCAGGATGTAGCCAAACGGCTCGGTGAGTTTGGCCCGCTCCAGAATGTCGTCGGCCGCGTAAGCAGTCAGAAAAACCACGGGAATGGCATACGCTTCGCGCAGTGTGTGTGCCGTGGTGATGCCGTCCATCTCACCGGCCAGCTGGATGTCCATCAACACCAGGTCAGGCCGCCACCTGTCAGCCAGTGTGATCGCCTCTTCACCCAGCGCAGTCGAGCCCACCACCACATAACCCATGGCCTGTACCTGCAGGCTGATGTCACGCGCCACAATGGCCTCGTCTTCCACAATCAGGATCTTGGACGGCTTTTTGGGTGACGGGTCGTTCATGGGTGAGAGGGTGTGATTCTTAATTTTCGCGTGCAGGTGGCTTTTTGGCGGACACAGACTTGGCTATTTTGGCCGATTTGTTTGACTTTGTAACAAACTGTTGCTCTGCGGCACGTTGTGGATGTGCAGGATGCTGTAATGCCGCCTCCAGGCGTTGGCACAAAGTGCGCAAAATCTTGACCCGGGCGTAGTTCTTGTCATTGGCCTCAACCAGCGTCCAGGGCGACTCTCCGGTGCTGGTGCGCTCCACCATGTCACAGATGGCTTGCTGGTAGTCGTGCCACTTTTCGCGGTTGCGCCAGTCTTCCTGGGTGATCTTGAAACGTTTGAAGGCGACTTTTTCGCGGTCCTTGAAACGTTTGAGCTGCTCGGCCTGGCTGATTTGCAGCCAGAACTTCACCACGATCACACCGGCGTCGATCAGCTCGTGTTCAAAGTCGTTGATCTCACCATAAGCGCGCAGCCAGTCGGCCTCGCTGCAGAAGCCCTCCACCCGCTCCACCAGCACCCGGCCATACCAGGTGCGGTCAAAAATGGCGACATGGCCCTGGCGTGGCAGGTTGCGCCAAAAGCGCCACAGGTGCGGTTGCGCCTTTTCTTCATCGGTGGGTGCGGCCACCGGCGTCACCTGGTATTGGCGCGCGTCCATCGCCGCCGCAATACGGCGGATGGCCCCGCCTTTGCCTGCGGCGTCAGCCCCCTCAAACGCACACACCAGAGAACGGTTTTTGAAACGCGCATCACGCAACAGCTCAGACAGCTTGCCCTGCCAGCGCGCCAACTCGTCTTTGTAGGGTTTGTCAGCGAGTGCCAGGCTCAGGTCCAACTCGGACAGGACAGTGCGGCCATCCAAGTCAATACGAACCATCGGCGCCACCGTGGCACGCGGCGGCTCGGTCTCGGCCAGCTTTTTCTGGATCGCAGACAGCAACACCTGGCCCACGGTCAGGGACCGATACCGATCATCGGTGCCCTCCACCACCACCCAGGGTGCTGCGGCCGTGTTGGTGACACGCAGCAAATGGCCTGCCACCTCCTGCAACTGGTCATAGGTTTTCAGCCGGTCCCAGTTCCATGGGGTGACTCGCCAGGCGGTGCGCGGATCGCTGGACAAGGCTTTGAGGCGCTGTTTTTGCCCCTCTTTGGTCAGGTGGAACCAGAACTTGAGCACCAGCGCACCCTCGTTGACCAGCATCTCCTCAAAGCGGTTGATCTGCTCGGCCCGTGCATCGAGTTCCTTGATCGATATCTCGCCCTGGATGCGTTCGCGGATCGGGTCGGAATACCACGAGCCCGCAAACATGCCAATGCGCCCCTTCGGTGGCAGGCTGCGCCAATAACGCCACATCGGTGGGCGCTCACGCTCCTCATCACTGGGTTCTGAGAACGCCAGCGTGGACATAAAACGGGGGTCCATCCACTCATAGAGCACGTTGATGGTTTCACCCTTGCCGGCACCGTCCTGGCCGCTGATCAGCACCACCACCGGCGTTTTGCGTTGCTCAAACAGATTCACCTGCGCATCCAGCAAGGCCGCTCGCAATCCTGGCACGGCAGCGCGGTAAACGGACTTTGACAGCTGGTGCCCGATTTCGGCAAATTCAAACATAGGAGGCTTTCAAAAAGGAGGTGTGGCCGGTGCAGCAGCCTGATGCCGTGTGGTGGTCATCACAGTCTGCCTGGCTGAGACCGTTGGCTCACACAACACACCTGACGCAACAGGGGGTCAATTTTTCTACCAACGTGGTTTGATTCTAGGGTGGGCAGAACGACCGTGGTAACAACACCGGATGAATGGGCAATTTGGACGAGGCACACAGCGCGATGACAAAGCCCGTCCAATCTTGACCCACATCAAACAAATGCGCCACCTGCCCGGAGAAGCGGGTGGGATCAAGGGTATATTGCTTGCCAAAGAGACCCAGGAGACGCTGTGCAAACAGTCAAATACAAAATATGGATTCAGCTACTGACCACCATCGGCGCTGCGCTGTTGGTCGTCTGGACCGGCGTCATCATCTGGCAGGGCCACGTGACACGCCAGGCAGCGCTGGACCAGGCCACCGACTTTTCTGAAAGCATGCACGATGCCACCATGGCCGGCCTGACCGGCATGATGGTCACCGGCACCGTGGCACAGCGCGATGTGTTTCTGGACCAGATCAAACAACTCGGCGCCATCCGTGACGTACGGGTGTTGCGCGCCGAAGCTGTGACCAAGATTTACGGCCCTGGCACCGCCACCGAGTCCGCCACGCCTGACGCACTGGAGCAACAGGCGCTGAGCACCGGCCAAGCGGTGGTAGAAGTGCAATCGGACAGCACCGGCGAATATTTGCGTGCGGTGCGCCCGGCACTGTCCTCCAAAAACTACCTGGGCAAAGACTGCACCACCTGCCACGCCGCGCCCGAGGGCACAGTGCTGGGCGTGGTCAGCATGAAGGTGTCACTCGACAAGGTCAACGCCAGCCTGGCCGATCAGCGCCTCAAGTCGATTCTGGCGGCACTGATCACCTGCATCCCGGTGTTGATGCTGATTTACCCGTTTATCCGCAAGGTGGTCACCCAGCCGCTCGAGTATTGTGTTCAAGTGGCGCGCGGTATTGCACAAGGTGACCTGACCCAAAAGATCGAGGTCGAGACCAGCAACGAAATGGGCCAGCTGGAACAGGCCTTGAAAGACATGAACGACAGCCTGGTGAAGATCGTTCAGGAGGTGCGCCGTGGCACCGACACCATTTACAGCGCCTCCAGCGACATCGCCAGCGGCAACCTGGACCTCTCCAACCGCACCGAACAACAGGCCAGCTCCCTGGAAAAAACCACCACCTCGATGGGTGACCTGACCACCGCCGTCAACCAGAACGCCGAGAACGCCCGCCGCGCCAACGAGTTGGCACAATCCGCCTCCGAAGTGGCGGTCAAGGGGGGCAGCGTGGTGGCCGGGGTGATCAACACCATGGCCTCCATCAACAGCTCGTCCAAACGCATTGTCGACATCATCTCGGTGATCGACGGCATCGCCTTCCAGACCAATATCCTGGCGCTCAATGCGGCGGTGGAAGCGGCCCGCGCCGGTGAACAAGGGCGTGGTTTTGCGGTGGTGGCGGCCGAGGTGCGCAGCCTGGCCAAACGCTCGGCCGATGCAGCGCATGAAATCAAGGCACTGATCGGTGACTCGGTCAACAAGGTGGATGCTGGCAGCACCCTGGTGCAACAGGCAGGCAGCACCATGAATGAGATTGTCGAGAGCATCCGCCATGTGACCAACATCATGGGCGAGATCGCTGGCGCCAGCGCCAGCCAGTCGGAAGGCCTGGAAATGGTCAGCAGCTCAATTGCCCAGATGAACCAGGTCACGCAGCAAAACGCCGCCCTGGTGGAGCAAGCGGCAGCGGCGGCCCAGTCCCTGCAAGACCAGGCAGAAAACCTGGAACAGGTTGTTGGCGCCTTCAAGTTGGGCACAAATCAGCCTCCAGCCCTTATAGGACATGGCTAAGTAGCTATCTATTTTTTAGCTACTTACAAAGCCGTCACAGGGGCCCAAGCGCCAGCCAGGCCACAACGGGTAAACCCTTAGAATCACCGGTTCTGGCTGTGCACCTCTGATCCGTTCCTCGCACCTGCGCCTACCTGCGCTGGCGCCTGACCGGCCCGCATCCCGGGCTCGCTGAATGGCCGCCGCAGACCGGAAACAGGTACACCACACGCGCCTGTGCGTTTTGTCGCTGTCCTTCCGCCTGCGTTCGCGCAGCGGTCTCCTACTGCCCAAAGAGTCCACATGTCCAGCTCACTTCCGCTTCCCGTCGGCGCGTCTGCCGAAACCTCTCCCTCCCTGTCCCGCAAGGACGTGCAGACCCTTGGCCTGTCGGCCCTGGGCGGCACGCTGGAGTTCTACGACTTCGTCATTTATGTGTTTTTCGCCACCGTGCTTGGCAAACTGTTTTTCCCGGTGGACATGCCAGACTGGCTGCGCCAGTTGCAGACCTTTGGCATCTTCGCAGCGGGCTACCTGTCGCGCCCGCTGGGTGGCATCATCATTGCGCACTTTGGCGACATCCTGGGCCGCAAGCGCATGTTCACGCTGAGCATTTTCATGATGGCCGTGCCCACGCTGGTGATTGGCCTGTTGCCCACCTACGCCAGCATTGGCGTGGCGGCGCCGCTGCTGCTGCTCGCCATGCGTGTGTTGCAAGGTGCCGCCATTGGCGGTGAAATGCCCGGTGCCTGGGTGTTTGTGGCCGAACACGTACCCGCCAAGCGTTACGGCTTCGGCGTGGGGGCTCTCACCGCTGGCATCACCGGCGGCATCCTGCTGGGCTCGCTGGTGGCGATGGCCATCAACCGGCATTACAGCCCGGCCGACGTCAGCGATTTCGCCTGGCGTATTCCTTTCATCCTGGGCGGTGTGTTTGGCCTGATCTCGGTCTACCTGCGCCGTTTTTTGCACGAAACACCGGTGTTCCAGGAACTCGCCAAACGCCGCACGGTGGCGCGTGAGCTGCCGCTCAAGACCATCCTGCGCGAACACCGCGCTGCCTGTGTGCTGGTTGCCCTGCTGACCTGGGTGCTGTCCGCTGCCGTGGTGGTGGTGGTGCTGATGACCCCGAGTTATCTGCAAAAGGTACACGGCATCGCACCCACACTGGCGTTGGAGGCCAATGCGGTGGCCACGCTGATGTTGACCCTGGGTTGTGTGTTGGCGGGCTGGGCCAATGATCGTTTTGGCACCCGGCCGGTGATGTTGTTGGGTTTCGGCGGACTGGTGCTCACTTCTTACCTCTTCTACACCGGCTTGCCGGGCACACCTTCCTCGTTGGTGTGGAGCTACGGTTTGGTGGGCCTGTTCGTCGGCTCAATTGCGATGGTGCCGATTGTGGGTGTGCGCGCTTTCCCGGCGGCGGTGCGTTTTTCCGGGCTCTCGTTCGCCTACAACATGTCCTACGCGATTTTCGGCGGCCTGACACCGATCATCATCACGCTGTGGGTGCAAAAGGATGTGCTGGCGCCAGCACATTACGTGGCCGCGTTGGCTGCGATGGGTTTTGTGCTCGGCCTGGTGCCGATGTCCAGCCGCGGCTACCAGAAAAAATAAGTCAGGTGGCAATGGGTGGGCGAACAGCGGCCACCACGTGAATCAAAAAAACGGCCCCGAGAGGGCCGTTTTTCGTTGGCTGTGTTGAGGTGTCAACGCAAACGTTCGGTGTGCCACTTGAGCACCCGTGGCACTGTCAGGATCAACACAACCACCAGCAGGATCGACAGTGACATCGGGCGCTCAAGAAAGATCATTGCACTGCCCTCACCGATGGAGATCGCGTTGCGCATCTGGGCTTCTGCCAAGGGCCCCAGGATCATGCCCACCAACACCGGTGCGGTGGGGAAGTTGAAACGACGCATGACCAGCCCCAGAAGGCCAATGCCATAGAGCAAAAACAGATCAAAGGCACTTTGGCGCATGCCGTAGACCCCCACGGTGGCAAAAATCATGATGCCCGCATACAGCTGCGGCTTGGGCACCTTGAGCAGTTTCACCCACAGGCCCACCAGCGGCAGGTTCAGCACCAGCAACATCACGTTGCCAATGTAGAGTGAGGCAATCAGCGCCCAGACCAGCGTGGCCGAAGTGGTGAACAGCTGCGGGCCGGGCTGGATGCCATAGTTCTGAAACGCACCCAGCAAAATCGCGGTGGTGTTGGAGGTGGGGATGCCCAAGGTCAGCAGCGGGATCATCGCCGCCGTCACCGTGGCATTGTTGGCCGCCTCGGGCCCCGCCACCCCTTCAATCGCACCACGTGTGCCGAACTCCTTTTTGTGGGCACCTTTGGCCAGTTTTTTCTCAGCCGCGTAACTCAAAAAGGACGGTATCTCGGTGCCGCCCGCCGGAATACAACCAAAGGGTGCACCAATCGCGGTGCCACGTAACCAGGCTGGCAGCGATCGTTTCCAGTCGCTCAGCGTCATGCTGACACGGGTCAGGCGGTTTTCGGTGTCGATCACCCGGCCCTCAAACATCACCGCGTGCATGGCCTCGGCCACCGCAAACAGCCCCACGGCCACCAACACAATCTCGACCCCATCGAGCATCTCGGGCACACCGGCGGTGTAACGCACCTGGCCGGTGATCTGGTCCATCCCGACCAGACCCAGCGCCAACCCAATAAACAACGCCGTCAAACCCCGCACCGTGCTCTTGCCCAGCACCGCACTCACCGTGGTGAAAGCCAGCACCATCAGCATGAAGTATTCCGGCGGTCCAAGCTTGACCGCAAATTCGGCCACCACCGGCGCAAACAGTGTCACCAGCACGGTGGCAATCGATCCCGCGACAAAAGAGCCAATCGCGGCCGTGGCCAGCGCGGCACCAGCGCGGCCACTTTTGGCCATCTTGTTGCCTTCCATGGCCGTCACCATGGTGGCGGTTTCACCCGGTGTGTTGAGCAAAATCGAGGTGGTGGAGCCACCATACATGGCGCCGTAATAAATGCCGGCAAAAAAGATCATCGAGGCGGTGGCCTCGACCTGGGTGGTGATCGGCAGCAGCATGGCCACGGCGGTGGCCGGCCCGATGCCAGGCAACACACCCACAGCGGTACCCAGCGCACAACCCACAAACGCCCACAACAGGTTTACCGGCGTGCCCGCCGTGGCAAAACCTTGTAACAACAAGTTCCAGACATCCATCACAACCATCCTGTTTGGGTCAGACCAGGCAGGTTGATGCCCAGAAATTTGGTAAACGCCCAATAGACAGGCGCAGCAATCAGCAGGCCAAGCAACACGTCCACGGACAAAGACACCCGCCAGGCCACCGGCTGGCCCTGCGCCAAGCGCATGCCACGCGCAGCCAGCACAAAACACAGGGCACAACTGGCAATAAAACCGATGGTGGTGATCAGCGCAGCATTGAGTAACAAACCTGCAGACAGCCAGACAAAACCGACCCAGTCGGGGTGGTCCCCCGAGTGGTCATCCATGTGCTGAAAACCACCCCGGCCAGCCTTGTAAACCAGGCGAACACCACACAACAGCAAGGCCAGCGTCACCACCCAGGGCAAAAAATTGGGGCCGACCCCGGCATACCCGGACTGAGACGGAATGCTGTAGGCACCCAGGCCCAGGCCCAGCGCCAACAGCAGCACACCCAGGCCCACCAGCAATTGCAAACGTGGCGAATGCTTCGCCGGTGCGTGTTGACGCATGCTGCCTCCTGTGCGGTCAGATCATGCCGGACTTGACCATGGTCGCCCGCAGGGACGCAAAGTCATCGTCGACAAATTTCTCAAAAGCCTCACCCGCCAACACCGCGGGGGTCCAGGCGTTTTTCTCGAGCGCTTCGGCCCAGGCCTTGGATTGGGTGGCCTTGAGCACCATCTCGGTCAGTGTCTTGCGTTGCGCCGGGGAGATGCCCGGGGCACCATACACACCGCGCCAGTTACCAATTTCAACATCTACACCCTGCTCTTTCAAAGTGGGCACATTGATGCCTTTGATACGGGTGCCGGATGTCACCCCGATGGCGCGCATCTTGCCGGACTCGATGTAAGGCGCAAATTCGCTGTAGCCGCTGCCACCAATCGTCACATTGCCACCCAGAATGGCAGCGGTGGCCTCACCACCACCCCGGAAAGCCACGTAATTGATCTTGGCTGGGTCGACACCCACCGCGCGGGCAATCATGGCCGCAGCGATGTGTTCGGTGGCACCACGGGAACCACCACCCCACTTGATACTGCCGGGGTCTTTCTTGAGCTGCTCAACCACCTCGGCCAGGGTTTTGAAAGGGGAATTGGCGGGCAACACAAACACGTTGTATTCGCTGGTCAGGCGAGCAATCGGGGTGGCGGCGGTGATGGACACCGGTGGTTTGCCGGTGATGATCCCGCCCAACATCACCGCACCCATCACCATCAGGGCATTGGGGTCACCCTTGCTGGCGTTGACAAACTGGGCCAGACCGAGGGCACCGGCAGCCCCCCCTTTGTTCTCATAGACCACGGTGTCGGCCACCTTGGCGTCCATCAGGGCTTTGCCCAAAGCACGACCGGTGGTGTCCCAGCCACCGCCCGGGTTGGCGGGCAGCATCATCTTGATACTGGAGGCCGCCAGGGCCGAGAGTGGCAGGCTGCTGCTGGCAGCCAGAACCGCCAAAGACTTGAGGAAGGTATCGCGACGCATCAGATTCTCCTAGGGGTTGAGACAGGGCCTGATGATGCGTGGACAGCCTGTCAAACACCTGTCCTGTGGCACTAGGGAAAATACCGAGCCAGGTGAAGCGTCTGCTCGGGCCCGGCCATCTGTTACAACCCTGCCATTCACTTGTTGAGCCCATACCCATGCCAGATACCCTTCCCCTCACCCTGCCTGACACCCTCAGTGCAGACACACTCATCCATTGGCAAGAAGCCGGTCAGGCCCGCAGCGCCCGCTGGCGCTCAGAACGCGGAGCCGCCGCACCACGCAAAGTGGTTCTGGCGGACGACACCCTCACCGCCGACAGCGCCTACAGGTTGGCCTGTGCAGGCAACGCTTTGCTCTGGCGGGGCGACTTCCAGAACGCCCGCCAACTGTTGCAAGCCCTGGCACGCCGGGCCGACCAGGTGCCCAAACGCAAACGCAAAAAGGCCGAGGCACCTGTTGCCGCCGCCGAGGCCTTCCACCAGCATCGGCTGGCGCAGTCACAACGCGCGCGCACCCTGGGCATGATCCTGATCGAGTTCAACGCCGACTACAGCATCCCACTGCGTCGTGCACCCGATGTCAAAGCCGCCTGCACCGAAGCCTGGGGTGAGCCATTGGTCACCAGCGATGCTTCTGCAGCAACGTCGGTCGCATCCCTGCGTGAGCTGCTGGGCATCACCAGCGCTTTTGAGTGGCAGCGTGTGGGTGTCGAGATTGCTGCACTTGGTGAGCCACCCAACAACCGCATCCACCCGCATTACGGGGTGTTCTCGCCGGTGCGTGGTGAATACATCCAATTGGTGGCCACGGCCCACCTGCCCAAACCTGCCAAAGGCCAGGACAGCCTGACGGCCTTTGACATCGGCACCGGCACCGGTGTGCTGGCAGCGGTGCTGGCTCGCCGTGGCGTGCAGCACATCGTTGGCACCGACATGGACGCGCGGGCCCTGGCCTGTGCCCGTGCCAATGTGACCCAGCTTGGTCTGCAAGACCAGATCCGTGTGATCCAGGCTGACCTGTTTCCCCCAGGTCGCGCCTCGCTGGTGGTGTGTAACCCCCCCTGGTTGCCAGCCCGACCCGGCTCTGCGCTGGAGCGTGCGGTGTACGACGAAGGCGGCCAGATGTTGAGCGGCTTTCTGGCCGGTTTGTCGGCCCACCTGGAACCCAAAGGGGAAGGCTGGTTGATTTTGTCCAACCTGGCCGAACACCTGGGCTTGCGCTCGCGCGAGGCGCTGCTGGCACTGTTTGAGCAGCACGGCCTGCGCGTCATCAGCCGCATCGACGCCAAACCGCTGCACCCCAAAGCCAGCGATGCCAGCGACCCGCTGCACCAGGCCCGCGCCAAGGAAGTCACCTCACTCTGGCGGCTGGCGGTGGTAACCAGCAGCACACTCTGAAGGACCCGGTCAACTGTGAAACTGCTGCTGATCGAAGACGACGAGGCCCTGCACACGGCGCTCACACGCAGCCTGACGCGTCTGGGCTGGCAGGTCGAGGTCTGCCACGATGGACGTGCCGCACTGGGCCACTGGCGCAGCAGCCAGCCCGATGTGGTGATGCTGGACCTGAGCCTGCCGGTGCGCGACGGCCTGCACATCCTGGGCCAGGCGCGTGACGAGGGCCTGGCCACCCCAGTGCTGATCCTCACCGCACGTGGGACCGTGGGCGACCGCATTGCCGGCCTGAACGCCGGTGCCGACGACTACCTGCCCAAACCCTTTGACCTTGACGAGCTCGAAGCGCGCTTGCGTGCGCTGCACCGCAGGCGTTCAGAAAACTACGAGAAAACGACCTCTAGCCCTTATGGAAAAAGCGCACTCAGCTATGACAAAGAGAGCGGTGCAATCTACCATGCAGGCCAAGTGCTGGAGCTGGCACCACGTGAGTTGAGTTTTTTAAAAACCTTGCTGGCGCGCCCCGGCCAAGCGGTGTCCAAAGAGCGGCTGTTTGAGGTTGTGTTTCCGGGCCAGACCGAGGTGCAGTTTGAAGCGATCGAGGTGGTGGCCTACCGACTGCGCAAAAAATTGCAAAGCACTGGCGCCACACTGACCACCCTGCGTGGCTTGGGTTACCTGCTGAAACTGCCAGCATGAGCACCCAGGCCTTGGCGACACCCCGCAAGCTGTCGCTGCGCAGCTACCTGATGTTGGGCATCTTGGTGCCCGTGGTGCTGTTCATTGTGCTCGACACCGTGGTGCTCTACAGCCAGGCGCTGGAGGCTGTCAACACCGCCTACGACCGCACCCTGCTGGCCTCGGCCAAGTCGATTGGGGAGCGCATCAGCGCCAGCGGCGAGGCCGAGGAGGCCCAGCTCAGCGCGGCCGTGCCCTACGCGGCACTGGAAGTGTTCGAAGCCGACAACCGCAGCCGCATGATGTACCGCATCTCCAACACCCAGGGGGAGCTGATCGACGGTTTTGCCGACCTGCGCGCCTGGCACGGCAGCCTGCCTCAACACGGTCCCTATGCGGCGCTGGTCGATTTTTACAACGATGTCTACCGGGGCGACCCGGTCCGGGTGGCGGTGCTGCTACAGCCGGTGGCGGTGCAAAACGCCCGCGTCATGGCGGTGGTGCAGGTGGCCGAAACCCTGGAGCTGCGCCGCACGCTGGCGCGCCAGATCCTGATCAACACCTTGCTGCGCCAGTTGGCGCTGGTGTCGGTGATTGCGCTGGTGGTGTTTGTCGTGGTGCAACGTGCCACCAAACCGGTACGCCAGCTCAGCGAGCAGTTGCGCCAACGCCGGGTGGACGACCTGACCCCCTTGCAGGTGGCCGACGCACCCACCGAGCTGCTGCCGCTGATGGACGCCACCAACACCACCATGAGCCGCCTCAAAGACCTGCTGGACAACCAGAAACGTTTTGTGCGCGACACCGCGCACCAGCTGCGCACCCCGCTGGCGGTGCTCAAGGTACAGGTGCAGTCGGCGCTGCGCGGCGATGTGGAGCACCAGCAGGCGCTGCAGGAGATCAGCCACACCGTGCAACGCGCCACTGTGCTGGCCAACCAGATGTTGTCGCTGGCCAAGGTGGCCCAACTCGCGCAGGAGCGATCTGACCCCGGCCCAAGCCTGGACTGGGCGCTGGTGCTGCGCGAGGTGGCGCTGGACCTGTCCCCGCTGATTGCCGAACAGGAACTCGACTTTGACATCCAGACCACCCACGCCAACATCCAGACCCACGACTGGATGCTGCGTGAACTCACGCGCAACCTGCTGCACAACGCCATCCGTTACAGCCCGCGCGGCGGCCGCCTGCACCTGCGCCTGACACGCGATCGCCGCTGGGCCACCCTGGTCATTGCCGACAGCGGACCAGGCATTTCGGACGAACTGCGCAAGCGCCTGTTCCAGCCGTTTTCGGCCGGCCAGGCCAGCAGCGGCTCGGGCCTGGGGTTGGCGATCTGCCTGGAAATCACCCGCACCCTGGGTGGCCACATCGAGCTGGTCAACCGAGAAACCCAGGGCCAGCGCGACGGGCTCGACACCATCGCCCGGCTGCCGCTGGCGGCCAGCACGTCCGCCAGCCAACAGCTAAACTGAAACAAACACCCAGGAGCTCCACCATGTTGCGCAACACCCAGACACCCGGCTTTTTGTGTCGCCCATCGGTCACCCCGTGCTTGCTGGCTGGCGCCACGCTGTGTATGGGCCTGCTCGCTGGCCCGGGCGCCATGGCACAAGCCAGCCCGGCCACCCCCGCTGCTTCCGGGACCAGCCCAGCCGCCTGCCCGGCCATCCTGAACCACAGCTTCAACCGGCTGCAGGACGAAGCCCCGCAGAACCTGTGCCAATACGCGGGCAAGGTGGTGCTGGTGGTCAACACCGCGAGTTACTGCGGCTTCACCGGCCAGTACGAGGGGCTGGAGGCGCTCTACGCCAAGTACCAGGCCAAAGGGCTGGTGGTGCTGGGCTTCCCGTCCAACGACTTTGGCCAGCAGGAGCCCGACTCCAACAAACAGATTGCCGACTTCTGCTTCAACACCTACGGCGTCAAGTTCCCGATGTTTTCCAAATCCGTGGTATCGGGCGCAGGCCGCAACCCCTTGTTTGCTCAGCTGGCGCAAGCCACCGGCACCGCCCCCAAATGGAATTTCTACAAGTACCTGATTGACCGCAACGGAAAGGTGATAGACAGCTACAGCAGCCTGACCGGCCCGACCAGCCGCAGCCTGATTGCCGACATCGAGCGCGCACTCTGAGCCGACACAACAGCAGCTGACACATGGACAAATTGCGCATCGACAAATGGCTCTGGGCCGCCCGCTTCTACAAAACCCGCAGCCTGGCCTGCGATGAAATCGACAAGGGCCGGGTTCAAGTCAACGGCGCCACAGTCAAGCCCGCACGTGAGGTCAAGGCTGGCGACAGCGTGCAACTGCGCAATGGTGTCATCACCCGCACGGTGACCGTGCTGGGTGTGAGTGACAAACGCGGCCCGGCGCCGCAGGCCGCTCTGCTCTACCAGGAAACAGAGGCCTCGGTCCAACAGCGCCAGCAGGCCGCCGAACAACGCCGCCTGGCACCCGAACCGGCGCTGACCCTGACCCAAGGCCGCCCCACCAAACGCGACCGCCGCGACGCCGACAAATTGCGCGGCGACGCCTGGGGTGACCGCTGGAGTGCGTCGCTGGAGCGGTGATTGCCAACGTGGTTCAAAGATCAGCTGGCTAAGGTAATGGGCCATATGGGGTCAGGCAGAGGGCCTCATACGCGCTGCGCTTTGCGAAATCGGCCCCCTGCCCGACCCCACATGGCCTGAGACTGGTTTGGTTCTCGACGCATGACCTGGCCCCGGCCCTTGAAAGTCGGCGTATCAAAACGCTTGCCGCAGTGGGTGGGGTGTTGGGGACCACCGATTTCGCAAAGCGCAGCGCGTATGAGGTGGGCCCCAATACCCCACCCGCTGCCACCACCGACCTGAAACAACAGGCCCATCAAAGCAAAAACCCGCAAAGGTCAGCCAATGCGGGTTTTTCATGGCGGCTGGCTCTGCACCAGCCTTATAGATCAAAACAGCCTCTAGCCCTTATTCAAAAAGGGCCAGTAGCTATGGTTTTGATCAGTAGGTCTGCCCCAGCTGACTCAGGATCGCTGGGTTTTCCAGGGTCGAGGTGTCCTGGGTGATGGTTTCACCCTTGGCCAGGGAACGCAGCAGGCGGCGCATGATCTTGCCGGAACGGGTCTTGGGCAGGTTTTCGCCAAAACGAATGTCTTTGGGTTTGGCAATCGGGCCAATTTCTTTGGCCACCCAGTCACGCAAGTCCTTGGCAATCTGCTTGGCCTCGTCACCGGTCGGCACACCGCGCTTGAGCACCACAAAGGCGCAGATGGCTTCACCGGTCAGGTCATCCGGACGGCCCACCACAGCGGCTTCAGCCACCAGATCGGTCTTGGCGACCAGGGCCGATTCAATTTCCATGGTGCCCATGCGGTGGCCGGAGACGTTGAGCACATCGTCAATCCGGCCGGTGATGCGGAAGTAGCCACGGTCGGCGCTGCGCACCGCGCCGTCACCGGCCAGGTAATAAGTGCCACCCATTTCTGCCGGGAAGTAGCTCGATTTAAAACGCGCCGGGTCGTTCCAGATGGTGCGGATCATTGACGGCCAGGGGCGTTTGATGACCAGCATGCCGCCTGAGCCGTTGGGCACATCGTGACCGGCTTCGTCGACGATGGCAGCCATGATGCCGGGCAGCGGCAAGGTGCAGCTACCGGGCACCAGCGGGGTCGCGCCAGGCAGCGGCGTGATCATGTGGCCACCAGTTTCGGTCTGCCAGAAGGTGTCGACGATTGGGCATTTTTCCTTGCCTACGTTTTTGTAGTACCACATCCAGGCTTCGGGGTTGATCGGTTCGCCGACCGAACCCAGGATGCGCAGGCTCGACAGGTCTGAGCGGTCCGGGTGCACCTTGGGGTCACTTTCGGCCGACTTGATCAGCGAACGGATCGCGGTGGGTGCGGTGTAGAAAATGCTGCATTTGTGGCGCTCGATCATCTGCCAGAAGCGCCCGGCGTTCGGGTAAGTTGGCACGCCTTCAAAAATGATCTGGGTGGCACCCGCCGCCAAGGGGCCGTAACCCACGTAGGCGTGGCCGGTGATCCAGCCGATGTCGGCAGTGCACCAGAACACATCGTCAGCGCGCAAATCAAAGGTCCAGTCCATGGTCAGCTTGGACCACAGCACAAAACCGCCGGTGGCGTGTTGCACCCCCTTGGGTTTGCCGGTGGAGCCGGAGGTGAACAAGATGAACAGCGGGTGCTCGGCCCCCACCATCACCGGTGCACAGGTGGTGCTTTGGCCGGCCAGCGCTTCGGTGAAGGTGATGTCGCGCCCGGCGACCATGTTGCATTGGGTGGGCGTGCGCTCGAACACCAGCACGGTCTTGATCGATTCACAACCGCCCAGGCCCAGGCCTTCGTCGACGATGGATTTAAGCGGCAGCTCTTTGCCACCGCGCATCTGGAAGTTGGCGGTGACCACCGCCACGGCGCCAGCGTCGATGATGCGCTCTTGCAGCGCCTTGGCCGAGAAGCCACCAAACACCACACTGTGGGTGGCGCCGATGCGGGCGCAGGCCTGCATCGCAATAACACCTTCCAAGGTCATAGGCATGTAGATCAGGACGCGGTCACCCTTCTGGATGCCACGGGCCGTGAGCGCATTGGCAAACTGGCTGACCTTGGCCAGTAATTCTTTGTAGGTGGTCTTGGTGACTTGGCCGTCATCGGCTTCAAAAATGACCGCGACCTTGTTCTCGTTGGGCGTGCCCATGTGTTTGTCGAGGCAGTTGTAAGAGGCGTTGAGTTCGCCGTCTTCAAACCAGGTGTAAAACGGGGCATTCGACTCGTCGAGTACTTTGGTGAACGGTTTGTTCCAGACCACGTTCTCACGCGCCAGGCGCGCCCAGAAACCTTCAAAGTCATTGGCTGCTTCAGCGCACAGGGCGTTGTAGCCATCCATGCCGGAGATGCGCGCGGCTTTGACGGTGGCCGCGCTGGGCTCGAACACGCGGTTTTCAACCAGCACGGACTCAATAGCGGAAGGTGTGCTCACAGGTCAGTCTCCTCTTTGTTAAATGAAATTCACGCCGTAATGTCAAGGCCCCCACTTACAAGCCACTGACTAGCTGCGGGAAACACCTGCCACGATAAACTCGCCCACATTTCCACCCTGCTAAGCCCCTATGTCCACACCAAGTCCCATTAAAAGTCCAGCTCTGCGCCCGATCCCCCGCCTGATTTTTGCCAGCCGTTGGCTGCAGTTGCCGCTGTATCTGGGCTTGATCCTGGCGCAATGTGTGTACGTTTACCACTTCTGGGTGGAGCTGGTGCATTTGCTGGAGGCGGTGTTTGGCAGCCAGACCGCACTGGCGGCTTTGGTGGAAAGTATTGGCTACCGCAGTGACGCACCGGTCACCCACCTGAATGAGACCGTGATCATGCTGGTGCTGCTGGCGCTGATCGACGTGGTGATGATCTCCAACCTGCTGATCATGGTGATTGTGGGTGGGTATGAGACCTTTGTGTCACGCATGGACCTCGAAGGTCACCGCGACCAGCCCGAGTGGCTGGACCATGTCAACGCCTCGGTGCTCAAGGTCAAGTTGGCCACCGCCATCATCGGCATCAGCTCGATCCACCTGCTCAAGACTTTCATCAACGCCGCCAACTACAGCGACAAGGTGTTGATTGCCCAGACGGTGATCCACATCGCGTTTTTGCTCTCGGCCATGGCCATCGCCTACACCGACCGGCTGATGCAGCACCCCAACGCAGACAAACACTGATCTGGGGTGATCCGGCTCAGTGGTGGTTGGACCGCCGCGACTGGGCCAACAGCAGCGCCACCGCGAGCGTGGCGCTGACCAGCGAGCCCAGCAACACCCCCATCTTGACCTGCACACCGTAGATCTCGTCGGCACCTTCAAATGCCAGCGAGCCGATGAACAGGCTCATGGTGAAGCCCACCCCACACAACACACACACACCCAAAAACTGCAACCAGCTGCTCTGATCGGGCAGCTTGGCCCCGCAAAAACGCATCAGCAGCCAGGACGCACCAAACACCCCCACGGTTTTGCCCAGCACCAGGCCAGCCGCAATGCCCAAAGGCACGGCCTGCGTCAAGGTGGACAGCGTCACGCCGGCCAGCGACACCCCGGCATTGGCAAACGCAAACACCGGCAACACAAGGTAGGCCACCCAGGGGTGCAAGGCGTGTTCAGCGGTCTTCAAGGGTGAACCACCACGCCCATCCGACAAAGGCACGGCCAGTGCGGTGATGACACCAGCCAAGGTGGCATGGACACCCGACTTGAGCACAAACACCCAGATCACCAGCCCCACGATCACATAGGGGCCAATCGCCATCACCCGCAAACGGTTGAGTGCCAGCAGGATCAGGATGCCGACAGCAGCTGCCAGCAACATGGTCAAGGACAGGTTGTCGGTGTAAAAGAAGGCAATCACCAGAATAGCGCCGAGGTCGTCGATGATCGCCACTGCCGTCAAAAAAATCTTCAGTGAGGCTGGCACCCGGCTACCCAGCAGCAGCAAGATGCCCAGCGCAAACGCGATGTCGGTCGCCATCGGAATGCCCCAACCACGCAGGCCCACCGGGTCACCGGCGTTGAAAGCGGCATAAATCAGCGCGGGCACCAGCATGCCACCCAACGCCGCACCGGCTGGCAACAAAGCCTGCGCGCGCGAGGCCAGCTCACCCTCCAACAACTCCCGCTTGATTTCCAGGCCGACCAGGAAAAAGAACACCGCCATCCACAAATCGTTGATCCAGACCAGCGTGGGTTTGGTCAGCACCAGCCAGTCACCCGCCAGATGCACGGCACTGGGTGTATTCAGAAAAGAAACGTAATACGGCGCCAGCGGTGAGTTGCTGATGATCAGCGCGACCAGCGCGGCCAAGGCCAGCAACACACCACCAATGGTCTGCCCGTTGACAAACTGGTTGACACTTCGAACGATGTTTTTGATCATGGGCTGGCGACGGGTGAACCCGTGTGTTCTGAAGGGGCTTGGTTAAACTGTGATGTTATCGAAGACACCCAAACCCGCTAAACCCTTGAGGCAAATCACCATGAGCACAGCCATACGCCAAGCCGACCTGATTGAATCCGTTGCCGCAGCCCTCCAGTTCATCAGTTATTACCACCCCGCCGACTACATCGCCCATCTGGCGCGCGCTTACGAGCGTGAACAAAGCGCGGCGGCCAAAGACGCCATCGCCCAAATCCTGACCAACAGCAAGATGAGCGCCACCGGCCACCGGCCCATTTGCCAGGACACCGGCATCGTCAACGTGTTCCTCAAGGTGGGTATGGATGTGCACTGGGAGGGTTTCACCGGTAGCCTGGACGACGCCATCAACGAAGGAGTACGCCGCGCCTACAACTTCCCCGGCAACACCTTGCGCGCCAGCGTGGTGGCCGACCCCGAGTTTTTGCGCAAAAACACCAAGGACAACACCCCGGCGGTCATCAGCTGCGAGATCGTGCCGGGCAACACGGTCGAAGTCACCGTGGCGGCCAAGGGTGGCGGCTCGGAGAACAAAAGCAAGATGTACATGCTCAACCCCGGCGACAGCGTGGTCGACTGGGTGCTCAAAACTGTGCCCACCATGGGTGCGGGCTGGTGCCCACCGGGCATGCTGGGCATTGGCATCGGCGGCACGGCCGAAAAAGCCGTGTTGATGGCCAAGGAAAGCCTGATGGACGACCTGGACATGTACCAGTTGCAGGCCAAGGCCGCCAGCGGTGCAGAGCTCTCCAGCGTCGAAAAACTGCGCCTGGAGCTGTTCGACAAAGTGAACGCACTGGGTATCGGTGCCCAAGGCCTGGGTGGCCTGACCACGGTGCTGGACGTCAAAATCAAGATGTACCCGACCCACGCTGCCAGCAAACCGATTGCGATGATCCCGAACTGCGCCGCCACCCGCCACGCCCATTTTGTGATGGACGGCAGCGGCCCGGTCTACCTGACACCACCCTCACTCGACACCTGGCCCGATGTGGCCTGGACACCTGACTACGTCAAGAGCAAAAAAGTCGATCTCAACACCCTGACCAAGGAAGAAGTCGCCAGCTGGAAACCCGGCGACACCTTGTTGCTCAACGGCAAGATGTTGACCGGCCGCGACGCCGCCCACAAACGCATCCAGCAGATGCTGGCCAAGGGTGAAAAACTGCCGGTCGACTTCACCAACCGGGTGATTTATTACGTCGGCCCGGTCGACCCGGTGGGTGACGAAGCGGTCGGCCCGGCCGGCCCGACCACCGCCACACGGATGGACGGTTTCACCGAAATGATGCTGGCACAGACCGGCCTGATCGCGATGATCGGCAAGTCCGAACGGGGCCCGGTGGCGATTGAGGCCATCAAGAAACACAAGTCGGCTTATTTGATGGCCGTGGGTGGCGCCGCCTACCTGGTCAGCAAAGCCATCAAAACCGCCAAGGTGCTGGGTTTTGCCGACCTGGGCATGGAAGCCATCTACGAGTTCGATGTGGTCGACATGCCTGTCACCGTGGCAGTCGATGCCGCCGGTATCAGCGTGCATAACACCGGCCCGGCCGAATGGCAAGAACGCATCGCCAGCGGTGAATTCAAAGGCATCACGGTCACCACAGCGTGAGTTGACTTCAGTTTGACTGAGTTAGATCCTTTTTGTGACCACACGCTGCCAAGGCACCCAATCGGCGTCTTTGACAGCGGAGTGGGTGGTTTGAGTGTGCTGCGTGCCTTGCGGACCGAGTTGCCACACGAAGACTTTGTCTACCTGGCCGACAGCGGTTATGCGCCCTATGGTGAGCGTGACGAAGCCTTTGTGGTCGAGCGCGCACGTCGTATCACCCAACATTTGCTGCACGCTGAGCAGCCCCCCATTCAAGCGCTGGTGATTGCTTGCAACACCGCCACCGCAGCGGCGATCCATCTGCTGCGCCAGGAGCTGCCCGGCCTGCCCATCGTGGGTGTCGAGCCCGCTTTGAAGCCAGCGGTGGCCAGCAGCCGCACCAAACGCATTGGGGTGATGGCCACCCGTGGCACACTGGCCAGCGCCAAGTTCAAGGCCCTGCTGGCCAGGCTGGCGGGGCAAGCCGAGTTTGTCTGCCAGCCCTGTGATGGCCTAGCCGATGCCATTGAACATGCGGACACTTCAAAAATAATAGCCCTGTGCTCAATCTACACAAGGGCTATCGGCCAAT
This sequence comes from Rhodoferax sp. BLA1, assembly GCF_013416775.1. Lineage (GTDB taxonomy): Bacteria > Pseudomonadota > Gammaproteobacteria > Burkholderiales > Burkholderiaceae_C > Rhodoferax. The sequence continues at coordinate 32,220 of NZ_SZVI01000008.1, forward strand.
TTGGCTTAAAAGAGGGCGAGGTAGACACCTTGGTGCTGGGTTGCACCCATTACCCCTTTGCCAGCGAATGCCTGCGCACACTGCTGCCCGCAGGTGTGCAACTGATCGACAACGGTGCACCGGTGGCGCGCCAGACCCGCCGCGTGTTGCCCGACCCGGCCAGTGGCCAACACTCCGGTCAGATCAAGCTACTCAGCACCGGTGCCCCCGCTCTGTTGGCCCAGGCCGCAGAGCGCTGGTTGGGGCTGCAGGTACCGGTGCAAGCCTTGCCGGGATAACGGCTGGGCAAATCCCCGCTGGGAGCGGGGCAAGCGGGGTCACACGGCCCAGCTTCATCCGGGATAATCCCCGGCCATGAACCCTCTGTTGCCCCTGCTCCAACCCTACCCTTTCGAGCGCCTGCGCCAGCTGTTTGCCGGTGTCACGCCCAACCCCGCTTTCACACCGATCAGCCTGGGCATTGGTGAACCCAAACACGCCACCCCACCCTTTATCCAGCAGGCGCTGTGTGAGGCGATCAACCGTACACCCAGCGGCCTGGCCGCTTACCCGGCCACGGCCGGTGAACCCGCGCTGCGCCAGGCCTTTGCCGACTGGCTCCAAAAACGTTATGGCCTGAGCGTCAACCCGTTCACCCAGACACTGCCGGTCAACGGCTCGCGCGAGGCGCTGTTTTCACTGACGCAAACCATCATCAACCCGGGTGACAGCGCGGTCAGTGGTGTGAAGCCCGTCGTGGTCTGCCCCAATCCGTTCTACCAAATCTACGAAGGTGCCGCGCTGCTCGCCGGGGCCGAGCCGTATTACGTGGCCAGTGACCCGGCGCGCAACTTTGCGCCGGACTGGGACAGCGTGCCCGACGCCGTGTGGGCGCGCACCCAGCTGCTGTTTGTGTGTTCCCCCGGCAACCCGACCGGTGCGGTGATGCCCTTGTCTGAGTGGCAGAAGCTGCTGGACCTGAGCGAGCGTTTTGGTTTTGTGATTGCCAGCGACGAGTGTTACAGCGAGATCTATTTCCGCGACGAGCCACCGCTGGGTGGCCTGCAAGCCGCCACGCAATTGGGCCGCAGCGATTTCAACAACCTGATCTCACTCACCAGCCTGTCCAAACGCAGCAATGTGCCGGGGCTGCGCAGCGGCTTTGTCGCGGGTGATGCGGCCATCATCAGCGCCTTTTTGCTCTACCGGACCTACCATGGCTGTGCCATGAGTCCGGTGGTGCAATCGGCCAGCATCGCCGCCTGGGGTGATGAGACCCACGTTGTGGCCAACCGCACGCTGTACAGAGCAAAGTTTGCCGAGGTCACGCCGCTGCTGGCCGAGGTGATGAACGTGGCTTTGCCCGATGCCGGTTTTTACCTGTGGGCCGATGTGGCCGGGGATGAGCTGGAATTCACCCGCTCGCTGTACGCAAATTACAATGTGACCGTGTTGCCGGGTTCGTTCCTGGCGCGCGAAGCGCAGGGCAGCAACCCCGGCGCTGGTCGTATCCGCATGGCACTGGTCGCCGACAGCGCCGAATGTGTGCAAGCCGCTCACCGTATCCGGGACTTTGTCAAACAGCGGTCTGCCGCCTGACCCACCCTTTTTTCCTCTGACTCACCACACCTACCATGACCCAACAATTGCAAACCCTTTTGGACGCCGCCTGGGAAGACCGAGCCAACCTGTCAGCTGCCAGTGCCCCCAAGGAAGTGACCGATGCCGTCGAACACGTCATCCACCAGCTCAACAACGGCCAACTGCGTGTGGCCAGCCGTGACGGTGTGGGCCAGTGGACCACCCACCAGTGGATCAAAAAGGCGGTGCTGCTGAGCTTCCGTTTGCGCGACAACGAGTTGATGAAAGCCGGTGACCTGAGCTTTTACGACAAGGTGCAAACCAAGTTCTCGGACCTGGACGAAGCTGGCATCAAGGCCACCGGCGTGCGCATCGTGCCCCCCGCCGTGGCGCGCCGTGGCAGCTACCTGGCCAAGGGTGTGATCCTGATGCCCTCGTTTGTGAACATCGGCGCCTATGTGGACGAAGGCACCATGGTCGACACCTGGGCTGCGGTGGGCTCATGCGCCCAGATCGGCAAAAACGTGCACCTGAGCGGTGGCGTTGGTATTGGTGGGGTGCTGGAGCCGATGCAGGCCAACCCGACCATCATCGAAGACAACTGCTTCATCGGCGCCCGCTCCGAAATTGTCGAAGGTGTCATCGTCGAAGAAAACTCGGTGATCTCCATGGGGGTCTACATCGGCCAGAGCACCCCGATTTATGACCGTGCCACCGGCACCGTGAGTTATGGCCGCATTCCGGCCGGCTCGGTCGTGATCTCCGGCAACCTGCCCAAGGACGGCGGCAAATACAGCCTGTACGCGGCCATCATCGTCAAGCGTGTGGATGCCCAAACCCGGGCAAAGACCAGCCTGAACGACCTGCTGCGCGACTGATCCCCCACCCCGCAGCCGCGCCCTCCTCCACCCACCCAAAGGCACACCCACATGGCCAGCACCGACAGCCCCAACGAGGGCACCATGCGCCGTTTGTTGCGGCTGATGTCCGAGAAACGTGCCTCGGACATCTACCTGTCGGCGCACTCACCGGCGCTGATCCGCATCAACGGTGTGTGTGTGCCGATCAACAGCCAACTGCTGCCGCCCGATGCGCCGCTGAGCCTGCTGTGCGAGATTCTTCCTGAGCAGCAGATCCAGGAGCTCAAAGCCAACAACGAGCTCAATGTGGGTTGGTCGATGACGGGGGTTGGGCGCTTTCGTGTCAGCGCCTTGCGCCAACGCGGCTCGTTTGCGGTGGTGATCCGTTTTATCGTCAACGAAGTGCCACCGATGTCGACGCTGGCGCTGCCGGCGGTGCTGGCCGATCTGATGCTGCAAAAGCGCGGGCTGATCCTGATGGTGGGCGCCACCGGCTCGGGCAAAAGCACCACGCTGGCGTCGATGATCGACCACCGCAACGCCAATTTGTCGGGGCACATCCTGACCATTGAAGACCCGATCGAGTTTTTGTTCAAGAACAAACGCTCGGTGGTGAATCAGCGCGAGATCGGCACCGACACCGAGTCCTTGCAGGTGGCGCTGAAAAATGCGCTGCGCCAGGCGCCCGACGTGATCATGATCGGCGAAATCCGCGACCAAGACACCATGACGGCGGCCATCACCTACGCCCAGACCGGCCACCTGTGCCTGGCCACCTTGCACGCCAACAACAGTTACCAGGCCCTCAACCGCATCTTGAGCTTCTTCCCGGTGGAAGTGCGGCCCACCATGCTGGGGGATCTGGCCGCCTCGCTGCGGGCCATCGTGTCGCAGCGGCTGCTGCAAACCGTGGCCAGCACCCGCACACCGGCCGTGGAGATCATGCTCAACACCCGGCTGGTGAGTGAAATGATCGAAAAAGGCAACTTCTCGGGCATCGTCGAGGCCATGGAAAAATCCTTGGCCGAAGGCAGCCAGACCTTTGAGCAAGACATTGCCCGCCTCATCATGGCCGGCATCGTCGAGCGCAAGGAAGGCCTGGCCAACTCCGACTCCCCCACCAACCTGATGTGGCGCCTGCAGAACGACTTCACCAGCCAGGCCAACTCATTGGCCAAGGCCAATGAGCCCGACCCGGATGACCGGGCCACCTTCACCGAAATCACCCTGGACATGAGCCAGTAGCCAGCCCGAGCCCATGACCGCGACCCTCGACCTGGCCCAGCAACTGATTGCCTGCCCTTCTGAAACACCTCTTGACGCAGGTTGCCTGACCCTGATCGGCCAGCGCCTGGCTGCCCTGGGTTTTGTGCTGGAGACCCTGCACTGCGGCCCCCAGGACCAAAGTGTCACCAATTTATGGGCAAAACGGCCTTCAGCCCTTATAGAACAAGGGGGTACAGCTAGCAAGTTGATAGTCTTTGCCGGCCACACCGATGTGGTGCCCAGCGGCCCACTGGCAGATTGGCACAGCCCACCCTTCACACCCAGCGTGCGCGACGGCAAGCTCTATGGGCGTGGCGCGGCCGACATGAAAACCTCGCTCGCGGCCTTTGTGGTGGCCACCGAAGAGTTCCTGCACGCCCAGCCAGACACCCCGCTGACCATTGGCTTTTTGCTCACCAGCGACGAGGAAGGCCCGGCGCTTGACGGTACGGTGCGCGTGGTGAACCTGCTGCGTGAACGCGGCGAGCGGTTGGACTATTGCATTGTGGGTGAACCGACCTCGGTGCAACGCACCGGTGACATGATCAAAAATGGGCGCCGCGGCTCACTGAGCGGCCGCCTCACCGTCAAAGGGGTGCAGGGCCACATCGCCTACCCGCATCTGGCCAACAACCCGATCCATCAACTTGCACCCGCACTGGCCGAGCTGGTGGCCACCGAGTGGGACGCGGGCAATGCCTTCTTCCCGCCCACCAGCTGGCAGGTCAGCAACATCCATGGCGGCACCGGTGCGGGCAATGTGATTCCGGGCACAGTGGTGCTGGATTTCAACTTCCGCTTCAGCACCGAATCAACGCCAGAATCCTTGCAAACACGGCTGCAAGAGGTGCTGACCCGGCACGGGTTGGACGTTGACCTGGTCTGGACCCTGAGTGGTTTGCCGTTTTTGACCCCGCCCGGCACCCTGGTCGACGCGGTCGTGGCCGCCATCCAGGCCGAGACCGGCCTCACCCCCGAGCTCTCCACCAGCGGTGGCACCAGCGATGGGCGTTTTATTGCCAGCATCTGCCCGCAGGTGATTGAGCTGGGCCCACCCAATGCGAGCATCCACAAGCTCAACGAACACATCGCCCTGGCCGACATTGAACCGCTGAAGAACATCTACCGGCGCGTGCTGGACAACCTGAGTACCTGAACCCCATGCCTTTGTCCCCCTCTCCCACACTGAACCTGCTGCAATGTGTGCAACAAGCCGAACAGCGGCTCACGCAGGCCGGTGTCGCTTTTGGCCATGGCACGACCAACGCTTTTGACGAGGCCGCCTGGTTGGTGTTATGGCGCCTGGGCCTGCCGCTGGACACCTCGCTTGATCCTGACGATGAGGCATCAAAACGTGCTGTAACCCTTGAAGAGCAAGGGCTGATAGCTACCTTAATTGAAGCACGCATCAGCACCCGTCAACCCGCCGCCTACCTGACCAAAGAGGCCTGGTTGCAGGGTGTCGCTTTTTATGTGGATGAGCGCGTCATCGTGCCACGTTCACTGATTGCCGAAGTGCTGATGGAGGGCAACCTGGACTACTGGCTTAGCGCCGAGACCCACCGCGTGCTGGATTTGTGCACCGGCAACGGCAGTCTGGCGGTGATCGCCGCCATGGTCTACCCGGATGTGAAGGTACAGGCCTCAGACATCAGCCAGGATGCGCTCGATGTGGCCCGTATCAACATCGATCGCCACGGCCTGCACGAACGCATTGCGCTGCGTCAGGGTGACGGCATTCCCAAAACCGGCAGCCACTACGACCTGATCCTGTGCAACCCGCCTTACGTGAACGCGCAAAGCATGGCCGAGTTGCCGCCTGAGTTCAAGGCCGAACCGGCGCTGGCGCTGGACGGCAACACGGCGGGTGGCAGCGATGGCATGGACTTCATCCGTCAGCTGTTGTCGGATGCGCCTGCACAGATGTCTGAAGAGGCTGTTTTGGTGCTCGAAATTGGCCACGAGCGCCCCCACTTCGAAGCGGCCTTTCCCGGGCTGGAAGTGATCTGGCTGGAGACCAGCGCGGGTGAAGACCAGGTGCTGCTGATGACACGCGAAGCCCTGGTGGCCTACCAAGCGCAGGCCCACCTGAGCAGCGCTCAAGCCTTTACCCTGCGCGGCGTATCGAGCGCCGAAGACTACGCGCTGTTTGGCCAACTGCTGAAGGAGTACGCGGACAAGGATCTGGCCGACGCCGCCAACAGCAGCATCTGGAAAGATATGGAGGCCCTGCCTGAGCGTTATGGCCCGCCCCACGGTGCGGCTGTGCTTGCCTATGCGGGGGAGACCCTGGTTGGCTGTGGCGCCCTCACCAACACCCAACACACCGGCGTGGCCGAGGTCAAACGCATTTATGTGCGCGAAGCTTTTCGCCGCCAGGGCCTGGCCCGCACCCTGACCCAACAGCTGATGGCCCAGGCGCAAGCCATGGGCTACCACACCGCTGCCATCAGCACCTGGCCTGAGAACACCCAGGCCCTGGCGCTGTACCAACAACTGGGCTTTGAGCCCATTGCCCCGTTCAAAGTCCATCCTTACGCACAACTGGTTTTTCTGGGCGTGCCGCTCAGCCCGGCCACACCCAAGCTCCCTACATGATCACCCTCAAAAACGTCACCCTGCGCCGCAGCGCCAAAGTCCTTCTCGAAGGCGCTTCCGTCACCCTGAACCCCGGCGAAAAAGTGGGCTTGGTCGGGCGCAACGGCGCGGGCAAATCCTCGCTGTTTGCCTTGTTCAACGGTAGCCTGCACGAAGATGTGGGTGAGTACTACATCCCGACCCAATGGCGCATGGGCCAGGTGGCCCAGGACATGCCTGAAACCGAGCAATCCGCCACCGACTTTGTGGTCGATGGCGACACGGCCCTGCTGGCCGCGCAACAGGAAGTCACCGCGTCTGAGGCCACCGAGGACTATGACCGCATGGCCCACGCTTACATGGCCTTGCAGGATGCTGGCGCCCATGATGCACCGGCACGCGCGCAGGCGCTGATCCTGGGCCTGGGTTTCAAAACCACCGAACTCACCAACCCGGTCAACAGCTTCTCCGGCGGCTGGCGCATGCGCTTGCAACTGGCGCGCGCGCTGATGTGCCCGAGTGACCTGCTGCTGCTGGACGAACCGACCAACCACTTGGACTTGGATGCGCTGGTCTGGCTGGAGGCCTGGTTGCAGCGTTACCAGGGCACGATGATTGTCATCAGCCATGACCGCGAGTTCCTGGATGCGGTGACCAACGTCACCCTGCACATCGACGCGGGCAAACTGGTGCGTTACGGCGGCAACTACAGCAAGTTCGAGGACATGCGCGCCGAGAAGATGGAGCTGCAACAAGCGGCGTTTGCCAAACAGCAGGACAAGATCGCCCACCTCAAGAAGTTCATTGACCGCTTCAAGGCCAAGGCCAGCAAGGCCAAACAGGCACAAAGCCGGGTCAAGGCGCTGGACCGCATGGAAAAAATTGCGCCGCTGCTGTCCGAGGCCGACTTCACCTTCGAGTTCAAGGAACCCGCGAACCTGCCCAACCCGATGTTGTCGATGACCGGTGTGAGTTTTGGTTACCCCGCGCCGGACGACGCGCCTGAAGGCACGCCCCCCACCGTCATCGTCCATAACGTCAGCAAGTCGGTGCTGGCAGGCCAACGCATCGGCATTTTGGGTGCCAACGGCCAGGGCAAATCGACCCTGGTAAAAACCATCGCGCGTGATCTTCAGGCCATCGGTGGTGAGATCACCGAGGGCAAGGGTTTGAACATCGGCTACTTTGCCCAGCAGGAGCTTGACGTGTTGCGCCCCACCGACACCCCGCTGGAGCACATGATCCGCCTGGTCAAAGACATGACTGCGGCTGGCAAGATCGCTGGCCAGCAGACGCGTGAACAAGACTTGCGCAGTTTCCTGGGTACCTTCAACTTCAGCGGAGACATGGTCAAACAGGCGGTGGGCAGCATGAGTGGCGGTGAAAAAGCCCGGCTGGTGTTGTGCATGATGGTCTGGCAACGCCCCAACCTGCTGCTGATGGACGAACCCACCAACCATTTGGACTTGGCCACCCGCGAAGCGCTGGCGATGGCGCTCAACGAGTTTGAGGGCACGCTGATGCTGGTCAGCCACGACCGGGCGCTGTTGCGCTCAGTCTGTGACGAGTTCTGGATGGTGTCACGCGGCGGTGTGGAACCGTTTGACGGTGATCTGGACGACTACCAGAGATATCTGCTGGACGAGGCCAAACGCCAGCGTGAGGCTATCAAGGAAGCCAGCAGTGCCGCCGCCAAGGCAGAGCGCAAAGCACAGGCCGAAGCTGCTGCGGCGGCGACCAAGGCCAAGTCAAAACCCGCGCCCACCGGCTCCCTCAAACGCAAGTTGCAGGACATTGAGGCGCGCATGGCCGTGCTCAACACTGAGGGCGCCGCGCTGGAAGGCCACTTGAGCCAATCGCCCCCGCCATCCGACTTTGCCAATCTGGGCAAACGCCTGAAAGCGGTGAACGAAGAGCTGCAGGGCCTGGAAGAACAGTGGCTGGAGGTATCGCAGCAAATAGAATCAGCCACAGCCTGAGTCCGGGCTCGCTTTCACGGGGAAAACAACATGATTTTGGTCACTGGCGGCGCCGGGTTCATCGGCGCCAACTTCGTCCTCGACTGGCTGTCCCACAGCAACGAGCCCATCCTCACCCTCGACAAACTCACCTACGCCGGCAATGTCGAGAACCTGCACAGCCTGCAAGGTGACACCCGCCACACCCTGGTGCAAGGCGACATCGGTGACCGCGATCTGGTGGCCCAGCTGCTGGCCCAGCACCAACCCCGTGCCGTCATCAACTTCGCTGCCGAGAGCCATGTGGACCGCAGCATCCACGGCCCCGGTGACTTCATCCAGACCAACATCGTTGGCACCTTCAACCTGCTCGAAGCTGTGCGCGGCTACTGGTCTGGTTTACCTGCAGCAGACAAAGCAGCCTTTCGCTTCCTGCATGTGTCCACCGACGAGGTATACGGCTCCTTGGCCAAAGACGACCCCGCCTTCACCGAGTCCAGCCACATCGAGCCCAACAGCCCGTATTCCGCCAGCAAGGCTGCCAGCGACCACCTCGTGCGTGCCTGGCACCACACCTACGGCCTGCCGGTGCTCACCACCAACTGCAGCAACAACTACGGCCCCTACCACTTCCCCGAGAAACTCATCCCGCTGCTGATCGTCAATTCACTGGCCGGCAAACCCCTGCCGGTCTATGGTGACGGCCAGCAAATCCGCGACTGGCTCTACGTCAAAGACCACTGCAGCGCGATTCGCCGCGTCCTGGAGGCGGGCCGACTGGGTGAGGTCTACAACGTGGGCGGCTGGAACGAAAAAGCCAACATTGACATCGTGCACACCGTCTGTGCCCTGCTTGATGAATTGCGCCCACGTGCTGATGGCCGAGCCTACAAAGAACAGATCACTTATGTGACCGACCGCCCCGGCCATGACCGGCGTTACGCCATCGATGCGCGCAAGCTCGAATCTGAACTTGGCTGGAAACCGGCTGAGACCTTTGAGACCGGCATCCGCAAAACAGTTCAGTGGTACCTGGACAACCCGCAGTGGGTCGCCCATGTGCAAAGCGGTGCCTACCGCGACTGGGTCCAGAAGCAATACGCCTGAACCAGGAGCCACTGACATGACAAAAATCCTGCTCCTGGGCAAAGGCGGCCAGGTCGGCTGGGAGCTGCAACGCAGCCTGGCCCCTCTGGGTGAACTCATCACCCTGGACCACGACAGTACCGACTATTGCGGCAACTTTACCAACCTGACGGGCCTGGCAGAAACGGTCCGCTCTGTGCGCCCGAACCTCATCGTCAACGCCGCTGCCCACACCGCGGTCGACAAAGCCGAGAGTGAACCGGATCTGGCCCGCACCCTCAACGCCCTGGCACCCCAAGTGCTGGCCCAGGAAGCCGCCACGCTGGGCGCCTGGCTGGTGCACTACAGCACCGACTATGTCTTTGATGGCAGTGGTGACAGACCCTGGATCGAGACCGACACCCCCGGCCCCTTGAGCGTGTATGGCGCCACCAAGCTCGAAGGTGAACAGCTGATAACCGCCGCCAACCCGCGCCACCTGATCTTCAGAACCAGCTGGGTTTATGCGGCCCGCGGTGGCAACTTTGCCAAAACCATGCTGCGCCTGGCACAAGAGCGTGACAAACTCACCGTCATCAACGACCAGATCGGCGCACCCACTGGCGCGGATCTGCTGGCCGATGTGACGGCGCATGCCCTCCGTCAGCTCACCCAAGCTCCCAACAGTGCCAAGGCAGAAGCCCTGGCTGGTATCTACCACCTGGTGGCCGCTGGCCAGACCAGCTGGTTTGAGTACGCCAAACATGTGTTAGCCCAGGCACAGCTTGTGCAACCCGCTATCCAAATCAAAGCGAAGCAGGTGGACCCGGTGCCCACCATTGCCTTCCCGACACCAGCCAAGCGGCCGTTTAACTCGCGCCTGAACACCACCAAGCTACAAACCACCTTTGGCCTGACCCTGCCACCGTGGCAGGCCGGGGTGAACCGCATGCTGGCAGAGATTCTTTAAACCTCCAGGGAGTCGATCAATGAGCAATACAAGCAGCCGCAAAGGCATCATCCTGGCTGGTGGTTCCGGCACCCGGCTGTATCCGGTGACACAAGCTGTCTCCAAACAGCTGATGCCGGTGTACGACAAGCCGATGATTTATTACCCCTTGAGCACCCTGATGCTCTCGGGCATCCGTGAGGTGTTGATCATCTCCACCCCGCAGGACACCCCGCGTTTTGCCGAACTCTTGGGCGACGGCAGCCAATGGGGCATGAGCATCAGCTACGCGGTGCAACCCAGCCCTGACGGTTTGGCCCAGGCCTTCATCATCGGGCGCGAGTTTGTAGGCAAACACCCCAGCGCGTTGGTATTGGGCGACAACATCTTCTACGGCCACGATCTGGTCAAACAACTGGCCCACGCCAATGCCAACACCAGTGGTGCCAGCGTCTTTGCCTACCGCGTGAGTGACCCGGAGCGTTATGGTGTGGTGGCCTTTGACGAGCAAATGCGCGCCATCAGCATCGAAGAAAAACCCAAACAGCCCAAGAGCAACTACGCCGTCACCGGGCTGTACTTCTATGACAACCAGGTGTGTGACATTGCGGCGAGCATCCAGCCGTCTCACCGGGGCGAGTTGGAAATCACCGATGTGAACAAACGCTACCTCGAGCAAAACCAGCTCAATGTCGAGATCATGGGCCGGGGTTATGCCTGGCTCGATACCGGCACCCATGACAGCCTGCTGGAAGCGGCCAGCTTCATCGCCACGCTGCAAAAGCGCCAGGGTCTGCAGGTGGCCTGCCCGGAAGAGATTGCGTTTGCCCAGAGATGGATCGATGCGGCACAGATCCAGAAGCTGGCCTCACCACTGGCCAAGAATGGATATGGGCAATATTTACTCCGCCTTCTCCATTGATCACCTTTAGATCTGTTCTTCAAACTTCATAGCTACCAGCCCTTATTTAAAAAGGGCTAAAGCCACTTTTATGCCCTATACCGTTATTCCCACCTCATTGCCTGATGTGCTGATCCTGGAGCCCAAAGTGTTTGGGGATGCACGTGGCTTTTTCTTTGAGAGTTTCAACGCACGTGACTTTGCCAATTGCACCGGGCTGGATGTGGCCTTTGTGCAGGACAACCACAGCAAGTCGGCCCAAGGGGTGCTGCGCGGTCTGCATTACCAGATCCAGCACCCGCAGGGCAAGCTGGTGCGGGTAACGCAGGGTGAGGTGTTTGACGTGGCGGTGGACTTGCGCAAGAGTTCTCCCACCTTTGGGCAGTGGGCCGGTGTGGTGTTGTCTGCAGAGAACAAACGCCAGCTCTGGGTACCTCCGGGTTTTGCCCATGGGTTTGTGGTGACCAGTGAGAGTGCCGAGTTTCTCTACAAAACCACCGAGTATTGGTACCCCGAGTTTGAGCGCAGTCTGCTTTGGAATGACCCAACCGTGGGCATCATCTGGCCTATTCAGAGCCAACCCTTGCTGGCGGCCAAGGACAAGGCGGCCGCAACGCTGGATACCGCTGAAGTCTTCTCATAAAACCCGCAAACCGGTTATCAACCGATCTTCCTGCACAGTTTGGACCCAACAAAAAAGCCCGCACAAAGCGGGCTTTTTTGTGTCTGGTGACGTACCCGTCGCCATCAGCCCATGTGCAGCCCACCGTTCACTGAAAACTCGGCGCCGGTGGCGTAACCGCCTTCTTCCGACGCCAGCCAGGCAATGATGGAGGCGATCTCAGACGGTTCACCCAGGCGTTTGACCGGCACCGTGGCCACAATTTTCTCAAGCACTTCCTGGCGGATGGCCTTGACCATGTCGGTACCGATGTAGCCTGGGCTCACCGTGTTGACGGTGACCCCTTTGTTGGCCAACTCCTGCGCCAGCGCCATCGAAAAACCATGCATACCGGCCTTGGCGGCCGAATAGTTGGTTTGCCCGGCCTGGCCTTTGACGCCATTCACGCTGGAGATGTTGATGATGCGGCCCCAGCCCTTTTCAACCATGTCACCGACCACCTGTTTGGTGACGTTGAACATCGAGTTGAGGTTGGTTTCGATCACCGCGTCCCAGTCTTCGCGGGTCATCTTCAAAAACATACGGTCACGCGTGATGCCCGCGTTGTTGATCAGCACATCAATGCTGCCGTGCTCGGCCTTGGCCTTGCTGAACGCGGCCACGGTGGAGTCCCAGTCACCCACATTGCCAGCCGAGGCGTAAAAAGTGAAACCGGCCGCCGCCTGTTCGGCCAGCCACTTGGCGTAGTCGCGTGTCGGGCCGCAGCCAGCAATGACCTTGAACCCTTCTTTGCTCAGACGCTGGCAGATAGCGGTACCGATACCACCCATGCCCCCCGTGACATACGCTACTTTTTGACTCATCAACTGCTCCTGTTTGTCCATCATTGAGTCACGATGATAGACGGGGAATCAGCGCTCCAAGGCAAGGGAAACCCCCATGCCCCCCCCAATACACAGGGCTGCCAGGCCTTTTTTGGCATTTCGGCGCTGCATTTCGTGTAACAGTGTTACCAAGATACGACAGCCAGACGCACCAATCGGGTGGCCGATGGCAATCGCACCCCCGTTCACGTTGACCTTGGCCGGATCCACTTCGAGCTGCTGGTTCACCGCACAGGCTTGGGCAGCAAAGGCTTCATTGAGTTCAAACAGATCCACATCCTGCACCTTCCAACCAGCGCGCGCCAGTGCCTTGCGCGACGCAGGCACCGGGCCCAGACCCATCTGCGCCGGATCCAGCCCGCTGGTGCCAAACGCGGCAATACGGGCCAGAGGTGTCAGGCCCAGGGCCGCCGCCTTTTTGGCCGTCATGACCAGCACAGCAGCTGCACCATCATTGATGCCTGAAGCATTGCCCGCAGTGACCGTCCCGGCCTTGTCAAACGCCGGGCGCAGACCTGCCAGCGCCTCAGCGTTGGTCTTGCGGTTCAGGAACTCGTCGGTGTTAAACACCACCGGATCACCCTTGCGCTGCTGGATCTGCACGCTGACGATTTCATCCTTGAACCGACCCGCATCCTGCGCGGCGGCGGCCTTGAGCTGGCTGCCAAGAGCCAGCACGTCCTGCATGTCGCGGGTGATGCCGCAGGCTTTGGCCACGTTTTCAGCGGTGATGCCCATGTGGTAGTTGTTATAGACGTCCCACAAGCCATCCACAATCATCGAGTCGATCATCTTCCAGTCACCCATGCGCTGGCCGTCGCGGCTGCCTTGCAGCACGTGCGGGCTGGCGCTCATGTTTTCCTGGCCCCCGGCAATCACGATGTCGCTGTCACCCCAGGCCACGGCTTGTGCTGCCAGCATGACCGCCTTGAGCCCCGAGCCACACACCGCATTGATCGTCAGCGCCGGGGTTTCCTGGGACAAGCCCGCCTTCAGCGTCGCCTGACGCGCCGGGTTTTGCCCCTGGCCAGCCGCCAGCACCTGGCCCATGATGACCTCACCCACCTGATCGGGTGACAACTTGGCGCGAGCCAAGACCTCACGGATCACGATGCTGCCCAACTCGGGCGCGGCCACCTTGGCCAGAGAACCACCAAACTTGCCCACCGCGGTACGCGCTGCCGAAACGATAACGATGTCTTCCATGCTGCTTCCAGAGTTGTAGTTAGAAAAAAGAACGTCCAAAAAGTGGGGTCAGGCCTTGGCCAGCACATACCGACCGGGCGCGGGCTCAATCACCTTGTGTTTGCCCTTGCCGTAGGTCTTGGGTGCGGCGATTTGTTTACCCGCCTGGGCTGCCAACCAGGTCGACCAGTCGGTCCACCAGCTGCCAGGGTGTTCCACCGCGCCTTGCATCCACTCGTCATGGGTCTTGGGCAACTTGTCGTCATCACGCACCCAGTAACAACGCTTGTTTTTGGCCGGTGGGTTGATCACCCCGGCAATGTGGCCCGAAGCCCCCATGACAAAACGCTTTTTGCCCGGCAGGTATTGCGTGGTGGCGTAGGCACCGTTGATCGGCACGATGTGGTCCTCGCGCGAGCCGTAGATGTACACCGGCATATCGACCTTGCCCAGGTCAACCTTCTGCCCACACACGGTGGCCTGGCCCGGCTTGGTGAGTTTGTTTTCCAGATAGGTGTTGCGCAGGTACCAGGCGTAGAACGGGCCTGGCAGGTTGGTGCTGTCGCTGTTCCAGTACAGCAGGTCAAACGGTGGCGGTGTTTCACCCTTGAGGTAGTTGCCCACCACATAGTTCCACACCAAGTCGTTCGGGCGCAAAAAGCTGAAGGTGGTGGCCAGATCGCCCCCCTTCATCAAGCCGCCCTTGCCCATTTCCAGTTCGCGGTATTTGACAAATGCCTCGTCGATGAACAGGTCCAGCACACCGGTGTCAGAAAAATCCAGCATCGAGGTCAGGAAGGTGGCACTGGCCACCGGCTTTTCACCACGCGCGGCCAGCACCGCCAGCGCGGTCCCGAGCATGGTGCCGCCCACACAAAAGCCCAGCGCATTGATGGTTTTGGAACCAGACACCTCCTGCGTCACCGTGATGGCCTTGATGACAGCGTTCTCAATGTAGTCGTCCCAGGTGGCTTTGGCGAGGGAGGCGTCGGGGTTACGCCAGCTCACCAGGAAGGTGCGGTGACCCTGCGCTACCGCATATCGCACCACCGAGTTCTCCGGCTGCAGGTCCAGGATGTAGAACTTGTTGATACAGGGCGGCACCAGCAGGAAGGGTTTCTCGTAGACCTTGTCGGTCAGAGGTTTGTATTCGATCAGCTGGAACAGCTCGTTCTCAAACACCACCGCACCTTCGGTGGTGGCCACGTTTTTGCCCACATGGAACAGGCTCTCATCGGTCATCGAGATGTGGCCTTGCTGCATGTCGTGCAACAGGTTTTGCAGGCCCTTGCTGATGCTCTCGCCATTGGTTTCCAGGGCTTTTTTCTGCGCTTCGGCGTTGAGCGCCATGAAGTTGCTGGGGGCAGCTGCGGCAGTGAGCTGCTCTACCGTGAAGCGGATGCGGGCACGGGTTTTGTCATCGGTGTCCACCGCGTCGGCCATGGCAGCCAGTGTCTTGGCATTGAGCAGATAAGCCGCAGCGGTGAAGGCTGCCATCGGATTGGCGGCCCAGGCCGGGTCGGCGAAACGCCGGTCTTTGAGCACATGCGCCCCTTTGAAGCTGTTGCTCCAGAGCTCGGTCGCATCTTTGAGAAACTGTTGCTGCAGCTCCTGCAGCTTGTCTGGCGAAAAGGACACCTGTGGCGGCTTGGTCGTGGGCGCCATCAGCTTGGCACCGGCCTGGCCCAGGTCCATGTTCTTGAACGACTCAAAGGCTTTGCCCCAGGTGTCAACCATGGATTGCTGGAACTGCTGCGCCGTTTGCAACCATTGTTGCTGTGTCTCTTCTTTCATGGGTTACCCTTTCTCAGCCAGGTTGATGACAAAACCCTAGTATGCTGGAAGAAGGCATTCGGCAAGCTGACAAACAAATCTGAAGTTTTAATACCCCTTTTTATGTACCTCGTTCCCATTGCCTGGCTGTATGTGGCGCTGATGATGGCGCTGGCCGAAGCCACCAACAGCAACGGCACCGTGCTCGGTGCGGTCATCACGTTTGTATTTTATGGACTGCTGCCAGTTGGTCTGGTGGTGTACCTGATGGGCACGCCGGGACGCAAACGTGCCATCAAGGCCAGAGAACAAGCCGAGCGGGTGGCCGCCAGCGCCGCAGCGCAGGCGCGGGCCTCAGATGTCGCGCCAAATGCAGACCGCCAGCCGACCGCTGACCCGGTCGCGCCGGTGCGAAAAGAACCGTGAGGCTTGTGTGACGGTGCACCAGTCGGCACTGCCGTCATTGCCATAGACCTGGGTGATGCCCATACCTGCCAGCCGTTGACGCGCCAGCCCGGCCAGATTGGCCAGCCATTTGCCGCCACCCAGAGGGACAAACATCAACGCAGCCTGGGCGTCTTGCGTAACAAATGCGGCGCGCACTTCATCACCCACCTCAAAGGCTTTCGGACCAATACACGGGCCCAGCCACGCTATGACTTCTGTATCTACCTGCCCTTGATCTATAAGGGCTAGAGCACAAAAAGACTGATAAGTTTGCTCCAGTACACCAACACCACTGTTCCCGGCCAAGCCACGCCAACCGGCATGTGCCGCACCCACCCAGGCACCATTCCTGGTGGTAAACAGCACCGGCAAACAGTCCGCCACCATGATGGTGCAGGCAATACCAGGCACATCGGTGATGCAGGCGTCGGCCACGCTGGCGTTGGGGGTGGTCACATCCAGGCGCAGCACCTCGGTGCCGTGCACCTGGGTCAGAAACACCGGCTGGGCACCGATGGCCTGTTGCAGGATGGCCCGGTTAGCCGCTACATGGGCCGGGTCGTCGCCCACATGGTCGCCCAGGTTCAGGCTGTCATAAGGCGCGTTGGAGACGCCACCCACTCGGGTGGTGCACACCGCGTGCACACCGGCTGGTGCGGGCCAGTCCGGTGTGAGCCAATCAGTGCGCGGCGTGGACCTTGTCATAGGCTTTGAGCAGTTGGTGGTGCATCTCACAGCCCTCCAAAGCCAGACCAGGGGCGCTCAGACCCATGAAGCGGTCTTCCTGCATGATCAGCGCATGCGCCTGGGCCAGCGGACCGGCACCGTACAACAGTTCCAGCGCATCCAGGTACGGGCCGCTGTCGCCCATGTCAGCCAGGTGGATCAGGTTCTGGATACACGCGTAGATCGGTTTGCGCTGCGGGTTGAGCTGATCAAAGTTCAGGATCCATTCGCAGCCTTCGAGCGTGGCAGCCTCGTCACCCACGGCCAGGGCCAGCAGGGTTTTGAGCTCACCCAGGCGCAGATCGGCCCAGAACGAACCGGCGTCGGCCGCCAGGCCAATCAACGCGGGCACTGGGCGATGGTCGGCCAGGTTGGACTCGTTGAGCGTCTCCAACAGGTCGGTGCACTCTTCGTCGTCGAGGTCGCTCAGGTTCAGAATGGCTTCGCGGATCGGGTTGGCGATGCTGTTGTTCTCGAACTCCAGGTCGTCGATCGGGTAGATCTCGGACAGGCCCGGCACCAGGATGCGGCAGGCGTACACGCCCAGGTGGGTGAAGTCAGCCACATAGATGTCATGGCCATCGGCATGCAGGCGCTCCACACACCAGGCGTAGTCCTCGGCGGTGGTGGTGCTGAAGTTCCAGTCGACAAATTCATAGTCGGGCTGGTTGCCCAAAAACTTCCAGTGGATGACACCGCTGGAGTCGACAAAATGGATCTCGATGTTGGTGGAGCTGGCGGTCTCGTCCAGATCAAAGCCCGGCGCCGGAAAGCCCGACAAGGCATCGAGCGCACGACCCTGCAACAGCTCGGTCAAGGCGCGTTCCAGCGCCACCTCAAAACGCGGGTGCGCGCCAAAGCTGGCAAAACAGCCCTGGTCCTGCGGGTTGAGCAGGGTCACATTCATCACCGGGTACTGACCGCCCAGCGACGCGTCTTTCACCAGAATGCCAAAACCGGCCTCACGCAAAGCGGCGATGCCCTTGGCAATACGTGGGTAGCGTGCTATCACGTCGTCTGGCACATCGGGCAGGCAAATGCCTTGACTGATGATGCGTGCCTTGATGGAGCGCTCAAAAATCTCGGACAGCGCCTGGGCGCGCGCTTCCATTTGCGTGTTGCCAGCCGACATGCCGTTGCTGACATACAGGTTGCCAATGATGTTGACCGGAAAATAGACGATGGCGCCGTCAGACTCACGCACATAGGGAATGGCGCAGATGCCACGCTCCTCGTTGCCGGAGTTGAACTCCACCAGGCGCTCAGCCTCGATGTCGCCTTGTGGGTTGTAGAGCGCCTGCAGCTCGGGCGTCAGCAGCGTGCTGGGCCAGCTGCCGTCTTCGGGCAGGGCAAACCAGCGCTCTTGCGGGTAGTGGACAAAGTCGCGGTTCGCCACATCTGGGCCGAGGTAAAAGTGGGTCCAGAAATAGTTGGTGGACAGACGTTCGACAAACTCGCCGAGTGCACTGGCCAGGCAAGCCAGACGGCTGGCGCCCTTGCCATTGGTGAACAGCAGCGGGCAGTCGCGGTCGCGGATGTGGACCGACCAAATGCCCTCCACCGGGTTGAGCCAGCTGCGTTCTTCAATGTGAAAGCCCAGTTGCTGCAGCTTGCCTTGCAGCGTGCTGATGGTGGACTCGAGGGCGGCGTCTTTGCCTGGGATAAACGTGGTGTTGTGCATGGGGCAAGGATAACAGTGGCCCGGTGGACATCGGTGGGGGTGACTAGAATGGGTCTGTTCACCGAGAACCACCAGACCAATCACCCTTCAGCCCTTATTGGGAAAGGGTCAACCGCTATCAATATTGCTTAAAAGGCACCACCATGATCCTCGAACTCGCTGACATCACGATCCACCCGCAGCACAACGCCGCTTTTGAAGAGGCTATCCAACGCGGTCTGAGCACCGTCATTGCCCATGCCAAAGGTTTTGAAGGTTTCAAGGTGAACCGCTGCATCGAGAACCCCCAGCGTTATGTGCTGCAGATCTTCTGGACCACACTCGAAGACCACACCGTGGGTTTTCGCGAGTCGCCCGCTTTTGGTGAATGGCGCGCCATTGTCGGGCCGTTTTTTGTCAGCCCGCCAGTGGTGCAGCACTTTGATCTGGTGGCCAAATCGGCCTGAAGCCCTCGTATTCCAAGCGCTTACAGCAACCAAAAAGAGAGCACCATGAACTATGTTTTCCCGTCGGCTGCCGCCGTGACCGTGCCGGTGACGGGCAGCGATGCCCAGTTTCCGGTGCACCGCATCTACTGCGTGGCGCGCAACTATGAAGACCACGCCAAAGAGATGGGCCAGCTCAACCGCGAACCGCCGTTTTTCTTCATGAAACCTGCGGACGCTGTGCTGGTCTGCCAGCCCGGCCAGACAGCCCAACTGCCCTACCCCAGCCTGACCAACAATCTGCACCATGAGGTTGAGCTGGTGGTGGCGATGGGCACCGGTGGCCAGAACATCCCGGTTGAGCAGGCGCTGGGCCACATCTTTGGTTACGCCGTGGGGCTGGACATGACCCGGCGCGACCTGCAAAACGAGATGAAAAAGCAGGGTCGCCCCTGGTGCATCGGCAAGGGCTTCGATTTTTCGGCGCCGATCGGGCCAATCACAGCCGCCAACGTGGTCCCGGGCATCCACAACGCAGACATCGGCCTGCAGGTCAACGGTGTGGCGCGTCAGAGCAGCCAGATCAGCCAGATGATCTGGAACGTGGCCGAGACCATCGCACAGCTCTCCACCGCCTGGGCCTTGCAGCCCGGCGATCTGATCTACACCGGCACCCCGGCAGGTGTGGCGGCGGTGGTGCGGGGTGACCGCTTGCAGGCCAGCATCAGCGGGCTGAGCCCCATCACGCTGCAGGTGGTGTGACAAAGTGGGTTGAAAGCACTGGCCCATGCTGCGCTGTCACAAGGCTGGCATGGTTTCAAATTACACTGGCAACATGCATCGTCCCCCCCTCCAACATTGCCGACAATGCGGCCACGCGGTGGAGTACCGCATCCCGGACGACGGCGATACCAAAATACGCGCCGTCTGCCCGGCCTGCCGCACGGTGCACTACGACAACCCGCTCAACGTGGTTGGCACCATCCCCGTCTGGGGCAACAAGGTGTTACTGTGCAAACGCAACATCGAGCCGCGTTTTGGCAAGTGGACGCTGCCCGCAGGCTTCATGGAACTCAACGAAACCGTGGCCGAGGGTGCTGCCCGCGAGACGCTCGAAGAAGCCGGTGCGCAGTTCGAGATGGGGGAATTTTTCTCGCTGGTGAACATCGCCCGGGTTGGCCAAGTCCACCTGTTTTACCGGGCGCGCTTGCTCAGCGACCAGTTTGATCCCGGCTTTGAGACCATCGAGGCTCGCCTGTTCACCGAAGACGAGGTGCCCTGGGACGAGATCGCTTTCCGCACCGTGGGCGAAACCCTCAAACGGTTTTTTGCCGACCAGCGCGCGGGTCAGTTCTCGATCCATGTCTTTGATATCACCTGAGCTACTGGCCAGCGCCGAGCTGTGGTTTTACCGCGCTGGCTGCTTTTTTGTCACCAGCATCCTGGACGACCCGGCCTGGCTGGCCTTGATGTTTTGTTAACGTTTTACGGCTCAATCCCTTATACAACAAGGGCTGGTAGCTATACATTTTGATAGACCATGCCGCCTTGTTACGTCCTGCTTGACCTGGAAACCACCGGCGGCAACGCACAACGTGATCAGATCACCGAGATTGCCGCGGTGCGTGTGGAGCACGGCGTGGAAGTGGCACGCTGGAGCACCCTGGTCAACCCGGGCGTCCCTATCTCCAGCTTCATCGAACAACTCACCGGCATCAGCAACGCGATGGTGGCCGATGCACCCCGCTTTGACGAGGTGGCACCCCAGCTGCTGAAACTGCTGGACGGTGCGGTGCTGGTGGCGCACAACGTGCGTTTTGACCACGGCTTCTTGCTGCACGCCCTGGCGCGTTTGGACGTGGCCCTGCGCAGCAAGACCCTGTGTACCGTGCGCCTGTCACGTCTGCTCTACCCTGGCGTCAAAGGCCATGGGCTGGACGCCATCATGCAGCGCCACGGCATCAGCACCGAATCACGCCACCGCGCTTTGGGCGACGTGCTGGTGATGCAAACCTGGCTGGCGCAGGTCACCCAGCAGTTTGGCGCCGAACATCTGCAGCGTCAGGCGCAGGTACTGTTACAAGGCAGCGCCGCGCTGCCACCGCAACTTGACACCAACGTGGCCGACATCCCCGAAGGCCCGGGGGTCTACCTGTTTTACGGCGAGAGCGCACTGCCAATCTACGTGGGCAAAAGTGTCAAATTGCGCAGCCGTGTCATGTCGCACTTCTCTGCCAGCAGCCGCGAGCAGCGCGAGATGCGCATTGCCCAGGAAATCCGCCGCATCGAATGGATCGAGACCGCAGGTGAAGTCGGCGCCCTGCTGCTCGAAGCCCGCCTGGTCAAACAACACCAGCCGCTGCACAACCGCCAGTTGCGCCGTGAGAACAACCTGTGCGCCTGGCGGCTGGATACCAACCCGAATGCCCGCCCGCCGCTAACGCTGGTGCGCGGCGCCGAGCTGAGCCCGCAGCAGTTTGGCAACCTCTACGGCCCGTACCGCTCGAAAAATCAGGCGCTGAGCCAGCTGCGCGAGCTGGCCGAACAACACCAGCTGTGCCTGCAGGCACTGGGTCTGGAATCCGGCAAAGGCCGCTGTTTTGCGCATCAGATCGGCCACTGCAAAGGCGTGTGCTGTGGCGAGGAAACGCCTGAGCGCCACCACCTGCGCCTGCAGCTGGCGCTGAGCGCCAACAAATTGCGCGTCTGGCCGTTTGGCGGACCGGTTGGCCTGCGTGAACACAACCCACACACCGGTCAAGCCGACATCCATATCTTTGACCAATGGTGCCACCTGGCCACCGTGCGCAGCGACGAAGAACTGAATGAAGCCCTGCAAAGCCGCGCCGAGGTGCTGGCCTTTGACCTGGACAGCTACCGCCTGGCGCTCAAGTACTTGACGCCACCGGGCAAATCCGGCACCACGGTGGTGGAACTTGAATCCTTGAGGGAAAAAGACCTCTAGCCCTTTGAATATAAGGGTGAGAAGCTATGGTCTAAATAGCGTCTTGGTTTTTTGAGTGTGGGCAGCGTTGGCCAACATGCCTGAAATGCACCTGAAGCTGCGTGGTTCACGCTGATCACCACCCTGCTACCAACCGTCTGGTCGTTCAAAACACCCAACAAACATCGGCCATGAAAAAAGGACTTGGCATTTCTGCTAAGTCCTTAATTTTTTTGGGTATTCATGGTGGGCGGTGGAGGCTTCGAACCTCCGACCCCAGCAGTGTGAATGCTGTGCTCTACCCCTGAGCTAACCGCCCTTGTCGTTGTAGACAAGCCCTGTATTATGCCATAGTCACACACAATCTGGCAATCAGCCGCAACAAAAATCAGATTTTTTATCTGCCACGCAAACGAAACAGCAAAAACTTCTGTCTATAATCTAAGGCTTATTCCTCGATAGCTCAGTTGGTAGAGCGCCGGACTGTTAATCCGTAGGTCCCTGGTTCGAGCCCAGGTCGAGGAGCCAAAAAATCCAAACGAATCAAGCCCTTGTGAGAAATCACCAGGGCTTTTTTCTTGCCCGGATGGGTCTAGTGCGGCGCCTCGGGCTCTGCATCGGTTCGGCAGCTTTGCTTCTGAATATGAATTTACATGAAAACACCGCCTGACCGTCGCTCTTTCCCATTCAGTACGTTCAAACTGGCCCTCGTCGGTAGCATCATTTTTTTCCTGCAGGGCTGCGCCGTAGTGGCTGTGGCAGATGCTGCTGTGACAGTCGTTGCCACCGGGGTCAAAGTTACTGCCAAGGCGGTCGGTGCGATGGCTGATGCAGTGATACCGGATTCTGATGATGGCAACTAGTTTGTTCTGGAAGACGTCATTCTGGGCACTGGTGCTAACCACCCTATGGCTGTCACTGGTCCCTTCAGAGCAAGTCCCTTCGGCATTCCATTTCTGGGACAAGGCGCAACACGCTCTGGGCTTTGCCGGGTTGGCGTTCCTGGGCCTGATGGCTTATCCGGGACGCCTGCCGAGGGTGATGTTGGGCTTGGCTCTGTTTGGTGCTGGTATTGAGGTTGTGCAGGGGTTGACCGGCTGGCGGCAAGGCGATTGGCAAGACTGGATCGCCGACTGTGCGGGATTGGTGATCGGGTATTCGGTATGGCGTATAGGAAGATTGCTGGTCAGGAATCTAACCTGAATCAACTACCAGTTCGTTGGTAGCGACGCATTGACCGTAGCAATTGCAGCCGCATCAAGTGGACCGTAGCCACAACAAAAAAGGGCTGGGCTCCTGTCGAACCCTAACCCTTTGTTGCTTCCTCATGTATGGGAAGCGTCATGACGGCAAACCGTCAGTCATGTGTGAGCGTCAGTGTGGTCCTTGATCATCAGCAGGTCTCCTATACCGAGGTTAGGGACTCGGTTACGAAGAAATTCTGCGCCACATTGTTCGGGTAGTCAATTGCTCAATTTTCACCCTTGGGGCATTGTGGCTACCCCTGCGGAAGCCTCTGTCACGACCATCTGCATTTGATGATGCTTTGTTTACGTGAATGCCCGGACGGATTTGCACACCCCTCCCAAAGACTTCGGAGGCGAATTTGATACGCTCCGTCAAGGATGGAGTCAAGAAGTGAAACAGGGGGTGAATATGGCGACGGATCAAGGTCGTGTGGTTTTGGTGGCTGGCGCCACGGGTCTCATTGGAAGGGAAATCGTCGCCTTGCTGCTGGCTGACCGGACCGTCGAGTCCGTTCACTGTCTCGGTCGCCGATCACTGGCACTCAAACACCCCAAACTCCAAAACCACGTGGTCGATTTTGCTGCGCTGCCTGCCCTTCCTAAGGTGGATGAGTACTATATCGCACTGGGCACCACCATCAAGGTTGCCGGTAGTCAAGAGGCGTTCAAAGCGGTCGACCTGGATGCTATTGTGGCCGTCGCCAAGGCTGCAAAGATAGCAGGAGTTACCAAATTGGGGGTTGTCAGTGCCATGGGTGCTAACCCGAAGTCCCGAGTTTTCTACAACCGCATCAAAGGCGAAATGGAACTTGCCGTTGGCAGCTTGGGCTTGAAAAGCCTCGTGATAGCGCGCCCATCCTTGCTAGATGGCAACAGGACTGCCCTGGGCCAACCAGAGCGTGCTGGTGAGGGTTTTGGCCTGTTGCTGATGCGCGGACTGCGGCTGCTCGTGCCTGCGAACTACCGTGCCATCCCGGCCAAGGATGTGGCGCATGCTCTGATCCGAGCCGTCGAGGCGGCCAAACCAGGGGTTGTCACGCTCCTGTCGGGTGACATGCAGGGCGGATGACATCGCGCTGAGGAATGCCAACGCTCTGTTTCGACTGCGCACCACCTACACTGAAACATTTACCAAAGGAAAACGATGTTTGACAAAAACGGCCAGTGGATTCATCTTGAAACGTTCGAGGACTTTGACAACGGTCTGTCGGCCCTCATTGACCTCTGGTCAAGCACCGCAACCAATGCGGTCAAAGAATCGGCACTTGCTCACTTCAAAGAGGACCTGGAGGGTGCTGTACTCAATTGGGCCGACAACCGCGCCAAGTCCAAAAAATACGCTGTCATTGGCAAGGAGTTGGCTGAGTTTGAGGAAGCGCTGAAGTAAGTTCCGGTCTGTGTAGATATCGCCACAACCATTACCGACGTCTGTTCGGTTTCCTGCATATTCCGAACCAAAAAAGCACAGCCTAACCATGCAGAAAACTCGTTAACTTTCTTCAAGTTGCGCGCCATCAAAACTGGTGTGACCTGTGCTGTTAATCCGTAGGTCCCTGGTTTGAGCCCAGGTCGAGGAGCCAAAAGAAATTCAAAGAAAAAAGCCCTGACGAGAAATCGTCAGGGCTTTTTTCTTGTCTGAACCAGTCGTTGCTACTTGCACAGTTGCACAGTTGCACAGTTGCACAGTTGCACAGTTGCACAGTTGCACAGTTGCACAGTTGCACAGTTGCACAGGGATTGTGGCAAGCCGCTTTTGAATATGAATATGGATTTGCATCAAACAACACCTCCTGCCAGAGCCTCGTTTCGAGCGTTGAAAACTGCACTGAGATGGGCATGCACGACCATTGGCAACGCCAACTGTTGTAGTCAACTGGCTTTTTTATCTGCCAATTGGTTCAGTACATAGCCGGCAGCACATTGTCCGAACGTTGCTGTGACGGTGACCAATGAGCCGAAACCGTGGCAGTTGAGTGAACCATCGCCAAGAATGCCACACGATGCGTCAGGGGGAGCTACTGGTTCACGACTGAACACACAGGCCAAGCTAATTTTTTTACCATCACGCGCTGCGCCATGGTTTTTGCGAAGCTGATAACGCACCTTCGCCAACAAAGGATCGTGCGTCACTTGGGACAAATCATCCATGCTTGTCAGATGCGCGTGTCTTTTGCCACCTGCAGCGCCCGAGGCAACAAAAATCACCCGCTGCTTTATGGCCCAGTTCGCCATGACGGTTTTGACATGCCACTGATCGCAGGCATCAATGACCGCGTCAACGCCTGCAGGCAAGAGCTGGGGCCAATTGGCTGGTGTTGCAAACTCGTCGACGCAATTCACCTG
The DNA here is from genome assembly GCF_013416775.1 of Rhodoferax sp. BLA1. Lineage (GTDB taxonomy): Bacteria > Pseudomonadota > Gammaproteobacteria > Burkholderiales > Burkholderiaceae_C > Rhodoferax. The sequence goes on from NZ_SZVI01000008.1 coordinate 57,633, forward strand.
GCAATCTGGGAAAAAAGTATGGATCCTGTCGCGCATCGCCATCACTTTGGCTTGCCCTAAACTGGCTTCTGTCGCGTGAATCTGCCGGTTGATGTTGGACTCCGCCACATGGTCCAAATCGATCAGCGTCAATCTGCCAACGCCACTTCGAGCCAATGACTCTGCCGCCCAGGAGCCCACGCCCCCTACCCCGACAACCGCAACATGTGACTGCCTCACCTTCTGAGCGCCAGACACTCCCAAAAGCCGGTCCAAGCCGGCAAATCGACGATCTTTCACAATGCGACGCGGGGAAAGGTGCTGTGAGTTACTTCAGCGAAGCCAGTCGCTCTTTGGCGGCGACTGCCGCCTCGGACTGAGGGTAGGCTTTGATCAGATTGGTCAAAGTGGTCCGAGCGCCCTTGCTGTCCTTCAGCTCCAACTGGCAATTGGCCACCGACAAGACGGCTTCTGGTGCACGAAGATGCTCCGGATTTTTGGCAATCAAAGAGCGAAAATTGACAATCGCCTCTTTGTAATCACGTGTGGCGTATTGCGCATTGCCCAGCCAGAACAAGGCCGTCAGCGCATAACCACTGCCGGGGTAACGCGACAGGAAGCCAGAGAACTGGCTTTGTGCATTGACAAAGTCACCTTTTCTGAAAACTGCAAGCGCGGCTTCATAGTCACGTTTCTCAGCAGGAGTCACAACAAACTCCACACCATCCACGCTGACCTTTGCGGGCTCCAGCTTGGACAAACGCTCCGACAGGCTTTGTGCCTCGTCTTTGTTGTGTTGCTGCAGATCTGCCACATCTTTGGCCAGTTTTTCGTTCACACCGCGCAAAGACGCCAAGTCAGCGCGAAGCAACTCCATTTGCCTCTGCAGCTCCAGCAAACCACGCCCTAATCCGGCGTTCTCATCCTTGCTGCTGGTTTGAATCTGGTCAGTATCCGCCCTGAGCTTCTCAACACGCTGGCGCAAATCCAGAATGGCCTTACGCGCCTCATCGTCTTCGAAAAGACCAGCGTGTGCCCAAGTGGCAAGCAACACGCCAACCACAAAAACAAGGTGGGCTTTCGGGAAACGCATCTGCATCACGCGCACCCAAGTCATTGATAGCGGATTTCAGCCCGGCGGTTCTTGGCATAAGCAGACTCATCGCTGCCCACCACCGCTGGTTTCTCCTTACCAAAACTCACAGCTTCAAGCTGGCTGCTGGGCACCCCAAGCACACTCAACGCACCAACAACGGCCTCTGCCCGCTTTTGACCCAATGCCAAGTTGTACTCGCGGCCACCGGTCTCGTCGGTGTGACCTTCAATAGCCACCTTGCGACCAGACTGACTCAAAATCACCTTGGCATTTTCTGCAATCAATGCCTGGAATTCTGGGCGAATGACAAAACTGTCGTAATCAAAGTAGATGATTCTCTTGGCTGATGGCAACCCTCCCTGGGCACCATTCGCACCGAGATCCACGGGAGTGACACCACCACTCTTGACACCTGAGGCGCTGTTATCACCCCCACTGCCTGACACGGGATTGACCGTGGCATCAGAAACCGGCACATCATTCAACGGCACCGTCGAGCCGCATCCAACCAAAAAAGCACTCACAACAAAAGACAAGACCAACCGTTTCATCAAACTCTCCTAAAAATCATCAATTCAAAAATGGGCCCCAGTGCGGCTCCCGAATATCGCCATTCTGACCGTTCAGCCGGGCTTTCACCTTGCCGTCCAAAGTGGTCGTCATCAAAGCTTCACGTCCTTGGGACTGGGTCGCATAGACCACCATTTTGCTATTGGGTGCAAAGCTGGGACTCTCGTCTGCAGCCGCATCAGACAACACGCGCACATTGCCACTGTCAATATCCAACAAATGCAGCCTGAAAGCACCGCCTGTGCGTGAAATATAAGCCATCCAACGTCCGTCCTGGCTGATGGATGGAGAAATGTTGTAAGCACCGGTGAATGTGACGCGCTCGACGCCCTGACCATTCACACCCACCTTGTAAATCTGCGGCGAACCACCACGGTCACTGACAAAATATATGCTGCGCCCATCTGGCGAAAAAACCGGTTCGGTATCGATGCTGTTGGATTGGATCAAGCGGCGCGGCTCACCACCGGTCGCACTCAACAAAAACAACTGGGAACCACCGTCGCGGCTCAAGGTCACGGCCAGCGTCTTGCCATCAGGCGACCAGGCTGGCGCACTGTTGGAACCTTTGAAGTTCGCAATCAGGCGGCGCTTGCCCGAGCTCACGTTATGAACATAAATCACCGGCTTGCGCGACTCAAATGACACATACGCCAACTGGTTGCCATCGGGTGACCAAGCTGGCGAAATGATGGGCTCAGGGCTGGCCAATGCAGACTGGGCATTTTCTCCGTCAGCATCAGCGACCCACAACTGGTAACGCGGCCCAGACTTGGTGACATACGCAATACGTGTCGAGAAAGCGCCTTTGTCGCCCGTCAGTTTTTCATAGACGTAATCAGCCACCCGATGCGCAGCCAGACGGGCGTCAGCGGCATTCACGGCAAAACTCTGACCACCCAGGTCTTGCCCCTTGACCACATCCCACAGCCGAAAGCGAACATCAACACGACCATCAGCCAAGGTGCTCACGCTCCCGGACACCACTGCATCAGAACCGGCACGGCGAAAGACAGACAAATCCGGCAAAGACACCTCATCCAGCGCGCCATGTGTCGCCGCCACAGCCCGAAACTGCCCGCTGCGCTCCAAATCTGCCTGAACAATCTCGGAAATCTTTGCAATGGCGGCGGCTTGGCCCTTAAAGGGCGCCACCGTGATCGGGACTTGGGTCAAGCCCACGCCGGAGACTTCAACACGGAACTGCGCCGAAGAAGGCAAGCTAAACAATGCCAACAGGAAGCAAAACAAGGTTGAAACAAAAGGAAATCGCATGCAGTAGGTCACTTTTTTGGATAGATTGCGAAACGTCAGCGCACAGGCCCAGGATTTCAGTTTACACAGCGCTTGGGCGCTCTTTGTGGAAGATGGCCTGCATCATGGCGGTTGTGGAATGCTGATTTTGGAGTATCTGGCCTGCTTGAAAGGCACGCCGGGAAAATGCATCGTAGTCACGCACAATTTCTTCAATGGCTCGCCGCAGGCCATATGATGATAGATCGCTGGTTGCCACCCCTGCATTGTGCTCCAAAACAACACGCCCCAGCCAAGTGTTGGCTGTGACCACCACCGGGCAACCTGCGGTCAGGGCATCCAGAGTCACACCACTCACCCGATCCTGAAAATCAGCTTCTGCATAGGGCTGGATGCTGATGCCACCGACAAACAGCGCACGGTAGTCTTCCGGTGAAAGAGTCTCACTGAGCAGTGTCAGTTGTGGATAGTTGGACCGCTTGAGCCGCTCAATGTGGGCCAAAATGTCCGGGCCATGTTTGGCCTGGTGCGTTGCAGAGGTTTGAATCCAGAAGGGCCAGACGCCTTGACTGTGCGCCAAGTCATCCACCAAGTCGACAACCCGGCTGAAGCCTTTGTCCATCCGTGCTGCACCCGCAAACAACAAGTGTCGAAACCCTGACAAAGTTTGTCTCTGAGGCTGATCAATCACATGCGGATAGGCCACTGTGGTGGCTCGAAAACCAAGTTCTTTGAAAAAAAAGGTGGTGGTCTCAGTTGTACACAAAATCTCAATATGTGGCTGGCTCCGAGCAATGGCTGCCAGCTTCCCGGCTTTGGACGCTTTGGTGCCCAGCCAGTGCACATACACATACACCTTGTCAGGTGGAATCTGAGCTTTAGCCGCCCAATTCAGGAGCACCAGATCAGTGGTGCCCGCAGTGGAAAGCAGAATTTTCCCCGGCTGATCCAAGAGACGTTTGTAGAGAAAAAAACTTTGGATTTTTCGCAAAGAACGAGAAAAATACGGCCGGATCTCTCCGCGAGATGTCCAAGACTGCCCGATCTCTTTCCCCGACCAGATACGGATGTGTTCTGCAGGAGCCGTTTTGGCAATGGCCTCAACCAAACTGTAACAATGCCCCGTGTAGCTGTTTAGCGTGGGCTCAACAATGTTGAAGATCATGCGCGATCACTGATTGGCTGGCTGCGCCAGTTGCCAGAGTTTGATGTGTCGGTAATAGCTGCCTTCCGCGTTGGCAATGGCCAATGCTAGTCCATGACCACCATCCAGAAATCCAGCCTTGAAAACATAGGTCCGGACAAAGGCCCACAAACCATGCCCGACGGCCCCCCATACGGAGGATCGCTTGCCCCGACCCCAAGCCTGTTGTGCAGAGGCTGTGGAATAGCGATCAATCTTGGTCAAAACATCCGAGAAACTGCGGTGGCTATAGTGAAGCAATGCATTTTTAAGCGATTGCGATTGCCCCCGATGAACCAGCCTTTCATGCACCAGATCATCGGAAAAACGGGCAGAACCCCGCTTGAACAGACGATCCACATAGTCTGGGGTCCAGCCAGAGTGTCGAATGAAACGGCCACAAAACCAGGATGAGCGAGGAATGCTGTAACAGTCTGCAGCATCGGCTCTAGCGATCACCGTCAAAATTTCCTGGCGAAGTTCAGGTGTAACACGCTCATCGGCGTCCAGAGACAACACCCAATCCCCGGTAGCCAGATCCAGCGCTCGATTTTTCTGCGGGCCAAAACCAGGCCAATCTGGAGTCACAGCCACCTTTGCACCCCGTTGACGCGCCAAGTCCGCAGTCTGGTCAGAGCTCGTGTTGTCCACCACCACAAGCTCATCAGCAAATTCAACAGACCGCAGACAGGATTCGATGTTAAGTTGCTCATTGCGGGTGATGACAACAACGGAAAGACGCATAGACATTCTTGGAGGTGACGGAGTTCAACTGATAATAACTGCCTCGCCGTTTCAGGAGGCTCTGCGTGAATCCGTAATGGATGCACCAGGCGTTCAATCAGTCACTTCATGTCTAACCCCGCTCCGCAAAGTAGTCGCGCGCTCTATGCCAGGCTCTTGACCTATCTCCGCCCGTATTGGAAGGCGTTTGGCCTGGCTGTTTTAGGCATGGTATGCACAGCTGCTACCGAACCGGTATTCCCTGCCATCATGAAATACCTGCTGGACAACGGGTTCCAGACACCAGACAAAAGGCTGATCTGGCTCATTCCGCTCGGGATCGTAGCGTTGTTTTTTGTTCGAGGCATACTGACTTTTTGTACCAGTTACTTGATGACATGGACTTCTACACATCTGGTCACAGACCTGCGACGCGAGATGTTCGACAAAATTCTTTTTTTGCCAACACAAGCTTTCCATGACCAATCATCAGGCAAACTGATTTCTCGTATTTTGTACGATGCTGACAACGTCAATCTAGCGGCAACCAGTGTCCTTGTCACCGCCATTCGGGAATCTCTTACTGGCGTGGCACTGCTGGTTTATCTGCTGTATCTGGACTGGAAACTGACGCTGATCACACTGGCCATTGGCCCCTTGATTGCAGTCATCGTGAAAGGGTTTAGCAAACGCATACGTGCTGCCAGTCGTTCAAGTTTTGAAGCGATCCGTTCGATGTCGCACACCATTGAAGAAACAGCTTCCGCCCACAAAATCATCAAGATATTTGGTGGCCAAACCCAGCAAACCGAACGCTTCTTCAAAAACACAGAGCGTTTTCGCAGATCCATGATGCGTGAGGCATTGCCCGCTTCAGCGATGACGCCCATCACCCATCTTTCGGCATCTCTAGCCGTTGCCTTGATCGCCTACTTGGCACTGAGCCAAACCACTGGTCAGGCCAGTACTTCAGCGGGCGGTTTTGTATCGTTCATCACCGCCATGCTATTGCTGATATCTCCCATCAAACAGTTAACCAGCATCAGTCCAATTTTGCAACGTGGACTAGCTGCGTGTGAGAGCGTCTTTGCACTGCTTGACCAAAACGCAGAAACAGACACGGGTGATAAAAAACTCATTGAGGCAAAAGGAGATATCGTTTTTGAGCAAGTGAGTTTCAGTTACCCCGGCGCCGAACGGCTCGCACTGAACAACATCAGCTTTAGCGTGAACGCAGGACAAACGGTGGCTTTTGTTGGAGCGTCTGGAGGAGGTAAAACCACCGTCAGCGCACTGATACCACGCTTTTACAGCCCAACCGCCGGACAAATTCGCATTGACGGCATCAACATCCTTGAGCTGACATTGGAAAGTCTGCGACAAAACATCGCTTTGGTCAGTCAAGACATTGTGCTTTTTAACGACACGATTGAGGCCAACATCGCCTTTGGACTAAGCAACCATTGCGACCGCGACAAAGTGATTGCAGCAGCTATAGCGGCGAACGCTTGGGAATTCATTCAGCAGTTGCCAGAAGGACTGTCCACGCTGATCGGCGAAGACGGCGCCAAACTTTCTGGGGGCCAACGTCAACGTATCGCCATAGCACGTGCCTTGCTCAAGGATGCACCCATTCTTATTCTCGACGAAGCCACATCAGCACTCGATACCGAGTCAGAGCGTCAAGTCCAAGCGGCATTGGCGGTGTTGATGAAAAACCGCACAACGCTGGTGATTGCCCACAGACTAAGCACCATCGAAAACTCAGACCGTATCATGGTGCTGGACAAAGGCTGTATCGTTGAATCTGGCACGCACGCTGAACTGATCTCTGCCGCCGGGTACTACGCCAATCTGAATCAGATTCAGATGTAAAAGCAAATAGTTAGCTGTTACGTGACAGTGACAGTGACAAAAGCTAGCCTTCTGAACGACACCTAAGCCCAATACATGTGCAGTGATCAACACAGTGGCTTCTCGCAGAAAGCAGGCATTTGCATTCTGGGCCCCGAACCAGCAGGCTTGACGCAATAACCCATTTTTGCGCCAGCAATATGTTGACGTTTATCCCTATATGAGGTCGAGCATACTCAATCCTCGCGACCAGAAGCAGAAATAATGACATCCTCGCCAAAAAATATACTCATCGCCAACATTCGTCTGATTGGTGACGTCATATTGACGACCCCCCTCATTGCCTTGCTCAGACAAGCATACCCTGAAGCCGATATAGATATTTTGGTCAATCGAGGAACCGGTGAATTCCTGGAAAAGGATCAACGTGTGCGAAAAGTTATCTACGTTGACAACAATAAAAAAAACGATGGGTACCTAGGCCAAATATTCCGAAGCTATGACTTGGCCATCAACATGAATTCATCTGACAGAGGAAATATTGCAGTACTGCTAGCAGGAAGAGTCACGCGAATCGGATTTCGCAACAAAGGCAACTCACTGAAAAATATCTGGCAACGACTGCTACTTACCCACCCGCTTGTCTTTCCGGAAGATATTCCTGTCGTACATCATTGCGGAGTTATTGCCAAAGCACTACAAATACCTTATACGCATCTGACAGTCGATATTTTTTGGGACAGCGCAGATGAAGCCAGAGTCAACAGCATTCTCAATGAACGTGGTGTGAACACTCCCTACTTCGTGGTTCATCCTTTTGCCCGATGGATCTACAAATACTGGCGACCAGAAAGATTTGCCGCAGTCAGTGATGCAATTGTCGAGCGATACGGCCTGCATCCAGTTTGGACATCATCACCTTCAGCAGAGGAGAAGGCTGGGCTTGCCAATGCTGCGTTGCTGTGCCGTCACCAACCAACGCTTATTGCAGGTGATCTCTCCATCAATCAGATGACCTGCCTGCTCAAGCGCGCCAAATGTTACCTCGGCCTGGACACCGCCATCAGTCACTTAGCAGCAAGCGTCGGCATACCCATGGTCGCCCTATATGGCCCGACATTTATCTCGCGTTGGTTCCCTTGGTACAACCCAGGCTCTCCAGATCAGGTATGTCCACCGCAGCGAGGCAGACTACAACGAGGAAATATCGTCGTGGTTCAAAAAGACCGAGAATGTGTCCCTTGTGGCAAGGCAGGATGCGATGACAGTGGACAAACTGCGAGTCCCTGCATGCTAGAGATTACAGAAGATGAAGTTCTGGCGGCAATGGCGGTCTGCTTGGCAAGCCCAACTGTCAACACACCGAACCTTAATGCATGATAACGATATGACAAAAACTATTCAGCTGAACGAAAGTCGTGGAAAATGGCTGATCCTTTCCCACGCTTTTAATATGGACGGCCGTGCAGCTAGCCAAACCATAACCGATAAAATTCCATTCCTGATACAACAGGGTATTACGCCGATTGTGGTCAGTGCTCAAACCGGGACAAAAGATATCTTTATCGAACATCATCAAGTGCCGGCTATAGCACCCTCTGGATTGAAGTTTGATATGCGGCACATTCTAAGAAAATATCTTCGCAACCCGCTTTCTTTCAAGATCGTCAGAGGGCTATTTTCTTTGGTACTCTTACCTTTCTATCTACTTGAGCGCACATTCATTCATCTGGAAAGTCAGTGGTCCTGGTTCGTCATGGCTTATATCAAGGGCGCGGCAATGATCCGCAAACATAACCCGACGATAATTTATTCGACTGGTGGGGCCAATTCTGCCCATCTTGCAGGCTTCCTGCTAGCTCGGCGTTATCACATCCCATGGATCGCAGAACTTCATGATCCAATGATTCATGGAGAATGGCGAAACTCACGGATGGCCTACGGCTGGGCCAAATATCTTGAACAAAAAATCTGCAAACATGCTTCGGCTGCGTGGTGGTTTACGGAGATGGCCTTAGCTAGGGCAAGTGAACGAAATCCTGACCTTGGCTCAAAGGGCCACATGATCATACCGGGTGTGGCAGCTCCTGATTTTCAAGACGCCGTGTACAGAAAAAGAGAGCGCCTACATTTTGCCCACTGCGGCTCATTGGCTGAGACGAGAAATCTTGCAGTCTTTATTGAAGCTTTGCATGGTGTATTGGAAAAAAATCCGCAGTATGGCAACAAAGTCCAGATAGATATATACAGCTCTAAACTGGACTCAGTGTCAAGAGAAGTTTTAGCCCGTTTTCCTCTACCCGGCATTGTCGTAGAGCATGGCCGCCTAGAAACAGATTTAACCACTGGAAAAAGCGGTAGGCAACAGGTACTGGAAGCAATGCGTCGCTCAGATGTGCTTCTGCTGTTGCATGGCGGCGACCCCTTCTGCGAAGAATACATACCATCAAAACTATTTGAATATCTTTGGGCTAAACGTCCGATACTTGGCTTGATTTGGAGAAATGCTCAACTAGAAAATATTCTTAATGAGCGGAAGCACACTGTAGTTAACGCTCTTGATGTTGCCGATTTACAAAACAAGCTACTAGAAATATTCAATACCTGGGAAACCAGTGAGCTTCCAGACAATATTAAATCAAACCCATTCACTGTGGAAGACGCAGTTTCAAAAATAGTGGCCTTGACGGATAATCTGACTACACAAAAAGAGTCAAAGCGACACGGACAGCATTAACATGAAGAATTTGGTACTCTTTTGCAAATCTTACAAAAATGATGTTCTTCGCGTTGTAGAACTGACCAAAAGTGTGCAAAAGTACAATTCTGACCACATTCCATTTTATATATCTGTACCGGCTTCGGATATGGATCTTTTTCAAGAGAAACTCACTGGACTCACTTACACCTTAATTCAAGATGAAGAGATCTTGCTGGCAAATCCAAAGCACTCTATTGATTTAATGCATGAGATGCCAGGCAACCTCCTACAACAGGTCATCAAGTCGGAATTTTGGCGCTTGAAAATTTGTCAAAATTATGTAATGATTGATTCAGACGCATACTTTATTAAGCCATTTGCATACAAAGACTTTATGTATGACGAAGAAACACCTTATACCGTCATGCATGAGGGAAGAGATCTTCTCAGCTTTGCTGCTCGTCATGGCAAGCACAAAATCAGAAGTGATTTCATAAAAGATCGTATTCAAGGCCAACAGCGCTTTGATCGATCGGGGCGAGTGTATGATTTTGGACCGCTACCTATCATATGCTCATCTTTAGTTTGGAAAACATTGGATGAAAAATACATAGCAACAAAGGATTGCAGTTTTGCGGATCTTATTCGAGAGTATCCAAACGAAATGCTATTGTATGGCGAAGCATTACTCAAATACACCCCAATCCGCCTAATGCCGATAGAACCTCTTTTCAAAGTATTTCATTACAAACAGCAATACGATGAAAGCAAAGAGATTGGCGAAACCGAAGAGGTGATTTCTCGAAATTATCTAGGAATAATTAAACAATCAAACTGGAATTTCGGATTAGATCTCACCCCAAAAAAAAAGAGAAACTGGAAGTCGCTCTGGATGAAAAAGTAATTTTCAAAATCAGGATTACTCAAAAACAAAATCTCTCAAACTTCCAAAATATTTTTAGAAAAATTAAAAATCAACAACAATAAAATTAAGGCATACTTCTTTGAAAGCAAATAGCATCCCAATACTACTAACTTCAAGCATCATTGCACATGATACAAGTGTAAAACTTACTGATGCCGATAAAAGAATAGCATTTGCACTTGAATCGATCAAGGAATGGCTCGCCATTGATCCCGGCTTACAAATCACTTTATGTGACGGCTCCGGTTTTGATTTCACTCCACTTATTACAAAGGAATTCCCCAACTCAAAAATCGAATGCATTTTCTTTGAAAACAGCAAAGATATGGTAAGAAAATATGGACGAGGTTTTGGCGAAGGAGAAATCGTTAAATATGCAGTAGCTCACTCAGAGTCTATATCAAAGGCCGGTTGCTTCACCAAATGCACGTCCAAACTCTGGGTTAAAAACTATCTTGAATGCCTGTCAGAGTGGAATGAAAATCTTCTCTTTAAAGGCGTTTTCGTTAATGCCTTCTCCCTATTCAAACCCATAAAACTAAAATACATTGACACTCGATTTTACATAGCCAGCATTAGTGCTTATGAGAGATTTTTCACGAACGTCCATTTAAACATCAAAATAGATATGGGATATGGCTTAGAGGAGTGCTTTCTTGAATCCATTCAAAAAAACAATATAAAAGCATGTTTACTTAGAGAGCCACCAATTATCTGCGGCGTAGGTGGCGGCACCGGCGTAAGTTACAAAACATCTCTCAAACGTACAATCAAAGAGAGATTAAAAATCAGCCTGGCAAAAAACAAAAAAAATTTCAAACATTTATTTTGAGAGAAGTAACGTAATTTTTTCCAATGTCAATCGAATTATATTTTCTGAAATACAAATAAGAAATAATCGTCGCTTGCATTTGCAGATAATGCTCACGATAAACCGAATCCATAAATCCTCTCAAGATCCAAAACATAGTTATCAGAAATAGGGCAAATGCCCAAGCACTAAAATCAAGTCTCTTGGTGTTACGCCAACCTTCAAGCATGAAGAAGATAAAAACCCATGCAAGCAGCAATGCACCAACTAAACCCAATGCCAAAATAACATCCATCCAAGCCTGATGTGTATGTGCAAAATGCATCACTGGTGGATGTCCGCACTTATTTTCAATAAGCCTCTCATAAGTTGATCTTGAACCGTCAATACCACGCCAATTTTCTAAAATCAATGAGAATCCTGCGCGCATCAAAACAACTCGCCCCCCATCCGAACTCAAACTTCCAATTAATTCATCAGAGTATTTTGGCAATTCATTTCTGTAACGATATTTAATTTTTTCCTGATCCGCCAACGACAATCCATTACACAAAAAATCTATAGGATTTTCTATATCAAAGCCCACTGACATTTTATCGACCACACCTACCCATCGCGAATCACTCCCAACAATCTTTACAGCAAATGCGCCCACAAAAATAAGAGAAATTAGCACTCCAAAAAGTAATCTAAAATTTAATCTTCTAGAATTTCGTTTTTTATATGCGATTTTTTTCTGTAGATTTCTAAAATAAATAGCTACAGATGCAATTAACAACATAACAATTCCAAACAGAACAGCCCCCCTTGAACTGGCTATAAACACGCTCAAAAAACAAAGCGTGACAGCAGCTACAGCTGCCCAGAATCTATCATGTTGATCTTTCCGCCACGCAATATCAGCGCAAACCACAAACAACACGATAGCCTGACAAGCGGCGTAACCGAGGTTTCCATGCATAGGATCGTATCCACGGAAACCCCATGGAAAGCCATGCGAAACAGAATCTCCATGCATGCTGGAATCAAACATTTGGATCAGAGAACTCCATATCTCACCAATGGATATACTGTCAGAGAAATTGGTACCAAATGCACCCGACCATGCCAGCAGAGTCAAAGTTAAGTGAATTACAACAGGCAAAGTACTTGCAACAGCCAGACCCCACAGACTTGGCCCCTGTCGCCCAAGAATTAGCGCAACGCCAATACCAACACACCAAGCAAGAATAGACTGCCCCCATTGCCCTTTAAGATTCATCCACGCAACATCTGTTTGCTCAGCCCAGAGCGGAAAAAGAATTAAAAAACAAAACCAGACAACAAGAGGCAATGGAATACTTCGCAGCTCAAAATCTTTCTCCACCAAAAAATTGGTAAAAAAAATGTGATATCCAATTAAACAAACAAGTGTTAAAAGAAAAATATTTCTTAATGCAGTGGTATTAGCAAGTGGCAGAATAGCCAAGTACGCCAAAAAAATCCAATACACCCCTCTAAATGAAATTGGCAATTTGTAGTTCATTTAAATATAAGATATAAAATTATCACTATTTATGCCGCACTCTTTGCGTGGATAAATAGCCAAAATTTGTGTAATTATTGAAGGTCCGGCAAGCGACTTTAAGATAGACCATAATGAGTGAAACGCCCTTATGCCAATAATAACAAGTAGAACCCATCGTTATGTGCACTGAAAATTGGAGCACATTGCAGATAGTAATGCTCATACATAATAAGCAAAAGATATCTAACCAGAATATGCGTTTGTGTTGACTCGCCGAAGAATGTAACAAGCCACCTGCAGGACCGACATTGTGTAAGCCTCGGCCCACTCCACTCCACACAACATCCAATTCCCAGGCAGCACCACACAAGAAACCGACTTACCGGTATCACAGCAACACAATGTCGTACTGCTCCTGCCCCATGGCACCTTCGCTTTGCAGTGACACTGGCTTGCCAATGAACTCGGAGAGGCCCGCCAGATGCTGGCTTTCTTCGTCCAGAAACAGCTCGATGACCTTGGGTGAGGCCACCACACGGAATTCTTTGGGGTTGAACTGGCGCGCCTCGCGCAAAATCTCGCGGAAAATATCGTAGGCCACACTGCGTGGCGTTTTGACAATGCCTTTGCCCTGGCACAGCGGGCAGGGTTCACACAACATGTGCGCCAGGGACTCGCGGGTGCGCTTGCGTGTCATCTCCACCAGCCCCAGCTGCGAAAAGCCGCCACACATGGTTTTGACGCGGTCACGCGCCAGTTGTTTGCGCATTTCGGTCAACACCGCCTGGCGGTGTTCCTCACGCTCCATGTCGATGAAGTCCACCACAATGATGCCGCCCAGGTTACGCAGACGCAGCTGCCTGGCAATGGCTTGTGCGGCTTCCAGGTTGGTTCTGAAGATGGTGTCATCAAAGTTGCGGGCGCCGACAAAACCACCGGTGTTGACATCCACCGTGGTCAGCGCCTCGGTCTGGTCCACGATCAGGTAACCACCCGACTTCAGCTCCACCCGACGCCCCAGCGCCTTGGCGATGTCCTCGTCAATCGAGTGCAAATCAAAAATCGGCCGTTCACCCTTGTAGTGCTGCAGCTTCTGCGCCGCAGCGGGCATGAACTCCACCCCAAAGGCTTTCAAGGCCTCAAACTGCTCCAGCGAGTCCACCCGGATAGAGACGGTGCGTTCGCCCACCATGTCGCGCAGCACCCGCTGCATCAGACTCAAATCCTGGTGCAACAAGGAGCTGGCAGGCAGCCTGGTCGCCGCTTCACGGATGCGTTTCCAGGCTTTGCGCAGGTAGGCGATGTCGTCAGCCAGTTCCTGATCGCTGGCGTCCTCGGCATTGGTGCGCAGGATGAAGCCCCCGCCCATGTCTCCCACCAGCGACTGAACGCGCTGGCGCAGGCTCTCGCGCTGCTCGGTCGGGATCTTTTGCGACACACCAATGTGGTCGTCCTGCGGCAAAAAAACCAGCATGCGCCCGGCAATGCTGATCTGGGTGGACAGGCGTGCACCCTTGGTGCCAATCGGATCCTTGATCACCTGAACCATCAGGCTCTGGCCCTCAAACACCTGTTTTTCAATCGGGATCTGCGAAGCTGCCGCACGCGCGTTGGAAATGGTTTCACCCTCGGCAGGTGGGTGCCAGACATCGGCCACATGCAAAAACGCGGCGCGCTCCAGACCAATGTCGATGAAGGCCGACTGCATGCCTGGCAGCACCCGAACCACCTTGCCCAGGTAGACGTTGCTCACCAGGCCACGCTCAAGCGAGCGCTCGACGTGCAACTCCTGCAGCGCACCGCCCTCGACAATGGCCACACGCGTCTCCTGCGGCGCCCAATTGATCAGAATATCTTCTTGCATAGGGGGCAGACTGTAACGCCTCGCGGCCTAACGGCCCAGCCCAAAACCCTGCAACAAGGTGTTCGTCTCATACATTGGCAAACCCATGATGCCGCTGTAACTGCCGCTGATGTGGGCAATGTGTGCCGCCACCCTGCCCTGCACCCCATAAGCACCCGCCTTGCCCATCGGCTCGCCACTGTCCACATAGGCCTGGATCTGCGCATCAAACATGGGGGCAAAAGTCACTTTGGAGATCGATACCGCCTGCTGGCGCTGTTGTTCGGTGCCCAGTGCCACCGCTGTGAGCACTCGGTGGGTTTTACCCGACAGGGCACGCAGGATACGCACCGCGTCAGTTTCGTCCAGCGGCTTGCCCAGAATCACCCTCCCCAGCGCCACCGTGGTGTCTGAGCACAAGACGGGCGCAGCAGGCAGGCCACGCTTTTTCAGCCGCGCCAAGGCCGCGTCGAGCTTGAGCTGGGTGACACGCTGCACATAGGCCTGCGGCACCTCACGCGGCAGGACTGCTTCCAAAGCTTCCGCGTCTTCATCCGCATCAGGCAACAGCAACTCATAGGCCACGCCAAGCTGCTCCAGCAGCTGCCTGCGCCGCGGGCTTTGGGAGGCCAGGTAAACGAATGGCTTCATGTCTGACTATTCCCGGTGGTATGGGTGGTTGGCATTGATCGACCAGGCACGGTAGAGCTGCTCCACCAGCAACACCCGCACCATGGCATGGGGCAGCGTCAGATCGGACAAACGAATCCGCTCATGCGCTGCCTGCCGAAAAGCCGGATCCAACCCGTCCGGGCCACCGATCACCAGCGCCACATCACCGCCCGACAACTGCCAGTCCTTGAGCTTGCCGGCCAGCGCCATGGTGGTCAGCGTGGTGCCACGTTCGTCCAGCGCCACAATGCGACAGCCTTTCGGAATGGCCGCCTCAATACGGGCGCGTTCAGCGGCGTAGATGGTTTCCAGCGACTTGGAGGCGCGTGGCTCGGTTTTGACCGCTTTGAGTTCGAGCTTGATCTCGAACGGAAAACGTTTGGCGTAATCGTCCCAGGCGGTTTGTGCCCAGTCGGGCACACGCTGACCTACCGCAACAATCAGCAGCCGCACACTCAGGCTTTGCGCGAAGCGGGTTTGGCGGCCCGTTTGGCGGGCGCAGACTTGGCCGCAGATTTTTTGGCAGCGGGCTTGCTGGGCGCGTTCACCACCAGGGTCTTGATCCGGGGTTTGGCCACAGTTTCAGCATCTTTTGTGCCTCTAGCCCTTGTGGGTGAAGCTTTGGATGCTACTTTTTTCGCAGCAGCAGCCTTGGCCTCTTCCTGCTTTCTGAGCTGTGCTTTGGAGGGGAAAGCGTCTTCCACACCCTTCTTGGCAGCACTGGAGCGGCGCAAGCTGGTCTCGGGTTTGGCGGCACGGGCCGGCTGGGTCGGCGCGGCGGGCGCCTTGACGGCCTTGGCCACCACCGGTTTGGCGGCACCGAGTTTCAGGCGCACCGGTTTTTCACCCCACAGCTCTTCGAGGTTGTAATAAGTGCGGTAGCTGGGCTGCATCACATGCACCACGGCCTGGCCACAATCCACAATGATCCACTCGCCGTTGGCTTCACCCTCAACCCGGGGTTTGGGGAAACCGGCGTCACGCACCGCATCCACCACACTCATGGCCAGCGCCTTGGTTTGCCGGTTGGAAGTGCCCGAGGCGATGATCACCCGCTCAAACAGCGAGGACAACTCTTCTGTGTCAAACACCACAATCTCCTGCGCCTTGACGTCTTCGAGCCCGTCCACAATCGCACGTTGCAGTTTTTGCACGTTTTTCTTGCCATCCGCCTTGGCCTCGGACTTGTCCACGGGTTTGACCGCTGGTTTGGTGACGGCGCGTTGGCGCTCTTCGGCTTCCAGCGGCGTCAGCGCCTGGCTGGCCGCTTTCGCGGTGGTCTTGGCAGCCGATTTGGCGGGGGTTTTGGCGGCGCGTTTGGCAGCGGTCGGGGTGGTGGTTTTGGTAGTCATCAAGAGGATAGGTAAAGGTGGTGGTCGGCAATATAACGCGCAACGCTCTCGCCCACCAGTGCCGTCACGTTTTGGTGGGTAGAAATGGCAGAGCGGATGTCGGTTGCGCTGATGGCCATCGATGGCATTTGCAGGTGGAAAAAACGCTCGGGATACGCCTTTTCTGCATCAAATACGGCCCTGACCCTCGTTAGATCTGGGCGATCAGCTACACATATTGTAGCTGATTGCAGAATCTCCTGCCACGACTGCCAAGTCGTCAGCGCTTGCGCCTGATCGGCGCCGATGATCAGGAACAACTCGGCCTGGCTGAACTCGGCACACAACTCACGCAGGGTGTCGATGGTGTAACTGGGCCCGGCGCGTTGGGTTTCACGCGGATCGACCCAGGCCTGGGGGATGCCGGCAAACGCCAGCTGCGTCATGGCCAGACGGTGTGTGGCCTCGCTCAGTACCCGGGCTTTGTGCCAGGCCTGGCCGGTGGGCACCACACACAGGCCGTCCAGCGCCAGCTGGGCCACGGCGGCCTGCCCCAGCGCCACATGCGCCAGGTGCGGCGGGTCAAATGAGCCACCCAGGATCCCGATGCGTTTGGGGGCCACGCCAGACGAGCTCAGAGCCACTCCCGACGCACCAGAAACTGCTCTGTCAACGCGGCCTCAGGCGTACCCGGCGCGTGTACCTGGCTGTAGGCCCAGCTCACCAGCGGCGGCATCGACAGCAAAATCGACTCGGTGCGCCCACCCGACTGCAGGCCAAAGTGGGTGCCCCGGTCCCACACCAGGTTGAACTCCACATATCGGCCGCGCCGGTAGAGCTGGAAATTGCGTTCGCGCTCACCATAGGGCGTGTCCTTGCGGCGCAACACGATAGGCAGGTAAGCACCCAGAAAACTGTCCGCCACCGACTGCATCATGGCCAGGCTGCGCTCAAAGCCCAGTTCCTGGAAATCGTCAAAAAACACGCCGCCCACACCACGCTGTTCGCCCCGGTGTTTGTTGCAGAAGTAGTCGTCACACCAGGTCTTGAAACGCGGGTATTTATCGTCACCAAACGGGGCCAAAGCGTTTTTGCAGCTCTGGTGGAAGTGCAGCGCATCTTCCTCAAAACCGTAATACGGCGTCAGGTCCATGCCACCGCCAAACCAGCACACCACCGAACCATCACTGGCGGTGGCCGAAATCATGCGCACATTCATGTGCACCGTGGGCACATAGGGGTTGCGCGGGTGGAACACCAACGACACCCCCATGGCCTCAAACGGCACACCCACCAGGCCAGGGCGGTGCTGCGTGGCTGAGGGCGGCAGGCTCGGGCCGCGCACATGCGAAAAACCGCAACCCGCACGCTCGAACACCGGGCCATTTTCCAGAATCTGGGTGATGCCCTGCCCTTGCAACTTGTCGCTAGGCGCTTTGTGCCAGGCATCGGTCAGGAAGGTGCTGCCGTCGATCTCACTGATGGCGCCGGTGATACGCGCCTGCAGGCCACGCAGGTAGTTGCTGACCTGCGCTGTCACATCCCCCGGCTGGCTCACCTCGGCTGTCATGCAGATGTACCTTTGATAGCACGGTACCCAATGTCGGTGCGGTATTGCATGCCATCAAAGCGAATACCTGCGGCCACCTCGTAGGCACGCTGCTGGGCCAGGCGCACGTTGTCGGCGAGCACCGTCACGCAGAGCACACGCCCGCCAGAGGTTTGCAATTGCCCATCCACCAGGGTGCTGCCCGCATGGAACACACAGGCGTCCTCCACTTCTTTGGGAATGCCGGTAATGGCATCACCTTTGCGCGGCTGCATCGGGTAGCCGTGGGCGGCCAACACCACACCCAGGGCGGTGCGGCGGTCCCACTCCAGCTCAATCTGGTCGAGCTTGCCGTGTGGGCCGGGTTCGGTGGCGGCCAGCATCACGTCCACCAGATCGGTCTTCAGGCGCATCATGATGGGCTGGGTTTCGGGGTCGCCCATGCGGCAGTTGAACTCGAGCGTTTTGGGCTTGCCTTGGGCGTCGATCATCAGGCCCGCGTACAAAAAGCCTGAGAACGGGATACCGTCCTTTTCCATGCCGCGAATTGTCGGCAGGATGATCTCGCGCATGGCGCGTGCATGCACATCGGGCGTGACGATGGGTGCGGGTGAATACGCACCCATACCGCCGGTGTTGGGACCCAGATCACCATTGAGCAGGCGTTTGTGGTCCTGGCTGGTGGCCAGTGGCAGCACATTCTTGCCGTCCACCATCACGATGAAGCTGGCTTCTTCCCCGGCCAAAAACTCCTCAATGACCACCCGCGCGCCACCGGCGTTGTGGCTCACACCCAGGGTGTTGTCCAGCAGCATGAAGTCCACCGCCGCGTGCGCCTCGGCCAGGGTGGCGGCCACCACCACACCTTTGCCAGCGGCCAGGCCATCGGCCTTGACCACAATCGGTGCACCCATCTTGTCGATGTAGGCATGGGCCAGCACCGGGTCAGAAAAGGTCTCAAACTCGGCCGTGGGAATGGCGTGGCGCCTCATGAAGGCTTTGGAAAACGCCTTGGAGCTTTCCAGCTGGGCTGCGGCCTGGGTCGGGCCAAACACACGCAGGCCGTGTTTGCGGAACTCGTCAACCACGCCCGCGGCCAGCGGCCCTTCGGGGCCCACCACCGTCAGGGCGATCTTCTGGGCCAGCGCCCATTCACGCAGCTGCTGGATGTCGGTGATGTCCACATTCTCAAACTGCGGGTCCAGCGCGGTGCCGCCATTGCCCGGTGCCACGTAGATCTTGTGGGTTTTGGGCGACTGGGCCAGTTTCCAGGCCAGGGCGTGTTCGCGGCCACCGCCGCCAATGACGAGGATTTTCATAA
This sequence comes from Rhodoferax sp. BLA1, assembly GCF_013416775.1. Taxonomy (GTDB): domain Bacteria; phylum Pseudomonadota; class Gammaproteobacteria; order Burkholderiales; family Burkholderiaceae_C; genus Rhodoferax. The sequence goes on from NZ_SZVI01000008.1 coordinate 76,952, forward strand.
GTCTTGGGTGTCGAGTTGGGCGTTGTGGTACACCGCTTGTACATCATCCAGGTCTTCAATCGCGTCGAGCAGCTTCTGCATGCGGGCTGCCTCGTCGCCGGAGACCTCGATCGGGTTTTCGGGCCGCATGGTCACCTCGGCATCGGCGGGGGTCAGGCCAGCGGCCACCAGCGCGTCCTTGATGGCTTCAAAATCTGCCACCGGGGTGATCACCTCAATGGCGCCGTCCTCGTCAGTGATCACATCATCGGCACCGGCTTCCAGCGCCACTTCCATCACCTTGTCTTCACTCACACCTGGGGCAAAAATGATCTGGCCGCAGTGTTTGAACTGGAACGCGACCGAACCCTCGGTGCCCATGTTGCCGCCAAACTTGGAGAACGCGTGCCGAACTTCGGCCACGGTGCGCACCTTGTTGTCGGTCATGGTGTCGACAATGATGGCCGCGCCACCAATGCCGTAACCCTCGTAACGGATTTCTTCGTAACTGATGCCGTCGAGCGAGCCGGTGGCTTTGTCAATGTTGTATTTGATGCGATCCGCCGGCATGTTGGCTGCCTTGGCGCGGTCAATGGCTAGGCGCAAACGCGGGTTGGCGGACAAGTCGCCGCCACCGGAGCGCGCAGCCACGGTGATCTCACGGATGATGCGCGTCCAGATCTTGCCGCGCTTCTCGTCCTGACGGCCTTTGCGGTGCTGAATATTGGCCCATTTACTGTGTCCTGCCACGGGAATTCCTTTGAAAATTCGTTACGCTATTGGCTCGATTGTACTTTTTGAGCCCGATATGCCTGAACCTATCCTGATCGCCCAGCACGGCCAGACCCAGTGTTTCCTGCAGCCCGACAAGGCCAATCGCCACGGGCTGATCACCGGCGCCACCGGCACCGGCAAAACCATCACCCTGCAAACCCTGGCCGAAGGGTTTGCCAAACTCGGTGTGCCGGTGTTTATGGCCGACATCAAGGGCGACTTGACCGGCATCTCACGCGCCGGCAGTTCCACGCCAAAACTGACCAAAGTCCTTGCTGAACGAGGGCTGGATGCTCCCGAATACGCAGCATTCTCAACCACGCTGTGGGATGTGTTTGGTGAACAAGGCCACCCGGTGCGTGCCACCGTGAGTGATCTGGGCCCGCTGCTTCTCGCTCGCATGCTCAATCTGAATGACACCCAGGCTGGGGTGTTGCAATTGGTGTTCAAAATCGCCGACGACGCGGGTTTGCTGTTGCTGGACATGAAAGACCTGCGCGCAATGTGCCAGCATGTGGGTGACAACGCGTCGAGCTTCACCACCGAATACGGCAACATCAGCGCGGCCAGCATCGGCGCCATCCAGCGCGGCCTGATGCAGATCGAAGCCCAAGGTGGTGACAAGTTCTTTGGTGAGCCCATGCTCAACATCGACGACTTCATGCAAACCGACAGCGCCGGGCGCGGTTTGATCAACGTGCTGGCTGCCGACAAGCTGATGAATTCACCGCGCCTGTACAGCACGTTCCTGCTGTGGCTGCTGAGTGAGCTGTTCGAGAACCTGCCCGAAGTGGGTGACCTGGACAAACCCAAACTGGTGTTCTTCTTTGACGAAGCGCACCTGCTGTTCAACGACGCACCCAAGGTGCTGATCGAACGCATTGAGCTGGTGGTGCGGCTGGTGCGTTCCAAAGGCGTGGGCGTGTATTTTGTGACACAAAACCCGCTCGACATCCCCGACAACGTGCTGGCCCAGCTTGGCAACCGGGTGCAACACGCGCTGCGCGCCTTCACCCCACGTGACCAGAAAGCCGTCAAATCGGCTGCCGACACCATGCGCCCCAACACCGGGCTGGACATCAGCGCGGCGATCACCGAGTTGGCTGTGGGTGAGGCCTTGGTGAGTTTTCTGGACGAGAAAGGCCGCCCCTGCCCAACCGAACGGGTCTATGTATTCCCCCCGGCCAGCCAGATTGGTCCGATCACGCCTGAGCAGCGCCAGACCTTGCTGGCCGAGTCCATCGTCGCCGGTGTCTACGAGAAAACGCTGGACCGCGAGTCGGCCTTTGAAAAGCTCAAAGGCCGCTCTGCCGAACGGACCAACGCCGCCGCCAAAAACGGCGCAGACAAAACAGGCGCTGCTGAGGCCCCCGCCGCCGAGTCCGGCGGCCTGCTCGACAGCCTGGGCTCCGGCCTGGGCAGCCTGCTGGGCGGTGGCAATGGCCGGCGCACCTCGGCGGGTGAACAACTTTTCAAAAGTGCGGCCAGTTCGATTGGCCGCGAAGTGGGTCGCCAGATCATCCGGGGTGTTTTGGGTGGTATCTTTGGCGGTTCCAAAAGATAAATGCAGGAAAGCAATTCATGACGACATCCGATCCTTTCGTTCACGTGATCAAGCACCCGCTGGTGCAACACAAACTCACCCTGATGCGCCGCAAAGACGCCAGCACCACCAGTTTCCGTACCCTGCTCAATGAGCTGGCGATGCTGATGGCTTATGAGGTGACCCGCGACATGCCCACCCAAGATGTGGAGGTCGAGACCCCGCTGGAAACCATGACCGCCACCATGATCGACGGCAAGAAGCTGGCACTGGCCTCCATCCTGCGTGCGGGCAACGGACTGCTGGAGGGTTTTCTGGCGGTGGTGCCCGGCGCCCGTGTGGGCCACATCGGCCTGTACCGCGACCCGGCCACGCTGCAGGCGGTGGAGTATTACTTCAAGATGCCCAAGGACATGCCCGAGCGTGACGTGATTGTGGTCGACCCGATGCTGGCCACCGGCCATTCGGCCATTGCCGCCATCACCCGTGTCAAGGCGCTGCAACCGCGTTCCATCAAGTTCGTCTGCCTGCTGACCTGCCCCGAAGGTGTCAAGGCCCTGCGCGAAGCCCACCCCGATGTACAGATCTTCACGGCAGCCATCGACCGCCAGCTCAACGACCACGGCTACATCCTGCCGGGTCTGGGTGACGCTGGTGACCGGATCTTTGGTACGCAATAAGTGAATGGTCTTTTTGGCTGCTGGCCCTTTATTTATAAGGACTGGTAGCTATTTATTTTGCACTCAATCTCTGCAAATTGAGATGGCTGCGGGAGAGCGGTAAGCAGCGGTACCGGGCATTGGTGAATTGCGGCTTTATGTCTTCCCAATTTCCTTTGAGTCAGAAGACCCTTGCCGCCATGAGCGATGGTCATTAGTATGACCTCGATGTGCTCGCCTATCTTCTGACTTTGCCACCGGGTGGCAATCTAGACGCCATTGATTCAATCCCTGAAGTACCCCGCATATTGACAACGATGGACTGACCGAATGGTGGCCAGCAGAACTCATCATCTGCCATTTAGCTGGACCAAAAATGTCGAGAATATTTACATTTGGGCTGCTCAACGGACTTAGTCAGATTCGATATATATCAAATTGTTTTTTTAATCAATTACTTACATTCAATTTAAAGTTGATGGTCTACTTTTTGCATGCCATTCAAAATTAGTCCATTTTGGACTTTTCCGTCCAAAGGCGGCAACCCTTAATCGGAACAACTAATATGCTAAAGAAGCTGGTTGCCAAATTGGCACTATCCTCAGTTCTGATTCTTCCCACCCTGGCTTCGGCCTTTGTGGTTGGCCCCACCAGCCCTGGCAAGTGGGGAAGTCCCACACTCGGAACTGGCGCGACCATCACCTGGAGTCTGACCGGAGCAATTGACTGCTCAGCCGAAGGAGGGGGAATCTGCCCCGCACTGTCAAGTTTCATGCCTGTGGGTTTTGAGGCAGAGATACAGTCCGCACTCGCGGCTTGGTCCAACGTAGCCAACCTCACCTTTTTGGAGGTCGTCGACAACGGTGTCGCGTCCAATGCTTTAGGCACGAATGCCGACATCCGCATTAGTGGCCATGCCTTCGACGGCGAATTCGGTGTTTTGGCCCATGGCTATTACCCACCAGCCAATGGAGGTTCGCTTGCTGGCGACATTCATTTCGACACAGCAGAGAATTGGGGCCTAGGGCTTATTGGGGATGGTTTTAGTATCTTTCAAGTCATGGCGCATGAGCTGGGTCATGCGCTGGGCCTAAACCACACCAGTGTGGTCGACTCCCTGATGAATCCGTACATTACGGAAAAGTTTAGCGGCCCGCAGGCAGACGACATCGCTGGAATGCAGTACCTTTACGGCGTACCGATCCAATCCACGGTTCCTGAACCAAGTTCCCTGGCACTATTGGGTTTAGCCTTGGTCATGTTGGTTTTTCGGCGTCGTTCGGCGCAGCCTAAAGTTTGAAAGCAATCCCAGACGCCCAATTGAATCGGCGACGTGCTGTCGCCGTGATTCTGGCTGCTGGGCTGCCTAGCGTATCGTCAGCCATGTTTGCACGCTTTACGGATGAACAATTGGTCAGTCAGTCAGAGTTGATCGTTCTGGGTGAATGGTCGGGGCAATCGGCTGTAGGTGCAACTGCCCTCGGCGAAACTGCACCCATTCTGGACATGGGCGTGATCACGATTGCCGAGGTGCTAAAGGGACCATCCGCTCAGGTTTTGGCTTTCGTTGCTACCCCGTCAGAAAATGGCCCTCGCTCGGGCAGTGACATGACTCACAAACGCGGCGAACGTGGGTTGTGGCTGTTGCGCTCCAAGCCTGGTGCCCCGTCAGGCATCTATCTCGCTGACCATCCGCAACGATACGAGACGGATCCAACTCACATTGAGGCACTTCGTCGTCTTCTCAAGCGCTGAATCTAGTTTGTCTGAGCACCGTCATGGCCTATTGGATGGACGTGACGTTGTGGACAGTGGGGTATTTTTCTTCTTGGTTACAAGTTACTGGGTTTTCTCTAGGGGGTGTTACGCTTCCATATTGAGTAGCGCAGCAAAAACCTGTTTCCAGTTTCAGCAAGAGAAATCCACGTTCGTTAGGTCCGGTTGGCAAAATCATTGCAAGATCGGATAAGAACAAGCCACTTCTTTCAATGTCGCGTTTGAGGCAAGCAGTTTGGAAAGTTGAATGTCGGGAATCAGCCTTGGATTCAACCGGTCGCTGCAACACACTAGAGACTGCGTAAGCAGAAGGAGTGTTGCAGATGAAGCAAAGACCAAGGATTTACTACACAGACAGCCAGAAGGCTCTGATGTGGGATCGCTGGAAAAAGGGTGAGTCCCTTCAACAGATTGCCCAATTATTTGATCGCAATCACTCGTCCGTCAGTCGCATCTTGGCTGAGACTGGAGGCATACGCCCGGCTCAACGCTGTCGTTCCAAATTGGCGTTGAGCCTGGCCGAGCGCGAAGAGATATCACGCGCATTGGCGACGGGACGATCGATCCGGTCAATCGCTTGCCAGCTTGGGCGTGCTCCCTCAGCTGTCAGCCGGGAGATCCAGCGCAATGGTGGCCAAGGCTGCTACCGCGCAGCCCAGGCCGACCAAGCGGCTTGGGATCGGGCGCGTCGCCCCAAGACGTGCAAACTGGTGGCCAAGCGAAAGCTGGCCAACATCGTGGCGGGTAAGCACCAATGTCAATGGGCACCCCAGCAAATTGCTGGGTGGCTCAAGCATACTTACCCGTGCGACGAGGACTATCACGTGTCACACGAAACAATCTACCGCAGTCTGTTCATTCAAGCCCGCGGCGCATTGAAGAAGGAACTACTGCAGCATTTGAGGCGTACCAGAGCCATGCGCCGTTCACGTCACTACACACAAAAGACGGACAACCACGGCAAGATCACCAATGCTGTATCCATCAGTGAGCGCCCAGCCTGCGTGGAGGATCGGGCCGTACCAGGCCACTGGGAAGGCGATTTGCTGTTTGGGAGTCTCAACAACCAGATTGCGACACTGGTTGAGCGTCAGACGCGCTACGTGATGCTGGTAAAGGTTGCCAGCAAAGATACCCAGACGGTGGTCAATGCGCTGATCAAAAACGCACGCAAGTTGCCCCAGGAACTCTACAAATCGCTGACTTGGGACCGGGGGCATGAAATGGCGGACCACAAGCGTTTCACATTGGCCACCGACATCAGCGTTTATTTCTGTGAGCCCCACAGTCCTTGGCAGCGTGGAAGCAATGAAAACACGAATGGACTGTTGCGGCAGTATTTCCCCAAGGGGGTCGATATTTCGCATTACTCACAGGCACAGCTGAATGCGATTGCGAGAAAACTCAACGAACGCCCAAGGAAAACTCTAGACTATGAAACACCTGCTGAACGATTCAGCCAACTTGTTGCAGCGACCGGTTGAATCCAAGGCCTTAACCAGCATTTCCCAAACAGCCGACAGCAGGAAATGGCTTGCAGGGTGCAGTGCCCCGCTTACTCACAAGTCGACCGGACAACAAGCACTTCAGCACTCGCCTTGCACACCTGCAGCACCATCACTTCATCGGCTTTTTGGCCTGAAGCCCTTTACAAGCAAGGACTGACAGCTATACATTGTTTGGCCATCCATGCCATCTAGGCACGGCCAGTGGCGGCTACTACCGAGGAGGTTCACCGTGCTCAACAACAACCCGCAGTTCCGTACCGTGGCCAAGGCCTTCCCGCATATCGGTGACAAGCTAACATCTTATTGGGGCCACAGCAACTTTGTGGCCTACATGGAGGGGCTGTTACACGGCACCCGCAATGGCACCCGTCGCGGTTTTCCGGCGGACATCCTGATGGCCCTGCACTATCTGGCCGAACAACACAAAACGGCGTTTCCGCAGTACGAGGTCACAGATGATTTCTGGGCCTATGTGGAGAGCAAACCAACGGTGCCTGGCCATTAACCTGGGTGGGCTTTTGGCGTCCGCCAGCGCTCACGGCGCTGTCAATCGACCTGCGGCGCAACCATCTCCGCATAGTCGTACAAAGCACCCAACACGGCTTCACCGCGCTCATCGGCCGTCTCGGCCAGTTGGTCGAGCTGGTCAAACAGCGCGGTCAAGGTGAGTGCCCCGCCCTCACCTTCGAGCAGCCGGGCCGCGCGGTGGGCTTCCCAAGCGGTGGCCTCGTCCGCCGACAAACTGGCCGGGAAGTTGCGCGCGCGGTAACGCCACAACAGCTCGGTCAGCCGGGCATCGTCAAAAGCCGGGCGGGCTTGGGCCAGTTGCTCCGGGCTGCTTTGGCGCAGGTCGTTGAGGCGGCGGCGGTCGGTATTGCCGATGAAACCGCCGTAGAGGTCTTGGTCCACATCCACCGGGCCACTGGCCTCGCGTTTAAACACCTCGGCCCAGATCGCGCTCATGTCGGGCAGGTCGCGGGCTTTCACCGCGTTGTCCAGTTGCTCGGCCACGTTGATGCCCCAGCGCTGCGCCATGGGTTCGCTGAGCACCTTGAGGTTGCCCATCACCATCGGTGATTTGTTGATGTGCACCGACTTGATCGGCAGGCGCAACACACCTTCGGGCAAATCGGCGCTGCGGGTGAACAGGCGTTGCTGGATCTGTGCGGCGTTCAGGCTGGCCAACTCGCTCGGGTCTTGCGACAGGTCCCAGGCCAGCAGCTCGTTTTTGTTGCCCGGGTGCATGGCCAGCGGCCACATCAGCGCCAAGCAGCCGCGCTCAGGCGAGAACATGCCTGACACATGCCAGAACGGCCGTGCGTTGGCGGGGGTGCTGGGCAAACCCAGCTCGGTCAACACCCGGTCTTTTTTGTGCAGGCCAAAACAGAAGTCAAACAAGCGTGGTTGCGCGGCTTTGATCAGCCGTGCCAGGGCTATTGTTGCGTGTACGTCGCTCAGCGCATCGTGGGCGGCTTCGTGGACCAGACCGTTGGCGGCGGTGAGGTCGGTGAGTTTGAAGCTGGGTTTGCCCTCGGCGTTTTTGGGCCACTGGATGCCCTCGGAGCGCAGGGCGTAGGCGGTGCGCACCACGTCCAGGATGTCCCAGCGGCCACAGTCGTTTTGCCACTCACGTCCATAGGGGTCGATCAGGTTGCGCCAGAACATGAAGCGGGTGATTTCGTCGTCAAAACGGATGGTGTTGTAACCCACACCCACGGTGCCGGGCCAGGCCAGCGCCTGCTCAATCTGCGCCGCAAACTGGTGTTCGGGCAGGCCTTTGGCCAGGCATTCCTGCGGCGTGATGCCGGTGATCAGGCAGGACTGGGGGTCGGGCAAAAAGTCGTTGGCCGGCTGGCAATACAGCATGATCGGCTCCCCCACCTGGTTCAGATCGGCGTCGGTGCGGATCGCGGCAAACTGCGCCGGGCGGGCGCTGCGGGTGTTGACACCAAAGGTCTCGTAGTCGTGCCAGAGGAAAGTGTGGGCCATGACGCTTGTTCAGAGAATTACAAAATAGATAGCTACCAGCCCTTTTACATCAAGGGCTGGAGGGTAAAAAAGGCATTACTTCCGGCGAGCCGAGTTGACACCCGGTAGCTCAGCCACCAGGCCCAGCACCTTGTGCAGGCGGCCCGAGTCGGACACCTCCACGGTGAAGGTCATCCAAGCGATGCCCTTGATGGACTGGGTCTGCACCCCAATCACGTTCATCTTCTCTTTGGTGAAGACTTCGGAAATGTCGCGCAACAGGCCCTGGCGGTCGTGCGCCTGCACCGCCACATCCACCGGGAACACCGAGCCACTCATGGCGCGTGCCACGCCCCACTCCACCTCGATCAGGCGCTCGCCATTTTTGGCGACCATTTCCTTGAGGTTGCTGCAGTCCTTGCGGTGCACACTGACACCCTTGCCACGCGTGACAAAACCACAAATCGCGTCCGGCGGCGCCGGTTTGCAGCATTTGGCCATCTGGGTCATGAGGGAGTCGACCCCCACCACCAGCAGGCCGCCTTTGCTCGGGTTGTCGCCCGAGCGGGGTTTACGCAACACCGGGGCATTGGCGTCAAACTGCGGCGCTTCGGGTGGGCGCAGCACCTGCTCGATGGCGCGCAGCGAGAACTCGTCCTTGCCCACATCCTCAAACAGCGCGGTGGCGTTGGCAAAACCCAGCTGCACCGCCAGGTCATCGAGCTTGAGTGCAGTTTTGCCCTCGCGCTGCAGCAGTTTTTCAACCGCCTCGCGGCCTTTGGCAATGGTTTCACTCAGGGCCAGCGCGTTGAACCAGGCGCGCACCTTGGTGCGGGCGCGGTGGCTCACCAGGTAACCCAGCTCGGTGTTGAGCCAGTCACGCGAGGGGCCGCCCTCTTTGGCGGCGGTCACTTCGACCGTCTGGCCGTTTTTGAGCGCGGTATTGAGGGGCACCATGGCGCCGTCCACCCGAGCCCCCCGGCAGCGGTGGCCCAGGTCGGTGTGCACGGTGTAGGCAAAGTCCACCACGGTGGCACCCTGCGGCAGCTCAACGATATTGGCATCGGGTGTCAGCACGTAGATGCGGTCGTCCAGCAGGTCCTGCGTCTGCACACCGGACAGATCGCGTTCCCAGGCCAGCAGCTGGCGCAGCACCGCGATCTTGGCGTCATAGGCGCCGGTGGCCGACACCCCCGCGTAACCCTTGGCACCCGCCTCCTTGTAGGCCCAGTGCGCGGCCACACCGTTTTCGGCATGGTCGTGCATGGCCTGGGTGCGGATCTGGATCTCGGTCGGCAGCCCGGCCGCGTCACGCACCACGGTGTGCAAAGACTGGTAACCGTTGACCTTGGGTTTGGCGATGTAGTCGTCAAACTCCTCGGTGATCGGGGTGAAATGGTGGTGCACCCAGCTCAAGGCGCCATAACACTCGGGCACGCTGGCCACCAGGATACGCAGCGCACGCACGTCGTAGACCTTGTCGAACCCGAGCGACTTGCCACGCATTTTTTTGACAATGCTGTAGATGTGTTTGGGCCGACCCGAGACCTTGGCCACAATGCCGTTGGCGTTCAGATCTGCCTCCAACTGGCTGCGCATGCGCTCCACATGGGCCTCGCGCTCGACGCGTTTTTCATCGAGCAAGCGGGCCACCTGTTTGTAGGTGTCGGGCTCCAGAAAGCGGAAGGCCAGGTCTTCCATCTCCCACTTGATTTCCCAGATGCCCAGGCGGTTCGCCAGCGGCGCAAACACTTGCAGAGACTCGGCCGCAATGCCCTCGGGCATGGGCCGCTTGGTCGCCGCAAAAAAACGCAGCGTCTGCAGGCGCGAGGCCAGGCGCAACATCACCACCCGTAAATCGCGCGAAAACGCCAGCAACATCTTGCGCACGTTTTCGGTCTGCACGGCGGCCGCCTGTTGCGCCGCCGGAGTGTCCACCACCACCGCCGGGCGGGTGGCCTTGGCCATGCGCGCCTGGCGCTGCACCCGCACCAGCTTGGTGGTTTCCATGGCCAGCGCGGCAAAGTTGTCACCAAAGGCCTTGGCAATCACCTCTTGCGGTTTGTTCAGGTGGTCACAGGCGTACACCAGGTAACTGGCGGCCTGCATCGCCTCCGAACCACCGATACTTTTCAGAATGACGGCCACCGCATCGGCATGGGCCAAGGTGTTTTCGCCGGTGTCGAGTTCTTCGCAGGACAGCAGCGGCTCGGCAAAGGCACGGGCCCGCGCCAAGGCCTGCGGGTGCTCAGGCAGACTCTGGGCGGTGGCGGCCACCACTGGCAGCACGGCTTGGGCAGAGCGCTCGGGGGTGGTCACTTCAATCTCGGAAATTTTCATGAAAACACTGAATCAATAAAGGTGGGCTTGGGTGTGGCCTCTAACGGTCGGGGGCCAGCAGAAAAGACAGCACCGCATCCACCTGCGGCTGCGGCACAAACGTGGGTGCGTGGCCCACACCGGCAAATTCAACCAGTTGCGCCTTCGGGCCGCGTTGTGTCATGGCCTGCGCCGTGGCGGCTGAGAGCAGGTCTGACTCGGCACCGCGTACCAGCAGCGTCTGTGCACGGATCTGGTCATAGGCCTGCCACAACAACGCCTCACCCTGGGCGGCAGACTCCGGCGTCATGGCTTTGAACGGCTCGGCCAGCGCTGGGTCGTAACGCAGGGTGAGTCGGCCAGAGCCATCGGCCAGCGGCTTGATCTGCGGGCGTGTCAGGGCCAGCCATTGTTCTGGGGTGTGAGGGCCAAAGCTGCTGGCAATGGCCCAGAGCGCGTCAGCCGCTTGCTGCTCGGTGTCAAACACCGGCACCTGGCCCAGGTACTGACCGATACGCTGCAGCGCTTGCCATTCGATCACCGGCCCGACATCGTTGAGCACCAGACGGTGGACCTTGGCAAAAGGCGGCAAATCGGGCTGGCCCGCCAGCACCAGGCCAATCAAGCCCCCCATGCTGGTGCCAACCCAGTCCAGCCGGGTGGGCTGCAGCTGCGCCAGCAAGGCCAGCATGTCAGCCGCATAAAACGGCAGCTGGTAGCCCTGCGGGTCTTGGAGCCAATCGCTCTGGCCGCGACCCGCCACATCCGGGCACACCACGCAGATGTCGCCACCCGCCTGTTCACACAGCGCCTGCGCCAGCGTGTCAAAGTCGCGGCCCTGGCGCGTCAGCCCGTGCACACACAGCACCACATGGCGGCTGGCCGGGTTGCCCCATTGCCAATAGGCCATGCGGTGGCTGCCCTGGGCGTCGGGGCAATCGATAAATGCAAGGGTGGGGTTGGACATGATGGGGCGTCACTGGATAATGACTGCATCCTAATTCAATCCGGCCAGCCACCCCGCTTTGGTCGCCCCCAACCCATCTATTTTTTGCGGAGAAGTTCCCATGCTCACAGGTAAAACCGCCCTGGTCACCGGCTCCACCAGCGGCATTGGTCTGGGTATTGCCAAGGCACTCGCCGCACAAGGTGCCAACATCGTGCTGAACGGTTTTGGGGATGTGGACGGCCCCACGGCCGAAGTCGCGGCACTCGGTGTGCAAGTGGCCTACCACGGCGCCGACATGAGCCGACCCGAAGAGATTGAGGCTTTGATGTTTTTTGCTGCCCAGCGTTTTGGCCGGGTCGACATCCTGGTCAACAACGCTGGCATCCAGCATGTGTCGCGCATTGAGAGTTTTCCACCTGAACGCTGGGACGCGATCATCGCCATCAACCTCAGCAGCGCCTTCCACACCACCCGTCTGGTCCTGCCCGCAATGCAGGCGGCGGGCTGGGGCCGCATCATCAACCTGGCCTCGGTCCACGGCCTGGTTGCTTCAGCTGAAAAGTCCGCCTATGTGGCCGCCAAACACGGCCTGGTCGGCCTGACCAAGGTCACCGCGCTGGAAAACGCCAGCAGCGGCGTCACCTGCAATGCCATTTGCCCAGGCTGGGTGCTGACCCCGCTGGTGCAAAAACAAGTGGACGCCAAAGCGGCGGCGCTGGGCCTCTCCAACGACGAGGCGGTTGCGCTGATCTTGGGCGAAAAAGAGCCCTCCAAAACCTTCACCACGCCCGAAGAGTTGGGCGCACTCGCGGTGTTTTTCTGCTCACCCGCGGGCAACAACGTGCGGGGTGTGGCCTGGAACATGGATGGAGGTTGGGTGGCACAGTGACGCGCTCACCAAATGACTGTTCTGAGGGCTTCCATAACAAAATAGCCTCCAGCCCTTATATATAAAGGACTGGAGGCTATCAAAATCACAGCACACAAGATGCGCGCTCAAGGCTGGGATGCCGCCCCAGCCCCGCTGCCACCTCAGATCAGGCGGCTTCGGTGTTAAGCACCTTGACGGCGTTGTCCTGCCAGCTGAAGGCTTCGTTCATCAGATGCGGGGTGTGTTTGCCGGGGGACTCGCGCAGGGCACGCTCGTAGTACTCGGTGAGTGCCGGACGGTAGTCGGGGTGGGCACACTTCTCGATGATCAGGCGGGCACGCTGTTTGGGCGACAGGCCGCGCAAATCGGCCAGGCCCTGTTCGGTGACGATGATCTGCACATCGTGTTCGGTGTGATCCACATGGGACACCATCGGCACGATGCACGACAAAGCGCCATTCTTGGCGGTGGACGGCGTCACAAAGAAAGACAGGAAGGCATTGCGGGCAAAGTCGCCCGAGCCGCCAATGCCGTTCATGATGCTGGTGCCCTTGATGTGGGTGGAGTTGACGTTGCCGTAGATGTCGGCCTCGATCATCGCGTTCATCGCGATCACACCCAAGCGGCGCACCACCTCAGGGTGGTTGCTGATTTCTTGCGGGCGCAGCACGATGCGTTTGCTGTAGAACTCAATGTTCTCGTTGAAGTCTTTCATCGCCTCGGGGCTGAACGAGATCGCGGTGGCTGAGGCCGAGACCAGTTTGCCCGAGCGCAGCATGTCGAGCATGCCGTCCTGCAGCACCTCGGTGTAGGCGGTCAGGTTCTCGAACGGGCCGTTGTTGAGCCCGGCCAGCACCGCGTTGGCAATGTTGCCCACACCCGATTGCAACGGCAGCAGGTCTGGCGGCAAACGCCCGGCCTTGACTTCTGCACCGAGAAATTCGATGACGTGGTTGGCAATACGTTGCGAGTTTTCGTCGGGCGCGGCAAACGGGGTGTTGCGGTCGGGCTGGTTGGTTTCGACCACCGCAATCACCTTGCTCAGGTCACAACGCAGGTAGGCTTCACCAATGCGGCCATTGGCACGCACCAGCGGGATCGGCTGGCGGTCTGGCGGCACCTGGGTGCCGTAATAAATGTCGTGCATACCTTCCATGCCGAGGTTTTGCATGGAATTGACTTCGAGGATGATCTTGTCGGCTTGGTCGATCCAGGTTTTGTTGTTGCCAACCGATGACGACGGAATCAGCCGCCCGTCGGGCAAGATGCCAGCCACTTCGATCACGGCCACGTCCAGGTGGCCCAGAAAACCGTACCAGACCAGCTGCGCGACGTGCGAGAGGTGCAGGTCGGTGTACTGCATTTCGCCAGCGTTGATCTGTTTGCGCACGGTGGCGTCAGACTGGTAGGGCAGGCGCATCTCAACGCCATGCGCCTCGGCCAACACCGCGTCGAGCTCGGGTGCGGTGCTGGCACCGGTCCACAGCCCGATGCGAAAGGCTTCACCCGCTGCATGTGCCTGTTTCATGCGCCGCGCCAGCGCCCCCGGCACCAACTTGGGGTAGCCGGACCCCGTAAAACCACTCATGCCCACATTGGCGCCCGGCGGTATCAGCGCGGCGGCGGCTTCTGCCGACATGATTTTGGATTTCAGGAGGGGGTTGCTCACACGGTCTGCTCGTAACATGACATTTCACTCAAAAAGATAGATTGCATGGCAGGGTTTAACCGACGGCTAAACCTTCTGAGTCTAGCAGCCTACCAAGCCTTAGAGAGGGTTTTCCCTGAGCAATATGCACGCTTATGGTGCATAACAAGGGTTTATTCAGCCAACGGGCGCCACATGTGGTTTTTGCTGACAAAACCGTCCGCCACCGCAACCGCCATGGGTTCCAGCCCAAAACTCACAAAACCAAACCGTTCGTACAGCGCTTGCGCTGCCTGGTTGCCCTCGGTCACGGTGAGCTGCACCAATTGGATGCCTGGGCGTGCACGGGCGCAGTCCAGCGCGGCCTGTACCAAGGCGGCACCCAGCCCGCGCTGACGCGCTTGGGGCGCCACATACATGCCAAACAAGGTGGCCTTGTGGCGCAGTTTGTCGCGTGCCTCAAAACCCACCCCCACCACCGCCACCAGCTCTTGCGCATCAAACACCCCCAGCACCACCTCTGGGGCGTCGTCGGTAGGTTCCAGCCGCCTGACCCACCAGCTCACGGGCAAAGCAGCGCGCTCGGCCACACTGGAGCTGAACGCCTGTGGGTGCTGGGCATAGGCTTGCAGCATGAGGTCGCGGTACTGCGCCGCATGCTCGGGAATCAGCCGGATCGGTGGCAACACCTGTTTGCTCCTTCATGTGTAGCTATAGGCCCTTGCTGAAAAAGGGCTAGAGGCCAATTTTTCATATAGATCAGGCATCCGACTGGGCCAAGGCGCTATTGAAGCCATGCACACTTTTGCTGCCTACCGGCAGGCGCCGGATGTACTTGAAGGTGCCGGTGGCATGGGCGCAGGCCTGGTTGTGCGCGTCATACACCGTGGCCTCGGTGAAGGCCAGGGTGGCGGTGTGGTGCTTGAGGGTGCCGCGCGCTGTCAAAGGCCCTTGTGAGGGCCGCATGAAGCTGGTCTTCATCTCCACCGTGACCACGCCGGTGCGCCCGGGTGCGGCACGGGCCGCCATCGCCATGGTCACATCCAGCAGCGTCATCACGACACCACCGTGGGTCACCTGGTAAGAGTTGAGGTGTTCGGGCTGCGGTGTAAAGTCCACCTCGGACTGGCCGTCAGCAAACACGGTGAGCACAAAACCCAGGTGCTTCACAAACGGGATATCGACGCCAAAGTCGGTGCTGGGCAGGGATAGGGTCATGCGGCAGACCCTCGCATGTACGCGCTGGTGCCACCATCCACCACCAGGCACTGGCCGGTGATGTGTTTGCCCGCATCCGACGCCAGCAACACCGTCACGCCCTTGATGTCTTCGTCATCCCCCAGGCGGCGCAGCGGCGCGCTGGCGGCCAGTCGCTCCTCACCCAGCAGCACCAGGGTGTCGGCGGTCATCTGGCTGGGGAACAAACCCGGGCAGATGGCGTTGACGTTGATGCCGTAGCGCCCCCACTCGCAGGCCAGCGTGCGGGTGAAAGCAATCACCGCACCCTTGGAAGTGTTGTAGGCAATGCTGCTCATGCCCGGCGGGTTGCCACCCAGCCCGGCAATCGAGGCCACATTGATGATGCGCCCACCCCGCGCGATCATGCTTTGGCGGCCCAGCAACTGGCTCAGCACAAACATGCCCCGCACGTTGAGGTCCATCACCTTGTCCCAGGCCTCCAGCGGGTGGTCTTGCGCCGGGGCATCCCAGGTGGCACCGGCGTTGTTGACCAGGATGTCCACGTCACCCATGCGCTGCAGGGTCTCGGACACCAGCTTGTGGATGTCGGCCTCCTGCGCGCAATCGGCCGCCACCCAGCGTGCGTCGATGCCAGCGGCTTGTAGTTCAGCACAGGCCGCTTCCAGTGCGTCGGGCTGGCGTGCACACAACATCAGGCGTGCGCCCGCTTCACCCAGCGCTTGGGCCATTTGTAAACCCAGGCCGCGCGAGCCGCCGGTGACCAGCGCAGTTTTGCCGCTCAGGTCAAAAAGTTGTTGGATGGTGCGTGGCATGGTAAGTCCTTGTTGGGAGCCATTTTGCAGGAAATTCAGCGAGCTTCGAGCCAATGTCCAAGCCGTCCAGCCCCACAGAGGCGCAAGCAGCAGCAAGGAGAAAGCGATGCCTGCGGTCCATGGGGTAAAACGGTGGCACACACTACCTCATGCAAACTGCGTGGTCGGTGTGCCGGCCCACAGACTGATTGTTCGGCAACACACAGACAGGCCCGCCGCACCATGCCACAGTCGCCCCCCAAGCTGGCCACCACACAAGGTGCACAGCACCGCCCAATTCACAGGAACCCGCCATGCCTCTGTTGTTGAGACCTCTTTGTGTTGCTGTTGGTGTGGTGCTGGCCAGCCAGGCGGCGGCTCAAATCAGTTTTTATGAGCGGGACCAATTTCGCGGCCAGTCCTTCAGCACACAAAAAACCATCAACGACTTCTCTCGCTTTGGCTTCAACGACCGATCCTCCTCCGCAGAGGTGACCCGTGGCCGCTGGGAGGTATGTGAGGACAGTGATTTCAACGGCCGTTGCGTGGTGTTGCGCCAGGGTGTTTACCCCTCGCTGGCAGCCATGGGTTTGAACAGGCAGGTGTCGTCGGTGCGCCCCCTAAGCCCAAACACCCGTGTTGAAACCCTGCGCTACGCGCCGCTACCTACGACCACCCCACCCGACTACCGCCCGCGCCAGAACGAGCGGCTGTACCAGGCACGTGTCAGCTCAGTGCGTGCGGTGGTGGGTCCGCCCGAGCAGCGTTGCTGGGTCGAGCGCGAGCAGCTGCCGGTGAAACAGCGCAGCAACAACGACCTGACAGGCGCCGTGGAAGGTGGTGTGCTGGGACACAAGTTGGGTGGTGGTTCGGACAAAGACCTGGCCACCATTGGTGGTGCGGTGGCGGGAGCCGCCATGGGCAACCAGGTCGGGCGCTACAACCAGCCGCAGCCAGCCTCCACGCGTGATGTACAACGCTGCCAGGAGATGCCCAGCCAAGCACCTCCCGAGTTCTGGGATGTGAGCTACAACTTCCGCGGCCTGGACCACCATGTGCAGTTGCAAACACCCCCAGGCGACAGCATCACCGTCAACCGGCGTGGTGAGCCCCGCAGCTGAACGTGAACCCACGTTTCTCCCTCTTTTTTTGACACCCACATAGATCACCACATGAACACCACATCGGTTTTGGGCTTGGCCATGGCTTTGGCCATCAGCACCAGCGCCCTGGCGCAGGGCCACGGCCCGCAGCCACGCGCCCCGCACAATCAAAATGACTGCCGCAACACACCCGGCAACTGCGTCGTCCCGGCCCAGCGGCCGATGTCCCAGCAGAACAGCCAGCGCCCCCAACAGCCACCGGGTCAGGCGCGCCACAACGAGGCACACCGTGCGCCGCCCCAACCCATGCCGCAGCACCAGGCGCAGTCAAACCAACGCGGCGCCGGACCCAACCACGCGTTCCACCGGGGCGCTCGCCTGCCCGCCGAGTACCGCAGCCGCCAATATGTGGTGAACGATTGGCGTGGCCACCGGCTGTCGGCACCACCACGCGGCTACCATTGGGTACAAAGCGGCAGCGACTACCTGCTGGTTGCCATCAGCACCGGCGTCATCCTGCAAATCCTGTTGAACAACTGAACCCATGAACATCCACCTGAGCCTCACCCCCCTGATTTCACTGTTGGCCGGCATTCTGATCCTGGTCATGCCCAGGTTGCTCAGCACCATCGTGGCCATCTACCTGATTGCCATTGGGCTGATTGGCGTGTTGGGGGCGGGCGGCTGGCGACTGGGCTAAAGCGCCTTCAAAACAGGCTTGAGGCGATGTTGATCGTCAAGGCCAGCAGCGTGGTGTTGAAGAAAAACGCCAGCACACAGTGCAAGGTGCCAATGCGGCGCATGCTGCGGCTGGTGAAGCTCACATCCGCTGTTTGTGCCGAGGTGCCAATCACAATGGCAAAGTACACAAAGTCGGCGTAGTCCGGCGCGTGGGTGCCCGGAAAGTCCAGCCCACCCGGTGCACCCTGGGCCACCGACACATAAAAATCGTGCGCGTAGTGCAGCGCAAACGCCACCTGGGTGAAGGCCCAGGAACTGGCCAGCGTCAGGGTGGCCAGCAGCACATGGCTGCGCCGCAGCTCACCAGTAAGCTCCTTGACCATCGAGAGTTCGGCGACGATGGCCCAGACACACATCAGCGCCGCACCCACCACCAGCAACAACACCAGAAACTTGCCATCGTCCTGCGAGACCGCACGACTGCGCATGCGCTCGTGGGTGGACCCGAACATCATCCAGGCCGCCAGCAACAGGTACACCAGCGCGCCCACGTTCCAGCCGATGATGGCGCGTGTCACCCAGGGCTGCACCGTGGCCTGCGGAATCAACGCGGCGGTGAACACACCCGCTGCCAGACACCCCCACAAACGCGGGCGTGAGCGCAACACACGCAACACATAAGCGGATTCACCGCCTGGCGTCTCTGGCAAGCTGGTCATGAACGCGGCTACAACAACCCGCTGGCCAGGTTGCCCAGCAACACCAACAGCATCAGGTTGAACAACACCGCCAGCCCGCGCTGCACCCAGAGCACACGCACAAGCTCGGTGCTGCTGATGTGGGCCTGCGTGCTACGGCCCACGGTGCCAAGCGCCACAGCCAAGCCTAGAAAACGCCGGTAGTCACACACCCGCTCCTCGGACCAGCGCAACACCGCAGGGCTGCCCTGCACCTGCGCATAAAAATAAGCCTGCGCGTAGTGCAGCGCACAACTGACCTGGGTCACCGCCCAAGCGCTGGCCAGCGTCAGACCGGCCAGCACCGTGTGGGCCAGCCGCTGCGCTGCTGGCAGCTCCCGGGCCAGCGCCAGCTGAGCCACCACCGTGCCCAGGCACAACAGCACCGCCGCCACCACCAACCCCAGCACGATCTGCCTGCCGTCTTGCTGCAGCACCGCCAGCACCCGCACACTGGTGCGCGGTTTGCCAAAAATCTGCCAGGCGGCGCCCAACAAAAACACCGCAACGCCAGCGTTCCAGCCCAAAATGGCCTTGGCCACCCAGGCTTGTACTTCTGCTGCGGGCACGATCCAGGCCACCACAGCACCGACCAGCCAGGCGCCCCAAAACACCGGGCGCGCCAGGATCACCCGCAGCACATAAGGCACCGAGCTGTACGACAGGTTCGAGGTATCGCTCATGGTGCGGGATAGGTGTAGTCCATACACTGGCGCTCCAGCCGGATGGCGCCGATGAAGGGCTTGATGGCCACGTGATCCGGGTGGTTCTGGTAGGCCGCCAGCGCCTGGGCGTCTTCAAACTGCGAATACAGCACCAGGTCATAGGTGCATTCATGGCCCGGCTGGGCCGTGGCCACCTCAAACCGCAGCATGCCAGGCACCAGCTCGGCGCAGGACTCGAGCAGCGCCTTGGCGCGCGCCAGGTTGGTGGCCTTGTCCGCGCCCTCGGCGTGGTCCTTGAGTTTCCAGAAAACGATGTGTGTCAGCATACAAATGATGATAAGTCCATAAAACGGCGCCCCTGGCGCCACAGATCTTGCTCAGCCCGGCACCGTGGCTTGAGGCAGCGGTGCCGGTGGCAGCGGGCGCCGCTCCGGCGTCAGATCAAGCCGGGTATAGGGCTGCGTACGCCCGGACAGCAGCAACGCCAGCCGGGTCACCATCCAATGGGTTGGCGCGGGTGGCGCCAGCAGCGGCGCCAGCACCATCCAGAGTGCCAGCAGCGTCGGCACATACAGATGCCAGCGTGCACTTTGCAGAGCGGGTCGGGACATGGCCAACAGCGTCACCCCACTGCCCAGCAGCCAGCCTAACACCACCTCAGACACCGAATGGGCATTCACCATCACCCGCGACAGCGCTACCCCAGCGGCCAGCACCAGGCCAAAACCCAGCGCCGCCCTGTGCCAGCGCGATGAACGCTGGGCCACCAGCGTGACCAGCAACAGCGGGTAAATCGCTGCAGAGAACATGGCGTGGCCCGAAAAGCCGGTGAAGTTCCAGCTGGCCACCCCCACACCCCAACCGATGAACGCCAGCTTGGAGGCAGCATTCAACAGCGTGACCAGCGCCAGCCAGAACAACCACCTGTAGGCCAAAACCCGCGTGGCATGCGAGCGCAGCAACGCTAGGCACACCCACAGCGCCGCCGGCAGCAAGGTTTGCACCTCACCAAAACGGGTGATCACATGCCAGTAGGTGGGGATGGCGGTCTCAGACATCATGTGCAACATCAGCCACAGACGCTGATTGGGTGAGCTTGCCAGATGCCGCATCACCACCAGAACGCGCCAGATTCAGCGCCAGCAAGCGTTTCAGAATCTCGTCGTCGGGCAGCGCCGGGCTGTAGTCAGCCCAGCCGTAGGCAGCGGCCACCGCCAAGTCAAGCTGCTGGTGCGCCAGCGTCAGCCAGGCCGGTTTGGCGTTGTAGAGGTTGGTGAGGGTGCGTTTGTGCAGCGCCTTGAGGTCTGCATCGCTGATGCCGGGGCGCGGCTCGATGCGGTCCGGGTACGGTGAATGGTCCAAACCCAGAGGTATCACCTCGGGCACGCGGTGTGTCCACTCGGGCGGGTTGAGCCAGGCTTCGCGCAGGTCGTTGAGCTTTTTGGCGGCCTGGGCGATGGCAATGGCGTGGTCACGCAGGCCCAGGGGCGCAGAGACCTTGGTTGAACTCTTGCTGGTGGCTGGGCTGGTGTTGTGATGCGCTACGGTCTGCGGTGATTCGCCCGGCGCGGCTGGCTCGGATGCCGGGGGCTCATACGCGTTGCTTTTTAAAATCGCCCCCGACCTCCGAACCACCCGCGCCTTGGAGGTGCTGGACGGATCGACACCGTTGGCCAAAGTCAATATGGTATTTGTAGCTACTTGCCCTTGATTCATAAGGGCTAGAGGCTGATTTTCCTTATAGAGGTCGGCAGGGATCAAAGCGCCGCCGGGCAGGGTTTCGGTGCGCTGGTGAGCGGTATCAGCGGGTGTAAGGCCTGCGGGGAAGGGGAAGGTTTCGAAGCAGGTCGTGGGGGTGTAGCGCGGGTCGTTACCTACCCCCAACCAGGTGCACATACGCAGTGACCAAAGTTCGTGGAATCGACTGTGAAGGATGCCAAACGTGGTGTCGTCGGCGCGGGTGATGGCAACCACAGCGCTATCCGCCAAAACGGCGCTGCTAAACCAAGCGAACACTCTGTGCTTGGAAACGCGAGGAGAGATGATTTGCCTTGGTAGGTCACGCAAAGCAAGTTTCATTGAGGGTCGTGGATCACCATGACACCACCAATGCAAACGATGCCAATCTCTTCTGAGTTCCAACCGCGTAGGCTTTACTTCTCGAATTGCCTTTGCAAACGGCAACTCAAACAGACAGGCATCTGCTTCACTCATTTTGTCAAAGTCAATTACCCACAAATCTTCTGAACGCCTGGTTACGGCTATTCCATTCACCCAGGGACGAAGCACCTTTGCGTTGGATAACCCATTGGGATTTGGCTGCCGCAGCCATTCCCGGGCGAGTTGCCCAGTGATATCGAAAGGGCCGTTTTTCTGCGTACCGATGAACGATGCGCTCGTGTTTTCAGGCAGCTTCGCTGCGCCGGTGAGGTCATTTAGGCCAGATAAGTCTTGCTCGGTCAAATCTGCAGATATCGCTGTCACTGCTACGTTGTCCAGTCGCGCTATTTGGGCTTTGTCACCAAATGCGATGAGGGGAACCCGAACTGCAGCACCGTCATTCACCCAGCCCTCGTCACTCCAAGCGTCAAAAATCCGGGTACTTTGACAAATCGCATCCAACACTTTGCGATTGGCACCGCCACGTATCGAATTGGTAGAAACCAATCCGGCCGCCTGCAAACCATCGCGCTCGATCGCCAAGCGTGCCTTTTCAAACCAATAACACACCAAGTCAGCGCCCCCTGGCACCCGCCCCTGATACACGCGGCGCAGCGTGAAGGTGTAGTCCTCACCCAACTCCCGGATCATCTTGCGATCACCCAAAAACGGCGGGTTGCCAATCACCACATTGGCTGTCGGCCAAGTGGCTTCGGTCACCGAGGGCGAGCCGTTGTCGCTCAGGGGTGCGGGTGGTGCGGAGGTCGCAGCCGATTTTAAAAAGCAACGCGTATGAGGCTGCGGCCTCTGCGCCGCCCGCGCCCCGGGTTCACAGCCTGCCTCCTCAGAAGCAGCGTCCTCGCCATCAGAAACCGCATCAGGAAAGCAAAGCAAAGCATCCCGGCACTCAATGTGGTCCAGCGGCTCCAGCACCGGGTTGGTCTTGAACTCGTAACCGTGCGCCATGCGCCACTGCAGCTCACCAATCCACACCGTCACCCGCGCCAGCTCGGCGGCGTATTCGTTGAGCTCAATGCCCAGCACATTGTGAGGGCCAGTGACCAAGTCGGCCTCGCGGTCCAGCCCCAGCGCGGCGGCGTCCAGATGGCTCTTGTGCTCGATGTCTTTGAGCGCCTTGAGGCCCAGAAACAGAAAGTTGCCACTGCCGCAGGCTGGGTCGAGGATGCGGTAGTTTTGCAAAGTGTCCAGCCAGCCGATAAAACACGCCTTGGCGGCGCGGTAGTTCTTGTCACCCTTCTTGGTACTTTTGGCCTGTAGCCCTTGTATCTCCTGGGCTACCTGCTGCCATTTTTGAAGCAACGGGCGGCGCAGCACCGGGTCGATGATGCGGTCAATGGTGGCGGTGTCGGTGTAGTGGGCGCCGAGCTGGCTGCGTTTGGCCGGGTCCAGACCACGCTCGAACAGGGTGCCAAAGATCGACACGTCGATGGCGCTCCAGTTGAGGTTGGCGGCGTTGCGCAGCTCGGTCACGTCCAGGATGCTCAGGGTCGGCACGTCGATGCGTTTGAACAGGCCGCCGTTGAACCAGGGGATGTCGTCGGCACCAAACATGCCCCCCTGGGCCATGGCGGCAAACAGGTCGGCCAGGCCCTGGCTGAGTTTGGCCGGGGTGATGTGGCGGTTGTTGACCAGGCGCTCGAACATGCGCCCAGGCAGCAGGCCCACGTCTTCAGCAAAAAAGCAGAACAGGCATTGCGTGAGGAAATGGGCCACGCGGTTGGCCTGGCCCTGTGCGTCGGTGGTGATGCCGCGTCGGCGCAGGCCCTCGGCCAGGGTGGCAAAACTTTTGGCGGCGGCCTCGGTGATGTCGCGGTTGGTCTCCGTTGGCTTGAAGCTCTCGGGCGCGGTCCAGATGCGGCGCAGCAGCGCCTGTTTGTCGGGCTGGTCCAGCTCGTAGAGGCTGACGCTGTGGGTCTGGCTCGGGTGGCCGGTGAACTGGGTGTGGATGCGAATCGTCAGGCGGTCAGACACCACCAGGATCGGCGGGTTGGAGAGCGCCAGGCTGTAGGTCAGCAGCTGTTTGAGCGCGGTGTCGAGGTTTTTGCCGGGGGCCTTGTTCTCCCAGGCGAAAACGCCGCGTTTGAACACGTCGGCATAACCGGTTTTGCCGCCGATGACCGCGCTTTTTTCCTCAAACCGGTAACCGTCGGCACTGCCCGGCTTGGGCACGCCCAGCAGTTCACACAGGTCCAGAAAATGGCTTTGCGCGCCCTGCTCTTCGTTGAGCCCATAGGCCGGGCCGGGCACACCGTCGGGGGCGCCCCATTGGGTGATGAAGTCTTGGGGGGTCATGGGCGGTCCACAAACATGTGCGGGGTCAAAACGCGATCTTGCAAAACATGGTCCTGTAGCAGCAGTTTGTCACCGGTGACCAGGTACAGGTCGTCACGGCTGCTGAGCAAGTCCCACAAAAACTGGTCGCCGGGGTCGGGCGCTTGCGGGGTGGCGTCGCTGTTGGCGGGGGTCAGCACAATGGCGTGGCGGGCCAGTTCCAGCAGGATGGTGTCCAGCTCGTCGGCGCTGAGCCGGTGCATCTTGACGAGATGCGGCCTGGCCAGCACAGCGCGGTATTCGGACAACAGCGCCTCTGACAGCACAAACGGGAAGGCCGCAGCCAACATGCCGTCCAGAATACGCGCCACGGGCGAATCGGCATGCGAGGTCAGCAAGCCTGCGACCACCACATTGGTGTCGATGATGAAAAAACGGCTCATCCCGCGCTGCGGGCTGCACGCTGGGCATCCAGTGCCAGCGCCATGGCTTGGTCGTCACTGCGTGTGCTGAGCTGGCGCGCACGGCGCACCAGGTCTTGCGCCTGCTCACGCGATTTGATGCCGTAGAAGTCCAGGCTTTCGTCAATGAGTTGCCCAATGGTTTTGTCACGCTGGGCGGCGGCTTCTTTCAACGCCCGGTAACGCGGCTCGGACAGGGTGATTGTCAAACGGCTCATGTGAGTCCTTGCATTGGTGTTTAAGCACCAATATGTTAGCTCACTTCGGTTTCAGCCGTGAACCGCCTCCGCCTCACACCGCCAGCCACTCCCGGCACACGGCCTCGTTGGCCAGCAGCGCGGCAGGGCTGCCCTCAAACACCACGCGGCCCTGGCCCATGACCAGGCAGCGCGACGCCACCTGCAGCGCGATGCTGAGTTTTTGCTCGATCAGCAGCACCGACACCCCGCGTGCTTTGAGGGTGCCCAGGAACGTCGCCACCTGCGCCACCAGCTGCGGCGCCAGGCCTTCGGTGGGCTCGTCGATCAGGATCAGCTCGGGGTTACCCATGAGCGTGCGGCACAGAGTCAGCATTTGCTGCTCACCGCCCGACAAGACACCGGCCTTGACATGGGCACGCTGCTGCAACTGCGGGAACAGCGCAAACATGTCGTCGAGCGACCAGCCGCCGCCCTGGCGACCGGGTTTCTGGCCCAGCAGCAGGTTGTGGGTGACCGTCAGGTCGGGGAACACATCACGGCTCTCGGGCACATACCCCAGGCCAGCACGGGCGATCTCGAAGGTGGTGCGACCCAGCAGCTGCTGGCCGCGCCACAACACACTGCCTTGCGCGGGCACCAAGCCCATGATGGCTTTGGCCAGGGTGGAGCGGCCCGAGCCGTTGCGCCCGAGCAGCGCCACCAGCTCACCCGCGCCCACTTGCAAAGACACGCCTTGCAAGACACGGCTTTTGTCGTAACCGGCGCTCAGGTTCTGGATCTGCAGCATCTGCATCAGGCCTTGGTCGGCTCAGCGGTGGACAACACGGCGCCCAGGTAGGCTTGCTGCACCAGCGGGTTGGCGCGCACGGCATCAGGGCTGTCAAAGGCCAGCAGTTCACCTTGCACCAAAACAGCGATTTTGGTCGCCAGCCCAAACACCACGGACATATCGTGCTCCACCATCAGGAGCGTTTTGCCGCGCGTTAACTCGTCGATCAGCGCCATGAACTGGGTGGTCTCAGAACGGCTCATGCCCGCCGTGGGCTCGTCGAGCAACAGCACCGGCGCGTCGCTGGCCAGGGTGACGCCCAGCTCCAGCGCGCGTTGCTGGGCGTAACTGAGCTGCTGCGCCGGTATGTGGGCGACGCTCTCCAGCTGGAGCTGCTGCATCAGGGTCTGGCTGCGGGCATTCGTGTCGGTCAGGCTGGAGAGAAAGCGCCAGAAGTTGTAGCCCAGGCCCTGGCGCCACATCATCGCGCAGCGCAGGTTGTCAAACACACTCAGGGTCGGAAACAGCTGGCTGATCTGGAAGCTGCGCGCCAGGCCCAGGCGGTTGATCTGAAACGGCTTTTTGCCGTCGATGCGCTGGCCCGCCAGCCAGACCTGGCCACGGCTGGGGGCACAGCGCCCGCTGATGATGTCAAACAGCGTGGATTTGCCCGCGCCATTGGGGCCAATGATGGCCACACGTTCGCCCGGTGCCACCGTCAGGCTGATGTCTCGGATGATCTGGGCCGGGCCAAAGGACTTGTGCAGGCCAAGCAAGGCCAGCGCAGCACCAGCGGGGGATGTCAGAGGTGGGTTCACAACGCGGCTTTCTGCGCCAGAACGCCCTGGCTCAGCCACCACCCCAGCCCGCCCAGGCTCGCCACCGCCACCACACACAGCCAGTTGGCGGGGCTCAACACGTCCAGCGTGCAGCCCAAGAAGCGCAGATGGGGGCCCAATATGTCCACCTGTTGCAAGCGATAAAGCATCTCAACCCCCGCCAATACAGGGGTAATAGCTATCAAAAATGAGGCCGCCAGCGCCAGCCGCCAGGGCCACAAGCGCAACCAACCGCCCTGCCCGGCGCGCTGCCAGCCGCGCAGCAACAGCGCCGCCAGACCACCGGGCGCGACCATCACCACCCCCACAAACACCACACCCAGGTAGAGCAGCCAGGCCGGGGTCAGGCCGGGCAACACACCGAGCGCCAGCACCATCAACACCGCGCCCAGGATCGGGCCGACAAACAGGGTGCTGCCACCGACAAAGGTGAACAGTAGCAGCAGGCCAGAGCGGTGCGCCGAGAGCACATCGGCGCTCACCATTTCATAGTGCAAGGCCGACAAGCCACCCGCGATACCTGCAAAAAAGGCCGACATCACAAACACCATGTAACGCACCCGCTGCGGGTTGTAGCCAATGAAGGCGACACGCTCGGGGTTGTCGCGCACCGCGTTGAGCAGTCTGCCGAGCGGCGTCTGCGTCAGGGAGTACATCAGCGCCGTGCAGACCAGGGTGTAGGCCGCGATCAGGTAGTAGAGCTGGATTTGCGGGCCAAACGTGAGACCCAAGGGCGCGCTACCCGCCACCCGGTTGCCAGACAGACCACCCTCCCCGCCAAAAAACCCCGGCAGCACCAGCGCACCCGCCCAGATCAGCTCACCCACACCAAAGCTGATCATGGCAAACGCGGTACCCGCGCGCCGGGTGCTGACCCAGCCCAGCAGCAGCGCCAGCAGCACACTGCCCAGACCACCCGCCAGCGGCACCAGGCTCACGGGCAGCGGCCAGCCACCACTGACCAGATTGAGCGTGTGCATCGCCAAATACGCGCCCATGCCCGAATACACCGCATGGCCAAAACTCACCAGACCACCCTGGCCCAGCAGCAGGTTGTAGCTCAGGCAGACGATGATCGCGATGCCGATCTGGCTCAACAGCGACTGGCCCAGGCTGCTGTCAAACAGCAGCGGCGCCAGCACCAGGACCAGCGCGTAGCCGCCCCACAGCAGCAGCGTCTGGCGATGTCGGCTTGACCCCGGCTCAGTAACTGGCATGGCGCTGTGCACTTCCCATCAAACCATGGGGCCGAACCACCAGGGTCAACACCATCACCACATAGGGCAAGACCGGCGCGAGCTGGCTGAGCTTGAGTGAAGGCAGCAGCGCCACATCCAACGCCACAGCAAAGGTCTGCAACAAGCCGATCCCCAGCGAGGCGACCAAGGCCCCGCGCAAGGATCCCAGCCCCCCCACCACCACCACCACAAACACCACCCCACCGAGTGCCTGCGCCATGCCCGGCTCGGTGACAAAAGCATTGCCGCCGAGCACCCCGGCCAGCCCGGCCAGGGCACAGCCCAGGCCAAACACGAGTGTGAACACACGCGGCACGTTGTGGCCCAGGGCCTGCACCATCTCGGGGTGGGTCAAGGCAGCGCGGACCACCAGGCCAGCGCGGGTGCGCACCAGCAGCGCCAGCGCCGCCAGCACCAGCAGCGTCACGCCCATGATGAAGGCGCGGTACAGGGGAAATTGGGTGTCAAACAGGGTCAACAGCGGCCCGTCGAGCACCGGCGGCACCCGGTAGTCGACCGCGCTGCGGCCCCACAGGCCTTGCACCAGCTCCACCAGGATGTAAGACAGGCCAAAGCTGATCAGCAGCTCGGACATGTGACCAAAAGAGCGCACCCGGCGCAAGGCTAGCCGCTCAAAACCCGCGCCCAGCAGCCCAACCCCGAGGGGCGCCAGCAGCATCGCCCACCAGAAACCCAGCCAGTTCGAGACGCTGTAGGCCAGGTACGCACCCAACATGTAAAACGCGGCGTGGGCAAAGTTGAGCACCCCCATCAAGCCCCAGATCAGCGTCAGCCCAGAGCTGAGCAAAAACAGCAGCAGGCCGTAGCTGATGCCGTTCAACAAAGACAGGGTCAACCAAGCCATGCCGTGCAGGTGTCCTCAACGCAGGTCGGGCAACACATAGTCTTTGAGCAGCTCGCGCAGCTTGCTCTTTTGCATCTTGCCGGTGGCACCCATCGGGATGGCCTCCAGAAAGATCACATCGTCGGGCACCTGCCACTTGGCCGCCTTGCCCTGGTAGAAGGCCAGCAGATCCTCGCGCGACACGTCCAGACCGGGCTTCCTGACCACCACCACCACCGGGCGTTCGTCCCACTTGGGGTGTTTCATGCCCACACAGGCCGCCAAGGCAACCGCCGGGTGGGCGACTGCGATGTTTTCGATATCGATCGAGCTGATCCACTCGCCACCCGACTTGATCAAGTCCTTGCTGCGGTCGGTGATCTGCATGTAGCCGTCGGCATCGATGCTGGCCACATCCCCCGTGGGAAACCAGCCGTCCACCAGCGGCCTGACCGCCTGGGTGTCACCCTCACCCTGGTAATACTCGCGGATCACCCATGGCCCTTTGACCAGCAGGTCGCCACAGGTGTGGCCGTCCCAAGGCAGTTCGGCACCCTCGCCGTCGACGATCTTCATGTCGATGCCATAGAGGGCTCGTCCCTGTTTCAGGCGCACCTTCATCTTCTCGTCCTCGGACAGGTGCTGGTGTTTGTTTTTCAGGGTGCACAGCGTGCCCAAGGGACTCATCTCGGTCATGCCCCAGGCGTGCAGCACCTCCACACCAAACTGGTCGTTGAACGCGCTGATCATCGCGGGCGGACAGGCCGAGCCACCAATCACCGTGCGTTTCAGGCTGGAAAACCTCAGGCCCTTGCCTTGCACATGGCTCAGCAGCATCTGCCACACCGTGGGCACACCGGCGGCATACGTCACCTGCTCCGACTCGATCAGCTCGTAGACCGACTTGCCGTCCAGGCCCGGCCCCGGAAACACCAGCTTGGCACCGGTGAGTGCGGCCGAGTACGGGATACCCCAGGCGTTGACGTGAAACATCGGCACCACTGGCAGGATCGCGTCACGCGCCGACATCGACATCACATCGGGCAGTGCGGCAGCGTAGGCATGCAACACGGTGGAACGGTGGCTGTAGAGCGCGGCCTTGGGGTTGCCGGTGGTGCCGCTGGTGTAACACATGCTTGATGCGGTGTTTTCGTCGAGGTCGGGCCAGGTGTAGGTCACCGGCTGACGCGCCAGCAGGACCTCATAACTCAGCAAACCGGGGATGCCGCTGTTGGCCGGCAGCTTGTCGGCGTCACACAGCGCCACCCAGTGTTGGACACTCGGGCATCGGCTGTGGATGGCCTGGACGATGGGCAAAAACGTGAGGTCAAAACACAGCAACTGGTCCTGCGCATGGTGGATCACCCAGGCGATCTGGTCCGGGTGCATGCGTGGGTTGATGGTGTGCAAGACCCGGCCCGAGCCGCTGACACCAAAATACATCTCCAGATGACGGTAACCATTCCACGCGATCGAGCCAACACGTTCACCCATCTGGACACCCAGGGTATCCAGCCCATGGGCCAACTGGCGTGCGCGCTGCGCCACCTGGCGGTAGGTGTAGCGGTGGATGTCGCCCTCAACCCGGCGCGAGACGATCTCGCCGTCGCCATGGTGGCGCTCGGCAAAGTCGATCAGGGACGAAATCGTCAGCGCCTGGTTTTGCATCAATCCCAACATGTCAGCGCTCCTCTTGTGGTTTGAATCAACCGTCCATCGTACTGCGAAACCAGGCCCCCTCCGCCCCCCACCCGCTCAGGCACCCTGCAACCCTAGCCTGCGCCGGATGCCCCTGCACCCACAGGGTTTGTCGCGGCCAGCCCACAATTCAGCCATGAATGCGCCCCACCTGCCCAAGCTGCCCCTGCGTTTGCCCCTGAACTGGGACAACCGGTTTCACCAACTGGGCGCGGCGTTTTACACCCAGATCGCCCCCCAGCCGCTGACCGAGCCGTATTGGGTCGGGCGCAGCCCCAGCGCAGCCGCGCTGCTGGACCTGGCCCCCCAGACCCTGGCATCGCCCGAGCTGTTGCAAGCCCTGTCGGGCAACCTGCCACTCTCAGGCAGCCAGCCGCTGGCCAGCGTCTACAGCGGCCACCAGTTTGGGCATTGGGCCGGGCAGCTGGGGGATGGTCGGGCGATTCTGCTCGGTGAAGCCAATGGTTGGGAAATCCAGCTCAAAGGCTCGGGCCTGACACCTTATTCCCGTATGGGGGATGGCCGGGCGGTGTTGCGCAGCAGCATCCGCGAGTTCTTGTGTTCCGAGGCGATGTTTGGGTTGGGTATTCCCACCACTCGGGCGCTGTGTGTGACCGGCTCGGACCAGCCGGTGGCGCGCGAGCTGCTGGAAACTGCGGCGGTGGTAACCCGGCTGGCGCCGAGTTTCATCCGTTTTGGCCACTTTGAACACTTTGCCAGCCGCCGGCAACATGCCGAGTTAAAGACCCTGGCCGACTTTGTCATCGACCGCTTTTACCCGGACTGCCGCAGCGCCCCCACGCTGGACGGCAACGTCTACGCGAGCTGGTTGCAGGCGGTGGTGCAGCGCACGGCGGTGATGGTGGCGCACTGGCAGGCGGTGGGTTTTTGCCACGGCGTGATGAACACCGACAACATGAGCATCCTGGGCCTGACGCTGGACTACGGCCCGTTTGCCTTTCTGGACGCGTTTGACCCGGGCCACATCTGCAACCACAGCGACCCGCATGGCCGTTATGCGTTTGACCAGCAACCCGAGATCGCCCACTGGAACCTGTACGCGCTGGCCAACGCGCTGCTGCCGCTGATTGGCAGCCCGGCCCCGGCAGAACAGGCGTTGGACAGCTTTGAGCCCACCTTCAAGCGCAGCTACCAGCAGTTGATGGCAGCCAAACTCGGGCTCAAGGCCGCAGAGGGGAACGAGCAGCTGTCCACACTGATCCGCGACACGCTGGCCTTGCTGGCGCAGGACCGGGTCGACTACAGCATCTTCTGGCGCCGCCTGAGCCATGCCCGGGCCAGTGGCCCCTTCGAGCCGGTGCGCGACCTGTTCATCGACCGGGTTGGCTTCGACACCTGGCTGCTACTGTATCAAGAGCTATGCGCCCAATCAGAACAAGGGCTAGAGGCCAATTTGATGCTCAAAGTCAACCCCAAGTATGTGCTGCGCAACTACCTCGGTGAAAACGCCATCGAGGCGGCACGACACAAAGACTTCAGCGGCGTGGCCAACTTGCTGACGCTGCTGCTGGCGCCCTATGATGAACACCCCGCGTTTGAGGCGCTGGCTGGTTTGCCGCCCGACTGGGCCAGCCAGATCAGCATCAGCTGCAGTTCCTGACCCTTTTGGAGACCCACACCATGCGTTTTCCCATCCAGAAAAGTGACGCCGAGTGGCAGGCCCAGCTGGCCGACATGGGCGCCGAACCCGGTGCTTTCCAGGTCACACGCCAGGCCGCCACCGAACGCCCGTTCACCGGCAAATACGCGCGCCACTGGGCCGACGGCAGCTACCACTGCATCTGCTGCGGCAATAAGCTCTTTGACGCCGACACCAAGTTCGACGCGCACTGCGGCTGGCCCAGCTTTTCGCTGGCGGTGCCTGGTGCCATCACCGAGATCACCGACCGCAGCCACGGCATGACCCGGGTGGAAACCGTGTGCTCCCAATGTGGCGCCCACCTGGGCCATGTGTTTGACGACGGCCCGGCGCCCACCGGCCTGCGTTATTGCATGAACTCGGCTTCGTTAAACTTCAAGGCTACATGAAAATCCTCATCGACTTCTTCCCGATCCTGCTGTTTTTCGGCGCCTTCAAGTTCTACGACATCTATGTGGGCACTGCGGTGCTGATGGCCGCCACTGTGCTGCAGATGGCGCTGATCTACGGCATCGACCGCAAGCTGACCGCCATGCACAAGATCACGCTGGCCTTGATCCTGGTATTTGGCACCTTGACCCTGGTCTTGCACGATGAGCGTTTCATCAAATGGAAACCCACCGTGTTGTATGGCGCCATAGCAATTGCGCTGGCCTTGGCAGTGTGGGTCTACAAGAAAAACTTCCTCAAGGCGCTGCTGGGCAGCCAGTTGAGCCTGCCCGAGCCGGTGTGGATGCGCCTCAACGGACTGTGGGTGGGCTACAGCGCTTTCATGGCCATCATCAATGGTTATGTGGCGGCGTATTTCAGTACCGAGGCCTGGGTCGACTTCAAGATCTGGGGTTATGTGTTCCCGGTGGTGTTTCTAGTGGGCCAGGGCTTTTATATCTCGCGCTACCTGACCGAGGAGAAAAGCGAGCCCACACCATGAGCCAGCCACTGCCGACAGCGAGCGCGGCGCTGATCACCCAACGCCTGCAAGAGCGGCTGCAACCCACTGCGCTCGAGGTGATTGACGAGAGTGCATTACACAGCGGCCATGCGGGCGCCAATGGCACTGGCTTTGGCAGCCACTTCCGTGTACGGATTGCTTCACAGTTATTTACCGGCAAGACACCGGTAGCGCGGCATCGGCTTGTGTATGATGCGCTGCAAGATTTCATCGACCAGGGCCTGCATGCGCTGGCCATCGAAACCCAATTACCCGCCGCCAACTGAAGCGGGTCCAACCCCCAAACACTTTTCATTCAAAAAACGCAGGAAATTTCCATGAAAAACAAACTCGTCGCAAGTTTTGCACTGGCTGCCCTGGTGGCCGGTCTGTCTCCCTTGGCGAACGCCCAGAACCTGGCGATCGTGAATGGCAAAGCCGTGCCGCTGGCCCGTGTCCAGGCCCTGAGCCAGCAAATCGCCCGCTCCGGCCGTGAAGTCACGCCGGACATCGAAAAACAGATCAAGGACGAAGTCATCGCCCGCGAAATCTTCATCCAGGAAGCCCAGAAACAAGGCCTGGACGCCACCGAAGACTACAAGGTGCAGATGGACTTGGCACGCCAGACCATCCTGATCCGTGACCTGTTCACCAACTTCCAGAAAACCAACGCCGTCACCGACGAAGAAATCAAGGCTGAATACGACAAGTTTGCAGCGGCCAACAGCGGCAAGGAATACCGTGCCCGCCACATCCTGGTTGAGAAAGAGTCCGAAGCCAAGGCCATCATCGCCCAGCTCAAAAAAGGCGGCAAGTTTGAAGACATCGCCAAAAAAGCCAGCAAAGACCCGGGCTCCGGCGTCAACGGTGGTGACCTGGACTGGGCACCCGCTGGCAACTATGTGACCGAATTTGCCGAAGCACTGACCAAACTGGCCAAGGGCAAGACCACCGACACCCCGGTCAAGTCACAGTTTGGTTACCACATCATCCGCCTGGACGATGTGCGTGAAGCCCAGTTGCCCAAGTTTGAGGAAGTCAAACCGCAGATCGCCCAGCAACTGCAACAGCAAAAACTGGCCAACTACCAGAACGAGTTGCGCACCAAAGCACGCATCGAATAAGGCAACAGCCTTTGATGCCAAAAACGCGGCCCGAGTGGCCGCGTTTTTTTGGGGGAGCCTAAGACAGCGGGTCGCTGTGCGCGGCCATGTCGCCCAGCCCTTGCAGCGACAAGGCCAGCTCCTCTTGCAACCAGGCGCGAAAGGCCAACAAAGGTGGCCAGTTGTCCAGTTCAGGCGGAAAAACACACCAGAAGGCAAAGGCCGTGGCATCTGGTAACGCCCAGGGCGACAGCCGCACCAGTTGCCCCTGACGCAAGGCGTCGGCGGCCAGCACCTCCCGCGCCAGGCCAATGCCCATGTCTTGCTCCACCGCCTGCAGCATCAAGCCGGCATCGTTGAAGGTGGCCACCGGGTTGACCGCCACCCGGTAGCCGCCCAAGGCAAACCAACGCTCCCACCAGCTGGCCCGCCCCAGCAGCGGCTCCTCGGCCAGTGCATGGATGCTGCGCCCTTGCAGGCGAAGGGCTGCGGCAGGAGACCCCAGCGCAATCAGGGGTGAATCGATCAGCTGTACCGCCTGCAGACCACGCCACGGTCCCGCCCCCTGGCGCAGCGCCACGTGGTAGCCCTCACGCACCAGATCCACCATTTGTTGCGTGGCATGGATCTCCAGGTTGATCTCCGGGTGACGGGCCCGCCAGCGCGGCATACGTGGCATCAGCCAGCGCTGTGCAAAGGAAGGCAGCAAACTCAGGCGGATGCGCTGCGCCTCCCCTTTTGCGGTGGCCACGGCGGCACGCAAACCTTCATCCAGGCGATCCAGCGCAGGCTCCACATGACGCAGCAAAGCGGCGCCTGCGGCATTGAGCACAATGCGCCGCCCACGCCGGTCAAACAGCTCAAAACCCAGCTGTTCTTCGAGCAACTTGATCTGCTGGCTGACCGCGCTGTGGGTCAGATGCAACTCCTGCGCGGCCGCACGCAGGTTGCCCAGGCGCGCCACCACACGAAAGGTCGGCAGGATGTTCAGCGGTAATCTTGACATGTCTTGGTAAGCATAAGTGAACAATCAATCCATAAATCATCGATATACAGCGCCTAATCAGGCAGGTAAGCTTACCAGAACCTTCAACCAAACCCTGGAGATTCTCATGAACACCCTCGCCCAGCCCTGTGCCTGCCGCGCCTTGCCACAAGACAGCACACCCAGCCTCATCCCACGCTGGATGGGTGCTGTGCGCCGCTTCTGGGCGTCCTGGAAGGCAGCGCGGCGCGCCCGACTGGAACTGAGCCATTTGACGGCACTGGACGGCCTGAATGCTGAAACCCTCAAGGACATCGGTGCGCCGGAATGGCTGCAGGCGCAGGTGTATACGTCTCAGCAGCGCGCCCACCAAGGCGGCTTGTTGGAGCGGGACTCGCTGCACTGGCGCTAGGCTGCGGCAGCACCGTCCAGCGCAAGCCCCGGGGCCATCACCCGCTGAAGCTGCAGAGCCCGGCCTACGCAGGGATAATTCGGGCCATGTCCTTGCTCCCCCACCAACTTGAACTCTTAGCCCCGGCGCGCGACGCCGCCATTGGCATCGAAGCCGTCAACCACGGGGCCGATGCCGTCTACATCGGTGGCCCGGGCTTTGGGGCACGCTCCAGCGCCGACAACTCGGTGGCCGACATCGCCCGTCTGGTGGCCCATGCGCACCACTTCAACAGCCGCATTTTTGTCACCCTCAACACCATCCTGCGTGACGATGAGTTGGAGCCTGCGCGAAAACTGAACTGGCAGCTCTACGACGCGGGGGTGGATGCGCTGATCATCCAGGACATGGGCCTGCTGGAGCTGGACCTGCCACCGATCCAGTTGCACGCCAGCACCCAGACCGACATCCGCACGCCTGAGAAAGCACGTTTTTTGCAAGACGCAGGCCTGTCGCAAATTGTGCTGGCGCGTGAGCTGACGCTCGAACAAATCGCCGCCATCCGCGCCGCCACCGACCCCAGCCGATGCGCCATCGAATTTTTTGTGCACGGCGCACTTTGTGTCGCCTACAGCGGACAGTGTTACATCAGTGCTGCCCACACCGGGCGCAGCGCCAACCGCGGTGAATGCAGCCAGGCCTGCCGCCTGCCTTACCAGGTAATTGACGACAAGGGCCGCTTTGTGGCCCATGACAAACACGTCCTCTCGATGAAAGACAACAACCAGAGCGACAACATCAACGCGCTGGTGGACGCCGGTGTGCGCAGCTTCAAGATCGAAGGCCGCTACAAGGACATGGCCTATGTCAAAAACATCACCGCGCACTACCGCACCCTGCTCGATGAGGTGATCGAAGAGCGTCAACATTCGGAGCAGCCGTTGGCCCGCGCCAGCAGCGGCAAGACCACCTTCAGTTTCACCCCCGATCCGAACCAGAACTTCAACCGCGAGTTCACCGACTACTTTGTTAATGGCCGCCAGGATGACATCGGTGCCTTTGATTCACCCAAAAATCCAGGCCAGCCGATTGGCCACGTGTTGTTAACCGGCCCCAACTGGGTTGAGCTCGAACTCAGCAGCCGCTACACCGAGTTGCACAACGGCGACGGCCTGTGTTACTACGACCTGCAAAAAGAGTTGGTGGGCTTGGCCATCAACCGCGCGGAACTCATCAGCGCCAAGAAAGCGCGCTGGCGGGTGTTTCCCAAAGACGCGCTGGACACACTCAAAGACCTGCGCGCTGGGCTGGAAGTCAACCGCAACCGCGATGTGCACTGGCTGCGCCAGCTCGACAAAAAATCGAGCGACCGGCGCATCGGCCTCTGGATCAACCTGCAGGTACAAGCTGAAGCCGTGCAGCTGACCCTGACCGACGAAGATGGCCACAGCGCTACGGTGCAGCAGCCCTTTCCCGCAGCGCAGCGGCAAGCGGCGCTGGATTCGGACGCCACACTGGAACAAGTCCGGAGCCAGCTGGGCCGCCTGGGAACTACCAACTTCATAGCTATCAGCACAGACGTGACCTGGGCTAGAGGCCGATTTGAGGCCATTGTGTTGCCCAGCTCCCTGCTCAACAGCCTGCGCCGCGACGCAGTGGCGCAGTTGGAAGCAGCCCGCGCCGCCGCCTTCACCCGCCTGCCACGTGCCCTGCCCATCGAGCCACCCGCGCCCTACCCCGAAGACAGCTTGAGTTACCTGGCCAATGTGTTCAACCGGGCGGCCCGCGCCTTTTATGCCAAACACGGTGTCAAGGTGATCGCCCCAGCCTATGAAGCGGTGCAGGAGACGGGCGAAGTCAGCCTGATGATCACCAAACACTGTGTGCGCTTTTCCTTGAGCCTGTGCCCCAAACAGGCCAAGGGCGTGACCGGTGTGCAGGGTTTTGTGAAGGCCGAGCCGCTGCAACTGGTCAACGGCAAGGAGAAACTCACCCTGCGTTTTGACTGCAAACCCTGCGAAATGCACGTCATGGGCAAGATGAAACCCACCGTGGCCAAGCAGTCGCGCCAGGAACTGGCCGCAGCCATCCAGGGTGTGCCGATCAGCTTCCACAAAGTCCGGCCCAAGCAGGAGTTTGGCCACTGACATCGCCTGACCAGCGCCCCGGATGGACCCACTATTTCGGGCATCATCCAGGGCTTTGATGTGAACGAGTTGCACCCATGACTTTGAAAGTTGTTGCTGCGCCGCCTCTGTGGTTGGCCTGTGTGTTCCTGGCCCTGAGCATGTCGCTGGTGGGCAGTTATGTGGCGCTGAGCAAACCGCTGGCGGCGGCGCTACCGGTGTTTTTGCTGGCCTGGTTGCGTTTTGGCATTGGTGCGCTGGCCATGCCGCACTGGCTGCGTAAACCGGCCTCAGAAGCGCCGATGAGTCGCACGACAAAGAAGCTGATTTTTCTCGAATCCTTCCTGGGCAATTTTTTGTTCACGATCTGTATGCTATTTGGCGTGAGCCTGACCACTGCCGTCTCAGCGGGCGTCATTTTGGCAGCGATCCCAGCCGTGGTGGCACTGCTGAGCTGGGTCTTCCTGCGTGAGCGCATCAGCCGCCGTGTGGCGCTGGCGATTGTGCTGGCGGCGCTGGGCATCGGCTTGTTCTCACTCTCGAAATCAGAGCTATCTGCCCATGCAATACAAGGACCAGATGCCAATTTGGCTCATAAAACATCGTGGCTGGGCAATCTGCTGGTGATGGGCGCTGTGGTATGTGAGGCCGCGTATGCGGTGATTGGCAAAAAACTCACCGGCACCGTGTCACCCAAACGCATCACCGCGCTGATCAACCTGTGGGGGTTTGCACTGATGACCCCGATGGGCCTGTACGCGGCCTGGGCCTTTGATTTCTCGGGTGTGGCGATACCGATCTGGCTGCTGCTGGTGTTTTACGCACTGGCCGCCAGCGTCTGGACGGTGTGGTTGTGGATGACCGGCTTAAAAACCGTGCCCGCGTCGCAGGCCGGGGTGTTCACCGTGATGCTGCCGATCTCGGCCGCTGCCGTGGGTGTGCTGGTGCTGGGTGAATCACTCAGTGGCTGGCAGCTGCTGGCGTTTGGCCTGTGCCTCTCTGGTGTGGTGCTGGCCACGCTGCCGGGACGCACGACGCCGGTCAGCGCCTGAGCCCGGCTCAGCCCAAGGGCGTGGCGCTCACCACCATGCCGTCGGCATCGGCGTACAGCCAGTCCCCCGGGCGCACCCAGACACCCTGAATCTGCACCGGCACCTCACTCAAGCCCTGGTTGTGTTTGTCGGTGGGCATGGGCACACAGGCCAGCGCGCGGATACCCAGGTCCAGCTGCGCCAGCTCGGCCACATCGCGCACACAGCCATTGATCACCACCCCGGCCCAGCCATGGCGTGCAGCCGCTGCCCCCAGATTGCCACCCAGCAGCGCACGGCGCAGAGAGCCTGCACCGTCCACCACCAGCACCTTGCCCACCCGCCCCTCGGGCGTGTCGATCCAGCCGGGGCTCTCCACCGCGGCCTTCACGAGCGAGTTGTCTTCAAAACATTTGACCGTGCTCACCGGCCCAGCAAAAGCCAGGCGCGCACCAAAGTCGCGAAACACCGGAGGCAACACCGCAAACACCTCGGGAGACGCCTGTTTGTGTGCATCACACAGGTCACAAGTCAGTGGCATTGAAGACATCGAGATCCCCCTCAAAAATGAAAAATTGTAGAGAAGCGCGCACGCTGGCAAGGTCGGCAAACGGGCCACTTGCCACCGTACGGCACCACTGTGGGGCCTCACGCTACAAAAAACGTGAGCAACAGGCCATATTTCTCGCTTTTCCCCTTGGAAAAGGGGTTTTTCTCCAGTAGCATCCGGCTCAACCAGCAGATGAGCTTTTCTTGCTGGTGATTGATTAACTTCCAATAGGACAAAACACCATGGCAACTGCAACCAAAGCGCCAGCAAAAAAAGCTGCTCCAGCCCCCAAAGCCGCACCCGCAAAAAAAGCGGCAGCCACCAAGGCTGTGCCAGCGGCACCGGTCAAAAAAGCGGCCCCTGCCAAAGCGGCAGCACCCGCCAAAGCCGTGAAGGCTGCACCAGCCAAAGCTGCCGCCAAGGCCGCCCCTGCCAAAGCAGCTCCCGCCAAGAAGGCCGCACCCGCTAAAAAAGCCGCTGCCCCCAAAACAGCTGCCAAGAAGGCTCCCGCCAAAAAGCGCACCGTCAACGCCGCGTTCATGAAGGCCCTGACCCCCAGCTCTGCTTTGGCAGCTGTGGTGGGTGGCAAACCGCTGCCACGCACCGAAGTGGTCAAACAGCTGTGGGTTTACATCAAGAAGCAAAAATTGCAGGACGCGGTCAACAAGCGCCTGATCAATGCCGATGCCAAACTCAAAGAAGTTTTTGGCAAGGCCCAGGTCACGATGTTTGAAATGGCCGGGTTGATCGGTAAACACCTGAAATAAATCTGAAATAATCAACCCCCTTGGCAGCATGAAAAAGCCGACATCACGTCGGCTTTTTCTTCGTGTCAAGACGTTGGGTTCATCATAAAAATCAAAGTCTGCGATGTTTCGTTTCCTGCTAACCCGCTTCAGTCTGATCATCCCGACCTTCATCGGCATGACGCTGGTAGCGTTCTTCCTGATCCGGATGGTGCCCGGTGACCCCATTGAAACCCTGGCCGGGGAACGAGGTATTGACGCAGCCCGTCACGCCGAGTTGCTCAAGGCCTATGGTCTGGACCGACCGGTGATGGTGCAGTACGGCATCTACATCGGCCGTGTGCTGCAAGGTGATCTGGGCAACTCCATCATCACCCACAGCCCGGTACTCGACGAATTTTTGGCCCTGTTCCCGGCCACGGTGGAACTGGCGGTGTGCGCCATGTTGTTTGCCCTCATCGTGGGCATTCCGGCAGGTATTTTGGCCGCTGTCAAACGCAACACTTTTCTCGACCACGGCGTGATGGGGGTGTCCCTGACCGGTTATTCGATGCCGATTTTCTGGTGGGGTTTGTTGCTGATTTTGCTGTTCTCGGTGCAACTGGACCTGACCCCAGTGTCGGGGCGCATCTCGGTGCAGTATTTCATTGAGCCGGTGACCGGCTTCCTGCTGATCGACACCTGGTTGGCTGGCGACAAGGACGCTTTCTGGTCGGCTGTCACCCACCTGATTTTGCCGATGGTTGTGCTGGGCACCAACCCGCTGGCAGTGATTGCGCGCATGACCCGCTCGGCCATGCTCGAGGTGCTGGGTGAGGACTACATCCGTACCGCACGTGCCAAGGGCCTGTCCAACCTTCGGGTGGTGGGTTTACATGCCCTGCGCAATGCGCTGATCCCGGTGATCACTGTGATTGGGCTGCAGATCGGTGTGTTGTTCACCGGCGCGATCCTGACCGAAACCATTTTTTCCTGGCCCGGCGTGGGCAAGTGGATGATCGAAGCCATTGGCCGACGTGACTACCCCGTGCTGCAAGGCGGCATCTTGCTGCTGGGCGGCATGGTGATGATCATCAACCTGCTGGTGGATGTGACCTACGGCATCATCAACCCACGCATTCGGCATTAACAGGCCCATGACCATGACGACGCTTGCCGAACCTATCTCTCATACCCCCCAGCATCCCCTGCGCGAATTCTGGGACTATTTCTCAACCAACAAAGGCGCCGTGGGTGGCCTCGTGATTGTGCTGCTGGTGCTGCTGATGGCCGCCTTTGCGCCTTGGATTGCACCGTACGCGCCCGACATCACCGACCCCAGCGTGTTTCTGGTGCCACCGGCCTGGCAAGAAGGTGGCTCAACTGCCCACCTGCTCGGTACCGATGCGATTGGCCGCGACATCCTGTCGCGTCTGATTCACGGCGCCCGCCTGTCTCTGGCCATTGGCCTGGCCGTGGTGGCACTGTCGGTGACGCTGGGCACCGTGCTGGGTCTCACTGCTGGCTATTTCCGTGGCGTGTTCGAGATCGCGGTGATGCGCCTGATGGACATCATCCTGACCCTGCCCAGCCTGCTGCTGGCGATTGTGATTGTGGCCATCCTCGGTCCAGGGCTGATGAACGCGATGCTGGCGGTGGCGATTGTGGTGCTGCCGCATTACGTGCGTATCACCCGTGCTGCGGTCATCTCCGAAATGTCACGCGACTATGTGACGGCGGCGCGCATGAACGGCGCCGGTCACCTGCGGCTGATGTTCAGCGAGGTGTTGCCCAACTGCACCGCAC
The DNA here is from genome assembly GCF_013416775.1 of Rhodoferax sp. BLA1. Taxonomy (GTDB): domain Bacteria; phylum Pseudomonadota; class Gammaproteobacteria; order Burkholderiales; family Burkholderiaceae_C; genus Rhodoferax. The sequence continues at coordinate 117,932 of NZ_SZVI01000008.1, forward strand.
CACTGATCGTGCAGGCTTCGCTGGGCATCTCGACCGCCATTCTGGACGCTGCGGCCCTGGGCTTTCTGGGCCTGGGTGCACAACCGCCCTCACCCGAGTGGGGCACCATGCTGGCCGATGCGCGTGAATTTGTGTTGCGCGCCTGGTGGGTGGTGACCTTCCCCGGTCTGGCAATTTTGATCACGGTGCTGGCCTTTAACCTCTTGGGTGATGGCCTGCGCGACGCGTTTGACCCCAAACTCAAACGCTGAAAGAGTTATAGATGGCACTTCTGGAAATTCAAAACCTGTCGGTCAAGTTCCCGTCCAAGACCGCAGTCATGCACGCCGTGGACGGCGTGAGCCTGTCCCTCGAAGCAGGTGACGTGCTGGGCATTGTGGGTGAGTCCGGCTCCGGCAAAAGCGTGACCATGATGGCATTGATGGGTCTGGTGTCCTACCCGGGCCAGATCAAGGCTGACAAACTGGTCTTTGACGGCCACGACCTGCTCAAGCTGTCCGACCGTGAACGTCGCCGACTCATCGGCAAAGACATGGCGATGATTTTTCAAGACCCCACCACCAGTCTGAACCCTTGCTTTACCGTGGGTTTTCAGATGGCGGAGACCTTGACATTGCACATGGGCATGGACAAGGCAGCGGCCCGCAGGCGCTCTATCGAGTTGCTTGAGCAAGTGGGTATCCCGGCGCCCGAGAGCCGCCTGGGGGTCTACCCGCACCAGTTGTCAGGCGGCATGAGCCAACGCGTGATGATCGCCATGGCGATTGCCTGCAACCCCAAACTTTTGATAGCAGACGAGCCAACCACGGCGCTGGATGTGACCATCCAGGCACAGATTCTGGACCTGCTGCGCAACCTGCAGAAAGAGCGCAACATGGCGCTGGTGCTGATCACCCACAACATGGGTGTGGTGTCCGAGATGGCACAACGTGTGGCGGTGATGTATGCCGGCCAGATCATGGAAGAGCGCAGCGCACAAGCCATGTTTGAAACCCCGCAACACCCCTACACCGACGCCTTGCTGGCCGCCATGCCTGAGCGCAGTGATGGCATGACCCGTCTGGCCACCATCCCCGGCATGGTGCCCGGTCTGTTTGACCGGCCCAGCGGTTGTTTGTTTGCACCGCGCTGTATGTATGCCAATACCCACTGCCGCGAGCAACGCCCCGCGTTGCGTGATTGGCAAAACGGGCTGGTGCGCTGCCACACGCCACTGGCCACTGCGCCCACCGTGCAAGGAGTGGCAGCATGAGCCAGCCCACCCTTTCCCCTCAAACCACAACGTCGGCCAACGAGCCGGTGGTGGTCGCGCGTGACCTGAAACAGGTTTACAAAATCAGCCACGGCGCGTTTCGTGCGCCCGATCAGCTGCAAGCGGTCAGTGGTGTGTCGTTCACCGTCCAAGCCGGCAAAACACTGGCCGTGGTGGGTGAATCCGGCTGCGGCAAGTCAACGTTGGCTCGCATGGTGTCACTGATTGAAGCCCCAACCGCAGGTGATCTGAAGCTGGGCCAAGTCGATGTGATGGCGGCCAGTGCCAAAGAGCGCCATGCGCTGCGGCGCACGGTGCAGCTGGTGTTCCAGAACCCCTATGGCTCGCTCAACCCACGCAAGAAAATTGGTGCCATTCTGGAGGCGCCCCTGGAGATCAACACCGACCTGTCACCGGCTCACCGCGCCGAGCAGGCCCGTTCCATGCTGGCCCTGGTGGGCTTGCGCCCCGAGCACTATGACCGTTACCCGCACATGTTCTCGGGCGGCCAGCGCCAGCGTATCGCCATCGCTCGCGCACTGATGCTCAAACCCGCACTGATTGTGGCGGACGAGCCGGTCTCGGCGCTGGACGTGTCAATCCAGGCCCAGGTGCTGAACCTGTTGGCCGACTTGCAGCGTGAACTCGGCCTGGCTTACCTGTTCATCTCGCACGATCTCGGGGTGGTGCGCCACATTGCCGACGATCTGCTGGTGATGTACCTCGGCCACGCCATGGAACAAGGTGACAAGGCCACCATTTTTGCGCAACCCTTGCACCCCTACACCCAGGCTCTGCTGGCCTCCACACCCGGCATGGTGGGCTCTGGGGTGTCCAAGCAGCGCATTGTGCTCAAAGGGGAGTTGCCCTCACCACTCAATCCCCCTACCGGTTGCGTTTTCTCAACCCGATGCCCTCACGTCACTGCACAATGCCAAACGGAACGTCCGGTTCTGAGAGAGCTGGCTGGCAGGAAAGTTGCTTGTCATCTGGCTGAACAATTCATCAAACCCGCTGCTTAGGCAGCATTCACCTGTCAGGAGTCCACAAGATGACGATTTCCATAACGACGACATTGACCAAATTCCCGCTGAAGCGAACCGCACTGTGTGCGTTGGCGCTGCCAGCCTTGCTGGCACTGTCGCCGGTCTCGGCCAAAACCCTGGTGTACTGCTCGGAAGGCAGCCCAGAAAACTTTGCCCCCAGCATCAACACCACCGGCACCTCGTTTGACGTCAGTGAACAAATCTACGACAACATCGTCGATTTCGAGCGTGGCGGCACCAAGGTGGTACCTGGTCTGGCTGAGAAATGGGACGTGTCCAAAGACGGCCTGGAATACACCTTCCACCTGCGCAAGGGTGTGAAATGGCAATCCAATAAAAACTTCAAACCCACCCGCGACTTCAACGCCGACGACGTGTTGTTCATGTTCGAGCGCCAGTGGAAAGAAAACGACCCTTACTTCAAGGTCACCAGCGCCAACCACGCTTATTTTGGCGACATGGGCATGCCCAAGCTGTTGAAATCGGTGGACAAGGTGGACGACTACACCGTCAAGATCACCCTGAATGCGCCTGAAGCACCCTTCCTGTCCAACCTGGCGATGCAGTTCGCAGGTGTTCAGTCCAAGGAATACGCGATTGCCATGCTCAAGGCCGGCACCCCCGAAAAGATTGACCAGGAACCGGTCGGTACCGGCCCCTTCATGCTGGTGCAATACCAGAAAGACGCCATCATCCGTTACAAAGCCTTCCCGCAATACTGGGCTGGCAAGGCCAAGATCGATGACCTGATCTTCTCCATCACACCCGATGCGTCGGTGCGTTGGGCCAAGCTGCAAAAGGGTGAGTGCCATGTCATGCCCTACCCCAATCCGGCTGACCTGCCCGCCATCCGCAAAGACCCCAACGTGGTCGTGATGGAGCAACCTGGCCTGAACGTCGGTTACCTGGCCTACAACACCACCAAAAAGCCGTTTGACGATGTGCGCGTGCGCAAAGCCGTGAACATGGCCATCGACAAGAAGGCGATTGTGGATGCGGTGTATCTGGGCACAGGTGTCCCCGCCACCAACCCGATTCCACCCACCCAGTGGTCTTACAACAAGTCGGTCAAGGACGACGCCTACAACCCGACCGAAGCCAAGAAGCTGCTGGCCGCTGCTGGCCTGCCCAACGGCTTCACCACCGACCTGTGGGCCATGCCTGTGCAACGCCCCTACAACCCGAACGCCAAGCGTATTGCCGAGCTGATGCAAGCCGACCTGGCCAAGGTGGGCATCAAGGCTGAAATCAAGAGCTTTGAATGGGGTGAGTACCGCAAGCGCATGCAGTCGGGTGAACACCAGATGGGTATGTTGGGCTGGACCGGTGACAACGGTGACCCGGACAACTTCCTGAACACCTTGCTGGGCTGTGCTGCGTCCAAGAACAATGGCTCCAACGTCGCCAAGTTCTGCTACCAGCCGTTTGAAGACCTGGTGCAAAAAGCCAAGGTGGTGTCCAACCCGGCTGAACGCACCAAGCTGTACGAAAAAGCCCAGGTGATCTTCAAGGAACAAGCCCCCTGGTTCACCATCGCCCACGCGGTGCAGATCAAACCGGTGCGCAAGGAAGTCATCGGCTTCAAACTGAGCCCGTTTGGCCGCCACTCCTTCTACGGTGTGGACATGGCCAAGTAAGTCGTTTCCGACTCACTCAAAAAAGCCAGCTTCGCGCTGGCTTTTTTTCGCCTGATCGGGCTCGCGCCAGAGCTTTAGGGTCTCAATACCAAGGCTTCAAAGTCCTCAACCAACAGCGGCCGACTGAAGAAGTAGCCCTGATAAGCATGGCAGCCTGCGCTGGCAAGAAACGCGCGCTGTGCGTCGGTTTCAACCCCCTCGGCGATCACACTCAAGCCCAAACCCTGCGCCAGGGTAATGATGGTTTTGGCAATACCTGCGCTGTTTGTGTTGGTCAACACCTCGCTGACAAAAGAGCGGTCAATCTTCAACTGATCCAGCGGCAAACGGCCCAGGTAGGATAAAGACGAGTAGCCGGTGCCAAAATCGTCCATGGAAAAGCCAATGCCCTGGCTTTTCAACACAGCCATCTTCTCAATGATGTCATCGACGTTGCCCACCAGCAGACTCTCGGTGAGCTCCAGTTTCAGGTGTTGGGGGTTGATCCCGGCGCGCTCCACCACTGACATCACCTGTTGCACAAAATCAGGTTGTGCCAACTGCAGGGCGCTGACGTTGACCGCCAACACCAGATCTGCCAGGCCCGAGCAGTTCTGCCACTTGGCCAGCTGGCAACAGGTGGTCTCCAGCACCCACTGCCCGAGCTGCAAAATCACACCGGTTTCTTCCGCCAATGGGATGAAGTCAGCGGGCGACACCATGCCACGCGTCGGATGGCGCCAGCGCACCAGCACTTCTGCACCAGTCACCCGGCCAAGTGCCATGACCTGGGCCTGGTAGTGCAGCTCAAACTGCCCAGCCGACACCGCACTGCGCAAATCCTTTTCCATCGCCACGCGGTTAACCATGACGGTCTCCATCGCCGGATCAAAAAAGTGCATCCCATTGCGCCCCATGTCCTTGGCGCGGTACATGGCCAGGTCAGCCTGGCGCATCAAGTCATCGATGCTGGCGGCTTGCCCCAGAAACACCGTGGCGCCGATGCTGGCAGAACCCGTGTGTGTCACCTCACCCAATTGGTAGGGCAGGCTCAAAACTGCCAATATTTTGGCAGACACCAACTCGATGTCTTTCACCGCCTCGACCTCACTCTGGCCCAAACCCGCCAGAATCACCGCGAACTCGTCACCCCCGACGCGTGCCACCGTGTCACTGTCTCGCACACAGCCCAGCACACGCCCAGCCGCCTGCTGCAGCTGCAGGTCACCCACATCGTGGCCCAAGGTGTCATTGAGTGTTTTGAAATGGTCTAAATCAATGAACAACATGGCACCCAAAGTGCCTTGGCGGTGGCTGGCCGCGATCACCTGTTTGAGGCGGTCCAACAACAGGGTCCGGTTGGGCAGTCCGGTCAGCTGGTCATAAAAAGCCAGTTTCCTGATTTTTTCGTCCGCCGCTTGGCGTTCGGATATATCGCGTAAGGCGCTTGCAAAAAACAAGCCTTTGTTGGTCTCAATCCGGCTCAGGCTGACCTCCACATGGCATTCGCTGCCATCTTTGCGCAAGGCTTTGATGGTTTTCCTGACGGCCCTGGCTGGTGTGTGGGTGGTCGCGCCAAATCCTTCACGCAACCTCTGGTGAGCCGCACGGGAAGGCATCGGCACAAGGTCTTCAATCGGTTTGCCCAACAGCTCTGCCATCGCATACCCCAACAAGGGGGTCACTTGCTGGTTGACCATGGTGATGCGACCGTGTTCGTCACTGATTAACAATGCGTCGGGGGTCGCCTCAAAAATCGACTGCAAGCGCGCATCACTGTCGCGCAAAGCCATCTCACGTTGGTGTGCCACTTTGTTAAACACACGTTGGCGTCGCTGGTGGATGTACAAGGCCAGCAACACGGCCAGGCTCACCCCACCAAAGGCCCCTGCCAGCAAGCTGGTTTCCCGTCGCCAGTTGGCATAAATGGCAGACACATCGCGGGAAACCATCACCACCAGCGCCTTGTCCATGGCCAATGGCGATGGTTCAACCATGCGAAACGCCAGCTGTCGGATCTCGCCGCTGGCGTCCGTTGTGCCAGTGAAGGCGCTGAAAGCCCAGCCGTGGCTTTTGTGCTGGTTGAAAAAACTGCCTGGCTGCGCCCAGTTCACTTGGCCTCGGCCCAGGGTGTCTGGTGCACTGACAAAGAGCTGGCCGTCGCCGTGAATCAGCGCAATCTGGGTGTCTGGGGTAAAACGGACCGACTCCAGCAACACCGCTGAAAAAGTCGACTCCACCACGGCCACCACCACCCCGCCAAATTGGCCATCAGCTTGTTGGATGTCCCTCACCAAGGCCATCGATGGCCGGCCCAGGCTGCTGACAAAAGGCGCCGACACATGCAGGACACCTTGGCTGCGCTGCCGCAAAGCGGTCTGAAAGTAGGCACGCCGGGAGGCATCAAAGCCCACCAGACTGTCCATGCTGGCATGCGTCACCCGGCCACGGGCGTCGGTGATCAGCAGCGGCGACATGCCGGTGAGTGTCTCGGCCATCAGCTTCAAACGCTCGTTGAGCGCACGGCCCTTGAGCTGATGAGCGGTATCCGTGGCCAGATCGTTGAGCAACCCCTCCAGCGCGCGGTTGGTGGAGACCAGCTGAGAGGCCAGGTTTTTCTCGATCACACGAGCCTGGTTGGCGAGCCGTTCCTGCTCGCTCGAAGCCAGCTGCTTGTGGTCAAGGTACTTGGCGTAGCTGATGTAAGCACCCAGGCTCAGCAGCAGCCCCACACACAGCAGCCACTCTGCAATAAAAAGGGTATAAACAGTCCGACGGGCTTCTCGACGCATGGATCAACAACGCAGGGCGCGGGCTACACCTGTTGTCAGCGCGCGGCAAGCAGCACCCGGCTTGGGCTTCTTGCACTGGTTTCCCTGCGGGCGTTTGGCGGAGTCACATCCGCCAGCCCGGTGGGATCAAGCTGCAGTTTGAACACCGCCACCGTCTGCACCAGATCGTGGGCTTGCGACCTCAGGCTGCTGGCTGCTGCGGCCATCTCTTCCACCAAGGCGGCATTCTGCTGGGTCACCTGGTCCATTTGGGTGACCGCTTCACCAACCTGGCTGACACCCTGGCTTTGTTCGCGGCTGGCTGAACTGATCTCACCCATGATGTTGGTGACACGGCGGATCGAACTCACCACCTCCTGCATGGTGGTGCCCGCCTGGTCCACCAGCAGACTGCCTTGCTCAACCCGCGTCACGCTGTCACCAATCAAGGTCTTGATTTCTTTGGCGGCGGCGGCAGATCGACCGGCCAGGGCACGCACCTCGGTCGCCACCACCGCAAAACCACGGCCCTGCTCACCCGCTCGGGCCGCCTCCACCGCCGCATTGAGCGCCAGAATATTGGTCTGAAACGCAATGCCGTCAATGACACTGATGATGTCGGCAATTTTGTGAGAGGCGTCGTTGATGCCCTTCATGGTCTGCACCACCTGCGCCACCACCTCACCGCCCTGCACCGCCACCGTGCTGGCGCTCATAGCCAGTTGGTTGGCCTCGTGAGCATTGTCCGCATTCTGTTTGACGGTGGCGCTGAGTTCTTCCATGCTGGCTGCGGTTTCCTCCAGTGCACTGGCTTGTGATTCGGTGCGTGAGGACAAGTCCTGGTTGCCCTGCGCAATCTCGGCACTGGCGGTGGCCACCCCTTCTGAGCCGGATCGGACATGGCCGACGATGCCCGACAGGCTATCACGCATGCTCTTGAGTGCGTACAACAGGCTGGACTGGTCGCCGTTTTTGAGTGCAATGTCCACGGTCAGGTCGCCTGCGGCAATGCGCCGGGTGATGTCAGACGCTACATCCGGTTCACCCCCCAGCTGGCGCAGCAGTCCACGTGCAATCAGCAGGCTGGCCAGCAGCAGCAACACAGCCAGCACAGCGGCACCAGCAGATGCGGTGATGACGCGGGCCTGGATCACTGCATTCACATTGTCCACATACACCCCCGAACCAATCACCCAGCCCCAGGGCGCAAACGCCTTGACGTAGGATATTTTGTCCACCGGCGTCTGGCTACCTGGCTTGGGCCACATGTAAGGCACAAAGCCCGAGCCACTGTTTTTGGCCACTTGGTTCAAGGCCAGCATGAACAGTTTGCCGCTGGGGTCTTTGAGCCCTGAGACGTCCTGCCCATCCAGGTTGGGACTGGTCGGATGCATGACCATCTTGAGCTGGTAGTCCTGAATAAAAAAGTACTCTTTGCCGCTGTAACGCAGGGCTTTGAGGGCGGCCATGGCCCGCTGTTTGGCCTCGTCAACGGGCATGTTGCCTTGGGTGGACAAGTCCTGGTAATGCGTGATCAACCCATGCGCGGTTTCCACCGCTTGCTGCAGGCCCAGCTCACGCTCCTGCATCAACAAGTTGCGCTCCGTGTACAAAAAAACCGCGACCAATACCAGAATACCTAGCAGCGCACTCGCAATCAGCAGGCCCAGCCGTTGGGCAATCGTCAATTTCATGGTGTTTTCTCAGGGTTGGGGTTGCTCGAATCGGACCCGTTGTACAGATGGTGTAGTGCTTCCAGCACCATCCTTTCAAGCAGGGCATCCGCTTGTGTGGCTTTGTCAAAAAACCAGTCAGCACCTTGAACTTGGCACTGCTGCTGGTGGCTGTCGTCTGCATGCAAAGAAAAGACAGCAATGCGCATCTCGGGTGCCAGCTGTTTGAGGGTTTGCACAGCGGCGTCTCCCCGACCATCGGGCAGGTGCAGATCCAGAATCAGCAAAGCGGGAGGATCACAGCGGACACCGTCGAAGGCGGCCTGCAGTGTGGCCGCCTCACGAACCGAGCCCACACCGGTGATGCAGCCCAGCGCAGCCCGCAAACTGGTGCGAACCGCTGGTGCGTCATCAACAATCAAGACATCCATGGGCATGGTCCGATCGTGCACAAACCGACCCGCTTGCGCCATCGGTGGCGGCTGATTTGTGTGTCAGCAAAGGCTGCAAGCGCCTAAGGCATGCCCTAGTCCAGCCAATCCACCAGACCACCCTCAGTCACATATCTTTTTGACCTCTAGCCCTTTTAATAAAAGGGCCAATAGCTACTTTATAAGTAGCAAAACAAAGCATCACCTTCAGTCAGGCTTGCCGTGAACTGGCCTGAGCTGGCTAGGTGGGGTGTCAGCCCAGCAGTTTGTGCTCCATGGCGTAACGCATCACGTCAGCCATGTTGGACAGGTTCAGCTTCTCCAGCAAACGTGCCTTGTGGGAGCTGACGGTTTTGCCACTGATGGCCAGCTGCGCAGCGATGTCGGTCACACCAAAGCCTTGTATCAGCAGTCGAAACACCTCGGCCTCACGCTGCGACAACAAGGTGTGGGGCGCAGACGCGCTGCTGCTGGTGACCTCAAACGCAATTTTTTCGGCCAGATCGGGCGCCAGGTAGTTGCCGTGCGCAGCCACTTTGCGGACTGCCTTCAGCAAGCAGTCTGGCTCGCAGTCTTTGCTGATGTAACCACCCACACCCGCCCTGAGCATACGCACCGCCACCTGGGCCTCGTTGTGCATGCTGAACACCAGGATCGGCACCTGAGGCCAGTGCGCCTTGACCCGCGCCACCAAATCGGCGCCGCTGATGCCGGGCATGTTGATGTCGAGCAGCAACAAGTCCACCGAGTTGTGGCGCAGGCAGGTCAACACCTCGGCGCCGCAGACAGCCTCAGCCACCACCTGAATGTCCGGCGCCAGCGTCAAAAGCTGCCGCAACCCGGCACGCACAACCGCATGGTCGTCGGCAATCAGCAGCCGGATCATTTCAACTCCTTGGCCAGCACCTGCTCAAGCGGGATCACCACTGCAATCGTCGTACCCTGCTCGGGGGCGCTGTTGATGTCGATCTGACCGCCCAGCGAAATCACCCGCTCACGTATCCCCACCAGGCCCAGGGAGCCACGCCGGGCCACCGCTGCCGGGTCAAAACCCAGCCCGTTGTCGCGGATCTCCAGCAGCAGGTCCACACCACGGCGCAGCAAGCTGACCGTCACCAGGCTGGCCTGGGCATATTTGCGGATGTTGGTGAGTGACTCCTGCACGATGCGAAAAATCACCACATTGCGGTTGGCCTCCATCTCTACGGACGCATCGGGTGCTTCCAATGTGCATGCCACATCGCCATGCCGGGCAAACTCCTGGCACAACCAGGCAATCGAGGGCACCAAACCCATGTCCAGCGCCACCGGGCGCAGACTGGTCGCCACCGCGCGCACCCCCAGGATGGCCCGGTCCACCAATTTTTTCATACCCGTGAGTTCGGCCTCCAACGCTGGCACAGAACTGCTGTGGCGGATGATCGCGAGTGACAGATCCATGCGCAGCGCCGTCAACACCTGCCCCAGCTCGTCATGCACCTCACGCGCAATGTGCCTTTTTTCTTGCTCCAGCCGGGCCTCATTGGATGCAACCAATTGACGCAATTGCTGACGCGACTGGGCCAGGTTGTGGTTCATGTCCAGCCAAGCCGCCTCGGCGCGTTTGCGCTCGCTCAGGTCAAAGTAAGAACACACATAGTGGCTGACATCCCCATCCACACCCTTGACCGCCGTGATGCTCAGCCATTTCAGGACGATGGCGCCGTCCTTGTGGCGATCCCAGATTTCACCCTGCCAGCGGCCGGTGCCACACACGGTGTCCCACAACTGGTGAAAGTAGTCATCGTTGTGGCGCCCCGAACGCAAAAAACGTGGGGTCTGGCCCACCGCCTCGTCGGCCGTGTAACCGGTGCTTTTGGTGAAAGCCGGGTTGACCATTCTGATCACCGAGCGGGTATCGGTGATCAGAATGGCGTCCATCGTCTCAAACGCGGCCGCCGCAATACGCAGAACTTCTTCCACTTGGCGGCGCTGGGTGATGTCGCGGACAACAAAGCAGGTTCTCAGCAGACGGCCGGCCTCATCGTATTGGTACTTGGCACTGCTTTCACGCCACAGGTAGTGCCCCAGCCGGTGTTGAATCCGGTAGGAAAACAACTGATCACGGGCGTTTGACGCGGTGGCCCGGTCCATTTCGGTGCGCAGCGCATACTGGTCACGCGGATGAACCAGGGCAAAAACGGATGCAACAAGCGCGTTGAACTCATCAACATCGTGGTAACCCAGCTGCTGAACATAGGCTGGCGACACATACTCAATGCGGTCATCCGCACCAACAATCAAAATACCATCCAAGGTGTTGTCAGCCACCAGCCTGAACTTGTCCTCACTCGCTTCTTTGGCCAGCTGTTCCAGCTGGCGGCGGCGCGTGATGTCGCTTAACACCAAACGCAGCACTGGCGCACCCGCATCACCCGCGACCGCGATGGCTTGCACACTCACCCACAACAAGCTGCCATCCGCTTGTTGCATGCGCAACTCCGTCGTGGCCTGCACGCCCTGGCTGGCAAAAACCTGTTTGCACAACAGGTAATACGCGTCTGCATCCGAGGAGAAGATGTAGCTGGGCAGCAGCTTGCCAATCAAGGTGGCACGCGGCACACCCAAAAGCTGCGCCGTGCTCAGGTTGGCCTGCAGGATCACCGCCTGCTGGCTGACGGTGAGATACCCCACAGGTGCCAGGTCGTAAAAGTCGAAGTAGCGGGAGTTGGCGGTGTCGAGTGCCGCCTGCGTGCGGCGCAACTCGTCGTTTTGCATCTCCAGCTCGATCTGATGCAGGCGCAAGTTGGCCAGCGCTTCACCCATGGCCTGCGGCGACAAATCTGGAAAGTCACCAAAAGTTCTGGCGCCTTCGCTTTCATACACCTTCATAGGAGCCCACAACGGCAGATGAGCCGCTCCTTGTTGGGCAAGCGCCGTCTTGTTGGGTGGACGGTGGGTGCGCTACCGATAAGCGTCTGTACCAAACGCTGGCTGCCCAGGGCGGGCATAGGTTCCCAATTGACTGGTTGAAGTAACTCCACTACGGAAAGTATAGTCTTCGCAGCTTGGCGCAAGCTGTCAGGAACGGCAATGACCATGGATCGTGAGCGCCAAACACGGCGGTCGCTACCCGGGCCCATGGCCGTCCAGCAGTCTCACCCAAGCCGGGCCCACACGCCGCCCGCTGGCCCCAACAAATAGTGATCAAATATGCCTCTAGCCCTTATATAACAAGGTCCAACAGCTACTCTATCAAGAGCTGTTGAATCACCCTTGCTGGCGTGCCAGCGCGCTCTGGGTGATGCTGTTGAGTGAGCCCCGGGTGCTGATGGCCTGCGGGTCGAGTCGCAGCTCAATCAGCGTGCCTTGTGGCCGCGCCAGCGCCGCCAGCAACTCTTCCTCAAAGTCTTCGGTGCGGTCGATACACACACTGGCGTAGCCATAGGCCTGGGCCAGTGCACAGAAGTCCGGGTTGGCCAGGGGTGTGCCAGCCACCCGCTGCGGGTACTCGCGCTCCTGGTGCATGCGAATGGTGCCAAACATGCCGTTGTTGAGCAGCAGGATGATGCTTTTGGCACCGTGTTGCACGGCTGTGGCCAGTTCCTGCCCGTTCATCAAAAAGTCGCCATCACCGGCGATGGTGAAGGCGGTGCGCCCGGTGGTGATGGCTGCGGCAATACCGGCAGGCACGCCATACCCCATGGCGCCGTTGGTGGGGGCCAGCTGGGTCTTGTGGCCCTTGGCCAGACCATGGAAGCGGAAGTAACGGTGTAACCAGCTGGCAAAGTTGCCCGCGCCATTGGTCAACACCGCATCCTGCGGCAGATGCTGTTGCAACACCGCGATGATTCTCGGCATGTTGACCAGCCCCTGAGCGCTGTCCTGCGGCAAGTCGGCGATGTGGCTGGGTTGCAGATTGGCCAGGTAGTCGGCGTGGCTGTCGGTTGCCCAGCTGGCCCAAGGCAGCTCAGCGGGCGCGGGCAAGTCTTTCAGCGCGGCGGCAGCGCTGGTCACGCTGGCCTGGATGGCCAGGTCGGCCTGGAACACCCGGTTGAGCTCTTCGGCACTGGCATGGATGTGCACCAACGTTTGTTTGGGCCGGGGCGACTGGATCAGGGTGTAGCCACCGCTGGTGATCTCACCCAGACGCGCGCCGATGGCCAGGATCAGGTCGCTGTCCTGGATGCGTTGGGCCAGCCGGGGGTTGATGCCCAGGCCCACATCCCCCGCATACAGCGGGTGGTGGTTGTCAAAGGTGTCCTGAAACCGGAACGCATTGCCCACCGGCAGCTGCCAGTGTTCAGCAAAATGCTGCAGCGCCTGCGCCGCTTCGGTTGACCAGCCGCTGCCACCAGCAATGACCAGTGGCCGCTTTGCTTTTAAGAGCATCTCACCCAGCAACAACAAGGGCTTGGAGCCCATATCAGCCTCAACAGCGGCCACACGCGGCATCACCTGCGACAGCCCAGCCTCGGGCGCCATCACCTGGGCCAACATGTCTTCCGGCAGCACCAGCACCACCGGGCCCGGGCGGCCATTCATGGCGGTGGCAAAAGCACGCGCCACGTATTCGGGGATGCGTCGGGCGTCGTCAATACGCTCCACCAGCTTGGCCAAACCCCGGGTCGAGGGGCCAAAAAAACTCAGGTAGTTGAGCTCCTGAAACGCCTCGCGGTCACGCGTGTCGCTGGCCACATCGCCCACAAACAGCACCATCGGTGTGCCGTCCTGGTAGGCGGTGTGCACGCCGATGGAGGCATTGGTGGCACCCGGCCCCCGGGTGACAAAACAGACGCCGGGGCGGCGTGTTAACTTGCCATGGGCCTCGGCCATGAAAGCCGCGCCGCCCTCCTGTCGGTTGATGACAAACTGGATCTGCTCGCGGTACTGGTAAAAACCGTCGAGCACCGCCAGAAAACTCTCGCCCGGCACACCAAAGGCGTGGGTCACGCCCTGTTCAATCAGACAACGCACCAGCAGGTGCCCGGCAAGGTGGGGGGAAGTGCTTGAATTCATCGCAATATTGTCCTGCCAAATCCGGCCTGCCCGAGGCCCCGCAGACGCGCTCGACGCCGACTCAGGCCCGCGCCTGAGTCCGCTGCCCCACCCCCAACGCGGCCACCACACTGAGCAGCAACACAGCGGCCGCCCCCAGCAACGTGGCGCCATACCAACCCCGGTCCATGAAGGCACCAAACACCAGCGGCGAGATCGCAAAACCGGTGTCCAGCCCCGAATAAACCAGGCCATAGACCCGGCCGGTGGCGCCTTTGGGTGTGGCTTTTTTGATCATCATGTCGCGCGAGGGGCCACCCACCCCCACCGCAAAACCGGTGCTGGCCAGCACCACCATGCTCAGCGTCGGACCAAACAGGCCGGTGCCACACAGCCCGAGCAAGACCGCCGCCGCCGACATGGACAAGGCCACCACCCGATCACTCTGGCGCGCATTAGCCGCCACAAAGCCCCCCACAAAGGTGCCCAGCGCACCACACAACATGTACGCGGTGAGGGTGTAAGTGGCGGTCTCGAAACTGATGCCATGCAGCGCCTTCAAAATCGACACCGAAAAGTTCTGCACCACCGCCAGCGTCATGGTTGAGAGCAAAAAGAAGGCAAAACACCACCACACCACCGGCAGCTTCATGAAGGCCAGGCTGTGCTCGGCCGGTGTGTCAGCCGCGTGCACAGCCGCCTGGGTGCTGAGTTTGTCGCGGTTGAACAGCAACAAGGTGATGATGGCCAGGTACATGATCGCTGCCACCAGGTAGGCACTGCGCCAGCTGTACAGGCTGTTGAGGGTGACAAAAAACACCGGTGCCAGCGCCCAGCCCAGGTTACCGGTGAGGCCATGGGCACTGAAGGCGTGGCCCAGCCGGGACGCTGAGACACGCTGGTTCAGTATCGTGAAGTCCACCGGGTGAAAGGTGGCATTGGCCAGCCCAGCCATCGCCGCCACCACCAACAAGCTGCTGTAACCGGTGGCCTGCGACGCCACCAGGCAGGCCAGCACAAACAGGCCCAGCGCCGCAAACAACATTGGCCGGGCACCAAGCTTGTCCACCACAAATCCGGCCGAGGCCTGACCCACACCGGAAACCACAAAAAACGTGCTCGTCAGCAGCCCCAGCTGCGAAAAACTCAGGCCAAACTCGGTCATGAACACCGGAAACAGTGGCACCAGCAAGAGATGGCCAAAGTGCGAGGCCGCGTGGGCCAGCCCAACCAGGCCAATGATGGCAGCGTCTTGTTGCAGGGGGACGGGGGTGGGGAGCGTGTGGGTGGCAGAGGTCATGCGGCGATGTTATCGGCATCACCGAACCAAGCACCCGCGCTCAGGCGAAGCCCCTCAGGCCCGTTGCAGGCGCGCCAGCATCAGTGAATAGCTGTAAAACTTCTTGTTGCCAGGGTTGATCTCGCGCACCCGGGCCAGCAGCTCGCGGGCCTCGGCCGCCAGGGTGCCGTCATAACCAGCCTGGCGCATCTGGGCAATCAGCAGGCCACACAGGTTGAGGAGCATCACCTCGCTGCTCGGCAGTTTGGCCAGGGCCTCGCGCAATAACTTGGCCCCTTGCTGGAACTGCCCCTGCTTGGCCAGCATCACCCCCTGGTTGTTGATGTCAATGACTTCCTGGCGTGCGCTCTGGATCAGGGCCTGGCCGACATCGGCCAGTTGCTCGGCCTCAAACAGGCTTGCCACCGCACGCGAGAGCTGGGCGTTTTCATGGTTGTTCTTGATCACCTCACCCAGCAACTGGCAGGCCTTGTCGAGTTGCCCCAGTTTCAGGTGGGAGCGGGCCATGTCCAGCATCAGTTCCGGGCTGAGTTTGCCGTCCAGCTGGGTCACCAGCTTCTCGGCGGCCTGCATGGCAGCCTGGGCCTTGTCGGCCTGCCCGATCTTCTGGTAGATGCGGCTCTCGGTCACAGCGGTCTGCAGGGACGCCACCG
This sequence comes from Rhodoferax sp. BLA1, assembly GCF_013416775.1. Taxonomy (GTDB): domain Bacteria; phylum Pseudomonadota; class Gammaproteobacteria; order Burkholderiales; family Burkholderiaceae_C; genus Rhodoferax. The sequence continues at coordinate 133,651 of NZ_SZVI01000008.1, forward strand.
GGTTGTAACGGAAATCGGTCTTGCTGCGCTTGAGCACATTCAGCGCCTCTTGTGACTCACCTTTGTCGAGCAGCACGTCGGCCAGCTTGGCATACACCGTCGCGTTTTTCTGGCTCGAGTGTTCACTGATCTTGATGTTTTTCTCAAAAGCCGCCTGAGCCAGATCCAGTTCACCATTCTTCAAGGCGGTGTCACCCAGGTTGTGTTGCCGCACCGGTGAGTTGGGCGAGAGCTTGACCGCCTCCAGCAGCACCTGCTGCGCCTGTCGGGTGTCACCCATGGCCTCATGGGTTTTGGCCAGCCAGTCCGCTGCTTCGATGTACATCGGGTTGTCAACCAGCACCTGCTGAAACAGGGCGACGGCACCGGCCAAGTCACCGGTGTAGAACTGCAGCTTGCCCAGCCCGGTGGCGGCCCAGGCCAGGTTGCGCTGTGCCAGCACCCACTCGTAGACCGAGCGTGCGGCATCAAAGTCACCCAGAGTCAGCAGCAGGTCACTCTTGATGCGCAGCACCTCATGCACAGGGGTGGCCTGGCTGCTGACCAACTGGTCACACTGGGCCAGCGCCGCGACAAAATCCTTGGCACGGATGGCTGCCTCGATACCACCAAGCGACTGTTTACGCGCCATGAGTTTTTCCAGGCGGCTTTGCAACAGCGCCTGGTTGATCGGTTTGAGCAGGTAATCGTCGGGTTTGATCTCGGCCGCCCCCATCACCATCTCGGCGGTTTTTTCGGCGGTGACAATGACCCAGATGGTGGAGACACCAATCAGACCCCGTGTGCGGGCCTCTTCCAGCACCTGCTGGCCGTTCGCCCCCGGGCCCAGGTTATAGTCACAGATGACGATGTCGTATTTGCTGCTCATCAGGTGGCTGATAGCGTCCCGGCCATGGCAGGCGGTGTCGACCCGGGTCATGCCCATCGACTTGACAAAGTCGCGCAGCATGGTGCGCATACTCTGGAAATCGTCAACGATCAGGGTGTTGGCTTGCTGCAGCGATAGCGCCATGGATATCTTTCAACGCGTGCCGGTTCAGGGCAGGGTCACGACAAAACACCCGCCTCCATACACGCCACCGTTCTCGATGCGCAGCGTGCCGTGCCGACCCTGGTTCTGGTGCAGGTGCGCGACCTGGGCCGAGAAGTAAAAACCCAGGCCGGTGCTGCCGTTGAAAAAATTGACGCCTTTGGGGGCTGCCACCGCGTCGTGGCTGAGCATGGACGCCGGGTAACCGGGGCCGTTGTCTTCGAGGCGCAAGGTCAGTTGGCCATCGGCCACATCAGCGGCCACACGGATGTTGTCGCGGGTGTAGTGGCAGGCGTTGTTGAGCGCGTTGAGTAACACACCGGTCATCAGGTCACGGTCAAAGTACCAGTCCAGCTGAGCCGGGCAGTCCACCGTCAGACGGATGCCCTTGAACGCCAGCACCGAGCGGATGTGAAGCACCGCCTCGTTGATCAGCTCTGCCACCGACAACTCGCGAATGTCCAGCGGGTAGGTGGATTTGCCAAACTTGTACAAACTGAGCAGTTGGATCAGGTTGGCGTTGACCCGGTGTGCCTGCGCCATCACCCCCACCAGGCTGTTGCAAGTATCCAGATCACCACGTGCTTTGGCGTCCTGCGCCAACTGCTCCAGCGCATGCACCTGCACATTCACCGAATTTTTCATGTCGTGCATCGATGACGCCATCAAATCGGTGAAGCTGATCTCGTCTTGTGGCATGGCACGGTGGCCTGGTTGCAGCAGGCGGCGGGTGGATGACGTTTGATTTTAGGGACAAACCCAGTGACCCAGACTGGCCAGCCCGGGCACCCAGCTGCTGGCTAGACTCGGAACTGTTGCCGCATTGGCACAGCTTTTCAAGCGAGTTTTTTCATGCCACCCCAACCCGACAGCAGCAGCGCCGCGCTGATAAAACACATCCTCAGCGAATTCCACGAAGGCCATCGCCGTGACCTGCCGGCCCTGATCAACCTGGCGCGCCAGCTGCCCGCCACGGGGGCCGCGCCGTCATTTGCTGACGAGTTGCAGGCTTTGATGCTGGACCTGGAGGCGCACATGTTCAAGGAGGAAATGCGCCTGTTCCCGATGATGGAACAAGGCGGCAACACCCTGATTGGCCTGCTGATCGGCGACATGGAGCAAGAGCACGCGCGCCACAGCCAGCACACGCCGCAGATGACCGCACGCCTGGCCGCGCTGCAGGTGCCACCCGACCACCAGGCCACGTTGAACGCCCTCAGAACCGGTTGGCAAGCCTTTTTGGCCGAGCTGGCCCAACATGTGGCCGCCGAAGACAACGGACTTTTCCTGATGTTCAAGACCCCCGTCACCGATGTATAAAACCACCTGGCACTCAGGATGACGTCTTAACCCACAGCCGCACGCGCGGCGATGAGGAGAGCCCATGTCGATCACCATCACCGCCCAACACCTCGCCGCCATTGCCGGGCGCCGCACCAACCTGATGGCCGCGCTGGCCGACTGGCTCAACCAGTTGTGCCCACAGTACGAGATCGACACACCTCAGGAGTTTTGCCAGTTTCTGGCGCAGGCCTGCCACGAGACGGACCATTTTGTGACGCTGCGCGAATACGCCTCAGGCCGCGCCTACGAGGGCCGGGCCGACCTGGGCAACACCCAGCCCGGTGACGGTGTGCGCTTCAAAGGGCGCGGCATTTTCCAGACCACCGGGCGTGCCAACTACCTGCAACTGGGCATCAAAAAGGGCCGCCGCGACCTGTTCATCAACAACCCGGCACTGCTGGAGCAGCCCGAGTACGCTGTCTGGAGCGCCTGCGAATACTGGCGCACACGTGGCCTCAACGACATCGCCAACCATGCTGATAGCGATGTGCTCAAGAAAAAATATCGGGGCAAGATCATCGATGTATCACCGTTGGAATACATCAGCCTGGCCATCAACGGGGGTTACAACGGGATGGAGGATCGCAAAAAGTTTTATGCCAAGGCGCAGCAGGTGTTGGTGGCAACCGAGGTGGCGCCCGCACCGCGTGGACGACCTGCAACACCCGCCAAAGCCAAACGTCTCAAACTCGCCAGCCCCAGGCGCCGCAGCAAAGCGCCCGTCGCCCCGGTGTGACGCTATCAAACTATAAAATCAAGAGCTACTAGCCCTTATTTAATAAGGGCTAGTAGCCTATTTTTCATATATCCCGACCGCAGTCAGGCCGCGGCATCGGGGGCAAAACTGAACTGCCCTGGCGCTTGGATCGGGTCCACATCGACATGAATGGTCGCCTTGGGCAAAAACTTGCCTTCCAGCAACAACTTGGACAGCGGGTTTTCAATACGCTGCTGGATCGCGCGTTTGAGCGGACGCGCGCCAAACACCGGGTCGAAGCCGACCTTGGCCAACTCGGCCACCGCCGCGTCGCTGACCTGCAGACCCAGCTCCATGTGCGCCAGCCGTGCCGTGAGCACCGCCAACTGGATCTTGGCAATGTCGGCAATGTGTTGGGCGTCCAGACTGTGGAACACCACGGTCTCGTCAATGCGGTTCAAAAACTCGGGGCGGAAGTGGTTTTTCAGCTCATCCGTCACCGCGTCTTTCACATCCTCATAGGGCAAGCCAACCATGGTCTGGATCATTTGTGAGCCGATGTTGCTGGTCATCACAATCACCGTGTTTTTGAAGTCCACAGTGCGGCCCTGACCGTCGGTCAGGCGGCCATCGTCCAGCACCTGCAGCAACACGTTGAACACATCCGGGTGAGCCTTTTCCACCTCGTCGAGCAGCAGCACGCTGTAGGGTTTGCGGCGCACGGCTTCGGTCAGGTAACCACCTTCTTCGTAACCGACATAACCCGGAGGCGCACCAATCAGGCGGGCCACGCTGTGTTTTTCCATGAACTCACTCATGTCAACCCGGATCAGGTGGTCCTCAGAGTCAAACAAAAAGCCCGCCAGTGCCTTGCACAGCTCGGTCTTGCCAACACCCGTCGGGCCCAGGAACAGGAATGAGCCAGTGGGCCGGTTCGGGTCGCTCAGGCCAGAGCGTGAACGGCGGATGGCGTTAGCCACGGCGCCAATCGCTTCGTCCTGTCCGATCACGCGCTGGTGCAACTTGGTCTCCATCTGCAACAGCTTGTCGCGCTCACCCTGCATCATTTTGCTCACCGGGATGCCGGTGGCGCGGCTGACCACCTCGGCGATTTCCTCGGCGCCGACCATGGTGCGCAGCAGTTGCGCCCCTCCACCGTCTTTGGCAGATTGGGCCTTGCCAGCTTCTTTGTCCTGAGCGGCCTTGAGCTTTTTCTCCAGATCGGGCAACTTGCCGTACTGCAGCTCACCAGCCTTGTTGTAGTCACCCTTGTCGGTCAGTGCCTTGATCTGGGCGCGCACTTTTTCCACCTCTTGCATGATGGTTTTGGCGCCCTGGGCCTGGGCTTTTTCAGCTTTCCAGAGCTCGTCTAGGTCGGCAATTTCTTTTTGCAACGCGGTGATCTCGTCGTTGATCAACTCCAGGCGTTTTTGCGAGGCTTCGTCTTTTTCGCGCTTCACGGCCTCGCGCTCAATCTGCAACTGAATCAGGCGGCGGTCTTTTTTGTCCATGACCTCGGGCTTGGAATCGAGCTCGATCTTGATTTTGGAAGCGGCCTCGTCGATCAGGTCAATCGCCTTGTCGGGCAGGAAACGGTCGGTGATGTAACGGTGGCTCAGCTCAGCCGCAGCCACGATGGCCGGGTCGGTGATCTGCACACCATGGTGCACTTCGTAGCGCTCTTTCAGACCACGCAAGATGGCAATGGTGGCCTCCACCGTGGGTTCACCCACCAGTATCTTCTGGAACCGGCGCTCCAGTGCGGCGTCTTTTTCGATGTATTTGCGGTACTCGTCCAGCGTGGTGGCGCCCACGCAGTGCAGTTCACCACGTGCCAGCGCGGGTTTGAGCATGTTGCCCGCGTCCATGGCGCCTTCGGCCTTGCCCGCACCCACCATGGTGTGCAACTCGTCGATAAAAACGATGGTCTGGCCTTCGTCCTTGGCCAGGTCTTTGAGCACGTTTTTCAGGCGCTCTTCAAATTCCCCACGGAACTTGGCACCAGCCAGCAAGGACGCCATGTCCAGACTCAGCACCCGTTTGCCCTTGAGTGAATCGGGTACCTCACCGGCCACAATGCGCTGCGCCAGGCCTTCCACAATCGCGGTTTTGCCGACGCCCGGCTCACCAATCAGCACCGGGTTGTTCTTGGTGCGGCGTTGCAACACCTGGATGGCGCGGCGGATCTCGTCGTCGCGGCCAATCACCGGGTCGAGCTTGCCCGCTCTGGCGCGCTCGGTCAGGTCAATGCAGTATTTTTTGAGGGATTCACGCTGGTCTTCGGCATCCGCACTGTCCACATTCTGACCACCACGCACCGTGTCGATAGCACTCTCCAGGCTCTTGCGAGTCAGCCCGTTGCTGCGCGCCAAGTCGCCCAATGTGCTTTTGGCATCACTGAGGGCCAGCAGGAACAACTCACTCGCGACAAACTGGTCGTTGCGTTTGATCGCCTCTTTCTCAGTAGCCTGCAGGATCTTGCCCAGCTCGGGGCCACCCTGCACCTGATCCTGCCCGGTGACCTGCGGCAGCCGTTTAACCGCCAACTCTGCACCGGCGAGCAAGCCTGGCACATTGACGCCAGCGCGCTGCAACAGCGCCTTGGGCCCGTCGTCCTGCTTGATCATCGCCACCAGCAGGTGCGCCGGTTCGATGTAGGCATGGTCATTGGCCAAAGCCAGCGACTGCGCATCGGCCAGGGCCTCTTGAAACTTGGTGGTGAATTTTTCGATACGCATGGCGCACTCCAAACAAAGTGAATTGCTTCACACATGGGGGCCTTGTTGGTGCTTTCAAGCGCTGGAGGGCGCACTCTCGTCTTGTGAGAGGTAATCTACGGGCTCACAAGACGAGCCGTCAGCGCTGCGGGAGTGCCTCCCACCACGCCGAGAATCTCTGCGCCCGGCCATCCAGGTAGATAGGGCGGCCGATTTCTGGTGTCCACAAGGCGTAGCTGCGCCCTTGGCTCGCGGCAGTGATACGTTTGAACGGCTCATCCCAGTCATGGGGCGAGATCGAGAAACGCCCGACGTGTCCGGGTGTCAACGCTTTGGCCCGCAGATCGTCAGCCGCGTGGGTGGCCTGCTCAGGGTTCATGTGGACATTGGCCCAACGCGGATCGTATTGCCCAGCGTCCAACGCCACCCAGTCGAACGGACCCAAGCGCCGCCCAATCTCGGCAAAGTGCGGCGCGTAGCCTGAATCGCCGCTGAAGAAGATGCGGCGCTGCGGTGACACCAGTGCAAAGCCAACCCATAAGGATTTGTCGCGGGTGAACGAGCGTCCAGAAAAATGCCGCGCCGGGGTGACTTGGATTTGCAGTTCCGGCACCGGATGCACGGTCGCGTACCAGTCGGCCTCTTGCACGGCACGTTTGTCGTAGCCCCAGGCCTCGAAATGCGCGCCCACACCCAACCCCGTCACCACCTGCTTGACCTTGGGCTGCAGCGCCTGGATGCTCGGGTAATCCAGATGGTCATAGTGATCGTGGGTAATCAGCAGAAGGTCAATCTCCGGCATATCGTTTGCCGTATAGATGCTGGTGCCGTCGAAGGCCGTGTTGACCATCGGCACCGGTGCGGCGTTGGTGCTGAACACCGGGTCGATCAAGATGCGTTGCCCACCCAGTTGCACAAAATAGGACGAGTGGCCCAGCCAGATCACCAGATCCTCTTTGACATCCAGCGCCTTCAGATCGGTTTTGAGTACTGGCAGCGCGCTTGGTGGACGGGGCTGGCCTTCTGGCCCAAAGAGGCTCTCCATCCACATCGAGAACTCGGATTGATCGGTGGTGCTCAGCGGCGAGTCAATCTGGTTGACAAAGACACCGTTGGCAAAGTTGGGCGACCGCGCTGTGCGTGCCAACCGCTCACCCTCGGGCAAGTGTCCAAACAACGGATGCTGCAAATAGGCGGCGATGGCAGCAACGGCCAAGACCCCAACAAGGGCCAAAACTTGAAACAGGCGCAAGCTGGTTTTTTTCATTCAAAGACGTGGGGATCTGCAAAAGCCCAAGGACGGGCGCAGTGCCGTCCTTGGGCCTGGGTGGTTGAACACTACGCCAGACTGGCGCAGTCGATAACAAAACGGTACTTGACGTCGCCTTTGAGCATGCGCTCATAGGCTGTGTTGATCTCGTCCATCTGGATCATCTCGATATCGGACACGATGCCATGCTCGGCACAAAAATCCAGCATCTCCTGCGTCTCGGGGATGCCGCCAATCATCGACCCCGCGAGGCTGCGGCGCTTCATGATCAGGTTGAACACGTTGGGAGACGGATGTGGCGTGGCCGGCGCGCCGACCAGCGTCATCGTGCCATCTCGCTTGAGCAAGGTCAGAAACGCGTCCAGGTCATGTGGCGCGGCAACCGTGTTCAAAATGAAGTCAAAGCTCTTGGCATGCGCCGCCATTTCCTCGGCATGGCGCGAGACGACCACCTCATCCGCGCCCAACAACTTGGCCGCTTCGCGCTTGGATTCAGACGTGGTGAAGGCCACCACGTGTGCACCCATGGCGTGCGCCAGTTTGATGCCCATGTGCCCCAGGCCGCCGATGCCAACCACGCCAACCTTCTGGCCCGGCCCGACCTTCCAATGCCGCAACGGCGAATAGGTGGTGATGCCAGCACACAGCAGCGGTGCCACAGCAGCCAATTGCGCCTCGGGGTGACGGATACGCAGCACATAACGCTCGTGCACGACGATCTGCTGCGAGTACCCACCCAGCGTGTAGCCAGGTGCGTCCGGGGTCGGGGCGTTGTAGGTGCCGACCATGTGGTCGCAGTAGTTCTCCAAGCCTTCGTCACAGTCCTCGCAGTGTTTGCAGCTGTCAACGATGCAACCAACACCCACCAGATCACCGACCTGAACGCCTGAGACGTGTGCACCCAGGGCGGAGACCCGGCCCACGATTTCATGCCCTGGCACGCAGGGGTAAAGTGTTCCGCCCCACTCGGAACGCACCTGGTGGATGTCAGAGTGGCACACGCCGCAGTAGGCGATGGCGATCTGCACATCGTGCGCGCCTGGCGTGCGCCGTGTGATGTCAATCGGTTCAAGAGCTCGGTCAGCCGCATGGGCGCCATAGGCTTTGATGGTCATGGTGTGTTGTCCTTGGTTTGGGAAAAAATTACTTTTTGGAAAAATGGATCCGCACCGACCGCTGGCCCAAGGCCTGCGCCAGGCCCTCTGGGTCGTCCACCCGGCCCAGTCGGGTATAGGCATACGAGGTGTCGAAGCTCAGATAAAAAACAACCAGGGTGCTTGAGCCGTACAGCATCAGGTCGCCATGGTGGATCGTTCCCGGTCGGCTTGCACTCACCGGCAGCGCTTGGGGCAACTCGGCATGTTTTTCATTGCCGTTGAGGTCTGCCATGTTGAGCGTCAGCGGCAGCTGCGCGGCAAATGCACGGGCCGCGGCATGGTTGGTCAAGGTGATGGCAAAGCGACGTTCACCGACAGTCATCCACATGCGTGATTCCTCCAGGTTCAGCGCTGGTGCAACCGCCTGTGCGACAGCCAAAGTGCGTGGGCTGGGAACGGGTGGCTGCTCGGCGTCACAAGCGCCGCCGAGCACCAGCAGGCCGAGTATCAAGCCAAAGCCCCGCAGTTCGCACCAGGCTCGGGGATGTTGGATCTTGTTGGCGAAGGGGCGCTGGCCAATGCAGGCGCGAAGGCTGCTGAGTGTCAAAACATGTATCCTTGTTCTGCGTGTGGCTTAGGCAAGCCTTGGCGTGGGCGAACGCGCGATCAGAAAAGTCAGGAAAGCCGCCAGCAACAGCAGAACTGCGCTGGCCACAAAGGTGCTCTGGTATCCGCTCACATCGAACAACCAACCACCGATGGCGGAACCCAAAGCGATAGCCAACTGGATCACGGCAACCATCAGCCCACCACCCGCCTCTGCATCCTGCGGCAAGGTGCTTGCCAACCAGGACCACCAGGCCACCGGTGCTGCGGTGGCCACCAATCCCCAGATGCCCAGCAGTGTAGTCACCACTGCAAGTTGGCTGCCAAACAGGCTGAGTGCCACCGCGATGACAGCCATCAGGATCGGAATCCCGATCAAGGTGCGATAAAAGTTCCATTTCAGGACGGAGCCAATGGCGGTGGTGCCAATGAATCCAGCGACACCCATCGTCAGCAGCACAAGCGAGAGCGTGGCGACATCCACACGGGTCACCGCCTCAAGAAAGGGTCGCAAGTAAGTGAACAATACAAACTGCCCCATGAAGAAGGTGCTGGCTGCCAGCATCCCCACAGCAAGCACCGGAAGCTCGAACAGTCTGAAGACGTTGCCGGAGCCCGCCGGGCGAGCTTGGGTCGGCATGGAAGGCAGGCTGACCCCCTGCCAGATAAAAGCGATCAAGGCCACCGGCACCAGGCAGAAAAACGCCCCACGCCAGCCGATGACCGAACCCAGGTAACTGCCCAACGGGGCGGCGATGACGGTCGCCAGCGCGTTGCCACCATTAAAAATGGCCAGGGCGCGCGGGACCAAAGAGACCGGCACCAGCCGCATTGCGGTGGCGGCGGACAGAGACCAAAATCCACCAATGACAACGCCAATCAGCGCCCGACCGACCATGTAGATCAGGTAGTTCGAGGCCAGCGCCACCACCGCCCCGGAGACTGCCATCAGCGCAGTCAGCCCCAGCAACAGTGTTTTGCGGTTCATGTTGCCAGCCATCGCCAATATCGACAGACTCGTGAGCACCGCGAACGCGCCAGAGATGGCAATGCCCAGCCCAGCCTGCCCTTCGCTGACCCGCAAATCGCGCGCCAGGGGTGTCAGCAGACTGACCGGCATGAATTCCGAGGCAATCAGTGCAAAGACACACAGCGCCATGGCAAAGACGCCACCCCACTTGGCCGACTGTGCCGCCGATCGTCCCCATACGGGGCCAGCCACGGTGGTGGCCCCACTTGCTTGTGCTGTCATGAAAGTCGCGTTTATGCCAGGTTCTTCTTGTAGAACGCGTTGAGCTTGTCCCAAGGGATGAGGTTGACGCGGTCATAAAGGTCCACGTGGCCCGCACCGGGCACAAGCACCAGTTCCTTGGCGGGGCCAGCCAGTCGATAAGCCTCTTCGCTGAACTCCTTGGAGTGGGCCTGGTCACCCGTGATGAACATCATCGGGCGGGGCGAGATGGTTTCAATGTCGTTGAACGGGTAAAAGTTCATGAACTTGATGTTGCTGGTCAGCGTGGGGCGCGTCGTCGTTTCAGTCAATGCACCCGCAGGTGTGAACTCGCCGCGTGGGGTGCGGTAAAAGTCAAAGAACTCGCGTTGAATGGGGTGTGTTTTTTCATTCAATACCAGGTCTGTACCGCCGGTGTACTGGGTTGCACCACCCGTGAACTCGGCATAACGCTGCTGGGCCGCATCGGCAATGATCTGTTTGCGTTGTTCAAGCGTCAACGAGTGGTTTAGCGCATTGCGGTTGGCTGCGCCCATGTCGTACATGCTGACCGTCGCGATGGCCTTCATACGTGGATCGATCTTGGCCGCGCTGATGACAAAGCTGCCGCTGCCGCAAATGCCAAGAACACCGATGCGTTCCCTGTTCACAAACGATTGGGTACCCAGGAAGTCCACCGCCGCGCTGAAGGCTTCGGCGTAGATGTCAGGCGAGACCAGGTTGCGCGTCTGGCCCTCGCTCTCGCCCCAGAAGGACTGGTCGATGGCCAGGGCGACAAAGCCTTGTTCTGCCAGCTTCTGTGCATACAGGTTGGAGCTTTGCTCCTTGACCGCACCCATCGGGTGGCCGACGATGATCGCCGGATGTTTGGCGTTGCGGTTGAGGTCTTTGGGTGTGAACAGGTTCCCGACCACCTTCATCTTGTACTGGTTGTTAAAAGCCACCTTGTGTGTCGCCACTTTTTCGCTCTTGAAAAAGTTGTTGGCGCCATTGGACATATCTGGCACGGACTTGTTGTCCGCCGCCAAAGCGGCGCTGCCGGCAACAGACAGAACACCCAGCGCAGCCACGCTGGTGCCGGTTTTTTTCAGAAATTCGCGTCGGTCGGATGTTTGTTTGGTCATGTTGAAATCTCCAGTGGGGTTGACATGACGGGTATCTTCGCAAACGAAGACCACCTTGACTAGCTAATGAATGCTTAATGAGCATATTAGTAATGCTAATTAATAGCCATGTAAAAATGAGGCATGGTGAAACGAAACCTCAACGATCTTTTGTACTTTGTCACGGTGGCCCGAGAAGGCAGCTTCACCCGTGCGGCTGCACTCTTGGGTGTGACCCAATCGGCACTGAGTCAAGCAATCAGTGGCCTGGAGGAAAAACTCGAAATCCGGCTGCTCACACGCACGACGCGCAGTGTGTCCCCCACAGTGCCCGGAGAGCGCTTGTTACAAGCCATCGGCCACCGTTTTGATGAAATCGAAGCGGAAATGGACGTGTTGACGGAGATGCGCGACAAGCCAGCGGGCACCGTGCGAATCACCTGCGGTGATCACATCGTGCACACCACGCTGCTGCCGAAGATCGCCCCCCTGTTGAAAAACTTCCCCGACATCAAGGTCGAGTTCGACATCAACTACGGCTTCAGAGACATCGTGGCAGATCGCTTCGACGCTGGTGTGCGCCTGGGCGACACCATCGACAAGGACATGATCGCGGTACCGATCGGCCCCAAACTGCGCATGGCCGCCGTGGCGTCGCCAGCGTATTTCGCCAACAAGCCGGTACCCAAAACACCTCGAGAGCTGGTGGCACACCGATGTATCAACATGCGATTTCCAACCCATGGTGGCTTGTACGTGTGGGAGTTTGAGCGCCGAAAAGAAAAACTGAATGTGCGCGTGGACGGCCAAATCGCCCTCAACAGCACGCCCCACATCGTGCTTGCGGCGCTGGAAGGACTGGGCATCGCCTTCCTTCCAGAAGAGGAATTCTCCCCCCACATCGAGGAGGGGCGGCTGGTTCGCGTGCTGCAAGACTGGTGCGCCCCATTTGAGGGCTACTACCTCTACTATCCCAGCCGCCGACAACCGTCCCCAGCATTCTCACGCGTGGTCGATGCGCTGCGTTTCGTCGAGCCCCCTCGTCAATAGAGCTAGGTCCATCACGAACGCTTGATTGGGCAACAAGTTAGCTGCCTGACGCAGGCGTCAAGCTTCACTCGGATAATGGTTGTATCACTGACCTCGCAGATCCAACACATGCTCAGCACCCTTCTCACCATCGGTTTTCTTCACTGGCTGGTATTGCTGTTGCCGGGCGCCAACTTTTTGCTGGTAGGCCAGCTGGCGGCCAGTGGCCAGCGCGGCACCGCGTGTATCGCGGCCTTGGGCGTCACCACGGTTACCTTCACCTGGGCCAGCTTGGCCATCCTCGGGATTGGCTTGGTCTTTAACGCACACCCGGCTTGGCGCCAGGCCTTGCAGCTGGCCGGAGGTGTTTACCTCTGCCACCTGGGCTACAAACTTTGGCGCGCACAAGGCAAGACCAGCAGCACAGCAAATGTCGAGCTGTCCCATGGGGCGGCGTTTCGGCTCGGTTTCATCACCAACATCCTGAACCCCAAAACCGCATTGTTCTTCGGCAGCGTGTTTGCCACCGCCTTGCCCGCCAATGCGAGCCTGGCCCTGGTGGCCAGTGCCATTGCCCTGGTTTACTTCAACGCGCTGGTCTGGCACCTTTTTTTGGCGCTGGCTTTTTCCCACCCTCGCGTTCAAGCGACTTATGCCCGCCACACGGCCCTGTTTAGCAAACTAGCTGGCGTCCTGGTGGGTGCCTTTGGTGTCAAACTCATTGTGGCCACAGTGCAGGAGTTTCGCGCCAAGCTGGCCTGAACCGGATCGCGCATCAAGAAGACGGTAAACCGACGCTAAGGCTGAGGTTCGCCTTGTTTTGAGGAAGGCTTGTTCCGTCTTGGCCACACCCACCAGCTTGGTGGACGGCGCTTGTACCCGATGCCAATCACGCTGTGCCGCATTGACGCCTGCCGGCCAATTCGCGATAATGCGAACCATTCTCAACAATTAACGCCAGCCAACCCGTCGGGCCAGCCAGCTTGCTGTTCTCTGGAGTTCTCGTTGAACACTCTCGCCGCGCCCGATCCGCTCACCACGCTTTACCTCAACCACCACGGCTGGCTACAAACCTGGCTGCGTCGCCGCCTGGGCTGTGCGGCCGATGCGGCCGATCTGGCCCAGGATGCCTTCATGCGTTTGCTCCTGGCGCCCAGGCAGTTCAACAGCACGCCCGAAACGCGGGGTTATCTGCGCACCATGGCCAACGGCCTGTGCATCGACCTCTGGCGTCGCCGCGAGCTGGAGCAGGCCTGGCTGCAGACGCTGGCCTGTCGACCCGAAGCGGTCGAACCCTCGCCTGAACATCGCGCCCTCGTCGTCGAAACCCTGCTCGAAATCAGCAACATGCTCAGTCGTCTGTCGCAGAAGGCTGCCGCTGCCTTCATCATGGCCCAGGTTGACGGCCTGCCCTACCGGGAGATCGCCACGCAGCTGGAGGTCTCGGAGCGGATGGTCAAGAAATACATCGCCCAGGCCATGCTGCAGTGTGCCCTGATCGAAGCGGGGCAACAGGGCTGAGATGTCGTCCACGATCACCACAGCGTCCGCGCAGCCGGACTACAACACGCTGGAAGCAGCCGCCAACTGGTTCGCCACCCTGCAGAGCGACACAGCCAGCACGGCCGATCACCAGGCCTGGCAAGCCTGGCTGGATCAATCACAAGCGCATGCTCGGGCTTGGTCGTATGTCGAGACCGTCAGCCAGCGCTTCGACCCCTTGCGTAGCGGCGGACACCAGGCAGCGCTGGCCGGTCTCCAAGCCGCTCGGTTTGGAGGCACGAGACGGCGGCAAGCGTTGGCCGGGCTGGCCAGTGTTGTTGGACTCGGCATCGCTGGCTGGATAGGCTGGCGGCACACCGCGCTACCCGAGGTGTTGATGGCCTGGGGCGCCGACTACCAGACCAGCACCGGAGAACAGCGCGAGATCACCCTGACCGACGGCAGTCAGGTCTGGCTCAACACCCACAGCGCCATCAGCGTCCACTACCACGCGGGTGCCCGGCTGATCAAGCTGGCTGCCGGGGAGATCCTGGTGCAGACCGCCCACGACACCAACAGCCGCCCCTTCTATGTGGAGACCCGTTTTGGCCGTCTGCAGGCGCTGGGCACCCGTTTTTCCGTCTTTCATGACGACAGGCGCACGCGACTTGATGTTTTTGAGGGCGCTGTCGAGATCCACAACGCAGCCGGCAATCTGCAACGTGTCGAAGCCGGTCAAAGAACGGCGTTCACCACCGACAGCCTCTCAGCCATCCTGCCCGCCGAACGGGCCCGCGAAGCCTGGCGCCGAGGTGTGGTGGTGGCAGACAACATCCCGCTGGAGGCATTGATCGACGATCTGGCCCGTTACCAGGATGGTCACCTGGGTGTCGCGGCTGAAGTCGCCAAACTCAGCGTCATGGGCGTTTATCCCACCAACGACATGGCGCGTGCCCTGGCCATGCTGGAGAGCGCTCTGCCGATTCGTGTCAAGCGCAGTTTGTCGTGGTGGGTGACGCTTGAGGCACGCCCGTAACTTTTTTTGGGTCATCGGTTCCCTTTTTGGCGACTCATCCGATTTACCTAGTGAGAAGCAAACTGATCGAGTTTCACCAGCCACCCAAGCGACAAGGCGCGCCCCCCAGGACCGCCTTGCCTACACATGTGCCCTGCGCGTCCAGGCAGCCAGCGCGATTTCCTTGACGGCACGCTTCCTAAACACTCAGTCAACTATTTGGGAACTCGTCCATGTCAAACCACCACATCCAGCCGCTTGGCCAACACAAGCGCCAGGCAGACCGAGCCACGCCAGCAGGGCAACACACCAACTTCACGCTGCGCCCGCTGGCATTTGCCGCGCATCTCGCCATCGTCGGCAGCGTCGCCCTGCTTGGCTGGGTGCCTCCAGCCCAAGCCCAGGCCGCTGCTGCACAAGCCGCAGTCCAGGCCAGGGCCTATAACATCCCAGCCGGGTCGCTGGTAGCCAGCCTCAATCGTTTTGCCGAGGAGGCTGGCGTGCTGCTGACGGCCAGCGGCGACATCACTCAGGGTAAGGCCAGTCAGGGTCTGAAAGGACAGTATTCGGTGTCGGCCGGTTTTGCCGCGCTGCTCTCGGGCACGGGGCTGGAGGCTTTTCGTCAGGCCAATGGCAGTTTCGGGCTGCGCCCAGCACCTGTTGTCAGCCAAGGGGCTGAGGTGCAGTTGTCGACGGTCACCGTCCAGAACAAACGCGAACTCCGTGTGTCCAAAGGCGCCACCAACCTGCCCATGGAGATCAAGGACACACCGCAGACCATCAGCACGGTGGACAAAGAAAGCCTGCGCGACTTCGGTGTGAGCAACAGCAACGATGCGCTGCGCATGGGCACCGGCATCCATGTCGAGGAGTGGGAAACCAACCGCACCGGTTACAGCGCACGCGGCTTCGATGTGATGCTGACACAGGTTGACGGCATGGGCATGACCAACGACTGGGGACTGGTCGAAGGCCAGCTGGACACCTTCCTGTTCGAGAAAATCGAGTTGGTTCGTGGCGCCAACGGCCTACTCACCGGTGTCGGCAATGCGTCGGGCACCATCAACTTCGTGCGTAAACGCCCCACCAACAAAGACGGCGGGGAGATCCAGCTGGCTGGTGGCTCGAACGGCCTCAAACGCGTGGCTCTGGACTACAACAAGGTGCTGACCGAAGACGGCAAATGGGCTGGCCGGCTGGTGGTGGCGCAGGAGGACAAGGACTCGTACCTGCGTGCACTGAGCGACAAGCGCAGCACCATTTACGGCGTGCTCGAAGGACAGATTGGTACCGACGGGGTGTTGACCCTGGGCCTGACCAATCAGGACGCCAAGCAGCGCTCCCCGATGTGGGGCTCGCTGACGCTGCCTTATGCCGACGGTCGACTGGCCGACTTCGATGTCTCTTCATCGACCTCGCAGGACTGGACACGCTGGAACAACAAATCACTCAACGCCTTCGTCGAGTACACCCATGCGCTATCTCCCGACTGGGAGGCAAAAATCGCCTACAACCACACCAAGGGCGAAGGCAACACCAAGCTGTTCTACGCCTACACCAACAGTGGTTATCTGAACAACGACAACACCGGTCTGGTGGGCTGGCCCTACCGCAGTGAAAACGAGTCACAGAGTGACATTGTCGATCTGAACCTGAGCGGCCGTTTTGATGCCTTTGGTCGCCAACATGACTTGGTGGCTGGTTTGAGCCATTCGAAGCAGACGAGTCTGACCTACTCTTATGCTGGTGCCACCTTCCCCGTGATGCCGACCTTCCCGTATGCGGGCGACGTCTATCCCGAACCCACCTGGGGCGCCAAGAGTGTCGCGTCCGACGGCGACCAGGCCATCACCCGCCTGTACGCAGCGACCCGACTGACGCTGACCGACCGGCTCAAGGGCATCGTTGGTCTCAACTCGATCAAGCTCCAGCGCAACGGAACCGCCATCTACGGCGGCGGCACCAACCTGGACAACGAAACAACCGAAAAGTCCAGCCCCTATGTCGGAGCGACCTACGACATCACACCGGACACGCTGGCCTACGCCTCGTACTCGGACATCTTCCAAGCCCAGGATCAGCGCAACATCAACGGTGCTTTCCTGGCGCCGATGAAAGGCGTCAACACCGAGGTGGGTGTCAAGGCTGAATGGCTGAACCGCAAGCTGCTGACCACCTTTGCCGTCTTCTCCGCGACCCAAAAGGGGCTGGCAACCATCGCGGGCTTCGACACGGTGGCCCAGCAGAATTACTACGACCCCAAGGACGTGACCTCGCGTGGCTTCGAGATCGAGGCCACGGGTCGGATCAACGCGGACACCCAGCTTACCGCCGGGTTCACCTCACTCAAGCTGACCGGACCGGATGGCAATGACCTTTACGAATGGGTGCCACGCCGTACATTGAAACTGCGTGCCGACACGCGGGTGCCGATGTTGCCGAGCCTGCGGCTGGGCTCGGCGCTGCGCTGGCAGTCTGACGTCTCGAAGATTGGCGGCGCGCGGCAGGATGCTTATGTTGTCGCCGACGCGTTCGCTTCTTACGAGCTGAACAACAAGACCACCCTGCGCCTGAACATCAACAACCTGTTCGACAAAAAGTACCTGCGCACCGTGCAATACGGCGCGATCTATGGCGCTCCCAGAAACCTGATGGTTTCGCTTGACTACAAACTCTGATGACCAAGCCCACCCCCCAAGACGCCGCCCCACGCGGGCGTACAAAGCTGGCCATGCTCCACCGCCTTGCCGTTGCATTACTCGGCGGCTACGCCTTCACCTGGGGCTTCACCGCCCTGGGGGTGGCAGCTCTGGTGGCGCTGGGGGTGGATTTCCACGAAGCCGAGACAGCTATGCTGCTGCTTGCTTTCCTGGTTTTCCTGGGCCTGTTCCTGTGGGCCGTTGCTGCCACCCAGCTCAGCCGTGTTTGGGCGGTACTGGGTGGTGGCGCGCTGTGCATGACTGCTGCGGCCTTGGGCTTGCAGCAACTTCTCCTTTCCTGACGAAGGTTCAACGATGTCTCCCCACTTCCGCCAAGCGATGACCTGGCTGCACACCTGGATGGGCCTGGTCCTGGGTTTTGTGCTGATGGCCGCATTTTTCTTTGGTGCCTTGTCAGTGTTTGATCGCGAGATCGACCGCTGGGCGATTCCTGAAACGCGCTTCGAGCCGCAGCCAATGCCCAGTTTTGACAAGGTATTGCAGCCGGTTTATGCCCAACTGAAACCGCATCCATCTGACATGGTGGCGACACAACAGCGCGTCATCGGCGCCCTGCCGCCCCCCGAGGCAATGCCCATGTCCTCGCTCTACGCCTACACCACACACCGCGACCCGGTGCTGGCCATCGGCGGCGAGTTCGACGTGCCCAATAAACTGAAGGACGACACCGACGAACACGCACACGTCCATGGCTGGGCGACCATCGACCCGCGCTCGGGCCAGTTCCTGCCCGACGACAAGCTCAAGATTGGCAGCGGCTGGTTCTACCCCATGCACTACCAGCTGAACTGGTCATGGCTGACCCTGGGCTCCTGGCTGGTGGGTCTGGCCGGGTTCAGCATGCTGGTGGCGCTGGTCACCGGGGTGATCATGCACCGCAAGATCTTTCGCGAATTTTTCACCTTCCGCCCCTGGAAACGCACCCAGCGCAGTGCGCTGGACCTGCACAACCTGAGCGGCGTGCTCGCCCTGCCCTTCCACTTCTTCTTCGCCCTCACCGGGCTGGTGATCTTTGCCAGCACGGTTTATTTTCCGGTTGGCCACACCTTGCTCAAGCCCTTGCACGAGCGGCACGAGGTGTTGGAGGCCCGGCGCACCGGCCTGCCGCACGAGCCAGCGGGTGTCGCGGCGCCGCTGGCCTCGGTCGATGCGATGGTGCTGGAGGCCAAGCGGCGCTGGACGGCGCGCGACATGCCGGGTGAAGTCGGCTTGCTCTTCATCGAACACCTGGGCGATGCCAACGGCTACGTCAGCCTGTACCGCGCTGGCAGCGACCAAGTCGCACTGGTCGGCCAGGCCATCCATTTCAAGGCCAGCACCGGCGAGGTGCTGCGCGAGGAGCCGCCGCCCAGCGCGGTGGGCGGTATGAACGAGTTCCTCACCGGCCTGCATCTGCAACACTTCGAGCACTGGCTGCTGCGCTGGCTCTACGTGCTGGGTGGCCTGCTGGGCTGCGTTTGTATTGCCACCGGCTTCATCTTCTTTGTCGAAAAGCGCAAAAGAAAACACGCCGAGTCCGGCAGCCAAGGCAGCCGCGTCGTTGATGCGCTGGCGGTGACAACGGTCACCGGCATGGTGATCGCCACTGTTGGCATGCTGGTGGTCAACCGGTTGTTACCAAGCCATCTGGTGGGCAAAGGCGATTGGGAGAAGCTGGCTTTCTGGGGCCTCTGGGTGTTGGCCATGTTGCACGCCTTCGTGCGCAGCGCGCCGGTGGCGCAGGCAAAGAGGAACCCCGCTTGGCGAGAGCAGTGCTGGGCCGTGGCGGCGCTGGCGGTGGCTGCTGTGGTGCTCAATGCCCTGACCACGGGCGATCATCTCATCAAGACAGTGTTCACCAACACCTACTGGCCAGTAGCGGGGGGGGATTTGAGCTTGCTGGCCACGGCGGGCATCGCCATCTGGGCGGCGCGCAAGCTGGCGTTGCGTGAACGCGGCATTGTCAAGGTATTGGCAGCGCAGCACACCACCAATGCGGCGGAGGTGGCGCATGTCTGAGGCGCTGTGGCTCACCGCTGCGGGAGCACTGAGCTTTGTCGGCATGGCGTGGCTGGCGCTGGCCATGGAGGTGCACTGGGGGCAGGTGATGCACCAGCCCGCCGAGGCGGCCACTGGTACCCGTAAGCTGCTGCGTGTGCTGGGCGCACTCGCCCTGCCCTTGTCACTGCTGGCCTGCCTGATGGCCAACCGGCCTTCGATGACGGTGCTGGTGTGGGTGATGTTGCTGACAGGCAGCGCTGCCAGCGTGGCCATGCTGCTCGCGCGTCGGCCAAGCATGCTGCGCTACCTGTGGCCCACCGCATCGGCAAGGCAATCCCGCTGATTCACTGGAGTTTTTCGAGCGGCCATGCGGCGCCTTCAGCGTGAACATGTTTACGTGTCCCACACCTCACTTTGACAGCCACCCAACCTTTCAACTATTGCTTCGGCCCGATGAAGTAATAATGAGACTCTGCAAAACCCGCAAGTTTGTTATAAAAAACATGCACTGCCCCTTGTCGGATATGGTTAGATTGCTTTAAAATACATAGCATGAAATCCAGTGCCAATCAAGCCTCTTTCGGGTTTTTCCTGTGCACCCGCAAGACCCGCAAAGCGCTATTTCTCGATGAGATGGCGCGCGTCGTTCCTTGGGCACGCTTGGTCGACATCATTGCCCCGCATTACCCTGAAGGCCTCATCGGTCGCCCACCGTTTCCCTTGGAGGTGATGATGCACACCCACTTCCTGCAGCAATGGTTCAACCTGTCTGACCCGGCCATGGAAGAAGCCTTCTTCGACATCCCGCTGTACCGTGAGTTTGTGAACTTGGGCGACAACGTGCGTCTGCCCGACGAGAGCACCATCCTGCGCTTTAGACACCTGCTGGAAAAACACAGCTTGGCTGACAAGATGCTCGCTGAGGTCAACGCGCTCTTGATTGAGCGCGGTCTGATGCTCAAAGGGGGCAGCGCGGTTGATGCCACCCTGATTGCTGCGCCGAGTTCGACCAAAAACAAGGACAAGGCCCGAGATCCCGAGATGCACTCCAGCCAGAAGGGACGCCAGTGGCACTTCGGGATGAAGGCACATATCGGTGTGGATGCCCACTCTGGTCTGGTGCACACGGTGCGCTGCACCAGTGGCAATGCACACGACATCACCCAGGCTCACCGACTGTTGCACGGTCAGGAGAAGACGGTCTGGGCCGATGCCGGGTACCAAGGTGTTGAGAAACGCCCCGGGGCTGACCCCCATGTGACTTGGCATGTGGCCATGCGACCAGGCAAGCGCAAAGTCCTCAAGCAGGCAGGTCCATTGGGTGAGGTGCTGGACAAGGCGGAGAAGCTCAAGGCGGGTATTCGCGCCAAGGTGGAACATCCGTTTCGGGTGATCAAGCGCCAGTTTGGGTACATCAAAACCCGATATCGGCGTTTGAAGAAGAACGCGGCGCAGATTGCCACGCTGTTTGCGTTGTCCAACTTGTGGATGGCGCGCCGCGATTGGATGGCGGTGCGGGCATGAGTGCGCCCAAAATGAGCCAGAGGGGCCATAACGGGGTATCCAAAGCCTCTCCACCCCCGAAAAACGGGGTTCACATCCCGCAAGCGGACTGCTGAAACCGGAGGTGTGACGATGACGAGGACGGTAGCACATCTGGGTTTGAGCTATTCAGACCGTCCCTAGCACAGCCCTGAGCAGACGGGCATTCCTGACGCCAGCATCGGCTTGGCAAGCTCGTTGGTTGGTGAGACGGCGCCAGCCTCTATGTGCCCTGCACCCGCGCCCCGGCAACTTCGCTAAGATCAATGTTCGTTGGCACCACTACAACTTCAAAAGAATCCTCCCAACATGACGCATGCGCATTCAGTCTTCACCTTGCATCATCACCTCCGCCAGGCGACAAAGCAGCCGCATCACGCGCTGGACCATCACCCACTGCTGGCCCCGTTGCTGCGATCAGATCTGACGGTGGCGCAATATGGCAACGCGTTGGCGGCCCTGCATGGCATTGCGCAACGTGCCGAAGAAGGGATTCTGGCGTTTCTTGACCAGCACCCACAGCTTTTTGACTACCAGTCCCGCCGCAAGGTTTGGGCACTGAACGCCGATCTGGCGGCACTTGGACGCGAGCCCATGGCGCTGACCACACCTTTCCCGATGCCACAAAGCGTCGCAGCGCTGATCGGCGTTCTCTATGCCATTGAAGGATCAACGCAGGGTGGGCTGATGATCGTGCGCTTGTTACAGGCGCTCCCCATCGCCCCGCTGCCAACAGCCTATTTCCGGATTTATGGTGACACGTCGGCCCAAAAATGGCACGACTTTTTGCAGTTTGCCAACCAGCTGCGCAGCCGCGAGGAGATAGACACAGCCACTGCCACGGCCATCAGCGCGTTTGACGCCATCCATGGCCATATGCAAGCCTGCCTGAGTCAGCTGGCTGCCCATAGCTCGGCCTGCGAATCAGCATGAACCGCACCGTTGACATTTTTAATTGTGAGTCGGAACCGATTCGGTTTCCTGGTGCCGTCCAGCCCCATGGTGCCTTGTTGGTGTTGAACGGCCAGACACTGCTGGTGGAGGCAGCCAGTGAATCCTGCCAGTCGATTCTGGACGTGGCGCCTGCGGCCATGTTGGGCAAACATGTGACCGAGTTTCTCGCAGCCCCGATGGTGGAGACGCTTTTGAGCGATCAGGGCGACGGTCTGTGGCCACTGGTTGCGTTGCCGCTCAAGGGCCAAGCCTGGACAGCGCGATCACACCGCAATACCAACGGGCAGTGGCTGATCGACATTGAGCCACCCCGGATCGGCAGCGTGCCCGAAAGAATGCACTACCAGTGCCGCCAGGCGATCAAGCAGCTGCGAAGCCTCAGCAAGCTGACACCCATCATCAATACAGCGGCGCAACTGATCAAAGACATCACCGGATTTGATCGGGTCATGATTTACCAGTTCGACAAGGACTGGAACGGCGAGGTCATCGCCGAGGCGTGTATTGACAACATTGAGCCGTATCTCGGACTGCACTTTCCGGCCTCGGACATTCCGGCGCAGGCGCGGGAGCTGTTCAAGTCGAGCCGACTCCGACAGATATCCGACACCTTTTACGTGCCATCAACGCTGATCGCCCGCGGCGACGGTCGGGCGATCGATCTGGGGTGGTCGACCTTGCGCAGCGTGTCGCCAATCCACATTGAGTACTTGAAGAACATGGGCGTCAGCAGCACCCTGGTCGGCTCCTTGGTGGTTGAAGGTGTCTTGTGGGGGTTGCTGTCGTGCCAGCACAAGACGGGCCCCAGGTACTTCTCGGCGCCAGAGCGCGACACCCTGGGCTGGTTTTGCGAAGACCTTGCCTCACTGATTCAGGGCCGATTGATACGCCAGCGTCGGGAGCTGGAACTGGACCTGGTGCTACGGCGACGGCGCCTGGTGGAATTGATCCGGCAGATTGACTTCAGAATACTGATGCGCCAGGGACGCTCTGTCGAACTGTTGGACGTGGTCAACGCCGACGGTTTTGCACTGCAGATCGACGACGACATCCAGGTCATCGGACGCACCCCGACCACCCAGCAGATCAGGCAACTTCAGCAACTTCGCCGCGAACAGCCTGGCAACCCTGCGCTCTATTCCACCCATTCGATCCAGAAGGATCTGCAGCTGGAGCAAGTGGATGACGATGTTGCCGGGGCTTTATTCGTTTCTGTCCCAGGCAAGCCCGAAATCGGCATGATCTGGTTTCGTCTGGAGCAAGTCCACACGGTGCGCTGGAGCGGCAATCCGGCACTGGCCCACGTCGCAGATGCAAGCGGCCGCCTGTCGCCACGGCAATCGTTTGCCCTGTACCTCACCACGGTGAGTGGCACCAGTCTGCCGTGGATCCCGGAGGAGCTGGCCTCGGCGGCGGAATTGGGGTCATTGATCGAAATTGAGTTGTTGCGCGAGCGAGATGCCTTCACACAGACCATTCTGAATTCGATTCCAGCGCACATCGCCGTTCTTGACCACAAAGGGGTGATCTCGACGGTCAACGAAGCCTGGAACCGTTTTGCGCAAGAACCCGATATGGAGCGCGCCTCGCTAGGGGTGAGCTATCGGGATGTGAGTGCAGCCGCAGA
Source organism: Rhodoferax sp. BLA1 (assembly GCF_013416775.1). Classification (GTDB taxonomy): domain Bacteria; phylum Pseudomonadota; class Gammaproteobacteria; order Burkholderiales; family Burkholderiaceae_C; genus Rhodoferax. The sequence continues at coordinate 157,095 of NZ_SZVI01000008.1, forward strand.
AGGGCGCCCCAGTGGGGACGATGCGGTTGCGGCATGGGCTGGCATTGAAGCGGTGCTAAACAAGGACCTGGACAACTTTACGCTCGACTACCGTGGCGACTCCGCCAACAAGGAGCGCTGGTTTCGCATGAATGTGTACCCGTTGATCGGATCGGGGCAAGGTGTGGTGGTTGCGCACGATGACATCACGTCACGCAAACTGGCGGAAATTCAGGTCGCGCGCCTGCTGGAAGAACAGGCGTCCATTCTCAGCAGTGATCTGGTCGGTATTGTGAAGGTTCTCAAACGGACGATTCTCTGGTCAAACAATGCCTTGAACCGCATGCTTGGTTATGCTGATGGTGAACTGAACGGCTGCCCGGTGCAACAGTGTTACCCCAGCGCCCAGGCCTATGCTGCAGTGGTTGAACAGCTCTTTCCCGCGGTGCAGCACGGTGACACTTTCCGCACTGAATTGCAGCTGTTGCGCAAAAATGGGGACATCGGATGGTATGCATTCCATGCCAGCCTGCTTTGGGCCGGTGGCGAAGAAATGATTGGCATGCTGATCGACGTCACCGAACGCAAACTCGCCGAAGAAGAGTTGGCAATCCACCGCGCCGAAGTTCAGCTTGGCGTCTCACGTCAACGGCTGCGTGAACTGGTTGTTCAAAACGAGCTGGACCGTGAGCGGGAGCGTAAAAACGTGGCGCGCGAGATTCACGACGAGTTGGGACAGGTTCTCACAGGGCTTCGCATGAGCCTGTTGTTGATGGAGATGCGCTTTTGTGCGCTGGACCCCGCGCTACCCAAGGTGGTGGCAGATATGAAGGCCTTGCTTGACCGAGGCATCGGCAATGTGCGCGATGTGGTGCTGTTCCTGCGGCCTGCCGCCCTGGACATGGGGCTCAAACATGCCCTCGAGTCGCTTTGCAACGAGTTCTCAAAGAACGCTGGCTTGTCCTTTGATCTGGATTTGCCGAAACTCGATATCGCGATGGACGAGACACGCTCTATTGTGGTGTATCGCATCGTCCAGGAGTCCATGACCAACACCATCCGGCATGCCAAGGCCAGCAAAGTAGGCGTCACACTTGACGACGCGGATGAACTTATCCTTGAAATCCATGACAACGGCATCGGCTTTGATGTGGAGCAAGCGCGGGGCATGAAATCGTTCGGCCTGCTGGGCATGCGCGAACGCGCCATTGCGCTGGGCGGCAGGCTGGACATTGAAAGCAGTGCCGCGCAGGGCACAACCGTTCGGTTGACCATCCCCAGAGTCACCCCTTCCGAGGGGGCCAGCTCATGATTCGCATCTTGATCACCGACGACCACGCCATTGTGCGCAGTGGCCTCAAGCAAATTTTCCAGCAGGTGCCCGACTTTGAGGTGGTGGGAGAAGCCTCCAACGGCAGTGAATTGGTCGAACGCCTGTCCAGATCGGTGCCCGACGTCCTGCTGATGGACCTGGACATGCCAGGCATCAGCGGCTCGGAGCTGATTACGCGCATCAGAGCGTCCTGGCCGGGACTGCCACTGCTCGTTTTGAGCATGCACAACGAGCCTTCGGTGGCGGTACGTGCGCTGAAAGCTGGTGCCTCGGGTTACATCACCAAAGACTGTGACCTGAACATCCTGTTGCCTGCCATCCGCACCGTTGCCGCCGGGCAAAAATACATCTTGCCAGGTATGGCCGAACAAATGGTGTTCGAGGACACCCCCGCCGCGCAACATGCGCCCCATTTTTCCTTGACCGACCGGGAAATGCAGGTGTTTAACCTGCTTGTCGCGGGCAGCAGCGTCAACGACATTGCGTCACAACTCTGTGTCAGCAACAAAACCATCAGCACCCACAAGGCCAAGATGATGGAAAAGTTGAATATCTCCAGCGTGGCAGAGCTGGTTCGCTATGCCTTACAACACGGACTGGTCAACTGAACACCTGTTCAGCCTGAGACATCTGTACCAACTTCCCGGTATCCATGTCTGCGATAGGGATTTCCTTAGTCAATTTCAGGACTGCCTGATTGCCCAGGCAGGCGCGTGTGGGCATCATCACCTGCATGCCAGAAGCCGGAGTTTTCAAGCACTCGCTTCAAAGTTGGACAGCATAGAGCGCAACCAAGAACGCCAGTCTCGGAAACTTCCTCGGCAATCTGAACGTGAACACCGAGGCAAATCCTATGAACAAGCAAGTCGATCCTGATGTCGTTGGTGAACAGGGTGATCTGCGTAGCACCCCTATTGACAACGCATATTTTGAAAAACCGACAGCCAAGACCACACTCAAACCAGAGCAAGTACAGACAATCCGCAGCTTGGCTGAAGACATCGTCCGACAATTGTGCGAGCGGCACAATTCCCCCAAAAAATAACCAAGCGCCCCTTTCTCTATTAACAGCACGCCGCTGACCGAGCCCGGCTTGTGTGTTGCCTCGAACGAAAGGCCTCCTAGGAGTCTGGGCGGCAGAAATATTTCGACGAAGGTGGCGTTGACATTTGGCGACACGAATTCGTCCGAGCCATGGTGATCGTGGCCATCAACAACTGTGTTGGTGGTCGTTTGATGGCTGGTGT
>NZ_SZVI01000006.1 GCF_013416775.1 Rhodoferax sp. BLA1
CTCAGACATGCCAGTTGGCTCAGAAGTTTGGCGAAGTCCCTTTGGTTCATGTCGCACCTCCATCACCGCTCTTCTCCCACACTTTGGGTTGCTGTCCAGAACTTCAACAGCTAATTCAGACATAGCCTATGACAGCCTGCTGGAAGCCGGTTACAGCTACAGCTCCAGTATCTATCCAATAGCACACGACCATTACGGCATGCCGGATTCACCCCGATTTGCCTATGAAGTGCGACCCGGTCTGACCGAGATCCCGATCACCACGGTGCGCCTGTTTGAGCGCAACTTCCCCTCCAGTGGTGGCGGTTACTTCCGGCTGTTGCCCTACCCGGTGTCACGCTGGCTGATCCAACGCGTCAACACGCGCGACCGGCAGCCCGGCATGTTTTATTTCCACCCCTGGGAGATCGACCCCGACCAACCTCGCATTGCGGGCATCAACCGTAAGGCGCAGTTCCGCCACTACGTCAACATTGGGCAAACCCAGGCGCGCCTGGACCGCCTGCTCAGTGATTTCAAGTGGGGCCGGGTGGACAAAGTGTTTTTGAACCAGATCACACCGTTGCCGCTGGCGGCCTGACATCGGCATGACACAGGTTAAACGCCTTTCACCCACCGACACAACCACCGCCCAGCGCTGGGATAAGTTTGTGTTGGCCTGCCCACAGGCCACTTTTTTCCACCGTGCCGGCTGGCAAACCATCGTCACCGATGTGTTCAAACACGACAGCTATTTTTTGTACGTGGAAGGTGCAGACGGCCAGATCGAAGGGGTGCTGCCGCTCGGCCATATCCACAGCTGGCTGTTTGGCAACTCGCTGACCAGTCTGCCGTTTGCGGTCTATGGCGGCGCAGCGGCCAGCACTGAACAGGCAGCGGCGGCACTGGAGCAGGAAGCTCAGAAAATCGCCAAAAGTCTGGGCGTAGACCACCTGGAACTGCGCCACGTGGACAACCGCCATCCCGACTGGCCGACGCAAGAGCTGTATGTGACCTTTCGCAAAGAGATCCTGCCGTCGGAAGAGGCCAACATGCTGGCCATACCGCGCAAACAACGCGCCATGGTGCGCAAAGGCATCAAGAACGAGCTGCGCAGCGAAATCGACCCCAAGGTAGACCGCTTTTTTGCCCTGTTTGCCGACAACGTCCACCGCCACGGTACCCCGGCCTTGCCCAAGAAATACTTCCAGGCGCTCATGCGGGTGTTTGGCCCAGACTGCGAAGTACTCACCGTGGTCGCACCCGATGGCAAACCGCTGAGCAGTGTGCTGAGCTTTTACTTCCGCGATGAGGTGCTGCCCTATTACGCTGGAGATGACGAAGCCGCACGCGACCTGGCCGCCAACGACTTCAAATACTGGGAGCTGATGCGCCGCGCCTGCACACGCGGGCTCAAGGTATTTGACTACGGCCGCAGCAAAAAAGACACCGGCCCTTACGCCTTCAAAAAAAACTGGGGCTTTGAGCCAACCCAGCTGCACTACGCATACCGACTGTACAAACGCGACGACATCCCGCAAAACAACCCGTCCAATGCCAAGTTCAAGCTGCTGATTAACACCTGGCGGCGTATGCCGATTGGCCTGGCCAACTGGCTAGGCCCGTTCATCGTACGTAACCTGGCCTGAGGCAGCACATGGGCAAGCTGCTTTACCTGGTGCACCGCCTGCCCTATCCACCCAACAAGGGTGACAAGGTGCGCTCTTACCATTTGCTCAAACACCTGACACAACAGCACCGGGTGTTTCTGGGCACCTTCATCGACGACCCGGCGGACGAGGTTTACCTCGACACGGTACGTGGGCTCTGCCCGGATCTGTTTGTGGCCCGCCTGCACCCGCGCAGCGCCAAATTGCGCAGCCTCGTCGGGTTGCTCACCGGGCAATCGCTCAGCCAGCACTACTACCAACATGCCGGCTTGCAAAGCTGGGTAAAACAAACACTGGCCGAGCACAACATCAACGCCGTGGTGATTTTCTCGTCAGTCATGGCGCAGTACATCCAGGTGTCGTCCAAAGTGCCGATGCTGGTGGACTTTGTGGACGTGGACTCGGCCAAATGGACCCAATACGCGCCCGACCACCGCTGGCCGCTGTCCTGGCTGTACCGACGCGAAGGTGAACGACTGCTGGCCTTCGAGCGCAGTGTGGCCCAGCGCGCCCAGCGCTCATTCTTTGTGACCGACAACGAAGCAGCCATGTTCAGGCAGCTGGCGCCGGAAAGCGCCTGTACCGTCGAGGCCATCAGCAACGGGGTCGATGCCGAGTTTTTTGCTCCTGAGCCGAGCCGACCATCCCCTTTTGCTGGCACAACTGATCAGCAGAAACCCATCCCGCTGGTGTTTACCGGTGCCATGGACTACTGGCCTAACATCGATGCCGTGACCTGGTTTGTGACCGACATGCTACCGACGCTGCGCCAACAGTGGCCACAGCTGTGTTTTTACATCGTGGGCCGCAGCCCGCCACCCGCGGTGCAGGCGCTGGCCGGCCCGGGCGTGGTGGTGACCGGCACGGTGCCCGATGTGCGACCCTATCTGCAGCACGCGGCGGTGGTGGTGGCGCCTTTGCGGGTGGCACGGGGCATTCAGAACAAGATTCTGGAGGCCATGGCCATGGCCCGACCAGTGGTGGCATCTGACTCGTGTGCACAGGCCATCCATGCCGAATCTGAGACCGAGTTGTTGTCCGCCACCAACCCGCCCGACTTCGTCGTCCAGATCAGCGCCTTGTTGGCCTCACCTGAGCGCAGTGCGCGTGTAGGCAATGCCGGGCGACAACGGGTGCTCAGTGATTACAGTTGGTCTGCCCACTTGTCCAAAATCGACACCTATCTGAACCCGAAGGCCCATCCATGACCCCTGCTGTGCAACTCAAACCTCAACACCACTGGCCCCGTGCCGGTCTGTTGTTTGGCTTGCTGGCGGTCGTTTTGGTGGCGCTGTACTTTGACACTGCCAGTGCCATGGTGGGCATCTGGTGGCGCTCCGAGACCTTCACCCACGGCTTCCTGGTGCTACCGCTGGTGCTGTGGATGGTGTGGCGCCGCCGCTTACATCTGTCCCATCTTCAACCTCAGCCCAGCGCCTGGGGTCTGGCGGCGCTGCTGTTGGTCGGTTTTGGCTGGCTGCTGGGTGACCTTGTCGCGGTAAACGCGCTGACGCAACTGGCGTTTGTGGCCATGCTGGCGCTGCTGGTGCCAACTTTGCTAGGGCTGGCGGTGGCACGTTCGCTGCTGTTCCCGCTGACTTTCCTGTTTTTTGCGGTGCCATTTGGCGAATTCGCCATGCCCCAGCTGATGGCATGGACTGCCGATTTCACCGTGCTGGCCTTGCGCCTGAGTGGTATTCCGGTCTACCGCGAGGGTCTGCAGTTTGTCATCCCCTCGGGCAACTGGTCGGTGGTGGAAGCCTGCAGTGGCGTGCGTTACCTGATTGCCTCACTCACCGTGGGCACCCTGTTTGCCTACCTGAACTACCAGTCCTCAAAACGACGGGTGTTGTTCATCATCGTCTCGATCCTGGTCCCGGTGCTGGCCAACTGGTTGCGTGCCTACATGATCGTGATGCTGGGCCACCTGTCTGGTAACAAGCTGGCCGCCGGGGTCGACCACATCATCTACGGCTGGGTATTTTTTGGCTTTGTCATTTTGCTGATGTTTTGGATCGGTGCACGCTGGTCCGAGCCGGAACCCAGTGTCAGCGCGGCCGACATCGACTCGGTCACCCTCAACAAGCCTCTGCCGGGCGGCACCCCAATGACACGTCCCCGGTTCGAGCTGTTTACGCTGCTGGCAGCGCTGATCCTGGCCTGGCCACTGGCCGCACGCTTGGCTCTGGATCACAACAACGCGACTGCGCCGGTACAGCTATCGGCACCAGCCGAGTTGTCGACCAATTGGGTGGCAGATACCAGTGCGCCGGCCATCTTTGAACCCGCTTTCCAGAACCCGTCGGCAAGTCTCAATACCAGCTATGGCCAGGGTGAACAGCGTGTTGGCCTGTATCTCGGTTATTACCGTCAGCAAAACTACCAACGTAAACTGGTCAGTTCTCAAAACGTGCTGGTCCAGTCCCAAGATCCCCTCTGGGCGCAGGTGGTCAGCGGCACTTCATCCATTACTTTTAATAGCAAACAAGTCAATATCCGTCAGGGTGAACTGCGAAAAGTATCCGTATCCGCCAGTCCCACCGATGAACGTCTGATTGCCTGGCAGCTGTATTGGGTCAATGGTCAACTCACGGCCAGCGACATCCATGCCAAGCTGTACGGCGCGCTGCAGCGACTGCTGGGACGGGGTGACGACTCCGCTGTCGTGATCCTCTACACCCACAAAGGCCAAGGTGCAGAAGGTGCGGAGCGCCTGCAGCGTTTTGTGCAGGCCAATGGGCCACGCATCATCGCGTTGCTGGAAACCGCCCAACACACCCCAACCCATCCCTGAGCAAAAACTATGTGTGGCATCGCCGGACTTTTTGACACGCGCGGCAAACGCGACTTTGCGCCCAAACTGATGGAGCGTATCAACAACGTGCAGGCCCACCGCGGCCCGGATGAACTCGGCCTGCACCTGGAGCCAGGCCTAGCCTTTGGTCACCGGCGCCTGTCGGTGATCGACCTCTCCACCGGGCAACAGCCGCTGTTCAACGAAGACCACAGCGTGGCCATCGTCTTCAACGGCGAGATCTACAACTACCAAGCACTGACCACCGAGCTAAAAGCGCTGGGCCATGTGTTTCGCACCCGCAGCGACACCGAGGTCATCATCCACGCCTGGGAAGCCTGGGGCGAGGCCTGTGTGCAGCACCTGCGCGGCATGTTTGCTTTTGCCGTGTGGGACCGCAACCAACAAACGCTGTTTCTGGCGCGTGACCGAATGGGCGTCAAGCCGATGTTCTACGCGCTGCTCAACGATGGCAGCTTTATTTTTGGCTCCGAGCTTAAGGTCATCACCGCGCACCCAGACTTTGTCCGCAACATCGACCCGCTGGCAGTGGAAGAGTACTTTGCGCTGGGCTACGTGGCCGACCCGCGTTGCATCTACACCGGTGCGCACAAGCTGGCGCCAGCACACACCCTGACGCTGCGCCATGGCCAGGGCTTGCCAGAGCCCAAATCTTATTGGGACGTGGTCTTCACACTGGACAACACCATCAGCGCCGAAGATGCGGTGCATGAACTGCGCGCACGCTTGGACGAATCGATTCGACTGCGCCTGATGGCCGAGGTGCCGCTGGGGGCCTTCCTGTCCGGTGGCGTGGACTCCAGCGCTGTGGTGGCCACCATGGCCAGTGTGTCGACCACCCAGGTGCGCACCTGCGCCATCGGTTTTGACGACCCCAAGTTCAACGAATCCGCTTTTGCCCAGCAGGTGGCCGAGCGTTACCACACCGACCACCACCTGGAAATTGTCAAAAGCGACGACTTCGACCTGATCGACACCCTGGCCAGGCTGTACGACGAACCTTTTGCCGACAGTTCCGCCATCCCGACCTACCGCGTTTGCCAGCTGGCGCGCAAACATGTCACCGTGGCTCTGTCGGGTGATGGTGGTGACGAGAGTTTTGGCGGCTACCGGCGCTACCGCCTGCACGCTGCCGAGGAGCGTGCCCGCAACATGGTGCCTCTGGGCCTGCGCCAGCCGCTGTTTGGCGCACTGGGCCAGCTGTTTCCCAAGCTGGACTGGGCACCACGTATGTTCCGCGCCAAAACCACCTTGCAGGCGCTGGCGTTGAACTCCACCCAGGCCTATTTACACAGCGTCTCGGTGCTACGTTCTGATGAGCGTGAGGCCCTTTATTCATCAGGGTTCAAGCGCGCTTTAGCTGGATACCGTGCGAAAGAAGTGTTCAAACACCACGCAGCCAAGGCCAACACCACCGACCCGCTGGCGCTGGTGCAGTACCTGGACTACAAAACTTGGTTGGTCGGTGACATCAATACCAAGGTGGACCGTGCCAGCATGGCGCACTCGCTCGAAGTGCGTGAACCGCTGATGGACCATGAGCTCATCGAATGGCTGGCCACCCTGCCCAGCGAGCTCAAGATCAAGGGCAAGGAAGGCAAATGGCTGCTCAAAAAAGCCTTTGAGCCCAGCCTGCCCAACGATGTGTTGTACCGGCCCAAGATGGGGTTCTCGGTGCCCTTGGCCAAGTGGTTGCGTGGCCCCTTGCGCGAGCGCTTGCAACAAGCCGTGCTGGGGCCACAGTTGGAGGCCACCGGCTACTTCAACACCGACACGCTGCACACCATGGTGCGCCAACACTTGAGCGGCCAGCGCGACCACTCGGCACCGCTGTGGACCTTGCTGATGTTTGACGCGTTTTTGCGGCAGGCAGCAGAGCTGCCTGATGTTTTGTAGCCAAATTAGTCTTTAGCCCTTATAAAACATGGGCATGTTGCTATTGAATCAAAAGTATTCAATCTGAGTATGAACACCCGTCAGCGCCCGTGGACCGTGGTCATTTTTGCCTGCCGGGAGTCTTTGTCCCAGTTACGGCAAACGCTGGATGCCGCAAAGGTATCTGCCACCTCATGCGCGGTGATCCATGTCCTGATCAACGGCAACTCGGCATTGGCCAGCGCCTTTGCGCAAGATCTGACTCAGCGGCAAGTGAGCTCCACCAAAGATGAGGGTGGCCCCGCAGTCCAGGTCTGGTCCATCCCTCTGGGTGACAAAGCCAACGCATGGAACCAATACATCCATCAAATCTGGGCCGGTGAGGAAATTGCTTTTTTTATCGATGGTTATGTCAGAGTCAAGGCCAATGCCATTGAACTACTTGGACATGCTGTGATCAACAACGACCATGCACTCGGAGGTAGCGGTGTACCCACCATGGGACGAACAGCCATGGCGTTGCGGCAAGACATCATCACTAATTTGGGCTTTCACGGTAACTTTTGCTGCATCAAAGGCGCGGCAATTCGGCAAATGCGCGATCAACACATCCGCTTGCCCATGGGTTTGTACCGCACCGACGGTCTGATGAGAGCCATCCTCGTGTACTCACTTGACCCCGGTAGACACGCTTGGGATGAGTCGCGCATCCACGTTCACCCCGACGCAACCTGGCAAATCGACCCGGCTCACTGGTGGCATATTCAGGACGTGCATGCCTTCTTCAAACGCTATTTTCGGCAGCTTCGAGGCACACTGGAAAATGCCGCACTCAAGGACCACCTAACCCGCCGTCGACGCTCACCGGCAGAATTGCCGGCCACGGCCCGAAATCTGGTTCTGGAGTGGGCGATGCGATACCCAGATGACTTCAAACGCATAACGCGTAAAAATGTACTGGCAAAACAAGCACTCGCGTCATTTCAGTCTGTCGGTTTGATGCCAAGTCACACCATTAAGCCAACCCTCGTTTGGCACCATGACACCCAAACCACAAGTTAGTCCCAAGCGGGCCCTGATATCAGGGGCTTTCTGGACCGTGGGCACACGCTGGATGGTCAAGGGGCTGGGCTTTGTCAGTACCCTGATAGTTGCGCGTTTGTTGCTTCCCGCAGACTACGGCATTGTGGCCATGGCCACCCTGGCAGCCGGCCTGATCCAGGCCATGCTGGACTTTGGTGCCTCTACCGCGCTGCTGCGCAAAGGCGCGGTGACCCAGGCTGAGATCGATTCAGCCTGGACCTTGCGCCTGCTGGAAGGCTGTGCCATTGGCTTGCTTCTGCTTGGCGTGGCCCAACCCAGCGCCTTGTATTTCAAAGAACCCCGCGTTGAAGCGGTGATGTGGGTGCTGGCAGCCTGCATGGTCATCAGCAGCGCATCCAATATCGGCTTCACCCTGGCGCAGAAGGAATTCAATTTTTCGCTGCAGTTCCGTCACAACCTGATCTGCAAATCCATGGGTGTTTTCTCCACCATCGCTGCCGCGTACCTGTTGCGTGACTACCGCGCCCTGGTCATTGGTGTAGTGACCGGTTATGTCAGCGGATGCGTCATGAGCTACGTCATGCACCCCTACCGCCCCCGCTGGAACACGACCCAGATTGGCGAGATCTGGGCGGTGACCAAATGGCTCATGCTGGCCGGAGTGGGGGGGTTCTTTCTGCGAAAAAGTGACGAACTGATTGCCGCACGCATCGGCACCACAGGGGAATATGGGCTCTACAACGTGGGCGCAGACCTGGGCCAATTGCCCACCGGAGAACTCGGGCCAGCCATGCTGCGGGCTTTTTTGCCGGTCCTGTCCTCGATCCAGGACGATGTGGCCCGCACCAACCAGGCGGTGCTCAAGACCCTGTCTGCTGTCAACACCATCACCCTGCCGGTGGGTTTGGGCTTTGCGGCGGTGGCGACTCCGGCGACCGTGCTCCTGCTGGGTGCCCAATGGGTGGAAGCTGCCCCATTTGTTGCCTTGTTTGCGCTGGCTGGTGTCGTGCAATTTGCTGCGTCGCCACTCTCAACGCTGCTGGTTCTGCGGGGACACACACGTTTACAAAACCACATTGTGTGGGCTGAATTTGCGGTGTTTGTGCTGTGCAGCCTGGTTTTGGTGCCGCAGCTCCATCTGCCTGGCTTGGTTTGGGCACGCATTGCAGCCAGCGGTGTCAATGCCATGGTCACGGCACTGTGCGCCAGCTTGTATTGCAAGCTTGCACTCAGTGCCATGGTCAAGGTGCTGCTGCGTCCCACACTAGGTGCTGTCAGCATGTATCTTCTGGTCAGCCTGGTGATGCCATGGGTGCCTGGCAGCGCCTGGAGTCTGGCGATTTGCGTCACGCTGGGCGCCTTGGCCTACACAAGCTGGACCCTTCTCACCTGGTTTGCCGCAGGCAGGCCAGAGGGGCTGGAGTCGACCATCTACGACTTTTTGGCATCTGGCAAACGCGCCTGATGCCACAGGAGACACAGCGTGCAAGTGGTTCCCGTTTTTGTTGTCAGTTTAAAAAGCGCCACGGCTCGGCGAGCGGCCCTCAAGTCGCATCTGGATGCTTTGGGCATCCAGTTCGAATGGATCGACGCCGTCAGAGGTGATGCGCTTAGTCCGCAGTACCGCCAAGAAGTCAACCCCACCGGGAATATGTCACCCGGGCAACTGGGCTGCTACCTGTCGCATATCCACATCTATGAACGCATCATTGAACAGAAGCTGCCGGTGGCACTGGTTCTGGAAGACGACGCGGTTTTGCACCCCAGCGTGAAAAACCTTGTGGCAACAGGTTGCCAACATCTGGAGTTTGATTATTGTTTTTTGGGCAGTGACGACCGGGGTGATGCCGGTTTTGTGTTCTACAACGCGGCGACACCGGTCCCCCTGAGTAAGGCACACCTGAGTTACCCGCTTTCCTCTGGGCCTTTTTGCACCCATGCCTACTGCATCACGCTCCAGGGAGCCCAAAACAGGCTGGCGTGTGCGTATCCCGCGCGCAGTGCCATCGACCATTACCACCATTTGCCCTACACCCCCCGCTTGATGGCCGTGGTGCCCATGCTGGCATTTGTTCATGAGCTGAGTGCTGAGCAATCCATGTCTTCACTGAACTGGTCGGCGCTGCAGACCGTGACACGCAAACACTGGTGGTACTACCCGCTACGTGATGTGCTGAAGTTGAAGGTGTTGAAAAAGTGGCTGGCACGCAGGCACACCAGGTTTCCCCATCCGGGTCAATGGCGATCGTTCCCCTCTGCCTTCAGAGTGGTTCGTAAAAACACACTCAAGCGTTCTGCAGATGCCTGATGACAACGCCCTCTGGAGCGCCCGGTTTACACTGTCAGCCACGGTCATTTAAATCCAATCGGCCGCACCGATAGTCTGCCAACCTATGCCTACCCAAAAAGTCCTCATCATCTTCGGCACCCGCCCTGAGGCCATCAAGATGGCTCCCGTGGTCAAGGGTTTTCAAGCAGCTTTCCCAAAGATCCAAACCGTGGTTTGTGTCACCGCACAACACCGCCAGATGCTGGATCAGGTGCTCAAACTGTTTGACATCACCCCGGAGCATGATCTGAACATCATGAAACCCGGACAAGACCTGTTTGACATCACCAGCAACATCCTCATCGGCCTCAAAGCTGTGCTAGCTGCTGAGAAACCCGACCTGGTGCTGGTGCACGGCGACACCACCACCACTTTGGCTGCCAGCCTGGCGGCTTATTACGCGGGTGTCCCGGTGGGCCACGTCGAGGCCGGTCTGCGCACCGGCAACAAACACGCACCGTTCCCCGAGGAAATCAACCGCAAACTCACCGGCGCCATTGCCGACATCCACTTTGCCCCCACCGATGCCGCGCGCCAAAACCTGCTACGTGAAGGTGTTGACCCCGCCACCATCTATATCACCGGCAACACCGTGATTGACGCCCTACTTGCCGTCTCGCAGCGACTCAAAAACCAGCCTGAACTCAGCACCGATTTTGACGAACAGTTCCAGTTTCTGGATGCCAGTAAAAAACTCATTCTGGTCACTGGCCACCGCCGTGAGAATTTTGGCGAAGGTTTCCAAAACATCTGCCAAGCCCTTGCTGATATTGCCTGTAGCGCTCCTGATATTGAAGTACTTTACCCGGTGCACCTGAACCCCAACGTGCGCCAGCCGGTGGCCGACATCCTGGCAGCGCGTCAGTTGTCCAATGTGCACCTGATCGACCCGGTGGACTATTTGCCTTTTGTTTATCTGATGAACCGCGCCCATCTCATCATCACCGACAGCGGCGGTGTGCAAGAGGAAGCACCGTCGCTGGGCAAACCGGTGCTGGTGATGCGCGACACCACCGAACGCCCCGAGGCGGTGGCCGCGGGCACCGTCAAGCTGGTGGGCACCTCACGCGAGACGATTGTCAAGGAATGCCTCAACCTGCTGAACAACCCGGCCAACTACCAGCGCATGTCGCAGGCGCACAACCCTTATGGGGATGGCCAAGCGACACAGCGCATTGTTGATACTGTTTTATCCATCCAAACGCGTTAAAAGGGGATCTTTGTCATGGCACGCCTGAGTCAAAAAATCATCGTCATGGGCCTGGGCTACATCGGCCTGCCCACCGCCTCTATGCTGGCTACCAAGGGGCACCAGGTGCTCGGCGTGGATGTGAGCGAACACGCGGTGAACACCATCAACAGTGGCCGCATCCACATCATCGAGCCCGATCTGGATATCCTGGTGCGCTCTGCGGTCAACAGCGGCAACCTCAAGGCCTCCCTCACCCCCGAAGAAGGTGACACCTTCATCATCGCCGTGCCGACACCGTTCATGGAAGTGGATGGCAACCCCAAAGCGCCCGACCTGACCTATGTGGAGGCGGCCACCCGCGCCATCGTCCCTTACTTGCGTGAGGGCAACCTGGTCATCTTGGAGTCGACCTCACCGGTCGGCACCACCGAGTTCATCTACAACACCATTGTTGACATGCGCCCGGAACTGACGGGCAAGATCCACTGTGCGCACTGCCCCGAACGGGTGCTGCCCGGCCACATCCTGCGCGAACTGGTGGACAACGACCGCATCGTTGGTGGCCTGACCAAATCTGCCAACGAACAAGCGCGCGACCTCTACAAGAGTTTCTGCAACGGTGCCATCCTGCTCACCGACAGCAAAACCGCTGAACTCTCCAAACTGGTGGAAAACTCCTTCCGTGACGTCAACATCGCTTTTGCCAATGAGTTGTCACTGATTTGTGATCACCTGGGTATCAATGTCTGGGAAACCATCTCGTTGGCCAACCGACACCCTCGTGTCAACATCCTACAGCCCGGCCCTGGCGTCGGTGGGCATTGCATTGCGGTGGACCCCTGGTTCATCGTCTCCAGCGCACCAGAACAAGCCAAACTGATCAAAACCGCGCGTCAGGTCAACGACGCCAAGCCGCATTGGGTCATCGACAAGGTCAAGGCCAAGGCGGCACGTTTCAAAGATCCCGTCATTGCCTGTCTGGGCCTGGCCTTCAAGGCCAATATCGACGACACGCGTGAATCACCCGCGCTGGAAATTGTCAAAGACCTGATTGCCCAAAACGTCGGTCGGGTCATGGCCTGTGACCCGAATGTGCGTGCCGAGAAGCTCGCCTTTCCGCTCTTTGATCTGAAACAGGTCTTGAAAGAAGCCGACATCCTGCTGCTGCTGGTGGACCACACCGAGTTCAAGGAGATGGACATGGATGCCATCCGCGACAAAGTGGTGATCGATACCCGGGGCGTGTTGCGTTAACCATGCGAATCCTGCACGTTCTGGACCACTCCATCCCGCTGCACAGCGGCTACACCTTTCGCACCGCCTCGCTCCTGCGTGAGCAGCGGGCACTGGGCTGGGACACCTTTCACATCACCTCACCCAAGCAGGGCGATACCCAGGAATCTGAAGAGTCGGTTGATGGCCTGCACTTCTACCGCACAGCAAGTGGCACCGGCCTGATGGCAGATCTGCCCGTGGGTCGGGAAGTGGCTTTGATGAAGGCACTTGGGGAGCGGCTGGAGCAGGTCGCCCGCATCGTCGAACCCGACATCATCCACGCCCACTCCCCCGTGCTCAACGCTTTGCCCGCGCTCAAGGTGGGGCGCAAGCTGGGCATCCCGGTGGTGTATGAAATCCGGGCCTTCTGGGAAGACGCTGCGGTGGACCACGGCACCACCAACCAAGGCAGCCTGCGTTACCGCGCCACGCGTGGCCTGGAAACGCGGGCCATCCGGCGTGCTGACCATGTGTTCACCATTTGTGAAGGCCTGCGTGCCGATATCGTCGCGCGCGGCATCCCCAGCAGCAAAGTCACCGTCATTCCCAATGCCGTCAATGTGGAGTCGTTCCAGTTAGGTAGCCCGCCTGACCCGGCCTTGCTGGACAAGTTGGGCCTGACTGGCAGCACGGTGGTGGGGTTTATCGGCTCGTATTACGCCTACGAGGGACTTGACCTGCTGGTGGCTGCGCTTCCGCAACTGATTGCCGCCCGGCCCGATATCAAGCTGCTGCTGGTAGGCGGCGGCTCACAAGAAGTCAACTTGCGCCAGCAGGCCCAGCAGCTTGGTGTGGCCGACAAGGTGGTGTTTGCGGGCCGCGTGCCACACCAGGACGTCAACAAATACTACGATCTGATCAAGGTGCTGGCCTACCCGCGCCACCCGATGCGCCTGACCGAACTGGTCACACCTCTGAAGCCACTGGAAGCCATGGCCCAAGGCCAGTTGTTTGTGGCGTCCGACGTGGGCGGCCACAAAGAGCTGGTGCAACACAACCAGACCGGCGTGTTGTTCAAGGCCGGTAGCGCTGATGCATTGGCGCAGTCGCTGCTGGGCTTGCTCAATAACCCGGACTTGTGGCCGGTGCTCAAAGCCAATGGGCGCGAATTTGTCGAGAATGTGCGCAACTGGAAGAACAGTGTGGCCAACTATGTGGGGCCGTATGAGGCGCTGGCACGGCCTGGTCATGGGCGCTAATTTGATGCACAAAATCAACCTCTAGCCCTTATAAAACAAGGGCAGGTAGCTACTGTATTTATATTGACTTGGGGGAAGCCTGCATGTACCCACTCAACCAGACAAGAAGGCGTTATGTGACATCGGCTTTGTCGGTGGTGGCCCTGTTCAGTATGGGTGCATGGTCATCACGCACCCAAGCGGCCACCAAAGCGACTGCGAGTTTTGCGCAAGCCAACCTGCTGCGCCTGGCGCGTCAGCCAGACGCTGCACGGGTGGGCGAGGCGATGCTGCCACAGTTGGCATATCCAACACCCCAGGCACTGGTGCAAACACTGGCCTCTCGGCTATCAGGGTTTCTGGGCAGCGACCTGCGCCAGGTCTGTGACACCGGCCAGCTCCAGCTGGCGTTTCAGAAAGCCGTGCAGGACGACTTTGCACAGGGTCGATGCCAGACAGTCAGCGGCTGGGTATTGACTCACACCGAGGTCGAACTCTGTGCGCTGGCCGCCTTGTCTGCCCACCACGCCTGACTTCGTCCAGACAACATCAGCTGGTTGATTTGCGTTCCCGTGCACCCGCGCGACGGATGTAGTCGCCCAGCACACAGTAGGCGATGGTCGCCAGATAACGCGGCCCAAGGCGACCAACGTTGAACTTGGAGACACCGCCATCTCGGTCACGCCAGCTGTTGGGAATGATCTTGGCGCGGGCCCCTGACAACACCGCCTTAACCGACATTTCCACCGTGAGGTTGAAGTCGGCGCTGATCAGCGGGGCCATGGTCTCCACCACGTGGCGGCGATACCCTTTGAACCCGTTGGTGAAATCACGGTACTCACGGAAACCGGTTAGGTAGGCGATCAACAGATTGCCAGCGCGATTCAACATTTTTTTGACCAGCGGGTAGTCCTGCACCTGAGTTTGCCCGGAAAAACGGTTGCCAAAAGCACAGTCGTAACCGTCGGCCAGGGCCTGGGCGTAGGCCACCACGTCACTCGGGCTGTCGGAGCCATCGGCCATGGACACAATCACCGCATCACCCTCAAAACTGCTCAGGCCAGCACGCACCGCCAGACCGTAGCCACCCTTGCCGTGATTCCTGATCGGTTTAACAGCAGGGATTTCTGCAGACAAGCGACTCAGAATGGCCCAGGTGCTGTCACTGGACTGGTCCTCCACGACGCGGATTTCATAGGCTAGGCCAGCCGTAGCCAGCGCGCTGGACAGCGCACGAACCGTCGGCTCGATCACCGCCTCTTCGTTGTAGGCCGGGATCACCACCGACACTTTGAAATGTGACTCAGCCATAACAACGCGCTGCCAGTTGGGCCGCCTCCTGAATGTCGACCAAGGGTGTGCTGGTGCGCCGCATTTCCACCGAACACCAGCCGGTGTAGCCGACGGCACGCAAAGCATCCCCCACGGCCAGATGGTCGGTCCGTGGGCTGGTAAACGGCCCCAGGTCGGGCTCTGAGGCATGCACGTGCACCAAGATGTCAGCCACCTGCGGCACCGCAGCCACCGGGTCGTCCCCGGCCAGCACGGTGCAGGCGGTGTCCAGATGCAAACCAATGCCGGGGTGGTTACAGCCGCGCACCAGTTCCTCGGCTTCTTGCCAGCGGGTGACAAAGTTGCAGTTGTAGTAGCTGGGGTTGGCCTCAATCGCCAAGATCACCCCGGCGTCGGCACACACCTGCCCGGCTTGCCGGAAAAATCCGATGGCGTGTTGCATCGCCTGCGCAGGTGTCAAGTCACCACGATCGCGGTTTTTGGGGGAGCCAAACACCAGCACCTTGGCCCGCAAAGCGGCGGCCAGTTCAGCCACGCGGGCCAGATGCTTGATCAGGTCCGCCTGCTGCTGCGTTGAGCCAAACACCTGCAAGTCTGGTCGTCCAAACAGCAGCGACTGCAGTGAGGGCGTCTCAAAACCTGCCCCAGCCATGGCTTGTGCATAAGCTGCTGCGGCCTCGGGTGTGGCACCCTCCCAGTTTGGCCACAGCCGTGTCGGTGCCACCTCGACGCCCTGCACCTGGTTGGCGCGCAGCAGGGCGAGCGCCGCCTGGTCTTCATCCGCAGCCCAGGCAATGTTGCTGAACGCCAACTTCATGGACTCACCCCTTCACTTGCCAGATAGGCGCCAAGCTGGTCCAGCACCGTGTCTGCCGACGCGATCCAGCCACCGCTGCCACCATACAGCGCTGCGTAGCGAGTGCGATGGTCATAGTGCGCCTCTGGGGCCGGGGTTTGACCGACCTGTTTGTTGGGAAAGTAGCGTTGCAGAATGGTGTGGGTGGCAACGGGCTGGGTGAACAGGTGCACCAGGTCCAACTGGTGTTCAAGCGCAACCGTGATGTCTGCCCATAAGCGGGTGATGTCGTAGTACTGGAAGCTGCTGGCGGGGTTGATGGCGGCCAGCATGTTGTTGTGCATCAGGTCGTAAATCACGTTCTTTTTGAGCCCGGGGCCAAACAGACCGGGCAACCTGACCACCAGTGTGTTGGCAAACTGCGCCCGCATGAACTGCTCCAATGCCAGCCGATGGGTGCCATAGGCGTGGTTTTTGCCCCTTGTGACATCCGCCGATTCGTCCTGCGGTGCGTCAGACGGGGGAATGGCATCCACCGTCGAGATCAGCACCAGCTGTTTGGCCTGCACAGTCTTGAGCAGCGCCATGATTTGTTGCAGGTTTTGCCAGTCTTGCGCAGGCTCTTTGTTTGCTATCCATTTATTAGCAGGTGCCCCAGAAAATACAAGGGTATCAAAGACTTTTCCTTCTATATCCTGAATGTTTCTGGAGTTAAAAAAAGACTCGAAGGTAGTTTGATTGCACAGGTTGGAACCGACAAACCCGGTATGCCCCACGATGGCGTTGTGTGTCATGCAGCTTGTTCCCTTTCTTCTGTCACGTTCAACTCCGGTGCATACGACATCACACTGCTGTTGCTTTGGGTGGTGTAAAAGTACAAGGGCCGTCGGCCAATGTTCTCAAGAATCTGCTGCATGTATTCCGACATCACCGCCAGCACCAGACTCAAGAAGAAAAACAGGATCGAGATCTGCAGTGACAACGACGCCCATCCCGCCGCCACAGTGGGATGGGTGAGCCAATACAACACCACGTAGATGCTGTAAATCACTGTCAGCAAACTGATGCCCACGGAAACAATCGACACCAGGCGCAACGGTTTGGGAGATAGGGACAAGGTCAGCTCCACCGCGCGGTAGCCCGAATACATCCAGTTCAAACCACCGCCTCCCGAGTTGGGCACGGGTTCGGGGTCGTAGACAATCTTTTCGATGCTGTAACCTGACAGGGCGGGCGCCACCGACAAAATCCGGTGCCGGTCCACCGCTTTCAGAATGAAGTTCAAGGCCCTGCGGCTGAACAGCCGGGCGCTGGAAAGCGCCGGTGGCAGCCGGATGTGGTTCAGCCGTCCGAGCGCTTTCAAAAACCGCTCTTCCATCTTGTAGTACGGTGTCCTGGCGGCGGCCCGCTCGCGGGTCACGGCATACACAATGTCCTTTTCGTCCAAAGCGACCCGGATCAACTCCCGCACCAGGCCCGGCGGGTCTTGGCGGGGGTCCAGCACAATCACATAGTCGCCAATGGCGTGGTCCAGTCCGGCAATGGTGGCAATGGCCATGCTGTATCGGTTGGCCAGGTTGAACAAAGCCAGGTTGGGCAGACGCGTCTGCAGCGCCGCCACTTTGGCCTGGGTGCGGTCGGTGCAACCGTTGTTGACCAGAATCACCTCGTAAAACTCGAAATCTGTGCGCAGGATATCGACCAGCCGCTCCACATACGCCTCAATGAAATCCTCGGCATCGAGCAAAGGCAAAACGACCGAGGGAAACACCTCCCTGGGAAGGCGTGTATTGGGTGCTTTGCTGGTACTCATGGTTTACTCCTGAGGGATGTTCACCCGGATATCGGGTGGCAGCAACTTGTCGATATAGGTCAGCACATCAAAAATGTTGTCGATCTTGCCGCCCATGATAGAGACCAGCCCGGGCATGGCCGCATCCCGGTGAAACAAAATCGGCCGGGCATCGTCCACGGCGGTTTTTGTCATCAAGGTCTTCACGTCAATCAATGGCTCAACCACCTCGACGTTCTGGATGCAGGGCACAAAACGCTGCGCGTCCCGAACCATCCACGGCCCGCGCGACCGGCCGACTTTGCCCTGCGGGTGGCCGCGCAAATAGTCTTCCAAGATCACCAGCGGGTTGACCGGCTGGCAGCTCTGGTTGTTTTCAACCCAGCTCACATGGTGGGTGTGGCGCACATGGGTCAGTGAATGCAAGCACCGTGCCGGAAAAGGCATGATCGAGAAGAATTCACCGTCCATCAAGGTGATGCCCCGGCCTTTGAGCTCGGGCGGCGGCTTAACCAGCAACACCTCTGAAATCTTGTGCTGCAGCGACATCTGCGGCACCCCCTGCCGACCACTGACATGGTTCAGTGCGGCATAACTGCAGTTAAACACCCAAGGCGCTGAAAAAACATCCCCCGCATGCGTTTTCACCAGCAAACCCTGTGCCGCTATGGGTGCGCCGGCCACACCCGTCACCCGGGTTAACAAATGCACCTGGATGCCCAGCTCCGGCATCACTTTGAGCGCCTGCGCCAGCAGCGCCCGGGCATCAAACGCAGGTTCCACCGCTTCAAAGACCTCTTCCACCAAGCGGTGGTCGAACAAACCGCGGTCTTCGGCAGTGGCACGTTGCAGCGGAATGCCCGAGGCCTTGCAAAAGTGCGCAAAACCGCGCGCCGACACCTTGGAGTCGTAACGCGCGATGGCGTACAAGGGCCGAAACTCGGTGAACACCGCCTCTGGGTAAACCTCACAAAACTGCGGCATGTTGGCGCGGCTGCGAATGGCCGTCTGAAAGCTGCGCGGGTAGTGGTAACCGTTGTGCAAACGCGCCTGGTTGACATAAGAGGCGCGTTGCATCAGTTCAGCCCCTTGCTCCAGCACATCCACGCGCCAGCCCTTCTGGGCCAGATGGATGGCCGTGGCGCAGCCAAAAAATCCGCCACCGATCACCACAGCACGTTTATCCGCCATCTTGGACACCCGAAGCATTCACCATGTGATAGATCGCAAAACCTGCACCGACCTGGAACACATTGAGACCATTCAGCACAGGCAGTGCACCATAGCGCTCTGGCCCCACCACCAGCAGGTATACCCCACCCAGCGCAGGCTGACCGGGCGAATGAACCTGTTCTGAGATGCTCTTGGCCAAAGCTATCAGATCAGATGGCTGGGGCACCTTGAAGGGGTTGTCTCCATGAAACTCTTTGATCGGCAAAAACTCGTTCAACACCACCATCGGCTGCTTGTGGCGATCCGCAAACGTCATGGGCACAAACACATTGCCATACACCGACGCGTAAGAGCCAATGTGTTTGAGAGGTGGATGCCACGTTTCGCGCGCGCCCGGCTTGGTCAACACCATGCTCGGCTCAGGCGCGGCCGTCGCGGCGAAAAGTGTTGAACCAGAGGGTATTTTTTGCATGGCGCTGACAATGCCTTCAATCACACCTTGGTGCGCTTTCCAGTCACTCATCAGGCCCACGGTTTTGAGCAGTCCAAGCCCAAGCGCGACCGTCAACACAAGGGCTTCTGCCCAACGTGTCGAGGTCTCCTTCGTGCCAAAGGCGAGCAAAGTCACCATCGCTGCCAATGGCACGATGCGCACATCTGCAAATGAAGACCCCAACATATCCGGTGGCAACACCACAAAGGCCAACCACAACAGAGCGGCTGCGGTCAGTACCCGTCGGTTAAGCATCAGTTGCCGGTTCAACCACAAGGTCAGCATCAAAGCGGCAAGACCCAGCAAAACCACCACGTCCGCCCATAAGACGCCACTTTGCAGGCTGAACAAGGCAGCATAGGGTTTTGCGCCTAACCAGGGGCTGTACACCAGGCCGTCACCTGCACGCTCCGACCCAGGAGACACCAACAAGAACAGCACCAAGGACGCTACAAATGGAAGAGCATCCAGCGTAAGCTCCCTAAGGGCTAATGGCCATTTTTCTCGTGAAATGGCCATCAGGTGGATGTGCAGTTGAAAAGAACCAACAAGAATTGCATAGACCGCAAAACCACCCATGTGACCCCACATCAGGAGCACAGCCACACCAAACGCCACCCAGCGACGTGTCCACCCGGAAGATGACCACAACCAAAGCGCGGCCCCCCACAACGCCAATGCTGCAGCAAACAGATAGTTAAAAAAGCCGAATAAAAATATACCGTTGTAGATCAGCAGTCCAGACAGTAGCGACCATGCGGACCAGCGTTTGAACGCAACGGCGTGCAGCACGACACAACCCCCCAAAAAAGCCAACTGCGTCAGCGCCAAAAACAGCTTGCTCGCCGCCACAGGCGACATCAAGAGAGTCAGGGGCAACACCACCGCATCCATCGCCATATTGGGCAATAACCAGCTACCAAACTGGTAGTAGGTACCTAGCAGCCCAGACTTCTCACCCAGCGACAGAATGGCCATACGGGCCAAGTGAAAGGGGTAGTCGTGCACCGGGACATAGGTCACCCAAAAAACAGGGGCTACAGAGAAAATGGCCAGCAGCAAGCCACCCGTGCCAATCCACCAACGCCGTAGACTCATGACAACCTCGCTTTCAGGTGGTCAGCCAAGCGCAATGCCAGCGCCACAATTGTCAGCGTCGGGTTGGCATACCCCCCGGTTGGAAAAACCGCACTGCCAGCGATGTAAAGGTTGTCGATGGAATGCACCCGAGCATCCGCATTCACCACCCCTTTTTCTGGGGATGTCGCCATACGCGCCGTGCCCATGTGATGGAACCCCCCTTTCATATTTTCTGGCCAAGCTGCCCCCGGGCGCAGGTCCAATCCAATCTTGGTTCGCCCCAGACCGATTTGGCCAAAACCTTCTGCCATCCAATTCAGCGCCGTCATCGCCGTGCGGCGGTCGTCGTCACCCATGCGCCAATCAACTTCAACCCGGCGCACACCATACCGATCCACGGATTTGCCCAAAGTGACACGGCTGTCAAACCTGGGCCGCTGCTCGAAACTCAAGTCAGCGACGGCACCCAGAATCTTGCCTGCACTCGCGTTGATCAAGTTGTCGTCTGACTTGAACAAAGTTTTATAGACACTGTTCGCAATCACATCCCAATCAGCCAGCATGTTGCTCACGTGCTCGCCCAAACGGTCTGGCACCTTGCCTGCAGCCAGTTCGGCATAGGTTTGCCGCATCGAATCCAAACCTTGCGCGGACTCCGTGCTGGGCTGCAACCAAATTCGAAATCCACCCACACCAGCTTCAAGGGCCTTGGTGGGGTTTGACGCCAGCATGCCAAAAAATCGCCCGCCAGCGATTTCTGACATATCAAAATACAGCGGCAGATTCAAAGGAATCTTCGCGGAAGAGGAAAATCGAACTGCGGCGCTGTTCGGTATCCAAGGGTGATCCTGAAAATACCGACCCACCAAATCATGCTCGTTGCCCGCGCCGTGGGTGTGCATCTGGGTCGATGACAGCAGAATTCGCGGCGTCTCAATGCCCCCCACTGCCAGGACGAACTGTTTGCCAGAGATTTTGATGTGCCGACCCGCCTTTGTGACGGCCGTGAGACCCACAACACGTTTGACCGACCCTGTGACCGCCTTGTCTGGCAACAACTCAAGCACATTGGCGCCGAGCAACACCTGAACATTGGGTGCGGCGTCCAACTCTTGCCGATAACGTTGGCCAAAGTGCGTTGGTGGACTCAGTTGGAAAATGGCCGTGCGCAATCTGTCTGTGGCAAAGGGGATCGCTCGCAACAACTCCCCCCCTTTTTGTCGCTGCCAGAACTGCACATCATCAAAAGCCACGGGGCCCAGCTCGGTGACCTTCCCTGCTGCCAGGTAATAACTGTCCAAACTCTTGCGGGATATCGGCCAGCCGCTTTCGGGCCAATCTTTGCGACTCTCAAAATCTTCCGGTTCCAGCGGCCGACACCAACCGGCCCAGCGATTGGTCGCGCCACCAAAATAGCGAACTCGAGACACATCCAGCGGCTGACTGGGTAAACCCACCAAGGCGCCCCGGCAGAGGTCTTGCTGATCCTCTTCCAGCTCCAGCCCACCACTCTCCAGCAGCAAGACAGACGTGCGGGTGTTGGCAAACTGACGCGCCAAGGTGATGCCGGCTGCCCCTGCACCAATGATCACCAGGTCTGCATAAAAGTCACTCACACCCGGGCTCGTCAATTGGATCAACATGCGCTTCCTTACAGGCACTGAAATAGATCAACGTGTCAAATCGCCCGGCTCGACAGCGCGGTGCCACACAATGCTAAGCCCTTGTGGCGAGTTCACGGCCATTTTTAACAGACCCTGTGACAACATGACAACGACACCGTGGCAATAAAACCCACGCGGGGGCATCCAGAACGTGATCGGACAGTCCTGTGTTCAGAAGGCCAGGCTTGCAACACAAGCACTGCCTCCTATGCCAAATCACGCTACAGTCCTTTATTTATAAGGGCAGAATGCTATTAAAAAGATATTTTACCAAACACCTGTGCAAACATAGGCGTCAGTCGCTTGTTGCCAAACTCACTGAGGTGGTCGTCGTCAGAGTAGAGGGGATGGCCGCTCACACTGCCATAACAGCGGCCGGCCGGTACGGATCAAACAACACAAGCACCGCGTCGCCAGCAGCACAGCGCACAACATCAACAGGTCGACCATCAAAAACCCCGACCAACCCCGACATGCCATTTTGCAGATGTACCTGTTGCCACAGGCAACACGTTGGAAGTCTTGTTTTAGCGGTCTCAATACTGATCCGCGGCAAACCGCAAAAGTTTTCACTTATAGTGAAACGAAGAAAATCCGATTTGCACTGGGAGTATGTAGTGAGTGATGTCCAAGGAGCCGTAGCACCGCTGTCTGTCGCAGTACTTCTGCCTTGTTACAACGAAGGCCTGTCGATCCGACAAGTGGTTGAAAACTTCCGCAAAGTGTTGCCCGCTGCAACCATCTATGTTTATGACAACCGCTCCACTGACAACACGTCGGAAGAGGCCCGCGCTGCAGGTGCCGTGGTTCGCGCAGAAAACTGGCCTGGCAAAGGCAATGTGGTCAGACGCATGTTCTCCGACATTGATGCTGACATCTACGTCATGGCCGATGGTGATGGCACGTACGACGCCAGCGCTGCAGACCACATGGTGCAAACACTGGTGAACGACCATCTGGACATGGTGGTGGGCACACGGCGCGATGTGTATGCCAACGCGCACCGCCTCGGGCACGGTTTTGGCAACCGCCTGTTCAACGGCATGTACCGCAGTCTCTTTGGACCGTTGTTCAACGACATTTTTTCTGGTTACCGCGTCTTTTCAAGGCGTTTTGTCAAAAGTTTCCCCGCTGTGTCGAGTGGCTTCGAGATCGAAACAGAAATGTCGGTCCATGCCAGCCAGTTGCGCATGCCCATTGCCGAAATTGCCACAGACTACGGCGCCCGCCAGGAAGGGTCTGTCAGCAAACTGCACACCTTTCGGGATGCATTTCGCATCATGTTCACCTTCTTGATCCTGTTCAAAGAGATCCATCCAGCCCGGTTTTTTGCGGTGTTGGCCTCGGGCTTGTTGCTGCTGGCGGTGCTGCTGGCGGTTCCCATTGTTCTCACCTTCCTGGAAACGGGCCTGGTGCCCCGGTTTCCCACGGCCATTTTGGCCACAGGAATTGTCCTGGTGGCCTCCATCTTCATGGTCAGCGGTTTGATCCTTGACAGCGTGGCGCGTGGCCGACTTGAACAAAAGCGCATTTGGTACATGACCAATGCCAAAAAGTAGCAGTTTGCAAAATCTGCGCCCCATGTTTCTCCGCTTTCTGCTCGTTGGCGGCTCGGGCTTTGTCATTGACGTGGGTTTGACCTATCTGCTCATCAGCTTGGGTGTTGCACCCTGGTTGGCCCGCCCACCGGCTATTGCCAGCGCAGCCGTTTTCACCTGGCTGGCCAATAGGCAGTTCACCTACCAGGTGAGATCTCAGAAAAGCACCCAAGAGGCAGCCCGGTACGCGCTGGTGGCCACCCTCATGGCTGCACTGAACTATGCGGTTTACCTTGTCTTGCTGGGGCTCAGCGTGGCCCCAGTCTTGGCAGTCACGCTGGCGACAGCCATTCAGACGGTAGCCAGCTTTTTCGCTTATCGGCGCTTTGTGTTTCATCTGCCACGGTGATGCCATCCAGTCCATGAATCGCCAACTCTCCGCCTATCTTGATCTGATGCGGGTGGTCTGCGCCACGCTGGTGGTGCTGAGCCATTTGGGACATGGCCATCTGGTAGGTGGGTATTTGTGGCCGTTCACGGCGGTTGGCAACGAGGCGGTGATGGCCTTTTTTGTGCTGTCGGGTTTTGTCATCGCCTTTGTGACGGATCAGCGCGAACACAACGCGTCCACCTACGCTGCGGCCCGCCTGGCCCGGCTCTATTCGGTGATCCTGCCAGCCATGCTGCTGACTCTGGGTTTGGATGCCATCGGCCAAGCGATCAACGCCCAGAGTTACACCAACTCGCATGCTGCCGCCAGTGACAGTCCGCTGACGGGTTATGTCCTCTCGGCCCTCATGCTCAACCAGTCTTGGGCGCTGAATCAACACTTTGGCAGCAATGGTGCTTATTGGTCGATCCCTTTCGAGTTTTGGTATTACTTCATGTTTGGCGCGTTCATGTTGCTCAAAGGCTGGGCGCGCTGGTTGTTCACTTTGCTGGGGGCCACCCTGGCCGGGCCAAAAATTTTGGCCTTGTTGCCGGTCTGGCTGATGGGTGTGACGGTTTACCACCTGCTACAGCGCCACAAACCAAGCCATTTGGCGCTGGTGGCCGCACTGGGCAGCTTGGCACTTCTGGCTGGCATGCTCTGGACAGACGTCACCTCGTTTGGTCAATCCACCTTTTGGGGTATGGCCCCCGACAGTCGGCCATGGCAGTATGTGGTGGGCCTGTGTTTTGCAGTGCACATTTATGGCGCGACCGGGTTCGCTCAGTGGTTGGCCAAACCTTTTATGTGGTTTGCGCGACCATTGGCACTGCTGTCAGGCTCGACCCTGGCGCTGTATCTTTTTCATTTGCCCATTATTGGCGTCGTGAATGCGGTTGCTGCGGCGCAGGGACGTTCGGTTTACACCACCACCGCCATGATCGTCTTGCCGTTTGCTGTGGCACTCACGCTGGGTTACTGGTGTGAGCTGCAAAAGAAGCCGCTGCGCGCCCTGTTGCTCAAACTTTGGCGGGTGAACCAATGCCCACCAAGCCGATGAACCGAACCCGCCATACCGCTGTCGCGGTGGCCGCAACGTTATTTCTGTTGTATGGCGCTTTTGCTGTTTTCCTGGGTCAGGACACCAGTTGGGACACCCTCAATTACCACGTCTACAACCCCTATGCATTTCTGACTGGCCGGCTCAGCCTTGATCTGGCCCCCGCTCAACTGCAGAGCTACTTCAACCCGGTGCTCGATCTGCCTGTGTATTGGCTGACACAACATGTGCGGCCTTGGCTCGTCGGGTTTTGGCTTGGCGGGTTTCAGGGACTCAACGCTTTGCTGATTTTTTTGATTGCGCGTTTGCTTTTATCCAGCGGTGAGAAGGTACCCCTTTGGACGCCGCTTGGCTTGGCCTGCCTGGGCTGCCTGAATGCCAGCTTTGTCGCTCAGTTGGGCACGGCGGCGGGTGACAGCAGCAGTTCACCCTTTGTTCTGTTGGCGCTGTATCTGGCTTGTCTGTGGCATACCGCATTGCCCCAACACCAAGCAAGGTCAGCGCCTTGGGCGGTTTGGATCGGCTTGCTGATGGGGCTGGCCGTCGGCCTGAAGCTCACCAATGCGCCGTTCGGTTTGGCGATGGTGTTGGTTCTGGCGGTGTTGCCCATGCACCCGGCGAACAAGGTTCGCCAGATTTTCCTGTACGGTTTGGCTGCCCTCTGCAGCTTTGCAATCAGCGCTGGATGGTGGTTTTACCTGGTGTGGATCAAGTTTGGCAACCCGCTGTTTCCGCAATTCAATCGTTTGTTCAAGAGCGACCTCGCTGCCGCGACCTCGGTCATAGACACCCGCTGGGGCCCAGTCACGACGCTGGAAGCCTTGGCCTGGCCGTTTTGGATGAGCTTGCGCCCCTGGCGCATCCATGATGCTCTGCTTTACAACCATCTTTGGCTGCTTGTTTTCATTGTGGGCGTGCTTGCTTTGGCAAGCCACCTGTGGCGGCGCAGGCAGAGCCAGAACACAAACACAACCCCCGCGTTGCTGGTGCTGGTCTTTGTCGCTAGCGGCTATGTCGTCTGGCTCAAGGTGTTCAGTATTGGCCGCTATATGACGGTGGTGGAAATGCTGCTGCCTTTGCTACTGTTGCTCGGTCTCAAGAGCATTATTTGGCCGAAGCCCTCACTGATACTTACTTTTACGCTCTCTTTTTTGAGCTTGATCTTGGGTTTGAAACATTCCAACTTCGGCGTGCGGGCGGCTTGGGCACAGCAAAGTTATGTGGTGACCGTGCCAACCATACAGAACCCAGCCAGCGCCACGATCTTGATTGCGGCGGGTGGCGAACCCATCAGCTGGCTGCTGCCGCACTTTCCCAGCCAAACCGCTGTGCTGCGAGTCTCCGGCAACTTTCCCAGATCCAACGTATATGACCAGATGGTGCGCCAGACCGTGGCGACACGGGCAGGCCAGGTGTACGCGATTCTTCCAACAGCGGTTGATTGGACTGCCACCCGCGCGACGCAACTCAATGCCCGGCTGGCAGCAAGCAACTTGGCGCAGCATCCTGCGGCCTGCAAGCTGATGGGCCAGTTGATCCACTCGACGCCGCGCTATCGGGAAATCCAATTGCTGTATGGCGTTGACGGCCGCTGTCACGCACAAGCGGAAGACAGGGGGGCATCTTTGCTTCACAATCCAAACGACCAGATCGACCAAGGTACCCAGGAACTGGCTGACATCGGTTATCGGCTTGCAAAAAAAACCTGCCACAGTTACCCCGCTTTTGTCGGACAGATGTCACTACCATATCAGTTTTGCAATATAGAGAAGATTGACTCTTAGCCCTAATGACCGAAGCCCTAATAGCTATTTATCTCATAGCACTCGAGAGTTTCCATAAACATGGTCTCGCGCAATTCGTGGCCAAACCGTATATTAAGGAAATGCCCTATGGGTAGCGAATTTGGTTCCAAACCGACTGTTATTGTTGATCAATATATAGCTGCCTCGAAGGCATCAGGTACAAAACAAAATTACAAGGGACTTGCCATTCATGCATTGCCTGGTTTGCACGAGTTTATTCACGCCAAAATTGAAGAAGTCATCCCCGCCGGAAGCCATGTTTTAGAGTTGGCAGCAGGATCCGGCGCCATGAGCCTGAGGTTAAAAGACAATGGTTTTCATGTCACTGCAACCGACTACGTTTCCAATAACTTCAGATTACATGAAAAAATCCCGTTTTTTGAAACTGATTTGAATGGGGATTTTTCAGATAGATATGAGGGTGTATTTGATGCCGTTGTGGCGATCGAGATCATCGAGCATATTGAGAATCCAAGACATTTTGCACGACAATGTTTCAGATTGTTAAAAAAGGGTGGACGGATCATCTTTTCAACACCCAATGTCGACTCGGCAGCATCCATCGTCAGTCATATCCGGCATGGAACATACCAGTGGTTCAGCGATGCTGATTATGCACACGATGGTCATATATCACCATTGATGCAATGGCAAATTGATAAATGCTTTAAAGAAGCTGGTTTTGATTTTATTTACAAAGGCTCATTCGGCAATCTTTATGAGAGACTCCAAGGTTCACCGCGCCTCATTTTTTTATCGAAAATTGTCAATAAGTTGTCATCACTTGAGAAGACATTAAAAGGACAAATATTTGTCGCAGTCGCAGAAAAAATACAATAAACAGATCTGTACATATTTTCTGCAAGCATCATCCAAATCAGATTATCTTCACCATTAACAAAAATGAAACGCATCGCCGTTATTACCAGAACAAAGAATAGGCCATTACTGCTTAGCCGCTGTCTAGATTCGCTTGCCAAACAAACTTACAAGGATTTTCTCTGGGTCATTGTTAACGACAATGGTCATGCTGAAGAAGTTGACGCCATTGCGCGCAAGGCGGCGGAGCAGAAAATATCCGTTCAGGTCATTCATCGAACTGAGAGTATCGGCATTTCGGCTGCAGCAAACAATGGCATTACGAGTTCAACATCAGAGTTTATTCATCTACATGATGATGACGACACTCTTGAAGCAAATTTTTACCAGGAAACAATTGCATTTCTGGATGAGAAACCTCACTACTTTGGTGCAATCACGTCAACAACACGTGTTGACGAAAAAATTGAGTCTGATCGTGTTGTCATCTTAAATCGTTATGAGTATTATAAGTTTGACAGCACGCTGTATATCGCTGATTTAATCTGGAAGAATCAGTTTTCACCCATATCTTTCATATATCGACGAAAAATACTAGAAACAATTGAAATGTATGATGAATCCCTTCCTGTGCTTGAGGACTGGGATTTCAATTTACGTTTTGTTCAAAAATATGATATTGGTGTGATACCAAAATTTCTTGCCAACTATCATTGGCGCGTCGGAGCTCAAGCAGGTCATCTTGCTCAAACGGTTACCTCTGGATCAGGTCTACACAAGGAATTTACAGCGCTTGTTCGAAATAAACTCCTTCGCCAGGATTTGACTTCCGGGAAGTTTGGCTTGGGTACATTGATGGCATTGGGACGGTACCATCAACTTCAGCACAATACACTGGGTTTGATGAATGACAAACTTGATGCGCTTTTGCTATTCAGACGTATGATCAAAAAACTAGTGAGCATTTTCTCTCTTCGTAATTTTCAGCGCTGATCACCAGCATCAGGATTTCTCATACTCCAGATATTGATTTTTTCATTATCCTCTTTTCAACAAACGATAACCACCTTGTTAGATGTTTTCCTCACCATCAATGTTGAAATTTGGTGCAATGATGGCAAGAGTATTGAGGAGCGATTTCCACATGCTTTCCGTGAATACGTTTATGGCTCAACGAGCGTGGAAATTTCGACCTGGCCTTCCAAGCAGAAGTTTTTAAAGACATGGTTTAAAAAGCGTGTGTTTTGTTGAGCCACTTTTCTCACTTCGATCCGGTACTGAACCATTGACCGAGATGGTGAATTTATTCACTAGGAACACGCAAGAAATTCAACTCCATCTGGATGCGGAGTGGCTCGCTGAGTCTCCTGTGGCAAGGATCGACGTCCCACATGCCAATCGGCAAAATTTTCGGCAAGTAACAAGCCCCCGGCAAGGCCGGGGCTTGTTACTCACCGTCTTGAAATGTATAGTCTTTTATATCTATCGCCAGACGTTGCTGCAAATCTACATCAAAAATAACATGCTGTTTTTACGGCTTTATGGAAAACCGATAATCCTTTCTGCGTTGACAGACCTATAAAGTGGGCGCTCTCACCCAAAAATTGGGCGACTTTATTGACAAAAGCGCTTCGATTTATATTGCCAAGGCATACAAATACCAATCGCTTTATCCGATTGGCATCGGGATAGATATGTTTATCAATACCACCGACCATCAAAGCAATTTATGCCAGCATGATCCGTATCAGACCATGGTATGCCCCATAATTTACACCCATGAGGCGAATGATATTTTTATATATTTGCATGAATTGACTTTTAACTAATTCAAAATAGTTCACTCATTGTTCTGCGTCGGTACACCATTCTGATTGGCATTGCCGCAAGTCCGAGAAACTGTTTCACAGTGATACCTATAACCCACCCAGAGCTTTCGATGCCGCCTGAGAAATCAGTCCGATTGCCAGCGGATTCAAATGTTGATCATAAGGGCCAACTTCGAGCTTCAAGGCAGAGTTGGCCACATGCGCTGCAAAGATCGGCTGGGTGTCGATCACGGTTGCACCTGCTTCGTTGGCCAATTGCATAAAGCGTTCCCGACCCTCATCAGAAATAGACTTACCGCTATATAAAACAGAGCGATCACTGTCTAGCACAATAATCAGTCTGCCCTGCACATGCGGCTTGATGCGCGCAAAGAACACCTGGGTCACCCTGTCGACGATCCGTAATTCCTCGCTGGTGGTGATAACAGAAGCTTTGGCGGCAACAGGTTGCGGCGGCGACGCCGGCTTGAACAACGCGCCCAAGCCCGCTGGGGTGACCCGCAGTTGGCTCACCAGGTACTGCGCCAGCGCTGAATGGCGCAGTAGCCGTTTAACCATCCCCGCTGGTAGCAGCGTCTTCATCAACGGCGCCAATGTGATCGGGTCCAAACACGGACCATTCACATGACCTGACCCACACAGCGACTGCGCAACATCACCTCGTTCCATCAAGATCACAAAGTCACGCACGCCCAGCTTTTCATGCGCATAACGAATGCGCTCGGCATAGTCCAGCAACGATGTGCCCGGGCTGCCCATGGCATATACGGGACGACTGCCCAGCCAATGTTCCAACTGCTTACCGGGGCGGTCTGGCGCCGGCAGCATAGAGGCCTCAACAAAACTGTCACCAATCAATGCCACCGCGCGCGCATCCCGAACAAAGTCACGGTGCGCGGCATAGCCCAGATTATTGGCCGTTAGATGCTGGGCGTTTCGCAGATCCCAGCCTGTCGCCGCTACCCATTGGTGTCGGGGAGGGTAGGTCAGAATCACCGGATCGGTGTAATAACCCGTATCCGTCGAGGTTGACACCGGCAACACCCGGCACAACAATTCCAACGCCAACAACACACTCAGAACGCCCACCAGCCACAACGTAAATGTGCGCAACATGTCAAAAATTAAAGTAAATGAAAGCGCTGACCGAGGTGCGTGTCGCATTTACCAGCAGCAGCAGCAACACCGCTGCCGCCCCAGCGCCCAGCAACACAACCCGTAACGACGGATAGCTTTGACATAAGTCCAAAAGCTTTATTCCAAACAAATTGCTGTTCGGCGCCAAGAAGGCCATCACCCCCAGCCCAGTGCACCACATCAAACCAGTCGGCAAGTTCAGCCCGGCGTTCCACAAAAGCACGTGTGGCGCGGCATGGCTACCCATACCCAGCATGCTTTGCCACAACCGCACTGCACCCGACAGGGTCTCGGCCCTGAAGACCACCCAGGCCAACACCACCGACAACATCGTCAGTAGCCAAGCCAGCAGTGTCCACACCCGGCTGGCAGCCAACTGCTGGCAAAGACGCTCACCACACAACGCCCTGAAGGCGTGGTTCACCGCCAAATAAAGCCCATGCAAAAAACCCCACACGGCAAATGACCAACTGGCGCCGTGCCACAACCCACCAAGCACCATGGTCAGCATCAGGTTCACATAACGTCGCACCATGCCATGCCGGTTGCCCCCCATAGCAATGTACAAATAGTCCCGTAAGAACTGCGACAGCGACATGTGCCAGCGCCGCCAGAAATCGCTGATGTTGGTTGCCCGGTATGGTGAATTGAAGTTGAATGGCAAACGCACGTTAAACATCCACGACAGACCGATGGCCATGTCCGAATAACCCGAGAAATCAAAATAAAGCTGAAACGTATAAGCCAGTGCCCCCAACCATGCCTCTTGCATGGACATGATCGAGCCCGCGTCAGCAGCGTGAAATATCGGATCTGCATAGGGGCTGATGCCATCGGCCAACACAATCTTCTTGAGCAATCCCAGCGCAAAAATCGCCACACCCGCCGTGAAGTTGCCCGCGTTAAACCGATAAGTGGCTGACTGCCGAAACTGCGGCATCATCTGCGCGTGGTGCAACACCGGGCCGGCAATCAGGTGAGGAAAATAGGTCACAAACAAGCCGTAGTGCACCCAATTGCGCTCCCGCACACCTTTTTGCGCTGTATCCACCAAATAGGCAATTTGTGTGAAGGTGAAAAATGAAATGCCAATGGGCAGCACCACTTCGGCCAACTCCCAGGTCTGGCCCAACGCTGCATTCAGGTTGTCGACAAAAAAATTGGCGTACTTGAAATAGCTCAGCAACGCCAGATTGGCCAACACGCCCAGAATAAGCCACCTCTTTTGGCGTGGTTTCTGGGCCTGCGCTGCAACATCTGCAGCCAAAGCGATCCTTTCACCGACCAAGTAGTTGCCAGCAACCGATGCCAGAAGTAACAAGGTGAACTGTGGCATCCAGTAACCATAAAAGAATACCGATGCAACAAATAACCACAACGCTGCTGCCCTGTGACTGAATCGCGCCACCGCAAAATAGCCGCCCAATACCACTGGCAAAAAGAAAAAAGTGAACGTTATGGTCGTGAATAACATGGATGAACTTTACTGGGTTGCGCAGCAGAGACTGTGACCGATTGCGCGCATGGCATTCCTAGCCGTTCGGACCTGCCCGGACTCAGCAAATGCCCGCCAGTGCATGAGAGCGGGACAAACAGACGCCAATGTATGCCCGGTCATAATCTGATCAATGGTCTGGACAGTCTTCAAGACACAGCATTTGGAAGTTGAATAGGGCAAGGATAACGACATGGGCTTGTACACATCTCTGGTTTCATCGTTTGTGTTTCCCTTGCATGAACGCCTCAAACACCACAACTCTGTGGCATTGCGCCAACAAATGGAAGAAGTGCAATGGTGGTCCACTGACCGCATCGCGGCCTACCAATTACAACGTCTGCGGGATTTGTTGATGGATGTAGGCACCCATGTGCCCTACTACCAAGCACTCTTTGCAAAACATGGGTTTCACCCTGACCGCGTTCAGAATACGGCCGATTTGCAGCGTTTACCCTTCTTGAACAAACCCATCATCCGTGCCAATACAGATGCCCTGAGGCATACCAAGGCACAGAGGTTGGCCCGCTTCAATACGGGCGGCTCGTCTGGGGAGCCTCTTGTTTTCTACATCGGGGAAAAACGCGTCAGTCACGATGTGGCGGCCAAGTGGCGCGCCACCCGCTGGTGGGGTGTAGACATTGGCGATCCGGAAATTGTGGTGTGGGGGTCTCCCATCGAACTGGGTAAGCAAGACCACATCAAAGCTTGGCGCGACAAGCTGTTGCGAACTCAGTTGTTGCCTGCATTCGAGATGTCGGAGTCAAAGTTGGACCAGTTCATAACCACCATTCGCACGGTCAAACCAATGATGCTGTTTGGCTACCCTTCGGCGCTGACGCACATCGCCAAACACGCGCAAAAACGTGGCATCAAGATGACGGACCTGGGAATCAAGGTGGCCTTTGTCACATCAGAGCGGCTCTACGACGAACAACGCAGCACCATCGGCCAAATATTTAATTGCAAGGTGGCCAATGGCTACGGCGCGCGCGATGCAGGCTTTATCGCCCATGAGTGCCCTGCGGGCAACATGCACCTGACAGCAGATGACGTCGTGGTTGAAATAGTCAACGAAGCGGGCCAGGTGCAGCCAGCAGGGGTTGTCGGTGAGATTGTGGTAACCCATTTGTCTACCAATGACTTCCCGTTCATTCGATACCGTACCGGTGACATTGCCGCACTGGGTACTGCGCCCTGCAGTTGTGGGCGAGGGCTGCCACTGCTGCAAGACATCCAGGGCCGCAGCACTGACTTTGTGGTCGCAGCTGACGGTACGGTGCTGCATGGTTTGTCGCTGGTATACATATTGCGAGATCTGCCTGGTGTCCAGGCGTTCAAAGTCATTCAGGAAACCCGGACGCTGACCCGGGTGCTGTTGGTGGCGGATGCGCACTTTTCCGACGCATCTTTGGCATTGATTCAAAGCGGCTTCAAACGCAGATTGGGTGATGAAGTGGAAGTGATTGTTGATCTTGTGGATCACATCCCGGCTGAAAAGTCTGGCAAATACAGATACATCGTCAGCCACGTTTGACCATGAGCCCACGCCTTCGCCTCGTGCATGTGGTGTACAGCTTCTCGGTGGGCGGTCTTGAGAACATCATCGTGCAGTTGATCAACCGATTGCCCGCAGACCGGTTTGAACATGTGCTGCTGTCGCTCACCACGATCGGAGACTTTGCCCAACGCATTGAGCGACCGGGCGTGCAACTGATTGCTCTTGGCAAAGGCCCTGGCCACGCCGTGCCGCTGTACCCAAAAATTTGGCGCCTGTTTCGCCAACTCAAGCCCGACGTTGTGCACACCTGCAACCTGGCGGCGCTGGAGGTGTTGCCGCTGGCGTGGGCGGCGGGTGTGCCCAGACGCATACACGCCGAACACGGCTGGGATGCCCATGACCCGCAGGGGCGCAACCCAAAGTACCAACGATTGCGGCGACTGTACCGTCCGTTTGTCAGTCACTATGTTTCCGTCTCCAAAGATCTGGACAACTATCTTGCAGCCGCCATTGGTGTGCCAGACCAGCGGCGCAGCCTGGTGGCCAACGGCGTGGATACGGATGTGTTCAGACCTGCTGAAACGGGTGTTGCGCCGCAGGCGTGTCCGTTTGATCCGGTACAGCATTGGCTGGTGGGCACCGTGGGTCGGCTGCAGACTGTGAAGAACCAGCCCTTTTTGGCGGCGGTATTTGTCATGCT
This sequence comes from Rhodoferax sp. BLA1, assembly GCF_013416775.1. GTDB lineage: Bacteria > Pseudomonadota > Gammaproteobacteria > Burkholderiales > Burkholderiaceae_C > Rhodoferax. Next base: position 33,963 of record NZ_SZVI01000006.1, read on the forward strand.
GTTGGCGCAGCACCCCGAAGCCGCAGCACGCGCCCGCCTGGTGTTGGTGGGTGAAGGCCCGCTGAGGGCAGAAGTGGAGCGCATCCTGGCGGAAGGCGGCGTCAGCCACCTGGCGTGGTTGCCTGGTATGCGCCACGATGTGGCGACCATTTTGCAGAGCATGAGCTGCTTTGTGTTGCCGTCCCTCACCGAGGGCACCTCATGCACATTACAAGAAGCCATGGCGACCGGCCTGCCCACGGTGGCCACCGCTGTGGGAGGCACGCCAGACCTGGTGACGGCAGGCCAAACCGGACAGCTGGTGCAGCCCGGGGATGTGGCCGGCATGGCGCAGGCGCTCTGGGTTTATTTGAGCCAACCCGCGTTGGCGCTGCAGCACGGCACACAGGCACGTGCCCATGCCTTGCAGCGCTTTGCTTTGACCAGCATGATCCAGCGTTACGATGCATTGTTTTCGGCCCAAATCTAGCAAGCTATCTGCACTGTGGACACGCACTCCCCTCACATCCTGGTTTTTTCAAGCCTTTTCCCCAGCCAAGCGCAGCCGACGGCGGGGGTGTTTGTACGTGAACGCATGTTCAACGTGGCCAAACACTTGCCGCTGTGTGTGGTGTCACCCAAGCCCTGGTTTCCGTTGCAGGGCTTGCTGCGTCTGATCAAACCACACTTCAGACCCGAGACCAATCGGTATGAGGAGCAAGCGGCCGTCGATGTGTTCCAGCCGCGCTACCTGTCTTTTCCTGGTGTGCTCAAGCGCTTTGACGGTGTATTGATGGCGCTGGGTGCTTGGCGCTCGGTGCGCCGCCTACAAAAACAGGGACGGGTGCAGTTGATCGATGCCCACTTTGCGTACCCGGACGGTTATGCAGCCACACTGCTGGGCAAATGGCTGAATCTGCCGGTAACCATCACCCTGCGTGGCACCGAACACCGCCATTCAAGAGACAGGACATTGCGCCAACCACTGCACAAAGCGCTGCAACGCGCCGTGCATGTGTTTGGCGTGTCAGAGGACCTGTGTGATGTTGCACGGCGACTTGGCCTGCCCAACAGCAAGTTGCAGGTGGTGGGCAATGGGGTTGATTTGACCAAGTTCAGTCTGACTGAAAAACCGCTGGCCAGATCAGCGCTGGGATTAGACAGCAGTGACGTGGTGCTGGTATCGGTCGGTGGCTTGGTGGAACGCAAGGGGTTTCATCGCGTGATCGAGGTTTTGCCTGAGCTGCTGAAACAGTTTGCCAATTTGCGGCTTCTGATTGTGGGTGGGGCCACAGCAGAGGGCAATAACCGAGCCCAACTGGAGCAACAGGTCAAAGATCTTGGCCTGCAACGCCAGGTACAGTTTTTGGGTCCACGACCACATGACCAGTTGGCGCCAATACTGAGTGCCGCTGATGTGTTTGTCTTGGCCACAGGCAACGAGGGCTGGGCCAATGTATTTCTGGAAGCCATGGCCTGTGGCTTACCCGTGGTCAGCACACAAGTGGGCGGCAACAAAGAAGTTGTTACAAGCGACGACTACGGATTTCTGGTGCCTTTTGGCGACAGCGCTGCGTTGTGCACTGCACTAGCCACAGCCATTCAAAAACAATGGGACACCCGTGCCATTGTGGCTTACGCACAAAACAACTCGTGGGAACACCGCGTGAAAACCTTGGTACAAAAATTCAAGGAACTGACACATGATTGAAGGCATGCTGTTTTGGTTGGATCTGGGTTTGATGATCTATTTGTGCTGGCGACTTATCAAACTCAGGAAGGGCGAGGCCCCTGATCTAGGCCTATTTTCATTCAAAGAAACGGATAAAAAACCATGAGAGATATGGTCATGTTTTTGGCCATGCTGGGCATGGTACCCATGGCCATTATGAATGGTTTTGTGGCTTTTTTGTTTTGGGGCTACACCACGGTATTAACACCGGCTCACTACTTATATGGTTTCATGCTGGGTGTGCGGTTCAACTTTATATTTGCCGCCGTTGCCTTGGGTTTGCTTTTTCTTGGCAAAACAGGCACCAAGGGAACAAAATTAAAACTATCCGCTACTTACTGGCTTCTACTCGCCTTTTTTATACACGCCAGCTTGAGCACCCTATTTGCGCTACGCCCCAACCCCATGCTCGCCATCCGGTATGAAGATTTTGTCAAGGGATTCGCATTTACACTGGCTATTCCATTTTTTGTAAGAGATCGGGCCGGGATTCATGCTTTGTTGGTAATGCTAGCACTTGGACTGGGCTTACATGGTGTTGTGGAAGGGTTGAAATTCATCGCCTCAGGTGGCGGTCATAGAATGAACGGTATTGGCAATTCGTCACTGACCGACAACAACTTATTTGCTGTAGGAATGGTTATTGTCTTGCCTATTTTGCTTTATTTTTCTACGGTATTTAATAACAAATACAGCAAAATTGCTGCCATCATCGGCGCACTGTTAACAATATTAACCATTATTGCCACCAATTCTCGGGGTGGCTTTCTGGCGCTGTCCGTCCTGGGCTTGTGGTATTTCGTAGGAAGTCGTCGCAAGGGACTTGCTTTATTGGGCGTTCTGGCAGGTGTCGTGATCATTTTTTTGGCCGCACCTGACAGCTGGTTTGACAGGGTGTCTTCGATTCAAACTGCAGATGAAGATCTCTCTTTCATGAATCGGGTTGCCGCATGGAAAGTCAGCGCGGCTTTGGGCTTGGCAAATCCTGTATTTGGGGCGGGATTTTCAGCCATTCAAAATTTCTGGATTTGGGAAATTTATAAAGACATGCCAAGCTTTTTCTCAATGGACATGAGCCAATACAGCACCTTGGTAGCACACAGTGTTTACTTTCAAGTCCTTGGTGACATGGGGTTTATTGGTTTGTTTCTATTTTTGGCATTGCTTGCCTCCAGTTATTTCAACAGGCGATCCATCACTCAAAAAATAAAAAAATTTGATCGTCCTGATTTAATTTGGGCACGTGATATGGCAGACGCCATATTTTTGTCGCTGCTCGGCTATATGGTGGGGGGGGCTGGTGTCAGCTTAACCTACTACGAGGTGGTTTATATTCTGATTTGCCTGATGTCGGTATTGCACACCGTTGTTGACGCTCAAATCAACAACAAGTTACGCACGCTGGCTTGATGCTAGTTTGAGATAGGCTGAAGCTGAAAGTGTTTTCCCGTTCAATTCATTGACAAAGAACGAAATGTATTCATCCAGCACAGATAAAAAATTCTCAAGATCTTCAGGCGACCTCACATAAGGGGTGTTGCCTGGCGACAAAGAAGGGCTGTGATAAGTCAGGCCAAAGAAGCTGCAACCCTGCGCATGCAGACACCGGGTCAGGTTGATGAGTTCTTTGGCACTGTAACCCTCGGGGGTGAGTTTGACCCGTTCAAGCAGGCCAGCCCTGGAGGCCATGCCAGGCAGTCGCAGGTGTTTGGCCAGACTCTTTTGCATGGCGGGGTACAACCAGCGCCCTTGGCGATGTAGTTTGCCTGCATAACCCGCGGTGGCAGGGAGTTCCAACAAGGTTTGGTTATGGGCTGTGAACCAGCGCGGGTGGGCGTCATGTTTTGAGAAGTTGGGGCCGCCATCACCACGCATGTCAGTGTAAGGAACAACGCTGGCATCGATCAAATAACCTAGCTGGGCGATGGTGTCTGCTGTGTGCGGGCCAACGCCGTAGCGCCCAGCTTTGAACACGATGGGCCGTTTGCCAAAGCTGGCGTCAATGGCTTGGGTCAACAGTTCAAGCTTTTGATACTCGAGTGCTTGCGGCAGGTTGCCGGCATAGGAGTTGTGGGTATTGACCTCTTCGTCATGCGGCGGCGACACCCAGGGGTGCAAATGGGTGCCTATCTCACACCGCCCGACATTCATGAGGGCCTTCAGCACCTTGACGGCCTGAGGGTCGTTGGCCACAGGCCAATCTATGACGTAGGTGGGGACCACTCCGTGTTTGTCAAATACCCGTTGATGAACCAAAGGCTGTGCGGCAATAGACCGCGTGCAGGTATTGCTCCTGGAAAAAGGCTGGCTCCAGTCAAACTCCTCTTCTGTGTCCACCACCACCGTCAGAACCGGAGGTGCACCAACTGGCAAAACCACCGGCTGATGGTTATCCAAATTCAGCATGATTTCAGTTGCTGGGCCAGATTGACCAGACACTGGTCAATGCGGGCATAAACTTTTTGGAAAGCATCAAGGTCTTTGCCATCGGGGTCTTCCAGGTACTGAAGTGCTCCAGTTTGTGGGGTGAACGAGGATAAAAAAATCAGTTTGTCCATCTGCTCAGGATGTCGTTGCCTGAAATGGGCATAGTTGATGTCATCAAAAATCACGATGAGATCGGCAGCCGCCACCAACTCGGCATCAACACATTTGGACAGGTGCGAGCTCAAGTCAACACCTGCAAGCCTGGCAGCCTCCATGGCAACGGCGGGCGAGGCTCGCTGGTTGCGCGGCAACATGCCAGCAGAATCAACCTGCACCGCCAACCCAACGCTATCGAAAATATATCTAGCTTTCCTTTCTGCATAAGGGCTACGGCATATATTTCCTTGACAGACAAATAGGAGATGGCGAGGTTGCCCTGCCCCCAGGGTCTTCAGTCGGGGTTTGCTGTTCAGGGCAGCAGACGCCTCAGCACCCGACGCAAACCGTTGCAGGACAAATTGCTTGACTTCCGCCCAGGCCGGGCGCGGATCGTCTACCACCAGCATGTCGTGTTTTTCACGCCCTGTGAGCAGGCGCGCGAAACCGGCCAACCAACGTAGCGTCACTTTGGCCAGGGTGATGGGCTGGTGTTTGAGCTGCGCTACCCAAGCACGCATCTGCCAGATATCACCAATCAAGTTGCGGTTGTATCGGCCCGCCGGATACGGTATTGGTGAAGTGAGCTGATGGGCACACAACAGCTGGTACAGGCGATAAGGGAAATCCACCCCCCAAGCCAGTGGCAGGGGCAACGAACCCCACGGACGGGCATTGACCTCCAAAAGCACCCATTGGCCAGAGTGGGTGTTGAGCTTGAACTCAAACATGGCCAGGCCGGTGTACTCGATGGCCGCCACCATACGCGTCACCGCCGCGACCCGCTCAGCATGAAGCGGCATGCTTTTGCGGTAATAGCTGCTACCAGCCAGTTCGTTGGCACGATGGTGTTCAAACGCTTGCAATACCTGGCCTTTGTGGCACAAGACCGAAACGCCAATGCCGATACCGTCTACCACCTTCTCAAAGTAAACGGTATCGGGAGCAGGCTGGTTCCGATCAAGCCATTCGACCAGCTCTGCAACGTTGTCGAGCATGCGAACCTGAGTTCGAACATACAGTTGAGACAGGTTGTAGGAATGGCGGTGCTTGGCTACCATGGGAAAGCCGATCTCAGCCTGCAACTGCGTGATGCTGCTGTCAGCTTGCCAGATGTAGCCATCAGGGATGGCCACATGGCAGCGCTGGGCTAATTGACGGGTGTTGACCTTGTCAAAAAAGACCTCCAGTGCCACGGCATCAGGTATGGCCAGCACAGTCGTGCCCGGGAATTCGGATTGGTGTGCAAAAAGGGGGAGCAGGCTCCGCTCTTCACACGGCAGAACCATATCAAACCCCTCTTCAACCAACAATCTGCGCATCGCCCGCAGCCACTTGGCACCGTCGTCCAGGTAATACGGAAGAACATGCACTTTGCGGATGTAGCGAGACTGCAAGGCTGGCGCATCCAGAGAATAAGGTGCCACATGCACCTCCACCCCGCGGCGACCCAGCGAGCGGACACACGCCAAAAAACTGCGGGTATCGTCACCAATGATGAGAACTTTGGGGGGGGATGCCATTTCCTGAGTCTAGCGGACAACTACCACGGTTTAAGCGACTTGGCCCAGGCCCAGACGCAGTAGATAGCCCACTTGATAGAGAACCTGGCCCCCAGTGCTTGGCGCGCCAGGAGCAAACTGGCACTCGGCTGGTGGTGCTCTGCACAGTGGAGCGCCAGTCGCCTGAGCAGGTCGCCCTCGTGGTGCAAAAACAGTCGCGCCACGACTGGCGACTTCACGCTAATCGCGATGTGCCGGCTGACCAAAGCGGCCACCAGCCAGCGTTCCTGCTGCTGGATGGCCGAGGACACATTGACCCGACGTGCCGGGTCAGGCACATGATGTTGTGCCACCGTGGTGGCGGTGTAGGCCAGGCCACGGCAGACGTCAGCGCAGCGCCAAAAAAAATCTCGGTCTTCCTCGTAATTGACCGCCTCCCAGAAACCGTCCACTGCAGTGACCACCTGGCGACGCACACACAACATGTTGAGGTGGGCAAAGCCGCCACTCTGGCAAAGTTCTGCCATGGAGACAACGCTGAAGCGATCATCTAGCCGAGGCAAAGCGTTGATGCGGTTGGACAGGGCGGGCAGCCAATGCTCTCGAACCTTGCCGTCCACAAACACAGCGCGCTGATTGCTGATGCACAAATCAACACCCGCCTGCGTCTCAAACAGTCGCGAGACTGCCGCAAGGTGTGCTGGATCGATCCATAAATCGTCATCGTCACAAAAGGCCAGAAGCTCTCCTTGGGCCTGGCTGATACCCATATTTCGACTGGCCGATGGGCCTTGCCCGCGCTGGCCGTCTGTACCCACATGAAGCAGCCGAAAACGGTCTCCCAATTCGGCGCAAAGAGCGGGATACAGAGCACGCGTCTGGGCGTCAGAACCATCGTCGACCACCAGCACTTCGTAATGTGGATAGGTCTGTGATCGAATCGCCTGCAACGCACGCGTCAACAGCGCAACACGGTTACGGGTCGGGACAACGATGGAGATAAACATGCTGATCAGCGCCTGCGGTTCCACCAGCGGTCTAAGGGCCGCAGCAGATGAAGCCAGAGGGGTGCACGGCGATTCAAATCGGGCGGGCCACCTTTTCCGGCCAACCCATCCACGATACCCAGCAAACAGGCATTGGCTTTGTCGCTGTACCCAAGTTGGTACAGTTTTTCAGCCCATACCAGAGAGTGGTCAACAAGACGGGTGCGCAATAGTTTCCGATGAGATTGAGGTGTATAGGCCAGAAAAAACAAAAAAGAATTACGAGCCATCAGGTAAAAATAATAGGGCTTCCGGTCCGTGATAACACCATCAAAACATGCATGTTCAACACCACTGCTGAAGCACATCTTATTTATCCAGCCACCTTGATTCAACCGTGCACCAATATCATCGTCTTCGTAGTAAGCAAATAGCTTTTCATTTAACAGTCCGACTTGCCGCAATGCATCCATTCGAAGCAACAACGCGGTACCTACAAGCCACACATTTTCTGAATGTGCTTCACAGAAGGTAGGGGCGACATCTATGCTGGCGGGATTGAGCATACCCAAGCTCTGCCAATTGTGAATGGCTCCACAAAAGTCAACTACACCAGGATTTCCAAGTCTTTTGATGACTGGGGAACAGGAACCACACCGGGGCTCTTTCTCCATGAGTTGAATGAGTTCAGACAGCGTATTGGCATCGGTGACAGCATCGTTATTGAGCAACCAAACATATTCGAAATCTTCTTCCAGGCACCGTTGAAGAGAGATATTGTGTCCACCTGCAAAACCGAGGTTTGTGACATTTCTGCATATTGGAATACGTAATCCTTCGCCAGCCTTCCTCAATATGTCATAGTCATCTGCTTCTGACGCATTGTCAATAACCGATATCTCTACATCATATTCATCTATGGGATTTAGCTTCAACACAGATTCGACACACCGGATTGTGTCTGCAGCTGAGTTCCAATTGAGGATGCTGACCAGGATTTTGTGACTCATATTTTTAGTCGATGGCGCCTATGCTCAGGTAGAGCGGCGCTTTATTTTGGCTTGAATAAACTCAATGGCAGTTGATTCCAAACCTTCTGGGCATTTTGCAACTCGCCAGGTTAACAACAGCCATGTCGTGTAGAAAAGGGCGCCAAGTAGCACGTTCAACACAAGATTGACCATCGGAAGATCAACCCATTGTCCGCAAGTCACCAGCAATCCATACATGGCCAAGGAACCACCCAATGGTCGGACGACTGACCCGACACTCTTGCGCAAGGACAACTGCATGTGTTGACGCGCTGCATACATCATCAGTATGGCCTGAAAAAGCCCACTGCCAATACGCGCCAACATCAATCCTTGCAGGTAATAGGTGGGCGTTAAAAGCAGTGCCAAGGCGACAAAAGACAAAAACTCCATCCAAACGATGCGGCTTTGCACACGCACGTGCCCCGCAACATTCAGCAGGGTACCGATGGGCCCGGTGAGATATTGAACCACACCAATGATGGCAAAACCCGCCACAAAAGGTGTTGCATCTTTCCATTGGCTTCCCAGCAAAAGCAAAGTAGCTTGTTCACTGACGGCGGCCAGACCAAACCCCAAAGGCATGGTGATGGCGTTGGCACTTGCCATGGTTTTGAGTGTGGCGGCCTTGGCTCTTTCCCAATCGTGCTTCATGGATGAAAGAATGGGAAAAAGCGGGCGAGTGAGTGTTGGGCCAAGCTCCCCGGTAGGCAGCTGACCGATATCAGCGCCCACGGTATACAAACCATACTCTTGTGTGTTGCCGACGCGCCCGGCCATGAGTTGATCCGTTTTGTGCAGGAAAAAGCTCCCTATACCGGTGATCAACAACCATTTCGAGATGGCCCAGATGTCCTTAACATTCTCGGTACACCAACGAGGGCGGTATGAATGCAGTCGATAGGACAACAGCCACTCCATGAAAAAACCCGCCAGAATGCCACTCACCAACGCCTTGTAGTCCGCAAAATACAAAGCGGCCAACAAAGTCACTGTGACAGAGGTGAGTTTGGTGCAGAGCGCCAATTTGAACTCAACTGAAAACTGCAGATCACGGTATGCCAGAGTCATGCCAATGTTGGAAAAACCCATGAAGGCGAGGCAAGCGCCAACAACCCAAATAATTGGCGCGACACGCGGTTCATTGAAATACATGGCCGCCAATGGTGCCACCGCAGCCAAAACAAGGGCCATGACGCAGCCCTGCAGGCCACGCAAAGTCCAGGCTGAGTTGATTTGATTCACCGTGGGGTTGGGTCCCAACCTGACCAACGCATGTGCTGCCCCGGTATTCAAAAACGTTTCAACCAGTGCCACCACCAGGAAAGCCATGGACACGACGCCATAGTCTTGAGGTGAGAGAAACCTGGCGAGTATTGCGGTGCTGATCAAACCAAGGGATTTGACCGACCAGCGCATGCTCACAGCCCACAACGCGCCGGCGAGCAGTGCTGATTTTGGGTCCTTTCCGGGTGCGGGCGTTGGCCGAGACATTGAACGATTCAGGCAAAAATTGCAATAACAGCGAAGAAGTGCGGATGTTTCTCAGCGCCTGATGGCCGCCGCATCTGCGGAGAACAGCAGCGTATCAAACATCACGACAAAGTCAGAGGCGCGCTGCAAGTTGATTGCCAGCGCAGCCACGGCCAACATGAGCAAAATGCCCACATAGCCGATACGAATCCGCAAGTTTTGGCCGGTCACCCAAGGCGCAGCGCCCATCCCGAGTGCAAATATCGGGAAATGCAGGTGCGCCGCATAGAGATACAAGCTTCCCCTGAACTGGTAGTCAAGATGAAACAGCAGATTGAGCACAACAATCAACGCCAGTGGCATCGCCACTCGCCGGTACTGAGGATGCATCAAACCCAGCACGGCACCTGCCACAGCAAAAACCCACCAAACAACCACAAACAAACTTTCAGCCAAAGCGTAGCTGAACGTTCTGAAGTCGCTCATAAAAATGTCTGGGCCAATCACAACCTTGGCAAACGCAGGGGAGAAAAATGAGTACCCAAAAAAAGTCAACAACAATTCGGCAAGGCCAGTCGTCTCACCTTTGGTTCTGAGCCAATAGATTTCTTTCGCAGTTTGTACAGGGCGGGCAAAGACCTCCCACAGCTCCAGCGGCTGCAGAACAGCAAGCACAAACACCAAGGCCAAGCCTGCGTAACAACCAAATAACACGGCTCTCAGGATGGCCTGTTTGACGCTGTCGGTGCGCAGCCGACTGAACAGTTCGGCAACAAAGGCGTGCATGATGTTGGTGATGGTGACCCCCGCAACAAGCACCGCAGCCAACAAAGGAGCCGTCACCGGAGCGACTTTGGCACGCTGACCCAGCATGAAAACACACCATACCAGCACGATGGAGAAACTGGCCCACCCATAGGACTCAACAATGATGGACGTGAAAACCGGCGTTGAACTGGCACCAAAAAACAGCGTTGCAGCAATGGCTGGCAAACGGCCAAAACTGGCCAGGCAACCAAATGCGTAAACCAGCGCCACAGTCAGGCCGCCAAACAGCGCCATGACCAGCGCTGCTGCCGCTTTAGGTTCGAACCCAAAAACCAAAAACAGGCTTGCAAATGGTCGAAAGAGCATAGACAGGGGATGTTTGTAATTCACCCCTGAAGGCAAGGTTCCCACCAGGAAATCGATGAAATACGGTGGGTCAAAGTCAAACGCCAGATTCAGATAGTCGAAGTAGATGCCCTGCGCCAGCCTGAGTCCAAAATGGGCGTACAAAAAGAAGAACCCGCTGGCCAATACCAACGCAATGGCCAAGTCTGGCAGATTGTTGCGCCGCACCATGCTAGGTGCGACCCATGACAAAAACCCCGGCACAGATCAGCGTCACACCCACAACTCGGGCGGGTGTGACCTGCTCACCCAGCAGGTAACCGACCACCACCGTGAGCGCAAAGCCCAGTCCCACCAAAGGGTAGGCCTTGCTGACGTCCCACTTGGACAACACGGCGAGCCAGACAACGGCACCCAGACCGTACAGAACAAAGCCACCCAAAACAAACTTGTTTAAAAAAACCGTCAGCACAGTTTGCAAGCCAAAGGGCTGCGCCAACACGGCTTTGACCGCCGTGCCAGACATGCCTGCCTTTAGCGAGAACTGTGCAGCAACTGATATTGCAACGCTGAGGATGGCAATCAAGAGGGTATTCATCAGGCAGTACCAAATTTGAGGAAATGCGCAGCAAGCATGATGCCAACCATGGCCAAAACCGTGATGCGACTGCCATGGTCTTTGATGGCATAGATGACAGGGTCATCATGCATTTCACCACGGGAGGTTTTCACCCACAACCGCGCCAACCAGTAAATCAGGCCCACAGCCACCAGCCACAGGAGTTGAGGGGTAGCGTAGCGCAACTGGGTTTCAGGGGCGTTGATGAACAAACCAAACACCACCACGGCAGACAGCGCGGCACCTACGCCCAGCGGCCACAGCACCACCAAGTCAGCCACGCGGTAGTCACGGCCATGGGCAGCTTTAACGCCCATTTGGTCGAGCGTGACGAGCTCAGAGCAGCGCTTGACCAGAGCCAGGCTGAGAAAAACAAACACGGAAAACGCGAGCAACCAGGCACTGGTGGCAATGCCCACTGCCACCGACCCCGCCAGGATGCGCAGGGTGTACAACAGGGCCAGCATCAGAACATCAACCAAGACATATTCTTTCAGGGCCCAGCTGTACGTGCTGGTGAGCACCACATACAAGACAAGCATCAGGAAAAAGCCAGGGTTGACCGCCCAGGCCAGCACAAAAGCCGCAACAAGGGCCACACTGGCCACAAGAACACCCTGGATGATGGGGATTTTGCAGCTTGCAAAAGGGCGGCTTCGCTTGCGTGGGTGAGCGCGGTCATTGTCAAGGTCCCACAAATCGTTGACCACATAAGTGGCCGACGCTGCCAGGGAAAAAGCCATGAAAGCCACCACCATGGTGGCGAACAGCCAAACATCTGAAAATGAAAATGCCGTGAGTAAAGGTACAAAAAGCAGCAGGTTTTTGAGCCACTGATGCACGCGAAGGGCTTTGAGCCAAGTGGTGACGCCAGGCCGTGCTTCAGTGAACGTCTGTTCTACTGGCACGCTCTGGCTGACAGCCTGGGCCAGCGCTGGAGAAACGCCCACCAGCACAGCGGCCCGCGCCGCCTGCCAAATGGGCATATCGGCCTGACAATCACCTGCATAAACAAAGTTGTCCCCGAATTGGGCCTGGATGGCAGCCAGTTTGTTGCGACCTTTGAGGTTATGGTTGGCGTCCGTGGCCAACACACCGTCGAACAAGCCCAGGTGGGCTGCGACTTTGTCTGCAATCGATCTGTGGGCAGCGGTAGCAAGGATGATTGGCCGACCCTTGAGTTTTTCGCCGTTCAGATAATCAAGCAGTGATTGGCGGTAGGGCAAAAGGTCGACAGCAATACTGACGCGCAAAGCGATTTGGTGCTTGAACCCGGCGCGCCCCAAAAGCAGCCAGTAGACAACCCAGAAAATACTGAACGGCGACTGCTTGATGAACTGGACAACCGACTCAACCAGCGTGTCAGTTGGTGTGAGGGTTCCATCCAGGTCAACAACCAATGGCCCCAATGATGGAGGGCCAGAAACCACATCAGTCAGTAGGTTGTTGTTGGTCATGAAGTCATGATGTGAATTTTGCTGGCTGCAGTGTAGCTAGTGACTGCTTTCTTTTTGGCCTGTGGGTGGTATCCCGCAAACATGGCGCCACGAAGTCCATTGCAATACAGCCAAGCCACAACAAACACCCAAGAACGCTGCACCAAACCGCAGAACCAACTCCCCTCCTTGGGCGTAATGGGTGCGGTCGGAACTCAACAAAAACTGGAAAGCTGAAAACACCTTGCCATATTTGACGATGGTGTGTTCTGCCCCTGTCCAATACATCGCCACCGCTGCAACTGCTGCCACCACAGCCAGTGCACTCAAAGTGATGGCGCGAGGTGCGCCAGCCAAGGCAGCAGCCACACAACTGGCGGCCAGGCAAGTCAGAAAAAATGCACCGAGCAGCGCGCTACTGGCCCAGAAACCCGCGTCATCGGCAATGAGTTCGGTGAGGTTGTCGGTGGCGGCCCCTTGCACCACCAGCAGATACAGCGGCCAGGCCATCAGAGCACTGATCACGGCCCAGTAAAGCGCATCAGCCAACTTAGGCGGTTGTAGGATCGCCCGCACACACAAAATAGCCCCCAGCAGTTGCAGCATGATGACCATGTGTAAAGCGACGTACCGGCCAAGTGTCTCCCACTGCCACGGCCAGCCCAACACAGGAGAGCCAACAATGTCGGCCAGACTCTCCATGGGAACACTGCGCCAAAGTACCCACCAGACAAGGCAGCCGTGAACCGCAATGACGACCGGAAACAGCAAGAACCACTTCCGGCGGCGGGGACTGAACAGCAAAAACGTCCCATTGGCCATGCTATAGACGATCAGCGTTAGTCCAAGCACAGACCCAACACCTTCCAAACCAGGAGGCAGCAACTCGCGCACGTTGTAAGGCACAGCAGGCAGATGAAACAAGATACCAGCAAGGGCAGCCAGCACCACACAGGTGATGAAATGCGCACGATAGCCGGGTGCAACCAGCCGAGGTGGCGGTACAGCATTTGGGGTGTCGGGCGGCAATGTCTGTTGCCCGTTGGACTGTTGCACCTTGAACGAGACGAGGAACGACGCCAGCACCCCTGCCAGAACAATGGCGGTGGTGTCTCCGTGGTAGCCCACAAGAAAAACCCGACCCAGTTCCAGCACAACCAATGCGACAAATACGCTGACAACCCACAGGCTCAGCGATAACCGGACCGCGTCTTTGAAAAGGCGCCCCGCCCAAAACAGGGCCCCAATGCTCAAGGCTTCGAAGGCGGAAGGCGATATGTCTTTGGTGTTGCCCCACCAAAACAAATAGGAAAAAGGTGTCCATGTGAAAAATGCACCCACTGGCTGGCCTCTGTAAGGCGTAAGAACCGTGATCAGAAGCGCACCACCTGCAACGGCCAGCACTGCCCACAGTACATTTCTGGCAGATCGGGCTGACAGCCAATAACCAAGCAGCAAGCCACAAACAATGCCCAGCAAGGTTTCGCGGCGCAAATTGCCGTAGGCGACAAAGATCTCCAAAAATACAGCCAGCGCACCGGGCAACAACACATTCAGCCCGCGTGGCTGAAGCCAGTTGGCCCGCCACAAAGCGAAACCAGCCAGCGCGGCGGCCAGGCTGTGCTGCAACCAACGCATGGTCTCGAAAGGCGGTGCGATCACAGCAGATTTGATGTGCTCACGCAGCAGGCCAATGTCGAGCGTCGGGATAAAGGGGAACGACTCATAAAAGAACCAGATCACCACAAGCAGCATGGCGTAACTATCGGCTTGCCCAGCTGCCACGCGCTGCAAGCCTGACAGGGCCACGCGAACATGTGCAAATAACATCACCCCCACAACCAGGCCCACCGCGTTCCAAAGCACATCAGACATGGCCGACGTTCTGCTGGGCAGGTACAACTGCAGCAACTGCACCCCCACACCCAGCAACAGCAGGGCAGCCAGCCCAGCGACAAGGCGGGCGCTGCGGGTGCGGAAACAGGCGTCCAGCGCTATCCCCAGGGGAATGAACAGCAGAAAATTGTCTGACGCGTCTGACAGATTGCGAAACATGTGCCAGTCGGAATAGAACTGGGTCAATGGTTCAGGGTCAGCCTGAAAATTGAACGGAAATAACGAGCCGTAAACAATGAAGCCGACGCAGGCCCACAAAAACACCCACCAGTTCAGGCCATGAGGGGCACCGCGTGGGTGGGCATCAGTGGTAATGGTGGGTTCCTTCAACATGAGCGCTCTGGTGACAATGTCGGGCTGGACTGTCATAGTATCTGTACTTTGCTGCCGTTTGGCCTGCACCTGTTTCAGGAACGCATCATGATGCCTTTTCACCACCGAATGCCCAATGCACTCACGCTTGTCGGCATGTTGATGTGTGCCAACGCAAGCGTGGCGCAGCCGTTGCAGGCGCAGAATCAATTTGAGCTGATGCGAGTCGGGCCTGCTCACACCATCAAAACGCTGGCTGAAGCATCGAAACTGGCAAAGGCTGGCGCAGTGATCGAGGTTGAATCTGGCAACTACATCGCCGATGTGGCGCTGTGGCAGCAGGACAACGTCACGGTGCGTGCGGTGGGTGGCAGGGTACGCCTGCTGGCCCAGGGCGCCGCTGTGGAGGGCAAAGGCATCTGGGTGGTGCGAGCCAAAGGCATGCGCGTAGAGGGTTTTGACTTTGAAGGTGCTGCGGTGCCCAGCCGCAACGGCGCAGGCATTCGGCTCGACACCGGCACGCTGCACGTGAAGAACTGCGGGTTTTTCCACAACGAAATGGGACTCCTCACCAACAACGATCCCAACACCGAGCTGGAGGTGGAAGACAGCGAGTTTGCCTACAACATGCGCCCGGATGGCCACAACCACAACTTGTATGCGGGGCGCATAGCCCGACTGTCAGTCACCGGCAGCTACTTTCACCATGCACACATTGGCCACCTGCTCAAGAGCCGGGCGGCTGTGAATCACATTGCAGGCAACCGGCTGGTTGACGGGCCCGGTGGGCGCGCCAGTTACGAACTGGAGTTCCCGAACGGTGGGATGGCGCATGTGACAGGTAACACAATTTCGCAAAGCCCCACGACTGAGAACAGACTGCTGATTTCTTTTGGCGCAGAGGGTTACACCTGGCCGCGCAACGAAATCCATCTGGAAGGCAACACACTCATCAACCCCCTTCCATTTGGCGGCCAGTTCTTGCGTGTGGCGCCTGGCGCTGACGTGATCCGTGCCGTGGGCAACCAGTTGCAAGGACCCGGCGCGCTGGAGCTGGCCGGACCCGGTGTGTACAACAACAACCTGCGCTGCGTTGAAGGTATGGGGTGCAGGCCGTAACTTCTATTTGTATAGCTGTTAACCCTTTTATCATAAGGGCTAGAGCATGATTTGAGTCAACTTACAGGCAGCAGAAGCGCGCTACAAAGATGGCACGACACCGGTCACACACCATTAGCCCCGCGAATGCTCCCCTGAAATGCCTGATCTTTGTTCCATTCACAAACCGCTTGTTACACACTGTGCGCTTTCCTAACCCCCGGAGCGCGCCATGCTGATCGGACTGCCCAAAGAAATCAAGAACCACGAGTACCGCGTCGGTCTGACCCCCGCCAGCGTACGTGAGCTCACCAGCCATGGCCACCAACTGCTGGTGCAGTCCGGTGCCGGCGCCGCCATTGGCCTGAGCGACGCACAGTACCAGACGGCTGGCGCCACGTTGGTGGCCACCGCCGCTGAAGTGTTTGCCACTGCCGACATGATCGTCAAGGTCAAAGAGCCCCAGCCTGCCGAATGCGCTTTGCTGCGCCCCGGGCAGATTCTTTACACCTACCTGCACCTGGCTCCAGACCCGGACCAGACCGCCGCCCTGCTGAAATCAGGCGCGGTGTGTATCGCCTACGAAACCATCACTGGCCCCAGTGGCGGTCTGCCACTGCTGGCACCGATGAGTGAGGTGGCCGGTCGCATGGCGATTCAGGCCGGTGCCACGCATCTGGAAAAGAGCAAAGGCGGCATGGGCATCCTACTGGGCGGTGTACCGGGCGTGCCTGCGGGCCATGTGGTGATCTTGGGTGCAGGGGTTGTGGGCTCCCATGCACTGCAAATGGCCGTGGGTATGGGTGCTCGCGTGACCGTGCTGGACAAGAATGTGGACCGCCTGCGTGCGCTGGACCTGGTGTTTGGCAACCGCATCCACACGGTTTACTCCAACGCCCAGAGTGTGGAAGACGCTGTGCTGGATGCCGACCTGCTGGTAGGTGGTGTGCTGATCCCTGGTGCGGCCGCACCCAAGCTGGTCACGCGCGACATGGTCAGCCGCATGAAAAAAGGCGCGGTGGCAGTGGATGTGGCCATTGACCAGGGCGGCTGCTTCGAGACCAGCCGCGCCACCACCCATGCCGAGCCAACCTATTTGGTGGACAACGTGGTGCACTACTGCGTGGCCAACATGCCCGGCGCGGTGGCGCGCACCAGCACCTTTGCACTGAACAACGCCACCATAAGCCACGCCGTGGCGCTGGCCGACAAGGGTTGGAAGCAGGCCCTGCGCGACAACCCACACCTCAAGGCTGGTTTGAATGTTTGTGACGGCAAAATCACCTACGAAGCCGTGGCGCGAGACCTGGGGTATGACTACGTCAGCGCCGATACAATGCTATAAATTGCATACCTATCAGCCCTTATAAAATAAGGGATAGAGACTGAAAAGACATAAAAAAAGCACCGCTTATGCGGTGCTTTTTTGTGCCACAAGGCTTGATGATCAGATTGCTTTTGACTTGCGGCGACGGGTAGCAACAAAACCTGCCATGGCGATACCCATCAGAGCCAGGGAACCGGGTTCGGGAATCTTGCTGGGTGGTGGCGGGGCGACTACATTCCCCGCCAAAGACAACACTTTGAAATAGTCGTTGCCAGACCCCAAAGTACCACCTGCGGTCTCTTTAGATGAGCCAAAACCTTCACTGTAAGCACTGATCAGCCACCAGCTGGATGACGTGTTGGTGCTGTTCACGGCCCGCGCACCAGACGTGCTCAGATCCGCATAATTGCCGACCAGCTCCCAGCCCCCCGTAGACATATTGGTGACAGAGAGACCAGCTGGCGTTGGAGAGGCAGAGGTGCCTATGTACCGAAACACACTGATATCGGCATCTCCATTGTTGTTCCAACCGATCTTGACGCTGTCCAAATCAATCTTGGCACTACCAAAATTCAGCAGGATCATGTCTGTGTAACCACTGTTATCAATGGCATGCTGCGGTGTCCCCGAGTCGTTCACAGCACCGTTGGCCTGAACGCCCAAACCACCATCCCACGATGTCAGAGTTGCTGCAGCAAACGTCCCGGATGCTCCTGTGGTCGAAAAAGCGGACACGCGGACGCTGGGTGATCCTGTCGTGGATCCAGCCTGCGCAGCACAACCACCAGCTGCTTCGGTAGCGTTGCATTCGTTTGTCGGGTTATTGTCACCAAACAACCAAGTTGCACCCGCGAATGCAGAAGAACCAAACGCGGCAGCAGAGGCCAAGGTCAGCGCCTGAACAATTTTCTTGAGAACAACGGTTTTCATAATCTTTTTTCCTTATACCTACGATGTCTAACCGTGGGCAAAGCCTTCAAATGGGGTACGGCTATCCCGAATAAGCGAAATCTGTGCCAACAAGAACTTTCTTTTAATTTTCAATCAGTTACAGTTTGCAACAATGAAAACCCTTTCAATGTTGTAAACAATATCGACAGGGTGTTCTGGCACACGGTGTCATTTCAGGGTTTGCAGTAAAACACGCGCGTCAGCGCCACCCTCAAAGCTTGCGCCCCCTTTCAACGCTGCCTCCAATTCCTCGCGCGCCTCGTTGTTGCGTCCGGTTTTCGCCAGCACTGCCGCCAGGTGATAACGAATCTCCGGGCTGGCGGGCTGGCGCAGGCGGGCGTCACGCAGCAGTTGCAGGGCGCGGTCGGTTTGGCCCGCCTGGAACAATGCCCAACCCAGGGTGTCGATGGCGTTGTAGTTGGTGGGTGCTTTGGCCACAGCTTGTTCAGCCACGGTGATGGCGCTGGGGTCTTTCAGGCGTAACAAGACGTTGGCCAGGTTGTTCATGACGTCGCTGTCGTCTGGAGTCAGCTTCAGCAGAACCTCAAACGTATTTTTGGCAGCGGCAAACTGGCCATTACGAGCATAGGCGTTGGCCAGCGTTTTTTGGGCGATGGCATCTCTGGGTCGTGCTTTGACCCAGCTCTGGGCCAGTTGCAAGGCGGGTTTGCCACCGTCCTGGCTACTCAACGCCCCAAACAACTTGAGGAAGCTGCCAGTGGACGGCTCCAGCTGGTGGGCCTGTTTGTAGAACGCCAGCGCTTGCTGCGCCTGTCCGCGCGACTGGGCAATATCGCCGAGCAAGCCTGGGCCGACGGCACGCTTGGGGTATTTGGCGACGATTTCACGCGCGCGTTGTTCGGCTTTGGCGGGCTCACCCTGCATCAGCTCCAACTCACTCAACAACGCCCAAGCGGGCAGGTAGTCTGCAGAAGTTGATATCGCCTTATCCAGGCTGTACAAGGCCCCAGACCAGTTTTTGGCAGACATTTGCAACAATGCGACCTCCACCTGCTGACCCGGGTCGTAAGCGGCCACCCGGGTGGCCGAGGTCAAACTGCTTTTGGCACCCACGGTGTCGCCATTGGCAATTTGAGCCCGCGCATACATCATCAGCACAGGCAAATCGTCAGGGGCTTTGGCGGCAGCCTTTTTAACCGCATCAAGCGCCGGGCCCGGACGGCCGCGCTGCAGGTGAAAGTCTGACAGCGCCAATGCCCAGCGAGTGTCTTTGGGGCCCGACAGGTCAGTGGCTTTCTCCAGCCAACGCTGGGCTTGCGCTTCCTGGCCGCGCCGGTCTGACAGCAAGGCCATCTCGTACATGGCGTCGGTGTCTTTCTCGTTGTCTTTCAGAATGGCTTCTAGGCGGGTCTCGGCGACATCAAACGCCCGGGTGGCAATCTCAACCCGGGCCAGATTCAGCTTGGGTTGCACAAAGGCCGGGTCCTGCGCGATGGCTTTCTCGAATGCGGTTTTGGATTCGGCCACCCTGCCGCTTTGACCACGCGCCATGCCGAGTAGGTTATGGAACCCGGCGTTATTGGGCTGCTGCTTGACCAAGGTGTCCGCCAAAGTCACGGCCTTGGCCGCCTGGTTGCTGCGCAGGTACAAGCCAATCAGGGTGGTGGCGGCTTGGGTCTGGCGCGGGTCTTTTTTGAAGGCGGCTTCCAGCTCGGTCATGCCACTGCCCGCCTGGCCGCTGCGGATCAGGCTCAAACCCAGCACCGAGCGAAATTCAGGACGGTCCTGGGTTTGCAGGGCCTGCTGCATCAGGGTCGTGGCTTTGGCGTTCTGGCCTTTGGACATCAGAGCCCCGGCCAGCATGGTCATGGCCTGGCCGTCGTTGGGGTTGGCCCGGAGGTAGGCCTCCAGCAGGTCGACGGCACGGTTGGTATTGGACTGGGCAAAATAAATCTGTGCCAGCAGCTTGGCTACCGGGGTACTGCCCTGCACTTTTTGAAAATACTCCAGCGCCTGAGCGGCCTTCTCGGGTTCATTCAGGCCGTAATGTGCCAGGCCGTTGAGCATGAGCAACTGAGGCCGGTAACGAATGAAGTCAATCGGTACCGGATCAAGCAGCGTGGTGATCTCTTTCAGGGCCTTTTGTGCCACCTCGGGTTGTCGGTTGCGCTCGGCCAGCAGCGCCTGCAGGTAATAGGCTCTCGGCTCATTGGGGCCGCTGGGTTGCACAGGCTCTTTGCGGGCAATGCTGGCTTCGCGGGCATAACGGGTCAGGGCATCAATGTCGGCCTGGGTGTCAGCCGGGCGGTTCAGGTCCAGGTAGAGCCCGGCCCGGGCCACGCGCGACTCGATGTGTTTGGGGTCGAGTTTGAGGGCCTGGTCGTAAGCGGCCAAACTGTCTGGCAGGTTTCCAGACACATGGGTCACCGAGCCTTTCTGGTACCAGGCGTCAGCCGAGTTGGGGGTGAGTTCCAGCGCACGGGCAACCGAGGCTTCGGCTTCCTTGAACTGTTTGGCGCGAATACGCACTGCCACTTCTGCCAGCCAGGGCGCCGCCGAGCGGGCATCCAGCACACGCGCCTCGTCCACCGCTTTAAGTGCAGCACGCAGGTCCCCCGTGTCGGCACTGGCCGCAGCCCTGAGCAGCCAGACCTGTAATTGCACGTCCGGTGGCAAACCTGCCGCAGCAAACTGGGGCTGGCTCAACACCTGCGCCTGCTTGCCCTGAGCCATGTATGCCTGGGCCAGCGGCACCACCACTTCGGCCCGGTTCACACCCAGACGCAATGCTTCGTTGAACGCCACCTCGGCAGCCACCACATCACCGTTTTGCAACAAGGCTTTGCCCAGCAGCATCTGTACCGGCAGCATGTTTTTGTCGATCTGCAGGGCATTTTTAAGCTGGATGATGGCACCCGTTGTGTCCTGCTTTTCAAAGCGGGTGAGTGCATCTTCGTAATATTTGGAGGCTTTGGCGTCAGCGGCCCAGACTGTTTGGCTGGAGCACAGGACGGCACAAGCCAATGCGGCCGAACTCAGCTGGCGCAAATGGGCAAACAAGCGGAGCTTTTGGGTGGTGAGGTGAGGCATGGCATCTGGCTCAAAGTAAGTGACGCTGGGTCTGGCAAAGCCGCTCAATATTAACGTGAAAGCGCTTTCCAGCTCAGCTGTGGCAGGGCTGAGTCAGGTCGCATAATGAACGCATGAACCGAACACCCACTGTGGTCGCCCTGGCAGTTGCCACCTGCCTGGTTTCCACCACCGCCTTCGCCGATTTAGCCAGCACTGTGGCGCGGGTCAAGCCCGCCATTGCCATCGTAGGCACCTACAAGGCCACCAACAGCCCACGTTTTGCGCTGCGCGGTACCGGGTTTGTGGTGGCTGAGGGTTCACAAAACCAGGGCAACCGATTGGTCACCAATGCCCATGTGTTGGTACCACCTGCGGACGTCGACCCGGCGGCTAGCCTGGTGGTGCAATTGCGCACAGGCAACAACAGCTGGCAAAGCCGCCCGGCCACAGTGCTGGAGGTGGATGTGTTACACGATCTGGCCTTGCTGCGTTTTGACGGACCGGCCAGCGCTGCCTTCAAAGTCCGCAGCTCGGACTCGGTGCAAGAGGGGCAGTCGGTGGCCTTCATGGGGTTCCCGATTGGGGGTGCACTGGGGTTTTCGCCGGTGACACACCGGGCCACGGTGTCGTCCATTGCGCCAGCTGCGCTGCCCACACCCACAGCCAGCCAGATCAACCCCAAGCTCATCCGCAGTGTGCGCAGCAACAGCCCGTTTGATATTTTTCAACTCGATGGCACGGCCTATCCGGGCAACAGTGGCGGCCCGTTGTTCGACCCGGACAATGGGGAGGTGCTGGGTGTGGTGAACATGGTGCTGATCAAGGGGACACGCGAATCGGCACTGAGCAACCCCTCGGGTATCAGTTATGCAGTGCCGTCACGGTATGTGCTGGAGTTGCTGGAAAGAAACCCCGGCAATTGAGTGCGTTTTGCTTAAACGGGTCAGGCGGCGTCAGGTAAAAACCGGGTGGCGTTGTCCAGGTCCTCATGTGTGCTGCCCGACTGCATGGCGTTGACAAACTTGCGCCAGGCCAAGTCAGGCTCTGCCAGTTGGAAACCGTAGAACCCGGCCAGGCCATTGGCCCGGTCACGCACGGCCTTGGCCTTGGTGATGGATTTTTCGGCACTTCCAAGTTTGATCAAGGCCTCGCCCCACTCACCCAAGGGCAAGGCCACCTGTGAATACACCTGAAAACCGTAAAGCGACAGATCCACCACCAGCAATTCATAAACCCGGGCACCCGACGCCAGCTCAACATCAAAACTACCAGGGCATTTGACCGAATAACGCTGGTGACTGCGCTGCACCTGATGGGCGTTAAGCTGGGCGGTGGGTGGCAAGACCGCTTGAAATGCCTCCAAGTTGTAAATGGCGTGCAACAACTGCTTTTTGTGCTCATCCAACTGCGCAAAAACCTGGGTACGTTGGTTGAAAAAGTAGTCCAGCAGCGCTGGCGTCATGACCGGGTCGTTGGTGGTGAAGTAACGCCGCGTCGGCAACACGATGTTGGGCATGACCGATTCAATGAAGTAATGGTGCATGTTGCGACGCAAGGGCTTCTTGCCGTACACCTGCTTGAACAGAATCGGGGCGGTTTTGAGGTCCAGCGTGGCACCCACAGCGGGTGCGCCGTTGGCAAAGTCGTAGTTATCCACCGAGTTCTCGCTCAGGCGTTCAAAAAACAGCAGAGACTCATACATTTCGATGCGATTGGGGTTGACCGCAATCACCAGATGGCGTGTGTCAAAGAAGGTCGTGCAATAGTTGTACATGAACTTCATCAACGGGAACAGGATGGTGCCACCGGTCTTGCGGAACTTGGGGTGCACCGCCAGCGCCGAGACCTCGGCAATCTGCCCTTTGCGCTCGCGCACCTGGTTCAGGTCAAAAATCGCTTGCAGTGGAAAGCCAAACAGGCTCTCCCGAATCAGCGACAAGGTGCCGACCACTTCGCCGTCGTATTTGGCGCACAGCGTGGTGGTGGTGGGCAGGGCGTGGTAAACCGTGACACGCATGCCCGAAGGATCTGGCTTCATGAAACCACTGCCCACATAAGCATCGTGCAACAGCTTGAAGCAGGCCTCCAGCTCTTCCTGAGTCTCGGCAATTTTCAGGACCAGACGCGGGCTGGGGTTGGCATCACACTCAACAAATGAGCGATAGATGGCAAACCGGGTCTGGCGCGGCAAAAAGGCAAACAGTTTGCGCAAACTCTGATTGAGAGACCGCCCAAAACTCATATTTGCTTGTCCCTTCCAAAAGCCGCCAAAAACAATCCGGCGCATCGCGCAGATCAACGAGCAATGATAGCCCCGCGCCTTGACCTTTGGATGTCGGATTAATTGACACCCTGTGTTTCAGTTCGGCCGAATAAGCTGCCAAAAGTGCCGCAACTTGTTGTTTTGAAACCAGGCAAACTGCTATCATTTTCATAGGCACAGTTCGTGCTTCTCATTATCGTTGGTCCGATCAAACACGCCGTCAACAGACATGGAGCACATGCAAACATCCCATCCAGTCGTTGCGGGTCATTCCCGCAGAACATCCGACAGAGTCTCGTCCGAGTTGCCGTTGGAAATCGGCGGCATAGCGGGGTTAACCAAAAATGTCAGTGCCACCGGCGTCTACCTGGAAACCACAGCTGACCAGGTACCTGGTTCACGGGTGCATTTTGTGGTTGAGGTCAACGTCAAAGGTGAACTTCTGAAAATGGTTTGCGCGGGTGAGGTGACGAGGGTCGAGCACAAGGCGGGCACAGTCGGGGTCGCCGTCAAGCTGACCAGTTCGTTTTTCACCGATACTGACCACGCAGAAGATCCTGCGGAACCAGTTGACGACTGACACGCTGTTATGAAAATTTTGGTGACCGGTACCGCCGGTTTTATTGGGATGGCCGTTGCCCAGAGATTGCTGGCACGCGGTGATGAGGTTCTTGGGCTGGACAACCTCAACGACTATTACGCGGTATCACTCAAGGAAAGCCGGCTCAACCAGCTCACATCCCACCCCAACTTCCGCTTTGTCCGGATGGATGTGGCAGACCGGGCTGGAATAGCCGCCCTGTTCAAGGCCGAGGCTTTTGACCGTGTGGTGCATCTGGCCGCCCAGGCGGGTGTGCGTTATTCGCTGCAGAACCCGCTGGCCTACATCGACAGCAATCTGGTCGGTTTTGCCAACATTCTGGAAGGCTGTCGCCACAACCAGGTGGCGCATCTGGTGTATGCCTCCAGCTCCAGCGTGTATGGCGGCAACACCAAGATGCCGTTTTCCGAGCACGACAGCGTGGACCACCCGGTCAGCTTGTACGCTGCCACCAAAAAAGCCAACGAGCTGATGGCACACACCTACAGCCACCTGTACGGTCTGCCCACCACTGGCTTGCGCTTTTTCACGGTCTATGGCCCCTGGGGGCGCCCCGACATGGCGCCGATGTTGTTCACCCAGGCGATCCTTGAAGGCCGTAGCATCGATGTGTTCAACCACGGCCAGATGTTGCGTGACTTCACCTACATCGACGACATTGTGGAAGGTGTGGTCCGCACTCTGGACCACATCGCCACGCCCAACCCGGCCTACAACAGCGCCGAGCCTGACCCAGCCAGCAGCCACGCACCCTACCGGATCTTCAACATTGGCAACAGCGCGCCGGTGCCCTTGCTCGACTTCATTGGCTGCATTGAACAAGCCCTGGGAAAAATCGCCGACAAGCACTTGTTGCCGATGCAACCGGGTGATGTAGCGGCCACGTTTGCCGATACCGATGCCTTGAATGCGTGGGTGGGTTTTGCGCCTGACACCCCCTTGCAGGAGGGCATCAACCGTTTTGTGGCCTGGTACCGCGACTATTACCGCGTGTAGTCACAGCTCTGCCAGCAAACCACGGGCACCCGCCTCACACAAGCCCAGCACCCGCTCAAACCCGGCCAGGTCGCCGTAATACGGGTCAGGCACCTCGGACAAGCCCAAGGCCGGGGCATACGACAACAACAAGCGACATTTGCTGCGTAAAGAGGCTGGGCAGTGGCGATGCAACCCCGCCAGGTTATCCTGGTCCATGGCCAGGATCAGGTCAAAACGCTCAAAGTCCTGTGCTGTCACCAAACGGGAACGGGTTTTGGGTGGTGTGTAACGGTGTTTGAGCAACACATCTTTGGCCCGCGCATCCAGGCGTTTGCCACTGTGGGCGTGGGTACCGGCCGAGTCAAAGTGCAGTTGGGTACCACGGCCTTGGCTGTGTGCCAGTTGCCGGGCCACCGCGCAGGCCATGGGAGAGCGGCACACATTGGCCATACACACCAGAAGGACGTGGGTCATGGCGCGGAATTCTATCGACGCCCTGACAACAAGCCGCACAAGTTTGCGCTTCTTTGGCGCTACAAACTCCTGGCATGTGAGTAAACTGCAGCGCTGGCCTCGCATGGCCCCAAGAATCCTCGCTGTCCCTGGAGTCACCGCATGAAACTGCATCAACTGTCGCTTTTTTTGTTGGGTGCGCTGCTCAGCGCCTGTGCCCTGGCGCAAGGCGCAGCTCAGCCCAACGCGCAGGCCATGCTGCAGGCCAGCGACGCGGTGCGCAACCCGGACAAGCCTTTTGGCGTCACCGTGACACTGATCGAATACCGCGGCGGCAAACAGACCGACACCAGCACCTTGGGCAGTTATGCCAAGTCCGATGCCCGAAGCGGCCAGTTTCGCACCCTGATCCGATTTGTGGCACCGGCGCGTGACGAGGGCAAACTGATGCTCAAAAACGGCAACGACTTCTGGTTTTACGACCCGTCCAGCCGCGCCAGTGTGCGCCTGTCACCCCAGCAGCGGCTGATGGGCCAAGCCTCCAACGGCGATGTGGTCACCGTGAACCTGGCCAAGGACTACCAGGCCAAGATTGGTTTGGAAGAAGAGATTGCCGACGGCAACCGCCAGATGCGGCGCAGCACCCGGCTGGACCTGAGCGCCAGCAGCCCGGAGGCCAGCTACAACCGCATCGAGCTGTGGGTCGACAGCGCCAACAGCCAGCCACTCAAGGCCCGATTCTTTTCAGAAAGTGAGCGCCTGCTCAAGACGGTTTATTACCGGCGTTACCAGCAGCAACTGGGCAAGGAGCGCCCAACCGAGATGGTGATCATTGACGGTCTGGATACCAAATGGGTGACGGTGATGCGTTATTCGGACTTTGTCTACCGCGATGTGCCCGAGGTCTGGTTACAACGCGACTACCTGCCCAACTTCAAGCCGGAGTAACCATGCAATCTAAACAGGCTCTAGCCCTTATATCCATTGCCTTGTGCGCTCCTGTTTTTGCTGCAGACCTGGCCGAAGACGACGCCCTGAACCTGGCTGACGGCACCCATGAGAGTGCACCGGTCGAACTCAGCAGCTGGCGCCTCTTCACCGAAGCCACCGCCGGGCGCACCACGGTGCACCAATGGGGCCAGCCGAACCGGGCCGAGGACACCCAGCGCCTGTCGCTCGACCTGCTGATCGACAAAAAACTCAGCCCGGAGTTGCGCGCCGTGTTGTCTGACCGGCTGGACCTGAACCACCAGAGCGAAGCGCTGGGCCAGAAAACCCTCAACAGCCTCAAGGAAGCCTACCTGAGCTGGCAGCCGCAGAACGACAGAGTACTGGATGCTGGCCGCATCAATGTGCGTTACGGCGCGGCCATGGGTTACAACCCGACCGATTTTTTCCGCGAAGGTGCCAACCGCGCCATCACCTCGTTTGACCCCAACGCCATCCGCGAGAACCGCATGGGCACCGCCATGTTGCGCGGCCAGACCCTGTGGCAAGGTGGCGCGCTCACCGCCATTCTGGCGCCCAAAGTGTCTGACAAACCCAACCATGGCGACTGGAGTGCCGACTTCGGCTCGACCAACAACCGTGACCGCTGGCTGGTGTCGGTGAGCCACCAGCTGGCCGACAACCTGAACCCACAGTTTGTGCTCTACGGTGACCAGCGCCAGCCGGTGCAGATGGGTCTGAACCTGGCGATGCTGGTCAACGACGCCACGGTGGCGCATGTGGAATGGTCGGGCGGGAGGCAAAAGACGCTGCAGGCGCAAGCCTTGCCGCTGTCACCTGCGGTGGCGCAGGACGAGGCCTTTCGCAACCGGCTGGCCACCGGCCTTACCTACACCACAGCCAACAAGTTATCGATCACCGGCGAATACCACTACAACGGTGCCGCCGTCGACAAAGCGGTGTGGAACGCCCTGCGCACCAGTTCCATGCTGGACTACGCCAGCTACCGCGAGCTGCTGGAGGAGCAGCTTGAGTCAACCACCCGCCAGGCCGCGTTTGTGCGCGCCAGCTGGTTGGACGCTTTCATCAACCGGCTCGACCTCACTGCCGTGCTGCGCTACAACCTGGACGACCACAGCCAACTGTCTTGGCTGGAGGCACGTTACCGCTTTGACAAGTCCGAAATCGCCTTGCAGTGGATGACGGCCAGTGGCGACGACAGCAGCGACTTCGGCGCGATGGCCCAGCGCCGTTATCTGCAGGCGCTGTTTCGTCACTACTTCTGAGAACAATCGCTACGTAATAAGTAGCTATCCAACCTTGATAGATAAGGGATAGAGACCAATTTAGCTTACAAACCCGGCGCCCAGCTATTTTTTCAGGGCCAGCGATGGCGCACTCAGCGCGCTGTCGTACGGGTGGCGCGGTCCACCAAAAGAGCGCAACACGCGTTTGACGTAGTTACGCGTTTCCAGGTAGGGCGGCACACCTTTGTAGCGGTCCACCGTGCCTTCACCGGCGTTGTAGGCGGCAGCCACCAGCGCCACGTCACCCTCAAAATACGCCAGCAGCCAGCGCAGGTAGGTCAGACCACCGCGGATGTTCTGCGCCGGATCGAAAGCGTTTTTGACATTGAAACGCTGACTGGTCTCGGGAATCAGCTGCATCAGGCCCTGGGCGTTTTTGGCCGACACCGCCTGGGTGTTGAAGTTGGACTCGGCGGCGATGATGGACAGCGCCAATTGCGGCTCCACCTTGAAGCGCGGTGCCAGCTGGTGCACCAGCTTGTAGATGGTACGTGGTGCAATCAGCGCATAGTCCACCGGCGTCCAACTGGCAAAGTGAACATCCACCGGCAGCGGCTCGGGCTCACGCATGCAGTCGGGCATCTCAGGCTGGACGTCGACCAGTTTGTCGGCGAGCCGCCGCGCGGTGTCAATGCCCTGCTCGGCCGCCGCCTGAAACAGATACAGCGCCCGGCCATCGTGGCGCGCCACACCCCGGCCGTTGGCATACATCCAGCCCAGGTTGTACTGGGCATCGCGGTCACCCAAACGCGCTGCCTCGCAGTACAGGTTGGCCGCCAGCAGCGCATCACGCCGCACACCCTCGCCGTTTTCATAGGCCAGCGCCTGCTCAAACAAGCTGCGCTGCGGGGTGGCGGATGCGGTGTTGTCTTGCGCCAAAGCAGCTTGCGCTGCCAGGGCGCAGGCCATCAGCAGCCAAGTCGACAAACGGGGTGGGGAGGTCAGAGACATACACGGATGCTAACTTTGTCGTCTGGGTTGCGCCTTTTGAGCCATAAGCCCAGTGCATGCCGGCAACCGGCCCACAGGCCTGCCGGGGTGCGCCAGTCAAAAGCGACCAGACCCCAGCGCTCGCGCCGGTGGGACATCCAGTCACGTTTGTAGGCGTCGTCGCCGGTGAGGTAGTCGACCTCCTGCACCTGATCCACATCGATCACATGTTGCATCAACGCCGCCGTCAGCACCGAGCCCACCGAAAAACGTTCAAACCCAGTGACATAGGCCAGCTTGAAAATCGAGGCCTTGCCAGACTTGACCAGCCACAACTGCGCGGCAATGGCCTGGCCATCCAGGCGCAGCACACCCAGGCGCAGCCAGCCTTGCGCCGCCGCCGTGCGCGCCAGCGCCGGGATGAAGAGGGAGTTGGGCTCGGCGCCTTTCCAGCTTTTTTGGTAGACCGTCACAAAATCTTGAATAGCTGCCTCCAGAGACCCATCAGGCTGCCGCTGGATGTCGATGCGCCAGGGACCTTGCTTGTCCAGTCGGCGTTGCCCTCGTGTGATGCTGTGACGCAGGGCCGAGGGCAGGCTGCTCTGGTACTCGGCAAACGATCTGCCTGCCAGCTGCAGGTACCAGTTGCCAAAACAGAAATACCGACCCACCAGGTAACCCGCCTGGCGCAAAGCGACTTCAAACCCGGCAAAAAAACCACTCTGTGGATCCAGCGGGTCAAAACGCAGCACCGGCCAGCGCGCCCGATGTGATCGTATGGCCTGGGCAAAGGTCTGCCAGATCGCCTTCTCAGGCCCCGCGTCTGGCGCGTCAGCACACGCACCGGGCCAGACCAGGGGGGCATACAAGCTGCTGTAGTAGTTGCTCAAACCGGTGAGCTGGTGGCCCAGTAACAGCGGCAGGCACACCGCCGACCCGGCTGCACCACCATCCAGCAACCAGAGCTGGCAGCTGACTGAACCCTGACCCGTCGTATCCAGCCCGCAGGTAGCCAGGTTGTCAAACCAGGCCAGCGTGGCAAACACATCGGCCTGCTCGTGCACCTGCTGCACCCCCTGCTGTGCCAGCACAGCACGCAGATCGTCAAAGTTGTCCAGGATCTGGATAGCGGGTGGGCTCACGCGTGTCTTTCAGCTGAAGGGGGTTCACTGGTTATCATAACCAGCACCTTCCCGGGCGCAGGGCGCCTGGCAAGCAAGTCGGCATGACATAGTGACAGACCAAGGAGTAGTGGTGAGCGTAGAGACTGACGTCAAGAACATTCTGGACAGCGTGCTGAGCCTGCAAGGGCGCAGCGCAGACTGGCAGCGCCCAACCCCCCTGCTGGGGGCGGTGCCCGAACTCGACTCGATGGCGGTGCTGGGCATCATCACCGGGCTGGAAGAGCGTTTTGGTTTTGTCATCCACGATGACGAGCTCGACAGCGCCATTTTTGCCACCCTGGGTTCACTCAGTGATTTTGTTGCGGCCAAGCTGGCCGGGTAGACGAACCCGCGCACCATGACGCAAGCTGGCGCGACCCTACAAGCTTTTTTTCTGGACGGTGCACGCGGCCAGCGTTTTTGTCTGCTGCACACGCCCCCCAGTGAGCAGCCGGTGCGGGGCCATGTGGTGTATGTGCACCCCTTTGCCGAGGAAATGAATGCAACGCGGCGCACGACAGCCGTACAGGCGCGCGCCATGGCACGCGCTGGTTTTGCGGTGTTGCAGATGGACCTGATGGGTTGTGGCGACAGCTCCGGCCATTTTGAAGAAGCCAGCTGGGACGCCTGGGTGGCCGATGTGACCCTGGCTCGGCGTTGGATGCTTGAACGCTGGCCCGGGGTGGCCTGGTTGTGGGGCGTGCGCGCTGGTTGCCTGCTGGCAGCACAGGCCTGTCGGCAAGACAAGCAGCCAGCCAAGCTGCTGTTGTGGCAACCGGTGCTGTCCGGCAAACAACACCTGCACCAATTTTTGCGCCTGCAAATGGCCGGTGACATGGTGCGTGGTGAATCCAGCCGGGGCACCTCGCACCTGATGCACCTGCTGGAGCAGGGTGAGTCGGTGGAAGTGGCAGGCTACAGTGTGTCCGCGGCGCTGGCACAGGGCTTGGCACGCGCCGATCTGGAGGCCTTGCCTGCTGGCACACAGATTGTCTGCCTGGAGCTGGGTGATGCCGACACAGGCGCAGTCTCCCCAGCGCTGTCGGCACAACTGCAGCGCTGGTTAACCTCAGGCTGCCACGCGCAGGCCGAGGTGGTGGCTGGCTCGGCTTTTTGGCAGATGCAGGAAAGCGCAGACAGCCCCGCCTGGCTGACAACGAGCTTGCACAGCTTGGGCTGTGCCACACCGGAAGTGGCCTCTTGAAAACCACTGAACTGCCCGTGCTAATGTCCTGCGCTGGCGACACGCTGGTGGGTGTCATCTCGCAGCCAGAGCAGCCCGGCTCGCTGGGTTTGGTGATGGTGGTCGGTGGGGCGCAGTACCGCGCGGGTAGCCACCGGCAATTTGTGTTGTTGGCACGCTGCCTGGCTGGGGCGGGTTTCCCGGTGCTGCGGTTTGACCACCGTGGCCTGGGTGACAGCAGTGGTGAGCGCCAACCGTTCGATACCATCCACGACGACATCGGTGTGGCCCTGGACACACTGCAGCAGCAGTGCCCCAGCGTCCAACGGGTGGTGTTGTGGGGGCTGTGTGACGGCGCCTCAGCCGCCTTGTTGTACAGCGGGCAACGCGCGGATGCCCGCGTGGCGGGGTTGTGCCTGCTCAACCCCTGGGTGCGCTCGGACAACACGCTGGCACGCACACGCATCAAACACTACTACGCCGGGCGTCTGCTGGAGTGGTCGTTCTGGCAGCGCATATGGCAAGGTCAGTATGAATGGCGGCCGTCGTTGCAGGGCTTGTGGCAAAGCCTGCAGGCCTTGCGTGCGCCAGCACCATCCGGCACGCCTGCGCCAGCGTTTCAACACCACATGGCGCGGGCACTGCGCCAGTTTTCAGGGCCGGTGCTGCTGCTGCTGAGCGCACGTGACTACACTGCCAAGGAGTTTGTGGAATGCGCCCAGAGCGACCCAGCCTGGAAAGGTCTGTTGCAGCGCCCGCAATTGCAGCGTGTGGATGTGGCAGAGGCCGACCACACCTTCTCCAGAGCTCTGTGGCGCGCTGCCGCTGAGCAAGCGGTGCTGGACTGGATGTATCAACTGGAGACATCTGCTTGAAACGTCTTCTGATGATCGCTTTTCATTTTCCACCATTGGCGGGTGGCAGCGGAATCCAGAGAACTTTGCGTTTTGTGCAACATTTGCCAGCTTTGGGGTGGCAGCCACTGATATTGACAGCTGATCCACGTGCCTATGCAAAAACCAGTTCTGACCTATTGACAGACATTCCGGCCAGCACGGTGATTCAACGTTCGTTTGCGTTGGATTCTGCACGCCACCTGAGTCTGCGTGGGCGCTACCTGGGTTGGATGGCCCGGCCTGACCGATGGGTAAGTTGGAAATGGGCTGCTGTGCGTGACGGAATGCATCTGATCAACACTTTTAAGCCGAATGCCATTTGGTCGACCTACCCTATTGCCACAGCCCATTTGATTGGTGCCAGTTTGCAGCGCGAATCAGGGCTACCCTGGATTGCTGATTTCCGCGATCCGATGGCGCAAGACGGCTACCCCAGCGATAGGGCGACCTGGAATAGTTTTAAGCGTGTTGAGGAGCAGGCTACAGAGTTGGCCGCTGCATGTGTGTTTACTGCGCCAGGTGCTGTGCGGACATATCAAAAGCGCTACCCCAAGGCGGCCTCGCGCATGCATTTGATTGAAAACGGGTTTGATGACGAAAGTTTTGTCAGACCAGCTGAACAGACAGAAGCCTTGAATCCTGGCAAGTTGACCCTGTTGCACAGCGGCGTGGTTTATCCCTCTGAACGTGACCCTCTTCCATTGTTTGCTGCCATAGCGCAATGCATACAGGATGGGCGTGTGTCCCGTGAGCGTCTGCGTGTGCGCTTTCGGGCAGCTGTACACGAAGACATGCTTGCAAGCCTAGTCAGGCAACACTGCTTACACGATGTGGTGGAGTTGTGCCCAGCGCTGCCTTATCGCGAGGCTTTGGTCGAGATGCTGCGAGCCGATGCCCTGCTGGTGATGCAGGCCGCCAACTGCAATGAACAGATTCCTGCCAAATTGTACGAATACCTGCGCGCAGGACGGCCCATTTTGGGTCTGACTGACCCATGCGGCGACACCGCAAACGCCTTGCGGGCAGCTGGCATCGCATCCATTGCTGCACTGGACAGCGCAAGCGATATTGCCGCTCGGTTGCCCCAATTTTTGTCTCAGATCGAAAGCCATCAAGCAGACCTGCCACACCCTGGAGCTGTTAACGCCGCATCACGCCACAGCAGGTCGCAAACACTCGCCAGACTGTTAAACCACATCACTGACGGCTTGACCCTGCCACGCGGCAATCTGTAATTGCCTGCCTGTAAGATGGTTGCTTATGTTGCAGGCCACTTTGTTACCCGAACTTGTCATCCACACGGCGCAGCGCCGCCCTGATGCTGTGGCGCTGACACACGGGTCTGAACATGGGACCTACGCTGAATTGGCCGATCAAATGACGGCACTGGCCGGTGGGTTCATGCAACTGGGCTTGCAACGGGCCGACCGGGTTGGCATTTACCTGGAAAAGCGCCTGGAGACGGTGGTGGCCAGTTTTGCCGCGTCGCTGGCCGGGATGGTGTTTGTGCCGATCAACCCCCTGCTCAAGGCCGACCAGGTACGCCACATCCTGCGCGATTGCAATGTGTCTCTGCTGGTGACATCCCCCGAGCGGCTGGCCACGCTCGGTGCGGCCTTGTCTGATTGCCCGGACCTGCAACATGTGGTGCTCTGTGCACCAAGCGATGCTGCGCACGAGTTGGCGCACTGCAGCATCTCCACCTGGCAGGACCTTATCAACAGCCCACGCCGACCCGGCCATCGGGTCATCGACACCGACCTGGCAGCCATTTTGTACACCTCGGGCAGCACCGGCCTGCCCAAAGGGGTGATGTTGTCGCACCGCAATCTGGTGGCCGGAGCCACCAGTGTGGCCTCCTACCTGGGCAATCAGCCCGATGACACCCTGCTGGCCGCGCTACCGCTGTCGTTTGATGCAGGTTTCAGCCAGCTCACCACCGCGTTTTCTGTCGGTGCCCGGGTGGTGCTGCTCAATTATTTGTTGCCGCGTGATGTGCTCCGGGCCATGGCACAGGAAAAAGTCACTGGCCTCACGGCGGTGCCGCCGCTTTACCTGCAATTGCTCACCTTGGACTGGCCCAAAGCCACCCGCGAACACCTGCGTTATTTCGCCAACACTGGCGGCCATTTGCCGCGTGAAGCGCTGGCCCAGTTACGCCAGCGCGTGCCACAGGCCAAGCCGTATTTGATGTATGGCCTGACCGAGGCCTTTCGCTCCACCTACCTGCCGCCCGAGGATGTGGATCTCAAGCTCAACTCGATTGGCAAGGCCATCCCCAATGCCGAGGTAGTGGTGCTGCGCCCGGACGGCAGCGCGTGTGCGCCCGATGAGCCGGGTGAACTGGTGCACCGCGGCGCACTGGTGGCCATGGGTTACTGGAACGACGCGGAAAAAACCGCCGAACGCTTCAAGCCGCTGCCAGCTGGCCTGCCGGGTCGCCCGGCCGGTCTGCAGCTGCCCGAAGTGGCGGTGTTTTCAGGTGACACGGTGCGCCAGGATGCCGACGGTTACCTGTACTTCGTCGGGCGGCGTGACGAGATGATCAAGACCTCAGGCTACCGGGTCAGCCCGACCGAGGTGGAAGACATCCTGTACGCGACCCAGCTGGTGGGTGAGTGTGTGGCCTTTGGTGTGCCGCATGAGAGCCTTGGACAAACTATTCAAATCATAGCTACCAGCCCTTTATCTAAAAGGGCTACAGGCCAAAATGACCTGATATCTCTGTGCAAAAGCCGGATGCCAGCCTATATGTTGCCCAGCGGCATCGACTGGGTGGCCGGGCCGCTGCCACGCAATGCCAATGGCAAGATTGACCGCTCCGCCCTCAAGCGCGACTGGCAAGCACGCCAGTCCAACCCCGCACCTCTATTGCCTCCTGAGACATGACCCCCACCATACAAAACGCGCCCCCCGCTTTGCCCCAGCATGCACCCATGACCCAGTTTGCGGTGAGCCAGAGCGAGTTGATGCTCGGTGGTGACAGCCTGTCGCGCTTGGCCGCACGGGTCGGGCAGACCCCGTTTTACGCCTATGGCCGCTCTCAAATGCGCCAACGCGTAGCCGAACTGCGCCAAGCCTTGCCGTCCAAAATCCGGCTGCACTACGCCATGAAAGCCAACCCGATGCCCGCCTTGGTGGGCTTCATGGCAGGCCTGGTGGATGGCCTCGATGTGGCATCGGCGGGGGAAATGAAAGTGGCGCTGGATGCGGGTGTCAACCCCAAGGACATCAGTTTTGCCGGCCCCGGCAAACGCGATGCCGAGTTGCGCCAGGCGGTGGCGGCCGGGGTCTTGGTGAACATCGAGTCGTTCCGCGAGGTGGATGTGCTGGCCCAGGCCTCACAGACCCTGGGTTTGCCAGCGCGCGCCGCCGTGCGCATCAACCCCGATTTCGAGCTCAAAAGCTCGGGCATGAGGATGGGCGGCGGGCCCCGGCCCTTTGGTGTCGATGTGGAGCAAGTCCCTACCCTGCTCGCCAACCTGGGCCGTGCCGGTCTGGCGTTTGAGGGCTTTCACCTCTATCCGGGCTCACAAAGCCTGAGCACCGAGGCCATTTGCCAGGCGCTGCAGCAGTCGTTTGACCTGGCGCTGCGCCTGTCGCAACACGCACCCGACAAGGTGCGGGTGCTGAACCTCGGCGGTGGCCTGGGTGTGCCGTATTTCCCAGGTGACAAGCCGCTGCAGCTGGAGCCGATTGGTGAGCAACTGGAGCGCCTGTTACAACTTGCCCAGGCCCACTTGCCACACACCAGTCTGGTACTGGAACTGGGTCGTTACCTGGTGGCCGAGGCCGGTATTTACGTGGCACGGGTGGTCGACCGCAAGTACTCGCGCGACCAGCTGTACCTGGTGGCCGATGGTGGGCTGCATCAACACCTGGCCGCCACCGGCAACTTTGGCCAGCTGCTGCGCAAAAACTACCCTGTTGCCATCGGCAACAAGATGGGACATCCGGCCACACAGGTCACCAAGGTGGTGGGGCCGTCTTGCACACCGCTGGATGTGCTGGCTGACCGGGTGCCGCTGCCTGAGGCGCAGGTGGGAGATCTGCTGGTGGTGTTCCAGTCCGGGGCTTATGGCGCCAACGCCAGTCCGCACCAGTTTCTGACACACCCGCCGTGTGTTGAGGTGCTGGTTTAAGGATGCTCCCCCCCCGCCAGCGGTGGTCAAGTCTTGCTCGCTGGTTGGTGGCAGGTATCTGCCTGGCGGCAGGCCTGGGTCTGTCCAGTCATCACCCGGTGTCAACGATGCTGGCGCTGGTGCTGCTGTGCCTGGCAAGCTGCCTGGTGGCCTGGCAACCCCGGCTGTGGTTGTGGCTGGTACCAACCTGCCTGCCCTGGCTCAACTTTTCACCCTGGACCGGCTGGCTGATGTTCGAGGAGTTCGACATCCTGCTGCTGGGAGTGCTGGCCGGGGGCTACGCTCGCTTGGCGTGGGACAAACCGGCAAGCCTCCCCAAACCTCCCCGCAGTGCAGGGCACTGGCTGGTGCTTTTGGTGCTGGTCTCGGGTGTGGTGTCGCTATGGCGCGGTCTGGCCGATGCGGGAGGGCTGTCTTTTGACTGGTTTGCCAACTACAGCGATGCCTTGAACAGCTGGCGGGTTTTCAAGAGCCTGGGCTTTGCCGCCCTCTTTTTGCCGCTGCTGCGGCGGGAGTTGTTGCAGTCAACACGGCAGGCCACCACAACCCTGGCGACCGGTGTGGTCAGCGGGCTGACCCTGATGGTGCTGGCCACGTTGTGGGAGCGCGCCGCTTTCCCAGGTTTGCTGGACTTTTCCAACCCCTACCGCACGGTGGCTTTGTTTTGGGAAATGCATGTCGGCGGGGCCGCCATCGACAGCTACCTGGCTCTGACGGCGCCTTTTGTGGTGTGGGCCCTGTATGCCACACGTCGACCCGCTCTGTGGGTCAGCCTGGCCCTACTGGCTATTTCGGGCGCCTACATCTGCCTGACCACCTTTGCACGTGGCGTGTATCTGGCTGTGCTGGCACCGCTGGTGCTGCTGGCTTTTTTACTTTGGTTGCAAAACCAGACTCGCCATGGCCGAAGCGCCTGGCAGGGCCTGCGCCAACAGATAGGCGCACCGGGCTGGAGGCTCAAGGCCAGTGTGGTGCTGGTGCTGGCATTGGTCCTGGAAGTGGTGGGTGTGCTCGAAGGCGGCAGCTTCATGTCAGAGCGCCTGACCAGTGCAGGGCAGGACCTCTCCAGCCGAGTAGAGCACTGGAAAAATGGGCTGGGCCTGCTCCGGCGTCCAACCGACTGGCTGCTGGGCAAAGGCTTGGGGCGTCTGCCTGCCAACTATGCGGCACAAGTGCCTTTTGAGGAGTTTCCTGGTGACGCCAGGCATCAGCAGGAAACCCAGGACGGGCAAGCCACGCAGCAATTTGTCTCTCTCTATGGTCCCAAAACTCAGGGCAAACTGGGGGGTGTTTACGAGCTGACCCAGCGCGTTGCACTCACCGAGCCCGAACGTTACCGCGTGCGCCTGGCTGTGCGGGTCAAACAGGCAACCCGGATAGAACTGTTTTTGTGTGAACGTCACCTCTTGTACGACCGTGCGTGTCAGGCCGCCTTCTTGCTCATCCAACCGGCAGAAGGTGTAGATCCCTTCGCCTGGCAGCCCATCACAGTGGCGCTGCAAGGCCCTCTCTTGGGATACGAGCGCTGGTTCGCCCCTCGACTCAAAATGTTTTCCATCTCAGTGGTGGATGCAGGTAGCCAGGCCGATGTGGACAACATCGTGCTGACCGGCCGCAGGCCACAAAATCTGCTGGTCAACGGCGATTTTTCTGCCGGCCTGGCACGCTGGTTTCCCGCAGCACAGTCCTATTTTGTACCCTGGCATCTGGACAACCTGTTGTTGGAGCTGCTGGTGGAACGCGGCGGCCTGGGCCTGCTGGCATGTTTGCTGCTTATTGGCTACGCGCTGTGGCATCTGGTGCTGGGGCGCGCCAGACTGAACACATTGGCACCTTATGTTGCAGCATCCCTGGTGGCAGTTCTGCTGGTCGGATTGGTCAGCAGTGTGATGGATGTGCCACGGGTCGCATTTCTTTTTTTCCTGCTGGTTTTCCTGGCAATCAAGTTGTCAGAGATGCCCCAGGAAGCGAGCAGCAGGCAGCATTAAAACGCTGTTTTGTTGTGATAATGTTCTGAAATCAAAGCTGTTTAGGGTTTGCTCATGAAAATTACCGTGATTGGCACCGGCTACGTTGGCCTGGTGTCTGGAACTTGCTTGGCTGACGTGGGCAATGATGTGCTCTGCCTGGATGTGGATCCGGCCAAAATCAAAATTCTTGAAGACGGTGGCATCCCGATTTTTGAGCCCGGCCTGCAGGACATGGTCAAGCGCAATGTGGCAGCGGGTCGGCTGCACTTCACCACCGATGTCGAGCGCGCAGCGCACTTTGGCACAGTTCAGTTCATTGCCGTGGGCACCCCGCCTGACGAAGATGGCTCTGCCGACATGAAATACGTCACAGCCGCCGCCCGCAACATCGGCAAATACATGACCGACTACAAAGTGGTGGTCGACAAAAGCACGGTACCCGTGGGCACAGCCGACGCCGTGCGCGCGGCCATCACTGACGAACTGCAAAAACGTGGTGTCAACACCCCCTTCAGTGTCGTCTCCAACCCCGAGTTCCTCAAAGAAGGCGCAGCCATTGAGGACTTCATGAAGCCCGATCGGATCATCGTAGGTTGTGACGACGAGCAAGCCGCCCACAATATGCGTGCCCTGTACGCGCCGTTCCAGCGCAACCACGATCGAATGATCCTGATGGACATCCGCAGTGCCGAACTCACCAAATACGCCGCCAACGCGATGCTGGCCACCCGCATCAGCTTCATGAACGAGCTGGCCAACCTGGCCGAGAAGCTCGGGGCTGACATTGAACATGTGCGCCGGGGCATCGGCTCAGACCCGCGCATTGGCTACGACTTTTTGTATGCCGGCGCCGGTTACGGTGGTTCGTGTTTCCCCAAGGACGTCAAGGCATTGATCAAAACCGCTGCCGTGGATGGCAGCATCCACCTCAAGGTGCTCAACGCGGTGGAAGAGGCCAACGACCTGCAGAAACACGTACTTGGCAACAAGATCAAGGCACGCTTTGGCACTGATCTGACGGGTAAACACTTTGCGCTTTGGGGTCTGGCCTTCAAGGCCAACACGGACGACATGCGTGAAGCCACCAGCCGAGAAGTGATCAAGGACTTGATCGCTGCTGGCGCCACCGTCACAGCCTACGACCCGGTGGCAGGCAACGAGGCCAGACACTGCTTTCCCGATGAACCGCGTTTAAGTTATGCCAGCAACCAGAATGCAGCCCTCGACAACGCGGATGCACTGGTGATCGTCACCGAGTGGAAGGAGTTTCGCAGTCCCGACTTTGACAACATCAAAGCCAAGCTCAAAGCACCGATCATTTTTGATGGCCGCAATCTGTATGACCCAAAAACAGTTCGCGGCCTTGGGTTTGAGTATTTGGCCATTGGGCGCTAGGGAAACGGTGTCGGCGCCCCATCTGGCGCGCCTGACGTACTGTCGACCCTGGTTGACGCTGCAGAGGAACCCATGATCAAAATATTCAACCACTATTTCCACAAACGAACCCTGTTCCAAATTGGTCTGGACGTGATGCTATTGCTGTTGATTGCATTGATCACCTCCACGGCACATGAGTCACAACACACGCTTCTAGGCTCCAAGGTTGTCATGACCTTTTTGACCCTGACCGGCGCCATGATGCTTCTGAACGTCAGTCTGGGCTTTTACCAGAGGGTGCATAACCGTTCACTGGGACAAACCAGTGCACGTGCGGTGTTGGCCTTGTTGTGCATGGCTCCCGTGATTTTGGGCTTGGCGACCCTTTATTTCGACGCCAGGTCTTTCGCCATGACGCTGCTGTCTGCCATTGGATTGATGTTGTTGTTGCGTGTGTATGTGATGCATTTCACACCGCGCAACCTGATGCGCCAGCGCGTCCTGGTGTTTGGCACCGGCTCACGCGCCCGGTTGGTGGGAACGGCCTTACTGAAGTCCGACCCGACTGTGGACTTGGTCGGTTACTACGCTGGCCCTAACGAACAAGAGGCCATGGTGTCTGCCTGGGGGCTGCTGTCCATGACCAACTCCCTGACCGACATCGTCAAGGACCAACAGGTCGACGAGATTGTGGTGGCCCTGTCCGAGCGGCGTGGTGGCAGTATGCCTTTGCGTGAGTTGCTGGACTGCAAGCTGCAAGGTGTCAAGGTGGTCGACATCGCCACCCACTTTGAGCGAACACTTGGACAGATTCGACTGGAGTCGCTGTCGGCGGGCTGGTTGATTTTTGGTGATGGTTTTGGTACGGGTTGGTTCAGGGCCTTCATCAAACGGGTGTTTGACATTGTTTGCGCCAGCATCCTGATTGTGCTGACGTTGCCGGTGATGTTGATCACCGCTTTGCTGATTGTGCTCGAAGATGGTTTCCCGATCTTGTATTTTCAGGAGCGGGTGGGACAAAACGGCCGCCTCTTTCATGTGGTGAAGTTTCGCAGCATGCGCACCGATGCAGAAAAGGACGGAAAACCCCGCTGGGCTAGTGCCAAAGACGACCGTGTGACACGTGTTGGCCGGGTGATTCGCAAGCTGCGTGTTGACGAGCTGCCGCAGCTGTTCAGCGTGCTGACGGGCGCCATGAGCATGGTGGGTCCGCGCCCGGAACGCCCCTTCTTTGTGGACAAGTTGACGCAGGAAATCCCTTATTACGCGATCCGCCACAGTGTCAAGCCAGGCGTGACCGGCTGGGCGCAGGTACGTTACCAATACGGCTCGTCGGTTGAAGACGCGGCCGAAAAGCTGCAGTACGACCTGTATTACGTCAAGAACCACTCCTTGCTGCTGGACATCGTGGTGATGTTCGAAACCATTGGTGTGGTGGTCATGCGCAAGGGCGCGCAATAGGCCTTTGGCCATCATGAACAGCGGCAACCTCGATTTGACCGCGTGGAGCGGTGGGCTGGCGGGAGCGTGCTACATGGTCTTTGCGTTGCGCCTGCTGCAATCGGGCTACCTGAAGTCACTGCGAGAGACCTCCAAGCTTGCGGTGCTGGCCGCCGTGTTGCTGAGCGCCTTGTGGGGCTGGTCCATGTTGCTGCAGATGCAAACGCAGGCACCGCTACTGCCTCTGCTGACAATCCTTCTCGACCAGTTGCGTTACGCCGCCTGGTTCGCTTTTCTATTGCTCCTGCTGCGGACCAACCGAGCCGACAAGGAGCCCGTCGGAAACAGCCTGATCGTCTGGGCCGTTTTGCTGGCCGTCTCCGGCCCCTTGTCCCTGGTGTTGACGGCGCTGGATGCCGACAGCCTGGGTGAGCCCACGCGCTGGATCCTGTTCAGCGCCATGGCCATGCCGGTGTTTGCGCTGGTGCTGCTGGAACAGGTTTTTCGCAACGCCACCGAAGACTCCCGCTGGAACATCAAACCGTTGTCGCTGGGACTGGCAGGCACCTTCCTGTTTGATCTGTATCTGTTTTCACAGGCGGTGTTGTTCAACCGCCCCGACGAAGATGCCCTGAGCATCCGTGGCGGTGTACACGCTCTGATGATGCCCTTGCTTTTGCTCTCCAGCACCCGGCGCAACGACTGGATTGCCAAAATCCAGCTATCACCCAAAGCGGCATTCCACTCTGCCACGCTGCTGATCGCGGGCATCTATCTGATATTTATTTCTGGTGTGGGCTACTACGTGCGCTACTTCGGCGGCGAATGGGGGCGCGCTCTGCAATTGGGTTTGGTGGTGTTTGCGCTGATTTTGCTGGTGATACTCGCGCTATCAGGCACCATGCGCGCCAAGCTCAAGGTGTTTTTGGGCAAACACTTTTTCCGTTACCGTTATGACTACCGTGAAGAATGGCTCAAGTTCACGCGGGCCCTGTCGGCCAGCAGCTCACCGCAAGAGCTGGGTTCTCAGGTGGTCCGAGGCCTGGCAGAGATGGTGGAAAGCCCGGCCGGCGGATTGTGGCTGCGTGTCAAAGGCGAAGCCGCCTTCACCCAGACCGCACGCTGGAATCTAGCCCCCACTGACGACAAGGAACCGGTGGACACGGCGATGTGTCAATACATGGCCGAAGGTGGCAGGCTCATCAACCTGGAGGATTACCGCTCGGCATCCAGGCGTTACGGCAGTTTGAAAATTCCCGTCTGGTTGCAGGAGTTGCCGCAGGCCTGGCTGGTGGTGCCACTGATGGTGGGTGAAGAGTTGACCGGTTTTGTG
The DNA here is from genome assembly GCF_013416775.1 of Rhodoferax sp. BLA1. GTDB lineage: Bacteria > Pseudomonadota > Gammaproteobacteria > Burkholderiales > Burkholderiaceae_C > Rhodoferax. The sequence goes on from NZ_SZVI01000006.1 coordinate 76,018, forward strand.
GTGCTGGCCAGTGCACGCACCTTGTTTGATGTGAATTGGGAAGTCAACGACCTGTTAAAAACAGCCAGCAAACAAGCCGCCAGTTATCTGGCCCAGATGCAGGCGACCGAGGCCTTGCTGGAAGTGCGCAAATTTGACGCTTTCAACAAGATGTCGGCGTTTGTGGTGCATGACCTCAAAAACATCGTGACGCAACTCTCACTCATGATGAAAAATGCCAAACGTCTGGGTGACAACCCAGAGTTTCAGCAGGACATGCTGATGACGGTAGAAAACTCGCTGGACCGCATGCGCCAGTTGATGTTGCAGTTGCGCGAAGGTGCCACGCCTCCGGGCAAGGCTTTTGGTGTCAACCTGAGTGCCATCGTCACACGGGTGCAAGCGGTTGCCGCGGCACGCGGCCGCACTCTGGAAGTGCTGGCGATGGAGCCGGTTGATACGCGCGGACACGAGGAACGGCTGGAGCGCATCATCGGCCACGTGGTGCAAAATGCCTTCGATGCGACCGACCCGAGTGGCCATGTCTGGCTGACACTGGAGCGCGCTGGTGGTCAGGCCAGCATTGTGGTGAAAGACACCGGCCAGGGCATGACGCAGGACTTCATCCGTGATCGGCTTTTCAAACCATTTCAAACCACCAAACAGGGTGGCATGGGCATTGGTGCTTACGAGAGTTTCCAGTATGTTCAAGAGTTGGGTGGCAAGATAGATGTCCAGAGCGAAGTCAATCAAGGCACCACCGTGACCCTGCTGTTGCCACTGTTTGAGACCCAGAAAAATTCCGACCTACATTCCCTGGAAAGCGCATGACCTCCGAAAAATCTCGCCCGTTAATGATTGTTGAAGATGATCTGGCGCTGCAAAAACAGATCAAGTGGTCCTTGGACCGTTTTGAAACCGTCACCGCAAGTGACCGCGAAACCGCCTTGCTGCAGTTGCGCAAGAGCCTACCTGCGGTAGTAACCATGGACCTGGGCCTGCCACCTGATGCCGATGCTGTCTCCGAGGGTTTCAGGCTGCTCGAACAGATCATGGCGTTTGACCCGGACATCAAGGTCATTGTGCTGACAGGTCAGAACGACCAGGCCAACGCTTTGCGCGCCGTGGCCATGGGGGCGTACGACTTTTTTGCTAAACCGTTCGAGCCCGAACTGCTGAACCTGACCGTCGAGCGGGCCTTTCGCTTGTTTGAATTACAGGCTGAAAACAGGCGACTGCGCGCTCTGCATCAGCCGGACGCGCTGGCGGGCCTAACCACCCGCGACCCACAAATGATGCGCATCTGCCGCACCATTGAAAAGGTCGCCGCCAGCAACGCCACTGTCATGCTGCTCGGTGAAAGTGGCACCGGCAAAGAAGTGTTGGCGCGCGGATTACATCAGGCGTCGCCGCGGCGGGGAGAGAAATTCGTGGCCATCAACTGCGCCGCCATTCCCGAGAATCTGCTGGAGAGTGAGCTCTTTGGTTATGAAAAGGGGGCTTTCACCGGGGCTGCCAAAACCACCCTGGGCAAAATCGAAACCGCCAATGGCGGCACCTTGATGCTAGATGAAATTGGCGATTTGCCCTTTCAGTTACAGGCTAAGTTGCTACGTTTTTTGCAAGAAAGAACGATTGAACGTGTCGGTGGCCGACAAGAGATTGCAGTGGATGTGCGCATCGTCTGCGCCACCCATCAGGACTTGATGGCTCTTGCCAAGGAAAACCGCTTCCGCGAGGATTTGTATTACCGGTTGGCAGAAATTGTGGTCAACATCCCGCCACTGAGAGACCGCGTGGGTGACTCGGCGCTGCTGGCGCATGCCTTTGCCCGCCGATTTGCGCAAGAGCAAAACCGGGCTTCGCTGACACTCAGTGAAGATGCAGTCAAGGCCATCGAGCAACACCCCTGGCCCGGCAACATCCGTGAACTGGAAAACTGCATCAAACGCGCAGTCATCATGGCCGATGGCAACCAGATCACCCGCGAAGATGTTGGCCTGCAAGCGGCCAGTGACGCGCTGGATACCTCGCTGGATTTGCGCGTCATCCGCGACAACGCCGAAAAAACCGCCATTTTGGCGGCGCTGGGCCGTGTCAACGGCAATGTGCTCAAAGCCGCCGAGTTGTTAGGTGTAAGCCGACCCACGCTGTACGATTTGATGCACCGGCTCGGTTTGAAATAAGTTCTTCGTTCCAATCATGTCCATCCAGGGGTCTGTCATGAGAATCACAAAAAATCCTACACGTGCCGCACTCTCAGTGCTGATGGTGTCTCTGCTGTTGGTGGCTTGTGGCGACAAGCCCGAAGCCATGATCAGCTCCGCCAAAGACTATCTGGCCAAGAATGACAGCAAAGCCGCCGTCATCCAGATCAAAAACGCACTGCAAAAAAGCCCGGACATGCCAGAGGCGCGCTTTTTGCTTGGCAAGACTTTGTTAGAAAGTGGCGACGTAGCAGGCGCGGAAACCGAGTTGCGCAAGGCCTTGGCGCTGAATTTTCCTCAAGACCAAACCCTCCCCTTGCTGGCTACTGCGCTGCTGGCACAAGGTCAAGCTAAAAAGTTGACCTATGAATTTGGTAAAACGATCTTGACAGACAAGACCGCGCAAGCGGCATTGCAGACCAGCCTGAGTAGCGCCTACGCAGCCCAGGGGCAGGCCGAGTCAGCACAAGCATCCCTGGATGCTGCCCTGGTGGCTTCACCTGACTACGCACCTGCCAAGCTGATTCAAGCACGCCAAAAAGGTGGCCAACGCGACTTTGATGGCGCGCTAGCCATTGCCAATGAAGTCATTTCCAAAAACCCGCAAAGTTTTGAAGCCTGGAAGCTCAAAGGTGACCTGCTGCGTTACGCCAAAAACCAACCAACCGAGGCACTGGCCGCCTACCGCAAATCGGTCGAGATCAAACCCGATTTTCTGACGGGCCAGGCTGCTGCAGTCACCTTATTGTTACAACAAGGTGATCTACCGGAGGCAGCCAGTCAGATCGAGCAGCTGAGAAAAATCGCGCCCAACATCCCACAAACCAAATTCCTGGAGGCCAACCTGGCTTACCAGCAAAAAAACCTGCCCGCCGCCCGCGAGTTGGTACAGCAAGTTCTCAGAACTGCGCCCAACAGTGTGCAGGGAATGCAACTGGCTGGCGCCATTGAGCTTCAGCTCAATTCTCCGGTGCAAGCAGAGGTCTATCTGAACAAAGCGCTGCAAGCTACACCCAATCTGCCTTTGGCGCGCCGCTTGCTGGTGATGACTTACCTGCGATCCGGCCAAGCCACAAAAGCGTTGGAGACACTGAAACCAGGCTTGGCCGGTGACAACGTGGACCCCGGCCTGTATGCGGTGGCGGGCGAGGTGTACCTGCAGAACAATGACGTGAAAAAAGCCGAGGAATACTTCACCAAAGCCACCCAGCAAGACCCCCAAAATGCCAGGAACCGAACTTCGTTGGCTTTAACCCACTTGATCAGTGGGCAGGTAGATAACGCCTTTGGTGAACTGAACAACATTGCCGCCTCAGATACCGGAACTACCGCTGACCTGGCCCTGATCAGTGCCCACCTGCGCCGCCAGGAGCTGGACAAGGCACTGAAGGCCATCGACGCTCTTGAAAAAAAACAGGCAGACAAGCCACTGGCAGCCAACCTGCGCGGACGGGTGTTGCTGGCCAAGCGTGACGTACCTGGCGCACGCAAGAGTTTTGAACGTGCCCTGCAGATTGATCCGCTGTTCTTTCCAGCCGTCGCCAGTCTGGCGGGCCTGGACTTGGTAGACAAGAAACCGCAAGACGCCAAGGCACGCTTTGACGCTGTGCTGGCCAAAGACCCAAAAAATGGCCAGGCGCTGCTGGCACAAGCGGAACTGGCTGGCAGAACCGGCGCTGGCAAGAACGAGGTCGGCAAACTGATCGCCAACGCCGTTTCAGCCAATCCCACGGAGGCTGCACCACGCCTGCTGCTGATTGACTTCCATCTGCGCAATAAGGATGTGAAACTGGCGACCTCAGCTGCGCAGGACGCGGTTGCGACTTTGCCCAACAGCCCAGAGTTATTGGACGCTTTGGGCCGCACCCAACTTGCGGCAAGTGAATTCAACCAGGCGATTGCCAGTTTCAACAAACTGGCTGGCATGCAACCACTGTCGCCGCAGCCTTACCTGCGCTTGGCTGATGTTCATATGGCCAACAAAGACAAAGCTTCCGCCGCAGTCGCTCTGCGTAAAGCGTTAGAGATCAAACCTGATCTGCAGCAGGCACAACGTGGCACCATCTTGTTGGACATGGATGGCAATAACATCTCTGGCGCATTGGCTACTTCCAAGACCATGCAAAAACAAGGCCCCAAGGATGCGGTGGGGTATGTTTTGGAAGGTGATATCAACGCATCCCAAAAGAACTGGGAGGCGGCGGCCTCAGCCTACCAGACGGGCCTGAAACAAACCAGCTCGGCCGAATTGGCCGTCAAACTGCACTCGGTACTGCTGGTGGCAGGCAAGGCAGCAGAGGCGGAGCGATTTGCCATCACCTGGCAAAGGGAGCAGCCCAAAGATGCTATTTTCCTGCTCTATCTGGGTGATGGTGCCATCGCCCGCCAAGACTACACCAGCGCTGAAAGATACTACACCCGTGTGACTCAACTGCAGCCCAACAACGGTATGGCTTTTAATAACCTGGCCTGGGTGACTGCACGCTTGCACAAGGACAACGCCATAGCTTTGGCGGAAAAAGCCAACACCCTGGTACCCAACCAGCCGGCATTCATGGACACCCTGGCCGTGTTGCTGTCTGACAAAGGCGACTACGCCAAAGCGTTAGAAGTGCAAACCAAGGTGGTCACACTGCAACCTGATAACCCGGTGTTCAAACTGAGTCTGGCCAAGATTCACATCAAAGGTGGCAGGAGAGATCTGGCAAAGGTGCAACTGGATCAATTGGCCAAGTTAGGAGACAAATTTACTGGGCAGAAGGAAGTGGCCGAGTTGCTGAAGTCTTTCTAAACTTCGACACAGTTGTTTTACTGTCGGTATTGTTTACATCTGACTGGACGTTGATGGGCTTTGTATCAAAAACACCTGCAATTTCAACAACATAAGCCTGTTGGCGCACAATTTGCTTGATCTAGCAAATACGAGGTGAGCTTATGAACGAAACACAAACTGAATCTTTGCCACAAACCGTTGAGACAACTCAAGCGACTGGTATTGCGCGTCGGCGGTTGTTGCGTGCTGGCTTGGCTGCTGGACCTGTGGTGCTGACTTTGAGTGGGCGATCCGCCATGGCGGGAACGAGTTGTGGCACCGTTAAAGGTCTGTCGCCTATGGCTTGGGCGTCAATGGCTCCCGATGGTGCTTGTGTTGGCACATCTCACACCATCACTGGTCACGCTTGTGGCAGATCACCCGGGTATTGGAAACCGAACTGCGGCAGTAGTGCGCAAACTTTTCAGCCTGACTACAAATGGCCGGTTGCACCGTGTGACAAGCTCCAGACATTGGTGTACGGAACTTACCAACTCAAATCATGGGGCGATTACCATTACACATCCTTCAAGGGGGTGGCGTCAAACGACTCCGGTTTCGCTAGGGGTGTGAAATTTAAGTCTGTGTTTACAACCAGCGCCGATACCCGCAGTTTCAGCCGGATTTTGATTGACGAGAGTGCCGCAGGAAATATCGAATGGCATTTTTGTGCCGCTTATTTGAATTGCAAGGCCATGGCGGGGAGCTATGCGGTCACTGAAGCTGAGTTGAAATATCTCTATGAAAACAGACGCCTTGTGCCCGGTGGTAAACAGTTAACAGTCGGTCAAATCAAAGAGTTTTTGAACCAAACCTGGATTTAAACTTTTTTCCAGGCTCTAACAAAGGATGCAAGCGGCACTATCCAACCCGTTAGAGGACATTGCCGTTGCGCAATTTGCGGACGAACCCAGCGTTGTTCTTTTCATCCCTTGCTCCGGGGAAGTTTTCTTGTGTGCCGCTGATGATTGGAAGCAGTTCAAAGAAAATCCAACCGACAGGTCATCCGATTTGAAAGATGTCTTGTTGCGATCATGTGTGACCGGCCTGTGAGCAGTGTTTGGCTGGCTTCATTGCTATGACAATGGAGCCATGACTTCCCGTCGTCTCAGCGAGCTTACAGAAACCCAAATCGAACAGGCCCTTCAAGGCGAGGGCTTGGGTTTGGTTGTTGCTTCATTCCACGGTCTGGTGCAATGCAATGCGGGGCTGCTTTCAAGTCCCCTTCACCTGTTGTATACAGACTATCTCGCGGACACCTCTCCCGTCGGCTTCTACGACTTCCGCATCAACCTGAAGAAATTCCGGTCCGCCCCCTGGAAACCTTGGCAAGTTAAATTTGACTGGGAGGGCAGCAGCCCGTTTCCCGCTCTACCCCTCGCTCATGCCCACCCTTTGTTTGAATGGGGCTTGAACTGGTGTGTGGCGACCGCCAGCGGCGCCCACACCGTCATTCACTCGGCGGTGGTGGAGCGTGATGGCTTGGCACTGGTGTTGCCTGGGTCACCAGGATCAGGCAAAAGCACCTTGTGCGCCGCGCTGGCGTTGACCGATTGGCGGCTGCTTTCGGATGAACTCACAATCATCTCGCAGGTTGATGGCAAGGTGCAGCCGGTGCCTCGCCCCATCAGCTTGAAAAATCAATCCATCGACATCATCAAAGCCTTTGTGCCGTCTGCAGAGCTGACGCCGCCGGTGGTGGCCACCCACAAAGGTGCGATTGCGTATGCCCGACCACCGCGAAGCGCCGTGCAGGCCAGCCATATGGCGGTGCCCGTGGGGTATGTGGTCTTTCCGAAGTTTGTACCGGGTGCGCAGCTGGACTTTGAGCCTTTGACCCGTGCCGAGGCCTTGACCGAACTGATGGAAAACACCTTCAACGTCGGGCTGCTGGGCGCCGAAGGTTTTGCCTCGCTGGCGCGCGCCATCGCCAACGCCAAGTGCTACGCCGTGGAATATGGTGATCTGGTCTCCATCGTGAACTGGGTGAACACTACATGCCGACCCAGCGCCTGACACACCTGCTGAAAACACCCCAAAGCGTCTCAGAGGTGACCGATGCGCAGTGGAATGGGATCGTCGAGGCAGGGCGCAAAAATCAATTACTTGGCCAACTGGCGGCAGCGCTGCGTCGTGCGGGTGTGTTTGAGCTGGTTTTGCCTGCCGTTCAACGGCATCTGGCACTCGATGAACTGACTGCCCAACGGCGTGCGGAGGCGGCCCTGTGGGAACTCAAAGGCATGCGCCGAGCGATTGACCCGAGTGTTCCCCTGGTGGTGCTCAAAGGCTGCGCCTACATGGTGGCGGGTGACGTCAATGCCGGTGGTCGGCTGTTCTCGGACGTGGATCTGATGGTGCCCCGCGCTCATCTGGACGCCGTGGAATCCTCTTTGATCAGCGTTGGCTGGAAACCCAGCCGTGTGAATGACTACGACTTGGCGTATTACCGCAACTGGATGCACGAGGTGCCGCCGATGGAACATGTGCGCCGCCACACCGTGTGTGACCTGCACCATGCCATCAACCCGCCGGTGTCACGCTACTACATCCCTCCGGAAAAGCTGTTTGCGCACCTGGTGGAAGTGTTGCCCGGCATCCACGTGTTGTCACCTACCGACCGGGTCATTCACTGCGCTTTGCATTTGCTGCAGGAAGGTGAACCGAAGAAGTTAATCCGTGACTTGTATGACTTGCACCTGTTGCTACAGCAGCACTTTGGCGCAGACCAGGGCCTGACGCCACTGCTCTTGCGGGCCGATGAACTGGGCGTGGGCGCACCAACAAAAACAGCGGTCGCTGCCGCGCAGAGCCTGTTCGTTGACAACACAACAGCGCAGCTCCCGAAGGGCTGGTTGCAAAAGCAGGTAGAAATAGCGGCTTTGAGCACTCTGGACAAAGGCCATCTGTCAGGTGAACTGGCCGGTTGGGCGGTGCTTGCCCATTCCCATTGGATGAAGATGCCCTTGCGCCTGCTTGTGCCGCATCTGACCCGAAAAACTTGGGTAACCTGGTTTCCTGACAAGGAAGTCTAGGCGTCTTGCCAACTGACAGCTGGCTCGACAAAGAGCGGCTGACTCGTCCAACAGCCCGCCAGCGGATAATCCCGCCCCTATGGCACTCATCACACTTCTAGACGCCCAGCTGGCATTCGGGCACGTGGCCCTGCTCGACCACGCTGATTTTTCCCTTGAAACGCAGGAGCGCGTTGGGCTGATTGGCCGCAACGGCGCTGGCAAGTCCAGCATGCTCAAGATCCTGGGTGGTCTGGACAAGCCCGATGACGGCACGACGCAGGTACAAAACAACATCCGCATCGCCTATGTGGCACAGGAGCCGCAGCTCGACGCAGACGCTACTATTTTTGAAGCTGTCAGCGAAGGTCTGGCAAGGGTCAGAGCCCTGATTGAAGAATATTCCGAGGGACATGGCGACCTCGACGCGATGCAAAGCGAGATCGAGTCGCTCGATGGCTGGAACTGGGAGCAACGTGTGGGTGAAACCCTGCACCGCCTGCATCTGGCGCCTGACGCGATTGTGCGCACCCTCTCAGGCGGTAACAAAAAACGTGTCGCCCTGGCACAAGCGCTGGTGGCCGCCCCCGACGTGCTGCTGCTGGACGAACCAACCAACCACCTGGACCTGGACAGCATCGAATGGCTGGAAGGCCTGCTGTGTGAGTTCAAGGGCAGCATCATCTGTATCACCCATGACCGCTCGTTCCTAGACAACGTGGCGACGCGCATCGTTGAATTGGACCGGGGCAAATTGTTGTCCTACCCTGGCAATTTCGCGGCTTACCTGGTCCAAAAAGAGGAGCAGCTGGCGCAAGAGGCGGTGATCAACGCACGCGCCGACAAACTGCTGGCCCAGGAAGAAATCTGGATCCGCAAGGGTGTCGAAGCACGCCGTACCCGGGCCCAGGCCCGCATCGTGCGCCTGGGGGAATTGCGTGCCAAACACCAGGCACGCCGCGACGCCGTGGGCAGCGTCAACATGGACGTGGTCACCGGTGGAGCCAGCGGCAAACTGGTGGCCGAGTTGACCCATGTCTCCAAGAGTTTTGGTGACCGAAAAATCGTTGACGACTTCTCCGCCACCATCCTGCGGGGTGACAAGATCGGTCTGCTAGGCCCCAATGGCGCGGGCAAAACCACCTTGCTCAAGCTGATTCTGGGTGAACTCAAGGCCGACCCGGCACCCGCCAACTCCCCCGCGCCCGAACCCGGCCACAGCCCCTGGGGCACGGTGCGCCAGGGCGCCAACATCTCGGTGGCGTATTTCGACCAGATGCGCAACGCGCTGGACCTGGACGCCACGCTGGAGGACTTCATCAGCCCGGGGAGCGAGTGGATTGAGATTGGCAACCAGAAAAAACACGTCAAAAGTTACCTGGGCGACTTTCTGTTCTCGCCGGCCCGTGCCAACTCACCCGTGCGTTCCTTGAGTGGTGGTGAACGCAACCGCCTGTTGCTGGCGCGCCTGTTTGCCCGCCCGGCCAATGTGCTGGTGCTGGACGAGCCGACCAACGATCTGGACATCGACACCCTCGAATTGCTGGAAGACCTGCTGCAAAACTACGACGGCACGGTGTTTCTGGTCAGCCATGACCGCACCTTCCTCGACAACGTGGTCACCAGCACCATCGCGTATGAAGGCGACGCCAAGTGGCGCGAGTATGAGGGCGGCGTGACCGACTGGCTGGTGCAGAGCAAACGCGCTGCCGAGATTGCCAAGAGCAAAGGCCAAAAAGCCCCTAAGCCCTTTCATTATGAGCGCGAACAGCTCTCAAAAACGCAGCAGACCAAGCCGCCTGAGACACCTGCCCCAGCGCCTGCAAACGCAGCCACCACAGCGAAGGCACGCAAGCTTAGCTTCAAGGAACAGCGCGAACTCGATGGCCTGCCTGATCTGATTGCCAGCCTGGAAGCGGAACAAGCCGAGGCCGCCGCTCTGCTGGCCGACGGCAGCCTGTACGCAGTGGACAACGCCCGCGCCCTGAAACTCGCTGCGCGTAGCGCCCAGATTGATGAAGAGCTGCTGGCCGCGCTGGAGCGCTGGGAAATTCTGGGCAACCCCGCGGCTTGACCTGAACGTCGCGCAAGGCCTGCGCGCGAAAGCTGGCGGCGGCAAGCCCTCAGATCAGAGGTCAGCCAAGGGAATGCCACCGGCCGACTCGTCCACTCGCAGCAGGGCGATCAGCTCGGCCAGGTCATGGTCCAACTGTTGCAAGGTGTGTTCAGGCAGCTGGGCCAAGGCATCGGGCAGCACCCCCTCAAATGGACCCGGTGACTTGGCCAGCAAGGCCTGCGCTGGGGGCAAGATAAACAGCTGCACCTGGCGTTTGTCGACCTGACCTTTGTCGGCGCGGATCAGGCCCTTGGTCAACAAGCCTTTGACCAGATTGCTAGCAGTGGACTGGTGCACATCCATGCTGCGGGCCAACTCACCCAGGCCAACACCAGGCTGGTCGCGGATCACACTCAAGGCCCAGACCTGGGCGCCACCCAGGCCCACCTGTTTTTCGACTTGTTTGAAATGGGTGCGCACCGCGTTGAACACAACGCGGAAACGGCGCAACACCTGGGTCGATTGCGCAGACTTGGCGCGAGAGGCTTCCGAGGGTGACATAAACAGCGGCAAATGGTTAAACAGGCGCCATGATAGTGGCCACCACTGCGGCCCAGCATGGGGCAGAAGCAGAAAAGCAGCCTGGCTCAGGCTGGCGCCGTCTCCAGCAGTTCCTGGCGCACCAGACGCATCATCAGGTCGTCAAAGCTGTAAAAACCATTCTGGCACTCGGCCAGCTGGGTCAGCGCAAACACCGCACCAGTGCCAAAGGCACGCCGCTCAATCGAGTTGTGGATCAGGCGCACGGTCTGGTGTGGAAAACCAAAAATCACCTCGTGGTGGCCGATGATGCCACCCAGGCGCAGCGAGGTGATCCGCTCATCCTCCACCTGCAGGCTTTGTGCGATCTTGCGCGCTGTGCCAGAGACTTCGGGCTTCTCGCGAAAGTGCTGCTCCAGGATCTCGACATCGGCAAACGGTGCAATCCGGCGCAGCAGCTTGGCCGCCAGAATCAGGAAGTTGATGCCTAAGGTGATGTTGGGGGAGCACATCACCCGCGTGTCGCGCCCCAGATCACGCGCATAGTCCAGATCCGCCGGGCTGTAGGCCGAAATCGCACTGACCAGCATGATCTGGCGCTGGCGTAGCGCCTCGCCATAGGCATGCAGGCTCTCGGCCTGTGAGAAATCCACCAGCGCATCCACCGGGTGGGTATCGAGCCAAGCTGCCCAGTCCGACGCACCCAGCCCCACCAGCGGGATGTTGGTCTCGGGCACCGTCTGCTCGGCGGCGCTGGGCGACCTGCGCACCACCCAGGCCAACTCGAAGCCTGGGGCCTTGTGCAGCACCTGCGCCACCGCCTGCCCCGCCTTGCCGTAACCCACCAAACCAACTTTCATGCTGTTGACCTCCTGTATTGTTATGTCTTGTGGCGCCAGCATTCACGCGCCGAGACCCAATATAACAAACTACATTTGCATCAATGTATCATCCCCCCATGCACTGTGATGATATGCCGCGCTGCGCCCACTGCGGCTCAAATACCCCCTACCCATGAACCTGGACGAACGCAGTTCCACTCTGCTGGACGCTTTGCGCAGCGACCTGTCCAACTGGCAACTCTGGGCCTCACGGGCGGTGGTGATTGGTTTTGCCGCATTGGCTGGCCTGACCGTGGTGGCGCTGACCTGGCTGACCGAACGCGCCTTTGGGCTGTTTGAGCAGTTACACAGTGTGGTGGCCTGGGCCCCGTTGTTGTGGACGCCGCTGTGCACCGCCGCCATCGTCTGGGTGATGCGCCGGTACGCCATGGGTGCGTCGGGCTCGGGCATACCGCAAGTCATGGCTGCGATGGACGGCTCTGTGGCACCCGAGCAGCGCCATCTGTTTGTGTCGCTGAAACTGACCCTGAGCAAAATGGCCCTGACCAGCTGCGGCCTGCTGGGGGGTTTGTCGCTCGGGCGCGAAGGCCCCAGCGTGCAGATTGCCGCAGGTGTCATGCACCACGCCCGGCGTTACCTGCCTGCCAATGCCCCGGTGTCGCACAACGGCCTGCTGATGGCCGGTGGCGCTGCGGGCATTGCGGCGGCCTTCAACACACCGCTGGGCGGCATCATGTTTGCCATTGAGGAGTTGTCGCGCCGCCCAGAGCAGCGCAACACCGGCTTGCTGCTGGCCGCCATTGTGCTCAGCGGCTTGATGGCCGTCTCCATTTATGGCAACGCCACCTACTTTGGGGTGATCCGGGTGGACCAACTGAGCCTGGCGCTGATCTGGCCAGGCCTGCTGGTGGCACTGGCCTGCGGTCTGGCCGGTGGGCTGTTTGCCCGGGTGCTGTTGCTGTCGGTGCGTGGCAGCTCGGCCGACTGGTTCAGCCGCTGGCGGCAACGTTCACCGGTGGCTTTTGCCGCAGCCTGCGGTCTGGTGGTGGCGGTGATCGGTCTGGTCAGCCATGACAGCACCTTTGGCACCGGCTACCACCACAGCCGCGCCCTGCTCGAAGGCAGCGGTGAAGTCACGCCGCTCTACACCTTGCTGAAATTCCTGGCCACCTGGATCACCGCCTGGTCGGGTGTTCCTGGCGGCATCTTTGCACCGGCCTTGTCGATTGGCGGCTCTCTGGGCAACGACGTGGCCCAACTCACCCACTATGCCAACGCGCCCACCTTGATCGCGCTGGGCATGGCGGGTTTTCTGGCGGCGGTCACCCAGGCGCCGCTCACCGCCTTCATCATCGTCATGGAGATGGTGGACGGCCATGCCCTGGTGCTGAGCCTGATGGCCACCGCGCTGGTGGCCAGTGGTGTGTCGCGCCTGCTGTCAGCACCGCTGTACCAGGCCATGGCCCAGCTGCAGCTGCAACGCCTGCCCAAGAACGAACCACCGACCTGAGCCGAAGCCCCACAGCAACTGGCCCAAAAAAAGGAGCCCCGCAGGGCTCCAAACTCGTCTGTACTTCCGCTGACTGCCACCGGAATTACCTGCAAAGTATATTTGCACAAATTTATTTTGCGACTAGGGTAAACCCTTGACTTACAACAAGCCCGTGCATTCACGGTGTGCTGGGCGGCACCTGGGCCAGTGTGGGCCTGTCCTGCGGCTCGGGCAGGGGCAGTGTTTTGTCCATCCAGAGCCGCAGATCACGCCACATCTTGGCCATCTCGTCGCCGCTGGGTGTGCGCAAGGCGTTGGGCAACTCCACCGTGACCACCGGAACGCCGCGCTGCACCCCGCTGTAGTTGCCCAGGGAACCCGGGAACACGCCCACCTGGTCGAGGTACAAGCGGCCCAAACGCGTGGGCGGCAACACCGGGCCGTCAAAGTCCAGCACCCCATAGGGCGCGTGGATGCTGACGATCAGCTGCGGGTCAAAGCGGCCGATCTCGTCAAACAGGTACCTGGCCTCGGGCTCACTCAAGGGGTGGGGACCGGGCCAGCGGCGCGGGTCCTTGCGGGTGCGCTGCTCCCAATAGACCTTGGTTTCTCGCTGCCAGTTGGGGGTAGGGAAGTTGCGGTTCAGGTCCACCCCGTGGGCGTTCATGCGCCAGGGTGTGCGCCGCGCCAAACCGTCCGGGTTGAGCACCGGGATGAAGCGCCAGTGGGTCTGCGCCGGCGCCGCTTGCGCCATCTGCAACCAGTGCAACGCCACCGACGCGGCCGACAACTCGTCACCATGCATGGTGGCCACCACCAGCACCCGCCGCTGCGCCTCTGGCGGGATCAGATCTCGCACCAGGATGGCCCGCCCCTGCACACTGCGTGCGCCACTGGGCTGCAGCTGGGCGGCTTGGCACAGGGCCGATGGCACATTCGGTAATTTGGTATAAAAATCGGTGCAAGCCCTTGCAGAATAAGGGCCTACAGCTATTAAAAACGCAACACCCAGGGTGTATGGCTTCAAACGGATCAACATGGCAAGGATTCTAAGAAAGCTTTTTGACGGGTCGATAAGCCCGCCAAACACGCCAGAGCGCCGTTTTCGGGTAGATTCAGCGCGATGTTTTCAAGTTCACACCGCGCCCAGGCGCAAGCACCCGGCTTCTCCAGCACCGAATTTCGCACCGCCCTGGGCATGTTTGCCACCGGGGTGACCATCGTCACCGCCCGCACGCCGGCGGGGGCCTTGGTCGGGCTGACCGCCAACTCGTTCAACTCAGTCTCGCTGACACCCCCGCTGGTGTTGTGGAGTCTGTCTCAAGCCGCCAGCTCAATGGCGGCATTTACCCAGGGTTCCCACTACGCCATCAACATCCTGGCGGCTGACCAGCAAGCGCTGGCGCTGCGTTTTGCCTCGCGCAGCGCCGACCGTTTTGCCGACCTGGAGTTCACCGAAGGCCACAACGGCGCCCCGTTGATCAGTGGCAGCGTGGCCAGTTTTGAGTGTTTCAACCGCAGCCGTTATGCCGAAGGTGACCACGTGATTTTTGTCGGCGAGGTGGAGCACTGCAGTTGCCGCGCCGGTGCCTCACCGCTGCTCTACCACGGTGGCAAGTTTTACACAGAGCACCCTCTTTACTATTGATAACAGAGTGACCAGCCCTTACTCAGCAAGGGCTAGAGGCCGATTTTTCTTGAAACCCACGGCACCAGTGTGCCTGTGTAAAGCGGTCTGAACCGAAGCTTGACCGGAGCCCCACATGCAGTTCCTGAAGCTCTCCGAACTCATGGCTGCACTCAGCCACGCGCTGGACATCACCGAGGGCCAGCCTGAGGGCCACTGCGTGCGCTGCTGCTGGATCGGCATGCACATCGGCCAGAAAATTGGCCTGGACAACGACGCACTCTGGACGCTCTACTACACCCTGCTGCTCAAGGACCTGGGTTGCTCCAGCAACGCGGCACGCATCTGCGAGCTCTACGTCACCAACGACCTGCAGTTCAAACGCGACTTCAAATGGGTGGACGGCAGCCTACCCCAGGTGCTGCGTTTTGTACTGCGCCACACCGGACCCGCCGCTGGCCTGCGTGAGCGGCTCAAGGCGCTGGGTGGCATCCTGAGCCACGGCGACGAGATCGCCCAGGAGCTGATCCAGACCCGCTGCACCCGCGGTGCCGATATCGCGCGCCAGCTGCGCTTTCCCGAAGCGGTGTCGGCTGGCATCCACGCGCTGGACGAACACTGGGATGGCCGTGGCCGTCCCGACAAGTTGGTGGGCCAGGCCATCCCGCTGCAGGCCCGGATTGCCTTGCTGGCCCAGGTGATTGATGTGCACCACGGCGCCCAAGGCCGCCACAGCGCACTGGCTGAGGTCAAGGCACGCTCTGGCAGCTGGTTTGACCCGGCGCTGGTGGCCGCTTTTGAGGCTGTGGCGCAGACCGACAGCTTCTGGCAGATGCTGGCGGCCCCGGCAGCCCAGGTGGAGCAGGCGGTGTACGCACTGGAACCCGGTGGCCATGAGGTCAGCATCACCGAAGACTATCTGGACGACATTGCTGAAGCTTTTGGCCAGGTGGTCGATGCCAAAAGCCCGTTCACCGCCGGCCACAGCGCCCGCGTGGCCCTGTACACCGCATTGCTGGCGGAGTCGATGGAGGTGCCCGAGGCGCGTCGGCGTTGGCTCAAGCGTGGCGCGCTGTTACACGACGTGGGCAAGCTCGGTGTGAGCAACCGCATCCTGGACAAACCCGGCAAGCTCGATGCGGTCGAGTGGCAGGCGGTGCAGCGGCATGCCAGCTACACCGAAGCCATCCTGAGCCGGGTGCGCATTTTTGACGAACTCGCACGTGTGTCGGCCGCGCACCACGAACGTCTGGACGGCCAGGGTTACCCGCGCGGCCTGATGGCCCAGGACATCACGCTGGAGACCCGCATCATCACCACCGCCGACATTTTTGACGCCATCACCGCCGAGCGCCCCTACCGTGCTGCGGTGCCCCTGGACAAAACATTGGACATCATGAAAGACGCCGTAGGAACGGCGATTGATGCTACATGTTTTGAAAATCTGCAGCGAATCACCCGACAAAACCCAGAACTTTTCCCGCCCTGAAAAAGCGTTGTTTTGACGTTTGACCAGGCCTCAAAACATCTGTCAAAAATCAGAGCACAAGCGTAAACTCATGGCTCATAACATCCTTTTACGAGCCATTTATGAGCGCCAAATCCTCTGCAAACATCCGTGCCGTGGCCCTGGTGGGTCACGGGTCTGTGGGCAAAACGACCTTGGTGGAAAGCCTGCTGGCGGCCACCGGCGCCATCACCAGCCGCGGCGCGGTGGAAAAAGGCAACACCGTCTGTGACTTTGACCCGATTGAAAAACAGCTCGGCCACTCCTTGCAGTCGGCCCTGGTGAGCCTGAGCAGCGACAACACCCACATCCACCTGCTTGACACCCCCGGCTACCCCGACTTTGCCGGGCAGGCCATCAGCGCACTGGCCGCGGCTGACACCGCGCTGATTGTCATCAGCGCGCAAACCGGCATCGAACTCACCACCGAGCGCATGTTCACCCTGGCCGGGGAGCGTGGCCTGTGCCGCATGATCCTGATCAACAAGATCGATGCCGACAACATCGACCTGGGCGCGCTGGTGGAGAACATCCGCGAACGTTTTGGCAAACAGTGCCTGCTGCTGGACCTGCCCACGCATCACGCGCAAGAGGTGGTTGAATTGTTGGGCCACGACGACGGAGAGAGTGACTTTGCCAGCGTGGCCTCCGCCCACCGTGCGCTGATCGACCAGCTGATCGAAGAAGACGACGCACTGATGGCGCGTTACCTCGAAGACGGTGCCGACCCTAGCCCGCAGGAGTTGCATGCGCCGTTTGAGAAAGCGTTGCGCGCCGGGCACCTGATCCCGATCCTATTTGTCTCGGCCAAAACCGGCGCCGGTGTGCCGCAGCTGCTGGACGCCCTGGTCAAGCTGGCACCTAGTCCGTTGGAGGGCAACCCGCCACCCTTCTACAAAGGTGAGCCCGGGGCCGTGCCGACCGCTTTTGCCGCGCAGCCCGACCCCAGCCTGCATGTGCTGGCCCATGTGTTCAAAGTGGTGATGGACCCGTTCATCGGCAAGGTCTGTGTGTTCCGCGTGCACCAGGGCACGGTGCGCAAGGACAGCCAGCTGTTCGCCGGGTCGAGCAAACGCCCGTTCAAGGTCAACCACCTGTACCAGCTGCAGGGCAAGGAGTATGTCGAGGTGGACGCCCTGGTGCCGGGTGACATCGGTGCCGTGGCCAAGGTCGACGAGATCAGCTTTGACAGCGTGTTGCACGACTCCCACGACGAGGACCACATCCACCTGCAGCCGCTGGCCTTTCCGCAGCCGATGCAGGGCCTGGCGGTGCAGACCCAGCGCAAGGGCGACGAGCAACGCCTGTTCGAGATCCTGCACAAGCTGGAGATGGAAGACCCCTGCTTCACCGTGGAGCGCCACCCGGGCACCAACGAGACCGTGATCCGTGGCCTGGGCGACATGCATCTGCGCGCCAAGATGCTGCGCATGCAGCAGCAGTTCAAGCTTGAACTCAGCACCAGCGAACCACAAATCGCTTACCGAGAAACCATTCTGGGCCAGGCCGAAGGCCACTGCCGCCACAAGAAACAAAGTGGCGGCGCCGGCCAGTTTGGCGAGGTGATGTTACGCGTGGCACCGCTGGCGCGCGGCGCCGGTTTCGAGTTTGAGGACGTGGTCAAGGGCGGCGCGATTCCGGGCGTGTTCATGGCGGCAGTGGAAAAAGGTGTGTTGCAGGCGCTGGCCGAGGGCGCAGTGGCAGGGTTCCCGGTGCACGACCTGCGGGTCACGGTGTATGACGGCAAAACCCACGCAGTGGACGGCAAGGAGGTGGCCTTTGTGGCCGCTGCCCGCAAGGCCACGCTCGAAGCGGTGCGTGCGGCCCAGCCCGTGGTGCTGGAGCCGGTGGTGAGCATCGAAGTGGTGGCGCCCGAGTCCAGCATTGGTGATTTGACCGGCGATCTGGCCAGCAAACGTGGCCACATCACCGGCACCCAGCCGCGCCCGATGGGCACCGTGGCCATCAGTGGCCAGATGCCGCTGGCCGAATTGGGTGACTACCAGAGCCGATTGAAGTCACTCACCGGCGGCCAGGGGTCGTACAGTCTGGCCTTTTCCCACTACGCCCAGGTCCATGAAGAAATGCAGGCCAAGCTGGCAAGCCAATTCAAACCCGGCAACCTGACCGAGGATTGATGACATTTGTCAGGCCACAGGTTAGCGCAAGCCACTAAGATCGCGTCGACCTTTTCACCACACCTTGCTGCCGTGCCACACCACACCCTTCTCATCTACTCCACCGTTGACGGCCACACCCGGCATATCTGTGAACGCATGAAATTTGTTTTGACGGCGCTGGGGCAACAGGTCAGCCTGGTGCCGCTGGACCAGGCCGAGTCGCTGGATCTGGCGTCGTTCGAGCGCATTGTCATCGGCGCCAGCATCCGCTACGGCAAACACCGCCCGCAGGTGGCCCAGTTCATCAGCAAACACCAGCCGCTGCTGGAGCGCAAGGCCAGCGCGCTGTTCAGCGTCAACGTGGTGGCGCGCAAGCCCGAGAAAAACCAGCCGCACACCAACCCGTACATGGTCAAACTGCTGCGGCAACTGAGCTGGAAGCCGCAACTGGCGGCTGTGTTTGCCGGGCGGCTCAACTACCCTGCGCTTGGTTTTGTGGACAAACAGATGATCCGTTTCATCATGCTCATCACCAAAGGCCCGACCGACGCCACCCAGGCCTTTGAGTTCACCGACTGGGCGCAGGTGGAAGCCTTTGCCCACCAGGTGTGTGCCCTGCCGCTGCCGTCCCAGGCCTGAGCGCCATGTGCCCGCACCGTGCGCTGAGCCTGCTGTTGGTGAGTGCGCTGCTGGCTGGGTGTGCGTCGATGTCGGAGTCCGAATGCCAGGTGGCCGACTGGGGCCGTGTGGGGCTCAACGACGGCGCGCGGGGTGAGCCCGAGCGCAGATTGGCGGATTACACCGAAGACTGTGGAAAAACCGGGGTGGTGCCCAATGCGCTGGCGTACCGTCAGGGCTGGGACGCCGGTATCAAACGTTTTTGCACGGCGGCCAACGGTTGGCAACAAGGGCTGCAAGGCCGCGCCGACAAAGCACAGGTGTGTGCGACACAACCCGGCGCAGAGGCTTTTACGCGTTATTTGAACGCGGGTCTGCAGGTGCACCAGACCCAGGAACGCATGCGCCAGAACACTCAGGAAATCCAGCGCCTGCACAAGAAGCTGGAGTCTGCGGCCAGTGACGACGAGAAGCGCCGCATCCGGCGCAGCCTGCAAGACATTGACCAGGACCAGTTCAGGCTGCGCATGTACTTGGGCCAGCAGCAGATGCTGGCGCCCTGAGTTGCCACAGGCTGCTGCGTCTTCTATAGCTATCAGCCCTTATCAAATAAGGGCTACAGACTGATTTGATGCCTGATTTAGCAGATTACTGCTTGATGGCTTCGACCTGCACCACCAGGTGCACGTTTTTCGGGAAACCCCAGTCGATGCCGTAGTTCATGCCGTACTGGGTGCGGTCCAGCGTGCCTTCAAAGTCGCCGCCACAGACTTCGCGTTTGAGCATCGGGTTCTCGTAGCAATTGAAGTTGGTGGCCTTCAGGGTCAGCGGGTTGGTCTTGCCCAGCAGCGTGAGCGTGCCGGTGACTTCAGCCACCTTGTCGCCGTTGAAGACAAACTTGTCGGCGGCAAACTTCATGGTCGGAAATTTTTCCACATCAAACAACTCGGCACTTTGCAGGTGTTTGTTGAACATGGCAAAACCGGTGCTGATCGAGCTGGTGTCCACCACGATCTCGACCTTGCCGGTCTTGGCGGCGCGGTCCAGCTCCACGCTGCCTTCCTTCTTGTCAAAACGGCCCCGGTTGGTCGAGGTGCCAAAGTGGCCGATCTCAAACGTCACATAGGTGTGGGTTGGGTCAATGGCGTAGCTGGCAGCCTGGGCAGACACGGTGCTGGCGAGCAAAACAACGGCGGCAGCGGCGGGGATGAGGGGCAAACGCATGGGTAAAAACTCCTGGAGGGTTGAAGGGAAAAAGACAAAAATGTTTACAGCTTGCCCACGCCGCTGAGCGCCAGCTTGAACTTGACCTGAACGTCGTCGGCCACCATCGAGGTGTCGGCCCAATCACCTTCACCAATCTTGAAGGCCAGGCGCTTGATCGGCACCACACCAGTGGCCACGGTCACCGCGCCCGTTTGTGTCATGGTCAAAGGCACCAGCACCTCACGCACCTGGCCTTTGATGCTGAGTTGGCCAGCCAGCTCGTACTTGCCAGCACCTAGGGCCTTGAAAGCGCTCGACGTGAACGTGGCCTGGGGGAACTTCGGTGTGTTGAACCAGGGCAGCGTGGGCAGGGCGCTGTCGGCCTCGACATTGCCCATGGTGGCGCTGCCCATGTCGACGGTGAACGACACCTTGCTGGCCGCCAGCTTGGCCGCGTCAAAACTGACCTGGGCATCAAAACGTTTGAACTGGCCGCTGACCGGCACCCCCATTTGTTTGGCCACAAAGCTGAGTTCACTTTGCGCGGGCAAGAGTTTTTGCTGGGCCGCCGCTGGCAGGGCAACACTGGCCACCAGCAAGGTGGCCAAAACAGGAAGCAGGGTCTTGGTGTTCATAAGAGGATCAAAAAAGGAATAGGAAATAACTCGACCAGGCCCAGGGATCAGCCCCGACCCGGCAACATGCGCAACATCAGGCCATCGCGGTCCAGCCAATGGTGTTTCAGGGCGGCACCGATGTGCAGTGCTGCCAGCACAATCAGCGCCCAAGCCGACAGGCCGTGCAAGGGTTTGATCAGTTCAGCCAAGGCCTTGTCGGGGCCGACAAAGTCTGGCAGCGGCAACACACCAAACAACACAATTGGGTAACCTGCGGCCGAGCTGTAAGCCCAGCCCAGCAAAGGCACGACCAAAAACAGGGCGTACATCAGATGGTGGGTGGCGTGGTAGGCCTGCATCTGCCAGCCGGGCATGGCCAGCGTGACGGTCTGTGGCAGCGCGGGTGGACGGTGTGTGACACGCCACACCACACGCAGGACCGTGAGCAACAGGAAACACACACCGGCCCATTTGTGCCAGTTGTAGAGTTTCATGCGGGTGGGTGAAAAGGGCAGATCAGCCATGTACAGGCCCATCCCAAACATGGCCAAAATGACCAAGGCCAACAGCCAGTGCAGGGTCATGGCCACCGAGCTGTAACGGGGCTGGCCTATCAGGCCGGTAGAAGAAGATGAGGAACGGGTCAAAACTATTCTCCGAGGAAGGTCAACAAGCTTGGGGCCTGCGCTGAATCGCAGTTTAGAAGTCACTCAGTGCAAAAAAGTTCAACGAAATTGTTTACTGCATTCATTTATTTTGACTAGGCCCGACTGGGTGACCGATACTGGCGGGGTGATGACGTGCAAACTTGCTTTTATAAAAGAAGACCAGATGACCAGGGATGTTGATGTCATGAAATACCCACATGCCTGAAACCAAAACAACGCCCGACCCCGTCCCCCTCATGACGGATCAGAAACGACTCGCACTGCTGGAGGCGGTGTTTGAGGAAACCCCCGACGTCATCCTGCTCAAAGACGCCAAAGGCAATTTTTTGTTGTGCAACAGAACGCTGGCGCGCCTGTACAACACCACCCCCGAAGCCATGGTCGGCAAACACGACGGCGACTTTGGTGTGCCCAAAGAGCTGGCCGATGGTTACCGCGCCAATGTGCTGGCGATCATGGCGCGCGGTGAAACCGAGGTGGTGCTGGAAGACAGTCGCAATGCGGTCACCGGTGAAATCCGCCACTTCAAGTCGATCAAACGCCCGTTCAAGGATGCCGAGGGCAACAAGCAGATTCTGGTGATTGCCCACGACATCACCGACCTGGTGCGGGCGCAGCAACAGGTGGCGCAAAGTGAACAACGCCTGCAAGAGGTGCTGGCCGCCACGCGTGAAGGCATCTGGGACTGGCATGTGGCCAGTGGCCGTGTGGTGCACAACCAGCAATGGTTTCGCATCCTGGGGTTTGCACACGGCGAACTCACCGGCCACGTCGATGTGTTTTCAGCCCGCCTACACCCCGAGGACAAGGCGCTGGTGTGGCAAAGGCTGCGCCAATTGCTCAGTGGCAGCGAAGAGTTTTACCGCTCTGAGCACCGCATGGTTCGCAAAGATGGCACCGTGATCTGGGTACTGGACCGCGGTCGCGTGGCCGAGTACGACGCCCACGGCGCACCGGTGCGGGTGGTGGGCGCTTATGTAGACATCAGCGACCGCAAACGTCATGAGGTGGAATTACGCCAGGCGCTGGAACAGGCCAAGTCTCGGTCGGGCGATTGATGGATGGCGCTGCTTGCAGCGCCTGGTGAATGTCGGGGCGGTTGACGAACCCAAGTCACCCCATGCGTACCTGCGTCAGGTCTTTTTGCTGGCCTTGACGGCTTTCACCGCCTTGGGTGCCGTCGGCGGCAGGTAGTTGGCGCTCGTCACCACTGACTTGCCGGTTTGGCTTTCCAACTGCTGCCGGGCCTGGGCGGCGATGTGACCACCACTTTTAGCCGCAGACTTGTTGTCTGCCAAACCAGTGGCCTCAACACTCTGCGCAATCTGGCGGGTGGACAGCTCGGCCAACGCGGTAAAAATCAGCTCAGCCTCGCTCATGTGGTCGCGCAGGTTGTGGCTGGTGAGGTCCTTCATGTCCTTGTGCTGCGCCACACTCACACCCGCCCATTCCTGGTGAATGATGTTGGTGAGGATGGCAAACTCGCTGCCCTTTTTGATGTCGTGCGCGCTCCAGTAGTCAGTGAGCTTGTTGCGAGTTTCCTGCCCGGTCATGCGCTGGGCAATCCACTTGTCGCTGCGGCCATGTTGCTGCCAGGTCTGGCGGGCGCGGTCTAACGACAGGGCCGGGTCGGCCATCTCTTGCATGCGCTCATAACCCACCTTGGCCAGCCAGAGTTTGATCGGCTCGGCTTTGGGGCTCGGGATGGATTGGACGATGCGCAACAAGCTTTCTGCGGTGGCGCAATCGGTGAGCCTCTGTTTACCGTCCGCCGCAGGCAATTTCAACTGTCGACAAACTGTCGACAGTTCAGCGCCGTCCTCCGACTTCACGCGAAGTTTCATCTTGAACCAGTAGTCGCGGGCGTTTTCGCTATCCGTCAACACCTGCACCACATCAATCACCGAAAACCACCAGGTTTCCGTTGTTTCGTCATACACGCGGCGGATGGCTTGGCCGTCGAACTCGGTGGGCAGGATGTTCATGGTGCTGTCCTTTCAGGGCTCTCACGTTGAGCAATGTCTGGATGCTACACCAGATAACTGTATTTAAATACAGTTACTTCGCTTCAAATCACACACCTCTGCAGTGCAGCAAACCACGGACCAGCACACTAGAACAAAGCCGCATTGACCTTGAGTTGCTCGGGTCCGAACCGGTAAATGGTCATGATGTCGACACTCTGGGCACCCAGATTGCGGTAGAACTGGATGCTGGGCTCGTTCCAGTCCAGGCAGGCCCATTCCAGCCGCTGGCAGCCGCGCGCCAGCGCCAGCTTGGCCATGAAAGTCATCATGATCTTGCCCAGTCCTTTGCCGCGCATGGACTCACTCACCAGAAAACCGTCGATATACAGGCCAGACTGGCCGATGAACGCCGATGAGGTTTGGCAAAAATAGGCAAACCCCACGGTTTTGCCGTCGTAATCCCCCAAAATCGCTTCCCCCTTGCCCTGAGTCAAAAGCTGGCGCAGGCCGACTTCGGTGGCGACGATCTTGTCGCGCATTTTCTGAAAAGTGCCCAGCTGGTGCATGAAGTCCAGCAGCAGACCCGCATCGTCGGGGGTGGCAAACCGCAGCGCAAACCGGGGGTCTTTGGTGGCCATGGTGTTCATGGGCGTGAAGTGTGACATGGTTTGAAAACCTGGTTAAACCACGCCACGGCCACGCAAGGCGGCCATCTGCGTCGCGTCCGGACCCAACTCTGCCAGCACCTCGTCGGTGTGTTCACTCAAGCAAGGCGGCGGGCGGTGCAGCACGGGTGGCGTGGCCGTCAGCCGTAAGGGGCTGGCCCCAGCTCAACGGTCTTTGCCTGCAGGATGTAGCTGGCAACGGCATCCGCAGACATCGGCCGCGCAAAGTGGTAGCCCTGTGCCTCGTCGCAACCGAAGACGCGCAGCTGGTGCAGCATGTCGGCGTTTTCAACGCCTTCGGCGATGGTGCGCAGATTCAGGCTGCGGGCCATCTGGATGATGGCCCGCACGATGGCGGCGTCATCGGGGTCCGAGCCCAAATCGCGCACAAAGGACTGGTCGATCTTGAGCTTGTCTATGTCAAAACGCTTCAAGTACGACAGACTGGAATAACCGGTGCCGAAATCGTCGATAGACAGCTTCACACCCAGTAGCTTCAAGCGCTTGACACAGTCCAGCACGCCCTCCACGTTCTGGATCAGGATCGACTCGGTCAGCTCCAGTTCCAGCAGCGCGGGGTTCATCCGGCTTTCTTCCAGCGCATGGATCACCGACTGCTCCACGCTACCGCGTTTGAACTGCACGGCAGAGAGGTTCACCGCCATGCACAGTTCAGGCAGTCCGTCGCGCTGCCAAGCCATGGCCTGGCGGCAGGCCTCACGCAAGACCCAATCGCCAATCGGAATGATCAAGCCACTCTCTTCGGACACCGGGATGAAGCGCGCAGGCGACACCATGCCTAGCTGGGGGTGGTTCCACCGGATCAGTGCCTCGACCCCAACGATGGCACCGCTGGTCAGATCGATCTGGGGCTGGTAATGCAAAACGAATTCGTTGCGCTCCAGCGCGCGCCGAAGACCATTGCGGATGAACTGGTGCTCGATCGCCTCCACGTCCATCGCGTCATCAAAGTAACGGTAGGTATTGCGCCCATCGCCCTTGGCTTTGTACATGGCCATGTCGGCCTTCTTGAGCAAGCTCTCAAAACTCGTACCGTCCTCGGGAAAGATGGTCACGCCCATGGACACCGAAGTCGAGATTTCATGGCCGTCGGCCAAAAAGGGCAGCTGCATCTGCTCCATGAGCTTGGTCAGAACGGGCGCGGCATCGTCCGCCTGGACCAGGTCGGTCAACAAAATAAGGAACTCATCGCCACCCAGTCGGCTGATGGTGTCGGTCTCGCGCATGCAGGCGCTCAGGCGGGTAGCGATCTGCTGAAGCAGCGCGTCGCCGCTATCGTGGCCCAGCGTGTCGTTGATGCTCTTGAAGTTGTCCAGATCCAGAAACAGCAGCATCACGCGCCAATTTGTGCGGTTCGCTTGGGCCTTGGCCTGCTCGAAGCGGTCTTGCAGCAGCAAGCGGTTGGGCAGGCCGGTCAATGCATCGTGGAAGGCCTGGAACTGGATCTGCTGCTCGGCAAGCTTGCGCTCGGTAATGTCGGCCACAAGGAACAGGTGGGCATCGAGCGTCCCATCCGTCGTGAACAAGGGCGCGGTGGACAGACTGATGTGGATGACGGAGCCGTCACGGCGCTGCCGTACCAGCTCAATCTGGTTGAGCGATTCCCCATTGCGCAACCTGCAAGCAATGTGTTCGTACTCCTGCTGCTTGTCCTTCGGGATGAAGAACACCTTGTGGCCGATAGCCTCTTCGGCGCTCCAGCCAAACATCCTCTGAGCAGCCGGATTCCAGCTGCTCACAATATAGTTGAGATCGCTGGTGTAGATGGCCAGCGGCGAGTTCTTCACCATCGACTCCAGCCGATCATTGCTGGCTTTGAGCTCGGCGCCAGAGCGCTTGATCTCTTTGCGCATCTGATTGACGGCGTTCGCCACATGGTCCAGCGCGTCGGGGCGCCAGCGACCGCCTTCCCGACGGTTGAGCTGCAACGGCTGCTCGCTGGACACATTCCTTGAAAACTGCCGCAGATAGCCGGCAATATGTTCCAGGTGTTGCCCCACCAAAACCTGGAAGATCAGCAGAACAAAGGCGGTGACCAGAAAGGTCTTGATGGCATTGCTCACCAGCATGACGATGAATTTGGACCACAGCCGCGACACCACGTTGTCCACACTGGCCACCACGTGCAGCTCGCCAATCGTCATGCGCTCGCCAGCGTTGAGGCGACTCAAGGGGAAGACGGTTTCAATCTGGCGCTTGGAGGTCTGTGAGCCTGCCGACCACTGGGTCTTGCCGTTGGAGACGATGCCCACGTACTCGATATCGCCCAGGTTCATCAGGCCATTGAGGTGGTTCTGGATTTGGGTGGGCTCCAGTACCCAGACGCTTTCCACCAGGGTGGGCAGATACACCTTGCGGATCGACTCCACCCGCTCATGGATACCGCGTATGTCCACCCGATAGTCCAGGTAGAGCTCGACTGCGGTGATGACGGTGGTCACGGCGGAACTGAACAAGATCACGGCCAACATGATCCTGCGCGCGATCCCGTTGTTGCGAATCAACGCCTTGTTGAGGAAATTCAACTTAAGAACGTCGGCAAGTGTCATCAGCTCTCCTGTTGTTGGGGGTTGCAGCAACAATGCTCTTATCGTTCTTATTCTCGCCATGGACTATGAGACCGTGACTACGGTCAAGTACCTGAGCGATCTGGAAAACCCGGTCCGCATGCGCCTCCTCGCACATGCTGGCGTCCCTCTTTCACAGTGTAAGTGCCGCACGTAAAACTGCAGGGTAAAACCAGCCACCGGAATTTAAGCCCCTCTGCAGCGACCAAACAGGGGTATAAATACCAGTGCTCCGTATTCTCTGCCCTGGCCACTTTCACAAACCATACCGCTGAGGAACTCCAGATGACAATCAACAAGAGAGTTCCGTTTTTTCATACATTGAGGCTTTGCTTGTCCGCCGTGCTCGCCATCACCATGGCATCACCTGCTGCGCATGCCGAAGACCTGGTATTGGTCGCCGCCGATAGCCGCCCCACGGCTTACATTGTGGATGGCAAACCGACGGGCATTCTTGTGGACGTGGTGACCGAAGCCTTCCGAAGATCAGGCCACTCCGTCAAAATCCAGTTAATGCCATGGGCGCGTTGCCTGGCAGAAGTGCGTGACGGCAATGTGGATGGCATATTCTCGGTTTTCAGACTGCCTGAGCGAGAAGCTTTTCTTGCCTACACCGACAACCCGGTCATCACGCAAGTCGAGGTCTTTTTTATCCACGCAGATTCGGATATTCGATTGACGGGCAATTTAGCCGACCTGTCGCACCTCAGAGCCGGCATTATTCGCGACACCAGCTACGGCCCGGATATCGACAAACTGGTCAAGAATGGAACCTGGCAGAACATCACCTACACCAGCAGCGTGGACAGCCTCGTCGCCATGCTTGCCGCCAAGAGAATTGATTTTGCGCCCAGCTACCGTGCGGTATTTCTGGATGCCGCAAAACAGGCGGGCACCGTCGGCAAGATCAAGGAATTAAGCCCCGCTGTCAAGTCCATCCCCAGCTACCTGGCTTTCAACAAGAAACGCGAATACACGAAAATCAGCGCCGAATTTGACAAGGCGCTGGCGTCCATGAAGAAGGACAAGTCCTTCGACGCCATCTACGCCAAATACTTGAATTAAGCGCCCATCCCGGTTGAGCCCGCAATCGTCACAGCGAGCGCGGGCAAAGCCGTGCGCGAAGATGCCACATTCGAGGTGTTTGCAAAACGCCTGTCGCACACAAGCCTTGGGGGTGTGATGGTCGCCCTGGCCGCCGAACTGGCCTGCGTTGGCGAGTTCATGCCAGGTCTCGACGTGTCGGAGCCTCGCTATACCACCCCCGCGCTTCTGAGCCGCGCAATCTGCGCGGTATCCAGGCCCAACTCGGCCAGAACCTCATCTGTGTGTTCACCCATAGATGGCGGCGGGCGGTGCAACACGGGCGGCGTGGCAGTCAGGCGCAGTGGGCTGGCCACAGTGTTGATCACGGCTTGATTTGCTTGATTATTTATAGCTTCTTGCCCAGAAACTACTTGGGCTACAGGCTGTTTTAGCACCAAACCCCGCGCTTGCACCTGCGGGTCGGCAAAGGCTTGTGCCATGTCGTTGATGGGGCCGCAGGGCACGGCCTTGTCTTCCAGCAACTGTGTCCATTCCAAGGTGCTGCGGGTGCGGGTGACGGGCAGCATCAGGGCCACCAGGGCTTCCCGGTTTTTGACGCGCAAGGTGTTGCTGCGAAAACGTTCGTCCTGTGCCCACTCGGGTTGACCAGCAGCCTCACAAAAACGTGTGAACTGACCATCGTTGCCAATCGCCAGCAGCATGCTGCCGTCCAGAGTGTCGAAGGTCTGGTACGGCGCCAGACTCGGGTGGGTATTGCCCTGGCGTTGCGGCACTTGGCCAGTGTTCAAAAAGCCAGCGGCCTGGTTGGCCAGCACCGCCATGCCGACATCGAGCAAAGCCATGTCGATGTGCTGGCCCGCACCCGTGGTGTGGCGCGCCTCGACGGCGGCCAGGATGGCGCTGCAGGCGTAGATGCCGGTCAGCACGTCGATCAGCGCCACACCCATGCGCATCGGGCCGCCGCCGGGCTCGCCATCGGCGTGGCCGGTGATGCTCATGAGGCCACTCATGGCCTGGATCATCAGGTCGTACCCGGCGCGCTCGGCATACGGGCCGGTCTGGCCAAAGCCGGTGACCGAGCAGTAGATCAGGCGTGGGTTGATGGCTTTGAGGCTCTCGTAGTCCAGCCCGTAGTGTTGGAGACCGCCCACCTTGAAGTTCTCGACCAGGATGTCGCTTTGCGCCGCCATTCTCCGGATCAGCGCCTGACCTTCCGGCTGGGCCATGTCCAGGGTGATGGCGCGTTTGTTGCGGTTGCAGGCGGTGAAGTAGGTGGCCTCTGTGGTGTCATTGCCGTCGGCATCTTTGAGGAAAGGTGGGCCCCAGTGGCGCGTGTCGTCACCGGCACCGGGGCGCTCGACCTTGATGACATCGGCCCCCAGATCAGCCAGCATTTGGGTGCACCAAGGGCCGGCCAGCACACGCGAGAGGTCCAGAACTTTGAGGTGGCTGAGAGCGGCTTGCTGGGTTGTCATGATTTGCTTCTGTCGTTCGTTTGAAGTCAGGGGGTCAGTCGTTGACGGATCGGTGTTTGTGGCTGGCCACGCGGGCTTGGGCAGGGTGCCTCAACGCGCTGCGCTTTGCGAAGTCGGCCCCCTGCCCAAGCCCGCATGACCCGAATGGCGGATGGGTTCGTCGAGCAGAAAACCAAATGCAGGCTGACAAAACGGTATGGTTTGGCTGACTGCCTTGGTATGGAAAGCTCGCACTCTGCAATACATGCAGCAGCGGGTGGGCTGTGGGGCTCCGCCGACTTCGCAAAGCGCAGCGCGTTGAGGCGGGGGCCCACAGCCCACCCGCTGCCACCGCCGATGCCCGCGTTCTCACGGTCGGGTGTCTGGCAGTTCCCACACCTCCGCACTACTCAGCAAAACGCCTGAATACCCGTCTGCGCCCGCCCCAGAATCAGCGAGTGGATGTCGTGGGTGCCTTCGTAGGTGTTGACCACCTCCAGGTTCACCAAATGCCGCGCCACACCAAACTCGTCGCTGATGCCGTTGCCACCCATCATGTCGCGCGCCAGGCGGGCAATGTCGAGCGCCTTGCCGCACGAGTTGCGCTTCAAGATCGAGGTGATCTCGACCGCTGCCGTGCCCTCGTCCTTCATGCGGCCTAGGCGCAGACAGCCCTGCAGGCCCAGCGCAATCTCTGTCTGCATGTCAGCCAGCTTTTTCTGGATCAGCTGGTTGGCGGCCAGCGGGCGGCCAAACTGCTGGCGGTCCAGGACGTACTGGCGTGAACGCAGCCAGCAATCCTCGGCCGCACCCAAAGCGCCCCAGGCGATGCCGTAGCGGGCGCTGTTGAGGCAAGTGAACGGGCCTTTGAGGCCTTGCACCTCGGGGAAAGCGTTTTCTTCAGGGCAGAAGACACCGTCCATCACGATCTCGCCGGTGATGCTGGCGCGCAGGCCCACCTTGCCGTGGATGGCCGGGGCGCTCAGGCCAGCCGTGCCTTTGTCGAGCACAAAACCGCGGATCGGGCCGACCGTGCCGGACTCGGAAACCTCTTTGGCCCAGACCACAAACACGTCGGCAATCGGGCTGTTGGAAATCCACATCTTGTTGCCGCTAAGCTTGTAACCACCCGGCACCTTGACCGCACGGCTCAGCATGCTGGCAGGGTCGCTGCCGTGGTTGGGCTCGGTCAGGCCAAAACAACCGATCCACTCACCGGTGGCCAGCTTGGGCAGGTATTTTTGGCGCGTGGCTTCGTTGCCAAACTCACAAATCGGCAACATCACGAGTGAACTTTGCACACTCATCATGCTGCGGTAACCACTGTCCACACGCTCGACCTCGCGCGCAATCAGGCCGTAGGACACGTAGTTCAGCGCCGGGCCACCATAAGCCTCGGGGATCGTTGGCCCCAGCAGGCCGAGTTCACCCATCTCGCGGAAGATGGCCGGGTCGGTCTGCTCGTGGCGAAAGGCCTCAATCACACGCGGCTGCAACTTGTCTTGGCAATACGCGGCGGCGGCGTCCTTGACCATGCGTTCGTCATCGGTGAGCTGCTGTTCCAGCAAAAAGGGGTCTTGCCAATGGAAGTTCGCGTGGGCCATGGGTGTCTTTCAGTGGATGGTGAAACAGATGTGCACAAGGCAAAGCACAGAGCTTGGCGACCATGGTAGCGCGCAGCCCGTTGCATCACAAACGATTTGTTGTCATCCAGGTATGCGATTCAATCATGTATGGGTTTGACAAGAGTCACTGTTTTTACCTAGGCGTGTCGGAAAAAAGGCACTATAGCCCTCTATCTATAAAGGTATAGCGCTATATCAAATGAACAGACTCACACCCATCTGCGATGGCTCTTGTGTATATTGCACACATCATGCGCAGAAAAATCCCCTCCCTTCAAGCCTTGGCCTGTTTTGAGGCCGCCGCCCGCCACCAGAGTTACACCCGTGCCGCGCAGGAGCTGGCACTCACCCAAGGTGCGGTGTCGCGCCAGCTGACCGCGCTGGAAGCGTTTGTGGGCGTGGCCCTGTTCAAACGCACCCGCCACGGCGTGAGCCTGACGGAACGTGGCCGCGACTATGCCGCGCAAGTGGCCGTCCGTCTGCAGGCGTTGGAGCAGGACACGCTTGATGTGATGAACCACCAAAGTGGTGCGCTCAACCTGCACCTGGCAGCGGTGCCGACCTTTGCCACCCGCTGGCTGATTCCGCGCCTGCCCGAGCTCAAACGTTATCAGCCTGAACTGACGGTGCATATCGAAACGCGCACCCGCCCCTTCATGTTTGCCGACACCCCGTTTGATGCCGCGCTGTATGCCGGCACGCCGGAGCAGATCGACCAGTGGGCCGGCACCCGAGCCATCCAGCTGCTTGACGAGGTGGTGCTGCCGGTGTGTGCACCCAGCCTGCTGCAAGGTGCAGCCAGTCTGTCGCCCGAAGCGATTGCGGGCCTGCCGCTCTTGCAACAAAGCACCCGGCCCGACGCTTGGCGGCAGTGGTTCGAGGCGCAGGGTGTGGCCGCACCCCAGGCGCTGTCGGGCGCCCGTTTCGAGCTGTTTTCCATGACCGCCGCCGCTGCAGTGCACGGCATGGGCCTGGCGCTGGTGCCGCAGTTGCTGATTCAGGATGAGCTGGCGCGCGGTGACCTGGTGGTGGCCTGCCAACAGCCGCTGGCCAGCGGGCGTGCTTATGTGCTGGTCTGCCCCGAGCGCGACGACAAAGCACCTGCCTTGCAGCTGTTTGTGGACTGGTTGTTGCAGGCGGTGCGTGCTGGCCCCGTGCTAAGCTGATCACACCTGCTCAACCAATGGAGTGCTTCCCATGCCCGGTCTTCTGCCCAACATCGATCCCGACGGCCTGCTTGAATTCTCGGTGGTCTACACCGACCGCGCCTTGAACCACATGTCCCAGCGCTTTCAGGGCGCCATGCGTGACATCTCCAGCATCCTCAAAGAGGTCTACCACGCCAAGTCGGTCGTGATTGTTCCCGGCAGCGGCAGCTTTGGCATGGAGGCGGTGGCGCGGCAGTTTGCCACCGGCAAAAAGGTGCTGGTGATCCGCAACGGCTGGTTCAGCTACCGCTGGACGCAAATTTTTGACATGGGCCAGATCCCGGCCGCGTCCACTGTGCTCAAGGCCCGGCGCACCAGCGACCACAGCCAGTCACCCTGGATTCCCTGCCCGGTGGACGAGGTGGTGGCCACCATCCAGACGCAGCAGCCCGATGTGGTGTTTGCCCCGCATGTGGAAACCTCGTCGGGCATGTTGTTGCCTGATGATTACCTGCGCCAGGTCAGTGAGGCGGTGCACGCGGTCGGTGGCCTGATGGTGCTGGACTGCGTGGCCTCGGGCACGATCTGGGTTGACATGGAAGCCACCGGCATCGATGTGCTGGTGACCGCACCCCAAAAAGGCTGGAGCGGCTCACCCTGCTGTGCCATGGTGATGCTGAGCCCGCGCGCCCGCACGGCCATTGAGGGCACCACCAGCACCAGCTTTGCCTGCGACCTCAAAAAATGGCTGCAGATGATGGAAGCTTATGACAACGGTGGCCACGCCTACCACGCCACGATGCCCACCGACGCGCTGATCAGCCTGCGTGATGTGATGCAGGAAACCCGTGCCTACGGTTTCGAGAAGGTGCGCGCCGAGCAACTCGCGCTGGGCAGCAAGGTGCGCGCCTTGCTGGAGAGCCGTGGTTTCCCGAGTGTCGCGGCAGATGGCTTCAAGGCGCCCGGTGTGGTGGTCAGTTACACCACCGACCCGGACATCCAGAACAGCAAGAAGTTTCTGGCGCAAGGCCTGCAAACCGCCACCGGTGTGCCGCTGCAGTGTGACGAACCCGCCGACTTCAGAACCTTCCGCATTGGCCTGTTTGGCCTGGACAAGTTGCACAACCCTGACCGCAGTCTGGCACAACTGGCCACCGCATTGGACCAGATGGGCATCCACTGACAAACAAATCTGGCACCCGGTGGGTGCCACAACCCCTTTGGCGAAGGGGTCTTAATTGCCCTGGCAAAGGATGACTTGACAATCATTGCCTAGACAATCATAATCCCGGGCCATGACCACCAAGCCCGCACCCCAAGCCGCCGCGCCCGACGCCACACCAGCGCCCGCTGTGGCGTTTTACAACGCACAGTCTTACGACCCCAACGACAGCGTGGGTTACCTGATGCGCCGCATCCTGAACCTGGTGGGTGAAGGTGTGGAGCGCGAACTCGAACCCACCGGTCTGACCAATGCGCAGTGGATGCCGCTGTTCAAGCTGTACCGTGGCTGCGCCACCACCGTGGCCGAACTGGCGCGTGAATGTGGTCACGATGCGGGCTCGACCACCCGCATGCTGGACCGGTTGGAGATCAAAGGCCTGTGCCAGCGGGTGCGCTCACAGGAAGACCGCCGGGTGGTCCACATCGAGCTCACCCCGGCAGGCATCGCGGCCGCCCAAGACATCCCCGTCACCCTCAGCAAGATCCAGAACGACTACCTGGCCGGTTTCTCGCTGGAGGAATGGCAAACCCTCAAAAGTTACCTGCGCCGCATTCTGGACACCGCCCAGACTTTGCAGGCCGAGAAAGAACCCCATGACAAAAAATAACAAACACCTGTTGGCCGCCACCTTGCTGCTGGGCAGCCTGGCGGGTTGTGCCGACTTCTCCGGCATCACGGCCCAGTCCACATTGCGCAGCGCCACCGACGTTGGGCTGGCCAGCGCAGCCACCAACCCGGCACCTGCGGTGGACGCGCAATGGTGGCGCGCCTTTGGCGACGACACCTTGGATCAACTGGTGGCGCAGGCGCTGCAAGCCAACCCCAGTCTCAAACTGGCCCAAACCCGGATCGCTGCGGCCCAAGCCGCCAGCCAGCTCAGCGACGCCGCACGCCAACCCCAGCTCAATGCACAACTGAACCTGACCCAACAGCTCTACACCGCCAACGGCGCCATTCCCGCACCACTGGCCGGCACCGAGCGTGGCAGCGGCACCGCCCAGCTGGCAGGCAGCTGGGAACTCGACTTTTTTGGCAAGAACCGCGCTGCCTTGCAAGCCGCACTGGGTAACGAGCGCGCCGCCCAGGCCGATGCCCAGGCCGCCCGCGTGTTGCTGGCCGCACAGGTGGCGCAGAGCTACTTTGCCTGGGTGGGCCTGACGGAACAACGTAGCGTGGCCAGCCGCACACTGGCCCAGCGTGAACAGACACTGCAGCTGGTGCAAGACCGCGTCAAGGCTGGGCTGGACACCCCGCTCGACCTGCGCCAAGCCCAGGGCGCCCTGCCCGACGCGCGCCTGCAACTCGAAACGCTGGACGAGCAGATCACCCTGACACGCAACGCGCTGGCGGCGCTGATTGGCACACCAAATCAGTCTATAGCCCTTATACCCAAAGCCTTGTCCGCCATCAAACCCATAGCACTTGGCCGCCAGCTCGACACCAACCTGTTGGGCCAGCGCGCCGATGTGGCCGCCGCCCGCTGGCGGGTGCAAGCGGCGGAGCAGAGTGTGGACAGTGCCCGCGCCCAGTTCTACCCCAACATCAACCTCACCGCCTTTGCCGGGTTCTCCAGCATCGGCTTCGACAAACTGTTCAAGTCGGGCAGCGAGCAGTGGGGTGTTGGCCCGGCGCTGAGCCTGCCGCTGTTTGACAGTGGCCGCCTGCGCGCCAACCTCGGCAGCAAGACCGCCAACCGCGATGCAGCCGTGGAGAGCTACAACAGCGCAGTGATCAACGCGGTGCATGACGCGGCCGACCAACTGGCCTCACGCCAGGCGATCACGCGCCAGCAGGCCGAACAGGCGCAAGCCGCCCAGGCCGCCCAAGACGCTTATGCCGCCGCGCAACAACGTTTTCGCAGTGGTCTGCTCAACGCCCAGCAGGTCTTGAGTGCCGAAACAGCGGTGCTGGCGCAGCGCCGCCAGGCGACCGAGCTGGCCACCCGCGCGCTGCAAAACCAGGTGGCGCTGGCCCGCGCCCTGGGCGGTGGCTTCAGCCCGAGTGCCGATCTGCACAACTAGACACTACTTTTTAGATAGCTATTAGCCCAGTCAATACAAGGGCTATAGCCCATTTTTATTCAAATATTTGACCGCCATCGACAGGAATCACCATCATGACTGACACCCCGAACACCTACGCAGCCAGCAGCAGCAAGGCCAACCAACGCAAACGGGGCCTGACCCTTCTGGCAGGCGTGGTCGCCGTGGCCGGCCTGGGCTGGGGTGCCTACGAATACCTGGTAGCCAGCCACTACGAGGACACCGACAACGCCTATGTGCAAGGTGACGTGATCCAGATCACGCCACAGATCGGCGGCACGGTGTTAAGCATCCTGGCCAACGACACCGACTTTGTCAAAGCCGGGCAAACGCTGGTGCAGCTGGACCCGGCCGACGCCAAGGTGGCGCTCGACCAGGCTCAGGCGGCACTGGCCCAGGCAGTGCGCCAGGCGCGCACACTGTATGCCAACAACACCACGCTGAGCGCGCAAATCGCCCTGCGTGAGGCCGACATCAGCAAAGCCAAGGTGGACGTGGCACGCGCCAGTGACGACCTCAAACGCCGCCAGTCGCTCAGCGGCAACGGCGCGGTGTCCCAGGAAGAACTGCAACACGCACAACAGCAGCTGGAAAGTGCCCAAAGTACCCTGGCTGCCGCCCAAGCCGGTGTGGTCACCGCGCGTGAACAACTCAACAGCAACCAGACGCTGACCGAAGGCGCCAGCGTCGAACAACAACCCAGCGTGCAGCTGGCCGCAGCCCGCCTGCGCGAGGCCTTTCTGGCCACCCAGCGCACCGCTTTGCTGTCGCCAGTGGATGGCTACGTGGCCAAACGCACGGTGCAACTGGGCCAGCGTGTGGCTGCCGGTGCGCCGCTGATGTCGGTGATACCGCTCAACACGGTCTGGGTCGAGGCCAATTTCAAGGAAGTACAGCTGCGCAACATCCGCATCGGCCAACCGGTCAAGCTGGTGGCTGATCAATACGGCAAAAAAGTCAGCTACACCGGCACGGTCAGTGGTCTGGGTGCCGGCACCGGTGCCGCGTTTTCGCTGCTGCCGGCACAAAACGCCACCGGCAACTGGATCAAGGTAGTGCAACGGGTGCCGGTGCGTATGGCGCTGGATGCCAAACAGCTGGCTGAGCACCCGCTGCGCGTCGGTCTGTCGATGACCGCCGAGGTGGATGTCAGCAACACCGATGGCCTGGCCCTGGCCGATGTGCCGCGTGTGGCCACCCCTACGGCCGCGCTGACCTACACCGATGAAGCAGCCAACGACTTGGTGAAGCGTGTGATTGCCGCCAACCTGGGCCACGCGGCCACCACCAAGTCCCAGGCCAAACTCTGAGCCGTCCAACTCCTATTTGGCGCTACCCATGTCTGAATCCACGCCCGCTGCTGCTTATACCCATCCACCGCCGCTGAGCGGCTCGGCCCGTCTGTGGGGCACGCTGGCCCTGTCGGCGGCCACCTTCATGAACGTGCTGGACACCTCGATTGCCAATGTATCGCTACCCGCCATCGCTGGTGACCTGGGCGTGAGCCCGAACCAGGGCACCTGGGTCATCACGAGTTTTGGTGTGGCCAACGCGATTGCGGTGCCACTGACCGGCTGGTTGTCACAACGTTTTGGCCAGGTGCGCCTGTTTGTCACCAGTGTGCTGTTGTTTGTGCTGACCTCCTGGTTGTGTGGCCTGGCGCCCAACATGACCACGCTGATCCTGTTTCGGGTCTTACAAGGCCTGGTGGCCGGGCCGATGATTCCGCTGTCGCAGGCCCTGTTGCTCTCGAGCTATCCACCGGCTCTGGCCGGGGTGGCGATGGCGCTGTGGTCGATGACGACGCTGATCGCCCCGGTGATGGGGCCGTTGCTGGGCGGCTGGATCACCGACAACATCTCCTGGCCGTGGATCTTTTTCATCAACATCCCGGTGGGGTTTGGCGCGGCCTTCATCACCTGGAGCATTTTTCACAAACGCGAAACCCAGACCAAAAAACTGCCGATTGACTCGGTTGGCCTGGCGCTGCTGGTGATCTGGGTGGGGTCGCTACAAATCATGCTCGACAAGGGGCAGGAGCTGGACTGGTTCCACTCGCAGGAAATTGTGGGCCTGGCGGTGGTGGCGGTGGTCGGGCTGCTGGCCTTCCTGATCTGGGAGCTGACCGAAGAACACCCGGTGGTCGACCTGACGCTGTTCAAGCGGCGCAACTTCTGGGCCGGTGTGCTGGCCTTGTCGGTCGGTTACGGGCTGTTTTTTGGCAATGTGGTGTTGCTGCCACTGTGGTTGCAGCAGTTCATGGGCTACACCTCCACCACAGCGGGCATGATCCTGGCGCCGGTGGGGCTGGCAGCGCTGCTGCTGTCGCCGGTGGTGGGCAAAAACATCTCCAAGTTTGACCCACGCCACTTTGCCGCCTTTGCCTTCATGGTGTTTGGGCTGGTGTTGTGGATGCGCTCCAACTTCAACACCCAGGCCGACTTTGGCACCATCATGGTCCCGACCCTGATCCAGGGTATCGCGATGGCGTTTTTCTTCATCCCGCTGATGACCATCACGCTCTCGGGCCTGACACCCGACCGCATTCCGGCCGCCTCGGGCCTGTCGAACTTTGTGCGGATCACCGCGGGCTCGTTTGGCACCTCGATTGCCACCACGCTGTGGCAGGACCGTGCCGCGCTGCACCACGCGCAGCTCAGTGAATACGTCAACCTGGGCAGCAGCGCCACCAACAGCACCCTGTCGGGGCTGGCTGCGGGCGGCCTGAGCCGTGACCAGGCACTGGCCACCATTGATCGCCTGGCCAACCAGCAGGCCTATATGCTGGCGGCCAACGACATCTTTTTTGCCTCGGCCGTGGTGTTTCTGGCGATGATCCCGCTCGTGTTTTTGACGCGCCATGTGCGTAGCGGTGGTGGTGGCGCCGATGCGGCGGCAGGGGCACACTGAAGGCCAGACGCAGGCGAACGAAAACCCTTTCAGCTTCAGCTTGGGGCAAGGCTGCCGATAAGTTAACAACAGCCTGCAAAAAAAACCGTTGATGTTGACCCTGAACACACCTTCACTGCCTGCCAGCTGGCTCACCCAGCGCCCCACCAACCCCACGGCGACCACGGTGGCGGTCAAAAGTGCCGACGCCTTGACGTGGTCGCCATCCCCCAGCACGCTGGTGTCGGTGACCCCACCCGATCAAGTTGCAGCAGACGCAGAGCCCTTTCTGCACGTGACGCAGATGCCAACCACCCTGAATGCCACCGAGGCCACCTACGGTCCGCAGGGCCTCATCCATGTGAAGGGTGGGCAGATGCAGGTGTGGGAGCAGGCATCGGACAATGCCCTGGGGCAGTTGATGGGCCGCAATGCCGGCCGGTTGACCACAGCAGCCAGGCTCGAAGGACTGGGTGCCGCGCTGCTGGAGCAGGTGGGCAGCCATGGCAGCAGCTACCGGCAATCCGTGGTGAATGTTGGTGCACCGAATTCAGCGGAAAAAATCCAGTCCAAGGCGGCGAGTTCACTTCTGGAATTCCAAAGCACGCCAACAGCCAGGGTGGAACTGAGCATCCAGACCCAATCCGGCGCACAAGTCCGCCTGGCCATCGTTGACCAAAGAGAGAGTGGTCTCCATGGCACGGGCATCTCGGTCGAAGTGATCGTGGAGGGTGAACTCAACGAGGCAGAACGGGCGGCATTAACGTCCCTGGCCAGCGGGTTTGAAAAAGCCATTCAGGGTCTTGCCGGGGATGCCACCCAGGTCGATCTGGCCGGGCTGACCCAGTTTGACAGCAAGGTGATTGCCAAGCTGGAGCTGACAACCAGTATTTATGGTCGCGACGAACACGGTCTGCGTTATGAAAAGCTGGGGGCCAGTTTCAAGGCAGATGCCAACACCCAGGAGATCCAACTCAGGCGTCCTGACGGCGATGTGAAGATGCGCACGGATTTGCGCCAGCCCGCGCTGTGGGGCAGTGGTGAACAAAAAGCCTACGCGGTGCGCCAGTACCTGCAACAGATTGACCAAGCGGCGCAACGTGGACACGCCAGCGCAGACCTGGTGGACATGTTCAAGTCCACATTCGTGGCCATGAACGCCGGTTATGGGACGCAAGAGATCAGCGACACGGCCCGTGCAGCGCTGGTCGCGGCGCCTGTTGACCCGCGCACCGATGCCGAGGCCTGGAGCGAGGCCGACAAAAGCTGGCTGACGGGTTTGGCTGACTTTGATGCCAAGCTGAGTGCCACACCGCGTGCCTCCAATCCACGCAAAACCATGGAGCTGGACAGCTTTGTCTACGCCATCAACCAGACCACGACGGTCTCTGGCAGCTCCCGCGACAACCGGGCCATCACACAAACCCAAACCGCAGAACTCAGTGCGACTTACCACCAGTCGCTTTATTCGTCAAAGCCACCGGACCTCACCGATGAGACCGCCTCCCAAAACTACACCTACCACCAGATTGAGGACAACAGCAGCAGCCAAGTGCAACTGGCCTACGAGAAAGATAAACTGGTCGACGCCACGCTGACACAGTCCTCCTCGCGGTCCCAGCGTGTGCAAAAGTATGAATTCGCCAAGCTGATCGAAGATCGCGTGACACCGCCCGAGCTGCGTCTCAAACAGACGGATTTGCGGCCTTTGCTCCAACAGCTCGAGGAGCAGCAAGCGGCCCGCAAGATCACGGATGAAGAAAAGCAGAAGCTGTTCACCACCTGGCACGCCATGGTTTTCATGGCTTAAATAGGCACACACCGTGGATAAACGTCGTTTTGTTGAAAAAACCAGCTGGCTGCGGCCCTACACCCGCTGGGCCACACGGGTGTCGCTGAGCGCTCCAGATTGGTTGCCAGGCTGGCTGCGTTTTGCCCCGCTCAAACTCTCGGCACTGATCCTGCGCAGCTACCACCGCAGCATGCGCTGAACGCTGGCAGCAGCGGGCTCTACGCCCGGACACACTCTTTACGGCCACTTTACAGACGCGACGTCTGAAGCGCGGGTGGCCCAGGCAGCATGAAGACCTGCTCAACACATTGCAAGGTCTCGATCATGAAGCAACCCCTGCTGTTCCTCGCCGCACTGGTCGCCAGTGCCTCCAGCATGGCGCAAGACGCGGGCCGTGTTATCTCGTCCACACCGGTGCTGGAGCAGGTGGCTGTGCCACGCCAGGTGTGTTCGGTGCAACAGGTGGCGGTGCAGCAACCCAAATCGGGCGCTGGTGCGGTCATCGGTGCCATTGCCGGTGGCGCTGTGGGCAACGCCATTGGCAATGGCGGTGGTCGGGCGGTGGCCACCGTGGTGGGGCTGATGGGCGGCGCCGTCCTGGGCAATCACCTGGAGGGAACATCGGCCCCGCAGTTGCAAAATGTGCAGCGCTGCACAACGCAGACCACGTATGAGAACCGCATCGCCGCTTACAACGTGATCTATGACTATGCAGGCAAACGCTACCAGGTGCAGATGCCCCATGACCCGGGCCGCACCATCCCGCTGAACATCAGCCCGGTAGGTGGCAGCGTGGCGCCAGCGCCCAACATGTACACCACGGTGTATGACAGCACACCCCGCCATAAACAACAGGCGCCGGTGCTGCTGGCGCCGCCGGTGCGTCACACGTACCCAGTCATTGTGGCGCGGGATCATGACCGAGATCACCGCATGGATCGCCGCTGGGACCGTCGCGACGACCGCAGGGACAACCGGCGTGATGACTGGCAAAACCATCGCCGCGATTGGAACGATGGCCGCTGAGGCCACTTCCCAGCGGGCTCAGTACAACCAGGGAACAAAACGCTTGCTGCGCTGGCGATAGCTGGCGTAAAGAGGGTGGTACTCGCACAACCAGTTTTCTTCCAAGCTCGCCTTGATCAACAACACACCGAACAACAGAACCCAGGCCAACCACGCCAACACATTGCCTGCCACCAGGGCCAGCGCAGCCGCCAGCAGCAACACGGCCGTGTACATCGGGTGGCGGATCAGCCGGTACGGCCCGGTGGTGACCAGTTGGCCACAGGCTTTGGGCGCTGGGTGAACATTGAAGTTGCCCAGGCGGTTGTGCCACAAGGTCCAGCCGACGAGCCCGCCTGACAAGCCCACCAGCAGCCAGCCCGGCAGTGTCATGCCAGCTTGCATCAGCGTGGGTGTTGCCATCAGCGCCAACCAGAGCAACACACCAAACTGCAGTAACACCAGCACCGCACCACCCATACGCCGCTGCGCGACCCCGAATGGCAACATGTTGGAACCCCCTTGTAGAACATGCGCTTGATTGTGACCACGCTAGATGCCAGCCCAAAGCACCATCTGCGCGTTTGTCCCGATGTGCTGCTCGGTGTTTCACCCCAAACTCACTGGCACGAAACTCGCTTTGCCTCCTGGTATAAGTTGACCAACTGGTTAGATTCTTGAGGACAAGGCTGCTTTTTGGTGCAACGCTCCCTTTTTACGTGCCCATGAAACACCCTCAAGCTTCATCACTTCTGTCCCAGCTCAGCCCACCCGCAGGGGGGCGGCTGGCGGTGGCGATTCGGCAAGCCAGCGTGGTGTACCCTACTGCCGACACACCGGTGCATGCACTGGACAACATTGATCTGGACATCCGTGAAGGAGAGTTTGTCTCTCTGATTGGCCCCTCGGGCTGTGGCAAGACCACGCTGATGCGGGTGATTGCGGACCTGGAGCCAATCAGCGCCGGGCAGGTGCTGGTCAACGGTGTCAGCCCGCACGAAGCGCGACTGGCACGTGCTTACGGTTATGTGTTTCAGGCGCCCGCGCTGTTTCCGTGGCGCACGGTGCTGAACAATGTGACGCTGCCGCTGCAGATCCAGGGCCGCTCCAAGGCCGACAGCAAAGTCATCGCCATCGAGCACCTGGAGCGTGTGGGGCTCAAAGGTTTTGAGAACAAATACCCCTGGCAACTCAGCGGCGGCATGCAGCAGCGGGTGTCCATCGCCCGGGCGCTGTCGTTTGAGCCCAAGATTTTGATGATGG
Organism: Rhodoferax sp. BLA1; assembly: GCF_013416775.1. GTDB lineage: Bacteria > Pseudomonadota > Gammaproteobacteria > Burkholderiales > Burkholderiaceae_C > Rhodoferax. The sequence goes on from NZ_SZVI01000006.1 coordinate 118,030, forward strand.
ACGAGCCCTTTGGCGCACTCGATGAAATCACCCGCGACCGCTTGAATGAGCAGCTGCAGCAGCTCTGGCAGCGCGAACGCCGCACCGTGGTGTTTGTCACCCACTCGATTGCCGAGGCGGTGTATTTGTCGACCAAGATTGTGGTGATGTCGCCGCGCCCCGGGCGCATCGTCAAGGTGATTGACTCACCACTGCCCAACGAGCGGCATCTGGGCCTGCGCGACACACCTGAATTTGTGGCGGTGGCGCACGAGGTGCGCGAAGCCCTGGCTGACGGACACCATGGCTAAGCCAGCCGGTTTTGTGAGCCAAACAGGCCACAAGGCCTTTCCGGTGCTGGTCATCCTGCTATTTATTTTGGTAGTGTGGTATGTCGCTGCTGTGGCCATGAACGCGCCTGGCGCGATTGAGCGGGTGCTGCCGACCGACACGCCCTGGAGCTGGCAGCAACTGGTGGGGGCCACGATGGACATGCAGCGCCCGGTCTTGCCCACACCACACCAGGTGGCGCGTGATTTCTGGAGCAGCCTGGTCGACTGGCCTATCAACTCACCACGCAACCTGCTGTTTCATGTGGCTGTCACCGCCGAAAGCACCTTGTGGGGATTTGTTCTGGGTACCCTGCTTGGGCTGGTGCTGGCGGTGCTGATCGTGCACTCGCGCACGCTCGACCGCGCCTTGCTGCCGTGGATCGTCGCCTCGCAAAGTGTGCCGGTGCTGGCGATTGCGCCGATTGTGCTGGTGATCCTGGGTAGCCTCGGTTTCTCGGGCGTGGCGCCCAAGGCGGTGATCGCGATGTATTTGTGCTTTTTCCCGGTGACGGTGGCGATGGTGCAGGGCCTGCGCTCGCCGCAAAAGATCGAGACCGAGATGCTGCACACCTATGCCGCCAGCAAGTGGCAAGCTTTATGGCTGTTGCGGCTGCCCGCCTCCCTGCCATTTTTGTTTCCGGCGCTGCGCGTGGGCATTGCCGCAGGGCTGGTCGGCGCCATGGTGGCCGAGTTGCCCACGGGTGCGGTGGCGGGCCTGGGCGCGCGGCTCCTCACCGGCTCCTACTACGGCAACACGGTGCAGATCTGGTCGGCACTCGTGATGTCGGCCTTGCTGGGGCTGACGCTGACACTGGCGGTAGCAGGGGTGGAAAAACTGGTGCTGAGTCGTCGCGGAGGCCAGACATGAAACTCTCGCTGGTCAAAGCCCTGGTGTTTGCGGTGTGCAGTTTGGCGGCTGCGTGTTTGTTGTTCATCCATCCGGCTGCACAAGGAAAGCTGCCCGAAGGCGGCTCGCCGGACGCGGTGTTCTGGTTGGCCGGTCTGGTCATCGCGGCGCTGGCAGTGGAATCAGTGCGCCTGTTGGCCGCCCTGGATGGCAGCCGCTGGCTGGGCACCGCCACCGCAGCCTTATTTGGCTTGTGGGTCCTCTACTTCTGGCAGCTGCTGGTGGTGGCGTTTGAGGTGCCACGGGTGTTGTTACCACCGCCGGGTCTGATCCTGCAGTCCCTCAGTGAACACAGCGAGGTGTTGTGGGGCGACTTTGTGCAAACTGTGCTCAAGGCGGTGCTGATCGGCTGGGCGCTGGGCTCGGGCCTGGGTTTTGCCGTGGCCGTCGCCATTGACAGGCTGCCGTTTTTGCAGCGTGGCTTGTTGCCTTTGGCGTCGCTCACCAGCACCGTGCCGCTGGTGGCGGTGGCGCCGATTGCGGTGATGTGGTTTGGCTTCGAGTGGCCGTCCAAGGCCGCGGTGGTGGTGCTGATGACCTTTTTCCCGATGATGGTCTCGACCCTGGCCGGGCTCAAGGCATCGGGCAAGCTGGAGAGCGAGCTGATGTTCAGTTATGCCGCCAGCTACAGCCGCACCCTGCTGGCGCTGCGCCTGCCCGCCAGCATGCCTTTCATTTTTGGGGCACTCAAGGTCAACGCCACGCTGGCGCTGATTGGCGCCATCGTGGCCGAGTTTTTTGGCTCACCCACTGCCGGGCTGGGTTTCCGGATTTCGACCGAGGCCTCGCGCATGAACATGCCCCTGGTCTGGAGCGCCATTGTGGTGGCGGCGGTGACCGGTTCACTGGCCTATGCGCTGCTGGTGCAGTGTGAGCGCCGGGTGGCGTTCTGGCACCCCTCGGTGCGCGGACTCTGACGATTTTTCTCAACCCCCAAGGAGCTTTTGCCATGAGTCGTTCTTCCAAGTTCTCCAGCGGCCTGATGGCTGCGGTACTGGCCGTGTGTGGCCTCACTGCCAGCATGGGCGCCAACGCGGCCGACAAGGTCACCGTGCAGCTCAAGTGGCTGCCACAAGCGCAGTTTGCCGGTTACTACGTGGCGCAAAGCAAGGGGTATTACAAAGACGCCGGGCTGGATGTGACGATCAAACCCGGTGGCCCGGATATCTCGCCGGTGCAGGTGATTGCGGGCAACGGTGCCGACGTGGTGGTGAACTGGATGCCCGACGCGCTGGCCGCGCGTGAAGCCGGTGTGCCGCTGGTCAACATTGCCCAGGTCTTCAACCAGTCCGGCCTGATGCTGACCTGCAAAAAGGCCAGCGGTGTGAGCAGCCCGAAAGACTTCAAAGGCAAAACCCTGGGTGTCTGGTACGGCGGCAACGAGTACCCGTTCCTGAACTGGATGGCCAAGCTCGGCTACAAACCCGGCACCGACATCAAGATCCTCAAACAAGGCTTCAACGTCGACCCGCTGCTGCAAAACCAGGCCGCCTGTATCTCGACCATGATCTACAACGAGTACTGGCAGGTGGTGGACGCGGGTGTCAAAGAAAGCGACCTGGTCACTTTCTTCTATGAAAAAGAAGGCGTGGCCTCGCTCGAAGACGGCCTGTATGTGATGGAAGCCAAACTCAAAGACCCGGCTTTTGTGGCCAAGATGGGCAAGTTCCTCAAAGCCACCTTCAAGGGCTGGAACGACGCGGTGAAAAACCCGGCCGAGGCCGCCAAGATTGTGGTGGCCAACGACATGTCAGGCAGCGCGTCTGAAAAAGTGCAGCAACGCCAGATGGAAAACGTGGCCAAGCTGATCAGCAACGCGGGCACGGCCAAGATCGGTTACCTGGAGCCCGCTGCCTATGAGCGCACGGTCAAGGTGCTGCTGGCTGCGGGCAGTTCACCGGTGATCAAGAAAGACCCGGGCAAAGCCGCCTACAGCCACGTGGTGTGGGAAGCGTCGGCCAAGTAAGGCGCCTGCTTTTACACTTCTGGGGGTCTTATCCGGCAGGGTAAGACCCCTTTTTTGATTGACCATGACACCGCTCCAACGCAGCCAACTCCAGCCGACCCTCGACGACAGCGCCAAGGGCCAGATCCGCCAGGCCAACGAGGCGCGCATTTTGGCCGCGGCAGAGCGGGTGTTTGCCGGTGCCGGTTTTGGCGGCGCCACCATGGCCGCGATTGCCGACGAGGCCGGTTTACCCAAGGCCAACCTGCACTATTACTTTGGCGCCAAACAGGATCTGTACCGCGCGGTGCTGGCCCACACCCTGCAGGACTGGCTGGTGCCCACCGAAGTCTTCACCCCCGAGGCCGATCCCCGAACCGCCATCGAGGCCTATATCCGCGCCAAGATGGCGCTCGCCATGCAGCGGCCCCACGCCTCACGCGTGTTTGCCAATGAACTCTTGCACGGCGCACCGGTGGTCAAACAGCTGCTGGCCACCGAGCTGCGCCCGCTGGTGCTGGCCAAGGCCGAGGTAATCAACCAGTGGGTGCGCAGTGGCCGGATGGCGCCGGTCGACCCGATCCATTTGTTTTTCACCCTGTGGGCTGCGACCCAGACCTATGCCGACTTTGAGGTGCAGGTCTGCGCGGTGCTGGGACAAACCGAGTTCACCCCAGGCGACCAGTCGCAAGCCACCGAACATGTGGTGAGCCTGCTGCTGCGTGGCTGTGGTTTACAAGAAATTGGCCACTAGCCCTTTTATAAAAAGGGCCAATAGCTATATTTAATATAGCAAAACTACAAACCTAGCCGCAACCCCTGAGCAACATCAGGGCATGTACTGGCCACCATTGACGTTGATGACCTGGCCGGTGATGTACCCGCTGCAGGCGTGTGAGGCCAGGAACAGGAAGCTCGGTGCCACTTCCTGCGCCGTGGCAAAACGGCCCATCGGGATGCTGGCATTGATCTGGGCGCGCACCGCGTCGTTTTTGTCAGCGTGGAATGCGGTGTCCACAGTGCCTGGCGCCACCACGTTGAAGCGCACACCGTCCTTGGTGTAAGACGTCACCCAGTTTTTCTGGATGGTGTGGATCCAGGCTTTGGCGGCCGCGTACAACGACGCACCCGGGCCACCACCCATGTAGCTGGCAAACGAGCCCACCAGAATCACCGATGCGGTGGTGCCACTGGCCTGCGCCGAGGCCTTCAAGTGGGGCATCGCGTATTTGGTGACCATGTGCGCCGAGCGGGCGTTGAGGTCAAACACCCGGTCAAAAAAGGCGTCGTCAATGTCGACAATTTGCTGGCGTCCCACCAGCCCACCCACGTTGTTGATGAGCACATCGATGCCACCGAATCGGGCCACAAACTGCGCCACCACGTCTTGGCAGGCCTGGGTGTTGCACAGATCTCCCTCGAAAAACGCGGCCTCCCCACCGAGCTGGCGCAAAGCCTCCAGCGTTTGCGGCACACCCTCGCTCATGGCCTGGGCGGTGATGCCAACCTTGGCGCCACAACGCGCAAAGGCTTGCGCGGTGGCCAAGCCGATACCGGCGCTGGACCCGGTGATCAAAACCCGTTTGTCTTTCAAATCATTGAACATTTTTCTTTCTCCTGTGATGAAAAGCGGCTGTCAGATGGGACAAACTCCCGGTTAAATGTCTCACTATGTGGACAGATAAAAACTATTTGACACAATGGTACTTTGATCCTAATATTTGGTCAACCAACCAAATAGTTGAGACAAAGTCGAGGTTCAGATGAACACCACAGACACAAGCACGCTGCAAAGCGACACCAAAGACGCCCAAAAGGGCAACGGCACACAGACCCTGTTGCGTGGGCTGGCCCTGTTGGAATGTGTGGCGCAGGGCATCTCGGATGTCAAAGGCATTGCCGCCCATCTGGGCACCCCGCGCAGCACAACCCACCGCATGCTCAACAGCCTGGTGGCCGAGGGGTATCTGCACCATGTTCCCTACGGCGGTTATTCATTGGGTTTCCGGTTGATCTACCTGGGCACCAAGGCCCAGGAGCAACGCCCACTGGGGGCCCTGGCCCGGCCGTTCCTGGAAGAGCTGGCTGCCATGACCGGCGACACGGTGCACCTGGGCACCCAAGAGGGCAACCGGGTGTTTTATCTGGACAAGATCTCCGGCACCAAAGGCCTGGAAATGCGATCGCGCATCGGCAACCGCATGCCGCTGGCCTCCACCGGTGTCGGCAAGGCACTCATGTTGGGCTTGCCGCCAGAAGCCTGGCAAGCGCTCTACGACGAGGCTGTGGCCGAGAAGGTGGCAGCCGGTGAACCCGTCTTGCTGAGCCCGTGGCCGCAGTTCCGGGAAGACATGTTGAGCTACCGGTCGCAGGGCTGGGTGATGGACCTGGAAGAAAACGAAATTGGCATCCGCTGCGTGGGCGCACCGATACACGACGTCAGTGGTGCGGTGGTGGCGGCCGTCAGTGTGGCCAGCGCAGCGCCTTACATCACCCGCGAACGTATGTTGGCGCTGGGCCCCACCGTGCGCAAGGTGGCGCAAAACATCTCTGAAAAACTGGGACTGGGGAGCAACAGCCATGTCTGACAGGCACACACCACAGCACCCCGAACTGATTGCGCTGGACTGGGGCACATCGAGCCTGCGTGCCTTTTTGCTGGCAGACGCTGGTCAGATATTGCAGACCCGCAGCACCGCCCAGGGTTTACAAGCGCTGCCCCTGCCGGGAGTCGCCGGTTTCGAGAAAGCCTTTGCCGACATCGCCGGTGACTGGTTAACCCGCTGGCCGCAGTTGCCGGTGGTGGCCGGTGGCATGGTTGGCAGTGCCCAGGGCTGGAAAGAAGCACCGTATGTGCGTTGCCCGGTGGATGTGGGTGCGCTGGCCAAACACAGCGTGTCGGTGCCCAGTGGTTTGGGGATGGATGTGGTGATTGCCCCCGGCTTGTTGCTGGACGAAGCCGATAACGCACCCGATGTGATCCGTGGTGAGGAAATCCAGATTGCAGGCGCCCTGGCGACCAACCCGGCGCTGGCCGAGGCCGCTACCCTGGTGATGCCCGGCACCCATTCCAAATGGGTGCAGATCACAGCGGGCCAGATCACCCATTTCTCCAGCTACATGACGGGTGAAATTTTTTCTGTGCTGGTCAAACACTCGATCCTGGGCCGGTTGATGACCGAGCCAGTCAGCGAGGAGCCCAGCAGCGCCCAGGCTGCCTTTGCGCAAGGTGTCGAGGCCGCGCGCCACAGCCAACCTGGCGACTTCACACACCAGATTTTTGCCGCCCGCACGCTGGGGCTGACCCAGCGTTTGCCGCAGCCTGTGCTCAAACACTACCTCTCAGGCCTGTTGATTGGCCATGAGCTGGTGTCTGGCCTGGCCAAATCCGCAGCCAAGCTGCAGACCCAGGGGCCGCTGCTGCTGATTGGTGAGCCCAGCCTGTGCCAGCGTTATGCCCAGGCCTTTGCCATCCTGGGTGTACCGGTGACCGGCATTCTCGACAACCCGGCGCCACGCGGCTTGTGGGAGTTTGCCAAGGCATTGGGACTGATCCACCAACCCCTGGACGTACTTCACTGAGAACACATGATGACCAACACCCTCCATACCCGATTTGAAGCTGCGCTGCAGCATTTACCCCTGGTCGCCATTCTTCGCGGGCTGACCCCGGCCGAAGCCGAACCAGTGGCCCAGACGCTGTACCAGGCCGGCTTTCGCCTGATCGAAGTGCCGCTGAACTCACCAGACCCGTTCACCAGCATTGCCCACATTCGCCAGTGCCTGCCCAAAGATGCGCTGGTGGGTGCCGGGACGGTGCTCGAGGCTGAGAATGTGACACGCCTCAAAGACATCGGTGGTGAACTGGTGGTCATGCCCCATGCCGACACCAGCGTGATCCGCGCGGCCAAAACACTGGGACTGATCAGCATGCCCGGCGTCGTTACCCCGACCGAGGCCTTGGCTGCGCTCAAAGCCGGTGCCAATGCGTTGAAGTTGTTCCCGGCCGAGCTGGTCACACCCGCCATCGTCAAGGCGATGCGACCCATCTTGCCCAAGGGCACACGTTTGTTTCCGGTGGGTGGCATCACGCCAGACACCATGGCCCCTTTCCTTGCCGTGGGTGTCAGCGGTTTTGGATTGGGTTCCGCCCTGTATTCGCCTGGCGTGCCTTTGGCACAGTTGGCCAGGCAAGCCGAATGCTTTGTGGCTGCGTGGAAAACGCAGCACGCTGCATAAAGAGGTTCCGACCACCGCGCCGGGGACTTCAGTTTGAGTCGTTTTTCGCCAACATGACATTTAAAAACCAGGAGCAAAGATGAAATCGAAAGCAGTGATAACCCGTTTGTTGACAGCCATGTGTGCCTCCACCCTGTTGCTGGGTGTGTCGGTTCGGGCCGCCGAGTACCCCACCAAACCGATCGAAGTGATCGTGCCATTCGCGGCCGGTGGCGGCACCGACCTGGTGACCCGCGCCTTTGCCGACGCCGCCAAAAAATACCTGCCCAAATCCATCGGTGTGGTCAACAAGACCGGGGGTGGGGGTGCGGTGGGCTTCTCTGAGATCGTGATGGCACGCCCCGATGGCTACAAAATTGGCACCGGCACGGTGGAAATCGCGATGTTGCCGCACATGGGTCTGGTGCAGTTCAGCGCCGATGACTTTGCGCCGATTGCCCGCCTGAATGCCGAACCCTCGGCCATTTCGGTCAATGTGAGTGCCCCCTGGAACACCTACGAAGAGTTCATCACCTACGCCAAGGCCAACCCGGGCAAAGTGCGCATCGGCAACTCCGGCACCGGCGCGATCTGGCACCTGGCGGCAGAAGCCCTGGCCGAAAAAACCGGCGCCAAGTTCAACCACATCCCCTATGACGGCGCCAACCCCGCTGTGACCGCGCTGCTGGGTAACCACATTGAAGCCGTCACGGTCAGCCCGGCTGAGGTGGTGGCACATGTCACTGCGGGCAAGGTCAAGATCCTGGCAGTGATGGCCGACCAGCGCCTGCCTGCGTTCGACAAGGTGCCCACGCTGAAAGAAAAAGGTGTGGACCTGAGCATCCAGACCTGGCGCGGTATTGTGGTGCCCAAGAAAACACCACAAGACGTGCAAGACGTGTTGCGCGCCGCTGCCAAAAAGACAGCTGAAGACCCCGCCTTCAAGGAACAGCTGGCCAAGATGAACCTGACCCATGCCTACCTGGATGCTGCAGCCTTCAAAGCCGCCATCGACAAGGACAACGTCTTCTTCAAGACGATGATGACCAAACTCGGCATCGCCAAATAAGGCCTGACGGCGCCCGCCAACAGCAGCGGGCGCCGCTGGAGACATAACCCGGCCAGACAAGATTTTCCGGGGGGCTTGGCCCCAGCCGGGTGGTCTTGTGCGGCCCATTTGTGAGGGTATCCAACATGGACACATCTGAACCATCTGCCAACGCCGCCCCGAAACCTTTCGGCTGGAACATGGACATCGCCATTGGCGTGCTGGTGTCGCTGGTGGCCGTCGCCGCCATCTTTTTCTCGCGCAAGTTCCCCAGCACCGGCCTGGCCACAGACATCGGCTCGGCGCGCTTCCCCCAAATTTATGCGGGGGCGCTGCTGGTGTTGAGTGCCCTATTGATCGGCCGCCACCTGATCAAAGGCAAAGGCCAACAAGCACCCGCCGAGCAAGCGGATGCGCCCGTCGTTCACAAAGAGGTTCGCAGCTACCGCCGGGCCTTTGTGGGCATCGCCAGCTCACTACTGGCGCTGGCAGCCATGCCTTACCTAGGTTATGGCGTGGTCACCGTCTGTTATCTGTCTTTTCTGATGGGGCTGATGGGCATGACACACAAGCTGTGGAATCCACTGCTGGCGGTGTTGATCACCGTGACGCTGTATTTCACCTTCTCGGCCGGTCTGAACGTGCCTTTGCCGCTCGGCAGCCTGTTTGAATAAAACGAATTTTCCCGTTGGAGACAAGCCATGCAAGAACTCAGTTTGCTGTTGAACGGCTTTGCCGCTTTGGCACACCAACCCATGGCACTGCTGCTGTCAGTGATTGGGGTTGCCGTGGGCATTGTGATCGGCGCAATGCCGGGGCTGACCGCAACCATGGGGGTGGCGATCCTGCTGCCCTTTACCTTCGGCATGGAGCCGGTGTCGGGCCTGCTGATGATTTCCGGGGTCTATTTTGGCGGTGTCTACGGTGGCTCGGTGACCGCCATCCTGCTCAAAATCCCGGGTACACCAGCCGCTGCCGCCACCGCCATTGACGGTTTCGAGTTGACCAAAAAGGGCATGGCCGGCATTGCCCTGGGCACGGCCACCATTTCCTCGTTCATCGGCGGCACCTTGAGTGTGATCGTGCTGGTGTTCATGGCGCCGCTGCTGGCCAGTGTGGCGCTGGAGTTCAGCGCGTCCGAGACCTTTGCGCTGGCGGTTTTTGGTTTGAGCATCATTGCCAGCATCTCGGGCAAGTCCCTGGTCAAGGGGCTGATGGCCGGTTTTGTCGGCCTGCTGATCTCCACCATCGGGCTTGACCCCATGGGAGGTTTCCCACGTTTTACCGGTGGTTTTGTGGAGCTGATGAGTGTGCCCTTCATCCCGGTGATGATTGGCCTGTTTGCCGCAGCGGAAGCCTTCAAGTCGATGGAAACCAGTGGTTTGCTCAAGAACAAAGCGGCCGCGCTGGGCCGCATCATCCCGCCCTGGTCGGTGTACAAAGGTTTGTTGTGGACCGTCTTGCGCTCCTCCGGTCTGGGCATTTTCATCGGCTCCATCCCAGGAGCAGGCGCTGACATTGCAGCCTTTGTGGCCTACAACGAAGCCAAACGTTTCAGCAAACACCCCGAGAACTTTGGCAAGGGCGAGTTGTCTGCGGTGGCGGCCTGCGAGTCCGGTGCCAACGGCTGTACCGGTGGCGCCATGCTGCCGATGCTGACCCTGGGCATCCCCGGTGATGCCACCACTGCCGTCATGCTGGGTGCGCTGACACTGCAGGGCCTGCAACCCGGGCCGCTGCTGTTCAAGGACCACAGCGACCTGGTGTTCACGCTGTTTGCCGGGATGTTGTTCTGTTATGTGGTGATGCTGCTGGTGGGTCTGGGCTCCTTGCGCTTCATCGGCAAAATTTTGCAGATGCCCAAGTCGATCCTGACACCCACCATCCTGGCGCTGTGTGTGGTCGGCACCTACGCCATCAACAACAGCATGTTCGACATCGGCATCATGCTGGCCGCCGGTGTGCTGGGTTACCTGATGGAGAAGTGGGAATTCCCGCCGTCACCGGTGGTGTTGGCGCTGATCATGGGGCCGATGGCCGAGAGCAACTTCCGGCGCGCCTTGTCGCTGTCCAATGGCAGCTACGACTTCCTCTACACCCGCCCGATCACAGCCACCTTCCTGGTCATCGCCTTGTTGTCGATGTTCTACCCGGTGCTGCGCCGGTTACAGCAAAAGCGCAAGGCAGCCCGTCTGGGCGTCGTCAGCCCAGCCTGATCAACCCACTTTGTACAGGATGCTCTGATGAAGACAAGCACATTGGGCGCTGACGCCCTGATCTGTCCAGACGTGCGCAACGCCGTGGGTGAAAGCCCGGTCTGGGACCACAACACAGCCTGCTGGCAGTGGATCGACCAGGCGGGCAAGGTCTTTCGCCTGGACCCAGCCAGCGGGGAAGTCCGCCACTGGTCGGTGGCTGAGAAAATCGGCAGCATGGTGCTGCGCCCTGACGGGGGTAGGGTGGTCTGCTGCGAGACCGGCATTTTTGACCTGGAACTCGGTGAGACCGGGGCCGCGGGCATGACACGCCTGGCCTCGATCACCCATCCCAAACCCGGCATGCGTTTCAACGACGGGCGTTGTGACCGGCAGGGTCGGCTCTGGGTGTCCACCATGGTGATGGACATCTCGCTCGGTGACCCGGCAGGGCGCTGGTTTCGTTTCACCCGTCAGGACGGACTTTTCACTTCCGACTTTGGTGGTTTTGCGATCCCGAATGGTTCGGCCTTCAGCCCGGACGGCAAAACCTTGTATTGCTCTGACACCCACCGCGATGTGCGCATGCTCTGGCAGTTTGACTACGACACCGACTCCGGCACACCCAGCAACAAACGTCCGTTTGTCGACCTGCGCCAGGAGGTCGGGCGTCCGGATGGCGCGGCCGTGGACGTGGATGGCTGTTACTGGGTGTGTGGCCTGGACGAAGGTTGCATCATGCGTTTTACCCCGCAGGGCCAGCTTGATCGCAAGATCTTGCTGCCGATGCAAAAACCCACCATGTGTGCCTTTGGCGGCGCCGATGGGCAAACCATGCTGGTGACCTCGCTGTGCCGCGGTGAGAAAGACCTGGAGACCGACCCCCATGCCGGTCGGCTGCTGATGTTCAGACCGGGTGCACAAGGGATTGTTGAACCGCGCCTGCTGGATTAAGCATGAAATAGGCCTCTAGCCCTTATTCCAAAAGGGCTATTCGCTATTAAAACTGAAGCTGTGTTTAGATGAAGAACGACTGCCTCGTGGCGAGCCTCCATTCTGCACCAGCGTGGCCAGGCAACCTCGCCTCAAGGCAATAGGCGTGTGGGCGCCAAACGCCGCAGTTGTCGCCCCACAGCGTCCCGACAGCGCGGGCTGTGCAGGCACAGGCCACCGATCAAGCCCAGCACCGAACCGAGCACCGTGTCGATCAAGCGCGCCGCCAGCAGCGCATCCGGTGAGCCCACGCCCAGCCGTGCGGACTCGGCGAGGAAGATGGTGGTTGGGGTGATAAAAATCACGGCCAAACCGTAGTGGCGCACCACCAGCATTTCGGTCATAAAAGCCAGCACCATCATGATCAGCGCAAAACGCCACGGGTCCAGGGGCAGTATCAGCAGCCCCCAGGCCAGAAACAAGCCGATGCCGGTGCCGATGATGCGGTGCACCTGCTTGTTCCAGACGGCGCGTTTGGACATGCCCTGCATCACGGCCAGGCAACTCACGGGCACCCAGTAGGCCCGGTCGAGTTGCAGCATTTGGGCCAGCAGCAGTGACAGGCCCACAAACACACCGGTCACCACCGAATCCACAATCACAAAATCAAAGCTGGCCGGTGGCAAAGGACTCACCGGCTGGGGAGCCTCACGCCGCAGGATAAAGAGGCTGTAGAAAAAGGCGATCAGGCAGGCCAGCAGACAGCCCATGGTGAGCAGTCCGACAAACAAAGGCACCTGCACCACCTCGATGCCCGAATAGGCCCCAATCGCAGCCGACATGATGAAGAACAGGCTTCCCGGTGGGCCGACCCGATAAAACCGGCACACCATGGTGACCACGATGGTGATGAAGCCCAGTACCGGCACCAGCAGCACGGGAAAGAAGTGGGTCATCAAGCCCAAGGCATAACAGGCGCTGAAGCCAAACGCACAGGTCATCAGCGTCACCATGCGGTGCGACAGCGGCGTCTTTGGGCAATACACAAACACCAGGCCACCCAGCGATGAGACCAGGCCGAAGTTCAGGTGGTTGAAATAAGCGCCGATCAAAAGCGGCAGGCCCGAGGCCAGTGCCGCGCAAAACGGCATCTGCCAGCGCCGGTCACTGGGGTGGATGGTGGCCAGGTGGGTCAGCTCGACCCGAATCCGCTCTTGCAGCTTGCGCCATACCTGCCAACTGATCATGTTTTTCCCTGTTCATCAGCGACCCAATGCGCTGGTGTCGCGCTATCTATTTTATAGCCACGGTGTTTTTGGCGACCTGCGTCGGAGTCAATGGCACCTGGCCGGTGTGCGCGACATGCGCAGCATCAACAAAGGCAATCTGTGACATCAGCTGCCTACCGGTCTGGGCCAGCCATCGCATTTTGTACCAAATAGTACAAACCCTCGTTTTGTGCGTTGATCGATCCATAAACGGCGATTAACGAACGAAATGGGTGTTTTTTGATTTGTCAATTTAAGCAGCATCGTTAAAGTCCCCGAAGAACATCGCCAATAAGTCGATCATCGATCACTGGCAGCTTAACCAACACATGCGGCGCCACCACCGGAGACAACCATGCAAGAACTGATTTCCCACCAATTGGTCAGCTATTTGGAGGACCGCGGCGTCGAATACATCTTCGGTCTGTGCGGCCACACCAACATCGCGGTGCTGAGCGCGCTGGAAAAAAGCCCCATCAAATTCATCAACACCCGCCATGAGCAAGTGGCAGCGCACGCCGCCGATGGCTACGCCCGCGCCAAAAAGACCACCGCCGTGGTGCTCAGCCACCTCGGGCCAGGGCTGACCAACGCCGCCACCGGCGTGGCCAACGCGGCGCTGGATTCGGTCCCGATGGTGGTGATTGCCGGTGATGTGCCCAGCCACTATTACGGCAAGGGCCCGCACCAGGAAGTCAACCTGCATGCGGACGCCGCCCAATCTGAAATCTACCGCCCGTTCTGCAAACGCGTCTGGCGGGTTGAGCGGCCTGACCTGTTCCCCGAAATCATCGACAAGGCATTCCAGCTGGCCGAGAGTGGTCGCCCCGGCCCGGTGCTGGTGTCGGTGCCGATGGACATCTTCTCGAAAGAAGTCGATGTCGAACTGTTTGCCAAGCTCAAGTTGCACACCCGCAAACTACACACCCCAAGCATTGACGACGAGGTGGCCAACCAGATCATCGACGCACTGGTGGCTGCCAAACGCCCGCAACTGCATGTGGGTGGCGGCATTGTGCTGGCCGATGCCACGGCCGAGCTGCAGGAGTTTGTGGACCACATGAGCCTGCCGGTGTCCCACAGCCTGATGGGCAAGGGCGTGTTGCCGGATGACCACCCTTTCATCCTGGGCATGACCGGTTTCTGGGGCACAAAATTTATCAATGACAAGTGTCTGAGCGCCGACCTGGTGCTGGGCTTGGGCACCCGTTTTGCCGAGGCTGACTGCAGCTCGTGGGAAAACGACTACACCTTCGACTTCAGCAAAACGAAGCTGATACACATCGACATCGACCCGAGCGAAATCGGCCGCAATTACCCGGTGCAAATTGGTGCCGTGGCGGACTTGAAGCAGGCGCTCAAGGTGCTCAACCGTGTCGCCAAACAGCGCTACCCGGCAGGTTTCAAAAACGAAGCGCTCCAAGCCGAGATGGCGGCCAACCGCAGCAGCTTCAATGCGGGTTTGGTGGCGGCCCAGCAAAGCAACGCTTTCCCGATGCGCCCGGAACGCATCCTGGCCGACGCCCGCGCAGTGTTACCACGCGACGTGATCATCACCACCGACGTGGGCTGGAACAAAAACGGTGTGGGCCAGCAGTTCCCGATCTACACCCCTGGCAGCATTCTGACGCCTGGCGGCTTTGCCACCATGGGTTTTGGTGCCCCAGCAGCGATTGGCGCCAAGCTGGCCTGCCCGGACCGGGTGGTGGTGTCGCTGGTGGGTGACGGCGGTTTTGGCCAGAACCCAGCGATGCTGGCCACGGCGGTTGAGAGCAATGTGCCTGTCATCTGGATCATCATGAACAACTGCGCGTTTGGCACGATTGCGGGCTTACAACTCGCGCATTTCGGCACCACGGTTGGCACACTTTTCTACAAGGATGGTGCACCGTTCCAGGCCGACTTTGCCGCCATCGCCCGCGCCTATGGCGCCGAAGGCATCCGCGTAACGTCGGCCGACGAATTCAAACCCGCACTCGTCGCTGCCATGGCCGCCAAGCGCCCGTTTGTCATTGACGTGGCCATGCAAAACGCTCCGGTGGAAACCGCCGGGCACTGGAACATCATGGACATCTACTCGCCCGGCAAGAAGGTGCACCACGCCGACACCAGCACTCTGCAAAACAGAGCGTAAAACCCAATAGCTACGAGGGCTAGAGCATGAAACACCTGTATTCCTTGGCGCACCTGAGCGCGATCAGCCTGCCACCGGTGGACCTGATCGAAGTCGCCGCCCGCACCGGCTACGAGTATGTGGGCCTGCGCGTGACGCGCGTCACCGACACCGAGCCGCTGTATCCCATCATCAATAGTGCCACCGCCATGCGTGCCACCAAAGCCGCGCTGGCGCAAACCGGCGTGGCCGTATGGGACGTGGAACTGGCCCGCATGGACCCCGCACACACCCCCGAGATGTACCTGCCGCTGCTGGAAGCTACCGCCGAGCTGGGCGCGCGCCAGATCATTGCCCAGTTACCCGACCCAGACCGCGCCCGTGCCCATGACCGTTTTGCCCACCTGTGTGAACTGGCCGCGCCGCTGGGCATCACGGTCAATCTGGAGTTCCCGTGGTGGACGGAGACCGGCAACCTGGCCACCGCCACCGCCGTGCTCGAAGCGGCCCAGGCCCCCAACGCGGGTTTGCTGGTGGACATGCTGCACTTTGTCCGCTCGCACTCCAGCCTGCAGGCGCTGGCTGAGCTGCCGCGCCATTGGTTCAATTACGCGCACCTGTGCGACGGGCTCACCGCCATGCCGACCGACATAAGCGCTGCGCTATTTGAAGCACGCAGCTCTCGCTTGGCGCCGGGGGACGGCGAATTTGGTGTGGAAAACATCCTCGCCGCGATGCCGCAGGATTTGACCTACGTGCTGGAGATCCCCAACGACGAGGTCTGCGCCAAGATCGGTTTTGAGGGCTGGGCGCGCCACATCCTGCATACCGCCAAACAGCATTTGGACACCGAACCCGCTCCCCAACAAACCAACACCCGCCAGGAGACCACTGCATGAGCACCATCCCGCCCGAACTCAAAAAAACCGAGATCAACGCCGAACAGCGCGACGAGCTGGACACCGCTTTTGCCAAAGCCCGCGCCGCATTGGCCATCATCGAGACCTATGACCAGGCCCGCATCGACCGCCTGTGCCAGGCGGTGGCCTGGGCGGTTTCCAACAAGAAAACCTTCACCCGCTTGGTGGCTGAGGGCATTGCCGAGAGCCGCCTGGGTGACCCGGACAGCCGCATGGGCAAACGCATGAAAATTCGCGGCATTTTGCGCGACGCGCTGCGCCAAAAGAGTGTCGGCATCATTGAAGAAATCCCCGAAAAAGGCCTCGTCAAATATGGCAAACCGGCTGGTGTCGTGGCCTGTATCGTACCCACCACCAACCCCGATCTGACCCCCGCTGGCAACGCCATCTACGCCATCAAGGCGCGTGACGCGGTGATCTTCTCGCCGCACCCGCGCGCCAAGAAGACCAGCTTCGAGACGGTTCGCCTGATGCGTGAAGCGCTGGAAAAAGAAGGTGCACCACCCGACCTGCTGCAATGCCTGACTCGAGTGAACATCCCGATGTCACAAGCGCTGATGGCCCAGGCCGACCTGGTGATCGCCACTGGCGGCCAACCGATGGTGCGTGCGGCCTACAGCTCCGGCACCCCGGCCTACGGCGTCGGTGCGGGCAACTCCACGATGGTGATTGACGAGACCGCCAACATTGCCGAAGCGGCGCTCAACACCCGTTTGAGCAAAACCTCCGACTTCGGCTCGGGTTGCTCGGCCGACGGCAACCTGATCATTCAGGAAGGCATTTTTGAGGCCTTGCTGGCGCAGCTGGTCAAGGAAGGTGGCTACGTCGCCAACGACGCCGAAAAGGCGGCCCTGCGCAAAGCCATGTGGGACGACGAGGGCCACCGCCTGGCCGACACCGTGGCGGTGGCGCCGCAAAAACTGGCTGAGGCGGCTGGCTTCAGCATCCCGGCAGACCGCAAGTTCATCATCGTGCACGGCGACGGCATTGGCAAAGAATTCCCCTACTCTGGCGAAAAACTCACCACCCTGCTGGCGGTCTACAAATACGGCACGTTTGACGAAGCTTTGAGCATGATGCGCGGCATCTACAACGTCGGTGGCAAGGGCCACTCCTGCGGCATCTATTCGTTTAGCCAAGATCACATCCACCAGCTGGCCATGGCCGCACCGGTGAGCCGCATGATGGTGCGCCAGCCGCAATCCAAAGCCAACGCGGGCGCCTTCAACAACGGCATGCCCATGACCAGCAGCCTGGGTTGCGGCACCTGGGGTGGCAACGTGATCAGCGAAAACGTGAGCCTGAAGCACTACATGAACACGACCTGGGTGTCGGTGCCCATTCCAGAAGACAAACCCTCCGACCAGGAGCTGTTTGGCGATTTTTACGACCCGGCCCTGGAAGAAGGGACGTTCACCGCAGAAGTCATGGCCAGCGCCTGCTAAATCAGCCGGAACATGGCGTAAAGTGCCTGTGGGTGCCCCGTGGCACCCACAGGCACTTTTTTATTCGAAGAGACCCAACATGCACACACCCAAACCCATTGAACTTGGTGGTCAACCCATCGCGGGTGGCAAATTCCCGCTGATCTGCACCCCCCTGGTCGGGCGCAGTTTTGACAAACTCATGGCAGAACTTGATGTGGTGTTGCCCAAAAAACCCGATGTGCTCGAGTGGCGGGTTGACTTTTTTGAGCAGATTGGCGACACAGCCGCCGTCATTGCTGCGGCAATCGCTATCAAAAGCAAA
This sequence comes from Rhodoferax sp. BLA1, assembly GCF_013416775.1. Taxonomy (GTDB): domain Bacteria; phylum Pseudomonadota; class Gammaproteobacteria; order Burkholderiales; family Burkholderiaceae_C; genus Rhodoferax. Next base: position 135,637 of record NZ_SZVI01000006.1, read on the forward strand.
GCGGGCAAGATCCCCCTGTTGTTCACACGCCGCTCCACCATCGAGGGTGGCGAAAGAATCGGCCTGGTTGAGGCCGAGGTGATCACTTTGTACAAGGCGGTGTGTGAGAGCAAATGTATTGACCTGATCGACTATGAAATGGCCAACGACGCAGCCAACGTCGCCCAGGTGCGGGCTGCCGCCTGCGACAACGGAATCTTGCTGGTGCTGTCCTTCCACAACTTCTCGTTCACACCGGGGCTGGAAACGCTGGCCGGCAAGTTCTTGCTGGCCGACCAACTGGGCGCCGATGTGGCCAAAGTGGCCGTCATGCCGCGTGATATGGACGATGTGCTTACCTTGTTGACCGCCACCCACCAGGCCAGCAAAAAGCTGCGTATCCCGCTCATCAGCATGTCGATGGGGCCCTACGGCTCAGTCACCCGCATGATCGGTGGCGTGTTTGGTTCGGCCCTGAGTTTTGCCGTGGGCGCCGCCAGTTCCGCCCCCGGCCAGGTGCCAATTGAAGACCTGAACACGGTGCTGGGCATTGTGAACACATCCATGGGGCACAAGTAGTCAGAAGGTTTTTTGCCTTCTAGCCCTTATGCTGTAAGGGCTAACAGCTATATAAACAATAGTACAAACGGCTCAGATCAAATTGCGCATGGCGCGCGCAGTCTCCATCAGCACCGGCAGCACCCGGGCCACAGCGTCTTCGGTGCTCTCGTGGCCCATCGGCATGGTCACGTTCAGGGCACCCACCAGGTCGCCGCGCCGGTCGATCAGCGGCACAGCCACGCCGCGGTAAGTGAGTTCGAGCTGCTGCTCCGACACCGCCCAGCCGCGCTGGCGGATACGCGCCAGCTCTATACGCAGGCGCTCCTTGCTGTTGATGGTGTAGCTGGTGTAGGCCTTGAGCTCGTGGTGTGCCAGCCAGTTGGCCAGCCAGTCCGGGTCGCGCATAGCCAGCATCAGCTGGCCCGCAGCGGTCACCTGCGCCTGCACCCGTGAGCCAAGCACAATGCCGGTGTTCATGGCGCGGGACGAGCCGTTGCGTGCGATGTAGACCACGTCGTCACCGTCCATCACACTCACGTAGGCGATTTCCTGTGTACCCGAGGTCACACGCTGCAAAAAGGGCTGCACGATGCGTGGCAAACGCGCTGATTCCAGATAACTTTGCCCGAGCCGCAGAACGCGCGGCGTCAGCCAGAACAACTTGCCGTCGGTGGCCACATAACCCAGGTAGTTCAGCGTCAGCAAGTGACGCCGGGCGGCGGTGCGTGTCATGCCGCAGCGCACACCGGCCTGGCTGGCGGTCATGCGCGGGTTGGCATCGTCAAAGGCTTCGATGATGGACAGGCCTTTCTCCAGCCCGGCGATCCAGTCGCGTTTGTCCAGTGCAACGCCCGAGGACGTGGATTGCAAGGTGGCGAGTGTCTCTGGCATGGCAACTAGGCCCATCTCAAAATTAGACAAACATCATGGGGCTTACCCTTGAATCGTTCAATCATCGATTATCAAAGTACGTCAATCGTTCAAAGGGCGTCATTTTTGTTTTTTTGGCGCACTATCAATGAACTAAAGTGCCTCAAAATGGGCATTATGAACGATCAACGACTGCCTTACCCCCATTGGCCTGCGGCCATGCCTGGTGTAACCGGCAACACGGGGATCTGCCTGATTCTGGGCGATCTGGTGGGGCAAATGCTGAGGGGTGCAACCGAGGTGTCACACGCCAAAAAGCGGCCCCATGCATCGGCATAATGACCCGGGTTCATTCTTGAAGGACACACCATGATGGCAGCGATACCACCCACAACCTCCTGCGGCGCTGACCGTGAAGCCATCACCGACGCGCCCAACCCGGTCGGGCTGGACGGCATTGAATTCATCGAATACGCCACCGCCAAGCCGCAGGCACTGGGTCAGGTGCTGGAAAACATGGGTTTCAAACTGGTGGCCCGGCACCGCTCACGCGAGGTTTTGCTGTACCGTCAGGGTGCCATCAACATCATCGTGAATGCCCATGCCAGTGGCACCACGCTTGGTGACAAACCGGTCATCAACGCCATCGCCCTGCGTGTGCGTGATGCCGCTGCGGCGTACCGGCGCGCGCTGGATCGCGGCGCCTGGAGTGTGCCCGCCCGCGTGGAGGTGATGGAGCTCAACATCCCCGCGGTGCACGGCGTGGGTACCAGCCGCATCTATTTTGTCGACCGGCACAAAGTGTTTTCAATTTACGACGTGGACTTCACACCGATTCCCGGTGTTGACCAGCACCCGCCAGCCACCGCCGGGCTGCACTTTTTTGGCGTGGTGCAGTACATCGGCAACGACCGCACCGAAGACTGGACCGAGTTCTACCGCGAGCTGTTTGGTTTTACCGACCTGCCGCCGGAGCAGCGCTTTGGCATCCTGCCCAAAGGGCGCATTTTGCGCAGCCCCTGCCCGGCGTCGTCGCGCTTTTATATCCAGCTGATCGAACCCGAAGCCAGCGTGCTGGACGTGGACGATGACGAGGGGTTACACCGCATTGGTCTGGGTTCGGCCGACGTGTTGGCCACCGTGGCGGCGCTGTCGCGCCAGGGTGTGGAATTTGTTGAATCCGCCAGCGTACACACCGATGTGCGTGGGGCCCTGACCAAAACGCTGCAAGGTGGCGTCAGCTTCGAGATTGTTCACAACGTGCAAGAGTCTGCAGCATGACCGTCAACAGCGCCAACATGGACGACTTTGGTCTGGACAGTGCCACGCTGGCCGGCTCGCTGGAGGGCAAACTCGTTGCCGCCCGTGACACAGGCTTCAGCCAGATGGTGTTGTCCAGCAGCGACCTGGTGAACCACCCGGGTGGCATGGACTGCGCCGTGGCAGCGGTGCAGGCCAGTGGCTTGCGGGTCAGCGGTTTTCAGTCACTCAACGACTATGAAGGTTTGTCCGGCCCCTTGCTGGTCAACAAGATCAACGTGGCCAAAGCCTTGCTGGAGATGTGCCATGCGCTCAAGAGCCACCTGCTGGTGGTGAATGCGTCGACCTTGGCCACGGCCGCCAGCGACACGGCCACGCTGGTGCGCAACCTGCGCCAACTGGCCATGCTGGCCATTCCCAGAAACATCCGCATTGCCTACCGGGCGCACCCCCAGGCGCAGGTGGTGAAAGAATTTGGCCAGGCCTGGGATCTGGTGTGTATGGCCGATATGCCCAATCTGGGCCTGTGCCTGGATGCCACCGAGGTGCTGACCAGTACCTCACCCGACAACGACCTGGACATGCTTGACGCTGAGAAGCTGTTTTTTGTCCAGCTGGCGGACCGGCTGGACCCGAGCCGCACCAACACACGCCTGTTCCCCGGTGAAGGTATACACAGCGCCGAGCTGGCCACCCTGGTGACCACATTGCACCAGCTGGGTTACCGAGGTGACTATGGGCTGTCGGCAGCCAACACCGACTACCTGCAGATGCCAGCACCGCTGGTGGTGCAGCGGGCCTGGGATGCGGCCATGTGGCTGGGGCAGGAGGTGTTACAACGCTCGGTGCCACTGCCCAACCAGATCCGGCTCAAACACCGCCTCTCGGGTTAATGAGGCCACCCCACCCCTATGAACAGCCTGTTTGAGCGGCTTTTGTCCACCTCGGAGGTAATGGAGGCACTGAGCGACCGTCATTTTGTCCGGGCCATGCTGCATTTTGAGGCGGCGCTGGCGCGTGCCCAGGCCAGCGTCGGCCTGATTCCGCAGACGGCCTCGGCATCGATTGTGGGCACCTGCAAGGTCGAGTTGTTTGATGTGCTGAAGCTGGTGCGTGAGGCCGGCAGTGCCCGCAGCGCCACCCAGCCGCTGGTCAAAAGCCTGCGTGAAACGGTGGGCCTGTTCAACCCGGAAGCCGAGCGTTATGTGCACTTTGCCTGCAGCGACCAGGATCTGGCCGACACCGCTCAGGTGTTGATCACGCGAGACGGACTCGACCTGATCTCGGCCGACCTATCGCACATCCTGACCAGGCTGCAAGAGCTGGCTGACAGCCACGCGACAACCCCAATGCTGGCGCGAAGCCCGCTACAGGCCAGCACGATCACCACCTTCGGTCTGAAGTGTGTGCAGTGGGCGGCGCCACTACAACGCGCCCAGCAGCGCCTGGGCCTGGCCGCCGACAAAGCCTTGAGCCTGCAATTTGGTAGCCTGGCAGGCCCTCAGGCCGAATTGCAAGGCAAGGGCCAGCAGATGCTGGCGCTGATGGCGAGCGAGTTAAAACTCAAGGCACCCAGCCTGCCATGGCGTACCCAGCGCGACGAATGGGTGGCGCTTGCCTGTGAGCTGGCTTTGCTGGTGGCCAGTCTGGCCAGCCTGGCGCAGAACATGCTGCAACTGGCCCAGTATGAGGTGGCTGAGCTGACACCGCCCGACAACAGCTGCAGCGTGGCACTGGCCGCTGCCCAGCGCATGCCACAGTGTCTGAGCAGCTTGTTGCTGACCCTGGCGCAGGACCATGACGGTGGCCTGGGCCACTGGCAGGCGGCTTTGGCAGAGTGGCCAACACTGCTGATGTCAACCCACGGTGCCACACGTGCCATGGCGCTGGCGCTGACCGGTCTGCAGGTCAACACAGATCAGATGCGCAGCCACCTGGAGGCGCGCCGTGCGGCAGCCCCCAGCCGCGAGCCCGCCGCACTTTTTGCGCCCGAACTGGCTCAGCAGGCAGCAGAGCTGGCACGCCAACACCTCCTGGACCTGCACGCCATCACCGCGTCCTGATGCCAATCCCTCGGCCATCCGGCAACATTTATTGCGTTTTCTTTCTCCAATACGGCGCCTGATCGGGATACCGATGTTTTGGCCGCAACACCATGACAAGCATTCTGTCCATCACCGGTCCCATTTATCTGGCCATTGCACTGGGTTATGTCTGTACCCGCTTTGGCTGGTTCAGCCGGGCCGACATGCGGGTGTTCGGCCAGTTTGTCATCCGGCTGGCCTTGCCCGGGCTGCTGTTCAGCACCGTGGCCACACGCGAGATCACCGACATCCTCAATGTCAGCTACCTGCTGGCTTACCTGGTTGGCACGCTGTTCGTGATCACCCTGGGTCTGGCCTGGGGCAAGCGCCAGCATTTGCCCAGCACCGACAACGTGATGGCGGCCATGGGCATGAGCTGTTCCAACAGCAGCTTCATCGGTTACCCGATTTTGCTGCTGACGCTGGCCCCGGTTGCTGCGGTGGCGCTGGCACTGAACATGATGGTGGAAAACCTGGTGGTGATCCCACTCTTGCTGGTGCTGGCAGAACGCGGGCGCCACCAGGGTGGCAACGGTTGGCAGATGCTGCAGCGCACCGCCTGGCAACTGGTCAAAAACCCCCTCATCGTCGCCCTGGCCCTGGGTTTGACAGTGGCGCTGATGCGCTGGCAGCTGCCCGAACCGCTGTCACGCAGCATCAATCTGTTTGCCACCGCCAGCGCCGGTTTGTCCTTGTTTGTGATTGGCGGCACCTTGTTTGGTTTGCCACTCAAAGGCATGGGGCGGCAAATTGCGCCGATTGTGGTGGCCAAGCTGCTGCTGCACCCGCTGGCCGTGGCCCTGGCCACACTGGCGCTGCCGCTGATCGGGCTGCCTGCGCTGGCCCCACATTTGCAACTGGCAGCGGTGATGCTGGCCGCCATGCCGATGATGAGCATCTACCCCGTTCTGGCCCAAAGCTACGGCAAGGAAAACTTGGGCGCTGCGGCACTGTTGGCCACCACGGTGATCTCATTCTTCACGCTGAGCGGCCTGCTCTGGCTCACCCATTAGCTGCAGACATACCGGGCCAGCCGACTGACTTGCTGGTTGTATAACGCGAGGACCAGCTTCAGGAGACCTTCATGACCGATGCCGATCTTCAGAGCCGCTTAGCCTTCATCCAGGCGGCCGAAAAACTCAAGACAGTGCTGCGTTGCGCCTTTACCTCCAGCGGGCGGCAGGAGAGCACGCCGGAGCACACCTGGCGTTTGTGTCTGATGGCAATGGTGTTGCAGGATGTGCTGGGGCCGCTGGACTTCGAGCGGGTGCTCAAAATGTGTGTCATCCATGACCTGGGGGAGACCTTACACGGCGACATCCCGGCCACCCTACAAACCCTTGGCGGCGGCAAATCAGACGACGAACGCCGCGACCTGATCGAACTGATGCACCCGCTGCCCGCCGCGCTTCAAGCCGAGTTTTTAGCGCTGTGGGACGACTACGAACAGGCCGCCTCGCCCGAGGCCCGCGCCGTGAAAGCGCTCGACAAGTTGGAGACCCTCATCCAACACAACCAGGGCCAGAACCCGCCGGATTTTGACTACGCCTTCAACCTGAGTTACGGCCAGAAACACACCGCCGCCATCCCCTTGCTCGCACAATTGCGCCGCATCTTGGATGAACAAACGCGTCACAGGCTAGCCACGTCTGCCAGACCACCAACACCCTGAGCGCCACCACCGGCCAATCCGCCAAACCAGGTGATTCGGACCTGTGCCAGCTGCCATTTTCCGGCGGATCAAAACGGCGTTGAACCAGGCTGCAACCCACGGGCCAACAGCGTGTTTCAGCCCTGACAGCCACACCCGCCGGAGTACACTGACATCATGAAAAAGACCCCGATTCGCATGACCGTCACCGGTGCTGCTGGTCGCGTGGCGTATGCCCTGCTCTTCAGGGTGGCAAGTGGCGACATGCTGGGTGCGGACCAACCCATCGAGCTCGTTTTGTTTGACTTGCCGCGCGCCAAAACCGCTTTGCAGGGCGTGGTGATGGAGCTGCAGGACTGTGCTTTTCCGCTTCTGGCCAGTGTGTTGGCCACAGACGACCCGGTGTTAGCGTTCACGGGGACACAGATTGCTTTGCTGGTGAGCGCACGCTCGCGCAGCTCGGACATGGCGCGTCTTGATGTGCTGAACGACAACGCCAAGATTTTTGCCGTGCAAGGTGCCATCATCGGCCAACATGCCCACCCGGACTGCAAGGTTCTCGTGGTGGGCAACCCGTGCAACACCAATGCCTGTGTGGCACAACATGCGGCAGCCAGTTTCGGCCGCATCCCGGCATGCAACTTTGCCGCCTTGTTACGCCTGGACCACAACCGTGCGCTGGCTCTGCTGGCCAACAAAACCGCACGACCGGTGGCCAGCCTGCAGCGCCTGGCGCTGTGGGGCAACCATTCACCCCGCGTCTATGCCGATGATCGTTTTGCACTCAGCCAGGGCGACCGGGCGTCGACCCTGGTGGGCGACGGCGCCTGGCACCAGGAGGCCTTTGTGGATGCCGTGGACCAGCGCGGCCAGGCTGTTCTGGCCACCCTGGGGCATTACGCCGCAGCGTCAGCGGCCAGCGCCGCCATCGACCAGATGCGCGACTGGTGGCTGGGCACACACGGCGAGTGGACCACCATGGGGGTGGTCTCCGACGGCTCTTACGGTGTTCCAGAAGGGCTGGTGTTCGGCTTCCCGGTGGTCTGCAGCGGTGGTGACTACCAGATCGTGGCCGACCTGGCCATTGACGCGTTTGCGCTTGAGAAGATCAAGACCAATGTGCAGGAATTACAAGCAGAACTGGCCGTGGTGAAGCCGCTGTTACCCGACCTGTTCAAGTAGTGTGCGTATTGCGACCAATATTGCCACCGGATGTGGCTATAGATTGCAGCAGTTCCTGACATAGTTTTCCCCGAAATGCTCGCTCCAGAACAGTCAGTCCCCCTAGGAGTCTGGGCGGCAGAAATATTTCGACGAAGGTGGCGTTGACATTTGGCGACACGAATTCGTCCGAGCCATGGTGATCGTGGCCATCAACAACTGTGTTGGTGGTCGTTTGATGGCTGGTGT
>NZ_SZVI01000004.1 GCF_013416775.1 Rhodoferax sp. BLA1
TCAAGTTTGAAGTGGTTGAGAGTGTGCCCACCCACGAAGACATCAAACTGGGCAAACCCAGCCGTGACCGCCTGATTGCCAACTTCCAGCAAAACATCCGCAACTGCGCAGCGGTGGGTGTGAAGGTCATTTGTTACAACTTCATGCCGGTGTTTGACTGGACCCGCACCGAGATGGCCAAACAGCTGCCGGACGGCTCCTTCACCCTGGCCTTTGATGCAGACGCGGTGGCCAAGATTGACCCGGAGAAGGGCATCTCCCTGCCGGGCTGGGATGCCAGCTACAAACCTGAACAACTCAAGGCCCTGCTGGCCGACTACAAGGCCGTCGACGAAGAAGCCTTGTGGGCCAACCTGGAATACTTCCTCAAAGCCATCATCCCGGTGGCCGAAGAAGTGGGCATCAAGATGGCCATGCACCCGGACGACCCACCGCGCCCGATCTTTGGCCTGCCACGCATTGTCAAGAACCGTGATGACTTGGCGCGCTTGGTCAAGATTGTGGATTCCTCCTCCAACGGCCTGACCCTGTGCTCAGGCTCCCTGGGTGCGGATCTGTGCAACAACATCCCGTCCTTGGTCAAAGAGTTTGGTGGCCAGGGCCGTATCCACTTTGGTCACCTGCGCAACGTCAAGGTCGAGCCCGATGGCACCTTCTACGAGTCCACCCACAACTCCTGTGATGGCTCGCTGGACATGGCGGCCATTGTCAAGGCCTACCACGATGTGGGCTTTGAGGGTTACTGGCGTCCTGACCATGGGCGCATGATCTGGGGTGAGACCGGCAAGCCCGGTTATGGCTTGTATGACCGCGCACTCGGTGCGGTGTACCTGAACGGCTTGTGGGAAGCGGTGAGTAAATACGCGCCCGAAGCCACCCCGTCCTCGACCAAGCAGCCCAGCTGATCGTCTTGTGAGTTTTTTGAACGAGTTCCCCCTCTATCGGCTTTTAGGAGCCGGTGTTTTTCTCTGTACCTGTTAGTTTTTTCAACCTGGTCAATCAAGGAGATCCTCATGACCTTTCGCAGAAGCCTTCTCGCAGCCGCTGTAGCTGTTGTTGCACTGTCAGCTGGTTTTACCGCCAGTGCGCAAAACGTAGTGTTCAAAGCCTCTGATACACACCCGGCGGGTTATCCCAATGTGGTGGCCGTTGAGAGCATGGGCAAAAAGCTTGATGCCGCCACCAAAGGCCGCATCACGCTGAAAATGTTCCCTGGCGCCGTGTTGGGTGAAGAAAAAGCCGTGGTTGAGCAAGTGCAGATTGGCGCTGTCCAGATCGCCCGCATTTCGCTCGGTGTGATTGGCCCGATCGTGCCCGAAGTTGACGTGTTCAACATGCCCTTCGTGTTCCGTGACATCGCCCACATGCGTGCCGTGATTGATGGCCCCATTGGTGCTGAATTGTTGGAAAAGGTGAGCAACAGCTCTGGCCGCATGATTGGTCTGGCCTGGATGGACGGCGGCGCCCGCAGCCTGTACACCAAGAAAAAAGTGCAAACCCCGGCCGATCTCAAAGGCATGAAGGTTCGCATGATGGGTAACCCGCTGTTTGTGGACACCATGAACGCCATGGGCGGCAATGGCATCTCCATGGGTTATGGCGAGGTGTTCAGTGCCTTGCAAACCGGTGTGATCGACGGCGCTGAAAACAATGCGCCTAGCCTGTTCACCTCCAACCATTACACCGCTGGTACCAAGTACTACGCTCAGACCAACCACTTGATCATCCCTGAAATTTTGGTGATGTCCAAGGTGACTTGGGACAAACTGTCAGACGCTGACAAGGCTCTGGTGAAAAAAGTGTCGCACGAAGCGCAACTCGAACAACGTGTGTTGTGGGACAAGAGCGTGGCTGACTACTCCGCCAAGCTCAAAGCCGCCGGCATTGAGTTCGTTCCAGTGGACCAAAAACTGTTTTATGAAGCCACCGCTCCGGTGCGCGCCAAATACGGTGCCAAGTTCACTGACCTGATGAAACGCATCAGCGACACCAAGTAACTCTCTGGTTGATACAGGCCCGGTGCAGCTGCATCGGGCCTCGTGAATACTGTCAGGCATTGCCATGAAAAACAAAATACTGCACTTTAACGACATCCTCTATCTGACCTGTATCTGGGCTTCAGGTATCTCGGTCTTGATCATGACGTTGATCGTCCCCTGGGGCATTTTTGCCCGTTACGTCCTGGGCACTGGCTCACCCTGGCCCGAACCTGTGGCAGTGATGCTGATGGTCGTGTTTACATTTTTTGGCGCATCGGCTGCGTATCGCGCCCGTGGCCACATTGCGGTCGCCATGGTGACCGAACGTTTGCCTAAGAGCGTTCAGCGTCCGCTGGCCATTTTGATCGAACTCTTGATGCTGATCGTGGCCCTGTTTACCCTGGTGTATGGCACCAAGCTGTGTGTGGAAACCATGGGCCAGGTCATCGGGCAACTGCCTTGGATGCCGGTCGGTGTGACCTATTTGCCAGTGCCGTTGGGCGGTTTGACCACCCTGATTTTTGTGTTGGAACATATGGTTTTTGGTCCGCAGGGCAACCGCGCTGTGGTGACGTTTGACCATGAGAAGAAAGAAGAGGTGGTCTGATGGACGCACTCGTATTGCTCGGTTCATTCATGGTGCTGATCCTGCTGGGGATGCCGGTGGCGTATGCCATGGGCCTGTCGGCACTGATTGGCGGCTGGTACATCGATATCCCGCCGGATGCCATCATGATTGGTATTGCGGGCGGCGTGAACAAGTTCTCGTTGCTGGCGATTCCGTTCTTTGTGCTGGCCGGGGCCATCATGGCCGAAGGAGGCATGGCCAACCGGCTGGTGGCGTTTGCCGGTGTGCTGGTAGGCTTTGTGCGCGGCGGTCTGTCGATTGTGAACATCCTGGCCTCGACCTTCTTTGGTGCGATTTCCGGCTCGTCGATGGCTGACACGGCCTCGATCGGCTCGGTGTTGATTCCTGAGATGGAAAAGAAAGGTTACCCACGTGAATTTGCCACGGCGGTCACCATCAGCGGCTCGGTACAGGCGATTCTGATCCCGCCCAGCCACAACGCGGTGATTTATTCGCTGGCGGCCGGTGGTTCGGTGTCGATTGCGGCGCTGTTCCTGGCCGGTGTGTTGCCCGGTTTGATCCTGGGCTTGACCTTGGCCATCATGTGCCTGTTCATCGCCAAGAAAAAGGACTTTCCCAAGGGCCGTGTGATCCCGATGAAAGAAGCGCTGAAGATTGTGGTGGATGCGCTCTGGGGCCTGATGACCATTTTCATCATCCTGGGGGGCATTTTGTCCGGCGTGTTTACTGCGACCGAGTCGGCCGCTGTGGCCGTGTTGTGGGCGTTTTCGATCACCATGTTTGTCTACCGTGACTACAAGTGGAGCGAGTTGCCCAAGCTGGTGCACCGCACCGTCAAAACCTTGGCGATTGTGATGATCCTGATCGGTTTTGCCGCCGCCTTTGGTTACGTCATGACCTTGATGCAGATCCCGCAGCAGATCACCGACATGTTCACCAGCGTCTCCAACGACAAGTATGTGGTGCTGATGATGATCAACATCTTGCTGTTGTTGCTGGGCACCTTGATGGACATGGCCCCGCTGATTCTGATCATGACCCCGATCCTGTTGCCAATCGTGACCACCCTGGGTGTGGACCCGGTGCACTTTGGCATGATCATGATGTTGAACCTGGCCATGGGCCTGATCACACCGCCCGTGGGTGGGGTGTTGTTTGTGGGGGCTGCGGTGGCCAAGCTGCCGATTGAGACGGTGGTGAAAGCCTTGATTCCGTTTTTCTTCGCGCTGTTTGCGGTGTTGATGGCCGTGACCTATATCCCCGCGATCTCTTTGTGGTTGCCAGGCCTGTTGTTGAATTAAACCCGTTGACAACAGGTTTGCCGGGCGGGGTCTGATAGCTCAGACGCCGCCCACAACCCAAGCCGCAAGCACAGGCCCAGTCCGATTTTTTGGACTGGGCCTGTGCCGTTTTGGGGCCTCAAACAGTTGTTGCGTGTTGGGTGATCTGCGCCTGTTAGAATCATGAAAATTGATAGCTGAACGCCCTTGTTGAATAAGGGCTCGAAGCCATTTTGATAGGTAAACCTTGGTGCATTCATCCGGTGTCTTACAAAACACCGCGCACCACCCCAAGCTGTTCCCAACGCCAAGCCTCCATTCACCTTGCCTGCGCCTGCCATGCGCGCACTGCAGCCTTTTCTGACCCTAGTCTTCGACCATGCCTGACTTCACTTCTTCCCTGTTCTGGATCGCCGTCCTCCAGATCATCATCATCGACATCATGCTGGGCGGCGACAACGCGGTGGTGATCGCCCTGGCCTGCCGCAAATTGCCCCCTGAACAACGCAACAAAGGTATTTTCTGGGGCGTGGTGGGTGCCATTGGCCTGCGTGTGGTGATGATCTTTTTTGCCCTGAAGCTGCTGGCCGTGCCGTATCTGAAGATCGTGGGTGGTCTGCTGTTGCTGTGGATTGGCATCAAGCTGATGTTGCCTGAACACGATGAGGGTCACGACAGCATTGATGGCGGCACCACGCTGATGGCGGCCATCAAAACCATTGTGGTGGCCGACGCGGTGATGAGCCTGGACAACGTGATTGCGGTGGCCGGTGCCTCGCACGGCTCGATGGTGCTGGTCACCTTTGGCATCCTGGTGTCGATCCCGATTGTGGTGTGGGGCAGCAAACTGGTGCTGAGCTTGATGGACCGCTTCCCGGTGGTGATCACGCTGGGTGCGGCGTTGCTGGGCTGGATTGCCGGGGGCATGTTGCTGAGCGACCAGGCCACGCCTGAAGCAATCGCCAAAGGCCTGCCTTACGCACACCACCTGTTCGGCGCTGCGGGTGCGGCACTGGTGGTGGTGGTTGGCAAGTGGCTGGGGCGCCGCCGCGTGCCAGGTCCGGCCATCGACCTCAGTGTGTCGGCGTTGGAGCAGCAGCGCTCAGACAAATAGGGACAAGGTCACTCAAAGAAAAAGCCGCCCCACCGATGTGTTTCGGTGGGGCGGCTTTCTTAAAACTGATAGCTGTCTGCCCTTGATGGATAAGGGCTGATGGCCATTTTTACCTATAACTGTGTCAGGCGGATTGCCCCGCTGTGGGCAGCCGCAGTGTCAGGTGGCGCCAGTCGCCCACCAGGGTCTCGGACAAGACGCGGGCGCCTGTCACACCCACTGGGCGCGGGTCCAGGCGGGGCACCAACAGCTGTAGTTCTGGGCTGGCCGGTGCGGTGGCGCCTTGCCAGCTGATCTGCACACGCAGTGCCTCGCTATTGCCATTCACCAAGAGTGACCACAGGCCGTGCTGGCCCTGCTGGTAACGCTGGCTGTGGCCGTCGTCCTCAAAACATGTGGCCTCGAACGACCCGTTTTCCAGCGGGAACAGCTGAAAACCGCGCACATCATCCGTTTGCCCAAAATGCACCGGTGCCAGGTTCAGCGGGATGGCGCAGCCTGCACGCGCCAGCAGAGGCGGTGTGCTGCTGTCCAGCGGTGCGTCCAGGGTCAGCCATTGGCCACCGTGGTGCCGCTGGCCGCTCCAGAAGTCACACCAGTCGCTGCCAGCGGGCAGCCAGACACGTCGTTGTGTGGCGCCGGGCTCCACCACCGATGCCACCAGCAGATTGGGTCCGAGCAACATGTCGTCGTTTTCGGCCCAGGTCTGCGCGTCCGCCGGAAAGTCGTGGAAGGTCGGGCGGATCATCGGCTCGTAGGCCGAGTGGGAGCGCCACAGCAGGTGGTACAGGTAAGGCGTCAGGCGCACCCGCAAGGCGATCAGCTCACGGATGCGGGCTGTGATCTCGGGGTACATCCAGGGCTCGTTCACCGTGCCGTCATCGTTCCAGGAGTGGATGGAAAAGCGGGGCAGGAAAATGCCGTTCTGCACCCAGCGCAGCAAGAGTTCGGGTCCGGGTGCCGGCCCGGAAAAACCACCAATGTCATGCCCAGTGTTGGACACGCCTGAGAGCGCCAAGCCCAAGCCCATGCGGATGTTGAAACGCAGCGTGTCCCAGCTGGTGTAGTTGTCTCCCGACCAGGTTTGCACATGGCGCTGCATGCCCGGTGCGCCCGAGCGCGAGATCAGCCAGGGCCGCTCATCTGGGGCAAAAGCCCGCTGCGCCTGGTGGGAGGCTTGCATCATCAGCAGTGTTTGCAAGGACCTGGCCTCGACCGCCGGACGTGCTTCACCAAAGCCAAACATGCGGGCCTGGGTGCTCCAGATTTCGTACTCGTTGTTGTCGTTCCAGGTGGCGGCAATGCCGGTCTCCAACAGGCTCTCGGTCACGAGCTCTTTCCACCAGGTGATGGTGGCCGGGTTGGTGAAGTCGAGGTAAGCGCCGGTGTCGTCCCAGAACTGCACGGCAGTGGGTTGGCCATCCGGGTCCTGGATCAGCAGGCCCGCTGCGGCCGCCTCGGCAAAACGCGGGTGGTCGTGCAAGAGCGCGGGTTTGATGTTGGCACACAGGCGAACACCTTTCGCCAGGTAACTGGCGGCAAAATCGGCCGGGTCGGGGAACTTGTCGCGGTTCCAGTGGAAGACGTAACGTTTGCCACCAATCGAGGTGTAACCCGAGGACAGATGGAAGGACTCACAGGCGATGTTGTGTTCCTGGCAGCGCGCCAGAAACTCGCCCATGCGCTCCTGCGCATTGGGTGCATCGGTGTAACTCATGGTCGAGCCCGAGTAGCCCAGCGAATATTTCGGTGCAAACACCGGTCGGCCGGTCAGCCAGGTGTAGCGCTGGGTGATGGCGGCCGGGCCGTCGCCCGCGATGAAGTAGAGGTCCAGGTCACCATGTTCGGCCACAAAGTAGCGGTAGTGGCCATGGTAGTTGTCCATTTCCTTGCCCATGTCGAACACACACTCGGACAAGGTGTCGTAGAACAGGCCAAAACACACACCGCTGCTTGGCTTGTGCGTCAGGTAAAACGGGATGTGTTTGTACAGCGGGTCGGTGCTGCGGGCGTCGTAACCCATCGGGTCCAGGTTGCACATCTGGTAACGCTGACCGGCGCGGTTGGCCAGGCCGGTGCGCTCACCCAGGCCGAAGTACATCTCACCGCGTTCGCGTTGCAGGTAGTGGTAAACACGCTGGTCCCACCAGCCAAAGTTGTAGGCCTGGGTAGGGCGGTCATTGGCCGCAGCTTGCCAGACACCACCGCGTTTGACCTCCCAGCGGCAGAACAGGCCTTTGAGCTGGATGTTCAGGCGCAGGTCGCGGGTGGTGACGGTGAGGGTGTCGGTATCCTGGGTCAGTTCAAAGTCTGGCAGTGCAAAACCCGAGAGGTCAAAACGGTCACGGCCTTCGGCTGCGATGTCGTCCAGACCGGGCGCAATGGCCCAGGTGCGGGGAAAGTGCAGTTTGGCATCGGGCAACACCATCAGACGGACGATGTCGTGTTCGAGCACAAACACATGGGCCAGGGCGCCCTGGGCGCTGCGCAGCACCAGATGGTTGCCACTGCAGGCGGGGTCAAGTGAGAAGAGGGGGGCTTGGTCGAGTCTCATAGGTTTTTTTCAGTTAGCCAACTTTGCCGAGCACCATTTGGGGCAGCCACAAGGACAGCGCCGGAATGTAGGTGACCAGCAGCAAGGCTGCGATCAGGAAGGCGAACATGGGCAAGAGGGGGCGGGTCAGCTGTGACAGCGTGACATTGGCCATACGTGCCGCGACAAACAAGGTGCTACCCACCGGTGGGGTGGCAATGCCAATACACAGGTTGAAGGTGATGATGATGCCGAAATGCACCGGCGAGATGCCGAGCTGCATCGCCACCGGCAAAAAGATCGGGGTAAAGATCAGCAAGCCAGGGGTGATGTCCAGGAATGTGCCCAACAGCAGCAACAACACGTTGAAGAGCGCCAGCAACACAATCGGGTTGTCTGAGAAACTGGTGATGGCTTCACTCAGCACGGTGATCGAGCCGGTGCTGGCCAGCAACCACGACATCGTCATGGACACACCCACCATCAGCATCACCACGGCGGTGCCAACGGCGGCATTGAGCATGGCATCGAACAATTTGCGCCAGGTCAGGCTGCGATACAGCAGGCTGAGCACCAGGGTGTAGAGCGCGGCGGTACCGGCGGCCTCGGTGGCGGTGAAGACACCACCCACGATGCCACCCATGATGATCAGCACCATGGCCAAGGCGGGCAGGGCGCGCCAGAGTGCCAGCAGGGCTTCTTGGCGGGTGTAGTGGTGCACATCGTTGGGCAGGTCGCCGCGCTTGGCCAGAATGTGTATCCAGACCATGATCGACAAGGCCATCAGGATGCCCGGGATGTAACCCGCCACAAACAACACATCCACCGGTGTGCCGCCCGAGATCAGCGAATAAATGATCAGTGCCCCCGAGGGCGGGATCAGCAAGCCGCAAGGCGATGCGGCCACATTGGCGGCGGCGCAGATCGGCATGTTGTAACCGGCCTTGCGTTGTAAGGGCGACATGGTCGAGCCCACACTGGCCGCACTGGCCACGGCTGAGCCAGAGATGGCGCCAAACAGCGCATTGGCCACCACCGAAATTTGCGCCAACGAGCCCGGCAACCAGCCCACCAATACCTTGGCCAGATCAATCAACCGCAGCGCGATACCGCCGGTGTTCATGAGGCCGCCGGCCAGAATGAACAGCGGAATCGCCACCAGCGTGAAGTTGTCCAGACTGGACGCCACGCGTTGGGCCGACACGATCAAGGCGGTATCAATCGACGGTGTCACGGTGAACAGCGCCAGCACCGTGGCGATGCCAATACAAAAACTCACCGGCACCCCAAACAACAAGAGCAGCGTGAACACCACGCCCAGAATCATCAGTGCGTTCATGCGGCCAGCTCCTTGTTCACGTGCTCAATCGCATCGTCCACTTCATTGACCCGTTTGAAACTGGCCGGGTTCAACAAAATGCCGATCTGGTAGAACACGATGCAGGCACCCGCGATCGGAATGCAGCTGTAGACGTAGCCCATCGGCACCTCCAGCGTGGCCGAGAACTGCTCCACCTCAAAAGCACGCAGTACTAGCTTGAGGCCGCCATATAAAAACACCGAAGCTGAAAAGACCAGCACCAGGGCCGCCACCGCGCGCATATGCGTCAGCAAGGCCTGGCCTTGCAGTTTTTCGGCCAACATGTCGTAGGCCATGTGCTCCAGTCGCCCGCAGGCGTAGGCCGTTCCGAGCAGGCTGAGCCAGATCACTGCAAACCGGGACACTTCCTCCGTGAAGATGGACGGGTTGCCCAGCGCATAGCGGCTAACCACCTGCCAGATCACACACAGCGCCAGCACGGTGAAAGAAAGAATCAACCCGGCCTGTAACAGGCGGTCGATCCCGGTTCGCAGCAATCTCAGCATGATGTTTTCCTGGACGGTTTAGCGAGTGGCGGCAATCTGGTCGAGCAAACCTGCCACACGTGCGTTTTTGCGCTCTTCCTCGATCATGGATTTGACCTTGTCCACAAACGGTTGTTTGGCGGGGGTGCTGAACTTCACACCCATTTTTTCTGCGGCAACCGCCTCGGTTTTTTCGGCCTCAGCCCACAGACCACGTTGGTAAACAAAGGACTCGTGGGCGGCTGAGCTCAGCGCATCTTGCAAAGGTTTCTTCAAGCTGTCCCACTTGGCGGTGGAAATCACCAGCACGTCGGGCACCATCTGGTGTTCGGTTTGCGAGAAGAATTTGCTGACTTCGCCGTGGCGACCGGTGGTCAAAGCGGTGACATTGTTCTCTGCACCATCCACCACACCGGCTTGCAAGGCGGAATACACCTCACCCCAGGCCATGGGGGTGGGGGAGGCGCCCAGCGCCTGGATCATCTTGATGGTGGTCGGGCTTTGCTGCACGCGGATCTTCATGCCTTTGAGGTCATCAGGTGTGTTGATGACTTTTTTGGCGTAGAAGCTGCGGGCACCCGAGTCATAAAAGGTCAGGCCGATGAAGCCCCGGCTTTTGGAGGCGTTCAGGATGGTCTCGCCCACCTTGCCGTCGAGCACTTTGAAAAAATGGTCTTTGTTGCGGAACACAAAGGGCAGGTTGAATACCTTGTATTCCGGGGCAAAGGTTTCCAGCGGCGAGGCGCTGGCCTTGGTCATCTCCAGAATGCCGTTTTGCACTTGCTCCAGCGTTTCACGCTCCTGGCCCAGGGTGCCGTTGGGGAAAACCTTGACCTCGAGTTCGCCGTTGGATTTTTGTTTGGCCAACTCGGCAAAACGCACCATGGCCAGATGCACCGGGTGTTTGTCATTGAGACCGTGCGCCAGGCGCAGCGTCTGTGTTTGTGCCCAGGCGCTGGTGGCGCCCATGCCAGCCAGCAACAGTGTTGCCGCAAGTGTTGTCAATTTCATCGCAAGTTCTCCTAGTGTGTATGCGCCCGTGGGCGTGGTTTGGGAAAATGTCGGGGGTCAATCGGGGTGGGATGCAGGCCAGTGTTCCTGGCACCAGGTGGCCACCTGTTGGCGTGCTGTTGCATCCAGATGCAGGCCCAGTTTGCTGCGCCGCCACAGCACATCCTCAGCACAACGCGCCCACTCGTGTTGGTGCAAATAGTGCAGTTCGGCCTCGAACAAGCCTGGCGCGACTTGCTGGCCCAAATCACCGGCTTGCAGAAAGGTCTGCAGCCGTGAACCATAAGCGCGCAGCCAGCGCTGCAACAGCGCAGGGGGCAATTCCGGGTGCGCGCGCACCAATCTCTCCAGCGCCTGTGGCATGGCCTCGGGTGAGCCTGTGGGCAGGTCAAGGCCCTGGTCCAGGTCGGCGCCCGGCAAACTGGCGTGTGCGGTCCAGGCGGCGCGGCCCGCGCCCAGTGCGGCACACAGGCGGTCAGAGGCTTCTTCGGCGAGTTTGCGGAAGGTGGTGATCTTGCCGCCCCACACCGACATCAAGGGTGCGGCCTGGGTGTCGAGTTCGAGTTCGTAGTCCCGTGTGACGGCCGAGGCGTCGGTGCCTTCTGCCGCATCGAGTAGGGGCCTGACGCCGGAGTAACTCCAGACCACATCCTGTTCGCGAACGGGTTTCTGAAAGTAGCGGCTGGCCTGCTCACACAGGTAGCTGATTTCGTCCGGGTCGATACGCACCGCATCCAGGCCACCGTGGTACTCGATGTCGGTGGTGCCAATCAGGGTGAAGTCGCGCTCATAGGGAATCGCGAAGATGATGCGCCGGTCGGCGTTCTGGAAAATGTAGGCGTAGGGGTGGTCAAACATTTTGGGCACCACAATGTGGCTGCCCTTGACATGCCGCAGTGCGCGCACCGCTTTGTGTTGTGCGCTGTCACGCAGAAACTGGCTGGCCCAGGGGCCGGTGGCGTTCACCACCGCGCGGGCCTGAACCGGCTCAATGTGCCCGTCTTGATGGCGCAGGCTCACCTGCCATCCGCTGTCGCCGCTGCGCTGCACCTGAGTCACCTCACAGCGGGTGTTAATGCGAGCGCCGCGCTCTGCCGCATCCATGGCCAGCAGCACCACCAGCCGGGCGTCGTCGACCCAGCCATCGGAGTACTCAAAGCCTTGTTTGAAACGGGGCTGTAGTGGCGCACCAGCCGGGTGTTTTTGCAAATTCAAGCCGCGCGAGCCGGGCAGCAGCTCGCGCCGAGCCAGGTGGTCATACAGGAACAGGCCGATGCGGATCATCCAGGCGGGGCGCATGGCGGGGTCATGCGGCATGACAAAACGCAGCGGCCACATGATGTGGGGGGCACTGCGCAGCAACACCTCACGCTCGGCCAGGGCCTTGCGCACCAGCCCGAACTCATAGTATTCAAGGTAACGCAAACCACCATGGATCAGTTTGGTGGAGGCTGACGAGGTGTGTGCGGCCAGATCATCTTTTTCGGCCAACAGCACCGACAGACCACGACCGGCCAGGTCACGTGCGATGCCCACGCCGTTGATGCCACCCCCAACCACCAGGACGTCGTAGCTGGCGGTGGAAGATTCCCTTGATTGATCGTTCATGGGTTCGGTTGAATTTCGTTTATGTTCTTTATTGGAGTGGATTTGTAAAAAACGAACAATAGGGAAAACCCTAGAGCCTAAAACGAATCAATTCAACGATAGTGTGGGTCATGGTCTCCGCTTTGGATTGTTTATGAACTTCAACCCGAATCCTCGTCAGTTCGCCATGCTCAGCAAGGTGCAGGAGCTTGGTTCGGTCAGTGTCGAGGCGCTGGCCGAGCAGTTTGGGGTCACCCTGCAGACCGTGCGCCGTGACGTCAAGTTGCTGTCGGACGCGGGCTTGTTGTCACGGTTTCATGGCGGTGCCCGTCTGCCCAGTTCCACCACCGAGAACATCGCCTACCGTCAGCGCAAATTGCTCAACGATGTGGCCAAACACCGCATCGCCTGCGCCGTGGCCGACGCGGTGCCGGACGGCTGTTCGCTGATCATCAACATCGGCACCACCACCGAAGCGGTGGCGCGTGAACTGCTGCGCCGCAAGGACCTGCGGGTGATCACCAACAACCTCAATGTGGCCACCATCCTGGCGGCCAACCCGGATTTCGAAGTGATTGTGGCGGGGGGCGTGGTGCGTTCGCGTGACAACGGCATCGTGGGTGAAGCCACGGTGGACTTCATCCGCCAGTTCAAGGTCGACATCGGCCTGATCGGCATCTCGGGTATCGAGGCCGACGGCACCTTGCGTGATTTCGACTACCGGGAGGTGTCGGTGGCGCGGGCCATCGTCGAGCGCGCACGTGAGGTCTGGCTGGCCGCCGACCACAGCAAATTCAACCGCCCCGCCATGGCGGAGGTGGCGCGCATCGACCAGGTGGATGTGCTGTTTACCGACCTGGCTCCGCCATCACCTTTTGACACACTGCTTGACGAAGCCGGTGTGCGTTGTGTCATCACTCCCTGATCTACTTTTTCTTTTCACGTCACCATGACCTACCTTTTGGCCCTGGACCAGGGCACCTCCAGCTCTCGCAGCATCGTTTTTGACCGCGCCGGTCGCGTGGTGGCCTCGGCCCAGCGCGAGTTGCGCCAGATTTACCCCCAGCCTGGCTGGGTGGAGCATGACCCGATGGAGATCTGGGCCAACCAGCTGGCCACCGCCAAAGACGCTTTGTTGCGCGCGGGCATCAGCGCGGCCCAGGTCAAGGCCATCGGCATCACCAACCAGCGCGAAACCACCGTGGTCTGGAACCGGCGCACCGGTGTGCCGTTACACCAGGCCATCGTCTGGCAGGACCGCCGCACCGAGCCCGATTGCCAGCGCTTGCGTGACCAGGGTCAGGCGGCCAACATCCAGGAACGTACCGGGCTGGTGCTGGACGCCTATTTTTCCGGCACCAAGGTGGGCTGGATCCTGGACCATGTGCCTGGTGCACGCGCCGCTGCCGAGTGTGGTGAACTGGCTTTTGGCACCATCGACAGCTGGTTGCTCTGGCAATTGACCGGCGGGCGGGTGCACGCCACCGATGTCAGCAATGCCTCACGCACCATGCTGTTCAACATCCGCACCGGCCAGTGGGACCCGGAGCTGCTGAACCTGCTGCAGGTGCCACCTCAGTTGCTCCCACAGGTGTTCCCGTCGTCCCACGTGTTTGGTGAAACCGATGCCAGCCTGTTTGGGCAGTCGGTCCCGATTGCCGGTATCGCCGGTGACCAACAAAGTGCGCTGTTTGGGCAGGCCTGTTTTCGAAAAGGCCTGGCCAAGAACACCTATGGCACGGGTTGTTTTTTGCTGATGCACACCGAGTCGCAGTTGCAAACCTCGGGCAACGGGCTGCTCACCACCCGTGCCGCGCAGGTGGGCGCTGGCCCGCAATACGCGCTGGAGGGCAGTGTTTTTATCGGTGGGGCGGTGGTGCAGTGGCTGCGTGACGGCCTGCGTGCGATTGACTCCAGCACCGCAGTGCAAGCGTTGGCGCAAAGTGTGCCGGACTCGGGTGGTGTGGTGTTTGTGCCGGCCTTCACCGGCCTGGGTGCGCCGTATTGGGAGCCCGAGGCGCGGGGTGCCATTGTGGGCCTGACACGTGGCACCGGCCTGGGGCATATTGCCCGCGCCGCGCTCGAGAGCATCGCCTTTCAAAGCGCCGCGCTGCTGGGCGCCATGGGCAGGGATGCTGCCGCCGGCCAAAGTGCCCCGATCACCGAATTGCGGGTGGACGGTGGCGCCAGCGTCAACGACCTGCTGATGCAGTTCCAGGCGGACCTGCTCGGTGTGCCGGTGGTCCGGCCCAAGGTGGTTGAGACCACCGCGCTGGGCGCGGCCTATCTGGCGGGCCTGGGCACTGGCGTGTACCAGACGCTGGAAGAGCTGGAATCGTTGTGGCAGGCCGAACGTACCTTTTTGCCCACCATGTCACCCCAGCGCGCTGCTGAGTTGATGGCGCAGTGGGAACACGCGGTGCGCCAAGCCACCCTGGCTTGAGTTGACTCAGGTGGCGCAGTCCATGCGTCAATTCAAAATCAATAGCTTCAAGCCCTTTATGTATAAGGGCTACGGGCCATTTTGAGTGCTATTTCTGCGGGTGCAGCGGTGTTGCTGGTGGTAGTGCTAAAGTCCGAGCTCCCCGTGGCTTGACGGCAGCACGGGCGCCCAGGATACCCATGGCGCAGGCCGGGCGGCTTGCAACGAGGGGGCCTCCAACCGCGCAAGCTGCTTGTTCTACCGAGCTCAGGGCGCGCCCCTTCCCGATCTATCACCCAAGCTCCGACCCCGCCGCTGGTCCCTAACTTTTTGTTTTTCTGATGTTTTGTTCTCTCTGTTTATGTGCTGTTTTGCCGGAAGTGGCCTCTGATGAATCCTGACGCACACCACATCTGGCAGGCGCCACGTTGGGCGCTGGCGGTGCTGCTGGCCATGCTGGGCATGCTCGGGCCGTTCTCGATTGACACCTACATCCCCGCGTTTTCGGGCATTGCCGCGTCCCTCAACGCCACACCGGTGCAGATGCAGCAGACGCTGTCGGCGTATCTGTTTGGTTTTGCTTTCATGAGTCTGTTCCATGGCGCGCTGTCTGACAGCGTCGGGCGCCGGCCGGTGGTGTTGTGGGGGCTGGCCGCCTTCACCGTGGCCTCAATGGGCTGTGCGCTGTCTCAAAGCATTGGTCAGCTGGTGTTTTTCCGCGCGGTGCAGGGGCTGACCACTGGCGCGGGTATTGTGGTGTCACGCGCGGTGGTGCGCGACATGTTCCCGCCCGCGCAGGCGCAAAAGGTGATGAGCCAGATCACCATCTATTTTGGTGTGGCACCGGCGGTGGCGCCGATGATTGGTGGGGTGTTGTTTGCCCACCTGGGCTGGCACAGCGTGTTCTGGTTTCTGACCGGTGTGGGTGTGGTGTTGTGGCTGGCCAACTACCGGCTGCTGCCCGAGACGCTGCACCTGAGCCACCGCCAGCCGCTCAAGATCAGCAACCTGATGCAGGGTTACTGGCAGCTCGGGCGTGACCCGCGTTTTTTCTTGCTGTCGCTGGCCAGCGGCATCCCGTTCAACGGCATGTTTTTGTATGTGTTGTCGGCACCGGTGTTTCTGGGTGAGCATCTGGCGCTGCCGCCCACGCAGTTTTTCTGGTTTTTTGTGCTCACCATCAGCGGCATCATGAGCGGCGCCTGGGTCAGTGGTCGCATGGCTGGCCGGATTGCCCCCAAACGGCAGATTCGCTACGGGTTTTTGATCATGCTCAGCATGGCGGTGCTGAATCTGCTGGCCAATGCGCTTTTCACAGCCCATGCCGCCTGGGCGATGTTCCCGATTGCGATTTTTTCCTTTGGCTGGGCGGTCATGGTGCCGGTGGTGACCCTGCTGGTGCTGGACTTGCACCCGGATCGGCGGGGCATGGCCTCGAGCCTGCAGGCCTTTGTCGGCTCCAGCGCCAACGGTCTGGTGGCCGGGGTGATTGCGCCGCTGGTGATGCATTCCACTTTGGGGCTGGCGGCCACCTCGCTGGCGCTGTTGTCGATTGGCCTGGTGGCCTGGGTGCTGCTGCGTCGGCGCTGGGCGAGCATCGGTGCCTGACGCAGAGTCTTGAAGCAGGGGCTGTGGCGTGATGCAAATGCTCCCCGTGCTGTTGCTGCTGAGTGCCTCGATGGGCCTGGGCTTGTGGATGGGCTGGCAGTTTCTGCACCGCCTGGGCAGCAACCCGATCCACATCGGTTTTCACCTGATACTGGGGGTGTTGGGGCTGGAGATGGTGGTGATGTTGTTGCGCGGTGCGCCTGACGGCAGTGTTGCCGCCACTGGTGCGCTGGGCAAATCGACCGCACTGGTGTTGGCCACGGCGGTCATCACGGGATTTGCCACCTCGGTACTGGCCCGACGCTGGTCGCGCCAGGGGAGTGCCTGGGTGCTGGCCATCCACGCTTTGCTGGGGTCCGCCGGGTTTGTGCTGTTTTTGGCCTGGGCTTTTGTTTTGTAGCGCATGCAGGCTTACTGGGTGCGAGACACGCACTAATATCTAGGGCATTCCATCACACAAGGAGCCACTGTGGCCACTGACTCTCATCCATGGCGTTTTTTCCGGGCAGGTGGTTTTGACCAGGTGCAACTCGACACAGCGGCCGACCTGCTGGCGCTAGGTGATCTGGACCAGAAACTCTGGGTCGCCTTGTCGTGCCCGGTCAAGGGTATCGAGTTTGATGCCCGCAGCCTGCAGTTCATCGACAGCGACAACGACGGCCATGTGCGTGCGCCCGAGCTGCTGGCCGCCATCCGCTGGGCCCATGGCCGCCTGCTCAACCCCGAGTTGTTGGTGCAAAAGTGCGATGGTGTGCCGATCGCCCAGATCCGTGATGATGACGAATCCGGCAAGTCGATCAAGGCCGCCGCGCTGGTGCTGGCGCGCGAACTCGGCAAGAGTGAGGCCGATGTGCTGACCGTGGCCGAGGCCAGTGCCGCCCAGGTCAGCCACGCCGCACGTGCGCTGGCCGCATGGGAAGCCGCCGGCCATGACGCGCTGCCGCTGGGCGACGCCACCGCCGCCGCCCATGCGCTGGTGACCGAACTCGACGGCAAGGTGCAGGACTTTTTCACGCGCTGCCAGCTCTCCGCCTTTGATGAACGCGCCGGTGGGGTGCTCAATGCGTCCGAAGACGCCCTCAAGGCCCTGGCCCCCGCCAGCCTGCAGACCAGCAGCCCAGGCATCAGCGACCTGCCTTTGGCCCATGTCACCTCAGACGCTGTGTTGCCCTTGACCGATGGCCTCAACCCAGCTTGGGCGACCCGCATCAGCACCCTGCGCGACAGCGTGGTGACGCCGCTGCTCGGTGCGCAAGACCAGCTCAGCCCCGCTGACTGGCAAAGCATCCAGAGCAAATTGGCCAGTTACACCACCTGGCTGGCGGCCAAACCCGACCCCACGGCCGAGGGCGACGGTGTGCGTGACCTGGAACAACTGGCCCGTTATGTGCGCGATCTGCAGCCGCTGGCCAACAACTTTGTCGCGTTTCGCGACTTCTACACCCGCCAGGGCAAAGCCACCTTCCAGATCGGCACGCTGTACCTCGACGGGCGTTCGTGTGAGTTGTGTGTGGCGGTCAACGACGCGGCCAAACATGCCGCGCTGGCGGGCCTGTCCCGGCTGTGCCTGGTGTATTGCGACTGTGTACGTGGTGCCGACAAACTCAGCATCGCCGCTGCCTTCACTGCGGGGGATTCGGACCAACTCATGGTCGGGCGCAATGGTGTCTTTTACGACCGCCAGGGCCGTGACTGGGACGCCACCATTACCAAGATCATTGACCACCCGATCAGTCTGCGCCAGGCCTTCTGGTCGCCTTACAAACAGGTGGCGCGCGCCGTGGGCAACCAGATGCAAAAACTCGCTGCCAGCAAAGCCAAAGCGGCGGACGACAAACTGGTGGGGGCGGCCTTGAACGCCAGCGCCAAAACCGCCGCCGCAGAGGCCACCAAGCCGCCACCGCCGCCGCCGTTTGATGTGGGCAAATTTGCCGGTATTTTTGCCGCCATCGGGCTGGCGCTGGGCGCGGTCGGCACCATGGCGGTGTCGGTGGTCAGCGGGCTGTTTTCGCTGGCCTGGTGGCAGTGGCCGCTGGTGCTGCTGGGGGTGATGTTGCTGATCTCGGGCCCGGCGGTGTTGCTGGCCTGGTTCAAGTTGCGTGCCCGCAACCTGGGCCCGATCCTGGACGCCAATGGCTGGGCCATCAATGCACGGGCGCGCATCAACATCCCGTTTGGCACCTCGCTCACGCAGATTGCGCAGCTGCCTGCCAACGCCCAACGCAGCCTGAGCGACCCCTACGCCGACAAACCGTCGAGCTGGCCCTATCTGCTGCTGATGCTGGTGGTGGCCGTTGGTGTGATGTGGTTTCTGGGCTGGTTGGGCTAAACCGGCGCTTGCTTCCACCTGCGGGATGGGGTGACGGCCAGGGTGGCGCCCTGGACCCGGTTTTTATGAAAAAAGAGCTGCTAGCCCTTGTTGGAAAAGGGGTTGCAGCTCTTTTTTTTGTAGTTGTTGTGTGACCGTTTTGCCGCTGGCTGAGCTGCGTGGCCTGCAACCCAGGCGCTTGTGGCTGGGTTGAGGGCAGGGTTGAAGCATCTTAAAATACTGTTCATGCATACAGTATTTGGTGTCTAATACCCTATGGCCCTGTCTTCTGTTTCCACCCTGCTTGAGCGCTTTGGCGACGCCGTGTGGCGTGCTGACGCCCTGGCCGAGGCTGCCAGTGCCGACGGCGGTGTGTTGCCCAGTGGCCATGCGCTGCTGGACGTCCAGCTGCCTGGTGGTGGCTGGCCGCTGGGGGCGCTGAGTGAGGTGTTGCAGGTGCCCGGGGATGCCGCCGAGTGGCGTCTGCTGCTGCCAGCCTTGTCCACGCTGAACCGCAGCGTGGTGCTGGTGGGGGCGCCACATTTGCCGTTTGGCCCGGCGCTGGCGGCGCAGGGGCTGGATCTGCGCCGCCTGATCCAAGTGCAGGCGAGCACCGTGGCGCAGCGTCTGTGGGCGGCCGAGCAGGCGCTGCGTTGCAGCGAGGTGGCGGCCTTGCTGGTCTGGCTGTCGCAGGTGCGCTCCGAGCATCTGCGGCGCTTGCATCTGGCGGCGCAGGCCCACCGCTGTTTGTTGTGTGTGTTTCGCCCGGCCAGCGCGCAGGGCGAGTCTTCCCCTGCGGTGTTGAGGTTGCTGCTGGGTGTGGCAGCTGGGCCGCCAACCGCGTCAAGCCCGGAGGATGACTTGGCAGTGCAGATCCTCAAGCGGCGTGGCCCGCCGCTGTCCGAGGTGTTGCAGCTGCCAGCCCGGCCTGTGGCGCTGAGTGCGGTGTTGGCGTTCAACGCTGTGCCGCTGGCGTCTGCAGCGGGTTGGGTTGGGCCAACCCGGTCTGCTGTGTCTGTACCGGAGCCCCTCACCGGGGACACCCCCACACCCTGGCCGGAGCCTGCCTATGCACTGGATCGCCTTGTGGCTGCCGCCTGAGTCCGCAGCCCGGCCTGTGGCGGCCGTGCCTGCAGACGTGCAGGGAGCACCCGTGGCTGAGGGGGCTGACTTGGCCGACCCGCTCACCGCCCTGGGCTGGTGGGCGCTGCAGTTCACCCCCAAGGTGGTGCTGTCCGGCGGCGCGGTGCTGCTGGAGGTGTCGAGCAGCACCCGGCTATGGGGTGGCCAGGCCGCGCTGTTGCGTCATATTGGTGAGTCAAACAAGCCGGTAGCCCTTGTGTACTATGGGCAGGGTGATACATCTTTGGTAGCGCTTGCGCGGGCGCAGCAACCACCACAGCCGCCGCTGATGCCCGACCAACTGCCGCTGACCAGCCTGGCGGCGGCCCAGCCGCATCTGGCCACGCTGGCGCGCCTGGGTTGCCGCCGCTGGGGCCAGTTGCGGGCCTTACCACGTGCCGGTGTGGCGCGGCGTTTTGGTGCGGCGCTGGTCGACGCGCTCGACCAGGCCTATGGCTTGCGCCCGGATGTTTACCCCTGGCTGAGCCTGCCCGAGGTGTTTGAGGCGGCGCTGGAATTGCCCCAGCCGGTCGACAGTGCGCTGGCCTTGTTGTTTGGTGCGCGCCGCCTGTTGGCGCAACTGCAGCTCTGGTTGCAACTGCGCCAGCGCGGTGTGTTGGCGGTGGAACTGGGTTGGTTGATGGATGTGCGCCGCAACACGGCGACACAGGGGGCATTGGTGCTGCGCAGCGCCGAGGCCAGTGCCGACACCAGCCACCTGCTGCGCCTGCTGGCCGAGCGCCTGGGTCAGCTCACGCTGCCCGCGCCGGTGTTGTCGCTGCGCCTGCGTTCGCTGGAAATCCAGGCGTTGCAGGGGCAAAGCGCCAGCCTGTTGCTTGAAGACCAAGTCCAGGGCGACAGTCTGGCGCAGCTGCTCGAGCGTCTGAGTGCGCGACTCGGTGTCCACAACGTGTTGTCCCTGTTGCCACAAGCCGACCACCGGCCCGAACAGATGCAGAGCTGGCGCCCAGCGGCTGGTGGTGCATCGGTGGCCATCATGGGCCAGCATCGGGCACACAAGAAGACTTCGGAAAATATAGCGATTAGCCCTTGTGATACCAGGGCTGGAGGCCAAAATGGCTCAAACATGGCCGATAAGAGAGCCCCTGTGCCAACGGGGTGGGCCACGGCCCTGTTCCCCACCTGGCTGCTGGCCGAGCCTTTGCCGCTGCGGGTGGTCCAGCAGCAGCCGCATTACCAGGGGCCGCTGACCCTGCTGGCGGGGCCGCAGCGGCTGGAGGCCGCCTGGTGGGCGGTGCTGCGGCCAACCGGGCCGTCTGCTGAGCGCCCTGACCCCGGACCACAACCCCAGATTGCTGGCGAGGCACCCCCGCCCTCTGGCCCCGTTGTTTTGCGCGACTACTTTGTGGCGCGCAGCCCCAGCTCACCGCTGTTGTGGATCTATCGCGAGCGGCTGAGCAGTGCTGCGCCCGCCTGGTTTTTGCATGGGGTGTTTGGCTGACTTGGCCGGGAGGCTTTCGCCCCAGGTACGGGTTCGGGTGTTTTTGATCTTTGGCCAAATTTAGGTCTAACTTAGGCCTTGTTTAGCCTAAGTGGTGATCCTATGATCTATCGGAGCCTCACAAGAATGGGGCCAGAGCCGATAGGAGACAAACTTTGGCGCACTGGGACACACTGTCTGTTGACGAGATCAGCATCCTGCAAACCATTTTCTGGTCGGCGGGTGTGTCTCGTTATGAACTGTCGCATCGGCTGGCCTATTCAAAAAGCAAGACCAACAGCCTGGTGGCCTCCCTGCTCGATCAGGGGTTGCTGGATGAGGTTGGGCTGCTCAACTCCAACGGTGGACGCCGCGCCGAGACGCTTCAACTCAGCGGCGGGCTGGGTGTGTTGTTGTGTGTGGACCTGGGTGCCACCAGTCTGGATCTGGCGGTGATGAAACCCGATTTAACTGTGCTGGCCCAGATTGCCGAGCCCCTGGATGTGCGACGCGGCCCGGGTGATGTCATGTCGCGGGTGCGGGTGCTGATGCGGCAAATGCTGGCGCAGTGTGGTGCCACCGCCAAACAGGTCATCGGCATTGGTGTGGGGGTGCCGGGGCCAATCGATTTTGAGAGTGGCCAGCTGGTCAATCCGCCGCTGATGCCCAACTGGGACGGCTTTTCGATCCGCGACTACCTGCGTGAGGACTACAGCGCCCCGGTGTTTGTGGACAACGACGTCAACCTGATGGCGCTGGGTGAGTTATGGCGCCTGCAGCACAGCCTGCAAAACTTTCTGGTCATCAAAGTGGGCACCGGCATTGGCTGCGGCATCGTTTGCCATGGCGAGGTGTACCGGGGCGCCAACGGCTCGGCCGGTGACGTGGGCCACATTTGTGTGGATACCGCCGGGCCGCGCTGCCACTGTGGCAACCTGGGCTGTGTGGAAACCATGGCCGCTGGCCCGGCCATCTCCCGCCTGGCGACCGAGGCAGCGCAGTCGGGCCAAAGTGATCTTTTGGCGGCTTGCCTGGCGGAAAAAGGGCAAATCACCCCCGAAGACGTTGGCCAGGCCAGCCGCAACGGCGACGCGGCGGCCAACCACATCATCCAGCACACCGGCAACCTGATTGGTCAAATGCTGGCCTCGGTGGTCAACTTCTTCAACCCCTCACACGTGTTTATTGGTGGTGGCATCACCCGGATGGGCCCGCTGCTGTTGGCATCGGTGCGGCAAAGTGTCTACCAGCGCTCGTTGGCCCTGTCGACCCGGCACCTGGAGATCCAGTACACCCCGCTGGCGGAGCAGGCAGGTCTGGTGGGCGCCGGGGTGCTGGCCATGCAAGAGACGCTCAAACGCAAGGGGAAAACCGCATGAGTGTGGATGTCGAGTTTGACCAGGTGGTCAAGCAATTTGGCCCGGTGCAGGTGCTGCACGGAGTGAGTTTCAAGCTGCAGGCCGGGCGCACCGTGGGCCTGATTGGTGAGAACGGCGCTGGCAAGTCGACGCTGATGAAAATCCTGTCTGGCTTTGAGTCGATCAGCAGCGGCAGCATGCGCATCAACGGCCAGCCGATGGTGTTTGCCAGCTCGCGCCAGGCCGAGGAACAGGGCATTGTGCTGATCCACCAGGAGTTCAGCCTGGCCGACGACCTGACGATTGCTCAGAACATGTTTCTGGGCCACGAGAAAAAACGCGGCTGGCTGCTCGACGACGCCAGCATGCAGGCCGAAGCCGCCCAGGCCATCGCCCAGGTTGGTTTACAAGCCGACGTGACCACCCGCGTGCGCAACCTGATCGTGGCGGAAAAGCAGTTGGTGGAGATTGCCCGCGCCCTGTTGCGCCGGGCCCGCCTGCTGATCATGGACGAACCCACCGCCACCCTGACCCCGGGCGAGACCAAACGCCTGTTTGCGCTGATGGCGCAGCTCAAGGCCGATGGCGTCACCCTGGTCTACATCTCGCACAAGCTTGACGAAGTGCAGCAGGTGACCGACGAGGTGGTGGTGATGCGCGACGGCCAGTTTGTGGCCCGCGAAGACACGGCCAATCTGACGCGCCAGCAGATGGCCAGCCTGATGGTCGGGCGCGAACTGGCCAACCTGTACCCGCCCAAGGCGCCACATTTGTCCGCTGCCAAGCCAGTGCTCAAAGTCACCGGCCTGACGGTGCCGGGCTGGGCCGAAGACGTGAGTTTTGAGGTGCATCCGGGTGAAATCCTGGGTTTTGCCGGACTGGTGGGCGCCGGGCGCACCGAGCTGTTTGAGGGTCTACTGGGCCTGCGCCCACGCAGCGCCGGACAGATTGAATTGCAAGGCAGGGTGGTCGATTTACGCAGCCCACGCGCTGCCGCACAGCAGGGTCTGACTTACCTCAGTGAAGACCGCAAGGGCAAAGGCCTGCATGTCAACCTGGGGCTGCGCGAGAACCTGACGCTGATGGCCTTGCAGCGCTACGCCCACCCGCTGCTGGACATCACGGCTGAAAAAGCCGCGCTCCAAACCGCTGTGGACGACTACGGCATCCGCACCGGCAGCCTGAACGCCATCGCCTCGTCGCTCTCAGGCGGCAACCAGCAGAAGCTGGCGCTGGCCAAGGTGCTGCACCCAAACCCGAAGGTGGTGGTGCTGGACGAACCGACCCGGGGTGTGGACGTGGGCGCCAAAAGCGACATCTACACGCTGATCCAGCGCCTGGCCCGCGAGGGGCTGGCCGTCATTGTCATTTCCAGTGAGCTGCTGGAGCTGATCGGCCTGTGCCACCGCGTGGTCGTGATGCGCAATGGCCGTCTGCAGGCCGTGCTTGAAGAAAACCAGTTAACCGAACAGGAGTTGATCACTCATGCCACAGGAACCCACTAAAGCCGCGCCCACAGTGCCGGCCGCCACCCCCTGGCTGGGGCGTTTACAGGGCCTGGGCCCGGTGATTGGCCTGGTGCTGCTGTGTATCGCCGGCACCTGGCTCAACAGCAATTTCGCCACCCTGGACAACGCCATGAATGTGCTGACCCGCACCGCCTTCATCGGCATCATTGCGGTGGGCATGTGTTTTGTCATCGTTTCGGGTGGTATCGACCTGTCGGTCGGCTCGATGGCGGCGTTGATTGCGGGCAGCATCATCCTGACGATGAACGCGCTGGCACCCATGGGCTTGTCGCCGGTGATGGTGGTGGTGATTGGCATGGCTCTGGCGATTCTGTTGGGTGCGGCCTTTGGCCTGGCGCATGGGCTGCTGATCACCAAGGGACACATCGAACCCTTCATCGTGACGCTGGGCACCCTGGGCATTTACCGCGCCTACCTGACCTATTTTTCCAACGGCGGCGCCATCACCCTGGACAACGACCTGAGCGACGTTTACAGCCCGGTCTATTACGCCAGCGTGGCAGGCATCCCGATCCCGGTGCTGGTGTTTCTGGTGGTGGCGCTGCTGGGGGGGCTCATCCTGAATCGCACCGCTTTTGGCCGGTATGTGCAAGCGATTGGCTCCAACGAGCAGGTGGCGCGTTATGCCGCTGTGGATGTGGACCGGGTGAAGATCCTGACCTATGTGTTGCTGGGCGTGTGTGTTGGCATTGCCACCCTGCTGTATGTGCCGCGCCTGGGCTCGGCCACCCCCACCACCGGCTTGTTGTGGGAGCTCGAAGCCATCGCGGCGGTCATCGTTGGCGGCACCTCGTTCAAGGGCGGCGCGGGCAGCATCACCGGCACGGTGGTGGGTGCGGTGCTGCTCTCGGTGATCAGCAACATCCTGAATCTGACCAGCATCATCAGCGTTTACCTCAACGCGGCGGTGCAGGGCTTTGTGATCGTCGGCGTGGCTTTCACGCAGCGAGGCCGGCGCTGACCCGTTTGCCATTTTTCCAACCCCGGTAGCAGGACGCTACTTTTTTCCAACCTCAGGAGATCGTCAACATGAAAACCATCACCCGTAGATTAGCCTTGACCGCAGTGGCCCTGGCGGCCCTGGCCAGTGCGCCGAGTTTTGCGGCAGAGAAAGTGGTGTTGGGTGTGGCCATTCCGGCTGCCACCCACGGCTTCACCGGCGGCATCGTGTTCTGGGCCAACCAGGCCAAGAAGGACTTGGAAAAAGCCCACCCCGACCTGCAGGTCATCGTCAAGACCGCCTCCGGTGCACCCGAGCAGGCCAACCAACTGCAAGACCTGCAGACCGTCAACAAGATCAATGCGCTGGTGATCTTCCCATTTGAATCGGCCTCGCTGACCAAGCCAGTGGCCCAGGTCAAGGGCAAAGGTGTGTATGTCACCGTGGTCGACCGAGGCCTGACCGACACCAGCGCACAAGACGCCTACATCTCGGGTGACAACACCGCGTTTGGCAAGATTCCGGCCGAATACCTGGCCAAAACCATGGGTGGCAAGGGCAACCTGGTGGCAATGCGCGGGATTGCCACCACACTGGACAACGAACGCATGGACGCCTTCAACAGCGTGCTCAAAGCCCACCCCGACATGAAACTGCTGGACGCCAAATACGCCAACTGGAACCGCGACGACGCGTTCAAGGTGATGCAGGACTACCTGACCCGCTTCAAACAGATCGACGCAGTTTGGGCCGCTGATGACGACATGGCCGTGGGTGTGCTCAAAGCCATCGACCAGGCCAAACGCATCGACATCAAGATCGTGTTTGGTGGCGCCGGTGCCAAGGGCATGATCAAAACCCTGATGGACGGCAAAGACCCGCGCATCCAGGCCAATGTGTCCTATTCGCCCAAGTTCATCTACGACGCGATCAAACTCACCGCCGAGGCCCGGCTCAAAGGTGAGAAGCTGCCAGCCACTTACATCATCCCCTCGGTGCTGATCACCAAGGACAACGCGGCACAGTTCTACTTCCCGGATTCGCCGTTCTGAGTTTTAGGTAAAAACGGCTTCTGGCCCTTATAAATAGAGGGCTAGCAGCTATACCCTGTATAGCATAAGGAGGTTCGGTCATGGCACGCCCCGTCACACTGTTTACTGGCCAGTGGGCCGATGTTCCCCTGCAGGAGCTGGCGCCGCTGGCCAAAAGCATGGGTTACGACGGGCTGGAGCTGGCCTGCTGGGGCGACCATTTCAACGTCCAGCAGGCGCTGGCGTCGCCCGGTTACGTGAAAGACAAACGTGACCTGTTGGCCAGCCACGGCCTGCAGTGTCTGGCCATCGGCAACCATCTGGTGGGGCAGGCGGTGTGTGACCTGATCGACGAGCGCCACCAGTCGATCTTGCCAGCCCATGTCTGGGGGGATGGTGATCCAGAAGGCGTGCGCCAGCGCGCTGCCGCCGAGTTGCAGGACACAGCGCGCGCAGCGGCCCGTTTTGGTGTCAAAACCGTCACTGGCTTCACCGGCTCGTCCATCTGGCACAGCCTGTACGCTTTTCCGCCCACGTCCCAGGCGTTTTGGGACAAAGGCTTTGCCGACTTTGGCCAGCGTTTTGGGCCGATCCTGGATGTGTTTGACAAAGAAGGTGTGAACTTCGCCCTGGAGGTGCACCCCACCGAAATCGCCTTTGACATCGCCACCAGCCAGCGCACCTTGGCGGCGGTGCAAGGCCACCGGCGCTTTGGCTTCAACTTCGACCCCAGCCATCTGGCCTACCAGGGGGTGGACTATGTCCGTTTCCTGCGCACCTTCCCGGAGCGCATCCACAACGTGCACATGAAAGACGTCTGGTGGGGCAGGGGGGATGGCTCGGTTGGTGTTTTTGGCGGGCACACCTCGTTTGGTGATGCCCGGCGCCACTGGGATTTCCGCAGTGTCGGACGTGGGATGGTGGACTTTGAATCGATCATCGTGGCGCTCAACGACATTGGCTACACCGGCCCCTTGAGTGTGGAGTGGGAAGATAGTCGTATGGACCGGGTGCACGGCGCTACCGAGAGTGCTGCGTTCTGCAAAAGGCTGGACTTCAAACCCGCAGCCGGGGCGTTTGACGCGGTTTTTGCCAAAGACAGATCATGAGCGCAGCTTCAAGAAAACTGCGCTACGCCATGGTGGGCGGCGGGCGCGATGCTTTTATCGGCGCGGTGCACCGCAAAGCCGCTGCGCTGGACGGCCAGATTGAACTGGTCGCTGCTGCCTTGTCGAGTCACCCGGACAAGGCCCGCGCCTCGGGCCGCGACCTGTTTTTGGCCGAGGATCGCAACCACGGCAGCTGGCAAGACCTGCTGGCTGACGAACTCAGACGCCCACCCGAGGAGCGCATCGACTTTGTCTCCATCGTGACACCCAATCACCTGCATTACCCGGTGGCCCAGGCTTTTGTAGACGCCGGGTTCAATGTGGTGTGTGACAAACCGCTGGTGCACACCCCGGAGCAAGCGCAGGCCTTGGTGAATGCGGTGGCGCGCCAGAACACCGTGTTTGGCGTCACCTACAACTACACCGGTTACCCGATGGTGCGCCAGATGCGTGAGATGGTGCGCAGCGGTGTGATTGGGGCGGTGCGCAAGGTCATCGTCGAGTACCACCAGGGCTGGCTGGCCACCGCTGTGGAAGCGACTGGCAACAAACAGGCGCAGTGGCGTACCGACCCGGCCCAAAGTGGCCTGGCGGGTGCCTTGGGCGACATTGGTTCACACGCTGAGAACCTGCTGGCCAGCGTGACCGGGCTGGAGGTCGAGGCCATTTGCGCCGACCTCGGCACCCTGGGCGCCGGGCGCACGCTGGACGATGACGTCAACCTCTTGCTGCGCCTGCGTGGTGGGGTGCGAGCTGTGCTGGTGGCTTCGCAAATCTGTGTGGGCTGTGAAAACGACTTGCGCCTGCGGGTGTTTGGCAGCACCGGCACCCTGGATTGGCGCCAGGAACAGCCCAACCAGCTGTGGTTTTCGCCCCTGGGTGAGTCGGCCCGGTTGCTGACACGTGGCTCGGTCGGGCTGTGCGCCGCCGCCACCCAGGCCACCCGGCTGCCGACCGGGCACCCCGAGGGGTTTATTGAGGCCTTTGCCAACATCTACCTGGGTGTGGCCGCGGATATCCGCGCCAGGCTGGACGGCAACCAGGCCACCACGGCGGATTACCCACGGGTGGAAGACGGCGCGCGTGGCGTGTATTTCATCAACAAGGTGCTTGAATCATCACGCTCGCAGCAAAAGTGGACGGCATGTGACTGACCCGCGGTTGATGGAAACTTCCAAAAAAATAGCACCAAGCCCAGAATTTACCTGGGATTGGTGCCAATTTTGTGGCGATGTGCCGATCAGCGTTTGTACAAAGCCCTGAACTGCGCATAACGCGGCATCAACACCTCTTGCTCAGCGGCGTCAGGGGTGTAGGTGGCTTCGACGGCAGGGGTCAGACACACCGCGTGTGGGTCGGCACCGGTGGCCAGCCAGCCCAGGCGTGCGGCACCCAGCGCACCACCGACGGTGGAGCTGGCGTGGGTGACGATCTCGATGTTGAGGATGGACGCCAGTTGCTGGGCCCACATGGCGCTGCGAGAGCCGCCGCCCACCAGGGACAGGCGTTGCACCGTGCTGCCAGCGGCCTTGAGGGCGGCCAGGCCGTCGTTCAGGCCAAAGCTCACACCCTCGATCACCGAATAACCCAGGCGGGTGGCGTCGGTCTCAAAGTTCAGGCCATGGAAACTGCCGCGCACATTGGCGTCGTTGTGGGGGGTGCGCTCACCTGCCAAGTAGGGCAAGAACAGCGGAGCCGCAGCGCGCTCGGCCAGCGTCAGCGAGGCGGCCTGGTTGGCCAGCGCGCCTTCGTTGGCCACGCCCAGCAAGTGGGTCACCCATTGCAGCGCGCTGGCAGCAGACAACATCACACTCATCTGGTGCCATTGCCCCGGCATCGCGTGGCAGAACGCATGGGTGGCGCTGGCCGCATTGGGCTGGTAAGACGGGGTCACCACAAACAACACACCACTGGTGCCTAGCGACAGAAAACCTTGCCCGGCCTGAACCGCGCCCATGCCGACCGCGCTGGCGGCGTTGTCGCCTGCGCCACCGGCCACCAGCACGTCCTTGGACAGGCCCAGCAACTGGGCGACCTCAGCAGTCAGCGTGCCACTGGCCTGGCTGCCTTCGACCAGACGCGGCATGTGGGCTTGGGTAAAGCCGGTCAGGGCCAGCAGTTTGTCGGACCAGGCGCGTTGTTGCACGTCCAGCCACAGGGTGCCGCTGGCGTCGGACATGTCGGTGACGTAGTCACCAGTGAGCATCAGGCGCACGTAATCCTTGGGCAGCAGCACTTTGGCGATTTGTTTGAACACCTCGGGTTCATGGCGCGCCACCCAGCGCAATTTGGGGGCGGTGAAGCCGGGCATGGCCAGGCTGCCACCGAGTTGGGCGAGTTCCGGCAGCTCGGCCATCATTTCCACACACTCTTGGGCGCACCGGGTGTCGTTCCACAAAATGGCGGGGCGCAGAACGCGGTCTTGGGCGTCCAGCAACACCGCACCGTGCATCTGCCCGGACAGGCCGATGGCGCGCACGGCGGCATATTCAGCGGGATGGGTTTTCCGCAGTTCGCCCAGCGCGGCCTGGGTGGCGCTCCACCAGTCGTGCGGGTTTTGCTCACTGTGGCCCGGGTGCGGGCGGGACACACTGAGCACCGAGCCTGCCGAGCCGATGACGCGGTGTGAGCTGTCAAGCAGGACGGCCTTGACTTCTGAGGTGCCGATATCGATACCGAGAAACATGAAGATTGCTCCAGAGGGGTTGGGTTTAGGGGTGGGTGGCGTCGTAGGCCACATTGGTGGCATAACCGGTGGGTGCTTGCATGGGCCTGAGCTGGCGGTGTAACACCAGCGCCGCCGCGCCCACGGCCGAGGCCAGCAGCCCGTAACGCGCCGGGCGCACCGGGGGGGCAGGCATGCGGGCACCGTCAGAATAGGTTTTCAGGGTTTCCTGGGCGCGGGTGATCAAGCCCGGGTACTTGGCACACGAGGGGCCTCCCACAATCAGCACGCTGGGGTCAAACGTGGTCCACAGGTTGGCCAAAACCACCCCCAGATAGTTGCCACCACTGCTGGGGTCGGTGAGCTTGTCCAGGATGCGCGCGCCAAAGAAGGTCTCCGCACAACCGCGGCGCCCGCAGGAGCACAGGGGACCGTTGATTTGCAGGATGCCGTGCCCGATTTCACCGGCGCCACCGTACTGGCCGGTGAACAGCCGGTCATTGAGCACAATGCCCGCGCCGACCCCCACGTCGCAGGTGACAAAAATCAGCGAATCGCTGGCGTGGCCTTCGACAAACTCGTATTCACTCAACGCGGCCGTGTCGGCCTCGTTTTGCACGTACACCGGCATCGGGGGCAGGTTCACCTGTGCCAGCGCGGCGGTGAAAAGGGGTAAAAAGTCTACATTCCACCAGCCCAGGTTGGACGCAAAGTGCACCTTGCCGGTGGTTTCGTCAAACGCACCCGGCAGCCCGACACCGAGCCCCGTCAATTGCAAACCCCATGACAGCAACAGCTCATGGGCTCGGGCGACCAGGCAAGCGATTTGTTGGCACACCTCGACCGGCTCCATGCCCTGTCTGGGTTCCTCGGTGGACCACAGGATTTTTCCAGCCAGGCTGACACAAGCGACCCGCAACACGTCGACCGCCACTTCCACACCAACCAGAGCCCGCGTGCGACCATCAATTTGCAGCGGGGTGGAGGGGCGACCCGCGCCTTTGGCGTTCACGGTGTCGCTCTCGGTGATCCAGGCCTCATCAATCAATTCACGCACCAGCAAGCTGACGGTTGATTTGGTGAGTCCACTTTCCTGGGCCAGTTGCGCACGCGATGAGCCAGGTTGAATGCGCAGCAGTCTGAGCAAAACGCTGCGGTTGATGCGTTTAACGAGTTGCTGGTCACCGGTGGTTTTCATGGCCGACCATCCTGGTGTGAGCGGTTCGCCCGCTCAGATGGGTGCCTGCAAGCTGCGCTGTGATGCCACACGACAGTCATACCAACGCGCCAGAATAGCTGCAGCACCGGGCCACATTGGCTGGCTGGGTGGTCCATTTGTGTTGGGATGGCGATTCGACCTGTGTTTGCAAAGTTGACATGACAGAGTTCACCGGGAGCTGCAGAGGTGAGCCACCATCGGAAGCGATGTGTGGCCGGTATCTTGGTATTAGTTTGATTGATGAACTATTTTCTTTTGATTGGCCATCATAAGACATCAGGGTTTACCCTGAAGATGGATGTTTGTTGCGCTTGCCCTTTGAATGCGGCCATGATGAGCGAGTCGGAAGTTGTTGCTTGGCAAAAACAGAGGCAAAAGCCTCAAAAAATGACCAAAAGCAGAGGTTTTGCGCGTCTGAGGCTCTGGATCTCTCAAAAATGACGTACTAGGGTTTACACCTATATTTATCAGTGATCAAAAAAATAGAATTAATTCGTTGTTCGAACTAAAAGCGAATGACGTCTGGGTTTTTGGCAAGTGTGGATGGATTTTTTCGAGGCGATCAATCGCGCGACAAACCCGCTTTTGCAACCCGCGCCTGCCAGAGGTAGCTATCAGACGGCAGGCACATTGTTTAATTTCTGGAGAACTGACTTGGCAAGCTATTTCAAAGACATCGCGCCGATCCGCTATGAAGGTGTGGACAGCACGAACCCCCTGGCATTTCGTCACTACAACCCAGAGCAGATCGTGCTTGGCAAGTCCATGAAGGAGCAGCTGCGTTTTGCAGTCTGTTACTGGCACAGTTTCTGTTCGACCGGTTCTGACCCGTTTGGCGGCAGCACCTTCGAGCGGCCCTGGTTTGAAGGTGGCACCGCATTGCAACTGGCTGAGAAAAAAGCCGAAGAGTCGTTTGACTTTTTCAGCAAGTTGGGCGCGCCCTATTACTGCTTCCATGACCGTGATGTGGCACCTGAGGGCGCTACGCCCCAAGAGAGCCGCAGCAACTTCTTGCACATGGTGGACATTCTGGCGAAGCACCAGGAACGCACCGGGCTGAAATTGCTCTGGGGTACGGCCAATCTTTTCAGCCACCGCCGTTTCATGGCCGGTGCCGCTTCCAACCCCAATCCAGAGGTGTTTGCCATGTCGGCAGCGCAAGTGCGCGACGCGATGGACGCCACGCTGCGGTTGGGTGGTGAAAACTATGTGTTGTGGGGTGGGCGTGAAGGGTATGAGACCCTGCTCAACACCAACATGGCGCATGAGTTTGACCAGATGGCGCGTTTCCTGAACATGGTGGTGGAATACAAACACAAGATTGGCTTCAAGGGTGCGATCCTGATTGAGCCCAAACCCAGAGAGCCGTCCAAGCACCAGTACGACTTTGACACCGCCACCGTCTATGGCCTGCTGGCCCGCGCCGGTCTGGAAAAAGAGGTGCAGGTCAACATCGAAGCCAACCACGCCACTTTGGCTGGCCACAGCTTCGAACACGAAGTGGCCACCGCTTTGGCGCTGGGCATCTTCGGCAGCCTGGACATGAACCGCGGTGACCCGCAGCTGGGCTGGGATACCGACCAGTTCCCCAACAACGTGCCTGAGCTGACGCAAACCCTCTACTACATTTTGCAAGCCGGTGGTTTCAAGACCGGTGGTTGCAACTTTGACGCCAAGGTTCGTCGCCAGTCACTGGACGCGGCGGACCTGTTCCATGGTCACATTGGTGGCATGGATGTCTGCGCCCGGGCTCTGCTTGCTGCCGAAAAAATGATTCAGGACGGGCGTCTGGCAGAGGTGGTGGCGCAGCGCTACGCGGGCTGGAGCCAGCCCTGGGCGCAGGATGTGTTGGCCGGTAAAACCAGCCTGGATGCACTGGCTGACAAGGTGCTGCAGGACAACCGCGATGTGTTGCCCGTGTCGGCACGGCAAGAGTATCTGGAAAATCTGGTGAACCGGTTTGTTTGATCTTTGCGGGGTCGCTGCTTGAACAGATTGGTGTTTAATCAGCAGCCCCTGTGATGGGTCATCTTGTGAGTGTTTTCTTTGAGTGACGGTGTTTTGCCGAAGCTGACAAGGCGCTCACGGGAGACAGGAACAGACGGTCATTTTGAAGTGTGTTTTTGAATGTGCAAATATTTACCAGGAGATTGATATGAGAAAGAGTGTTTTCACCTTGACATTGATTGCTGCCGCTATGGGTTTGTCCGCTTGCGGCAAAAAAGAGGAGGCCCCTGCACCCGCACCGGCAGCTCCCGCAGCGGCCCCTGCGCCCGCTGTCCTGGTTGGTTTGGCCATTCCTGAAACACACGTCGAGCGTTGGGTCGGTGATGCCGAATACATGAAAAAAGACCTTGAAGCCATGGGCTACAAGGTGGATGTGGCCTTTGCTGACGCTGACCAGTCCAAACAAAACAAACAGATCGAAGACATGGTCACCAAGGGTGCCAAAGCCATTGTGGTGGGTTCGGTGACCGAAGCCGCCGCCCAGGCTGTGGAATCTGCGAAAAAGGCCGGTGTCCAGGTCATCTCGTATGACCGCCTGATCACCGGTACCGATGCGTATGACTACTACCTGACTTTCGACAATTTCAAGGTCGGCCAATTGCAAGGTCAGGCCATCAAGGACGGTCTGGCGCTGGATACCGCCAAGGGCAAAAACATCACGCTGTTCGCCGGCTCTCCCACCGACAACAATGCGCGCTTCTTCTTTGACGGCGCCATGGATGTCCTGAAGCCATACGTCACCAGTGGCGCCCTGAAGATTTGTGGCCCAGCGCCCACCAATTCTGCAGACGCGACCTGGTCCAAGATCACGACCGAAGGCTGGGCTGCCGACAAGGCCAAGGCACGTATGGAAACCCTGCTGTCCGGCGCTTGCAAGTCCGTCAAGCTGGATGCCGTGCTGGCACCCAACGACACACTGGCACGCTCCATCATTGGTGCGCTGGAGCAAGATGGCAAATACAAGACCTTGCCTGTGATCACCGGCCAAGACGGTGAGTTGTTGTCCGCCAAGTGGATCATGGAAGGCAAACAGACCATGACCGTCTTCAAGGACACCCGTGTGCTGGCCAAGGGTACGGCCGAAGCGGTGGACAGCATCATCAAGGGTGCTGCTGAGCCCACGCTGACGGTGAAAGCCCGTGTTGACACCACCACCTACAACACCGGCAAGAAGGTTGTGAAGTCCTTCCTGCTGGAGCCTGTGGCGGTGACCAAAGACAACCTGACCAAGGAGTTGGTTGACAGCGGTTTCTACACAGCTGACGCTGTGGCCAAAGGCACCAAGTAGTCACCCACTGAAGGGTGGTTAGACGCGACTGCGTCTTGTACCCACAAGGCGCAGTCGACGGTCCTCCGATGAGGACAGAAGCTGCATGTGCGCATGAGGTCGTTGGATACGGACTGCGCATGGTCAAAATGCGCTGTCTCTGCTGACCACCGGTCTGACCATCCAAAAGACAACCATGGACAAGATCTTAGATATCAAGGGCATGCGAAAAACCTTCGGTCCGGTGGTTGCGCTGGACTGTGTGGACATGCAGGTCACACGCGCCAAAATCCACTTCATCGTGGGTGAAAACGGTGCTGGCAAATCGACCATGATGAAGGTCCTCAGCGGCGTCTACCCGTATGGGAGCTACGAGGGCCAGGTACTTTACGAAGGCAAGGAATGCAAGTTCAAGAGCCTCAAGGAAAGTGAAAATGAAGGCATTGTCATCATCCATCAGGAGTTGGCACTGTCACCGTATCTGTCCATTTACGAGAATCTGTTCCTCGGCAATGAGCGCAAAAAAGGCTTGTTGATCGACTGGGAGCAAACCTACATCGACGCCAAGGCGGTGATGGAAAAGGTGGGTGTGCACGAGGACTTGGCAACACCCGTCAACAAACTTTCGGTGGCCAAGCAGCAGTTGCTGGAAATTGGCAAAGCCCTGTCCAAAAACGCCAAGCTGCTCATATTGGACGAGCCAACCTCCTCCTTGAACGAAGACGACAGCAGCAATTTGCTCAAGCTGTTGTTGAGCCTGAAAGAGCAGGGTGTGACGATCATCATGATTTCACACAAGCTCAATGAAGTGATGGCGATTGCCGATGAGATCACCATCATCCGCGACGGCCAGACGGTGGAGCGGGTGGACTTGTTGACCCACAAGGTCGATATCAACTACATCGTCAAATGTATGGTCGGGCGTGAGCTGACCTCGATGTACCCGGCGCGTGTGCCGAAGATTGGTGAACCCATCCTCAAACTGACCAACCTGACCGTCAAACACCCGATTTTCAGCGACCGCGTCATCATCAACAACGCCTCGATGGAGGTGCGCCATGGTGAGATCGTCGGGCTAGCGGGTCTGGTGGGATCGGGTCGCACCGAGTTGATGCTGACCATCTTCGGACGCTCCCTGAGTCCGAATGTCGAGGGTGACATCTGGTTCGATGGCCAGAAGGTGGCGTTCAAAAGCGCCAAGGAAGCCATTGCCCACCAGATGATTTATGTCTCGGAAGACCGCAAGGAACTGGGCTTGGTCCTGATTCAGACCATCAAGAACAACAGCACCTATTCCTCGCTGCCGCGCTTGTCCCGCTTCAACCTGATCGACAAGTACAAAGAAATCGAAGAGAGCGAAAAATACCGCGCTGCCTTACGCATCAAAACCCCCAACATCGACCAGATTGTGGGCAATTTGAGTGGTGGCAACCAGCAAAAAGTGGTGTTGGCCAGGTGCCTGATGGCCGAGCCCAAGCTGCTGATCATCGACGAGCCCACACGCGGTATTGACGTAGGTGCCAAAAACGAAATCTACAAAATCATGAATGACTTTGTGGCCAAGGGCAACAGCATCATCATGATTTCGTCGGAGTTGCCGGAAGTGCTGGGCATGACCGACCGCGTCTATGTGATGGACAAAGGCCGCATCAAGGGTGAACTCAAAACCTCAGAAGCCAGCCAGGAAGCCATCATGAAATTGGCGGTGGCGTAACCCCCATCGGTGACTCGTCGGACGCCCCATAAAAATCATTCAAGCGAAACCCATCATGTTCAAAATCATCAAACAGAACCAGAAACATTTCTCGATGTACATGGTTTTGCTGCTCATCTTCACGGCCTTCGGGTTCATGACAGATTTTGTCAACTTCACCCCGCGCAACATCACCAATCTGGTGATCCAGAACAGCTACATTCTGGTGCTGGCCATCGGCATGGTGCTGGTCATCATCACCGGCAAGATCGATTTGTCGGTCGGGGCCACGGTTGCCTTCACCGGCGCCATGGCGGCCATTGTCTACAACGCCACCAACGGCAGCATGTTGCTGTCGCTTGCCGCATGTATGTTGGCGGGGGCGGCCATTGGCGCCTTTCAAGGGTATTGGGTGGCGTATCTGAAGGTGCCCGCCTTCATTGTGACGCTGGCGGGCATGCTGGGCTTTCGTGGTCTGACCTATGTGCTCACGAGCATCAAGCCGGTGGGCCTGATGGATGACGAGTTCAAGAAAGTGGCCAGCGGGTTCATCGAACCGAGTTTCATGGATGGCAAAGTGCTGGCCCTGGTGGTGGGTGTGGTGTTCCTGCTCATCATGGTGGTGATGGACATCCAGAATCGCAGAACCCGCTCAAGGCTGGGTTTTGATGTGTTGCCGATGTCGCTGTTCATCGTCAAGAACGTGTTCATCGGTGTCATCATCTTCTGGCTGTTCTACAAGTTCTCGATGGACCGGGGTATTCCGAATGTGATTGTCATCATCGGTTTGCTGGTGATTGCGTTCACCTTCATGATGAACAACACCGTGTTTGGCCGCAGCATCTACGCGATTGGTGGCAATGCCAAGTCGGCCAAACTGTCGGGCATCAACGCCGAGCGTGTCGAGTTTTATGTGTTTGTCATCATGGGGGTCATGGCCGCCATCTCCGGCCTGATCTTCACCGCCTACATGAACCAGGCCATGCCGCAGGCTGGCAACATGTTTGAGCTGGATGCGATTTCCTCGGTGTTCATTGGCGGCGCCAGTGCCACCGGTGGTGTGGGCACCATCATCGGCTCGGTCATTGGTGGCCTGGTGATGGGGGTGATCAACAACGGCATGTCACTCATGAACATGGGTGCGGAATACCAGCTGGTGGTCAAGGCCTTGGTCTTGCTGTTGGCCGTCTGGTACGACCTGCAAAACAACAAAAAATCCGCCTGAACCAAACAGCCTCACAATACTGTATTTAAAAACAGTATTGTGAGGTGTTCATGTCTTCTCCTGCCTCGGCGCAGGCTGCAGCACTGCCGCCTTCAGGCGCTGCTTATGCCGAGCTGTATTGCCTGAGCAACTTCAGCTTCCAGCGCGGCGCCTCCCACCCCGAAGAACTGGTTGAACGTGCCCATGCGCTGGGT
The DNA here is from genome assembly GCF_013416775.1 of Rhodoferax sp. BLA1. Lineage (GTDB taxonomy): Bacteria > Pseudomonadota > Gammaproteobacteria > Burkholderiales > Burkholderiaceae_C > Rhodoferax. Next base: position 37,077 of record NZ_SZVI01000004.1, read on the forward strand.
TATGCGGCGCTGGCGATCACCGACGAGTGTTCGGTGGCCGGTGTGGTGCGGGCCCACCTTGAAGCCAAAAAGTGTGGACTCAAACTGCTGCCTGGTGCCGGTTTCACCGTGCCTTTGGGTGACTACTCGCCTGGTCTGTCCTTCACCCTCATCGCCTTGCCGCGTGATCTGGGCGCCTGGGGTGATCTGTGTGAATTCATCACAAGCGCGCGGCGCAGCGCGCCCAAGGGCCAGTACCACGTGTGCTGGCCAGATCCGGCGTGGGCCAACTTGCGTGGTTGTGAAGTGATTCTGTGTCTGTCAGATGCTATGTCATTAGAAGCATCCAGCGCTTTATGTATAAGGGCTAGAGGCCTGTTTGGCACACATCTCTGGCTCGGCGTGACGCAGCTCCTGCAGACCCGGGACCGGGTGCTGTTGCACAAACTCAGCCAGCTCTCTCGGCTCACGCGTGTGCCCCTGGTGGCGGTGGGTGAGGTGCTGATGCATGTGCGTTCACGCAAACCGTTGCAGGACGTGGTCACCGCCGTGCGCCAGGGCCAGCCGCTGGCCGACTGTGGTTTGGCCTTGTTGCCCAACGCGGAGAACCATTTGCGTGCCCGTGAGCGGCTGCTGCAGCTTTACCCGCCTGAACTGCTGGCCAATACCCTCAGCCTTGCCGCGCGCTGCACGTTCAGCCTGGACGAGCTGCGTTACCACTACCCGCTAGAGGCGGTGTTGCCGGGCCTGACCCCGGCGCAGACCCTGCGCCAATTCACTTGGGAAGGTGCCGCCCGGCGTTACCCGGCCGGTGTGCCCCCCGATGTGCAGCAGCAACTGGACCACGAGCTGGCGCTGATCAGCGAGCTGCATTACGAGATGTATTTCTTGACGGTGCACGACATCGTCGCGTTTGCCCGGTCTCAGGGCATTTTGTGCCAAGGGCGTGGCTCGGCGGCCAATTCGGCCGTGTGTTATTGCCTGGGTGTGACCGAGGTGGACCCGGCGCGCAGCAGCCTCTTGTTTGAGCGTTTTATCAGCCGGGAACGGCACGAGCCGCCCGACATTGATGTGGACTTTGAACACCAGCGCCGCGAAGAGGTGATCCAGTACATCTACACCAAGTACGGGCGTGAGCGTGCCGCGCTGACAGCGGTGGTGAGCAGCTACCGGCCGCGCAGTGGTTTGCGGGATGTAGGGCGGGCACTGGGTATCGACGAAGCCTTGATCACCGCGCTGGCGCGGGAGCACCCCGGCATGTACTCACGCACCGTGTTGTCCGAGCGGCTGCAGGCGGCGTTGGACCGGTTGGGCCCGGACTTTGTCACACCGCCAGAGCAGCTGCTGGCGCTGTGGCTGGACCTGAGTGCGCAGATTCAGGGTTTTCCGCGGCACCTGAGCCAGCATCCGGGCGGTTTTGTGCTCACCCAGGGGCCTCTGACCCGGCTGGTGCCGGTAGAAAACGCGGCCATGCCGGATCGCTCGGTGGTCCAGTGGGACAAGGACGACCTGGACGCTATGGGGCTGCTGAAAGTGGATGTGCTGGCCCTGGGCATGCTCAGCGCCATCCGCCGTTGCCTTGAACTGGTCAGCACCCGGCGCGGTCAATCGTTTGCCATGCAGGACATCCCGGCGCATGATGACGCCACCTTTGGCATGATTTGCCGTGCCGATACCGTGGGCGTGTTCCAGATCGAGAGCCGCGCCCAGATGAGCATGCTGCCGCGACTCAAACCACGCTGCTTTTATGACTTGGTGGTGGAGGTGGCTATCGTGCGTCCGGGGCCGATCCAGGGCGGCATGGTGCACCCGTACCTGAAGGCCCGCGTTCACCCGGACCAGGTGGTCTACCCGAGCGAGGCGCTCAAGGCGGCCCTGGTGCGCACCCATGGGGTTCCGATTTTCCAGGAACAGGTGATGCAGATCGCCATGATTGCCGCCGACTTCACACCGGGTGAGGCTGACGATCTGCGTCGCTCCATGGCCGCCTGGAAACGCAAGGGGGGTGTCCACAAGTTCCATGATCGGCTGGTCAAGCAGATGGTGCACAACGGGTATGACGAAACCTTCGCGGAAAACATCTTCAAACAGATCGAAGGTTTTGGTGAATACGGCTTTCCAGAGAGCCATGCCGCCAGTTTTGCTCTGTTGGTGTGGGCCAGTTGCTGGCTCAAACAACATGAACCAGCTTGTTTTCTGGCGGCTTTGCTCAACAGCCAACCCATGGGGTTTTATGGCCCGTCCCAACTGGTGCAGGACGCCCAGCGCCATGGGGTGACGGTGTTGCCGGTGGATGTGTTGCACAGCCACTGGGCGTGTGTGCTGGCGCCTTCTGGCGCCGCGGACTCGGTACCCGGTCCGCGCCAACAGCCTGCGGTGCGTCTGGGGCTGTGTCTGGTCAGCGGACTGAGTCAGCAGGCGGCCACCCGCATCACACAAGCCCGGTTCACCCAGCCTTTCACCAGCACCGAAGACCTGGCCCTGCGAGCCGGGCTCGATACAACCGAACTCAGCGCCCTGGCCAGCGCCGATGCCTTGGTCAGCCTGTCAGGCCACCGCCGCCAGCAGGTCTGGGAGAGCAGTGCTTTGCACCGTGCACCAGAGCTCTTGCGTGTGGCCCCAGTCCATGAAAGTCCGCTGCTGCTGCCCGCCGCGTCCGAAAGCGAGGAGGTGCGCTTTGACTATGCGGCAGTTGGGCTCACTTTACGCTCTCACCCCTTATCCCTTCTGCGTCATCAGCTATCAAATTTGAGGCTTTTGACGGCAAGTCAATTGCGTGTCTTGCCGCATGGCCGCCTGGTGCGGACCTGCGGCCTGGTCACCATGCGGCAAAGTCCCGGCACGGCGCACGGGGTCACCTTTGTCACACTGGAGGACGAAACCGGCACTGTCAACGTGATTGTCTGGAAGGCCTTAAAAGAGCGTCAGCGCAGTGAGTTGTTGCATGCCCGCTTGCTGGTGGTGCACGGCACCTGGCAACGCGACGTGGACAGTGGCGGCCAAGTCTGCCATGTGGTGGCGGGCCATTTGCGCGACCTGACCCCGCTGCTGGGTGACTTGCCCACCAGCAGCCGGGATTTCCATTAAAGCCGGGCATACTCGGTGAATGGGGCGCCTTACCCGACATATTGCTGGTAATCTGCACCCTGTCACCCCAAAAGATCACGCCAGCATCAAGATGCGCGCCTTCACCCTGACCCGCTACTTTCCCCTGTTGTCTTTTGGGCTGTTGTTGTTGGCAGGTGTCCTGCTGGGAACCCTGGTCCGGCAGCAGGAGCTGGCCCAGATGGAGCGCACGGCGATTGAGCGCAACATCAGTATGACCCAACTGCTGGGAAACTTTTTGCAGCAGGACATTCAAGGTTTGACACAGATATCGGCTGGCAAAACACCCCAGGCCCTGCAGGCGTTGCCTGAGGTGGCCGAGTTAAACACCAAACTCAGGGCTTGGCTGCGTAGCTCCGACATTGTCAAGGTCAAGATCTACAGCCTGGAGGGGCTGACACTTTTTTCGACCGAAGCGGCGCAGATTGGTGAGGACAAGAGTCGCCATGCCCGATTCCTCTCGGCACGTGCTGGCCAGGTGGCCAGCGATCTGGTCCACAGCGACCAGTTTGCGGGCCCCGAGGGGGTGCTGCTCAATGTGGATCTGATGTCGAGTTATGTGCCGGTTCAGCACAACGGGCAACTGGTTGCTGTTTTTGAGCAGTACCAGGATGTCACCCGACTGATTCAGCGCATCGAACACACCCTGTGGCGGGTGGGTGGTTTGATTGCCGCTGTGTTTGTGTTGCTGTATGTGGTGCTGGTGGCGGTGGTGCAACGAGGTCAGCGCTCTCTGAACATCCAGAAAACCTTGCTGGAAGAGGCCAACCGGGTGCTTGACCAGCGGGTGGCCGAGCGCACCCAGGCACTCACGGCCAGTGAAGCGCAGCTGCGTGAGAGTGAAGCCCGGTTTCGCAGCCTGACCGAAATGTCGTCCGACTTTTATTGGGAAAGCGACGCCCAGCACCGCTTCACCCAGCGGACCTTCAGTGCGCGCGAAGCCGCCGACCCGGTGTTTTGTCAAACCGTTTTCCTGGGTCGTTTGATCTGGGATGTACCCACCATCGTGCCCAGCACCAACGACTGGCAGGCCCATCGGGCGGTGCTGGATGCCCATCTGCCATTTCGTGACCTCGAGGTGGCACACCAGGGCGCGAACACAAGCCCCTTGTATGTCAGTGTCAGCGGTGACCCGGTGTTTGACGCCTTGGGCATGTTCATCGGTTACCTCGGTGTGGGCACTGACATCACACAACGCAAACAAGCCGACACCGAGTTGCGCATCGCCGCCACCGCCTTTGAGTCACAGCAAAGTACCTTGGTGGCCGATGTCCATGGGATTGTCCAGCGTGTCAATCAGGCGCTGACCGAGTCCACCGGTTACAGCGCGCAGGAGATCGTGGGGCGGCCCGCAGCTATCTTGCGCTCAGACCGATTGGGCGCCGATTTCTACGCCGCCCAGTGGGCCAGCGTCGAGCAGACAGGGAAGTGGCAGGGTGAAGTCTGGACCACCCGCAAAAACGGTGAGGTGTTTCCGCAGTGGTTGTCGATTTCTTCGGTCAAAGATGCGCAGGGGCTGGTGACCCACTACATCGGCAATTACATTGACATTTCGGCGCAAAAGCATGCAGAGGAGGAGGTCAGGAAACTGGCGTTTTTTGACCCGCTAACGGGCCTGCCCAACCGCACCTTGTTGCGCGACCGTTTGCAGCAAACTGCCGCTGCCAGCGCACGCTCGGGTAGCTGCTGCGCGGTGCTGTATCTGGATCTGGACAACTTCAAGACCCTCAATGACACCCAAGGGCACGCCAGTGGCGACCAGTTGTTGCAGTGGGTGGCGGCCCGGTTGGTGGACAACCTGCGCCAGTGTGACACCGTGGCACGTATTGGGGGCGATGAGTTTGTGGTGTTGTTGCCGCAGCTCGAGGCTCGCAACCAGGAGCTGGCGGCTGTTGATGTGGAGCTGGTGTGCCAGAAGTTGCTCCAGGCGCTGGCCCAGCCCTATGTGTTCGCCCACACCGACTTCTACAGCACGGCCAGCATGGGCGTCACGTTTTTGGGCGGGCAAGAGACATCGGTGGATGATGTGCTCAAACAAGCCGACATGGCGATGTACCAGGCCAAAAGCCTCGGGGGCAACACCTTCGCCTTTTTTGACCCGGTCATGGAATCGGTGGCGCTGTCCCATGCCCGGCTGGAGCTTGATCTGCGCCAGGCGATCCAGGCTGGACAACTGGAACTGTATTACCAGCCCCAGGTGTCGGGCAGCAGTGGGCGCATTGTGGGGGCAGAGGCTTTGTTGCGCTGGCACCATCCAGAGCGCGGTTTGGTGCCCCCTGGGGACTTTGTTCCCCACGCTGAGCGCACCGGCCTGATCCTGCCGCTGGGTCAGTGGGTGCTGGAGCAGGCTTGTGTGCAGCTGGCGGCCTGGGCTCATCAGCCCGAGATGAAGGACTTGGTGTTGGCGGTGAATGTCAGCGCCCAGCAGTTCAAGGCGCCCGACTTTGCGGCTCAGGTTTTGGCCACACTGGCGCGTACCGGTGCCCAAGCCAAGCTGCTCAAGCTGGAGCTGACTGAGAGCATTTTTGCCGGCAACATTGATGAGATTGTGGGCATGATGAATAAGCTCAAGGGCCAGGGTGTCGGCTTTTCGCTGGATGACTTTGGCACCGGTTATTCGTCCTTGGCATACCTGAGCCGTTTGCCGCTGGACCAGTTAAAAATCGACCGATCCTTTGTCGCCAACATCGAGTCAGATAACAACAACGTGGCCATCTGCGCTGCCACCATCGGTCTGGCACACAGCCTCAAACTCAAAGTGGTGGCCGAGGGTGTGGAAAACGAGGCCCAGCGTTACTTTTTAAGCACGGTGCACCGCTGTGATTTATTGCAGGGTTACCTGTTCAGTCGCCCCCTGCCTTTGCCCGACTTTGTGGATTTGCTGGCCTCTTGGCGGCCAGCTTAATCGGCCTGGAACTGGGTGGCGTTCTTGCCTTTGAACGGCGCGTAAAACGCCTTGATGCTGCGCATGTCGGCTTCCAGATCACCCGTTGGGTAAAACAGGGGGCCCAGGCCGCTGACCTTGCGGCTGTAATCCATGTAGGCCATCACGATCGGCACCTGGGCGCTTTGGGCGATGTGGTAGAAGCCGGTTTTCCAATAACGCGTTTTGCTGCGTGTGCCTTCTGGGGGCACGATCAGCTGTAGCGCACCACTTGCCTTGCAAATGGCGTTGGCTGATGCTGCGACGAGGTTGTTGGCTTTGGAGCGGTCCACCGAAATGCCGCCCAGCCAGCGCATCACACCCCCAAAAGGAAAACGGAAGATGCTGGCCTTGCCCATCCAGTGCACATTGAGCCGCAGGACAAACGCCACCATCAAGGTGTAGGGCAGGTCCCAGTTGCTGGTGTGTGGCGCTGCAATGAACACACTGCGCTGCGCCTCTGCTGGCAAGTTGCCCAACACCCGCCAACCTGCCAGCTTGAGGTAAGCCAGTGACAACCAGCGACACAGCGCATTAACCACCGGTGTGGTGAAGATGGTGCGCTGCATGCGGGTTGGTCTGGGCTCAGGGACCGTTTTTACAGACCGGCCGCGTCGCGCAGCACGGCGGCTTTGTCGGTACGCTCCCAGGTGAACTCGGGTTCCTCGCGGCCAAAGTGGCCGTAGGCAGCGGTTTTTTCGTAGATCGGACGCAGCAGGTCAAGCATCTGGATGATGCCCTTGGGGCGCAGGTCAAAGTGCAGACCCACCAGTGCGGCAATCTGTTCGTCCGGGATCACGCCGGTGCCTTCGGTGTAGATGGTCACGTTCATGGGTTTTGCCACGCCAATGGCGTAGGCCACCTGCACCTGGCACTGACGGGCCAGACCGGCTGCCACCACGTTTTTGGCGACGTAACGGGCAGCGTAGGCGGCTGAGCGATCCACCTTGCTCGGGTCTTTGCCGCTGAAGGCGCCGCCACCGTGCGGGCAAGCGCCACCGTAAGTGTCCACAATGATCTTGCGACCGGTCAGACCACAGTCACCTTGCGGGCCACCGATAACAAAACGGCCGGTCGGGTTAATAAGGTATTTTGTGTCTTCGGTCAGCCATTCTTTGGGTAACACTGGCTTGATGATCTCTTCACGCACCGCCTCATAGAAGGCATCGGTCATCTTGTGGCCCAGGCTGTACTCCGGGGCGTGTTGGCTGGACAGCACCACGGTGTCGATGCTGTGGGGTTTGCCGTCCACATAACGCATGGTGACCTGGCTCTTGGCGTCCGGGCGCAAAAAGGGCAGGCGGCCGTCTTTGCGCAACTGCGCCTGGCGCTCCACCAGGCGGTGGGCGTAATAGATGGGCGCGGGCATGAGCTCAGGCGTTTCGTTGCATGCGTAACCAAACATCAGGCCCTGGTCACCCGCACCGGTGTTCAGATGGTCGTCACTGGCGTGGTCCACCCCCTGGGCGATGTCATTGCTTTGTTTGTCGTAGGCCACCAGCACCGCGCAACCCTTGTAGTCGATGCCGTACTCGGTGTTGTCGTAGCCAATGCGTTTGATGGTGTCGCGCGCGACCTGGATGTAATCGACATGGGCGTTGGTGGTGATTTCACCGGCCAGCACCACCAGACCGGTGTTGGTCAGGGTTTCGGCTGCCACGCGGCTGCGCGGGTCTTGGGTGAAGATGGCATCCAGGATCGCGTCGGAAATCTGATCCGCCACCTTGTCGGGATGGCCTTCAGAGACGGATTCGGAGGTGAAGAGAAAGTCGTTTGCCATGAAAAAAGCTCCTAAGTAAAAGTTAACAACCTTTTTGCGTTGCTTTTGGCTTGGGGAGCTTTCGGCGAACGCTTTAGCAGATATGTCAACGAGTTGACAAGGCACAATGGCGACCCGTGTGGGGCGGCTGCTTGTGTGTGTCGCCCTGCAAGTAGTTCCGTAACTCAGCGACAGTGTCAAGTTTAGCTCACACCATGACCATTTTTTTCAAATTGCTGTCCAGACTGCCTCTGAGCTGGCTGCATGCGCTGGGCTGGTTGCTCGGTTGGCTGGTGTTTGCTGCATCAGGGATCTATCGGCGCCGCTTTGTGGCCAGTGCAGACCAGGCCGGCATGGCCAGGTCGGACTGGTTGGCAGCGGTGGGTGAAAGTGGCAAGTTGGTGGCCGAGTTGCCGCGTTTGTGGCTGGGGCGCCCGGTTCCGGTGCTGTGGGATGGTGAACAGCATGTGGAGGCTGCGCTGGCCCGGGGCTCTGGCGTGGTTTTTTTGACGCCGCATCTGGGCTGCTTCGAAATCACCGCTCAAGCCTATGCGCAGCGGTATGGACAGATCGCCAAGCCGATGACGGTGTTGTTTCGCCCGCCGCGTCAGGCCTGGCTGCGGGCGATGGTGATGGCCTCGCGTCAGCGCCCGGGGCTGCTGACTGCACCCACCACCCTGTCGGGTGTCAAGCAACTGATCAAGGCGCTGAAAAAAGGTGAAGCGGTCGGCCTGCTGCCCGACCAGGTGCCCCCACTTGGCATGGGGGTGATGGCACCGTTTTTTGGACGTGACGCGTACACCATGACCTTGTCGGTGCGGCTGGTGCAACAGACTGGCGCCACGGTGTTGCTGGCCTGGGGTGAGCGGTTGCCATGGGGGCGTGGCTTTCGGGTGCATGTTGAGCCCTTGGACGCCCCTTTGCCGCCTGACCTAACACAGGCCGCTACCGTTGTGAATCAGGCTATGCAGGGGCTGATTGCGCAGTGCCCTGCCCAATATCTGTGGGGCTACGCGCGCTACAAACAACCGCGTGAAACGGCCCATACCTCATGAAAAGATTCTGTGTGTTGTCGATCTGTTGTCGCGGCCCGTCGCGTTCCTGTGTTGGATTGGCTCAGGTGTTGACACGACGCCCCTGGCGGGAGTCGGCCCCATGCTGAGCCGTCTGAGTTTGCTCATGATGCGCGCCCTGTCTCCTTTGCCGCTGGCCTGGGTGCGCGCGCTCGGGGTGGTGTTGGGTGTTTTGTTGTATCTGTTTGTGGTACCGCGCCGACGGATCGTCAGAACCAATTTGCGCCTGTGTTTTCCCCAACTGAGCGATGCAGAGTGCCGCCAGCGTACACGGCGGATGTTTGTCTATTTTGCGCAGGCTTGGCTGGACCGCAGCTGGCTCTGGCATGGTGCGCCGCAGCGGGTGCGTGAGCGTTTGAAGCTCACGGGTGATGTACAAGCCTTGGCTGGCAACGAGCCGGTGGTGATTTTTGCGCCGCATTTTGTCGGGCTGGATGCGGGCTGGAGTGCGCTGACCCAGCAGTTGCCGCGCCACTTCACCACAATTTATACCGACCAGACCAACAAACTGATGGACGCCTGGATTCTGGCCGGTCGCCAGCGGTTTGGCCGCAGCCACCTGTTTGGGCGCGCCGATGGTGTCAAGAGCATTGTGGCGGCGCTGCGTGCGGGTGACCCGCTGTACCTGCTGCCCGACATGAACTTTGGCCTCAATGAGTCGGTGTTTGTCCCGTTTTACGGGGTGAGTGCGGCCACGGTGCCGAGCCTGTCACGTTTTGCCAAACTCGGGCGCGCCAAGGTGGTGCCGGTGATCACGCGGCTGACCCGCACGGGCTATAGCGTGGAGGTGTTGCCGGCCTGGTCAGACTTCCCCAGTGATGACGCCACCGCCGACACGGCACGTATGAACGCAGAGCTGCAAACCTACATCAACACCATGCCCGAGCAGTACTACTGGGTGCACAAACGCTTCAAGGATCGACCGCCGGGCGAGGTTGACTTTTATCAATAAATTGGCCTCTAGCCCTTATGATCAAAGGGCTAGCAGCTATTGATTTGATATCAGTTGGATGGACTGATCGATGCGGCGGCAGCCGCAGCGCTGGTGGCCTCGGGGTGTGCCCACTGCCACAGCAAGGTGGCAACGTCCTCAATGCCCTGGCGTTTGGTGGCTGAAAACAGCCTCACTTCGCCGCCACCGGCCTGCAATTTCATGATCGACAGGGCCTTGGTCTGCTCCGAGCGGGTCAGTTTGTCAGCCTTGGTCAACACCACCAGAAACTTCAGGCCCTCTTCCACCCGCGGGCGCACCACGTCGAGCAGGATCTCGTCAAGTTCGGTCAGGCCATGGCGCGGGTCACACATCAGCACAATGGCTTTCAGGTTCTCACGCGTCACCAAATAGTTGGCCATCACCTGTTGCCAGCGGATCTTGTCCTGCTTGGGCACAGCGGCGTAGCCGTAGCCGGGTAAATCGGCCAGCACCGCGTCGGTCACGCCTTGCTTGCCCAAAGAAAACAGGTTGATGTGTTGTGTGCGGCCTGGTTTTTTGGAGGCAAACGCCAGCTGCTTCTGCTGTGTCAGAGTGTTGATGCAGGTCGACTTGCCGGCATTGGAGCGGCCGACAAAAGCGATCTCAGGCACACTGAGGGGCGGCAAAAAATGCAGCTGAGGGGCGGTTGTCAGGAATTTGGCCGTGTGCATCCAGCCCAGCGCCTCGGCAGCGGTGATGCCTGTGGTGACAGGCGCGGCGACGCTCGGCAATTTGGGGTCGGCGGGGCTGGTTTGAATGGTCATGGGGGCAATCTAAAGCAATCGAGCATTGTAGAATCAAGTGGTTTTTGTACTCACGACTTGTCCGGGATCTCTATGAAGCTCATCTCCTCTGTGTTGGTCGCTGCATCGCTGACTATGTCGGCAGTGTCTGGTTTTGCGCAAGAGGCTGCTGCGGCAGCCAAGCCGGATTTGGCCAAGGGTCAAGCCAGCTTTACCGCGGTGTGTGTCGCCTGCCATGGACCGGATGGCAATTCCTTGGTACCCGATTACCCCAAGCTGGCCCAACAGCATCCCGAGTACCTGGTCAAACAGTTGCAAGAATTCAAGACCGGCAAACGTCAAAACGCCATCATGCTCGGTTTTTCCGCGATGTTGAGTGACGAGGACATGAAAAACATCGCCTACTGGGTGACCACCAACAAGGCCGCCCCTGGCACCGCCGCCGATGCCGACCTGATTGCGCAGGGCAAACGCATTTACCTCGGTGGTGTGCTGGACCGCAACATCCCGGCCTGTGCTGGCTGCCATGGCCCGGCTGCGGCTGGTATCCCGGCCCAGTACCCGCGTCTGAAAGGCCAACAAGCCAATTACGTGGTGACACAACTCAACACCTTCCGCAGTGGTGAGCGCAACAACAATCTGCAAATGACCGGTGTGGCGGCCAAGCTCAACGACCGCGACATCAAGGCCGTGGCCGAGTACGTGGCCAGCCTCAAGTAAGGCTGCGGGCGCCCAGGGCTTGAACAAGCCCGCTGGCCCCTCCCAAAAAGCAGCCGCCAACGGGTGGGCTGCTTTTTTTTCGTCCGCAATTGAGCGACTTGGGTTCTGCGTACACAGTGTCTTTACCAACCCTTGACCAACAGGGGTGAAACTATTTGTGCGTAAATCTTTCTGACAGACACCCCATTCGCTTTTCCCAAGGACCATCGGCATGTTGATCAAAAGCAATTCACAAGGTTTTGTGCACCCCATCCCCAGTGAGATCACCCCGCTGGCGGCCTACCAATCGCGGCGCAACATGATCCGCCTCATGGCCAGTGGGGCGGCAGGTGCTGCGCTGGCCAGCTGGGCCGGACGTGAGGCGCTGGCGCAGGCCTGGGCGCCACCTGGCAAACACACTGCGCTGGCGGCCATCAAGAGCGCCACGCCGGGTGCATTGACCATGGAGAAAGTCACCGACTACAAAGATGCCAGCAGCTACAACAACTTCTACGAATTTGGGACCGACAAGGCGGACCCAGCGCAGTACGCCCAGGCTTTGCCCACCAGCCCTTGGCAGGTGGAAATCGAGGGGCTGGTGAAAAAGCCGGGCCGTTATGCGCTGGAAGATTTGCTCAAGCTCAGTGCGCAGGAGGAGCGCATCTACCGCCTGCGCTGTGTCGAGGGCTGGTCGATGGTGATCCCGTGGGTGGGGTACTCGCTGTCGGCGCTGATCCGCAAGGTGGAGCCGCTGGGCAGCGCCAAATATGTGGAGTTTGTGACACTGGCCGACCCCAAAACCATGCCGGGAGTACGTTCGCGGGTGCTGGACTGGCCGTATGTGGAAGGGTTGCGCCTGGACGAGGCCATGCACCCGCTGACCCTGCTGGCATTTGGCATGTATGGCGAGGTCTTGCCCAAACAAAGTGGTGCACCCCTGCGCCTGGTGGTGCCCTGGAAATATGGTTTCAAAAGTGGCAAGAGCATTGTCAAAATCCGCTTCACCGACAACCAGCCGCAGACCGCCTGGAACAAGGCCGCCGCCAGCGAGTACGGCTTTTATTCGAATGTGAATCCGGCGGTGGACCACCCGCGCTGGAGCCAGGCCACAGAACGTCGGATCGGCGAGGACGGGCTGTTTGCCAAAAAGCGCAAAACCCTGCTTTTTAATGGCTACGAGGCCCAGGTCGGGCAGCTGTACGCGGGCATGGACCTCAAGAAGTTCTTCTGATGGCGATTGTGGTGCCCATCCAGCGCTGGGCCGCAGCTGTCAATGCGCTGTGTCTACACCCCTGGAGCAAACCGCTGCTGTTTGCGCTGATGTTGCTGCCGCTGTGTGTGCTGGTGGGCGCGGCAGTCTTTGACCAGTTGGGGGCGAACCCGGCCCAGGCCCTGGTGCGCAGCACCGGCGACTGGACGCTGCGAGCTTTGTGTCTGGTGCTGGCGTTGACACCCTTGCGTGTCGGTTTGCAGTTGCCAGCCTTGGCGCGCTGGCGGCGCATGCTGGGACTGTTTGTGTTTTTTTATGCCAGCCTGCACCTGCTGTGTTACAGCTGGCTGGATATGGGTTTTGAGCTGGGCGACATCGCACGCGACATCCCGAAGCGGCCCTTCATTCTGGTGGGCTTTGCGGCTTTTGTGCTGCTATGTGCTCTGGCCCTCACCTCCCCGCATCGGGTGGTACGCATGATGGGCGGCAAACACTGGCGGCGCCTGCACCAGCTGGTGTACGCCGTGGCTGGCTTGGCGCTGTTGCATTTTTTTTGGATGCGTGCTGGCAAAAACGATGTGGCCGAGGTGTGGGTGTACACCGCCATCCTTGGTTATTTGCTGGGCTGGCGTCTGGTGCGTGCCGCCAAATATATGAGAAAAAGGTCTCTGACCCTTTAGGTAAAAGGGTTGATTGCTATCAATGAAGGAGTGTGCGGTGACGGCTCCGACGTCGCCTTGACCGGTCAGGGCGCGGCGACAGGCTGGCTGCTGGCCTTGGCTGGGGTGCTTGCCACATCCGCGTCCGGTGTGGCGGCGGGCCGCGAGAAGACCTGGGGGATCAGGGACTCGGGCAGCGTGGCCCGATGGGCTCCTGCCGGGGGTGTGGGCAGGTACAAGGCGCCGGTTTGACCACAGGCAGACAGTGTCAACACTGCTGCTGACAGAGCCAGGGCCCGGACTAGAATTTGTTGGAACAACATGATGTGGAATTGTAATGAACGATGCTGAATTTATGGACCAGGCGGAACGTGTGCTCAAAGCCGTGGAGGCCAGCTGTGATCACATCAACGACGCGACCAACGCGGACATTGACAACCAGCGCACCGGCGGCATGGTGACGCTGGTGTTTGCCAACCACAGCCAGATCGTCATCAACCTGCAAAAGCCCTTGCAGGAGATCTGGCTGGCCGCCAAAAGTGGTGGTTACCACTACCAATTTGATGGCAAACAGTGGATGGATACCAAGGGCCAGGGCGAGTTTTTTGCCTCACTGTCACATTTTGCCAGCGAACAATCAGGCAGCCCGCTGGTGTTTGCTGCGAGCTAGATTTCAGGCCGTTGCCGGGTGGACGTCTAGTTTTTGAACAGGTCGAGGATTTTCTTTTTCTCGTCCGCCGCCGGCATCGGAATCACCTGCTGGGTGTTGGCCGCCTGGCCGCTGCCATCCAGCCCCAGCGTGGCAATGCCGGTGGATCGGGTGTATTCATTGAAGAACCATTCACCGTCGATGTTGACCACACCTTCTGGTACCGGCAGCTCGGCCACTGGCACATTCTTGAGGGCTTGTACCATGAACTCAATCCACACAGGCAAGCTCAAGCCACCACCCGTTTCCCGGCTACCCAGTTTGCGCGGTGTGTCATAACCAATCCAGGTCACCGCCGCCAGGCTGGGCTGAAAGCCCGCGAACCAGGCGTCCATGGAGTCGTTGGTGGTACCCGTTTTGCCGTACAGGTCAGGCCGCTTCAGCTTGGCTTGTGCCGAGGCTGCCGTGCCAGAACGAGCCACCTCCTGCAGCAGACTGTCCATGACAAAGGCATTGCGCGCATCAATGGCCCGCACCGACTCGTCAAGCACAGGCACCGGGGTTTGAGCCAGAACCCTGCCTTTTTGGTCCGTGATGCTCGACACAATCCAGGGGTTGACGCGGTAGCCACCATTGGCAAACACCGAGTAGGCAGTGGCCATCTGCATTGGGGTGACCGAACCCGCACCCAGTGCCATCGTCAGGTAGGCCGGGTGTTTCTCCGCATCAAAACCAAAACGGGTGACCCAGTCCTGGGCGTGTTGTGCCCCGACAACCTGCAAAACCCTGATCGAGACCATGTTCTTGGACAGCGCCAAACCGCGTCGCAGGCTCATTGGGCCTTCAAACTTGCCGTCGTAATTCTTGGGCTCCCAAGCCTGCCCGCCGGTGACGCCTGCGCTGAAAAAAAGCGGACCATCGTTGACGATGGTGGCTGGGGTCACCCCGTTCTCAAGGGCCGCTGAGTAAATAAAGGGTTTGAAGCTGGAGCCCGGCTGGCGCCAGGCCTGGGTGACGTGGTTGAACTTGTTTTTCTCGAAATCAAAACCACCGACCAGTGCCCGGATCGCGCCGGTCCGCGGGTCAATCGCCACAAAGGCGCCTTCGACCTCAGGCAATTGGGTGATCTCCCAGGTGGACTTGGGTGTCTGGACAATGCGGATCACCGCGCCCCGGCGGATCTTGATGTTGGAGGGGGCTTTGTCGGACAAACCCGATTGTGCTGGTTTGAGGCCGTCACCGGTGATCTCGACGATGTCACCGTTTTGGCGGATCGCCTTGATCATCTTGGGGTTGGCGTCCAGCACCACGGCGGACAACACATCACCGTTGTCAGGGTGCTCCAGAAGGGCCTCGTCAATCACATCTTCGGTGCCTTGGGCGTCCTGGGGCATGCTGACAAACTTCTCCGGGCCCCGGTACACCTGTCGGCGTTCGTAATTCATGATGCCCCGGCGCAGGGCCTGGTAGGCAGCGATCTGGTCAGCCGCCCGCAGCGTGGTGTAGACGTTCAGCCCACGGGTGTAGGTGGAGTCACCATACTGGGCGTAAATCAGCTGACGTACGGTTTCCGTGAAGTATTCGGCGTGCACTTGGGCGCTGTCGGCCGAGGACCTGATCTTCACCACCTCTTGCGTGGCGAGTTCGGCCTGCTCGGGGGTGATGAAGCCGTTTTCAAGCATGCGCTGGATGATGTAGAGCTGGCGTGTTTTGGCGCGTTTGGGGTTGCTGATGGGGTTGTAGGCCGAGGGGGCTTTGGGTAAGCCCGCCAGCATGGCCGCTTCTGCCACGCTGATGTCCTTCAGCTGCTTGCCAAAATAGGCTTCGGAGGCTGCAGCAAAACCATAGGCGCGGTTGCCGAGAAAAATCTGGTTCATGTAGATCTCAAGAATCTGGTCCTTGCTCAGCAAGTGCTCCATCTTGAAGGTCAACAAAATCTCGTAAATCTTGCGCGTGTAGGTTTTTTCAGACGACAGATACACATTGCGCGCCACCTGCATGGTGATGGTCGACGCGCCCTGGCTCTTGATCTGGCCCAGATTCGCCAGCGCGGCGCGTGCCACACCAATGTAATCCACCCCGCCATGCTGATAGAACCGGGCATCTTCGATGGCCAGCACCGCATCTTTCATGACCTTGGGGATGTCTTTGATGGGCGTCAGATGGCGCCGTTCCTCACCAAATTCCCCAATCAGGGTGCCTTCGGCCGAAAAGACGCGCAGCGGCAATTTCGGGCGGTAGTCAGACAACTCCGAGACATCGGGCAGATTGGGGTAGGCCATGGCCATGGCAATCGCCACAATCATCAACAGCGAAGCCAAACCGGCCAACAACACGCCGCCGACCAGCAAAGGCAACTTGACAGCCCAGTGCATCGGGCGGCGCTTTTTGGGAGGAGCCGTCTGGGGGGAAACGGGGGGAGTGGGTGGGGGTGTTTCAGGCATGACAGGTGTTTACCGGCGTCAACCCGGTATCAAAGCGGGAATGCATCAGGGCTTGAAGTATCGCATTCCGATCCGTGGCGAGAGACCAGGTTCTGAAGCATTGGCATGCTTTTGGGGTGCTGGTCGGACTTATGATCTGCATTTTGGCAACGTTCATCGTCTGAAAAAAGTCGAAATATCTTTGCTGGACAATGATCTTACTGATAGCATTGAAGTGATTTCTCAAGACAAGCTCGATTTTTGCCACGCCAAATAGGGGACCATATTGCTTTCTTTGGGCTCGTTATTCAGTCGTCAACCTGCAGCCATGCTGGGTTTGGATGTCAGTTCGTCAAGCGTCAAGCTGGTTGAGCTGGGTCAGGATCGGGCGGGAAAGTTGATTTTGGAGAACTGCGCGATCATTCCGCTGGAGCGGGGCTGGATCACGGATGGCAACATCGAAAAGTTCGACGAAGTGGCCGATGCGGTGCGTCGCTTGGTCAAAAAGAGTGGCACCAAAACCAGAAATGTGGCCATGGCACTGCCCCCGTCCGCAGTGATCACCAAAAAAATCGTGCTGCCGGGTGGTTTGTCTGACCAAGAGCTGGAGTTGCAGGTTGAGACCGAGGCCAATCAGTACATTCCGTTTCCCTTGGATGAGGTGAGCCTGGACTTTTGTATTGTGGGTCCGAGCGCCAATTCTTCGGGAGATGTCGAGGTGCTGATTGCGGCTTCTCGGCGCGAAAAAGTTCAAGATATTCAGGGCTTGGCTGAGGCCGCCGGTTTGAAGCCCGTGATTGTGGATGTGGAGTCCTATGCTTCCAGGCTGGCCACCAGTCGGCTGATCGCCAACATGCCCAACCAAGGTGTTGGCAGCATCGTGGCCTTGTTTGAGGTCGGTGCCATGACCACCAGCATGCAGGTCATTCGCAACGATGAAGTGCTGTATGACCGCGATCAGGCTTTTGGCGGTGCCCAGCTCACCCAGATGATCATTCGGCAGTACGGTTTTTCACTGGAAGAAGCCGAGAGCAAGAAGCGCACCGGTGAGTTGCCCGACGATTACAGGGCGCTGGTTTTGCAGCCTTTTCTCGAGAGCTTGGTGCAAGAAGTGGGTCGTGCGCTGCAGTTCTTTTTCACCAGCAGCCCGCACAACAAGGTGGACCGGGTGATGCTCGCTGGCGGGTCGGCGTCTCTGCCTGGACTGACGGCGGCTGTCACCCAACAAACCGGGTTTGCCTGCAGTGTTGTGAATCCGTTTGAGGGCATGGAAATGTCGCCTTCGATTCGGCTCAACAAAATGGAGCGCGAGGCGCCGTCTTACCTCACCTCTTGTGGTCTGGCTTTGCGGAGATTTTTGCAGTGATACTGATCAATCTACTTCCCCATCGGGAAGCCGCTCGCAAACGCCGCAAGGACATGTTCAATGTCGGCTTGGGGCTCTCTGCCCTGACGGGTGGCTTGATCGCCGGATGTATCTTTCTGTGGTTTCATGCTCAGATATCTGACCAACAGGACAAGAACCAGATCCTGAGTTCTGAAATTGCCCAGTTTGACCGCCAAATCAAAGACATCGCGGGTTTGGAGGCAGAGATTGCCGCTTTGCGTGCGCGCCAGCAAGCGGTGGAGGATTTGCAGGCTGACCGTAACATGCCTGTCCATTTGCTCACTGAGTTGGTCGAGCAATTGCCTGAAGGTGTGTACATCACCAGCATGCGGCAGGAAGGCCAAAGTGTGGCTTTGCAGGGTGTTTCGCAGTCCAATGAGCGCGTGTCCGAGTTGTTGCGCAACCTCAGCACCAAGTCTGCCTGGCTGAGCCGACCGGAGCTGGTTGAGATTGTTGCCGGGTCTGTCAGCCTGACACCGCGCGACCAGCGTCGCGTCGCCAATTTCAAAATCAATGTAAAACTGGTGCGGGCTGGCGAAGCTGGCAGTGTCGTGTCGCCTGTGGCCGCAGCGAGTGCCGCTGGCAAGCTCGCTGCCGCTTCTTCTCCCTTGGCAAAGTAATGGCTTGAACTATGGCAAAGTCTCTCAACTTTTCTGTCGACTTCAAGCCTTGGCTGGACGCTGCTTCTGCCCAGTTTCGCAACCTGGACAGCAAAGACCCATCCAGTTGGCCCAAACTGCCCCGTCAAACACTGTTTGCAGTGCTTGCACTGGTGGTGGTTGTTTTTTTATGGCTTTTTTGGTTGACCGACTCAAAAGACGAGCTGACTGCAGCGCAGGAGCAGGAGGTCAAGCTGCGTGATGAATACCAGGCCAAGCTGGCTAAAGCCGTGAACCTCGAGGCCCTCAAGAAGCAGCGTGAACAGGTTCAGCAGTATGTGACGCAGTTGGAGAAACAACTGCCCAGCAAGGCTGAGATGGATGCCTTGTTGTCGGACATCAACCAGGCGGGTATTGGCAGAAGTTTGCAGTTCGACTTGTTCAGACCGGGTCAGGTGCTGGTGCGTGAGTACTACGCAGAGTTGCCCATTTCCGTGAGAGTGACGGGGCGCTACCATGATATGGGTTCATTTGCTGCGGATATTTCCAACCTGTCGCGAATTGTGACGCTCAACAATATTTCGATTGTGCCTGTCAAAGACAACGCATTGGCCATGGAAGCTGTCGCCAAAACTTTTCGTTACCTGGATGCGCAAGAGGTCAGCGCTCAGCGCAAAGCCACTGCCGGAGCCAACAAATGAGCGAATGCCGTTGGATTTTGCCGCTGTTGTTGCCTCTGACAGTGTTGTGTGCCTGTACTGGCGCATCTGAGGACGAACTGCGTGAGTGGATGGCACAGCAAAAAAGCCAGACTTTTCCCAAAGTGGTACCTTTGTCCGAGCCCAAGCAGTTCAAGCCAGAAAATTACACCGAGGTGACCGAGTTTGACCCCTTCAGCGTCAAAAAACTCACCTTGGCGCTGAAGAAGGATTCAGCGCAAGCCTCGTCCAACGCCGCTTTGCTTGAGCCGGAGTTGATGCGCCGCAAAGAGCCGCTGGAGGAGTTCCCACTGGATACGATTGCCTTGGTGGGCAGCATGGTTCGTGACGGGAAACCCGTTGCGTTGGTGACCGTGGGCAAGTTGTTGTACCAGGTCCGTTTGGGGGAGCATTTGGGACAGAACTATGGCCGTATAACAAAAATCGTTGAGACAGAAGTCACCCTGCGTGAAATTGTTCAGGACGCAGCTGGTGAGTGGATTGAACGCACTGCGTCATTGCAGCTGCAAGAGAGGTCAAAATGAAAACCCAACACCATTATCTATTTGGCCGGTTTGGCAGCCGGGTTTGGCTTGTCGCCAGCTTGTTGTTGGCCACGGCGACGGCGCAGGCCCAGATCGCCATTGAGGCTGTGACGGGTTCTTTGCAAGGCGGCTCAGAAGTTGTCAAGATTGATTTGAGTGAAGCCCTGCCTGCTGTGCCAACCGGGTTTTCCATCCAGTCACCCGCCAGAATTGCGCTTGATTTTCCGGGTGTGGTGAGTGCCATGGGGCGCTCTACCGTCGACATCAACCAAGGCAATCTCAAGTCGGTCAGTGTGATACAGGCGGGTGATCGCACCCGCGTGGTGTTGAATCTCAAACAATACACGGCGTACAAGACCCAAATTCAGGGCAAGTCCCTGTATGTGTCACTGGACGCCGTCGCAGACGTGGCCGCGGCCGAAGCGCCCAAGCTGTTTGCACAAGCTGTGGTTCGTGATGCCTCGCCGCTGCGTGACCTGGATTTTCGGCGTGGTGCTGATGCATCTGGGCGGATCATTGTTTCCTTGCCCAATGACCAGGTGGGTGTCGACATCCGCCAGCAGGGCCAGACGCTGGTGGTGGAGTTCATGAAGACCACCTTGCCGGAGGGTTTGCGTCGGCGTCTGGATGTGACTGATTTTGGTACACCGGTTAAAACCATCACCACCAGCCAAAGTGGTGACCGCGTGCGTATGGTGATTGAGCCGCAAGGTGACTGGGTGCACAGTGCCTACCAGAGTAATTCGGAGTTTGTGGTTGAAGTCAAACCGGTCAAGGTGGATGCCTCCAAGTTGACCCAAGGCCCGGGCTACAGTGGGCAAAAACTGTCACTCAATTTCCAGAACATCGAAGTTCGCTCTTTGTTGCAGGTGATTGCGGACTTCACGAATTTCAACGTGATCACCTCTGACTCTGTGAATGGCGCGGTGACGCTGCGTTTGCAGGATGTGCCCTGGGACCAGGCGCTCGACATCATCCTGCAGGCCAAGGGTCTGGGCATGCGCAAGACAGGCAATGTGTTGTGGATTGCGCCCAAGGACGAAATCAATGCCAAGGAAAAGCTTGATCTGGAGTCGGCGGCCGCTGTGCAGAGCTTGGAGCCTTTGCGAACCCAGTCATTTCAGATGAACTACACCAAGGCCGCAGAAGTGGCGGCTCAGTTAACCGCCACCGGTACTGGTGGTGGTTCTGGTGCGTCGTCTCGCTTGCTCAGTGCACGCGGCAGTGTGATTGCGGAGGCTCGCACCAACCAGTTGTTTGTCACCGACATTCCATCGAAGTTGGAGCAAGTGCAGCAGCTGATTGACAAACTGGATATCCCGGTGCGCCAAGTGATGATTGAGGCGCGGATTGTGGAGGCTTCTGATACCTTCAGTAAGTCGCTCGGGGTGCGTTTGGGTGGGGGCAGCAGCAGCACAAATGCGTCGATTGGTTCAAGTTATACCAGCGGTTCTGCGGGCACCACCTCAGGTAGTTTTGTAAACTTCCCGGTGGCGGGTGGTGCTGCCGTGGCTTTCTCGATTTTCAACTCGGCTGCCACCAAGTTCTTGAACCTTGAAATCTCCGCACTGGAGGCGGATGGCAAGGGCAAGGTGATCTCCAGCCCGCGCCTCATCACGGCGGACCAGATCAAGGCCTTGATCGAGCAGGGCACCGAGTTCCCGTACCAAGTGGCCTCCTCCAGTGGCGCCACCTCGATCGCCTTTCGCAAGGCGAACCTGAAGCTGGAGGTCACTCCCCAGATCACACCCGAGGGTGGCATCATTCTCGCGCTGGATGTGACCAAGGACACCCGTGGTATCAGCACCGATGCCGGTTATGCGATCGATACCAAACACATCCAGACCCAGGTGCTGGTGGAAAACGGCGGCACGGTGGTGGTGGGGGGCATCTTTACCGAAGACACCTCGAACACGATTGACAAGGTGCCACTCCTTGGGGATTTGCCAGGGGTGGGGAACTTGTTCAAACGGACCGTGAACTCAACCGAAAAGCGCGAGATGCTGGTCTTTATCACCCCTCGGGTCCTCAAAGACAAGGTGGCCCGTTGAGGGCTTGTTGTTGAGGATGTCCCTTTAAATTGACCATCAGTCTCATCGGCCTGCCGGGTTCGGGTAAAACCACGGTTGGCCGTTTGCTCTCACGGCGCCTGCGGCTGCCGTTTCTCGACTCGGACACGGTGATTGAGCAACAATTGGGCTGCTCCATTCGCGAATTTTTCGAGCGCGAAGGTGAGGCGCGGTTTCGCGACATCGAAGCCGATGTCATCAACGAGCTGACCCAGGCCCCCGAGGGGGTGTTGTCCACCGGTGGCGGTGCGGTGCTCAGGCCGCAGAACCGGGCCAATCTGCACGCGCGCACCAAGGTGGTCTACCTGAACTCTTCGCCAGACGATTTGTTTCGCAGACTGCGTCATGACAAGAATCGCCCGCTCCTGCAGGTGGCGGACCCATTGGGCCGACTGCGTGACCTCTACAGCCAGCGCCACCCTTTGTACAAGGAAACTGCCCATTTCCAGGTGGACACAGGGCGGCCCTCGGTGGCCAGCCTGGTCAACATGATCCTGATGCAACTGGAGCTCGACGGCAGCGCAGGCGTGGTGTGAAACCCTCTAAACTCTGAGGCATGACAGCTTCAGATCTTCACACCGTGGCCATTGAGCTGGCCGACCGCAGTTACCACATTGCCATCCGTGGCTCGCTCTTTGACAACCCATTGAGTTACGCCCAGTTGCCCAAGTCGGCGGCCGCGCTGATTGTGACCAATACCACCGTGGGGCCACTGTACGCGCCGCAGTTGGAAAAGGCACTGGCCGCGCACTACGGCAAGGTGTTCACCGTGGTCTTGCCGGACGGTGAAGCCTTCAAGACCTGGGAGAGTCTGAACCTGATTTTTGATGCGCTGCTGAGTCACGGTTGCGACCGCAAAACCACACTGTTTGGCCTGGGCGGCGGCGTGGTGGGGGACATGACCGGTTTTGCCGCTGCCAGTTACATGCGTGGTGTGCCTTTTGTGCAGGTGCCCACCACGCTGCTGGCGCAGGTGGACTCGTCGGTGGGCGGCAAAACCGCGATCAACCACCCGCTGGGCAAGAACATGATTGGCGCGTTTTACCAACCGCTCAAGGTGGTGTGTGATCTGGACACCCTCAAGACCCTGCCGCAGCGTGAACTCAGCGCCGGTCTGGCCGAGGTCATCAAATACGGTCCGATTGCTGACATGGATTTCCTGGCCTGGCTGGAGGGCAACCTGGAAGCGGTGTTGGCGCGTGAGCCGGTGGCACTGGCGCATGTTGTCAAACGCAGCTGTGAGATCAAGGCCTGGGTGGTGGGGCAGGACGAGCGCGAGTCCGGTTTGCGTGCCATCCTGAACTTTGGCCACACCTTTGGCCATGCCATCGAAGCCGGTCTGGGTTTTGGTGTCTGGTTACACGGTGAGGCGGTGGGCTGTGGCATGGTGATGGCCGCGCAGCTGTCGGCGCGACTGGGTCTGGTGGACGCCTTCTTTGTTCACCGTCTCAGCACCTTGATCACCAAAGCCGGATTGCCGGTCAGGGCGCCACGTCTGTCAGATACCGACAACGCCGGGCGTTATCTGGAACTGATGCGTGTGGACAAGAAGTCGGAAGCTGGCGAGATCAAGTTTGTGTTGATCGACAAACCCGGCAGCGCCTGTGTGCGTGGCGCACCGGACGCTGTGGTGCGCCAGGTGATTGATGCCTGTTGCGCCTGACAGTCCCTTAAACGGTAGCAATATGCCCTTTATTTACAAGGGCTAGAGCATGATTTTTCATACAAACATGGTGCTGACACCGTACGCCTGTGACCCGGCCAAGTCACGTGGTCGGCGCTTTGCACAGCCGCCCGCGCCCACGCGCACCGAGTACCAGCGCGACCGCGACCGCATTGTGCACAGCACCGCGTTTCGGCGGCTGGTCTACAAAACCCAGGTGTTCCTGAACCACGAAGGGGACCTGTTTCGCACCCGCTTGACGCATTCGCTGGAAGTGGCGCAGCTCGGGCGCTCGGTGGCGCGCACGCTGGGCCTCAACGAGGACCTGGTGGAAACCATTGCGCTGGTGCATGACGTCGGGCACACCCCGTTTGGCCACGCGGGGCAGGATGCGCTCAACGCCTGCATGGCAGAGTTTGGTGGTTTCGAGCACAACCTGCAAAGCCTGCGCATCGTCGACCAGCTCGAAGAGCGCTACCCTGAGTTTGACGGGCTGAACCTCACGTTCGAGACCCGCGAAGGTATTCTCAAACACTGCTCACGTCGGGATGCCGAAGTCCTGGAGCGCGCCGAGCCCGGCGGGGTTGGCCACCGTTTTCTGGTGCACCAGCAGCCCAGCCTGGAGGCCCAGCTGTGCAACCTGGCCGACGAGATTGCCTACAACGCCCATGACATCGACGATGGTGTGCGCTCGGGCCTGATCACGCTGGAGCAGCTGCAGGCGCTGACGCTGTTTGAGCAGTTCCGGCTGCAGGCGCTCAAAGAGCATCCCCAGCTGGGTCAGCGGCACCAGGGGCGGCGCCTGTTGTACGAGTCGATCCGGCGCATGCTCAGCAGCCAGATTTATGACGTGATTGCCGCCACCCAGGCCGCGTTGGACGCAGCTCAACCTGCCGATGTGCAAGCCGTGCGGGCCTTGCCACCGCTGGTGCAATTTGGCCCGGAGATGCGCGCGCAATCCAAAGCCCTGAAGGCCTTTTTGCTGGAACAGCTGTACCGGCATCCGCAGGTGGCCCACACCACCGGCCAGGCGCGGGTGGTGGTGACCGAGCTGTTTACCACCTACACCCGCTCGCCCGACGAACTGCCCGAGTCGTACCAGCACCACATCCAACAAGCCCATCAGTCGGCGACCGATTTGTCGGCAGATGGCCCGCGCCTGACCGCGCGCGTGGTGGCCGACTACATTGCCGGCATGACCGACCGTTTTGCCCTGCGTGAGCATGAGCGCCTGACCGGAAAGCGGCTGCTGTCATGAGGGCCGCCACTGTACAACCAGCGCGGCTGCGTGGCCGACCACCGTTATGGGTCACAGCCCGTCTAAGCCTTCAGGAGAACATACATGTTCGATGATCAAACCGTGGTGGCCGATACCGTGGCCTGGCTCGAGCGTGCGGTGATTGGCCTGAACCTGTGCCCGTTTGCCAAGAGTGTGCATGTCAAGCGTCAAGTTCACTACGCCGTCAGCCACGCCACCACGCCAGAGGCGTTGCTGGAAGATTTGATCCATGAGCTCAAACAGCTTCAAGACCTGGATGCCAAAGAGCGGGATACTACGTTGTTGATAGCGCCGGAATGTTTGCAGGACTTTCTGGACTACAACGATTTCCTCGACCTGGCTGACCAGGCGCTGGTGGATCTGGACCTGGACGGAGTGTTGCAGATTGCCTCCTTGCACCCGCAGTACCAGTTTGCCGGCACCAAGCTGGACGACATCACCAACTTCACCAACCGATCACCTTACCCCAGCCTGCATCTGCTGCGCGAGGAAAGCATCGACCGCGCGGTGGCGGCTTTTCCCGACCCGCAGACGATTTTTGAGACCAATATGCAGACCATGGAGAACCTCGGTCTGGCGGGCTGGCAGGCCTTGCAGGTGGACGCCAGCCCGGTCTCAGTCGACGCGCTCGACGTGGCATCATCCCCGCATGACCTCAAAACACCCTGACACCCGCCGCCCAAAGCAGGGCGAGCGCCCTTCTGCCCGTTCTGGTGCGACGGCGCCCAGTCCCCAACCCTTGGCCGATGAACTGCGCCCGGGTCAGTCGATCGAGTTGCTCAAGGAGCTACACATCCTGACGCGTGAGGGCAAACTCAACCAGGACTCGCGGCGCAAGCTCAAGCAGGTCTACCACCTCTACCAGTTCATTGAAAAACTGTTGCTGGAGCTGCCGCAGCAGGGGAGGGCGCCCAGCACAACGGGCGACACCAGTGCTGACACCAGCCCCGCCGGGCTCACCCTGGCCGACCACGGCGCTGGCAAGTCCTACCTGGGCTTCATCCTGTACGACCTGTTTTTCCGGCAGCAAGCCCAGGGCCACATCTACGGCATCGAGACACGCTCCGAGCTGGTGGAGAAGTCGCAGGCGTTGGCCAGCCGCCTGGGGTTTGAGCGCATGTCCTTTTTGAACCTGACGGTGGCCGAGTCGACAGCGTCAAGCCGTTTGCCCGAACACATCGACGTGGTCACCGCTTTGCATGCCTGCGACAGCGCTACTGACGATGCGATTGCTTTTGGTCTGCAAAAACGGGCGCGGGTGATGGTGTTGGTGCCCTGCTGCCAGGCCGAGGTGGCGCGGGTGCTGAGCCAGCACAAGGCGCTGTCTTTGTCACGCACACCGCTGGCCGAGTTGTGGCGGCATCCCTTGCACACGCGCGAGATGGGCAGCCAGATCACCAATGTGCTGCGCTGCCTGTACCTGGAGGCCTGTGGTTACCAGGTCACGGTGACCGAGCTGGTCGGCTGGGAACACAGCATGAAAAACGAGCTGATCATTGCCCGTTATACCGGTGCCCGAAAACGCGCCAGCGCCGAACGGCTGCACAACTTGTTGTCCGAGTTTGGCCTGCTGTCCCTGCTTCATACACGCTTTACATCCTTGCCGGACAATGCCGTGCCGCCTTTGTCGGGCGAATTGGTTTGAATTGGTAAGCGTTTTTTGGAGAGAAGCATGAAAGCAATCATGAAAATGGGTTTGTCCACCGCCTTGGTGCTGGCCCTGGGCGCCTGCGCCACCAGCAGCCCGGACGTGATCCAGCGCGGTGATGCCCAGCGCATGTCGCAAGTGCAAGATGGGGTGCTGTTGTCGATTCGCACCGTCACCGTGGACGGCAGCCAGAGTGGTATTGGTGCCGCCGTGGGTGGTGTCACCGGCGCTGTGGCGGGCGCCAGCCGGGGTGCTGGCGGCGGCGAGAGTCAGGTGATTGGTCTGTTGGTGGGCGTGGCCGGTGCTGTGGCTGGCAACACCATCGAACGTATGTCCACCCGAGAAGAAGCCAATGAACTGCTGATCCAACTCAAGGGCGGTGAGCGCCGTGCCATTGTGCAGGCCAAGGGCAGTGAAACCCTGGTGCCGGGTGACTCGGTGATCATTGTCACCACCGGTGGCAAGGTGCGTGTGACCAAGGCCCCCAAGTAAACGCGGGTCGGTTTTTGCCGGAACCATGTCACGCCTGCTCCGCCTGACCCTGCCGGGCTGGCCACACCACATCATCCAGCGTGGCAACAACCGCCAGGCCATTTTTGCCAGCGCGGCGGATTACCGTTTCTGGCTGGACCTGCTGGCGCAGCAGGCACCCCGTTATGAGGTGTTGATCCACGCCTATGTGCTGATGGACAACCACTTCCATCTGCTGGCCACCCCCAAGACCGCTGACGGCCTGCCCAAACTGATGCAGGCCGTGGGGCGCAGTTATGTGCGGTACTTCAACCAAAGCCAGCAACGCACCGGCACCTTGTGGGAGGGGCGTTACCGCTCAACCGTGATCCAACCCGAGCGTTATCTGCTGGCCTGTATGGTCTACATGGACCTGAACCCGGTGCGCGCCGGTCTGGTGGCGCAGGCCCAGGACTACCCCTGGTCCAGCCATGGACATTGCCTGGGGCAGCGGGTGGACCGGTTGATCACGCCGCACGCCGTGTTCTGGCAGCTGGGCAACACCCCGTTTGCCCGTGAATCCGCTTACGCCGAGTTGGTGCGCTCAGGCATCAACTCGGTGCAACAGGCGGCGCTGACCGAGTCCACCCTGGCCGGTTGGGCCCTGGGGGAGCCGGATTTTGTGGCAAATTTGCAAAAAAACACCGAGCGTCGAGTGGTCAAAAAAGCCGCCGGGCGACCCGTATCAGCCCCCAAAATAATCATGAAATAGGGCTCCAGCCCTTAAATCAAAAGAGATTATTGCTATGTTTATTAATATGTCCCTAATTTAATTTCCTGAAAGTCGGATAATTTGCAATTGGTATCTGACCCCTATTAATTGCTTTGGCATCCTTGTTGCAATGCGGTACAGTCAAGCCCTTTTCGATACTTTTAGGAGCGCGCCCCATGACGACGGCAGCCGAGATCCAGCATCTTCAGGACCATGGTTTGTATTCTTCCGCCCAGGAGCACGATGCCTGCGGTGTGGGTTTTGTGGCCCATATCAAAGGTGTCAAGTCGCATGACATCGTTAAAAACGCTCTGAAGATCCTTGAAAACCTCGACCACCGGGGGGCGGTTGGTGCCGACAAACTCATGGGTGACGGTGCCGGTATCTTGATCCAGCTGCCCGATGCCCTGTACCGCGAAGAAATGGCCGAACATGGCATGGGCCCTGACGGTAGCCGGGGCGTGACCCTGCCGCCACCCGGTGAATACGGTGTGGGGATGGTGTTTTTGCCAAAGGAACACGCCTCGCGTCTGGCTTGTGAGCAGGAGCTGGAGCGTGCGGTCAAGGCCGAAGGTCAGGTGTTGCTCGGCTGGCGCGATGTGCCGGTCAACCGCGACATGCCGATGTCGCCCAACGTGCGCAAAAAAGAACCCATCCTGCGCCAGATCTTCATTGGCCGTGGCGCCGACGTGATCGTGCAGGACTCGCTTGAGCGCAAGCTGTATGTGATCCGCAAAACTGCCAGCGCCCACATCCAAGCGCTCAAGCTCAAACACAGCAAAGAGTATTACGTGCCTAGCATGTCCAGCCGCACGGTCATCTACAAGGGCCTGCTGCTGGCCGATCAGGTCGGCACCTATTACCTGGACCTGCAGGACCCGCGCTGTGTCTCAGCCCTGGGTCTGGTGCACCAACGCTTCTCCACCAACACTTTCCCTGAGTGGCCGCTGGCCCACCCCTACCGCTATGTCGCGCACAACGGTGAAATCAACACTGTCAAGGGCAACTACAACTGGATGAAAGCCCGCGAAGGTGTGATGAGCTCACCCGTGCTCGGTGACGACCTCAAAAAGTTGTACCCGATCAGTTTTGCCAGCCAGAGCGACACCGCCACCTTCGACAACTGCCTGGAATTGCTGACCATGGCCGGTTACCCGATCAGCCAGGCGGTGATGATGATGATTCCCGAACCCTGGGAACAAAACACCGGCATGGACGAGCGTCGCCGTGCCTTTTATGAGTACCACGCCGCCATGCTGGAACCCTGGGATGGCCCGGCCAGCATTGTGTTCACCGATGGTCGCCAGATCGGCGCCACGCTGGACCGCAATGGTCTGCGCCCCTCGCGTTATTGCATCACCGACGACGACTTGGTGGTGATGGCCTCCGAGTCGGGTGTGTTGCCCTTCCCCGAGAACAAGATCGTGCGCAAATGGCGCCTGCAGCCCGGCAAGATGTTCATGATCGACCTGGAGCAGGGGCGCATGGTCGACGACGAGGAACTCAAGTCCAGCCTGGCCAACAGCAAGCCCTACAAGCAGTGGATCCAGAACCTGCGCATCCGCCTGGGCGACGTGCCCGGAGGCAGTGAGCCAGCCAGTGCCTACGAGTCCGGCAGCACCTTGCTGGACCGCCAGCAAGCCTTTGGCTTCACCCAGGAAGACATCAAGTTTCTGATCGCCCCAATGGCCGCCAACGGCGAAGAAGCGATTGGCTCCATGGGCAACGACAGCCCGCTGGCCGTGCTGAGCGACAAGAACAAACCGCTTTACAACTACTTCAAGCAGCTGTTTGCCCAGGTGACCAACCCGCCGATCGACCCGATCCGCGAAGCGATTGTGATGAGCCTGGTGTCCTTCATCGGCCCCAAACCCAACCTGCTCGACATCAACCAGGTCAACCCGCCGCTGCGTCTGGAAGTCAGCCAGCCGGTGCTGGACTTTGCCGACATGGCCAAGCTGCGCGACATCGCTACCCACACCCAGGGCAAGTTCCGTAGTTACACGCTGGACATCACCTACCCGCTGGCCTGGGGCCGTGAAGGGGTCGAGGCCAAGCTTGCATCATTGTGTGCCGAAGCGGTGGACGCCATCCAGGGTGGCCACAACATCCTGATCATCAGCGACCGCGCCATGAACGCCACTCAGGTAGCCATTCCGGCGGTGCTGGCGCTCTCTGCGATCCACCAGCATCTGGTGCGTGAAGGTCTGCGCACCACTGCCGGTCTGGTCGTGGAAACTGGCTCGGCGCGTGAGGTCCACCACTTTGGTGTGTTGGCCGGTTACGGTGCCGAAGCGGTTCACCCCTACCTGGCCATGGAAACCCTGGCCAGCATCTGCAAAGACCTGCCGGGTGACCTGAGTGCGGACAAGGCCATCTACAACTACGTCAAGGCAGTGGGCAAGGGCCTGTCCAAGATCATGTCCAAGATGGGTGTCTCCACCTACATGAGCTACTGCGGCGCGCAGCTGTTTGAGGCCATCGGCTTGTCGACCGCCACAGTTGAGAAATACTTCACCGGCACACCGAGCCGGGTCGAAGGCATCAGCGTGTTCGAGATCGCCGAGGAAGCGATCCGTCGCCACAAGGACGCGTTTGGTCCCGATCCGGTGTTGGCCACCCGCCTGGATGCCGGTGGCGAATACGCCTGGCGCGCCCGTGGTGAAGAACACATGTGGACGCCCGATGCGATTGCCAAGCTGCAGCACAGCACCCGTGCCAACAACTGGAACACCTACAAGGAATACGCCCAGTTGATCAACGACCAGAGCAAGCGCCACATGACACTGCGTGGCCTGTTCGAGTTCAAGATCGACCCGGCCAAGGCCATTCCCGTTGATGAGGTTGAGCCCGCTGCCGAAATCGTCAAACGTTTTGCCACCGGCGCCATGTCACTGGGCTCCATCTCTACCGAAGCGCACGCCACGTTGGCCGTGGCCATGAACCGCATTGGCGGCAAGAGCAACACCGGCGAGGGTGGTGAAGACCCCGCGCGTTACCGCAACGAACTCAAAGGCATCCCGATCAAAAAGGGCGACAGCCTGAAGAGCGTGATTGGTGCCGATGTGGTCGAGGTCGACATGCCGCTGCAAGACGGCGACTCGCTGCGTTCACGCATCAAACAGGTGGCATCTGGGCGTTTTGGTGTCACCGCCGAATACCTCAGCAGCGCGGACCAGATCCAGATCAAGATGGCGCAAGGTGCCAAGCCAGGTGAAGGCGGTCAACTGCCGGGTGGCAAGGTGTCCGAGTACATCGGCAAGCTGCGTTATTCGGTGCCCGGTGTGGGCCTGATCTCGCCGCCGCCGCACCATGACATCTACTCGATTGAAGACTTGGCGCAGCTGATCCATGACCTGAAAAACGTGGCGCCGCACAGCTCCATCAGTGTCAAGCTGGTGTCCGAGATTGGTGTGGGCACCATCGCCGCTGGCGTGGCCAAGTGCAAGGCGGACCATGTGGTGATTGCAGGCCATGACGGTGGTACCGGCGCCTCGCCCTGGTCGTCCATCAAACACTGTGGCAGCCCGTGGGAGATCGGCCTGGCTGAAACCCAGCAGATCCTGGTGCTCAACCGCCTGCGCAGCCGTATCCGGGTGCAGACCGATGGTCAGATGAAAACCGGCCGTGACGTCGTCATTGGCGCCTTGTTGGGTGCCGACGAGTTCGGTTTTGCCACCGCACCGCTGGTGGTGGAAGGCTGCATCATGATGCGCAAGTGCCACCTCAACACCTGCCCGGTGGGTGTCGCCACCCAAGACCCGGTGCTGCGCCAGAAGTTCTCGGGCAAGCCCGAGCATGTGGTCAACTATTTCTTTTTCATCGCCGAAGAAGTGCGCCAGATCATGGCCCAGCTCGGTATCCGCAAGTTTGACGACATGATCGGCCGTGCCGACCTGCTCGACACACGTTCCGGTATTGAGCACTGGAAGGCCAGTGGCCTGGATTTCAGCCGCCTGTTTGCGATGCCCAACGTCGCAGCCGATGTGCCCAAGTTTCACATCGAAAACCAGGAACACGGTCTGGAGAAGGCGCTCGACAACGTGCTGATCGCCAAATCCCGCCCGGCGATTGACAAGGGTGAACGGGTTCAGTTCATCGAGGTGGCACGTAATGTGAACCGCTCGGTGGGGGCCATGCTCTCGGGCGCGGTGACCAAGGTGCACCCCGAAGGCCTGCCTGACGACACCATCCGCATCCAATTGGAGGGCACTGGCGGCCAGTCCTTTGGCGCGTTCCTGGCCAAGGGCATCACCTTGTACCTGATTGGGGATGCCAATGACTACACCGGCAAGGGCCTCTCTGGCGGCCGTGTCGTGGTGCGCCCGAGCATCGACTTCCGCGGTGAATCCACCAAAAACACCATCGTTGGCAACACCGTGATGTTTGGCGCCACCAGTGGTGAGGCCTTCTTCAGCGGCGTCGCTGGCGAGCGTTTTGCGGTGCGCTTGTCAGGCGCCACGGCCGTGGTCGAGGGTACGGGTGACCACGGTTGTGAATACATGACCGGCGGTACTGTGGCGGTGTTGGGCAAAACCGGGCGCAACTTTGCGGCGGGGATGAGTGGTGGCATTGCCTACATTTATGACGAAGACGGCCAGTTCGCCAAACGTTGCAACACCGCGATGGTGTCGCTTGAGAAGGTGCTCAGTGTGGACGAGCAAAAGCTCACTATCAATGAAAAGCACTGGCACCGTGGTTTGGCCGATGAAACCCAGCTCAAGAAGTTGCTCGAAGAACACAACCGCTGGACCGGCAGCAAACGCGCACGCGAACTGCTCGACAACTGGGACACCAGCCGCCAGAAGTTCGTCAAAGTGTTCCCGCTCGAATACAAACGCGCCCTGGGTGAAATTCATGCAAGAAAATCGGCTCTAGCCCTTTCTGAACTTGCACATCCAGCTACAAAAAAAGAAGTATCCAAAGTCTGAAGCAGACCAACGTATCAGGAACACATCATGGGAAAAGTCACTGGTTTCATGGAATACGAGCGCATCGAAGAGGGCTACAAGCCGGTGCCCGAGCGCCTGAAGAATTACAAAGAGTTTGTGATTGGTCTGGACGACACCCAGGCCAAAACCCAGGCCGCCCGCTGTATGGACTGCGGCACGCCGTTCTGCAACAACGGCTGCCCGGTCAACAACATCATCCCGGACTTCAACGATCTGGTGTACGGCGAGGACTGGCAAAACGCCATCGACGTGTTACACAGCACCAACAACTTCCCCGAGTTCACCGGGCGCATCTGCCCGGCACCGTGTGAGGCGGCCTGTGTACTCAACGTCAACGATGACGCGGTGGGCATCAAGTCCATCGAACACGCCATCATCGATCGGGCTTGGGCCGAGGGCTGGGTCAAACCCCAACCTGCCAAACACAAAACCGGCAAAAAAATTGCGGTGGTTGGCTCCGGCCCTGCCGGTATGGCGGCGGCGCAGCAGCTTGCACGCGTGGGCCACGATGTGACCTTGTTCGAGAAGAACGACCGCGTCGGTGGCCTGCTGCGTTACGGCATTCCGGACTTCAAGATGGAGAAGTTGCACATCGACCGTCGGGTCGAGCAACTCAAGGCGGAATGTGTGACCATCCGCACCGGCGTGCTGGTGGGTGCACTGCCCAAGGGCAGCAAGGTCACCAACTGGGCCAAAGAGACCGTGTCGCCCGAGCAATTGCAGGCCGAGTTTGATGCGGTGTTGTTGACCGGTGGCTCCGAGCAGTCGCGTGATTTGCCGGTGCCTGGGCGTGATCTCGACGGGGTCCACTTTGCGATGGAATTCCTGCCGCAGCAAAACAAGGTCAATGCGGGCGACAAACTGAAAAACCAGTTACGCGCCGACGGCAAACATGTGATCGTGATTGGTGGTGGTGACACCGGCTCAGACTGTGTGGGCACCAGCAACCGCCATGGCGCGGTCAGCGTCACCCAGTTTGAGGTGATGCCACAACCGCCAGCACAAGAAAACCGCCCGATGACCTGGCCTTACTGGCCGATGAAGCTGCGCACCAGTTCCAGCCACGACGAAGGTTGCACCCGCGAGTTCGCCATCTCCACCAAGGAGTTCATCGGTGAAAAAGGCAAACTCACCGGCTTGAAGACGGTCCACATCGAACTCAAAGACGGCAAGATGGTCGAGGTTCCCGGCACCGAGAAGACCTACCAAGCCGATCTGGTGCTGTTGGCCATGGGTTTTGTCAACCCGGTCGCCACCGTGCTGGACGCCTTTGGCATCGAGAAGGACGCCCGTGGCAACGCCAAGGCGAGCACAGATTTTGTCGGCGGTTACGCCACCAATGTGCCCAAAGTGTTTGCCGCTGGCGACGTGCGCCGGGGTCAGAGCCTGGTGGTGTGGGCCATCCGCGAAGGCCGTCAGGCAGCCCGCGCCATCGACGAGTTTTTGATGGGCTTCAGCGACCTGCCACGTTGAGTGGCAGACCGCGACCGGGTGTGGCCGGGCGGCCCCAGGGGCTTTCCTTTATGATCAAGGGTTCGGGTTTACCCCGACCCCAAGACCCATGACCGCCACTTCTTCACATTCACTGGTTGAAATACGTCACCTGAGCTTCGGCTACGGTGAACGTGTGATCCTGGACGACATTTCGCTGGACATCCCGCGCGGCAAGGTCACGGCCCTGATGGGCGCCTCGGGCGGTGGCAAAACCACCATCTTGCGCCTGATTGGTGGTCAGATCCGTGCGCAACAAGGCCAGGCCCTGTTTGACGGGCAGGATGTGACCCACATGACTCAGCCTGAGTTGTACACGGCGCGCCGGCGTATGGGCATGTTGTTCCAGTTTGGCGCGCTGTTTGCCGACCTCAGTGTGTTTGAGAACGTGGCCTTCCCGCTGCGCGAGCACACCGATCTGTCGGATGCCCTGATCCGAGACATCGTGCTGATGAAACTCAATGCCGTTGGCCTGCGTGGTGCACGTGATTTGATGCCCAGCGACCTGTCGGGGGGTATGGCGCGGCGTGTTGCCATGGCGCGTGCCATTGCGCTTGACCCGGAACTGGTGATGTACGACGAACCCTTTGCCGGTTTGGATCCGATCTCGCTGGGCACAGCGGCCACACTGATCCGGGAGCTCAACGATGCCATGGGCCTGACCAGCATTTTTGTCTCACACGATCTGGAGCAGACCTTTGCGATTGCAGATCAGGTGATCATCCTGGCCAACGGCAAAATTGCTACCCAGGGTACCCCTGACGAGGTGCGCCACAGCACCGACCCGCTGGTGCATCAGTATGTCCACGCCTTGCCAGAAGGGCCGGTGCATTTCCACTATCCAGGCCCCAGTGTGAAACAAGACTTTGGTGGCGAGGTGGCGCCATGAGCTGGTACCAACCCAAAAACATTGGTTTTGCCGTGCGCAGTCATCTGGACGCCATGGGTTATGCCGCACGCCTGTTTGGCCGTTTGCTGGCAACGGTGGGTTACGCGTTCAAACGCAGTGTGCTGGTGCGTGATCAGATCCATTTTCTGGGCAACTATTCCTTGCCGATCATCACGGTGGCCGGGTTATTTGTCGGATTTGTGTTCGGGCTGCAGGGTTATTACGTTTTGAAACGTTATGGCTCCGCCGAGTCGTTAGGCTTGATGGTGACACTGAGCCTGTTGCGTGAACTCGGGCCGGTCGTGTCGGCCCTGCTGTTTGCCGGGCGTGCCGGTACCTCGCTGACGGCGGAGATTGGTCTGATGAAAGCCGGTGAGCAGATCAGTGTGATGGAAATGATGGCAGTCGACCCGATTGAGCGGGTGCTGGCGCCACGTTTCTGGGCCGGTGTGATCACCATGCCGCTGCTGGCCGCGATGTTCAGCGCCACCGGTGTGATTGGTGGCTGGGTGGTGGGGGTGTTGATGATCGGGGTGGACGGTGGCGCCTTCTGGAGTCAGATCCAGGGTGGCGTGGATGTGTTCCAGGACCTCGGTAACGGCGTCATCAAGAGTTTTGTGTTTGGTGTGGCGGTGACCTTTATAGCGCTGCTGCAGGGTTACAACGCACAGGCCACGCCCGAAGGTGTGGCCAAGGCCACCACCCGCACGGTGGTAATGGCGTCGCTGACGGTGCTGGGGTTGGACTTCATCCTGACCGCGATGATGTTCACGATATGACAGATACACAAAGGCTGGGTTGGGCGGCAGCACGATCGCAGTCCACTAAGCCAGGTGTTAACCGATAAGAAGGGATATGAATGCAACGCTCTAAAAATGATGTCTGGGTGGGGATGTTTGTGCTGCTGGGTGCGGTCGCAATTCTGTTTCTGGCACTGCAGTCGGCCAATTTGCTGAGCCTCAATTTCCAGAAGACTTACATGGTGACGGCCAAGTTTGACAACATTGGTGGCCTCAAGCCCAAGGCTGCGGTCAAAAGTGCCGGTGTGGTGGTGGGCCGGGTGGAAGACATCGCGTTTGACGACAAGTCGTTCCAGGCCCGTGTCACCTTGGCGCTGGAAGACCGTTATGTGTTTCCCAAGGACAGTTCACTCAAGATTCTGACCAGTGGTCTGCTTGGTGATCAGTACCTGGGCATCGAAGCGGGTGCAGATGATAAAAACTTGGCAAAAGGGGATGTTATCTCCAGCACCCAATCTGCCGTGGTGCTGGAAAATCTGATCAGCCAGTTCTTGTACAGCAAGGCGGCTGAACCGGCGGCGCCCGAAGCCAGCAAATAGTTAAAGGGATAACCCCAAACATGAATTCAAAAAAAATCACTCAGGGATACCACCGTTTCTCTACCCGTGTTGTGCTGGTGGCCGCAGCGCTGTTGCTGACCGCCTGCGCCAGTGGTCCCAATGCCAACCCGCGCGACCCGATGGAGCCGTTCAACCGCGGTGTCTACGGTTTCAACGATGCGGTTGACCGCGCGGTGATCAAACCGGTGGCCACCGCTTACCGCGACGTCTTGCCCTCACCCGTGCGCACTGGCGTCAGCAATTTTTTCAACAACCTGCAAGACCTGTGGTCGTTTGTCAACAACACGCTGCAGCTCAAGGGTGAAGGTGCTGGCAACAGCATTGTGCGTTTTGGGGTGAACACCGTGTTTGGCCTGGGTGGCCTGATCGACATCGCCAGCGAGATGCGCATTGAGCGTCACCCCGAAGACTTTGGCCAGACCCTGGGGCGTTGGGGGGTCGGGGCGGGTCCGTATGTGGTCTTGCCATTGTTTGGCCCCTCCACGGTGCGCGACACTGCTGCAATGCCGGTGGACATGAAGGGCAATGTGGTGTCGCAGGTGGACCACGTGCCCACCCGCAATTCAGCCACAGTCCTGAACTTGGTGAACCGGCGCTCGCAGCTGCTGGATGCTTCGCAGATGCTGGATGAGGTGGCTTTGGATCCCTACAGCTTTACCCGCGACGCGTATTTGCAGCGCAGGCGCAACCAGGTGTATGACGGCAACCCCCCGGACGAAGAGGCGTATGTGCCTGCCAACGATGTGGCCGGTCAATAAATTTTGGATGGAATCACGATGAAACGACGTTTTTTGCTAAGTAGTTTGCTGGTGTTTGGTGCGGCTTTCATGGGTTTGGGCTCGGCCTGGGCGGCTGACGAAGCCCCCGACGTCCTGATCCAGCGGCTGACCAAAGAAGCGATCGACCTGATCCAGGCCGACAAAGGCGTGCAGGCCGGTGATGTGACACGCATCATGCAGCTGATCGACCAGAAGATCATGCCCAACCTGAACTTCCAGCGCATGACCGCATCGGCCGTAGGCCCGGCCTGGCGCCAGGCCACGCCTGAACAGCGCGCACGCCTGCAGGCCGAGTTCAAAACCCTGCTGGTGCGCACCTATTCCGGCGCCATGAGCCAGGCTAAAAACCTGACCTTCAGCATCAAGCCGATGCGTTATGCGCCCGAAGACAAGGAAGTGATTGTGCGCACCCTGATCCAGGGCCGTGGTGACCCGGTGCAGCTGGACTACCGCCTGGAGAAAACGCCGGGCGAAGGTGCTGGCTGGAAGATTTTTAACCTCAACGTGCTCGGTGTCTGGCTGGTGGACACCTACCGCAGCCAGTTCTCCCAGGAGATCAATGCCAAGGGCATTGACGGCCTGATCGCCACCCTGAGTGAGCGCAACAAGTCCAACGCCGCTGGCGACACCAAGGCGAACAAGGGTTAAACGTGCTGGAGCTGCCTGACCAATTGACCCACACCAGCGCCAGCGCCTGTCTGCGTGAGCTGGCGGCGGCTGTGCCCGATCAGCCTGCCGAGGTGGTGGTCAGTGCGACCAAGCTGGGGCGTTTTGATTCGGCAGCGCTGGCGGTGCTGTTGTCCTTGCGCCGCGACGCTCTGGCACTGGGCAAAACCTTTGCGGTGACCAAGCTGCCACAGCGCTTGACCGATCTGGCGCATTTGTATGGCATTGAGGAGCTGCTGCCCGACAGGCGGCAGACCCCCCGGTAAAATAGCGGCCCCATGTCCGCCATCTCCTTCCAGTCTGTCTCCAAAGCCTATCCTTCTCCCCGTGGTTCTCAGAGCGACACCTTTCTGGCGCTTGACCGGGTCAGTCTGGACATTGAGCCCGGCGAGTTTTTCGGCCTGCTCGGCCCCAACGGCGCGGGCAAAACCACCCTGATCACCATCCTGGCCGGTCTGGCCCGAGCCACTTCGGGGCGGGTGTCGGTGCTGGGCAGTGATGTCCAAACCGACTACGCCGCCGCACGACGCAAGCTGGGCGTGGTGCCGCAAGAGCTTGTGTTTGACCCGTTTTTTAATGTGCGCGAGGCGCTGCGTTTTCAGTCCGGCTACTTTGGTGTCAAACACAACGACGCCTGGATCGACGAGCTGCTGGAGAGCTTGGGCCTGACCGACAAGGCCCACGTCAACATGCGTGCGCTCTCAGGCGGCATGAAGCGCCGCGTGCTGGTGGCGCTGGCGCTGGTGCACAAGCCACCGGTGATTGTGCTGGACGAACCCACCGCCGGGGTCGACGTGGAACTCCGCCAGACCCTGTGGGCCTTTATTGCCAAACTCAACCAGCAGGGCAGCACCGTGCTGCTGACCACGCATTACCTGGAAGAGGCCGAGGCCCTATGCGGGCGCATCGCCATGCTCAAGCAGGGGCGGGTGGTGGCGCTTGACACCACCAGTGCCTTGCTCAAGGCCGCCTCCGGCAATGTGCTGCAATTCAAGATTGATAGCGAACTCCCCCCGTCTTTGAAGGTCGGAGCCCGTATAACGGGCCGGGTTGTGCAGTACCCGGCCACCGACGCGCTGGCGATTGAACGCTACCTGGCCGCCGCGCGTGAGGCCGGTCTGACGCTGCAGGACATCGAGATCCGCCGCGCGGACCTGGAAGACGTGTTCCTCGAAGTGATGAAACGCCACGCACCGGCCGAGTCCCCCGTCGCCGAGGTGATCACATGACCGGCTGGCAGATGCTGTTTTACAAAGAAGTCATGCGCTTTTGGCGTGTGGTCGGCCAGACCGTGGGCGGCCCGGTGCTCACCGCCATGTTGTACCTGCTGATTTTTGGCCATGCGCTTGAATCCCACGTCAAGGTCTACGGTCAGGTCAGTTACACCGCCTTTCTGGTGCCCGGTCTGGCCATGATGAGCTTGCTGCAAAACGCCTTTGCCAACAGTTCCTCCTCGCTGATCGCCAGCAAGGTCATGGGCAACCTGGTGTTTTTGTTGCTGACACCGCTGTCCTACTGGCACTGGTTTGTGGCCTACGTGGGCGCGTCCATCGTGCGTGGCCTGGTGGTGGCGCTGGGGGTGTTTGCGGTTGCGTTCTTTTTCACTGAGCTGAGTTTTGTCGCGCCGGTCTGGATCGCCGTGTTTGCGCTGATGGGAGCCACGTTGATGGGGGCTTTGGGCTTGATTGCCGGGCTGCACTCGGAGAAGTTTGAACAACTCGCCGCCTTCCAGAACTTCATCGTCATGCCGATGACCTTTTTGAGTGGTGTGTTTTACTCGATCCATTCCTTGCCACCGTTCTGGCAGAAGGTCAGCCATGTCAACCCATTTTTCTACATGATCGACGGCTTTCGCTACGGCTTTTTTGGGGTGAGCGACGTGTCCCCCTGGCTCAGCCTGGGCGTGGTCAGTGCCACCCTGATGGTGGTCAGCCTGACTGCGCTGTACCTGCTGCGTATCGGTTACCGTATCCGTTCCTGAGCTTCTTTAACCGCCACAGGCCGTGCGCATGCACTGCCTGACCAACACCTCTATCCCATGAACGCTGACCAACTCAAAGCCCTGATTGCCGCCCACCTGCCTTGCGCGCATCTTGAGGTCGATGGCGACGGCCGCCACTGGTATGCGGTGGTGGTGTCGACCGAATTTGAAGGCAAACGTGCTATTCAGCGCCACCAGCGTGTCTACGCCACGCTGGGCGACAAAATGAAAACCGACGAGGTGCACGCCCTGTCGATCAAGGCATTCACCCCGGCCGAATGGGCCGCCCAACCCCGCTAAATCCCCCTAAGCCATGGACAAACTTCTGATTCGTGGTGGCCGCCCTTTGTTGGGTGAGGTCACCATCTCCGGTGCCAAAAACGCCGCCCTGCCCGAGCTGTGCGCCGCGCTGCTCACCAACGAGCCGGTCATCCTGCACAACGTGCCGCGCCTGAAAGACGTGGCCACCATGCGCACCCTGCTCGAACACATGGGTGTCAAGACCGAAACCTTTGGTGAACGCGGTGGCATGGGTTTCCATGCGGCTGACCCGATCCGCCCTGAAGCCCCTTACGAACTCGTGAAAACCATGCGCGCCTCGGTGCTGGCCTTGGGGCCACTGCTGGCGCGGTTTGGCCAGGCCAAGGTATCGCTGCCCGGTGGATGCGCGATTGGCTCACGCCCGGTAGACCAGCACATCAAGGGCCTGACCGCCATGGGCGCCGAGATTGTGGTGGAGCACGGCTACATGGTCGCCAAACTGCCCGAGGGCCGCACCCGTCTCAAAGGCGCACGCATCACCACCGACATGGTGACGGTGACCGGCACCGAAAACTTCCTGATGGCCGCTTGCCTGGCCGAAGGTGAAACCATCCTGGAAAACGCAGCCCAAGAGCCTGAGATCCCCGATCTGGCCGAGATGCTGATCAAGATGGGCGCCAAGATCGAAGGCCACGGCACCAGCCGCATCCACATCCAGGGCGTGGACAAGTTGCACGGCTGCACCCACCAGGTGGTGTCAGACCGCATCGAGGCTGGCACCTTTTTGTGCGCGGTGGCTGCTGCCGGTGGGGATGTGCTGGCGCGCCACGCCCGCATCGACCACCTGGAGGCCGTGGTCGAAAAACTGCGCGAAGCTGGCGTGACGATCACCGCTGTGGAAGACGGCATCCGTGTCCAGTCCAGCGGTGCGGCCCAGCTCAAGGCGCAGAGTTTCCGCACCACCGAGTACCCGGGTTTCCCGACCGACATGCAGGCGCAGTTCATGGCGCTCAACAGCGTGGCGCAAGGCACGGCCAAGGTCACCGAGACGATCTTCGAGAACCGCTACATGCACGTCAACGAACTGGTGCGCCTGGGCGCCAAGATCCAGATCGACGGCAAGATTGCCCTGGTCGAAGGTGTGCCCCAGCTGTCGGGCGCCACCGTGATGGCGACCGACCTGCGCGCCTCGGCCAGCCTGGTGATTGCCGGTCTGGTGGCGCAAGGTGAAACCCGCGTGGACCGCATCTACCATCTGGACCGGGGTTATGACCAGATGGAAAACAAGCTGCGTGCGCTGGGTGCCGACATCGAGCGTGTTAAATAAGCGGTTGAGTATTCCTGTTTTTATAGCTACCCGCCCTTTTTAAATAAGGGCTAGAGGCCAAAATGATCACTATTGCACTGTCCAAGGGCCGGATTTTTGAAGAAACCATTCCTCTCCTCAAAGCCGCCGGCATTGAGGTGCTGGAAGACCCGGACACCTCGCGCAAACTCATCCTGACCACCAACCAGCCCGATGTGCGGGTGCTGGTGGTGCGCGCCACCGACGTGCCCACCTATGTGCAATACGGCGGTGCCGACATGGGCATCACCGGCAAAGACACGCTGCTGGAGCACGGCAGCCAGGGCCTGTACCAGCCGCTCGATTTGCAGATTGCCAAATGCCGCATCAGCGTGGCGGTGCGTTCGGACTTTGATTACAAAAGCGCGGTCAAAAAAGGCTCACGGCTCACGGTGGCCACCAAATACGTGGCGATTGCGCGCGACTTCTTTGCCAGCAAAGGTGTGCACGTTGACCTGATCAAACTCTACGGCAGCATGGAACTCGCGCCGCTGGTGGGCATGGCCGACGCGATTGTGGACCTAGTGTCCACCGGCAACACGCTCAAGGCCAACCATTTGGTTGAGGTCGAACACATCATGGACATCAGCTCGCGCCTGGTGGTCAACCAGGCCGCACTCAAGCTCAAACAGGCGCCCATGCGCCACATCATTGACGCGTTTGAGTCAGCTATCGCTTGACTGGTTTTTGAGCGCCTTGGGGGGGTGTTGATCGCGCCACCGGCAGCAGGCGCGCGCTGGATGAAAAGCCCTTGCTAGCTGCCTTGTAGTTGACCCGGGACGGCGTTCTTCGTGCGCCATTCTCCTGGCACAGGGCTTGGGTCGCCGTCTGACTGGAGGTATCCAAAAGTTGAAGCCTTTTTATGCCTCTAGCCCTTTTGCAACAAGGGTGAGTTGCTCTCATCGTTGGATAGCTTGCGACTCCAGACCGTAGCGAGGAACTTATTTCTGAGTCGCTGCTGTTGCTGCAACGACTTGTAGATACGAATGCACAGGGAGGGAGGCAATTCATGACAATGCGGCCTAATCCGTCGGACATGGAATCTTTCACAAGTTGCTCTTGTGGGTTCCCTTTGCCGCTGCGGTGGCACCCCACATCAAACGTGGGACATCATCAACACTCGCCTGGAGACGTGGATCATGAGCATGTTGTGCAGTCTGTACCGAATTTCCCCCGAACTGGTCACGCGTCTGAAGAAC
Organism: Rhodoferax sp. BLA1; assembly: GCF_013416775.1. Taxonomy (GTDB): domain Bacteria; phylum Pseudomonadota; class Gammaproteobacteria; order Burkholderiales; family Burkholderiaceae_C; genus Rhodoferax. The sequence goes on from NZ_SZVI01000004.1 coordinate 79,305, forward strand.
TCCCCGGACGTTGTTGGCGAGTTGCTTGGCTTGACTGCGCCTCCTCCGAAGGCCGGCTTCCTGTCAAAACTCTTCGGCAAACCTGCGAAACAGGCACATTCTTCGGGACAGAAGTTTGAGCCTGTTGCCAAAGCCGACACGTTCGAACTCGATCAAGCTTGGCACATCTTGCACTACCTGTTTTCTGGCAGCAGCGCAGAAGGCCCGTGGCCAAGTGGGTTTCTCATGTCTGGGGGCGAGGAGGTCGGGCCCGACCAGGGCTACGGGCCAGTCCGTCTGCTCGACCCTGAACTTTCGCGTGCGGTGGCTACTTTTCTTGATGCACAGTCATTGCAGAAACTGGACGCCGCTTATGTTGTCAGCGATATTGAAGCGGCCGAGATCTATTGGCAAGCCTCCTCAGACGACACTGAGCGGCAGCTGCAAGTGCAAGAGTTGTGGCGTATGGTTCAGGAGCTTCGGGCCTTCTTTGAGCACACGGTACGAGCAGGCAATGCAACACTCGTCTCCATCTACTGATCCGATGTCCACCCGTATTCTGAGCCAACACAATCACTCCACAACGACGTGGCGTTTGTAGGCCGTGGCGCAGCGCGAAGAGTCATCAGTCTGCGCCGGGCCAATCGTCGCGAGGCAAAACACGATGTCGAAATTCTCTAAGCGTTCCATGATTCTGATGCCAACCGCCGAAGAGGACAAAGCCATCACGGCAGCTGCCAGAAGTGATCCTGACGCGCAGCCCCTGACGCAAAAACAGCTGAAGTCCATGGTTCCCGTCCATGGCAGAAGTTGACGCCATGCCATGCTCCAAGCTTGAAAATAGGCATCCAACAAACGCAAACCTAACAACATGCGCCTAGCCCTTCTCTCCGATATCCACGGCAATCTTGCCGCTCTGGAGGCCGTCACTGCCGACCTGCGCCGCCGGGGTGTGGATCAGGTGGTGAACCTGGGGGACAGCCTGTCTGGCCCGCTGTTGCCGCGTGAGACCGCCCAGTTCCTGATGGCCCAGGGCTGGCTGAGCCTGGCGGGTAACCACGAGCGTCAGTTGCTCACACAAAATCCCGAGCAGATGGGGCTCTCTGACGCCTACGCCCACTCCCAACTGAGCACCCCGGAGTTGGACTGGATCAGGTCTTTGCCACCCAGCGTGCGTCTCAGCCCCGATGTGTTTTTATGCCACGGTTCACCGCGCAGTGATGTCGAGTATTTTCTGGAAACCCTGGAGGAGGGCGTTGTCCGCCAGGCCACCGCCGCCGAGGTCGATACCCGCCTGAGTGGCGAACTTGCGCCCCTGGTGGCCTGCGGTCACACCCATGTGGCGCGGGTGGTGCACACCCGGCGTGGGCAGCGCGTGGTGAATCCGGGCAGTGTGGGCCAGCCAGCGTATGACGACACCCACCCGGTGCCCCATGTGGTGGAGACCGGCTCGCCTGACGCGCGTTACGCCATTGTTGAGCAGCACAAGGACGGCTGGTGTGTGTCTTTGCTGTCAGTGCCCTATGACCACCAGTCCATGGCCCAACTGGCCCGATTACGCGGCCGCCCCGAGTGGGAGCACGCTTTGCTCACCGGCTACATGCCCTGAGGACGTTGTGGTTCACACAAGTTATGCGCTGGCCCGCAGCCAGCATTTTTTAACGGGCCAGTTGGATGGCCACTGACTTCTGACTTCAAACTTGCCGATGAATATTCAAACAGCCACGATGGCGGATGCTGCTGCGCTCGTGGGTATGGCGCTCACTTTCCGCAACCACCTTGAAAGAACCACCCCCACACAGGCCCAGTTTGAGCAAAGCATCACGGTGCTGCTCAACTCGCCCGATGCGCGGTTCCTGATCGCGTCCGATGACAACGGCCCCATCGGGTATGTGCTGCTTCGCTTCAGGTACTCCATGTGGGTGGGCGGTGCCGAGGCCACCATCGAAGACCTGTTTGTGGACCCCAGCCGCCGCAAAAACGGTGTGGGCCGTGCGCTGATCGAGGCAGCTCTGCAAGCTGCCACCGCACAGGGCTGTTTGTCGGTGTGCCTGGATACCAACGAGCTCAACGTCGCCTCCAACGCGATCTACACCCAGTTGGGCTTCAACGCGGTGTCCAAGCGCTGGAACGGGCGCCAAATCTTCTATCGCAAACCCCTCCCCACCACCGCTGTGGCCAGTTGAGCCGCTGTGGAGGCATCACCGGCCAGGTGGCAGGTTCGGAGATTTTGATGTTTTGAGGCGCTAGCCCTCGTTGAGTAAGGGCAATATGCTCTATCTTTGGTAGCGTTTTGATGGCTGTTTCCCCGTGGATGACTCTTGCCGCTGCGGACCGGAGCGAGCACCCCGCTAAACTTGGGTCAACCCGAAGCCTGCCACCATGAACACAACCGCCACCCCCGCCCGTTTATCCACCGCCGACAGCTCTTTTGAGGCTGATTTCAAGGCCCGCCTGCATTGGTCTGCCGAGACCGACGCGGGCATCGAGCAACGTGTGGCCGATATCCTGGCCGACGTGCAGGCGCGTGGTGACGCCGCCGTGCTGGACTACACCACCCGTTTTGACAGTCTGCGAGCCGCCACCATGGCCGAGCTGGAGCTGACCCAGGCCGAACTCCAGGCTGCGTTTGAAGCCTTGCCCGAGGTGCAACGCAGCGCGCTCGAATCTGCCGCACGCCGTGTACGCAGCTACCACGAGGCGCAGAAAAAGGCCTGTGGCGAGAGCTGGAGTTACCGCGACGACGACGGCACGCTCTTGGGCCAGAAGGTCACCCCGCTGGACCGCGTTGGCATCTACGTGCCCGGTGGCAAGGCCGCCTACCCGAGCAGCGTGCTGATGAACGCCATCCCTGCGCATGTGGCCGGTGTGGGTGAAATCATCATGGTGGTGCCCACCCCGCGCGGCGAAAAAAACCAGCTGGTGCTGGCCGCCGCTTATGTGGCGGGTGTCACACGCGCCTTCACCATCGGCGGCGCACAAGCCGTGGCCGCGCTGGCTTACGGCACGGCCACTGTACCGAAGGTGGACAAGATCACCGGCCCCGGCAACGCCTATGTGGCCAGCGCCAAAAAGCGCGTGTTTGGGGTGGTTGGCATCGACATGATCGCCGGGCCGAGCGAAATCCTGGTGCTGGCCGATGGCACAACCCCGCCCGACTGGGTGGCGATGGATTTGTTCAGCCAGGCCGAACACGACGAGCTGGCGCAAAGCATTTTGTTGTGCCCCGACGCGGCGTACATCGCGCAGGTGCAAGCCAGCATCACCAAGCTGCTGCCCGAGATGCCCCGCCGCGAGATCATTGCCAAGTCACTCAACGACCGTGGTGCGCTGATCCTCACCCGCAGCATGGAAGAGGCCTGCGCCATCAGCGACCGCATTGCGCCCGAGCATCTGGAAGTCTCCAGCCGCGACCCGCACCGCTGGGAGCCGCTGCTCAAACACGCGGGCGCCATCTTTCTGGGTGCGTTCACCTCTGAGAGCCTGGGCGACTACTGCGCTGGCCCCAACCACGTGTTGCCCACCAGCGGCACCGCACGCTTCTCGTCACCGCTGGGGGTCTACGATTTCCAGAAACGCAGCAGCCTGATCGAGGTCAGCGAAGCCGGTGCCCAGACCCTAGGCCAGATCGCCTCGGTGCTGGCCCACGGCGAAGGCCTGCAAGCCCACGCAAGGGCGGCGGAGATGCGCCTGCACGCCAAATCCTGACAGTCGCCTGGCGCCTCTGGTAGGTGCAAATCGCTATATAACTTGTAGTGGTTAGCCCTCATTCAACGAGGGCTAGAGGCCAATTTGGCTTCAAAGGCTCAGAAAACGCCGTGCCCACGGCGAACACAGCAGCACCAAGCCCGCCACGTTGAGCAAAACGGTGGCCCAGAACACCGCGCGGAACTCCTGCTTGCGGGACTTGTGCCGCAGCCACTGCTGCGCCAGCAGTGCACCAGGCCAGCCCCCCACCAGCGCCAGCAGGTGCAAGGTCGACTCCGCCGTGCGCCAGCCCTGCGCCCGCGCCGCCGACTTGTCCATGGCGTAGACGATGAAGGTCAGCAGGCTCAAACCCAGGTAGGCGCCCGCCACCCACAGCGGTGGGCGCCATAACACCGCAACGACGGCGTACAGCACCAGAAACACAGGAATCACCAACAGCGTGGCGGTGCCCCACGGGGCCGCTGAGGGGCGCTGTCGGCTGGGGCCGGTGGCCTGTGCCACCCGTGCCGCACGCACCGGAGCCACATTTATGGCCCGCTTGCCCTTGGCGCCGGTTTCCACCTCAAAGGTATAGGCCAGGTTCAACTGTGGCCGCCCGCTGCCCGGCAAAAACGCCTTGATGTGCACAAACACCGGATTACCACCCTGGTCGGCTTGCAAAAAGCCAAAGCCCCGGTCGTCATGCCAGGTGGTGAGGGTGCCGGTGAAACGGGTGGGGGTCATGGGGCAGTAATCTATCTGCTTGCAGTGAACCAAGTCTGGGAAACCTTCTCAGGCTTTGGCTACAGCCGCGTGATGGAGCATGACGACGCTGTTGGATTTCAGTCGTGAGTGGAAGGTTGGAAACGTTTGAGTTAGACCGCATCGTGCGCGGGCGGCGCGCCGGGAATTCTGGGTGACACATGCAGAATGTCTTGAGCAATCTTCAAGAGAATGAAGTACGGCAACGGCAAGCCGCCCATCTTGTACCTAAGAAGATGCTGCACAGGAGCATCGAAGGTATTGTCGACGTCTGCGCCGCCAGCTGCCGAAGGGTGTGACCCGTCAAGCGTGTTCGCAACTCGCTTGATCATCATTTCTCGAGAAATTGAGACCATCTCGAGCGGTCCGGCGTCTCGATGAAACGACAGGCGGACGGCCTCTGCCCCCAGCCATTGCGTGAAGCCGCAACGAGTAACGGTCTCTTCATTTAGCGCTTTGATGAGCGGTTGATCAAACGACGTGCCTACAACACAGAACTTGCCGATCTCTACAAGCGGGGGTGACACCTTCACGGCGATTCCTGCCGCGAAGTCACCTGCTCCGTCGTCCATTTCCGGGCCAGAAGCAAGGTGGCCGTTGCTCGCGTAGGTTCGGACGCCGCCGGGCATGTATGAGAAGACATACCTATGGCCACGGGCTGCACGCAATACCTTCTTTGCGGGCAAGCCCGTGCGGAAATGGATTGACCTTGAGAAGTCCGGGGCGAGGGTCTCTAGGGGCTTCTTCAGCTCGGCCCAGAGTCTAAGTGTGTGTGAAAGGTCGAGTAGTGACACCTGATCGTAGTCTTTCACTGCGGCTTGGTAGTGCCGGCGAAGTCTCTCAAGGTGAAGCAGGATTGTGTTCATGAGGCCTAAAGTTTGAATTCACCGGCCTGCGCAGCTTTTCGCGCAGGTCCGGTGGAATGATGGGATGGTCGGCATGCGGCGCTATGCCTTCCGGCCGCGCTCGACCCGCGCGGGAAGGACATATAGAAACTGGGCCAGAGCGTTGGCGAACTCGATTGCTTTTGCGGCGTTTGCGCCGTCGGGAAGTTCGGCTTCTTCGTCAGCATGCCGTTGGTCGTTTGCGTCAAGCCGGATTTCATGTGCCCAAGCTGCCATCTCGGCAGTAATCAAATGGTTTTTAGCCGCCGCATCGATTCTTGAGTTCAAGCTCCCCTCCTTTAGACCTTTGTCTTTAAGCATTGCATCAACTGCGCTTGCGGTGAGCATTACCGCTCCGGCCGGTGCGTGGAGGCTGGCGATAGCTTGTGATAGGAAGTTGCGCGCACGAACAGGCACTTCGTTCGCAACAGTCTGAGGTGAAGGCCATATTTGATTAATCGCATGGTTCTGATCGCTTGGTGAACTACCCATCACCAAGCCTCCGCATGAGACGCACTTGAAAACAGACCAAAAACGTTTGTTTCGTCCACCATGGTCCGCAGAATCCATTGCCCATTGTCGACCAAGCAGCGGCTTTGCGACGTTGCAATGGGGGCAGCGATCAAGCTCAAGTTGATTTCCGTGATTCATGGGCGTATTCCGATAATTGATGACGTCCAACGTAATGTAGACGGCAAAATGTTGCCGGATATTCTGGCATCTTGAATGAAAAAATCAGGCGTTAGCCCTTGTTTTGTATGTCTGATCTGCTCTGATAAAAAGAGTGGCAAACCCGGCAGATGCCAGTTGTGTAGAGTGGTTTCCAGGGCCGTCATGTGTTTCTCCCCCATTATTGATCTGACTACAGCCGCCGGTATTTTCATCTGGCCCGCCAGCCACGCGCAGTGGGTGAAGAAAACAACAATTTGGCAGCTCGCCGCCAGATAACCGCCGCATCCTGGTCACCACAATGTCCCGATCTTTCAACTGCCTCACCAGTTGCCTTGGCGGCATGGTTTAAAGCATTCTTTAATAGCTGCTGTCGCTATTAAAGCAAGTTTGAATATGGATAAGCACGAATTTCGTGCAACACGAATTTCGTGTAAACTGATTCCGCCATGAAAAACGTCACCATCACTGTCGAAGACAGCACCCTGGAGTGGGTGCGGATCGAGGCGGCGCGGCGCAACACCAGTGTGTCGCGGCTGGTGGGCGAGATGCTCACCGAGAAGATGCAGTTTGACGACGCCTACACCCGTGCGCAGCGCGACTGGGAGGCCGACACCTCCAGCTTCAACGCCGGCGGCAAGGCCTACCCAGTGCGAGGGGGCCAACATGGCTAGCCCGCTGGACGCCACCGGCGCCATCGTTTTTGTGGACACCAACGTGTTGTTGATGGCCGACGATGCGTTTGACGCCACCCGCCAGGCCCGTGTGCGCGACTGGTTGCAGGCACTGTGGCAGCGCCGCGCCGGGCGTGTCAGCACGCAGGTGCTGAGTGCGTATTACGTCAGCGCCACGCAGCACTTTGGCATGCCGCTGGGTGACGCCCGCGCCAAGCTGCGTCGTTACCAGCTCTGGCAGCCCTGGCAGATTGACCACCAGACGGTGGAAACCGCCTGGGGGGTGGAGGCCCGTTTTGGCCTGCCTTATTGGGACGCGCTGATCGTCGCTGCCGCCGCACAAAGTGGCGCCAGCCATGTGTTGTCGCTCGACTTGACGCATGGCCAGCAGGTCGACGGCGTGACCATCCTGAGCCCGCTGCAAGCCACGCCGCTAGAGCTGGGTCTGACACTGGCGCTGGTGGACTGAATTTTTGAAAGTGATTGCCTGATGTCTGCGAACGACCCCATCACAAGCCCTGCTTTGGACACGCTGATCCAGCGCCGCATCCGCGCAGACGTCCAAGCCATGCACGCCTACACCGTGCAAAACGCCACCGGCCTGGTTAAGCTCGACGCCATGGAGAACCCGCACCGGCTCTCACCCGAGTTGCAGGCCGAACTGGGCCAGCGCTTGGGCGCGGTGGCGCTCAACCGTTACCCCGGCCCCCGCATCACCGACCTGATGGTTGCGCTGCAGAAGCACGCCGCGCTGCCCGAGGGTTACGCCCTGATGCTGGGCAATGGCTCGGACGAGCTCATCAGCCTGCTTGCGCTGGCCTGCGCAGTGCCACCGTCGGCTGCCAACGGGCACAAAAAGGCCGTGGTACTGGCGCCCGAGCCGGGTTTTGTCATGTACGCCATGAGCGCCCAGTTGCAGGGGCTGGGCTATGTGGGTGTGCCCTTGACGGCAGATTTCGAGCTGGATGTGCCCGCAATGCTGGCCGCCATCGACCAGCACCAGCCCGCCATCACCTTCCTGGCTTACCCCAACAACCCCACGGCCAATTTGTGGGACGACGAGGCCATGGAGGCGGTCATCAGCGCAGCCGGTGAGCACGGTGGACTGGTGGTGATTGACGAGGCCTACCAACCCTTTGCGACCAAAAGTTACGCCGATCGCCTGACCCGCCACCCCCACGTGTTGCTGCTGCGCACGCTCAGCAAGTTTGGCTTGGCCGGTGTGCGCCTGGGTTATCTGATCGGCCCGCAAGCCCTGATCAGTCAGCTCGACAAGGTGCGCCCGCCTTACAACGTGAGTGTGCTCAACTGCGAGGCCGCGCTGTTCGCGCTGGAACACCAGGCCGTGTTTGAACAACAGGCCCAGGACATCTGCCGCCAGCGTGAGCAGCTGCTCACCGTGCTGGCCGAGTTTCCCGGTGTGACGGTGTTCCCGAGCCAGGCCAACATGATCCTGATCCGGGTGCCAGACGCCCAGAAAACCTTTGAGGGCATGAAAGCCCGGGGTGTGTTGGTCAAGAACGTTTCTAAAATGCATTCACTGTTGAACAACTGCCTGCGCCTGACGGTGGGCACCTCGCCCGAAAACCACCAGATGCTGGCAGCCCTGGAAGCCTCACTATGACCAACTACCCGCTGACTGAACTTCCTGAAACCCCGGCCACCAGCGTGCCACGCATCGCCGAGCTGGCGCGCAACACCGCCGAGACCCAGGTGTCGGTGCGTGTCAACCTGGACGGCACCGGTGAGTCCCGCTTACACACCGGTATCGGGTTTTTTGACCACATGCTCGACCAGATTGCCCGCCATGGTCTGATTGATCTGGACATCGACGCCGAGGGCGACTTGCACATCGACGGCCACCACACGGTGGAAGACGTGGGCATCACGCTGGGCCAGGCGGTGCACAAGGCGATTGGCGACAAAAAAGGCATCCGCCGCTACGGCCATGCCTATGTACCGTTGGACGAGGCACTATCGCGTGTGGTGATCGACTTCTCGGGTCGCCCCGGCTTGGTGATGGACGTGAAGTTCTCCAGCGGCATGATCGGCACCTTTGATTCACAGCTGGTGCACGAGTTTTTTCAGGGGTTTGTGAACCACGCTTTTGTCACGCTGCACATCGACAACCTCAAGGGGGTTAACGCGCACCACCAGGTTGAGACCATCTTCAAGGCCTTTGGCCGCGCGTTACGTGCTGCTATCGAGCTGGATGCGCGTTCCTTGGGCAGCATCCCGTCCACCAAGGGTTCTTTGTAAATAATATGCATAATCGACCTCTGGCCCTTGTTGATGTTGCCTAGGTAGCTATGGATGTAATAGTAAAGAACAGTTTCAGAAAAACCGTGGCCGTGGTCGACTACGGCATGGGCAATTTGCGATCCGTCACCAACGCGGTGCTGGCCGCCGCCCGTGGGGCGCAGGTCGACGTGGTCTGGGCCAAGCGCCCCGAAGAAGTGATGGCGGCTGAACGTGTGGTGTTGCCCGGTCAGGGTGCCATCCGCGACTGCATGCGCGAATTACACGACTCCGGCATGTACTCGGCGGTGACACACGCGCTGGCCAACAAGCCGGTGATGGGGGTCTGTGTTGGCATGCAGATGCTGCTGGACCACAGCCAGGAAGGGGATGACACAGACAGCGGCTTGGGCACAAACTGCCTCGGCCAGATCCATGGCGAGGTCATCAAGTTCGACCTGACCGGACAGATACAACCCGACGGCAGCCGCTACAAGGTGCCGCAGATGGGCTGGAACCAGGTCTACCAAACCCACGAGGGCACCAACAAGCCGCACCCGATCTGGGACGGTGTGCCCGACGGCAGCTATTTCTACTTTGTCCATAGTTTTTACGCCAAACCGTCAGATACACGCCACAGCGTAGGCCAGACGGACTACGGCCAGCGCTTCAGTTCGGCCATTGCACGTGATAATATTTTTGCGACACAGTTCCATCCTGAAAAAAGCGCCGACCACGGCCTGGCCCTGTACCGCAACTTTCTCCACTGGCACCCCTGATAAAGTTTCATCTGACACCTGTCATGTCTGCGAACCACTGTTTGGCAATCGCCCTGCGCCGGGCATGAACTAGCGCACCCTCCCGTTCAGCTTATCGGTTTCTTCTCGTTTTTCCCCCACTCTCAACCACGAAGCATCATGCTTTTAATTCCTGCGATTGATCTCAAAGACGGCCATTGTGTGCGCCTGCAACAGGGCGATATGGCACTTGCCACCACCTTCAGCGAGGAGCCATCGGTGATGGCCCGCAACTGGGTGGACAAGGGCGCCCGGCGCCTGCATCTGGTCGATCTGAACGGCGCGTTTGCCGGGCACCCGAAAAACGAGGCCGCCATCCGCAAGATCCTCAAGGCGGTGGGCAGCGAGGTGGATGTGCAACTGGGCGGCGGCATCCGCGACCTCGACACCATCGAGCGGTATCTGGACGCTGGCTTGCGCTACGTCATCATCGGCACCGCAGCGGTGCGCAACCCCGGTTTCCTGCAGGACGCCTGCACCGCCTTTGGTGGCCACATCATCGTCGGGCTCGATGCCAAAGACGGCAAGATCGCCACCGACGGCTGGAGCAAACTCACTCGCCACGATGTGATCGACATGGGCAAAAAGTTTGAAGACTTTGGTGTCGAATCCATCATTTACACCGACATCGGTCGCGACGGCATGCTCAGCGGCATCAATGTGGAAGCCACCGTGCGGCTGGCACAGGCGCTGACCATTCCGGTGATTGCCTCGGGTGGCCTGTCCAACATCGCCGACATCGAAGCCTTGTGCGCGGTGGAAGACGACGGTGTCGAAGGTGTCATCTGTGGCCGCGCCATCTACAGTGGTGACCTTGACTTTGAAGCTGCTCAGACGCGTGCTGACGAGTTGAACGGCTGATGCTGGCCAAACGCATCATCCCCTGCCTGGATGTCACGGGTGGCCGGGTTGTTAAAGGTGTCAATTTTGTCGAGCTGCGTGATGCCGGTGACCCGGTCGAAATCGCCGCACGTTACAACGACCAGGGCGCGGACGAACTCACTTTCCTGGACATCACCGCCACCAGCGACGGGCGCGACCTGATCCTGCACATCATCGAGGCGGTGGCCAGCCAAGTGTTCATCCCGCTCACCGTCGGTGGCGGTGTGCGCACCGTGGAAGACGTGCGCCGCCTGCTCAATGCGGGTGCCGACAAGACCAGTTTCAACTCGGCAGCGATTGCCAACCCGCAGGTCATTCGTGATGCCTCGCGCAAATACGGCGCGCAGTGCATTGTGGTGGCGATTGATGCCAAACGTCGCAGCGCTGAAGACGCCTTGCGACTCGGCGCCAACGGCCAGCCGCTAGGTGAGGGCTGGGACGTGTACAGCCACGGTGGGCGCAAGAACACCGGGCTGGACGCGGTGGCCTGGGCAACCCAGATGGCCGAGTTTGGCGCGGGAGAGATCTTGCTCACCAGCATGGACCGTGATGGCACCAAGTCTGGCTTCGATTTGGCGCTGACCCGCGCGGTGAGCGACGCCATCAGTGTGCCGGTGATTGCCTCGGGTGGTGTTGGCACGCTCGACCATCTGGCCGACGGCATCCAGCTCGGCGGCGCCGACGCGGTGCTGGCGGCGAGCATCTTCCACTACGGCGAGTTCACCGTGGCGCAGGCCAAGGCGCACATGGCCGGGCGCGGCATCCCCGTTCGGATCTAAGCCAAATAGGCCTCTAGCCCTTATGCAATAAGGGCTGATAGCTATATTTTTTATAAGTCATCCTGATCATGGACAATTCTTCCATGAACTATCTCGACACCATCCAATGGGACGCACAAGGCCTGGTGCCGGTCATCGCACAGGAGCAGGGCACGGGCGACGTGCTGATGTTTGCCTGGATGAACCGCGAGGCCCTGCAAAAAACCGCCGAACTGGGCAGGGCTGTCTATTTCAGCCGCTCGCGCAACAAGCTGTGGTTCAAGGGCGAAGAGTCCGGCCATGTGCAGATCGTGCATGAAATCCGAATCGACTGTGACGCCGACGTGGTGTTGCTCAAGGTCACCCAGACCGGCCACACACCCGGTATTGCCTGCCACACTGGCCGGCACAGCTGTTTTTTCAGCGTGTATGAGAACGGGGCCTGGAAAGTGACCGACCCGGTCTTGAAAGATCCCGAAACCATCTACAAATGAGTGCCATGTCGTCTACCTCTTCTTCCGATTCCCTGGCCGCGCTGGCTGCCGTGATCGAGTCCCGCCTGCCCGCACACGGTGGCGACCCGGAGGCCAGTTATGTGGCGCGTCTGTTGCACAAGGGACCGGACGCCTTTTTGAAAAAAATTGGTGAAGAAGCCACCGAGGTGGTGATGGCCGCCAAAGACGCGGACCACGGTGGCGACCCTGCCAAGATCGTCTACGAAGTGGCCGATTTGTGGTTTCACAGCATGATTGCGCTGGCGCATTACGGCCTGAGCCCGGCCGATGTGCTGGCCGAGCTGGAGCGCCGTGTTGGCACCAGTGGCATCACGGAAAAGGCGCAGCGCCAGGCCAAATCGCCTGACCAGTCGCCACAAGGAGAAACCTCATGACCCAGGATTTTTCAAACGGCCCAAGCGGCGAGTCGCGCGAACTCGACGTGCAAACCCTCAATGGCCTGAACGCCTGGGGCACGGTCAGCTACATCCTGCACCTGGTGGTGGCGGTGGCGGCGCTGATTCCAGGCGCGCAGATGGGGCCGTTGTTGCTGGTGGTGGCGCTGGTGATTGACCTGGTCAAGCGCGGTGATGCGGTGGGCACCTGGCACGCCTCACACTTTCGCTGGCGTATCCGCACGGTGATCATCGCCGGGTTGTTGTACGCGGTGACGGCACCGCTGTGGTTGCTGTTCATCCTGCCGGGTTGGCTGGCCTGGCTCGCGGTGTCGATCTGGTTTTTGTACCGCATCGTCAGCGGTTTGACGAAGCTGAACAAAGGTTTACCCATGGAGATCCCCGCATGAGTGAGACGATGCTTGAGCATGATCCGAACTGCCTGTTCTGCAAAATTGTGGCGGGCCAGATCCCGTCCAAACCGGTGTACCAGGATGAGGAGTTTTACGCCTTTCACGACATCCATCCGTCGGCGCCGGTGCATTTTTTGATCATCCCCAAGCGACACATCCCGTCCATGGCCCAGGTCACCGATGCGCATGCCGGTCTGCTGGGGCGCTTGATGGTGCTGGCGCCCAAGCTGGCGTTGCAGCTGGGTTGTAACCCTTACCCGGCCGGTGGCTTTCGCCTGCTCTGTAACACTGGGGCAGAAGGGGGCCAAGAGGTGCACCACCTGCATATTCATGTCATGGGCGGTCCGCGCCCGTGGTTGCGGGGATAATCCCTTCCTTTGGCCGCAGACGTCGCACTTGCCCGTCTAAAATTTCAGCATTCGTTAGGAGCAACAAGATGGGTTCATTTTCAATTTGGCACTGGTTGATTGTTTTGCTGATTGTGGTCATGGTGTTTGGCACCAAGAAACTCAAGAACCTCGGCAGTGATCTGGGCGGTGCCGTCAAAGGTTTCAAGGACGGCATGAAAGACGGCGGCACCACTGAAGAAGAAAAAGCAGCAGCCCAAGTTGCAAACACTGCCGCAGCCGACAAAACCACGATCGACGTGGAAGCCAAGCAAAAGTCCTGATGCTCTGGTTCAGTGTTAGGTTCGCATGATTGATCTGGGTATTGCCAAGCTGGCGCTGATTGGTGCCGTGGCTTTGGTGGTGATCGGGCCGGAGAAATTGCCTCGTGTCGCCCGCACGGTGGGCACCTTGTTAGGCAAGGCGCAACGCTACATCAGCGATGTCAAGTCCGAGGTCAACCGCTCGATGGCGCTTGATGAGCTCAAGCGCATGAAAGAAACGGTGGAAGACGCGGCCAAGGACGTTAACCAGACCATCCGTGACAACGCCGCAGACTTCGAGAAATCCTGGGCCGAATCGTCCGGCGACAGCACCGCTGCCGCCGACTTCTCGCCGGTACCCGAATACCGGCACCCGAAGAAAAACTGGCGCCTCAAACAAGGTGCTGTGCCCAACTGGTACAAAGCCCGCGCTGGTGTTCGCACCAAGGCTTTGTCGGGTGCCGCGCGTGTGGCGCGTTACCGGCCGACTTCCTTCAAGTAATGTCAGATCCCTCCAAAAAAGACGACGAACTGGCCGGCAGTGAACAGCCGTTTGTGCAGCATCTGATTGAGCTGCGTGACCGCCTGGTCAAGGCCACCATCGCCATTGTGGTGGTGGCTGTGGCGCTGGCGCTGTACCCCGGCCCCAGTGCCCTGTATGACCTGTTGGCGGCGCCGCTGGTGTCTCATTTGCCCGCTGGTTCCACGCTGATCGCCACCTCGGTGATTTCGCCTTTTATGGTGCCGCTCAAGGTGCTGATGATGGCTGCGCTCTTGATTGCGCTGCCGGTGGTGCTGTACCAGATCTGGGCTTTTGTGGCGCCGGGCCTGTACTCGCATGAGAAAAAACTGGTGATGCCGCTGGTGGTGTCGAGCACTGTGCTGTTTTTCCTGGGGGTGGCGTTTTGCTACTTTTTTGTCTTTGGCCGGGTGTTTGCGTTCATCCAGAGTTTTGCGCCCAAAAGCATCACGGCTTCTCCTGATATTGAGGCTTATTTGAGTTTTGTGTTGTCGATGTTCCTGGCCTTTGGTCTGGCCTTTGAGGTGCCGGTGGTGGTGGTGGTGCTGGCGCGTATGGGCATTTTCAGCATCGAAAAGCTCAAGGAATTTCGCGGCTATTTTGTGGTGCTGGCCTTCATCATTGCTGCCATCGTGACGCCGCCCGACGTGGTGTCACAACTGGCCTTGGCGATCCCGATGGTGGCGCTGTACGAAATTGGCATCATCGCGGCGCAGGTGTTCATCAAACACACCAAGGCACCGGACGACGAGGCCAAGACAAGCACCTCGTCATCCTGAGTCTTGTTTTCCCCCTCAGGTCTTACTGCGCACGCTGGCGCGGTCTGGGGCGAATACCTGGTGCGATGTTGAGGGTGACCCGGCCTTCGGCGCGCTGAACTTCAAAACTTTCCGCCTGGCCGGGTTTTAATGCCGCCACCAGGGACAACATCTCGGCCACGTTGTGCACGTCCTGGTTGGCTACCCGGGTCACCACATCGCCCGGTTTCATGCCGCCCTGGGCGGCCGGGCCGTTTTGCAGCACACCGGTGATGATCACCCCATGCTCGGCCTTGACACCAAAGGTCTGCGCCAATTCGGCATTGAGTTCATTGGGTTCGACACCAATCCAGCCGCGGGTGACCTGGCCGTCTTTGACAATGCCCTCCAACACCATCTTGGCGGTGGACACAGGGATGGCAAAACCAATGCCCATGCTGCCGCCGGAGCGTGAATAAATGGCGGTGTTGATGCCCAGCAGGTTGCCGTTGGTGTCCACCAGCGCCCCCCCCGAGTTGCCCGGGTTGATGGCGGCGTCGGTCTGGATGAAGTTCTCGAAAGTGTTGATGCCCAGCTGGTTGCGCCCCAGCGCACTGACAATGCCGCTGGTGACCGTCTGCCCCACACCAAACGGGTTGCCAATGGCCAGCACCTGGTCGCCCACCTGCAGAGAATTGGCATTACCCAGCACAATCACCGGCAGCCGGTCCAGGTCGATCTTCAGTACCGCCAGGTCAGAGTCTGGGTCGGTGCCAATCACCTTGGCGCGTGCTTTGCGGCTGTCGTTGAGAAACACCTCAATGTCATCGGCACCTTCGACCACATGGTTGTTGGTCAGGATGTAACCGTCGGCACTGACAATGACGCCGCTGCCCAAGCCCATTTGCGCCTGGTCTTGTTGTTCACCAAAGAAGAATTTGAACCAGGGGTCGTTGCTTTGGGGATTGGGTCGGGCATTTTTGCTGATGTTGATGCTGACCACCGCCGACGACGCTTTCTGCGCCGCCAGCCGGAAGCTGCCCGCAGGCGCCACCCCGGCGCTGGGTTCGGGCGCCTCCAGCACCGCCACCGCCGAGCTCACGCCGCGTGTTGGCAACCACCCTGGCTTGAGGGTGCCCACCACAAAATAAGCGGCCAACAAGACGGTGACCGTTTGTGAAAACAACAACCAAAGACGTTTCATGGAATTTTCTGGGGCGCAGCCCACTTTTGTGATGGAATCAAATTGTAGGTTTAGCGCCCATTTTCAATGCCCACCCCGACAGAACACGTTCTTATTTTTGCCAACGCACCGGCCAAGCCCGCGCTGGGCGCGCCTTGTAATGGCTGCGGTGTGTGTTGCCTGCTGGCGCCGTGTCCACTCGGGGTGTTGCTGTCGGGTCACCGCCAGGGGCCATGTCGCGCCCTGCGCTGGCAGGCCGAGGGCGGCTTGTACCGGTGTGGTGCCATCACCTCGCCGCAGGAGGTGCTGGCTGAGCGCCTGCCGCCCTGGCTGCAGTCAAGCACCTCGCTGCTGGCGGTCGGCTTGGGCCGGCTGGCCAAGCGCTGGGTGGCCGCAGGGGTGGGGTGTGACTGTGATGCCGAATTGGAAGCCGAATCACCCCCCGCACAGCTGCCTTAGTGCTGATGCACGGGCTTATCATCGTGGCTATCCTTTCCCCTGGCTCTTTTCATGATTCACCGTACCGAACTTCTGGGCACACTGGATGCCTTGCTCCAACCTGAGCGGTTTCGCGATTACGGCCCCAACGGTCTGCAGGTTGAAGGCTGTGCCCAGGTCCGCAAAATTGTGTCGGGTGTGACCGCCAGTCGCGCGCTGATCGATGCCGCCATTGCCGCTGAGGCCGACACGATCCTGGTGCACCACGGCTTGTTCTGGCGCGGACAGAACGGTTGTATCACCGGCTGGATGAAACAACGTCTGGCTTTGCTGCTGGCGCACAACATCAACCTGCTGGCCTACCATCTGCCGCTGGACGCTCACCCGGAGTTGGGCAACAACGCCCAGCTCGGCCTCAAACTCGGACTGGTGGGCACGGCCCGTTTTGGTGAACAAGACCTGGGCTGGCTCGGTGCGCGCCTGGACGGGCAAAGTTTTGTCTCGGCACAGGCTTTGGCAGACCATGTGGCTTGTGTGTTAAATCGGCCTGTAACCCTTGTTGATCAAGGGTCAAAAGCTATTCAAAAAATAGCGTGGTGTTCCGGAGGGGCGCAGAGCTATTTTGAGGCAGCCATTGCTGCGGGGGCTGATGCCTTCATCACTGGTGAGTTGTCCGAGCCACAAGCGCATCTGGCTCGCGAATGTGGTGTGGCTTATCTGGCCTGTGGTCACCATGCCACCGAGCGTTATGGCGCGCCCGCTGTGGCGACCCATGTGGCGGGCCTGTGGGGCCTGGCGCACGAGTTCATTGACATTGACAACCCGGCCTGAGCACACCATGACCACATCCAACCCACAACGGCCTCTGGCCATCACCCAGGGCGACCCGGCCGGTATCGGCCCGGAGATCATCGTCAAGGCGTTTCGGGATGCTCCACAGGAGACGCGCAACTGTTTTGTGGTGGGTGATGTGGCCACGCTGCGTCGTGCCGCGCGCTGTGTGGCGGGCGAGGGTGTGGCGCTGCCGGTGCTGGTGTTGTCGCATGCCCAGGAGGCGCTGTCCTGCCCGCCCCTGTGTGTGCCGGTGTTGCCTTTGGATGACGCTTCCACCTTGCCGCCCGAGCCGTTTGGGCAACTGAGTGCTCGCGCTGGCCAGATGGCGGGGGATGCGGTGGTGTGGGCGGCCAATGCGGTCTTGCGTGGCGAAGTGGCGGCGCTGGTGACGGCGCCGCTCAACAAGGCAGCGTTGTCGCTGGCGGGGGCTCCATATGCGGCCTATCCGGGTCACACCGAGTTGCTGCAGGCCCTGGCCGCAAAACACCAAGGGCTGGCGCTGGACCAATGCCCGGTACGCATGATGCTTGCCAATGACGAATTGCGTGTGGTGCTGGTCAGCATCCATGTGTCCTTGCGGGATGCCTTGGCGGCGGTGACGTTTGACAATGTTTTGCAAAGTTTGCTGATCACCCACCATGCGCTGCTGCCGATTTTGGGGCGTGCCCCTCGGATTGGTGTGGCAGCTCTGAATCCGCATGCGGGTGAGGGCGGGTTGTTTGGCACCGAAGAGCAGACCATCATCGCCCCGGCCGTGGCGGCGGCGCGTCTGCAGGGAGTCAACGCCAGCGAGCCGCAAGCCCCTGACACGATCTTCATGCGGGCGCGCGCCAAAGCCGGGCAGGCCGGTGAATTCGACGTGGTGTTGGCGATGTACCACGATCAGGGCCTGATTCCGGTGAAATATTTGGGGGTGGACAAAGGGGTCAATGTGACCCTGGGTTTGCCACTGGTGCGCACCAGCCCGGACCACGGCACGGCCTTTGACTTGGCAGGCAGTGGGCGTGCGGACGCATCCAGCTTGATCGAGGCGTTGCGTATGGCGCGCCAACTGGGACGTTTGCGTACGGAAAATGCTCGATAAGGCGGGTTTCTGCCTGTTGGGCTCTCCGGCGCAAAAAGTGGCTCAGCTACAATCCTACCCTTTGATTTGGTGTGGTTTTTATCATTGAGGATGCCCATGAGTGAATCTGTTGTTAAAACCGGTTTGGTTGACGCCGAAAAACGAACGTGGCTGATCGCTTCCAGTGCCGTGGGAGCACTCGGGACGGCAGCAGCAGTGGTCCCCTTTGTGGCGTCGTTCCAGCCCTCTGAGCGGGCCAAGGCTGCTGGTGCATCTGTCGAGGCAGATATTTCCACCTTGAAACCAGGCGAAAAAATGACCGTGGAATGGCGCGGTAAGCCGGTTTGGATCATCCGCCGTACGCCTGAAATGCTGGCTGCTTTGCCTAAGCTGGACAGTCAACTGGTTGATCCCGCCTCCACCCGCAAGCCAGAAGAGCAAGCGCCTGCTTATGCACGTAACGCCACACGCTCGATCAAACCCGAGTTCATGGTGGCCGTGGGCATCTGCACGCACCTGGGTTGTTCGCCGTCGGATAAATTCCAAAGCGGCCCTCAGCCGTCGCTGCCCGATGACTGGGCTGGTGGCTTCTTGTGCGCTTGCCACGGCTCGACTTTTGACCTTGCTGGTCGTGTCTACAAGAACAAACCGGCGCCCGACAATCTTGAAGTTCCTCCCCACATGTACCTGTCAGACACCAAGTTGCTGATCGGTGACGACAAGAAAGCCTGAGGATTATTGACATGGCAGAATTCCACGAAATTTCCCCGAACGCGCCCTTGTCCGCCAAGGCGCTGAACTGGGTGGACAACCGCTTCCCCTTGTCCAAGCTCTTCAAAGAGCACATGAGCGAGTACTACGCACCGAAGAACTTCAACGTCTGGTACATCTTTGGTTCCTTGTCGCTGCTGGTGTTGGTGATTCAGATCGTTACCGGCATTTTCCTGGTGATGCATTACAAGCCGGACGCTGCGCTGGCGTTTGCCTCGGTGGAGTACATCATGCGTGATGTGCCCTGGGGCTGGTTGATTCGTTACATGCACTCCACCGGTGCCTCTGCCTTCTTCCTGATGGTCTATTTGCACATGTTCCGTGGTCTGTTGTACGGCAGTTACCGCAAACCGCGTGAACTGGTCTGGCTGTTCGGCTGCGGTATTTTTCTGGCCTTGATGGCCGAAGCTTTCATGGGTTACCTGCTGCCCTGGGGACAGATGAGTTATTGGGGCGCGCAGGTGATCGTGAACCTGTTCTCTGCCATCCCCTTCATTGGCCCTGACCTGGCGTTGCTGATCCGTGGTGACTTTGTGGTGGGTGACGCCACGCTGAACCGCTTCTTCAGTTTCCACGTGATTGCGGTGCCGCTGGTGTTGCTGGGCCTGGTGGTGGCACACATCATTGCCTTGCATGAGGTGGGCTCGAACAACCCGGATGGTGTGGAAATCAAGGCCAACAAAGACGAGAACGGTATCCCGCGCGACGGCATCCCGTTCCATCCGTACTACACGGTGCACGACATTTTTGGCGTCAGTGTGTTCCTGTTTGTGTTCTCGGCGATCATTTTCTTTGCGCCTGAGATGGGTGGGTACTTCCTGGAGTACAACAACTTCATCCCCGCCAACCCGTATGTGACACCGTTGCACATTGCGCCGGTCTGGTATTTCACACCGTTTTATTCGATGCTGCGTGCGGTCACCTCTGAGTTGATGTATGTGCTGATGGCGGTGACCGTGCTGGCAGCAGTCTTGGCGGTAGTCAAGGTCAAGATGCCGACCCTGTTCAAGGGTGTGATTGCGGTGGGTGCCGTGGTCATCGTGGCCTTGATGTTGTTGATCGAAGCCAAGTTCTGGGGTGTGGTTGCCATGGGGGGTGGCGTGGTGATCCTGTTCTTCCTGCCTTGGCTGGACAATAGCCAGGTCAAGTCCATTCGTTATCGCCCCACTTGGCACAAGTACCTGTATGCCGTGTTTGTGATCGACTTCCTGGTGCTGGGTTACCTCGGTATCCAGCCGCCTTCTGATATTGCCAACCGCGTGTCACAAGCCGGTACGCTGTTTTATTTTGGTTTCTTCTTGTTGATGCCTTGGTGGAGCCGCATGGGAGTCTTTAAGCCGGTGCCGAGTCGCGTTGTTTACAAGCCTCACTGACCCGGAGAATTTTCACAATGAAAACGAGTTTCATCAAAAAAGTCGCCCTGGGTGTGTCTCTGGTTTCGACGTTGTCTTTGTCTGCGTTCGCCAACACGGCGGGACCGGCCTGGGACAAGGCCCCAGGCAAAATCTCCGACCAGACCTCTTTGCAAAACGGCGCCAAGACCTTTGTGGCCTACTGTCTGAGCTGCCACGGCGCAGAGTACATGCGCTACAACCGCTTGCAAGACATTGGGTTCACGCCGGATCAAATCAAAACCGAACTGGTGCTGACCGACGCCAAGGTGGGTGACACCATGAAGTCGGTGATCTCCATGAAAGAGGGCAAGGCCTGGTTTGGCAACAACCCCCCTGATTTGAGTGTGATCGCCCGTTCGCGCGCTGGTGCCAATGGCTCGGGTGCTGACTACCTCTACACCTACATGCGTGGTTTTTACCGTGATGGTGCAAGCCAGACCGGATGGAACAACATCGTGTTCCCCAATGTGGGTATGCCGCACGTCCTGTGGGAAATGCAAGGTGACCGCAAGGCGGTTTTCGAAGAAGTTGAAGAGCATGGGCAAAAAACCCATGTGTTCAAGGGCTTCGAGCAGATCACGCCGGGCACTTTGACCACCGAGCAGTACGATCAGACGGTGGGTGACTTGGTCAACTACCTGCAGTGGATGGGTGAGCCAGTGCAATCCACACGCAAGACGCTGGGCATCTGGGTCTTGATTTTCCTGGCTGGGTTGACGGTGGTCACTTGGCGCTTGAACAAGTCTTTCTGGAAAGACATCAAGTAGTCCGTTTACATTTTCCGGATCGCTGAATCAGGCGATCCTGATGACTCAGAGTGGGGCTGCTTTGTGCACCCCGCTCTTTTTATTTTTTAGGAGCCTTCACCATGATGGTGCTTTATTCAGGAACAACCTGCCCTTACTCTCACCGCTGCCGCTTTGTCCTGTTTGAAAAAGGCATGGATTTTGAAATTCGGGACGTTGACCTCTACAACAAACCCGAAGACATCAGTGTCATGAACCCCTACGGGCAAGTGCCGATTCTGGTCGAACGTGACCTGATCCTGTACGAGTCCAACATCATCAATGAATACATTGATGAACGTTTTCCGCATCCGCAGTTGATGCCGGGCGACCCGGTCGACCGCGCCCGGGTTCGTTTGTTCCTGCTGAATTTCGAAAAAGAGCTGTTCACCCACGTGTCAACCCTGGAGTCGCGCACCGCCAAGGCCAACGAAAAAGCTCTGGAAAAAGCACGCGCCCACATCCGTGATCGGCTGACCCAGCTGGCCCCGGTGTTCCTGAAGAACAAGTTCATGCTGGGTGATGGCTTCTCCATGCTCGATGTGGCCATTGCACCCTTGTTGTGGCGTCTGGATTACTACGGCATTGAGCTCAGCAAAAACGCGGCACCGCTGCTGAAATATGCAGAGCGCATTTTCTCGCGTCCGGCCTACATTGAGGCGTTGACACCTTCTGAAAAAGTGATGCGCAAATAGGCAGACGATGAGTGAGATGAATGACACCGAGTCCACGTCGACCCGTCCTTACCTGATCCGCGCTATTCACGAATGGTGTTGTGACAACGGCTACACACCGCACATCACCGTTTCTGTTGATCACTCGGTGCAGGTGCCGCTGGAGTACGTCAAGGACGGCGAAATTGTGCTCAACGTGGGTTTGACCGCCACCACGGGTTTGCAGCTTGGCAATGACTACATTGTGTTCAAGGCCCGCTTTTCCGGTGTGGCCAGAGACATCATGGTGCCGGTGGACCAGGTGATTGCCATTTTTGCGCGTGAAAACGGGCAAGGCATGGCCTTCCCGCAAATCAGCCGCCCTGAGCCAACACCAGAGCCAGAGGCGCCCAAGCCGACCAGTAGCCCACGCCCTGCGCTCAAACGCATCAAATAGTGGTCAGAGCAGCTTGCCTGCTCGTGTAAACTATGCCCCGTGCCGATTTAGCTCAGTTGGTAGAGCAACCGCCTTGTAAGCGGTAGGTCATCAGTTCGAATCCGATAATCGGCACCATCAAACACCTCAAAAGCCTCCAAGTAGTGATACGCGGGGGCTTTTTTTGGTGGGTACAGCAGGGGGCTCTCACACCTCGAACAGCGCTGTTGCGCTCAGGCCCATCGGACTGGCGCTGGAAGGTGTGTGGCTAGCCCATAAGATAACTCGTTGGAACTGGGTGACGTGTTAAAAAAATGTTCAGTCTGCGGCACCGCCGTCAGACGCAGAGACTGCCACAAAAACCGTTATGGCGAATACATCTGCAGGCCGTGCCAGGCCAACGGGGTGCGCTTTACCCCACGACGGCAGCTGATCCACGGTGGTAAAAAGTGGCTGCTCCGTTTTGTTGGGCTGTTGTTGCTGACCGGGGTTTTGGCTCTGCTTTTTTGGTGGCTGGGCCAGCTGTTCCCGCCATTGGAGTATGCCGACCAGATGAGGTGAGCTGCCAACGTGCCAAAATCGCCACCTCTGCTTGCTGGCGTGGGTTTACGGTTGACGGCTTACCTTGAGCCGAATTGACTTCACCTCCAGGCCAGTAGCCCGTAGTTTTTCTTCGAAAGTGGGTAACAGTTGGCGCAGTTTGGCAGCGGTTGTGTTGTTGGACAACATCAGGCACCATGCGCCCTCTTCGAACGGCCCACTTTTAACAAACGGGCGCAGGGGTGCCGGGATCAGCATTTCGATTGCCCGCAAACGGGACAACGATGCCTTCTGTTGGGCCATCAACTTGGCCAGCCCTGGGTTGTTTTCGCTGGCCTGAAGCAGGGTAAATTGATGTTGGCTGCGAACGTTCATGCGCTTGGATGGAGTAACAGATGCAATTGATCATCACAGATGCCCGGCTTGCCAAGTCACGGGTTGTCAATTTGACGGGAGGGCGACTGGCCGCGGTGGTGGCAACCATCGTGATCAGCTTGATGTTAACCACCCTGGGGGTTTACCACTGGGTGATTCTCAAAGGTGCCCGTGAAGGCTGGCCGGTGGTGGGGTCCCTGGTCAAGCTGGTGTCCAAAGACGATGTCGCGCAGCGTGACCGCTTCCTGCGGGAGAACCTGGACCTGATGGCGCGCCAACTCGGTGAAATGCAGGCCAAACTGCAGCAACTGGAGTCGCTGGGTGAACGTGTCTCTGGGCTGGCTGGTTTGCCGGTGCCTGCCGCCAAAGCGCTCACTGGCTCTGGCGGGCCCTTGGTGGCGTCGCGCGCGCTGAGCATGGAGGAGGTGCAGTCCGCCATGGTCGGGTTTGAGGAACTGGCCACACAACGCAGCAGTGTATTGACCGCGCTGGAGTCCAAGCTGTTTGACCTCAAGATGAAACGCATGATGACCCCCACCCAGAAACCGGTGACGGCCAGCGACATGGGCTCCGGTTTTGGCTGGCGTGTCGACCCCTTCAGCGGGCGCTCGGCCCTGCACACCGGGCAGGACTATGCCGCCCCGACGGGTACCCCGATCCTGGCTGCCGCAGGTGGTGTGGTGGTGACGCAGGAGTACCACGCGGAGTACGGAAACATGGTGGAAATTGACCATGGCGGTGGTTTGATCACACGTTATGCCCATGCTTCCAGGACATGGGTCAAAAAAGGGGACCTGATCAAACGCGGGCAAAAAATTGCGGAGGTGGGTACCAGCGGCCGCTCCACGGGTGCCCATTTGCACTTTGAGGTCTGGGTACAAGGGGTGGTGCAAGACCCGCAAAAGTTTCTGGCGGTCCACCCGCAAGCACCCGCAACCACGGTGGCAGCCTTGGGCAATGCAGCGGCCCGACCAGCTGCTTTGGCAGCCAGCGCCTCGCCCAAGTGAGGGTTTCTGGTGGGTACTTGGCACACAGCTAAAATTGCCCACCTTGTTGTCAAAAATTGCCGTTTATCGAGCTTGTGACAGCGTTGCTTAGCCCCATTTCAGTTAGATCGTAATAAAGGACTGCGTGTCTGTTTGCCGTGATTGGTGGACAAGTTGCGCACCGCATTCATGGCCACCAATTTCCTCACCAAAATTTTCGGCAGTCGCAATGACCGCCTGCTCAAGAAATACCGCCACACGGTCAGCAAGATCAATGCGCTGGAAGCGGGCTACGAGCAACTCAGCGATGAGGCTTTG
The DNA here is from genome assembly GCF_013416775.1 of Rhodoferax sp. BLA1. Classification (GTDB taxonomy): domain Bacteria; phylum Pseudomonadota; class Gammaproteobacteria; order Burkholderiales; family Burkholderiaceae_C; genus Rhodoferax. The sequence continues at coordinate 103,619 of NZ_SZVI01000004.1, forward strand.
CGCGCCAAAACCGACGAATTCAAACAACGCATCAGCCAGGGCGAGTCGCTCGACAACCTCTTGCCCGAAGCATTTGCCGTGGTGCGTGAGGGCTCCAAACGTGTCATGAAGATGCGCCACTTTGATGTGCAGTTACTCGGCGGCATGTCTTTGCACGAAGGCAAAATTTCCGAAATGGGCACCGGTGAGGGCAAAACCCTGACCGCCACGCTGCCGGTCTACCTCAATGCCTTGACTGGCAACGGCGTGCATGTGGTCACTGTGAATGACTACCTGGCCAACCGCGATGCACAGTGGATGGGCAAGTTGTACAACTTCCTGGGCCTGAGTGTGGGCATCAACCTGCCCAATATGCAGCGCCCGGACAAGCAGGCCGCTTACCGCGCCGACATCACCTACGGCACCAACAACGAGTACGGTTTTGACTACCTGCGCGACAACATGGTGTACGAAGCGGCAGACCGTGTGCAGCGCGGGCTGAACTACGCCATCGTCGACGAGGTGGACTCGATCCTGATTGACGAAGCGCGTACACCACTGATCATCAGCGGCCAGTCCGAAGACCAGACCAACCTGTACCAGGCCATCAAACGCATCGTGCCGCAGTTGGAGAAGCAGGAAGGTGAAGCCGACCCGCGCACCGGCGAGGGCATCACCAAACCGGGTGACTTCACGCTGGACGAAAAAAGCCGCCAGGTGTTCCTGACCGAACGTGGTCATGAAAACGCCGAACGTATCCTGGTGGAACTGGGCATGTTGCCCGAAGGCGCCAGCCTATACGACCCGGCCAACATCACCCTGATGCACCACCTGTACGCCGCGCTGCGTGCACAGCACCTGTATTTCCGCGACCAGCACTATGTGGTGCAGGGCGGCGAGGTGACCATTGTTGACGAGTTCACCGGCCGCCTGATGACCGGCCGGCGCTGGAGCGAAGGCCTGCACCAGGCCGTCGAAGCCAAGGAAGGTGTGGCGATCCAGCCTGAAAACCAGACCATGGCCTCGATCACCTTCCAGAACTACTTCCGCCTGTACGGCAAGCTGGCGGGCATGACCGGCACCGCCGACACCGAAGCCTACGAGTTCCAGGAAATCTACGGCCTGGAAACCGTGGTGATGCCACCCAACAAACCCAGCCGCCGCGACGATCAGCTCGACCGCGTCTACAAAACCACCCAAGAAAAGTACAACGCCGCCATCAAGGACATCCGCGAGTGTTATGAGCGTGGCCAGCCGGTGCTGGTGGGCACCACCTCGATTGAGAATTCCGAGTTAATCGCCGACCTGCTGGAGAAAGAAAAACTGCCGCACCAGGTGCTCAACGCCAAACAACATGCGCGTGAGGCCGACATCGTGGCCCAGGCCGGTCGGCCCAAGATGATCACCATCGCCACCAATATGGCCGGTCGCGGTACCGACATCGTGTTGGGTGGCAATGTCAGCAAAATGATCGAAGCCATTGAGGCCGACGAGGCCCTGGACGCGGCGCAAAAGCAGCAGCAAATCCAGGCCATCCGCGACCAGTGGGCCAAAGACCACGAGCTGGTCACCCAACTCGGTGGCCTGCGCATCATCGCCACCGAACGCCACGAGTCACGCCGTATCGACAACCAGCTGCGTGGCCGCTCGGGCCGCCAGGGTGACCCAGGGTCTTCGCGCTTTTACCTGAGTCTGGACGACGCGCTGATGCGTATCTTTGCCGGTGACCGGGTCAAGGCCATCATGGACCGCCTCAAGATGCCCGAAGGTGAGGCGATTGAAGCCAGCATGGTCACCCGCAGCATCGAAAGTGCCCAGCGCAAGGTCGAGGCGCGCAACTTCGACATGCGTAAACAGCTGCTCGAATACGACGACGTCGCCAACGACCAGCGCAAGGTGATCTACCAGCAGCGCAACGAAATTCTGGACGCTGCTGACTTGTCCGCACAGATCCAGGGCCTGCGTGAAGGCTGTTTTGAAGACATCGTGCGCCAGTTTGTGCCCGCTGAGTCGGTGGAAGAGCAGTGGGACCTGGCGGCACTCGAAAAAGCTTTGCAAGACGAATGGCAAATCAGCCTGGCGTTACAAGCCCAGGTCAACGCCGCCAGCGCCATCACCGACCACGACTTGGTCGACACCGTCAAGGCCCACGTTAATGAACTGTTTGCCGCCAAAGTGGCGCTGGTGGGCAGTGAGAACTTCACCCAGTTCGAACGTATGGTGCTGTTACAAACCATCGACAGCAACTGGCGCGACCACCTGAGTTCACTCGACTACCTGCGCCAGGGCATCCACCTGCGTGGTTACGCGCAGAAGCAGCCCAAGCAGGAGTACAAGCGCGAAGCCTTTGAGCTGTTTGGCCAGATGCTCGACTCGGTCAAAAACGAAGTCACCAAAATGTTGATGACGGTGCGCGTGCAGTCGCAAGAAGAAGCCGCACAAGCCGCCGCCGCCATGGAAGACCGGGCCGAGCGTGTCAGCAACGTCACCTACAGCGCGCCTACTGAGACCGGTGAGGTCGAAACCACGGTGGACGCGACCACCGTGGCGCAAGAGGTGCCGCGTGTCGGTCGTAATGACCCTTGCCCCTGCGGCAGCGGCAAAAAATACAAGCAGTGCCACGGCAAGCTGAGCTAAGCCACACTGACTGCATGAAAATCGGGCCTAGCGCCCGATTTTGTTTATTTGGCTCCCCCGAATGTGTTTTGACGTTTTGAAAGACCACCATGCCCGTCAACCTGCTCGCCCCGAATCCCGCTGAACTCTTCCCCATCGCCGGTGTGACCATCGGCATCACCGAGGCCGGTATCCGCAAAGCCAACCGCAAGGACCTCACGGTGGTGCAAATCGCCGCGGGTGCCTCGGTCTCGGGTGTGTTCACCCAAAACCGCTTCTGCGCCGCCCCGGTGCAGATTTGCCGCGAACATCTGGCGGGCAACCAGGGCATTCGCGCCATGGTCATCAACACCGGCAACGCCAATGCGGGCACCGGTGCCGACGGCCTGGCCCGCGCCCAACAAAGCTGCGCCGCACTGGCAAGCCGTCTGGGCATCAGCGCGCAGCAAGTGCTGCCGTTCTCCACCGGTGTGATCATGGAAACCCTGCCGGTGGAGCGTATCGAGGCCGGGCTGGACGCCGCCATTCTTGACGCCAAGCCCAACAACTGGCTCAACGCCGCGCACGCCATCATGACCACCGACACCGCCCCCAAGGCTTTTGGCGCGCAGGTGAGCATTGATGGTGTGACGGTCAGCATCACCGGCATCAGCAAAGGCGCGGGCATGATCCGCCCGAACATGGCCACCATGCTGGGTTTTATGGCCACCGACGCCAATGTCGCCCCGGGTCTGATGAAACAACTGGCCACCGAGCTGGCCGAAGGTTCGTTCAACCGCGTCACCGTCGACGGCGACACCTCCACCAACGACTCCTTTGTGGTGATCGCCACCAACAAGGCGGCGCACCCGGTGATTGACTCGCTGGCCAGCCCGGCTGGTCAAGCCCTCAAGGCTGCCATGCTCGGTGTGGCACAAAAACTGGCGCAAGCCATTGTGCGGGATGGGGAGGGTGCTACTAAATTTATCAGCATCAAGGTTGAAGGTGGTTTGACCCAGGCCGAGTGCCGCCAGGTGGCCTACGCCATTGCGCACTCGCCACTGGTCAAAACCGCTTTTTTTGCCAGCGACCCGAACCTGGGCCGTATCCTGGCCGCCGTGGGTTACGCCGGCATCACCGACCTGGACCAAACCGGCATTGACCTGTACCTGGACGACGTGCATGTGGCGGTCAAAGGTGGCCGCAACCCGGCCTACCGCGAAGAAGACGGCCAGCGTGTCATGAAACAAAGCGAAATCACCGTGCGGGTGCTGCTGGGCCGGGGCAGCGCGGCAGACACCGTCTGGACCTGCGACCTGAGCCACGAATACGTCACCATCAACGCTGATTACCGCTCATGAACGAACGTTTTGACCAGCTGCTGGCCCGTGCCGAGCAGCTGATGGCCCGCATTGAGTCGGTGCTGCCGCAACCGCTGGCGCAGCCGGACTGGGCCGCCTCCAGCGCCTTTCGTTACCGCAAACGCAGTGCCGGGCGCAGCAGCCTGGAGCCGGTGCGCCACATTGGCGCGATGAAGCTGGCCGACCTCAAAGCCATCGAGCCACAAAAGGAAAAAATCCAGCGCAACACCTGGCAGTTTGTACGTGGTGACCTGGCCAACAACGTGTTGCTCACCGGCGCCCGTGGCACCGGCAAGTCCAGCCTGATCCGCGCCTGCCTCAACGAATACGCCCACCTGGGCCTGCGCCTGATCGAGGTCGACAAGGCCGACCTGGTAGACCTGCCCGATATCGTGGAGCTGGTGTCGGACCGGCCCGAAAAATTCATCGTGTTTTGTGACGACCTGAGTTTTGAAGACGGCGAACCCGGCTACAAGGCGCTCAAGTCGATCCTTGACGGCTCGGTGGCCGCCACCACGCCCAATGTGCTGATCTACGCCACCAGCAACCGCCGCCACCTGTTGCCCGAGCACATGAAGGACAACCTCACCTACACCCACGCCCCAGACGGCGAGGTGCACCCGGGTGAGGTGGTCGAAGAAAAAATCTCGCTCTCCGAGCGGTTTGGCCTGTGGGTCAGCTTCTACTCCTTCAACCAGGACGAGTACCTGGCCATCGTGGCGCAGTGGCTCACGTCCTTTGGTGTGGCCACCAGCGTGATCGAAGCCGCCCGGCCCGAGGCCCTGGTCTGGGCGCTGGAGCGCGGCGCCCGCAGCGGCCGTGTCGCTTACCAGTTTGCCCGTGATCTGGCGGGCCGCCAATCGGCCGCACACGGCGCCGCCCAGCCATGAGCCAGCCAAACAAGCCATTGGTGGCCGATGGACACGAGGCGCGAGAAGGTGGCCCCAACCGCAAGGTGGTCGATGTGGCTGTGGGCGTGCTGATCCAGCCCGATGGTCACTTCTTGCTGACCTCGCGCCCCGAGGGCAAGGTCTACGCCGGTTATTGGGAGTTTCCCGGTGGCAAGCTCGAAGCCGGTGAAACCGTGGAGCAAGCCCTGGCGCGTGAGTTACACGAAGAACTGGGCATCACCACCGGCCAGATCCAGCGTTGGCGCGAGGAGCTGGTGGACTACCCGCACGCCCTGGTGCGCCTGCATTTTTGCAAGGTGCTGGACTGGTCGGGTGAGTTGCAGATGCGCGAGGCACAGAGTTTTGCCTGGCAGCAGATTCCGGTGAAAGTGGGCCCGGTCTTGCCCGGCACTGTTCCCGTCTTGCAATGGCTGGCCGCCGACATCGGCTGGACGGGTGCTCTGTATTAAAGAGCTACTAGCCCTTGATGTATAAGGGCTAGAGGCCGATTTGGCTTAAGAGAGGCTGGCAAACCCGTTTTGCCGCCAAGCCTCAAACACCGTCACCGCCACCGCGTTGGACAAATTCAGGCTGCGCTGGCCAGGCACCATGGGCAACTTGATCGATGTGGTGGGGGCAAAGGCCAAGCGCACCGCGTCGCTCAGCCCCTTGGTTTCCGAGCCAAACACCAGATAGTCCCCCGGCTGGAACGCCACCTCAAACACGTTGCGGCTGGCGCGGGTGGTCAGCGCAAACATGCGCTCAGGCGGCGGGTTTTGGGTGGCCAGAAACGTGGCCCAGTCGGCGTGGCGCTTGACGGTGGCGTACTCGTGGTAATCCAGCCCGGCGCGGCGCATGTGTTTGTCGTCCATCGAAAACCCCAGCGGCTCCACCAGGTGCAGCGTGCAACCGGTGTTGGCCGCCAGGCGGATGACGTTGCCGGTGTTCGGCGGGATTTCGGGTTCGACCAGGACAATGTGAAACATGGGTGGATTGTCGCTGCTTGGCCTCAGGTGTTTTGCGCCTTGGGTGGCAGCGGGTGGGCCATTGGGGCCCACCTCAGACGCGCTTCGCTTTGCGACATCGGTGCACCCCAATGGCCCACTCGCTACAGGGTGCTACAGGTCTGCAACCAGTGTCTCGACGCCAGACACCATTGCGGCTGCATCCTGCTCGGTGTATTGCGTCCACTCCCCGTGAGCGGCTTTGTTGCCGATCTCTGCCCAAGCGGTTATTTGTTTCTGCTTAGCCATGTTGAATGCACCGACTTTAGTGAGATCGGCATTCATTCGATCTAGCTTGCCTTCGCTCACGCCATACCTACTCGCCAAGTCCTTCAGGGCCGACTCAAGTGAGACTCTGGCGAGGATGCATGCCGGATCTTTATATCCAGAGGCCAAAAGTTCTTTTGCTTGGCTAATTGCATCGGATAGAACCTCTGCTTTTGCAAGAGTTCGTATGTTGAATAGGTAGCCACCTTCATAGTCCTCCCGGGCTGCCCGAAAGATTCCATAGCTGTCGTTGAAATCTGAGACCCATCCACCAAATTTCGTGTAGTGCTCGGCTAGATTTTTGTAGTGAACGCTGGATTCACCAAATGTTCTGTTCAAGAGATTCAGAACATTTGTCGCCCACTCTTTGTACAGATCAGATGGCACCTTGTAATAGGCTTTGCCTTCGTTGTTCACAAAGTCCACCTCTTTCGCTGCCAGCACAGCCTCAGCTTTAGTATTTAGTTCGCCAAAGCGTCTGACAATGATTGGATCAAGATGCATTCGCTAGCCCCTTGCATGGTATGTCAATACAGTTTTAAAAAACCGGCAAATACCTCAGACAGCGTCAGATGATTCTGGACCTCAAGGTTTCCCCAGCTTGCCGCGGGAGCCAGTCAGCGGTCATTTGATAGCAAGGTGTCGACGACGAAGTTGCGCCATATCAAACGATGCCACCCACCCTGTGGCGCTACGGATACACCCGCCCATCCTTGTGAGAGAAGACCCAAACCCCATTCTCTGAACGGGCCACCAGATCATCGTCCGGATAGATCACTTCGTCCACCGGTGTCCTGTCGCCAACCTCCAGGTAGACCGCATCCATCGTGGATTCGTTGCGCAGTTGGTGGGCGTTGCCGCTGCCTGCTTTGAAGCCGGCACACATGCCTGCGCTGAGTTCTGTGCGTCCTTCATCGGTGAGCAACACCAGGCAGCCTGACACAACATAAACAAACTCGTCCTGCTGGGTGTGGGCATGCCGCAGTGCCGAGATGGTTCCGGGTGGCAGTGTGGTGATGTTCACGCCAAAGTTGCTCAGGCCAAACAGGTCACCCAGCGGGCGTTTCACCCGGCCTGTGATCATCGAACGAAATGGCTCCGGGTAGTTGGAAGGTTTTGTGCGTGGCGCGGCGTTCAGCGCCACAAGGGCAAGTGGGTGGTTTTGCATGGTGGGTCTGTGGGAGGGGTGGTGTGAGGGGTTTGTGAGGTGTCGTTTGGCTCAGGCGTGTGCGACCCATCCGCGAAACGCCAGGCTTTGGTAGAAGGTGCTGATGTCTGAGAAACCGGCCTGCTTCATGAGTGCTTCGTCCTGGTCCGGTGTCAGGATCGGCAACTGTTGGCTGATCGCCGCCGCTGCCGTCTTGGCCTGCTCTGGATCGACGCCAGAAGCGATGGCAAACGCCGCACATCTGGACAACCACAAATCACGTTCGCCCGGCGTATCAGACATGCTGTAGTGCATGGCAACAAACACCGCACCGGGCTTTAACCGAGCATGGATTTCACACAGTGTGCGGTAACGCTCCGCTTCGGTGGTGAAGTGCAGCGTCAAGAGGCAAGACGCGGCATCAAACGGCCCTTTGGGCGCAACTTCAACATAACCCTGGTGCAACTGAACGCGCGAAGCCAGGGGCCCGAGCGCCGTCTTGGCCAGACCCAACATGTCGGCGGAGGGGTCAACACCATCCAACGCCCAACCAGGAAACGACTCGGCAAAGGCGGTGAGTTCCAAACCACCGCCAGCGCCAATGACCAACACGCGCCCATCGGCGGGGGTGCTTTCGGCCATCAGCAGGCCTGCCATACGATGAACGGCACGCAAGCCAGGAACACGGCGCAGTGCGTTTTGTGCGTAGTCGGAAATGGCCTTGGGATCTGAGAAGGATGACATGCAGTGTTGCCTTAATTTGGAGATGGAGAGGCCACCACTTGCCTGCTTGTTGTGGTGAGCGCGGTTTTGACGTGAAGTTGATGGAGCGGTTGGGCTCACGCCTCTGAACACGCACGTAGCGCGTCAACGTCTGCTGCCACGATGGCGGGCAGGTGTTGGGTGATCTTTTCAATCGGCCAGTTCCACCACGCCACGTCCTCCAGCGCCGAGACAGTGTCTGGTGGGAAGCGTTCCTTGATGACTTTGGCCGGGTTGCCGCCGATGACGGTGTAGGCCGGTACATCGGCCACCACCACGGAGCGCGATGAAATGATGGCGCCGTTGCCGATGTTTACGCCGGGCATGATGAGGCAGTCATACCCAATCCACACGTCGTTGCCAATGACGGTGTCGCCTTTGTACGGCAGCTCGCTCGGCTGGGGCATGACCTTCTCCCACCCGTTGCCAAAAATCTGGAAGGGGTAAGTGGAGAAACCGGATGTCTTGTGGTTGGCGCCGTTCATGATGAACTTGACGCCACGGGCTATGGCGCAGAATTTGCCGATGATCAGCCGGTCGCCAATGAACGGGAAATGGTAGAGGACGTTGCGCTCGAAGTTCTCAGAATCATCCGGATCGTCGTAGTAGGTGTAGTCGCCAATGACGATGTTCGGATTCGTCACGGTGTTTTTGATGAAACACACCTGCGGGAAACCCGCCATTGGGTGCCTGTCTTGTGGATTCGGGCCGTTCAAGGGAGCTCCTGTTGAAATGTTCAACGCAAGACGGGGAGACAGCCGTCTGACTCCCTCACCTGGCCATTGTCACCCCAACATTGACCCCAAAACCCCCGGGGACCCGCATGAGCCAAGCGGCGCTGGCGTGTCACTCCGTCCGCGCCACCACCAAGCCCGTCACCTCACTGGCCCCAGCCGCCTTGAGCACCCGCGCCGCCGTGAACAGCGAGGCGCCGGTGGTCATCACATCGTCCACCAGCACCACACGTTGGCCACGCAGAATGTCGGCCAGCAAGGGGTCCACGGCAAAGGCGTGGTTCAGCACCGTGAGGCGTTCGCTGCGTTTGAGGGTGTGTTGTGCCGGGGTGTCCTGAATCCGCAGCAGGATGCCGGCGCGGGTTTTGGTCGGCTCCAGCGCACGGGCCAGCAGCAGGGCCTGGTTGTAACCGCGCTCCTTGAGCCGGGTGGTGGACAGAGGCATCGGCAGCAGCACATCCGCCTCGTCCAGCGCGGGTTCGACCCAGGGTACGGCGCGTAGCAGCGTGGCAAAGCTGCGCACCAGGCCGGGTTCAGCGTGGAACTTGAAGTCTTGCACCAGGGTGGACCACGGGTAGGCATAGGCCACGGCGGCGAGGCAGTTGTCCAGCGGTGGTGGGTTCTTCAGGCAGGCGCCGCAGTGGCGCATACCCGCAGGCAGGGGCAGGGCGCAGCTGATACAACGGGTGTGTGGCTGGGCAAACTGGCTCACGCAGGCCTCACACACCGGTTGCGACGGCCAGGCGTGGCAGACCCGGCACTGGCTGGGCAGTGTCGGCAGTTTGAGGCGCCGGGGCAGTGCCCCCGAGAGCAGCTTACCAATCATCCAGTCAATATACTCCCCCCGACTTTGCCGTTTTGCCATGCCCAACCAACAGCCCCCCACCATTGACCCCCGTGCCGCACAACGCTGGTTAGACCTACCTGTGGCCGAATCGCCCTGGTTGCATGAAGAGGTGGCGCGGCGCATGCAGGAACGGCTGGAATGGATCACGGTGTTGCCCAGCAGTTGGGTGCACTGGGCGCCGCTCAAAGGTGGGCTGCAGGCGCACAGCCTGATCACGCAGCGCTACCCCAAAGCCACCTGCACGGTGCTGGAGGGCTCCAGCGCAGCTATGCAGCAGGCGGGCAAGGCGCTGTTGCCCTCGCGCTGGAAACCCCAAGCCTGGTTGCAACCCAAAACCCAGGTAGTGATGCAGGTGGATCAGCCCGCACAGATGGTGTGGGCCAACATGGGCTTGCACATGGCGGCTGACCCGCAAGGGCTGATGGCCCAGTGGCATGCCGCGTTGCAGGTGGATGGATTCCTGATGTTTTCCTGCCTGGGGCCGGACACGCTCAAAGAGTTGCAAACCCTCTACAAAACGCTGGGCTGGCCCGCGCCCGCCCACGAGTTCACCGACATGCACGATTGGGGCGACATGCTGGTGGGCGCCGGGTTTGCCGAACCGGTGATGGACATGGAACGCATCACGCTCACCTTTGAAACCCCCGAGCGCCTGTTGCAGGAGTTGCGCGGCCTGGGGCGCAACCTGCATGTGGCGCGGTTTGTCGGTTTGCGCGGGCGCGGCTGGCGTCAGCAGCTGCTCAAGGCGCTGGCGCAGCAGCCCTTAAAACTCACGTTTGAGGTGATCTACGGTCACGCGTTTAAACCCACACCGCGCCTGTCGGTGGCCGCACACAGCGAAATCAGCCTGGGAGACATGCGGGCGGCGCTGTCGCGCGGGCGGCCACGTGAAGGGGGCTTGCCGCCCGTGCCCAGTCATCAGGGTGGGCGAGGGCAGTTATGAGCCAAATTGGCCTCCAGCCCTTATTGATGCTGGGCTGTTTGCTCCTATTTTTAGTGTCGTTGGTCACGCTTCTGGTGGTGACTTGGCGTCGCCATCGGGCGGGTAAACAAGCGGATGGGAATTTTCACAGCAGTTTGCCAGTGGAAATGGCTTGGGTGCTGGTACCCGCGCTGATGGTGCTGGTGCTGCTCTGGTTCATCACGCGGGCGTTCTGGGGCGACTGACCGCTGTCTGATCGCGACCAAGCGCTGGGTGTTCATTGGCAGAACGCGGCGCACCACTTCAATAACCAGTTTGACGTTGTGGGATTTGTCGGGGGTCTTGTTGGTGTCAGGGCCGCTGTGAACAATCGGTCGGTGTTTTGGCTGCTGGCACGGCGATGTGTTCACTGAAAAGAACTAACGTGGGGGACCCATGCTCACCCAATCGACTGGCTTCCTTCGGGATCGACTTTCAGCGCGCGTTGCGCCGACATACAAAGGGTTTGTTGCGGGTGCCCTTGCGCTGTTTAGCAGCCTGGCCCGTGCGGCGTGGGAACACGGCCTGCAAGATCCGGTAACAGCGAGTGCCCGCCACGCCCAGGATTTACACACCTGGATGATGTGGTTGATTTCAATCATCTTTTTTGGCGTGTTTTCGGTGCTGGTGTATTCGCTGTACGCCCACCGCAAGTCCAAGGGGCACCAGGCGGCCCAGTTTCATGACAACACCAAGGTCGAGATTCTCTGGACCGTGGTGCCTTTTGTGATTCTGGTGGTGATCGCCGTGCCGTCCACCCGTGCGCTCGTGGCCATGCGTGACACCTCCCAACCAGACATGACCATCAAAGCCACTGGTTACCAATGGAAGTGGGGTTATGAATACCTGACAGGTGACGCTGCCGGTATCAAGTTTCAGAGTGTGTTGGCGACAACGCAGGACCAGATCCATGGACAGGCACCCAAAGATGAACATTACCTGCTGGACGTTGACCGGCCGCTGGTTGTTCCGGTCAACCGCAAGGTGCGTATCCTGACCACCTCGGCCGATGTGATCCATGCCTGGTCCGTGCCGGCTTTTGCGGTCAAGACGGACGCGGTGCCCGGGTTTGTGCGTGAGACCTGGTTCAGGGCAGAAAAAGTGGGCATCTACCGTGGCCAGTGTTCGGAGCTGTGTGGCAAAGACCACGGTTTCATGCCGGTGGTGGTGGAGGTGGTGTCTGAAGAAAAATATGCCGCCTGGACCGCCGAGCAGAAGTCGCTGCTGGCAGCCAATGCCGAAGACCCCAACAAAGTCTGGACCCTGGCCGAGCAGATCGCGCATGGTGAAAAAATCTACGCCAGCCATTGTGTCGCCTGCCATCAGGTCGGCGGCACCGGCCTGCCGCCCGCTATTCCGGCACTGAATGGCTCCAAACTGGTCACGGGTCCGAAGGCCGACCACATCAACATTGTTTTGAAAGGCAAGGCCGGTACCGCCATGGCGGCCTTTGCGGACCAACTCAACAACACGGACCTGGCGGCGGTTGTGACTTATGAGCGCAACGCCTGGAGCAACCACTCCGGCGACGTTGTCCAACCGTCTGAAGTGCTGGTCCTGCGCGGCAAGTGACCGAACGCATCGCGCCGAAAGGAAAACACCATGTCTGCCATTGACACCACCCTCCATCCCGGTCACGACGACCACGGGGCACACACGGCGCATCCACCCAAAGGCATATTGCGTTGGCTCACCACCACCAACCACAAGGACATCGGGACGATGTACCTCTGGTTCAGCTTTGTCATGTTTCTGGTGGGGGGGGCCATGTCGCTGGTGTTGCGCGCTGAACTGATGCAGCCCGGGATTCAGTTTGTGACCCCCGAGTTCTACAACCAGATGCTGACGCTGCATGCGCTGATCATGGTGTTTGGGGCCATCATGCCGGCGTTTGTCGGCTTTGCCAATTGGATGTTGCCGATGATGGTAGGCGCCTCGGACATGGCCTTTGGGCGCATGAACAACTGGAGCTTCTGGTTGTTGCCTCCGGCGGCTATTTTGCTGACCTCGTCGTTGTTGATGCCTGGCGGAGCTGCTGGCACGGGCTGGACGCTGTACCCGCCCTTGTCGGTTCAGATGGGCATTGGCATGGACATGGCCATTTTTGCCATCCATATTCTGGGCATGTCCTCCATCATGGGGTCGATCAACATCATCACCACCATCCTCAACATGCGTACACCGGGCATGAGCTTGATGAAAATGCCGATGTTCTGCTGGACCTGGCTGGTGACGGCCTTCTTGCTGATTGCCTCCATGCCAATCTTGGCTGCTGCCGTCACCATGCTGCTCACCGATCGCCATTTCGGCACCAGTTTTTTCAGCGCGGCCGGTGGGGGGGACCCGGTGCTGTTTCAGCACATCTTCTGGTTTTTTGGTCACCCTGAGGTGTACATCATCGCGCTGCCGGCCTTTGGTGTGGTGTCGCATGTCATTCCGGCGTTTTCACGCAAGCCGCTGTTTGGTTACACCTCGATGGTGTATGCCATTGTGGCGATTGGCCTGATGTCATTTTTGGTCTGGGCGCACCACATGTATGTCACCGGCATCCCGCTCACGGGGCAGCTGTATTTCATGTACGCCACGCTGCTGATTGCCGTGCCCACCGGGGTCAAAGTGTTCAATTGGGTCACCACCATGTGGCGCGGCTCGCTGAGTTTTGAGACGCCGATGTTGTTTGCGCTGGGGTTTCTATTTTTGTTCACCATTGGTGGGTTGACCGGCCTGGTGTTGGCGATCACGGCGGTGGATATCCAGTTGCAGGACACCTACTATGTGGTGGCGCACTTTCACTATGTGATGGTGGCCGGAGCCCTGTTCTCGGCCTATGCCGGCCTGTATTACTGGTTGCCGAAGTGGACCGGCCACATGTACAGCGAGACACTGGGTCAGTGGCATTTCTGGTTGTCGCTGGTGTTTTTTAACATTGCGTTTTTCCCGCAGCACTTTCTGGGCTTGGCCGGTATGCCGCGGCGTATTCCCGACTACGCCCAGCAGTTCACCGAGTTCAACATGGTGTCGAGCATCGGTGCCTTTGGGTTTGGCATCAGCCAGTTGCTGGTGCTGGTGGTGGTTTTTAAAACCATCAGGTCGGGCGAGAAAGCCGCTGCGAAGCCCTGGGAAGGGGCCGAGGGCCTGGAGTGGAGCGTGCCTTCACCCGCGCCGTACCACACGTTTGCAGATCCACCCCCGTTTGACACCTCCCGGATACACGGCTGAGCTTGCCATGAAGAACGACACCTTGCACCCGACAACCGCGCGATCTTCCCCGCGTCAGATCGCTGCCAACCGGCGTTTGGCGCTGGGGCTGGCACTGTTTGCGCTGGCGGCGTTTGTTTCTTATGTCTTGCGCCAGTGGTGGGTGACCAGTGCGTGACAACCCATGAGTCCGTCATGAGTCAGCCGGTTGCTCCCACCGACACCCTGATGCGGCTGTCCAACCGCCGTCTGGCGTGGCGCTTGTTGGCGGTGGTGGCTGCCAGCCTGTTGTTTGCTGCGGTCCAGCCGCAGCTGTACAAGGCCTTTTGTGAATGGACAGGTATTTATGACATTGACCGGGCCGGCAAACTGGCACAAAGTGGTGTTGCCGCGCGCACCGTTGGCATCGAGTTTGACGCCAACAGTTTTGACAACGGCCTGCGTTTCAGCCCGGAGGTCACCACTCTGTCGGCGAAGACCGGTGACATCATCCTCGTGACCTATCGGGTCGAAAACACCCGTGCCACCACCGTCATCGGGCAGGCTGTGCCCAGTTATGGGCCACAACACGTGGCCAATTACATCGTCAAGCTGGATTGTTTTTGTTTCAAGCAGCAGACCTTTGCACCCCATGAGGTTCGCGAGCTGCCGGTGGTTTTTATCGTTGACCCCCGGCTGCCACAAGATCTGACCACGGTGACCTTGTCCTACACGTTTTTTGAGGTGCCCGCTGGGGCGGTGCAGGGTGAGCCAGGCAAAACAGGTGTGTCACTGTGAGCGCTCGTCCATCCGCCTCGTCAACCTTTGGCCGTGCGTTACGCACCGTCGGTTCGGCCATGTTTGGTGTGCGCGGCAGCAAACGGCATGAGGAGGACGCTGCGGCGCTGTCACCGGTGGCGCTGGTGGCCGTTGCCCTGGTGTGTGTGGTGGTGTTTGTGCTTGGTCTGATCACGCTGGCCTCCATGATTGTGGGTGCTTAGGGCACAGCACCATCACTGCCCGCCTGGTTTCTTTGAATAGTTGACACGCCTTTTCTGGAGGTTGCCATGAGCCCCATTGCAGAACGTAGCCGCTATTTTGTCCCGACACCTTCGTACTGGCCGCTGGTGGGCTCGGGCGCGTTGATGTTGCTGGCTTTTGGCGCCGTGCTCACCATGAACACGGTCCGCCACGGTGGGTGGGTGTTGTTGGCGGGTTTCCTGGTGTTGCTGATCATGCTGGTGGGCTGGTTTGGGCGCGTGATCAGAGAGTCCGAGGGCAAGCTGTACAACCTCCAGGTGGATCGTTCCTTTCGGCTGGGCATGGCCTGGTTCATTTTTTCCGAGGTCATGTTTTTTGTCGCCTTTTTTGGCGCCCTGTTTTATGTCCGGGTGCTGTCGGTTCCTGACCTGGCTGGCCCCGGGGGGGCGTTGTTATGGGATGGTTTTGTGAATCAATGGCCCAGTGCCGGGCCTGCCGCCAAGGAAGTCTTCACACCGATGCAGGCTTGGGGTTTGCCCGCCATCAACACCGCCTTGTTGCTCAGTTCGGGTGTCACCATCACCTGGGCACACTGGGGACTGATCGAGGGCAAACGCACACAACTGGTGCTAGGTCTGGCGCTGACGGTGCTGCTTGGGTTGACGTTTCTTGTGGTTCAAATGGTGGAATACCGGGAGGCCTATGCCCATCTGAATCTGAAACTGACCAGCGGGGTCTACGGGTCCACGTTTTATATGCTGACCGGGTTTCACGGATTTCACGTGACGCTTGGCGCCATCATGCTGATGGTCATTCTGCTGCGGTCCGTCAAAGGCCACTTCACACCTGAGCGTCATTTCGCCTTCAAGGCCGTGGCCTGGTATTGGCACTTTGTGGATGTGGTGTGGCTGATCCTGTTTGTGGTGGTGTATTGGTTATGAACAATTTACAGGTGCGTGTTGATCCAGCCGAAGTAGTGGCCACCCATCAGCAGCACAAACAGCAGTACCGACAGGGCAATGCGCCAGGTCAGTGCCTTGACCGTTCGGCGGGCATTCTGTGGGTCGTCACGAAAAACAGGGAGCAAGGCGCTGCCCAGACTGACAACAATGGCCACAAGCAGGGTGATCACGACGTAACGCATAGGGGTTTACCTCGCCATTGGGGTGAGGTCGCGAGCTTATGACATTTCTGCGGCAAACGCAGTTCAAGCGCCTGGTCATTGGCCTGGCCTTGATCGCCGCCTGCCTGGGTATGGCGCGTCTGCAGTGGTGGCGCGCTGAAACGCGCGGCGCAACGTTTGAGCACCAGCAGGCGAGCGTTCACCAACTCCCGATCTCCCTGAATGCTGCCGGGCGCGATGCCGATGTGCCGTCTTGGCACCCGGTTGCAGCGCAGGGTGTCTGGTTACCCGACAGCATCATTTATCTGGACAACAAAATTTATCAGCAGCGTGTGGGCTACCAAGTCCTGACGGCTCTGCAACTGGACGGCAGCCCGTTGGTGGTGCTGGTCAACCGCGGCTGGGTCGCGGCACCACGCTTGCGCTCCGATTTACCCGTTGTTGCCACGCCAAGCGGCCAGGTCAGCCTGGTGGGTTTCGCACGCAAGTATGAGGAGAAGGTTTTTGAATTTGGCCAGCCTGAGCCTGAGGGGTCAGTGTGGCAGCATGTGCGCGAGCCAGACTACCGTCAGCGCAGCGGCCTGGATGTGTTGCCTTTTATCGTCCTGCAATCGGACGGCTCGCCAGCCGGGTTGATGGCAGATGGCCTGGTTCGTGACTGGCGTGACGTCCGTAGCCCCGACAACCCGGCGTGGCGGCATATCGGTTACGCCATCATGTGGGTGGTGTTTGCGCTGATGGCCACGGGTTACAGCCTGATCGCCTGGAAGCGGGTTTGATACACGCGATGAAACACATCTTTTCCACTCACAGCCTGCCCTATGACTGAACTCACTTTGACCCCGAGCACCTCACGACGTTCCGGGCGCTGGATTTTGTTCGCTTTGGCGGCGGTGTGTCTGTTGCCTTTGCTGCTGGCGGTGTATTTTCGTTATGTCTCGCCACCTGCGGTCACCACCATGGCAGGCAAGCCGTTGACGCCGTTTGTGTTTCCCTACGCGTGGGTGCAGCAGATGGACGGCCAGCGGCTGGCACCACCTGGGGTTGGTGGTCAGTGGTGGGTGGTGGTCACGGGGTCGGGGGCTTGCGACGTGGCTTGCCGCGATGTGCTGTACCTCACCCGGCAGGCCCGCACCGCCCAGGGGCGCAACATGGAGCGACTCCAACGTGTCTGGGTCCTGACCGATGCCACGCGCCCAGATGCCGAGTTGTTGGCCAGTCACCCGGATTTGCAGGTGCTTTTGGCGACCGATGAGCGGGTGGTGCAGCTGTTGGGGGGCGAAACGAAAGATGCAGCGTCCCTGATCCATCTGGTCGACCGCCGAGGCTATGTGGTTTTTAAGTACGAGCCATCGGTGGAGCCCGGTGTGTTTATCAAGGAACTCCGCAAACTGGTCAAGTTTTAAAGTGTTGGCTAGGCAGCATGGCTCGCAGGCAGACCACCACAAACATCACCCCGCCGATGATGGCGATCAGGCCGCCCAGACCCATCAAACCCATACCGATCTTCTGCGGCAGCGATGTCAGCAACTGCTCGGCACCCGCCACCTTGCGTTGCACACCATAACCGCCTGACCAGGCCAGACCCAAAACGTGAAGGAGTTGTCCGCCGCCGTACACGTAGGGCTGCCAGCGGGCCAAGTGACCGTCCGGGCTGCCGAAACCCAGGTGCGGCAACACCACGTAGGTCAAACCCATGAAGGCCAGAGTGACACCCACAATCGACCCGTGGTAGTGCGCCGGGATGACCACATTTGCCCCCCTGATCAGGTAAGCCAGCACACCGCCGACCACAAACAACCCCATCGAGGCCAAAAACGCCGATTTGGCGGGCGACACCCGCTGGCGCACCTGCCACAAGGATCTGACTGCCAGCAGCACCAGCGGCGCCATCAACGCATGACCATAAATCATCAAGCGCATGAAAGACAGCATGTGCTCACCCGAGTCGATCTCAAACTGGTTGTAAATCACCGGCACCGCCAGCAGCGGCAGGGCTGCGAACAAAAACAGGCCCAACAGGGTGCGGCCAGACACCGCCACCGGCGCACCCAGCGCGTCGGCCAGCCAGAACCAGGCCACACACACCAGCAACGCGTGCTGGAACTGCAGCACATGCCCGCCACCCCAAAACAGTCGCTCCCACCGAGCAATTCCCTGCAAATCGCTCACCGCCAGCCAGGAGCCCCCAAAACTGCCCAGGGCCAGCGCCGCGGCGATAGCCCCCAGCAGCATGGCCCAACGCAGCGCCGCATGCGCTGACATTGGCGTTGTTGTCGCGATGGCCTTGATCTGGGGTGGGATGGTCAGCAGGGCACGCAGCACGGTCAGGCCAAAACCGGCCGCAGCCAGGGTCAGGCCAGTGAAGAACACCGGATGTTGCAGCACCGGGATGTAGTTGTTGAGCAGCGGCTGTGAATTGGGGAAAAAAGGTGCCACACCAATGAGTGCTGTGCCCACGGTGGCCAGCCAGAAGCCGACCCAGCCCAGGGCCGCCCAACGGCTGTTGCCCGCCAGACTCCAGAGCACACCTGCAAATGCCATGAACCAGACCAGCACCGACAGGTCAACGTGCACCACCAACGCTGCTCGAAAAAAATCGCGCAGCGGGAACACGTTGTGCAAGCCCGGTGTGCGCGATAACACCAGCAGCAGCGCCAGCAGCCCGGAGCCAATCAGCGCAGCCAGCCCCAGCTTGAGCCAGGCACGGGCCAGCCGTGTTGAGTGCGCGCTCAACGGTTCCATGAAAAACCCGGACGATGTGGCGAGAGGCGGCATGTTGGGCAGAACCTTGTGTGGGTTATCGGGCAGGTCAGCAGACAAACGCGTCCAACTGTACGATAGGCGCGGTATCGACGTAGCCTAGCGACCCCCCACCTGGATGGACGGAGCCCAACTATGCAAGAGTTTCAGTGGTGAATCACTACCCCGCCTATGACCTCTCACCACTGGCTGGCCTGATGCTGGTGGCCGCACTGATGGCCCTGGGCCCGGTGCTCTGGGTCTGGTTCAAAAACCGGGGTGGCCGCAGCCACCAGAGGCAACAAGCGCTGCGTGTGCTGACCCTGTTCCTGACCTTTGATCTGGTGTTGTTTGGGGCGTTCACGCGTCTGTCGGACTCGGGTTTGGGCTGCCCCGACTGGCCGGGCTGTTACGGCCAGTTGTCCCCTGTGGGGGCCGCAAGTCACATCACGGCGGCACAAAACGCCCAGCCCGATGGTCCGGTGACCCACACCAAAGCCTGGATCGAAATGACCCACCGTTATCTGGCTTTGGTGGTGGGTGCGCTGATCACCTGGCAGGCCGCGCTGGCCTGGCGTGGCTGGTGGCGCCAGCGCACCTTGCCCCGGGCGGTTGCCCGACCAGGGGTGGGGCCAGGTTTGGCCACGCTGACCCTCATCTGGGTCGGCCTGCAGGGTGCTTTTGGTGCCCTGACCGTGAGCCTGCGGCTGTATCCGGCCATTGTCACGCTGCACTTATTGGGCGCGCTGGTGTTGTTGATGCTGCTGGTGATGCAAGTGGTACGGGGTGCACCGGCGCCGCCCCAGCTTGTGAGTGCGGGTATGCGCCTGGGGCTGCTCGGGGCTGTGCTGTTGTTGCTGATGCAGGTGACGCTGGGGGGCTGGGTCAGTGCCAATTACGCCGTGCTGGCCTGCAGCGATTTCCCGACGTGCCAGGGGCGCTGGTGGCCCGAGATGGACCTGCGCCAAGGTTTTGAAGTCTGGCACGCTCTCGGGCGCAGTGCCTCTGGCGGTTACCTCAATCTGGCGGGTTTGACGGCGATCCATTTTGTGCATCGGTTGATGGCGTTGGTGGTGGTTGTGGTGCTGCTGACATTGGCCTGGCAACTCCACCGCAGCCCGCCCTGGCGTGGTGCGGCGCGCCTGCTGGCGCTGCTGCTGGGTTTGCAACTGGCAACGGGTGTCAGCACCGTGGTGCTGGGTTGGCCACTGTTGGCGGCGCTGCTCCATTCGGGTGGTGCGGCGGCGTTGGTTTTGACGCTGACCTGGATGGTCGCCAGGCTGGACTGGCAGACCGAGCCGGTCCCTGCGGCGGCGCCTGGGATGAACCGTTCTGGAGTACAAGCATGAACACAACGACTCAGCCGATGGGTTCGGGCAACTCTGTGTGGGCTCAGTATTACGCCATCACCAAACCCCGCGTTTTGTGGCTGATTGTGTTTTGCGCCCTGATTGGCATGGTGCTGGCCATTCCGCGTGTGCCAACGGTGGCACAACTGGGTCTGGCCTTGACTGCCTCTGTCGGCATCTGGCTGGTGGCCGGTGCGGCGGCGGCGTTTAATTGCCTGATTGAGAAAAGCATCGACGCCAAGATGAAACGCACCGCCTGGCGGCCCACCGCCAAGGGTGAACTGGGTGACGGGCAAACCCTGCTGTTCGCCAGCAGCCTGGGCCTGCTGGGCTCCGCGCTGTTGTACTGGTGGGTGAACCCGCTCACCATGTGGCTGACGTTTGCCACCTTTGTCGGTTATGCCGTGGTGTACACGGTGATGCTCAAGCCCAGCACACCCCAAAACATCGTGATCGGCGGCGCTTCGGGGGCCATGCCGCCGGTGCTGGGCTGGGCCGCCATGACGGGCCAGGTGGGGCCGGAAGCGATGATCCTGTTTCTGATCATTTTTTTGTGGACGCCGCCGCATTTCTGGTCGCTGGCGCTGTACCGTGTGGAAGAGTTTCGCAAGTCCGGCCTGCCGATGTTGCCGGTGACCCATGGTCCGGCCTTCACGCGGTTGATGGTGCTGGTCTACACCTGGGCGCTGGCGGCGGCGTGTCTGCTGCCTTTTGCCTACGGTATGAGTTCGTGGCTGTACCTGCTGGCGGCGGTGGTTCTGAGTGTCGGTTTTTGCCACTACGCCTGGCGTTTGTGGCGCAACTATTCCGATGCCTTGGCGCGCCAGACTTTTCGTTATTCACTGACACATCTGAGCACCCTGTTTGCCGCCCTGATGCTGGATCACTATCTGTTGCCCTGAGCGCCGCCAGGCCAGGGGCCTCATTCCCGGCGGATTATGATGTTTGCATGAACAAACGACATGCTCTTCAAAAGATAGCTTTTGGCGCTTTAACTGTATGGGCTGCAAGCCAATTAAGCGCCTGTGATTCAACAACCCCGGCGTTCACAGCGATCAACATCACCGGCGCCGACTACGCCAAAGACTTTGCCCTGACCGACCACAACGGCCAGTTGCGTACCTTGAAAGACTTCCACGGCAAGATCGTGATGGTGTTTTTTGGGTACACCCAGTGCCCGGACGTGTGCCCGACCTCAATGGTCGAGATGGTCCGTATCAAACAACTGCTGGGGCCAGATGGCGACAAGTTGCAGGGCCTGTTTGTCACCGTGGACCCCGAACGCGACACCCCCGAGCTGCTAAAAGCTTACATGGAGAACTTTGACCCGACGTTTCTGGCGCTCTACACCACGCCTGAGAAAACCGCGACCCTGGCCAAGGACTACAAGGTGTATTACAAAAAGGTGCCCGGCCCGACACCCACCAGTTACACCGTGGACCACACGGCGGGCAGCTACGTGTATGACACCCAGGGAAACTTGCGCCTGTTCACGCGCTACGGCACCCAGCCCGAGCTGACCGCCGCCGACATCCGCCTGCTGCTGCAACCGGGGACCTGATTGCTCTTTTTACGATAGCTATCTGCCCTTTATTCATAAGGGCTAGAGGGTTAAAAAGCTTGTAAGTGATGGCTTCAGGCCGAATGGCCCTGAAGCACGGCGCCCATCCGCTACTCGTTGCTGACCCCGAGCGTTTTGATCACCCCGCCAAACAGGGCCGTGTCCGATTGGATGCGGTTGGCCAGCCCCTCGGGCGACGAGCCCACCACCTGCCAGCCCTGCTGGAACAACTTTTGCCGCACCTCAGGCGTGCGGCTGATCTCGCTGACCAGTTTGGCCAGTTTGGCAACAATCGGTGCGGGCAGGTTTTTGGGTGCCGCCACCGCGTTCCAGATTTCCAGGTTGAAGTTGGGCACACCGGCCTCAGCCATGCTGGGGTAATCTGGCGCTAGGCTGCTACGCCCGCTCGACGTCACACCAATGGCGCGCAACTTGCCACCTTTGACCTGGGCGATGGCTTGTGCGGGCGGCAGCATCGAGAGCTGCAGCAGCCCACCCACCAAACCACCGGCCACCTGCGCGTAACCAGGGAAGGGCACATGCACGACCTGCATGCCGGTGCGCGACTTGAGTAACTCCATGCCGATGTGGCCCACGGTGCCGACACCGGGCGAGCCATAACTCCAGCTGTCACCGGCTGCTTTTGCGGCCTTGAAGAATTCGGCTGCGGTGGCGCCTGGCGCGTTCAAGGGCGCGGTCAGCACCAGCGGCGAGACACCCACCAGTGACACCGGCTGTAGGTCTTTCAACGGGTCATAAGCCAGCTTGGGGTTGAGCAGCTTGGCGGTGGTCATGTTGCCGTTGATCATCAGGCCCAGCGTGTGGTTGTCGGTGGCCTTGGCGACATAGTCGGCGCCGATGTTGCCGCCCGCCCCCACCTTGTTTTCCACAATCACCGGCTGGCCCAGCGCCTTGGACAGCGGCTCGGCCAGGGTGCGTGCGGTCAGGTCGGGGGACGATCCGCCCGGAAAACCGACGATGATGCGAACGGTTTTGGTTGGCCAGGTCGCAGGTTGTGAGACATTTTGGCCACTGGCCCAGGTAGATAAAGCGCTGATAGCTATTAAAAGCAGAGTGTTGCGACGTTGGAAAGAAACCATCTGAAAGCCCCATACAAACATGAAAAAACCCATGTGCCAGCAAATTGCGGCAGGTGGAGTGATTATCGATGTGCACAGATCGCGCGCCTGGGCGGCGCTTGGCGCCAGTGCGCCAGCGGTCGGGCCGGGTTGGCCAACACCATGCTTGCCCAGGCCGCGACAACTGCGCCGGGTGTCACCCGGTCACAGGTTGGGGTTGATCAACTTGGCAAGTGCCTGCTGTGGTTCGTTCTTGGGGTCGGCTGGTGGCGCCAGTTGCTCATCGCCCCAAGCCAGCCAGTCGTCGCCAAACAGTTCTGCCGGGTGGGGTGAGCGTTCGTTGGCGCACGCCATCGCATCCACGCTACAGTATTTGTCGCATCCCCAGCAGATACGGTGCGGGTTGGCGGGGTGGATGGGGAATATTTTTGACATGGCGACTCATCTTTCAGGCGTCAACGAGGTACCACAAAGGTTGACTTCTCTTCAATGACAGCCGGTTTGTCATTGGTTTTGGTTTGCACGTCGAAGAAAACCGGGCTGACCTTGTCCCGGATACCTTGCGCATCCACAGCGCTGAGCGTCAGGCGTACCGTCAGCGATCCAATACCAGTTGCTGGCACGGTTAACTCTGAGGTGGTCGCCAAGCTTATCCCTGGCATGCCACGCACGGTGGTGGTGTAGGTCTGTGTTTGCTCGGTGCCGTTGGTGATCTGCAAACGGTAGACGTTTTCGATGTCACCGTTGCCAACCTCCCGTGCCATCACACCGCGGTCTCGGATGACATCGACAGAAAAACCTTTGCGCATCGACAGACCGCCCACAAAAAGGCCGGCACCCACAAGCAGCAACGCGCCGTAGACCCACACCCGTGGCCGCCATATCCGCTTCAACATTTGGGTGGTGGTCAACTTTTCAGCCATGCCTTTGCCCGATGAGTAGCGGATGAGCCCCTTGGGGTAGTCCATTTTGGTCATCACTTCATCACAGACATCGATGCAGGCAGCACAGGCAATACATTCGTTTTGCAAGCCATTGCGGATGTCGATGCCGGTGGGGCAAACCTGAACACACAGGGTGCAGTCAATGCAGTCACCCAGGCCAAGGGCTGTCGGGTCGGCCGAGCGGGGCCGTGAACCGCGTGACTCACCACGCGCAACATCGTAGGCAATGACCATGGAATCCATGTCGGTCAAGGCGCTTTGAATGCGTGCATAAGGGCACATGTGTTTGCAGAATTCCTCCCGCAAATAGCCGGCATTGCCGTAGGTGGCTGACGCATAGAAGAGCACCCAGAACCATTCCCAGGGTGAAAACGACAAGAGGGCCAGCTCGTTCATCAAGTCGCGTATGGGCGTGAAATAACCGACAAAGGTCAAACCGGTGACCAGACTCAGGCTGATCCACAAAACCTGTTTGCCACCTTTGCGGGCGATTTTTTCCAGGCCCCAGGCCGCGTCATCAAGCCGCATGCGGGCCAGGCGGTCACCTTCGGTTTGACGCTCGAGCCACAGGAAAATTTCGGTGTAAACCGTCTGCGGACAGGAATAACCGCACCAGAGGCGCCCGGCGATGGCGGTGAAGAAAAACAGGGTCAGTGCGGCCAGTACCAGCAAACCAGCCAGATAGATCAGATCTTGAGGGTGTAACACCAAGCCAAAAATCAGAAATTTGCTGTTGGCCAAATCAAAAAGAACCGCCTGCCGGTCATTCCACATCAGCCAGGGAACACCATAAAAGACGATTTGCGTGACCCACACCATGACCCAGCGCCAACGCGCATACCAACCAGCTACCGCGCGTGGGTAGAGTTTGACCTGCTCCTGAAACAAGGACACAACATCCGTCGCACCTTCGCCAGAGGGTGTCAATCGGATCGGTATGACCTTGGAGGGGGAAGATTTTTTCATGACCAGACGTCGGTGACGTGGGGTAGGTTGAACGCGATCCGACCAACGGCTTGGTCCAACGACGCTAGACCAGTGGTGGCCTTTGGAACGTCTGCTTGTGTCGTCATGCGGGACATTTCTCAAACATGAATATGGTGTGAACACTATTTTAGACAATAATGTTCATTCTGAATGAATCTTTAAGAATCCCCCTTTTTAACCTATGCGATTGACCCAGCGGACTGACTTCACCCTGCGCGTGTTGATGTACTGCGCTGCGAGCCAGGAGCGCGCACAGCCCGTCACGATCAGCGAGATTGCTGACAGCCATGGCATCTCGCGCAGCCACCTGACAAAAATTGTGCAGGAACTGGGTGCCCGTGGCTGGTTGGAGACCACGCGTGGTCGCGGTGGCGGTATGCGGCTGCTCAAGCCAGCCCGGGAGATCTGTCTGGGTGATGTGGTGCGTGCCACCGAAACGGATTTCGCCATGGTGGAGTGTTTTGATCTGACACTAAACCGCTGCCGCTTGAGCACACACTGCCGCCTCAAAGGCGTGCTCCAGCAGGCCACTCAGAGTTACTTGGCGGTGCTGGACGGCATCACATTGGCTGATTTGGTGGCAACCCCCATGAATGACCCAACGGCCATGCCAGCATCGAGCGCGCGTTACCTGCAACTGATCCCCGGTTTGCCCTACATGGCGGCACCCCAAAAATCGGAGGGTTGACGAGACGGATCACCGCCAGCATCACGCCCGCAGCAAGGGTCACCCATGGCTTGGCTCAAGCGGTTGCCGCCAAAGAGCGGAGCAGCGTATGTCGATTGCTCTTTATGCTTGTTTTGGCCACTGGCCCATTTGTGTATTGGTTCGATAGCTATGAAAAGCGTAGTGATTTTGGATTGAATAACGCCTGTCTCAACCCTCTGCAAGCAAGAAAAAACCCCACGTGCCAGCAAGTTGCGGCAGGTGGGGTGATTGTCGGCGCGCCGTTACAGGCGCTGGCGGCTTGGTTCAGGCAAATTCAACCAGCGCCTTTTTCATCTTCTTCATGGCCGCCACTTCAATCTGGCGAATGCGTTCGGCGCTGACGCCGTAGACGGCGGCCAGGTCGTGCAGCGTCATGCCGCCCGAGTTGTCGTCGTTGACCTTGAGCCAGCGTTCTTCGACGATGTGGCGGCTGCGGTCGTCCAGCGTGTCGAGCGCCAGGGCAATGCCGTCGCTGGCCAACACGTCGCGGTGGTGCGCTTCGATCATCGCGGTGGGTTCGTGGGCGGCGTCGGTCAGGTAGGAGATCGGGCCAAAGGTGTCTTCACCGTCGTCGGACGGGCTTGGGTCGAGCAACACGTCACCGCCGGACAGGCGCGCTTCCATCTCGATCACTTCTTCACGCTTGACGTTGAGCTCGGTGGCCATCGCGTCGATCTGGCTGTCGTTGAGGGTGTCGCGGTGCGAGTCGAGGTCGGCCATCGCGTCTTCACTGCGGAAGCGTTGTTTCATCGAACGCAGGTTGAAAAACAGCTTGCGTTGCGCCTTGGTGGTAGCCACCTTGACCATGCGCCAGTTTTTCAGGATGTATTCGTGGATTTCGGCCTTGATCCAGTGCAGCGCGTAGCTCACCAGACGCACGCCTTGGTCAGGGTCAAAACGTTTGACGGCCTTCATCAGGCCCACATTGCCTTCCTGGATCAGGTCGCCATGCGGCAGGCCGTAGCCCAGGTATTGGCGCGCGGTGGAGACCACCAGGCGCAAGTGCGAGAGCACCAGTTTTCCAGCGGCTTCCAGGTCGTTGTTGATGCGGTATTGGCGCGCAAAAGCCTGCTCTTCCTCAAGGGTGAGCATGGGCATGCGGTTGACCGCCGAGATATAGGCATCCAGATTGCCTAGCGCAGGCACCAGCGCCCAGGGGTTAGCCAGGGTCAGCGCGGTGCTTGAGTTGCCAGTGTGCGTTGTCATGCCAGTACTCCTATGGGTGAACATGCAAATATTAGCACTCCCTTGGAGAGAGTGCTAAAAAATTAGTTCAATTGCGCAAAACGGCTGTGGGTATGGGGGCAGGCTGCGGGTGGCGGCTTGGCCCGCCAGGTGTTGCGCCGAGACAAGGATATTTGCTTACCTTGTCGCCGCATCGCGTCGAGGCGCTTGGGCTTGAGGTCTAATACTGGCTTCAACAGTTGAATTCATTCCCATGCCTACGCCGTTAAGCAAAGAAGAGGCCTATGCCAGACTGGGTGCGATCACCAGGGAGATGCACGAGGCGCTGACCTTATTGGGCAGTAACCATCTGCACGACATTGTGGAAGAGATCCCGCATGCCCGGGACCGCCTGGCATATGTGGGTCAGATGACCGAGGCCGCTGCCGACAAGGTGCTGACCCTGGTCGAAACCGCCAAACCCGCCTGTGACGATTTGTCGGGCCGCGCCGTCGAGCTCAGTGCGTCTCTGGCCCGCTTTGCCCGCTCAGAAGAGTTGACGCTGCAAAAAGCGCGTGGTCTGCTGGTGGTCTGCAGCAAGTTTGTCGACAGAACCGGCGGCTTTTCCAAGGGGCAGGCCGAGGTGCTCAGTGACATCATGATGGCGCAGGATTTTCAGGATCTGTCCGGCCAGGTGATCAAGAAGGTGATCGACATCATCAACCGCACCGAGATGCAGCTGGTTCACCTGTTGGTGGACAGTTCACCCCAAGCCGCTGCAGCCGAGGAAACTTCCCAAGTGGTACCTGCCACGGTGGACACCCACAAGCTGGACGGTCCGCAAACCGCAGAAAACGCCCTCAAACAAACCGATGTGGATGATTTGCTGGCGTCCCTCGGTTTCTAATTCAAGCGTTTGCCCAGGCGTGTGTTGTGCGTAGTCGAGGAGTTGCCATGTTGCGTTTTTCCGCCCTCAGTCTGATGTGTTTGTCGCTCTTGAGCGCCTGCAGTGGTTACGCGCCGCCCGCCAATGTCAAAGATCTGACCCAGGCGCAGCTGGTGGCCCAGATGGGGCCGCCTGACAAGCTGCGCCAGACGGCCAGCGGCACCCGGCTGGAGTTTCCTCGGGGCCCGATGGGGCACCACACCTGGTTTGTGGACCTGGGCCCCGATGGCCGGGTGATCAAGACCGAGCAGGTGTTGACTGAAGAGAATTTCGCCCGAATCACCCCAGGCTTGTCACAACAAGAGGTGCGTGATCTGCTGGGCCGTGCCAGCCACATCCAGGGGCTGGGGCGCTCTCGGGGTGAGGTCTGGAGCTACCGTTACGAAAACCACTTCTGCCAGTGGTTCCAGGTCGAGATTTCACAAGAGCTGCAGGTGCGCTCCACCGGTTATGGCGAGCCACCGGAGTGTGCACGCGACCGCGACATCATCATTCCCTGAGCGGCAGCGCCGCCAGCCGGTCACAAAAGGCAGTGGGCACCGGCGCCACCTGGCGGCGGCTGTAGTCAAAGAACACAATCCCGGTTTTGCCACGCGCCACCTCGCGCTGGCTGCTGTGTTCCCGCATGCACCACACCAGGTCACAACCCTTGGAGCCCAGGTCGGTCGCGGTCATATGCACCACCATGACCTCGCCATAAAACGCTTCGGAGCGGTACTGCACCGCCGCATCGGCCACCAGGATGCCGACACCTTCCACATCCAGCTCGGTGTAACCCAGGGCTTTGAAAAACCGCACACGCGCCTCTGACACCAGGGTGAGCAGCAGCGCGTTGTCCAGATGGCCGCCGTAGTTCATGTGGCTCTGGTAGAGCGTGATCTCCGTGGCAAACGCGAACGGTTCAGGAAGCTGGATGTGGATACGTGCCATGGTGCTGCCTCAAAGGTGGTGAGAAGCTGGATTGGAGCACGCCCCGCGTCGTTTTCCTTGGTTTTTGGGTCTGGGATGCGACCTGACAACAAGCGCATGACCACCCGACTGCTGACCCTCCACGGCATTCTGAGGCGGACCGCACCATCGATACATCCCTCCAGATTTGCTGGCAGTGATGGAGGCTATTCTGGGCTGGTGGAAGCTGCTGTACCTACGTCGCCCGCTCGCCGCTCAAGTGCGGCCGGGTGGCTGGCCTGCCAGCGAGGCCGCCTCCAGGATTGGGTGGTCGATCTTGTTGAGGAACAGGCGGGCGACGCGTGGGGTGGTGTTGAGCAATCTGGCAATCTCGTCGATGTCGTCGGGTATCGCGGCGTTGTCCCAGCCCAGGGCTGTGTGGCGCGCCAGGCGCACCGCCAGCACCACACATTGCACGTTGCTGCGTTCGGCGTGGCGGTCGTCGCTGATGCTGATCAGCAACTCGGGCAGGCGCCACAGTTTCATCAAGGCTTGGCGCAAGTCGGTGAGTTCGACGCCCAGCACCTCGCGCTGGATGGCTCGCGAACGTAATGTGGCGTCGGCAGCCTGGGCGTCGCGTATTTGGATGGCCAGTGCTGGCGCATGGAGCCAGATCAGCATCTCGGCAAAGTCGTGCAAAAAGGCGGCCTGATGGATGATGGTCGCGTCGGTGTCACCCCGATGTACCGCAAAGCCAAGCGCAAACTGGCCAGCACGCTCTGCTCTTCGTAGCAGTTTCTGCAAGCCTTCTTTGGCCTCGGGTTGATCGGTCAGCCAGTCCTCGACCGTGCGCTGCGGGCCAAAGTATCGGAAAAAGGGCGAGATGCCCATGAGAACCAGCGAGGTGGTGATCGACTCGGTTTCGGTGGCCTGGCTGGGCTTGCGCAGGCTGGCGGCATAGGCCAGCACCTTGAGTGTCATGAGCGGGTCAGCCTGGATCACCGGGGTGAGCATGTTGGCGTCCACCTCGTCCTCGATGGCGCGCAACTCTTCGAGCGCCCGCGCGGTGGTCGCCAGCACCGGTATGTCGGCGTGCAGGAAATAGTGGGTCCAGGCGCCAATGTGGGGCCAAGGCACCTTGAGAAAGTTCACGGGTTGTGGCGTTGGGACAACCGGTACAGCCTCCAACGCGCCAGGCTGGTCTTTCTGATCTGTCATCGGTGTTTCCGTGTGATGGGTGGGCGGGAGTATCTGCCTAGCTGCTAAGCCAGTCAAGCATTGGGGTCAATGCTATATTTTTTATCGGCAGGTGGCGCCGGATAATGAGGTTTTGGATATTTAAACCGGATTCGTCATGACACACCCTGCGCCAAGCACCTCGTCTTCACCCTCAGACACCCAGCCCGCCGAGCCACGCCTGACCAGCCTGTCACACGGGGGGGGGTGCGGCTGCAAGATCGCACCCGGGGTGTTGTCGAGCATCCTCAAGGGCACCAGCGCCATGCCCATCCCCAAAGAGCTGCTGGTGGGCATCGAGACCGCCGACGACGCGGCGGTGTACCAGCTCAATGACGAGCAGGCGCTGATTGCCACCACCGACTTCTTCATGCCCATCGTCGACAACCCGTTCGACTTTGGCCGCATTGCCGCCACCAACGCCATCAGCGATGTGTACGCGATGGGTGGCACGCCCATCATGGCGCTGGCGCTGGTGGGCATGCCGATTGCCGTGTTGTCGGTCGAGACCATTGGCCAGATTCTCGAAGGCGGCGCCAGCGTGTGCCGCGCGGCGGGCATCCCGATTGCCGGTGGCCACACCATTGACTCGGTGGAGCCGATTTACGGCTTGGTGGCGCTGGGCCTGGTGCACCCAAGCCGGGTCAAGAAAAACGCCAGCGCCAAACTGGGTGACAAGCTGATTCTGGGCAAACCGATTGGTGTGGGCATCTTGTCAGCGGCGCTCAAGAAGAACAACCTGGACGCCGCCGGTTACGCGCAGATGATGGCGGTCGCCACCCAACTCAACACCCCTGGCCCGCTGCTGGCGGCTTTGCCTGGGGTGCATGCCATGACCGATGTCACCGGTTTTGCCCTGGCCGGGCATGCGCTGGAAATGGCGCGGGGTGCGGGTCTGACGGCCACGCTGGACTGGCACCGGGTGCCGCTGCTGCCTGGTGCGCGTGACTTGGCGCTGGCGGGCAACATCACCGGCGCCTCGGGTCGCAACTGGGCGGCGTATGGTGCTGAGGTGGCGTTGCCCGAGGGTTTTGCTGCAGTGGACCAGGCCCTGCTGTCTGACCCGCAAACCAGCGGCGGCCTGCTGGTGAGTTGTGCCCCTGAGGCCGTGGACGCGGTGCTGGCGGTGTTCCGTGATCTGGGTTTTGGGGATGCGTGTGAGGTGGGCGAGATCACCGCTGCCACTGCGGGTGCCAAGTTGGTGTTGCGCTGAGACCAGTTGTTTTCGGGTAACGACAGATACTATGAATTAAATAGCTATCAGCCATTTTGGTATAAGGGCTAAGAGCCAATTTGGGGCTATGTCTGAATTAGCTGTTGAAGTTCTGGACAGCAACCCAAAGTGTGGGAGAAGAGCGGTGATGGAGGTGCGACATGAACCAAAGGGACTTCGCCAAACTTCTGAGCCAACTGGCATGTCTGA
>NZ_SZVI01000002.1 GCF_013416775.1 Rhodoferax sp. BLA1
GCTCTTTACCCGAAGGCTTCAGCCATATCGTTACCTCCATAGCCGCTCCGGTTGCTACTGGCTGGAGCCGTGGCCAGGTGGGACTTACACCCACAGGAAAGCGCCGCCTTTTCACGGCGCACAGCGGAAGCGGTCATACGATTTACTCGCCCAATGAAGCAACAGACAGGATTATTTGCAATCACAATGGTGCTATGAACTTGAACCCTTTGCTTGCGAAAATCCTTGTTTTGACATGGGTATGTTCGCTAGCTGCTTGCTCCAAAACCGTGCAATGGGAGGAGGAGGTCCTGCTAAATACTGATGAAACCATAGTCGTCAAGCGCAGCGGAACATACTCATTCAAATGTGAAATTGCGGTAGGCACAGGATGTGGCTACAGCCCTGAGTGGCACTCAACGATTAAGTTCACGTACAAGGGCAAGAACTATGTCCATACCAGCGAAGCGTTTCCTATGGTCTTGGCGATTTCGCCTGACGGAAAGCCAAGCCTAGTTGCGGTGGCCGATGAATCGGGTTGGGGAAATAAAAACAAGTATCCGTGTAATGCACCCTACTACGTTCAATTTCAGTCCGGCGAAAACGGCAGGAGATGGACATGGCCTAACAAGATTGACACTTGGCTTTACGACTTGCCAACTAATCTAGTCGTCGGTTTGCCTCCACTGGAATCCAATGGTAAAAAATTCAATGAACTGGACCGCGAGCAGGAAAACGCATCAATAACCAAAGATTTCGTCTTCTACAGACGCATCGAACCATCCTATTCATCTCAGTATTGTGTAAGGAGTAAATAGTCCTCTGGGGCTGACTGCTAACGAGCAGTTTGAAAGTCGGCAATCAGCCTTGAAGAGTCACAGGCCTGAAGGTTGACCAGTTTTCCGGGCGGCCGACTGTTGAAGGCTGGAAGCCGACAGCCAAATTTTCAGACAGCGGCCACAAAAGTCCTGTGATTCGATGCGCCATGTGGATCTCAGCGGCCAGTTTGACTGCAAAGTTGGGCACAAATGCGCTCACTCTAATGCGCTCTTTAACGCAAACGCTCCTAATGCTTTAACCGCATCGAAGGTCAATTCGATGCCTTTGCTTTTCGCTGTTGCCTTGATCTTTTCCCAGATCGTGGTTGATCTCATCGTATCAAGGAGGTCGTGACCTACCATAGTTAGCCTCGGGCTGTGAATGCCGCAGGAGAATTTCCCGTCCAACGACCTGATGATTGTCACACCATCGACGTACCCGGCATCAATTAGCAACTCAAGGTGGCCACATATTCGTCCTTCGATAGTTTGAAACTCCTTTAACTGTTTTTCATATGTATCCCAATCCTGATTCAGCCATTTCGGTTCTGGCGGGATATCAGAAAACAGATCGTTTTCTTCTTCAATAGCCGTCAGCTGTTTGCGTATCAGATCCCAATCTCTTTTCATTTGATAAGCCTGTTAGGTGCAAAGCATTTTTTTAGTTTACACATGAACGCCATTGCATGAAGTTTCAAATTCTTCCGTCACCTGAAATCAGAATTTTTTACAGAGATTTTTTGCTGAGCAATTTGTTTTCGCCATAAAGAGGGCTTCAGATTAATGGTTAGTTTACAATAAATTACTATAACTTCATCATACCTATACCTTTGCTTCGACTATTTGGGTGAGCAAATAGCGCAATTATTTCTGAATCACACAGAGTGCAATGGTCAATTATTCTGTTTTCTTCGCTAAGCACCTTCAATCGAGGGTTATCCTCATCGAGAGAAATAAAGGTCAAATCCTGCTGAATATAAAATCTATACATTAATTTTAGATTTTGCATAAATATCTAAAATACAAGAGAAATCCTCCTCATGGAATACTGGAATTTTCATGAAAATTGGCTTTAAGATTAGTGTTGTTCTCAAATTACTCAATCCACAATAGTTGTGCCATCGGTTGATTGATCGCCACTGAACACTTCATAATGCGCATCGCATCTCAGTTGTTCAAGCCAATCGATGTGTCATGCAGGTCGGTGCGTATTACCATATATTTATATGTGAATACAAATTATCAAAAATGCACAAAAATGATTGACTCATTCAACCTGAGATTTCAAATAGAAGTGGTGCTCAAGGTAATTGGTCAGACGGATTGATCGCCAAGCTTTTGTACTAGGCTAGCTGCAACGAAGCAGCTTATGTCCCATGAACTGATCAGAGCACCGACTTGCCCTCAAGCACACAACTTGAGCGCGGCACAAAAAGAAACTCAGCTACTAGGCTGAGTTGAAACCTCGTGACCTGTCTAGGGCTGAAGAACAAAGAGTGCTCGCACACTCAGATTAATCTATAGAATTATTCATTTCTATTTTTGAGGAACAGGCAAGAACCTATTAACGCGACTTTAAAGGTTTGTCAAATAGTTCAGTCACCGTTCTTTCCATCGAACTTATTTCACGTTTTCGTATGGCAGCGTCTTTAGACGATGGCATCATTAATTGACGCAACCGTTTTTCATGATTCTTAACTAAGGGTAGCTTGGAAAAATCTTTGCTACCTTTAGTTTCCAATTCTATCGCAATTGATATTGAAAGTGGGAGTTTGTCAGTATGATAGGTTTCGATTACATACTCAAATCCACTGAAGTCATTTAGTTGCGAGGCAAAACAAGATGCAAAAAATAATGCATATAACTTGTCATTAAAGTCAATCGACGCTGAATCAATTTTTAAGATTGTTTGACTTATTGCAGGTCTCAAGAATTCATAGTTGTAGCAATGTCGAATTATGCGCTGGAAAAACCACAGTAGATGAAATTCCGACAATTCAGTTAGGCGACTATGTGTTTGACCTTCACGTATATTTCTGTATAGAATGGCAGCACTGATAAATAAACGATAAAGATTGTTTTCAACAATAGAATATTCTGTTTGATATCCAGCTAGAACATAGTCAGGTAAAGCAAGCAGCTTTAACCAAGTCTCTTCTTCATTGCGTGGATCTTTGTCGAATAATTCCGAAAGTAATTCTGGGCAATCACCTACCATTCCAATATAAAAGAATGTGCATTCCATCCAGTAAGCCTGAAATGCATAATCTATTGGCAATAAATTCGAGTTAGCCTTAGCAGCTTTGGCATATAAATACTCTCCATATGATCTATGCTGGAAAGATATTGTTTGGTTATCGGAATCAAGCGAGAAAATTCCACTCATGTGAAAGACGCGATCAATCAGTCTTTGAATATCAACACCCGTATTTCTCTTTTTATGCCAATCTTCGACCATTGCCTTTGCTTCATCAAAACTCATCCAGATAAGTTGATTTGAGACAATGTATTCAGCCAACATGAGCGTAACGCGATCAGTTGCTTGATACTCCTTTTCTGGGGTCATTCCTTTCTGAACATCCCATCTTCCAAGCATGTGTTCTATTGATTTTGAATATAGTTCAGTCAAATTTGAAGGAAGATCATTCTGATTCTGTGCAATTAAACTAGACAACAACGCAGCAGCTATCGGACTTTGAGGAAGTTGCTTAAATAGGTCAGATCGTTTTAATTCATCGTAAATTTTCCTCGGAACCGAAATTGCGGAGCATGCTTTTTCAACGAACTGAATCACTTTGGATAGACTCAGTGGTCGTATATAGAAACGGCGAGTTCCCGAATAAATGTCAACATCCTCGTCTATCACTCGTAAGGGACGTGTAGTGAGCAGTACACGAATTCTTTTGTCAGACTTAGCCTCCGCAATGAGTTTGCGAAGTGCATCTTTCCACTTTCCATTGGTTGCTGCCTCATCGATTCCATCTAGGACTATTAAAATCGAGTATTCAACCTCTTTCAATTCGTCTAGCACATGCTCTAAGTCTCTTTCAATTAAAGATAAAAGAGTCAGTTTTTCTTCATAAAAGCTACGAAAAGATGAATGGATTGGAATAATTTTATTTACATTGAATCGCTCGGGCGAGCAATGGTACTGAATTATCTTTCTGGCTATTTTGGATTTTCCGAATCCCATATCTCCTTCTAGGATAGATATGCTCCCATTGTTTATTTCATCAACAAGATTTACCAATCGAGGTCTACTTGGTCTTGATGATTTTCTTAAATAAGTTACTTTCTCTATTTCTTGAATATCTGGTTCGATATAAAAATCTTGAAAAGAAACGCCGCCGATGTTTCCTGATTTATTTTCTAATGCATCTATTTTTCTTCCTAAGCGATCTAAATACTCGCCTAAATTAGATGGAATTTGATGCCAAAAATAATCTGCATGCTTATTAACTAACTGTGTTAGAGCTTCACCATTTATGAATTCAATGCGTTGTTTTGAATATTTATCATAAATTTTATCTTTTGCATTTGAACTAATTGAAGACGTATTTACAACCCAAACCTCTGAAAGGCGAACTCTATTTTTACCGCCTTCAATTAATCTTGGTAGTGTGCATTCATAAATTTGCCGTTCAATATCGGTAATGTCATTTGTGATCTTGCCAACCTTTACAACGACACCCACATGCGAGTACGTGCTAAGTGCAGGATCAAATCGAGTCAAAACAAAGTCGGCACCCTTTTCCTGTGTCCCGTGTGTTGTCTCAACTTTTGTAATATTTTCAAGATGCCCAAAAACCGATCTGAGCAGAGGGTGTAGGTCAGCGACCTCAGCTTTGATGTTTTCTATCAACTGTTGTTTTGATTTGAAATCCACGTCTATATCCTGAATTTTAGGGTTTTCTCAAATGTGTTGCAAAGGCACGGTAAAGCTATGCATTTTTTAGCATATTCTTTTGGGATAGCATGCAAGAATCGTTATCTAATATGATCGTGCATTAATTAGATACAATACATTTTGTAGGTTGAAATCTTATCTGCGTGGTGAACAGTTAAATCGAAACTATCACATAAAGCTTTTCAATTTTAGGTTACGAAAGCGTGCCTTGCTGTCCATTGTTAAAAACACTCAGTCAGTTTTAAATGTATCCTACTCCAAAATTTTGACTTTTTTACAAACAAACCACCGGTTTGTTGACGTCACTGAACCGCGTTCAAACCCCACTTTTTTTGGGCGGATCATGTGCGTCTATTCATTCGTAGATCAAAGTGAAGTAAATGTACGAGTTGACTATCCACAGATCTGTACTTCCCGTAAGCTTACTTTCGTGGCGCTCAGCTCCCTCTGCAATGCAGGTGTTTGTTTCAAGCTCGATGTCGAAACTCAATGTTCCAGACAACGAACCTCAATTGTGCCCATAGCACCAGCCCAGCTGTTCACAAGCCAGCAATTGGTTTGACCAAATTCACACAACAGCATCGTAAAGTGCGAACGGTGAATTTGTTGCAGCAGCCCAATACTTGTCTCCATACGACCAGTGCCACCACTCGAACGGGTAGTTAATAAATCCTTGCCCGTTCAAGCAATCAAAAAGAGTATTCCGATTTTGTCTGGCCTGTTCGGTCAGATTTTCGGCGAAGGAGAAACATCGACCTTGTGAGGCCTTTTCATCCTCATCATAGGCGCAACCCATTTCTAACTCCTGACCGTTCTCGTTGCAGACAGTGACATCAAATGCCCCACCTGTCGGATGCCCCGCAACCCAAGGGGGCGCAGTGAATTTGGAAGTTAGTTCAATCAACTGCTTCTCCTGCAACTCTGGGTGTTCGGCGGCAAGTCTGCCGAGTCTTCTATTGAAGAGGAACTTTTGGAACGACAGCGGACGCAAGGTTTCCTTCACCAATAGGTGCAAATTGTTGGGCAAAGTTTGAGCCGCAGCTATCAATTTATCGGCCACCGACTGTCTAACCAAAAACTCAGGAACGTAACCCAAGCCAGCGATATTTGCCGCAGTTTCGTCTATCAATAGTCTTGGTTCAATGCCTAGGATTGGTACCAATGCCTCACCGCCGTCGGCTGTTTGTACTGATGCGACTCGCTGGTCAGACAGCGCCATAAATTTCATGAGATGAGTAGGCATCGATACTTGGATGAATGACTATGTGAGGAATAGCTCAGTGACGTTCAAAAATTTGAAATGTTTCACTGAGTGTCCACAGCCGCTGCAATTTTGACCGCGAGTTCGACGTCTGGGTATCCCCCATTTGGGGGATGTGACTGAAAGACCGCTCCCACTGCTCAAGAGTCGCACAGTCAGCGGAAATGGCACGGTGACGATGAGTGTCAGCTTTCTGATTCCCATGCACGAGTTTGAATGGCTGCTTCCGCAAGCGGTGGCTGGCCGTTATGGGCACGAAGCCGAATGCCACGAATGACTGCTGACTGGGTCTGAGCTGGACCACCATAAAGCTGCCCGTCGTGAACACCCGCAACCAGCCTGTTGCCGCCCTACGTTTTCGGTGATGAGAGAACCCACGGGTGGCTTTTTTGAATCGGAATGACTGGCACGGTCGGCACCGGAATCAGTGGCATCTTTGAGTCGGATTGGCGGCCTTTATTGCCCGGAATATGCAGGTGTCACTCACCCCGAACCCTTTGTGGAGGACGCGGCATTCAAGCAGCTGCCTTTGATCGACAACTAGCGTAATGTGATTCAACCGCGATATTCCGTCCCTAACCCACTCCCTGTGGACGAAATATTGCGGTGAATACAACAGGCCGCCATTAACCCGTCAAGATCATTGATACGACCCACTTTCAATGGCGCCCAGCAACCTGGTAACCACTTCCAAGCCGGCAGGCGTATCGATGAGATCCGCAGGCTTGCGACCGCCAAGAGATGGCTGTGGAATCTCAAGCCAACTATCCAGCCAGGCGGCAGGATCAAATCCAACGGCATCTTCTGCCGTTGAGTTTTCAACGATTGCTTTAGCGATATCAAGTAATTTTTCCATGGTTGCCGACACTCTGGGACATTGCAAATATAGGGTACTGGCTGCAGACTCGACCGTTTCCGCACCGGACATCCAGCCCGCCATCAACGACTGTGAATAGTGCTTCCAAACAGAAGCGGCGACATCAATACTGACGTCTTGCCCGAGTTCACGCAAAGCTAGTTGGACATTGTGTGCGTCTGATACCTCGTCCTTTTCCAGTTGCAGTCCAGCATGAGCGGCACTGCTTTGTTCGATCCATCTGCCTAAATCTGACGCAAATTTCTTTGCGTCTTCTTCGATCAACCTGTCGTAATCAGGGCTTCCGAATTCACGACCTACTGGTGCCATCGAGTCCCATGCTAAATCTTCGTCGAGCGAGGACTGGAAATTGTTTGGCGGGGTTGCCGTGCTCATTGTTTCTGCCTTGGTTCAATTCGCTCATGCCGCTGGATGCATCCCTTTTGCTGTCGACTCGAAATTGCTTGCGCGCGCCGATTCGGCATTGACGATCGGATCCAATCGTCGATGAAGGCCTGATTATGGTTTGAAGCCCTTTTGAGGTGGTCAGTCCGCAATCGGCAGATGGAAACAACTCTGGTCGATCATATTTTGGCACCAACACCAGTGGCGCGCTTGCCTTATTTTCAATTGAGTAATAAGTCACGGCACCCTAGTCATTATTGATAGATAAAGCCCCGTGCTCGTGTAGATGAGATTGCTTGGTGGTCTTGCTATCCGAATCCCTGGTGGAATTGGTGCGAATACTCATGGCACACCTCAACAATCATGCCATGAGTGGTAGAGGTCGATAGGAGTGGCGGCCCTCCCGTCCGGCCATGAAAAGAGACTCTTGTGTGTGGTGAGGTAGAGGCCTGGGCAATGTTGGCTGTTTGCCTCGATCACACATAACAAAGCGGAAGGCTCACCAAGACCGACGCGAGTTTGTGGTGCCGCAAGTGACTCGGCAAGATGGCGGGTGATGCGGAATTTGTCCCGTGTATAGCCGATCATGATGCCCTGCTCCATGGCCGATGCATACGCCCCGATCACAAAGCGTTCGATTCCTGAAGTCTTCTTTCCCACAGCACAGTAATGAGCATGCATTGGATGCTTACGGCCGTACATTGACAAAGTGCGGGAAGATGCCATGGAAAACTTCTCGGTCAGGCTCAGAGAGGTCTAACCCCTCGTATATGGACTCCCCCCAAAGCGCAAGAAACTGACCGATAGTTTGGCTGTTGGGGAAGCGCCCGAAGTCGTATATCCGGCATCTGTGGTGGACTCTGCTGTGGTCCGTGCCGACATGGAATCTGCGTCACTGATGCGCCAATCGTTACACGCGGCAGGCAAGCTGCCGGAAGGGTTATCGGCGTCTGTCAGTGTGGGGTGAACCCGGTTGGCCATGATGGTCGATCAATCTCATCGCAAGCGTGGATGGGGATGTTCAACTTCTTCTTGATAACGGCTGTTTGAATGCGGGCAATCAAGCTGGCATCACAAAACTCTCCCTGTTGATTTTCTTGTTCAACCGCTGGTCTTCGCCAAATGGTTTCTTGTCGCGCAGCGTGGCATAACAAATACGTGCCAGTTTGTTGGCCAGCGCACAGGCCGCCTTGTTGTGATTTGACCTGCTTTGCACATCCAACGCCCAGCGGCGCACGCCACACACCTCCCGCTCTGCGTCTTGCGTCACCTTGGATGAGCGCAGCACACTGCGTGCGCCATGCGTGAGCAACATACGCAGGTACCGATCCCCACGTTTGGAGATATGCCCCAGGTAGCGGCTGTTGCCCGAGCTGTACTCCTTGGGCGTCAAGCCAAACGTTGCAGCGCGAAACCATAGTATCTGGATGGATGCTGTCTGGATTTTTGAAAGTCGGCTTTCAGCCTTGGAGTCACCCAGTCCTCCCTGGACCGATTCCTAGAAATTGATTGCACGAGTCAAAACGCGGCAAACATCCCGATGGTTCGCACTACGCCACTCTGTGACGTGCAACGAGACGACAAGCAGGCGGCCAGATTCACCCGTTGCTGCCACTTGGCCGAGCTAACCTGTTCACGCACGCGAGACAGATCTGGCGCAAGCGTCATGTCCATTGCCAACTCCTTTATTGTTCGCAAGGTTCAGGACAAGCGGATTGGTTTGAAAAAGTCAAACCACAAGGTATAAGCCAATTTTGTCCCATTTCACCAATGGCTTCTGACTGGAGTTCGACTGCACCACCCGCAAGCTGCCCGTCGTGAGTGACTGAACTCGCTGCGATCCGGGTTTGCAACTTTCGCCAAACCTGACACCCACCTCGGCACCCAGCATCTGGCGACCGTGGCTGACTCTTCAAGGCTGTTATGCGGTAGTAGCGTTTGCCGAACTGCCACATCCAAACCGGCCGGTCAGCTATGCCTTCGACGGTCGGCAAACTGGCGATGATTTCACCCTACTCAGTACCCGGACTCGACCAGGTCC
Organism: Rhodoferax sp. BLA1; assembly: GCF_013416775.1. Taxonomy (GTDB): domain Bacteria; phylum Pseudomonadota; class Gammaproteobacteria; order Burkholderiales; family Burkholderiaceae_C; genus Rhodoferax. The sequence goes on from NZ_SZVI01000002.1 coordinate 9,268, forward strand.
CGACATTGGAACCAGTTGCCTGATTGCAGCCATTGGCCGAACCGAATTCTCAAAACGGTCATTCTGGTTTGTCAACGACACCGAAAGGCTTCGCGACCTGCTGTGGGAGCGGCTGTAATGCAACGCGCCGTCGACGTAGAAACGGATTTTGGAAACAAAACAACAGCCCAACGGTGAAGTAGATATTCGCCCCGCGAACGCCCACATTGAGTCGTTGAAGAACTCAAGCGATGCGCATTTTTTACCGCAAAATAGAAGTCATGACCGGCCCAACCTTATTTTGTGACGACCCACGTGGCCAGTTCCGCCACAGAAGTGGCTCCGCAATTTTGAACAGCGTGATAAGTGGGAACTCTGGGCCGAAAGCCTGGCCAAAGAGGGCTGGGCAAGAAGGAGTTTTTGATGGTCAAGAAATCAGCGCGACGCACCCGTCGCACGCACACACCAGCATTCAAGGCCCGGGTAGCATTGGCCGCCTTGCGCGAAGACAAGACGATGGCCGAGCTTTGCAGCCAGTTTGAACTGCATGCCAACCAGATCACCGAGTGGAAACGCCAACTGCTGGAGCATGCCGCCGACGTCTTCGGTGGTGCTCCCGCGCAGAAGGAGCCGGTAGATCTGGTGCCGCTAGCTTCACTGAATGTCGAACATCAACCAACTATTTCTAAACAGCCTCAAATCGAGCGGCGAGCCCCACCACCGTTGCTATCACAACAAACAGCGACATTTGGTAAACAGATGTATGCCCAACCGGCTAACAACGTGGTCGCACAAGCTGGTTATAGCGCTCCTTACCTTTACCTCTTGCAAGAAGATGGGGAAATCCTCCCTGCGAAATCTAGCACCTACACACAGAAAAGACTTGCTGCAGTAAGCCGCGCCATTTTTCAAGGGTGCGGGCAAGGCAGACGTGATGACTATGAGCCTTGGATTCGTATCCGGCGAAATTTTTCCAGCCCAGTAAGCAATCAAGTGTTTGAATCAGTCGGGATCCACACGCGAAACCATCATTTTTTGAGTTCCTTGGAATACCACACTGGTCTACAGATCGCCTACCTGGGTGCCGAAGAATTAAGGGAAGGCTTGCCAATGTGGCCGTATCCCCATCCCCACCCCGACCAGGAATTTAACAACGAGAGCAAAAGGCCTCCGGAAATCGTGAGCGGCTTGATTGAAATCGCAAGAATCGCGGAGATAGAACATGGTTATTTTGTCGGGACCAAGGTGCCTTATGTAGCGTCCATTGACATGTTGACCAAGATCCGATTTCGTAATCGCGGACATTTGGTTGGGGTAAGTTGTAAACCTGCTGAGATCATCTTGCGGAGCACCCGGGCCAGAGAGCGCATTGAACTGGATCGTCGCTACTGTCACGCCATTGGAGCACATCATTCAATCGAGGACGGAATGGGGTTGATTGAAATATTCCTCCAGCAGTTGATATGGCTTCGTCCGCTAACCACTGAAATTCGGACGCACCGCGCTTCAGCCCAACTTCAAGATTTCTCAACGGCTTTTGAAATGTTTGCTGCCGAACGCCCCATTTTTGATGCTGCACTTGCCGCTGGCAATGTCTGTCTGATGGACAGTTCCGAAGCTTTTTTGCACTGGCGACTCGGCATCTGGTTGCACCTGATCGACATTGATCTAACTCGTCGCATCCAGATGACCAACAGCAAGCTATTTAGCGGCACTCGAACGGGGCCGCCGGTTACCGCCGCGCGTTGAGGTCATGAAAAAACTGTTCGTTGCACTGGCAGCAACTGAAAGCGAGCAATCAGAAATGAAATACGCCGCCAGCCTCAGCCGCATGTCCCATGAGCTTGTCGGTAGCGCTATTCATTTCCCAGGGGTTGAGGTTGCGTTGGCAGTGTTGGAGGCGGCAGGTCGGATGACACCCGAAGAATTGGCAGCGCTCGCCACCATGATTCATTCCTTAGGCAGTCGCCAAGTGCCACCAATCGGGAGATCCAAAATGGGTTAAAAAAGAAAACCGCACCACCCAGTTAAGGATAGGTACGGTCTAGAAATTGCATTTCTGAATTTTTGCGCTTCCAGTATCTGCAGTTTTCTGACCGAAGTCAAGGCATCACGAATTCCGGAATCGCCTATTGCTATCGCGCCTGGACCATTTATGTCCATTGATGGACATCTATGTGACCACTGACTGACCTATATCGACATCTAGGCTGATTGCCCGAGATCAACGGGCAATGGGTGTCCTCTCACCCCAAAACAAATTGAAATTCAAAAGCATCTGGCACGTGACAACGGGCTATTGCCGTTGTACGTCCATGTCACATGAAAAGACAGACTGAACTATGAGAGACATTAACGCCAAGAACGGCATCGAAGAATCTTTCGTCGATGCCGACCAACACAAGCCCGCGAACTCGATAGTCATCCAGGCTGGCTATAGCGCGCCATATCTCTACCTTTTGGACGAGGACATCCAGCGCCGCCTAACAAAAGTGAAAACGTACTCTCAGAGGAAACTCACCGCGGTCAGCCGCGCCATCTTTGACGGGCATGGACAAGGCAGACGAGATGAATTCAAGCCATGGATTCGCATCCGGCGAAATTTCTCAAGTCCGGTCAGTAATCAGGTGTTTGAATCGGTCGGGATACACAAGCGAAACCACCATTTTTTGAGTTATTTGGAGTACCACACTGCTCTGCAAATAGCCTACCTCGGTGCAGAAGAACTGAGGGAATGTTTGCCAATGTGGCCCTATCCCCATCCTCACCCCGACCAAGAATTTGACAATGATTCCCAAAGGCCGCCAGACACGATATGCGGGCTGATGGAAATCGCCAAAAACGCGGGTATTGACCATGGCTGTTTTGTTGGTACCAAAGTGCCGTACATAGGGACGATCGACATGTTGGCCGCGGTCAAATCTGGAGATACCCGACATCTGGTCGGGGTAAGTTGCAAACCAGCTGAGATCATTTTGCAAAGCGCGCGTGCAAAGGAACGCGTCGAACTGGATCGTCGCTACTGCCAAGCCATCGGCGCTGAGCACATCCTGGAAAGCGGAAAGGGGTTCAACCAAATGTTGCTGCAGCAGTTTATATGGTTGCGCCCCCTGACCAGCGAAATTCGTAGCCACCGCGGTACAACCAGACTGAAGGAATTTTCAGCTGCATTTGAAGCTTTCGCTGCCGAACGTCCCATTTGTGATGCTGCGCTTGCTGCTGGCCGAGTCTGTCAGATGGACAGTTCTGAAGCCTTTTTGAATTGGCGACTCGGCATTTGGCTGCATCACATCGACATTGACTTAACCCGTCGCATCCAGATGACCAAACCGATTCGGCGTGGGCGCGACGGTGTATTGGCCAAACTTCGCACTCGTTACTTGGGAGGCAACCATGCCTAAGATTCAAATTGGCGACGCGCTGCTTCACCACGGCGAAAAGGGTGAGCCATCCATGTATTGCCGTGTCATTTACATCGACCTGAAAGAGGATCTTGCATGCGTGATGCGTATCCCCGGCAAGAACAAGGCTGGTTATCAAAAAAACTATGTGATGCGCCCACTGTTCCTGTCACTCTCAGCATTGCAGGCTCAAGTAGACGAATTGCGCCTCAGTGTGACTGAATTCCCAACCCCATCGCACTGGTTGTTAACGCCTGCCCAATTGAGGGCAAACAAACCTACCGGAGCCATCGGCAAGACTCGGCGCGATCTCAGGAAGTGGGTGCGGGTTCGTGCCAAGGCGTATGGCCGAATCCGACCGTTTGTTCACGGCAGAGGCATTGACGAGATCATCATGGATCCAAGTTTCTCAGGCTGGCCGGCAAAACGTGCGCAAGAGTTGGGGTTGCATGGCGCTTCACAGGTCCAGCGAGACCTCAACGCCTACCTGCTGGCGATGGGACTGCGGGGCGGGCTGTTGCCATGGTTCACTCGCAACGGTGGTTCTGGCAAACCGAAATTGTCCACTCGCAAGACCGGCCGCCCCACCGAATTCAGTGGTGCCCCGAAAAACCAACTTGTCGGCAAAAACTGCAACCTCAAAGTGAGGCAAATATTCGCCATGGGCTGGAGGAAATTCAAAAAGCCAGGCGTGTCAGTTCAGACGGCTTTTACAAAAACTCTGAACAGCTGGTTTGCGAAATCTGTGGCGTGGAATGGAACGTCCGCGAAGGTCGCACTCAAACCTGAGGCCTTCAAGTTCACGGCCGAGCAATTCTCCCGATGGGGCCGAGCTGGTGAGGATGCGCTAACGCCTACTCAAATTGAGCAAGGAGAAACAGCAGCGAGGCGAACTTACCTGCGCCGCCAAAACAAGATGAAGGATCGCTTTTTATCGGCGAACGGAGAGGCCTTCCTGGACAGCACCAGCACAGATCAAACCCTGGTGTCATCTGCTTCTCGGCTCAAGGTTCTCAGTGCGCCTTGGCGAACCGATGTGATGGGTGCGTCGATTGACTACATCTTTGGACATCACGTGGGTTTTGAAAGTCCGAGCGCCATGACCGCGCTGCTGAGCATTCTGCATGCAGCAGAGGACAAAGTCGGGTACTGCGCGCGATATGGGATCAAGATTGCACCTCGTGATTGGCACTCAATGACATTCAAAAAAATCCTCACCGACAACGGCGAGGGCAAAGGTCAACTGTCCCTGAAAACGCTGGAAGAAATTGAATCTGGCGCCAGTTTTGGCCCCGCCTATGACGCGATCAACAAAGCACCACTGGAGTCCGGCCATCGTCGAACGCAAAAGCAACTTGACCACCAGTTGCCGGGGTCTACCATGGGGCGTCGGAAGCGGCGCGGTGAGCCTGACCGTTCCGTTATGGCTCGTCTCAACTTTTTTGAGTACATGCCCCGTTTGATCGAAAGAGTCCTGCATCACAACAACGTTGAACGGATCGTGTTGCCCTCTTTGGAAATGCGCCGGGACGATGTCGAACCCACGAGGCGCGGCGTATTGGAATGGCTTCTGGAAAAAGGCTATGTGTCTTCCAGCCCGGTCGACCTGCAAGCACTAAGGGTGAAAAGCTTGCCGCTTCTTCAAGGATCCATGCAGGCCGACGGCCTTCATTTATTTGATCCCACTTTTGCAGGCAAGCGCCTGATCCCCAATTTGGCATATCGAAGTGACTGGCTGATGCGATCCGGAATGCTTGCCAAATCGGCGATGAAGCGTGTCCACCTGGATGTGCATTTGAATCCCAGTGACCTCTCCCAGGTTTGGGTCAACTTGAACGGTCTGAAATGTTTGACATTGGTGTCGGCCGACCCAGACATGTTAGAACTCTGCCTGCTGGATTGGCTCATCATCAGCCGCGATGATCGGTTGAAGGGGTTTTTATCCCGTGTCGACGAAACTAAACAGCGCTCCAATCAAGTTGCCTCAATAGATCGCGATGTCAAAAAGGCCAATCGCGAGCGCAACGCAGAAATCAAGCAGCGTGGCACGCCTCTGACAAAAAATGAACTTAAGGCCAACCGTCGCGACAACACGGCGGTGGAGTCGGCCGTACAGACAGGCTTGCCAAAGCCACCGAAACACAAATTGCCAGGTCCAATGGCAGATATTCCATCTGCAAACACGCCGCAAATAGCAAACCCAATTCCATCAGCCAAAGCTGGGATGGGTGATGTCATTTCTGCCCTCTATAAGGACGACGAGTCGTAATCATGGACAACAACGCCCAAAACTGCCTTCGGAACGCGCTTGATCAAATGGTCACTAACCCTCTTTTAGGTGCCTTGCCACCCATGCTCGATCCACTCAATTTGGCGAAAGAACTTCGTTACCGGCCCATAACCCCAGAGCATATTCGAGCCATTCCCATGGCCGAACGCCACCATTTGAGCAACCAATACAGGCGGATATTTATACCGAATTCGTTGACGCTAGATATTGCATACTGTTTTCAACGCATGCTCCAAGATGGTTTAAGCCAACGTGACCCCAGGCAAAACCTATCCAGAAAGTTCATTTATCAATCTGGTCAGCAGGTTGGTGCAGCGATGGACAAAGTGGCGTGGTGGCCTTCATTCGCATCAGGGATGGTCATTGAAGGCATCAGCGGCGTGGGAAAGTCTCAGGTGATCGATCGAACGCTTAGCCTGTTTCCCCAGGTCATAGAACATGGCAAGAACGAAGCCTGCGGTTGGCTCCAACTCAAGCAACTGGTCTGGCTCAAGGTTCATATGTCCTCGGATGGAAGTAGAGGCGGATTTCTGCTCAACGGTCTGATGGCGTTGGACGAAGCGCTTCAGACCGATTACGCCTCTCAATACAAGGGCGTCCGTTGGACCGTTGAAAAGTTGCTCGTCGTCTTCTTGCACCTGCTTGCGGTGCACCGATGCGGCGTATTGATCATCGAGGAGGCGCAGGAGACAAATTTGAACCTAACGCCGTTTGCCCGGGACTTCATCAATTTCTTCCTGCGGGTCCTCAACTGGGGCATCCCTACAGTGCTGATCGGCAACCCATTGGCTTTCTCCAATTTGCGTGCGCACTCACAGGATGTTGATCGGTTTTCAGACAGCGGGTGGTTTCAGCTAGAACCCGAAATGGACCCGACGTCCGAACATTGGCAAAAAGGGTTGATTCCAGGTTTGTGGCTGCCCACTCTCCTTGACAATCCAGACGCCACTTACACTCAGTTCTCCGACCACCCGCTAGATTCCACGCTGCACGGGTTCATTTGGCGTCGAACTGCGGGTTTTCCTCGTTACATTTGCAGACTGCGCCGTGCGGTCCAAGAGTTTGCGTTGCGTTCAAAGGCAACACAAGTGACACCCGCGATGATCGACGAGGTCTACAGGACCAGCGCCAAGATGGTCCCACTTCACGCTCGGATTGAAGCCTTCGTCAACAAAGATTGGCGTGCACTGAATCAATTCCTAGATATATCTGAGGACCACTACCGACGCCTTTGGAGTCCAGCTGGCAAAACCACATCTGAGGACTTGTCACAGCACCAGGTTGACAGAAGCTCCGTGCCTAAACCAATCACAACCAAAGCAAAGAAGAGCAAAAGTCGATTAGCAGCGAAACCTCGCGCTACAAAAGCAAATCCGACGCCACCCAGTCAATTTTCTCCGGAAGACATTCGGTCCAAGGAATTCCAAGAAAACATGGTGAACCAAATGACTAAGGGTGTGAACCTCACTATATAAAAGTAAAAGTGCAAGTGACCATCGTGAATGCGATCCATGGATTTGTTCCTCCGTGGCGGGGTGATGAAACCTTGTACTCTTGGGTAGCTGGGTTCCACGTCTTATGTGGCAACGGCTCCGCGAAAGACACTGGAACCCGGCTTTTCGGTGTCAGCCACGCTTGCCGGGAGCGACAGGCCCCGGCAAATCTTCAGCATTTCTTATCAGTCAGCAGTGGATTGTTAGGCGACGCACGTGACATCCTATTGCGGCGGACCCCGCTCGGCTCGTATTACCCGTTCCTGCCGGAGTACCGGCGGATCTTGATGGAACAAGGTATGGCTGGGCAACATGAAGTGAATTGGCAAACGCTATTTAGCATGTCCGCCAGCGGCTTGTCCGGTACCGATTTGCTGAAATTCTGCCGTGATTGTGTCGCTGACGACCTGCGGACTTGGGGGCTGCCCCGGTGGCGAGTGCCACATCAGTTGGCTGGATGCTGGATATGCCTGGATCACGGCACATTGCTGCAGCCCTTGAAGGCCCAAACTTCAACTTGGCTAATCCCACCAACAGTTGCCAGCGACGCCGATACGGTGTCCTGCACGCCAGCCGAAATTAGCGTTTTGCTTTGGTTGGCCAAGCTTGCCAATCGATTGATTGATGCAGGTCCTCTGGATTTGGAGTCGATCCGACAGGCGGCTATTACAGGTCTGCGAGATCAAGGGGTGACCGGATGGGCACATCCAATGGATAAGCGCACACTGGAACAATGGTTTATTGGCACGACCTTGAGCTCATGGTTACAAAAATGTTGCGGTCCTGAAAGTCAGCTGTCATCGGGCGCTTGGATTCACAGCTTTTTGCGAAATCGCAGTGGTGATCATCCGTTGAAATGGATGTTGCTATGGTGTTCCCTGTTTGCGCAACAAGAAGGCGGGGCCAGTCTTGACCGATTCTTCGCGCCAATGACATCGCTTCGTTGGGATGCCAACGGACAGGGTCAAATATGGGGATATTCAGATAACAGGCTGCCTGGTGAAATTAGCCAAATCGTTGCCAACGCCACCAGTGTGGCGGAAGCTGCCAAAATTCTGGGTATGGCGCCAATCACGCTGCGCAAGGGGCTCGCTGAAATTGGTGTGAGCTTGGGAGATTTTCGTTTCGAGCGTGGCCGTGACCAACGCAAAGAAGTCGCTGTCAATGAGATCCATACCTATATCAAGGATCATCCCGAATGCACAAGGTCTGACGTTCATCGGGACTGCAAAGCGGCTGTCAGCTGGCTACGTCAGTATGACCACAATCGACTTTCACGCGCGATGTCGACTCTCCCTGACCTCCATTCTCCTCAATTGACATTGGCCTTCAAGTAATCATTCTGCGTAAGGTTTTCGATTTTGCTTTGGTAGCACAAATCGCGGCAGCTGAGGTTTCGCAGCGTGCTCAATGTCTTTGGGATGGTTGGGTTAAAAATCTTCCACCATAACTTCGGTGCATACTCAAACCCTAAAAAGTTCTTTTTTCTCAATGGGTTTTGAGAATTTGTTATGTCAACGTTCGGTTGTCAAAAGTCGAGTTTTGAGAATTTGTTATAAATTTTGAGAATTTGTTATCAGCAACCCCTTTTTTGAACCATGTTCCAGTACCTCACCATTCCCGTCACCGCGTTCGATCAAAACTGCTCCCTGGTCTGGTGTGACCAGACGCAACAGGCCGCTGTGATTGACCCGGGTGGTGATCTCGACCTGATCCTGGCCGAAGTCAAGCGCCTGGGGCTGACGCTGGGTCAGATCTGGCTCACCCACGCCCACATCGACCACGCGGGCGCCGCCGGTGAGCTGGCACAGCGCCTGGGTTTGCCGATCATCGGCCCGGGTGAGGGCGATCAGTTCTGGATCGACGGCCTGCCCAAACAAAGCCAGATGTTCGGTTTTCCGCCCGCCCAGCTGTTCACACCCACACGCTGGCTGCACGATGGCGACACGGTCACGGTGGGCAACTGCACGCTGCAGGTGCGGCATTGCCCGGGACACACGCCGGGGCATGTGGTGTTTTATTCACCCGAGGCCAAACGTGCGTTTGTCGGCGACGTGTTGTTTGCGGGTTCGATTGGCCGCACCGACTTTCCGCAGGGAGACCACGCCACGCTGATCGCCAGCATCAAAAACCGTCTGTGGCCGATGGGCGACGACACCGTGTTCATTCCCGGTCACGGGCCCGAGAGCACATTTGGCCGGGAGCGGCGCAGCAACCCTTATGTGGCCGACCAATGATGCTTCATATTGAATAGCTACTCGCCCTTTTGGATAAAGGGCTAGATGCCAATTTTTCATAAAAAAGCCCGGAGGTTCCGGGCTTTTTTGTGGGTGCCAAGCGTGGCTACATCATGCCCAGCATACGCGGGAACCAGGTCGACATCGCGGGCCAGTAAGTCACCAGGCCCAGGAAAGCCAGCATGGACAGCAGCCACGGCCACACCGCCACGGTCAGCTCGGTGATGCCCATCTTGGTGATGCCCGAGGCCACGTACAGGTTCAGGCCCACCGGCGGGTGGCACATGCCCACCTCCATGTTCACGACCATGATGATGCCGAAGTGCACCGGGTCAATGCCCAGTTTCATCGCCACCGGGAACAGGATCGGCGCGAAGATCAGCACGATGCTCGAGGGCTCCATGAAGTTGCCCGCCAGCAGCAGGATCACGTTCACCGCCAGCAGGAAGGTGACCATGCCCAGACCGTTGCCCAGCATCCAGTCGGCCAGCGCCTGCGGGATGTTTTCGTTGGTCATGATGAAGCTGAACAACACCGCGTTGGTGATGATGTAGAGCAACATGGCCGACATGTTGGCCGAGTTCAACAGCACCTTGGGCACGTCTTTCAGACCCATGTCCTTGTAGATGAACACCGCCACGATGAACGCATACACCGCGCTCACGGCCGCCGCTTCCGTCGGTGTGAACATGCCGCTGTAAATGCCGCCCATCACAATCACGATCAGCAGCAGGCCCCAGACCGAGGCCTTGAAGGTGGACCAGCGTTCACCCCAGCTGGCCTTGGGCAGGCGCGGGTAGTTGTACTTGCGGGCACGGTACCAGGTGACACCGCCCAGTGTGGCGGCCAGCGCCAAACCCGGAATAACACCAGCCATGAACAGCGCGCCGACCGAGGTGTTGGTGGCCACCGAATACATCACCATCACGATCGACGGCGGAATCAGAATGCCCAAAGCGCCTGAGGTGGTGATGACACCGGCACCAAAGCTCTTCGGGAACCCGGCCTTGACCATGGCGGGCAGCAGGATCGAGCCAATCGCCACCACGGTGGCCGGGCTGGAGCCCGATACCGCAGCAAACAAGGCACATCCCACCACACCCGACAGCCCCAGACCGCCATACCAGTGCCCGACCATGCTGGAAGCAAAATTGATCATGCGCCGGGCCACACCGCCGTGGGTCAGGAAGTTGCCCGCCAGGATGAAAAACGGGATCGCCATGATCTCGAACTTCTCGATGCCGGTGAACAGCTTGAGCGCCACCGACTCCAGCGGCACCTCGGTAAAGCCAAACAAGAAGGTTAGAACAGTGAGGCCGAGCGAGATCGAGATCGGCATGCCGGTGAGCATCAGCGCCAGCAGCAGGATAAAAATGATGGCAGCGTTCATTTGCGTTGGCCCTCTTCGCGGGCTTTTTGGCTGGCGGCGTGCAAGCTGCCGTCCGGGCGGTGATGCAGGTCACGCGGGTGCAGGTTGTCGCTCATGGCATACGGGTTGGCGTCCACGGCAATGGGTTCGTCCTCTTCCAGACCATCGACATGACCATGGTCATGGTGTGGCAACTCGCCGGTCTTGGCAAAGGTGACCAGCACCTGCAGGAAACGAAAACACATCAGGCTGGTGCCCAGCGGGATGGCGCTGTAGACCATCCAGGTCGGCCACTCCAGGTCGGGCGTGGTCGGGCCTTCGGGTACATCGGTGAGTGTCAGCCCGAGCCAGGTGTAGATGTCGTAGTGGGCGCCGTTTTCCCAGACAAAACGGCTGCCCAGCACCGCCACAATGGCGGTGAACAAGGCGCCGGCAAGCAGGCCAAACATGACAAACTTGCCACGCATGGGTTTGCCCAGCCGGTTGATGAGCACATCCACACCGACGTGGATGCCGGTGCGCACACCGTAGGCCGCGCCAAACTTGGCCATCCAGACAAACATGATGATGGTCAGCTCCTGCGCCCAGCTCATGCTGATCGACAACAGCCAGTCCTGCAGGCCCGGTATGGCCAGGCCCGCAGCATAACGGTGCAACACCGCCACAAAGATGATCAGCGTGGCGCCAGCCATCAGGAAAGTCACCAGCCATTCTTCCAGGTGATCGAGGAGTTTCATGGGAGCAAACACGGCAGAAACGTCTTTATCGCGATGAAGATCAGATCACGTCAGAGCGTGCTGGGGTCAAAGCCAGTGGCCTGGTAGATCTGCTGCAGGGTCTCTTTGCCAACGCGATCAGCCATCTTGGTGTGCACCGGCGCCATGGCTTTTTTCAGAGCCATGCGTTCTTCCTTGGTGGGCACGTACACGGTGGTTTTGCCGCTCTTCTTGACACCGTCCAGAGACAGGTCGTTTTCTTCCTGGGCAATCTTGTTGGCGTAGACCGTGGCCTCATTCATGGCTTGTTCCAGCTGGCCACGCACATCGGCGGGCAGAGCGTCCCAGAACTTCTTGTTGACGATCACCGCGTAGCCCAGGTAACCGTGGTTGGTCAAGCTCAGGTGTTTCTGCACCTCATGCATCTTCTGGGTGTAGAAGTTGGAGATCGGGTTCTCGGTGCCATCCACCACACCGGTCTGCAGCGCCTGGTACACCTCCGAGAAAGCCATCACCTGGGCAATGCCACCCACCGAGCGGATCTCTTCTTCGAGCACCTTGGAGGACTGGATGCGGAACTTCTTGCCCTTGTAATCGGCCACGGCCTTCAGTGGGGTGTTGGCCGAGAACGATTTAAAACCGTTGTCCCAGTAGGCCAGGCCCTTGATGCCCCGGGGTTCCAGCTTGGCCAGCAGCGCCGCGCCCACCGGTCCTTGGGTGACCTTGTGCAGGTCGGCTGTGTCGTCAAAAATGAAAGGCAGGTCAAACGCCTCGAACTCTTTGACACCCAGCGGACCAAATTTGGCCAGCGAAGGGGCCAGCATTTGCACCGAGCCAATTTGCAGCGCTTCCATCTCTTCCTTGTCTTTGTACAAGGCGCTGTTGGCATACACCTCGACCTTGACCTTGCCCTTGGTCAGTTCAGCAGCCTTCTGGGCGAAAAAGACCGAAGCCTTGCCCTTGGGGGTGTCGGCCGCCACCACGTGGCTGAATTTGATGACGGTCTGGGCGCTGACACTCATGCCAGCGGCGAGCAAGGCAGCGGCGAGGATGGTTTTGAGTTTCATGTTTGTCTCCTGTTGTAGGGATGGGTTTTGCGAGCAGCCGTGAGCGTACTGGCTGCCCCAAAACGCCACAACTGTGGCCTTCAACAGCTAGGGAAAACCCCTAAAGTGATTTCACTCAGGCGCTGGGCTGCGCCAGCGCGTCTTGCAGCGCCTGGAACCAGTCGGGCCCGATGCGCCGCGCCAGTGCCTGGTGCACCGGTAGCACGGCCTGTTGCAAGCGCACGCGTTGGCCGGCGCTCAGGCGGTGGATACGCGTGGTGTTGGAGCGGCGCAGCGCCGCCAGGGCGGCCTCATTCTGGACGTCGGCAATCTGGCGTGCGTCCTCCAGGGCCTCCTGCAGGGCCTGGTTAATCAGCTCACGGTCATCGGCCTGCAGGTGTTCCCAGAAACGCTGGTTGGTGACCACCGCATAACCCAGGTAGCCGTGGTTGGTCAGGCTCAGGTCACTTTGCACCTGGTGCATGCCCTGTGTCCAGAAGTTGGAGACCGGGTTTTCGGTGCCGTCCACCACACCGGTGGCCAGCGCCCGGCGGGTTTCGCTGAAGGCCAGCGTCACCGGGCGCGCACCCAGGGCCCGCATCTGGTCGGCAATCACCCGAGAGGCCTGCACCCGCATGCGCAGGCCAGCAAAGTCGGTTGGTGCCAGCAGGGGCCGGTTCGCGCTCATCTGTTTGAAGCCGTTGTCAAAAAAGCCCAGCCCTACCAGCCCTTGGCGTTTTAAGCCGTTGAACAGGCGCTGGCCCAGCGCACCCAGGGTGACACGCCGCACCTCCGACAGGTCCTCAAACAGGAATGGCAAATCAAACAGCTCAAACTCCGGCAGACCAATACGTCCGAACTTGGACAGCGAGGGTGCCACCATGTCCACCGCCCCGAGTTGCAGCGCCTGCATCTCGTCGTGGTCACCATACAGCTGGCCGTCCGGAAAAACCTGTACCGTGATGCGTCCGCTGGAGCGCGCCTCCACCAGCGCCTTGAAGCGGCTGGCGGCCCGGCCCTTGGGCGTGTCTTCGGTCACCACATGGGAGAAACGCAGGGTGATGTCGCGCTGCGCCGCGCTGGCCTGGGCAAAAGGCAACAGCGCCGCGCCAGCGCAGGTGGCGAGCCATTGGCGACGTGGGATCTGTTGCGGTGGGTGAGCTGACATGGCTGCCATTATGGCCAGGTCGTTTGGCCTGGCAGCTGTCGTATGGTTTGTATAGATGCTATCTAATTAATAGCTTTATACCCTTTTTAAATAAGGCCTAGAGGCACATTTTGTCTGCAATCGCACATGCAAAGAAAATCCATCAGATTCGTCAGCCGCAACTGAGGCACTGGCGTCGTGCCTCAGACCACCGCTGCCACCCTCAGACTGCCACACATAGGGCGGGACACCCGTCGACGCGCCCAATTGTTGGGCGTCACCAGCCCCACAACAGACGGCGAACAATCCAGCCTTTGAGCCCGTCGTCGCGTTGTACCTTGACCCAGCCCTGTTTTTGCTCAAGATGGCGTAAAACTTCTGCATGTTCCGCCTGGGCCAGGATGCGGCTGCCTGTGCTGGGCGCCGACCGGATATTGGCCACCTTTGACTTCACGATCACATGCGGTTTTTTGCTCACCAGCGGACGGTAGACCCAACCAATGTCGTTCTCGAAATCACGCACTTTCAGCCAGTTGCCTTGACGGCCTTTGACCTCCAACGGATAACCCTTGCTCAGCGACCAAAGAGCACCGTGCTGCGTACCCGCGCCCGATCGCATGTTGATCTGAGGCCGATCCACACTGACCAACTCTCGTGCTTGAACCCAGGCACTCGATGCGGCGCAGCTCAGCGCCAGAGCAAGGGCGGGTAGTTTGTTCAACAAGTGTGTGCTTGCCCGTCGGAAGGGGTGCATGTGTCGGGTGGGTGTCATAAAAAAGTCTCCTTGCAGTGAACAGCAGACGTTGCGGTGTCTCAACCTTGCTGTGATGAAGTGGATGGTGAAGTCGGGCTCACCGGGGCTTTGGTCAGCAGTGCCCGGAAGTCCCGCAGCTTGTTCAGCAAACGCTGTTGATTGGCGCTGCCCGAGCGCAACAGCATCTTTTGCCCCGCAGACAGCTGAGCCAAGGCAGGATCTACAAATTGATAACTTACCCAGGGTCTCAACGCCGGATAGGGCCCCTTGACATCAACCCGCTCCACCATCAGGGGACCAACCATCAGCGGCGTGGCCAGCAAATGGTCGATCACGGTGACCAGTCGGTTGTTGAAGTGGCCACTGGGGTAGCCCAACTCGACGTAGGCTTGTTCAAACAGTGGGTACAAGCGCACATACAGCGCGACTGCCTTGGCCGTGTCAACTGATTCAACAAAACTCACAAACGCGCTGTAGCGCACATCGTTTTTGGGGTGGATCGCGGTTGGTCCCACGGGGTGACGGTCATCACCCGCTCCGGTGCTGAAGTGTCCTGCTATCGGGTTGATCGGCCAGATCAGGGCGGGGGCGTGTTCACGCGGCAAGTTGTCGACCGTGGCGACCAGGTGGCGGACAAAATCGCCTAACTGCAAAAAGCGCGCAATGTCAGCATCAGACAGCATGTCGGCCAGGGCCTGCTGCACATAGCGCTCTGCCGATGCCAATGGGGGAACGGGTTCTGTGTTCGGTGTCGGTGGCACGGTGATCGCTTCTATCGGATGCAGGATCTGTGCTGGCATCGTGGGTGCCGACGGCGAAGGGCTTGGTGCCGTTGGCGTCGGGTCGGTGGCGCTTGCCACTGGCGTGGCTGAAGTTGACGGGGTATCAGGTGGCTGTTCTGGCCACCAGAACATCGCCACGCCAGCCAGCACGGCAATGCCAGCACACAGAAGCAGGAACCGGATGTATTTCTTCACGCCGTTCTCCTATAGGTTCATTGAGCCTGGCATGTGTTGCTCTGCCTTGGGTGACACCATCGCACCAATGATGTCGTTCAGAGTAAAGCCGCTCAGAGGTGGTGCGAGCTTCAGTAACCGTCACTGCGCTCGACATAACAAATTACATTTTACCAAATGTAATTTGTGCATTCAGTCCACTAGTCAACCAACGACCACCATGCCGCTGACAAATTGGCACGACGTATACTGAAATTGCCCAATTTGATTGGCGCGCTTTCCTTCTTCTCCATGTGTTCATCCCGGGTTGATCCATGCACCACAAGTCTTTGCACCCGCCTTCGCCACCAGAACACAGGTGGCCAAACCATGTCAGTTCGGCGGGCTGCAGCACCCAGGCCGACCCTGTTGCATGTTTGGGCGTGCCTCCCATATGCATGTTTTGTTGCCACCCGTGTCCCTAACCGGGCAAGTGGACTCGGTAATACCAGCGCTGCATGGAAAGGGGTGACCAAGCCATGATCGCTCCCCCCAACCGCGACTCCTCACTTGACTTTGGCTTGTTGCAACAGTCGGTGTCGCGCCAGCCTGGGCGCAACCGCCGGGCGGTGTGGTGGCTGCTCGGGCTGCTGACGCTGCTGCTGGGTTCGGTGGTCACGCTGCTGCTGTACCTGAACAATTTTGAGGCCGAAGAGTCAGCCCGGCGCCGTGCAGCGGACGCGCAGTGGCTGGAGCAAAGTGTGCAGTTCCACTTTCGCCGCCTGGAAGATGACCTGCTGGCGCTGGCGCGCCAGGCGGCCAGCCCGGCCGCTAGCCTGACGCCAGCACCGGTGCCCAAAGGGGGTTTGTTGTCACTGGAGCCGGGGGTGTTGCTGGACCGCGGCTGGATCGCTGTCGGCCAGTCCGTGGCAGCCACTGGCGGGCCAGCGCGCTGGTTCACCGACGCCACCGCCCACCCAGTCAACGCCCAGGCCCAACAGACCATGCAGGCCACCACCGAAGGTTTGCGCCGGGCCGCTTTTGCCGGTGTGATGCTGCGCGCTGACGGCACCCCGACCGATGTGGTGTGGCTGGCCGTGCCGTTTTTTGACCGTGGCCAGTTTGTTGGCAACTATCTGGCGGCGGTGTCGCTGGAGCGCGCCCTGGCCGCGTTGGTGCCCACCTGGTTTTCACAAGACCACCAGGTGCGCCTGGTCGCCGATGATGACGCCGCTGCCAGCCGCTCCGGCTACCGTGTGGCGCTGAACCTGCCGGGCACCGATTTGTTTGTCCAGGTCGATCGCACCCAGGCCGAGCCCACCACCGTGCCACGCATCTTTTTCCTGGTGGCCCTGCTGTTTTTGCTGGGCATGCTGGTGGCCCTGTTTGCGCTGCGGCGCGACTTTGTCAAACGCCGCCAGGTGCAGGCCTTGCTGCAGGCCCAGGTGGCGCTGCGCACCGCGATGGAAAACTCGGTCACCACGGGTTTGCGCGCCTGGGATTTGCAGGGCCACATCCTGTATGTCAACGAGGCTTTCACACGCCTGGTCGGCTTCAGCGCCAACGAGTTGCTGGGTTTGAAGATGCCGTTCCCGTACTGGCCACCCGATCAGCATGATTTTTTGGTTCAAGTGCACGAGGGCATCATCGCGCGCGGTACCTCGGGCAATGGGGTGGAGGTGCAGTTTGCCCACCGCGATGGTCACCTGATCGATGTGTTGATCCACGAATCACCGCTGACGACCGCTGATGGTGAGCAGATTGGCTGGATGAGCTCGGTGCTGGACATCAGCGAGCGCAAACGCGCCCAGCGTATGGCCGCCCAGCAGCAGGAAAAATTGGAGGCGTCGGGCCGCCTGATTGCGGTGGGCGAGGTGGCCTCGACGCTGGCACATGAGCTCAACCAGCCGCTGGGTGCCCTCAGCAGTTTTGCCAATGGCCTGCTCAACCGCCTGGCCGACGGCAACATCACTCTGACCGAGTTGTTGCCGGTGGTGCAGCGCATGGCGCGCCTGGCGGACCGCGCTGGCGGCATCATCCGCCGTGTGAATGACTTTGCCCGGCGTCGTGAACTGGTGCGCCAGCGGCTGGATCTGGTGGCTTTTCTGACCCGTGTGCTGGCGGCGCGCAGCGACAGCGACGGCACGCCCGCACAGTGGCTGGCGCCAGCGCAGCCGATGTGGGTGGAGGCCGACGAATTGCTGCTGGAGCATCTGGTCAACAACCTGGTAGGCAACGCGCAGGACTGGGCGCCACACGGCAGCACCCCGGCCCAGGTGTGGATCGACTTGCGCCAGGACCTTACACACGGTCTGGCCGCGCTGTCGGTGTCCGACACCGGGCCGGGGGTCAGCGAGGAGGCGTTGTCGAGCATCTTCAACGCCTTTGTCAGCCACAAACAAGGTGGCATGGGCATGGGCCTGGCGATCTGTCGCTCCATCGTCGAGGCCCACCACGGACGCCTGGAGGTCGGGCGCGACCCGGTGCTGGGCGGCGCCCGGTTTACCGCCTACCTGCCGCTGGCCCCAGGGCTGGCGCAACTGCATAAGGGAACAGCATGAAACGACCTGGATTGCATATCGTTGATGACGACCCGGACGTCCGCGATGGACTGGCCTGGTTGTTTGACTCGCGTGGTTATGCACCCACCACCTGGGACGGTGGGGCGCCTTTTCTCGACGCGTTGCGTCAACGCACCGGCGACTGGAAAGCCTCGGTGGTCTTGATGGACCTGCGCATGGCGCCCTTGTCGGGCCTGGCCACTTTTGAGCAGCTCAAACTGCTGCGTTGTCCCTGGCCGGTGCTGTTTCTGACCGGCCATGGCGATGTCAGCATGGCGGTGGCGGCGGTCAAGAACGGTGCCTGGGACTTTCTGGAAAAGCCGTTCCAGGACAACGAATTGGTGGACCGGGTGGCGCAGGCGCTGGTGGCTGCCAGCGCGGTGCAGGACGATGATGCCGAGGCCAAACGCCTGCGCCAGGCGCTGGCGGTCTTGAGCCCTCGCGAACGCGAGGTGCTCGACGAGCTGATTCGCGGCCACTACAACAAGACCATTGCCGAGCACCTGGGCATCACGGCGCGCACGGTGGAATTTCACCGCGCCAACATTTTCGAGAAGATGGGTGTGAGTTCAGCCATAGAACTGGCGCACAAGCTGGGCCGCCTGCAGCCTATGGGTTCTCAGTGAATAAAGTGACAAAATGGCATCTAGCCCTTATCAATAAAGGGTAAGTCGCTACTTTTTTTGATATCAAGTTGTTTTACGAATGTAACTGGCGGGGTACAAATGGCCGAGGGCTTGCGGCACAATTCAGGCACTGGACCAAAGATCAAATTTAACTGAGGACCCTTCGCATGACTAAACCTATCAAACGTATTGCCGTCTGCACAGGCGGCGGTGACGCCCCCGGCCTGAACGCCGTGATTCAATCGGTGGTGATCGCCGCTGACAACATGGGCTGGCAGTGTTATGGCATTCGCGACGGGTTCAACGGCATCATGTTCCCCGAGCGTTACCCCGAAGGCGGCGTCTACCGCCTGACCCGTGACAAGGTGCGGGGTATCGGCCACCTGGGTGGCACGATTCTGGGCACCACCAACAAGGGCAACCCACTGCATTTTCCGGTCAACATGCCCGACGGCACGGTGCGTGAAATCGACCGCTCGGACGAGCTGCTGACCTATTTCGCTACCCACGAGATCGACGCGCTGGTGTCCATTGGTGGGGACGGCTCCTTGACCATTGCCGACGCGCTGCACCGCAAGGGCCTGCGTGTGGTGGGTGTGCCCAAAACCATTGACAACGACCTGGACAAAACATACACCACCTTCGGTTTTGACACCGCCGTGGGTTTTGCCACGGAATGTATTGACCGCCTGCACAGCACCGCCGAGAGCCACCAGCGTGTGATGGTGGTCGAGGTGATGGGCCGCTACGCCGGCTGGATTGCCCTGCACGCCGGTATTGCGGGCAACGCCCACGCGATTCTGATCCCAGAGATCCCGTTTGACCTGGACCAGGTCACGGCCAAGCTCCTGAAACGCGAGGCCGACGGTCACCTGTATTCCATCGTGGTGGTGGCCGAGGGTGCACTGGCCAAGGACGGCAAACGCGAACTGCTGGCGCCGGCTGAGACGGGGCGCGCCGAGCGTCTGGGCGGCATTGGTGAGAACGTTGCCGAGGCTTTGGGCCGGAGCACCGGCAAGGACACACGGGTAGTGGTGCTGGGTCACCTGTTGCGCGGCGGCAGCCCCACCGCGTTTGACCGGCTGGCGGCCCTGCGTTTTGGTGCCGCTGCGGTACGGGCACTGGATGCGGGCAAAACCGGCGTGATGGTGTCTCTCGGTGTCAACGGTGTGGACTACGTGACGTTGGAAGAAGTGGCTGGCCACATCCGCAACGTGCCGATGGACTGTGATTCCCTGCAAACCGGGCGTGACCTGGGCATTGCCTTCGGCGACTGAGCTTGTGCGCAGCCACGGGTGTCTTTGAGACACCCGCAGCGCCTGGGATTTTCGGGAGCAACTGAGCGTTGCGCAGGCCAGAGAAAGGGTGTGCAAAGGGGTCAATTCCTGGCCCGATGGCTGTTCAATTTCGGTACACTCTTTTTGCCGTCACTACCTCTTGTTGTAGAGGGTGTCGGCAACGGGGTTGGTCTATCAGCATGCACATCGCTCATCCATATCGCGCAAACAAGCCTTGGCAGCTTTGGCAACGGCTGGGCGCCAGCGCATCGGTCTTTCTGAGTCTGTGCTGTCCGGGCGGGGTCTGGGCGCAGGACGAGTTTGCTGCGCCTGACTGGCCCAGCATCAGCCTGCATGGTTTTGGCACCCTGGGTGCCACCCGCGCAGACACCGACCGCGCCCAGTTTGTGCGTGATCTGTCGCAACCCAATGGTGCGGGCACACGTTGGACCAGCAAGGTTGACAGCCTGCTGGGCCTGCAGGCCAATGTCCAGTTCAGCCCCAGCACAGAAGCTGTGGTGCAGGCGGTGACGCGCTACCACGCCGACTCCAGTTACCGGCCAGAGCTGACCTGGGCTTTTTTGCGGCACGATTTTTCGTCTGACCTGTCCGTGCGCGCCGGGCGCTTGGGCACCGAGTTCTACATGCTGGGTGATTCCCGGCTGGTGGGTTACTCCAACATCAGCGTGCGGCCTTCGCCGGATTTTTACGGTTCATTGGTGTTTTCCTACATCGATGGTGTCGACCTGAGTGCCACCCTGCCGGTGGCGTCGGGTTTGCTCACAGGCAAAGTTTTCTGGGGGCAGTCACCTGAAAAGACGCCCTATGCACCCGGCATCTTGTGGGACCTGCGAGGCTCCAACTTGGTGGGGGGAAATCTGGATTACAGCCTGGGTTCCTGGCAGGTTCGCTTGAGCCATGTTCAGGTGCGCTTTAACCATGAAATGCCGGTCGACGCCTTGTTGCGATCCATCGGCGACCCCCTGCAGGGTGTGTCCTATCTGTCCTTGGTGCCGCAAATGGCCATGGCAGATAGCCGGACGAATTTCAACTCCCTTGGTCTGGTGTATGACCAGGGACCACTGAACGTCCAGCTGATGTTCAATCAGATCAAGCACGACGGTGCAGCCTATGCCGACACCAAGGCCGCTTACATGCAGGCCGCCTACCGCATGGGCGCGGTGACACCTTACCTGGGTGTGTCGCGCAGTTTTTCCGACATGGACACCTTGCCTTCCAGCGCTGTCCCAGGGGTCGATTCGTTGACCTCCTTGTTGGTGGCGCAAAGTGTTACCAACCAGCACACCTACACCTTGGGTGGCCGCTGGGATGTGCAGAAGAATCTGGCCCTCAAGGCACAGGTGGACTGGGTGCATGGCAAGCCAACGTCCAAGTTCCCGTTCAAAACCGTTCAGTCCGACTGGGATGGCCGCATGACCGTTTTCAGCCTGACGCTGGATTTTGTGTTCTGAGCCGCCATGAAACTCTGGCGATTGACCTTGTTCGTGGCGCTGTGGGGTCTGGGCGCGGTTGGTTGTGCGGAACCGGTGGTGGTGGTGAATGCCGCTAGCACCATCACCCGGCTTGGCCAGGACGATGTGGTCAATATTTTCCTGGGGCGTTACCGCAGACTGCCCAGCGGTGGCACCGCGGTGCCGATTGATCAGCCTGAGAACACGGCCTTGCGCACCGAGTTTTACCGCAAGCTGGTCAACAAAGAACCCAATGAGATCAGCGCTTACTGGGCACGCCTGCTTTTTTCAGGCAAAACCTCACCACCGCTGCAGACGGCCAACGCCAACGAGGTGATGCTGTTGTTGGCGGATCAGCCGGGCGGCATTGCCTACATGGATCGCAGCCAGGTCGACCGGCGTTTTCGCATCGTGATGGAATTTCCTCGATGAGGCGGCCCCCGCGCGCATTGACGGCGGCTTGGCGTCTGCGCGGATTGTTGGTGCGCTCGACCTTGGCGGTGATCGCCACGTCCCTTTTGGCCGGCCTGATTGCCGTGGCCTACACCGCCCATGCCACCAGCCAACGCGCCCACCTGGCGTCACAAACACGTTTGGCCGAGCTGCTTGACACCATGGAAAGCACCCTGGCGGTGGCGTGTTTTGTCAAGGACCAGACGCTGGCCCACGAGCTGGCGCAGGGGCTGTTGAACAACTCAGATGTGCTGGCGGTCAGCATCTCGACCGAAGAAGAATTGCTGGCGGACAAACGCCGTGGGCCGTCCACCGGCACCGCCAGCGGACCCTCGCTCAAACGCCTGATCTACTCCCCCTTTGACAAGCAGATGCTGGTCGGTCGGATTGTGCTGACCCCCGACCCCAAGGTGATCAACGCCCGCATCAGTGAAGAGGTTTGGCTCGCGGCGATTCAGCTCAGCTGGCAGCTGGGCATGGTGACCTTTGCGGTGGTGCTGATCATGTTGCTGTTCATCGTGCGCCCGATCCAGGCCATGTCGGACCGCCTGCACCGGATGGACCCCACGGCCGGTGAGCGCCTCGCCATACCGGCCCGGCACGGCAGCACCGAAATCGGCCAGCTGGTGGTGGACATCAATGCCCTGTCAGACCGCCTGACCGGCGCCCTGGCGACCGAGCGTGAACTGCGTTTGCAGGGTGAGATCGACGAGAAGAAATTCCACACCATTTTTGACAACGCCGAGTCGGGCCTGTTCCTCATGGACAACCAGGGTGGCTTGTCGTCCTGGAACCCGGCTTTTGCCAGGCTGTTTGGCATCCACCGGCAGTCTGCCAACGGGGTGTCGCCAGCGCTCAACATCAAACAGCTGCCCTGGCACAGCCCGGATCAGATGGGTGGGCTGTTGCAAAAGGCGTTGCGCCAGAACAATGCGGTGACCCAAGACCTGCAGGTGCAGATGCCGGGCAGTGGGCGCAGCTGGATCAACATGGTGCTGCGCTCCGTGGGCGACAACCTGCTGCAAGGTGTGATGCATGACGTCAGCCACCTCAAGGAGTCGGAGGCCTCGGCCCGGCAACTGGCCATCACCGACTCGCTCACCGGCCTGGCCAACCGCCAGGGCCTGCAAGACCGTCTGCATGCCCATGTGCAGGACTATGCCGCGTCAAAAAAGGGGGGCTTTGCGCTTTTGCTGGTCAACCTGGATGAGTTCCGGCGTATCAACGAAGGCATGGGTTTGCCTGCTGGTGACGCCATCCTGCAGGCCACCACCCGCCGCCTGTCGGCGTGTGTCAACAGTGACGACACCCTGGCGCGCCTGAGTGCCGACAACTTCGGCATCATCTTGAACCAGATCACCCAGGGTGAAGCGGTGGACCGCATTGTCAGCCGCATCGCGCAGGCCATCCGGCAGCCCTATTTTGTCGACGGCTCACCGATCAGCCTGCATGCCAGCATGGGTGTGGCCTTGTTCCCGAGTGACGGTTTTGATGTGCCCTCGCTGCTGCGCCAAGCCGAGCTGGCCATGGACAGCGCCAAATCGGCGGGCGGCGACAGCCATGTGTTCTTCAACCCGCTGCTGACAGAAGCGGCAGAACAACGCCGCCACATGGAGAGTGACCTGCGCAGTGCCATCCGCAATCAGGAATTCGTGCTGTTTTACCAACCCGTCGTTGATCTGGTGACCCAACGCCTGTGTGGTGCCGAGGCCCTGATCCGCTGGCGCCACCCGACCCGTGGCCTGGTCATGCCCGACAGCTTCATCCCGCTGGCCGAAAAAACCGGCTTGGTGGTCGAGATGGGCCTGATGATGCTGGACGTGGCCTGCCAGCAACTGGCCAGCTGGCAAAACCAGGGCCTGGACTACAACTTGTCGCTCAATGTCTCCGGCAGACAGATCCCGGATGGGTTACCACCGGCCAAGCTGCAAGAGATGGCACGACGTTACGGTATCACCCCGTCGAAACTGGCGCTGGAGATCACCGAAGGGGTGATGCTGCACGATGTCGACAAATCGCTAGGCTGGCTCAAAGAGGTGCACGAACTGGGCTTTAAGGTCTACCTGGATGACTTTGGCACCGGTTACTCCTCACTGTCTTACCTCAAGCTGTTTCCGGTGGACACCTTGAAGGTCGACAAGTCCTTTGTGCGTGACATGCAAGACGGCAGCAACGAACACACCCTGGTGGGCGCCATCATCGCCATGGGACGCAGCCTGGGCCTGGACATCGTCGCCGAAGGGGTGGAGTTACAAAGCCATTTGACCGCGCTGCAACGCATGGGCTGCCACTATGCACAGGGTTATTATTTTTCACGGCCCGTGCCAGCTGAAGAGTTTGACGCGGTCGCCACCCGGGTCACGGCACTCTTGGCAGCACCCCAGCCCTGATGTGATCTGGACCATTCTGAACTGATGTCAACAACTTCCCCTTACTCCGATGCGCTGCTGGTGGTGTGCCTGTGTGCCGCCTGGTGCAACGTCTGTGAACAATACCGCAGCACCTTCACCCAGGTGCAAGCCAGTGTGCAGGCGGATCACCCGCACACCCAATTTCTCTGGCTTGACATCGAAGACGAGTCCGAGGTGCTGGACCCGCTCGATGTCGAGAACTTCCCCACCCTGCTTCTGAGCCGGGGTGCTGCGCCCCACTTTTTTGGCACGATCACGCCACAAGCTCACACCCTGGAGCGGCTGGTACGCGCGGCATTGGCAGACCCGGCTGCTGCCCCGCTGGCCGACCCGGCTGTGGCTGCCCTGGTGGCGCGTGTCGAGGCCTGGCGTCCTTAAATCCCCTCACCCTCTGCCACAAACACCCGTGCCCGGCGCGGTGTCAACAACACCGTGTCACCTTCCTGAAAGCCCTGGTCGCGGTAGAGCTGGGCCGGGATATGGGCTTCGATGATGTCGCCACTGCCGGCAGCGGTGGCATCAGCGGGCACCAGCTCCAGTCGTGCTGTGGGGCCAACCACCATGGCACGTGTCAACTTGGCCACAATGCCGCGTGATGGCTGCGCCGCATCCGGGCTGCTCACATAGGGCAACACCTCCAGATCGTGCGGACGCACATAGGCAAACGCCTTGCTGTCTTGCACCGTGCTGTGCTCGGGGGTGACGAGGCGCAGACCCTGCTGGTCTTCACCAATCAGCATCTCCCCCTCATGAGCACGGCCATGGAACAGGTTCACATCGCCCAAAAAGCCATACACAAACGGGCTGGCCGGGTGGTCCCAGACCTCTTGCGGTGAGCCAATCTGCTCGACCTGGCCGCTGTTCATCAAAACCACCCGGTCGGCCACTTCCAGCGCTTCTTCCTGGTCGTGGGTGACAAAAATACTGGTCACATGCAGGTCGTCATGCAGGCGGCGCAACCAGCGGCGCAATTCTTTGCGCACCTTGGCATCGAGCGCGCCAAAGGGCTCGTCCAGCAGCAGCACTTGCGGCTCCACGGCCAGCGCACGCGCCAGGGCAATGCGCTGGCGTTGCCCGCCCGACAGCTGGGACGGGTAACGGTCGGCCAGCCAGTCAAGCTGCACCAGGCCCAGGAGTTCGTGCACCTTGTCCTTGATCACCGCCTCTGAGGGACGAACCGCCTTGGGCTTCATGCGCAGGCCAAAAGCCACGTTGTCAAACACACTCATGTGGCGAAATAACGCGTAATGCTGGAACACAAACCCGACATTGCGCTCGCGCACATGTTTGTCGGTGGTATCAAGACCGTTGAACAGGATGTGACCCCTGTCAGCCGTTTCCAGCCCGGCGATGATGCGCAAGAGGGTGGTTTTGCCACAACCCGAGGGGCCCAGCAGGGCGACCAGCTCGCCGGAGTTGATCTCAAGGGACACATCACGCAAGGCGTGAAAGGTGCCAAAGTCTTTGCTGACGTTGCGGATGTCGATGCTCATGTTTTTTGGTTTCTATGGTGTTTTTTATTTGAGTGGATGTGGTGATGGGTTGGCTTACCCCCACTCACACCCCCCGCCCCGCCGGGCGGAAGAGGGAGCTAACCGCCGTATTTGGCCGTGTGTATTTCTGGAAGACGTACACGCCGCCTGGCCGGTGGCAAGGGTCAATTTGAGAGGAGAACGGATTGGCAAGTGGCCCGAGGCACGGCGACAGTTGGATAAGCTGGGATATATGAGAAATTGACCTCTAGCCCTTTTATAACAAGGACTGGTAGCTATAAAACTTGATATGGCCAGTGGTCCTTGCGTCGCCCGCAATTGAATCTTTCCTCTTGGGTCCCGTTGCGCCAAGGCCACCGACCAAACGGTTGGTACATCTTCACAAAACAGTGTTGGCCACATACGGCGGTTGGCTCCCCTTTCCGCCCCGGCGGGGGTGGAAAGGGGCGGGGGGGATAGGGGGGGAACTACAAAACCAAATAGTTTTGACGCAGCCGCAGTTGATACAGACATCAAAAACGCTCCCTCTCACACCACCGGACGCTCAGGCGGCAAATCGGCAGCGGCCTTCTGGTCGCGTTCAAACTGCCACTCGACCACAGACTTGATCAATAAAGTGATCAGCGCAAGCAATGCCAACAAGGACGCGACGGCAAAAGCTGCCACAGACTGGTACTCGTTGTACAAAATCTCCACATGCAAAGGCAGCGTGTTGGTCTGGCCACGGATGTGGCCCGAGACCACCGACACCGCGCCAAACTCACCCATGGCGCGTGCGTTACACAAGATCACACCGTAGACCAGGCCCCACTTGATGTTGGGCAGCGTCACATGCCAAAAGGTTTGCCAACCGGTGGCGCCCAGCACAATGGCCGCTTGTTCCTCGTCGGTGCCCTGCGCCTGCATCAGCGGAATCAGTTCACGCGCAATGAACGGGAAGGTGACAAACACCGTGGCCAGAATGATGCCGGGTACGGCAAACACAATCTTGATGTCGTGCTCGGCCAGCCAAGGGCCAATCCAGCCTTGTGCGCCAAACATCAACACGTAGATCAAACCCGCCACCACCGGTGACACCGAGAACGGCAGGTCTATCAACGTGGTCAAAAACGCCTTGCCCTTGAACTCGTACTTGGCCACCGCCCAGGCCGCTGCCACACCAAACACCAGGTTCAGCGGCACCGCCACGGCGGCGGTGATCAGGGTCAGGCGGATCGCACTCCAGGCGTCGGGTTCGCGCAGCGCTTCCAGCGCGGCAGGCAGGCCTTTGCGTAGCGCCTCGGTGAACACCGCCGCCAGCGGCAGCAGCAGGAACAAAAAGACAAAAGCCAGGGCCAGCGTGATCAGTGACCAGCGCACCCAGGTGGGCTCGGTGGTGCCGGCGTCGGCGCGGCGCAGTGTGCGTGTGCTCATGTCTTGCCTCCGGCGCGGCGGCGCTGCCAGCTTTGCAGGCCATTGATGACCAGCAACAGCACAAAGGAGATGCCCAGCATCACTGTGGCCACCGCGGTGGCTCCGGCGTAGTCGTATTGCTCCAGCTTGCCGATGATGATCAGCGGCGTGATCTCGGACACCATGGGCATGTTGCCAGCGATAAAAATCACCGAGCCGTATTCACCCACCGCCCGCGCAAAGGCCATGGCAAAACCGGTCAACAACGCGGGCGCAATGCCCGGAAAAATCACATACCGAAAGGTCTGGAAACGCGAGGCACCCAGGCAGGTGGCGGCTTCTTCAAGCTCTTTCTCGGCGTCTTCGAGCACCGGCTGCACCGTGCGCACGACAAACGGCAGGCTGATAAAAATCAGCGCAATCACCACGCCATTGGCGTTGAACGCCAGCTGGATGCCCAGTGGCTCCAGGTACTGGCCAACCCAGCCATTGCCCGCCAGCAGGGCGGTCAGCGAGATGCCCGCCACGGCCGTGGGCAGGGCAAAAGGCAGGTCCACCAATGCGTCGATGATCTTCTTGCCCCAAAACTCGTAACGCACCAGCACCCAGGCCAGCAGCAGCCCGGCAAACACATTAAACAGCGCCGCCAGGAACGAGGCACCAAAGGTCAGCCGGTACGAGGCCAGCACACGCGGGCTGGCCACCGCGGTCCAGAACTCGGCCCAGGTCAGGGTGAAAGTCTTGAACAACAAGGCCGACAGCGGGATCAGCACAATCAGGCTCAGGTAAAACAGCGTGTAGCCCAGCGTCAGGTTAAAGCCCGGCAGCACGCGTCTGGCCGGGCGTTTGTCAGGTCCGGCCAGCGCTTGGGGCGAGATGGGTATGGTTGCGGTGGTCATGGGGTGTTCAGTGCATGCTGATCCTGCCCGCCGTCATGTAAGCCAGGCTGGCTCGGCCAGACCGCACTTTGCGCGGACTGACCAGTGGCACAGATCAGAAAAGGCGATTTACTTGACCGTGTAGAGCTTGTCGAACTGGCCGCCGTCGTTGAAGTGCACTTTTTGCGCTTCGGTCAAGGAGCCAAAGTAGTCACTCACCGCAAACAGCTGGATCGGCTTGAAGGTGCTGCTGTACTTGGCCAGGATCTTGGGGTTGCTCGGGCGAATGCCGTGTTTGGCGGCAATTTCCTGGGCTTCGTCCGAGTACAGGTAAGTCAGATAGGCCTTGGCCAGCTCAGCCGTGCCTTTTTTGGCCACGCTGCGCTCCACCACCGCCACCGGGTTCTCCGCAATGATGCTGACCGAGGGGTGGATGGCGTCGACCTTGCCCGCGCCAAACTCGCGGTCCACCGACACCACTTCTGACTCGAACGTGATCAACACGTCACCAATATTGCGTTGCAAAAAGATCGTGGTTGCATCACGCCCGCCCTTGGCCAACACCGGCACGTTCTTGAACAACTTGCCCACAAACTCGGCTGCCTGGGCATCGGTACCGCCGGTTTTGCGCACATAACCCCAGGCCGCCAGGTAGGCCATGCGGCCGTTGCCGCCGGTCTTGGGGTTGACCACAATCACCTTCACATCGGGTTTGACCAGGTCGTTCCAGTCCTTGATGTTTTTGGGATTGCCATTGCGCGTCAGGAACAGCATGGTTGATGAGGTGGGGGCCGCGTTGTGCGGGAAGCGTTTGGCCCAGTCTTTGGCCACGATGCCGCTGCTGGCCAGGAAATCCACATCTGTGGTGGTGTTCATGGTGACCACATCGGCGTCAAGCCCGTCATTCACCGCACGCGCCTGGGCGCTGGAGCCGCCATGCGATTGGTCAATCTTGACGTCTTTGCCGGTGGTTTTTTTGTAGTTGGCGACAAAAGCGGTGTTGTAGTCCTTGTAGAACTCGCGCGCCACATCGTAGGAGGCATTCAACAAGGTGGTCTGTGCAGACACAAAAGTTGTAGCTGTCAGCCCAATTGCCGCAAGGGCTAGAGTCATATTTTGTTTGAATTTCATGGGTGTCCTTGGCAGAAAAAAAGGTGATGTCAAAAGGCTTGCGATAGGTATCAGGCGGCTACAGCCACCGGCGGTGTCTGGCTGTCTGCCTCGATGACCAGTGACTGCAGCAGCGCCAGCCCCAGTGGCCAGGGGCCAAAGCCCGCGTCCAGATTGATGTGGCCGGCATTTTGCAGCCGAACAAATTCACTGCCCCAGGCACGGGCATAAGCACCAGCGGTGCGTACCGGGCAGAACGGGTCGGTGTTGCTGGCCACCAGGATGCTGCTGTAGGGCAGGCGCTGGTAAGGCACCGGGGCAAAGTCGGCCAACACACCCCGGCGCTCGGGGTCGGCTGGTGCTACCAACAAGGCGCCCTGGATGTGGGCCGTCACCTCAGGCGGCAAATGGGTGACGGCGATACAACCCAGGCTGTGCGCCGCCACCACCACCGGCTGGTTTTGCGCCAGGATGGTGCGGCTGATCGACGCCACCCAGGCTTCACGCGATGGCGTGTGCCAGTCGTCCTGCTGCACCCGCACCGCACCCGGCAACTGCGCTGCCCAGAGGCTTTGCCAGTGGCCGGGTGGCGAGTCTTGCCAGCCGGGAACGATGACGATCGGGACCATGATGGGGGGTGTTTGCTGAAGCTACATATGAAACAAGGCCGCATTGTGGGTTGGCTCGGTTCAAACACAAACGACTTAATTTCTATTTGCTTATCTGGATTCCGACATATCAAACGTCTGGTCGTCCGCCCTTTGTCAGCGTACTCCTACAATGAGCGCTCCTTCTGAACACCGCCCGCATGTCGTTTTGCACCAGACTGTTCTTTGTCTTTGTCACCCTGTTTGTGCTGGTGGCGGCGCCAGCTCGCGCGTGTGAACTGATGTCCTCGCCCAGCGTTTCTGCGGCATCACACCACCCGGCTGCGACACCCGTGGCGGACTTGCAGGCAGTGGCTGGTTCAGCTGACGCTCAGGCGCCCTGCAAGACGGAAACCTCCAACTGCTCCAGTTGCACCAGCTGTGCGGTGTGTGCCTGCCTGTGTGTGGGTTTGGCCAAACCCCTGAGCAGCGTTGTGGCGATCTCAAGCGCCATGGCCCTGCCGAACTGGACAGCTGAGCCGATGGCCAGCCAAGTTGCCGCGCCCGAACTCAAACCCCCTCGCGTCTGATTCTCCTGTTCTTGCTGTGACCCCCTTGCATGCTGCAGGGCGGTCGTTTCACTCGTTCACATTTGGAGAATTCATCGTGTCTATGACGCATTACATGGAGTTGCTGGCGCAAAACCAGCCCTGGAACCTGATCCTATTTATGGCCATCCCGGTCATCCTGGCCGAAACCGTGGCCATCACCGAGCTGTACATCCTTTTCTCTCGCCAATTCCACGGCGGCGTGCGCCAGATCAATCGCAGCGCCAGCATTGTGGGTGGTGTGTATTTTTGTGGGGTGTTTGTCTACCTGATGGCCACCGCCGTGATCCCGCTGACCACCTCGGGTGGCTGGCGTGGTGCGGCAGACGTGATTGCCGTGGGGTTTTACCTGTCGGGCATCGTGCCGCTGCTGGGCCTGGCCTTGCTTGACCTGGGGCTGATCGGCAAAGGACGCACAGAGGAGGGCAAGCTCAAGTTACACGCCACCTTTGTCGCGATCTTCCTGGTGGTGGCGCACGTGGCCATGATCTTTGGCATGCTGGACCCGTCGCTGCTCATGAGCCAAGCCCCGGAGGTGATGCAAAACATGGGCGCCATGCCCGGTATGAACCACTGAGCGGTCTTGGTGGCAAGGGGGCCGACGCTTGTGCTGGCCCCCTCGCCCATGTGGCGGCGACACCGGGCAGGCAAGAAGAGGCTCAAGGTGGAACAAGCGTCGCCCTGCATTTTAGGCATTATTTTGACCCCTAGCCCTTTTGCATAATGGGCTTGTAGCTATGACTTTTGTAGCAAAGCAGGCGTAATGCTTAACCGCTCAGCAACTCACACGCCAGCTCGCCAACCCGTTTGAGCGCGTCTTCAAAGCGCGCATCGGAGAGCTGGCCGTAGTTCAGCCGCAGGCAGTGGCAAAAGCGTTGGTCGGCAGAAAACAGGTGGCCAGGGGCGATGCTGATGTGTTCGGCCAGTGCCCGGCGCTGTAACACCAGGGCATCCGCCTGCGGTGGCAATTCCAGCCACAAGAAGTAGCCGCCTTGCGGCCGGGTGACACGGGTGCCAGCCGGGAAATGCGCGGCAATCACCTTCAAGGCGACCTCCTGTTGTTGGGCCAGACTCAAGCGCAGTTGGCGCAAGTGGCGCTCAAACTGGCCACCTTGCAGGTAGTCGGCAATCGCCAGCTGCGAAGGAATCGCACTCGACAGCGTGGTCATCAGCTTGAGACGCTGCACCTGCCGGGCAAACCGGCCCGCCGCAACCCAGCCCACCCGATAGCCCGGCGCCAGACATTTGGAGAATGAACTGCAGTGCAGCACCAAACCCTGCTGGTCGTAGGCCTTGGCGGGCGGTGGGCGGTTCAGGCCAAAGTACAGCTCGCCGTAAACGTCGTCTTCAATCAGCGGCACCTGGTGCTCTGCCAGCAATTGGACCAAGGCCTGTTTGCGGGGTTCGGGCATCAGGCTGCCCAGCGGGTTCTGGAAGTTCGGCATGAACCAGCAGGCTTTCACCGGGTGGGCCTGCAACACCGCCTCCAGCGAGGCCAGGTCGATGCCGTCGCGCGGGTGGGTCGCGACCTCGACCGCGCGCAACTTGAGCCGCTCCAGCGCCTGCAACGCCGAATAAAACGTGGGTGACTCCACCGCCACCACATCACCGGGCTGGGTCACGGCCTGCAGGCACAGGTTCAGGGCCTCCATCGCACCGTTGGTGATCACCACCTCGTCCATGGCCAGCGTGGTGCCGTGGCTGGCATAACGCAGGCAAATCAAGCGGCGCAGGCGCTCGTTGCCCTGGGTCAGGTCTTCCACCAGTCGTTCAGGCGCCAATTGCCGCATCGCGGGTGTCAGGCAACGCGCCAGTTTGTCCAGCGGGAACAGCGCCGGGCTCGGAAAGGCCGAACCCAGCGGCACCACATCGGGCTGGCGGGTGGACTCCAGCACCTCAAACACCAGATCACTGATGTTGACGGCGGTGGCGGCGGCGCCTGGCGGCGCGGTGCTTGGCTCGGCCTGCAGCGGCTGGGCTTGTGTCTTGACGTAGTAGCCAGAACGCGCGCGCGCCTCGATCAAACCCTGCGCTTCGAGCAGGTAATAGGCGGCAAACACCGTGGCCGGGCTGATCTGCCTGCTGGCACTGGCCTGGCGCACTGACGGCAGGCGCTCACCGGGGCGCAGGGTCTGGGCCTTGATTAGCCGGGCGATGTCCTGGGCATAGTGTTCGTAACGTTTCATGGGTGCAACTGATATGGTTTTTTTCTCAGAAACTGAATCTACCATTTCAGATGCGCCTGCGGCATCCTTGATGTATGTCACGAAAGACCATTCCCATCCTGCCCATTGCTGACAGTGCCACCGACAGTGGCCTGTTTGTGATGGATGCCAAAAACAAGATTTATGTACGTGCCGTCACCGGCCGGTTCGCCGCCTGGCGCTGGGCGGCGGTGTGGCTGACCCAACTGGTGTTTTACGGCCTGCCCTGGTTGTCCTGGAACGACCGCCAGGCGGTGTTGTTTGACTTGGGGCAGCAGCGCTTTTATTTGTTTGGCCTGGCGCTGTACCCGCAAGACCTGATTTACCTGGCGGTGTTGTTGATGCTGGCTGCCTTGTTGCTGTTTTTTGTGACGGCCGTGGCCGGGCGCATCTGGTGCGGTTTTGCCTGCCCGCAGACGGTCTACACCGAGATTTTCCTGTGGGTGGAGCAGCGCCTGGAAGGCAGCCACCACGCCCGCAAACGACTCGACGCCATGCCCTGGACAGCTGAAAAGATGGCGCGCAAAGGCGGCAAACAGGCGGCCTGGTTGTTGATCAGCCTGTGGACCGGTTTCACCTTTGTCGGCTACTTCACCCCGATCCAGTCCCTCGGCGCAGCAGTGCTGGCGCTGGCCTGGAGCCCGTGGGAGCTGTTCTGGGTCGGTTTTTATGGCCTGGCCACCTATGTCAATGCGGGTTACTTGCGCGAGCAGATGTGCAAACACGCCTGCCCCTACGCTCGGTTTCAAGGCGCGATGATGGACCGCGACACCCTGGTCATTGGGTACGACACAACACGTGGTGAGTCACGCGGCGCACGTTCGCGCAGCGCCG
This sequence comes from Rhodoferax sp. BLA1, assembly GCF_013416775.1. Taxonomy (GTDB): domain Bacteria; phylum Pseudomonadota; class Gammaproteobacteria; order Burkholderiales; family Burkholderiaceae_C; genus Rhodoferax. The sequence goes on from NZ_SZVI01000002.1 coordinate 42,541, forward strand.
ACCCCAAGGCGCTGGGCCTGGGCGACTGTGTTGACTGCACCCTGTGTGTGCAGGTCTGCCCGACCGGCATCGACATCCGCGACGGTTTGCAAAGCAACTGCATTGGCTGCGCCGCCTGTATTGACGTGTGTGACACGGTCATGGGGCAGATGAATTACCCCAAGGGCCTGATCCGATATTCGACCCAGAACGGCCTGGCCAATGGCTGGGACCAGCCGACTTTGCGCAAGCGGGTGTTGCGCAAACGGGTGCTGATTTACGCGGCTTTGCTGTTGGCAGCGGTGCTGGCCTTTGTGAGCAGTGTCGCCCTGCGCAGCCCGATGCGAGTGGATGTGGTGCGTGACCGCGGTGTGATGGCCCGGGTGGTGAATGGGGGCGCGGTGGAAAACGTCTACCGCTTACATGTCATGAACGCCACCGAAGAAGTACAGCGTTACCGGGTGACTGTGCTGGGTCACCCCGATTTGTCCCTGGGCGAACCGCTGGAGCTGGAACTCGGCCCGGTCGAGGCCCGCACCGTGCCCCTGAGTGTGCGCCTGCCGTTCACCGACGCCAGCAGCATGGCCGGGCAGACCTTGCCGATCCAGCTGGAGGTGACTCAGCTTGGGCCAGATGAAGAGCTGGTCAAGGTGCGCGAGAAAACCACGTTTTATGTGCCGGAGTGAGGCGAACCGATAAACACCGCCTCCAGCCGGTCCCGCTTGGGTGGCAGACCCGGGCATTTTTTGACGGAAAACCCGGCGGCTTTTAAGCCGTCACGCACGCGCCGGGCGATCGTGTAAGTGGCCAGGGTTGTTCCAGGCCGACACAACAAAGCCACCGCCTGCAGGGTGGCCGCTGACCACATGTCCGGGTTGATGCTGGGGCTGAACCCATCAAGAAACACCGCGTCAGCCACCCCATCCAGCTGCGGCAACACCTGGGCCACATCACCCACGGCCAGTGTCAACTGCACCCGGCCTTGTAAAAAATCAAAGTGATGGACGCCGGGTGACAGGTTCTGCCAGACACTGGCAAGCTCTTCAGCCAGCGGCGCAATCGGGGTGTGCAGATCCCTCAGTCCCGCCTCAGCCGCCCGCGCAGCACGAACCAAATCAACCGCAGCCACCGGGTAGGCCTCTACCGAAACAAAATGCAGGTGCTGGCAACGCTGCGGGTCGGCCAACCACGCCGCCCAGGTGGCCAGAAAGTTCTGGCCCAGGCCAAAGCCGGTTTCCAGCACGATGAAGTGCTCACGCCCGTGCCAGCCCTGTGGCAAACCACAGCCGCGCAAAAAAACACCCACCGCCTGCACCAGGCCACCGGTACAGGAGTGGTATCTGTCCTGAAAACGGTGGCTGTACGGGCAGCCGTCTGCCAGCCAGTCAACCGACTCAGACATGCTTGTCACATCACACACCCGCTACGTAGGCTAGGCCGCGCCAGCACAGCCCTCCCGTGGGCTGTTGTGTCTGTTGCGGCCTGTCCTGCCGATGTGCTCAGACCGCTGCCAGCGCCGACTGCAGGTCAGCCAGCAGGTCGTCGATGTGCTCGATGCCCACCGACAGGCGCACCGCGTCTTCGGGCACACCGGCTTTGATCAGTTCTGCGGGGGACAACTGGCGGTGCGTGGTGGAGGCCGGGTGGGTGGCCAGCGACTTTGCATCGCCAATGTTGACCAGGCGGGTGAACAGGTTCAGCGCATCCAGGAACGCCGCGCCAGCCTTGCGGCCTTCACCCGGCGCCGACTTGACACCAAAGGTCAGCAAGCCAGAGGCCTTGCCACCCAGGTATTTTTGGGCTAGCGCGTGATCTGGGTGGCTGGGCAGCGCGGCGTAGCTGACCCAGGCCACTTTGGCGTGGCTCTGCAGGAAGTTCGCCACCTTGAGCGTGTTGTCGTTGATGCGGTCCATGCGCAAGGCCAGCGTTTCAATGCCTTGCAGGATCAGGAACGCGTTGAACGGCGACAGCGCTGCACCGGTGTTGCGCAAAGGCACGACGCGGGCGCGGCCAATGTAGGCCGCAGCACCCAGGGCCTCGGTGTAGACCACACCGTGGTAGCTGGCGTCGGGCTCGTTCAGGCGTTTGAAGCGGGCCTTGTGCTCAGCCCAGGGGAACTTGCCCGAGTCCACAATCGCGCCACCAATGCTGGTGCCGTGGCCACCCAGGTACTTGGTGAGGGAATGCACCACGATGTCGGCGCCGTGTTCAAACGGGCGCAGCAGGTAAGGGCTGGCCACCGTGTTGTCCACAATCAGCGGCACACCATGGCGGTGGGCGATCTCGGCAATGGCGGCGATGTCGGTCACCGCACCTTGCGGGTTGCTGATGGACTCGATGAACACCGCCTTGGTTTTGTCGTCAAACAGACCTTCAAAACTGGCCAGGTTGCGCGGGTCGGCAAAACGGGTGGTGATGCCTGAGAGTGGCAAGGTGTGGGCAAACAGGTTGTAGGTGCCGCCGTACAGCGCGCTGCTGGCAATGATGTTGTCACCGGCCTCGGCAATGGTCTGGATGGAGTAGGTCACCGCCGCCTGGCCGGACGCCAGCACCAGCGCGGCCAAACCACCTTCGAGCGCGGCCAGACGCTGCTCCAGCACATCGTTGGTCGGGTTCATGATGCGGGTGTAGATGTTGCCCGGCACCTTCAGGTCAAACAGGTCGGCGCCATGCTGCGCGCTGTCAAAAGCGTAGGCCGCGGTCTGGTAAATCGGCACCGCCACCGCCTTGGTGGTGGGGTCAGGGGAATAACCCGCGTGGACCGATTTGGTTTCAAATTTCCAGGATTCAGACATAAGAGCTCCTTGTGTGAGAGTGGGAAGACCGGTGTTATTTGAAAATTGTAAGAACGTGCCAGGTCTTAGAACCCGGCCAGCACCGCACCCTTGAATTCGGTCTGGATGTACTTGCGAATCTCGTCGGAATGGTAGGCCTTGACCAGCTTGGCCACCCAAGCTTTGTCCTTGTCCTGTTCACGCACCACAATGATGTTGACATAGGGGCTCTTGGCGCTTTCCTGGGCAATGGCATCTTTGGCCGGGTTCAGGCCAGCCGACAAGGCAAAGTTGGTGTTGATGGCGGCAGCGTCCAGATCGTCCAGCGAACGGGCCAGCTGGGCGGCATCCAGCTCAACAAACTTCAGCTTCTTCGGGTTGTCGATCACGTCCAGCGGTGTGGCTTTCAGGCCAGCTTCGGGGCGCAGCTTGATCAGGCCTTTGTCTTGCAGCACCAGCAGCACGCGCCCGCCATTGGTCGGGTCATTGGGGATGCCAAACTTGGCGCCTTGCTTGAGGTCGGTCAGGTTCTTGACCTTTTTGGAGTACAGGCCAATCGGGTAGTTGACGGTGTAACCCGCGCTGACCAGCTTGTAGCCACGGTCTTTGACCTGCTGGTCCAGATAAGGTTTGTGCTGGTAGCTGTTGGCGTCCAAGTCGCCTGCGGCCAAAGCGGCGTTGGGTTGCACATAGTCGCTGAACTCGACGATCTGGATCTTTAGGCCGTCTTTCTCGGCGACTTTTTTGACCTGTTCAAGAATCTGGGCGTGGGGTCCGGCGGTGACACCGACCTTGATCGGTTTGTCCTGCGCCAGCAGCGGGCTGCTCAGGGTGGCGGTCACAGCCAGGGCGAGGACAGATTGGAGAAGGGTGCGTTTTTGCATGATGGGTCCTGTGAAAGTGAAAAGTGTGGAATAACTAAGTATTTAAGATAAATTGGCCTCTAGCCCTTATTGAATCAGGGCCAACAGCTATAAAAAACATATCTCTTGCAGCAAGGGTTGGGCAACATTGGGTCGGCCTACTTGTGGCTCAGCCGCCGCACCGCCCAGTCGCCCAGGCTTTGCACGGCTTGCACAAAAACGATCAACACCAGCACCACGGCCAGCATCACCTCGGGCAAAAAGCGCTGGTAGCCGTAACGGATGCCCAGGTCGCCCAGGCCACCGCCGCCAATGGCACCGGCCATGGCCGAATAACCGGTCAGGCTCACCAGGGTGATGGTCAGCGCCGCCACAATGCCGGGCCAGGCCTCGGGCAGCAGCACCTTGAGCACAATCTGCTGGGTGCTGGCGCCCATGGACTGGGCAGCCTCGACCAGACCGTGGTCGACTTCGTGCAAGGCGGTCTCGATCAGCCGGGCAAAAAACGGTGCGGCAGCAATCGTCAACGGCACCACGGCGGCCATGGTGCCAATCGACGAGCCCGTCAGCAGCCGGGTAAACGGGATGATCGCCACCAGCAAGATGATGAAAGGGGTGGAGCGCACCGCGTTGACCGTGGTGCCCAGCACCCGGTTGAGCAGCGGGTTCGCCAGCACACCACGCGCTTGGGTCAGGTACAGCAGGATGCCCAGCGGCAGGCCCAGCGCCGCACCGACTGCGCCGGAGATGGCGACCATGATGATGGTCTCCCACAGCGAGGTGGCAAACAGCTCCAGCAGTTGGGGGGTGAAGGTGTCAAACATGGCTCAGTTCCTTGTTGTGCACCACCACACCAGCTTCGCGCAGGTGGGCAATGGCGGCGTTGAGTTGCTCGCTGGCGCCGCGCGCGTGCACCGCGAGTGAGCCAAACAGCTGGCCCTGGATGTCATCCACCTGGCCGTGCAGGATGTTGATGTCCAACCCAAAGCGCCGGATCACGTCTGAGAGCAGCGGCTTGGTCGCGTCCTCCCCTGAAAACGCCAGGCGCAGCAACTGCCCCTGGTTGCTGGGCTCAGTGCTCATGAGCTGGCGGATGCGGGTGATCACGCTCTCAGGCAGCTCTTGCGGCAAGATTTCGTCAATCAGGCTGCGGGTGGTGACGTGTTGCGGGTTGGTGAACACCTCCATCACCGCGCCCTGCTCCACGATTGCACCGGCATCGATCACCGCCACGCGGTCGGCCACCTGTTTGATCACCTGCATCTGGTGCGTGATCAGCACAATGGTCAGGCCAAAGTCGCGGTTGATCTGGCGCAGCAGGCCCAGGATGGAACGGGTGGTTTCGGGGTCGAGCGCCGAGGTGGCTTCGTCACACAACAGCACCTTGGGGTTGTTGGCCAGCGCGCGGGCAATGCCCACACGTTGTTTCTGGCCACCACTGATCTGGGCCGGGTAACGGTCACGCAAGTCATACAGACCGACCAGGTCCAGCAGCTCATCCACCCGGCGCTGGATCACGTCCGGGCGCTCATGGACCAGCTCCAGCGGCAGCGCCACGTTCTCAAACACGGTGCGGCTAGAGAGCAGGTTGAAATGCTGAAAGATCATGCCAATCTGGTGCCGGGCACTGCGCAACTCGGTTTGGGACAGGGCGGTGAGGTCGGCACCGTTCACCCGCACCTGGCCCTGGGTGGGTCGGTTGAGCAGGTTAACGACACGGATCAGCGAGCTTTTGCCCGCACCGCTGCGGCCAATCACGCCAAAAATTTCACCGGCAGGCACCCGCAGGTCAATACCGCGCAGGGCGTGCACCGGCGCCGGATGGCCCGGGTAGGTGAGGTGGATGTTGTCTAGTTCAATCATGGGGGTTTGCCACAACGCAGCGCCCGTCAACATACGGGTTGGCTGCTGCGCTTGGCGGTGTAGTTCTGTGGAGTGACTTCTGACGATGGAGATCGCATGCATAACAAAATGCGGGGGTGCGATTTTGCAGGCACTCAGTCAAAACCGAAACGACTGTTTTGTCATGTCCTTATGGCTGGAAACGTATATGCGGGGTTTCATGGGCTTGCTGCATCCGCTGATCAGATTGCAACTGGCTGGGCATTGGCATCGATCAGATCGACAGTCAGCGGTGTGGTTCTGGACTCTGATAATCAAACTGCGGTTGTGACCTAGTTGCAGTCCTTCACGAACGGCAGCTATATGGCGTTGTGTTGGAAGACCTCGGAGGTCGGAACTCGATGCTCTCACCCGGATTTCAATAGATTACGTAGGGTAAGGTCCCCACTATTGCAAATCAAGCTGATAGACTGGATCGGTCGATGGCGTTTAAATAGTTTGCCGGGGACAAGACACTTCCCGGGAAACTTCATGAACTGTCTATTTCGCAATTCCCATATCTGTCAGCAAGTTTTGCGAAATTGATTTCGTTAGGCACCCCTAGTCGTTACCACTATGAACGATCAAGAATACGAGGACTTTCTCTCAAGCTACCGTCGTGCAAAAGAGGAGGAGCAACGTAGGGAAATCGAAGCAAACGCAAACGTCATTCGAGACTTCAAGGCCTACGCCTTGACGAAAGGTGTTGAACTTTTCAACGAGAGCTTCTCGTACACACACATCACTGGACTCCTTGCCTCGGCGCCTGGAATCACGCTCAAACTCCTTCAGGGAATAGAGAAAGAGCGAGATGGTTTGTATGCCGTCCAGACTCTATCCAAAAAATTTCAGAGTATTCCGTTTCAGGCTGGACTGCTTCGAAATGATCGATTTGTACTTTTAGCACATCCTCACTTTCGTCGCGGTTATCACGAGCTGAATAACTATGCCCCGCTCTTCATCGACCTATTTTGGCAGTTTGAAAATCCATCTGTGTCAAAGTACATCGCGCTGGATGAGGATCGCGTCCGAATAAATTTAGATAGCAGAGCTTATATCGAACTCGATACGTGGTTTGGTGCACCATTCGACGAGCGTGTTGCAGCCATACCCAACGGCATGTGCAAGCTCAGACCACCTCTCGACATTGATCAACGCCACCTGTCCGCCTTCTTCGAAAACTCGTACTGTCTAGACATCAAATGGTCGCAGGACGGCCCGATCAAGACATTTCAAGCGCTGGAGATGAAATCCGAAGATGTGAAGATGGAGATGGAGGGAAAGATATTTTTCCCCGCCCGCTACATCCACGCAGAATTTGATATCGACGCAAACACATTTCGGCACTTTGATGGGGCGATGCAGTATTACTCCAAAGAAGAATATTTCTTGCGCAGAGATTCCGACTTCAATTACAACGCAAAAAATCACGCACAAATCAAGTCCCGGTCTCGCAAGTTGTTCAAGTTAAATGGACCGGTGCAAGTTCAAACGTGGGTAGAACTATGTTGCCACTACTTTGCAGGCAATCCCTTGACGTTCGAGTATTTTTGTGGGGCGTATCCCCAATATGTCAATGAAGCATTGGAGAGGATTAGAGCGCGGCCGTTAACAATCGGGGACGCTGATCCAACATAGCTTTAGGCTATTTTTCCTCGTAGAGGATTAAATATCTGAACCGAAGAAGAAGTTGACGCTATGGAGAATCTTGCATTTGGCTGGCAATGACTAGGTGTGAGAACTCCCAATGGTCAGTTTTGAGGCGGTTTTATACGTTTGAGTTGCCGTTTGGGTTTGTTGTCCGGCAGGATGTGGCTTTAGGGAGTGACCAAGCGTGAGTAATCTAGATACAGGGTGGTCTCACCCCCGACAGCGTGAGTTACCGTATGCAGATACGGTTATTGACTCGGACTCAAACTCGTGGGGATGGCTCCGCAGCGCTTCTGGCGCGACTGCTTCGGAGACTAAGCTTTTACAGTTGGTCCGAAAGTCAATGCTCTCTTTGTGGAGCATCCCCGGTCCCTACACCGACGAAGGGTTAGCCAGCAGTGGTTCGGGCAAAGAGCTCTGCGATCTCATGGTGATCTTCGGTGACGACATCCTTCTCTTTTCGGACAAGGACTGTGCATTTCCAACACATGCGGACGTCAGAGTCTCATGGACACGTTGGTATCGGCACGCCATTGAAAAATCTGCTAAGCAGCTTGTCGGCGCAGCTGGATCGCTAAAACGATCTACGACTCGAATCTTTACAAATGCTAGGTGTACAACAAAAGTACCGTTAAACCTCCCCGATCCGGCACAAATGCGCGTGCACTTAATCGCAGTGGCTCATGGGGCGGTTAGCGCTGCAGAGCGCTATTGGGAGGCCTATGGGGGGAGCGGTGGCAGCTCCGGCAGTCTGATGCTGAACACAGGACTTGAGGGAAGAGATCACGAACATGCGCCGTTCCAAATTGGTTGGCCACTTGGTCGGAATAAGTTCATCCACGTGCTTGACGACCTTACCCTCTCGCTGCTACTGGAAGAGCTTGACACTGTCGCTGATTTCACCGACTACCTAGCCAAGAAGGAGGCCCTCCTTGGAAAGGCTGGATGTGAGTTCATCATTCCCGGCGAGGAGGATTTGCTTACGGCCTACATCTCCAATGTCAGTCTAGAGGGCGCGCACAGTTTTCCTGACTTCGAAGCGGACTCAACCATCGTAATGCAAGAAGGTTCTTGGGAAAAATTCCGCAAGACCGGCCCGTATACATCACGCGCGACTGCAGCTTCCCTCAGCTATCTCTGGGATGACTTAATCGAGTACCAAGCATCTCATGTGATTCATGGCAGCACCGATCACTTTTTTGTCGGAAGAGAGTCGCAACGTGCAGATGGCAACGAGCGCGTGTTACGTGTAATGGCAAGCGAAAACCGTCGTGCAAGGAGCCCGCTCGGGGCAACTCTACGTGAAGGCAGAGCCATCTCATCAGATCACAAACGCTTTTTCCGAACTGTCGTACAGCCTGGCCGAAAGCGACTCTATTGCTTTGTCTTTCTGCCTTTTTTTCCTGATCAGCAGGAGCACTCTGAATATCGACAGTACCGCCAGTACCTATTGCACCTTTATTCTGAAGGTGCACTGCTGCATTTCAATGAAGCTAGGGAAATCATTGGTATTGCCATAGCGCCCTATGACAGTGAACTTGTGTCCGTAGACTTCATGTACTTCGACGTATACGACAGCCAGATAAGCCCGCAAGATCGTCAGCAACTTGTAGATCAGCTACGGGCGGAAAACCTCTGGAATACAAATGTACGCGTTCGCGCCGGTGAATGGGGTGAATCAGCTAACCAACCGCGCTGAAATGGGTGTGCGAGCTGTATTGCGATTGAGTGGCCGCGACATGCAAACATCGTCAAGATGGCCGCACCGGCTTTGCCCTGCGCTTGGTCGCCAACAACGGCGACTCGCCATACCTGGGCGCAGCAAACTTTTGCGGCGGCGTGGGTTTCGCGACGCCGACCTCTATGGTCAGTGCCTTGATGTCAGGCACCGGTATGCTGATGTGCTGATTCAGGCGGTTCAGTCCATCGTTCCAGTGCCACAGCATGCGTGCGCCAACCGGGTCGAAACCGGGGGTGTGCTTAATGTGCTGGATGATCTCAGGAATGGTGGATGCCACCGCTGTGCTGACCGTTCAATGAGTTCACGCTGGCGGGGTGGGTCGATGCCCAGAAATACCTGCAGCCGCCGCCTTGCGCTCCCGCCCGCGCACCGTGTGCCTTTGTTCTTCTTTCAAGGGACCCTGATAGGTGACAGCGAACAGGTGTGTGCGGCCTGGGTGCTTATTTCTTGGTGTAAATCTGATCAAAACTGCCGCCATCGGCAAAGTGCTCCTTGTCCGCCTTGGCCCAGCCACCAAAGGCCTGGTCAATCGTGAACAGGTTGAGTTTGGCAAACTGGTGCGCGTATTTGGCTTTGGCTTTTTCCGACACGGCCGGGCGGTAGAAATTCTTGCCCGCGATGTCCTGGCCCTCTTCGGTGTACAGGTACTCCAGATAGGCCTGCGCCACGGCACGGGTGCCCTTCTTGTCCACGTTTTTATCGACCACCGCCACGGCAGGCTCGGCCAAGATGCTCAAAGACGGTGCCACGATGTCAAACTTTGAGCCGAATTCCTTTTCCAGCAGGTAGGCTTCGTTTTCCCAGGCGATCAACACGTCGCCCTGGCCACGCTGTGCAAAGGTGATGGTGGAACCACGCGCACCGGTGTCCAGAATAGGCACATTGGCAAATAACTTGGCGACAAATTCCTTGGCCTTGGCGTCACCGCCGTATTTGCGTTTGGCAAACTCCCAGGCCGCCAGGTAGTTCCAGCGGGCACCACCGGACGTCTTGGGGTTGGGCGTGATCACGCTGATACCGGGTTTGATCAGGTCATCCCAATCCTTGATGCCTTTGGGGTTGCCCTGGCGCACCGCCAGCACGATGGTCGATGTGTAGGGTGAGGAGTTGTGCGGCAGCTTCTTTTGCCAGTCTGCCGCCAGCCAGCCACCATGTTTGACCAGTGCGTCGGTGTCACCGGCCAGTGCCAGGGTGGCCACATCAGCGTCCAGGCCGTCGATGATGGAACGCGCTTGCTTGCCCGAACCACCGTGGGATTGTTTGATGGTCACGTCCTGGCCGGCCTTGGCTTTCCAGTACTTGGCAAACGCGGCATTGAACTCGACATAAAGTTCACGTGTGGGGTCGTAAGAGACGTTGAGCAGGGTGACGGCTTGCTGCGCCTGGGCAACCAGACTGCCTGTGACCAGGACGGCCGCAGCGGCAAGATTAAAAATACGGCGGGAAATGGGTCGGGAGATGTGTCGAGAAAAGCGGAGACTTGGGTTCACGGTGGGATCCTCAGAAAACATTGCGTTGATGCAATGAGGCGGATTCTGGGAGACAACCGTTCAAACTGGAACTACTGAATTCTCATTTCCTAATTACAAAATCATCTACCCTGAAGCCACCTGAACCCGAGGTGCTGGCGCCGCTCAACCCAGGGCGTCATTCACCTGTTCGTTGAATTCAGCCAGGTTGACGGCAGCGTGGACCTCGCGCGGCAGCGCGTCACGCAGGCAGAACACACCCAGGATCTTGTGACCGTCGGTACTGACCACCGGCAGGTGCCTAAAACCACGCTCAATCATCATCAGCACCGCGTCGGCCACCTTGGTTTCGGGGTTGACGCAGTGCGGGCTGCGGGTCATGACCTCGGCCACGGTGGTGCGGCTCGGGTCGACGGTCTTGGCCAGCACCCGGTTGATCATGTCGCGTTCGGTCACGATACCCAGCATGGTCTTGTTGGTGTCAATCACCAGCACACTGCTGCTGTTGGTGCGCATCATCACGCAGGCCGCCGCATGCACCGTGGCCGTTGGCAAAACACTGATGACGTGGCGTTGCGCCATCGATTGGGAAACAGTGCGTTCGGGCATGGTGAGGGCTCCTTGTGACGGCTGGATGGGTGGGATGTTGAAGAGGCTGGGATGTGGGGGTCTGTGTTTAACGCAGTGCGGCGTTGATCTTGTCGAGCGCTTTTTGGCCCGGGTTGAGCTGGGCCGCGTTCAGGGTGTTGAGGGGCTGGGCCGTGGTGTTGAGCGCGGTGTGTAAATCGGTAGCCAGCGGGTCGATGTAGAGCAGGCCGGTCAAAATTTCGCCCAGGGCTGCATGGGTCTGCATGTAGCTCATGGCGGCGTACCGGTCGGTCGGGTCGTAGTCGGTGTGCAACTTGCGCAGGCGCAGCAGGCTGCCGTCGTGTTGTTCCACTTCCACCAGTGCGCCGGGTGGGTAGTCGGTCGTGATTTCTTGGCCTGGCTCCATGAAGTCAATGCGGCTCACGGCCTCGTTGTGCTGGCGCACATAGTCGTAACTCTTGGTGCTGCCGCTGTGGTTGTTGAAGGTCACGCAAGGGCTGATGACGTCGATAAAAGCAGCGCCACCGTGTTCCATGGCGCCTTTGATCAGGGGCACCAGCTGCGCCTTGTCACCCGAGAAACTGCGCGCCACATAGGTGGCGCCCAGCTGCAGGGCAATGCCCACCAGGTCCACCGGGCTTTCGCTGTTGACAACACCTTTCTTGCTCTTGGAGCCGCGGTCGGCGGTGGCCGAGAACTGACCCTTGGTCAGGCCATAAACACCATTGTTTTCAACGATGTAGGCCATGCGTACACCACGGCGCATGGCATTGGCAAACTGCCCCAGGCCAATCGAGGCCGAGTCACCGTCACCCGACACGCCCAGGTACAACAACTCGCGGTTGGCCAGGTTGGCGCCGGTGAGCACACTGGGCATGCGCCCATGCACCGTGTTGAAGCCGTGTGAGGCACCCAAAAAGTAGTCCGGCGTTTTGGAGCTGCAGCCAATGCCCGAGAGTTTGGCGACGCGGTGTGGCTCAATGTTGAGGTCCCAGCAGGCCTGGATGATGGCCGCCGAGATCGAGTCGTGACCACAACCAGCGCACAGGGTCGAGATGCGGCCCTCGTAGTCACGCCGGGTGTAGCCAACCTGGTTGGTGTGCAGCGTGGGGTGATGCAGCCGGGGTTTGGCAATAAAGGTCATACAAGCTCCTTGGCCACGCTGTCGTGGATGGTCCGGATGATGAAGCGTGCGGTGATCGGTGTTCCGTCGTAATGCAGCACCCGGACCAGCTTGGCCGGGTTGATTTCCAGCTCGTTGATCAGCAGGGTGCGCATCTGGCCGTCACGGTTCTGTTCGGCCACAAACACCTTGTCATGGGCCGCAATGAACTCGGAGACCGAGTCCGGGAACGGAAAGGCGCACAGGCGCATGGCGTCCACGTAGACACCGTTGCGCTCCAGCACGTCGAGCGCCTCGCGCATGGCCGGGCTGGTGGAGCCGTAGTAGATGACACCCAGCCGGGTGGGCTGTTGCGCTGGTCGAAACACCGGCTGTGGCACCAGGGTGGCGGCGGTGATGAACTTGCGCAGCAAGCGCTCCATGTTGTAGATGTAGTCGGGACCGGCTTCCGAGTACATGGCTTGCGGGTTGCGTGAGGTACCGCGTGTGAAAAATGCCCCCTTGCTGGGGTGGGTGCCGGGCAAGGTGCGCCAGGGGATGCCGTCGCCGTCCACATCGCGGTAACGGCCAAAGGGTTTGCCCGCTTCGAGCTCTTCGGCACTCATGATCTTGCCGCGGTCATAGGCTTGGGTATCGTCCCAGACGAAGGGTTTGCACAGGCGCTGGTTCATGCCAATGTCCAGGTCGGACATGACAAAAATGGGCGTCTGCAGGCGCTCGGCCAGGTCCAACGCGGCTGCGCTGTGGGTGAAACACTCGTGCGGGTCCTGCGGGAATAACAACACGTGTTTGGTGTCGCCATGAGAGGCGTAGGCACAACTGAGCAAATCAGACTGCTGGGTGCGCGTGGGCATGCCGGTGCTGGGGCCACCCCGTTGTACGTTGATGATGGTCACCGGGATCTCGGCAAAGTAGGCCAGACCGATGAACTCGGTCATCAGCGACACACCGGGGCCCGAGGTGGCGGTGAAGGCCCGCGCGCCGTTCCAGCCAGCGCCCACCACCATGCCAATCGAGGCCAGTTCATCCTCAGCCTGGACGATGGCGAACTTGTGCTGGCCGGTGTCCGGGTCCACCCGGAACTTGCTGCAATACTTCTGGAACGCCTCGGGCACCGAAGTCGATGGTGTGATCGGGTACCAGGCGGCCACGGTGGCGCCGCCGTACACCAGGCCCAGCCCGGCTGCGCTGTTGCCATCGGTGAAGATCTGGTCACCCACGTTGTCAGCGCGTTGCACCCGAATGCCCAGCGGCGCCTGCAGGTGCGCCTTGACGTAGTTGCGGCCCAGATGCAGGGCCTGCACATTGGATTCGAGCAGGCGCTCCTTGCCCTTGTACTGTTCGGCGAACAGTTTCTCGAAAACTTCCGCTTCGACATCCAGCAGCACCGAGAGGGCACCCACATAAATGATGTTCTTGAACAGCTGGCGCTGGCGTGGCTCGCTGTAGGCCTCGTTGGCGATGTCGGTCAGCGGCACGCCGATGGTGAAAACGTCGTCGCGGAACTTGCTGGCGGGCAGGGGGCGGGTGCTGTCGTAGAACAAATAACCACCGGTCTCGACCTCGGCCACATCGGCGTCCCAGGTCTGCGGGTTCATGGCCACCATCATGTCGACGCCACCACGGCGGCCGTGGTAACCCTTTTCACAGACGCGGGCCTCGTACCAAGTCGGCATGCCCTGGATGTTGCTCGGGAAGATGTTGCGCGGACTCACCGGCACACCCATGCGCATCACCGCCTTGGCAAATAACTCGTTGGCCGAAGCCGAACCCGAGCCGTTGACGTTGGCAAACTTGATGACGAAGTCGTTGATGGCTTCAATACGTTTCATGCTGTTTCCTTGGCGGCGCTGGTCGAGGGCTTTGGCTTGCTGTCTCGACAGTGCGGCCCCGCTTGGGTGGTGTTGAGCAAAAACTTCTGCATGTCCCAAGCCCCGGTGGGGCAGCGTTCGGCGCACAGGCCGCAGTGCAGGCAAACGTCTTCGTCCTTGACCAAAATGCGCCCGGTCTTGAGTTCGGCCGAGACATACAGCGCCTGCGCCGTGTGCCGTGCCGGGGCCTTGAGCCGGGTGCGTAATTCGGCTTCGTCACCGTTGGTCGTGAAGCTGATGCAGTCCATCGGGCAGATGTCCACACAGGCGTCGCACTCAATGCAGGTGCCCCGGTTGAACACCGTCTGGACGTCGCAATTCAGGCAGCGGCTGGCTTCCTTGAAAGCGGTGGCGGCATCAAAACCCAGCTCCACCTCCAGTTTGATGCTGGACAGGGCCACGTCGGCCTTGGCCCAGGGCACGGCAAAACGTGTGTCGTTGGACACATCGTTGTGGTAACTCCACTCATGGATGCCCATTTTTTGCGACAACAAATGGGTTCGGGGTGGTGGACGACGGGTCACGTCCTCACCGTTGAGCAGCCGGTCGATCGACACCGCTGCCTCGTGGCCGTGGGCCACGGCGGTGATGATGTTCTTGGGGCCATAAGCCGCATCCCCGCCAAAAAACACCTTGGGCAGGGTCGACTGAAAGGTGCCTTCACCGAGCACCGGCAAACCCCATTTGTCAAAGGCGATGCGGCAGTCAGCCTCGATCCAGGGGAAGGCGTTTTCCTGGCCAATCGCCACCAGCACGGTGTCACATTCCAGCCGCACATCGGGCTCACCGGTGGGCACCAGGCTGCGCCGGCCTTTGGCGTCGTACTCGGCGCGCACGATCTCAAAGGTCATGGCAGTGAGCTTGCCATTCACGTGCTCCACCGACTTGGGCACGTGGTAGTTCAGGATCGGGATGCCTTCGTGCTGCGCATCTTCCTTTTCCCAGGGTGATGCTTTCATCTCCTCAAAGCCGCTGCGCACCACCACCTTGACATCCTTGCCACCCAGGCGCCGGGCCGAGCGGCAGCAGTCCATCGCGGTGTTGCCACCCCCCAGCACAATCACGCGTTCACCCACGGTCGTGATGTGGCCAAACGAGACATTGGCCAGCCACTCGATGCCGATGTGGATGTGGTCTGCGGCCTCCTGGCGGCCCGGCACATCAAGCTCGCGCCCGCGCGGTGCACCACAGCCCACAAAGATCGCATCAAAGTTCTGCGCCAGCAAGGCCCGCATCGAGTCGACGCGTTCCCCGCCACGAAACTTCACCCCCATGTTCAGGATATAGCCGGTTTCCTCGTCAATCACCGACTCGGGCAAGCGAAAACGCGGGATTTGCGAGCGCATGAATCCACCGGCCTTGGCTTCGCTGTCAAACACGGTGACCTCGTAACCCAGCGGCGCCAGGTCACGCGCCACCGTCAGTGAAGACGGCCCGGCACCCACGCAGGCGATGCGTTTGCCGTTGAACGGTGCAACCGTCGGCATGCGCGCCGAAACATCGTCCTTGTGGTCGGCGGCTACCCGTTTGAGCCGGCAGATCGCCACCGGCTCGGGTTTGCTGCCGTTGTTTTCCTCGACCCGACCCCGGCGACAGGCGGGCTCGCACGGGCGGTCGCAAGTGCGGCCCAGAATGCCCGGAAACACGTTGGACACCCAGTTGACCATGTAGGCGTCGCTGTAGCGGCCCTGACCAATCAGTCGGATGTATTCGGGTACCGGGGTGTGGGCCGGACAGGCCCATTGGCAATCCACGACCTTGTGGAAATAGGCCGGGTTGGAGGTGTTGGTGGCTTGCAAAGTTGTCTCCTTGCCCTGTCTGCGGGTGGGGCACCCTGCCACAGGTGAGCGCATGGTACGCCAAGGTTTTTTCCGTGTTCAGGCCTTGTTGGGCAATCTGCAATGACGCTGATCTAGATCAAATGACAACGGGGCTGTAAATCAGCGAAACTCAAAGCGTCGTTGAAGCTACAGGCCTGTCGCCCACATCAACAACGACATTCATTTTCAGGAGTGAGTGATGAAGCCAGTTCCCCAAGCCGACCGTTTTCAAGCGCTGGATGACTGCCACCAGCAGATCCACGAACATCTGGCCCAGCTGACCAGTGTTCTGGAACAAATTCAAGCGGGTGCGGACGAGGCACAGTACCGCGAGCCAGTGCGGGTGATTGAGGCCTTTTTCTCGGCCACAGCGCGCCAGCACCATGCCGAGGAAGAGAAGAATATTTTCCCCAAGCTGCTGGCCAGCGACAACGCCCAGCTGGTGCAGGCGGTGCGCACGCTACAGCAAGACCACGGCTGGATCGAACAAAACTGGCTGGAGCTGGCGCCCATGTTGCGCGCCATTGCCAACGGTGAAGACTGGGTCGACATGGCCGAGCTGCAGCACAACGTCGAGGTGTTTCTGGCCCTGTTGCACGACCACATCGTGCTCGAAGAAACCCTGATCTACCCGGAAGCCAAAGGCCAGTTTGCCGATGAACTGGCGGCCCGTGAGAAACGCCTGGTGGAACAGCCTGATTTGTACAAGAAATAACACTGTAGCCCTTATATTAAAAGGGCATATAGCTATTTTAATAGTAGCAACACAATAGCGCTGCCGCCTTGCGGCAGGCGCACAATGCACCGGCCATGAGTGCTTCATGGCACTGACAACACTATCCGAGGATGTCCCCCATGAAGATCAGCCCCAGCACCATTCCACATGGCATGGCCTTGCTGCAAGACCCCCTGCTCAACAAAGGCACCGCCTTCACCGAGGTCGAGCGTGATGCGCTGGGCCTGCGTGGCCTGCTGCCACCACACGTACAAACCCAGGAGGAGCAGGTCGCCCGCTTTCTGGTCAACATGCGCCGCCTGCCCAACCCGCTGGACAAGTTCATTGCGCTGAGCGGCCTGCATGACCGCAACGAGGGACTGTTCTTCCGCGTGGTGTGTGACAACCTCGACGAGATCATGCCGCTGATCTACACCCCCACGGTGGGGCTGGCGTGCCAGCGTTTTGGCCACATTTTCCAGCGCCATCGGGGCCTGTTCATCAGCATCCATGACCGCGGTCGCATCAGCGAGATCCTGCGCAACTGGCCGCACAAGGCCAGCATCATTGTGGTCACCGACGGTGAACGCATTCTGGGCCTGGGTGACCTGGGCGCCAACGGCATGGGCATCCCGGTGGGCAAACTCTCGCTCTACACCGCTTGCGCGGGTGTGGACCCGGCGATCTGCCTGCCAATCACGCTCGATGTCGGCACCAACAACGAAGAGCTGTTGGCCGACCCGTATTACGTGGGCCTGCGCCGCCACCGGGTGACCGGTGAGATCTACGACGACTTTGTCGACGAGTTCATCAATGCCGCGCGCCAGGTCTTCCCGAACGTGATCATCCAGTTTGAGGACTTTGCCAACCACAACGCCTTTCGGCTGCTGGAGCAGTACCGCAACCAGATCTGCACCTTCAACGACGACATCCAGGGCACAGCCGCCGTGGCGCTGGCGGCCATGTTGTCGGCGCTGCAGGTCAAGGGCACGCAGTTGGCTGACGAGACCTTCCTGTTCCTCGGTGCCGGTGAAGCCGCCACCGGCATTGCCGACCTGCTGGTCGCGGCCATGGTGTCACAGGGCCTGACGCCCGAGCTGGCGCGCCAGCGCTGCTGGCTGGTGGACTCCAAAGGCCTGGTGGTGCAGTCGCGCAGTGGCCTGGCCGCGCAAAAACAACCCTACGCCCATGCGCATGCCGAGGTCGACAGTTTCCTGGCGGCGGTGCAGGCGCTGCGCCCCACCGCCATCATTGGGGTGGCCGCAGTCGGTGGCGCCTTCAACACCGAGGTGTTGCAGACCATGGCCGAGATCAACCCGCAACCGATTGTGTTTGCCCTGTCCAACCCCACCTCCAAAGCAGAATGCACCGCCGAGGAGGCCTACACCGCCACCCAAGGGCGCGCCCTGTTCGCCTGCGGCAGCCCGTTTGACCCGGTGGTCTACCAGGGCAACACCCTGGTGCCGCGCCAGGGCAACAACGCCTACATCTTCCCGGGCCTGGGTCTGGGCGCCATCAGCTGCGGGGCCAAACACATCACCGACGAAATGTTCCTGGCAGCGGCCCACACCCTGGCGGCATCGGTCACGCCTGAAGATCTGGCGCAAGGCAGCCTGCTGCCGCCGCTGACCCGTGTGCGGGAGGTCTCGGTGCAAATTGCGGTGGCGGTGGCCGAGGTGATTTTCGAGCAGGGCCTGGCGTCCAAGTCGCGGCCGGAAGACCTGCCTGCGCTGGTGCGAGCCCACGTGTACGACCCGCGCTACGTCTCTTACGTTTGAGAAACCCACCCCGGCAGTGCCGGGGTGGTGAGCCAAGACCCGGTGTCAGTCGAAACCGGGGGTGTCAGGCATCCAGCGGGTTTGCCCGGGCCGACTGGGCAGATGCAGCTGGGCGACCGTGGCCGGTGTCTGGGCCAGCAGTTGGCCGCGTTTGAACACCTGCAGCCGGGTGGCGCGCAGGCGCAGCGCCTCCACCGGGTCACGCGCTTGTAACAGCACAAAATCGGCGTGGCAGCCGACCTCCAGCCCATAGTGCTCCAGGCCCAGAGCCCGTGCCGCATTCACCGTGACCGCGTCAAAACACTGGCGCATCGCGGCCTGGCTGGTCATTTGCGCCACATGCAAGCCCATGTGGGCGACTTCAAGCATGTCGCCACTGCCCAAGCTGTACCAGGGGTCCATCACACAGTCGTGGCCAAAGGCCACATTGATGCCTGCGGCCAGCAGCTCGGGCACGCGGGTCATCCCTCGGCGTTTGGGGTAGCTGTCGTGGCGACCCTGCAGAGTGATGTTGATCAGCGGGTTGGCCACCGCGTGCAGCTGCGCCTCCGCCATCAAGGTCATCAGTTTGGACACGTAGTAGTTGTCCATGCTGTGCATCGAGGTCAAGTGCGAGCCGGTAACCCGGCCGTGCAGGCCCAGGCGCTGGGTCTCGAAGGCCAGGGTTTCGACATGGCGCGAGAGCGGGTCGTCCGACTCGTCGCAGTGCATGTCGACCCGCAGGCCACGCTCGGCAGCGAGTTCACACAGCAGTTTGACGCTCTGGGTGCCCTGCTCATACGTGCGCTCAAAGTGGGGAATGCCACCCACCACGTCCACACCCTTGTCCAGCGCACGCTGGAGGTTGGCCAGGGCACCGGGCGCACGCAGCGCACCGTCCTGCGGGAAGGCCACCAACTGCAGGTCGATGTACGGAGCAACCTGTTTTTTGACCGCCAGCAACGCGTCCACCGCCAACAGGCGGTCGTCACACACGTCCACATGGGTGCGGATCGCCAGCAAGCCCTTGGCCACCGCCCAATCGCAGTAAGCCAGGGCGCGTTCAATCAGGGCTTCTTGCGTGAGCAACGGTTTGAGTTCGCCCCATAACGCAATGCCCTCCAACAGCGTGCCCGACTGGTTAACACGCGGCAGGCCGTAGCTCAGGGTGGCGTCCATGTGGAAGTGGGCATCCACAAACGGCGGGCTGAGCAGCTGACCCTGGGCGTCGACGCTGTGGTGCGCCGGGGCCTGCAGACCAGCGGCCACCTCGACGATGTGACCGTCTTGCACAGCCACCGACATGTGCTGGCGGGCGTCGGGCAGGGTGGCGTTGTGGATCAGCAGGTCAAGCATGGGAGTGGGTTGCTATGAATAAAGTAGCTATCAACCCTTTTTTTATAAGGGCTATAGGCCTATTTGCCATCTGATGCTGGGGTGGTCTTCGCAGGTGGCGCGAGTTTGGGCGCCACCTCCACCCGGTTGCGACCCTGGGCCTTGGCCCGGTACAGCGCCGAGTCGGCGGCCACAAACAGGTTGTCGGCGTTGTCCGCATGGTCGGGAAACACCGCCACGCCAAAGCTGCAGGTGATGCCGGGCAACTGACCCAGGTCCTGCCAATGGGTGGCGGCAATTTTGGCGCGGAGCTTTTCAACCAGCACCAGCAGGTCAGACTCGGCGGTGTCGACACACAGCAGCAGGAACTCGTCGCTGTCCCAGCGAAACAGGGCGTCGGTGCTGCGCACCTCATGGCTGATGGTCTGGGCCACCCGCTGCAGCACCTTGTCACCCAGAGCGTGGCCGTGTTCGTCGTTGATGCGTTTGAAGTGGTCTAGGTCCAAAAAACACATGCCCATGGGCACCGCCAGCCGACGGCATAACTCCAGCTGCCGGTCCAGCACCTGTTCACCTTCGCGGCGGTTGAGCAGCCCGGTCAGCGGGTCGTGTGAGGCCATGGCCTGCAGCGTGAGCTCCATGGTTTTCTGGTCGGTGACGTTGCGCATCATGCCCAGCATGCGAATCGGTTGGCCGTCGTCGTTGTGTTCACAGACGCGGCCTCGGTCATGCACCCAGATGTAGTGGCCGTTGCGGTTGCGCAGCCGGTATTCGGCGTTGTAGCGGCTACGCTGGCCATCAATGTGTTCCTGCAACACCTTGCGCACCCACAAGGCGTCCTCGGGGTGCAGATTGGCGCTCCAGGTATCGCGGTGGGGCGCCATCTCGCTCGGGCCGTAGCCCAGCATACGTGCCAGCTGCGGGCTGAAAAATACCTCATCGGTCTGCAGGTTCCAGTCCCACAGGCCGTCCAGGGCCTCGTTGAGCGCATATCGCAGCTGGGCCTCATCACGGTGCCCGGCGCGCTCCTGCGCCAAGCGGGAACTGATGTTGCGGGCGATCGACAGGAAATATTCGCGCCCGTCCTGCCAGAAGTGGCTGGTCTTGATCTCCACCGGGACTTCCGCGCCGGACTTGTGGCGGTGATGCACCACAAACACCAGGTGCTCAACAGCCCGCACCGCCTGCGCCAGACTGGCCCACTGGTCCAGACCCATCACCTCGACATGCAACTTCAGCACCGACTGGTTGAGGATCTCGCTGCGCGTCATGCCGACGTGTTTCAGCGCCACTTCGTTGCAGTCCAGAACACAGGACGTCTCGGGGTCAATCAAAAATACGCCGTCAGGCAGGTGTTTGAACAGCGTTGCACACATCAGTCCAGGCAAAGACATGGTTGAGGCTCTCCATGGGTTGGGTAAAGTATTACACCTCAAATGTGCGCTGGCGCAGCCTGGAGCGCGCGGCGGGTGCCATGCTTTTTTGCGTTCTCAGCGGCCGCCGGTGGCGTACCTCCTGCAGGAGGTTTGGCCGGTTTCTCGAAGCCTTTGGCTTTTATACAGGCCAGGGTGCGTCGTCCCAGGACTGCACATTGTTGCGGCCGGACTGCTTGGCCCGGTACAGTGCTTTGTCGGCGTTGTTGAACAACTGGTCAAAGGACATGGCACCACCTTGTAGCGTCGCCACACCAATGCTGACGGTGAAGCTGATGCTGACCCCGGTTTCGTTGGTTGGCACCTGTTTGCTGGCCACCGCCTGACGCAGCGACTCGGCCACCGCGCAGGCACTGGTGTGGTTGGTTTCTGGCAGCAGCACCACAAACTCCTCACCCCCCACGCGGGCGGCGGTGTCCAGGCCCACGCGGATGCGGCTGTTGCAGGCCTCGGCCACCGCGCAGATCACCCGGTCACCCACCTGGTGTCCCCAGGCGTCGTTGATGTTCTTGAAAAAATCGATGTCCACCACCAGCAGCGACAAGTCGTGTGAGAAACGCGCCGTGCGTTTGCATTCATTGGCACCGAGCTCCATCAGCCGACGCCGATTGGCCAGCCCGGTCAGAGAGTCGCTGGCGGCCAGCAGCTCCAGCAAGGCGTTTTGTTCAGCCAATTGCTGGTTGATCTGCGCCAGCTCGTCTTCCTTGCGCTTGCGGTCGTCGATGTTGAAGGTCACACCGACAAAACGCTGGCCTGGGGTGCTGCCTTCGCGGTCCATGATCTTGCCGTAATTGGCAAACCAGAGCCAGCTGCCGTCTTTGGCGCGCAACCTGAATTCAGCGCGGTATTGGGGCGAGCGGCCGGACAGGTGCTCATCCAGCGCCAGCTGCACGCGTGGTTGATCGTCCAGGTGGATCAGTTGGAAAAACTGCTCAACATAGGTCCATTGCTCCTCCTCGGGGTAACCGAGGGTGGTGATGGTTTTCATGGCCCGGCGGCTGACTTCCCCGGTGAGCAAATTGTTTTCCCAGAGGTCCAGCCCGGCAGCTTCCAGAGCCAGCGCCAGCCGATCCCGGTTGAGGTCAGCTTCGTCCATTGTCCAACTTGTCCATTGATACCCCTGACGCCTTGTTTGAGACAGATCACGCGATGGGTGACTTGTCTCAAACTGTAACAGCCAAGCGCGTCACGGCGTTTGGGGGTAGGCCTTTTGCACACAAGGGATACAAACCATTGGGAGATCGTCGAGTTGGCCTGCGGTCACACCACGCCAGCGCGCTCCAGCATCGCGTGCAACAGCACATTGCAGCCCGCCGTGATGTGTTCAGGCGTGGCGGACTCGATCTCGTTGTGGCTGATGCCGTCCTTGCACGGGATGAAAATCATGCCGGTGGGCGCGAGTTGCGACATGTAGACCGCGTCATGCCCGGCGCCAGACACCACCTGCATGTTGGAATAACCCAGCTTGGAGGCTGCCTTGGCCACCGCGCCTTTGCAATCCTCATGAAAGGCTTGCGCCGGGTAGCTGGAGACCAGTTCAATCTGCACGCCCAGGCCAGTTTGTTGGCTCAGGCTGGCGGCGAAGGCCTTCACCTCATCGGCCATTTGGTCCACCAGCGCGTCTGTAGCGTTGCGCAGGTCGATGCTGAACTTGACCCGCCCCGGGATCACATTGCGGCTGTTCGGGAACACCTGCACCATGCCCACCGTGCCACGGCCATGCGGCTGGTGGCGCATCGCGGTTGCCACCACTTCTTGCATGATTTGCGCGGCGACCTGCATCGCGTCCTTGCGCAGCGCCATCGGTGTCGGGCCCGCGTGCGCTTCCATGCCGGTCACGGTGCAGTCAAACCAGCGGATGCCCAGCACGCCCTGCACCACCCCAATCGTGACGTCGTTGTCTTCAAGCACCGGGCCTTGTTCGATGTGGGTCTCAAAAAACGCGCCAATCGGGTGGTCACCGGGCTGCTGTTCACCGATGTAGCCAATGCGCGCCAACTCCTCACCGACTGTCTTGCCATCGATGTCCTTAGCGGCGTAGGCGTGCTCCAGCGTGAAGGTCTTGGAAAACACGCCCGAGCCCATCATCACCGGCACAAAACGCGAGCCTTCTTCGTTGGTCCAGAAGCTGACCTCCATCGGCGCTTCGGTCTCGATGTTGTGGTCGTTGAGCGTGCGCATGACTTCCATCCCAGCCAACACACCGTAGTTGCCGTCGAACTTGCCACCGGTGGGCTGGGTGTCGATGTGGCTGCCGGTGACGATGGGTGGCAGGGCGTTGTTGCGGCCCGGGCGGCGCATGAAGCCGTTGCCGATTTTGTCGATGGTCACCGTCAGGCCCGCCTCACGCGCCCATTTCGTGACCAGGTCGCGGCCTTGTTTGTCGAGGTCGGTGAGGGTCAAGCGGCAGACACCGCCTTTGGGGGTGGCGCCGATTTTGGCGAGTTCCATCAAAGAGTCCCAGAGGCGTTGGCCGTTGATGCGGAGGGTGGAGATGTTGGTGGTGGTGCTTGTGGTCATGTCATCTTCCTTGGTGAATTTGTCGTCATCTGTTGCAAGCTGTGTGCCTGCATGTCGCGTGGTTTTGCTGGCGCAGGCTGGTCGACCTGCTGTCGCTGGCCGGGTTTCGCCCCGGCGGGCGAGTTACTTTCTTTTGCTTCGCCAAATGAAAGTAACCAAAGTAAAGGCGAGCCGACGTCCGGGCCGCTACGCGGTGCCTTGCGCTGCTCGTGTCAGGCGGGGTCTGGCTCGAACTCGCTTCGCTCAAACAATCGCCAGCCCTTTCTCCGCCCGCCCCTGCGCTGCTCAGCCCGGCCTCAACGGCAGCGAGAGCTACGGCACTTTGCTGCGCTCGTGCCGAGGCGAAACTGGGCATTGGGCGTTCTCTGGTCGTGTTAAAACGCTGCGGCTGGTCGCTTGGGCGGGAGTAGTCAATGGTCGATTTGTGAGGGTGCGGCGTAGTTGGTTGGCTGGGCAATGTGTCGGCGGCAGACACACAACTCGGCAAGGTGGCGCGCAGCGCCACGAGCCGGGCTGACTGGGTGGTTCCTGGCCCTTCTGTTTGTGCCGAGGAGCACAGCTTCAGGGAGATCAGGGCGCGCGATTGTTTGAGCGTAGCGAGTTCGAGCGCGCCCCTCCCTGAAGCGAGCACCGCAGGTTGCCCGAAGCGCAGCGTAGGGACACAAACAGCGGGCTCGCTTTTTCTTTGCTTCCTTTCTTTTGGCGAAGCAAAAGAAAGGAAGTGGCCGCCGGGCCATTCCCGGCCTGCGGGCGCAGCTAAGCCACAAAGCACCTCGCCCGCCAGGGCGAAACCCGCCCAACCGTCGCCAGCGGGCACCGCCGTCAAGGTTGAATCAAAAGGATTCATGCCCAAGGCCAAGCCTTAGCGCTTCACCGCCCCAACTGCCATCACATCCGCCCTCAACTTACTCGCCGCGAAATTCGCATTAAACGCCGGCCGTTTGATATACCGCCCCACCCCCCGCTCAGCGCGCAAATCACCCTGCACAAACACCAACTTGCCCTGGCTCAAGGTGTGGCTCGGGATGCCGCGCACGGTGCGGCCTTCGAAGATGTTGTAGTCGCCCTTGCTGAACTGGGTTTTGGCGGATAAGGTCTTGGTGCCCGCCGGGTCCCAGACCACGATGTCTGCATCTGCGCCGACGGAAACGCTGCCTTTGTTGGGGTAAAGGTTGAACAGCTTGGCGGTGTTGGCCGAGGTCACCGCGACAAATTCGCTGGGGGTTAGGCGCCCGGTGTTGACCCCTTCGTCCCAGACCACGGCCATACGTTCCTCAACACCGCCGCAGCCGTTGGGGATCTTGGCAAAGTTGTCTTGGCCTGCGGCTTTTTGAGCCGCGCAGAAGGTACAGTGGTCGGTGGCGGTGGTGTGTAAGCTGCCGCTTTGCAGGCCGCGCCACAGCGCTTCCTGGTGCGCTTTGGGGCGGAACGGCGGGCTCATCACGTGGGCGGCGGCGGTTGCAAAGTCGGGGTGGCGGTAGACGCTGTCGTCGATCGTCAGGTGCCCGGCCAGCACCTCGCCGTAAACGCGTTGGCCGCGTGCTCGGGCGCGGGCAATCGCGTCGGCCGATTCGATGCAGGACACATGCACCACGTAGATCGGCACGTTAAGCACTTCGGCAATGGCGATGGCGCGGTTGGCGGCCTCACCTTCCACCGTTGGCGGGCGTGACAGCGGGTGGCCTTCGGGGCCGGTGATGCCGCGCTTGGCCACCTCTTGTTGTAGCAGGTAGACCAGCTCGCCATTTTCGGCGTGCACGGTGGGCATGGCGCCGAGTTCCAGCGCGCGTTTGAAGCTGTTCACCAGGGTTTCGTCGTCACACATGATGGCGTTTTTGTAGGCCATGAAGTGTTTGAAGCTGTTCACACCTTCCTGCTGCACCAGGGTGCCCATGTCGCGTTTAACCGATTCGTCCCACCAGGTGATGGCGACATGAAAACCGTAGTCGGCCGCTGACTTTTCGGCCCAACCGCGCCAGGTCTGGTAGGCCTCCATCAGCGGTTGTTGCGGGTTGGGGATGACAAAGTCGATGATGCTGGTGGTGCCGCCCGCCAGGCCGGCAGCGGTGCCAGTGTAGAAGTCGTCCATGGTGGTGGTGCCCATGAACGGCAGCTGCATGTGGGTGTGTGGGTCAATGCCACCGGGCATCACATACTGGCCACCGGCGTCCACCACTTCTGTGCCTGCGGGTGCCTGCAGATTTGGGCCGACGGCAATGATCTTGCCGTCTTGCGTCAACACATCGGCCTGGAAGGCTTGGTCGGCGTTGACCACGGTGCCGCCGCGGATCAGGATGTTGCTCATAAATACTCCATATTCAATAGCTATCAATGCTTATTACAAAAGGGCTAGAGGCCTATTTCACTTAAAAACACGGTGCCAGCCAGCGGTCAAGCGGCAAATCTTACGCCGCCACCCGCGCCGGGTTGTTGGGGTGCGTCGTCCAGTCGGCATGGGGCGCTTGCACGGTTTTTCCGGTGCGTAAATCGATCTCGCCGGGCGCCACGGTGCGCAGAGTGATGCAGTCGGGCACCGGGCAGACCAGGGTGCACAGGTTGCAGCCCACACATTCGTCCTCTTTCACCTCAAAGTGGCGTTTGCCGTCTTTGATGCTCGTGATCGCTTGGTGGCTGGTGTCTTCGCAGGCAATATGGCAGCGGCCACATTCGATACAGCTGTCCTGGTTGATGACGGCTTTGCTGATGTGGTTGAGGTTGAGGTATTTCCAGTCCGACACGGTCGGGATCGCGCGGCCCTTGAAGTCGTCGATGCTGGTGAACCCCATTTCGTCCATGTAGTTGGACAGGCCGTCGATCATCTCCTGCACAATTTTGAAGCCATAGACCATGGCGGCGGTGCAGACCTGCACATTGCCCGCGCCCAGCGCGATGTAGTCCACCGCGTCGCGCCAGGTGCCAATGCCGCCAATGCCTGAAATCGGCAGCCCTGCAGTCTGCGGGTCACGGGCGATCTCGGCCACCATGTTGAGCGCAATCGGTTTGACCGCCGGGCCGCAGTAACCGCCGTGGGAGCCCTTGCCACCGGTGCTGGGCACCATGGTCAGGCTGTAGGGGTCGACGCCCATGATGGAGTTAATGGTGTTGATCAGGCTCACCGCGTCGGCACCGCCGTTTTTGGCCGCACGTGCGGGCAGGCGGATGTCGGTGATATTGGGCGTGAGCTTCACGATCACCGGCAGCTTGCAATACTGCTTGCACCAGTGGGTCACCATCTGGATGTACTCGGGCACCTGGCCCACGGCCGCGCCCATGCCGCGTTCACTCATGCCGTGCGGGCAGCCAAAGTTCAGCTCAATGCCGTCGCAGCCAGTCGCCTCCACGCGTGGCAGGATGGCGCGCCAGGCGTCTTCGTTACACGGCACCATGATCGACACCACCACCGCGCGGTCGGGCCACAGGCGTTTGACCTCGGTGATTTCCTTCAGGTTGAGCGCCAGGTCACGGTCGGTGATCAGCTCGATGTTGTTGAAACCGTTCAGGCGCCGGTCCGCGCTCATCAGCGCGCCGTAACGCGGGCCGTTCACATTGACCACTGGCGGGCCTTCCTCGCCCAGCGTTTTCCAGACCACGCCGCCCCAACCGGCCTCAAAAGCGCGGTTGACGTTGTAGGCCTTGTCGGTGGGCGGCGCCGAGGCCAGCCAGAACGGGTTCGGGCTGGAGATGCCGATGAAGTGGGTTGTCAAATTGGCCATGGTGTGCTTTCAAATCGATTTGCTACAACTTGCATAGTTATGTGTGCTTGACCTGCAAGGGCTAGAGGCACTTTTTGCTCAATTGCCTTGCGCTGTCTGTCACGGCAGGCGTGAAGCGCTCAGCTGCGCGTGGATGGCCTGCGCTGACAACTTGCCGTGTTCAACGGCTTCCACCGTCAGGTCCAGCCCACCGGCGCGGCAGTCGCCACCGGCCCAGACGCCCGGCTGGTTGGTCAGGCCGTTGGCGTCGGTGGCAATGCGGCCGCCCTGTAGTTCAAAGTTGGCCTGCGCCAGCAGCGGGTTGCCCAGCGTCTGACCAATCGCCTTGAGCACCATGTCGGCTTCCAGCACCAGGGTGTCACCGGTGGCCACCAGCTTGTCGCCGTGCAGCTTTTGTTGGGCAAAGCGCACGCCGCCCACGCATTGGGGGTCCACCTCATTGGGCACGATGTCCAGCGGGCTGAGCCAGTGGTGGATTACCACACCGTTGGTCAGCGCCCATTCCTGTTCAGCCAGGGAGGCACTCATCGCCTCCGGCCCGCGCCGATAGACCATGTGCACGTCCTTCGCGCCCAGCAGCTTGGCCTGCACGGCCGCGTCCACCGCGGTCATGCCGCCGCCAATCACCACCACCTGGCGGCCTATCGGCAGGCAGGACAGGTCCTCGGCCTGGCGCAGGGTGGCGATGAAGTCGACTGCGTCCTGCACACCGTAGAGCGACTCGCCCGGTACGCCAAGCTGGTGCGTGTTGGGCAAACCCATGCCCAGAAAAAGGGCATCAAAGTCCTGGCGCAGTGCGTCGAGCTGCGCCACATCGCTCAGCCGCCAGCTGTGGCGCAGCTCAATGCCACCGATGGCCAATAACCATTGCACTTCCGCCTGGGCAAAGTTGTTGGGCGTTTTGTAGCTGGCCAAGCCGTATTCATTGAGGCCGCCGGCCTTGGGCTTGGCGTCAAACACCACCACGTCGTGGCCCAACTTGGCCAGGGTGTGGGCGCAGGCCAGCCCGGCAGGGCCGGCGCCCACCACCGCAATCTTCTTGCCGGTGGGTGCGGCACGGGTGAAGATTTGCGGCTTGGCGCTGTCCATCAGCGCGTCCACCGCGTGGCGTTGCAGGCGGCCAATCGCCACCGGCTTGCCCTCCTGCGTGTTGCGCACGCAGACCGCTTCACACAGGTTCTCCGTGGGGCAGACGCGCGCGCACATGCCGCCCAGCGGGTTGGCCTCCAGAATGGCGCGGGCCGAGCCACGCAGGTTGCCTTCCCCAATGCGTTTGATGAACGAGGGCACATCAATATGCGTGGGGCAGGCGGTGGCGCAAGGTGCGTCGTAACAGTACAGGCAACGTTCTGCCTCCAGCACCGCCTGGGCGCGGGTCAAGCGCGGCGTGGCATCGGCAAATCGCTGGGCGTAGTCGGCGGCGTCGAGCCGACCGGCTTGGATATCAGGGGCAAAGGACATGGACACGCGGATGACTCCTGTTAAATCTGACCGTTTGGTCAGGTTCAACATTCATGCTAGCAAGCCACGTGCCACGGTGTCTGTAGGTAGTCACCCGAAGCGGGGATGGCAGGGTGACGCTCAGGTGGCAGCGATATCATGGACCACAGTCAAGCCGACCCTACAAGGAACTTCCATGGATTTACCCCTGCACCAGCTCTCGATGACGGTGCTGATGACGCCCGATACCGCCAATTTCTCCGGCAATGTGCACGGCGGCAACATCCTCAAGTTGCTTGACCAGGTGGCCTACGCTTGCGCCAGCCGTTATGCCGGGCGGTATGTGGTCACGCTCAGTGTGGACCAGGTGATGTTCCGCCAGCCGATCCATGTGGGGGAGCTGGTTACCTTTTTGTCGTCAGTCAACCACACCGGTTCTTCGTCGATGGAGGTGGGCATCAAGGTGATTGCCGAGAACATCCAGAACCGCTCGGTACGCCATGTCAACAGCTGCTTTTTTACGATGGTGGCGGTGGATGACGAACGCAAACCGGTGGCCGTGCCGCCGCTGGAGCCCCAGACCCCCGATGAGATCCGCCGCCATGCCGCCGCTCTGGTGCGCAAGGACATGCGCCGCGAGATGGAGAAGCGTTTTACCGCCACACGTTCGCTGGTCGACTGAGCAAAAAAGTACTCAAAATGGCTCCTGGCCCTTATGTGACAAGGGCAGGATGCTCTGGTTTTTTGATGGTTTATTTGGTCGACTGGATTCGCAGGGGCACTGCATCTCGGGTTTTAGCAGGTGAGTCAGCGTCACCAAAAAGCTTCACAATGGGCTGGTTTCAACACCACCAAGGATGAACCATGAGCCGTTTTCTCACTCACAGCGCCTCTCTGGGCGCCCTGGTCCTGACCACTGCGCTGGGCCTGGGCCACACCAGCAGCGTTTTAGCCGCCACGGCTGCCGCCAGCCAAGCCAGCGCACCTGCACCCAGCCTGCTGGAGCGCACCCAAAAAGCCACCAAAAAGGCTGCCCATGCCACCGGTGAGGCCATCAGCAACACTGGCAAGGCGATCGATAAAAAAGTGCCGCGAACCGAGGCTTATAAGAAGAAACATCCCAACGACGTTCCCGGTTCTGCAGCCAAATAGACGCCTGCTCAAGGCTGGGCGAAGTCACCCCGTGGCGGTGTGTTGTGAAACACCAGACGGCTGATCCGTTGTTTCAAATGGCGCCAGCCCAATGCCAAAATCTCACCCATGGCGTCCGAGCGTTGCTGGTTGGCCAAGCGCACCTGGGCGTAGATGTCGATGTAGTTCTGGGGCATGGTGGCAAATCCTTGTGTAACAAAAGCCTCTTGTGGAGGCATGGCGCGAGGTTAATGGCTGTGCTGCCCAGCGGCAAACGAGCATTTTTCAGGCAACAGATCAGAAAAACTCATCCATGTCCTACCGCTTGCCCCCGCTGAATGCCTTGCGCGCCTTTGAGGCTGCCGCACGCCACCTGAGTTTCAAAAACGCGGCGCTGGAGTTGTCGGTGACACCCACCGCGATCAGCCACCAGATCAAGCTGCTGGAGGATTTTTTGGGTTACGCACTGTTTCGCCGCCTGACCCGTGCGCTGGAGCTCACGGTCCAGGGACAGGCCATGTTGCCCAAGGTGCGCGAAGGCCTGGCCTGTTTTGCGGCAGCGGTCGAGAGTGCCCAGGCGCGCGCCAGCAGCGGCAAGCTGGTGGTGGTGTTGCCGCCCTCGATTGCGACCCGCTGGATGGTGCCGCGGCTCAAGGGCTTCGCCCAGGCCGAGCCCCAGCTCAACCTGCAGATCATCCGCTCGCTCAAGGCCATAGACAGTGACCAGGCCCCTGTCTCAGCACCGCTGGCGCCGGTGGACCCGCGTGAGGAAGATTCCACCGTGGTGATCCGTTTTGGCACCGGTGTCTATCCAGGTTGCCAGGTGGATCACCTGTTTGGCTCGGAGTACATCGCGGTGTGCAGCCCCAAACTGCTGGCCGCCGGCCCGCCGCTGCGCACACCCGATGACATGCGTCACCATGTGCGCCTGCACACCGATGCCATCGCCAGCGACCACACAAGCCCGGGCTGGGCCGACTGGTTCAAGCTGGCCGGGGTCAAGGATGTGGACAGCAGCGCCGGGCCCCATTTCAGCGACTCGGGTCTGGTTTATGTGGCCGCGCTGGACGGGCTGGGCGTGGCGCTGGCCTCCAAGCCGCTGGTGGCGACAGCGCTGGCCCAGGGCCGCCTGGTGGCGCCGTTTGAGCTGGCGGTGGCGCAGAACTATGCCTATTACCTGGTGGTGCCCGAGGCCATCAGTCAGCGCCCTGCTGTTCAGGCCTTTCGAGCCTGGCTGCTCAAAGAGGCGCGGACCCAGGCCGCAGGGTGATGGTCTTGAAACAGTGATCAGGGCCTAGGGAAAACCCGCGACTGAATGGACAGGTGGTTTGTCACACTTGATCCTATACTTTGTGAATGAACCAGTTAGTCCATTCGGAGCAGAAGGTGACTACCAAAACAGACCCTCAGGCAGGGGGCAAGCACACCACCCGCACCAACGACCCCGAGCGCACCATGGCTGGCATTTTGGACATGGCCACCAAGGAGTTTGCAGAGAAGGGCCTGAGCGGCGCACGCATCGACGCCATTGCGGCTGCCACCCGCACCAGCAAACGCATGATTTACTACTACTTTGGTAGCAAAGAGGGTTTGTATGTGGCGGTTCTCGAAGAGTCTTACCGTCGCATGCGGTCGATCGAAGCCGAATTGCACCTGGAAAATCTGGCCCCCGAAGCGGCACTGCGCCGCCTGGTCGAGTTCACCTTTGACCACCATTGGGGCAACCCGGACTACATCCGCCTGGTGATGAACGAAAACATCGAACGTGGCACCTACCTGGCGCAAAGCAAAAGCATCCAGCAGCTCAATGTGCCCGCCATTGCCGCCATCCGCGAGTTATACGACCGGGGTGTGGCGCAGGGTGTGTTTCGGCCCGGGCTCGATGCCACTGACATCCACGCATCGATCTCGGCACTGACGTTTTTCAACGTCTCCAACCAACACACTTTCGGGTTGATTTTCAAGGGCGCCCCCAGCGGTGAGGCCGCGCTGGCGGCACGGCGAAACAGCATCACCGAGATGGTGGTGCGTTTTGTGTTGCGCTGAGTTTTCCACAGGTAGTTCCGACGACCGCTCACCACAGTGGGTGTGAATCGAGGTACTTTTTTGCCACTTTGCTTCGACTTCGTCGGTTGTCCAAGCGCTAGGGTAAACACTGATCATATAAAACTAACCAGTTAGTACATTAATAAGTCACGCAAGTTTGGAGACGCGAGATGGTTCAAAAATTGATCGGTCGCTATTGCCAGTTGTTGACCGTGATCATCGTCATTTGCCTGGTGCTGATGGTGCTCATGGTGTTTGGCAACGTGGTGATGCGGTACGCCTTCAATTCGGGCATCACAGTGTCTGAGGAACTGTCCCGCTGGTTGTTCCTGTGGCTGATTTTTCTGGGCGCCAGTATTGCGGTGCATGAGCAGTGCCACATGGGCAGCGACATGGTGATGGACAAGCTGCCGCCCAAGCTGCAAAAGATCGGCACAGTGGTTGGCCAGCTGCTGATGTTGTGGGTCACCTTCTTGATCTTCAAAGGCAGCTGGGCACAAACCGCGATCAACTGGGAGGTGTTGGCCCCGGTCAGTGAATGGTCGATGGCCTGGGTCTACAGCACAGGTGTGGTGTTTTCCGTAGGCACCGGGATCATGCTGCTGAGCGACCTGTGGTTCACCCTGCGTGGCCAGCCAACTCCCACACAAATCCGCAAGGCCCAACACGCTCTCGAACAAGCTGAACTCGAACGCCGCTCAAGCGAGGCCGCGCAAGCCGACATCCGCAACGCCGTCAAAAAATAAATAGCCCGAGGCAGACACAATGACGATCCTGATATTTCTCGCGGCGCTGATCGGCTCCGTGGCGCTGGGCATTCCGATTGCCTATTCGCTGCTGCTCTCAGGCGTGGCCCTGATGCTGCACCTGGGCAACTTTGACGCCCAAATTCTGGCGCAGAACGTCCTCGAAGGCGCCAACAGTTTCCCGCTGCTGGCGGTGCCTTTTTTCATGCTGGCGGGTGAAATCATGAACGCTGGCGGTTTGTCGCGGCGCATTGTGGACCTGGCCATTGCTTTGGTCGGCCATGTGCGTGGTGGCCTAGGTTATGTGACCATCATTGCCGCCTGCCTGATGGCCTCACTCTCAGGCTCGGCGGTGGCAGACACTGCGGCGCTGACGGCGCTGCTGTTGCCGATGATGGTGCGCGCCGGGCACCAGAAGGCGCGCTCAGGTGGTTTGATTGCCTCGGCTGGCATCATCGCCCCGATCATTCCGCCCTCCATCCCGTTTGTGGTGTTTGGTGTGACCGCCAACGTGTCGATTGGCAAGCTGTTCATGGCCGGTATCGTGCCGGGGTTGATGATGGGCACGGCCTGTGCCATCGCCTGGTGGATCACGGCCCGTGCCGAGGCCGTGGTGACCCCACCCAAAGCCAGCCGGACCGATGTGGTCAAAGCCCTGCGTGAATCCTCCTGGGCCCTGGTGCTGCCATTCATTGTGCTGGTGGGCTTGAAGTTTGGTGTGTTCACACCCACTGAAGCTGCCGTGGTGGCGGCTGTTTATGCCTTTTTTGTGGCGACGGTGGTGTACCGCGAGTTGAGCTTCAAGCAGCTGTACGGGGTGTTTGCCGCCTCGGCCAAAACCACCAGCATCATCATGTTCATGGTGGCGGCGGCGTCGGTGAGCGCTTGGCTGATAGCGGTGGCCGACCTGCCCGGGCAGCTGATTGCCATCCTGGAGCCGTTTATGCAAAGCCCCACCACCTTGCTGTGTATCTTGATGCTGGTGTTGCTGATGGTGGGCATGGTGATGGACCTGACCCCCACCATCCTGATTCTGGCCCCGGTGATGGTGCCGGTGGTCAAGGCGGCCGGTATTGACCCGGTGTATTTTGGGGTGCTGTTTGTGCTCTGCGGGGTGATTGGGCTGGTCACACCGCCGGTGGGTACGGTGCTCAATGTGGTGGCAGGTGTTGGCCACATGAAGATGGACCAGGTCGCGCGCGGGGTGGTGCCGTTCCTGATCGCCGACATCATTGTGCTGTTCCTGCTGGTGGCGTTCCCGTCCATCGTGCTGGTGCCGCTGAAGTTTTTCTACAACTGATTTTTCCCGAGTTGATGCGGTGCTGGGCACGCCGCCGCATCAACCCTTTCAACGGCGTCCCGCATGTACCGTAGATGGAGACTCTCATGAAACGTTTGATCCTCAAATCCCTCGTCGCCACTGCTGTCCTGGCGGCGTTTGGCATGGCTGGCGCACAAGACATCAAAGAACACAACTTCAAGTTCGCCACCAACGGCGCGGGCGAACACCCGTCGGTGGCGGGCATGAAAAAGTTTGCTGAACTGTTGGCGGCCAAGTCCGGCGGCAAGATGCAAGTCAAGTTGTTTACCGGTGGCATCTTGGGCAGCGACCAGGCCAATGTGTCAGCCATTCAGGGTGGCACGCTCGACATGGCCGTGATGAATACCGGCATTTTGGCCAGTGTGGCCAAAGAGCTGGCGCTATTTGATTTCCCGTTTCTGTTTGCCAACGAAAAAGAGTCCGACGCACTGGTAGATGGCCCTGTGGGCAAACGTCTGCATGAAAAACTCAACGACAAAGGCCTGATTGGCTTGTCCTACTGGGAACTCGGTTACCGTCACATCACCAACAGCAAACGCCCGATCACCAAGGTGGAAGACATTGAGGGCCTGAAACTGCGCGTCATTCCCAACCCGATCAACGTGGCCTGGGTCAAGGCCCTGGGTGCCAACCCGACGCCGCTGCCGTTCCCCGAGGTGTATGCCGGGCTGGAGCAAAAAGCCATTGACGGCCAGGAAAACCCGATATCGGTGATTGCCACCAGCAAGTTCTTTGAAGTGCAGAAATACATCACGCTGACCAACCACCAGTACAACCCGCAGTCGGTGATTTTCAGCAAGAAGGTTTGGGACGCCCTGACCCCAGCCGAGAAGAAAATTGTTGATGATTCTGCCGACGAAGCCACCAAGTACCAACGCCAGCAAGCACGTGCTGCCGTGGCCGTCAACCTGGATGTGCTGAAAAAAGGTGGCATGACGGTGAGCGAGTTCTCGCCAGCTGAAGTGGCCAAATTACGCGACAAGATGAAACCGGTGATTGCCCAGTTCAGCGCCAGTGTGGGCGAAGAAACGGTGAAAGAAGTGCAAGCCGAACTGGCCAAGTTGCGCAAATAAGCTGGTTATGGCGGGAGGCGCAGTGAAGTCTCACTGCGCCTCCCGACCGCGACGGCTTGGACAACCCGTGTGAGGCCGAAGTCTTGGCACACGACGCCTGCCGCTGCCCAATGATCACACGGTGAATCGCTGGTCGGCAATGACCCGCACAAACCAAGGAACCCCTCATGAGAATACTCATGCTGCATGGCATCAACCACAACATGTTCGGCAAGCGTGACCCAAAGCAGTACGGCACCATCACGCTCGACGAGATCAATGCCACATTGACGACGCTGGGCACCGAGCTGGGTGTGGAGGTTGAGGCCTACCAGACCAACCATGAGGGTGAGATGTGTGAGCGCATCCACCAGGCCTACCAGGACCAGGTAGCTGCGGTGCTGATCAACGCGGGCGCCTGGACGCATTACAGCTACGGCATCCGTGACGCATTGGCGATTTTGACCTGCCCGATTGTTGAGTTACACATGTCCAACATCCACGCCCGTGAAGTCTTCCGCCACCACTCGGTGTTTGGTGAGATTGTGATGGGGCAGATTTGCGGCTTCGGTGTGGACAGTTACCTGCTGGGTTTGCGCGCCGCTGTCTCGGCCGCCAGGGCGCGTGCCTCTGACTGACAAATAACTATTAACTTAATAGCTGCATACCCATATCTAATAAGGGCTATAGCCCATTTTGGCAGAAAAATCATGCGTATCGACGGCAACACAGACATCATCGCGCACATCGGCTACCCCACCTATGCCTTCAAGGCGCCGCTGATTTACAACCCCTGGTTTTCGGCCATGGGCATCAATACCGTGGTGGTGCCGATGTCGTGCCAGAGTGCGCCGTTTCCGCAGTTTTTGCGCGCGGTGTTTAGCCTGGGCAATATCCGTGGTGCCTTGATCACCATGCCACACAAGGTCACCACCGTGGGCCTGCTTGACGAGGTGCGGCCCACGGCAGCGATTGCCGGGTCGTGCAACGCGGTGCGCCGCCTGGCCGATGGCCGCCTGCAGGGCGATATGTTTGACGGCGAAGGTTTTGTGCGTGGCATCAAGCGCAAGGGGTTTGAGCCCAAAGGCCGCCGCGCACTGGTGGTGGGTGCGGGAGGGGTTGGTTGTGCGATTGCCGCGTCCTTGGCGGCGGCCGGGGTGCTGGAGATGGACCTGTTTGATGTTGACAACGCGGCGGCGCAAGGCTTGGCCGACCGTCTGATGCAGCATTACCCGGCCATGACCATCCACACCGGCAGCAAGGACCCGGCGGGTTATGAACTGCTGGTGAACGCCACCCCGATGGGCATGAATGACGGTGACCCCTTGCCGGTAGACATGAGCCGGGTGGACCCCTGCACTTTTGTGGGTGAAGTGGTCATGAAAACCGACATGACAGCGTTTTTGAAGGCCGCGCAGGCGCGTGGCTGCCCGATCCAGATCGGCTCCGACATGCTCTACGAGCAGATTCCGGCCTACCTGGAATATTTTGGCTACCCGGTGCCCACGCCCGAAGAGTTGCGGGCCGCCGCGCACAACGTGTGACCTCACCCGATGGAAAGTGAACCATGACCACCCCCACTTTTGATGTCCTGATCTCCGAAGTTGGCCCGCGTGACGGTCTGCAGTCGGTCAAGGCCA
Organism: Rhodoferax sp. BLA1; assembly: GCF_013416775.1. Lineage (GTDB taxonomy): Bacteria > Pseudomonadota > Gammaproteobacteria > Burkholderiales > Burkholderiaceae_C > Rhodoferax. The sequence continues at coordinate 79,149 of NZ_SZVI01000002.1, forward strand.
CCATGGCCACCGCCGACAAGTTCCGCTGGATTGACGCACTGGTGGTTGCAGGTTTGCGCGAGATCGAGGTCTGCTCCTTTGTGTCCCCCAAGCTGCTGCCGCAGATGGCCGACGCGGCCGAGGTGGTGCGCCATGCACTCACCCACCCTGGCATCACCGTGATGGCGCTGGTGCCCAACCTGCGCGGTGCCGAAGCTGCGCTGCGCTCCGGCGTGCACAAGCTGACCATCCCGTGTTCGGCCAGCGAGGCACATTCGCTGGCCAATGTGCGCAAGAGCCGCCAAGACATGGTCGAAGAAGTGCGCGCCATCGTGCGCTTGCGCAACGACATCGCCCCCGGCGTGAAGATCGAGGCCGGTTTGTCCACCGCCTTTGGCTGCACCATCCAGGGCGAGGTGACTGACGACGATGTGGTCTGGATGGCTGAACGAGTGGTGGCCGCAGGGGTAGACGAAGCGGGCTTGTCTGACACCACCGGTATGGCCAACCCGGCCCAGGTGCGCCGCTTGTTCACACGAGTGCGTGCTGCCATCGGTGACAAAACCGGTGCCGCCCACATGCACAACACACGCGGCCTGGGTTTGGCCAACTGCCTGGCCGCTTACGACGTGGGTGTGCGCACCTTTGACAGTTCCCTGGGTGGCCTGGGCGGTTGCCCTTACGCACCCGGTGCCTCAGGCAATGTGGTCACCGAAGACCTGGTGTTCATGTTCGAGGCCATGGGCATCAGCACCGGTGTGGATATCGAGAAACTCATCGCCGCACGTGAGCCCTTGCAGGCCGGTTTGCCCGGCGAGCCGATCTACGGCATGACGCCGCTGGCCGGTTTGCCCAAGGGCTGGGTGGGTGTGAACCACAGCTGAGGACTCACCCGAGACGGCAGTGATCCAGGACGCCTACTGCGAGTATTCGTCTTTCACCAGCGGTGACCTGGACTGGGCGATCGAGAGTTTCGGCGACAACCCCAAACTGCAACCTGAGATTGCAGAATTTCTGCGGAGTTGTGATCTGGAGCTGGACGGCAACCTGGCCGACTTTGTCACGGTGCGCTCCAAAAAGACGCTGGTAGCCTGCGCCGGCATGGGTGAAAACGTCATCAAATGTGTCGCCGTGTCACCCACCCTGCGCGGCCAGAACATCACCCTGCGCCTGATCTCGGATGTGACCAACCTGGCCGCCGACATGGGTCGTTACCAGCTGTTTCTCTATACCAAGCCCGACAACGTCGAGACCTTTTCGCGCTGCGGCTTCTACCCGCTGGTGGAGATGCCCGGCGTCATTGCCCTGATGGAAAACTCGCCAGTTGGCCTGACGCGTTATTGCCAGAGCCTAGCCGACCAGCGCCAACCTGGTCAGACCATTGGCAGTGTTGTCATGAACGCCAACCCCTTCACCTTTGGCCACCAGTACCTCGCGCAACAGGCGGCTGACAACTGCGACTGGTTGCATGTGTTTGTGGTCGGTGAAAACTCCTCGCTGATCACCTACGAAGACCGTTATGCGCTGGTGTGTGAGGGCCTGAAAGACCTGCCGCGCACCACCGTGCACCCGGGTTCGATCTACATGATCTCCAAGGCGACCTTTCCAAGCTACTTCCTGAAAGACCGCGGCATAGTGGACCAGTGCCACACCGCGCTGGACCTGATCATCTACCGCGAACACGTGGCTCCCGCTTTGGGTATCACGCATCGTTTTGTCGGCACCGAGCCGTTTTGCCCGGTGACCCGCAAGTACAACGAAGACATGAAGCACTGGCTGATGCAGGCTCCCTCAGCCGCACCGGTGGTCAAGGTGGTGGAGCTGGAGCGCAAAGCGCAGTCACAGCGCGCCATTTCAGCCTCAGAGGTGCGGCGCTGCTTACGGGCTGACGATTTTTCACACATGGCCGAGCTGGTGCCCCAGGCCACCATTGACCTGCTGCGCGCCAAATACTTTGACCCCGGCGCACGTGTGGCCACCGGCACGGGTTAAATAAAAAATCGGCCTCTAGCCCTTATCTATAAAAGACATATTGCTATGAAAATCATCAAGGAAGCGGTTGCTGGCACGCTGGAGTCCAGCGACCTGCTGGTCAAGGTGGCGCCGGGTCTGCCGAACCGGTTAGACATCCACATCCGCAGCGAAGTGATCCGCCAGTTTGGCGAGCGCATTCGCAGCGTCATCGACGAGACCCTGGGCCAGCTCGGCGTCACCGAGGGCGACATCACCATCGAGGACAAGGGCGCACTGGATTGCGCCATCCGTGCACGGTTGCAGACGGCGCTGTTACGTGCCGCGGGCAACCCGCCGATTGACTGGGAGACGATGTGATGAAACTGCGTAGAAGCATGTTGTTCATGCCCGGCGCCCACGCTGGCATGTTGAGTACCGCCTTTGTGTTTAAACCTGACTCGATCATGTTTGATCTGGAAGACGCGGTGACCCTGCGCGAGAAAGACGCCGCGCGTATTCTGGTGTTCCACGCCTTGCAGCACCCGCTGTACCGCGACATCGAAACCGTGGTGCGCATCAACCCGCTGGACACCCCCTTTGGCCTGGACGACCTGCAGGCCGCGGTGCGTGGCGGCGCCCACATCGTGCGCCTGCCCAAAACCGACACCGCTGACGATGTGCGCCAGTTGGTGGCTGAGATCGAGCGTATTGAGCTTGCCTGTGGCCGCGCGCCGGGCTCCACCCAGGTGATGGCTGCCATCGAGTCGGCCTCAGGTGTGGTCAATGCGGTGGCCATTGCCACTTCCACGCCGCGCATGATGGGTATTGCGCTGGCGGGTTTTGACTATGTGATGGACATGCAGACCGAGCGCGGCGACGGCACCGAGCTGTTTTACGCCCGCTGCGCGGTGTTGCACGCCGCGCGTGTCGCAAAAATCGACGCGTTTGACGTGGTGTACCCGGATGTCAATGACGACGCCGGTTTCCTCAAAGAGGTGGACCTGATCCGCCGTCTGGGTTTCAACGGCAAGTCCCTGATCAACCCGCGCCAGATTGATCTCTTGCACAACGCCTACGCCCCCACCGAAGAAGATGTGGACCACGCCCGCCGCGTGGTGGCCGCTGCGGACAAGGCGACGCGCGACGGCTTGGGCGTGATCGCGCTCAACGGCAAGATGATCGACGCCCCCATCGTCAACCACGCCCGCCGGGTGATCGCCAGCGCCGAAGCGTCTGGCTACCGTCGTTAATCGCGTGTCACCAAGGCGAACACCATGAACCAAGAACTCAGTCAAAAATCACGGCAAGAGCTGCTGACCAATCCAGCGCTCCAGGGCCTGCAGCCGTTTGAGAGTGCCTACACCCACACCCCTTACCTGGAAGACCTGGGGCAAAAGTACAGCCGCAAGATCGTCGAGACCGTGCAAGAGGCGGTGCAACGCGTTGGCCTCAAAGACGGCATGACCATCTCGTTCCACCACGGCTACCGCGAAGGTGACCGCACCATCAACTCGGTGGTGCAGATACTGGCCGACATGGGCTTCAAAGGCCTCACGCTGGCGGCCTCGTCGCTGATGTCGTGCAACACACCGCTGATCGAACACATCAAGAGCGGCGTGATCCGGCGCATCTACACCTCGGGCATGCGCGGCAAACTGGCCGAGGCGATCTCCAACGGGCTGATGGCAGAGCCCGTGCACATCCACTCCCACGGCGGACGCGCACACCTGATCCAGACCGGCGAGATCGTGATTGACGTGGCGTTTTTGGGCGTGTCGGCCTGTGACGAGTTTGGCAACGCCAACGGCGTCAACGGCAAGTCGCGCTGTGGCTCACTCGGCTACGCCAAGGTGGACGCCCACTTTGCACACAACGTCATTTTGCTGACCGAAGAGTTTTTGCCGTTCCCCAACACGCCGGTGAGCATCTCGCAAGACCAGGTGGACTTCATCGTCAAGGTGGCGCAGGTGGGCGACCCAAGCAAGATCAGCGTTGGTGCCGCGCGCGCCACCAGCGACCCGCGCGAGTTACTGATTGCCCGTTTCGCCGCTGACGTGATCGAACATTCGGGCTATTTCAAAGACGGGTTTTCGTTACAGACCGGCACCGGTGCATCCAGCACCGCCGCCACCCGCTTCATGGAAAACCGCATGCGCAAGGCGGGTATCAAGGCTGCGTTTGCGCTGGGCGGCATCAGCGGCGGCATTGTGGACCTGCACAAGAAGGGCCTGATTGACACCCTGATCGACACCCAGAGTTTTGACGCCGACGCCACCGAGTCCTTACGCACCTCACCCAAACACATCGAGGTGTCCACCAACGAATATGCCAACCCCAGCTCCAAAGGCACGTTTTGTGACCGGGTGGATGTGGTGATTTTGAGCGCGCTGGAGATTGACGTGGACTTCAACGTCAACGTGTTAACCGGCTCCGACGGTGTGATGCGCGGCGCATCCGGCGGTCACAGTGACGTGGCGGCGGCAGCGAACCTGTCCATCGTGGTTGGCCCGCTGATCCGCAGCCGCATCCCCACTGTGGTCAAACACGTCACCACGCTGGTGACACCGGGTGAATGTATTGGTGTGCTGGTCACCGACCATGGCATCGCCGTGAATCCGAACCGCCCCGAGGTGGAACAGCGCCTGCGCGACGCCGGTTTGCCGGTGTTCAGCATCCAGCAACTTTACGAGCGTGCGCTGGAGATCAGCGGCCAGCCCTCACCGATTGATTTTCTGGACAAGGTGGTGGGTGTGGTGCGTTACCGCGATGGCACCGTGATCGATCTGGTGCACCAGATCAAGCCGCTGGACTGACGTGTTGCCATCCGACGAGCCCAGCCATACCGGCGTCAGCCTGACGCAGATGCTAAACCGGCGCGAACAGCGCGTGGCAGAGCAGCAAGCCTTGTTGGCGCGTTTTGGTCGGCCGCTGGTGCAGCTGACCCTGGTGACACCGGGGCCGGTCAAAGACACGGCGCAAGCGCGTTTTGTTTTTGACCAGGGCTTGGTCGCGCTGCAACAAGCGCTGCAGCAGGCGGGTTGCGCGATGCTGGCGCAGCAGGACGGACACTGGGTGACCGGGCCAGAGATGTTGATGGTTATTGATGCTGAGTCCTTATCTTTAAAGGGCATGATGCTACAAATAGAAGAGCATCATGTACTTGGCCGCCTGTGGGATGTGGATGTGCTGGACCTGATGGGCAGCTCGGTGTCGCGCCAGCAGTTGGGGTGGCCCGCCCGGCGCTGCCTGCTGTGTGACGAGCCCGCCCACGCCTGCTCACGCAGTGGCCAACATGCGCTGGTTGATCTGCAGCGTGCCATTGAGGACAAAGTGAATGCCTTTCGCAGCCGTCCTGAGTAGTGATGCGCCGCCAAGCGCTGATCAGATGGCCCAGGCCGTGGGCCGCCTGGCCAGCTTGTCCCTGCAGCGCGAAATGGAGTTAACACCCAAACCGGGTCTGGTGGACCAGGCCAACGCGGGCGCGCACCATGACATGGACCTGGCCACCTTTCGCGCCAGCCTGGCCGCCATCTCCCCCTGGTTCCCGGTGTTTTTCCAACAGGGTGTGGGTGGGCACCATTTGGCAGCTACGCACTTTTTGCGGCAACTTCGTCTGAGCGGTTTGGCGTGTGAGCGCGCCATGTTCGCCGCCACCGGTGGGGTCAACACCCACAAGGGCAGTGTGTTCTCGCTGGGGTTGCTGTGTGCGGCTGCCGGGCGGCTGTTTGCGCGTGGTGATGAACCCGGTGTTGTGGGCCTGTGTTCCGAGGTGGCCCTGCTGTGTGCCGACCTGGTGCAACGTGAGTTGACCGAGCCCGCCACCGCACACAGCGCTGGCGAGCGGCTGTACTGGCAATATGGCTTCACAGGTGCCCGTGGCGAGGCACAAAGTGGCTTTGCCACCGCCCGCGCCCATGGCCTCGCGCCGTACCTGCGAGCCCGCGCCAACGACATGGATGAGGAAAGCGCGCTGCTGGAGGCGCTGCTGCACCTGATGGCGCACAACCCGGACACCAACCTGGTGGCGCGTGGCGGCCTGCCCGCGCTGAGCCTGGTGCAGGTCGAGGCCATGCGCCTGCTGGCCGCGCCCACCCCGACCAGCAGCCTGCGCAAAGCGCAACTGGTGGCGTTTGACCAACTGTTGATCGCGCACCATCTGAGCCCGGGTGGCAGTGCTGATCTGCTGGCCGTGAGCTGGTTTCTGGCCAACTTGGGCGAGCTGGGTCAGCCATGCGGTGGAATGTGCTGTGATGAATGACGCCAACCACGCCAAAACCCAGGAAACCCTGCGTGCCGCTTCCCAGCGCTTTGATTTTGTGCTGGTGCCGGGGCGCTTTAACAGTGGTGTGCGCCATTGGCAGTCGATCTGGGAGCAGGAGCTGCCGATCTGGAAGCGGGTGACACAAAGCAACTGGAACGACCCCGACACCCACCGCCTGCGCGGCTCATTACGCCGCCTGCTGGCCCCGTGCACCCGCCCGGCGCTGCTGGTGGGCCACAGCCTGGGTGCGCTGGCCTCGGTGTGCCTGGCCGCAGAGCTACCCGCCAAGGTGGCGGGGGTGATGCTGGTGGCCCCGGCCGAGCCCGCCAGATTTCATGCCGAAGACGATGTGCCAACGGCTGCCCTGGGCGTGCCCAGCGTGCTGGTGGCCAGCCACACCGACCCGTTCATGAGTTTTGAGCGTGCCGAGTATTGGGCAAGGGTCTGGGGCAGCGAGGTCGTCGACCTGGGCGAAGCCGGTCACATCAATGTCGACTCCGGTTTTGGCCAGTGGAACTATGGCCTGGAGGTGTTGTGCCGACTGGTGCAGTGTTGCACGTTACCCGACACTTGCTCTCTCGCAGGACCTAAAACGTAAGTCGGTAATAGGCTGAAAGCTGGTGCGCCCGACAGTCGGCTTTCCGGTGGTCCGGTTCAACCCGGTTCAGCAGCCGGTCATGGCCTACGACATCGTGCCCGTAGCTGCCACACGGCTGCATGCGTGGGCCGACAAGACTGCAGCGGTCACAGGCCTGGCACCGTCGACAAAATCCGGTGCGAGACATAAGGATGCTGCCGGATGATGAACCTCTCGACCGGTGTCAGCGGGCCGGGCGTGTCGATGATCTCGGTCGGCCCAGCCAGTTTGCCGATGTGATGCAGGTAGCCTGCCGGGCCGATCATGCGCGTCTCGGTGGGCGAGATGCCAAGGTGCGCAGCCAGTTCCTGGCTGTTGGCGGCGCTTCCCATGCGCGCGCACGCTGCTGGTGGGCGCGCGGGTCAAGATCGCATCGGCGCGGCCGCTATCATCTCGGCCGTGCTTCAGTACTACATGAATTTCATACCCCGCAGCTGCTCACGCGACGTGGACAGCTTTCTGCTCGCCGCCGCAGTCGGCTGCCAGATTGAGGTCGGATCGGCTTGCGCGATGGCTTCTGTCAAGATGACCAACGCCGCACAACTCGCGCTGCGTGGTGATGGTGCGCACGCCATCTCACTCGGCCAGGTGATCCCTGCTGTGCGCGACACTGGCCGTGACGTGCTGGACAAATACAAGGAAACATCCAACGGCGGTCTCGCCGTCAGCCTCCCCGAGTGCTGAAAACGCCACCCTCGCGCCCCGTGCAGCCCCGCCCGGGCACACCCCTTCATACCAACAAAATTACCCACAAAGAGATTCACTCATGAACAACACGAACCCCACGGCTCTGCAGCGACTTCTGCGCCTGAGCCTCATTGCCCAGATCACGATCGGCCTGGTCCTGGGCATCGCCCTGGCCCTGATCGCGCCCGGCGCGACACCATCCGTCGCGATACTGGGAGACCTCTTCATCTCCGGCCTGAAGTCGGTCGCGCCAGTCCTGGTGTTCATCCTGGTGATGGCCGCCATCTCCAGTCACGAACATGGTCAGCCGACCCATATTCGCCCGATCTTGATGTTGTATGTCGTTGGCACGTTGGCCGCCGCCGCGGTGGCCGTCATCGCCAGCTTCAGCTTTCCAACCACGCTGGTCCTGAGCGCGCCGCCGGCCGCTGGCACACCACCGAGTGGCATCGTGGTCGTGCTCAAGAACCTGCTGCTGAGCATATTTACCAGTCCGGTCAAAGCCCTGCTGGAAGGCAACTTCATCGGTATCCTGGCGTGGGCGGTCGCCCTTGGTATGGCGCTGCGCCACGCCAGTGCTGCCACGCGGACGACGCTCAACGACCTGGCCGACGCGGTGACCGGCATCGTGCAGACGGTCATCCGTTTTGCGCCGCTGGGTATCTTTGGCCTGGTCGCTGGCACGCTGGGCGAATCGGGTTTTGGTGCCTTGCTGGGCTACGCGCATCTGCTGCTGGTCCTCGTCGGTTGCATGCTTTTTGTTGCGCTGGTGATCAACCCGATGATCGTGTTCTGGAAGATTCGCAGCAATCCTTATCCCCTGGTTTTCACCTGCCTGCGTGAGAGCGGCGTGACCGCCTTCTTCACCCGCAGCTCGGCAGCCAATATCCCGATCAACCTCGCACTGTGCAAGCGCATGGGCCTGCACGAGGACACCTATTCGATCACCATTCCGCTGGGCGCCACGATCAACATGGCCGGGGCAGCCATCACGATCTCGGTGATGACTCTGGCCGCCGCGCACACACTGGGCATTCATGTTGATGTACCGACCGCGCTGTTGCTGTGCGTCGTGTCCTCGTTCGCCGCCGCCGGCGTGTCAGGGGTGGCGGGCGGCTCGCTGCTGCTGATCCCGATGGCCACGTCGCTGTTCGGCATTTCGAACGATGTGGCCATGCAGGTGGTGGCAATCGGCTTTGTCATCAGCGTGATACAGGACTCGACCGAAACCGCCCTGAACTCCTCCACCGATGTGCTGCTAACCGCTGCCGGCTGTGCCGCTGAAACGGGCGAACCGTTGCAACTGGCGAGCACAAGTCAACAGCACGGTTGAGTTGCCGTGAGTGAGCGATTGATTGATCGGGCGACGTCCGGGCGGGCGTCAGCGCAAGACCGCCGAGCTCAGGGCGCAGCGGTCCTTGCCGAGTTCTACGTGCACCTTCATGCGTTGACGGTCGATGTCGGTGACTTCCATAAGATCACTTCATTGGCACGCAATCCGGTGCCGTAGGCAAGAGCCACGATCGCCGGACTACACACCTGAATTTTGGGCGGAATGACTGAAACGGAGATGGCAGTTCGGCGAATGACTGCTATGGAGCAGCAACCCCAAATACCCGCGTCTGGCCGTTGGCGGATGCCGCGACCCTCGAAAACGACGCCACATTGCTGACTGTCAGGCCACTAGGAGTCTGGGCGGCAGAAACCTTCGTTGGTGATGAATCCTGGCACGAAGCCTGCGATGCAAAGGCATGAGCACCAGCTACTTACCCTACCACCCCGAGCAACAACAGCTCCTGCCCTCAGCCCT